>JAFKGK010000035.1 GCA_017307165.1 Candidatus Melainabacteria bacterium
TTGGCTGTAGTCAATATTTCTGGTGCTGCTTTCGGCATATAGCTATTGTAGAATCTCGCGATCATGCAGACCAGGAGCCGGATATCGCAAATTCAAAAATGAGCAATGATTCAATTCCACTATGCTATACAGTGAATATTTTCTAAAAAAGAAGAGGGTGCGAACGCACCCCCTTCTCCGATTACTTGATGATCAATGACCTTCAGGCAATCTCAGCTGCTGCTTAGTAGCCGCAACCACCACAGCCCGGGGCCCCGTAGTAGGGATAGGGCTGGCGGGGCTGGTAGCGGCCGGTGTAGGTGCGGTAGCCGTAGCGGTCGAAGTAGTACTCGCGACCGGCGCCGTCGTAGTAGTAGCGCACCATCGGAGCCGGCTGAGGACGATAGAAGCGCGGGTCGCGGTAGCGGTAGTCGTCGCGATAGCGATAGTCGCGGTAATCGCGATAGCGATAGTCGCGATAGTAGCGATCGTTGTAGTGACGATGACCGCCGACCTGGACGCTGATGCCGCCAGGGCCGGTGTAGATGGACAGACCCTGGGCGTTGGCGACCTGGGCAGTGGCGAAGAACGCCATGAAGACAGTCAGAACAGCAATGAGCTTTTTCATATGGGACTCCTGGTTTGTGCTCTTGCGAGCGTTTGTTGCCGACAGAAGGTTATCGACACGAAAAGCCTGTCGGCCCGTCGTCGTGTCGTTCGATGCATCCACACATGCAAGCAAAAACAACCTCCTAAAACTCGGCCTAGCTCGTCTGTCGATCAAAGACAGTCGAAGGCTGGAACGATAGCTCTAGTTGTTTGGTGGGCTTGCAGAATCTCTAAGAAAGAAATTGTGGAATACAAAGATAATGACATCCTAGCCAGATTTTGTTGGCCAATACAACCTGGTTTGCATGTCCCCAAAAAATAAAATCTCCGCTTTATTTGGGCCTAAAAAGCGCTCGGAGCATAACAAATCGCCGCGAAGTCTCTACAATAGAGCGATCAAATATGTACTCGCGACGTTAGCGCAAACCCATAGCGCATGGTGCGAGAGGAGGTCTCTTTGTCTCAGCAACTCAAGGGTAACGATCAAAAAAGAGCAATCGTAGTCGTCATTGACGGCTGCGGCATCGGTGCCTCGCCGGACCATGTGCGCTTTGGTGATGGTGCCGATTGCAATAGCATCGCCAATACCGCTCATGTAGTCGGTGGTTTGCACCTGCCCAATATGCAGAGATTGGGCCTCGGCAATATCACTGCCATAAAGGGTGTTGGCAAGACCGAGAGGCCGGAGGGCCTTTATGGGAAATTGGCGGAAAAATCGGAAGGCAAAGATACTCAGACGGGCCACTGGGAAATGATGGGGATCATCTCACCTGTCTCTTTCCCCCTCTATCCTGATGGCTTTCCTCCCGAAATCATCGACAAATTTATCGAAGAAACCGGATGTGAGGGCATCTTGTGCAATAAACCCTATTCGGGCACCAAGGTGCTCGATGATCTGGGCGAAGAGCACGCACGCACCGGCTATCCAATTGTCTATACTTCAGGCGATTCAGTCTTTCAGATAGCCTGCAACACTGCTGTCACTCCACTCGAAACTCTATACAAGTGGTGCGAGATTGCACGCAAGATCCTCGATGGTCCGCATCGTGTCGGCCGCGTGATTGCTCGACCCTTTGTCGGCACGCCTGGCAATTACAAGCGTCTTTCCGGTGATCGCCGCGACTATGCTGTCCCGCCGCCCGCTGCGACCTTTCTTGATTGCGCCCTGGGCTCTGGACTCGGAGTCTACGGTATTGGCAAGATCGAGGATATCTTTGTCGGCAATGGCCTATCGCATGCCGTGCATACTGGGTCCAACCTCGAGGGCCTCAAGTACACCCTGGCAGCGATCGAAGGCGAAATCGACAGTCAAAAAGTCCATGTAGCAAAAGACAGCCCCGATCGCATGGGCCTGATCTTTACCAATCTAGTGGACACCGACTCCCTATATGGACATAGACGCGATCCCAAAGGCTATGGTCGAGCGCTCTGCGAGATCGACGAATGGCTCGGCCATATCATGAAGTCAATGCGCAAGGATGATCTCTTGATCGTGTCTTCCGATCACGGTAACGATCCCACAGCGCCTGGCACCGATCATACGCGCGAGTACGTGCCACTGGTCGCTTACAGCAAATCACTGGTAGATCGTCCAGATCCAATTGTCGGAGATGTCGGCATACGCGATGGTTTTAACGATATTGCCTATAGTCTTGGCGATTGGCTCGGTATCGATTGGAAAGGCCCTGGCAGCTCCTTTGTCGACAGTATGGAAAGGGTGAGAAATTGAAATTGAGATATGCAAAGAGGCTGGATTTTACCGGTACTCTCGATAAGCAAGAGTGGTATAGCCCAAGCGAAGGTTTGTATGATCAGGCCACCAAGGATTTGATCCGCAATCAGGACAAGGCCGAGTTGGTCATAGTGGTCGATCGCGCCTACAATTGCGCTGATCCGAGCCAGGCGCATCTGGTCGTCGACCATATCAATCTCACCGGCGATAATCCCCTCGTCGGTCCTAACGACAATGCGGTCGGACCGAGGTTTCCCGTGGTCAACAATATCTATCTCTGCTCTGCCGATCTGATCGATCAAGAAGAGACCTGGTCGATCGGTAATCCACTGGGCAAATTGCCGACTGGTATCGCTGCTGGTGTCAAGGCCGGCGTGCGCTTGGATGACCAAGAGTGGCAGACCGTCAAAGGTCTGGGTGCTGATTTTTACTGCTACAACCTGGTGCAGTGCATGATCCTCGCGGCGCATCGTGGCTTGCCTGTCGTGGGTATCGCTCTGCCTGAGGGCGCTCAGCTCGACGAGCAGATGATGATCGCGCTGGTGAGATAGTTTTTTTACAGGAGTGAAATGATGGTTAGTCTCGACGGCGCAAAACATGGCAGAACGGCTCAGGAAGCCAAAGATACTCTGCAGAGTTTGACCGACCTGCGCCCTGTAGCAGCTGTGGTGCTGGGTTCTGGTGTCGACCTCCTGGAAGGACTGCAGGATGCCGTGTCCATAAGCTTTAAAGACCTCTTTGGCATAAGCCCTCAGGTAGAAGGCCACTCCGGCAAGGTCACAATCGGCGTGCTCGACTACGAAGGCGTTAAAAAGCCTGTGGCTGTATTTCGGGGTCGCTTCCATCTCTACGAGGGACATCCATGGCAGGCCGTAACGCTCGCGGCATCGTGCGTGGTGGCATGCGGCATCCCCAATATGATTTTGACTAATGCAGCAGGCGGGCTCAATCTCGATTTTAATGTCGGCGATCTCATGGTCCTGACTGGCTATCGCGACCATCTCAGTCCGGAGTGGAGGCAAAAAGGCCTGGTCGGTGCTGTGATGCAGGAGCCCACCGATTGCAAGAATGCCCTTACCGAAAAGCTGATTGAGCTCGGTCAGACTCTGCATCAAAAGGACAAGGGCTTTAGAGCTCTTAGAACCGGTGTTTATGCCGGTCTTTTGGGACCCAGCTATGAGACCATGGCAGAAGTAGAAATGCTCAGACGTCTCAAGGCTGATGCAGTTGGAATGTCTACAGTGCCAGAGCTTTTGACCTGTAAGGGCACCCAGACTCAGGCTTGTGCTGTTTCGGTCATCACTAATGTGTGGAAGCCAGATGAGGCCATGGGCGGTCATGAAGAAGTGCTGGAAGCCAGTAAGGCTGCATCCAAGCGTCTAGACAAGCTCTTCCGCGAAGCGATTATCACGCTTTAAACTGTGTCTGCTGTTTCTGATTGTGTTTGCAGGTGAGCTAGCGTAGCTCGCCTTGTCAAGTGGCGCCTTTTTGGCTCGAAACGCTTGTAGTGCCGATGACATGCCGATTCTAAACAAATTGTTTTCATTAGAGATATTCTTGTTAAATATCTAGATATTTGTTGAGCCTCTCATAGCTTGATTCTTAGGCTATTTGTACTGCTTATTTTCTCCTGATTTATTTAGAGCTCCTAACGACCCTTATATCCACTGCGCCACCACCCACTGCATTTCACACCTTCCGAGCGAAGGGTTGAGAAGGCAGGCAGTGTGAAATTGACGAGGTGAATGGATCTGGAGCGATATTGGGATCGGGGGTGTGCAGTTCTCGGCAATTGCCTTCAACAGTCAAACTCTGACTGGAGGGATTAAATGCATGGCAAACGCTGAAGCGTCAAGCTCAGCAGAACCACCGCCGGCACACTTTGGCCCATTCAAATTTTGTCCTCTCTGTGCCTCCAGCCTCGAGACGAGAGAGATATGCGAGCGGCCGCGACTGGCTTGCTCCAAGACCGATTGCGACTTTGTTCACTGGGAAAACCCCAAGCCAGTGGCTGTCGCAGTGGTGGCAACCAAGGAAGGAGTAGTTTTAACAAGGCGGAAGTATGCTCCAGAGATAGGTACTTTTTGCCTACCCGGCGGCTTCATCGAAAAAGGCGAATCGGCTCAAGAAGCCTGTATTCGAGAAGTGCTGGAAGAGACCGGCCTCCAGGTCGAGGTGGTTTCACATCTGGGTGTCTACCCAAGTTCGGACGCTAACGAGCTGATCGTGGTCTTTCACGTGAAGCCCGTGGGCGGCCATTTGTCGGCAGGAGAAGAAGTGCTGGAAGTCGGATGCTTTCACAAGCACGACTTGCCGCCGGACATTGGATTTGACCAGCATCGAGCAATTCTCGAAGCCTGGTTTGCCATCGAAGTCCTGCATCTCCAGCCGATCTTCACATCAGGGTCTTGAAAGAGACAAACGCAAAACGAGGAGCTATATGATCACAGTAAAAATCACTCGCGGGAGCGATACGCAACTCGCAGAGGAATTCATCGAGGGCATCACCACGTATGCTCGTGTTTCTAATCCCAACGCTGCGGTCCTGCAGGTGCTTGCCGAAGAGCCCTGCTTGATCGTCGTCCTCGTCGACGGGGAGGAGACGTTCCGGAGTCAGATTCCGGCGGCGCAACGCAAGGAGTTTGCGCTCCCGGCGGTTCTTGCGCCTTCGCGCCTCAAGACTATGGCACTGTCCGGCTTCCGGGCGTTGCTCAATTTTGGTGCCGAGGGCGAAAAGGTGGAGCGCCGCTATCGTGTGAACGATGCAGCGCAGAATCTGCCTTCTGCCTTTACGATCGAGGTGCGCAAGGGTAAGTATCCGGGCACGCTGGCTGGCACGTTCAAGTATGACCTCTTGAGCGATGTCGAGTTTGATCGTCGCTTTAACGGGTTTATCTCGGCGCGCGCTCCGGAAGAGCCCAAGCCGGTCTTTACTCGCGACGCGCGGCCGGTACAGGCGGTGCTGGGTAGTCAGTCTCGTTGCACCGGATGTGGTGGCGAAATCACCGATCCGGTGATGGGCTGCGACAATCCCAAGTGCTCGACGACTGGCCCGGATAGTCTCAAAAAGAAGTAAAGGCCAGCGGCGGCTAAGTTAGACTGCGGCGCGCGCACTCTTGCTCAAGGGCGGGGTGCGCGTGCTTTTTTTGATTTTGGTTTCTACTGTGTATCGTAGTACAAATGTGTTAGATTTTTTGGGGATTTTATAGGCTTGTTTTGGTGTGGCCGTTTGTCTTAAACGTAATTTCTGCGGTGACAGATTTTTGATTTTGAAATCTGTCTGGTGCTGTAAACCTATGTGCGGCTAGCGTTTGAGAGAATTGGCCGGAGTATACTTTGACATTGGTTAGTTGGGGCAATTTTTTAGAGATCGATACTCACATCGCGATTCAAAACGCGACGCCGACGGTGACAGATTTTTGGTTTTAAAATCTGTCTGGTGCCGTAAAGCTATGTGCGGCTAGCGTTTGAGGGGATTTGCCGGATTGTCCTTTGACATTGGTTAGTTGGGCCTATTCTTTTGACAGCGATACTCACATCGCGATTCAAAACGCGAGGCCGACGGTGACAGATTTTTGGTTTTAAAATCTGTCTGGTGCCGTAAAGCTATGTGCGGCTAGCGTTTGAGAGAATTGGCCGGAGTATACTTTGACATTGGTTAGTTGGACCTATTTTTTTGCATCGATGCTCTTATCGCGATTCAAAACGCAACGCCGACGGTGACAGATTTTTGATTTTAAAATCTGTCAAAGCCGAAAACCAAGACAGAACATAGGCTTGCTGCAATACAGGCAAAATCCTCAAATACCTAACCGTCCTATGCTATAGAGTAGTAGCCGCCTTAATCGGCTTTGTTATTTTATACAACATAGTAGCAAAGACGAAAAAAGATGACGGATGAGATCGAAACATCGATCCCATCCGCCTCTTTAATTAGCCCGACGACTCAGCGAGCCAATCGAAGCTTATCGCAACCGATCAGCAGCGATCGATCAGTTGGTGCCGCCGGTGGTGTCGGAGGACTGGCCGGAGAGCTTGGCGCGCAGGCGATCCTTGGCGGAGGAGGCAGCGGCCTGCTCCTTGAGCTTCTCGCGCGCCTGGTCGGTGGAGGAGCCCTTGCTCAT
>JAFKGK010000026.1 GCA_017307165.1 Candidatus Melainabacteria bacterium
TAGTGCAATCTGTCGCCGCCAGAAAGTGGCTTTATCTTTATCTCGCTGCCAGCGGCCAGTACTGTTTCTCATCATTGCGCTCCCTTTTTATTCGTGATCGCAATTTTGCAGGCGTCAGCTCACTTCAGCAAGAGCTCGAACGGACACAAAAAGGACGCGCCTCCTCAGCGCGCCCGGATAATTGTTGTGTTGAATGTGTTAGATGGTAGTTACGATACTTGTGAAATTTCCAGCATCGTCATAGTTGTAAGTAATGACGGTGCCGTTGGTGAAGGTCACGGTTTTGAGCCGACCCAAGTTGTCGTATGTGTAAGTGGCGGTGTCCATTTTTGTATTTCCAGTGTTAGTCGCAGAGCGACATTTAGTTCATTCATTTCGGAGCAACGAGCTGTTTCCACAGCCCGCGGACTGCCGGATCGCGGAGAGACTTCGCGAGCTCGGACTGATTTTTGGCGAGTTCGGCTTCGGCCAGTTTGAGAGCGGCCTGGATGGCCAACTCCTGCTGTTTCATCACCTGTTCGCCAGTGAGATTTTGATTGAGGCCAGCCTCGCAAATCCGATAAAGGGAGTCGCGCAACAGCTGCGTAGCAGCCGTCCTGCGAGTCAGCTCGATCACCGCCGTCTGAAACTCGATCTGAGTCTTGGCGTCGATATTTGGATTTTGCAGATTGACCTCTGCAATCAGCTTTGCCACCGCAGACATTGCCGTATCTGGCGATGGCTCGGCACAAAAGCCAGTGCCACCATCAGCCTTGCGCACCATGATGATCGCCCGAGCAGACGAGTCTGTCGTGATGATCTGGGGCGTTGCTGACGAGAGGCTATGCACTGAGACAGATGGCGTCACCGCGCATCCGCCCAGAGCAATAAGGCCGGCAAAAGCGATTGCCAGCGTAAATGCTTTGCGCATTTTCTTATTCCTTTTTTTGATCTTGCTCGCTTGGTTTTCGATAAACCACGCCTTCCAGTGCGGGCAGCAAAAGCGTGGTCAGGATGAGCGCGATCGAGCCAAAGAAAG
>JAFKGK010000027.1 GCA_017307165.1 Candidatus Melainabacteria bacterium
AAAGGCCAATTTCTGCGGTTACGAAAACAGTTCCTGGCAACGAAGCTAATCTGGAAGCAAAGTGAGATGTTACTGGTTTAAGAATAATAGGAAATTTGGAGGGACACATTTTTTCTAAAAAGCCCTGCGAATCCAGAATTGACACAACCACTCCAACCATTCTTGGGTGCAGCCCACTTATAAGTGGGATTGCCTACAAAAGTATCTCTAGCAGGGTTCCCGGTAAGCAGGTTATAACCGTTGCCGTAAAAGGTTGCTTTCACAGCGTTACTGGTAAAGAGTTTAAGTAAATACTCGGTTCCATCCCGCATCCGCTGCCCGCGGGCTTCCGCGTAACTGATACCTTCCTGCAAACTGGCCTCGTCAATACCCTGCCCACTCGACTCTGCCCCTACACCGCCGGGTGAACCACCCTGGCTGTGGATTAAACCGCCCATCGCCGTTTCCCAATCGAAGGTAAAAGAAAAGGCTGCCCTGGCATAGTCGGGGAAGGGTTCAACTCGCACGCTATCGTCGTAGAACCGAAATTTCGCAACTTGTCCGGGGCTGGTTGGCCGGAAAATCAGGCGAAGGTAAGCAGCACCGGGTGGGGCGGCGCGGTCCTCGTGTACTTTACCGGGGTGCCACTCCGTGGTGAAATTAGCGGCGAAAGCGGCATTTTGCAACTGGCCGACGGGCTGGTGGGCATCGTCCAACCAGAGCCATTCTAACTGGCCCTGGCTGAGACCGGCTTCGAATTCGAGGACATAGGATTTACCTCCCTGCACGTTCAACCGGTATGGTTCGATTTGCTGTCCGGCCTCCCAGCTTGAAGAAGGGCACTTCACCGGGCTGCCATTTAAGTACCAACCGTCATTCTGACAGTTTAGCTCCCCATTATAAAAAAGGTTATTGGCACTATCTTCTTCAAAACTGGGTCGGATGGGGGAGGGACCGGCTGAATGGGCAAGGATTTTAAGTGGGAAACCTAGCCCGGCTCCAATCAGAGCAACGGCCCCGGTTAGTTTGAGGAAAATGCGACGATTGAGTTTGACACTTGACGTTTTAGAGTCAAAACCTGCATCTTCAGTTTGTTTTGAATCTGGGTTTTGGGCTTTTTTAATCATAGTAAAGTTAAACTATTATTTCTACACTAGAGAACAAGAAATAAGCCGGGTAGTAAATCATAAGACCAAACAACAGGCGTTAACTACAGTTCAAGTAGTTTTAGTAATCCTGGCAATAACAAAGTGTATGAATAGCCAGCCTGCACCCACTACTGCACTTAACAGCAAAGGTGGTAGCAGATAAAGTGGATCGCCAGACCACAGACCCGGCTCACTCAGCAGATAATATAGGACAATCCCGCTCAAGGTCAGAGCTATCAACCAGCGGACCTTTGGCCTGGGTCTGGCTGTAACAATAAATCGTTCGTGCCAGAAAGCCACACCAAGGCCGAGTGGTGGTAATATTGCCAGAATAAAGTCTACTCGCCAGGCCCCGGAGAGTTGTCTGCCTAATCCAAAAAGTAAGCTTAGCGCAATAAGGCTCCCCAGTAAAAAAAATTCAGGCCGCCATTTAGGTTGTTTCGCCAGCAAAAACAGGCCCCATAAGCCAAATAAAAGGATAACTGGTCCAAATTGGCCTCGACCGGGGGCGAAAAAAGCCTCTCCCAGATTCTCTAGCCGGAAGTCTCCAAAAAATTGGCCGATTGTCGAACGACCAGCCGGATTACTCAGGTCGAAACCATAAGTAAAAGCCCAGGGGCGATTAAATATCACCCAGTTGTAAATCAGTAAAGGTATTAAACCAATCAGCCACCCGGCAGCAAAACTCGAAAAGCTTTTAACACTTAATCTTCGGTTTGCCACTAGATAAAATAGAAAAACTGGCGTCCAACTAAGATTTGGATAATCAACCACACCGGCAAACCCAAGTATAAACCCCAGGCTTGCCGACCCCCATAACGATAAGTGCAAAGTTTGCGACTCACCTTTTGTCGAAAAATCAGGTGATATTGGAAAGAAGACTAACCAAAGAGCTAAACCTAACAGTAGCAAAGTAAAAACGCCTGGCCCAAATTGACCGGCCTGTCGCCAGAGGACGCTGGTCAGGCCAACCGATAAAGCCGCAAAGCGGGCTGAGGAAAAACTCACCCCCAGCGCTCGCGCCGTCCCATAAATTGATAAAACAACCCCTCCCCCTGCCAAAGCCATCAGGTATACCCCAAAAGTGGCAGACCCGCTCATACCCCATAAAGAACCTACCTGATAAAAAGGCAGGCTCAACAGCGCTACTCCTGGCGCCAGGTCAATGTAATAATGACCCTGAAAATAAGCCAGCCCTGAGAGGTTGGTTAATGCCGTACTCATAGGTGTGATCACCGTGTGATCGAGAGTCAGGGTATTTTCCTTTGACATCGTGGCAGTTAAGTTCCAGAGTCGGAAGGCAACTATGTCTGTTTGGTCAAGGGGCCGAGCCGTCACGAAATAAAGTAGGACCAGTGCAACTATAAGTGTAAAGATTACTAACCATTCTGGGAAATTACCAGGCCGTAAAAGGGGCCAGGATGAAATGGTTTGAAGTTGTCGTAGCCAATCATTTATGAAAACTTGAATCTTTTTCTTCAAAATAAGCTCAATTTTATAAGACGGTTCTTATCTTCCGAATAATATAATACTAAAAGTAGAAAAATGTCCATCAAAACCTAAAATTAAGCAGCAAATTGATTTTATAAGCCCTACCAAACTATACAGACCCCAATTTCCCAAATCAATAATAAAGTCTAATTGAGAGTTATTGACAATTACGACAACAAATGATATTTTCATGATGTCTGATTTGATACTGACTATCAAATAAATCTGATGTGACTAAACCAGCCTTCAGATATTCATTTTGCTTCCTAAAGAAGTTACTTCCTTACTTGTGAAACCTGGCTCTTCAGAAAATAACCAATTTCTTAAATTGGCAATGTGATACGAAAGGAAAGAGAGATTTGACCGCTAAATTAGTTAAACCCAGGTTTAGGTTGAGATTGACCTGGTTGGTGCTAGGTTTGATGCTGGCTTTGATTTTAGCAGCCTGTGGAGACAATACCAATACGGCTGTTCCTGCTACTACGGCAACCGCGACAACTGCCGCGCCGGTAGCGACAACTGTTGCTTCAACCACCTTAGCAGCTACGACTGCCGCTGCAACCACGGTTGCTCCTGGCACTACCGCTGCAACCACCGCAGCCGCAACCACTGCCGCAGTCACAACCGCTCCTGCTACAACCGCTGCTCCCACAACGGCCCCGGTAACTACCGTGGCGGCCCCTGCGACAAAAATAAAAGTCCTGGCTACGACTACCCAACTGGGCGATTTCGCTCGTAACATTGGGGGCGACCGGGTTGAAGTAACCCAGATTCTCCGCCCGGACGATGACCCCCACGATTACGACCCGACCGCCGACGACTCCAAGAATGCCGCCGCCGCTCAACTGGTTCTAAAGAACGGGGTAGGACTGGACGACTGGCTCGATAAAATCATCACCAATAGCGGTACCAAAGCGCCCCTGATTGATACTTCTGAAGGTATCAAGTTGCGGGCCGGAGACGGTTCGGATGAAGAAAAAGAGGGCGACCCTCACATCTGGCACTCCACCGATAACGCCAAAATTATGGTTGCCAATATCGCCAAAGGTTTAGCGCAGGTGGACCCGGCGGGTAGTGATTATTATCAGGCTCAGCTAACCGCTTACCAGAAGCAACTCGACGACCTCAAAACCCAGATAACCCAGGTTTTCACCCCGGTCCCGGTCGAAAAGCGCAAACTCGTCACCAATCACGATGCTTTTGGCTACTTCACCGACGAATTCCAGATTACAATTGTCGGTTCGGTCATTCCGAGCTTTAGCGACGCGGCCCAACCGACGCCCCAGGAAATTAACGAACTTATCAAGAATATCAAGGACAACAACGTTAAGGTGATTTTCACCGAAACGACGATTAACCCCAAAATCGCTGAGCAGGTGGCCCAGACTGCCGGGGTGCAAATCTACTCCAACCTTTACGGCGACGCACTTGGACCTGCGGGAAGTGACGGAGATACCTACCTGAAAATGGAGTTGTCTAACGCCAAAAATATGGCCGCCGGGTTCCAGCAGCAATAAGTTTACAACTAATCGAAAAAGAAACAGCCCTGGACTTTTGTCATTTCAAAGCCAGGGCTGCCTTCATTAAAGGTGCCTCACCTGCGGTAGATAACTAAAAGAATAGAAATGGTATAGAAATTATGGCTAACAGTGGTCAGATTTCAACTCCCCTTTTAAAAATCGAAAATCTTAGTGTAGCTTACGGCCCGGTCATTGCTCTGCGGAATGTCAATTTAGAATTAACAGCTAATAATCTGGTAGGGGTAATCGGGCCGAATGGTGCCGGAAAAAGCAGCCTGCTAAAAGGGATTTTGGGAATGGTGCCCCAGAGTGGCAAAGTAAGTATAAGTGGTAAATCTCTGGACCAGGCACGCCAGCGTATTTCATATGTACCTCAACGCAGTGAAGTTCACTGGGATTTTCCGATTACCGTGGAAGAAGTTGTAATGATGGGGCGTTACCGCCAAATTGGTTGGATTAAATTTCCTTCTAAAACCGACCGCCGAATTGTGGCCGATACCATCGAACAGGTTGGGATGTACGATTTACGCAAGCGACAGATCGGCCAACTGAGCGGCGGGCAACAGCAGCGGGTCTTCGTAGCACGGGCCCTGGCCCAACAAGGGGATATTATTTTGCTCGACGAACCCCTGAGTGGCGTTGATACTACCAGCCAGGAAGTGATTATGCAATTACTGGAAAAACTGCGTGATGAGGGAAAACTAATCGTAATGGCAACCCACGACCTCAATACGGCGGCGCGTGAATGCAGTTGTTGCTGCTGTATCAATCATCGCCTGGTTGCCGTAGGGGCACCCCAGCAGATTTTCAAACCGCAAGTGCTGGCTGAAACTTATGGTGGCAGTGTTCTTACTGTTAATAACGGTGAAATATCTAAAGACACAACCTTGATAATCCAATAAAATTAACCCAATACAAACCTATAATGGCAGAAAAAAGTTTTTATGTTAAAGGTTGAAATTCTTAGCCTCAAAATCTGACTGGCAAGTCTGACACAAGCCAACCAGTTCCAGGTAATGTGTTTCTACTCGAAACCCGCTCGAAATCACAAATTTTCCAATAGCTTCTTCTAGCTGACATTTATCGAATTTTATCTTCTGGCCGCAATTACGGCAGGTGGCCCAATGTTGGTGGTGCAGGTTTAATAAATAACGAGTGTTACCTTGCCAGCTAGTGACCCGCATTAAAATGTCTAATTGCGTCAGTAGTTTGACATTGCGATAGATGGTGGCGTCTCCTATTTCAGGATGGCAAAAGGCTACTTCCTTAATAAGTCCGGCTATATCGAATTCGTGGTCAATTTTACGGTTCTGTCAGGTCCGGATTCTCGGTAAATTAAAGGTTGGTATTCTTCCTTGATAAAGCTATAAACGGTCCTTTTCTCAGTAATTTGAGAATCACTTGCTAACCCTTCCACTTTATGCTATTTATGAACGTGGTCACACCATCATACC
>JAFKGK010000010.1 GCA_017307165.1 Candidatus Melainabacteria bacterium
ATTCAGCCCACAACGGCACTCTAGGCGTCGCACGCCAAGCAAGCCTTGTTATCAAACACAAGAACGCCTAGAGATGTTGGTTAAGCTACTAAGAGCGCACGGTGGATACCTTGGCGTCAGCAGCCGATGAAGGACGCAATAAACTGCGATATTCCACGGGGAGTTGTTATAGATTAAGATCCGTGGGTCTCCGAATGGGGCAACCCCGCTGGGTTAATGCCAGCGACGCACATCTGAATACATAGGGTGTGACGAGGTAAGTCCGGGAACTGAAACATCTTAGTACCGGGAAGAAAAGAAAACAAAACAGTGATTCCCTCAGTAGCGGCGAGTGAAAGGGGAACAGCCTAAACCTGTACGACGAAAGTCGCACAGGGGTCGTGGGACTCCATAATGAATGGGATGAGGTTAGTTGAAGTGTTCTGGAAAGAACCACCATAGACGGTGACAGTCCGGTAAACGAAAACTTCTGAACTCTGGGAGTATCCCAAGTAGTACGGGGCACGTGAAACCTTGTACGAATCTGCCAGGACCATCTGGTAAGGCTAAATACTGACTGACGACCGATAGTGAACAAGTACCGCGAGGGAAAGGTGAAAAGAACCCGTGAGAGGGAGTGAAATAGAACATGAAACCGTGTGCTTACAAGCAATTGGAGCCCTATTTTATAGGGTGACAGTGTGCCTGTTGAAGAATGAGCCGGCGAGTTACCGTACGTAGTTGGTTAAGAGGTTAATACTCGAAGCCACAGGGAAACCGAGTCTGATAAGGGCGATTTATAATTACGTGTGGTAGACCCGAACCCGGGTGATCTAGGCATGGCCAGGATGAAGCGCAAGTAACATTGCGTAGAGGTCCGAACCGACCGATGTTGAAAAATCGGCGGATGAGCTGTGTTTAGGGGTGAAATGCCAATCGAACCCGGAGCTAGCTGGTTCTCCCCGAAAGGCGTTGAGGCACCGCGTCAGATTTATCCTATGGGGGGTAGAGCACTAGTTCGGTGCGGGCGGAGAAAATCCGTACCAAATCGAGTTAAACTCCGAATACCCATAGCGTCACTATCTGGCAGTGAGAGTGCGAGAGATAAGTTCCGTACTCAAGAGGGAAACAGCCCAGACTACCGACTAAGGTCCCAAAATTCATACTAAGTGATTAAGGAGGTGGAGTTGCATAGACAACTAGGATGTTGGCTTAGAAGCAGCCACCATTCAAAGAAAGCGTAATAGCTCACTAGTCAAGCGACTCTGCGCCGAAAACGTACGGGGCTAAGTATGATACCGAAATCGTAGAATTATTTATTTAATTGGTAGGGGAGCGTTGTGTTGTAGGTCGAAGTATGAGCGGAAGCACATATGGACGAAGCACAAGTGAGACTGTCGGCTTAAGTAGCGAAAACATTGGTGAGAATCCAATGCACCGAAAGACTAAGGGTTCCCACGCAAGGTTCGTCCACGTGGGGTTAGTCGGGAGCTAAGACGAGGCTGAGAAGCGTAGTCGATGCACAACGGGTTAATATTCCCGTACCACCTATAAATCGTTAGGAGCTAAGTCGGGACGCAGGAGGCTATGCACGTGGGTCAGTTTGGTTTTGACCCAGGATGAGTGTAGGTAGCTCGAGTAGGCAAATCCGCTCGGGCGTTATTAACTGAGACTCTGAAGTAATACTCTACGGAGTAAATGCTGTGTAGACGCCACGCTGCCGAGAAAAGCGGCGAAAGCCAGATTTATTGGTGCTCGTACCCCAAACCGACACAGGTAGTCAGGTAGAGAATACTAAGGTGCGCGAGATAACTCTCTCTAAGGAACTCGGCAAAATAACCTCGTAACTTCGGAAGAAGAGGTGCCATGGTAATGTGTAAGACTTCGCGTCTGAAGCATGAGATGGTCGCAGCGACGAGGCTCAAGCGACTGTTTAACAAAAACACAGGTCTCTGCTAAACCGTAAGGTGATGTATAGGGGCTGACTCCTGCCCAGTGCCGGAAGGTTAAGTGGATCGGTTAGCGCAAGCGAAGCTGAAAAACAAAGCCCCGGTGAACGGCGGCCGTAACTATAACGGTCCTAAGGTAGCGAAATTCCTTGTCGGGTAAGTTCCGACCCGCACGAATGGAGTAACGATTTGAGCGCTGTCTCGGAGAGAGACTCGGCGAAATAGGATTGTCTGTGAAGATACGGACTAGGCGTGCCAGGACAGAAAGACCCTATTGAGCTTTACTGTAGGCTGAAATTGTCTGCGGGCTATATCTGCGCAGGATAGGTGGGAGACTTTGAAGTCAGAATTTTGGTTCTGATGGAGTCAACGTTGAGATACCACTCTGATGTAGCTAGCATACTAACCTGATTCCGTTATCCGGGTCGGGGACAGTTTCAGTTGGGCAGTTTGACTGGGGCGGTCGCCTCCTAAACAGTAACGGAGGCGCCCAATGGTTCCCTCAGGCTGGTCGGAAATCAGCCATCGAGCGTAAAGGTAGAAGGGAGCTTGACTGAGAGTGAGACATCACGATCAGGGACGAAAGTCGGGCTTAGTGATCCCACGACTCCGCATGGAAGGGTCGTTGCTCATCGGACAAAAGTTACCATAGGGATAACAGGCTGATCTCCCCCAAGAGTCCACATCGACGGGGAGGTTTGGCACCTCGATGTCGGCTCATCGCATCCTGGAGCGGTAGTACGTTCCAAGGGTTGGGCTGTTCGCCCATTAAAGCGGTACGTGAGCTGGGTTCAGAACGTCGTGAGACAGTTCGGTCCATATCCGGCATGCCCGTAGGATTTTTGACAGGAGTCGTCCCTAGTACGAGAGGACCAGGACGAACGAACCTCCAGTATGGCTGTTATCGCGCCAGCGGTAAACGCAGCGTAGCTGTGTTCGGAGCGGATAAGTGCTGAAAGCATATAAGTACGAAGCCCACCTGAAGATGAGAAATCCCATGGAGTTAATCCAGTAAGACCCCCGGAAGACCACCGGGTTGATAGGACGCAGGTAGAAATGCCCCGCAAGGCAAGCATGTAGCTGAGCGTTACTAATCGGTCGAGGGCTTATCCAACTCTAAAAATATAAAAGTGAAATACGAAATTAAAAACCTCAATATGCAGTTTTCAGGGCATGGAGTTTAACCTCCAAGCTGAAAATCAGATCGCTAACGATATCCTCGTCACATCTGATTTGCCCTAACAGACTTGGTGCCATTGCGACCGGAACACACCCGTTCCCATCCCGAACACGAAGGTAAAGACGGT
Source organism: Candidatus Melainabacteria bacterium (assembly GCA_017307165.1). Taxonomy (GTDB): domain Bacteria; phylum Cyanobacteriota; class Vampirovibrionia; order Obscuribacterales; family Obscuribacteraceae; genus JAFKGK01. Next base: position 3,236 of record JAFKGK010000010.1, read on the forward strand.
CAGCAGCGACAATACTTGGCGGGAGACTGCCTGGAAAAATAGCCCGGTGCCAGGATTACAAAAAGCCCACGTTAATAGCGTGGGCTTTTTGCTTTCTACGCTTTTTTCACGCTCCAAATTTTTCTGCTTGTCCCCTTTAATCTGATATTTCAAATTTGGGCCTCAGGCGGCAGTAAGAAATTTTCGAAAATTTCTTTCGGCCGCATCCCACCTGATTTCAGATCATATTAGTACACAGCCCAATGAACGCTCTATTGCGGCAAAACAGGATTTATAGGGTTCGGATCAATGATCGGACTACCGGGCCCGGGTCCTGGACCCGGCTGACTGGGCTCTGGCCCAGGCGCAGGTGAGGGGCCAGGCACATGACCTGGTCGCAGCGGATCAGGACTAGGCAGAGGCGGCTCTGGTGCAGGAGGCGCTGGCAGAGGATCCGGTACTTTAGGCGGATCCCCCTCTGGATGCGGATCCGGCAAAGGCGGCTCTGGTTCGGGCAATGGAGGAAACGGATCGGGCACAGCAGGATTACCATCTCCGCTCATTATGACTTCCGGGACCATGCCCTCTATCCCACCATCATCTTTCATCATCATAATCCTCTGCCCCCTTCACGGTCTGGCAACAAGGACGCAAGCATCTCTTACAAGTTGCAGCACTTTTATCTCACAATTTCTAACTGCCAATATATTTTGCACGCGGCCTTATCTGCACACCAAAGAGTTGCTGCTCACGCGCATGCGCAATCCATCCCGCTGTTCTAGCAATAGCAAACACAGCAGCTCCCGCTCCTGGTGGTAAGCGCAAGGCAAAACGCATAGCTGCAAGACCAGCATCCAATGTCGGCTCTATCTGCCGATTCTTTTTCAGATACTCCAGCAATGCCATCAATGCAGCCAAATCACGCGATTCCGGCGCGAGTTCCAGTGCCTGCTCCAATAGCAATCTCGCGCGCGGATCTCCATCTGGATACAATTCAGAACCGCTTCGCTTGATTTCGCTCAAAGAGCCGCTCCTGGATATTTCTCTCAACCATTTTGTCGTGCTATCAAATTGCATGGCAGTCAAAACAATGTTTTCAAACCTGGTGCTGGCGCCACCATGGAGGGTGCCGCTAAAAGTCGCCAAGGCGGCCAGCACTGATGCATGCAAAGTCGCGCCTGTCGAGGCCGCAAGCCTCGCGCTAAATGCCGAAGCGTTCAATTCGTGGTCGGCGCACAAGACCAGAGCCTTGTTGATGTATTCGAGCTCCGCCTTCTTGCTCTTGCGCCCAAGAGCAAGGCTCAGGCCTTGAGCCAGCGAAATCGAATTTGCCTGCACCTTAAACTTTTCGCTACTCTTGGTCTTAAAAATATATGCAAGCGCGCAGGTCATCGCATAGATCAAATCAACACCATGCTGCAATACATCGGCACTATTAAGTGAAACTGGGGCAGGCTCGCACATTTCGAGGATGGGTACAAATAGCTTGAGCCCCTCGAGAACGCTCGCATCATCACGCAAGACCTTGCTAAACATCCTCAAAGCGCGTAACGACGACCGAGACAGATCGAGCTTTTCGTAGGCATATTGAGAATCAAGCAAATCGAGATCGACATCCCAGAGGATAGCGACAACACGAGCAAAGTCTTGATTTTGCTCGGCCAATTGCAACGCCGACCGCCCTCGATAAAAATGGCCTTGAGGCGTGATCTCAGTGATCGCAGATTTGATGCTTGGTCCGGCCCAGTCACGCACTTCATCGCGACTGGACATGCCTCTTTGGTTGTTGCGGAGATTTTTTAGATCGCTGATCTTATAAAACCGAGTCCGCCCCCCATCTGGGGCCACGCTCGAAAGCAGGCCCCGACTGACGTAGGCATAGAGGCTGGCGGGCTTAACACCCAAAAATTTAGCGGCCTCGGCGCCGGTCAGATACTCTTTGTTTTCGAGCACTGGACCGACCCGAGGAGCCTTTTTATCGGAGTGCAAAATCCTTACCGCTTACTGGTCTCTCATCACACCGACATATCTGGACGCTGGTCTAATCAATTTGCGCAGACCGCGCTGCTCAAGGACATGAGCACACCAGCCAGCAACACGGCCGACTGCAAACATGGGGGTAAAGAGCTCTTCGGGTACGTCCAGGCTATCGAGCAAAACAGAGGTGAAAAACTCAACATTGGCCTTGAGATTGCGCTCGGGATAACGTTCGCGCAAGATCGTCTCGGCTTCGCGCTCGACAGCACTAGCAAGCGCGAGTCTTTCTTCGAGACCTTCCTGAGCCAGTCTGCGGACAGCTTGCTCAAAAATGGCCGCACGAGGATCGCGCACGCGATAGACGCGGTGCCCCATGCCCATGATGCGACGGCCTTCAGAAAGTTCTTTCTCGAGCCAGGGTCTGGCATTTTGCGCACTTCCGATGGACTTGAGCATGCGCAAGACCGGCCCAGGCGCACCACCGTGCAAGGGACCCTTAAGAGCCCCGATGGCGGCAGTAATGCAGCTTACATTATCCGAGTCAGTGGATGCCACCACACGAGCCGTAAATGTCGAAGCATTCATGCCGTGATCGGAAACAGTAACGAGATAAGTATTGAGAGCCTGACTGAGGGCAGCGCTAGGCGTCTCACCGTGCAGCATGCGCAGGATATCAGCCGATTGCTCGAGCGAGGCATCAGGGGCCACCAGAGGTCTCTCGTGCACGAGGTTGGTCCAATTGCCCACAAAGACGGCCATGGCTGAGGCCATATGGGTGAAAGATTTGAGATCGTCGGCGGCCTTGAGATCGATGAGACTGATGAAGCTCCGGAGGGAGTCCATGGCATCATTTTTATTGAGTATCGAGCGGCAAGCCTCTAGTCGAGCAAAGGCAGCGACTCTAGCAAGACCAAAGCGCGAAATGAGCGCCGATTTGGGTTGAGCGTTTGCTTCCTCGCCAGTCCAAAGCAGATGAGCGAGCTGCTCAAATGAAAGAGTGGTAGCAAGGGTTTCTGCAGTGTAGCCAGCAATAATCAAACGACCATTGGCGCCATCTACCTCAGAAATAAGAGTGTCGGCGACATTGACGCCTTCGAGGCCGGTGCTGCTGGCCTTGTGTTCGACAGCAGTTGCAGCTGTAGTGGTTGCTCCGTTCATATTTCCTCCGGAAATTTAAGCTGCAGCCACACCACTCAGGTTGACTGCCGACGATTTGCAGTCAATATATCAACTTATTTACACTTCTTCAAGTATCAATTGTCTTTAGCAATAGGGCCCACGGTTGCCTTTGTTGCCGCAACATAATCGTCAGGTGCAATGATGATCTGCGTGCCACGTACTCCTGCTGACACTGAGATCTTATCGCAGACCAGTACATTTTCGTCCAGGTAGACAGGATAGTCCTTTTTGCAAGCCAGGGCGGTCACACCGCCTCTAATGTACCCTGTTAGTGGCTGCACCTCTTTGAGAGAGACCACCTCTACTTTGCGATCGCCAGAGAGCTTGGCCAATGCCTTGAGATCGAGTTGCAGGTGCCCTGCTACCACAGCTAGAAAAACACCATTTTTATCGCCACGAACGACCAGAGTCTTAAAGACATGATCAAGAGGAAAACCGATCTTGTTTGCCACGGTCTCAGCTGTCAGATCTTCGGGATCGACCTCGTATTCTTTTAATTGATATTGGATGGAAAGACCATCAAGGATTCGCACGGCATTGGTTTTCATGCCGACTAGAATAAACTGTAGCGCCGATCGGATCAATATTTGAGTAAACCATGGCAAATATCAAATGCTTCTATAGCGACCGCTATTTCATAGATCTGCCCAGCGATCATCCCTTTCCCATGCACAAATATCCAGATGCAGCGAGCCTGTTGCGTGCTTCGCGATGGGCAGACCGCGTCGAGATCATAGACGCAGGGCTGGCGACCCATGAGGATCTGCTACTCGTCCACGATCCCGAGTATATCGCAGCCATCGAGGACCAGACTCTTTCAGGCTACGCGCTCCGCAAATTAGGGTTTCCTCTTTCCCGGGCCTTAACCATACGCAGTCGAGCCGCCGTAGCTGGTACGGTTGCAGCCGTGCAGGCAGCGCTGAGAGACGGTTTATCGATCAATCTTGCTGGTGGTACTCACCACAGTTTTGCCGATCGAGGCGAGGGCTATTGTGTCTACAACGATGTAGCCATAGCCATCAAAAAATATCTTGCCACTACCAGCGACACCACTGTTTTGAGTCTGGATCTAGATGCGCATCAGGGCAACGGCACCAATAGCATCTTGCACAATGAGCCTAGGGTCGAGTCTGTCTCCTTGCATGTACGGGACAATTATCCTTCACGCAAAGTGCCAAGCACTAAAGACATCGGCTTTGATAGATATGTAGACGGCAAGACCTATCTACAGGCACTCGAATCATATCTTTCGGATTGGCACCTGGCATGCGGCACCACTGTGCCACCACCAGCGCTGGTAATCTACAATGCCGGGGTAGACGTGCACATGGACGATCGTTTTGGCCAGATGCGCCTCACCGACCAAGATGTGGCACATCGCGAAGAACTCGTCATGCACTACGTGATGGAGAGGGCAGGCGTCCCGCTAGTCATCGTATTTGGTGGCGGTTACAACAAGACAAAAGCAAAGACGCCTCTATTGCATTTCCGCACTATAGAAGCGTCTCTGGCCTGTTATTTTAAAAACTAGGCTTTAGGCCGTTGCCATCATTCTTGAAGACTAATAGCCGGGTCGACTGGGGCCTCGTAATCTACGCCCGCAAGACCAAAGCCAAAGAGCTTGAGAAACTCTTTTCGATAGCCATCAAAATCCGAGATTTCATGCAGGTTTTCTGTAGTCACCTTGGGCCACATCTCACTTACACGGGCTTGAGTGTCGGGATCCATTTCCAGATCGTCGATACGGATACGACCGGCATCGTCGACTTGCATGTTTTTGTTGCCATAAAGTCGATCGGCAAATAGTCTGTACATTTGCTCGATACAGCCTTCATGAGTGCCTTTTTCTTTCATCACTTTATAAAGGAGTGAAATATACAGAGGCACTACGGGGATGGCAGAGGATGCTTGAGTCACAAGAGCCTTATTGACGGAGACATAGGCTTTGCCTTTGAGATCGGCGAGCTTTTTGTTGAGTGTCTCGCACGCGACTTCGACATCGGCTTTGGCTACGCCGATCGAGCCATCGCGATAAATGGGCCAGGTCACCGAAGGTCCGATATAGCTATAGGCCATAGTCACTACGCCGTCAGCGAGCACGCCGCCGGCCTTGAGCGCATCCATCCACATGATCCAGTCTTCGCCACCCATGACCACCTTGGTGTCATCTATCTCTTTTTGATTGGCGGGCTCGATCGTGATGTCCTTTACGACTTCTTTGTCCGTATCGAGGGTCTTGGCCGTAAAGGTCTGGCCAATGGGCTTGAGGACTGAGTTAAAGACTTCGCCAGTCTTGGGATGTATACGACGCGGTGAAGCTAGAGAGTAGACTACGCAATCAACCTGACCCAGGTCTTTTTTGATTGCTTCGACTACACGAGTCTTCATTTCGTCAGAAAAAGCATCGCCATTAAAACTCTTGGCATAGAGGCCTGCCTCACGAGCCATTTTTTCAAAGGCAACCGTGTTGTAATAGCCAGCGGTGGCCGGCTTGCCACCTTCAGAAGGTTTTTCAAAAAATACTCCCATCGTGGCCGCATCACCACCAAAGGCTGCCGAGATGCGTGAAGCCAGGCCATAACCTGTGGAGGCACCAATCACGAGCACTTTCTTGGGTGCACCGGCAATTTTCCCTTGCTTTTTCACATAATCTATCTGCTCTCTCACGTGGGCCTCGCAACCCAGCGGATGGGAAGTGATGCAGATGAAACCGCGAACGCGGGGCTTGATAGGCGCTAAGGTAGTGGTCATTTAAAAACTCTCGTATCTGGAACAGGCCAAATTTTGGCTCTTTAGCCCCTGCCCTGTCAACTAAAGGGGAACAAATCTGCTTGCAAAGCAGCCATAAAATCTGCTGTGTTATGCCATCAATACTGCCGGGCAACAATATAAATATGTATCGAGGAATGAATAATGCAAGGCGACCAGGGCAAACATTCTGATTCCAAGATACCAGGCATGGTAACACCCGCGGCCATTCTAATAATCGAAGATTCTGATTCGATCGCTATGATCCTGGACAAGTTGCTGACTAAAAACGGACATACGGTCAAACGCTGCCGCAATCTAGGTGAGGCACGTCACTACCTGGCACAAAACTCTCCGGCTTTGCTCATCTCCGACCTCAATCTGCCTGATGGACGGGGCAATGACTTGATCAACGAACTGCACCGCCTCGAGACCTTTGATAGCATGCGCATGATCATACTGAGCGGCTGTGACCCCGATATGCGCTTATTTAATCATCCAGAAAAAGTCGAATGGATCGTAAAGCCATTCGAGAGTGCATATTTGATGGAAAGGGTGAGAGTCTCAGTAAGCCCAGCGGATCAGGCTGGCACCCGCGCTGAGGCCGGCGCCCATTGCCGCAAATAAGACCAGGTCGCCTCTTTTGAGACGTCCTTCTTTCAAGGCTGTATCGATAGCCAGAGGGAGAGTCCCAGCGGTTGTGTTGCCGTACTTGTCGATATTGACTATTACTTTTTCCATGGGCATACCGAGGCGATCGACCGCTGATTTGATGATGCGCAAATTGGCCTGGTGCGGGATAAAAACATCTATGTCCTTGCCCGTGAGACCATTGCGTTCGAGCAAGCGAACGCAGAGATCCGGCATGCGTTTAGTCGCAAATTTGAAGACCACTGGTCCATCTTGCTTAAGAAAGTGCATGCGGTCTTCTACGGTCTTTTGAGAGGCAGGAGTCTGGCTTCCGCCACCGGGTACGCAGAGAAACTGTCCGCCGGATCCGTCTACTTCATGGAGAAAGTCATAGAAGCATCCGTCTTCTTCTTTTTGGGAAGCCTGTATGAGCGCACAGCCGCCTCCATCGCCAAAGATGATACAGGTCTGGCGGTCTGTGTAGTCGATAATGCTGGACATGATGTCCATGCCGATGATGAGTACGTTTTTATGGGCGCCGGAGACGACAAATTGAGCTCCTACTTGCATGGCATAGAGGAAGCCAGAGCAAGCAATGGACATGTCAAAGCCCCAGGCCTTGGTAGCTCCAATCTTGTGCTGGACCAGGCAAGCAGTTGCCGGCAGCATCATGTCCGGAGTGATGGTTGCGACGATGATCAAATCGACTTCGCTTGCAGGCAAATTGGCTTTGGCGAGACATTCGAGCGCTGCCTGAGCAGCCAGATCAGAACACGTGACGCCCTTTTCGACGATATGCCTGGTCTTGATGCCGGTACGCTCGGTAATCCATTGATCGTTGGTATCGACCATCTTGGACAGATCGTCGTTGCTCAGGATGCGAGGAGGGACCGCGATGCCAACTGATGTGATGCGAGCCAGATTGACCTTGTCGGGAGACATATTGGAGACGAATGAAGTAGTCAAAACAAAGCTCCCGGTAACCTGTCGTAAAAGCGAACTTAGATATTTTAGGCGCAATTGACCGACGTGCAACCAAGACTCAGGCTAAGATGCGGTTTAGCTTGCCAAGCAAGCGCCTCCTATTGTGCCAGGCATGGATTGTTGCGTCGATTCGATGTGGCCGATCCGTGCAAAATCGGCCATTGCATTTCTTAATTTGCCAATATAAAAATCGTCGACAAATCCCTATTTTCCACGACTCATAGACAAGGCCATCATCTGTTGATAGATCTTGGAGTCCATGAGCGCAAGAAACTTGCGCCCATCAGTCAACTCGCACATGCAGCAGACTTGCTTGCGATTGCCACCCAGGGCAGCCCCAGCAAGCAGGCCGAGGGGACCAAGAAAGATATTGCCAGCGATTGCCCAGCCTAGAGTCTGCGCAATATTTTTAGCTGACTCCTCTGTCTTGACATCAATAGATTTAAGCTCCTGTGAGAGATTGACCTGATCAAATCCACCCCACAAGATACCCATGTTGTATTCCCAGTCACCGGCTGGTATGTCACCAGCCATTACTTTCACTTTTTTGTTATCGAACATCTTGGTGACGCTTTCCATATATTCTCCGTTTTGGATCTCATTAAAATATCGGGCGCCCGAACTGGCACCGCATATAGTGTCGCATTTGCGTCAATTGGGAAACTTGCGTGCGATATCGGCAGCTAGCTGCGACACATAAGGTAGATGCGTCGCCTTGTGCGTATGTGTGTCGTAGGCCATTTTGACCGAGATGATCATATAGACAAACCACAGCAGCATGACCACCATGCTGAGGACCATAGCGGCAAGACCGCCAAGCAAGGGGATGAAAGCCAAAAATGATGATGCAATGCCAAGACAGGTGCTGACGGCAAAGCAGCCAGCGGCAAAGATGATGGATTGGAGGGCGTGAAACCTCACGTAATAAGTGTTATCGGCCGGTGATAGTAAAATAATCACGGCGACGGCCAGATTGAGTGGCGATAGTGGTACATAACTGAGAGTAGCCAATAGCCTGGCGTCGATATTTTGGTTAAATACCGCCACCTGTCCCGGTTCGCCAAGAGATGCCTCGGTAACAGTCAAATCTGGTAGTTTGCTAGCCAAAGCTCTATTTCACCTCACTATCTACTGCAAGGTTATCAAATAAATATCTAAAATGGAAACGCAAAAAGGATCGCTAGTCGGCACTACTCTCGACGATCGTTACCAGATCGTGGCTGAGATCGGTCGAGGCGCTCTAGGCGTAGTCTACGAAGCCCACCATCTCAAAATGGAAAAGACCGTAGCGGTCAAGATATTGTTTGGCGAGGCCGACGAAACCAATTTTTTGCGGTTTCAACGCGAAGCACAAGCGGCCAGCAGCATGAGCCATCCCAATATCGTCACCATCTACGACTTTGGCATCTCGCAAAACAAGACACCCTATCTGGTCATGGATTACATAGAGGGTCACAACCTCAAGGATTTACTGGCACGCTATGGCAGATTGCCGATCGAGCGCTCAGTCAAGATCTTTCAACAAATGGCCAGCGCACTCGACCATGCTCATACCAAGGGCATATTGCATCGAGACATCAAACCCGAAAACGTAGTCATATTGCAAACCTCCTGGAACCCCGAATTTGTAAAACTGGTCGATTTTGGCATCGCCAAATATGTCAACGAACCAAGCAGCAAAACAAAAAAGCTCACGCTTGATGGACAGGTACTGGGCACCCCGGCATTCATGAGTCCGGAGCAAGTCCTCGGAGATAGGCTCGACGCCCGTTCCGACATATACTGTTTCGGAGTTTTGATGTACAACACTCTCACCGGTAAGTATCCGATCATCGGCCCCACATCGGCCGAAACCATGAGCAGGCACATCACCGATCCTCCTCTGGATTTTTGCGAGTCTAGCCCTGAGATTGCCATTCCCTTCAAATTGCAGCGGACTATCATGAAGACCCTCAAGAAACATCCGCAAGACCGGCCTCAGACAATGCGCGAACTCTTGATTGAGCTAGAAAATTTTAGAGACTGATCGGCTTTATTTTGGAATGATCCTTACCTATGCGCAATTTTTTCATCCTTTTGATAATCGCCTTTATCGTCGCCATCCCAATCGTGACCAAGACCTACGAAGGCAAAGGGCAGCAATCGGTGCGAGTGATCAAAGACATCAGCTATCATCCAGACTTTATCGGCAAGGCAGCATCGTCCGATCCTGCTGATACATCCAGACTGCTCGACCTCTATCTACCAGGCAAGTCCTTGACAGCCACCGTGCCACCACTAGTGGTTTTTATCCATGGCGGTGCCTGGTTGCAAGGCGACAAGTCGGATAGCCCGGGATTATTTTTGGCAGAGCGCGGATACGCGTGCGCAAGTATCAATTATCGACTTTCGACGCAAAAGATTTTTCCAGCGCAACTGGAAGATTGCCGGGAGGCAATCAGGTTTTTGCGCAAAAATGCCGCAAATTATGGCTATGACGGCAAAAGGATTGCAGTATGGGGAAATAGCGCAGGTGGGCACCTGGCAGCATTGATTGGCACCACTGGTGACACCAATCCCGGCACCGAGGTAAAGGCGGTAGTCGATTGGTGCGGGCTTTCCAATCTAGAGAGCGTGGCCAACCAGGCTGGCAGCAGGACCCTACTGGATTACGACACTTTAGATGGGCCGGTGGCTAAATTGCTGGGCGGCCTTGTCAAAGACAAGCAAGAGCTTGCCAAAGCAGCATCTCCTGTCAATTTTGTTAATGCCAACGATCCACCATTTTTGCTTGTGCATGGCGATATAGATAATGTCGTGCCTTACGCTCAAAGTGAAGAGTTGGCCAGGGCCTTGACCAAAGCTCAGGTCCCGCATAAGCTGTTGATGATTCAGAGGGCCGGTCACAGTCTGGGCGGCGAAGAAGAAATCTCGGCGACGCTCGAGTTCCTCAAGCAAAATCTGTAAGATTTTTTCGCAATTTTCTTTCAATCGCCCAAAACCCATTTATACGGGGGTTTTGAGGTACTCAGACCTTCCGCCAGCCGACCACCCTCAAGGCCAAATTTTGGCCTTAATCCGAAAGACTGCCTCGAGCAAAACTAATCACGCCCTTTTCATTATCGACGGTATATTGCCAGCGATTAAAAAAGTCATGACCGAGCAAAGGATATGGACAAGCCACATCCGGCGTCACCGCAGTCAATAGATCACTGCGCTCTATAGGCCCGAGCTTTGCCTTGGAGATAACACCCATACTGGCCATACTGACACCGGATACGCCACCAACCCGCAAACGTCTCCGCGGATCCAGCGCTATATTGTACTTGCTTGCAATCTGCGGCGTCATGCAAGTGAGTTCGGCACCAGTATCCAATATCATCTCGCAATCCTTGCCGTTCAAAGCGACAGTGACCACGAGCGCATTGCCGACTCTTTTAAAAGGCACAGTGTAGACATAACGCCCAGTCGCATCCACGCTTAATGCCGCCTTGACCGGGGCAGCCGAAGCTGTTTGATTGCCTGCCACGGCCGGTGCAGCCCCCTTAGCCACATTTTCCTTGCGACTAAAAACGATAGTCTGACCAGCCGACTCGATGGAGTATTTTAGATCATTAAAGAACGACTGCCCCAGGAGCATCGGTGAAGCAGGCCCCGGCCCAACGATCAAAGGCACGCGTTGCTTGACGATGCGGCCTACAGTAACGGGATATTTGACAAACCACATCGGTATTAAGCCACCCTGCCCTACACCACCGCCCTGGGTATTCGGAGCTCCAGTCGGAGCAGGTAGTCCTAAGCGGGCCAATTCGCCGGTGGAAATGTAGCAGAGCTCTGCCCCAGTATCAAAGATCATGCGCGCACTCTTGCCAGCAAGCTCACCATCGACAACAGCATGCCTGCCGACTTTGCGAAAAGACACCCAGGTCTCGCGCGGCACCACATCCGATGCTCTCTCGCGCTGACGATCGCCAGCAATTATGGCTAGATACTGAGCAGCATAGCCACTTGCAGCGGTGCCCTTGCACTTATCCTGCAAGACCAAAAATACCTTTTGCGCGCGATCCAGATCACCGATTTTATAAAAGGAGAGCGCTAGATAATACAGGCTATCAGAAGGATATACCTGATCAGGGCCTTTGAGATTGGCTTCGAGGAGACTAATAGCCCGCCCATAATCTCCCGCATTGAAAGCACCTTTTGCAGCCTGAAAGTCTTCAGTGGCTCCGGCAAAGACTGCATTTGCCTCAGAAAAAAACAAGAAGCCACTCAAAACCAATAGGAAAAGCAAACGCAGCGACGCACTCAAAGCATTAATCGTGATCGCCCTCACACTCATCACATTGTGGATCGCCGCAGCCCTCTATCTCAACGAGTTGCTGATCGAGAGCCGCCACCAAAAGGTCGCCATGATTTTGCAGTCCTGCGGTCAAGCCATCCAGTTTATTTTCGAGATTGGAGAGCTTGTCGACAATAGCCTCCATGGCCACGGCAATGCGCTCGATCAGATAGGCGTCGATCACGACCTGGTCTGACTTGTCTGCCTTGACACCTTGCTTAGACTCGATTTCCGTGCTCAAAACGCGACCTCCAAAAGATCTTCAGATCCCCTTATTTTTCCCAATCTCCAGCATATTTAGACATTTATGCGCGCCTGAGCCCAAGAGCCACCCTGGTCCCCATATTTATCTCGCTGGCAACGGTGATCGTGCCTCTGTGTCTGTCAATTATCGCTTTAACGATCGATAGGCCGAGGCCATAACCACCCATAACTCGAGACCTGGAGCGATCGACCCGATAAAATCTCTCAAAAATATGGGGCAGACTATCCTTGGGAATACCACAACCAGTGTCCTCGACTACTATTGTTGCGTATTGCTCATCTATCTTGAAGGACAGTGAAACCTTACCCTGATCCGTATACCTGATAGCGTTGGCGACCACATTGAGCAGCATGCGTTCAAGTGCTTCGCCACTGCCTCTGATCGCGACATCCGGCACCGTTGCACATTCGAGATCAATTTTCTTTCCCCTGGCCAACTGCCTGCTCTCGGCCATGACTGGCTCGACGACCGATGCTAGTTTGAGCACGTCCTGCGTGAGCTCATACTGCGGTGATTCCATACGAGCAAGCACGATGAGACTCTCGCCCAGAGCCTTCATGCGATTTGATGCCCTGGAGATAATAGCGAGGATCTCATGATCGGTGCGATCCAATTTTCTTTCTTCAAAGAGCTCTTCACAGGTCTGCACCGAAGCTTCGATGACCGAAACCGGAGTATTGATCTCGTGAGCCGCATCGATGACAAATTGCCGCAGCAAGGCCATGGTTTCTTCGACCGGTCTCACAGCGTTGCCGGCAAACCATGAGCCGCAAAGATAGACAGCCAGAGCCAAAAACGGCGTGAGACCCAGCATCGCCCAGACGATTGTCGCCAGTGCATCATCGCGCAGACCGCTCGAAATCTGGATCTGCAAATAGCCTATCTGTCTGCCGCCGTCGATGATCGGGCAATAAAATGATTGTACGACCACGTCGCCGGCGTCGTGCACACGGGCCTTGCCGTCGAGCAGCGCACCAAACCCTGGCGGTCCGACTTGTTCGACTAAATGCCGATTGTTATCAAAGACCTGGATCGTCGAGGCGACCTGATCGTGCCTGGCTTTGGCGCGACTGACCCACATCTTGAGCGAGGGCTGGTTGTTGACGACCTCGACAGCCGGGATGATCTCATTGCTCAAGTCGCGCAATTGGCGGGAGAGAGACAGATCGAGCTGCGAAGCAAAGACAAATATGGCCACTGCGCCACCGACAAAATAGAGCAGGATAAAGAGCATGACAAATTCGAGCGTCAGCCGCTTTCTCAGTCTCAGATTCATCAATTATTCGTCGCCGAGTCGATAGCCGACACCATGGATGGTGGCTATTATGCTTTCACGTTCGGGAGAATCGAGCTTTTTACGCAAACGCGTGATATGCCCTCGCACGGTATCCAGTAGGGCCTCAGTTTCTTGCTCCCATACACTGGAGAGCAATTCTTCGGCACTAAATACTTGATGGGGATGCCGCAAAAAAAACTCCAATAGTCTAAATTCTTTAGGCAAGAGATGGATGTCGTTGCCAGCCTTGAGCACTCTAAACTCTTTAAAATCGATCTCGAGATCGCGAAACTTGACGATCGAATGTGTTTGTTCGTGATTGCGCCTCAGTATCGCTCGCACTCGGGCTGCCAATTCTTTCAATTGAAAAGGCTTTGTCATGTAATCATCCGCGCCAGCGTCCAGACCGGTCTCCTTATCGTCCACATGACCTTTTGCAGTCAGCATGATGATGCCGGCCTGACCGCCATTTTTGCGGTAGCGCTTGCAGATCTCCAGACCGTCCAGCGAGGGCAGCATGAGGTCGAGGATGACCACGTCAAAATTAGTGTTTTCCATCCGGATCAAGGCGTCCAGACCATCCTCGGTCGACTCCACCAGATGATTGTCCTTGACCAGCCACTGGCTGATCAAGCCACGCAAATCGGGTTCGTCTTCGACTATTAGGATTCTTGCCATTGTTTAAGAGTGAAATGATTGAAAGAGAAATGAAAGGAAGGACATGAAGTCATTATACGAAGCTAGAGCTTCCAAGTTCATCAAATATTAAAGGAAAAAATCAAGATTGGCCTGCCGAAAGGACCAATTTTGCTTTTAAAAAAACGGGTAATTAGGGTAATATGCTTCTATGGGTGAAACCTAAGGCATCACAAAGGCATCTCCGTTCCCTTCACGGTAATTGCTCCCTATGCAAAGCCTTGCGACTCCAGCCCAAATATTTTTGTCTCTCATCGGCATGCTCCAAGGGCATTCAGGAGCAATAGCAGCATGACTACCCCGTCATACCTTGTCTTGCTAGTCGAGGACGATCATCTCTTGAGCATGGTCATGACTCTTCAGCTCAAAGAGATCAAGGGCATTACGCTCAAGACCGCTCGCAACGGCTTACAAGCCTATGAGATGATCAAAGAGCTCAAGCCGGGCCTGGTCATCTTAGATGTCAGCCTTCCTGGTCTCAATGCGTTTCAGATAGTAGAAAAATTGCGTTTAGATCCAGAGTTTTTCCAACAACCGATGATAATTCAGACTTCACATGTACTGAGCCAGCAAGAGCTAGCCGCCTTAACCCTGGGTGCCACCAAGTTTGTCGACAAGTGTCTGGCTGCTCAATCACTGGGGAGCATCGTCTCTGACTTTATTTCCGAGCTACCCAATCAAGAATCAAAATTTTCCACGATATAAGCATAGGCTTTCTCAGGCTCAAAAAACTTTTCTGGCACATAACTACCCCATATCAGGCCGCCTGTCTCCGTTTCATACAATCTTAGAGAAAATGCGTGCATAAAGCCACCACTTTCGTAGTGCACAATCATATGCTTGCCATCATCAATGGCAGCAGCAAAAATGAGCCGGTGCAGCGGTTTTACCACAGGAGAGCTTTGACCTTTTGAGGTGCTGGCATTTATCCTGGGATCTATTTTTATCTTTGTATGCTCGACTACGCAACCTACCTGGTAGCTGCCATCGGCATCGGCCATAGCATCGAGCGACGTCTCCAGAGCATTTTGCACAGGCAAAGGCAAATCCGATATACGGGATATTTTTTTTGCATCGGCTGCCACATGATGCCTGGCAGGCTCAAACAAATTGGACTCTTGCTCAGTCATAAACCTATCAAAGACCTCTATCATATCTACGCAATTGCAATTCTAGATCATCTAGCGACTGTGCTCTTTTTTCGAGTACCTGGAGCGGCATCTCCCCACGAGAAAGCAGTTCGCGCCTTTTAAACTCATCCCGCATACGCAAGCGCAGGTTATCGCCCATCGCATAGCTCAGGCCTGCGCTATAGGTGATATTGCCTCCCGCAAGGATACGATTGGCCTTGATAGGGTCATGGGCATGATCCCAACCTGCAACCATATTGGTCACACCCAATGCCATCTTCGTAGAGCCGATCAAAAGACCCGCGATGACATTGTCTTGTGCGCTGCGCGTCCCGGCTCTTATCTCGCGAGTGGCTAGTGCAAGCTGCTCCTTGCGTCGCAGACTTTCTTCCTGATAGCAATCAAAAGCATCCAGAGATTTTTGCGAAACTTGCAGACCAGCTCGTCGGCGCTCCTCGACCGAGTCTGCCAGTTGCTTACGGTGGGTCTCGAGACGATAATGATTACGAGGCTCAAGATCGGCAATGAGTGCTTTGACGTCTTTGCGACAACGGATCTCGGCAAGTTTACCAGCGCCTCTTGCAAGGATTGGAGCACTGGCGATAAGGGCACCAGATGAAAATGTCAGCACCCCAGCAGTGCCACCGACATGAGGGCGTTTAGCATGCAGAGAATAGACATTGACGATATTGCCCGCGACACCAACCATTTTTTTGGAAAAGTCGAGAGAATAAAGCGAGTTTTGCATCACTCTGAAACGCGAGGCAGCACAATAAAAGTCGTAAAACTCAAATAAGGCGATAGCTACGAGGTCATCGAGGACGGCCCCTTCTAAATCGGTCAAATCTTTGATACCAAGACGCATGGCCGCAGCATCTCTCGAGGCAAATAGTCGGGCTACATCTTTTTTGAGGCCAGTCATATACCTGACAGCATCATTAGCACCGTAGCCGGCCTTGACTGCCTGCTTGTGATGGTGCTCGTTGATCGATAATTCAATGGCAGCACCGAGAGCGCCTATAGATTGACCGACGATCTGCGGATAAAAGCTGGTCTCGATCAAAGCATTTTTTGGCTTGTGGACGTCGAGAACAGGTCGACCACTGGCTATAGTCCAGCGATTAGGATGCTCGATGATGTCGGCGCGCATTGCGATCTGGCTGATCACACCAGCATTGACAGTCGATACGTCGGTTTCTTGCGAGACAAAATATCGCCATCCGCGCCACCGTCCCTGTACATTATTGGCCCTGCGAAAAGCAATATTGTATTTCTCCATGGCGATTGCCTTGAGCAAGATCTGCCGATTGAGCTCTTCAATTTCACTCAAAATCTGCGGGTCGTTTTCGACAGCCCATGCAGGTTTTATGCACAAAATCAGGCAGACGACCAAAAAGCTGGCGTGCAGAATGCGAGCCTCAAGCCTCATGCTTGCGCTTTGCCGGTGAGGGCTTCGACATGAGCTCTGGCTCGGGGAACGCCAGAAGCCAGGGCTTTCTCGAACCAAGTTAAAGCAAGCGCTTCGTCGACAGGCACTCCCCGACCATATAAATAAATGCAAGCCATGTCGTATTGCGCACGTCCCAGGCCACCTTCTGCAGCTTTGAGGTACCAGTGCCTGGCCCTTTCTAGATCGCTGTCCGGCATGCCCAGTCCTCGATCGTACATATAGGCCAGGGTAAATTGAGAGTCAAGGTCGCCGCCTTCCGCTCCTCGAGTAAACCACTCGAGAGCCCTGGCCTGATTGCGCGGCAGCTCGACGTACTTATTGCCCTTTACACGCTTGAGACCATTGAGATAAATTGAGCCAAGATTGTAGGCCGCACCTATAAAACCCTGGTCAAATGACTCTTCTAGCAATTGCAAGGCACGAGCGAGATCGCGCTCTATCTGATCAAGGTCGTTAGAGCCCTGGCCCTGGCTTTCAATTTTATCTGCACCAAACTCGATGACACGCAAAAGATCCATGGCCTCGCGCGATGCAGCAACGGCGCGTGGCGTCATATGCATCTCTTGAGGATCGTCAGCATTTTTGCCCATGATTGCCTAGATTATATTAGAAATCCCCGGGTTTTCACTGGGGCTACCTTGGCTTGCCGATGCTTAAATCAAAATAGCTCTATTCAGGTAAACTCAGGTATAAAAAAATGCATCGACAAAGTTTGGCTCTGGCTCTCATTCTCGCGCCGATGCTGGCTGCAGGGAGCCTGCAATCGCCAGGAGCGGCGCAGGCTGAGAGCAAACCCTCCAAGACCTCGACTCTAACTGGCATGTCCGCCTTGCCGGTGCGCGAAGTAACGATCTTCAAGGACGGACATGCTCTCGTCACGCGGGAGGGCAAGGTCGCGATCGATGGTGATGGCAATGCAACTATAGGCAATCTGCCCAGGCCTGTACTTGGCACCTTTTTTCCCTATAGTCCCGATCATCGCATCGCGGAGGTGCGCGCGGGCCGCAAAAAATTTGCCACAACAAAAACCAGTCTGACAATACCGGAGATGCTGGCAGCCAATATCGGCAAGTCGGCCCAGATCGAACTACAATATGGGGAAGGGCAGGGCATGCGGATGTCGGTCATTTCCGGGCGCTTGGCGCGGATTCCGGAACGCTCGGGACGCGAGGTCGATCCTCTGGCCGACGATAGCGATGCCGACCTCATGCCAGGTGTCAAAAGCGATCTGATCGAGGTCGAAACAGATCATGGCATGGCGCTCTTACCAATGCACAAGATCGTGAGCGTGATCTTTAAAGATAGCCCTGCAGATAGATTTGCAGAAGAAACAGTGAAAGATTATCTGCAGATGCATTTGGCGGGTATGACTGGCAGCGCAGGGGCGTCTGACAGGCAAGCCAGAGTCGGCATTATGTATGTCGAACAAGGATTGAGATGGTTGCCGAGCTATCGCCTCTCTATCGATGGCAACGGCAAGGCTCATATGACTCTCCAGGCTACTTTGATAAATGATCTGATCGATCTAGCCGATGTATCGACCAACCTTGTGATCGGCGTGCCAAATTTTCAATTTAAAGACTCTGTCGATCCTATCGCTCTCGGGCGACAACTGGCCAGAGTAGCCGAAAGCGCACCAGCACAATCCTATCTGCGCTACGCAAACAATGCTATAGCCTCGCAAGTAGCGGCAGGCGACGCGGCAATTTTGCCAGGCACCCCCGGTGGTGCTGCACCCGACCAAGCTGCTGATGGGCTTGATGGCAGTCAAAACGAAGATCTCTTTGTCTTTCACCTCGATCATGTAAGTTGCAAAAAAGGCGAGCGGCTAGTAGTGCCGGTCCAACAATACGATCTAGATTATCGCGATCTCTATCAGATCGATTTGGCGGCGGTGCCACCAAATGAGGTGCAGGCAACCGGATCAGACTATAAGATCAAAGACACAGTGAGAGTCTCTCACCAATTGAGGCTGGCAAATAGCTCAAAGCAGCCCTTTACGACTGCACCAATACTGATCGAAAAGTCAAATCGGGTCATCGCTCAGTCACTCATGCGCTATACCAATCCAGGCAGCGAGGCGGATCTGACTCTGACGGATGCGGTCAATGTGAGGGCTGATAAGCAGGAGCAGGAGACTGCACGCGAGATGCAAAAAGAATACGTAAAAATCTCGCTGGCAGGCAAAATCGAGATCAAAAATCTTACCGGCAAGCCAATCGATCTAGAGATCAAACGTCGTGTTCTTGGCACAGTGGACAAGGTGCCTCAGGGCAAGGCTGTCATGCTCGATTATCATAATTGGCCGCAATGGTGGTCGCTAAAAAATGGCATGGGCGAATGCCGCTGGCAAATCAAGCTGCAAGCAAATGAAACCAGAGGACTAGATTACACCTGGCATTATTTTTGGAAATAGAATTTTTGTAGGGAATCCAAGGTCTATTTTTAGACTAATACGGGGGGATCATGGACGGGCAGGCCTGCGCCTTTTCTCTCTGGGCGGCATGCTGCTGGACAAAATCGGCGCCAAAGTGCTCGGCACCGATAAAGGCACGCTCACGCTCCATGGCCACAGCGGCAGGATCGGTCCAGGTATCATAGGGAAAATCAGCGCTTTTTTGGCGGCGGAACCAGATCTCGACACCTTCTTTCTTCCAGACTATGACGGCTGGCAGAGGTTGATCTTCGTCACTATGCTTTTGCAGTCCCATCAGAACGGAGCGGGGCAGCTTGACGACCATGCCGCCAGGGAAGAGCTTGACTTCGTGTTCGCGGATGGCCTCGATGACCTCGGAGCTCAGTTTGTGAACTGCTACAAGAGAATCATTCTCTTGTCTACAGAAAGGCAAGGCCTTGAGATATTCGAGAAAGACCTGGGCTTGTGCTTGGGAGACAGCATCAGACATCTAAAATCCTTTCGAAATGAAAAATGTAGCTCTCCAAGACTTACCCAGCTCCGGACAAATATAAATCGTGCGGCCGATAATCAAGGAGATATTGTGATTTGCCGCCATGCAGAGTCTCGGCTTGTTAAGATTGGGGCGAGCGTGGCACATCATAGATGAGACCCACTTTTATACCTACGAAACGGGCACGATGGATAATCAAGAAGGAAACAAGACCCCCACTGCATACCTGGTCGATCTGGTATCAAACCGCAAGATCCCGGTATCAATACCTAGATGCCGAGTAGGCCGCGATGATCTCAACGACATCGTCATATCGGGCGACCAATCGATTTCGCGTTTTCACTTTATCATCAACTGGGAAAATGGCGAATTTACCGTACAGGACGCA
Source organism: Candidatus Melainabacteria bacterium (assembly GCA_017307165.1). GTDB lineage: Bacteria > Cyanobacteriota > Vampirovibrionia > Obscuribacterales > Obscuribacteraceae > JAFKGK01. The sequence continues at coordinate 23,165 of JAFKGK010000010.1, forward strand.
AAAAGCCGCCACGGGAGCTTTCTCAATGGCAACCAGATCGCTGGACCCGAACCAATAAAGGATGGAGATGTCCTCAAAGTAGGAGTTTCACTGTTTTGGTTTGTTGTCGAGTCCCAGGCAAGCGATGCAGCGCCTGTGGCGCCTCCAAAAGTCTCAGGCGCCGAAGGCGATGGTATAGAAATGAAGGCGGGGGCTCAAGAAGGGCCCGGTGGACGCACTAGACTATCCATGGATAGCACGCAAGAGCTCGGACGTCCAGATCCTGCGATCCTGGACAAATTGGAGCAAGCGGCCAACTCGATCAAGGTCGAGGACATGGCGAACAAAGACGAAGCACCGCCCAAGTCTCGCAAATCCGAAAAAGGCAAGGCTTCGCTGGCTAGTTTATTGCAACCTCTGCAGGACGATAGCGACGAGGGCAAAAAAGAAGAGCCAAAGGAGAGCGTCATCTCCAAGCTCAAGCAAAAAGAAAAAGAACTCCTCGAGGGCCTAGACGAAAGCGAGGCGGACAGAGAGGCGGACGATAAGAGTCGTCGGTCGCGTTCGACAGCTCAAGAGACCATGCACAGCATGCCGGCCCTGACTCCAGATCTCACTCAGGGTCCAGATGCGAGCCAAGCTCAAGATCAAGCCAAAGATCAAGATCAAAATAATAAAGATGAGGATAAAAATAGCGAGCCGGTATTTCCGCCCAAGGTCCTTAACAAGCCATCGGATACCATGACTCTCGAGGCCTTGATCCCAAATGATGGCAGTGCAGATTCCTTAAAATCTTCGGATAAAGATGCCATTGATGCTCCGCAACCTGAAATAATCGAAGGCGCTGAGATTGCCCAGTTGCGATCGGGTGCTGAGCTCGATGGTCTCGTGGACGCGCTCGTGCCGGATCAGATCGCGGATGGTCCCGAAAATATCGAGACTCTCGCAGACGAAGCCAACTCAGCCGGTACAGACAATACTGATGCAGGTGATGCGGCGACACCAGACATAAGGGAGATTGCTCAAGCCATCGCCCAAAATCTAGATGGTGATGCTGACGACGTCAGTGATGCCCGTATCAAGTCTCTGTCGGCAGCGATGCCGCAAGATGATAGCAATGCTCTCTTGTCTTTTGCTACAGATGAGGAGGAAAGTGCTCGAGATCTAGTGAAGGCCGAAGAAAATTCTGAGGACAAATCACAAGAACAAGAGCCGATTCCACAGCTTATTCCCGAAGAAGAGAGCGCAGTCCATGAAGAAGCGGCTGCAGAATCACAAACAGAAGAAGTAAAGGCAGAGGAATCAAAAGAAGAAAACGAAGCACAGGCAGTGGTGGCCGAGGCCCCAGATGCTATGAAACAAGAGACAGTACCATCGGATACTGCTCATTCGGACAACAAGCAAGTAGAGCAAGCTGAGCCGGTCGAAGCCTCACACCACAATGGTAATGGCGTCTCTTTACGGGGCATCGACATTACGGCTCAAGATATCAATTTAATTCAAGCGGGGACAAGACCAGTGCCGGAATGGACCAAAAAATATTTTGCTGACGAGATCGCAGTGCTCAATAAAGAGCTCGAGGGTCTCAATGAACAAGTGCGCCAGGCACAAAACAAAATAAAAGAAGTCGAGACGCGCGTCTCGCTTACCCGCAGTATTCGCAATACTCTATTGACTGCGACTGGGGATGAGCTAGTCGAAGCAACGGCTCGCGTCCTTGGCCTGCTGGGCTGGAAGGTCACTACCGATCAAGAAGATAAGCACGAATTGCGTCTCGAACAGGACGAAAAAAATGTATGTATTGCTCGAATCATCTGGACATCCACCAATGCCGAGCGTTCGCATTTAGGGCAGTTGTCCATCAGTCAGACTCGCTTCTGGTGCGAAAAGGGCGTGGAGCCCAAGGGTATCCTGATCGTATCCAAGATATCGGAGCAGGCACCCGAAAAAATGGGCGAGTCTCAGGACGACATTGAGTTGGCAGACTACGCTGCCAAGAAAAATGTTTGCTTGATGACTACCATGCAACTTTTGGCCCTCTACAAAGAAGTAGCCTTAACCGATGCTAATCCAGAGAGCTTGCGCCAGGCTGTAATCAGCGCGTCTGGCTGGTTGTCGGGCCACAATCTCGAACCTGGTACTGCTGAAATAGCAGAAGATAATCAACAAGGCGCAGGAAATAAGCTAAGCTCATTGCTCTCTGCTTAGAATTCTCTTTCGACTTATCGGTTAAGTGTTCAAACAAAAAGCGTCTCTTTCGATAATTTTGACGACCGGCACGATCCTTTTAACGGGTCTTGCCGGTTGTTTTAATACGCTTAGTGCTGGGGCGGCCACTCCAGCGGCAGTCAACAATCTCAAAAAAAACTGGCATCATATCCGGCGAGAAAAGCTAAAAAGTCCTTACCAGGCCTTGATGCAAAACAACCTGGACTTGCTGGAAGCGCCAAATGTAAATGATGGCAAGCTCTCACCAGGGGCCTCGACTTTGGCTCAGACACTGGGCGTATCGGCCAAGCTGTCTGAGTTGATGACCTTGCCGACCACAACTGAGCGTCAAAAATTTGCGGCAATGGTCCTCAAACAGGAAATAATCGAAGCGGTCTTGTGCCAGAGCCTGGAGGTGCGTAGCTGTCTGGGGAGATTGGATGTAGAAATAGCCGAGGCGGATGATCTGCAGGCTTTTTTGCAAGAAAAGCGTGACAAGGCCATCAGACTCAACACTATTGCAAACTTTATCTCGGGTGGTATCACTGGCATCATCGGCGGTTCGATGGATATCGGCGGGGTGGATGAGCGTGGACCTGGTTCTATCGATATTGGCGAGGGCATAACTCAGACCTCGCTGGCCTTGCTCGCGCTCAAGCAGCAAAGTGGTGAGAAGCACCTGATGGAAGGTCTCCCGTCCATGCTCGCTCGGATATTCGATCAAGATGGGCAAAGGACTTATGCGCCTTCGCGAGATTATCCCAAGTCTGTCTGGGATTTTATCAATGAGGTGCCTCCTGGGCAGACTGAGAGTCGCAGGTCGATCTTGATCAGACACTGGAAAGAACTCAAGATCGTGGGCCGTCACAAAGTAGCTAAGGCGGTGCAGCAGTCGCAATTGTCGCACGTGACGGCAACCCATCCCAATACGACAGTGACTATAGATCTGTTAGATGCGCGGTCGGCGATGCTGCATGATGTGCGGGCTGTGATCAGCCAGATGGATCATTATCTCTTGGAAATAATGCAGGAAGTGCGCTCTAAAAAGCTCTAGATCTCAGGGCGTACATGCATCCAGCAAGATTTTTAGAATCAACGTTTGCAGCGATAAGTGACACCGCAGCCGGAGCGCGGGTACTGGGGCTGTTGATAGGTGGACCAGCCGCGGGTTGGTGGCATTTGTCGGGGGAAATGGTCATATCCATATCCGGGACCGCCATAGTTGAACTGTCCGCCGCCATGATGCCTGCGTCCACCGCTCAACACAGTGCCAAGAACGGTACCGATACCAAGACCAATGATGGCCGAACCGGCGTCGAGACCGCCTGAGCGAGGGGCTCTTTCATAGACGGGAGGTTGGTCGTAACCAGGATCGTAGGGAGGCACGTCGGGATTGCCTCGGTAGACTGGAGGTGCGTCCGAACCAGCGTAATAGTCGTCGGATTGTCCGCGTCCTCTTACCTGATCGTCATTGCTCTGAAAATATCCTGAAATCGTCGCGACATCTTGCTTCTCGAAGAGAGGGCGGCCGTCGTTGCCCTGCATCTGATAGCCTTGCCGGTCAGTGAGAGGGTTGAGTACCGACACCCGAATAGCGTCATCGGCCACCTGGGTGATTAATAGATCCGCGCCTGTATTTTTTTGATCGTTAGCCTGCACCTTACTGGCAAATGCAAGAGCAGTATCGCTGTCCATACGCGAAAACTGATCTCTCAGACGGTCTGCCGCACCATCCGCGTCTCCGCGATCCAATTGCTTTGCAATACTTTTGGCATCGGATTGTAGATCCATGGACGATTCCTCTTTAGTGCCTGCTGAGTCGTATTGTGCCATCTAAGTCCGATCAGGCAACTGGGGAAACTACGAAGTCCAAAAGGATCGCGACAAGGATAAAGATCATTAGAAGGAAGAGGCGCAATATCATTAGTAGAACTCATCAAAATCAGGGATGGAGCTCTTGAGAGCATATTTGCTATAGAGATCAGAAAGCGCCATTTTTGGTATAGGCTCCATGGATGGTGGCAAATCTATGATCTTGAGGCGAGGGTTTTTGTGGTCACGCTTTAGAGGCCAAAATCTACGCTCGCTAATGCTTTCTGATAGCCATTGGGGCATTTGCGGGATAAGCTTGATGATGCCTTCACGAAAATCGCTGCGTACTGGAACGCAGCCTAGGAGCTCTTTGTCAAATGCATCGAAAAAACCGGAGCCCAGGGTCTGGGCGAGGTTCATCCAATAGCCCCCAGTCTGCCTGAAGGCACGAGCCTTTTTGGCGCTGATTCGTTTGATCTTGATGTAGATTTTTTTATCCAGTGAGAAAAAGCGTGAAGGACCCTGGCCGCTAAAAAATGTAATTTCGCTATAGTCGATAGCCGGATCGATGATGCGATGTGAAAAGGGCTTGTCGCAAGCGCCGAGGTCTTCGGCGGCTTTCTCTCTCTCTTCGGCCTTGATTTTTTCTTGAGCGAGTTTTTTACGGTTCTCTATAGCTAGTTGTTCGAGAAAATACCTCTTTTCGTCAGTATCTATGCCATAAAGAGCGGGCAACTCTGCGAGCTCTGTGGTACGGACTTTTTTGAGATCATCATCAAGAGAGGGGATCAGACGAAAGGCGCGGGCTAGAGTCTGTCCAGCAGCCATGACCTTTTTATTGAAGGCGCGAGCCTTAAGCTCGGCCATTTTTCTAAAAGATGGAATGACTGGAGCATCATACATTACATACTGATAGAGACCATAGGTGAGGCGATGCAAGACGCCCTCTCTATTTAGGCGGTGAAGGCAAATATCGATACTGGCCCTCGAACCGAGATGCAAGAGTTCCTGGTTGCAGACGTGATCGCCTTTTTTGAGGGTCTTTAAATAAGCTGCGATGCGCATAGAAGTGGTCATCTCTAATTTGATGCTCCTGAAATGATGGATTCAGGGGATGCCTATAAGTCTGTGAGTATTGTCATTGACCGCGGAAATCCATTAAACATCAAGGCATGAGCAATTTGCTTAAACGGGGCATAGAGGCTGGGGTTTGGCCTGGAGGCGGATTTTTGGAGTTTTAGATTAAATTGGTGGCAATAGATGTCCCGAGCACCGCATATGGCGGCGGAAAGAAATTTTCGAAAATTTCTTTCCGCCGCAGCCCAGTGATGATCGAAACAATGTCTGAGAAGCCAGGCGACAAGCCCAGTGCTCAGAGAGCCCGATCGAGGCACTCGAGAGCCTCATCATTGCCAGGTCGAAAGAAAATTTCGAAATTTTCTTTCGACCGCCATCCACCTCAAATCAGGTCATAGCCACTCCAAAATTCATGACTCAATCCTCCGCCCGGAGACTCTAAAAAATCCCCTATGCCTCGCATTTTCTAAAACACTCTCATACAAAATGCCATCAGCACCAAATATTTCCGCCACCAATTTATCCAAATCAAAGATTGATTGCGCCTCAGTCAAATTCACTGATTCTTGCCAGATCGATTGATCGCAAAACCGCAAAAGCTTATTGATAAGCCCAGCTCTAAGTCCACCCAATCTAAAATCCGCATCAGCACCAAACAAAGTCAAACGAGCTACCAGAGCAACAATTCGCATCTTTCGCCCCACATCCAAATTCAAATCAAAATATTCCGCAGGTACTGGCATCAACTCAAGCAAATACTTATTCAAATTGTTTCCAGACAAAACTCGGCGTAAAGCAAAATCAAAGAGGCTCGAATTCAAAAGACCTAACAAAAGCAAGAGTCTCACACCTTGATGATCAGTATTCAGTTCAAAAAAAACAGGTACGGCGCTCGAATGCGGCAGATCCCCAGTCAGACAGGCTTTGACCAGCCGACTGTTTTGCTTTCCGCTTACTGCACAATAAGCCACATATAGCCTCATGGCCCCCGAACAATCATCGGACCAAATCTGACTTTTGCTTTCGAAAACAGCCCGAGACATCAAAAACTGCGATTTTCTGACAAAGTCGTGACTAATATCATCAGCAATATTTTGCCAGACGCCACTGCGCCCGTAACCACTGACATAACTTTTTTGAGACAAGCCAAAAACATCCACCATTCGCCCATCCAGGACAGGCAAGTATCTAAAGTCAACTTCCAAAGCAGTGTCACCACTCTCATTCAAAACGATTGCAGGCCTCCCGTCGGCATCGACGGCATCGTGCATCTGCGAAAGATCAAACTGCCTCCGCCATCCCAAAATTCCCGACTGCAAAGCATCACCAAGACGCTCACCACTCCACAATTTTTCCATCAACTCTACCTGCCACTCTGCATCCAGGCCACTGGGGACCAGAGCGATCGGCCCTCCAACCCGCTCGAGCAAAGACCGATCCAGGTCGAGCCTCCCCTCCTGACACTCGTCATTAAGCAAGACAAAATATTTTTTTCTGTTCCCACCGCCAGACAAAAGTAAGTATTCAAAGTCAGGATGCATAGCAAAGGACTCATCCGCATTGCGTATTACCCTTGCAATCAAACCACCTGCCTGCTCATCTAAAAAAATCCTGCATCTCAAATCTGCTAGAGAAAGATCCTTGAAAAATGCAGCCGGCAAAATCAAAGCCCACAATCCAATGTTTCGCTCACGCACATTCTCATGCTTTCTCAAGGCTACGGCATCAAGACACAGCTCGACAAAGCCTCCATAGCCACGTGAGCTAATATCAAGATCAGAGCGCAATCCCACATCTACCTCTACCGACACAAATCCCTTCAACGCACGTGGACTTAGGCCAGCCGCCGCCTGATTCGACTGTCTCATATCTCTTCGCTTGCTCGGCACAAAATTGGCCCAGGGCGGATTGCAAAGCACGATGTCGGCGCCGGAGCAAAAGTCACGACCTGCGCCATCAGCCATTTGCAAGACATCACCACAGACTAAACCGCTCAGATCAATCACAAAAGGCAGATCAGCAGCACAATGTCCGAGCAGGATTCGTAAAACAGCAAAATTGTTTTGATCAGCCTCGACAGCTCTCAGAGTGACTTTTTGCACAGTCAATTCTGTCGCCAGCTTTTGCAAAAGGGCAAAAGCAAGATTACCGACGCCAGCGCACACGTCCAACACAATTATTTCATCTTGGCCATCAAAAGCAGATAGAACCTGGCCAAGATCAAGATCTTCGATCAAGCGTTCCGCCACCGCCCGTGGTGTAAAATAGCTGCCCGTATCGCGCTTGTGAGTCCGGCGCGCCTCGCCAAATCTCGACTTTTCATAAAGCGAAGAAAGAAAATAAACTCGATCCCAGACAGACATCCCCGCCGACCACTGGGGCATGAGATCGCCTGTCAGCATCTGGCGCACTATGCTGATGCAATCGCTCTCCAGACAGACATCAGATCTACGGCTCGACCAGTAGCGCAGCCAGCCATCCAATACGGCATTTCTGGGAGCTAAAATCTTTCTTGGTCTCACCATTGCCCGCATATTCAATCATATTTTTCTCACACCATCACCTTGGCACCAAATATCTAACCGCCCAGCCCCGCGGCCTGCTTTAATAAAGATGCAAAAAGGAGCCGCAATTGTCAGATATTTCGCAAAAAATCTTACGCCCATCACGCCTAACACACACTCTCCTTGCCCTCGCCATAAGTCTTTGCAGCATTCCCAGCGCCATGGCGGCAGTTGCCGATGCCGATCGGGCCAAGATCATCTCGGCCGCCGACGATTTCAAGAGAGAGCACTACGCACAAGCAGCGCGCACACTAAACTCCGTCAGCACCAATGATGCCGAAACAAAATTTCTTACTAATACCTATCTGGGCGAGGTCCACTACCGTGAGGGACGCTATAAAGAAGCCATCCAGGACTTTGAAAAAGCCCTCGCGCTAGTCGCCGACCTGAGCCCACGCCGTATAGATACCCATTTTCACATCGCCATCCTTGAGCGACTCTGCGGCGCATATCAACACGAAAAAGACTTTGCCCACGCCGTCTCCATCGCTCAAAACATAGTCATACTCAATCGCGCCACCTATGGCGACACAGACTTGCGCTACGGCTTTGCCTTGCTCTGCCTTGCCGACAATCAACGCGCCATGCCCAATGCAAACAAGAGCAACGACTGGCAATCCAGCTACGAAAAAGCCATCTGGATTTTTCGCCACAGCAATTATCAAAGACTCCTCAAAGAAAACAACCTGACAGAGGCCCAAGACTCGACTGGTGATTCGGCCCAAAGCAAGAGCAAGATCGCAGAGCGCCAGGCGCTACGCAAAACTCTCATGGCACAAGTCTTTGGCAAGGGCAATATCGCCGAACGCCGGGATGCGGACCAAAAATTTGCCGCCATGGTTCAAGACTTTCAGACTGCCCGCGCCGTCATCGACAAGCAGACTCCCGATGCTACGGACATCCAGCAGATCGGCTTTGACATGCAGCCACCAGACTACAACGAGTCTCCGGGCTATGTCTGGACCAATCCACATCGCCCGCAAAAGGGAGTCATTCTCTGCATACACGGACTGGGACTGCATCATCGGGCCTTCGACAGCTTCGCCCGAGTCATGGCGCGCTTTGGGTATACCACAGTGGCTTTCGATGTGCGGGGGTTTGGCGTCTACACCCAGAGCCTCGGCAAAGAGACTCTAGACATGAAAAGCTGCATCGAAGACTTAAGCGTCGTCACAAGGCGCATGCGCCGCGATTATGCAGATGTGCCGGTATTTCTCCTTGGTGAGTCCATGGGCGGTGCACTGGCATTAGAGATCGCTGCTAAAAATCCACAAAATTTTGGCGGCCTGGTTCTCTCGGTGCCTGCGGCAAAGCGGACCTCCGAGGTCGGCACCAAGATGAAAGTAGCGCTGGGCCTGGTCACTGACTCCAATAAGCCGATCAATCTCAAAAACAATGTCGTCAAAAAATCGACCTCGGACGAGACTCTGAGACAGGCCTGGAGCGACGATCCCAGCGCCAAGCTGAGACTGTCGCCCAAAGAGCTATTTGCTTTCGATTCTTTTATGCGTGACAGCCATAGATTTGCACCAGACATCAAGACTATGCCGGTTTTGATGTTTCAAGGCAATGACGACAAACTGGTCAAGCGCGATGCGACCCTCGATTTGTTTCAAAATCTCGGCGCGCAGGACAAGATCATGGTGCTCGTCGGAAACAGCGAGCATTTGATCTTTGAAGCACCACAGTTTAAAGAAGGCATCTCATACGGTATCATCGGCTGGCTCAATGCCAAAGCAGTCGATCCGCAAAAAGACTGATCGCAAGCACCTGACTGATCAAACTAAACTAAGCTTGTCCGCCCGGCTCCGAGGCGTTGAGAGCTTTGCGCAAACTGCCGCCTGATTTGAGGATCAAGTCATCGGCCTGCTGCCTGCCCATCTTGCGCTTGAGCATCAGGATGGCCGTCTTTGCCTGGCCCGACGATGCCACCAGAGCACCCTCGGCGATAGGCCGCTGCACGTCACCAAGCAAAGCGATGATGCCGACTGCACGTTCGCGTAGTTTTTCGTTGGTCGGCTTGAGGTCGACCATAAGGTTTTCGTAGACCTTGCCCAGGCGCACCATGGTGCAGGTCGAGAGGAGATTGAGCACCATCTTTTGCGCGGTGCCGGCCTTCATGCGAGTCGAACCGGTCAAGGCTTCGGCTCCAACGATGGGAGCAATCAATACTTCGCAGATCGCGCCAAGAGGCGCATCATGATTGTTGACCAGGCCGATCACGGCTGCGCCTTCTTTTTTTGCATACTCGAGGGCACCAAAAACATAAGGGGTGCGGCCACTAGCAGTGATACCAACCACGGCATCCTTGCTCGTCACTTTGACCGTCATGGCGTCTTGTTCGCCGAGCTCCTGAGAGTCCTCGGCATTTTCAAAGGATACAAACATGGCTTCTTTGCCGCCTGCAATACAAGCTTGCACGAGCTCGCGATCCACACCAAAGGTCGGGTGGCATTCGGTAGCATCAAGCACGCCAAGCCGCCCGGAGGTGCCGGCGCCAAAATAAATCAAACGTCCACCATTACGCAATTTGTCGACGATCAAGTCCACTGCTCGAGCGATCTCACCAGTACATTTGGCAACGGCTTGAGCCACGGCCAGATCTTCGCTCTGCACCCTGGCCACTAGATCATGCGAGTCGAGCAAGTCGAGATCCATGGTCCTCTCGTTGCGCTCTTCGGTCACTAGCTTGGTAAATTCGTGGATGTAGCCCATTATGATTTATTCCTACACATAGCCTGCCGTCAATAACAGTACAGGCAAAACGGTTATTTTATCAACCTTTGTCAAGATGTGTTTGCGCACGGGCCTCAGTCTTTATATCTGTGGAGCCTCTTGGTCGCCGACTCCTTCACGTGATGCTGAGTGGTCGAACGCCGCAAAAACTGCCCGTCCCCAGGCTTGCCGAGATACTGCCCTTTGTCCACCACCACCTTGCCCCGCGAGATCACGACCTCGGCTGCTCCCTGGACTTCCAGGCCTTCGTAGCAGTTGTAGTCCACGCGCATATGGTGAGTTTTGGCAGAAATGACAAATTTTTTGTCAGGGTCAAAGACAACGATATCGGCATCGGAGCCGGGGGCAATGGTGCCTTTGCGGGGGAAAAGGCCAAATAGCTTGGCGGCGGCAGTGGAAGTGATCTCGACAAATCGGTTGAGTCCAATCCGGCCTTCCTTGACCCCGCCGTTGAAAATCAAGCTCATACGATTTTCGACACCAGGGCCGCCATTGGGAATCTTGCTAAAGTCATCCACCCCGAGCGTCTTTTGATCTTTAAAACAAAATGGGCAGTGATCGGTAGAGATGACCTGCAGATCATTCATCCTCAGCCCCGTCCACAACTCCTCCTGATTGGATTTATCTCGCAAGGCAGGCGTCATCACATATTTGGCACCCTCAAAATTTTCTTTCTCATAGTGACTATAATCCAAGAACAAATACTGAGGGCAAGTCTCGGCAAAGGCTGCGATGCCTTCATCTCGCGCCTCTTTCACCCTTTTGAGCGCATCATGGCTGCTCAGATGCACGATATATACAGGAGCGCCCGCCATCTCCGCTAGCCTGATGGCACGGTTGACACCCTCGGCTTCTGCCTGGGTAGGCCGCGTCAGCGCATGAAACTTGGGACTGCGAAACCCCTGCTCCAGGGCATAGGCAACGATCTCGTCGATCACGATGCCGTTTTCGGCATGCATGCAGGTCATGGCGCCTTCTTCGCCGGCAGTCAGCATAGCCCTAAAGATAGTCGCATCGTCTGCCAGCAAGACGCCAGGATAGGCCATAAAAAGCTTAAAGCTGGTCACGCCCTCGTCGTGGATGAGGCGGCGCATCTCCTTGAGATTTTCGCGAGGCAGATCGGTAGCGATCATGTGAAAACCATAATCGATGGCTGTTTTGCCGTGAGCCTTGGCGTGCCATGTATCCAGGGCCTCGGTCAGGGTCGAGCCCTTTTTTTGGATGGCAAAATCTATGATGGTGGTGGTGCCCCCATGGGCTGCTGCACGGGTGCCCGTCTCAAAATCATCGGCAGATGTTGTACCGCCAAAGGGCATGTCCATGTGAGTATGTGCGTCGATACCTCCAGGCATGACGAGCTTGCCTCGAGCATCAATAACGGTATCGGCGGCAATCCCGTGCTTGCCTGCCAGGTCCTCGCCAATCAAGGCGATTTTTTCGCCTTCGATCAGGACATCCGCCACATAATCGTCCACGGCAGTGATCACGCGTCCGCCGGCGATCAGAGTCAGATTTTTGCTCGATTTGGCCACGACTTACCTCTTATATTGCTCTTACTTTAATTGAGATCTCATCTGATTTCTTTCCCGATTTTGCCCCGGCCAATCATCTTTGAGCTAGACTCTATAGATCATCAAAACAGGGTCAATATTTTGCATGGGCATCACGCCGCAAGACATCGCCGAAGTAAGGATGCGCGCCAGCATCTTTGAAGTGATCTCCGAACACGTCAATCTCAAAAAAAACGGGCCAGATCGCTATCGTGGCCTCTGTCCCTTTCATGGCGAAAAGACCCCTAGCTTCAATGTCAGCCCGGACAAGGGCTTTTTTAAGTGTTTTGGCTGTGGCGAAAAAGGCGACGTCTTTGCCTTCGTGCAAAAGATAAAAGGGCTGGATTTTCCAGGCGCCGTCAAAGATCTGGCTGCAAAATACGGCGTCAAATTGACCGAGACGGCCTATGACAAAAAAGAGTTCGACAAGCGCTCGCAGATGCTTTTGCTATACGAGCAAGCTGCTCTTTACTATCAAAAATTGTTACTCGATCCTAATGAAGGATCGATACCGCGCAAATACCTCAATGATCGCGGTATCACTGCCGATACCATTGAGCGCTTTCGCCTCGGCTATGCGCCCAATAGCTGGGACGGTTTATTGACCTATCTCACACGCGAAGGCAATGTATCGCCCGAAGTCCTCGCCGAGGCCGGCCTGATCCGCAAGCGCCAGGAGACATCGGGGCATTACGATCTCTTTCGCAACAGACTGATGGTGCCTATCTGCGATAGCGAAGGCCGCGTCATTGCTTTTGGCGGTCGCACTCTGGGCGACGATCAGGTCAAATACCTCAACTCACCAGAGTCTCCGATCTATCACAAGAGCCTCCACCTCTTTGGCTTCAGCAATGCAAAGGACTCGATCAAGCAAAAAGACGCTGTCATCGTCGTAGAGGGCTATTTTGACGTCATCACTTGCCACCAGTATGGTTTTGGCAATGCCGTAGCTACCTGCGGTACCGCTCTCACCGAGCAGCAGGCCAAGCTCCTGATGCGCTATACAGAGCGCAAGAGAGTCTATCTTTCTTTTGACGCCGACGCCGCCGGCGTGAGGGCAGTCGATAGAGGGATAGAAGTCTTGAGCGCTATTGCCGAAGGCGTAGGCATGGAGCTGAGAGTCATCAGCGTTCCAGGAGGCAAAGATCCAGACGAATGCTTGCGATCGACTGCCGATGGCCCTGCGCTATTTCAATCAGCCATCGAGGCCGCTCCGACAATGATCGAGTATCAGCTCAAGCAGGCAGTCCATGGTCTGGATGTAGCCACCAGCCTGGGCCGCATCGATGCTTCCAAAAAAGTCGTGCCTATATTGGCTGGAGTCAAAAATAGCGTAGCCCGGAGCGAATACGTGCGCCAGTGGGCAATGAACCTCAATATCCGCGAAGAAGACCTCATCACTGAGGTCGGACAATTTAGGCGCGCTCACAATCTTGATGGGTCGAGGCCCAATAGATTTGGCAGTCCCAATAACAATCCAAATTTTTCCACGCACAAACCATTCGGGACAGGTCAGGGGCGCGGCTTCAACAATTTTCAAAGGCCGCAGGCGCACAGCAAGCCTCTCGCAGACGACGATCCTATGCCTGAGCAGCCGCCGGATGATTTTGGTCCGCCCGAGACCGGCGGTACAGTAGTCCGACCGGGCTCAAGGCCATTGTCAAGCACTTTAAGCATCGAAGAAGCCCGCGCTCTGGGCATTGATGCGGCTATTGACCAGGATGGCGGACAGCGTAATTTTCAGCAAGGGCAGGGACACAATAAGACTTACCAAAAAGGCCAGGGTCAAAAAGGCCCCAATGGCGGCAAGGGCAATTTTAAAGGCAAAAATTTTAAAAAAGAAAAAGAGATCGCGGATGAGGAGGGCCTGCCCATGCCCAATACTCGCGAAGCTCAGATGAACCTCCGGCGTAGACCGGATCAGGGGGATATTGCGGCCAATATCAGTATCCTGGGCCTCTATTTGACATCCCGCGAAGACTACGAGCTCATCGATCCGCAGATCAAACATGACAAGCTCTCCACAATTTTCCACCAGGCCATCAAGCAGGCCATAGATGAGATCGGCCCAGGATTCAATACCATCGAGGACTTGCAGTACAAGATACAAGACCGTATATCTTTCGATCCGCAAGCTGCTGAGGCTATGATCGACGTACTGGAGAAGGCAGACGAATTTAGGAAACAAAAACCTGTGACACAGGTTGTTTTGAATGATTCCCGGGCAAGATTATTAAAGGACCGCCTCGACCGCCTGACATTGCATCTGCGCATGCTCCTCAATAAGCCAAACAGCAATGTGGCCGTATTGCAGAGTAAAATGTTGGAGCTAAAGCAAATAGCATTGAGAGAGCTTCCCAATGCTGCCTTAAAAGAAGACCTCGACAATTTGCGACAAAAGATCGAGGAGATAGAGGTTGCGTTCGCTTAAACCAATTAGATCGGAGACCGGGTGTGGCTAAGGACAAAGAAGACACTTTCATATCAAAGCTGGACAAAATGGAAGAATCAGGCAAAGAACGGGACCGGTCGGGCCTAGAAGACCTCTTGGCCACCACCAACGAAGGTGATGAGCTACCGCAAGTCGCCCGCGCTGACGATCCATTATTAGAGGGCTTTGACGACGAAGTCGAAAAAGACCCAGAGCACTTTGAAGAAGAAGTCTCCCGTGGTCTGTCATCCGATGATCCGGTGCGCATGTATCTGCGTGAGATCGGTCGTATCCCTCTTTTGACCGCCGATCAAGAGATTGAGTATGCTCGCCGCATCGAGATGGGCGGCATGGACGGTGCCATAGCCAAGCGCAAACTGGTACAGGCCAATTTGAGGCTGGTCGTCTCCATCGCAAAAAAATACGTTGGTCGCGGCATGCTCTTTCTGGATCTCATCCAGGAGGGCAATATGGGCTTGATCAGAGCCGCCGAAAAGTTTGACTACGAGCGTGGCTACAAGTTTTCGACCTATGCTACCTGGTGGATCAGGCAGGCAATAACCCGGGCCATCGCCGACCAGGCCAGGACCATCCGCATCCCCGTGCACATGGTCGAGACTATCAACAAGCTCAAAAAGATCACCCGCCAATTGGCTCAAGATCTTGGTCGTAAACCTGCAGAAGAAGAAATCGCCGAAAAGATGGAGATTTCTATCACCAAGTTGCGTGAGATTGTCAAGGTCGCTCAAGAGCCGGTGTCTCTGGAGACTCCGATCGGCAAAGAAGAAGACAGTAAGCTCGGCGACTTTATCGAAGACAAAGAAGCCGAGACACCGGCCTCCAACGTTACTCAGGAGCTTTTAAGAGAGGATATAAATGGCGTCATGGCCAGTTTGTCCTCGCGCGAGCGCGATGTGCTCAGACTGCGCTTTGGTCTGGATGATGGCCGTCAGAGAACACTCGAGGAGGTCGGCCAGCTCTTTGGCGTTACAAGAGAGCGCATCAGACAAATCGAAGCCAAGGCTCTGCGTAAGCTCAGACACCCCAATCGCAGCCGCCGCCTACGCGAATACATAGATTAAGCAGCCCAGGGGCCAAAATCTAAATCCTAAAAATCATCATCATTGAGCCATTCCAGTACTTCTGGGGCTCTCTTGATCTCTTCTATGATTTCGTAGAGGGAGTTTGCCGATTGAGCGGGCACATTCTTAAATGGAATATCCAATACCTTGACTGTCAAAGCGCGGGTACCCAATTCTATATGGACAAGATCACCAAACTTCAAATCGTGCCCGGACTTGGCGATTCGGTCGTTGACCTGCACTCGCCCCTGCTCGCAAGCCATCTGTGCCACCGTCCTGCGCTTGATCAAGCGAGAGACCTTGAGCCATTTGTCCAGACGCATGATTGCTCCTATTTATTTAGATCGAGTTTTTTGTACTCTGTTTGCCTGGCCTATATTGTAACTACAGCCCTGACTTGCTCGACTGCCGCAAATGCGCAAAATACAGCAGATGCACCACTCAGCGGCTCAGTTAGTATCTTTGACCAATTTAGAAACGACGCTCAAGCGGCCAGCCCGACTGCCAGTCCAAGCACCAGCTCTTCTAAATACAGACTGAGGCGAGCATCGAGCACAAGCTCAAGCCCCACACCCATAGTGACTTTCCCACCATCGGGCGATAAGCCCTCGAGCGATAATAGCAATATCGGCTTACAGGCATTGTTTCCGACTGCCGACCAGACTCAGCAAAGCTCGAGTCCGCTCAAGGGCAAGGCCAACTTTTCCGATCCTCTATCAAACGCTACTCCGGCCAAACGACCTTCGATCTGGCAGATCAGCGCCCTGGGCGGCTACTACGATGTGACCGGCCAGGTACCGGGCACAGTGAGAGGTGACAAACTTTACATATATGGTGGCACCATGAGTGATGGTCTCACCCCAGTTCCGACTGGTCCCGTATCCACCAACAGCTCTGGACATTTCCCCTGGACTCCCGTGGGCATGCATTAAGTAATAAAGAGAGATAAAAAGTAGCTTTCAATTAACTTGCAAGCAAGCAATACAGCAAGCACTGACGGCAAAAAGAAACCCTTGACTATCCTGCGTTAATCATGCTGAAACTAGGCAAGCATGAGCATTGCAGGCGTTTTGCTGTATGCTCATATATGGCAGTCCCGCTCTGGCGCTCTAAAATGATGTCATCCTTTAAATCACTCTTGCTCGCTTCGGCTGTAACTCTCACGGCACTTTTGACTGCCTGCGGCCATCACCAAGAAAAAGAAGAAAAGGAGCCCGTCTCGACAGGCCCCAAACTCATCGAGCTCTCCGATGAAGTGGCAAAAAGAGTCGACTTCAAAACCGAAATCATCGAAAAGAGAGACGTCATCGTCCCCTTGCATTTGACGGGCCGCGTAGAGCCTGACTATGGCAAAGAAGTCGACGTATCAGCACGGGTAGCGGGTCGCATCCGGGAGATAAAAGTAAAGCCCGGCGAATTGATCGAGCATGGCACCCTGCTTGCCGTAGTCGACAGTCCAGCCGTCAGCGATCTGCAAGCAGAAGCCGTCGAAGCCAAGTCCAAGCTCGCCATTGCCGAGGCGCATGCCGAGCGGGAAAGACAGATCTACGAGGAACAATTGACCCGCCCCAAGGCCCTCCTCGACTCCAAGGCCATGCTGCAAAACACACAGGTGCAAGCCGAATTGGCTGAGTTGGAATACAAACGTATCGAAGGCCTGTTTCGCGAAAAGATCGCCGCGACAAAGGATTATCTTATAGCCAAGGCCGCTCTTGCCAGGGCAAAAGTAGATTATGAGCAGGCAAAAGTAACTCATGCTCGCGAAGAGCAACTCTACAAAAACCGTGCCTTGATGAAGCGTGACTATCAATTGGCCCTCGCCGAAGTAGCGCGCGAAAAGCAGCATCTCAACACGATCACCAAGAGACTGGAGTTTCTCGGCGCAGACAGCAAAGCCCTCAGTCACATCCTGGAGTCAGGCAATATCAACGGGCTTGTGCGTCTGATTGCGCCGATCACGGGCATCCTCAATCGTTACGACTGCGCGGTCGGTGAGATGATCGATCCAAACAAACCGCTCTTTAAGCTCAGCGACCTGCATTCGGTGCAGGTCTCGGCAGATCTGCCCGAGGTCGATCTGCAAAGAGTGCATCATGGAGACAAGGTCAAGATCTCGATCACGAGCTATCCTGGCCAGGTATTCGAAGGCACCATCAGCTATATCTCGGTCAATGTGCATCCAGAGACACGCACTGTGCCGATCAGAGCACGTCTCGAAAACGAATCAGGCAAATTGCGCACCAATATGTATGCGGAAATGGATCTGCAGGGTGCAGCCAAAAACTTTGTGGCTGTGCCCAAGGCTGCAGTGCAGGAGCGTGATGGCAAAAAGATAGTCTTTGTCAAAAAGGCCGGTGGCTACGAAGAAAGACCGATCACCACAGGCATTGCCGGCGAAAACTACTTCGAGGTCAAATCAGGCCTGACCGAAGGCGAAGTCGTCGCCACTCAGGGCAGCCTGATGCTTAAGACCGAATTGAGCTATCAAAACTAATCATGATCGCCAGACTCATTAAATTTGCTCTCAAGCAAAGACTGTTGACGGTCGCAGCCGCTCTGGGCATAGCAATGTTTGGCGTTTTTTCGGCCATGACCATCTCTATCGATTCTTTCCCTGACGTGTCCAACGTGCAGGTGCAGATCATCACCGAGCCAGAGAGCATGGCGACCGAAGAAGTCGAGGCTCTCATCACTTTTCCGATCGAAAACGGCATGAATGGCTTGCCCAATGTAGTAAAGATTCGCAGCAATTCTAGCTTTGGCCTTTCTGTAGTGACTGTCATCTTTGAGGACTCGGTTGATGTGTACTGGGCACGCAATATCGTGCAGCAGAGACTGACCCAGATCGAGATGCCGGCAGGCTCGCCTCAACCACTGTTGGGGCCAGTGGTCTCTACTTTCAGCAATGTCTACAATTATTATTTGACTTCCGATCGGCACGACCTCACCGAACTCCGGACCATCCAGGACTGGCAAATCGCCAGACGTCTGCGAGCGGTGCCGGGTGTAGGAAATGTCGTCAGCTATGGTGGCTTCGTCAAGCAATATCAGGTCCTCATCAATCCGCACGTGATGAAGGGATACAACCTGACTCTCAAGGACGTGATACTCGCCCTGCAAGCCAATAACACCAATGCCGGTGGCAACTTTATCGAGCGCGGTGGCGAAGAGATCATCATCCGCGGCCTGGGCCGTATCGATACGATCCAGGATATAAACAATATCGTGCTCAAGTCAGTGGACGGCACGCCAGTTAAGATCGGCAATATTGCTAAGGTCGAGATCGGGCCGGCCTTCAGGCGCGGCTCAGCATCGCGAGACGGTCTGGGCGAGGCAGTGACGGGCATGGTACTGACGCGCAAGGGTGTCAATACAAAGGCCGTAGTCGAGCTCGTGCGCGAGCGCATCGCCGAGATAAAAAAAGAATTGCCCGCAGGCGTGGAGCTGCACTCTTATTACGACCAGAGCGCTCTGGTAGACAAGACGATCGAGACGGTCAAAGAGGTCTTATTTCTCGGCGGCTCACTAGTTATAGTCGTCCTGGGCGGCATACTCTTGCATCTGCCCTCGGCCCTCATCGTTGCCACCATCATTCCCCTGGCGCTTCTATTTTCTTTCATCATGATGAAATACACGGGATTGACGGCCAATCTAATGACACTAGGGGCAGTGGATTTTGGCGTGATCGTAGATGCAGGCGTGGTCATGGTCGAAAACATCTTTCGCCACCTCGCCGAAGAGCAAGAAAAGGTCACGGCCGGCAAAATCACTGAGGACGAGTACGAACATCATAGATTTCAGACTATCTATACTGCTGCAAAAGAAGTCGGCAGCCCCATATTTTTTGCCATCGTCATCATCATTTCGGTCTATCTGCCGCTCTTTACTCTAGAAGGCGTCGAAGGCCGCATGTTTACGCCTCTGGCCCTCAACTATATCTATGCGCTTTCCGGTGCTCTGATCATCTCGATGACCGTCATACCGGTCTTTTGCTTCTGGTTTTTGCGTGGAAAAATAGTCGAACGCCACAGCCCGATCATTACTAAAGCGCACAAATTGATCGAGCCACTCTTGCACAAGTCGCTCCACAGGCCCAAAGCAACGATCGGTATTGCCTTGATCGTGCTTGCGGCAAGTTTTGCGCTCTTTCCCTTTTTGGGATCGGAGTTTATCCCCTCTCTGGACGAGGGTTCGATCCTTTTGAGGACAAAGCTCTCGCCATCGGTTGCTCATACTGAGTCAAGGCGCATAGCCACGGCAGTGGAGCAGGCGATCAAAGAGTTTCCCGAGGTCACGGTAGTGACGTCCAGGATCGGCCGCTCGGGCATGGGCGGGGATCTCGAAGGTGTCGAAAACGCCGACGTCTACGTGGGCCTCAAGCCCAAGGACCAATGGAAGACCTGCCACGATAAAGAAGAGCTCGTCAATAAGATGGCCGCCAAACTAGATGGCATACCTGGTTTGCTCTATAGCTTCAGCCAGCCGATCGCCGACATGATCGATGACTTGATCGCAGGCATCAAGGCTGATTTGGGCATCAAGGTCTTTGGCGAGGATCTGGAGACTATCGACAAGATCGGCAGCCAGATCCAGGAGATCGTAGGCAAGGTGCGGGGTTGCGCGGACTTGCAAAAAGAGCAGATTTTGGGCTTGCCGCAGCTCAATATCAGATTGAAAAGAGATGAGATTGCCCGCTATGGTCTCAACGTGATAGATGTGCAGGAGATCATCCAGACGGCCATAGCCGGTCGCGAAGTAACTGAAGTGGTCGAAGGCACAAAGCGTTTTGGCGTCCTGATCAGACTGCCTCTCGAATACCGCGATACTCAAGAAGACATCGAGTCTCTCATCGTCGACACGCCCATGGGTGGCAAGATCCCGCTCAAGCAGCTGGCCGAGATCACTACTACTCGTGGCACCGTCATGGTCAACCGCGAGGACGGTCAGCGTAGGACTGCTGTTCTAGCCAATGTGCGCGGCCGAGATCTAGGGAGCTTTGTCGAGGAGGCACAGGCCAGGGTCAATGCCGTGATCAAATTGCCAAAGGGTTATCGGATTGTCTGGGGCGGTCAGTTTGAAAACCAGCAGAGGGCCATGGCTCGCCTCGCTCTGGTCGTACCTGTCGTCCTCCTCTTGATCTTTATCTTGCTGTTTGCATCTTTCAACTCGCTAAAAAATGCAGGGCTGATCATGCTCAACGTACCTTTTGCCATCATAGGCGGTATCGTCGCTCTCTTTCTCTCGCACCAGCCGATCTCGGTGCCGGCCATCATTGGTTTTATTGCCCTGTTTGGCGTGGCGGTGCAAAACGGGGTGATCATGGTGAGTTATATGATGCAATTGGAAAAACAGGGCGTGACTACAGAAGAGGCCGTGATTTCTGGAGTCAATGTGAGACTGAGACCGGTGCTCATGACGGCTCTGGTGGCCATGGTAGGCTTTTTGCCGCTGGTCTTTTCGCATGGTACGGGGGCAGAAGTGCAGAGGCCTTTGGCGACTGTTGTGTTGGGAGGCTTATTGACCTCTACCATCCTTACACTGATCGTGCTACCGACTCTCTACAATATGATCAACAAACCGCGCGAGGGAAAAGGCAAGAGGCATGCGGATCTGCATGACGGTCCACTCAACCGGCGTCGCGCAGATAGGGATCCAGATCCAATTCCAAAGCAAGATCCAGAGCGACATGCCGATTAGGCTGCGGCCGTTCGGCGGGTTTCCATTCGCCTAGTTTGCAGACGCCGTCTTGGCATTTTTCTATATCAAAATCAACATCATAAATATCAAAACTGTCCATTTTTCTCGGGCCTCCAGGCAGGCTGCAAAATTAGCCGATTTTTATCTGGACGAGCATTCACGGGCAGTGTTCCGGTCGAGACATTCAGACATGCTTAATGCTCTTGGAGCTTCGATGTTCTAATATGCAGACTATGCAAATAAACAAGCCAGGTGTGCACATGCGCATAAAAATCAAGTCTTTATTCGTCATTTCGCTCGCCTCGCAAGCGATTTTTTTGCCAGCAATGGCCGCCCAGGTCATGATGAAGCAAGCTGAGAATGGCAAGGGTGCACAGGCCAATACGATGCTCTCGACGACACGCATCGGAAAGGTTGCACTACCCTCGGGCAGCATAAAAATCAGAGGGCAGGCCGTAGAGATCCAGGCGGTGCCGGATTGGCTATTTGACAGGCATACGGTATTGACGGGCAAATTGCTCAAGATCGACCTCAAATCCAGTCAGGCGGCCCAAAATGATCCAAATAATGCAAATGATCCAAATGCGCTCGCCAGCGGACAGATGGTCCAGGGTCTGGTGTACATAGATGGTGGCGATTATCTCAAAGACCTGGGCTTGAGCCAGCTGGGCACCTATCGCAATGATGTGCTGACCACGACAGATGGACAGATCCTGAACGGCACCATTCGTGGTGTCAGTACCGATTCTCTGACCTTTGACACCCTCCCGGGCAAGACTCGCAATGTGCCATTTGCTCAGATCGCAGATCTCACATCCAAGCGCATCTACAAGTTTGAGGCTCCAGCGCAGCAAGTACGTATCGATCCCGATACAGGCACTATCACCTGTCAGGCAGGCACGGCGACGATCATGCCCAGCAAGGGCATGATGCTTGCGATGAAAGGACAGCCTATCACGCCTCGCTCAACCCTGGCCGGTACCGAAGGTGGTATCAAAAAGGGTGCCATCGCCGGCATGATAGCCGTGGACGTAGCACAGACGCTGGCTCCAATCATTGCCATGCCGATCGCGATCCCGCTGGGAGAGAGACAGGCCAAAAACACCCTCACTACTTACGGTCAGTTTGACGTCCTCAATGCTACGCTCGATCTGCCGCCGCAACCTTCCGCCATCGCAAGATTTTAGATCTTAAGTGTCCAATCAAAGATTTCTCCTCATCGCATGCTTGTTCACAGGACTTTTGGCCTTTGCTCTGCGGGCGCATTTCAATCTTGAGATTTCGGAGCACCGGTTTTGCGACTCGGGTGATCCGTATTTCTTTCATGTAACTGCCACGGGACTGCTCAAGCTTTTGCAGGAGCCGCAATGGTGGATGCGACTACCTGAGCTCTTGGGGACGCCATCGCCAAATCAGATGAACGCGCTCCTATCCGAAAAGCTCGCCGACAGGCTCTTATTGGATGGTCCGGCCTATCCGGCCTATCTAGCTCTCTTGCAAGGCCTTGTGCATATAGATTTGTCCCAGCCCAAGCAGCAATATCTACAATTTGCTCAATCTTTTGCGCTCTTCAACTCAGTCATAGATGCTCTCATCAGCCCCCTGGCAGTCTTGATCGCCTTCTCCGTCTTTAGAAGGCGAGTGACTGCTCTGATCGCAGGCTTGTTCTGGGCGATCTATACACCAGCCATAGTGGCGACACCGCTTTGCTATAGCGAGCCGTTCGCGACCTTTGTCCTGGCTCTGTGGTTTTATCTGGCGCTCAATTTTTCGGCAAAGCTAAAATCGTCAAAGAAAAACATGATCGCTTCAATCGCCATCGCTCTGGCCTTTGGCGTAGTAACGGGCGTAGTGATGCTCACACGGCCGAGTTTTGCGGCTTTGCCATTTAT
This sequence comes from Candidatus Melainabacteria bacterium, assembly GCA_017307165.1. Taxonomy (GTDB): domain Bacteria; phylum Cyanobacteriota; class Vampirovibrionia; order Obscuribacterales; family Obscuribacteraceae; genus JAFKGK01. The sequence continues at coordinate 46,193 of JAFKGK010000010.1, forward strand.
CAGCCTCGGGCTCTTTGCCATTTTTAATTGGCAAAAAGTCATTACTTACGTGCAGCCAAAGGTATACCCGCTCTATGCAGCATATACGGCAGGGGCAGTAGCGATGATCGTGCCCTGGTTGTATGTGACCAAGCTGCTTACAGGCAAAATGGCCCTCGCCATCAGCCGCGTGCCTGGCTACAACTTGAGCATGGGCAATCAATTGTGGAGCGACGGCTGGGTGGCTTATTCACCGCATATAGTGCCGTTCGAAACCGGTCCGGCGATCCAGGCTCTGCTTACTGACGTGGCGGCGCATCCTCTAGCCTTTGCTTCGCTCTATTTGCGCAAGGTCCTGAGATTGTGGCTGGCACCCTGGAACGACATGCATCACACCTATCTGCTCGGCAATCCCTTGATGAATGCTGAGCACTGCTGGTTTTTGCTTTTGGCGATGATAGCAGTGGTGGTGATTTTTTCGCAAAGCGGACGCAATTCTGAAATCGGCAAGAGGCCGCGTTTTCAAGCTTTTACTCTTTTGACCTTGATAGTAGTCTTTCATTTTACGTATTTGCCTTTCGTAGCCATCTCGCGCTATGCAGCGACGGCAGCGTTTGCAGTGATTATTTTGGCGGCGGCCGGAGCCACAATCAATAGCAGCCCGCCTATCAACAAATTGCGGATGCAGATATTGTTTGGTGCGTTTTTCCTCACGCTGGCAGAGTTGTGCGGTCATACACAGTGGTATAACAATCTTTTGGCGGATCTGTCAGAAAATGTCGTGGTTTTTCTAGCTGCCAAGGCCGCATGGCCACTTTCTATTTGTTTTTTGACTGGCCTTGCCGTGTGGGGTTTGTTAAAGTCGCGACCGGGCAAACTCTCCTCGCTGACGGCGCTCTTGCTGGGTGGCACCATTAGTGGTGCATTGCTCGCCGATCTATTTTCTTTGAGGACTCTAGAGTTTTCGCGGGTTTTAAAGCCGGGCGAGAGCATTTTGCTGCGCGTGCCGAGGGAGTTTTTTGCAAATACTGGGGAAAAAGATCGGTATTTGCTTTTGGATTGCCAGGCGGTCGGCGCAGGGCCGCAGGCAGGTTCTCTGGAGCCTGCCCTGATAGTAAATGCAGTAGGGGACGATGGAAAAGAGTGCAAGGATCTAGATCCGCATTTGCAGCAAAATCTACTGCCCTGGTGGCACCTGGATAAGCATGCGGTGACCTTTAATAATGCCTTGGATTTTCAGGCAAACTTTGAAGGAAAGCCTAAGCAGGCTTTCAGGCAGTGGTGGGTCTATCCCCTGGCGCCTTTGTTGCAGGCTAAGGACATCGGTGGTTCTGGATCTGATGAGCCAAAAATTGGCGCATCGCAAACTCTCAATCTCAGCCTAAAGGCGCAAGATAATGTGCGTATTTTTGGAAGCGTAAAATTGGGCCAGGCGGAATTTTTGCCCTCACTTAAAGATAACAGCTGGACAAAAGGGTTTGCCAGCTTTGATTGTACGGATTGTAGGCTGGCGCAGCCGCCGGAGGCTCTTGCAGCCCATAAAATAGTCTTGGATAGGGATCTGGCACAAAGGCAATGGCGCGTTTTTGCTATGAAACATGGGCAAGGTGCCACAGGTGCAGAGACGGTGTTGGCAAACGATAAAAATGCCGATAGAAAGAACAACAAAAATTGGTTTGAGGTTTATTTTGGCCAGCCTCTATGGTCGGCCGGAGCCTTGGAGATCAGCGGGAGAAGGCCTGCTACAGCGACTATAGATCTTGGGCCGATAGCTGATCGCAAAGATAGAAATCGCTGTGAAAACCTGAAATTTGTGGCGACAATCAAAGGTAATAAGAAAAAACAGTTAGCCGCTTTTAATGTGGCTATAACAGGTGTAGGTGCCGCTGTAAATCAGATCGAGGGCGGGGGCGGAAACGGAAGCGATGGCGCGGATTCACGACAGACTCAGACCTGGCAAACGGCCTGGGTACCTAAACAGACGGTGATTGGTGCAGATGAGACAACGATTTATGTGGATGAGATCTTGCCAGAGACGGTTTCCAAATGGATTGAGCGAAAACTGACATTGTCTGCTGTGCCTTTTACTGTTGATCAGCTGCATCTCCACAAAAAGCGCTGCATTGACTCGGATTTGTTGATGACCAATGCTGAATTGACTATCTTCCCAAGCGATCTAAAACCTCAGGGAGTGGATCTAGAGACCGGCGGGATGGTGCTCTGGGGCCCCAAAGAGGGCGGGGAAGAAATCAGGTTTTTGCCCGGTCGATAGCCTCAAATGGGCTAGTGGCCGTTCGAAAGAAAATTTCAAAAATTTCTTTCGATGTGGCTATCATGGGCTTTTCGAGACCTACAATCGCATTTTTTAAGCTCTTCAAATGGACAAGATACTCTCAGCCGCGACTTAGCTATGGCACTCGCATGGTCGAAAGAAAAATTCGAAAATTTCTTTCGGCCTCAAAGTTGCTATAGCTTCAACAAAGCCTCTTAAATCAGTAGCAACGTGAGGAGACGGAGCCTCGTACAGCAGTCAAATGTCCACTACATGGGCCATAGCGACAAAACAGAAAGAAAATTTCAAAAATTTCTTACGAGCGCATACTCTTCAAATTCATAAGATCGCGACCAGAGAGCCAAAAACAATTAATCGAAAAGACAAAAAACACACCTAAATACAAAACCTAGCCTTATAGCTAAAACACGCCCTAAGCAAAAAGTTTCATTCAGTACTATCCTACTCCTTGCTCAATCTCTGCAAAGACATCCCCAAAAGCTTCAGACTGCCTTGAGTCGCAATCCTGTCCCCACTCCGCAGTCCCTCCACTACTTCCATTGATTCACCGAGTGTTTTACCGATCTCTACCCGTGTTTCTTTAAACACATTAGGCGCTTGCTCTACATAGACCACGGTAGCTTCGCCCACCTGCTGCACCGCCAGCGATGGCACAAAAAGAGCCTGCGCCGTATCCGTTTGCAAAGTCATTTTGCCAAACATCTCCGGTTTAAGATCACTATTTGGATTGACGATATTAGCCCGCACGGCCATAGTCCGAGTCTCGGACTGGATCCTGGTATCGATAAAGCTCAAGGATCCAATAAAATCCCGCTTGGGAAAACTATCGATTTTTGCATGCACAGGGATACCCCGCTTGATCAAAGAAACATCTTTTTCGGGAATTTGCGCCGTCAGCCACACTCGTGTCAGATCCGCCACCACAAATAGTGGCTTACCACCTTCGATCATTTCACCTGGATCAGCATCCCGAACAGTCACTACGCCAGATCGAGGCGATCGGATCGAAAACTTATGCTGGATCTGTTTGGAAGCAACGATCCGGTCCACTTCTTGCTTCGGGATGCCAAACAAATGCAATCTCTGCCGCGTCGTTTCGATAGCGGCCGCAATTTTCTCATCCAGCGCCCGCACCGCTGCCTTTTCCAGGCTCAATTCGTTCTCGGCAATTTCAACATCGGCCTCTGCCGCAATCTTCTCACTCAGCAAGGTCTTCTTACGCTGATAGACTTTCTGCGCCAAAAGCATTCGCACTTCCAGCTGCCGTCTCTCGGCCTGCAATTCGAGCAGTTTGCTGACCAATTCGCTCTCGATCTGCCCCACCTGATCGGAGTGCACAGTCACAAGCACCTGGCCCTGCTTGACGTTATCGCCCTGCTGCACTCGCACATCTTCGACGATGCCGGGTACCAGCGATATTACCGGCGTAGTCAGACTCGGATTTGCTTCGACCACCCCAGGTACGGTCAACTCCACCGGTACGCGCTTTAGCGAGACCGGCTCCACCCGTAAACGCATATCGCGGGCCTGCTCCGCCGATACAGTAACCGGCAGATTTGCCAGATGCGCACCACTAGCAGCAGGCAATGGCTCCATCTCCTTGGTGCAAGCGCACAAGAGTGGCAGGAAAATCGCAAGAATCGCGCCTTTAGCAAAACCCGCATAGTTTTTATGCACGCGTTTCGGCATTACCGACCTGCTCCTCATTTTTACTGATTTTCTCACTCGCATCATTTTTTGCACCGCGCCCAGGACTCGGCGTAAACTTTAAATAGATTGCCGGTAAGACATATAGGGTCAATACCGTACAAGAAATCAAACCGCCAATTATCACGATCGCAAAAGGCTTTTGCGTCTGCGAACCCACCTCATTAGACAGCGCCGCCGGCAAGAGTCCCATAGCCGCTATCGTCGCCGTCATTAACACAGGTCTCATCCGCGTCAAACTGCCTTCATAGACGGCTTCTTCGACGCTGTAACCCTCGTGCCGCATCTCATTGACAAAGGACACCAACAAGATGCCATTTTTGACCGCCAGACCAAACAGTGCAATCAATCCTACTCCTGCCGAGATAGAAAAGTAAGTCTTGGTCAAATACAGCGCCAAAACAGCTCCGATCGCCGCCAGAGGCACCACCGAAAACATGACGATAGCACCACCGAGAGTACCACAAGCCAGATAAAGGATTATGATGATCACCACGAGAGTCACTGGCAGCACCACGCTTAATTGATGCGACGCATCCCTCTGCCGCTGAAACTCACCCGACCAATGCACCCGATAACCCTCAGGCAAAGCAACCATCTTATCTACTTTCTTTTGCGCTTCTTCGACTGCCGTCGCAAGATCCCGCCCTCGCACATTGGCCCTGATCGTGGCCATTCGCGAGCCCGCTTCACGCCATATCTGTGTTGCACCATTCACCGTCTTGAGCGTCGCCAACTGCGACAAAGGCACGCGACGACCATTTGATGCATCCACCAAAATATCGTTGAGCGCTTCCTTGGTCGATCGGTATTGCGCCGCCAGGCACACCATCAGATCGTGCCTTCGCTCCCCGTCGATGATAGTCGAAGCAGACGAGCCACCTATGGCAATTTCTACTAGATCCTTGAGGTCATTCTCATTGAGCCCATACCGCGCAGCCTGCTCGCGATCGATCTCGATCAGGTACTGGGGCTGCCCCAGCAAAGGATCGACGATCACATCCACGATACCCGGAGTGTGGCTCATGATCGATCCGACTTCGCGTCCAAGGCTTTCTAATTTTGAAAGATCCGGTCCCGAGATCTTTGCCACGAGAGACCCCTGCACCCCGCTCAAAGCCTCATCCAGAGTGGTCTGGATATATTGAGTAAAATAATAGCCGACACCCGGGATCTGCTCGAGATCTTTTCGCATGGCCGCGATCAGGAGGACCTTGTCTTCATGAAACTCCTTGCGCCAGGCATGCGCTGGCCTGAGATCTACATAGTGCTCCTGATCGGCAAAACGCGCCGGATCGGTCCCATCATCTGGACCACCCACCTGAGATAAGACCTGCTTGACCTCTGGATAGCGCAAAAGCGTCGCTCTCACATTATGCGCAGTGGCCACAGCCTCATTAAGCGTCACGCTCCCTGGCTTAATGGTGGCGCGCAGCCATATATTGCCTTCTTCGAGGTGGGGCAAAAACTCGCTACCGATCTGCGTAAACAGCCAACCAGCACCGGTCACTGCCAGGCAAGCCGTCGCAATCACCAGCCAGGGATGTCTGAGCGCCTGCGCCAGTGTCGGCTTATAGATCTTACGTGCAGCGGCGACAACAGGGCTTTCGCGCTCGGTGAGAGGTTTACGCGTCAAAAAAAATGCCGCCAAGACCGGCACCAGTGCCAGTGCCACTAACCCCGCTCCAACCAGTGCCGCCACCATGGTAATGGCCAGGGGCCTGAACAATTTCCCCTCTACCCCACCAAAACTAAAGATCGGCAAAAAAGTCGCAACAATTGTGACTATGCCAAAAACGATCGGACTCCCGACTTCTTTGGCAGAGGCCATGAGGAGACCAAGACGCTCCGTCGGAGTCTTGTCCCGCCCGTGCTCAGATAGTCGGCGCATGATATTTTCGGTCATCACTACCGCCGAATCCACCAGTATGCCAAAGTCTATAGCGCCGAGAGAAAGGAGATTGGCTGGAATACCAAGCAGGCTCAAGACTATAAAGGCAATGAGCATAGCGATTGGAATGACTATAGCCGTGATCAAAGCCGACGGCACATCAGCCAGAAATACAGCGAGTAGCACCACCACCAGTGTCACGCCGATGGCTACGTTTGTGCCTACCGTCTCGAGAGTCTGCTTGATCAGCCGATCGCGATCGTAGAGGGTCGTGAGTTCCACCCCGCGTGGCAGAGTCTTTATGATCTCAGGCAAACGCTCTTTTATATTTTTCAGGACGGCCGAAGGATTTTCGCCCCGCCGCAATAGCACGATGCCTTCGACCACGTCATCTTCGAGATCCTTGCCGACCTGACCGCGCCGCACCAGACCACCAACGGTCACCTGGGCCACATCCTTGATGCGCACAGGGATACCGGCAGCACTCGACTTGATCACTACATTGCCGATATCTTGCTCATTTTTGAGCAGACCGAGTTGCCTGACGATCAGGGCATTGCCGTTGTGCTCGAGAAAACCACCACCAGTAGTGGCATTAGAACGACTGGCCGCGTCAAAGACTTCCTTGAGCGAGACATTGTAAGACCGCAATTTGTAAGGATCGACATTGATCTGATAGCTCTTGGTTGGTCCGCCTTCGCTGATGACACCGATCACTCCAGGTATCTGGCGAAACAGCTTTTCGAGCTCCCACTGCTGGATCGACCGCAAGCCCATCGCCGAATAATATGGGCTGTGCAGACAATATCTAAATATTTCTCTCAAACTACCTACATCTGGCTCCAGATGAGGCACTACTCCATCAGGTAAAGGCGCTTGCGTGATGCGCTCTAAAACTTGCTGCCTGACCAGGGTCGTAGGCGTGCCATCGCTAAAGGTAGAAATGACAACAGAAAGCCCATAGAGCGAAAGGGATCGCAAAGCGACCTGATTGGGGATGCCATTAACTTCTTTTTCAAGAGGTACGGTGACCAGCTTTTCTACTTCTTCGGGTCCCTTGCCCGGCACCAGGGTAATAACCCGCACCTGGGGGTTGGCAAGCTCTGGATAGGCTTCGATCGGCAGTGTGATCCAGGCGATCGCTCCTGCCACAACCACCAGAGCAAAGGCGATCAAAGCCAGATATCTGCCCTTGATAGCAGCCTGGATAAAACTATTGATGGCACCCTGCATACACGGTTATCCAAGAGACGATGAAAGCTTCGCGAAAGCTTAGACTCATTTTCTCACATCGAACTGTCAAATGCCTATCTAGCTATATTTATAGCCACATCAACCATACTCGAGAGGCCTGCCGCAAGCCTGCTCCAGCTCGGTAAAAGCGTCTTGATAGAGCCGCACTGCGTCCAGATACTGCAACCTGATCTGCACGTTGGCCTGCTGCACCTGCAAGGTCGCAGTAATGTCCGCCTGGCCCACCTCGTACGATCTACGCGCAAGACGTGCTACTTCGGATGAATCGTTGAGGATGTGATCCTGGTATTGCTTGAGCTTTTGCCTGGCCGCCAACACATTGTTGTAGGCAGAAGAAATCTGCTGCGTGATTAGATTTTTTTGACCATCCATCTCATACTGCAATTGCTTGCCTTGAGCCTTGAGTCTGACGATCTCACCCTGGTTCCAATTGGTGACGGGAGTTACGATCATCAAGGACACATATATAGAGCTGAGTTTTGGACCGGTCGGTGCGTTACCCGAAACCGAGTTACCAAATCCCACTTGAGGATTAGGCACGATATTGCCATAAGCCGTGCGCAGATTTGCCTGATTGAGCTTTTGCTTTTGAGCAATGCTCTGGAGCTCCAGCCTCTGGTCCAGGCCCTTGCGTATATAGACCTGCAAAGGCGGTACAGCAGTCGTAAAATCTGGCAGCAGCTGACCTTTTTGAGCATCGTCCAGGGTTGTATCCTGTATCCCGATAAATGCAGGCAGACGTGGGATAGTGATAGCCCGATCTGGAGTACGCCCCATGATGATATTGAGTTGCTGCTTGGCTCGTATGACTCGCCGAGCACCCACCTGACGCTCTACATCGGCCTGAGACGTAGCCAGCCTCGCCTTGAGCACGTCGAGTTCGGGCACATCACCGGCCTGAAATCTCTTTTCCGACACCTCGAGCAAGCGCCTGGCCAGATCATAGAGAGAATTGAGTGTTTCGACGGTCTCTTGAGCCACTACGACTTCGGTATAGGCTCGCCGCACATCGGCACGGAGAGTCCAGAGCTGCGCCAGCAGATCGGTCTTTGCCTGATCCACAAGCTTTTTGGCGGCAAGCATGCGAAAGACGAGCTTCCAGGGTGGCTCCCAGTTAAAAGCAGGTCCGATCCGCCTTACCTGTTCGGCATATGGACCACGGTCAAAAAACAGACCCACATTGGGCTGGGTTGCTGCATCGGCAAAGGATGCACGCGAGATCTGCAATTGCGACCTGATGGCCGCCGCCCGAGGACTTTTGACCAGAGCCTCGTCCAAAGAGTTTAGTACTGTTACACCAGGCCCTTGCTCGGGAACAGTGTCAGAAAATTGCACCGTGCCCGAGACAGTCCGCGAATCACCGGTCTTATCGAGCTTGAGATGGTCGGCCTTGATGGCATTGAGACTCGCCGGGTCCTGACCTGGTGCAAACTCTGCAGAGTTGAGTTGCTTATCGATCGAGCTATCGATAGCATCGCGACCACCGGGCGGTAAAACAATGGGATCAGGCTTAAAGGCATCCAGAGAAGGCATGGAGATATCACGAGTGACACCAAAACCTGCTGTATTGCTCGGACCGCTAGCATTGCCTGCACTAGTACCGCTAGCACCACTGCCAGAAGGAAATTGCGAAGTCCCACGCATCTGCGCTGCTGCAGGCCTGCCACAAAAAGACGCAGAGACCGCGCCGGTCAGGGCCAGCGCAATACATTTAGAGGGATGCCAAAATTTGTTTGGTAAAGCTTTCATTTCGCTGATCAAGTATTTGTTTGGTAAAGCTTTCATTTCGCTGATCAAGTATAACTGTTTCCCTCGGAGCTGGGCCCCGCTTATAATCTGCTAACATTAGCCAAAAGGTCTGATCGCCATACATGAACAACAAGGAAAGTAGAGCATTTTTGAGGGGCGAACTGGAGTTCACTCCAGAGCGTATGATGCGCTACATTCGTTCACGTGCTCGGCTTGCCACCAGCGAAGATATCGAGGACATACTGCAAAATGCCCTCGTACTCGTGACAAGACATTATGACCCCAGCCATCCTGACGCCAAGCTTTCACCGTATTGCCTCTCGGCCTGCAACAAGGCTATTGCGCAAAATCTGGAGCGCTATCACAAGATCGCATTAAAAAAACGAGATCTTGCATCCGAAATAAAGCCCGCCAGTCGGGACGAGCAGAGCACCGACCAGATGGTCCACTCCATAGAGCTTGATGGCGCGATGATGGCAGTAAAAGCCCTGGCCCCAGGCAAGTCATTTAGCGAAGAAGCCTCCACCACCAGCCAGTATCGCACCACCTCGCTAGACTCCATGTTTGACGAAGACGACAGTCGCTCGGCCGACGAAATAATGGGGGTCGAGTTTAGCGTCCTCGATTCTGGAGGCTCCACTAGCGACCCAGCAGTCAGAGCACTAATCAACGATCTTATAGAAAGAGTAATCCAAGAATTGCCGCAGGGCCTACACCGCACCTGCTTTCTCCTCAAATATGTCCACGGATATAAAAGAGAAGATCTAATCGAGTGTCTAAAAATGGATGCCAAAAGTATAGATACGATCGACAAGAAAATCGTCCGCACCCTTAAAGCCTTCAAGGACAAGCTGGACAAAGAAAATTAGGCCCCACGGCCACTATCGGAGAGATCGAAATGACAACCCTCAACCAAAAACTACAGCAATTGTTGACCATACAGGACGAGGCCGAATGCGCCCGCTCCTTTGAAGCCTTTTGCAAGGATCACTTTGAAGACCTGCCCTTGCCAGGTGAAAACAAACTATTCGATAAGGCAATGTGGACTGCCTCGCAGTTTCTCAGCTTGTCTCCATCCGACCAGGCTATCGTCACCAAAGTGACCAGGCGTCTCGAGACCAATCTCAATCAAAATCCAGTCGTTGCTGGAGCAAACCAGGCTGCTGCCAAATTGGTATTTTCGATCAAAGAGCTCGTCGGCCAGACAAAGGAGTCAGCCGTCAACGCCTGGCAAGAAATGCTCGGCTCTTACAGCTGGAGCCAGATGGAGCCAGCAGGTGCCACCCGCGGCGTAGGCACGCGCCTCGTTTCGCTTGGGACTTTTCAGCAAAACATCGATGACGTACAGATCCAGGTCAATCTAGGTTGGCTCGTAGATCAGGACAATCTCAGATTGCTTCTCCAGGCCAAGGATAAAGACGAAAATGCCATTCCCGAGGTCGAGATCAAGATATTTGAGTCTGATCGCGGGGTAGTATTTGCTCGCAAGACCAATCAGGACGGTGCCATGGTGGCCCCCTCGGTCAAGGTAGGCCCTGGTCAATATCAGATCCAGGTCTTTTACGACGACAAAGTATTAGAGACCCCGTTTTTCAGAGTCTAGTTTCAATATTCAAAACGTACTTCAAGATCTTCTTGTCATTTTGGTCTTGCATTACGCTCGTTATAAAACGAGATTTCGATCCCGATAAAAGCCAGGTCAAAAACCGGCTGCCAAAAGGGGCGCCTAGAGCGCCCCTTTTGCGTCTTTAAAAATGCCCATACAGGCGCATTTTAGCCATTTAATATTGCAAAGAGGTGAGGCTTGTTGTGTTATGCTCACAATAAGCGTTGGTTTAAAAATCCCCCGGGAAAGCGGTGCCGCAGCCTATCTTGTTGGCACTAATAATATATGTCAGATCGCCCTTCACTGATAAACCCCGATGACTTCTCCTCCAAAGGGGAGACAGGTGACGCGTGCAAAAAAACAGCCGAAAAGGCCCAGATAGACGTATCCATACCTGAGTCGACCATACTCAACGAGGCACATCAGGCGCTCAAATCCCAGCTTGCTGCTTTGCGCGCACAAGAAATCGAAATGCTGGGCGTCCAGTCTCGCGCCAAGCGCGCCTATATGCAGGCGCATTCGGCCTTCCGTCATCCATTCGTCATAGCCGAGGCTACAGACCCCGAGCAGCGCGCAAAGATACTTATCGAGTCTGAGTCACGCAACCAATTTTTGATCGAGTCCAATCTCACGCCTGCCTACAAAGTAAACAAGCAAGGCGAGATACTCTACGCCAACGAAGCAGCCGCTCGACTATTGCAATTTCCTCGAGAGCTTTTGATGGATGGCAAGATGCGTGTCGAGGCCATCACTCCGATCGATTGCCGTCATAACGAGTCGCAGCGCATACTCGAATTGCAAGATCAGATGGTCTCTCATACATTCCATTCAGAGCGCCTCACAGCCTCCGGCCAACGCATCGCCGTTGCCGTCACCTTTCGCCAGACCCGCATGGACAACTCCGAGTGGACAGTCTTTATGCTCGATCTGAGCGTACAAAAAAGTCTAGAAGACCTTTTAAAAAACAGTCAAAAACGCTTTGAAGCGCTCGTAAAAGAAATGCCGCACATTGCTTTTTTGCTCAACGACACTGGCGCGATAAGACAATTTAATAAGCGTTTTTACGAATTGACCGGGATCGAACCGGATTTTGACAATGGCACCATATGGCGCGAAAAAGTACATCCATCTGATTTGCCAAAGCTGCAAAAGATCTTTGCGGAGAGTCTCGAAGCTCGCACCAATTTTGAGTGCGAAGCAAGACTTGCCTCCACCGATGGTGACTATCTCTGGCATCTCATTCGCGGTCAATTGCTCAAAAAGCCTTTGCCGGGCCAGGTACAAGGGCTGGTAGAGTTGACCATCGACAATTGCACTGAGTCGGCTGAGTTTATGGGAGATCCTCGCCCTTCGGCTCCAGGCTCTCAGGCTGATAGCTTTCAAAATTTGCCGCTCTGGGTCTGCACAGCGACGGACATCGATGAGCGCAAACAACTTCTAGAAGAAGTCCTTGAAAGTGCCCATCTCTTTCAGGCTTTGGCCGACCAGATTCCGCAGATCGTCTGGACAGCAGGTCCAGAGGGCCGCATAGATTTTTTCAATAACAGATGGTTCCAATATTCAGGTCTTACGCGCGAACACAGAGTAGGCCTGGACTGGGCTCTTTTTATCCATCCAGACGATCGCAAGACCTATATGACCCACTGGAGAGAATGCATCAAATCAGGCGATGCATTTGAGTGCGAGTTTAAACTGCAGAGCACTACCGGCAATCCACAAGATCAAAACGACAACGATATCGAGATCACTACTACCCGCATACCCAAGCCGGGCGAGGCAAGCGATGCAAAATACCACAGGTTTTTGGCACGCGCCGTCTCCTTGCGCAATAGTCAGAACCGCGTCGTGCAGTGGGTTGGCACCTGGACCCCAATCGACTAAAAGACAAAACAAAAAGTATGCACGCAAACCAGCCCATCACCGAAGAAGACCTCAAAAAACTCCAGCGCGAGATCGAAGAAACACGGCGTCGTATCCAGCAATTGCGCACGATAGCCAACGATCCTGAGTATCTCAAGATCCCTTCCATACAGGTCACGGATCCCGTGCCCGCCTTGCTTGTCAGCCACGACCTCAAGATCCTCGAGGTCAATCCATCATTTCTTGCCTTGACGGGATATTCTCCTCTACAAGTGAGCATAGGCAGCGATGCACGCTCTTATTTATCCAAACAAGCCCAGGGCCAAATCCCGTCTGACGGCAGACTCGATACTCTCGAACCCTTCGAGACAGAAATCCGCACCAGAGATGGTGCAATCAAACAGGTCATCACTGGCTTTTTGAGCCTAGGTCCCACGGACAAGGACTGGATGATGTTTTTTGTCGACATCTCCGAGCGCAAAATGCTACAGCGGCAATTAGCTATAAAAGAAGCCAATCTCCGTGCTCTGTCAGAAGCAATGCCCCACTTGATCTGGGTAGCTGATACCAAAGGCAATATCATTCAAGCCAATCGAGCTCTGCTCGATTATCTCGGCATCGATGCCGTGGATGACTCAAAATACCAGTGGCTCGACTTTGTCGCAGACTCCGACAAACAATACTTTAGTGCCACTGGTTTTAGTGTAGGCGACCTCTATGCCGATTTTCAACTCGAGATCCGCCTCAGAGGGCAAGATACGCATTATCGCTGGTATCTCTTGCGCGTCATCCCATTTTTTAGCTCCAATCAGGCATCCATGAGCTGGCTGGTCATAGCCACCGATGTAGACGACCAGCGCAAAGTCACAGAAGCTCTCTTGCAGAGCGAAGAGCAGCTCCGCCTCATAGCTGACGCCATGCCACAGATCGTCTGGACCGCCAACGCTGACGGCACCATAGACTTTTGGAATCACCGTTGGTTTGAATACTCAGGCCTAACCATCCAGCAGAGCCTGCATAAAGGATGGCGCCTCTTGATCCACAGCGAGGACTTGCCCAGGTATGACGAAGCCTGGCGCAAGGCGGTAGCTAAAGGCGAGGTCATGAAAATCGATTTTCGCCTTAAACGCGCGCTCGGTATCGGGCGGCGCAGACGCATCTCCAGCACAAATCTCAAGACACCTAGCGGCCCCGCCCAGGACTATCTCACCCATCTCTGCCGCGCTGTACCAGTCAAAGGTCAAAACGGCCAGGTCCTGAGGTGGTTTGGTACCTGGACCGAAATCGACGAGCATAAAAAGACTTTTTAACATTTTGGTCTCAAAAACATAAATTTTGGCCGACAGGGCCCATCTTGGGTTTATCTTATTGTTGTCCCTCAAGGAAACAAAGATGTCCATTACCCAATTTGTCAGGCCCGAGGCCAAGATCCTGCGCGTTTTTCGCATAAGGGTAGTCGATAAGCCTGGATGCCTGGGCAGACTAGCTACCAAACTAGGCGAAATGGGTGCCAATATCGGCGACATAGCCATCGTCTCTCAAGGACCAGACTTTCTCATTCGCGACATCACCTTGCAGATGGACGACGAAAAGCATTTGATCGACCTGATCGATGCTCTTGAACACATGGACGGCTTCGATCTCGAACTCGTGCTCGATCCCGTCGAGCAAGCGCACGAAGGTGGCAAGATCCGCATGCGCAGCCGTAAGCCCCTCGACTCCATCGCCGAGATGCGCAAGATCTATACCCCGGGCGTCGCACAGATCTGCCGACTCATACAGCGCGACATCTCCCAGAGCCGCCACTATACTTCTATAGGCAATAGCGTCGCCATCGTCACCAATGGTACTGCCATCCTCGGCCTCGGCAATATTGGCGCCGTAGCTGGCATGCCTGTAATGGAAGGCAAGGCCGTCCTTTACGAACAGCTCACCGGGATCTCCGGCGTCCCGATATTGATCCAGTCCGAGGACCCTGACACCATAGTCAACACAGTCCTCAACATTGCCCCTACATTTGGTGCCATCCACCTAGAAGACATCGCCGCGCCTCAATGCTTCGAAATTGAGCGACGTCTGGCAGAGAGCCTCGATATACCGGTCTTGCACGACGACCAACACGCCACTGCCGTGGTAGTACTGGCCGCTCTCCTGACGATCACGCAACGTACAGGCGTCGATCTTTCGGCCTCCAGGGTCGGCATCATCGGCCTGGGCGCGGCAGGTTCGGGTATCGCCGAGCTCCTCAGATCCTATGGCGTCAAGCAAGTCTATGGTACTGATCTCCGCCAGGTTTCGCTCGATCGCCTGCAAGAGCTCGGAGGCACCCCATGCAACTTGGCTCAGGTCATGCAATGCGAAGTAGTCGTGGCCACCACTGGCGTGCCAGGCTTGATCAAGCCTGAGATGGTCCGCCCTGGCCAGGTCATCCTTGCTCTTTCCAATCCCGATCCCGAGATCCAGCCTGAGGTCGCCATGGCTCATGGAGCCGTGTTTGCCGCTGATGGTCGGACAATAAACAACGCTCTCTCTTTTCCTGGATTGTTCAGAGGCGCCCTCCAGGCACAAGCACACAAGTTTACCGATTCGATGAAACTAGCTGCCGCCCATGCCATCTGCGGCCAGACAAAACTAGACAATATCGTGCCCTCCATCCTCGATCGAGAAGTCCACACTCACGTAGCCAACGCCGTTGCTCGCGCGGCCAGCCTGACGACATGACCAAACAAGCACTGCATATAATGCTGGTTGTAGTGCTGATTGCTACGGCGGCCAGCTTCAGCCAGGCGACAGCTGCAGCACCACAAGGACAAAAAACCTGGATCATCGACGAAGACGAAAATATCGTGCTTGTGTCACCACATGCAGTGCATGTCCATCACAAAAAGAACGACTTCGAAATAGTCTGCAAGGCTCCCGAGTGGCGAGCTTATGTTTTTAGGCACGATAAAAAACTACTTTACAAAAGGGATCTAGACAAATTTACCGGCCCCTTTTTGCTCGGCCCTCTCTCCAACAAAATCGCAATACGAACTCCGGCAGCATTTAGCAAAAACACCAAATTTCACGGTTACGATTGCGCCAAATACACGACACCATCTGCAGATATCTACGCATCCAACGAGATCCAGGCCGATCCAAAGGCCATAGAGTTTCTCAATCGCTATTGGTACATACCGGTGGTGCCAAAGGTTGCTTTGTACAACACAAAAGTCACCAGCAATGCCAACTACAAAGACAGTGCCTGGTTTAACAAAAAGCGCTACGATGGTTTTCTCGAGCGCGCTCCCTTATACACGCGCAAACTGAGCTCAAAGCCATTTGACTCGAGAGACTTTGCGATACCCACAGACTACAAGGCGGCCAGCGATTGCAAGGACGTTTGCTATGGCGAAGCTAATCGCAAAGAGATCGAATCCATGCTCAACGACGTAGGATTTTCTGATCGCCAGGACAGCAAATAAAGCTCTCTAGCCCTTTTTGAGCTCCCAAAAATCAGCGCCGAGGATATCCCAGGGCAGCCTGCGCTCATCAGGCTCGTTGGCATCAAAATGCTGATTGACAAAATAGATCATATTGCTAGGAGTCTGCCAGACATTGGCCAGACCATGAGCGACACCACGCGGGATATACAGAGCCTGAGCACGACCGGCTCCCAGCACAAATCTCATCTGCTGATTGTATGTCGGGCTGTCTTCGCGTGCATCAAACAAACCTATCAGCATGCGATCGTAAGGCATGATAAACCAGACGTCTTCTTGATTAAAGTGCAAATGAAATGCCTTGATCACTCCAGGCATCATCTGCGAAAAAGTTGTCTGACGCACTTTAAAATCAGGTAGATGCTGCCAGTTGCCATTTTCATCGAATCGCAGGATCTCGGCCAGGCAACCACCATCGTCATAAAACATTGGCAGATTGATGATCTGCACGCCTTCGATAAACTTTTTGCGAGAGTAATCCTGTACGGAGATCTCTTCTTTGTAGTCGGCCCCGATAGAGGTCTTACTGAGCGGCTTAAGCATGTGCGATCGACAATCCTGTCTTAACCAGTGTTTACTGGCCTTTAGGATACCAAATTTTGTGCCGAGCCGCTTAGACTAGAGCGGCTTCTTCAGGCTTTTTTACCTGGTGCATTAGCTCCATGTATTGAGCCAGAGCATCTTGCCAGGTGGGTGGGACAAAGCCAATGGCCTCGATCAGACTAGCCTTGTCAAGCGCCGAGTAGGCAGGGCGTGGGGCTGGTCTGGGCATTTCCTGGGTTGTGCAAGGCTCGACCTTGCACGGTAGACCATGAGCAATCTGACAAGCAAATTCGTACCAGGTGGTTTCACCCATGTCGGTGGCGTGATAGATGCCCGGCTTGCCGGTCTCGATCAATGCTCCCAGTATTTGCGAGAGAGTCTTTGTGCTGGTTGGCGATCCTTTTTGATCGGCAACCACTTTTATGACTGGCTTATCAGAAGCCAATTTATAAATAGTATCGACAAAGTTTTTGCCGCCTGGGCCATAGAGCCAGCTAGTGCGGACTATGTAATAGTACTTTAGATGCTTTTGCACGGCCAGTTCGCCGGCCAATTTGCTCATCCCGTATTTTGACTCTGGAGCCGTTCGATCGTAAGGCTTGTACGGCACATTGCTCTTGCCATCAAAGACATAGTCGGTACTGATATAAACCATAGGGATCTCTGCATCGCCACCGGCATTGGCAGCAGCACAGCATCTAGCGATATTTTCGGTCCCGGTCGCGTTGACCGCAAATGACAGGCTGCTATCCGACTCGGCCTGATCTACTGCTGTATAGGCTGCGCAGTGCATGACCAGGTCGGGCTTGACCTCATCAAAATGCTTTTGCACTTCGGCAAGATCGGTGATATCAAAATGCTCTCGGTCAAAACTAAAGACCTGATGCCCAAGGTCGATGAGATGAGGCACCAGGGTCGCAGCCAACATGCCACCACCCCCAGTGAGGAGTATGCGCTTGCAGCCTGGCTTAGTCGCGTCCCTGGTGCCCTCTAGCATCTTATTTGCTACCTACGAGCTGCTTGTCTGCATGGGGCTTGGTCACTGTCTTTACCCATTCGGTATTTTGCTTGTACCAATTGATGGTATCGACGATGCCGGTCTCAAAAGTGTGCTTGGGCTTCCAGCCCAGCTCTCTCTGGATCTTGGTGGAATCGATGGCATAGCGACGATCGTGGCCGAGTCTATCCGCTACATAGTTGATAGATTCTTCGCCTTTACCCAGATCGGCAAGGATGATCTTGGTGATCTGCATATTGGTGCGCTCGTTATTGCCGCCTACATTGTAGACTTCGCCGGCGACTCCCTTATGAAAAGCGAGATCGATGGCTTGAGCGTGATCCTCCACATGCAACCAATCGCGCACATTGAGACCATCGCCGTAGACCGGCACCTTGAGTCCATTGAGGAGGTTGGTGATAAAGAGAGGTATGAGTTTTTCGGGATGCTGATAAGGTCCATAGTTGTTAGAGCAACGAGTTATGACCACAGGCATGCCATAGGTATGATAATAAGCGCGGCATAGCATGTCGGCTCCGGCCTTGCTTGACGAGTAAGGGCTATTGGGAGCGAGCGGGGTCTCTTCGGTAAAGAGGCCGGTCGGACCGAGCGAGCCGTAGACTTCGTCTGTGCCTACTTGCAAATACTTGATGGTGAAATCCTCAGGCTTAAAGGGAGCCTGAGCGTCTTTTTTGCGACCATATTTAAAGGCTGCTTCGAGCAATACTTGAGTGCCCAGCACGTTTGACTTTACAAATACCGAAGAGTCCTCGATAGAACGATCCACATGACTCTCGGCAGCGAGGTTGATGATACCGTCTATAGTGCCAAACTTTTTGCCCGATACGATCTCGTCGACCACTGTCTGATCTTCTACGCGTCCGACAACCAGCTTGTAGCGAGGATTGCCGTCGACTACATCAGCGAGGTTTTCTCTATGCCCGGCATAGGTCTCGGCGTCGAGATTGATGATCTCGTAAGTCGGATAAGCAGCAAGAAGGTGGCGAATGAGATTGCTTCCGATGAAGCCCAGACCGCCAGTGACTAACAAACGCATTGATATTTCCTCGTCTTTGGTTCCGAGAGTGCAAACGCTTATATTGTCGCGTTTCTAGCGCGATCCAACAAGTGAGCCACTTTCATATTGGCAGGCTTGTATATGAGTTTTTATTTATCCGACCAAGGCTTTATTGCATTAAACAACTTCGACTTTTGAGTCGTCGCCCAGCATCAGGCGGTAAGCCTGAGGCTTGCTGCCCGATCTCGTCAACTCTACGTTGACTCCGATCAAGCTATCGGCGATACGACCGTGAAAATCGATGATCTGGCATTTTTCACGCAAAATGCAGTGCTCGATCTCGGCATGGGAAACGCGCGCGCCATCCCCGATAGACGAAAACGGACCAACATAGCTATTTTCGAGCAGGCAATCCTCGCCGATGATAGCCGGACCACGCACGGTGCAATTGACCAGCTTGGAGCCCTTGCCGATATGCACACGGCCCGATACACGCGAGGCCTCGTCGCAATCCCCGTCATTGGAGATATCGGTCATTTCGTCGAGCACGACGCGATTGGCTTCGAGCATGTCGTCTTTTTTACCGGTATCCAGCCACCAGGACTTGAGGATATGACTATCGACATTGTGGCCCAGATCGATGAGTTTCTGGATGGCATCGGTGATCTCGAGCTCTCCTCGACGGGAGGGCTTGATCTGATCGATGGCATCATGGATCTTGGGATTAAAGAGATAGACACCCACCAGAGCCAGATTGGACTTAGGTTTAGCGGGTTTTTCTTCGAGAAAGTCGATACGGCCGTCGGCCTTGAGCACGGCCACGCCAAAGCTAGTTGGATTAGGCACTTCTTTCAAGAGCAGAAACGCATCGTTGCCACCTTTTTTAAAGCGCTCTACCAGGGGACCGACACCATCCTTGATCAGGTTGTCGCCGAGATACATGACAAAGGGCGAGTCCCCGAGAAACTCACGGCCGGTCTTGACGGCATGCGCCAGTCCGAGAGGCTCTGCCTGCAATATGTACTCGATACGGATACCCCAGCGACTGCCGTCGCCCACGCATTGTTTGACGTCTTCGCCAGTCTCGGGGCTGATGATGATACCGATCTCACGGATGCCGGCATCGATAAGAGCTTCTATGCCATAAAAGAGGATAGGCTTATTGGCCACAGGCAACAATTGCTTGGCGGCAGTGTGAGTGATCGGACGCATTCTCGTGCCTTTACCGCCACTGAGTATGAGGCCCTTCATAGGACTTGTGCCGTTATTGCTACTCACATCTACCCCTTTACTGTTTGAGATCCGTTTTATTTATTGCCGCGCGAGCTAAAAACTGCGCCAAAAGTCATAAAGATGATTTTCCAGTCGAGAAAATAATGCCAGTGGTCGCAATACCACTTATCGGCTTTTACCTTTTCTTCGTCAGGCAGATCGTCGCGACCATTTACCTGAGCCCATCCCGTGATGCCTGGCGGAAAGAGCAAGACTCCTGCCGCCTCACGCATCTGCGTCAAGGCCTCTTGATTATACAGAGCGGGCCTCGGTCCCACTATGCTCATTTGACCGGTGATTACGTTCCACAATTGCGGCAATTCGTCGAGACTGGTCTTGCGCAAAAAAGCGCCGGTGCGCGTGATCGGACTGGGCAGTTTGACCATTTGATCCGTCGGCAGGTCGGGCGTGCCCGTCCTCATTGTGCGAAATTTATAAATTTCAAACAATTGGCCCTTGAGGCCCACCCTTTTTTGCTTAAAGATGATCGGGCCAGCCGAGTCCAGCTTGATCGCTATGGCCACCAGTATCATGACCGGGGCAAAGGCGCAGAGAGCAAAAAAGGAGATGAAAAAATCGGTGATACGTTTGAGGAACATCAAAAAAGCATACTAGAATTGCACCTATGCTGCTATCAATCATCACCGTCAGCTGGAATACCCGGCAACTACTCCACGACTGCATCGCCAGCGTCCGAGCTGAGCTCGATCGAGCAGGCCTGGGCCCCGATCAAGCCGAGATGTTTGTTGTTGACAACAATAGTGCCGATGGATCGGCAGAAATGGTGGCACGCGATTTTGCCTGGGTCAAATTGCATGCAAACAAAGAAAACCTGGGCTTTGCAAAGGGCAACAATCAAGCTATTCGCGAGTCATCAGGCGATTTTGTCCTCTTGCTCAATCCAGACACTGAGGTCAAGCCCGGTGCCTTTCTCACTCTCATCGATTTTCTCAAATCACATCCAAAAGCCGGAGTGGTGGCACCCCAATTGCTCAACTCCGATGGCTCGATCCAGCGTAGCTGTCGAGCCTTCCCTACTTTTTTCGGCATGCTCGCCGAGCTAGTCGGACTCTCCAAGATGTTTCCTGCCGGATCCAAGTTTGGTCAGAGATTTCGTGCCTACAAGATGCTCGACTGGCAGCATGATGATGAAAGACAGGTAGACCAACCCGAAGGCGCGGCTTTGATGATCAGGCGCGAAGTCCTGGACAGGGCAGGGCTTTTGGACGAGGGGTATTTTATGCTCTTCGAAGAAGTGGACTGGTGCTTTACAGTCAAACGCAATTACGATTATGAGATCTGGTTTACCCCGCGAGCTCAGATCGTGCACCATTACGGCCAGTCTATCAAGCAGGTCAAGGTCAAGATGATCATATCATCGCACCGGGGCCTCTATCGTTTTTGGCACAAGCATTATCGCGGCAACCGGCAGTGGCTGGACGGTTTTGCCTATGCATCGCTCATGGCTCTAGCCTATATACGCATAGCGGCGTACAAGCTCAAAGGCGCCAGCTAAATCTCTACCTAAACAAAAATTCTGCTTATACAAAAAATGCAAGGTGCTAGAGTTTGACCCTAGTCCTTGCTTTATCTATCGAGAGAGACATCCCGCCGATATGCTTTTTACCAGCGCCGAATACATACTCTTTCTCCCATTGATCGTACTGCTCTTTTGGATATTGCCAAAAGCAGCCCGGCTGCCAATGCTTTTGATTGCCAGCTATTACTTTTACATGAGCTTTATCCCGCAGTTTATCCTGCTCATTTTACCGATGACGCTAGCAAACTGGCTCTGGGGCAAGGTCCTGGCAAAAGACCACACCAATAAAAAGCTCCTCGGTATAGGCATTGCCTTTAACCTCATCATCCTGGCAGTCTTTAAATACGCCAATTTTTTTGCTGATACCGCCGGCAATATCGTTCATTTGTCTGGTCACGCCAATCCGCACTGGACTCTCAATATCATCCTGCCTCTAGGCATCTCCTTTTTTACCTTCGAGTTTATCCATTACTTATTCGAGATCTATCGCGGCAACAAGCCCATCGATTCTTTTGTCCTCTTTGCCTTGTTTGCGGCTTTCTTCCCAACCCAGATAGCCGGCCCCATCAAGCGCTACCCTGATTTTGTCGAGCAAATGCAGGCCGACAACAAACTCAAGCTCTCTTATTTTGACGAGGGTGTGCCTCTCATAGTCATAGGCATGGCCAAAAAACTATTGCTCGCCGACAACCTCGCCATCTTTGTCCAGATGGGCATGGACAAGGGCGCCGTGGTCAATTACTCGGGCCTCGAGCTCTGGGTCTTTGCCTATGCCTTTGCCTTTCAGATCTATTTTGACTTTAGCGGATATACCGATGTTGGCCGCGGTTCGGCCATGCTCTTTGGCTATCATATCCCGATCAATTTCAACATGCCTTATATCGCCAAAAACATGGCCGATTTTTGGCATCGCTGGCACATCTCGCTCTCCACATGGCTGCGCGATTATCTTTTTATACCGCTGGGCGGATCACGCGGCTCACGCTGGCAAACCAACCGCAACCTGTTTTTGACTATGGCCCTTGGCGGCCTATGGCATGGCGCCTCCTGGAATTTTGTCGTCTGGGGAGTATTTCACGGCCTCGCCCTGATCGTCCATCGCGAGTTTACGGCCTTTGTCAAATCAGTGGCCGCCCTCAAAGCCATTTACGAAAACGCTGTATTTGCACAGTTTTGGCGCATCTTTTCACTGCTCCTCACTTTCCATGCAGTCTGCATAGGCTGGGTATTCTTTCGCATCCAGGACATCGGCATGGCCTGGACCATGGTCCGCCGCATGCTCACGCTCAGGCCCTTTTACTCTATCCCTGGCCCTGGTCCCGAGCATTTCCTGATCATGAAACAAGAGCTCCCGGTAATCGTGCCAGTGGTATTGATAATGGTGGCAATACTGGTCTTGACCAATTGGCCGGTATCATTCCTCAACGAAAAACGCGTCTTTCAAAAAATGCCGGCCTTTGTCCAGGCCGCCTTTTGCGCAGTCGTGATCATGGCCATCATTACTTTCTTGCCTGACAATTCGCAACCGTTTATATATTTTCAGTTTTAGCTGGAGCCTCAGATCTCGACCTTGTCAAAACCAGGGCTCAGCTGCCTGATCTCGACTTGCAGATCTTTAAACTCAAAGTCACCGGTTGTATTGGTGACCCCCATTGTCTTGAGTTGCTCAGCATTATCGGGATATAGCCTGAGAGTCAAATCAGAAATGGCATAGATAGCTGGATCGATGACATTGCGCAGGCTAAAGGGCTGCCAGTCAATGGTCGCCTTTTGATATGGAGAGTTGTCATCGATGCTATAAGGCTTGCCCGTCACCTTATTGGTCCCCTCCAGCACCACATCATAGTGATTGCAAGGAGAGCCTTGCAGACACCTCACCGAGCCTTTGACGACAAACTCCAGACGCGGTAGATCAAGCCCGACCTCATGCACCCACTCAGGGAGGCTCAAAGCAATACCATTGCCGCTGAGAGCTATAGCCTGATCCTTCTCGTTCTTGCGCCATTCAGCAGCACGCAGCACCATCAGCCTATGAGCTTTCAGATCCAGGATACAGGAGGAAAATCTTGGCACAGATGCAATAGCCGAGCTGGATGCAGCAGGGACACGCAAGAGACGGATGCGCGGATACATGGGTTGCCCATGCTCGGACAGGACGGTCGAGCCCAGGGCAATCTCGGATATCTTTGACGGTCTATCTCTGACCCGCATATCTACTTGGTCGCCTTTTAAAAAAGTCCTGGCAATCGAATTGAGGTGAAAAGAAGGCAGAACGACCTCATTGCTCTGACTCACACCATCGCCGTAGAGATAGATACGGCGATGGTGTGAGCCTTGCAAACCTGCACTTGAAGCCGTAATGCAAAGCTCCTGTCCAGGCCTCACTAACCCACCCCTATCCAGCTCGGCAAGCCGCCACCTCCTCAGATCAGCAAGTGGGCGATCGTAGATATTGCTCAAATAGGCCTCTGCTTCTTGCAATGGCGTATCGCGCACCACGCTGGAATAATTTTGGAGTCCACCGATGCTCAACGGCCTGTCCCCTGACCTGCACGACAGACCTAAAGCAGGATCACTGCAGTCAACCGCCACAAACCAGCGGTCTCTGGCATTTGCATCAAAATCAACAGGCAAGGCCAGTTTATAAGCATTGCTGGCCAAAACCCTTATATCACCGCGCATCTCACTATGCGCTTTTGTATCCAGCGCGCAAACGATTGACGGCGCTAGAACAGCAAAAAATGCAAATGCGCTGACCACGCATATCTCAGGATAGAGAAATCGCCCGTCCCTCTGACCTTGAGCCAATACGATCATGACTGTAAAACCAATCACCAGGACTGCTTGCATGACCGCTACAGCTGTCTGGGCAAGCCCCAAGGGCATCACCTGAGCCAGACCACTGCATCCAGTGACCCATATACCCCAGGCAAGCACTGCCACCGCCAGTGCCACTAACCGCACCCACAGCCTGGGAGCGTCTAATATCCCGATAGCCCCATACATAGCCAGGAGAAAAACAAAGGGCATCGCCCCAAAATAATATCTAGGGCATGACTCGAAGGGCACATATACCGCCAGGTTGAATCCCGCAGCAAACAAAGAATATCCAATAAGGCCAAACATCTGCTGATGACTGATATACAGCCTACGCAGCTGCAATACGGATATGCAGGCGCCTGCAAAAGCAAATATAAGTACGAATGCCTGCCAGGCATTTTGCGTGTCGATATTGCAACCAAAGAGACTATATTTAAAATCATTCCATGCATAGCATAGACGTGAGATCTTGCGGAGATAAAGATCAGCGATAGCTAACGGAGAGTCGGTCCAGACTTGTTTTAGCACACCAAGCGCAGAGCCGGTCGAGACCAGCCTCTCGGCTTCGACATCTTTACCAGTGATCGTATAGCCGTCAGCAACAAGTCCATTACCAATAGCCATATTAAAAACCGGCATGCGCTGTGGCACCAGTTGAAACTGCCCGATCGCTCTTTGTGCATATAGAGCCCAGCTCAAAGGAAAAAGAGCAGCAACTACCAACGCGGCACTGACAAAGCGTACACGCCAGGCTTTATCGACTGATCGAAAAATTGCAACCAGCAAAATCGGCAAAGCAAAGACCGGCCCCAGAGCCGGTTTTAACAACAAGCCCGCTCCAGCCAAAAGCCCCTGGCACAAACCCAAAACGATAGAATCGAGGATCTTGCGATTTATCGCATATGACCTGGCCGCTGCACTCATAGCCAGATACATGGTAAGAGCGCATAGGCACGAGAGGCATGCTGCTACCGGCTCGGTGAGATATCGTCCGGCATTTAGTATTGCTGGTATGTAAAAGAGCCAGGCTAATCCAAGGACCAGGCCGATAAAGATGTTCTTGAAAATCCTGGCAGCAAAATATGAAATAACACCACATACAATGGCATTAAATAAGGCCATGCAAATAATGATATATGGCCAACTGACAAAAGACGCATCTTGTCCTGTCAGGGTAAAGATCGCAGCACCAAGAGTCGGCAGGATCGGTCCATCGATGGCAAATTTGGAGACAAAGGTCGGCTCGTAAAGGAGAGTCTCAACCACAGGCCAGTTTTTAAAGCAGATTGCCTTCCAGACAAACCATAGTTGTCTGGTGGCGTTCATGTATACACTGGAGTCAGCAAAGGTCAGGCCATAGTGAGGCAGGACACGCAAATTGCAATACAAAGTAGTAGCAAACGTCAAAAGTGCCGGCACCAGGCAGCACCCCAGCGATACCAACGAACGCTTATTAAAAGGTCGAGTAATCTGATTCATCAGAATACCTATCGTAAGCCCTGTTCGTTAGCCTTTGACTCAGTTTTGGTTAAGGTAAAAAAAATTTTTGAACTATATAAATCCAGCTACCGTCAATCTATCTATAGAGACTACATGCGGTAAATGAGGTTTGTCAGATGGCCATTTACGTAGAGCACCTGATCTTTACTTGCGGCCTGGCCTATTGCATGGTCACGCTCGCATCACTCGTTCTGCTCTTACAATCAAAATGAATAATGGCGAAGATTCCACTTTTATACTGGAGTTCGCACCAAACGCTATACACAATTTGGATGAAATAGAAGCCTATATTGCTAAAACAGCCTATACGGAGATCGCGGACAAGGTGATCGACAGGATACTAGATCGCTGTGAACAGCTAACTCGAATGCCAAGGATAGGTCGGAGTAGAAACGATATTGCGGCAGGGGTGCGTTCAATGACTTCAGGAAATTACGTAATCTACTACCGCATTAATGGCAATCGGATAGAAATTCTCCGCATCTGGCATGGCTTTCGCGATCAACAAAAACTTGAGAACGATTTGTCTTAATTCAACCCCGATTTGTACTTGGGATTGTTAGACCGAGCGTTTTCCCGTCCTCCTCTCTTCTAAGCGCTTCCGCACCTTAGCTCCTGACACTCCTTGCCCAGAGTCCATTTGTTCGATACTACTCTTGATCTTGGCTTTCAATTCTTCTATTTGCAAAGCTTCCAGATCATCGTGCTTTTTAAGCAGCCGCAGGCTAGCCCTCACGACCTCGCTCGCGGAGTTATAGAGGCCAGTCTTAACCTTCGCATTGACGAAGTCTTCTAATTCTGGCGTCAGCGAAACATTCATCGTCATAAATGGACACTCCAAACCCCTTACAATTACATGTTAAATTTGGATGGCAATCTTTGTCAAGGATTGCCACTTCACTCTGCAGGAGCCGACCAACCAAAGCAATCGATAGTCTCATCCACGGTCAGGTTGTTTTCTAGCGCATAGGTGATTACTATCGTCGCCTGCTCGATCTGGATCAGATTGTGATCTAGATAAGTCTTGCACCTGCTTGCCATATCCATCGCCCTTTGGTCGATGAGCTTAGCATCAAAGAGAGTCTTTAGCAGAGGTTGCCGATTAGCCAGAGCAAGCGATGTCGCAATCTGCAACTCCTTGTCCGAGATCAGACCAGCCCGGCGCAATACGTCGGTCACCTCGTATTTGGCCCTATCCTCTATTTCTTCGTCCGACTCCTCGTTGAGTGCAGCCAGCGCCCTATTAAACTCATCATGCGACGACGCAAACTGAGTCTTTTTGACTATCTGCGCGGCTTGCTCCTCAAAAAGCATGCCCTCGCTGATCATCCGCAACAACTGCTTGACCGCCTGCATGCACATCTTGCTCGCAAAGCCATTGTCGATGATGATCTGCTCAAGTGGCCGGGCTTCGACGATCTCGAGCTCGCGGCAGCTCATCAGCTGGCTCTCTGATATTGCACCAGCTAGCACCATCAATTCGCCAGTACCAAACTCATGTTGGAGCAATTCTGGATCGATCTGATTTTCTTTGAGTGATTCTCTTAGAGAAATCGATCGCAGCCTTGCCATCTTGAGCGAGTAGATGATCTTATCTCGGTCTTGGCCGTTGCGTATGAGCTTTTGTGCCGCCAGCGCCGAGTTGAGGCCAGAGCGCGAGATGATGCCTCTGGAGTGCAGCACCATCCCTAGTGGCAAGCCGGTCTCAGCGACGGCCACTAGTGCATCCTCTACCTGACGCGGCGTCGCAAAACCCGACTGCATCAGGATCTCGCCCAGACGGTTCTCGGTCGGCACCGGACGCGGAGCCGAGGCAGACTTTGCCTTAGCTTGATGAGCCAGCTTTTGCAAGGCCTCGTCCAGACTGACCTCGTCTTTTGCCACCACTCCAAGCGCCCTGGTCGCTCGATCGAGTGGTAGAGCCTGATCGCGGACACGGGCCTGAGCTTCGAGGGCCGCAGCAAACACACTTTCGGAGACGTGATTGTGCATGGTCAGTATGCGCCCGATCGGCAGTCGCATCTTAAAGGCCAGCAGGTTTACCTCGTCCAATACTCCTGGATCGACGATGCCGCTTTTTACGAGTAGATCGCCGATCTGTATCGTTGTAGCACTAGTTTCTTCCATTTAATACGGATCAATCCCTCTTGGAGTTACGCGCTAGCACTATCGGAAAGGTGCCTTCGCGAGCCTCGTTTTTGGCATGAGCCGCCGCCTGCAAGAGCGACTCGATGTCTTCGCCGTCGGATGGCAGATTGGCCACACCAAAGGCTATACCGAGGTTTGCCTTATCGATGCCCGGGATGAGAGGCGTCACTGTGAGGGCATCGAGTATACGATTGGCGACAAAACTCGCCTGCGATGCCCGAGTATTGGGCATCAAGATCGCAAATTCATTTTGCTGAAAATGCGTGAGCATATCTAGAGGACGCTTGACCAGACCAATGCGCTGCACGGCAATCTGCAAAGCCTCCGGCGGCAATGCATCGGCCTCTACAATATTGGATAGACTCGTCCTTTTAGTGTATAGATCAAAAATCACCAGAGACAATGGCCAATTGTAGGCCTCAAAGCGATAATACTCATACTCCATAAAATAGAGCAGAGCCTCGGACGAGTAGATGCCCGTCTCATGCCGCTGAAAATTGAGTGCGAGATTTTGGATGACCTGTTTGCCGTCACCTAAAAAGTCGAGCGCTCCACCTCGACTTGCGGCAGGAGCTTTAATCTCCATCAATCCGCAATAGAGCAAATTAAAAAGCAAAGGAGCCCATTGCGTCTGATCCATCGGTCGATCGCGCAATAGATCGGTAAATGTCGGTCTCGACGCGAGGGCATCATAAATGTCTTTTTGTTGATTAAAATCCATCGGATGCCCTTTGGCCAACATCAGACGCAGTTCGGGCTCCCCAAGATTACGTTGTTTCTGAGCAAGGATCGACTCATACATCAGCCCGGCTTTTTCGAGATGCTTGAGCTGGTCGAGCAGGGCGATGCCCTCCATGACCGAGCTCTGCAGGCTCTTTTCGACCGATCTCATCTCGGTCCTCAGACCCGGCTTAAACAAAAACGTCCCTGACCGCCAGGTCACGAGCTCTTTAATCGCCTCATCTCCACGATTGCTCGAGGTCTGAGCATCCTTTGGAAGGCCATTTTCGAAGTAGACGTGTCCAACTGCGCTATCGCCAGAGATCTCTAACTTGCCGGTCAGCTGCTGCATGCCGATGGTGGTCATGACATTGTTGAGCGGGTTTTGCTGGATTGTGCCTTCTATGGTCACAGTCTGCTTAGGCAAACCAGCTATAGTGGCTGGAGCCTCAGAGAAAAAATCTGCCGGTAATGAGCCCTCGGGCATCTTGTCGGGGGT
Organism: Candidatus Melainabacteria bacterium; assembly: GCA_017307165.1. Classification (GTDB taxonomy): domain Bacteria; phylum Cyanobacteriota; class Vampirovibrionia; order Obscuribacterales; family Obscuribacteraceae; genus JAFKGK01. The sequence goes on from JAFKGK010000010.1 coordinate 75,071, forward strand.
TTGCAGTTGGTGGGTACCAGATTGAGTAACTGGCTTTTGTGCCAGGGGCAATTGTGGTTGCGGCATTTGCGGTTGTTGCACGGGTTGTTGAGGCATGAGCTGCTGGGAGAAAGCCCCCGTCTGCTGATTGCCAAAGCCGCTCGAAAAATTTTGTGCAAAAGATCCACTGCTGCTGCTGTTAAAACTACCACTGTTGTTAAAACCTTGGAGCGCTCCCGCCCCCTGACCAGACGGCTCGGCAGCCTCATCGGCTACGGATCTCCAGCCATCATTGATGCCTGCGCCAGGCCGAGAGACTTGAGGATTGCTCTGGCTGCTGGTGCTACCCGCAGGTTGCATAAAGCTACCGGTATTGCTGCCGGCACCGCCATAACCTGGCGGATTGGGATTGTAAGCCTGTTGGGGACTCTGGAATGGATTGTTGGTGGTGTTGAAAGTGCCACTATTACCCGAGGGATAAGAACCGCCATTATTGATGGTCTGGACCGTGCCGGTGGTCTTTTGATGCGACACGTCCAACATGGCAATGACGTCATAGATCATGTTGATGTCCGAGGTCTCAAACCTCCAGACCATCTTGGACTCGCGGCCATTATTTTCCCAGATGTTCCAAAGAGGATGCGGCGTCACCCTGTCAAACTTGACGTGCACACTATATGTCTTGTAAGTGCCTGGCACTTGCCAGACCAGCTCGACCTCACGGCCACGGTTTTCGCGTGCCTGATCGTAGATGCCTTGCAGCTCTTTCATGCTCGGAGCCACGCCTATCTTGGGCAGGCGGATCCTGGATTGATCGTTGCTTCTTCCTGGACGAAACATATGGGTACTTCGCGTGACATTAGTAAGTAGAGAACAGTAATAAAAAAGTACCACGATTTGGTGCTCTTCTCACACTCTCCAGCCTTGGACCGAGATTTCAAGATAAAAATATAAACACAGATCTTAATTTATTGGACGCTCGGCGAGCGAAAGCAAAGAGCAAGACGAAAGCGGCAGACAAAGACTAGCCACCAAATACGACACCATTAAGGCTAATCTCTAGGCGTCCCATTATTTAGACGGTGGTGTCATCATCTGTACAAAACGACAATCCCCTCCGACCTCATTACACTGCCGTCAGGGCTGACAAAATAATTAAGGCTAATAGATATCAAAATAAAAAGTCTGAAATATTGCATGGATACCAAAATCAAAAGTGCCGGTGTTCAAGCACTGGTTTGCAAATAGCTTTTATATATTTATTTGATCGCTATGATACAAATACATTTGCAAATGGTATGAAAAAGAAAGGGACGGGTTAGAATAGCAACGTCCTAATACAGGAAAGACCTCAAAAAATGGCACAAGATAGGATCATCACGCACAAAATGGTCGAAGAATTAGAAAGCAGAAGAGAAGCAGAAGCTAGCGACGCGAGCGAAAATGCTCCTAAAAAGCGCGGTAGACCTGCTGGCAGCAAAAATGCAAAAAAAGCATCCAGCAAAAAGCCTGGTAGACCCGGTCGCCCTAAAAAAAATAAAAATGCCGACGCCTCGGCCCCCAAAAAGCGTGGTCGTCCTCCAGGCAGCAAGAGTGCAGCTCAGGCTGACAGCTCAGCTCCCAAAAAGCGCGGCAGACCTCCTGGTAGCAAGAGCGCTGCAGCTGTCACTCCAGTCAAACGCAAAAAGCGCGGTCGTCCATTTGGCAGCAAAAAGAACACTACTGCTGCAACAACTGACACCACTCCTAAGCGCAGAGGCCGTCCACCTGGCAGCGGCAGCAAAAAGGCAGCCATGGCAGCATCGACCGCTCCTAAACGCAGAGGTCGCCCGCCAGGCAGCAAGAGCAAGACTGTCAGCTCGGCAGTCTCCACTCCCAAACGTAGAGGTCGCCCGCCTGGCAGCAAAAATACCAGTGCATCGACCAAGGCTCTCGGCAGTGGCGTGATGAGCTACGCAGGCGGATCAGATGCCGTCATGACCGTTACCTTTACCGGCACGGTCAAAGAGATCAAAAAGGCACTATTGCAAGCGGCAAGCCTGCTTTAAATACTTTAGATCCCACATAAAAATGCAGAGCTCGTTCTAGGGTTAACCCCAGGGCGAGCTCTTGACATTTGTGATAATGTCGCACTCTGGACATTTGGGGGCGCGAGCATGCAGCACATTTATTTTTGCCTTGGCTTGGTAGCAGCGATTGCAATGGCATCAGATGCGATGCCGGCTCTCGCACAACAATCAGGACAGGGATCGTACAAAATCCCAAAAGACCAGTTGCAATTTGCCGATCATCACACTGCTCGCCGGGAAATACACATCATTAACACTAGTCCAATAGTCAAAGACTTTCGAAAAGGCGAGGACACCGAGATATATGAGATTCAGGTGGGCCCGGGCCCTCAAGGCAAGCAAACCCGCACGGTGATCAAAGCAGGCAGTCAGGACACAGGACTGCCATCGGCTAGCTTTGGCTCCAACATCAATCCAAACGCCAATAAAGGTCTACATCTTCCCGCCACTACAAGGCCTATTTTAGGGATGCCCGATACTAATCCAGCAAATCAAGCCACGCCTCGCACCTTGATGCAAACAGCGGCCAAGCCCTTATTGACAAAAAAACCACCCCAGAGCATTTCTACTTATGCTCCTAATCAAACACAAAGCGCTTTTGGTCATAGCGCAACAAGAGATTTGTTGACCGAGAGCAAAGTCTCAGGGACGATCAAATCTCAGGCGGCAAAAGGTCATTAGCTAAACGCTCGGCCACAAAATGATGCAGCGGCAGATCAAAATGGCCACCATCGCAAAAATACTGTGGATATTTATCAACAGGCACATCTCTCATCAAAGCAGCGTTGACATCGACAAAATCACAATGAGCCGCACGAGCAGTCTGCTCTAGTAAACGGGTCTCCAGCGGGTTTACGTCGAGGTCGTATTTGCCTGGGTGCACCATAGGTGTGCGCATCAACACCATTTTTGCTCCATGAGCCTGCACGATCGAGCTAAAATGTCTCAAAAGCCCATCCATCATAGGCCAGTGGCAATCCAGATATCTTTGACGCTCGGCCAGGTTGGCGACAAAGCCAGCCGCCTGTGGAGCACCGCGAAACCACGCAAAATCTTGCAGCGCTTTATCGATACCGGCCTTTGCATTGAGCCAGTTGAGTTGCAAACGCCCAATCACGGACCAGATCCTAGAGTGCTCGCGCAGCCAATCGGTGGCTGCCATCCATTTGCCATCACGTGACTTTAGATAGTCTTGCACAACGGTATTGTCATAAGTCAAACCACCATCAGGACGCACAAAAAACACCGGCCTGACAAATGCGAGAGCATTACTGGGAGTGGGCAGGAGTTTTTCGCTTTCGCCTGATCTAAAGGCAAGGATCACCATATCCGGTGCAAAACGCTTGCCCAGCTCCAGATAGCGCAGATAATCTTGAGCGACAGAATAATTTGATACACCAAAATTGATCACCTGCACAGGCCGGTGCCATTTGGCAGACAGCATCTCGCCAAGCTGAGCACAATAATTTTTAGAACGCGGCACTTGCAGAGACTCCACATAGGAGTCACCAAATATCGCAATCCGAAAGACCCCGGCAGGCTTGGCAAACGGGATCTCATCGTTTTGCATGCCCTGACTATTAAAAGCCAGACTGGCAAAGCCTTCTTTACGCTGGGTGATGTGCTTGCCGGCAATGGGCTTAAATCCAAGACGCAAATCCGGCCTCAAATGCTCGGTTTCACCGATGCCAGCCAGGGCAAAGATACCTTCTAGACAAGCGATCGCCAGGACAGCGCAGGCAATCGCCTGAGCAAACGCCTTAATAACCGGGTATTTGCCTTTAAAACCGATCGACACAATATCCCGCTCACTGGAGCTAGCTGGAGCAAGATGTGGGCTTTTTTTGACGGTTGCAATACTCATCTAGCTGTATTTCACCTCAAAACTGAAAATAAATGAACGGTGCCTCACCAAGAGGTGAGAAGCCTACCGCAGCTAAAAAGACAGCTACATATCCAACCAGCCTGGCAGGCAATAAAGGCCGCAGACGCGGCATGCGCTCCCAGAGGCGCAACAAGCAAAACCCCACACAATAAACACCCAGAGCTGCAAAGCCTGGGTATTTGAGATAGGCATCCTCGAGATAGTGGGACGGCACAGGCGTGATTGCAGACTGCAATAAGGCTCCGGCCTCCCCCATGGTCGAGGCTCTAAAGAACACCCAACCAACCACGACAAACAGCAGCGTAAGGCCAACGGAGGTCGCTGCACCATATTTAGTGGCATGCCACTTTTGCAGCGCTACAGACACGGCCCCCTCCCCTTTTACAAATCGAGCATACATATGACTGACCACCAGGCCTAGCCCATGAAATGCGCCCCAGATGACAAAATGCCAGGCAGCACCATGCCATAGACCGCCGAGCACCATAGTAGTTACCAGGTTAAACTGCTTGCGGCTATCACTGCAACGACTGCCACCCATTGGGATATATAGGTAATCCCTGAGCCAGGATGAAAGGGAAATATGCCAACGCTTCCAAAAGTCAGAGAGATCGGAAGCAATGTACGGCCAATTAAAATTGGGTGGCAGATCAAAGCCCATCATCAAAGCCGAACCCCTACCCATATCGGTATAACCCGAAAAATCGCAATAAATCTGTACGGTAAAGGCGATTGCCGTGACCCAAGCTTCTGGGGCTCCGAGACTGGCTGCATTGGCAAATCCAATGCCGACTAGACTGGATAAATTGTCGGCAATTGCGATCTTTTTAAAGAGCCCCTGCATGATAAGAGCAAGACCTGCTTCGAGCCTGGCTGCATCAAACCGTCTTGGGATCTCGAGTTGTTTGACAAAATCCTGGTAACGCTTAATGGGACCAGCAATCTGCGAAGGGAAAAATGCAGCAAACAAGCTGAAATGCACTATATCTTTGATCGGTCGTGAGCCTTTGTAGATGTCGGTCAGATAGTGGATAAACTCAAAGACAAAAAATGAAATGCCCAGAGGCAATAGTATGTGCGCCATAGGCAACTGCGCTGCAGTCTGCAAAGGCGAAATGGCCAGGATTTTGTTGATGGACTCAATCAAAAAATCGGTGTACTTAAAGTAAGCCAGAGTAAACAGATTGAGGACGATGCCTGTGATCAAAACTCGCTTTGCCAGGAGTGGTCTTGCTGGCTTGATCGCAGCAATGGCCATGCCGAGCCCATAGTTGAGCAAGGTCAGTCCGCCAAGCATCAAGCCATACAGAGGAAACCAGCTCATGTAAAAATAAGCACTTGCCACCAAAAGCAGTGGCGCCCTAAAACGATGGGGCAGGCGCCAAAAAGCGAGCACTACGATCGGCAAAAACAGCAAGTAGCTGACGCTATTAAAAAGCACTGATCACCAGGGCAGACATCGTGCAATATCTTACCAGTAGCGACACTTACGGCGCTTGACAAAGCGCTTAAATAAATCTCCATTTGATATACAAGATATGTACGCTAAGATTTGCAAAGAAATGTTAGCAAGTATTGAGGAGAGGCACGATGCGCAACGCTGTGATTTTGGCGGGTGGAGCAGGCGATAGAGTCAAGCCATTGGCCCAGGATCGTCCGCCATCGATGATCTCGGTCATGGGACGCCCTCTTATGGCCAGCCTCATACAATGGCTCAGCGCACACGGCATCAAGCAAATCACCATTGCGTGCAGCCAAGCGCAAGACTGCATCCGCGAGTATTTTGCTGATGGCGCAGAGTATGGAGTCAACATCAATTACCTAGTCGAAGACGAGCCTCTCGGCTCTGGCGGGGCACTCAAAAATGCGCTGAGATTTCTCTCACCTATCGATGAGCCGGTACTCGTGGTCAATAGCGACTCGATCACCAACCTCAATCTCGGCGATTTGTATGCCTACCACCAACAGCGCAATGCAAAAGTCACCATGGTGGCAGTACCTATGGTCAGCCCTTTTGGCATCGTTGATACCAACGAAAAAAACCAGGTGACTGCTTTTCGCGAAAAGCCAGAGCTGCCTTATTGGATCAATGCAGGCATATCCCTGGTCGAGCCGACTATATATGATCTCTTGCCGGAGCGCGGCGAAAAAGAAGCCGAGACCTATCCTATATTGGCGGAGCGCGGTCAGCTGCAATGCTTTAAGACACAAGCCTTTTGGCGATCCATCAACACAGTGCGTGACATCAGTGAGCTGAGAGCAGATATGGAAAAGCTATTTTTCTCTCTGTTTTTTAATCCCAGTGCCACCACTCTGACAGCGACGCAAGCTAAAAGAGTGAAGCAAACCACCCAATCAGACACAATATCGACACTGACATTGATCTGATGTTGAAAAGCTGGTAATCAAGGTATTGGCCCTTTGTGCTAGCATCAATGCCTAGTCCGTCCTTAACCCAAGCGACCAGTAATCATTGTCCGGCCTCGCATCTGAACCGACTACCACAGACAACCAGCCTGCCCAGGATAACGATTTTAGGGTTGCGGTCAAACACGTCTCCAAACGCTATAACATCTATGATCGACCAGTGGATCGGCTCAAAGAGATCCTGCTCAACAATAAAAAGAGCTATCACCGAGAGTACTGGGCGCTAAAAGACGTCGATGTCAGATTTCCTCCTGGTATCACTGCTCTGATCGGCCCAAACGGGTCCGGCAAATCCACTCTTTTGCAGATCATCGCCGGCGTGCTCGAACCTACACAGGGCGAGTTGATACGCAATGGTCGTATCACGGCCATATTGGAGCTTGGTGCTGGCTTTCAATCGGATTACAGCGGCCGCGAAAACGTGATCATGAATGGCATGATCCTCGGCATCCCCAAGGCGGAGATCGAGAGCAGAGTCGCTGAGATCGCGGCTTTTGCCGAGCTTGGAGACTTTTTTGACCAGCCGATCAAGACTTATAGCAGCGGCATGGTTGTGCGCCTGGCCTTTGCTGTAGCGGTTAGCGTCGAGCCCGATATATTGCTCGTTGACGAAGCCCTGGCGGTAGGCGATCTGGCTTTTCAGACCAAATGCAAAAACCACATGGCCAAGCTCAAGGCGCAGGGCAAGACGATTATCTTTGTCACGCACGATCTGCAAGCAGTCCGCGAATGGTGCAACTATGCCATCTTGATGAACGGCGGGCAGGTCGTCATGGCCGGTGAAGTAGAGCCAATCGTAGTAGAGTTTGAAAAGATCATGGCCAATACAAGCCTAGTCAGAGAAAAACACTTTACTCCTGGCGAAAGCAGCTGATCGGAGACCTATGTTGAGGCGCTTGACCGGCAGCATCTGCATATGGCTGGCACTTTATCTGGTGGCATTCAACTGGTTTTTCAGTGAAATAAAACCGATCAGATATTTTAATATCACCTCCTACATCCCTCTCGATCAAAACCCGCTTTTAGCCAAGCTCAAGGATTATCTCGAAGGCCATGGTCAGACGCCCGACATCCTCATGCTCGGCTCATCTCTTTATCTTTATCCATCGATGCGGCTGGATGAAAGATTTACCAATCAAAAAACCAGGTATGACAATTGGTTTTTGAGAAATAAATTGAGTGCATTGACCGAGCCAAAAGCATTTGAAGACAAGCTAATCAAAGCAAATAGTCCTCTCAAACGAGTACACAGCCTGGCTGTGCAAGGCTCCATTGCGTCAGATCAATTGACAATTTGGCGTAATGTCATACACCATGGCAGACTGCCAAAACTGTTGATGCTGGAGCTTTCGCCAAGATTTTTGTGCGACAACACAAAAGATCCAGACAAGACTGCCGTGCGCCAGGCACTACCTGACTGGGATGCAGTGTCTGCCTCGCTAAAATCAAAAAAACTGGCGGATATCGTCTCGCAGATAGCCGGGCAGTATTTTTACTATTACAAGGTCAAACCAGACTACAGAGAGCTTATCAACGCCCTCACAGCCACTATTTTGCAGCATCCACTCAATCAATGGGAAGCTGAAAATCGCATAACAAGGCCACCTTTGTCCAGTTATACCAATCTGGATAATGCCTTTGAACCACAATACCAGTGGACTGGCCCCAAGTATCATGATCTGGAAACCTACAGGCAAATGTACCAGCCATATGACAAAACAAGATTTGAAAGTCAGGCAAAGGCATTTGATCAGTTGATCGAACTTGCCATGCAAAAGCAAATCACTGTGATCATCACTGCCATGCCAGCTTCCAAGCCTAATAAAGAGTTGATAGACAAAGCGTTTTTAGACGATTACGCAACATATTTAGCCAAACTGCAGAGATCTAAATATCGGGAAAATAAAGTAGTTTTGATCGACCTTTTTCACAGTGCCAATTTTTCGGATGAAGATTTTGAAGACTCAGCGCACCTCAATGCCGACGGCGCTAACAAGTTTTTTGACTCCGCTACAGATAGGATCAAGACTTCATTTAGCGGTCACAAATAGATCGTATCTCGATCCATCGGGCAGAGCACGACTGCCGGAGAGTTTGTATTGACCACCGGTTCTGATGATGTTTTCGAGACGCTGATATGCGTCTGCGCTAACCTTGTCGGCCAATGCGTTGCCTTGCTCGCCAGTCTTGAGCAGGTACCAATTGTAATACGGAACCTGATCAGCATTGTATTCAAATACGTCCCCGTGCAAAGTAAACCGCCTAAATGTCGACACCTCTAAAGTCAATTTGCGCCGTAGCGCTGCTACCTCTAAACCATGCACGCTAACTTCCTTTGTGCTCGACATGACATTTAGCCTGTTGAGGGGCAAGTCAGCATTTTTGATGCTAGTCATAAGCCAGTCGACTCCCCAAGCGTCATTGCCCCGAGTAGGATAACCAGCGGGATCGAGGCGCTCCGCCTCACCACGACCAATAACAGCTTCAATGAATTTTGCTATCGCTGGCGAACCCGGGATTGGATATGGCACAAATGAAAATACAAAGTACTGCACTATTGCAAGGCAGGTAACAAGTTTGGCTATTGCAATAAAAGCCTTTCCCAAACGATCATCTTTATCGACTGCGGCCTGATAGCTCATTGCAACAACTAGCGCTAGCAGGTAGACGATAGGTATTTCGTAGCGCGGTTCTGGTCGATTAACTGACAAAGCCGAAAGAGTCACCAGTCCGAAAGCGCTGGCAAAGGCAAGCTCATATAAGGGCTTTAGACGCTGGCGAGCAGCCCAAACGAGATAGCCAAAACCTGCGACTACTAGCAGTAGCAAAAGCGGGGAAATAATAGCAGGCCAAGAGGTAGCGTAGCTCCAAAGATGCTCTGCCAGCGTAATGATAAAAGTATTACCTTTTGCAGCTTGAGGATAGTAATAATTTTTCCAGCTTATGAGACTGTCTGAGTTTGGCAACAGCCACAACAGCAGCGCACCAGCGAGCGGCAAACCCATTATAAAAAGCTTGCCAAAATTATTTGCGTCGAACTGTTTGCGGAAGACCAAAGCAATCAGCCTCCACACAAAAAAACCGGCCAACCATAAGAAGCTAGTCTGCTTTGCCGTGCCAGCAATGGCAAGGATTAGAGCAAGCAAGACGATCTCACGCCAGGTAGAGTGGCGAGTAGTGCCCATCATGCAATAAAAAGCAGCAGAAAGCAGGGCAAGGTTGCCAAAATCAAGCAATGGCTGGCGACTCAAAACCACGACCAGAGGACAGACTGCGATAAATACTATGGCAAAAAAAGCAGCAAATCGTCCTACTCCAATTTTGATGGCGCCACCATATACAGAGGCAAACAGGATAAGCCAATAGATTAGATTGACAGCTGCATCAGCATACTTTGATGGCCCAAATGCCAGTTGACTCACTGCAAAAAGCAGGTGTTGAGTCATTGGATAGTTAAAACTTACGGTCAAAAACTCCTTCCAAAAGTCCTGCCTAAAGGGTCTGAAATGCTTGATCAACTCACTGTAATGGTGCGCATCTAATACATGATTGGCTGCATCCCAGCTAGGTAAGCTATGGTCGAGGCATCGCCATGTCAAATATAAAATAAGATAAATAACACAAAATGCAACGGTGGCTATGTGCCCGGTTGATCGGAAGGATCTTGGTGTCAATACATTGATGCTCCAGTCTATGCTGGTATTTTAATGCAAAACCTCTTCAATCAGACCTATGCGATTACTTGCAATGACTGGAATATCTTATAATCGAAGATATGCTGGGACAGTCGACATCCTCAATAGACATTCTTTCCAAAAAGACTTTTTGCGCAGCGATCTGCCTCCTTTTGATTGAGTTTCTCGCTTTTGGCTCGACAATACGCAACTCAGGTTTTTATTTTGATGATTGGGCCACAGTAGCTAATCTGCATTTTGGGCCTGCCGACTTTCTATCGCAGTTTCAACATTTTCTTACATCAGACACCAAGATCTCTATCCGTCCAATTCAAGGAATTTTGTTGACAGCCTGCTATCAGGTTGCTGGCACTAATCAAGGCCTGTACCATGCGCTCAATTGCACCTTCGAATTTATCGCAGCCTTATTGATGTTGATTTTATGCAATAAGATTTTGACACAAAAGGATATCAAGGGAGGCATGAGCTACGTAGCTGCCGTGACGCTGCTTTTATACCCGTTTGAGGACTCTGTCCACAATTGGATGCTCTGCATAGCATTATCCTTCAGTCGGATCTGTGTCCTTTGGAGCATGATCGTATTAGCTGAAGCTGTTGCCAAAAGATCTTACGCAAGGGTCGCACTATCAACACTCCCCTGGGCTTTGATGATATTTAATTACGAAGTATTTGTGCCAGCATTAGCGTTAGGACCTATGATTTTGGCTCTCGCATGGAGGCAATCAAAGGTCGACGTCAATTTTTTTATCAAAGGCTCCCTCCTCTTGACCACGTCCGGCTGTGTACAGATAGTGCTTTTGATCCTCTGGCAAAAATTTGCAGTCCCACTCCTGGGTGGTGGCTGGTTACATGCAATATCATTTGACCCTGGACTAATGTGGCAAACAGTCTCGCAGGGCATCAGATTAAATTGTCCCGACAACGTGATGCGTTTTGCTTGGCAGCAAGCGAAACTCATAGATGCGAGTCCTTATAATATAACTGCGGCCGTAACAGTGGGTCTAGTCACGACCTTGTTTCTTGCAAAATGCTTGCCTTTAAATGATTTTGCTATGGCACACCAATCCAGATTAGAGGCCATTGCCTTCGCAGTGATCGGTTTAACCTTATTGCCCCTGACTTACACAATTTTTGGTCTCAACGCGGAGTATGTCCCCGCTGCAACCGGCCTACTCAGTCGTATCAATGCAGGAGCAGGTCTCGCCCTTTCCTTTTTTATTGCCGGTCTATATGGACTGTGCATTTCCTTGAAAGGCCGACGTTGGTTACTTGTTTGCGTATTAACGACTGGGGCATTATTTAGCATCTGCACGGCTCTAAACATCGCCACACAAAGGCCCTGGGAGACAGCTCGCGTTGCTCAAAAAGAGATCAGATCAAGCCTAGAAAAACTATCACAAACGCTTCCAAAGGCAAAACCGATCAAAGGCTTGATCCTTGCTGGATGCGCACCATATGTGATACATGTGCCAGTTTTTGATGGAGTCTGGGATTTTGGAGGTTTTGCTCGACTCGTGCTCAACTCAAACGAGATTCGTGCCACTACAGTCAGCGCCAGACTGATAGCCGATGATAATCGAGTTCGAGATATGGTTGGCAATATCGAATGCCAAAAAATGAGCTATGACGGTCTTTACCTATTTAATCCTTCCGCAAGCAAACTGCAACCGATAGAAAATCTTGCACAGCTCAAATCTGCTCTTAAGAGTTTAAATCCCGAGTGGAGACCATCCAACCAAACAATAGATAACTGGAATTCATCTCAGACAACGAAGATCGATACAGATGCAAGTCTCTGACAAAGTAAAAAACTGTAAGTGGCTTATCCCGGCTATTTTCGGTATAGGCATCGCTATCAAATACTTTGCCGTCATAACCGGTAAAAAGGCAATATCTAGAATCGATCGCTTGGCAGAATGGGATAGTGTTTTTCAAGCTTGGTCGACCGGAAGCACTGCAAACTATGACCCTTCCCTGGTGCAGCTTCTGATCCCAAACTACATGCTAGTGGCCAAATTATGGCACTCTGGCATCGCGCCACTTTGGAACGCTCATAGTGGATACGGGATGCCATTACTAGCAGATGTACAGTCTTGTGCACTTTCTATTTTGCATTTGCCCCTGGCTTTATGGCCAAATATGCACACTTACAATCTTATCTTGTTAAGTCAGATTGTTATCGCTTTTACAGGCATGTTCCTTTTCTGCTGCTTAGTGCGACTGAGAGCCTTGCCTGCTGCTCTGGCAGCTCTCATGTACTCACAATGTCCTTATATCCTGTATTACATGGAGTTGTTGAGTGGGACAAGCTCAATTTTACTACCTGGGTTATTTGCAGCCTTCGCCTATGCAGCTGATCGCGGCACCCGCCTTAGCACGGCTATCTGCAGTATTATGTGCGCTATATATGTCTTGGCTGGACATCCCGAGTCCTCTCTCTTTGGCATTCTTTTTGGCAGCATTTTGTTTGTATTTTGGCCTATAAACCGCAATTATCGTGCGAGATTATGCCGATTGAGCATGATCGCCTTGAGCTCAATAACTCTGGCCGCACCAATGCTGCTACCACTGGCAGAGTATCTAAAAATTGGCGACTCTTATAAATATGCCGGCGACGTCTCAGCGTTTGCCCCCTGGCAAGGCATACTTCTCAATCTGCTGACACCCTGCTCCAAAAACGCCAGTCCTTTCATCTCCGCCTTTTCGCTGTGGGGCCTGGGAATGGCAATACACGGCCTCACGCAGATGCCCCGCATAGCTAGACAGATCACCGTTTTTTTATTTGGCATGGCGATTGCATCTCTACTCTTGATTGGGCGATATGGATTTGTTCATGATTTATTGCAACTCGGATGGCTCAATTATCTAATTACGATATATTTGATACCAGCATATTTGATCTTTTTGAGCACCACGACTTGCATTGGTCTGCAAACTTTTTTGTATGCAATGAAAACACGTGACACTTGCACCCGCGCGGTACTTGTCTTGATAGCATGTGTTTGTCTTCCGGTGGCAGTGAGTTATTGGGCCACTGGCAATGCGCAAATTTTAGATACCTACAATTTTGATGCCACTCTTGGGACCCTGCGGCTAGATCCAGCATCACTTACCAAGCAAGCAATCATTGCACTAGTTACAGCAATTTTATTAGTCATATTTTGGCGCAAAGGCAGACCAACGCTAATTTGCCTTGGCCTCATTACGAGTTTGATGGTTGCATCGGCCAAATCTCTCCCAATGCACCAGGCGTTTGAATTTCCACAAGCGCAAACAATCGCCTTTTTACACACACATCCAGGCCGGGTGTTATCTCTCAAAGATCACATCTTAAAACCCAACTACAATGCAGTTTATGGAATTGATAGCGTTAGAGTACACAATCCGCTGATGCCACCGCGCTTCACCGACTGGGTCAAAGCGTGCGGAGGACAGCTAGACGAGTTTCGCAACCAGACCTATCGGGCAAATACTCTCAGCCCAGCAATAAACCTTAGTAGCGTAAAATATATCGCCACCCAGTTTGAAACATTGCCATCGCCGTACCAGCACGTTTTTACCTCTACAGAAGGGATAGCAATTTATTTAAATCCTCTTGCACTTCCGCATGCATATTTCTGTAATCAAGCTGTTCTCTGTGAGACAAAAAAAGAGGCTTTGGACTATCTCAAGCAGAGTTCTTTTGATCTATCGAGAGGAGTTGCTATCGAAACATCATCTTGTAGCATTGACTTGCTCACAAAGTTGCAACAAGAACTCACTCGCAAAAAAATCAACCAAATCGCAGAAGCCAAAAATGTGGGTAACAACAAATCGCATCAAATCTACGAAAGCAATTGTGATGCTCCTCGATTGTTAGTAGTATCTGACACCTTTTATCCAGGTTGGAAAGCGAGTCTGGATGGTCAGCCGTCAGAGATAATCAGAGCTAACTATTACTTCAAAGCAATCTTAGTGCCGGCTGGTAGCCATCGCATTGAGCTGAAGTTTGCACCAGACACATACTGGCTCGGATGCTCCTTAGCGCTGGCATCATTGTTAGGTACTGCTCTCTTGGCTCTGACAGGCAGGCGAAACTGATTCTAATCGGAGCCTGGTGCCATTCATGCTAGCATTGAACAGTCTCGTTGGCATTATGCGTGCGTATACTACATAGCTGTTTCCTTTTGACAATTTTGTTCATCGCTATCACGGATGGACTACTCATCCATTTCAAACCTCTCAAGCACTTTAACAACCTAGGTTTTACTCCCCTAGATTTAAATCCATTAGTCGCCAAACTGCCAGAGTTTATGAAACAAGGCGGCAATCCAGATTTACTGCTTTTGGGATCCTCTCTGGTAGTCATTCCCGCAGTCAGATGTGATGATGAGCTCAACGGTAAGCGCACTCGGTACGATCAAGAATATCGTCGTACTTACATGAATGGCTATAACAAAGCACAAACTCTGCAAAAAATGCTGGTCGAGCGAATGCATCGACCTGTAGCATTGGCCAACCTCGGCATCATTGCCAGCATGATGTCTGATCACCAATTGATTTTGGAAAAAGCGCTAAAAAGCGGAAAGAAACCAAAACTTGTTGTTTGCTGCCTCGCACCTAGAGACTTTTTGGATAATTATCGTTCGCAGGTCGAAACTACTCCTGTCTACCAAGTACTGGCTGACGCACAATTTTTGCAAGACCTCATCAACCGGCACGCAAAACTTGATGAGATACTTTCCTATACAACCGGCCTGTTGTGGCACTACTACCAAGTTAGAGCAGACTACAAAACGATCATTATAGGCCAAACAGCTGCATTGCTAAATCGACCGACCTCACTATTTATGGCTGCATTAGCGAATGACGGTAATACAACAGCAAAACGAGGGGATCAAGATAACTCTGCAGTCGACAGTCATGTTCAGCCAGTCCAAAAAGTACCAGACTACGAAAGCCCTCCAAACACCTTGGACGATCTCAACAACTACAAAAAGGTCTACCTCCCAGTCAACGACAAATGCTTTGAGACGCAAAGGACCTATCTCCAAAAGCTTTTGAAGCAATGCCAGGATACCCACACACCTATCCTAATCGTCAACATGCCTCTGACAAAACAAAACAAAGAGATCCTGCCGCCAGAGCTGTGGACAAGATACTTTGCCACGGTCAAGGGACTTTGCACCAAATATGGTGCCAGCTACTACGATGCTGACCTGGCGGACTACACTCTGGCTGACTTTGAAGACTCCTGCCATATGAATGCCCAGGGTGGCAAAAAGTTTTATAAAGCAGTACTCGAGCCGATCAGTAAAAACCTCAAGCTCTGATATCAGGGTTTATAAAACGTCAACTCATTGCCTCTGATCACAAGCCCATTTTGCAAAGTCAGCACCGCGCGCATCTGAAAATAGCCAGCAGCAGGCAGCAAGGATTCGTCAATCATAATGGCGCGATTTTGGCCAGCTTGCACATCTTTGGTCTTTAGACCAGCATTTGCACTCTGGTCGGCTTGCTCAAAAAATTGATTGCTCTTGGTGATCTCGATTTTTACGTCTTTTATGGACTGCTTATCAAAGTAATCAGACAAACAAATTGGCATGATCAGATCAAGTGTCAAGGCCCTGGCATCAGCATTGAGGCGCACGCAGCCGTCCCGGCCCACCCTTATCTGCTTTGAGGCCAGTACCGGCGCTACATCACCATAAGCAGCTGGTCTTATAGACTGCAGTGTCATCTCTGCGCCACCTGGCAATTGCACAAAAACGGAGTCCGGACGCCCATCTACAAACCAGCCCGCCGAACGAGACACTGGCAGCAAGGCAAAATACTCACCATTTCCACATGCCTGCAGGTCTACCGCCCCCAAGACAGTCTCTCCCGAGCGTGCAGACATAGCACCTTTTGCTTTAACCTGACGTGCTCTTACAACCAGCAAATCGGCACTGGCAAGTCCCGTCATATCCACGGACAGACCATCCTGATATTGCACGTCCTTGATAGCGATCTCAGGACTGGGACCGTTTTTGTCCTGAGTGACCTGGATATGACCGAGGCTGTGAGGCTGTACACGAGGCAATAGCTCGACATTAGCGAGCTTTACCCTTTTGCTGCCGACAATGTCGGCATGCTGAAGCTCAAAAGCTCTTTTATCTGCATCCCAATGATATCGAGGCATCCCAACTGCAGCGATCTCCCGGTACCTTAACGGTTGCATAGCATCATTTTCAGCAAACAATAGTGGCTCAAAGGTCAATAGCGATTGAGATAGATCTTGGCTTTGAAATGGCGGCTGCAAGGTCATCTCATATGTCGGACCATTTAAGATCATGTGCGCGGCACCATTGCGATGCGGTATGCCAGTAACAAGACCCGCCATATTTTTACCGGCCAGCTCTCTGGACAGATCAGCGCTGGCCGATACGAGAGCCTTATTGCCGCGTCCAGCCTGCACCCACATGAGGTTGTTTTTGATAGCAATAGATGTGTTGATCGTTGCCAATGCAATCAGGAAACAAGCGGCCAAGATGCCAGCACCATCGCATCTCTTGCCGCGTCCAGGCAAAAGCAAAAGCACGGTCGATACAGCCAGAGGCATCGTTAAAAAGAAGCAAAAGCGTGCCCCTTCTAGATCATATCCAAGCCCCCAGAGCTTGTATACAGGAGCAAGAGTCGTCAGGCCCCAGATGATGGCAAATACCAGCCACTCCCAGCGCAAGCGTAGACGCGACAGCTTGACGGCAAAAACAGTCGCCAGAGCAATCCATATCGGCATGAGAACGCTGGCTTGCCAGGCCTTGCCCTCTTTAAAAATACTAGTGGGTAATGGCAGGAGCAGTCGCCGTACCGTATCTATATCGAGCCAACGGGTGACGGCATTGGCCGCCTGTGCATCGCCTATACCATTGACGTAGCCACCCAGTAGAGTGCCTAGAGCCAGATATCTGAGGATGAAATATAGGATGAGGGACGCAAACAATGGCCACGTGACTTTAAAAGCATGCCTTAAGCGAGCAGGACGCTCGCCAAATAAAAACACGGCAGCATAAGCGACGATAGGCAAGCCAATGGCCATCTCCTTTGTCCACATCGCCAACCACCAGCACACCACTGATGACACCATCATCATGGTGGCTCTCGCACCATGAGCCATCATTTTTTCTCCTGCCATCAAGCACAAGAGCGAGGCAAGATAAAACGCACAGCAGACTATATCGACACGTCCCACTACCCAGCTAACGCTCTCGCTATGGAGAGGAGATACTGCAAACAATAAAGCAGCAAAAAACGCCGCGACATTAGCCAGAGCCGGATTGGCTCTGGCAGCCAGCATCCTGACCAGCACAAACAACTCGATCACGCACACATTAAAAGACAGGACGTTAGTCAGGTAAAAGCCAAAAGCATTGACGCCCCAGACAGCGTGATCGACCAAGAGCGAGATCAAAAGCCAGGGGCGCCAGACGGCCATGCTGGGGATCTGCATAAAATTACCGGTAAAATTGGCCCAGATCAGATCGTATCGACCTGCTAAGATCCGCGCACAATAGGCGACCTCGCCAAAATCATCAGCGAGGAAATAACTAGTAAGCGTGCGCCCAAAGATCAGCCAGACGATTGCGGACAATGCGATCAAAGCGAGCACAGCCCCCTGTCGCCCTTGCATCCGAGTCTTTAGAGATACGCTCACAATACGATCTCCTTTTGATTGGCAAATAGAGGAGGCCGCACATCGTATTGCATGCGCATGCTGGCCTTGTCAGGACGCGTCGCCCGATCAGCAAAAGTCAGCGACACCTTGCAATCATGGGCTCTAAGCCCCTGCAGGTCTAGGGGTAGCGACACCGAGTATTTGTTGGTGCCGATCAATGGTTTTAGCCAGGGCAAAAACATATGCCGAGCCACCATCCGACCATCTTGCTCGACTCTATAATCGAGCCTGAGGACGGGGCGCAAATCAGTGATACGGGTCGATGGAGTGTCCTTAATATTTGCCACGCTCTTGGCCTCGTAGCTCACACTCAATAGGGCAGGGCGGCGGCTCGCAGGCTCCGGCAATGGCATATCCAGTTGCAAAACAGCATCCTCTGGCCTGGCCGACTTCTGGATCACGGTATCGCTCATGGTGTCACGTGCCTTGCGTGCGATTTGTGGCACCCCCACGAGCATGACATTGGTATCGCCGATCATATTGCCGGCAGTCTCGCGATTGAGCTCTATCTGCCAGCTACCGGCGTTTGGTCTCTCGACCTCTACAGACTCGTCATATCTTGTGTCGGTCAGCCCCTCGTCATTTTCGACCCCGTAAAAAGCCTTTTCCCATGAGTACTGATATCGGCCAGGCAGTGTATTTGTCTTTTTACCAATAACCTTTTTACGCGAAAACAACTTGAGCGACCTACCATCCTTCTGAGACATCTCTATGGGCAAGCGCCGCTCTCTGTTTAAGATTTCAGCCACCTTCACGATATTTCCAACCGGATAAAAGTGCCACTGTCTAAGCTCAGTATTTGTGACGCCACTAGGCGCAGACAGACAATCAAAGATCCAGGAGCACTCGAGATAACCGCAGCCGGCATCCATCATTTTGCTCAGCGACCAGTCGTCAAGCAATGAGAGCGCTGGCAGCGGCGCAGTATTTACGGGCCTTTCGCCCAGACTGAGCGAGAGACGATCGCATTGCAGATGACCATTATCTCCGTCCACTGCGACATACCAGTCAAGCCCGGTGGGCAATTTGCGCCCCTCAGCCAAAACAAACTCGGACTTGATGCACTCACCCTTTTTGGCCATTTCGATGACTGTTTCACCAGATCTACCATTGGCTCTTTGCTGCATGAGTGCGAGAGGCATAAAAAACATCAGATAGATGGCAAAAGCAAAGCGAAACGGCCAGATATAACCCTCGAGATTTTTGGAGCATTTATACAGAGACACGCACCAGGTCGAGGCCACCACACCGCAAAAAAGTATGCGCCCCAGAGCATCGGACGAACGCACCGAGATAAACCGGATAAAATCTCCCGAATCAAGCCAGCGCGAAAGGTCGTCGCGAAAAAACAAAAGCAGCAATATCGGGCACAAAACGGCCAGCTTTGGCCAGATGGAAGCCTGGTGATATTTGTTGAGCTGTGCAACCCGATAAGCCCCCACTGCCGCGATACCGAGTAAGACGGGCATGGCCATGAGGTTATAGCGTGGCACGGTGATAAAAAGGAGGAAAGGCAGGTTGACCGCTAAAAGAGAAAAGAAAAAAAGGCGACCAATGATTTTTTTGCCTGCCGCCTTTTGTCGGTCTAGAAACACGCACAGCACAGTCCCCAGCAAGGCAAGCATCAAGACGATCTCATGATAGAGGACCTGCCATTTAAAAGTAAAAAAGCCGATAGGAGTCCTAAAATCATTCCAGGGAAATTTGTACAATCTTGCCGGTTTATCCATCATCAATCGCAAAAACCGGCTGGGGCTCTCTTTATAGGCTTCCCTGATCAACTGGGTGTATGACTTTTTTTCGATGCCGCTACCGTCTGGATACGGATAGCTCAAAAAGCCTTGTATAGCTGTATTGGTGCCGATAAAGAGATTGTATTGGCCGACTCTGTCGACAACAAAACTAGTCTTATTGAAAGCGCTCTTCTGCAAGACGAACCAGGGAGCAATGACTACGATACAACCCGCGACAAAAGCAGCAAGATTGATCGCGCGTGGTTTGAGCGCTGCACGATCTTTGATGGCCGCAAATACGAGCGCAAGGACCAGTATGCCCGTCGTCTCCAGCGTCAACAGCATCATCGACGACCTGGTCAATTGCAGTGCTATCAACAAAAAGCCAGTAAATGCCAGATAGAGGTTGCGAGATTTTTCATTTGAAGCAAACCAGGCTCTCAGCCCGAGGTAGAGAGCTCCCATCTCTAGTGTGGTGGCAAAAGACTCTGAGTAGAGTCGTGCGGCATTGACTATAAAACCAGGATATAGAGCGGCCGCACCACCTGCGATACAAGCAATGCGCTTGCCCCAGAGCATCTCCACGATCAAGATCAACAGCACGACTATCGCAGTCGAGGTAAAAGCCTGCACCACCAGAGATATCGTGATCGCTGCAGTGCCTGCCGCAAAACTGGCACCACAGATACTGGCGCAAAGAGAGAGAAAAACCGGAAAAGTCGGGCCGGAGATGACAAACTCTTTCCAGCCGCTAAAATCAGGGTGAAAGATATCGAGCTTTTGCAAGACCTGGCAGTAGCGCAGATACTCAGAAGCATCGGCAACGCCGGCCAGAGACAAATTGGCTGGATCGAGGTTAAACCACAAGCGGATCGCTAATGCCACCACAGAGATCAAAGCCACTATCCAGACATAATGTGCCTTCAAAATATCTATCAATCCTGCAAGACCGACTCGTAGGATTCTCTTTCTTGATCTTTTTTTGCTATAGCATCGTTGAGATCACGGAGAGATGCAGGCATCGACTCCTCCCTAAAGCCCATAGCCCCAAAGATCATACGAGCTATGCGATTGACGATCTTTGCCAGGAGCAAGCGAGGCCTGGCCTTGGCAAGGCGGCCCCAGTGAGTGATCCTAAACCTGATGGATCGCTGATACAGCATGTCGTAGAGAGCCTTATCAAAGCTATCGATAAACTCCACAGCCGATTGGAGCATCTTGTCACTATCGTGCCTGTACATGCGACCTTCATTGGTGTCAGCATGTCTTGCATCAAATCTCTGGCGAGCCAACTCATACAAAGCCTGAGTCTGTCTGGCGATCTCCTTACGATCAAATGCTCGGACTGCATGCTCTCGAGCACCCTTAGCGAGCGCCGCGCGTAGATCTTTATCATTTGCCAATTTGATTATCGCCTCAGCCAGAGCATCAGCATCTCTTGGTGGCACGATCAGCCCGGTCTGTCCATCGATTACATACTCTTTGGTGCCACCAGCCGAAGACCCGATCACCGGTGCTCCGCAGGCCATGGCCTCTAACGATGTATAAGGAGAATTATCATAGACAGATGGCACTACCGAAATGTCGGCAGAACGATAATAAGCAGGCAATGCACTCAGAGCAATGCGATTGATAAACTGCACGTGATCGCTGGCACCACCTGCCGCCAGACGCTGTTTTAGATCGGCCAGCACAGAGCTGCCACCCTTGCCTGTCATAGTATCGTCGCCAAGGATGATAAACCGGACATCGGGCACCTGTGCCACTACTTTTGGTATCGCATCGATCAAGTACTGGATACCTTTACGCTCCTCCAGACGACCGACAAACAGCACGTTGAGCTTGTCATTGTCTATCTCGCGCGGCCCCTCAGGGGTAAAGACGCTGGTATCTATAGGATTGCGGACTATCGCAATCTTTGACAGATCGTAGCCCAGATCGCCGGCCACAAACTCTGCTAGATCGTTGGAAGGTGAGGTTATAACCTGCGCAGACAGCATTGCCACGCGTTCGAGAGCGGCAACAAATTGATGATCAAACGACGGCTGCACATTGTGCAATTTTTCGGCAATAAACTTGGAGTGAGGAGTATAGAGCCTGATCGTCAATGGCACTACCTGAGCGATGGAAGGATAAAGGCCCTCAGCCAGGAGCTCTGGAGTATCGACGGCATCAAAGGGCTTTTGTCGATGCAATTCCATAAATTTTGCATACAAGGCAGTGCTCGTGCCCAAGACGTATTTGGAGTAGGGCATGCACATTGCCACCACCGCGAGCTTGGTCTTGAATGGGTATAATTGCACGCGATGCACAGGGATGCCATTATCGTCCTGGACACTGGCTTTTTCTTTAGCAAGCGCCACGACCACGACATCATGGCCAAGGCTTTTGAGCCCTTGAGCCAGGTGCTGAGTAAAGGTAGCGATGCCCCCAAAACCTGTTTCGGGCGGGTATTCTCTAGATATTAGACAGATTCTCATCACGCTTATTTTAGCTAAGTCACGAGATAATGAGGATTAACAACACTTAGAGAGCAACATAAGTCCTCAAAGCGACACATGAAAAGAGTTTTACTTACTAGTCACAAGTTTTTTCCTGAGCATCGAGCCGGGACAGAAGTGCTCACTTTGAGAACAGCCCAAGAATTGCAGAGGCGAGGCCATGAGGTCCTCGTACTGGCCGCCAATCCTCCGGACCAGGATGCTAGAGCTAGAGTCGGACAAGCCCAGACCAATCGCTACACCTACGAAGGCATTCCCGTAGTCATCATCGAAGAAGGCCTCAGGCTGCGCAACAACGACTTTTATCATGAGTATGACAATCCAGATCTAGTGCCGTTTTTTAACGATTTGCTCGACGAGTTTAAGCCCGATATCGTGCAAATAAATCACTGTCAAAATCTTTCAGCAACGATCATAGATGCGGCAAAGAGTCGCAAAATCCCGGTGATCTTATACGCCACTGATTTTTGGTTTATCTGTCCGATCGTGCAATTGATCCTCCCTGATGGCAACGTATGCCGAGGGCCGGCGCCCGATGCATCAAACTGCGCCACTTGCTACACCCCGCACCTTTTACCCGACTCCAGCCAAGTTGCAGAGGCGCTTGCCGCTCGCCTGCCAATAGCAGCACCACTGATAAGAGTAGCCCAACCGGCACTCGGTGCGGCTTATAGGGAGCTCAAAAAACCATCTGCCCTGGCAGCGACAAAGGCCAGACCTGCGTACCTGCGACAACAAGCCAATAAGCTAGACAAAATCCTCGTGCCGACGGCATTGATGCGAGATCTATTTGTAGAAAACGGCATTGATAGAGACCTCATACAGGTCTGCCACTTTGGCATCGACCTCGAAGAGCTTGTCAAACACACGAGAAAGACGCCATCCCGCAATTTTCGCATCGGCTATATCGGTACTTTTTACAATCACAAAGGCGTCGATCTGCTAATCAACGCCTTTAACAATCTTTCTCCCCAATCCGCTCAGCTAGCGACCCTCAAACTTTACGGCAATCAAAATCAATTTCCAGATTATTTTATCGAGCTGCAAAAACTAGCTCAGGGCAACGCAAATATCCAGTTTTGCGGGACTTTTCCTAACTCGGACTATGGCAAGATCATGCAAGACCTGGACATACTGGTCGTGCCATCGCGCTGGTACGAAAACACTCCTCTGGTGATGCAGTCTGCACTGGCGACTAGAACGCCATTGATAGTCACAGATCTGGGAGGCATGTCAGAGCTCGTAGAGCACGAGCGCAACGGTTTATTATTCAAACTTAATGACTGGCACGATCTGAGAGATCAGTTGGAGAGAGTGATCGGCAATCGCCAGTTTTACGAGCATCTGGTCAGTAACATTGCAGATGAGAGATCTGTGGCTGCCATGGTCGATGATATAGAATCAGTCTATTTGGAGACCTCACAAAAACAGGGACAGGATTAGGGGCGACATGAAGGCACTGGTCACCGGCGGCAATGGTTTTATCGGCACTCATCTGGTCGATGCGCTCGTAGCGCAAGGTCATCAGGTCAGAGTACTGGACAGATACCCCAGCCGCTTTAAAGAGCCTCTGCCGCAGGTCGAGTATCTGGTCGGCGATCTAGGCAATCATGGCGAAATGGAAAATGCCATCAAAGATGTGGACTGGGTTTTTCATCTGGCCTACACCACTCTGCCTCAGACCTCCAACGATGACCCCGTTTACGACATCCGCTCCAATGTCATAGACACGGTGCAATTGCTCACCGAGTGCACCAGAGGTGGGGTCAAAAAAGTGATCTTTATCTCATCTGGCGGCACGGTCTACGGTGTGCCCAAGACCACTCCCATCCAAGAGAGCCATACAAACGAGCCCATATGCTCTTATGGGATCACCAAACTAGCTATCGAAAAATACCTGCACCTCTTTCACGAGATACACGGTCTCGAATACGTGGTCGCTCGCCTTTCCAATCCATATGGCGAGCTGCAAAATCCGCAAGCCAAGCAAGGAGCAATAGGGGTATTTCTCGGCCATGCAGCCCGCAACGAACCAATCACCATCTGGGGAGACGGTGAGGTCATCAGAGATTATGTTTATATCACCGATACAATAGACGCCCTGATAGCAGCAGCTCAGTACCAACCTAAAGACAAAAAATCACCTCGTATCTTTAATGTCTCATCCGGCACGGGACACTCTCTCAATGACCTGGTAGCCACGATGAAAAAAATCGTCGGCCACAATATCACTATCAACTACACTCCCTCCAGATCGCTAGACGTACCTGCCAACGTTTTGGACAATACCCTGGCTAGAGAGCACCTGGGCTGGCAGCCGCGTGTTTCTCTCGAGGACGGCATGGCGCGTAGTTGGGACTGGATTAACTCCTTTTATAGCAATCAACCCGTCCCGCATTAACATTGCCAAGTTGACCGTAAGGCAGGTTGTGCGAGAAAATCAGGTATACCTTGGAAACATGGACACTGATCTCGGGAAATGAGCAATTGTTAGATCTATCAGTAATCGTAGCCGTCTATAACGAAGACCCGCGCAATCTCTCAGCTATGCTGGACAAGCTCGAAGAAGTCTTGCGTCCGACGGACAGCAGCTACGAAGTGATCTTTGTGAATGACGGCTCCAGGCAACCTACCAGTCAAGCTCTCAGAGAGTTGGTCAAGCTTCATTCGCATGTAACCTTGATCGAGCTGGCACGCAATTTTGGCCAGCAAGCAGCAATCACATGCGGTCTCGATCACGCTCAAGGTCGTGCTGTAGTCAATATCGATTCCGATCTACAGGACCCGCCTGAGCTCATACCCGTCATGATGCAAAAATGGAATGAAGGCTATGACGTGGTCTATGCTCAAAGATCCACTCGTAAAGACAGGTTTTTTAAACGCAAGACCGCCTATCTCTTTTATAGATTGCTTGGTTCTATGTCGACAGTGCAGATCCCTGTAGACTCAGGCGACTTTAGACTCATGGATCGCAAGGTAGTCGATGCCCTTGCATCATTACCCGAAAAAACCAGATTTATCCGTGGCATGGTGCCATGGCTGGGCTTTAAGCAGATAGGCATCCCCATCGATCGCGGAGCCAGGGAAGTTGGCGAAAGCACTTACACACTCAAAAAACTAATCACTCTGGCCCTCGATGGCCTGTTGGCCTTTAGCTCGGCTCCTTTATATGCAGTACCTTTGATCGGTGCTGGCCTGGCGGCAATAGGCGCACTGGCCCTAGTCGCCACCATGCTAATAAGCAAATTTAGCAATTGGCCGTTATTGCTTGTCGAGGCCATGATGCTCTTTACCGGCATACAGATCACAACTACCGGTATTGTCTCGCTTTATCTGGGGCGGGTGCTCGATGAGACCAGGGCGAGGCCGACGTATATCGTTGGTTGCGTTAAGACTTCAACAAACAGCATTTACGCACAACTTCCTCAGTCAATCAATAATTCAGAACTGTTTGATTTGCAAACTAAGGGGTAGAGTCGATTTCAACTCCCTGAGGGAAAGTGGCAGCGAGCCTTTTGTAGATTTCGCTACCGTTGAAATAATGACCACCATTAAATTCATCGAAAACCAGGTTTCTGGCAGCACCTACTTTTGAATAAGCTTGTAGAACAATAGATTTAGCGGTTTTAAATTGTGCAAATAAATTTGTTGAGTCATTTTTGCCATGCTCAATAACTAAAAATCTTGGAGCAATCCTCCCAGCAATAGATGGAATATCTGCTATTTGCAGCAAACCAGGAACATAATTGCAAAGACAATGCTCCTGATCTGCAAAGCAATCCACCATAGAGCACAATGCGCCCGAAACTGCAGTCAATTTAACCCGAGGATCCAAAGCGGCGGAAACTAACGCAGTTGTACCACCAGCACTAATACCTACAAGACCAATCTTCGCAGCTGAAATCTCAGGTCTTGTCCTAACAAAATCAACGGCCCTTTTAACATCATGAACTCGAAAGGCCAGAAGACTTGAATTTACAGCCAGAAGTAACTTACCAGGTTTATTGCATGATGTTTGCATTGGTTTATCAAAAAAGTTTTCTTTAAACTGTCTTTTTCCAAATCCCAATTGCTCGATCGCAAAAACGGGATATCCTCTTTGAGCAAGCCTCAAGGCAAACTCATTTTGGTAGCCATGACTTTCAGAAATTTCAGATTGTTGAGAACCAACACCTACAATGTCTTCCACACACCCATGCCCAGGTATACATATAAGGCACGGGAGATTTTTCGAGTTATCCCTAAGAACCGGCCAAAGAAAATATCCATTAACCCATAAACCAGGCTGTGACTCAAAGATTACATCTTGCACTTTCAATTTAGGGCCTTTTAACGAAAGCAACTTCGAAAGGCGCGCATTTTCATGAATTTCAAATTTTATGGATTCTTTATCT
Source organism: Candidatus Melainabacteria bacterium (assembly GCA_017307165.1). Classification (GTDB taxonomy): domain Bacteria; phylum Cyanobacteriota; class Vampirovibrionia; order Obscuribacterales; family Obscuribacteraceae; genus JAFKGK01. The sequence goes on from JAFKGK010000010.1 coordinate 101,447, forward strand.
AAATCATGTTTGGTTGATTTTTTGTGCAAGCAGAAGAGTGTACATAGGGGATTATCACTATTTACCACCTGCAGCGAATCTGAACCTGCTGCATACTGCCGCAATAATTTGATCAAAAATGGTTGTGGGTCAAGTCGAGGGTCACGCTCTGGCACTGGCCGGGTACCTACAACTTTCTTAGGCCGCCCCTTAAAATAACCTCTATTGAGGCAAAATCCAACCGTTAATGCTAAAGAGCATAATACGAAAACAAGGCATATAGGTATTATCTGTCGGCCAGCGATTCGAGACCTGTCAATGACTTTGAGACAGTTTTCAACTTCTAATTAGTGTTTTTTTTGGCGATTTCGCCTGTCAAGGAGTGCCTCAAAAGCATCTTTTCGTCATCAAGATTTTCCAAAAGCCCACCAAATGGGCGTTTGGAAAGCCTTGGATAACAACATAACCTAGATTATTGGACGCCGCCGATAATATTGACACTGCATGCAGTGTCAGAACAAGTACCCTTCTCTTTTGTTGGAGGGTTGATCCAAACAGCTTTGGGTGGGCGTTTCACAGT
>JAFKGK010000011.1 GCA_017307165.1 Candidatus Melainabacteria bacterium
GAACGCCTTGTAATAAGCTAAGAAGGAGATCTCTAGCATCTTCACTTTCAGAAAAAGCAAGGAGGCAAATTGAGCGAGCACGGTCAATAAGAACTGACGAGTTAAGGTGATCATTTATATACATCCAAAGCCACCCTTTTCCCTTGCCAGCCTCCGCCAAAATTACAATCCTCATCAAATCAGAATCTGTATTACATTCTTCAAGTGTCTGCCGCCAAACTTCCTTCACAGTATCCAAAGGCTCAGCCTTAAAAAGCACTTCTTCAATTTCTAAGATCCCGCTGTCACGATTTTTAATATTTACAATTGCCCCTAATTCGTCTAGCCGCAAATATAATTTAATACCACTGTCCGCATCCTTTTCAAGAAGGCAGAGGCAAAGATATGTATAAAAGAATTTTCTGATATAAACAGAATGTTTTACTTGAGGATTGGTTGCAAAAGCATTACCTAACCATTCAGAAATAATAGTTGGTTTTGCAACCAGGATAATTTCAAAATCATCCGTAGAATAGGTTCCATTATCTAATAAAGAATTTTCATAAATTGCCTGCTCAAAATGATTCTGCATATTTCCCAGTAAAATTTGAACCTCTTCTGCATGCAATCCCCTGGACTTAACTGCATACCCTATATAACCAGGATCTAATCTTGAGTGTAGATCACTAAATGCTTCCTGGTTTCCATATTCAGCTAGAATTAAACTACCCCAATGGTTTTCAAATTCGTGGTTCTCGTAAGAAAATCGCCAGTTGTTCAAAACAACTCTTTTATTAGCATTTAAATCTTTAGATTTGTAAATAATTTCTAATGCAAATGCCCTTATTAGGCTATCAGAGTTATGTATGAATGGTAAAACCCAGTTTTCTAGAAAACTCTGAGGTATATTTTCAGGGTTTGCAGATATATACCACAAGCATCTGAGTCTAGCATCCCGGGAAAATGCTTCTTGAAATTGTTGTTCAATTATTTCCCAATCATCTATTTGCAAAAAACATTCTTCATAATCTTGTGAGTCCATCTCTACATTCATAGGACGACCAAGTAAATAAGAAAGTTGTTCTCTAGGTTCAACAGCCCTCAAAACTAATTTGAATAAGAACCAGTCTGTAGCTTCATCTATGTGTTCCCCGGCTTTACGAGCTTCAAGTAATTTTTCCCAGGCTTGTATGACTGCTAGTTTTTCTTTATCTGTGAAAATAAGGTGATGCTTAATAAGATGATAGCTTTGTTGCCTGAGTGGGAGGCCTTGACGTTCCTTTATCTCTCGAGTTGCTAAACGGATTAGGTTTGCTAATTCATGGGGAGCAAAAACTGCAAGGGCTGGTTCATATGTTTCAAGCGTTGCATCTGTTGTGGTTTGAGCAGTTGAAAGCCAAAGAGAATTATAATCAATTGCCTCAGGAATGACTCTGAGTTGTATCTTTACACGGTCTGGAATTTCAAAACCCGGCTCAATACAGTATTGCCTAATTTTTCGGACAATATTCGTTATATCTAAATCTTCCCTTTCAAGACATGTAACACAATCTTCCTCACTCCAACTAAAGAAAGAAGTACACGGGTCTTTTTTGTGGTATTCAACTAATTCATTAGGCGGAAATAAATCCTCAGGAAATTTCTCTTGTAGTTCAAAAGCCTCTTCATTACCAACAAAAGAGAGAATACGGTATGCTGCTTGTTTTGTAACTACTGTGTTTAAGCTAAACAACTTTTCTACTTCGGTTTTTATTTCAGGCCATACTGGTATAGGTGAGGAGAGAATCACCCAGGCGAATAAATTGTACATTTCAGGTTTATTCATTATGGCTTCAGCCAAACACCCGATTGAAATTGCCTGAAAAAAATCCCGCCTTGGTAGATGGGAAATGATCCCTAATGCACGATGTCCAAGTAATAACTCCCTATCGTTTATGGTTGCCGTGAATTGATAGCCGACATAAGAAAACCTTCCAGGCTGAAGCTGCCTACCTACACGTTGTTCTATTTCTCTTTGAGCTTGTATATGTTCTTCGGTTTTCTTAGCAAACGAGGATCCGTAAAGATATATATAACCCAACCACCTTTCTATGGCTGTTTTGAGTAACGGTTTTACCTTTTGGTTTTGGTATTTCTCGATAAATGCATGAATAAGTAAATCGTTCGCCCAGGGATTATAAGTAAGGTTTGAAAATAATTCTTCTGCCAAACCTATATAGGCTAGAGGATCTAAAGTTAGATACGCGACGAAACCCCTTTCAACCCCGTCTTCTAAATTACGACTGTTTACCCAGGCTAATAGTAAGGCTACTTTTGCTGCCACGGGCAAATTGCTCAAGTTGAGGGCGTGTAAAGCTGCAAATTCGCAAATAGCCGCTTTAAGATCGATTTCCGCATGTGGTTCAAGCCAATTTGCTATTATTTCCTTATAATCTGGATTGTTATCAGTAATTGCTTCAAGTTGGTCAACCAATAAAAGACCAAGCCCATATTTAAGTAAGTGTTCGTTTACTTTGAAAGAACCTCTATTTAGTGGAATTATGATCCCACCAGTACGAAGTTCTTCAAAAATCTCAGATTGGTCAGAAATCCCTACTAGAGTATTGTCAATAACTTGCCTTGAAAATTGTTGATTTCTTTCCAGGTGTTCCGCAGCTAGTGTTGCGATAAAGTCTTGAAACTCAGTATCGGTAAGTGTAATATTTCGCTTCCTTTGAATCCTATCTCGCCAATCTTCATAAATTAATCGTGCAACAGTAATATCACCACTGTCAGCCAGGCGGTCACCAAACTTTACCATTAAATCAAGGAATCTTGGTTTTTTGATGAGAGGCAGTAAAGAATTTGGAATACTTTCAGGACTACGATTGAACTTTCCTAAAGCAGTTTCTAATTCGGCCTCGTTATAAGGCTGAATAGTAAAGGTGGAAAAAGAAAGAAATTTTAGGTCTTCAAAATATGATTTCCAGAAGGATGTGCGGCTTGTTACTATAATTGCAATTTCCTTGTACCAGGGTTTATCTTCTACCTGACTATTATCAATTGATGACCTTAATCGTTCAAATAAAGTTCTCCACCATTCGCGGGAATGCCGTTCGTTAATACCATCTAGAACAAGGAGAAATAAAGGTAATTCTCCACTAGGCCGAGTTAACCATCTAGAAAGCCTTTTTCGAGCCTGATCTATTGAAAATTCAGGGAGTCGAGCTGAAATAGAATTTGTTATAAGAGATACTGGATCATTTTCAGTTAGATCTGTAGATGAACAGAATAAGATTGCGGGAAATTCTTTTGTATTCTTAAGATTTTGTGATAACCAAGCCCCTACTCCCCATGTTTTACCGTCTCCCTCTTCTCCTAGCACAGTGAAAACAGAATTTGTAGTTTTCCAGTTCGCAAACCAATTATCTAATGAGGTCATAGCGTCGCCACGTTGGATCAAAGTAACGTTGCTATCGTCCACATTGATCGGTTGACCAAACGCACCACGAGTTTCACTTTCTGATTTAAGACAATTGATTAGCCAATTATTTTGCGCAGTTCGCCAGTTTTCATAACCAATCAGAGGGGATAGCAAACCCTTTTTTAATTTTGCAACTTTTTGACTGAAATCGGAAACCGTTTTAATCTCATCCAAACTTATCTTTAACCTATCTCGATCTTCCTGGTTCTTAACCCCAGAATGGTTAATTACGATTTCTGGTGAAAAAGCGCATAAAACTTCTAATGAGCTTGGTGACCCATCATTAGTTGAAATTGAGACATAGTCAATCCCATAAATAGTAGCAGTCTTTCGTAAACTCTCATCGAGTTGAGAGGATATTTCTCGAGTAGTAACCAAAACCCATAGATCTAAATCAGGAATATCTTGTGCTACCTGTGTTAGTTCCCCTAAAAGTTCGCGCTCGTTTAATGGAGTTTTTTGATCATATCTTTTGCATTCAATTGCAGTAATATTAGAAAATCTATCGTGTGAACTTATATCCCGACCTTGCTGGCTTCCAGATTGAGCTAACAAAAAATTTTGTCCTGTCATCGAACTCAACAATTGGGCAATTAAACCTTCAAACCCATTGGCACCAGAAGGATACATTTTCTTAAGTATCTCAACTAAATCCTGACTCATAAGCTTTGAGCTTGCACCACTTTTATAGAGTGTCATAAGACGAGTAAATCCGACCGTTTTTCAAAGGTTACCGGCGAAACATAACCTAACGATGAATGAAGGCGCTGACGGTTGTAGAACACTTCCATATATTCGAAGATTTCTGTTTTGGCTTCCTGCCTGCTCTTAAATTTCTTACGGTCACAAAGTTCGGCCTTTAAGGTTCCGAAGAAACTTTCGATGCAGGCGTTATCCCAGCAATTTCCCTTCCGACTCATAGAAAGGTCTATGCCGTAATGAGATAGAACCCCTCGATACGACCGACTGGTGTATTGCGAACCACGGTCAGTATGGTGCAAAAGACCACTCCCCACTGCCGGTTGCCGGCGGATCAAGGCCATCCATAAAGCATCTTCGACCAGTCGTTCATCTCTGAATTCGCTCATGGCCCAGCCTACCACCTTACGCGAATATAAGTCTACAAGGGCTGCCAGGTAAAGCCAGCCTTCATCAGTCCAGACACCTGTAATGTCACCAACCCATTTCTGGTTGGCGGCCAGGGTCGTGAAATCTCGGGCAAGTTTGTTAGGCGCTACAGGCTGGTTGTGATTGCTGTCGGTCGTAATCACCTTGCGTTTCTTACGTCTCCAGCACGACACCAGTTCCTTTTTAAGCATCAACCGGGCGATCCTACGCCGCGAGCAGCTTACGCCTTTAGAGCGTAAAGCTGCGTGAATTCTGGGGCTGCCATAGGTCTGGCGGGACTGTTCAAACACTGTTTCAAGCTCGCTGGTTAGCTCTTCATCTTCCTTCTGACGACGGCTTGGCGGACGTTTTCGCCAGGCGTAATAACCGTTCTCGCTCACCTTTAGCACCTGACACAGCACTCGTACCGAAAATTGTGACCGGTGCTGTTCAATAAACTGGTATTTTATCTTTGGCCGGGCGGGTGACTGAAGATCGCTATAGCTTTTTTTAAAATATCTCGCTCTTGACGAAGCCGTTCATTCTCAGCGCGGGGTATGTCAATAATCGTGTGTAACTGAATTTAGCTTCAAACATCAAAATCTCATCCTGGGTTCGAATTTTATGGCTAGCTGGTTGAGAATACTCGCCCAGTTTTGCATCGGGGCCGACCAGTCCGCCGTGATGTTGCGGTAGGCCAGGTACATCAGCTTTTTGGTTGCTTCCTTGGTCGGGAAAGCCCCCTTCGTTTTTATCACCTTGCGCAACTGCCGGTGGTACCCTTCTACGCTGTTCGTTGTGTAGATTAGCCGCCGGATTTCCGGCGTGTAGTCGAAATAAGTCGACAACTCTGCCCAACTACTGACCCAACTGCGCACCGCCACCGCATATTTCTTGTCCCATTTCTCACCGAGAGCCAAGAGATTAGCCTCAGCTTCTTCTCGGGTAGCGGCCTTGTAGACTAGCTTGAGGTCAGCCATAAACGGTTTCTGGTCCTTGCTGACCACATACCGCAAGCTGGCCCGGATCTGGTGAATGATACAGCGCTGCACCTCGGTGTAGGGAAAGACCGCCGCAATTGCCTCGCTAAAACCGACCAGACCGTCCACACAGGCAATGAAAATCTCTCTTACCCCTCGCACCTTCAGCTCACCTAATATACTCAGCCAGAATTTGGAGCCTTCTCCTGCCCCTTCCCCAATCCAGTGGTCCAGAATATCTCGCCGTCCTTCCAGATCTACTCCCAGCGCATTGTAGACCGCCACATTTTCGACTTTACCTTCTCGCCTCAGCTTGATGAAGATGGCATCCAGGTAGATGATGGCATAAGTTGAGGCTAAAGGTCGGTTCTGCCATTCTTCAACTAAAGGTAAAACTTTGTCGGTGATGGTGCTGATGGTCGCCGCACTGACATCCATGCCGTACATCTCGGTCAGGCTGTCCTGAATGTCCCTGGTGGAAAGACCGCGAGCGTAAAAGCCCAAAATCTTTTCTTCAAGCTCGTTGGTGTTGTGAGCGTACTTTTTAAGGAGCTTGGGTTCGAAGTCACCGTTGCGGTCTCTGGGCACAGCTATTTCGGTTTCACCGGCGCTTGAGCGGATTTTCCGGCTGGTTTTGCCGTTGCGAGAGTTGCCAGAGTTGCGCCCACTCGCCTCGTATTTGTCGTAGCCGAGGTGGTCAGTGAGTTCGGCTTCTAACAACTTTTCGAGAGTATGGCCGAAAACCTTAGAAAGGATGCCTTCTTTGCCGAAGAAATCGTTCATACTTTTGGCACTACCCAACTGCTGTTGGATCAAATCCATGGGTGGCAGGGAAGCCTGAATAATCTCCTGGGTCTGCTTCTTTTTGGCATTCGAGTTAGGGTCGTGGTCTGGCATAAATGGTTTTCTCCTTAATAGCTGGTTCTAATCCAGCATTTTAACAGCTTTTCCATTTACACAGACTAATGTACACCCTCTCAGCGCGGAGCTGACGAAGTTCTTCCTCAACCGGGGTCTGATGACCCTTACCTGGGAAAGCTTCTTCTCCTTGTTCAGCAAGCTGTTTACGCCAGGTATAAAGGCTGCCATCCGAGATGCCTAATTCCTGGGCAATAAGAGCACCGCTCTTGCCACTGGTTTCCAGGGGTCGAACGGCCTCCCGCTTAAACTCAGCCGTATACAATTTCTGTGGATATTTGCTGCCCATAAATTTCCCTTTCTTGATAAGTATACAATCTTTTTTCTCAGCTTTGTATACTCCATGAAAGTGGTGCAACATCATTATACGAAGGATCCTGTTCGGCCTCGCCCAGCAAGTCGTAGTGCGTGACCTTCAAGCCTTCACGCTCAGCCAGGTCGTCCAACCGTCGTTAAAAGTCTATGCTTACCTGGCCTTGGAGTTGGCCGGGAGTGATACTCAAGGAACTTGGTAATAGCCAGAACTTTCAAACCTTTTAGTTTGTGTATTCACGTAAGTGTGCTGGTTTTTTTCGGATTAAATTTGCAAACTGGTATAATTTTGAAGTTTTATTCAGCATAAATCAAAATCTCGGAAATGATATATTTTATATTTGTAATGAATGTATCTTCTTGACCTGGGAGAGCTTGTATAGCCTCAACTTGTCTTTGTAAGTTAACTCCGCTCTTGTAAGACACAGATGGGCCTGGATAGAGAATTGCTGCATATTCAACTACTCGCTCCCCACTTGATGTTCGAATTGCATCTCGGTAAGCATGCATTTTATCTATATCTTCTTTTTTAGGTTTAATAACTGGTTGGCTAAAGTTTGTATTTTCGGTATCTAATTTATACTTAGGATCAAAAATGTATATTTTTGGAACTGCTCCAGGACGATTCACCTCAATTGTAATGTCAGGTCTTTGAGGAAAAGTAAAACTAACAATTGATCCGCTAACTGAGAATGTTCTTTCAGGAGTAACCTTTATGCGATTATTAGAAACGGGATGTACAAGGGTAATAACGGGATAATTATCAGGCAAAACCTGTAAATAGTAGCCTGTAACGTCCCGTTTGAATAACCGTTGTTCTTCCAGGGTGAAACCTTCCAGCGCCGCTTCTTCTAAAAGCACTAAGATAACCTGTAATGTTCCCCACATCTGATAAAGATAGGGAAAGTTTTCAAGAGGTGCTTCAAGCAACTGACTTTCTAACCGAATGGCAGCATTGCGGTGTAATTCTAAATAGCCTTTCAAAATTGCCTGGTAGATTGGGGTTTTTAAAAGCACCATAGTTATTTTTGAAGGTACAAAATCTGGAAGGCTTACTTCATCCAGAAAAACGGCTGTTTGTTTTGCTCTAACCAGATGAGCTAGAAGTTTATTAGCTTCCGTGTATAAGTCAGATATATTAGCCTTAAGCAAGGCAGTTTTTAGCCGATACAACCGTTGGAAAACTTCCTGGTAATATGTCTTTAGTAATTGATTTTCGTAGACATCATAAGTATGCTCGTGGCGTGTATCCAAAACTTGCATTGGGCGTTTCAAGTTATCTAGATTTTTGTCATTCTGGATGGCCTGGAATAATCGAACGGGGTGAGGAGCCCTCGCCATTTCACTTTTAGCCCAAACCTCGCGGTTAATCAGATTTTTGTGCGGATTTTTTGCCAGTGACGGAAGAATTTGTACCAAACCTAAATTATCAGGGGTGCCAAGGATGGCACGTTTGAGTCTTTGTAATTCTTGAGCAAAACTCGATTCACCAGCAGGTAATAATTTAACACCACTCAATCCACCCAATGCTTTGAGGGCCAAAGCTATAGCACCGGGGAGTTTATTCTGAAGGTCATCCAGCATTATCCGGAAGGCCTCCTGGCTAATTTTTTGCGGGAAAATGGTAACTAACTGTTCATGTATGGTCATGCCCTGCCGATAAGTTACCAGGTAATTACCCGGACCGGATCGCGGCCACTCCGCTAAAATCCGGCTAACTCCATTTATCTTTCTAATTGATAGTGTTACCGGGCGGTCTTGTAGGCGAACCTCCACTTGCTCCCACAGGCCCAGCGGGACAGGAATAACCATTAGGGCCGGTAGCCACTCGGCCGGACCAGCCAGAAGAGCTCCCCCCATATCGAAAAATTGAATGTTTTTCTCAGAAATAAGAGGTGAATCCATGCGTCCGGTAATCTCCTGCCATCCGGTGAACTTTGCTATAGGTCAAAGGAAGTTCATCTTTGGTCTGTTTCTCAAGCTCATCAAGGATATTTCCCAGGCGCGGATCGGTACCTTTAAGCTTGGGCAGCACTTTTTGAAGGATTTGTTCGTCAAGAGCATCTTTCCAGGCCAGCCCGATCTGCTCCCCTTGCTTGATATAAACCATTATTTCGTTAAGTACCCGGAATGCGAAAGGTGCTAAAGGTTGGACAATCTCCCAAATTTTTAACACAGTTTCGCTAAATTCGGCCTCTCCCAGGTAGGATTTGAGGTCAGCTAAATCTACTCCCATTTCAATCAACTGCGCCCGGTCGTAGACCTTATCGGCAAAACCATGGGTTGTTTCGTCTACATTAACTGTTCCGGTGAAATAGAAGTTCGGCGGCAATAAAACGCGGTCTTCCGGGCTTAAATCAATATAGGCTTGGTTCTGCCGGGCCCGGATTTCCATCGCAGAAAGAAACCGGGCAAAGTAATACTCCACGCGGGCCAGGTTCATTTCATCCAGGATTAAGAAGTAGGGGACAGGAGTAACTCCGGCCTCTTTGGCGTTAGAATAAGCCTGGGCAGCTTCTCGGATGAAGCGGCTAACGGTGGTATCGTGATATTTCCCCGTTAAAGGGCTGAAATAACCTAACAGGTCTTCGTTGGTTGTCCAGTTTGGTGCGACCGATACGAGGCATACTTCACCTCCTACTGCCTTTGCGTAAGCTTCGGCCAGCCAAGTCTTGCCGCTGCCCGACAGCCCTGAAAGAATGACAAACCCGCGTGTTTTAAGGCTTATGTGGTAGCGCCGCAAAATACCATCTTGTAAATAAATCTTATTTTCTGCAATCCGGTGGCGGATTTCATCAAAAGTGGGCTCTTTGTAATCAACCGGGGATGGTTTCTTGTTTTCATCGTCGCCCCCAGATGACCCACCACCCGTAATGTCATCTCCACCCTGTAAGTCCACAACGTTTTCCAAATCCTTTGCCACCCATATAAAAGATTGTACGTCTAAAAGATCTTTAGCCCCCAAGGGTTCGAGCAATTTCAGGAGTTGTTGGGCCATTTCCAGTAATTTCTGGTAAAAAGGGAAGTTGGGACGGGTTTCCCAAACGATAGAACTATCTACAATGTCAAGGAATTCCCGGAAAGGCGTTGGTTTTACGAATAGATAATTGCTAGGCTGGAAAAGCATCAAAAAATAAGTTACGGCAGGCCAAGACCGTGGTTTGGTTGGTTGTAAGAATGTTACCCAATTTTCAAACCGGATTTCTAAGGGTTCCTCCCCGTAAAGAAGGTCAAATAAAGCGTGAGATAATGGTTCGGCAAGAGCATTAAAAATTACAAGGTAGTCCCATTGGTTGAGCAGATTGTTTCCCTGACAAGCCTGTTTTATCCGGAGTTTAATAGCATCATAATTTTGCTGGTCAAGCAAAGTTTGTAAAATTTCTCTCTCCAATAACTTACGGGCTTTTTCGGCGGCAACGTCTTTGTAGGTGCGTTCTTCCTTCAGATATTTCTCAGATTTAAAATCGCTATATTCAACCTTAAAAGCTTTTATCAAGTTCTCTACCGCTTCACCGTTATAAAGTGCTTTTGGTGGGGTGAAATCAATTATAGTCAGCCAATCTCCAACACTTCCAGCCTTGCGGTAAGCGATATAAGCCTTGTAATAGGCCATTTTTGCCGGATTTTCTTCTTTGTTTTCTCGATTTTTAGAGTAATAATCTTGGGCGGCCTGATAGCCAGCTTTCATGAAGTTATCCTTCGCCAGTATAGCCGGACTGGACGAACTGTTTTCTTCAATTTCGTTCAAACGTTGCCACCACCCGGTAAGGAATAACGCTTTATGCCGGTTATCAGTTTGCAGGTTAACGGTTTCCGCCGTGGTTTGCGCTAACGAGGCCAGTTCTACTTCGTAGCGTTTTACGGTTGTGACCATCAACTCCTTCAAGCGTTCGTAATCTTTATCAATTTTTATAAAAAAACGTACAGTCGGAGCATCATAATAATTGCCGCGACCTAACTCGGATTTTGGATTTAAATTGCTTTCCAGCCAGTTATAGATTTTCAATCCCTGGTCTCGATAATGGATAAAAAACCCGCGTGTTTTATTAAACCACCCGGATTGCACCCATACCCCGTAAAAATATACATCCAGCCGAGTAGTATTAGGGGTGGTTACAATTTGAACCTGGTTTGGAAAGTTAGAGATTAGCCAGCCAGGATAAGTATTAAGGATACTTTTGACGATGGGCAATTTAGTTTGGATGGCTTTTTGAAAATTTGCAAGAGCGGTTACATCTACTCCAAATCCCTCGGCTATCTCCGGTAAATTTTGAGCCCCCTCAGCCTTAAAATCCTGACTTAATATGAATTTCTTTTGAGCTTCTGCACTAGCCAGCAAATCTTTGCCAGCGGTGGTAATCCACCAACCTGGTGCGTTAGGGTCATGCCTGTAAACCAGACCTTTTTCAACCGCGTCTCGATTTATCAAGCTGCGGAGAGTTGCTTTGCCTTGCTCGGAAAGTTTTGGTCCATCCAACTTTCCCTCAATCGCCTCGTACAACTGGGGCATAGTCGCCTCACCACCATTAGCGGCCATTACTTCCAGCGCTACCAATAATTGCTCGGCGGTGCTGATACCACCTTCTGCCCCTGTAACATTCTCTGCTGAATCGGAGTTTTTATTTTCAATCTTGTCTGAAGTGATGTTTTCCATTGTTTCTAAAATTCCCCCACGTTAATTGTAGTTTTTCAGCTGGGTTATTGGTAGAAATTAAGGTATCAGTCAAAATAAGCTACTATATCACTTTCAACTGTTGGCACTAGCACCGAACGGTCCAGGTATTTATTACCTCTTTCACAGGATGTTTCAGGGGCAAACAGGCAAGCGTGGCAGGCCGCCCAATGCAACGACAAATCGCCTTGCCCGGTGTGCTCGGCGCAAAGTGGATCTGAAGCGCATAAACGCATGGCGTTAAGCGCATTTTCAATATGAATACCAAGTTCTTCAGGGTTCCCCAGACCAACCAGGCCGCCAAGTGTTCCCTCGCTATCAGGTGCCGCCGTATAAAGAAGAATCCCGGCCATCGGTCCATCATCCGCTTCAGGGGGCAGCGAATAAATTCGCTCCCGGATGCTGGCTGCGGCGTAACCGCAAGCTAGGGCTAGTTCGCGCATTAGGGCATGCGAGAAAGAGTGAAGGAGTACAAAGCGGTCCCCAGGATACCCCGCTTCCGGCACTGCTAGGCTACGGGCTAGGCGCCAGCCTTTATGCGCTTCCAGGAAAGCCTGGTTGTGTCTTTTGACTTCAGGGTTATCCAGCCAGTCCACCAGGGCTTCTTCATCAAATTCGATGAATAACCCTTCGCCGCGCACCTCCGAGGCGGGAACCCATTTCGGTTGTTTGCGAGTTAAAGGGGCGATGCGCTCTTCCGGGATTTCGCCTTCTTCGGTTAAATCGCCGGGGGACTCGATGCGGGTAAAGCCGGTGACGACCCGCACCTCTCGTATCCGTTCGGCCAGGACTACTTTTTTAATCCGGTGTTCGTAGCCGACCGGCGGGTTTACCAGCTTCACCTTAAAATCGGGGTCTTGCCCCGCTGACACCGGGTTGGTAAAAACCTGCCATTCGGGAGTTTTTAGGGAAGTAGGAGTGGCGCTAGGCTCATCGGCCAGCCCGGCCTTCTTCTTTTCGAGTTTTTCCCAGATTTCTTTGTCGGTGAAAGCCGAAAAGTGATTGAGCAACCCGGTTATCCTGAGTAAGGCGATATTTTGCTCACTCATCGCGTTCTGCAGGATATGCCAGTGAGAATCTACCAATTGCCCCAATTTATCGGTGGCTTTGGGTATCGAAAGGGTCGAAAGCACCATCGGGAACCAGCTATTCGAGGCACCCAGAGTAATGGTGCGCAATTGGAACTCACACCCCTGTTCGGCATACTCCCGTAAATGGGGGTGGCGGCCCAGGCACGGCGGCAAGTTCTGGCGACCTTCCGGGCCAATAGCGTCTGACATGCGCCGGGTTTTGCCGCAAGTACATTCGACCTGAATCCCGGCTGCTTCACCCGTTACCCCGATTTCGCGCAAAGCTAGTACCCCACCTGAACAGGCATTTTCTCCTTTATGAACGAACTGTACCCAGGGAAAATCGTCCAGGTGTCCCGCCTCGCAGGCTACCAGGAACCGGGCCGGTAACACAGCCGGCATATTCCCTTTTGAGCAGTTTATATGTACGTAGCGAACACGGTCAGGCCTGAAAGCGTCGGCCTTGATTTGAAAAAGCCCGTTTTCTAAAGGAGCGAGAAGGCGGCAGCGCGGACAGACCAGCCACCGGGGAAAAGGCGCCACCGGCACCCCGGTCGTAAGGCTGTCGTCAAAGGGGGAAGGTATCGTGCCGGGAAGGGGTTGCAAGGCGGGTGGTGCTAACAACCGAGTTACATTTGACCCTAGCTGATACTGGACCGCCTCTAACAAGCGGGGTTCGCCTATTTCCAGCGCGTGGGTAATATCCCAATCGTCAAGACCCATTACCATCGCCGAAAGATTCGGCAAATCTACCACCGACCCAATTCCATAGGTATAAAGTAGCTGACTGGGGCGCAACTCGCCTACTTTGTACTTTTTATTTTTTAGCTGTATGGTCATTAATTGATATCACCTGAAGAAAAATCGTTTTTGAGATAAGGATTTTCACCTATACCGCGTTCATCCAAAACTAAATTGATTGAAGGTTCAACATCACGTAGTGAATTAAGGCAGGTAAAAGGTTGCCAGCCTTTATTTACGCCGGGCGCCTCCAGTAAGCCGAGGGTCCTGCCATCATTACGGGTCTTATAACCCAGGACGGCCCCGGCCGAATTGGCCGTTTTGGTTAGCCAATAGCGGGTTAAATCTTCCAGCTTATCTCTAACGTCCTGGCCTGTTTCGGCATCTTTTACCAGGGTTGCTCTTTTTACCAGTTCTTCAACCGCCATTTTCAAATAGGGGTGATCCGCTTTGATAGCCCCGGCCCGGCTATTTTCGGCAAACTCCGCCCCCATCAAACGGACAAAACTGACGAGAAGGGCAGCCAGGCCCCGGTCGAGTGCCCTGGGCGCAAAAGGTGTTACCGACAGGGCTTCGACATGCTGGTAAAAAGTGGCGTGATACTGCTGGAACTGCTCGTAATGAGAAAGGTCGCGCGGCCGCGCCCAGTTGTAAACCACTGTCACCAGGCCGGGGTTTTTCCGCCCGACCCGGCTGGTAGCCTGGATATATTCGGCGGTCGTTTTGGGTTGACCCGCCACCACCATCAAACCCAACCGGGAAACATCTACCCCTACCGAAATCATGTTAGTTGCCAGTAAGACATCAAGTGGCCGGGCTGAATTTTCAGGTGGGTTCGGGTTAAACCGCTTTTCCAGCAAATCGAGAATCTGGGGAATATCGGTTGAACTCTTACGAGAAGTCATTTCTTCAAGTTTGGGGGGCTGGCGGCGGGCCAAACCGCGTTCGTCCATCTTTAAAAGCCGCGACCGCACCTCGTCTTCCACCAGACGGCGCATCCCGGCCAATTCGTTAATCGAGTTAAAGTAGCCGACCAGGGTCATCCAGGGGTCTACATTTTCACCATATTTCTCAAAGAGGAATTGGGCGGCGGCCAATTGGGCCACGTAAACCCGGATTAAAACCGCTTTCAAACGCCGCCCGCTGGCGCAAATGCCCAGGTAGCGGCGGCCTGCATTTTCCTCGGAAGGTGTCCGCTGCCGGGCAAAGAAGTTATCTTCAGGGTCAAGGCCTTGCGGCGGAAAAACTTTAACTTGGCGCAGGAAAAGGGCTTTAACCTGTTCGGTCGAGCGGCGCACTGTGGCGCTGGCGGCGATAACTTTCGGACGTACTTCCTTCCCGCCGACGGTCCAGGTGCAAAGGCGATCCACCACGCTTTCGTAAAGGCCTACTAATGAACCAAGCGGCCCTGAAATAAGATGCAGTTCGTCCTGGATTATCAGGTCAGGCGGGCGCAAAGGCGCATGCGACTCTACCGTAATGGGTTGCCAACCGTTGGTGGCCGGGTGCTTTGTGGCCGTGTCCGGCAAATCCGGGGCGCGAAAGCCGTGACGCTGGCAGTACTGGTCAACCTGGCCGAAAAGCATCTGGGTTGCGCCATTCCAGGGCAATTGAGCAAATTTATCCACGGTAGCTATGAGTAAAGAAGGCAACCGGCTATAGATTTCCTCGTCAACTACCAGGGCTGGAATCCCTTCGTTCGGCGAGTTACGAGGTGTAAACGGGCAGCGGCCGAAAGGCTCGGCGCAATAGATTAAGGTGCGGCCCTGACCTTTATTGGTCGGGTCAATTTTGAGGTCCACTTTCTGCCCACACCAGGGACAGTTGTTTAACTGTTTAGGGGTACCGACTCCGCCAATGGCACTACCCTGCTGGTAAATGCCCCGGTCCTGCTTGATTGATTCTTCACTCTGCTCGGTGGTATTGGGAGTGGTGCGTTGCCCCACCCATAGCCCCAGGCGAAAAGGGGTCTTTCCCCAGGTAGTATCACCTGCAGCGAAGGCCTCTTTCCGAATGACCTCGCAAGCGCAAATGAGGGCGGTAGCGCGTTGGAACTGTTGGAGGGTCAGCAACCTCAAGGTATAGCGCATCAGGACCGCCACTCCTTCGTCACCCCGGCGACCCTCGACAACTCCCTGTAACCGGCGAATAGCCAGGGTAAAGGCGGTCAGGCCGAGATAAGCCTCGGTTTTACCGCCGCCGGTTGGAAACCAGAGTAAGTCCGCCACGGCATCCTGGTCAGGATGGCGGTCGGGATGGTGCAAATCTACCAGAGCCGGAATATTCAGGAGAATAAAAGCCAGTTGAAAGGCCCGCCAGCTCCGGTTTTTAGGAATGTCAAAATCTTCAAGAGTTACTTTCGCGCCCCGGCGTACCGCTTCAGTATATAAGGTGCGGACCCGCTGGCGGGCCATCGCCTCGTTCATGAAAGCGAAAGCCCTGGCAGCCTGAGGGTTCCGGCCAAGCAAAACGATGCCTTCCCGGATACGTCCCAGGGTTTCGGCGCAATTATCGAGGGTCTGTCGAGCGTTGGCTTGGTAGAGTGCGAGGTCCGGTTCGGTCAGGCGAGTGCGTTGTTCGCCAATCCATTCGCGGTAAGCATCAATTAACGGGCTTAACCTTCCGACCAGTTGGTCGGCTGGAAGTTGGGCAAGCTCGTGCATATCGAGGGTCAGGTCAGCCAGAGCCGGGATTTCGGCGGCGTTTGGCGTTTCGGTTTTTGGCACCTCATAGGTAGGGGTAACACAGGTTTTAAGCCGGACGGCTTTTGTCGAGTCGTCCGGCAAGGTATCAACCTGCATGCTTACGCCGTGTCCGGCGGCAAAATTTACCTTTTTGCGGTAAAGCATCTCCATGGCTTTATCTTCGGTCGCGAACTGCTCGACGCCGGAAAGCCGCTCAAGCTGTCCGCTGGAACGGCGCTGGAATACCGGCCTACCGGCAGGGTCTTCTACAGTTAATTCCGGTTGAAAAAGCCAGGCGCTATCCCGGTTTTTCTTTGGTTCGGCCTGCCCATTAACCAGAAAGAGGGTAATAACATACTCGTTGCCGACCGAGCGGATTAACCCTTTAACATAGACACCGGGCTGTTCGTCCGGCTCAGGCTGCCATGGTTTAACCTGTCCTGGTTTCAACAAAATTTCGGTAGCCGCTCCGCCTCTTGGCTGGCGTTTCCAGATCATCTTCGGGTTACCGGTAGGAGTGGTGAGATATTCGCTGTACTGGCGGGTATAGTGACCCCACCTGGCGGTTATTTTCAATCTGGGAGTGGAACGATCCACGCAGAAACTGAGCCCAAACGATGAAGGGAAAAAAGTAGGAGTTTGGGTAGCGGCCTTATCAGTGCTACCCTCTTCCACTCCGCCGGATTCAGCCACGGCTAATTCATCCTGTTCTTCCGGCTCAATTTGTTGGCTGTTGGGAGCCAACATTCCTACCAGGTAGCGGTCCCTAACACTTGGTTCGTCCAATTCTTCTTCTGGTCCTGCAGCAGGCCCCAGCAAATCCTGTAAGACTAACTGCTGCAACTCCTCTCGTAAAGCGTAATCCGAGGGAGCCGTTAGCAACGGCTTGAACGGGCGTCCGGCTTTTTTAGGCTGTTTTTCGTCCTCGCTTTCATCCGAAACTGTAATTTCAATTTGTCCGGCTGTCTTTTCGGTAGGTTGGTCAACTTCTTCCACTAATTCGGCATGTTTTGGTGAATCCGACACTTCCGGTTGCTTAATCGGATTTTCGGCGAGACCGGACACAGGTGAGGGGACCGGGGGTTGATTAGCGCGGTTGAAAGCCTGAAAGACGGGCATCGCCAGCTCGTCCGGCACCGTTTCTATTCCCGCAAATTCCTCAGATTTAATTCCGACCAGCAGTTTATCGAGCGCTTCTGGCTCGACATATTTCACCGCTTTCCAATCAAGCTGGATTTCGCCCGATTTAAGCTGGCGATTTAAGGTTGTGAGGTCAAGGTCCAGATTAAGGGTTTCGGGCAGGTTAAAAGTTTTCATGAATTATCCAAACTATAGGTTGTTTACTTTCATAGGTTTTCCGAAATATTAGAAGTTCCCATCAAAACCAATTAAGAGATCGGAATAAGGTCAGCTTCACGGTGGTCATCAAGGTTGGCACTCTTGCTTGAACCTCAATTGAGCCGGTAAGGTTTATAAGAATTTTTCGGGAACCAGGTAAGTTACCGCGACCGGAAAAAGGCGAAGCTGCGGATCGGCAAAACGGTGACGGATCGCCTCGGTCTCCTGCTCAATTTCTTCCGGTATCTGCTCGGCACGAGCTTGCAGGGCCGAGATATTCCGCTCGAATTGTTCCTTTTCTTCGTTGTTGAACATTTGTAGCTGGACCATTTCGGGCTGCTTCAAACCCTCCAGGATGCTTTTGTGAAGTTCACTTAACACGAAAGTAATGTCTTTGATTTCTTTTTCGGCTCGTTCGGCCAGCAATTTTTGCAATCCTCCGCTCCGTTCTTTCGAACGCACTTCAAGAGCTTGCTGCAACGACGCCTGGTTACTCTCCCACAGGGCAGTTAGCTGTTGCTGGACTTTTTCCGGTACACTCTGAACGGTCGCAGCGGCTAGGATACGCTGGGCCTCGGTAACATTCAGGCGGTTGAAGCGGCCCTCTTTAATCTGGCCTCCCGCGAAGATAATTTCTTCGTGCAGGCGCTGGCTGTCGCCGCCGGTCAACATCAAGCGGGCGTGGGCGATAACGGCCGGGCTACTCAGGACACTATCCGGAACTACACGGGCCGTGACCCGGTGGAGTTTGCGCTGTCCATCCGGCGTCCAGACCTCGGCCCGCAACAACCGGAGCGACATCGAAACCAGCCGGTGATTGAGGTGCGCCAGCACCACGTCGTCCCGCCCTTTGGCTTTGGCGTGGTCAAAGACAACCGGCCTGACGTGGCGGCTATGTGGGTGTTCGAGGCCGTTAGCGCAAGCGGCCCAGCTTCCTTTTAAAGATGGCAGGTGAAAGACTTCAATGGGCGGCTTTTCGCCGTTAGGGTCGTGCAGAATCTCGCGGCGGAGGGGCGGCTGCCCGGCCAGTTCCAGGGCAATTTCTACCACGGACTGGACATTTTCAGGCGAGAGTTGGAGGGTGCGGCGGCTTTCCTGTAGCTGTTCGTGCAGGCGGGCCACCTGGTCCTGCAATTTACGCTCGAAGGCAAGCAAACGGCGCACCCCGGCGGCCTTATCCTCGGCGGCGAAGGTATCCAGGCGGCGGCGCTGGCCCAGCATGGCTTCTTCGACCTGCTCGGCGATAACAGGGCCGACCTTGCCCAGGTCTTCCCGGATACGGTTGACCTTCTGGACCGCCCGCATCAAGAATTCGAGGTCGCCTTCCAAATCTCCCGCCGAAATTTCGAGGTCGCTTTTGGCCGATTTGTGGTAATTCGAGCCGACAAAATGAAAAATGTTGACCCACCCGGCTTTCTGGCCGTGCCGGTCGATGCGCCCGTTGCGTTGTTCGAGGCGGTTAGGGTTCCAAGGTATTTCGTAATGAATCAGCCGGGAGCAGTGGTTTTGCAGGTCGATGCCTTCCGAGGCAGCGTCGGTCGCCAGCAAAATACGAACCGGGGCTTCGCTAGGATGGGCCTGGAAGGCGGCCTTGACCCGTTCGCGGTCCTCAGTGGTCATGCCGCCGTAGAGGGTCATTACCCGGTCGTTCGCCACCATGTTTTCGGCAGCGAGTAGGCCCAGCAGCCATTTCTGGGTAGCCCGGTACTCGGTAAAGATAATCACCCGCTCGTTCGACCAGTTGCCGCCAGGGCGAACGATTTCTTTGAGCCATGCTAGCAGCCGGGTAGCTTTGCTATCCTGGCGCAGGCGTGTTTTGTTGGCCCAGGCTCCCAGGCGGTCGAGCAGTTCTCGTTCGCGGGGGGTTGGCGGGTGAAAGAGCGGCGCGGCGGCTTCCAGGGCGCTGGCGGCGGCTTCTTCCAGGTCTTCGTCGTTATCGGCATCCTCGTCCAGCGCCTCAAGCTGGCGGCGCAAAATCCCGGCGCTGGGCCGCACACTTACCGTCCGTTTGCGGGCATTCGCCAGGGTTTCCTCGTGCTTTTCGAGGGTCAGGGCAAAGGCTTCGGGCGAGGAAAAGAGCCGCTTTTTCAAAAGCTTAAGGACAAATTCGGTAGCGTAGCGTTCGGTTTCGGTGGTCGCCCCTTTTATCCGAAGCTGAGCGTATTCGTTCAGCAGGCGGTGCGCTTCCCGTTCCGCCTCCGTGTACTGCACTTCCAGGGCTTCCAGGCGGCGTTCGGGAAAGCGGGCGGTGCCGTCCCAGCTTTTCATCTCGGACTTCAGCCGCCGGACCATGACGCGGGCCAGTTGTTCGCGGTCCGGCTCCATACCGCGGGCAAAGCGCTGGTTATCCAGGAGTTCCAGCAGGGCGGTAAAGCTCTCGGAATAGCCGTTATGGGGCGTGGCCGAAAGAAAGAGTTTATGCTCGAAATGAGGGGCCAGCCGCCGCAAGGCCTGGGTGCGCTGTGAATCGGTGGCATATTTGCCCCGGCCCGATGGCGCGATATTGTGGGCCTCGTCCACGATAAGCAGGTCGAAACGGCGCGGGTAGGCCGGTTCACCTTCGGCGGGTAGCGCCTCGGTCAGCAGGCGCAAAGGGCGCTCGCGTTTGAGGAAGTCTATCGAGGTAATCAGGCGCGGAAAGTGGGTCCAGGGGTTGACCCGTAAGCCGCGCTCTCGCCGTAAGATTTTTAGCAGTTCACTATCGACAATCCGGAATTCCAGGCCAAACTTGTCGCGCATCTGGTCGCGCCACTGGATTTGCAGCGAGGCGGGGCAGACGATCATAATTTTGCGGGCACGGTGGCGGATAATCAGTTCCTGGGCGACTAGCCCGGCCTCGATGGTCTTTCCCAGGCCCACGTCATCGGCGATCAGCAAGTTGGCGCGGGGCATCCCGATAGCCCTGGCTACCGGGTCAAGCTGGTAATCTTCCAGGTCCACCCCGCTTCTAAAGGGGGCCTGTAAAGCCCGCGAGTCGGCGCTGCTGGCTGCGCCCCACCGCACCGCGTTCAGGAAAGCGTCCAGCCGGTGAGGCTCGTCAAAGCCTGTAGGTTTGGGCAGCGTACCTGTATTTAGAGACGTTGCGCCCGGTTCAAGTTCCCAGATGACGGCCAGTTCTTCGCCCAGGGCATCATCCTCAACCGAAGAAAGGGTGACAAGGTGCTGGCCGAGGGCTTCGGACCGGGCCTGTTTGCCGGGTTTGAGAACATTTGCCGGGAGGGGGTTCTGGGCCACTTCCACCACCAGATAACGCCGCTGCCGGACCTGCACCAACTGCCCCTGTTCAGGTAATTTTATCGCTTGGGTCAATTTAACCTAACCTGCTTCCCATGAATTTGGTTGACTTCTTCCGAAAACCATTAACTTCTTTTAAACTTCCACAGACTCAAGGTCTGGCTGTTCTTCTGCTTCAGTTTCGGCTTGTTCAACAACACTTAATTGGTGAAAACAATCCTCAAACCAACTTATAGCCGCTTCAGCCTCGTGAAGTTCAATATGGCCTAAAGGTTTATTATGTTTCAAAGAGTTGCGAATACCTATGACGGGGACGCTATATTTCTTAAAGGTTTCGTATCCGCCAAAGACATCCTCGAAAAACGGCCAGTTAGATTTAACCTGGATAATATTGAAATAGTCACTAAATTGGCACTGGACTAACTTTGCTTCGAGTGTATCGTGCTTCCCCGCCTCAAAAGGATTATTTTTGATGCGTTGGCCTATCCTATCTTGCACCTGTTGTTTAATAGGGTCCGGCACAAGTTGTTTCCAGGCGGATGGACCCCTGGCTTCCTCTAACCTACCAGCCAACAAATCTCGCATGTTATGTTCGATAGCGTCCACTCTGGCCGCCATTATCTGTGTGGACCCTGTAGGCAAAGTAGTGCCTTCACCAGATAAAGAAGCCAATAAACTGTTAATTGCATCCGCCAACATAGTGCGGCGTTGCCGGACAAAATCTTCAAACTTCTCAATCTTCCACAACGATAAATCCATAGTTACATGTTGGGCAATTAAGCGGTTTTGCTCTATACCGGGCAAATAGTCCGCCGGGTTGCTATTAGATATTTTCTTATTAGCTTTGGCAGATAAAAAGGCCAGGTTTGCCACTTGATCAACAATTCGGCTGTCTTCCTTGAGTTTATAGGTTTCTTCTAGCAACGATTTAGGAAATATATGATGGAATTCTAAATTCTGAGATCCACCTATAACTACCCCGTTAAACCAGTCCTGCGCTCCGGCCCGCCGGGCTAAAACATAGGACATAACCATATAAGGTGAGTTTTTACGTTGATCTTGCAAATCGCGTTCGGTAATTAATCGGTTATGCCCTACTACATCCTCAATGTTCTGAATCATTTCCTTGACTGGCTTCTCCTTGGTAAGTTCTGCCAAATCTTCGTTTAATTTGGATTCGGTCGCGGTACTATACCGGGTCCAAATCAAAGCCATGTAAACCCAACGTTGTAAATCCCGCGTTTGCTCGGCCGTAATGTGATCGTTAAATTTTTCGAAAAATGCTGTTAATGGTATCAAAATATTGCGTGTTGGCAGCAAATCCAGCCGGTCAATCTGACAGTTGTGGACCAAAAAATTAACAGCTTGCGTAAAGGCTTGTTGAACTCTTTTCCACGCAGCTTCAAGGTCGTTTACTGTTATCTGTTGGTGGTCCGGTTTTAAGAAAACATTGAACAAACTTTGATTTGTTAATGAAACTACGATAGCCCTTAGTAAAAGGCCGTTATCCACCTCCAATCCTGTAAACTGTTTTTTAATATACTGTTGATAATCCTCAAATAACTGGGTTACGCCGGTCCACCTGCTTGAAACTTGAGCAAGGGCTAAGTCGGCGTTGCCTAAAATAGTGCCGCCCGAATTGATCCTGATAAAAATATCGGTAACTTCTTCGTAACTTAACTTTTCCAGCAAAATAACTCGATAAGTGTATTTTTTTATGTTTTCCAGCCGGTTTAATCTTTCAAAAACTTGTTGCGACTCAGGGGAGGTATTATCGAGTTTAAGCTCCCAAAAAGTTTTCATTGCGCCTTCAGTAAAGAATTTCGCTAATTCTATCCAACCGGATTGACCAGCCTGGCGAGGCCCTTTAATCTCGAATTTTTCAGTGTATACGTTAAAAACGACCTCCATTTTTCTTCGCAGATCTTTGACTTTCAGGTCGCGCCCCAGCATAACCGCCGTTAAAGACGTTAATCTTTGTTGCCCATCGAGTAACAATTGAGGATGCATATTGGATTTTAGTAAGCCATCGACACTGGCAACTTTGGCCGAAGGTATATCATCGGTTTCCCAAACCAACAATTGTCCACTGGGATACTGGTGATACAGAGAGTCAAAAAGACTTCTTACTTGAGTGGATTTCCAGACATAACCCCGTTGAATTTCTGGTAATAAAAGTTTACCGTCCCGGATATCGGCTACTAACGACTGTATTTCCTGGTCAAGTGCTTTAATCATCCCTCTGCTCCTATAATTGTTACTTACCTGTAACTTATTGTGAAAATCTGATTTCGATCAATGGATAAGTTGCCAACATATCCTGTTTAAAGCCTGTAACTTAGCCTCGTGTCTATTTCTATAGTGCTTAGATTCAAAGGTTTAACTGACACCCGCTGGCCTTAGTCTTCCACTAACTTGCATTAGTTGCTTCTTTAATTCTTCGTGCTGACCGGACAGATTTTCGGTTTCAACCTTTTTCACAAGGTTTTCAGTATTTCTTTCCAGAGAATACAACCAAAAAGCTTCAGGAGAAGCAACTATAAAACTAGAAAGACCTAACATTAATGCATAGGATTTGGCCTGATCGATTGCCGGAATTAATTCTGTTTCATTGCGGATTTTGAATTTTGACTCCACAACGCATAATGGCCCCTTTTGGTCTTTAACCAAAAAATCCAACCTGCCACGATAATACTGGCTGCCAAACCGGAAATTGCAGGGGTATTCTTGCTGGTATTCTAAGCCCCAGAGTTTTAGCAAAGGAATAACCTGTTTTTCGTTAAAATCAGCCTCATCAATAAAAAGTTCTGCTTTGCTTTCGGGTGAAATTGCTTCAGGTGCTAGTTCGTGTTCCTCTTTTACTGTTGCTGGTACAAAATCTAACAACCGGTTATATACCGCCGGGGGTACAGGATCCGTAACTGTACCCTGGAATTGTTTAAGCACGGTTCCCCAGCGTCCAATGACCGGGTCATTTTTCAAGGTAGGAAAAGATATATCAGGCAAAAGAGTCAATAATTCAAGGTTTACCCAGAAACCATCCCAGGCCGCCCAGGGGTCAAAATTAGGGTCTTCCTTTACAATGTATAACCCGGTTATTGCTTTTTTCGGCGAAGTTCTATACATAAAAACAAGGTCGCCTTCTTGCATATTTTTTCGTCCCGACCAGGTAACTTCCTTCTCATTATCAAGCTCCTGGAAGTATTCTTCGCGAGTTGCCATAATCCAGTAACGCCTATCGGTGGGGTCAACCGGACGGTTAAGAAATAATTTGCCCAGTCCCTGGTATAGAAAATAGCCAATTCGACCTTGAATCTGGAAACTATCCGCTTCCGGCCAATGTATATCGGCTAAGTCTAATAGGGCGTTGTTCAAAATTAGGTACTTATCGAACCCGTTTCTTCCTACACGATTGAAATAAAAATTAAAGCCTGGAATTATTTCGGATAAGAAATGGAATCCTTCAAAAATTTCGTCTTCTAACTTCGATACCCGGTAGAAAAGAAATTCATCAGGGAAAACCCGGTTAAGAACCAGCGAAATAAAGGTTACGTTATCGTTAAAGTGTTTGCGCAAAATCTTGATTAATTTTTCCTGGTCTTGAGGTAAGTTCGCAGGTAGCGCTATCTCCTTGCGAGTATTTAGTTCGAAAAGTAAATCCTCCAACTTTTCTTCAGGGTCAGGTATTAATAATTCATCCCCGTAAACTGCCGCGTCATCCATAAGCCAAGCAAAAATTTGCCATTTGTCCATTGTCAGGTTTCCTGGTTGTGTTAAGTCTAAAATTAATCGTTAGTAAAGCAAAATAACACCATTGGAACTAACTTATTGCTATAACTTTGAACCGGACGACCTGGCCGCCCGGCGTTTTGTAGCTGACGGTATCTCCGGCTTTTCTATCTAGCAGCTTCATGCCGAGCGGGGTCATGACCGAGAGGGCCGGATAGCCGCGTTTGGTCCTGACACCCTCTTTCGACTCGCGTTCAGTGATGAGAATGAATTGCTCGTCCTCCGCGCCCGGCGTGTCCTCGCGCACCGTGACGATCGAGCCGGTCCAGGCCCGTACCTCGTCGTTAGCGTTCGTACTTGTTCCGGCTCCGGTGGGCGGCTTTTCGGAGCTGGCCGGGGCAGCGGGCGAGGCCGCTGTTCTCTTTACAGGCGGGATAATCTGGACCGCGTCAGGGTCGCTCTCGATAACCCGGCTGTTGTAGGTTGGCGGGGCCGGGTTCGCGGCGGGCGCGGCTTTGAACTGCTGGAAAGGGTTGGGCTGGTCGGCGGCTAACCCCAGGTCCGGGCTGGCTTGTTGCGACCACAGGCTGCCGGGCGGCTCGATCTCGAACATCCGTTGCTGGCCGTTCTTGCTGGCCTGGACGACCTTGCTGGGGAGTGGAGGGGTTTCTTTCAGGGCCGCCGGGCGGGGTGTCGCAGGTGAGGCCGGGGCTGCCACTGCCGGGGTCGCGCTCTTTTTGGCTCCTTTGGCGGCTTTCTTGCCTTTGTCGAAAAGACCCTGGGCGACTTCCTCGGCGTGGCGTTCGTGGTTGAGTTTGAGCAGGCGGCCCAAGACCTCACGCCGTGCTGCTTCCGAGATGGTGTAGCGCAAGCCCTGTTTGGTCTGGTGGAAGCCATGGCCCAGGTCGAGGTCGTCCCAGCCGTAAGCCACCGCCACTTTTTCGTCCATCTCCTGATGCAACTCCCGCAACTTTACAATATCTTCGCTCGTTTCGGCGGGGTTGTGGAAGCGGTTATAGGTCTTGGTTAGCCCTTCCTGCCGAGCCAACATTGTATTATTTCGGCATTCATCATATTTGCTCCCTATATCTGCTAGATTGGAGAAGATAAATGGGAAAGGGAAATTTTCATAACAATCAGTAAGTGTATATCTACTATCCATTCTTAAGGAAGAAGCATTTTGTCTGACCCATACTTCATATATCGTAGAATTTAGGATAGCAAAATCTGTTTGCTTATTTGTAGCAAAAATATTCATTCCTACATCATAAACATAATTTGAAGGTGTAAAAGTATGTACAATATATTTAGTTACTCTGCAGGAGACTAATACCCTGTCTAATTTTTTAATTGCACTATATAGTTCAGGACGGCTTCGTTCATATTGCCACCATTTTTCTTTAGCACTTTTACTATATTTAATTTCATCTCGTTCTGGTTTAACACGATCTCTTATGATTTGTAAGCATTCATTAAATCTATCTGCTTGTTCGATAGGCCAATCAAAGAAGTTGATAACCCATCTACTTGGAATTTGTTCTGGTTGTGAATTAAGATCTTCTCCATTTAGATAAGGGAAAATGACTTCTTTGTTTTTGGGGTTTCTCTCCAACAAAAATTTAGCTTCTTCAGGGTCAAGGGTAAAACCTAAACCTAAAATAATCGATCCCATGTAACCCTTTTCTAAATTGCTCATCAGAGTAAAGGGTTTGCCAGTTTGTACATCTGCATCAGTTAAAGAGCTAGTGATTTGTTTTACAATTTTATTGTCTAATAAATAATAACTATTCCAGATACTCTTAATAGACCAAATTATAGATACTTCAATTGTTGCTTCACCCGGCCATTTTTGGCTTGGAACTGCCCTAAATATTAACCAATTCTTACTTAACAATTGATCAAGTCCCACCTCTCGCGTATCCCCTTGAGCAATTGTATTTGTAGCAATTAAAGCTGATGTACCACCTAACCGTACAACATCATCTAACCTCAAAAAGAAATAGGATACTAAATCGGCGCTACCACGTTTGCTATTAGCAATCTTTTCAACAAGGTAATCACGATAATCAGTACCTAAAGCGCCTGTTATCTTTTGGCCTCCCTGGAAAGGTGGGTTACCTATCAAAGCGTCGAAGCCGGGTTCCGGGCGGATCCCAGCAAAAACTTCGGGGAATTCGAGCGGCCAGTGGAAGGGGTTGCGGGCTTTGGCCGGGTCGGAGGGGAAGCGTGGGTCGCTCAATAGCGGCTCAACCTGGGAGCGCAGGTGGCGGTAGGCTTTGCGGTTGAGGGTACGGGCGGCCGGGGAGAAATTCTGGCGGAAGGCGTCCACATAGCCGGAAACCAGCACACTGTAATGCATTTGGAGGTCGGCGGGTACATCCTGGCCTCTTAGAGCATAGGCCACCAGCATATCCGCCCCCAGCTTGATCGCAGCCATAATTTCGTTGGCCTCGGCCAGCAGCTTTTCCTTTTCCTCGTTCTCGCGGGCGTCGCGGGCCAGGTGGTGGGTAATCCGGTAGCGGTATTCGATGGCAATACCGAGGGCCTGGCGCAACGGTTCCTGGATGAAAAGGCCCTGCCCGCCCGCGCTGATGGTTTCTTCGTCCATCGAGAAATTCCGCAACTGGCGCAAATTCACGCCCAAGAGGGAGTCGCCGCCGCGCAGCGAGTGGTCGAGGAAGGTGAAGGGGCGGCCCTTCGCCATGGTGTAGAGCCACAGAGACAGCTTCGCCATCTCGACCGCCATCGGGTTTTTGTCCACCCCGTAGAGGCAGCGTTCACTGACCAGGCGGCGGGCCAGGGCCAGGGCTTCCCCGCTGACATCCTGAGAGGCTCCCGCTAAATTGGCAAGGAAGGGATATTCGGCCACCAGCCTGGCAAAGTCGGGCGAACCGCTTTCGAGTTCCCAGGCTTTGACCAGCTTTTCCGAGAGATAGCGGCAAGCCTGGACCAGGAATGCGCCCGAACCCATCGCCATATCGCAAACCTTCAGGTCGAGGATTTCGGCGGCGGTGCGAAGCTTCCATTCTTCGGGCGGCAAGCCTTCGGCGGGGCCGTGATAGACCAGCGGGTCGAGAGCGTGCTGGACAATCGGCTCGGTCAGGCTGCGCGGGGTGTAGTGGGTGCCGGTCGAGCGGCGGTCGCTCCCCTGGGTCACGAAGACCGACCCGGCCGTGATCACCACCGGGTACTCGAAGGTATCGTTGCGGACAATCCCGGCGAAAGGCAGCACCCGTTTGAAAAGGGCTTCGTCGTTGTCGCAGGCGGCGCGCAGGCGGGTCTGCCGGTGCAGGTCGAGTGGAGTATTCAGTTCCTTTTGCAAGGCTTTGACCGAACGGCCCGTTTCCTCTTTTAGAAAGTCGAGCAGAGCGGTTTCACCTTTTGCGGCCAGTTCTTCCAGGCGGGCCAGGGCTACTTCCGGCTCCTGGTCGCGCGGCCCGGTCAAGCCCAGGACCGGCTCGGCGGCTCGGAAAGCCGAGTGGTCGAGCAAGCCCTCGTAGACGTGGCCGATTTGCTCCACGTCGAGGGCGCGGAAAGAGAGGCGGCGGGCCTCGGCGGAACCACCCGGCACTTTCACCTGCAAGATTTGAAGGGCATCGAGCAGGTGCAGCACCACCCGGTTATTAACCGGGAGCGGGTGGGCCTCGGTCTCTTGCCAGTTCGAGCCGGGCAAACGGCCTTCCAAAAAGGGGTAGGCATCCGGGTAAAATAGGTTGCCGCCATAAGCCGGGAGGGGCAGGTCGGGATGGTCCGACCCGGCGTAGACCAGCCGGAAAAGCGACAACAGGCGGCTCCAGGCATCGTGGCGGCGTTCCAGCACTTCCTCGCCGGACTGGTCGGCCTGGGCGCGTAGTTGGGCTTGCAGGGTCGAGGCGGCGTAATACTCGTCGTAAAGCTCGCTGCCGAGCAGTAGTAGGCCGCGTTCTTCCGCCGAAAGCAAAAAGACCAGCCGCATCATGACCGTCAGGGCCGCTTCGTAGAGCCGGGTTTCGGGGACGTTTGCCAGCAGAGCCCGGCCCAGGTCTTTATCAATCCGGTCGAGCGATTGCACCAGCATTTCGACGGCCCGGCGCACCTGGTAGCCAAGCTGGTCGGTTACTTCCTGCTGGTTGGTGACGCTCTCGCGGAAAAGGGCTTCCAGGGTATCGGCGTCGGCCACGTTAAAAAAGCGTTTCAGGCTGAGCAAGCTGCGAAAAGCCTGGAGGGTAATTTTTTCTTCTAGCCAGAGGGCAGCGTACCAGGAAGCAAAGGCGGCGGTTTCGTGACGGGGCGCGTCTACCAGCATCCAGCGTTCGCCATTGGTAACGAGGCCGAGCCGCACGTCGTTTTGGCGCAAGAGTTCGAGCATTCGGGTGGCGGGGGTCGCTTTCCAGGGGTGGCCCGGTACGGGTTTCTCCAGGTCCTGGCCATGAGGGTAAGTCTGGATAAGCAGGCGCGGTTTAGGGTTTTCCATACCGGCCAGGACCAGGTCAGGCCGGACGGTTTCGCCCGCTTCCGGGATCGTCAGGGCCAAACTGGCCGGGATTTTCGGCCCCTGGTCGAGGACTTCGAGCGGGATTTCCAGCGCCTGACTCAGCACGAAATAAATCCACTGGGTGTGAATGGCGGGGTCGGGGCGCAGCCCGGCCTGGTTATCGGCCCATTCCTCGTAGGCCAGGCGCAAGGTCCGGTTCAGGTCGGGGTCGTGCGGCTCGAGACCCTGTGGGAAGGCTCGTAAGAGGACCGGCATGCTTAAAAAGGGCCCGGAAACCTCAATCAAAGATAACCACTCAGCGTGCTGGCGAGCTACCGACGACATGCTTACTCCTTTAAGGCCAAGAAAAGCCAAAACCGAACCATTTTCACCAGGGATGGAAAATAGCCGTAGGGTTAGTTAACCAGGTATTAAATGGTGTTAATTTTTATTTGGAAAGCGCTGAAACTTAATGTTAATTCTAACAAAAATATTATAAGCCTATTTTAAAATAATTACAAAATTACAGTTCTATTTACTATATTTATTTTACTTTTTGCGTAAATTATTCTCTTGCTCAAGCTGAGCCCATAAATCTGCAAAAGAAGAATAAGTGCTTTTTTTTCGTCCTCTTGGCTGGTGCACCTGGGGCGCTTGATCAGCCAGTTTTGCCGGTTTGGTAATCGGGGCGGGAGTCTTTGGAGTTTGTGCTTCCGCCAAATTCTTCTCAGGTATTGCCGGTTTAGCTTTTTCATCATTTTTTGCACCGGAAGTTTGTGCTTTAGAAGCAGAAATCTGCTTATCCGGCCTTGAAGAATCAGTTACGCTCTGTTTCGAAGTTGGGGCTGGGGCAAAAGGTTTTGGAACAGGAGTAGACCTAACCGGTTGTGACGGTAGAGCAGGTCTGAGGATTTTTATTACCTCAAATTGCCCTCTTTTTTCAAGATGCTGGAGAAAAGGCTCGATTTGAGGTGTAATTAAACCTGGATTTGCCTTCACCATTTGTCCCAATACGGCATATTTACCGGGTGGCAAAGCGAACCGCTCATCAATTAATCCTTGGACTAATTCAACCAGGCAATTGGATTTAGTTTTAGAAGTTTTAGAAAGGGTTGCCGGGTAAAGGCGGACAAGTTCTAATAAGTAAAGCGGATAATGGGTTTCGCCGGTTTGTTTATGTGATTTGCAGTAACCAATGGCGCTATCCAGCATCCAAACTATAGTTTCTACAGTCACCCCTTTACCTTCACGGGCCAGGTGTTCCTGGCAAATACGATGGACTGTAGAGGTATCACCAAGTTCCAGGGCAAGATAGTACAACTTATCTACTAGAGGTTCGGACAGATCTCCCCAGTTATAAAGTTTTTGGAAAAGGGCATAACGTTTTTGCTTTTTAGTAATATAATCTAAAAGCTCCCACGCTACTAAATTTGCTGCGTCTAGTAGCTTTTTATTTTCCAAATATTGCAAAGTTTCTTCAAGGAGTTTTTCAACGGTTTCTTTATTGCCGGCTTGCTTTAAAAAGGTAAACCCGCTATTAATCAGCTCCCTGTTTTTTGAAAGTAGTAACTTACCTAGAATTTGCTGCCCCAATTTAAGATATTTCCTGGCAAGCGCTCCCTTTAAATAAGGTGCGTACAATTCAAATATACGCCCTGCTAATGTCTTCTTAAACTGGTCTGCCAGGTAATCCAGGCCCTCTAAAGACTGCAAATATTCCGGCTCCGACTGAAAAGTAGAAAGCGTTTGGTCAAGAAGATTAAATATCCGGTTGTGGTCACCGAAGTAGTTTACAACCGGATAAAGCCAGAAAAGCCGGTCATCCCCCGGTATGTTTTTTAGCAGACCGGAAAGCAGAGTTCCATTTGTATCTTCATCAACGCAGGCTGCCATAAATAGCAAAGCCTTTTTAGCTTCGGCTTTTTTGGGATCATCAAACCATTGCAAACCGCCCTTTGAAATTGCCAGAATGACCTCGGATAGCACAACCCTTTCCTGGCTTCTAGCACTTAAAATTTTCGGTAAATTAAGCTGTTCCAGAATAACCAGGTAAAGATAATTTTTCTTGAGGTAATTTGGAAGTTGTGCTAACCATCCTGCGGCTGCCAGCAATTGACCGTTATCCCAGGCGTTAAAATTAAGAGCCTTCTCGAGGTATTCTAGCCCCCTTTGATGATTGGCAGGTTTTACTTCGATGAAATAGATCCGAGCTAACGCATAGAAAAACCGGGGGTGGGGGGTAGGTTGTTCTTTCGTAATTGCTAGTTGTATACGCCTGATACGTTCAGTTAACGGCAAATTTAGAAACAGAGGGTGTTCAAATCCGCCTTTAAAAGGGTAATCTTCATATTCTTTCGAATCATCTACCCCGGAACGGCCCGTATAAGCAAGTCGTAAATCAATCAGTTCTCGTAAATACTGGTAACTGAAATCCTCACCAACGCCCACTCCATATCGGGTTAACCAGTTAGAACCTTCTTTAGAAATCTGATAAGTGATTACGGGACCATGACCCCAATTTGTAACGGTATAATAGTGTCCATCGTCGACACTTTTTTGTAGTTTTGGCATTAGTTATAATATATTCTTTTTGTAAGACCGATAAACTCATTAAATTAATTTAATGAGGAATAATACCATTGTAATATATCCGTCAATAGTTTAAAACAAGTAAACGGGCGGCAGCCCATCTCTGGACCACCACCCGTTTTCACTCAAGCCTATTCATTAAGCTTAGGCTCGGTATCTTTTACCTCTAGAAGGTCTAGCATCCGGTGAGAAGTTTGCTGGATCCGGGTCATCACGCCCTTGATGATTTCGGCACCTTCGCGCTTGGCGGCCCAACCCGCCACATATGGGAAAGTGTAGGCCGTGGTATCAATGCCGTAGTAAGCAGCTACCACGAAAGCAACCGCCTCGGCGACTGTCTCGCGTTCTTCGCGGGGGCTGCCTTCCCGCCCGGCATCGAAGTGGTGACCGAGCTCGTGAGCCAGCGTCTTGACCATCTGGACCTGGGCCGCCCGCTTCACGTAGATCAGCTTCGAACCCGGCAGGTAGTAGCCGTTATACGAAGGATCTTGTTCGGCCTCGCCCAGCAGGTCGTAGTGCGTGACCTTCAAACCTTCGCGCTCGGCCAGGTCATCCAACCGCCGGTAGAGTTCTACGCCTTCCTCGCCCTGGAGTTGGCCGGGAGCAATACTCGGCAGCTCCTCGCCCTCGGTCTGGCTAATGTCGAAGACGCTCACTGTCTTGAAGGTAATGCCCCTCGCGACCTCTTCCACTCCTGTGGCCTTATCTTCGATAATCCGCTCGAAAGGCTGCGGGGCCAGAATGTTGATACCTTTGGAACCTTTCACCACCTGGCGTTTGAGGCTCTGCCAGGTCCGGTACCCGGCCACGCGGGTCGCGGTCGGGAACTGCATCAGGATAAGGACCTGGTTGTTCAGGCTATAGGTGTGGAAGCGGCTCGCGACTTTGAGCCAGCGTTTGAAGTCTTCGCTGCTCTGGATCCCGGCGACACCCTGCTCCAACTGCTGCATCAGGCTGGCGATGCGGTCCTGCCGCTCTTGCTGCCAGTCCTGGGTGTTGTGGCCAGCCCCATCAGTGTGACCGCGGTTGCAGCTAAACTTGCCATTGACCTGATTCTGATTTAAACTTGTCATGGTAGAAACTCCTGTTTTCTACTACCTGGGTTACCAGCTCTCGAACAGCCGGTAACCTTTTTGTTTTCCGGGTGGCCCTGTTGCCCCCCTTCAAAAATCCATAGCTTATAAGCCGACAAGCCCCAGACGCCTTGTGCGGCTGGCCCTGAACTTTGTTCAGGGTCGGAATGAAACAGCCGGTGGTTCTTTAGGCCGGCTGTTGAATGGAGAGGCTTGGGCTTATGGTAAGATGCCCTTCACTGGGGGGATAGCAAAGGCAGGGGTATGGGGGAGGAAAAGGCAATGAGTTGCCTCCCCCATGCCAGCTTCGATGGTTGCCAGCAGAAGTGTTGCTGGCAGCCTGAGAAGCTGGGGGTTTTTGTTATTTCCGCTTTAGGTTGAAGCTTTGTCGGGGCCAGGTCTGGTGGAAATAACAAATAGCGGTAGCTTTTTCCTTTTTCAAAAACTGGAAGAAAGCGGCTTTACTTCTTATTTAGTCCCACTTAAAAGAAGGGCCAGCCCCTAATAAACCCTTGTAAGGGTTGGCGAGGGGCCAGGCCCAGGGGTGAGCGGGTTCATTTTCTTTTGTCATTTTCCTTTCCTCATTTTTGAAAACGATACGAAAAAGGAGGCTGTATACAAGCAAGCTTTTTGCTATCGTTTATGGCTTAATAATTTGTGGAAAGGATGTAGTCAGACTATGAACCCCAATAACCCAGAATCAGATGGCCGAATGACCCTGGCCCAGCGAGAACGGCTGGAAGAATGGCACACCCGGCAGATAGATGAGCTGTTTGATGAACTTCTTGAAAACGACCCCGCCTTCCGGACAAGCATGGATGCCCTGACCGAAGCCGATAAATGGGATATTAGCAAACTGGCGTATGATGTAGCCGGAGATGTCGCCAGTTGGGCGGCTGACGGATTTAGCGAAGCCGAGTGGTTCGAGGAGCTTTACTCCAACCAGTTTATGCAGCTTAGTTTTTCTACTAATGGTATACGACAAAGCGACATTTTGGCTGAATTAAGCGGAGCCATTGAAACTCTTAAGATAATCGGCCTATGGCCCTGGGCCTGAATAACGACCGGCCGTTTAAGATAGGAAAAGAGCCGGGAGTCAGAGCAGAGATAGTGTGGAACGGTCACACCCATAAAAAAAGGCCCTCCAACCTGTCACTTTCCTAAGCAACAGATTGGAGGGCCTGTAAAGATTGAATCTACTCAGGCTTACTCGAACAAGTCTGTAAGCTGGTGAGCTTGCCTGCGGGTCCATTCACCCACTCCCACAACCATCATGCGGGACTCTAGCCACTCCTCCATGTCATTGTGGTCCGGCTCATCGGCCAACTCGGCTTCGTAGTCCGCAAAGGGCAATTCCGGCCGGTAAGTCTGCATGCTCTTCTTACCGCTGGGCAATCGGACCTGGCGCTGTCGCATCCCGTAGGCGGTGGCCTGCTGCTTGAGAACCTGGCGCAAAACTCTGGTCAGTTGCCCCAACCGGGTCTCGTCTCCCAGGCCAAATCGGGCTATTGTAGCTGCCAGCGCCGCAGCCTGAACCAGGTCCTCGGTGGTTGGGAAGTAAAACCTGAGGTACTGCCGGGCAATCCGGGTGGCGATCCGGTGGTAAGTGTCCCAGCTTTGCACTATTTCGTTGTCCCGCTTGCCACTTTTGCCAAACCGGTTTAAACTCTTCTTCATAGAAGAAACCTCGATTTTCTACTCTTGGACTACTGTGCTCTTGTACAGCCGGTAGTCCTTTTGTTTGTCCGGGTGGCCCTGTTGCCCCCCTTCGAATTTCCTTAGCTCATAAGCCGACAAGCCCTAGACGCCGCAGCGGCTGGCCCTGAAAAAGAGTTTTAGGGTACAGAGCGAAGCGGCGCGCAGCGCCAAGCGACACTAAAATTCGTTTTCAGGGTCGGAATGCAGCCTGGCGGTGGTTCTTTAGACCGCCAGGCAAATGGAGAGGCTTGGGCTTATGGTAAGATTGCTTTCAGTGGGGGGGATAGGCAAAAAAAAGAGGTGCGGAGGAAAAAGCGCCAATGAGCTTTTTTCCTCTGTGAAAACGGCGATGGTAGTCAGGCGAGGCTCTGGGAGCCTGATTGCCTGAGCTGCTTTTGGCTTTTGTTTGTTCCGCCTAATTTATCTTTTAACCAGCACAAGCCCACCGGCGGAACAAATAAATAGCGTAGCTTATTCCATTTTCTAACCCGACTCGCCCTTCAAAATCACCCATGACAAAAAGAAAATTCCACCGGATTGGTCCAGTGGGTTCTTTGTTTTGGCTGGTTTTATCTGTTAGGGTTAGACTACTCTTACGCCTTCTCCTGAGACCCAATAATGTCCAGGACAAGCAGCCGAGGGTACCCGTTTCACCGCTGTCCCAGAACACGGTAACTTCGTTCTGGTGACAGCGGGTCTTGGTATCCGGTTAATTGTCCCGGTCGTACCAACCGGCGGGTCAGAATAGTGCTTCTGGTTCACAATTACACGTCGTCCAGTGATTCCGCATATGTAATAGCGATGTGAGAGTTAACTGCAAATGAAGCTCCGGCGCAAGGCATATTGGACAAAGACCAGTACCCTTTGGGTAAAATAGTCAGTGGCCCTTTTTGGCGTTTACCATGATAAGAATGTGGAGTTCCGGATCATTTTACACGGATTCAAAGCACCAACCATCGCCTAATTAGCCGCAGCAGTAAACCTTGCCTCACCTGAGGTAAGTCACGATAAATATAAGGGGATAAGATTATGGGAAATGTAGTCGGCGGTATGACAATATCACTTGATGGGTTGGGGAAGGGCCAAGACAGTATTTTTTCGCTTCTATGCCCTGCATTCGATGAGTTAATGAGTAAGAGTGAAGCTACTACCGTCTCTCCAGCGGGTTGCAAACCACAAGCACAAGGAGGAGGAGCCCCATGCTAAAACAGGTCGCGGATGGTGTGCTGATCCACCAGAGCGAGTTCATGCAGAGCAACGCCGTTGTCGTACAAGGCCGGACCGGCGTGTTGCTTATCGACCCCGGAATACAGGACGACGAAATGGCTGCTCTCACTAACGACCTTCGCGAGTTGGGCCATAGCGTTGTGGCAGGCTTCTCCACGCATCCTCATTGGGATCACCTGCTCTGGCACCCCAGCCTCGGCGAAGCACCCCGTTACGGTACGGCCCGCAACGCGGCTATTGTCAGCGAGCTGCTATCGAACGAGGGTTGGAAGGCGCGTGTTGCCTCGATGTTACCGCTGGACATCGCCGAGGAGATACCAATGGATATATTCGGCCTCATTACCGGCCTGCCAGCCGAAACTGCGTACCTTCCCTGGGATGGTCCTAAAGTCCGCCTTATCGAACATCAGGCGCATGCCCTGGGCCATGGAGCACTGTTGATCGAGGAACGTGGCGTTCTCGTCGCCGGCGACATGGTTTCTGATATCCTGATTCCGTTGCTCAACCTTAAAACCGCAGACCCGATTGAAGACTATCTCACTGGGCTGCGACTACTTGAAAGCGTGGCAGACAGCGTCGATGTATTCATCCCAGGTCACGGGTCCGTCGGCGGAGCGGAGCAGCTTCGTGCACGGATCGAACAGGATCGTGCATATGTCCAAGCCTTGCGTGACGGCGGTGTTGTCGACGATCCGCGGATCGGCCCATCGGCCACGGTCGGCAAGGATTGGGCGCCTGGCGTACATGAACGGCAACTACAGCAGCTTGCCCAAATAAGAGAGCACGACAGGACGTCCAGATAGAGATCCGCTGGCGAGACAAGAGGCGACCCTGCCAAATTCTTGACTCAAAAAAGAAATGCCCTTGCAAAGGGAGGTATGAAGAACAGGTTAGGTTAACCTTTTATTTTTAGCTTTGAGAACTTTTTGAAAATTTTTCGGCCTGACTTATAGCTTCGCCCGTAGTTGGACTAATGTTTGTTCCAATTCTTCCAGGACCACCTTAAGTTGTACCCGTTCCTCTTCCTCAAATTTTTCAAAATCCTGGGCCAGGGATTTCAAAGCATCCCTGGCCCGGCTGAAAGGTACAATTTTAGCTCTAAAAGAAGCTCTGAGCGACATTCTGGGCGATTTAACTGCTTCAGTTCCCTCTTTTTCTCCAACATTCTCATTAGTATGAGCTAGATCATTTAAGCTAAAAGTGTTCCCCGGGAACACATTGTGCATTTCTTCACCAATTTCACTTTCGTTACTTGCCTCCTTTTCGAATGGTAAGTGCATTTGTAACTGCTCACGGTCCAATGCCTCGGTATAGGCATGATTGATGGAAATCTGGTTGGTGATTACTCGCTCTACCAGGTCAGGAAAAGGGGCGAGCTTCAAGCGTTTGGCAATAAAGGTGCGAGATTTGTGGATGAGGCGGGCGAGGTCCGTTTCACCCCCGAACCCTTCCTGGATTCGTTTTTCGTTTAGTTGAGCCAGGAAATCTACTTCTTCTTTGAAATTGAGGTCACGTCTTTGCAAATTTTCAGTAAGGGAGACAAGCCTGGCTTCTTTATCATTGAAATTATCGACGATAGCCGGAAGTTGTTTTAGGGAGGCAATTTGGGCTGCCCGGTAACGCCGTTCCCCCGCCACAATTTCAAATTTGCCCGGTTCTCTGGCCGGTCGAACCAGAATTGGTTGAAGAATACCGTGCTCACTAATATCTGCCGCCAACTCCTCCAGGGCTGCATTGGCTTCAGGGGTGTCAAAATCCTGGCGAACCTGAAAGGGGTTACTTATCAGCTTTTCGATTGGAAGAAGTTTGGCTTTCGGGTTGGCGTCCAGCGAGGATTGAGGGGCAATCATTTCTCGCATCAAATTGTTCCTCAGGCTATTGTTCTGATTACTGTTGCCGCTATTACTAAAGATTGACACGCTCTTTTATCTCCTCTGCTAAATTCCGGTAATCCTCCGCAACACTGCTCTCCCCGGCGTAATTACCTATTGTTTGACCCATCGCCGGTGCTTCAGCCATCCTGGTACTCAGCCTGATAACTGTTTCAAATACCCGGTCGCCAAATGTCTCCTTTATCTGGTTTGAGACCTCCTTTGTAATCTTGGTATTAGTGCTCATAGTAAGAACTACCCCTAACACCTTGAGGTCGGGGTTAGGATCGCTCTGGATATAGTTGATGGTTGTCATTAACTGCGTCATCCCATACAAAGCAAAGAAAGAATTGGCTTGGACTGGGATAAGAATCCCATCGGCTGCCGTCAGAGCGTTAATCGTGAGCATGTTTATGCTGGGCGAGCAGTCGAGCAAAATAATGTCATAATTTGCTCTGACCTCCTGTAGCTTTCGCCGCAGAAGTTTTTCTCTCGAAAACATACTTACCATCCGTAATTCCAGGGCGTGGAGAGCCATGTGCGCCGGTATCAGGTCAAACCCTTCGGTGATTGGGACAATGGCTTCTGAAAAGCACATCTCCTCATTGGAAATAACTTCCACAAGAGTCTTTTGCAGTTTTTCAGGGTTTTTACCAAGGGCAATTGTCAAGTTGCTCTGAGGATCACAGTCGATAACCAACACCCGGTAGTGCTGCTGGGCAAAGATACCGGCCAGGCTCGTTACCGAGCTGGTCTTTGCCGTCCCTCCTTTGATGTTGCTGCAGGCTATTACATAACTCACTTTTTGGTGCCTCCTCTCTAAATTATTGGTAATCAAACTTCTGAATAACTATTGCCTGAGCTAGAGGAATTGAACCTTTCTGGCATCAAAGGTTAGGGCACCGGTTATATCCCCTTCAGAAAAGGTATTTTTCCGGATAGCATATTTTGCCAGGGCCTTATCCTGACTGATTGCAAAGGCAAGCAACTGGTTGGAGCACCGCTCAATCTCACCCGTTCCAAGACCTTCATCAAGGTCCGGTGGTTCGTACTGCCTGGAATCGCTGCGACCTACCTGGCTCGTCATAAGTCCAGCCAGATTCAATTCATTGAGGACATCACTGAAGCGTCGTACATTAAAGGCCATGGCTTCTCTCTCCGAATTACAATTCCTCGGCCAACCAAGCCGCTGCAGGTAATCCAGCACAATCAGGTCATAACCCCGTCCGGTTTTGACTGCGAGGGCATAATGCCGAGCTTTTAACTCTTGAATAAGTTGTTCTGATGTCCATTCCGGGCAGTGGCAAAAGTCTACCCTCCCCGACCACTCTGACACCTTTCCAGCGGCTTTTGAGAGTAACTCTAATTCTCGATCAGACAAATTTCTTCTTAGTTGAGAAAGCACCGGCACCCCACTCAGGCGGCAATATCTGCGAGCTAGCATTTGCTCCTGGTTCAACTCAACATGGAAATAAAGTACGTTCAACCCTAAAATGGCATTGGTGTCGGCAATCTGGGATGCCACCAGAGTTTTGCCTCCACCGGTTCTACCAAGAATTGTGGTCAAGGTTGAAGGTAACAGAGATAGAACCGGAGCCTCGGTCCAATCCCTCCCATCAAACTCAGGCCAGCCAAACCTTAAGTGGGGCAAAGTTTTCTGACCTTGCAAGACACCCTGGCTTTCGATATTTCTTTTTTCGTCAAGGTCTGAAGCTACTTTGACAAAATGCTCCAGACTCTTCTCGTGAGTGGTGAAATGGGAGTTTTCTCTTCCCTTTACAAGGACGGCCAGGTTCTGCATACGCTCGATAAATTCTGCAAGTAATTTTGTAGACTCCTCTTTGCCCTGATAGCTACTTGCAACTATGTGAGAACCTTCGGCTATCAGCTTGCGGGCTAGCCAATAATTCAAAATAATGTTGGCATAATACTGAACATGAACCGGCGTAGGAACAGCCTCCATCAGCCTTAGCAAATAGGAGCCTCGTATCTGACCCGGTTCATCTCCCAGCAGTTGCATAGCTTTTAGCTCATCCCGCACTGTTATAAGGTCGCCGGGAACACCTGTTGAATAGAGGTTGAGGATAGCCTGATAGATATTGGCTCGTTCCTGGCTGAAGAAATGGCCTGGTTTAAGAATAGAGGCAACCGTTACAATCAAGTCCCGGTCGATTAGAAGGCTGCCCAATACCGCTTCTTCAGCCTCCGGATTTTGGGGAATGTTTAATTCCACAAGTTTTCCGTTGCTGTTGGAAGACCTTCCATTGAAATTGGTAGGTTGTTGCATATTTGATCCTTCCTTCTTGCGCTAATTTTTTTAGTTAGCTTTGTTCCATAAAAAATGCTTGTGAAGAATAGTTAGCACTTAGGGCTGGTAGATTAGGTTTGCCAACTGGATAAGCCCTTTCACTCTCTTTTGCCTGAAGGGCCAGGTATTTATCTAATCTGAGCCTGATACTAGTTTTGTCCCGTACGGATACTGCATCTGCCAGATTGCGTTCCTCAATCGCTATCAGCCGGGGCAAGTGTTTATCAAAATATTCTTTTCTCTGGTCAGCTTCCAATTGAAGGCTGTTTAGGGTTGGTACTCCCGCTCCCCTGGGCAAGGGCACAGGGGCGAGCTGGTGGACCATTTGCACCAGTAGACCGGCGGGGTTGTAAATTGTTCGTGAAGCCGTTTGTTCCAGGATCCATTCGGCTAAACCTCTCACATACTCATCGTCCAGCTTTGCCTTGATTACCGTAACAGCAAGCTGTTTGGCTCGTGCCTCTGAAACTCCAAACTCGGTTAATACGGCTATAACTTTCTCACTTAGCGTAGTTTGTGGTGGGATATGAATCGAACCTGGCACTTCTTTACTTTGCATGCTTGCACTTTTATCAGATGAATCTTTTCCAGAATTTCTAAAATCACACACACTTTTGGCTGGTTGGTCAAAATCCAAGTTAGTCGGAGCTACCACCCCATTAACATGGGCAGGCTGTATATGAGTGTGTGTTTTTAATGCATGTATTTCAACTTCATGTGATTCGTCAGCAGAATCTTGCATACCCTCCCCTGCTTTTTTCTGCTTACCCGGTAAGTCTTTTTCAGCAGCACTGTCAGCAGTTTTTGGCAAGGATGAGTTCGAACCTCCTTTCGGTGGAACAACTTTGAGAAGCCGGTAAAGATTTGACAGTCCCTCTTTAGCCCGGCATATAATGGTTATAAGAGATGCGCACTCCAGTTCCTTCAGGAGATCTGCTATTCGCCTTGGCTTAAGATTCATATCCCATCCTAAGGTTTGTTGGCTCGGCCAACACTCGTTTGACTGCCTCGCATACTTCAACAGAATCAGGTAAAGCTTCAAAGCACTGGTGCTGATTCCAGCTTCAAGTACCTCTAAAGGGACCTGGACGAACAGGTTCTTTTCTCTCCCACTTTGCTCTTTTGGAGAGGAATAATCTTTTCTATCTACTTGATTTTTGGGCATAGAAATCTCCTGGCCCATCTTGACGTAGAAGATTTCTGATGCTAAGATTGATCTAGCCAGGGTCTACCAAACCCTGCTAAAAACATAGAAATCTCCTCGTAAGAGGACCCATTTAGAAAATCCCACCGGTCTGCAAACTTCGGGATTTTCGACTTTTATAGACAAATTTAGAAATTCACCCTAATCCAAACAGGGTGAATTTTTTATTTCAGCTGGAATCGAACATTCAAATCTCTCCTTTCTGCACTGGTTTTGAAACAAGATATTGACTTTTAAGGGTTTGTTGCTGTTTAATGATGGTACGAATAGTTTCGTGAGACACGCCAAATTCAGCGGCCAGCTCTCTAAGGCTTTGGCCACCGTGATGTCTTTCAACTATTTGACTTGCCTGGTTTGGGGTAAAGTTTGCGGCATTGGGCTTTTTAGGCCTAAGCTGTCCGACAAGCTGGGCCGGAATCAGAGAAGAAAATATGATTTCGTGACCGTCGAAGAGTGAAAATTGTATGGCAGATGATGGAGCGAACCCCGTCACTTCCGCTGTGAAATATTTCACAAACTATACAATATATAGTAGTGAAATAAGTGAAAAGACCCCTATTTAGGGGTCTTTTTTGTACCGCGGGAGCGATAATTAACGATACTTCGCTTCCGCTGTTATTTTCCAAAACAATATAGCCAATGTTTTGATAACAATAATAGTCTGCAATATTACATTTTTATAGTTTGGATACCTCAATCACTTTTAAAGAAGAGTTTTCAAGCTTGTGTATTTTACTCTTGGCAGTAGGTACATTCATCTTTGGGCCTTACCTCACCGGAAAATTTTGAGAGACGATTAAAGCCAGATATACTCGTGTCTAAACAATCCACTAAACTGGTGCAAACTCACCCCGAAGAGACGGCACAAACCCCGGATAGAATAATTCCAGCCTTCCTGTTGGCTAAGCTGGTAGAGTTGCTCTATGGTTTGGCATTTTGCTTCAACAGTTCCTGGGCTTTTTAAAATAGAATTCTCTAAAGCCATATGACCGCAGAAGCGTTCCAGTTCCGCCACTTTATTTCTGGGGCTAACAACTCCTGTTGTTCAGCACTGAGCGGTTCGCTCCTGGCATGGGCCTGAGTAACTGCTTTGAAAGCTGCTTCGCCTTTCTCCCGGTAAAGTTTCTTCCAGGCAG
The DNA here is from genome assembly GCA_017307165.1 of Candidatus Melainabacteria bacterium. Taxonomy (GTDB): domain Bacteria; phylum Cyanobacteriota; class Vampirovibrionia; order Obscuribacterales; family Obscuribacteraceae; genus JAFKGK01. The sequence continues at coordinate 41,787 of JAFKGK010000011.1, forward strand.
GGATCAGGCTATCCGAGATAGAATGTTCCCGGCATAACTGCGCCACGCTTTTTTGATTCTCAAGGACTGCCTTTACGATTTTTAGCTTGAATTCCGGCGGATAAGAACGCCCTTGCATACAAACCTACCTTTCCACAAACTGATTTGTATTTTACTCTAACTTCTTCAGTTTGTGGTCTGGATTTCTGAAAGCATACCATATGTTGAGTATTTCAATAAGTCAAGACCACACCAGGGAATTGGACAGGCTGTGCTAGATCCGACACAAATCAGCTCGCTTTCAGAGGGGAAAGTGGTAAGTTTTACCGTAATGGGCGGATTACATCACCGTTATGAGCGTGCCGCAGCTTAGGTACGGTGGGGTCGGATGACCATGGTAGCCACCAAAGCTGGTAGACCCGACCGTATCAACTTGTGGTCGCCTGGATATCCTGGTTAACGAAGCAGCTGTAATGGATTAGATGCAGGAAGTGTAGCGGCCCTTCCTGTTACTTTTAGATTGTAGATACGTAGAAGTAGAATAAGAATTAATTGGAAAGTAATTTTAATTACTAATTGGATGGAAGATGCCTACCTTCTTGCCCGATAACGAGCCTAATGAAAAAGGGAACTGAAATCTAAATAGCAATATGATCCACAAAACATATACGGCCAATGCGATGGTGCGCTCAGGACATGGAAGAATAGGAGTTAAATCATTATGGCCAACAAAACTAAATATCTATTATCTTTACCAGAAAGAACAATACGGGCTTCGGCTGCGGTGGGCGGAGGATTGGTGGCTGAAACATCTCAACTGCTCTTACCACGGATGGTTCGCGACTCTCGGTTATACAGGGCAACGATAGGGGGCCTTTTACGCATTATGATCGAGGTAGTTGGAGGTGTTGAGGAAGTTCCTTTATCCCAGGAAGGTGGCCTACCAGCTAAAGATCTTTTAAAACGTAAAGCGGCCGGGAATGTCATCGAACTTGCGGGAATTTTAACCACAGGTTGGTCGCCTTTGTGGCTGCTCGCGGCCGTAGCTGATATTACAAAGGGCACTGGCATATACCTCAATACTCTGGTGGCAGACCTCCGCTCGGCAGGTGCTTTACCACCGGACCTTGAGATTACCTCAGTTGAAGAACTGCTGGTAGGTTTGGAAGGGACTTCGGGAGCCATTGCGGATGTGGTTGACTTGCCGCCACTCAAAGTGGCAGATATGCGGCAGACCTGGCAAAACCTGCGCCAAAACATTAACGAGTTGCCTGATGCCGCCAGCCTCGCTCAACTCTACCAGAACCTTCAGGAAGTAAGTAAGCGCGAAAAGGTACCTCTCCTGACAGTTTCGACGACAATTGCTACAAGTGCAATCAAGGCCGGCATTCACCTTGGTGACGTCCATATTTTTTCATTTTACCGCGAGACGCTCAATGCCCTTATGGCTGAAGGATTGCTTCCTTACCTGCGGCGCAGCGCCAAGCCGTATTTGCGGGGTGCTGCAAAGCAATTCAATCCTCAAACCAGTACGTACACGCAAAGACTTCTTTGATCCCTTTTGTTATAGGTTCTCAGAAAATCCAGCTTTCCTCAAACAGGCAGAAGTGTTACGTCCTATGACTAATTCTAACCTCCGATATTGAAAGATTTGGGAAAAGCAGGTAATACAACCCTTAATCAACGGCCACCAAAGGTACAAAAAGAAATAATGAGCTTACTTAATGTTTTCAATTAACCTGCTAAGCCCCCACTTTGTGAAACCGGAAGTAGTATCAGCGTAGAATTCTTGCTCTGGGCTTGCCTGGCCGATCTTACAATTTTGGCCAGGCAGCAAGCTTTGTAAAAACGTTCAAATAAAAACGATAATCCGGGGTAGGATGAGAGGACTTAATTAGATTGCTGCCGGAGTTAGGCCGGGCGGCTGACTGGCGGCCGAAGCTGATAGGGACGTTCGCGATGGCGGGGAAAGGGATAACCCGCAAAACCGGACTGGAGGTAAAAGCCCCAGCCTGCTGGATCATCTTCTACCGTTTTCACGGCCGCAGACAATGGACGGGTCGCTTCTAGTTTGATCAAGATAAGGTTCTGCCCGGCACGCAACAGCGCAGCAAAGCGGCCGCCTCGCCGGCTTTCGTTATGCCATTTAGCCTTGGGGCTATTGAATACTTCTTTAACATTCACCCAGACGCGGGCGAAGTCGTGAGTACGCAATTCATACTGAACGGCTTCATCTTCGTCCGCTGTAACAACCGCAGCAAAATACACCGTTCCAGACGAGCCAAACTCAGGCTGGAAATCATGGCGGATATCATAACGTTTGCGAAGCTCAGGAACCATCTGCAGCGGCTGGTTACTTTTAAACACCTCAACCGATGGTGATAAGGCAGGCAGCGGCTGCCAGCTATACTCCCGCCCCGCGATGGAATATTTCTTGGAAAGGTACTTCGCATACCGCTGGGCAGGGTCCGGTGTGTCTAAATCTAATTTTTGAAGGGCCAGTTCCGGGACTTCCGGCCTGTCCAGGGAAGCGCCCCAGCCATCCGAAGGATAAGGACCAAGCTGGTAGCACCGAATTTCGCCTGCCAGTTCGTCAATAGGTTTGACCTTATGGGCCAGGGCAATGTCGTTGTGAGCTTCCTTGACATACCGTTCCCAGTGAAACACGTCGAAGTGATCGTAGCTCTGGCGAGCGATACGGTCGCGAGTAAAGTTTGCGATTTTCTCCCACTGCTCGGCCGCCTGCGCCAGTTCGTCAACCGATTGCTGCCGGAATTGTTCTTCGCCGGTATACATAAAGGCATACAGGTAGGTGCTTGCACGAATTTTACAGGCATAATACTGAGCCAGCCCCCGCCACACCGTCAAATCCTCAACCAACCAGGTATATTCCTGAGCTCGCGCCCTGGTAGTGTCAGTGTCAGGTTTGATTTTTGCAGCCAGGGTTGTCAGGTAGGCGCCTACGCGCTTACTAATGTCCTCCATATGCCGGGCTACCTCAAACGGCGTTACCCGGCCCTGGATCGCTCGTATAAACGGCCGATTGCCGTTCGCGGGAGCCGTAACCGCAATGACATATTCAGGAATTGTCATATAGTCAGGGTCGAGACACTCGTGAAAGATAAAATCAGTTACGCTCAGAAAGCGCTTTTCGCGATTACCTTCCCAGGAATCAACCGCCAGTGGGAAGCCGAGGTTGCCTTCAGCATAAGATGAACCGTCCCAGGTTCCGGCCCAGAAGGTATTAAATTCAAGGGGAACCTGGCTCGCCGCCTGGAGCGCCTGGTATAGGCCATCTTCTCCACCGGGTAGGCCATAGTAATGATTGAGACGTTCGCTCCAAAGGCTGTCTGGGGTGGCCGGGTTATAGCCCATCCGGCCCCACATCTCGTACAGATACCAGCGCCGGTCGAAGTCGAAGGTTTGCACTCGCTTGCCTGAGCCATCGAGCCGCACTTCTTCGAGAAAGGGTATCACACGTTCAGGACCAAAAAAGTAGCCCTGTACCGCATGCGGATCATAGTTATTGATTGCGTGAGCAGCCACGAATGAAGGATCGCCCCACTGCAAAAGATAAGCCTCTTCATTACGGATATGCCACAACACCTTAAAGTTATCGGGCGGCGGATTCAACAGCTTGTTGTTTTCCCGACCCTGGAGTTTCCAGGTAGATAGACCGTGCGAGGTGTTGAATTTCCAGTCAATATAGACGGTGCCCGGGTAATCCGCTTTTGCCAGGGCGGCCCGGGTAACCTCCGGGGGTAACCAGTGGCTTCGAAAGATAAACGGCACCTGCCGGGTGGCTTCCTTGAGCGCTCTGAAATACACGTCGAGCATAAAATCTTCAAATGCCCCCGCGGTATAATCGTGCATGCGCTCACCGGCGGTCGTTCCAAAACCGTCCAGGTCATCGTAGGTAGCTATTAACGTCTTGACGGCTTCCCGCAAGTAATCGCGGATTACCGGGTGATCCTGTCCGTAAATATGAAAGCCGTGATGGCGGGCAAAAGACTCCGGAAGGTGGATATTCCAGGTTAGCATGTAGATGTCCATTCCGCGCGCTTTTGCCATGGCGAAGAGAGTTTTCCAGAAGCCGATTTTGCTATCCATCTCCTCGTCTGTAAATGGGCAGGCTTCAGGGTATTTAGGAATACGCACCATCAGGTGATAAGGATGCTGGCTCCAGAGGGTCAGGACATTGTACCGGCCCCGTGCCAGGCGGTCCAGGTAGCGTTCCCACACCCCCAGATCCCAATACACCGCCTGATTGATTTCAGTAGAATACCCGGCCTGATAGGGTTCCCAGGGAAGATTGCACTTGGCCCCGCGAAATGGAATAAAAGCTCGTTCTGTTTTTGACTGGACCTGCTCGAAGCCGCCCAACTCCAACTGCTCTACGAGAGCGAGGCAGCCATACAGTAACCCCTGCTCGCCTGCCGCCTCGATCAAAATCGTGGTTGCCGTACCATCTCCCCCCTTTTTCAAACTAAAGTCTTCATAACCCAGTGGTGTCGAGTCGTCTGTCTCAGTCCGGGGAGCGGCGATTATGGCCTGCACTCTATCAAGACCGAGTCCGATAGCGAGGCGGTTGCCAGAGGTAGGCGGGAGGAATTCAATTGTGACGGAATACCGGGATTCTTCAAGCGCCTGCCGCAACTGGCCTAACGCATAGGTGACCTTTGCCGATTCTTCATTCGCCACGCAGGTGACAAATAGATTCTGCCCTTGATTAATAGACATTTGGTTTTTTACCCTGGTTAGTGAAATTAAAATTGGAAAGGCTATGTTAAGTGCAACAGACTTACGAGCACCGGTGCGATAAGCGGTGTTACACAAGCGTTCATTCCCATAGCCATACCGGAAAATGCTCCTGTCACTTCATCAATTTGAAAGGCCCGGGCGGTACCAATTCCATGTGAGGCCAGTCCGATTGAGAATCCGCGTACTTCCGGTTCTTTTACCCCGATCAAATCAATGATGGATGGTCCGGCCACCGCTCCGAAGATGCCGGTGAGGATTACCATTACGGCGGTTAGCGAGGGTATACCTCCAATTTTTTCAGCAATACCCATCGCAACCGGTGACGTCACAGATTTTGGGACTAAAGAGAGCGTCGAAGGCGCTGATACTCCCAACAGTCTGGCAAACGCGATTACCGTGAGGACCGCTGCAACCGACCCGGTTAGTAACGCCCCCAAAAGGGGCATCAACAGTCGCTTGAGTGTTTTACGCTGTTCATAAAGTGGAATCGCCAGAGCAACCGTGGCCGGCCCTAGCAGGAAATGGACAAACTGGGCTCCGTCGAAGTAGGCCTGGTAGGGAGTTCCGGTAACCACCAGCAGGGCGGCAATCAAAATTATCGCGGTAAGCACAGGATTAAGCCAAGGTGGTTTGCCCGCCCTCTTATATAGCCAGTTAGTAAGCTGGAAGATTATAAGGGTGGCAGTTAGCCACAGCAAGGGGGTCTGAGCTAGATAGACCCAGATACTGGTAAGGCGCTCACCCATGGCTAACTCTCCGCTGGGCTGCCTTAGCTGCCAGCATCCTGATCAACCACCGCATGACGAAAGCAGTAATGATTAAAGTAAGGGTTAAGCTGAGAATCAAAGTAAGTAAGATTGCCGGCCACTCTTTTTGAATAAGAGCGAAATTAACCATAATCCCGACCCCGGCGGGGACATATAGCAGGCTGAGGTAGTCTAATAGCCCGTTAGCGGTATGGGTAAGCGACACAGGTGCTTTGCCCCGGATTATCAAAACTGCGAATAATAATACCAGGCCGATAACCGGACCTGGGACCGGCAACGCTAGAGTCCGGGCCATTACTTCTCCAATTAATTGGAAAACCAGTAAAATTGTCAGTGACTGTAACATAACATATGTACCCTATATTTATTGAGTATCTCCTATACTACCGTTGGATAATTTTTCAATAACTGTCAGGAGCGCCGAGTGGTCCAGTTCGCCGCCGCCATTCTGCACAAGGGCCGTGTATAACTGGTCGGCCAGGGCGGCAAAGGGTAACGTGGCACCATACTCGCGGGCAGTCTCCATAATGATCCGCAAATCTTTGCTGTGAAGTCTAGCTTTGAAGCCTGGCGTGAATTGGTGCTGGCTCATGGCCGGGCCACGCATGTCCATTACCCGGCTTTGGGCAAGCCCCCCTCCCAGCACTTTAAGAATAACCTCTGGCGCGACCCCGGCTTTAGCCCCCAGCACCAACGCCTCCGAGGCGGCGGCGTAGTGAAGGGCGACCGCGACCTGGTTACAGGCTTTCACGGTCTGACCGGCCCCGCTGCTCCCACAGTAAGTGATCGTTTTGCCCACCGCTTCAAATATTGGCATGGCCCGCTTGAAGTCGTCCTCGTTGCCACCTACCATTATTGACAACGTGCCTGCGATAGCCCCTTTATCTCCTCCGCTCACCGGCGCATCCAACATACCCACGCCCCGTTCACGGGCTGCTTCCGCTAACCGTTTTGCAGCGCCGGGCGAAATCGTGCTCATATCGATGATCAAGAGCCACCTATTAGCACCCGCCAACAGACCGTCCAGCCCTAACACTGCTTCCTCTACGTCCGGCCCGTCGGGCAGCATTGTAATAACCACTTCGCTGTTTTTGGCGATTTCCTGGGGAGATTCCGCTGCCGCCGCACCTTCCTCCACCAACTCGTCTACGGCTGGCCGGGAACGGTTATATACGGTGACGGAGTATCCTGCCTTCAGTAAATTGCGGGCCATAGGCTTGCCCATAATACCCAGGCCAATGAAGCCGATTCTTTCCAACATTATCTTTCACACCTCTCTACAAGCCAGCACCTTCAATTAACTCAGTATCCGGCCTGTTTGTCTACGAGATTATTCAAAGGCTGGCCGGAAATGTAGCGCTCAAGATTTTCTACAAAAATATCAAAACCACGCCTGGGGGTGAGCGGCGTAGTCGCGCCGTTATGCGGAGTAACAATCGTGTTCGGCGCCGTCCAGAACGGACTATCCGGCGGGAGCGGTTCTTCGCTGTGCGCATCTAACCCGGCCCCGGCGATCCAGCCTTCATTAAGGGCGCGCAGCAGGGCTGCATCGTCGGCGATACCGCCTCGCGAGAAGCAGATGTAATAGGCACTCCGCTTCATGCTACGGAATTCGGCTTCGCCCAGCATACCCACGGTCTGGGGAGTAAGCGGGGCTGTTACAACTACGAAATCGGACGCGGCCAAAAAGTCGTGCAGGCGTTCGTGAGGGTAAAGCTCGTCTACAAGGTCGGAAGTGGTTGCTATGGTGGTTCGGCGTATGCCAATTACCCGCATGTGAAAAGCTTTTGCTTTGGCAGCTAGGTCCAGCCCGGCATTCCCAAGCCCAATAATTCCACAGGTCAGCCCCGTAAGTTCGCCGTGGTTGAACCGGTCCCAGCGCTGTTCGGACTGGGCGCGGAGCCAGCGCAGCGCGTCCCGGTTCAGCATGAGCATGAGCATAATGGCATGCTCGGCCAGCGGGATGGCCCCGTTTCCCTTGCTACTGGTCAGCAAGACCGGGCTTGCTACAAACTCAGGGTAAAGCTGGGCGTCCGGTCCGGCAGCCCAACTATGGACCCAGCGCAAGCGCGTTGCACGGGCCAGGGCTTCAGGGCGGACGTTTCCCGCGATGATTTCCGCTTCCTCGATTTGGGCTTCCATCTCCGCCCGGTTGTCGAACACGCAGATTCTAGCCTCAGGGGCAGCCCTCCGCAGCTGTACCATCTGCTCCTCGTCCGGCTTTTGTCCCCAGATAAAAACGTTTCTCTGTGAAGTCGCCATGTTTAATCTATCTCCCTCCCTACCCGTGCCTTCTTTAGCGTAAAATGATCGAGTCAAAAAGTTCGAGCTGGCCCACCCGCACACAGGTATAGCCTTGCTCTCGCCAGAGTTCGACCGGGCGGCCCTGTTTCAGCGAACAGGCAGTCGTGACCGGTTGCGGTAAGGCAATTTTTACTACCAGGTCACGCATCGGAATAGGTGGGAAAATAGCGGTACCGCCGTGACCGCTGGCATTCGCCAGATTGAGCATATATGCGCCATCCTTGCGGGCCAGGAGGGCTATTTCAACACTCGGATGCGCGTTTGAAACCAGTTGCCGGTCGCCACCAGTCAGGCTATCCAGTACCGCCAGCAGCAGCGCGGTGTGGCCGGGTGAGCTAAACCGGTAGTAGAGCGCGTCCACTTGCCAGGGCAGGTAGGCGCTGGTCCCCCGGCCATACCGGTAGAAGATTACTCCCGGCCAATCCGTTTCTTCCGCATCGCTGAACACCTTTTCCGGCGGGCCGTAGGTCGTAGGTGGGATAAGGCTTAGCCACTTTTCCGCTTCCTCCTTTACCGGCAAGTAAAGGTAATTACCGTCAAGAAATATAAGGTCAGTTTCATTAAAGTGGCGGGCTTTATCCAGCGGAAAGTGACGGTTAAGGCCGGGGTCATGCTGGTCATGGATACGAAAATAGGCTGAACGCATATCAGAGCGGGTTAGCTCTACCCGGCTTGCGCCAAGACTTTTCAGGCTATTTTCGGGGCGGGGGCGGCCTGTTTCGGTATAGAAACCTGTCTCGCCCGTAGCCAGCACCTTGCCACCGGTTGCCACAAAAGAGTCAATTACCTCGCTCTGTCGGTCGCTTAAAAGAGCGGCTCCTGGCAAGATCAGCAGTTTATATTTTGCCAGGAATTCGTTGGCGTCTTCTTCGGTCAGCCGGTGCTCGTGGACACAATCGAACGGGATGTGGTTTTCGGTAAGCAGCCGGAACATGCCCCGGTAGGCCGTTTCGCTGCTTTTGCCGTACGGGAAGCTGCGATGCGGATAGAGCAGGCATACCTGGGCCAGCGAGGTCAGACCCTGGTACTCTTGCTCGTGTTTAGCCTGGAAAGAAAAGATTTCCTGGGCTGACTTAAGGCCGCTTCGATTGGGCTGGTCAAGCGTACCGAGCACGTAAAGGTCGAGGGGCGCGCTGTGAATTACATTCTGCGCCAGCCGCAGCGAGGTCAGATCGGCGGAGACCTCGGCGAAACGGTAGGGAATATCCAGGAAGTAAACGGCTGTATTCAGCGACCGCTTGTGGGGGTAGGTATGCTGGGCCCGCTTGACGTTATCGCTGGCCGAGTACTGCCAGAGCGGTAAGGGTCGGTCTACCGCCGTGTTAGCCTCACTCCGCACCAGGTCGGTGCCGTGGATGCTGTAAGTGCTGAAAGCAATACCGGGCTTGCGGGTGTGGATATAGTCGCCGACTTGTTGAGCAGCCTCGCGGCTCGTGATCTCCTTGAAGGATAGATAATCAAGATAATTGGGGTCGTTGGGGTTTTCCACGGTGGGTAACTCCCGCCCGAACATCTCGCGGAAGCGGCTGCGACAATTCACGCACTGGCAGATGCCGTGGTCGGTGCCGCTGTAGTCGCGCGGCTGATAGCCGAACATGTTAAAGAACAGGCCGTCCACGTCGTATCGTTCGATGATTTCATTTATAATCTCGAAGGAGTAGGCCCGATAGTAGCCGCCGTTTACGCAGGTAGAGTAAAGACCGTTATAGACCTGCGGCTTGCCATCCGCGCGCCGGAAGAACCATTCCGGGTGGTGATCAAATACATGCTTATGACATTTGCTCAGGTCGAGCCGGGCGATAAAGCGCAGGCCCAGCTTGCGGGCCTCGTCCCTGGCCTCGCCTACAAAGTCAATGTCGCTACTCAGAAGGGGTGAAGGCGTCTGAAAAGGCAGTTTTGATGGATAAAAAGAAACAATCCCGCCAACGCTGAAAAGAATCGCGTTTGCATCAAAGGCCGCCACCTCGCGGACGATCTCACGCGGGTTGCGCCGGATGTCGCTCTCCTGTAAATTTGTCTGGACCAGGCGCAAAGGCTGCTCGTGCCACCAGTTTCCCATGTCTACTAAAACCCTCCTTAGAAAAAATCCCACACACGAATGAATAAGGGCAGGGCGGATTAGCCACCGGCCGCCTGCGACACGCGCCGTTCTGCTCGCTTCAAAAAGGCTGGCACAATTTCGATCCCCCAGCCAGGCCGGTCTGAAACGGGTATGACCCCGTTAGTGACTTGCAGTACCGGCTCATAGATTTCATCGGCCCAGGTCTGGTTGTCCTCGATGCTCCACTCCTGGTCCTGGTAGCAGGCTGGCATGGCCTTCGCCAGGTGTAAGGTAAAGACCTGCAATAGCGACCGGTTGGCGCAATGCGGGGTACAGGGTATTCCGGCCATCTCGGCGAGTTGGGCGACTTTGCGGGCCCGGCTGAGACCGCCGATATAACCGATGTCGGGTTGCACTATGTCCACCGTGCCCAGCCGGATCATCCGGTTGAACTGCTCAAGGGAATGGTCCTGCTCTCCTCCGGCCACCGCTATATCAAGCGCCGCCGCCACCTGGGCCGTATTTTCAATTTCAGGGAAGGGGCAGGGTTCCTCGAAGTGGAAGTACCGGTACTTTTCCAGCAACCGGCCGACCGCAATTGCCCGTGGCACCGAGAATCCTCCGTTGGCATCTGCCCGGATGGTTAAATCCTCACCCAGCGCCTCTCGTATCAGGGGAATCATCTGTTCGGTTCGCCTGGGGGCAGCGTCTGTATCCTGGCCCATCACCTGGCCAATCCGCACCTTGACACCCCGGAATCCCTGGCTGCTCACGAGGTCGGCCAGACGCTGCGCCTCCTGCTCAGGCGTGATTTTCCGGCTCATGCTGGATGCGTACATTGGCACCTCCTGACGGGCCGCCCCGCCGAGGAGTTTATAGACAGGCTGGCCGGTGACTTTACCCAGGAGATCCCATAGGGCCGTGTCAACCCCGCACAGCGCCCGGCAGAGGAACGAGCCGTGAAACTTGTAGTGATGCGCCAGGCACTTTTCTACCAGGCGCTCAAGTTGCCAGGGGTCCTGGCCCAGGAAAAATGGGGCGACCATCTTGTGTAATACATCAACCGTTATATCTGCCATATACGGCGAGGTCTGCCCGGTACCTACCACGCCATCGTCCGTAATTATGCGGACCACCGCCACTTGCGGAGCAAGGTAAGTCTCGATTCGTTCAATTTTCATTGTGTAAAAGTCCTTAACGGAAGGCGAATGGCCTTTATTCCTATTTGACGGCCCCTTCCGCGATTCCCTGGGTGATGTTGCGCTGGGCGAAGAGATAGAGCACGATGATCGGCAGCACTGAGATCGCCGTCGCCGCCAGCAGGATGTTTGTCTGGGGTGTTTCCGCCGAAACGAACCGGGTCAGGCCCCGCTGCACCGGCATCAGGCTATCGTCGTTGAAAATAACCAGCGCTAGCAGGTATTCATTCCAGACATGCAGGGCCTCAATAACCGCTACCGCCGCCAGGCCGGGCCGTGCCAGCGGTAGCATGATCCGCCAGAAAACACCGAAGGACGAACTGCCGTCAAGAACCGCTGCTTCCTCCAACTCCTTCGGCTGGCGCACGAAGAAACTGCGCATAATCATAATCGAAAGAGGCAGCCCCTCGGCGATCAACACCAGGATATAGCCCTGGCGGGTGTTTGCCAGGTGCATATTAACCAGCACTTTGTAGACTGCGATGAACGAGGCGGGTGCCGGAATAATCATGATGGCGAGAATCAGGAACATTACCACTTTGCTGCCCGGAAATTCGATACGGGCAAGGGCATAACCGGCCATGCTCGCCACTATCAAGATGCCAATCACCGCAATCACCGTGTAGAACAAACTGTTGGGCAGAAACGTCTTGAAATTCCCATCGTTCCAGGCAGTGACGTAGTTGTTCCACTCGAAAGTGGTCGGGAAAAAGCTGCTCCCACTGTAAAGTTCCTGGGCTTTTTGGACTGAACCTAACAGCACCGAGACGATGGGAAAGAGCGCCACGAAAGCTACCAGCACCAGCAGAGCGTAGAAAGCAAAGCGCCTGGTAAAAATGCGAGCCTTGCTCGTTAGCTGGTTGCCCCTTGATGAGTGGAAATCAACGCGAAGAGCCCGGGGCGGTGCTGATATTTTGGGGGGTTGTTGCATTTTTTCTGTCCTCTCTTCCTGATCCCATCACGCATTGGAACGGCGCGAGATCCAGAGTTGAAATAGCGAGAGCGCCACCAGCCCTAACCCGAAGATGACCGACATCGCCGCGGCCGAACCGTAACGATGGAATTGAAAGGCTTCCTTGTAAATACGCAGGGTCGGTACCTCGGTGTGGTAGCCGGGGCCGCCGTTGGTCAGTACCAGGACAGTACCGAAGATCTTCAGCCCGCCCAGCAGGGTGAGAATACTGACAATCGTAGTGACGGGGGCCAGGTCCGGCCAGGTAATGTAGCGGAACCGGGCCCAGGGCGAGGCCCCGTCCAGTTCGGCCGCTTCGTAATATTCCTTCGGAATATCCTGCAAGCCGGCCAGGAAAAGGAGAAAGCCGAAGCCCCAGTGGTACCAGACAAAGACCGCTGCCACCGCCCAGACTGCGGTGTCAGGTTCGTTGAGCCAGTTGTGCTGCAAGGCGTCCAGACCGATTGCCCCCAGGAAACGGTTGAGAATACCGATCCGCGGGTCGAGCAGCCAGGAGAACATCATCCCAACCACTACGACGGAGAAGACCCCGGGCACGTAGTAGACGGTGCGGAAGAAAGCCGAAAAGCGTTTGGCCTTATTGACCGCCATCGCCATTCCAAGGGAGACGGCACCCCCAATAACCAGGCCGACCGCCCCGAAGATGACGGCGTTAAGCATCGAACTCCAGAAGATGTTATCCTGGAAAACCCGCAGGTAGTTATCAAGGCCGACGAAGGGGGTATCGGTGCTAACCCCGTCCCAACTCTGGAAGCTCAGTACAATCCCCTGTACGAACGGGATAAGGGTGAATACTCCGATGAGGACCAGGGCCGGGAGCAGAAAGAGGTAAGCTTCCAAACCCCGCCTCCTGTGACGGGGTTTGGAAGCAAAGGATCGCGGTTTTGCCTTGCCGGCGATTGGGGTGCTAGCCATCACTAACTCCTTTGAGCTGCTTCCAGGTCGTCGAGAACCTGGTCAACACTCTTCTCCTTGAGAACCAGGCTCTGAATGCCTTTTTGCATCGCTTCGTTCACCTGCGCCTTTAGAGGGTTGCTTATAACCTGGGTCTTATCGACAAGCGAGGAGAACCCGGTTACCTGCGGGGAAAGCTTCGACGTATCTAAGGCGTTGGGATTGGCCGGAAGCAAAGGAACCGTATCAAACATTTGCTTCTCTTGAGCCGGATCAGTCATCCATTTAATGAATTTCAGCGCCTCATCGGGGTGCTTACCTTTCGGGTTGATCGCCATGCCTCTACCAAAGCCGCCGACTGAGCGAGGTTCGAGTTTGCCGTTGCCGGCCTTTGGAAGCGGAAATGAAATAAAGGTGGTGAAGTCAGGGGCAGTCGTTTTTGCTACCGAAATGCTTACGGCGCTGTCGTAGTAAGTAGCAAGATCCTGCACGTTAAAGAATTCCTTCTCGCCGGTGGCGTTATCGCTTGAACCGGTAGGCAGGGCGTTATTGGCGATAGCCCCGGCGTCGCGCAGGTCAACGATAAGTTGCAGGGCATTTCGCCAGGCATCGGACTTCCAGGGTAGCTTACCGCCGAAGGTCTGGCTGATCTCGTCATCGGTTAAAAAGTTAGAGACATAATGCTGGATGAACAGAGCCGTATTCGAGGAAGCCAGCAAGAACGGGGCGCTCTTCGAATTATTAATCTTCTTCAACTGGTCAATGAATTCAGGCATGGTCGCCGGTGGCGTACTCAGGTCCAGTCCGGCTTTCTTAAAGATGGTCGGGTTACCCAGAACGGCATAGGTATTTATCTCCCAAGGGGCCCCGTAAATCCCCGGTTGGAGGCCCTGAGGGTTGCCCTCCTTCCAGGTTATCTGCTTGAGCACCGAGGAGGAGAAGTTTTTGCTCCAGCCTTTGTCCATTTCCGGTTGCAAATTCATGGCCCAACCGGCTTTGTAATACGGAGCCATATCGTTGTATTTAGCCAGGGCAGAGTACATATCGGGCATGTCACCGGATTGGGAGCTGGCCTGTAACTTCTGGAGGTAATCGGTGGGGCCGGCTGTGTTAATGGTGACTTCGACGCCGGTTTGAGCCAGATAGGTCTTGGCGAGGGCTTCCAGGGCCGCGGCCTGGCCGCGCGACTGGTTCAGTAAGACCAGTTTTATGCCATTCGGGGCTACATTAGCCGCAGCCGTAGTGGCCGAAGCCGCGGTTGTGGCAGCGGTAGTAGCAGCACCGGCGGCGGTAGTGGCAGCGCTGGCGGCCGTAGTAGCATTGGTAGCTGCGGTAGTCGCCACAGTGCCGGAAGTGGGCGTGTTATCGCCGCAGGCGGCGAGTATAGCGGCAGCCGTTAAAGCGCCGCCGGTCAAGGCGATAAATCTACGCCGGTTCAATCTTTTAGCTGTCTCCTCAGACATACTCTTCTCCTCCTTGAAAATTGGTATAGCAAACTTAGCTTGAACAGGTATTACCTTTCAAAACGTACCTGTCAACAGAGACGTTAATAACCAGAATTTAGTTTTTTTGACAAAAGGCGTTAGGTTTTATTTGTCTGTTAGGTTAAGTAGTTGTATAAATCCCAATATCGGCAAGAGTATTCGTGAAATCGTCGTACAGTACCGGCTTAAGCCAACTGCCGTCAACTTCCAACCCCCACCTGTTAAGGGTCACCTCGGACGAAGAACACACAATGATTGGAATTTGCCGGGCTATCGTATCTGAGCGCAATTCGCCCAGCACTTTAGCAATATCCAGGCCAGGCGTGTCAATATCCACAATAACCGCTTTCGGTTGCCACTGCATAGCCAGCGGTAAGATTTCGCTGTCTTTTGAAGTATTCAGCAGCTCTAACCCGCTTCTGACGGCATAACGCTGAATTAGATATTTAAATTGTGGTTCATCTTCTAATAATAGAAGGTAAGATAAGCGTTGTGTGTCCATAGACACATAGTGCCAGATAAAAACCTAACTGTCTTGGACAAATCTCAGTTTCACTTGCACAAAACTCAGTATAGTTAATTTAAGGAGTAATACAGGTAGTAAAAAAGAAGTTGATCTTGAGTGTAATAGGAAAAGGTGAAACATGGTTATCCGCAACCAAGCTGAACCGCACGAAATAGCAATTCTTAATGTAATCGGTGACTTCGCCGGTAGGCGCTTGGCGATTTTCCAACCTCACGTTGGAAAACTCGGCTGAAATAACCAATATCCGAGAAGCCTACTGCCAGAGCAACCTCCGTTACGGTCTGGTCAGGCTGCTCTAACAACTCACAGGCTTTTTTAATCCGGAACCGGTTGAGAAAGGTCAAAGGGCTAATGCCGGTTTCTTGTTGAAAACAGGTGGAGAGATAATTTTCATTTACCGAGAGATATTGGGCTAAAAGTTCACGAGTAATCGGTTGAGCAAAATTAGCGTGGATATAAGCAATGGCCCGGCGAACCAGTAGTTGCGGCGCAGAACCGGGGCGGTTGGTACGATCCAAAACTTTCCCTAGCTGGGTTATGGTTTCCTCAGCGCTGATTACACCCTTCTCAAGTACCATTACTACGCTTTGTTGATTTAGTCGCCCCATTTCCTCTTCAGTCAGGGCTCTGTCACTGAGTACAATAACAGGAATATCACGGGTCGCAGGGTTTCCTCTGAGTACTTCCAGGGTACCAAAGCCATCCAACTCCGGCATCATCAAATCAAGCAATATCAGGTCCGGCCGCCGGTTTTGCACAAATTTTACAGCCTGAAGCCCATTATGAGCGTAAGAAATATTGCAATTTGGGATAGTTGATTGAACCAGGCGGGTGTACATTTCAAGGATACTCAAGTCATCGTCAACCATCAAGATGGTTGGAAAGGCCGGTGTCGCGACTGGCGGGGCGCTCAATAGCTGCTTGAACTGGGCCAGATCGAGTGATGGGCCGCTGTGACCCAACTTTATGACTAAAGAGCTATCAACCGTACCAGGCCAGGAAAATGAAAAAGCAGGTATATTCTGGGTTGCGGGATAGTTTTGCAAGCCCCGGAAAACGTCCCACCCTGCTGTTGCACTTAATCTTTGATCGACAAGAATAGCCTCCGGTGGCGCAGCCGCCAGGCGAAGCTGCCATTGAGCCATTTCAGCGGGAGGATAAACTACCACTTCCAGGTCTTGCGAATGTAAGGCCACTTTTATTCCTTCGATGTTTTTGCTATTGGTTTCGTTTGTTACTACAACTACGAGAGGCCGGCCAGGTTGCGCCGATTCGGTGGCTTCTTGCTGCTCAAGCAGAGGTAAGGTGAACCAGAAGGTGGCGCCTTCACCTTCCACGCCAGAGGAACTTACATTTATGGTACCGCCGTGCAGCTCGACCAGGTGACGGCTGATCGCGAGACCCAGGCCAAACCCACCGTATCCGCGGCTGGCGGTTCTCTCAGATTGGCTAAATTCATCAAAAATACTATTTTGTTCCGCCGAGGATATGCCAATGCCAGTGTCCCTCACCCACACGGAAACTTGCTCACCGGTTATTTCAACAACCAACTTTATGCTACCGTTAGCCGTGAACTTAATAGCGTTACTGACTAAATTGAGGACAACCTGACGCAGACGGGTGCGGTCCCCGAGTACCATTGCCGGCTGATCAGGTATGGTAAGCTGCCAGCTAAGACCTTTATCACGGGCCAGTTGTCCTACCGTAACGAGGACCGGTTGAAGGGCTTCTACTAAATTTACGGGTTCGAGGGAAAGCCGCAGTTGACCGGCCTGGTTGGTGCTCAGGTCCAACACATCTCTGATTAAAAGTCCCAGGTGCTGGGCGCTGGCGTTGATCCTTTCAAGGTCCTGGCGGGGGGCCGGTTTTCCCTCGGAGTGTTCGCGCAAAATCAGTTCGCTCAGGCCAACGATCACGCTCAGCGGAGAACGTAACTCGTGGCTGACCATTGACAGGAATTTTGTCTTGAGTTGATCGGCTTCTTCGGCCAGCTTGCGGCCGTCAGCGGCTTCATTATAAAGTTTGCAATTTAAAAGGGCCGCTGAAACATTCCTGGTAATTGCGCCGCATAAATCTATATTACCCGTATCATAGGCAATAAAACCTATCTGCTTTTCTTGCAACATTAAAGGGGTTAGTAGCAGGGAATACGGTTCACCGGCGGGGTAAAGGTCGCCAGGAGGGAAGGACCGGGTAAGAAAGGGGCGGTATTTTAACCCTGCTGATGAGGGATCAAGGGCCAATAAGGTACTCTTACCTACTATGTCGTCATCTTCTTCGTCTTCTTGAAGAGGTTCAAACATGGCAATTTGAAAATCCTGGATACCGACATCAGGCAGGGAGGTTTCGAGAATTTTTAGTACCTGGGCCGGGTTTGAAGCTGCTAACAACTGGGCGGTCATTGTACCAAACCGGTCCGCGACCGCTTGAAGTTCCACCAGCGAGAGCGCTTCGTATTGCCGCTCATGTTCAATTATCACCTGGCGTGCTTTGTCAATCAGTTGGTAGCCAAATTCTATGGAGCCCGGATCATCAGGATTGATGGTCAAGGTGCTGTAGAACTGGGTAAGCACCGAAACTGCACTTTGAAGTAGATATGGTCCATCCCCAACTGTTTGCACATAATGTAATATATCTAACAGGGTAGTTAGAAAAGAAGCCTCACTACCATTCCCTGCGCTCATTAAAAAAGAATCTATAAGTAAAAGAAACCAGCGGGTAAGCTCTTGTTGGTTTAGCCGGTAAGATTTTGCCTGGGCCGCCCGGGTCATCAGGTTAGCCAGTTGTGATTTTGTCATAACCGGCTCAGTTATAGCTGCGGGTGCTAAGGGCGGAGAAACTATTTTTACTCCTTCGGATTGGTAAGGCTGGCAACCACAAGATCGCCTTATTACAAGTTGCGCCGGTATTTGCACTGTTTTAGGTACGGGCGGGTTCCCTTCAATGGTTTTAACCAACAAATCAACTGCTTCATACCCTTGCTCGAAAGTTTGAAGGTGAACTGTGGTGAAAGGAGGAATTTGCGCATCTGCCGCCACCGGATCATTAACACTGATAAAAGCTAAATCCTCGGGAACCCGATAGCCGGCCTCTTTCAAAACCTGCATTGCCCCAACTGCCGATTCAAAATTTCCGACTATCAAAGCAGTAAAGGACTGGGAATAATTCAGTAATTGGGCCATTGCCGCCCGGCCCCCGCTAACAGAATGCTCACCATATGCTATCAAGTTCGGATCAGCGACTGAACCAAAAGATTTCATAGCTGTTCGAAAACCTTCTAACCTGAGCAAACTATCGCCGATACCATTCTTAAAGCCGGCAATATAAGCGATACGGCGGTGCCCGTGTTGCCAGAGATGTTCAACCGCCTGAAAAAGCCCGCCCATACTGTCTAAAACAACCGAAGTACCCCGGTTATCCAACTGGGTAAAAACCATTGGGAAGCCGTTTAAGTTTAGTTCGTCTAAATATTGTGAAAAAAAATAGGGTCGTACCGAGGGCAGTACAATCAAGCCGTCGGTATTCCAGGAGCCGACAGGAACAAAGGAAGTCTGAGGTGAAAGAACCGGTCCCGCAGATATTCTTTGATCGGGGTGAAGCGGGCTATCCAACCCGCAACCAATTAATATATTGCAGTTATACTCTTTTGCCGAAGCGAGTATGCCCTGGAAAGTAGAGCGGAGAATATGGGAAAGAGTGTTACTCCGATATACCGGATAACCCACAAGCACACCGATAGTTCGAGGAAGGTGCATACTCTTCAACCCTATTACGTTACATTAACAGGTTTTCCAAAGTTGGATTGGCTTTTTGTAATTAGAACAAAATCTTTCAAAAATTTTGATGTTCCAATTAATTTCAAATCGTTTCTATAAAAGAAAAGCCTTATAAACCCATGTCATCATCAAAAATGCCCTCGCAAGTTAGAGGACCAGCTTTCCTGTTATTTTAACACAAGCCACTCTTGATAGAATGCTTATTACTGGTTACAGTCTGTCTGACTATACCCTGGAAGGGAAGCGTGGGACAAAAGGAAAAGCAAGGTGGATAAAATTTGTAAGGCTTACGGTTTTCAGAAAGCCGGTTAATATTTGTGGTTATTTAAGATCCCAAAAATTCTTTAAACCGGGTAAGTTCCTGCTCTAACTCATCCAGAGCTTGTTTTAATTGAGAACGCTCT
Source organism: Candidatus Melainabacteria bacterium (assembly GCA_017307165.1). Classification (GTDB taxonomy): domain Bacteria; phylum Cyanobacteriota; class Vampirovibrionia; order Obscuribacterales; family Obscuribacteraceae; genus JAFKGK01. Next base: position 60,895 of record JAFKGK010000011.1, read on the forward strand.
TCTTCCTTGAAATTATTAAGGTCCTGCTCTACCAGTTTTAAAGCTTCTTTAGCCCGACTAAAGGGTACAATTCTGGCCTTAAAAGTACTCCTGGTATAAATTTTAGGCTGGCTTTCAGAAAAAACTTGAGCTTTCTCCATTAGGACATCTTTTGAAAACGGCAACTGTAGCTCTTTTGAGCTAAAAGTGTTCCCCGGGAACACATTGTGCATTTTTTCACCAGTAACTGTTTCCTTATTATCTTCTTCCTCCTTTTCAAAAGGCAACTGCAATTGTTCAAGGTCCACAGCCTCGGTATAGGCGTGGTTGATGGAAATCTGATTAGTGTTTACACGCTCAATCAGATCAGGGAAAGACGCGATTTTAAGGCGTTTGGCAATATAGGTGCGGGATTTATGTAAGAGACGGGAAAGGTCAGATTCACCGCCAAAGCCTGCCTGGATGCGGCTTTCGTTTAGTTGAGCCAGAAACTCTACCTCTTCCTTAAAGTTAAGGTTGCGCCTTTGGAGGTTTTCTGTTAGAGAAACAACCCTGGCCTTTTCATCACTAAAAATTTCGACAATAGCTGGTACCTGCTTTAAAGAGGTAATCTGGGCTGCCCAATAACGCCGCTCACCGGTAACAATTTCAAATTTACCTGGTTCCCTGGCAGGTCCTTGTTCAGCGTACATTCCGCTGGTGCTTCCTTTCGCTGCGCAGGAAATGGTTCTGGCGGTTTGGCTAATCATCAAAGGGTTCAATACCTCTGCAACCGCTTCCCAGCCTGCCAAACCGGGACCGAAGGAGTTGGTGAGCGCGGCATAGATATCTAAGTTGGAAGGTTTTGGAGGGTCGAAATATTGCCTAAAACCTTCACCAAACGGCCCAACAAGTTCCAGGTCTAGCTACCTAAAAGGTTTTGCGGTAAAGAGAAGCCAGGCGACTGTAAAACCATTTTCGGGGTCGGAATGAACTAAGCTAATCGTTCTTTAAACCAGGCCCAGACCGGCTTATGGAATGGATAAACTTGGGTTTTGATACTGTGGATTTGAGGGGGGTGCGTCCGTAATTGGTTTTTTGGTTCCAGTGAGGCGTAAGCCTCACCTCCTGTGGGAATGGAGGGTATTCGGTGCCTTACCTGTTCGGCGAAAGTCGGGCGGGGACACTAGCATGGCATTAAAGGGGAAAGTGCGAGGGCCATCACCCTCAATCGTTTCCTCAGAATAAGTCCGGCATGGTCAGAGCTATACTGCCCAAATCCTAGAACCCAGCGGGGTAACAAAGCACCGGGTGAGAACGATGGTGGCACTCACTCTCTTCTGAACGGAGGTCACTCCCCCTAGACTTTCGTACCCACTCAGAAGACGCAGCCTCAATAAAGGCCAAACGGTTCAAAACGGAGACCTAAACCGGATGGGTCTGACCTGAAAACTAAACGGAGATTACCTGTCTTTGAACGCCTTCATCTCAAATTCACTTCACTAACAAAGGGCTATAGTCGTAGAACTTGAATATCAGAGCAGGTAACGGAGCTGGGGTAGTAATCGGTAGAAGCTATGCGCTACCTTCAGAGCACGGGAGAGCCGTGTACAAGGTGAAGCCCAGCAGGTTTTTCTATTGTAAGTTAAAGCAGAGGAGCACAAAGTGCAACAGACCAAAGTTCTACTTACAATGCTTGGCAATATGGGTTGCAAACCAGAGGTTAAATTCGACAAACTTTTCCAAAAGCTCTTTAATCCAGAGCTCTGGTTTAGTGCTTATTTGAGTATTGCGGCAATTCCGGGCAACATGTCCAGAGGTGTTGATGGCAAAACCATCGACGGAGCAGGCATGAGATTGATCAAAAGTCTCATTTCTGAACTAAAAGCCTCCAGTTACAAGCCTCACCCGGCCCGGCGGGTCTACATACCTAAAGCCAATGGCAATGGGCAACGCCCGATTGGTGTTCCCTGTTTCCGGGATAAACTCCTGATGACCGTCCTTAAACTTATCCTGGAAGCCATCTACGAACCAACCTTTTCGAACGCTTCCCACGGTTTTCGGCCTGGAAGAAGTTGTCACACAGCAATTCATCAGATCAAAACCAAAGCAACCGGAGTGCGCTGGTGGGTAGAAGGAGACATCAAAGGGTTCTTCGACAACGTAGACCACGAAATCTTACTTAAAATACTCGGTAAGCGCATCACCGACCAGCGTTTCCTGCACCTCATTTCTCAACTCCTTCGAGCAGGCTATTACGACAATTGGCAATACCATAAAACCTTCTCGGGGACAGTGCAAGGCGGTAATCTCAGCCCGATTCTGAGTAACATTTACCTCAATGAACTGGACCAGACAGTTAGTGCCAGGATAAACCAGTACAACAAAGGTAAAGCGATGAAGATAAGTCCGGTTTACCATAACTTTGCAGAGAAAGTTTTCCTGGCCAAAAAGCGAGCCAGACTAACTGGTAAATGGGACATTTACAAAGCGCTACGTTCCCAACTCTTCAAACTACCCGCTCATCAAAACAATGACCCGGATTACCGCAGGCTGGTTTACTACCGCTATGCCGACGATACCTTGTTCGGGCTAATCGGCCCCAAGGCAGATGCGGTTGCCCTAAAGGGCTGGCTAGAAGGTTACCTGAAAACCGAGCTCAATTTGGAACTATCCAAAGAAAAAACGCTAATAACCCCGGTTAAGAAGCGAGTAAGGTTTTTAGGTTATGATGTGCAACAATGGAAAGGCCAACGTATTCTAAGGTACCGTACCAAAACCCGTAGAATAATAACCAAACGAACCGGCAACTACAGTTTAAGGTTGCTGTTACCACGGGATAAAACGGTAAAATTTGCCAAAGAATACGGAGATATTACCCACTGGAAGGGTAGACATCGTAGAAAACTATTCAACCTCAGCGAACTGGAAATCCTGATGTGCTACAACTCCGAGGTTAGAGGGTTCTTCAACTACTACGCTCTAGCCGATAACCTCAAAAATGTAGCAAACAAAGTCTTTAAGCTAACCAATACCAGTTTCTTTAGAACGCTTGCCTGCAAACGCAGAACTACGATGGGAAAAGTTATCCGAAGTCTAAAGAGAGGACCTGGTAGATATTCGGTACTTCTGAGGGATAAAGGCCACATAGTAAAAGAGTACGAACTCTTCGGCTCTACGCGCCAATTGAACAAAGGAATAATAAACTACCGTGACCCGGACAGCCTGCCTCAAACGCTCAAGTACCGGAACGTAAATGAACTGGGAAAACGCATTTTGGCTAACATCTGCGAATGGTGTGGCAATGCCCAGGGGCCAATGGAAGTTCACCATATCCGTAAACTTAAAGATTTGAAGGATACAACCAAGAAAATCTGGGAGAAACGAATGATAGAACGCCAGCGCAAAACAATGGTGCTCTGTAAGAAGTGTCACCAGGAATTACATCAAGGTAAGCTGAGACCACAACCCATAGTTAAGGGAGAACTGGAAAGCTGACTACAGTGAAAGTTGTACGGTCAGTTTGGAGGGGGGTAGACAGAAACGGGTCAGTGAAAGCTGTTACCGCGCTGGCTGCCTACCCTACGATAGCAAAAATAGGAGTTTGAGCTAAGCATGGGTAATCCCTTCTTCCCTCAAAGCTGGTTCAATGGCTGCCTTTAATTTATCTGCTGACAGCTTTAGCAGATAAATCTATAAATATTATGACCTTGTTTACGACTATTAACTCGGATTGTCAGGATTACCCACTAGGATACAGGTAGGAAGATTCTGTTTACGAAGGGGTAAAGGAGGCATACGAATGGATCTGAGGAAATATTCAATAAAAGGAGTGGTAGCCTGCTTGTTGTTGGCCTTAGTTCCATTGTCCACCGCCCCGGCCGGAGCGACTTCAACTGTGGCTCCTCCCTTTACCAATTACTACGACACCCATCAGGGTATTCGATTGCTTGGCAACCCGTTGACAAACCTGGTTACTGTAAACGGCTATCCAGCCCAGTATTTTGAGAAAGGCCGCATCGAAAACCATCAGACCGATTTAACCAGCCCGGACTGGAAATTTATGTATGGGCGGTTAACAGCAGAACTGATCGAAAGAAATGCCCAGGGTTCTGTAAATAACACCAGTATGACTTATGCTGACCTGAAAGTAGCAATGCAGCCCCAAAACAGGCAGAATCCGCCCCAAAATTATACCGGGGGTGTTGTCGCCCAGGGCGAAGGCGTTTTTGTACCCTTTGACTCATATTTGCGAGCGGCTCCAGGTTACCTTGTTCCCCGGTACTTCTGGAACTATATCAACCGCCAGGATCTGTTCCCGGGCGGCTGGCTGCATGATGTAGGTCTGCCAATGACCCAGGCTTACCCGGTGCGGACAACCAAAAACGGGGTGGAACGCACTATAGTCACCCAGGCTTTTGAAAGATCGGTCCTGACTTATGACCTTCTCAATCCGCTGGAGTGGCAAATTGAGCGTGGTAACATTGGTAGTGATATGGTAAAGATCCTAAATCTTAGTGAAATTAGCACTGGCAGTATAGAAATCCCGGCCGCCAATGCACTGGTAACTGTCCCGGTACACATTCTGGCCCGGGTTGGAGAACCGGGCGAGCAGGTTACAGCCCGTCTCACCTGGCAGGACGGTACTCGTCTTAACTTTCCCATTACGGTTTTACGCGGTGAAGACGGTAAGGGTCTGGTAATTGGCAATATGGGGTGGGGCGCTCATCCCCAGCCCCCGACACCACCAACTCAACCGGCCAGCCTTGAAATCTATAACCATAATAATGTCTTACTTGCCCAGCAGCCGGTTGTCGTGCTAAACCAGAATGAACCGTCCGCCCAATCAATCAATCTATACTGGGTGGTACAACGGGACGCTGTAACTGTAACCCCCCTGGCGACTACTATCCTTCGAACCGAGGCCGTCGCTACCGCTGCATTGAATGAACTCTTATGGGGACCCCTTACAACTACTAATTTTGGTTATTACACAGCCTTACCGACCCCCCAGGAGGTGTTGGCGTATCCGGGACGGCAGTCGGATTGGGGTCCACGGGTAACGCTTAATAGCCTGGAAATTGTGAATGGGGTGGCAACAGCCGATTTCTCAAAGGAGATGAAAGCCTATGGAGGTGGCTCGACCAGGGTTTATTTAATAACGAGACAGATAACCCTGACCCTCCAGCAGTTTCCTGGCATAAAGCAGGTTCAAATCTCTATTGAAGGCGACCTCAACGCGCTCCAACCCTGACCTGACCCCTTTCCCCAACGATGGCTGGGACCGATAAAACCTTTAGCCGCCGAAAAGGAGTTAGTCCAGTTAATTTTTTAGTTCGTCTTCACCCTAATAGTCATCTATCAGCTTTATTATAGTATTAGTAGCTGGAGGTGGTCATTTATGAAAGCGGTTGTATACACGGAATACGGATCCCCTGATGTTCTTAAATTAAAAGAGGTAGAAAAACCTACTCCCAGGGACAATGAAATCCTGATAAGAGTATATGCGACCACGGTAAATTTCGGGGATGTTATAGCTCGTAATTTCAACAAAGTCACTCTTCGCAAGTTCTGGATGCCCATGCCCCTCTGGCTCCCTACGCGAATAATATTTGGTTTCAGAAAACCAAGAAAAACAATACTGGGGAATGGATTTGCCGGAGTAATTGAAGCAATTGGCAAAGATGTAAAATTATTTAGAAAAGGGGATTCTGTTTTTGGTTATCGAGACTCGAGCTTTGGGGCTTATGCTGAGTACCTATGTATGGCTGAAACTGGACTGGTAGCAATAAAACCCGCCAATATGACCTATGAAGAAGCTGCCTGCGTTCCTTACGGGGCATTAATGGCGCTGCGTCTCCTCAGGAAAGTAAAAATTCAGCCCGGTCAAAAAGCGCTTATCAACGGTGCTTCAGGAGGAATAGGTTCATTCGCTGTCCAGCTTGCCAACTATTTTGAGGCAGAAGTTACCGGAGTATGCGGTACCCCAAGAGTAGAACTGGTGAAATCACTAGGAGCTAATAAGGTAATTGATTATACCAAAGAGGATTTTACCAAAAACGGTGAAACCTACGACCTTATTTTTGACATTTTAGGCAAGAGTTCGTTTTCAGATTGTAAAAGTTCGCTAAAGCAAAACGGACGTTACCTTTTAGCCAGCTTCAAGCAGCGGCCACTTTTTCAAATGCTTGTGACTTCGATAATCGGGAGCAAGAAAGTAATATGTGCGCTGGCAATCCCAAAACCAGAGGACTTAATTTTCCTTAAAGAGCTGATTGAGGAGGGGAAGATAAAATCGGTCATAGACCGCTGCTATCCGTTAGAACAAACTGCCGAGGCTCACAGGTATTTTGAAACAGGTCAAAAAAAGGGAAATGTAGCCATCAGGGTGGTAGCTAACAACGTTAAAGCCTGACAAAGTATCGTAACGGTACACAACAATCAAAATAATCAGGAGGGAGAAGGGAGCAGAAGAAAATGAATACAAACCGAAAGATCGCCATAACGGTAGGAGTGTTATACATAATTGGGACGCTGGCAGGCGTAGCGAGTTGGATTGTTACGGGATCAATCCTGGAAGGTCAGGATTATCTTAATAAAGTGGCTGCCAATGAAACCCAGTTTATTGTAGGAGCCATTTTAGTATTATTAATGGGCCTTTCCCTTGCTTTGGTTCCAGTTGTGCTGTTTCCGATCCTAAAAAAACTAAATGAAGTTGTGGCAATCGGGTATGTGGTTTTCAGGGGGGCGCTGGAGACCTTTGCCACTATTGCATCGGTAATCGCTTGGTTACTTTTAATAATTTTGAGTAAGGAATATGTAAAAGCAGGGGCGCCGGATATCGCCTATTTTAAGACGTCCGGCACTGTAATATTGGAAGGAACCGATTCTATTAGTGCTATTTTAGCAATCGTTTTCAGCCTGGGCGCTTTGATGCTTTATTATGTGCTCTATCAATCAAAACTTATCCCTCGCTGGATATCAATTTGGGGTTTCCTGGCGGCCGTATTGTATTTAGGTGCAGGCATATACAATTTGTTTGGCCCTGAACTAACTATAGGAATGCTTCCTATGCTTCCGCAAGAAATGGTCATGGCGGTATGGTTGATAGTTAAAGGATTCAATCCATCAGCAATTGCTTCCGAGCCTGCCATATCTAATCCAAAGGAAGTTCAAATGAGTGCATTCAGATGAGGAATTTACCTTACAACCCTCGCTCCGCCCGTAGACCCTGCTGGCGGATGTTCTTCAAACATTATTGGTTTCTTTAGAAGGTAGTAAGAAAGAAGGAAAGGTTATCGGCTGCAGGGTTTAAAACCAGAAAGCAAAAAGGCAAAAGATCCGGTCTTCCTCAAAGAACTTACTGGGGCAGGAAAGTTTAAAGTGGTGAGTAAATAGTTGCTATCCGTTGGAACAGACCTTCGCATCTTGCAGTCTCGCAGGAAGGTCGAACCAGGGCACCAGGAAGGGAATGGAATCGTCCCTAGCGGACATACTGACAGAAGCTGAGAGGAGCGATACCTAAATGAAGCTATAGTAGCCGCCTCAGCATAAGCCGTATTGAAACCAACTAATTTCGTTCAGAAAGGGGTAAAGCGGTGGATCCAAACACATATTCCAGCCAGAAGATAGATAGAAGAGTGATCCTTTCAACCTTGTGGATCTTCGCGATGTTCAACTACCTTTACGCAGATGTTTTTACCTTGTTCTTCAACCCAACCCTGCAGAAGGAAGCAACGAGGCAACTGGAAGCGGGGTACGTAGGAGACGTGCAAATTACTCAAGGATTCATCCTTGTGTTCGCGGTATTGATGGAAACCGCGATAGCTATGGTGCTGCTGTCCCGGATTTTGAACTACACAGCCAATCGCTGGGCAAACATCATTGCGGGCGTATTTCATACTGCGTTTGTGGGCTGGTCACTTATAGGCGACACCTGGCCAAACCTCTTCTATGCCTTCTTCACAATCATCGAAGTCGCCTGTACCCTGTTCATAGTCTGGTACGCATGGAGATGGCCTAATCCAAAGCCAAAGCTAAACAGGGTGACCAACATGAAAGTGATTACACCCACACAATTCGAGGCACCGGAAGACCTTCAGCTCACTGATATAGAGAAACCTGCTAAGACCAGGATTTAACTGTGCGGATCGCCCAGTTCGTTTAATAATCAGAACTATTCTTGACAATAATCAAATACAGTAATTTCCGCCAAATGAGCGGCCCAGTTTATCTGGCCGTGAATGCAGCGGTCAAGAGGTGGCTGAGGCCACCTCTTGCTTTTGTTCTTCTTCTTTACTTTTATTTGTCTTGAGTTGCTGCAAATCAGCCCAATAATTTTGGAGTTTTATTCGTTCTTTGCCTGGGTCAAACATTGCTTCGGCTTCTTCATGAATTGGAGTTTTTAATTCTAGTTCTTTCCATCTTTCCCAGGGCGTTAGATTCTTTAGAGAGCCATGGACCCGGTAATGATTGTAATAATCCTGCCATTCCACCAGCTTTTCTTGCAATTTCGGATCTTTCAAATCTACTCTTGCCCAGAATTCTTCCAGATCAGTCTTTTGGGACCGTTCGACTTTCCCATTTAAATGGGGAGAGGCCGGCTTATTCGGTCGAAATTTTATGCCGTATTCCATTAACTTTTCCTGGAACTTATATCCGAAAAATCCTGACCTCGATCTGTCTGGATTCGCTGAAAGGGAAAAGGCAGCTCCTCGATCATGTACTCAAGGAATTCGAGCGTATTTTCCACGCTACGCTGTTTATAAATGGCTAGGGCTCGTAACCGAGTTCAGTCGTCAACTGCAGTATATTGGTAGATGCCAGGGGCAATCTTACAGGTATCCATCTGAATTCTTTCGCCTGGAATAGCCCGCTCGTACCGCTTAAAGCTCTTTCTAATTCGCCTGGTAGTAACAAGAGGTTTGACGTTATTTTTGGTTAAAACCTTATGAATAGTCTCACGAGAAAGGGAGCAATCATACTCCCTTTTCAGCTCGTTCTGAATCCGCCTAGTGCCTAATCTTCGCTTTCTCAATTCCAGGATCCATTGCTCGTGCTGGGCAGTTACTTTCCTTTTAGGAAAGACACCCGGCCGGTGACTCAGGCTTTTGAGACCTTCTTCCCCGAACTTTCGATACCGCCGGAGCCATTTTTCCAGGGTTGGTCTGGAAACGCCGCATCTGCGGCAAACAAGTTCAGCATCATGGGTCTCTTCATATAGTTTAACCCATCGTAATCGGGTTTTCACTTCTGATTGCATTTAATCATTATACAACACGATTACTAAACGAACTATACGATCCCCACATATAATCAACCCACCCTAATTACCGTCGTGGAAGTGGCTTTCCCGGCTGCCGTCGTCCTGAGAGTTTCAAGGTCATAAATGATGTCACCCTGTTTAGCGCACGTCCCCGCGTGAATGTGGACTTTGTGTTGACCGGGATCCAACCCCCTGTACGTCCAGCACTACCCTTACGGTGCCGCCCGGCACTTCGGTCAGGGTCGCCGTCCCGCTCACTATGGTTCCGTTCTGAGCGGTCAGGGTTACGGTAGAAGTGCGGGAAGTCTGCTGCGCCGCAACCGTATTCAGGGCCGGATGGTAGTGTCACCTAAATTTCGCCCAAAACAACGGCAACATGTTCGACAGCCAGAAGCTTAGCTAAACCTGCCTTGACTAGTTTTGCATATGTGTCACTGCGATTGAGGATCACCACCCGAACCTTCCCTTTGCTGTCACTGAGCACAACTCCACTGATGGTTAATAAATCCCGCCCCATTCGCTTTATGCCATCCTGACTTAACTAGGGTTGACCATTACTTAACCAATCCCGTGCCCAAATTAATACATTTTGAGCCAACGTCCCCAGCTGTACCACCATGGCCTGGCCCCAAAAACTCTTTTTATTGCGGCTATTTAAGCCTAAACCTGTTTTATCTTCTTTGAACTCAGTTTCGATCCCTCCACCCCGCTGGTCATAAAAGTGGACGTAAGCCAGGGCGCTGGCCTTCTGGTTTGATGGCTCACTTCCGGTTTCACCGGCTAATTTCTGCACATCTTCGCCAGGTAAAGTTGAGATTATGACGGCCTCACCCCATTGCCCATTGGCTTTCTTAAAGCGCAACGCAATGCGTCTTACCGGTCTCACATAATCTCCACTTTCCAAAGTAACCCAGCCTACTTCCCGGTCACCATGCAGTGGGTCTCGGAACCACTCCTTAACACTCTTGGTTAAATTACGGGTGCGTTGGGCCGAATAGTCTTTGCAATGCACCTGATAACCCCGTGCCAAAAGGCTATTTACATCGTTCAGACTACCTCCTCCAGCATCGATACGCCAGATGGTGCGCTGACGCTGTTGTTCCTCTAAACCTAGAACCTGTGCGGTAGCAGCGACCAGATCTCCTAAAGAATTATTAAGTTGAGCCTTGCCGGTATAGAGCCGATCAACTACAATTTCCTTATGAGTGGTAGCTAATACTCGGCCAATCTGGCGACCCCGCCGGTTACGCCTTTGATTAGCAAAGTAACCTTTAGTGGCAAGAGCGGCCTTTTTGCCATAAGGTGCTCCGGTCATATCCACATCAAGTAGTTGCCACTCTTTTTGATAATCGTGTTTGTAAACGTGAGAATAAGTGCGGAAAATGTCCTGGATGGCCTGGTGCATTTGCACTAGATTTATCTCGCTACAAGCATCTAAAGTGGTCTGTACTACCGATTGTTCAGCCCCAACTACTCTAATAAAAGTTTGTTGGAGAGCAAAATCCGCCCGAACCAGTTTGTTAAGTTCAACCATTTTCTTGCGGCCAGCTAAGATATTGAGGAAGGCTGCATACAGTTTCTAATCAGGTCTATAATGGACGGTTTTCTGCTTAATTTTGACCTGGTTACGAATTGGCGCGAAAAGGTCAAGTTTAGCCAGTTTGATGCCTAAAGCGGCTAAAGCCGCCCGAGGAGTGAAAAGGTCGTTCTCGGTTTGGGCTAAAGATTGTGAAAGGTCAGGATTAGTCATAAAATTAGCCCTCCTGATTAGAAAGTAAAGTTGTAACTAATACCAAGAGGGTACTGCTTAGTTTTAAAATTTTGGTGAGTCTATTATTTATTGATAAGGTTTGGCAGTTTTATCCCTTTTTCGGGCAGGTTGTCACTTATTTGAGCCAAATTTAGGTGTCAGAACCGACCTGTGACTGGTCCACGTTTTTCTTCCATCCAGCGCGCCGACGAAGCCGAGTCGTTACTCACCTCCGGGCGGGGCTTTTCAGGGAGAGGCGGATTAGGCCCCAGCGAACTCGAAATTCCGCCCGAATTGTACGAAACCGGAGCCGAACGCGTTTTTGCAATCTGCTTGAAACCTTGCAGCATTTCGGCGGCGGTCTGGTAGCGGTTGTCCGGATTTTTTGCCAGCACCTTGTACAGGAACGGCTCGTACTCCGATGGAACCTGCGGGTCCGGCAGCGGAATCGGGTCTTCCAGGTGCCGTTTGCCGATTTCAAAAGGGAGCCGCCCTTTGTACAGCTTGCGTCCGGTCAGCAAAAAGAACAGAATCAGACCCATCGAGTAAATATCGGTGCGGTGGTCGGCTTGACCCAAAAACTGTTCGGGAGCCATATACGAAGGCGACCCCAGGATAATTCCTGCCTGGGTCATGTTCGTATTGTTGTCCATCGTCTTGGCGATACCGAAGTCGGCGATAAAGGCCCGGCCTTCCTCGTTCAGCAAGATGTTGGCTGGTTTCAGGTCGCGGTGTATCAGCCCGTGACTGTGGGCGTGCCCGATGCCGCCCGTGATATTCTGAAAAATCTCCGCAATTTCTTCTTTGGTGGGCGGATTGCGGCGGACCCGGCTCCGCAAATTTCCCCCGCTGGCGTAAGGCATCACCAACTACAGGTAGCCGCTCGACTCACCGTAGTCAAAGACCGGCAAAATACCGGGATGGTCGAGCCTCGCTACCGAATGAGCCTAGCGCTTGAAGCGGTCAATAAAATCGGCGTCATCCCCGTTGACCAGTTCGGAAGAAATAACTTTGACGGCTACTTCGCGGTCCAACGCCAACTGGTCGGCTAGCCACACTTCCGCGACCCCGCCCTTACCAATCATGCTTTTTAACTTGTAGCCCCCGAACTGGACAATTTCCAGAAACATAACCGTTTAGTCCCTGACTATTTCTTGGTTGTCGGAGTTGGCCCCATCAATTTTAGCGCGTTGGTTACTTGCAAGAGCTTTTTTTTAGCGTCGTCTTTGTTATCAACGTCCACCGCCAGCGCCAGGCTGTAGAAATTGCGGGCCTGGTTTAGCGCGTCCACGTTGCCCGGATTAAAGACCTTATCGCCAAGTTTCAAATACGAGTTGTAAAGAATGTCCCCCGTATTGCGATAATGCACACCGTCCACCTGCGTCGCCGAAGAGTCATACAGCGGCTTAATCGTGTTCACAGCCTGCTGATACTGCTCCGAGTTGAATTGCAATAGTCCGGTCGCAAATGTATCGGCCTGTTGAAGTTCGGCGGCTAACCCGGCAAAACTCGCGTCGAGTGCGTTAGCCTTGCGGAAATTCGTCAGGGCCAGATTAGCCGACTCCTGGCTGTTGCTCTTATCCGCGACAGCCTGTTCGCCCAGCTTTACATAAGCATTAACCAGCAACGGTTTGGCCTTGCTGAAGTTCGGGTCGCTCGGCGAAAGCAGTTCGAGCGTGCTAACTACGTCCTGCCAGTTTTGCTTATTGGTGGCGTCCTGGGCCAATGTCAGAAGTTTGGCCGAATCGTTGGCTGGGCTGGTTGTAACCGCCGCTGTGGTGGCCGCCTTTTCGGTCGTCACCGGGGCGGTTGTTACCGCCGCTGTCGTTACGGCGGCAGTTGTCGCGCTGCTCGTCGTTACGGCGGCAGTCGTAATCGCTGCGGTCGCGGTTGCTGCCGGGACCGGCGGAGTTTTAGGCTGAAGCAGCAAAATCACCACTACTACAATCGCGATTACCACCAGCGCCCCGACTCCACCCAGAATAAAGTAGAGATTACGGTTTCCGCCTGAACTCGGAGCCTTAAAATTCTTTTCCTGGTGCCAGGCCGCTTCAACGGCACTCGACTGGGCAGCAAAAGGGACTGGTCCCCCTTGCTTCTCGCGCATCCACTGGTTCGGGTCGGCGGCTGGACCTACCTGCCCGGACGGGCGATACTGGTTCGCCTGCCCGTTCTGGCCTGGGACTGGCTCGCCCCTTTTCTCGGCCATCCATTGAGCTCCACTCGGCTGCCCGCTCTGCTGTCTGTATTGCTGCCCGCCTGTGAACTGCTGCCCGTTCTGGCCGGGGGTTGGACCACCCCGTTTCTCGGCCATCCATTGTTCTTGCCCGTTCGGTTGCCCACCTTGTCTGCCTGGTTGACCGCCGTTAGGGTTTTGTTGGCCTGGGACTGGTCCCCGTTTTTCAGCCATCCACTGCTTTTGCCCGTTCGGTTGACCTTGCTGACCGTACTGGTTGCCGCCGTGCCCCGCCCCCTGGCCTGGGACTTGTCCCCGGTTCTCATCCGTCCAATCGAATAGCTCGGTTTTTATTTCGACCGGCTGGTCGTATTGCTGGTTATTCGGCTGGCCGCCCGTATACTGCTGCCCCTGTTGGCCTGGGACTTGCCTGCGCTTTTCCGCCATCCAATCAAATAGCTCGGTTTTTATTTCGACCGGCTGGTTATTCGGCTGGCCGCCCGTGTTTTGCTGTCCGTAATAGTTCTGTTGACCGCCGGTGTTCTGCTGGCCTGGGACTGGTCCCCGTTTTTCGGCCATCCACTGGTCTTGATTACCAGAGTTATTTTGAGGTTGGCCGTACTGCTGCCCGCCCTGTTGGCCTGAACCGCGGTTCTCATCCGTCCAATCGAATAGCTCGGTTTTTATTTCGACCGGCTGGTCGAATAGCTCGGTTTTTATTTCGATTGGCTGGTCGTATTGCTGGTTGTTCGGCTGGCCGCCCGTATACTGCTGCCCCTGTTGGCCTGGGACTTGCCCGCGGTTCTCATCCATCCAATCAAATAGCTCGGTTTTTATTTCGACCGGTTGGTCGTATTGCTGGTTGTTCGGCTGGCCGCCCGTGTATTGTTGACCGCCGGTGTTCTGTTGGCCTGGGACTTGCCTGCGCTTTTCCGCCATCCAAAAAGCGTCGATAACAGTTTGATCCCCTTGGTCTGAGGTCGGCGGTTGATATTCTTTTTCCCTTTTCCACCTGTCCTCAGGTCTTTCGTTACTCATTCTTACCTCTGTTTGGAGATGTCCGCTTCACCTATTGGCAAAGCTCCGAAATAATTAAGGGGCCGGAACCGTCGGGACTGGTTTTCCAGCCTGCCGAAGTTGGCTTTTTATACTGGTAGCGCGGGCGTGGGCGTACCGCGTATCGGCAACATTCTTCAACTGGGCCGCCCTGGCATAACTCTGGTACGCTTCCGGCAACAAATTTTCCGCGAATTATCCGTCCCTGATTTTGGTCAGCGCATCGTAGTACAGGGTCGAAGCTTCCCTGAAATTCTGGTCCTTGTTATAAATTTGGCTGAACAGCGGCACCACTGCGTCATAGTTCTTCTGGTTGTAATCCTGGTACGCCAGAATATATAGGTTTCCCAGTTCAATCCGGCTCTGCACCGCCGATTCTTCCTGCTGGTTGCGGTCCTTCGCGTCCAATGTTTTAGCCGTGTCCAACTCCTTCTGGTAAGCCTCGATACTCAGTTGGAAGTCGGCAATCTTCGCGGCTTTGTTTAGCTGATCGCCTCGGTCCAGATAAGCCCTGAAAAGCAGCGCCGGGACATCCGGGTGTTTATTGTTCCCCGTCTGCGTCTGCAAAGTCCGCAACTGTTCAAGGGTCGCCGCCGCTTCCTTGAACTGGCTTTCTTCAGTTCAGTCTGAGCCTGGTTGTACAGGCTGTCCACGCCCGTCCCGCCATTCCCGGCAGGAGTGGTCGCGCCAGGTGTCGTGCTACTTATAGTCGTGCTGATGCCAGCACTGGTGCTTGCCATAGGTGTCAGGTTATTAAACGGAAAAAGGACACTTATTGGCGTGGTATTCGCCGGAGGTGGGGCCGATTTGTTCACCAGCAGCACCCAGTTTGTCGAATATCCGGTCAGACGACTCGTCTTGTCCTCTTGCAGCAAAAACACCAGTGCCACTCTCGACGCAATCAGACTGACAAACCGCACATCCAGACCCAAAGCCGGTTGCGAGATCGTCTTGCCGTAATCAAGCGTAACATTGTCCGGCGGTAAGCAGATACATTTTATTTACTGCCTTATATTTGCATGTGGTCCAGCTCCTGGCCGGGCCACACTCTTTTACCACTTTCCAACCATGCCTCATACGGGAAGAACCAGGCGGCAGTGACGACTACCGTGGCGGCGGTAGTATCGTTGGAGAAAGTCCGGTCCCCCGGATAATAAAGACACAACTTACCGTTCGGGTAGTGGTGCTTAAGCTGATCAGTCAGGTCCGTCGAGTTCACCCCTGGCGTCACCGGAAAGACCGACGGGGCCATATTCGGAAAATGCTCCGGGTACTCCACCAGGATTTCGTATTTATTCCCTCGGTTGGATTCGGGTGTGCCCAGCCAGCAAAAAGCATCTTCTCTTTTCAAAAGCTGGAATTGAGGAAATTTGAGCGCCATCGCTTTCCGCTCAATCAATAAACGCTGCGGATCGTATTCGTACCAGGCCATAACTTGGGACCTATTCTCGGTGGATTAAAACTTGAAACCTTAGACAAATTTACAGGTTGGTTTGCTTCTTGACTAACTTTGGGCCAGACGCACACCCGTACTGACCCCAGGCGGTTGAGCTCCACCGTCATTTCGAGACTAAAACCAGCGGCTGGGTTTAACTTTCATGTACCCCGTTTTGTTGCTTTCTCCTTCTCCGTACAGGGTTTCTTCTTCAGGGGTGGTCAACCGCCCTTGAGAGTCGACAAAAACCGGCTGGGCTGTCTGGAGTTGCTTCTTTAAATCTTCGAGGCTTTTCCTGGCATTTTTGGCTGCTTCGTTACTCATCTGATTTGCACTTCTTCCTTCCTATCTACGGTATTGGGAGGCGGTTCAAGGTTATTTCATTTGAGCCTGCCAAATACCGTACATAAGTGAATGCATTTCTTATGGACTATTATCTAGTGTGGACCGAAAAAAAACATTGACCTTTGTCACACTTTTGTCTTTTTATCGCTAAATTTGGGCTGCCGGCTTCCGGCGATGATACCGGAGAACCCATTTTCATTAATTAGAGGCAAACTTATAAGGTTAATAATAAAGTTTATTCCCCTTTTTGGCAAGCCTTTCCCATTATTATATACTTTCCATAAGTGTAGTTCATCAGCCGCCACGTTAAACTTATATTAGACAAATTTTCTTGCCACTTCAAAAAGTTAATCCCCGGCCCGCATACCTTCAACCCTATCATAGAGGTCCAAACAGGTCTTTACATCAAAGTTTTTATTGATTTAAGACCCCCTTCAAATTTTATTCCACACCCTAATTTTACAAAACTGGGAGGTTGATAGAGGTACCACGCCTACCCCCTTTTGCCCATTTAAATTCTACGACTAATAGCTTTCTAAAAAAATCCAGTTGGGACTTTCGCTCCTGTTTTGTCACACCCTTGTGTTGCGACCGCCGTGGAGGGATCTGGCCCCTTTAGGGGTTCCCGTAGGTGCGCAGCCCAGGTTAAGTCGGCCACAATTCGAGTGTAGTGGCTATGGACCTTAGTGGAAATGACCTGACATTTTGGACAAATTGCCGAATGGAGTGTTGAAGGAAGAAACAGCAACAATCGCTTGTCTCCGGCATAAGATTTTTCGAGAAGTAAGCCCGGAACATCTGGCAAGAAAAGTTCAAGCAATTAAGAAATTCTCCTCTGGTAAAAGGTAAAACGTGGTTTGTCTACCTTTTATTTACGAAAGGGTTTTTTAAAGTTTTCACTAAAAGCATGGAAGAACCCGAAATTTCACCAATTTTTCAGCTACCCCATCTAGTCAAAAGGGAGTGCTGAGTACCGCACCCGGTCCACCATCAGGAATTATAGGGGGCTTGCCATGGTTAGAATGATTTTATGGGAAAATGATAACGAGGTGAAGTATAGTTAAATATCACTCCAGCAGAACGAAAAAGGACCACCTTAAAAGATGGTCCTTTCAGTTTTCCCAACTATTTTATTCGATTGGGAAAGGGTAGCGCGGAAGTGACGGGCGAAGGTCGCGTGAAATTAGAAAAGAAATCAGCTACTCTATTTGTTATTTCCGCCTCCGGATTTAAAAATTGAGCGTAAATAGTGCAAGGCGGAAACAACAAAACCGATAGCGGCTCAGACAGTCAGGCTTCCAGAGCCTCGTCTGTTTACACCTCCGATTATATACTCTCTGGTCAGGTAATTTCGTAAGATCAGGCGTTAGCAGTGGCCTTCATTTACAACAATTTCTAGATCTGTGGATTTAGCTCTATAGTAGTATTTGGCCCTAGCTCAACAACAGTAGGCTTATTAAAACTTACTCTACCTCCTTTTTCCAGCATTCCCCCGTTAACTATTGTTCCATTGGTACTATTAAGATCAACCAATATAAAATTATCTGCTTCCCTGCGTATTTCTATGTGATTACCTGAAATTTTGGGATCCCCCAAAATAACAAATTTACCGTTTGGCCCGACAACTACTGGATAGGAATTATTTACCTGGCGCCCGATAACCACTGGAAAGTTACCAAATACTTCCTGCCTTATTTGCTGTTGATCTGGTGTCCGTCTAACTCGAATAATCAACTGTAAGCTCTTTTTGTTAGGTACTACAGGGTTTTGGACCATGGTACCCGCTGGTTGTACCCGAGGTACAATCGCGTGTATCATTGTTGCTTCACTATATGGATTCGGAAGTGGTGCAGGTATTTCTCTTTTACGTGGTCGATTTCGAAAATAGAGGATTGTTGCAATAAAAATAAGAATAGCTAGAAAAGTGGTTATAATTAAGATTAGATTAGGTTGAATTACTGATTCAAAGAAACCAGGAGGTGCTAGTAGTATTGGCTTGAAGGTTTGAGGGCCTGAAGTAATATTTAAATTACTGGTCGCAGGAGTTAGTATGTCAACGGTTATAACGTAGTCTTGATTTGGCTTGAGTGTATCAGGAGTCAAGGGTACATTAACAAAAAATGTTGAGGGATCTTTACTATCACTACTACAATCAGGTTGTACCTTAAGAATATCAACATTATTAGCCTGGAGAGTAACCTGGCATTTAACAAAACCCCTGAATGGATCTAGCCGCTTATCTGGATCCTGAACTTCTACATAAACAGGTAAGAATAATTTCCCAGTAGCATCTTTCGTTTGTTGTGTAATTCTAAGCTTAATTGTAACAGGCTTTGGAAGTGCCGCCGAACTGTATGAGAAATCTGAAGTACCCAAAATGTTGCTGTTATTTGGAGTAAAAACAAAACTGTCATCCTTATTTTTTGCTCTAACCTCTACGGTATATTTTGTATCTGGACGCAAGCGTTCTACTGGTATTGTAATTTGCACTGTTTTTGATTTTGGGTCGAATCCAATAGGTGCAAGTGGCGGACTAATAGGTTGATCTTTATCATCTACAACGTCGACAAGAATTTTTTCAATAGTCTGTGGTGAAGTGGTATTTATTGTGAAATTAGCAGTGAAATTTTTGCCGGTACTATCAAGTTGTGGTCTGGCATCAAACAAAATTGTTGCTGTTGGTGGAAGCGGATATGTAAAGGAATCGGTTGCTAAGATTGTTGACTCGGTCGTACCATTTGAGATAATTGATCTACCGAACCTATCATTTGCACTAACGGTAACTACGTATTCTTGACCGGGGGTAAGCTTATCAATAGGTATACTGATATCGGTTTCCTGGTTTGCAGGATCAAAAGGCACAAGTGGAGGCGAGAAAACTTTAACATTATCTTCCTTGTCTTTGACCTCAACCAAAAACTCTTTGATACTTTCACGTGAATCGCTTGTCACAACGAGCTTTAAATCAAAATTTGCAGCAGTGCGCTCTATGGCTCTGATTTGAACGGTCGCGGGAGGCGCCGGGGGTCTATCTAACCAATCCTTAAAATGCCGTCCTACATTACCCATCTCCACCTGAAAGCCGTTAGAGTTTGAGGGGGTATAGGTCAAAACACGTCGCTCGAATGCTTGAATCAAAACGTCTTTAATCTGACCGCCCACTTTTACTTTTGCCCAGTAAGCATCGGTAATTGGCAGGCCCGTAGCATAAAATACTGGATCAAATAGTCGCCCTGTAACAATCGAACCGTCAGGGTTTTGCACCGGACCAGTGATATTTAAGAAGTCCCAAAAAGGTTTAGCTATATTGTGACCAACGCCAGCCTCAAAATGAGCATAAGTAATATTGTACTGTCCGAACTCGGAGTTAGCGTCCCTTGTATTTCCAGCTCGGTCCACTGCTTTTGCTACAGGCTGCCCCTCCGCATTGCTGGTTGTAGCGGTCAATTTGCCAAGAGCCTTGTAAGTAGGACCACTGGTATCATCGTTGTCGCCTGCCACTCCAGTGGTTGAAGGCTCACGCTTTTCAAACTTATTGTCGCCCAGTTGAAGCATTCCGGATACTAACTGTTGTACAAGCAGACCATTACTTACATAAAAAACGTCGGATTTACTCCCTTCAGGATGGGTTATTTCCATGCGGCTCTTATCAAAATATTGAACAAGGCGCGTACCGCCAGGAGATTCAACGTAAGGTTCTTGTATTGCGCCAGTAAAGGGTGCAGGCCCCCATAGATAAGTACGTGAAACCTGGTTGCTAAGCACTAAACTGTCCGTTCGTGACCAGAGTTTTAGAAAATCAGGATTTTCAATTTTGATGCTTTGAGCAGTAGTGTTTGAACTTGTGGTTAAAAATATAAAAATAAAGCAGAGTAATGGAATAGCCTTTAAATGACGGAATGAAAACTTCATACAAAAGAACCTCTCCTGCCTCTTCTAATTACTTCTCATCACGCACAATAAATTTTAACACAATTAAATTGTTATTAAATACTAATTCATCCCCTTTATTAAGCGCTTGTACACCTCGCTCACTATCTATTCGTACCTGCATATCCTGGCTGCGTTTTATAAGTACTGGATTATTTGATAGGCTTGTTACAAAAAATTGGCCACTCACCTCGGTTATTTGGGCATGGCGGCGGGAAACTCGTTGCCCGTCCGGGTGCCAGCTTAAATTAACAGCTAAACGATCATTAAAGGGCAGATTTGAACTTGACCTGCCGATGATTGCGGGCAACCAGTGTATCTTATAAACTTTATTGGATCTTTGCTCTACCAGGTAGATAGGCCGTGAAGGTCTCACTGTATCTGCCGGTAAGGGCTTGTTAAGCTCCACCAGGACTAATAGCTCACCTGGCGCAAGTTGTTGCCCAAGCGGTACAGTAGGATTGAGTGGTTGCCTGGTGCTGGCTTTTATTAGCAAATATTCGTCGGGAGAGTCGGAAATGTACTCCATTTTAAGGAACTTTTCGGGTGCAGCCTCTGAAACTCCTTTGCCTATGTTGTTGGTGCCGCCAAACTCTTTTAGCACCTGTGTAATCAGTTCAGAAGGCATCAAAGTTGGAAGCACAAGCGCCCGCTGTTTTTTCAAACTAAAAATATCAATAAACAGCTCCAGCCGAGGTTGTTTGTTATTCATGCTCATGCTTCAGTATTCCCCTCAAAATTGCTCATCAACCCGTCCGCATCCATCCCTGAGGCAAGGCCCCTAATAACTTCTTCAAGAGGGCCAGTTACTCCTGATTGTTTCACATATAGCTCTCTCAATAAACCGGTCAATACAGTTTCATCATTCCATTTGTTTACATCCTGGAGTACCAACTGAAGTGTAAGAAGGGTTCCATTACCATTTTCCCCCTGTAGCTCTTCAAGTTCTTTACGCATTCCCGATTGTAATATACCAAGCATTCGCTTTGCTTTTGCAGAAACCATAGGACTGGTTCCATTTCCAGTATGCACAGTATTTCCATCACTTTCGGAACTGGAGGTTGAAGCCCAACGAGCAT
This sequence comes from Candidatus Melainabacteria bacterium, assembly GCA_017307165.1. Classification (GTDB taxonomy): domain Bacteria; phylum Cyanobacteriota; class Vampirovibrionia; order Obscuribacterales; family Obscuribacteraceae; genus JAFKGK01. The sequence continues at coordinate 81,889 of JAFKGK010000011.1, forward strand.
GCTGGTTAAGGTACTTATCTCTAATATTAGCTACCCACTTGTCCAGTGCTTTAGATCTTCTATCCTCCTCCGGCTGCCCTCCTAGCAGCATTACCTCTGACTCTTCACTATAAGGGTTAGCACACTGAATCATAGTCGCCTGTCCAGATTCGATAATAAACCCTCTGCCCAGCGGTAATTCTTTATCACGGAGTGCGGCGGGTGTTCTTAAACTTGGACTCAAAACCTCTAAAGCGTCTCGGTTCCGCAAACTGATACCATACCTTGAGCTTGAAATCCTTTGTTTTAATACACTTGTATCAGCTCGAGGCATGGTGCTGATAATGAAATGCAATCCATCTCGACCGTAACGTCGTAAAAGACCAGCCAATTCACGTGCAAAAGGTCGTTGGCCTATTTCCTCATTTAATTCATCGAAGTTATCGATTATGACGAATAGTGAAGTATTATTGTTCTTTGCAGATAACGTTTCACACTCTGCCTTAATTTTTGGAAGTAGTTCCTCAACTTGATTTATCTCAGATATACATTCTAAGACATGAGGGAGCGAATCAAGGCTTAAAATCCCCCCGTAATTAAAGAATTTACCCTGGGTATCAATCAAAACAAACTTTGCCTGGGATGGAGCGTAACGACTAGCCAGTGACAAAGTGTAGTTATACAATAAAGTTGTCTTACCGGATAAGGGTGGTCCCACCACCATAAAGTGTTGACCGACTTTCTTCAGATCAATTTGTACAAGACTCAGATCAACCTGCTGACCTACAATAGCCTCAACTTTATCCGATTTATCCGATTTGTTAGACTCAGCCATCTGCAACAATTTAGAAAGGCTAATCTCCGCTGGCAAAGCCTGTAAAGTTGCCGGTGGGGCTGTTTTTCTTCCTCTTGCTTTAAGAGTTTCCGCCATGTGTGTAGATAACAATCGAATATCGTCAGCTTCAACTGCCTTTAAACGTCCATCTTTATCAAAATGTCCAAGCGGCAAGGCAGTTTGGAAAAGTAATACCTTCCGATCACGCCTGATATAACCCCGCCCCGGAATATCACCGATCTCTACTGCTCCCCGACCAACTATATCTAAATAGCGGTCCGTATCGGTTTGTTTAAATGTAATTCTCTCACTGAAGAGGCCATAGAGCCGGTTTGGTAAATTGGTAGGAATGTTGGCTGTAACAACGAATATAACTCCTGCACTTAAGGCGCTACGTACCAGGGGTATAATTCTGTTCTCTAATAAAGTATCAAAATTTTCTTCCCGAATCTGAACAGCCATTTCAGCGAAATTGTCGATCATTACCACAATTGTAGGTAAAGCTTGCTCACTGAACCGAGTATTATAATCTGAAAAACTGCTGGCCTCCGCAGCACTAATTATTTGCTGACGGCTACTAATAGTTTTGCTTAAATAATCCAATAGCCGGTTAAATCGCATTTCAAAGTTTTCTTCAGTTACGGAGACTACTGCCCCGACATGAGGTAATTCTTCAAAGCTGCGGAAATTACGGCCCCCCAGGTCCAGTACGTAAACGTGTAATTCATCAGGACTATGTTCAGCCGTCAGACTGATTAATATGGTTCGTAACAGGCTCGTTTTTCCCATACCCGAATCACCCAACACAACCAGGTGATTACGGCTAAGATCAAAAACCAGCGGTTCCTGAGTGGCTTCCATCGGATCGTCCAGCAGACCTGTAATTGCAGACAAAGAGTTATATTGGCCCTTTTCCAAGCTATCAGCATTCCATAGCAATTCGGTTTCCCCATTGATCCAGTCGGTAACCGTGCTTTGCAGAGTAAAGGTTGTATTATTTTTAGCATCAACCATAGCTGATTCAAGGCTAAAGCGGTCCGGGAGGAAAGCTGGCCAGGGCTTGGGCGCTTTTTTCCCGTTCACCAGTTCAAGGGCAAGCTGAACTGCCATATCAAAGAGGCGAGGTGGTTCGCCATCACTACTTTCAATATTATCCTGGTCGCGATCCGGCCAAAGTGTTGTTTGAACCCGGTCATCGGGTTGCTTCTCCCCGGTATAGGATACCTGGATTAGCTCTATATTCTCATTGCCAACCTGCAGGTAGCCTCGTCCGGGTATACCATTAGGCAGGAAGGCTGCATCGGGACGGCGCAGTAATTCACGACTGGTATCTGCTTGTTCCACCCGTAAACAAAGGCGAAACTTTATATTCGCCCGCATCTGGTCGGTAACACCTTTTGGCTGCTGGGAAGCCAGTACTAAATTGACACCCTGGGCCCGGCCAACTCTGGTAATACTCTCCAGTTCATTAAGGTATGCGCTGTTATCCGAAATCATTTCTGCGTATTCATCAATTATGATGAAGAGGTGCGGATACTGCTCACCGGTAAGGTGCAAGCCTTTACGGCGATAATCAATAATATCCTTGGTATTTGTTCTGACGTTAAGCTCCTGCCTCCTGCGTATTTCGGCATTAATTGCGGTGAACATTCTGGCTACAGCCGCTTTATTAAGATTCGTTACAATATCAACACAATGCGGCAAATCATCAAATGGCTTAAAAGCGCCACCGCCTTTGTAGTCAACCAGCAAAAAGTTTAGAATGTCAGGCGAGTAACGTAGCGCCAGACTGACAATCAAGGTCATGAGAAGTTCTGATTTGCCTGAGCCAGTACCACCGGCTATCATTCCGTGAACGCCGTCTCGCTTTGCTTCCAGTGAAAGAGTACGAATGCGGTTACCTGAAGCGATACCAAGCGGTACCTGCAACCAGTTTGCGTGTTCGGCGGAACCGTTAAACGCCCAGTGAGCTATAGTCGATTCCTTAAGCGAATCTATAAAAGTCCCGTCCTCCAGGCTAATATTATCATTTCTTGCTAAAATTGTACGGAATGATGAGCTATCGGGAAGGGCGCTGATACGTAAAGGCTCAGAATAAGAATTCCCTGACCTGGAAAGGTAACTTTGCATTTGCTGGCCGAGCTGCTGAATCTGCTCAACTTCTTTCCCTACCCGTCCTTCCTCATCAATTGCACCCGGTATGACTGCAACTTGAAAATTTAAAGCCATACGGCCGACCCTGACATAGCCACGCCCACTGATTTCCTCAATATCAGGCATATTGGAGCCAACAATTCCTACATAATCACCGGGGTCAGAGAGGCGGAGGGTGAAGCGTTCCGTGAACAAACTATAGAGTTTGCTTGATAATAGATTGAGCCTGTTGGCAGTAATAACAAAATGTAAGCCATAAGCTTTTGCCTGTCGGATGAGGGTTACCAGAATATTGAATAAATTATTAGCATCATCTGGTTGAGCATTAGTGCCAAAAGATTCAATATATTCGGCGAAATTGTCGATTATTACGACAATTGCAGGACATTTTGTTGTTACATCAGGTCGTGCGTTGTACTGGTAGAGCGTAAGGGCCCCAAAGATCTTTTTACGCCTGTCAATCTCATCGTTTAGCTCTCTCAAAAGTTGTTGGACTCGCTCTTCATAACCCCGTTCGTCCGGCACAATTATTGTACCAACCTGCGGAAAATCTTTGAGTACTTCCAGGTTCCGACCCCCCAGGTCAAGGATATGGAAGTTTACTTCATCCGGCGAGTGGGTAGAAGCCAAACTAAGTACCATAGAGCGCAAAAAGGTTGTTTTACCCCATCCGGAAGCTCCGAAAATAACTACATGGCCGCGTTTAAAATCAACCGTAAGCGGTAACTGGTGGGCGCTGTTGGGATCATCTACCAGCCCGACCACCGCTTCCATAGCCCTTTTACTCCATGATTTGCTGGGCCAACTCCCAGAGCCGCTGAGCCAATCATTGATGTAGGGGTTGATCATAAGCGGTTTATTTTGATCCAGCTTCATTAATTGCTGGCTATCCTGATCAACATATTTTGCAACCATGTTATAAGAAAATTCTAAGGTTGAAGGCAAAGCCTCCGGCCAGGGACGCCGTGGTATCTCCAGGCCACTTGGATCCTTGTCTGATAACTGCTGGGCGCCGGTTAATTTTTTCTGGGGAATTGAAAGTTTATCTTTTTTGAACCGGGCTTCCAAATCATTACAAAGCTGTACCACTATCTCAAAAAACTTGGGTTTATCTCCTCTTTCGGTTAAGGGTGCATAATCATAATTCTCACCGGCATAAGCTACCTGAATGAGTTCTATATCATTATTGCCAATCTGCAAGTAGCCCCGGCCAGGCATACCGTTCGGTAGGAATGCCGCATCAGAACGGCGGAGCATCTCGCGACTAGTATCAGCACCTTCTACGCGCAAGCAGATCCGGTATTTAATGTTAGCTCTCATCTGGTCGGAAACCCCAACAGGGCGCTGGGCAGCCAGCAAGAGATATACACCCTGCGCCCGGCCAAGCCGGGTAATACTATTAAGGGCTTGCCCGAATTCCGGGCTGTCGCTTATCATTTCGGCAAATTCATCAATAATGATAAGCAAATGCGGGTAGGGAGCATGGGTATTATGATAATTTTTCTGATGGTACTCGACAATATTGGCGGTAAGTGTCGCGGTATTCAACTGCGCACGCCGGTTCATCTCAGCTATAATTGAGGTGAACATACGTCTTACAGCCGATTTATTTAGATTGGTAAGCGAATCGACAACATGCGGCAATTTCTCAAAGGGTTTAAAAGCCCCCCCACCTTTATAATCCACAAGCACAAAGTTTAGAATATCGGGATTATACCCAAGGGCTAGATTAACAATAAGGGTCATTAACAGTTCTGATTTACCAGAGCCAGTACCACCCGCTACCATACCATGGACGCCATCTTCTTTGGCTTCCAATTTGAGCTTTCGGGGTTTATTACCGGAGGAAACCCCGATCAAAACACTCAACCAATCGCATTTTGCCGGGTCGATACTATTGTTCCACTCCTGGGAAGTAGAACTATACAAGCCCTCCAGGAAAGATGCGTCCAGCTTTAGCATATGCTTATCGGCGATCAGTTTTTTATCCAGAATAGACTTGGGTAAGCTGCCTACTTTAACCGGCAAGTTATACTGTTGACCGCTTTTATCTACATAATTGCAAATCTGCTGAACCAATAGATCCAACTCTTTAAGCTCGTTGGTTGGCTCCGCTTTATTATCTTGTCTCAAAGCGATTGGAATTGCCACCTGGAAACTAAGAGCATACCCATCGAGTTGAGTATAACCTCGACCGGGAATATCTCCGATTTCCGGAACACTGCTACCAACTAATGACCGGTACTCGGTACTATCGGCCAGACGGAGAGCAAATCGTTCTGTAAAAATGCTAAATAGCTGGGTTGAAAGGTCTCCCAGCCGGTTAACTGAAATTAGAAAATGAACTGCGTAGGACTTGGACTGTCGGGCAAGGGTAATTAAACCCGTGAGGATACTCTCTACATTGTCCTTCTCGACCCCAAAAGTCTCAATAAACTCAATGAAATTGTCTATCGCCACCAGGATAGGGGGCAATGGTTGTTCGGGATTTTGCTGATTATACTGGTACACATCCGTAACGCGTGCCAGACTCAGCGCATTTTTGCGCTTTTCCACAATATTATTGATTTCTCGAATAACTTGCTGAACGCGCTCCTGGTAACCCTCCTCATCAGGTAATATTAATGCGCCAACGTGAGGAAGATTGCCCAGAACGGATAAATTTCGGCCACCAAGATCAAGAATATAAGCGTGAAATTGATCGGGGGAGTAACGGGCGGCAAGGCTAGTAACCAGCGTTCGAATAAAAGTAGTTTTGCCGGATCCCGATGTACCAAAGACAACTGCATGTCCACGCGGAAGATCGACGGTAAAAGGCAACTGCTGAGCTGCATAAGGATTATCAACCAGGCCTATTACCGGGCGCATTGCGTATTTATCCCAGTCTAATTGGTCAGTCCAGCCGTTCTGACCGTCCAGCCATTGATTAATAGCAGGATTAAGCGTCAGGGTTTCTTCTGGATCTTGTCCCATCGTTATCTGGTCAACCTTATTAAGGTACTGCTTCGCTGTAATCGTAGGTTGCGTTTGATCGGTTGAGATAAGCGGTTCGGACAGCGCCAGGTGCTTGGGTAAGAAAGCAGGCCAGGGAGCATGTTGCTCCTCATAATGGTTTTCACTTGCCATTTTATTAAAGATGGTAATGATGCTTTTGTATAGTTCCGGCGGAGCCTGTTCTTCTGTAAGCTCGTAATTACGACCCCCCCGATCCGGCCATATTACCGGAAGTACAGGATTATTAGTCGGATCAACAAATTTATCACCGGTATAGGCAGATTGAATAAGCTCAATCTCCTCGTTACCCACCTGTAAATAACCTCGTCCTGGAATACTGGGTGGTAAGAAGGCAGCATCAGTCCGCCGGAGCATCTCCCGGCTCTCTCCTGGTGTCTCTACCCGTAAACAGATCCGGAACTTGATATTCGAGCGCATTTGATCGGTAACACCGCTGGGCCTCTGTGCTGCCAGAATCAAAGAAATGCCCTGCGCTCGTCCAACCCGTGTAATACTTTCAAGCTCGCCCTTAAATTCTGCCCGGTCAGCTATCATTTCGGCAAATTCATCAATGATGATAAACAGAAATGGATAGGGCTTGACGTGATGCAATCCTTTCTGTCGATATTCCACAATATTCTTGGTTTTTGTCTCAACATTAAGGGCCTGACGGCGTTTCATCTCTGCTTGAATAGCCGTAAACATACGGGTAACACCGTCAGGAGCGAGATTAGTTATAATATCGACACAATGGGGTAGCGCCACGAACTCACTAAATGCGCCGCCGCCTTTGTAGTCAACTAAAACAAAATTAAGTACAGACGGGTCGTAATTCAAGGCCATACCGGTAATAAGCGAAATCAGAAGCTCTGATTTGCCTGAACCGGTACTACCAGCCACCATTCCATGAACGCCATCCCGCTTGGCTGAAAATACCAGGGAACGGGGTTTGTTACCTGCCATTAGACCCATTTTCACTCGAAGCCAGTTGCTATAGCGGGGTTCCTTGCTGGCCTGCCAGCGCCCCCATGCGTCTTGTTTAAGCTCCTGCAGGGTTTTATAAGCCATCAAGTCCAAAAATGGTACGGCGCTAGCCAGACTGGCCCCACTTCCCTCTCGGATAGCCAACTGCGATAAATTAAACGCCAGTAGAGTGGCTTGCTGGATATTAAAAGCGTCTGCCACCCCAACGTAATGATCACCGTTTAGTCCAATTTCAGCGAAACGAAAATGAAGCTTTTTATTGAATTGATTCTGGCTATTGGTAGCCGGGGCTGTATGGGCTACTTCTAATACCGCTTCGCACCCGCCTGGGATTTTACCTCGGTCAGGTACCAGAAATATTATGCTGGCCCCTAGTTGAGCACCTTCCTCAAGAAGTATGGAGATTGCAGCATCACTTTCGATATTCCGTAAAGGTGAATTTTTATCACCCAGATCGAGCAGGTCAACTACTACTACTAAATGCGGCAGGGTAACATCTCCCCGCTCCTCGTTTCCTTCATGCTCCTGCAAGCGAATTTTCCGTTGAGCAAGCTCTTTACGAATCCCTTCGAGAAATTTCTCAAGCTCACCTTCATTATCATCGTTAAACTCGTATGCGTCGGTATCTTCTTTTATCTCACTTACAAAGCAATGATTGAGATTTTGTTCATGCCCTTTACAGTGTGGTAACGGTTTAGTCCACTCCCATTCATGACTTTTGTTAGCCAGCACAAAGAGGCGAGCGTCTGAGGGTGAATGAAACACTACGAAATGAGCCAGCAGAGTTCTGGCAAATCCATAAATTGCTTCAGGTCTACCGGCTATACCAAGCGCGTGGGTATAGGGAGTATAAAGAGATTCTTCCTTTTTTTCTTTTTTATTTTCATCCTCGTCATCATCTTCTTCAGCAGGTTTTCGAAGCGAAATAACTACCGGCACATCGGTAACAAACCGGGAGTCAGCATCAAGTTTTAGAGCTGCTCGCGTAAGTTGGCTACTTCGATCCTCGGTGTGGCCTTTCAGAGAATAGGTAACCGTAGATGGTAAGGTACCGATACCAAGTCGAACAAAGCCAAAGTCGGCATCGCTCGTACGTCTTTCCCACAAACGGGCTATGGGTCTCTGTATTTCTCCAAACTTTACAGCTTCGCCGTTCGCTTGCACCACAATAGATTGAAGTTCATTTATATCAGGGTAATTATGTACATAAAAACGCCGTTGCAGGTCATGCCAGGTATGCATTTCCTTATTTAGCTCAATAAGACGACTTTCATAAGCCTTTTCAGCTTCAAAAATTTTCTGGCGTTCTTTGCTATAACTATATAGTGAGAAGGTAACTGAAGCTACTATTGATAACACCATTGGTATTATCAACAAAAGACCACCTGAGCCAGAACCCAGAACAGATACAAGTATAAAACCAAGCACAGTTATAACTGGAACGCCAATCTGAAGCAGCCGAATCCAGGTCTGATCTTCTTTGGTCGGCGGTTCTGGAATTTCAAATTCATTAAACGGTAATTCTGGTTGGATGCGTGGTGGACGATCTATATAATTCATGTTTATCTAAAGTATTTTCTAGTTAATAAAGCAGATTAGACCTTGACAGACTCGTTATAACTTAATAGAGTGTGATTAGTCTAACATAACACAATTAGTCAAACATAATACAAAAGGAATTAGCTTTGAAACAAATTTGCCTGCAATGTGAGCGTTCTTCAACAGACAGTAACCTCTTTTGTCATGAAGCCTCGTGCCCTGCGGAGATGTCTCCACATATTCTTGAATACGGTGAGTTGCTCGGCGATATTGAGATTATTCGCCTGGTTACTGTCCTGCGTTCCGCAACACTTTACGAGGCGCAAGTTAATAAAAAGAAAATCATGCTGAAAGTTGCCCATCCAGGGCCAGAGCATACCAATCGTATCAAGCGGGAGGTCAGTTTTCTACAGGAAATTGCGGGTAAAAAACAATATAACAAATATAACAGCGGTTTACCCAGGCTGATCCCTCCTTATAGCAACAAATCAGGCACCGAAGGCTATGGCAAGGCCATGTTTAAAGGAAACTTACTCTACTTCTTCCTGTTTGAATACTTTGAAGGCGAACCACTAAGGGATAGCTTAATTAAAAACCCCCAGTTATGGGTTTACCACATTGGATGGCTCGAGATAAATCTGGCTCGTACAGTTGCCCTCATGCATAGCATAGGGATTTTGCACTGCGGTCTCTGCCCGGAATCGATTCTGGTCCGTTTTGAGGGAGACCCGGCTGTACCTACCATCTTGCTTATTGACCTGGGTATTGTAAGTACTCCCGACAACATTATAAATTTCTGGTATAAAGATGCTGTTCTTCCCGCCTATACTGCCCCAGAGTTGCTTGGGAAAAGACCTTACGCCGATTACCGTACTGATGTATACGGCGTGGGACTTATTCTTTACGAATTATTGATCGGACAACCGGCCTTTCCTTTCCGGTTATCTAATGATTCTGAGGTTTATGAAGCTGTAAGAGCGAACCGCCGCGTACCTATGAACCGGATTGAGGATGTGAGGCCTGCTGCCATTCTGGCAATCAGGTTTACCATGCCAAACCCTTCAGAGAGACCAAACAACGTTGCGGATGCACTTAAAGAGTTACTGAGTACGGCTTTTGAAGACACGCCAGAAACAAAACGCAATCGGGGGTTAAGCCCACGGACCGCGTTTATGCTTCTGGCTATCCTGCTCATAACTGCAATTGTTATTACAATCCTGCTAAACGTCGTTTTATCCAGGGTTTAGCTTAAAAACCCTGCCTCATAGATAGGAGCCAGTGGCCGGCTATGCTTACAGACCGGTCATGAATAAATTGGATGCTTCCATGTCACCATTTTGAAAGGCTTCAACCGATTTAGTTACTGCCTGGCTTAACTTTTCGGTCTTGTCAGCCATATCATCAATTCGTGGCCTGTAAGTGTCAATCCAAACTATAGCGGCCGCTCCGACCAGACCGGTAAAAATGTTCGATTTTAACGCCATGCTGATAACCTGAAGCGTTTTAGAGCAAGTACTCAGTACCGTGCTAATAGTATCAAGAGATTTAGCCATTGCCTGAACTTCCGGCACCTTCATATCAACTACGTCTGCCATTACATACCTCCATGTTAATTTTTACTTAAATGAATAGAATTACAATACTGCTACAGTGTAAACCTACTTGAAGAAATTAAAGGGTTCCTCGAGGTTCTTGGCTAGACCGGCTACTTTCTGATCAGCCTGCTGTATTGTGTCGCGCGATTTTCCGATATTAGTATGATACAACGTGGCCGCCTGGTTCATCTTTTGAAGTTTAGGCGTTGCAATGGACATAAGCTGATTTACAAAAGCATCGGCACCATCACCCTTCCATGCACCGCCTACGACTTGCTGAGCCATCGCTGCTATGGGTGCTAACGCCGCTTGCTCTACGGTCTGAACTACTTGCCTGATTCCTGCAATAGAACTTTCAACCTGACCAAAAATCATGCTGAGAAAACTCATAATTACCTCCATGGTTTATATTTAGATTCAGGCATTAAGGGTTAAACTTTGTTTGTGAAAATAAACTTTTACTAAGCCCGTTAATGCCGGATCCGTTAATCTGTAATGCTTAGCTCACTGAAAGATAAGATGGGCTACTCTATTTTGACCCGCATAAATAACTAACAGTAGATCAACCGAGAGTAGCTTAATGCAATCCTAACCAACACTTTTGTTTGCCGAAGCGGCACTACTATCGGCCGCCTGCATATCTTTAATCGCATTATTCACATCGCCTGCTTCTTCTTCCATTTTTTGGATGAACTTATCCAGGTTCTTGAGAAATACTTCTCGGATAGCATGAACGTAAGCCTCACCACCCGTACCGAGCATGGCACCACCCTCAAGATCGGAAGCTATCTTTGTCATCGCCTGCTTAACACCTTCAAGCTCCTCCTTGCCGGCCTTAAAGGCAGAGGCCATTTTGTCAGCTTTTGCGTAATCTAGTTTTATCTCGTCGTTAGCCATTGTTTTCTCCTTTGCTTGCTATTTAACCTAAAACTGTATCTGGATGCTAATAATGAGGTTGTTGCCTTCCTCCTCCGCCTGCTTGAAAGTCTCCGCCATCTGCTTGGTAGTACTCGAAGCCTGAGTCAGAGCGTCTTTCATCTTGCCTAGCATAGGAAAGATCCTCTGATCCATTTCTTGTTTGAATTGATCAGCACCCTTACCTTTCCACCCGTCAGGAACAAGCTCCTCATAGGGGCCTTTTAATTTGTTATTCACATCTTCAACGGCCTGAGCCTGTTGATTTAATTGACTAACGATTTGGTCTAACTGCTCGTATTGCGCTTGTACTTTGTCAGCCATCGTTCAATTCTCCTATTATTATCAGTTATATATTCGAATTGCTTCAAAAGCTATAACCGATAATGCTTTGTGTAATTAAAATGGTTTTGGTTATCCATCACCAGGTAAATAGAATAACTAAGAAACCCAGTGAGTTATGGACTTAATGCCTGGATAACTTTTCAGTTAACTCATGTACCATCGGGTACGTAAGTTCCCTTTTACTTCCGTAATTTTTTAAGTAAGAATTGTTTGCGTTTGCTAAGTTGTTACTTAGCCGATGAATAAAGGTTACATTAAAAAATGAGGTGCGTCAAGAGTTTAAAATCGGATTTTAGTGTTAACTTTATCACACTCCTGGATTTTGTCAGCCTGTTATCGTGAATGCTAGAGTTGGTTCTGTTATGGCTTAAAAGTCAAACGATAGCCTCAGTATAAGCCCATTATTTGGTAGATTTAGAATTTGAACCCTCCTTTAACAAAACCTTTTCCATCTGTAGTACATTAAGTTTGTGTATTGTCAAGGTACGGATAATCGAGAAGGAATTACAGTTTTTAGGTCTAACCAAAGGTTGGAAACCCACCAGAATCGGAGCAAGAATGTTTCATTTACTCACTTTTGTAATTCTAGCCCATCAGTTTTGACCGCTTCATGACACTTTTTCAGGTGTGGTATCACCCAAACCAGGTTTTAATGAACCACCAGGGTTACAATTAATATAAATGCATTAAGGGTAAATTTTTTCTAGAATGCTAACGATATTGGTTTGAACTAAACATGTTGGTATTACATCTCATCCTACTGATGAATGGACCGCCCAACAACTCCGAGAGGCGAACCCATTTGAGCAGCGACCAAAGTATTTGATTCGAGAAAATGATGCAAAATTTGGATCTAAATTTAAGCAAGTAGCCGAAGGAGTTGGCATCGAAGTGTAAAAATACTCCCATTAAAGCTCCAAATGCGAATGCAAATTGTGAGCGCCTGATGGGTCGTCCTGGCTACTTCCGTCATCCGAGCTCGGACAGCCCAGGTACCCAGAACAGGCCTAATGGTTATTAAGACCTTTTCAATTGGTCGAAAGGTTGCGGTCGCTGTCGCTCTATCTATAATATGAGCGGGGCTGATACTATTCACACACTTTGAATTGACACATACCAAAGGAAGCCGAGAGAAAAAGGGAAATGGGAAGGAGTTACTATGACTACTGAGATTAAAACTTACCATCTGGGAGATGAGCAAGTTTATGCCAAATGGGACAATAGCCTTGGTCCGTTACTTACCGTCCGCTCCGGCGAAATTGTAGAGATGGAAACCAGAGAGGCTTCTGACGGGCAACTCGCTCTGGAAGCGGATTTAGCGGTACTTAGGAACCTTGACTTCAGCCGCATTCACCCTCTTACTGGCCCTGTGGCGGTTGAAGACGCTGAGCCAGGAGACGTGGTTGAGCTGGAAGTTCTTGATTTGAAGCCCAAGGGTTGGGGCTGGACGGCTATTATTCCTGGTTTCAGCTTGCTAGCAGAGGATTTTACCACGCCTCACCTTGTGACATGGAATTTGACCAAGGGTGACACAGCTACTTTTGGCTCTACTGGCATAACTATTCCGCTTGACCCTTTTATGGGGGTTATGGGAGTAGCCCCAAAGGAATCCGGAGTTTTAAACACCATCCCACCCCGCCAGAACGGGGGGAATGTTGATATTAAGCAGCTTACCAAAGGTAGCCGGATCAAACTCCCGGTTCTTTACCCCGGAGCTTTAATTTCGCTTGGTGATGGGCATGCCGCTCAAGGAGATGGGGAAGTATGCGGAACGGCCATCGAATGCCCAATGACGGTCACCTTCAAGGTGACTTTGCATAAAAATCAGCCGCTCCAGGAGTTGCAGTTCTTCACTTACGGCAGCCGGATGGATAAAACCAACCGAAGGGGCTATTACGTTACCACCGCTCACGGCCCTGATCTAATGGAATCTACCAAAAATTGCATCCGCTACATGATTGATTACCTGGGCCGCACCTACCAGCTTTCCCCGGAAGACGCTTATGTGCTTTGCAGCGTAGCGGTTGACCTGAAGATAAGCGAAGTAGTGGACGCGCCTAACTGGATTGTGTCGGCCTTTTTGCCGCAGGATATTTTCCCCGGCTAGAGTGAAACGGGCTTGAGGGTTAAAAGAAAAAAGGAGATTGAGGCTGGGCTAAATTAAAAGCGGGACCTTAGGTTAACCAGCTAAGTATGGCGGTCAGGATCAAGACGATTTTCAAGGCTGAGGAACACTGGGTACAAGCAGTTTGGGCTACTTTTTTGGCGGTGTAGTTCCAGATACGTTAACAATTATCCTGGGTCGTCGTGGCTACTTCCTTCATCTGAACTCATTTTGACTCGGATGAAGGAAGTAACCACGACGGGTGCTCCAGGCCCATACGGAAGTGACCCTGACTGCCTGGCCCACGGTTGTCACGTCCTAAGTGAGAAACCAATGGCTGATTCCCTGGCAAATGCCCGGAAAATGGTCGCGGCAGCCCAGAAAGCGGGGGAAATTTACGCGGTAATCCAGAACCGCCGCTACGACCCAAACGTAAGGCGGTTAAAAGAGTTTATCAAAACCGGTACGCTTGGCCCGTTTACCACGCAGAATAGCGATTTTTACCTGGGCGCTCATTTTGAGGGTTTTCGCCTGACGATGCCTCATGTTTTGCTGGTTGATATGGCAATCCATACCTTCGATACGGCTCGGTTTATCAGTGGGGCCGACCCTGTATCGGTTTATTGCAAAGAGTGGAACCCGGCAGGTTCGTGGTTCGAGCAGGGCGCTTCGGCAGTGGCGATATTTGAGATGAGTAACGGGCTGGTTTACACCTACCGGGGTAGCTGGTGCACCGAAGGTCTAAACACAAACTGGGAAAGCGACTGGCGAATAGTCGGGCCAAATGGAAGCCTGAAATGGGATGGCGGCCAGGGTTTTTCCGCCAAGGTGGTAGCCCAGCCAGGAGGTTTCCGGTCGGAATTAAACGAGGTTCAGGTACCCGAAGTGCCTAGTGCCGGAAGGGATTCCGGCCACGCCAGTATAATTGCGGAAATGGTCGAGTGTATCCGAACCGGTCAGACCCCTGAAACGGTCTGTATTGACAATTTAAAAAGTCTTGCGATGGTCCTGGCAGCCGTTGAAAGCGCCGAGCAGGGCCGCCGGGTGGAGGTTAAGTGGTAATCAACAGTGGAGGAAACATGCCAGGGATTAAGAAAAGGTGCCATTTAACCCCCCACTGCACCGCTTCAGGTTGACCGCCAAAGATATAGGTAACGCCATCTTCCTTAAGAATTTCCCAGTGATTGTCTTGAGTAAAGTAGGAAATTTGCCAGAACAAATAATTTTCCGCAGCAAACTCCAAAACCGGAAAACCATCCACCATACTGGACCCGGCCTGGATAAAAAGATTCCTTGTCCCTTTTGATAGAAAATAGTAATCATTCTACTACCATTTTCGCTTACTGAGGTTCTTTCGATAAGCGTTTGCTCTCTTTGTAGGGAAAAATGTCTAAAATTTCGCTCTTTCTAAGGCGATTTTGTAATTGCCACCAATATTCAACTTTAAACAGGTCAGCGTGGTTTTTGACAAAGTAATCCCGATACTTGCCGTTCAGACCGAGAAAGGATTTAAATTCAGCCGGAAAGATGTCATTTTCATCAACCCTGAACCAGGGTTCGGCGGCAAGTTCTTGATCTATTGTTTCGGGTTCAGGAAACTCTCTGAAATTGCAATCGGTGACATGCGATAACTCGTCATAATCATAAAATACTACCCGGCCATGCCTGGTAACCCCGAAGTTCTTGAGTAGCATATCTCCGGTGAAGATATTAGTAGCGGCCAAATCCTTGACGGCATTACCGCAATCGAGGACGGCTGCAAGGACATCACTTTCGCTTGCTTCCCGGATAAAAAGGTTAAGGGGTGTGACCCGGCGTTCGATATAGGCATGTTTTATGATGACAAAATTACCCTGGGTTCTGACATTTTGGGAGGCAATACGCTGGAGTTCTGCTAAAAGCCCGGCTGAAAACCGTGCTCGCTCAAATTTCAGGTGTTCAAATTCATGGGCGTCAATCAAGCGCCCGGCCCGGTCATGCTTGAAAACCAGGTCGTACTTTTCCATCACCTCTTTGTGGGTATTGGTCTTCGGATAATCGAATTGGTCCTTGATAATCTTAAAAACAATGTCATACGAAGGGAGGGTAAAAACAGTCATAACCATACCCGGAATTCCCCTGGCAATTTCAAAGTTGTCGCAGGAGTTTGCGAGGTGTTCAAGCAGATTGCGATACAATTCGGTCTTACCATGTTTGTTAAAGCCTATCGAGTTATAAAGCTCGGCGGTCCGCTTTTGGGGCATGATAGATTTCAGGAAAGTGACCATATCATAGGGGCGGATGACCTGGACCTGGAAATATGAGCGGGTAAAACTGAATAAAATGTTTATTTCGTCTTCTTCAAGTAAGACGGCATCTACGACCATTCCTTTAACAGGGTTAAGAAGGGCAATGGCGAAAGGAATCAACTTCTCGGAAGAAGTAAACAAGCGGCCAATCAAATAGGCGCTTTTGCCCCGGTAAAAAACCGACTTAAGCATCTCTGCTCTTTCGATTTTGTCAGAAATATCCTCCAATTTTGAAGATTGTAATTGGGTCATATACCGGGCGATTTCAGAATAAATTGCCCCAACATCTCGCCGGAGGTTCTCGAATTCACAGCCAAAGTCGTATTCACTCAAGATACTGAGGACCAAATCGGGCAGAGACCCTTCACAGGATAGAACTTTATACAGGTTAAATTTTGGGTGAGTCGGAGGAGTATCGAAATCGGTATCGACAAATTCAATTTGGGGGTCCAGACCAACCGTGACAAAAATCCTTCGCGTCAGTGAATTAAAAAAGGTCTCGGCGATTTCCCAATCTTCACACTGGGAAATAAGACCGGAATAGACCGCTTTTATACTGGCCCAGACCAGCTTTTCGTGGAGGCGTTCCTCCAGAAGTGGTTGGGTTGAGGTTACAAGCTGGTCAATGACTTTCTTGTAAAGTTCCAACCGCTCCACCGCGTCAGACTGACCACTTTGCCAATCCCTGTTTGCAAAACGATTTTTAGCCCGTGAGGTAATCGAATTGAACTGAAACCTGTATTCCAGAAAGGCATTGTAAATGGTGTTTGCCCCTAGATTGGCCAAACGACTTATGGAAAGCGGTTTAATCATTGAACCCTACTCATTGTTCTAAGGAAATCCGTTTTTGGAGTTATTTTGCCTGGATTTCCCAGAACCTTAATCAATCATTGATTGATTTATTACCTTGATTGCTAGTAGTTGGTGAAAGCTAAAGCCAAAATGTTAGCCTGAACTTTAAGCTCAAAACCAGCATTAGTTCTGGCATATAACCTTTGTAAGCCAAACTTCTCTAATTGAGAGTTGGCCGTTTCAATCGATTTGCGAT
>JAFKGK010000012.1 GCA_017307165.1 Candidatus Melainabacteria bacterium
ATCATGCTGTCCGTTCCTCTTGTTATTGTGTCGCAACAACAATTTTAGGGGCGGACACCTTTTTATGCGCGCATATTTTGGCTTCTAATCGCGCAACGATATTTTGTTCAAATGATCAGATTTAACGCAAAGTTGCTTTCCGAGTAACACTACGGCACGCCCAACAACCTCAACCAGTACCCCACCGTCGGTGGTGCCACTCAGTCACACACGACTGACGGACAGCTGCTCAGCGACGCCGTCTGGACCTACCAATACGACGGCGAGGGCATGCTCATCGCGGCCAACAAGACTGGCGTGGCGGCTTCGTTTAAATACGATCCGTTTAGCCGTCTCATCGAAAGGACAGTCAACACCAACAAGACGCGCTACGTCTACGCAGGCAGCCGCCTGCTCGAAGAATACGATAGCGCAACCAACACCCTGCTCAAGCGCTACGTCTATGCAGGCACCGACGAAGCTGTCATCGAGATCGATGGCGCGGGCAACGTCACCTACCTGCACCAGGACCACCAGAACTCGCTCATCGCACGCGCAAACGGCGCTGGCACTCTGACGGCAAAGTACGAGTATTCGCCGTGGGGTGAAGCGTCGCTGCCTGGCACCGGACTTGGTTACACCGGCCAGCGTTGGGATGCCGATCTTGGCCTCTACAACTACAAGGCCAGGTATTACGATCCGGTCAAGGGGCGCTTCTTGCAGCCTGATCCGGCTGGGTACCAGCAGGACATGAACTTGTACACGTACTGCGTGAATGATCCGGTGAATTTGAGTGATCCGAATGGTGGTCAGGCAGTCGAAGCTCTAAAGTTGGGTCTTGCACCAACTCCTATCGGTGTCGGCATCAGTACTAGCTCCATCATGGTTCAAACGCTTGGTCCTGAACTCCTGAAATCGGCAGGAAGAATAAGAGCGAACACAGAGATATTGGTAAACAACTTCAACTCTACACAGAGCCAAACAAAGGTTAACAAAAATGATCTGAGATCGAAAGAAAATTCCTACGTATACCAAATTGATGCCCCACAGGGAACACCATCGCCCAACGGGCCTGTTGGAGAAACTGGCATCTATAAAATTGGCATTTCTAGCGATAGTGATGCCAACAGACCTTCTACACAAGTAAAACGGCTAAATTTTGGTGTCACTGGGAATCCTTCGAATGGGCCGTACTCTTACCAAATTATTCATGGTGAAATTACGGCTCTGCCCGATTCTATGAATCGGCTTGCAGCGAAGTTAATCGAGTCCGGGGAAATCTTGATAATCAGGGCAACATTCGGCCAACAAGAATTGCCAGGCAATAAAACAGTTTTCTAATCTCTAAGCCATGCGCCTGCATTAATCGAATTAATGCAGGCGCTAATTTCCTCATAAGGTATAATACGACCAAAGTGCCCATGTATACTAGAAACACTCCACCAAAAGACATTAAACTAATGACTAATAAAAAGAATTCATCTTATTTAAATTGGGCGAATTTAGTTGGATTATATATCTGGGATAGCAGATCAGCCAGCTATCCGAAGCTTACGCAAAGATGTCCGAGATATAGAACGCAACCTGCTACAAATCCGTGGACATATCAAAAAGATAAAGAGCTAATAATTGACGCATTCTCGAAAACAATGGCGCCTCTTCTTGTAGACAGTAATTTTTTTGAAAAGACAAATTTTAAGCTGTTAAACTTTGAGCTAAATTTAACCAACTATTGCTGGCCTAGAAAGGTTCAACTTAAGGCCGAAAAGAAAACACTCATCGGAAGGTTAGACCTCCACATCGAAGATATACTTCTACCATCAGAACTTTTATCGAAGTTTTTGATTGGATGCGGCATAAAAATTTTCTTGAAAGTTTGCGAAAGCTATAACCTAGATGCTGAAAAAGCACATTCGCTGGTTGAACAATTCCCTATTAATTTTGTGAATTTTTCATTCAATTACACGCCTCCAGAAGTTGAAATATGCAGCCGTGAAAAGAATCAAAAATCGCCGAGTCTCACTGATGAAGAACTCTGTTTTAAGCCAAGAGATCCGTTTAACTGGAAATTATCCACTCCATTTGATTTGGAAAAATTAAGAACTGTTGATCCCGATACTCAAACTATAGTAATTCTCGCGGAAGAGCATGAGGACACGATAGCATCTATTGCCAATTTAGCCATCACTGCACCAAAAGCGACTGTTGTGTTTGCAACTACCGGATTAGCACCTTTGGATCCCAAAGGTCTATCAATCTTCAAGAATATCTCACGATTAGCACTTGATGGTTATTACAGCGCAAGAGCCCTAGACCAACTGCCGAAACATCTAATAAAGCTAGAAGTAGTAGATGTCGAGTCGTTAAAAGCTGTAGCTCACCTGGACAACCTAGAATCTTTAAAAATAACTGGTAACTTTGATGATTTAAACCATCTGAAGCCTATAAGATCTCTGCGAGCGCTAAAGATCGATCAATCATTAATTGCGTCTTTAGAGGCGTTAAAGGATTTTCCAAAACTACAATCACTGTCATTGCATCAAAATAAAATTAATTCTTTAAATGATCTTACCACCCTCACAAACCTGAAATTCTTGGAATTATCGAATATGCCCAACCTCAGCAATATCGATTTTATACAATCTTTGCACAACCTTGAATTTTTACAATTGAATCAATTGGAAAATATCAAAAGCTTGCCGTCATTAACCGGTTTAAAAAAACTCAAACGGATCAGCCTATGCGAACTTGAAAAATTGAGTGACCTTTCACCTTTAAATGAAGCACCTCAGCTCGAACATTTGATACTTAAAATGATGCAAAAGATAGAATTAAGAAACCTTTCAACCCTTAAAGGGCACTCATCTTTAAATAGCTTCCTAACAGATAATCTCCAGTTTGAAAAAGTACTGAATTTGTCAAGAACAAATGCTGGCAGATCCTTTGAGTTCTCTTCATAACTCCTGTACAAGACCTATCAGATTACTGAAAATCCTGTCACCTGGTTAAGAAAGAGTGTTGATGTTCAATTGACTGCTTGGTTTGATGCATGCTGATTCTCAAATCAAAATGAACCAAATCGTATTTTCAATCGTACAATTAGGAGAAAAAGAGAAAGTCTATAGACCTCTGTCTTGTTCCCATCTCAAATATAGAGACATATCTCTTGCCCCCTTTTTTTGACCATTACCTTGGCTACTCACGCAATTTATAGGATGCATATTAATCCGAACCATGGTGTTAGCCAATAACCAAGCTAGGAACTTTTTACACTCCATAAAATCATACCCATATTCGCCGAAGCAGAAACTGCAAACTGATTTTTACCCCTAACATTTCCCACAAATTACTAATTCCAATTATTATTAGCAACTTTGCCGATTCGATTTTCATGCCAATCTACTGGCACACCAGAAACACCTCACCCCCAGAGGCTAAAACACCCAGCACGTCTATGATCGCTTCAGCAAATCCACTGGCCACAGGCTGTTTGGTAAAGTCGCTTGCATAGCGTTAACATTTCCAACTGTTCCCTCGTAGGCCTACGCACGCAGGCAAAACCTCCTTGGGAATACGGCTAAGCTACGTCAATCGCCACAAACAATTGAAATGTCATTTTTTTCGGAATACTTGAGTGACTAATCATTCATTTTCAGATTTCCTTATTCGAGAAATTAGCTCAATGCTAATCTTGTGGGCACGAAGGCATGCTCATTGGCAGACCGGCAACAAATCCGAGAACCACAGCAGGCAAACACCAACCAAGACCAAACCGATACTTAGTAGAGCCAATCGGCATGCTGGCATATTTTCACAACATAACAACGGCAAACCGTAAAAGTCAGTTAGCTCCCCGATTTTCAAAGGACCATTGATGGTGATTCTGACTGTACCCACGCAGTGATAAGGAAACGGATTATATTATTAACACGTCACATCTATTTGCTGCGTCAGCGAGAAACTGGTGCTAATCACTTCTATAATTCGTTTTCCAACAAGCAAAAAGTTTAAAGGCCTTATCGCCTTTTCTTCGTCAGACATATTATTGACAGCGTCCAATGTTAGGCACCTTCACAATGACACTCCGTCCAATTCGCAATTTTCTTTTGAGCCTTCCTCAATAACAAAGCATGCGACCTATCCAGCCTGCTTCTTTTTGTACTCTTGCACCTCAACGCGCTTTTCTCCTCGCTCATAGTTAAATCCAGTCAACTCAAAAGTAAACCGACTCACCAGAGCCCGTGGCGAGAGATTATTGATTTTGGCAGCTGCATCATCTTTAGACCAGCCTCGGACATTTCACCCCTGTCCAATATCTCTTCACTGTAGACCAGTGCCCACAGTTCTTTTCCATCGTGCCGTCTGCTGATAAAACTGTACTCCGCACTCTCGCTTACCTGGCCCAAAAATATATCAATCCCGTTTATATGGGCCAAAATCTTTTCCTCGACCACATTTTCTTCCAGCACTTTGCCGATCAGACAGCAGAGACCTTTGCTGGACTTAAAATGACGCCCTCATCATTAAAATACAGCATAGGCTAAAACCAACCAGTTTTGTGCGTCTTGACGCACTCGAGATTAAGACGGTCTCGCAAGACTTCCAT
Organism: Candidatus Melainabacteria bacterium; assembly: GCA_017307165.1. Lineage (GTDB taxonomy): Bacteria > Cyanobacteriota > Vampirovibrionia > Obscuribacterales > Obscuribacteraceae > JAFKGK01. The sequence continues at coordinate 4,586 of JAFKGK010000012.1, forward strand.
GTCGCGCTTGTTGCCCATTGCAAAAGTAATATCTATACCAAACTTTCTACTCCTGTTATCGCATTTGCGTTAAGCCCGGCCAACCACCCACCCAATGCTACACTCTAAACATGCACAAAAAATGGCTCATCGCACTCATAGGCATCTGCGGCACGGCCGCCCTGGCCGAGTTTGGCTATCTCATGTACCTGCACCAGCAGGACCTCGATGCGCACGCCAAAAAGATGAGCTATATCACCACCTGGAAAGACGACATGATCAAAACCGCCCCCCGCGCCCGCAAGCAGATTGCGGAGCTGGAGGGGATCGATAGGGATTTTCTCAATCTGATCAGTGCGCCGGCGGACGCGCAGCGGCTCATCGCGTCGATCGCGAGTAACTGGGATGTAAGGGCGCTGCGCCGCAGCCTTGACGTGCTGCCGGTGCTGCAGGATGGCTCGGCGGCTAAAACCGACCTGCTCGCCCTGGTGGCAAAAAAGACACGGCCGCAATCGGCGAGTTTTGACGAGACCTTGAGCGATTGGTATCAATTTCTCTGGGAGCAAGAAAAAGTCCAGCAGCCCAAAGACCCATCATATGCGGATTTTAGGGCGGTGCTCTATCGGGATGTCGATCCGCATTTTGCAATGTATTTTGGCAACGATCGTCTGTGCACGCCGCCCATATCGCAGATCCGTTGGCTGGGCATCCCGCACCGCGCGCTCAAGGTGCGCACCCAGACTGACCGCGCGGCCGACGATAGCGACTTGCCACCACTGGCGGATGCAGATGAGATCGTGATCGCAGAACGGCAGCATGAGGAGCTGCCGGTGCCTCTGGCGCGTCTCAAGACAGCGGGACCGACCAGACAAGATTTTGCTGGCGGCCACATCATGGCTATTTTTTGTCCATCAAAAAATGCGGTTTCTCTTTTTTATCTCCCACCAAAATCTCCGCTATTTTCACCCAGTGCCTTTGCCTATAAAGGAGACTGGCTACTAGTCGACGACAAGACGCAGTCGCTCTGGTCGAGCACCACGGGCGAGGCCATCGCGGGGCCAGCCGCTGCTACAGGAGAAAAATTGGAGATGATCGCAGGCCGCGCAGGCAAATGGGGACAGTGGAAAGCCGCGCACAAAGGCTAGTTTTTGAGGCCCTTTAGCAGTTCTTTGACCTTGGGATCGCTCAGGAGCGCGGTCGGATCACCGCCACCGCCGAGCTTTTCTTGGAGTCCTGGGGGCAGCTTGTCCTTAAGATCAGCCGGGATATTGCCGCCGTACTTGGCCTTGAGCTTGGCTATGAGATCGCCGCCAGATGCGCCGCCAGAGCTACCGCTACCAGCCATCGCCGAGGGCGGCGGCGATGATGCCGCTACGGGCGGTGCAGGACGCTGAGTCTTGAGCAAGGTACTGCGCTTGGCCTGATCGTCGAGAGAGGTGTTGAGAGCCTGGATGCGCTTGGCGATGTTGGCTTCGATGTCGCCTGATTTGATGGTTTCTTCGTTGTAGTCAAACGCACTCTGGTAGGCGGCTATGCCTATGCCCTGGGCCTTTGCCGCGGCGATGCGGGCGAGGAGCTTTTGGCGGGCTTCGAGCATCGGGCCAGGGGCGACGGAGCTGGGAGCAGCAGCGGAAGTAGGCACGGTTGCGTCAGAGGCCGCTGGAGGGGTCTCCATAGCCTCCTGGGCGTGACCGCCTAATGGCGATGCCCAAAGCCCGGTCGAAGCGATCAGGGTGGCAAGCAAACAGGTCCTGGTGTGGCAGTTTTTCATAGCGTCTCAATTGGTGGAGTGATTTGCGATGTTTCTCACACCTACTTACCCTCCCGCTGGGTACAAATAATCATATGCATTTCCCCTCTGCCACACATGGTCATCTCCCTGCCGCTCTGGCAGCCTTTTGGGTTGCGACTCTGGCTGGTGCGCCATTTTTGGATGCGGCGGCCCAGCAGGGTGGGCATTATGAGTTTGTGCCGGGGTCCAGGCAGGCTAAGTGGGTGCCGGGGCCGGCGCCTCTGGCGGGTCAGCAAATGCAGCGTCAGTATCAGGTTGTGGGGGCGCCCGTGCCGACTCAATCGAGAGTGCAGCAAGCAGCGCCGTCTCGCTCGGGATCGCGTCGTGGTGCGGATTACAGCGATAGCGTCACTGTGGACGGCCAGACGCGCACCTATGTCATCCATGTGCCTCCGGGCTACGATGGTAAGCGCGCTTTGCCGGTGGTGATGGCTTTTCATGGTCTGGGCATGAATGCCACCATGATGTACGCCCTGACTGGTTTTACGGGTCTGGCGGATAGGCAGGGTTTTATCGTGATTTTTCCTAATGCGGCTGGTGGGCGATGGCAGGATGGGCTGTCCAATGGGCGTGACGATGTGTCGTTTGTACAGGCGATGCTAGCAAAGCTCGAGCGCACGGTGAGCGTGGATACGCGGCGGGTCTATGCTTGTGGCATTTCTAATGGCGGGTATTTTAGTCAGCTTTTGGCGTTGGCGATGCCGGATCGTATCGCGGCGGCAGGGGTGGTGGCGGCGACACTGACGCGAGGCGGGGCGGCGCAGGCGGGAGGCAAGAGTGTGCCGATTGCTTTCTTTTTGGGGACGGACGATCCGCTTTTGCCGTGGGGCGATGGGCGCAACAAAGAGCTGGGCAAACTAGGTGAAGTGCTGGGGATATCATCGCTGGGCTCGATTGATGGAGCGGCGGCAAAGATCGGCGGACTGTGCACGGTGCCGGAGACGATCGCTTTTTGGACCGCCCACAATGGTGCGGGCGGCACGCCATACGTGTCGCAGATGCCCGATCGCGCGCCTAATGATGGGACACGGGTCCAAAAAGAAACCTACGGCTCATCCTCCAGCCAGGTCGTGCTGTATCGCATCACTGGCGGTGGGCACACCTGGCCCGGCAGTATCGACCTCAAGGCGATGCGTGATGTGAGCGGCAATACGAGCCAGGATATAGATGCGACCGAGCTGCTGTGGGATTTTTTCAAGCCGCTCTCGCGATGACGGCGGCGAGGGGCTTTGCGGGGCTTTTCGTATTTTCACGGTACTTTCACATGTGTCGGCCTAATGTAGCGATGTGAGCACCACGGGTGCCGCTCCTAACCGAGGTTTGATGCATGATTCAAAACATTCTCGCGACGATGTCCAGTGCCGGCCTGACCATGCAACCCGCCGCGAGCGTGCTCACCTACCTCGATCTGGATGCGCCGCAAGAGGAGCAGGCGTGCGAGCGCCGCGCCAACTGCGATATCTTGCCGAGCATACCGCTGCATGCGATCGATCTGGACAAGATCGCAACCGGTGATCTGGTCGTGATCGCGGCTCGTCCTGGCCGTCAAGATCAATGGGGCGTCGTGACGCGCGATCGGGCAGGCGAGTTGGTGGTGCACCACACAGACAACAGGAGCTGGTCCAAGAGCCCGCTGGAGTTTTTGAGCAGATGCCAGCGTGTGGTCGAGGCCTATCGGCCCCAATAATTTTTGGGCAGGACACTCTACACATATTTGCCACAGGTGATGGGTATATTAAAAAAGCGGCCGCCGGTCGCTTTTTCTGCATTTCACTTACTATTTCATCCCCGATTTATTTACCAGGTCCCCATTATGTCCAACAATGCACAGCCGGAGCGGGATCGTCCCGCCGAGAGCGATGCCACGAGCGCCGCTAGCAAGATAGACGATGCGATGGCCCACAGCAGGATGCTGGCGGAGACTCAGGTCAATGTGTCTGGTGCGGACAAGCTGGCGGTCAAAGACAAGGCGGTATTGCCGGAGCTGGAGTTGGGACAGATCAAAAAGGGTGAGACGACGAGGGAAACGGTAAAGATCGATGGTGAGGATTGTCAGTTTTTGCTGCGGGTGCCGGAGAGTTACGATCCCAAAAAGCCGATGCCCTTGATCATTGCTTTTCATGGCTATGGTGACAAGCCAGGCCAAGGTGACACCAAACCTGGTGCAGAAGGTATGGAGCCCGTCACCGGTCTGAGCGAACGCGCCGAAAAAGACGGTTTTATAGTGGCTTATCTAAACGGCAATCCAAAAGAAAAAAATGCCTGGAATAACAATCAATGGTTTTTTTCAAACCGCGATGATGTCAAATTTACAAAGACTGTGATGGACAACCTGTCAAAGGACCTAAATGTAGATCAGGAAAGGATCTATCTGGTGGGTTTTAGCAATGGGGCTAGCTTTGCGCATCGGGCAGCGGCGGCGCTGGCGGATAGAGTGGCGGCGGTGGCTGATGTGAGCGGTTGGATGACCGGTCAGGAAAAAGCCGAAGCCAAAGGTGTTTCGATGCTGTCGATACATAGCAAGGCGGATGATGCAGTAAAGTTTGATGGGCGGCCGATCTGGCAGGGTGTTTTGATGAAACCCTCGGAGTACACGACGGATCATTATCGCAAGATCAATGACATGCCGGCGATGGCGGGAGTGGCGCAGCATACGCAGGCGGCCAATGGGACGCAGATCGATACTTATAGCTATAAGGATCCGGTGAGCAAGACCGAGGTCAAGAGTATCTTTATAGAAAACGAGGGGCATGTGTGGTTTGGTGGAAAAGCCAATGAAAATGCGCCTGTCAATGCGACAGATGAAGTGCTCAAGTTTTTTAGTGATAAGCGCAAAGTGAGAGATGCTGGGTCTGGCGCGACGGCTAAGGAGTTGCAGGAAATGGCGCGGGGTCGGTAATCTGGCCTTTATGCTGTTTGTGCAATTTCAAAAACTAAGCGAAGGGCACAAAATGGTGTCCACTGATCAGTCATAAATTGACTGACAGTTTCGATCTAGTGCTTTTTGCCAAAAATGCGCCGCAAATAATCCAGTATTTCTACCTTATAAACAGTCCAGATAAAAACGCACAAGGCACTGCCGAAAAACATAAATGCCAAAAGTACTGCGGCCTCTCCCATATGCTTGGGGCCGCGACTAAAGGCAATCGAGCGCATGACCACATCGGCCGCGGTAATAATCAGGACAATGATGAGAAATGCAGGAGGTATCTTAAGGGGTTTGTACATGGATAAAACAGTGGAATGAAATTGTGGAGTGGCATATACACTAGCACCAAATGCGAAATCTAAGGACCGTCATGCCAAATACCCCAAACGTGCCAAATGTTTGAAATTTCCCCTGAAAATCTAGCCCGCCCGTGCAGCTAGCAGCTACTTTTTGACCGGTGGCCTCATCACATAATGACTGTCGTATTTGCCGAGAGACACATCGACAGTTTCACCGGTCCATTTGGTGCCATTACGCGAGCTATTGTTATGGACCAGATTGTCGTTGCCTACAAAGCCTACGTGCGCGTTACCGCCACCCTTTTTCCAATTGGTGCCTTTGTTGTAGCCGATAGCAGCATCACCGGGCTGCATATCGCTGATAGGATGCTTGGTCCAACCGTGCCGCTCCATTTGCGTCACCAAGCCGCCGACTGTCGGCGAGTCGAGATATTTAAAACCGGCTGCCTGAGCAACCTCTGACACGGCAGCAGCACAGCCAAATTTACCATTGACTGTGGCTTCGGCGTATGGAGATTTTTGCCACATTTTTTGTCCATCAAATCTATCTGCTGCATTTGCGATGCTAGTGGCATCCGCACTGCGATTGCCCATGAGTCCAGCAACCTTATCGCCAGCAGCAGCCACCTGCACCTCGTCGGATTTGTCCTGAGACTTGCCGCCAAAATTGAGTGGTGGCACATCGATAAAACTCAGGAGTTTTTGATCCTGGCTGCCAAACTTGAGGTCGCGGTCGGCACCCTGCGCACCACTAAGCGCGTTGGCGCGCATTGAGCTAAATGACTCATCAAAAGACCGAGTCGAAGCGGCACGATTGTCACCGACTGCAAAATCGAGATTATCCTGAGCGCCTCTGGCGGCGGGCTCGTTGTAAACTTCTCTAGTCGATTGATCAGCGCGGGTCATGCAGAGTCACCTCTTCCAAGATGAGACGAGCTTAATGTCGATCCCGTGAAAAAGACGTGAAAGCCAACTTGCAGGAGGGTCTAAGGTGTCTGTGTCGGTGGGTGGAGTGGCCAGGATGATTGGCTGGGCGATTGGGATAATGGCCGTTTTGTGGCTGTCTTTGGGCATTACGCCTCAATCAATCGCGACATTTACCGAGCGCTTTGCGACCAATCTCCGCGAAGGTGCTCACGCCAACGCCCCAGTCAAACTGCAACAAAATCCCGACAATTTCTATCCGTCCAAATATGATGAGCGGCTCACGGCGAGGGCCACCAAGATTTTGCAGGCACTGCACGAAGAAACCGCGCAGGTACGTGGTTACTCCAATTTTTTGTGCAGACTCCTGATCCTGCAGCCGGATTTTAGTGCCAAGATGCTGGCGGTGCGCAAAGATGATTACAATGCGGCTTATCTGCGCGAAAAAATCGTGAGCAATAAGGGGATCGTGACAGAAAAACCAGAGATAAAGCTGGCGAATCGGCAGTTGACCCAGGTGTTTAAGCAATTGAGCGCGATGCCAGATCAAGGGGCGTCGGCCTACGATCCGCTTAAGGCGCAGTATTTGCTGGAGTACAAGCCCAACAAAGAGACTCGCTTTTATTTGACTGAAGACTCGAGCGAGCTCGCGGCCGTCGTCACCGAACTCGAAAGTATCAAATAGCAAGCCGTGGGAGTGAAGCGCGCGAGCAATAACCGTTGGGGGTGGCTACTATACTTGCTAATAACAAAGGCCCCAAAAAGAGAAATGCATAAACAAGGCAGCATAAGCCGAGTTGATGTATTTCTCTTGTTTGGTAAGCTTGGGTCTTCATGGTTTTGCGACAAAATCAATGAGGGTGCGGGCAAAAGTAATCGAGTCGCGCTCGTCGACCGATACGTGATCTGAGTGCGCGATGAGCTGAAAACGCTTATTACGACTAGCTGAGCACGCATACATATAACGCGAATGCCATGGATCGATGATATTGTCGCGGCCGCCATGCATGATCAAAAGCGGCTTGTGGATTCGCTTGAGGATTTGAGCATTATCAAGCGAAGGATCGCGGGGGAACAACCAACTGGGGTAGATCCTCAAAAATGGGACCTTTTCGTGAGCAATAGCCGGCAATGATGCAAAACCCGACTGCAAAACGAGGCGGTCAAAGCTACGTGTGTCTGCCAGATGTACGGCGACCGTGCAACCCAGACTGACACCATATACGATGACATCGCTAGGGGCGTAGCCGAGAGAGTCGATGACGTAGGCAAAAGCGGTTTCGCCGTCTTGCATTATGTGCTGGGTGCTGGGCTTACCCTGGCTTTTACCGTAGCCACGAGGTTCGTATGTGACTACTGAGGCTCCTGTGGCAAGCAATCGTCTGACAAAAGATATGCGGCGCGGTATGTCGCCGGCGTTACCCGGGCAGATGAGGTAGACCTTTTGGTGATTGTGTTGTGGTCCGCGATGGTCAAAGTGCCAGATGCGGATGTGCTCAGTCTTGGCTGGTCCGCTGGGGATCATGGTGCCAGAGTTGGGGACATCCCTAAAATTTGCGAGGTCGGCGGGGTTGCCGATCTCGCGGTCGGTTAAAAACAAACGATGTGTGTAGAGCCCGGGCAAAACGCGAGGAGAGCACACCAGGTAGATGGCGATCAAACTCAAGCCTAAAAGCAGGACGCGCCTAATGCTGAAAAATGACTTTTTCATGGCCGTTAGATTTTTGTTTTTGTTAGAAAAATGGTGAAAATTTGGGGTGGTGTTGGAGGGGGTTGAGCGATGGGTGGGGTGGGGATGTTTTGAGGGGCTTTTGGAGGCTGACAGATTTTTGTTTTTAAAATCTGTCAGCCCCTAAAAGCCCACCCAAAGACCTATCCAGGCAATCGGCCCTCCATGACCGACAAAAAAGTCAGCTCCAAAGCCATCACCCATGACAACCACCTATTGACTGCTCATTCACCCCTAAATCCGTTAGAAAAACCAAAAAATTTCATCCCCTCCACCTTAGGCAAAACATTGCCTAAAGCAAAGACATCTCTCATCAAATTAAAGGAAACATCCATCGAACAACTAAGTCTCTACACCCCTATAACAGCTAGCGCAAAGCGCCTGCATGCTAAAATTGCCGGCAGTTCGCAGCCTTTTCCAGGGGACACCTAAGTGAAAAACGAAACAAAGAGCAAAAATCTCGAACTGGCACAAAGTGTCGCCCACGAAATGTTCAAGATCGACAAGCATGCCCAAAAACTCGGCATGACCCTCCGCGAGATCAGCCCTGGATACGCCGAACTCTCTTTAGTAGTCACTGACGACATGATCAACGGCCTCGGCATCTGCCACGGCGGCGTGACCTTCAGCCTGGCCGACACGGCTTTTGCCCTCGCCTGCAACTCCCGCAATCAGCGCACCCTGGCTCTCAACGCCTCAATCACTTATGCGGCACCAGCCTCGGTCGGCGACATCCTCACCGCCTTTGCCCAAGAACAAGTGCTAAACGGCAAGACCGGAGTCTACGATGTCACAATCGTCAACCAGCACAACGAAAAGATCGCGCTATTTCATGGCGTTTCCTACCGCACACGCCAGGTCACCGTATCAGCCACCGACCCCGATTAAGCGCATCTAAACCAACCAACTTTTCAAGAGGGAGCATCGTGGGAACAATGCTCCCTTTTACTGTCGTCATACGCAAATTATGACCACACAAACATACAACCAAAACGATTCTAGTTTTCAGTCTCAGTCCAGCTCTCAGTCCCGGCCCGACTACACCAGCCGCCTCGCCAGGGCATATAGAGAGATCGGCATCAAAAGCGGCGCTACACTCCAGACAGTCGAAAAGCGCATCCGCAAGCTGATCTCGGACAATCACCCAGACAAATTTCAAACTCCGCAAATAAAAGAAAGACAGACAGAGTGGCTCAAGACCCTCAATGCGCATCGCGAATTGTTGATCGGGCACTTTAGAGACGAGCATCCAAACGCACAGGACAAGTGCTTTTGCTGCGACGATCAAAAGACCCAGGTCATCAGGACTACAAACGCCAAAGCCGCATCAGCAGGCAAAACCACACCTCCGCCAAGCAGCGACATATCCAAAGAGCTCGCAAAGCAGCTTGATGCCCTGGTTTCGCCATTTAAAAGTACAAAGGACGCCCGCCGCCGCAAGCTGGTACTCGCCATGGCCATAGTGCTAGTGCTCGATCTCGCATTTATGCAATTGCAAAAGGATTTTAGAGACAAAAAAGTCGATCCGCCCCCGCAGGCGATCTCCACAATGAGCAAACCCAGCCCCGCCATTTCACCGACTCCTGCACCTCCAACTCAACCAGCATCCAGACTGGCATACGGCATGAGCGAAAGCGAGGTCTACTTTAAAAAACTAGCCCTCGACCGCTGTCAGATGGCTATCCGGCAAGATCGGCGTTCTCTCGAACAACTCGCAATCAAACTCACAGACCCAACCCTCAGCCCCTCGCAAAGGCGAGAATTGGAGGAAATGCGCGAGTTTCGCGAGATCGACCTGCAAAAGCAGCAACAAATGCTGTCAACGATTGAAAGCCAATTATCAATTGTTCTAAAATCTGAGGGCGCCTAGGCGCCCTCTTTATTTGCGACAATCGAGATCTTGAGCAAAACCGCCACGCGACTATTATGCATATCACTGGCGGTGGCCTGCCTGGGCCTCTATTGCAATAGCCTGGGCAGCTGGCTCTTTATCGATCCGGGCGAGAGCTACTACACCGAAGCCGCGCGGGAGATGGTCGAAGGCCACGAATACATAGTCCCGCACCTCAACTACCAGACCTATTACAGCAAACCAATCCTGACGTTTTGGCTGATCGCCGGCAGCTACAATCTCTTTGGCGTGAGCGAATGGGCGGCGCGCCTGCCTTTTGGCCTGCTCGCATGCTTACTGGTGGCGCTGACGGTGCTGGCTTGCAAGAGTTTTGCCGACTGGAAACGCGCTCTTTTTGCTGGCTTTATTGCCGCTGCCGCACCGCTGATGGTGGCATTTACTAAGACCTCGCCGATAGATATAGCATTTAGCACCTTTTTAAACATGGCAGTGTTTGGCTTTTTGCTCACTTGCCTGGTCGGGCTTAGGCAGTATTTTTGGTTGATATGGCTCGGCCTGGGTCTTGCGGTATTGACCAAGGGACCGGCTGGCATCCTGCTTTTTGGCATCGGCACCTGCGCGTATCTTGCGGCGGCGCTCAAAAACCCGAGCCAAATCCTCGGCTTGATCCGCATGACCAGGCCGTTTTTGGGGACGGGCATTTTTGCAGCGATTTGCTTGCCCTGGTATTGGGCAGTGGCAAAAGCAACCAAGGGCGTGTTTCTCAAAGTTTTTTTTGAGTACGAAAACCTCGCTCGCTTTCAAGGCAAGACCAATCTGCACAAGGGCAGTCCCCTGTACTTTATCTCTGTGCTAGCATATGGATTGGCTCCCTGGGCGCTTTTTACCCCACAAGCTCTGCGCCAAAAACTCTTTGCGCCATTTTTTGCAAGTCTCGCCAACCTCAAGCACAAGCGGATCTCCACTAGCGAAAGCTACAAACCGCACATGACCGACGCCGCGACGCAACCCGCGTCAATCGATCCACAAACTCGCCCCCAAAATGAAATAGCGACCGATTGTCTACTTTATCTTTCGGCGTGGCTGGCGACAGTATTTGTTTTTTTTAGTATTTCAAAGACTCAGCTCGATACTTACATTTTGCCGATCATCGCGCCACTGTCGATCGTCCTGTCATGCAGTCTGCACGATACGCTCGAGGGAGTGGAGAGAAAAAATCAAGAGGGTCGTGACCCAGAAGAGAAAAATTGGGATGGAAGATGGGCGCAAATTTTACTGTGGTTGATTGGTGGGCTGTCCGGGGCCATGGCTGTGGGTCTTGCATATCTCAGCGCTACTATGGCAGATGCCGGCGCATATGATCGCACCCTGCTAGCGATATCGAGCGTGGTGGCACTGATTGGTAGCATTATCTCGCTCATGAGTATCAGGGCCGGCAGGCTCATCGTGGCTTTTCATCGTCAAATCATCACCATAGCTGCCCTCTTTGCTTTGCTGCATCCATTGGGCATGCAATATTTTTCCTATAAAAACCAGCAAGGCATGGCACGTGTAGCCGCGCAGCTAGCTGGTCCATTGCATCTGGACAAGGAAGAAATCGCACTCTACGGCGGTTACAAACCATCCATCATGTACTACTTAAAACGCCCCGTAGAGTCGATCTCCACCGTCAATCCTCTTATCGTCAACGACAGCCCGCTGCCGGATGATGGGCTTTCGTACGGGCCGACGCCGTCCGGCAAGCGCCAGATCGTGATTACAGACGATGCGCATCGCAAGGATTTTGCGGCGCGCCCCGAGCTGCACTGGATCGAGATCGCAAGAGATCGTGATTGGGCGGCCTACGAGCTACTCAATGGCTATGTGCAAAAACCAAAAACGCTAGAGGAAATATTTAAGATGCTTATCCACACCAAGCATCCTCTGGGCGATACTGGGGCGTTTGGCCCTCTGACAGTGCCGCTTGGCGGTGGTGATGCGGAAGTTTTCAAGGCAAAAAATGCAGTACGACAGCAGATGCACGACAGACAGAACAAGCAAAATTCGCGATAAGGTCCACAAGGCTCAATACGCAGAGTAGCCTGCAACACGCCCCTTGACGCTCAATTGCGAATTGCGATTGGTGGCGCTTGCGGTGGCGCCGTGAGCGACTGGCGCATAGTCTCCATACCCTGCGATCTGGGCGGAGGTGCCATAGTTATAGAGTGTGGCGTCGGAGTTTTGCGAGGATATGCCGGCGGAGACGGAGGCATTAGCATTGGAGCCACCAAAACTGGGGTGAGTTGCAGCTGGGGCCTTGACCACAGTGGGCATCACCTGTGGCTTGATGTAGTGAAAGGGCGCGGTCTTTGCGGCATGTGCGTTGCCGACGACGATGTTGCCGCGGCGGGCACCTGGGATGGGAGACCAATGAAAATTGGCCAGGGAAGGGTTTTTATTGACGAGATTCTTTTCCCAGCCGGCATAGGTCTTTTGACCGTCGACGCAATAAATAGAGTATGGCTTGATGTCGTTACGGATGACGTGATGGTCGGTGGCGGAAGCGGCAGCGTTATTGCAGAACAGCGAGGTAATAGCGCAGGCAGCTGCTGTCGCAAAGAATTTGATCGTGCTGGTAAGGGTTTGCATCGGATGCACCTTGGGCCGTGGGGGAGGGCTCGTGTCTTGAACTATACGGGGAGCGGGGATTTTTGCCGTCGCCTGAGATTAAATTAGCGGTGAAATGTGGCAGAAGTTTGGCAGCACTTCATTTGATTTTTTTGCCAGTCGAGCCGATAGGCAGATTGCCGCCCGCCGGTGCTGCGCAAAGCGGGCTACACAATCTGCACTATCGGCTCTAATGCTAAAAAACGCATTTGGTGAAACAGTGACAAACTGCTATCCCTTCTGTGCCTTTTCTGAGAGCCGTATATAAATGGCTACTTTTGAGGTCCGAGGCTCACATTGCAATGATCATGACCTATCTCTATGAGCAACCCTCGCAGATACGCGAGATCGTTGCATGGTCGCTTAAATGGGGTAGCAGTTCTGATGACCTCAACTGCTTTTCGATCAAAATCTTTGCTGCCGGATGACCGCTTTAAGCTAAGCACAGCAGAGTCCGAATCGCTTTCGAGTTTTACTGCAAATGTGGCAAAGCCTGAAGTTTTTGGCATCAAAAAGCTTTTTTGTGCATCCTGTAACCTCATTTTGCAGTTTAGTCTCCATTGAAAAAGATCAGCCTCCAGCTCTGATATAGGTACTTTTGATCTGTAAGACCCAATCACGCAACCCTTATAGCGCTGCTCACTGAGATCTTGCCGGATGATGAAGTTTGGGATCAGCTCGCTAGCAAAACCTGGCTGCATGCAAAGAAAGGAGTTTGCGAAAAAGCTAAAGATCAAAGTTTTGAAAATCAAATGCATCTTTATCTCCATCTATCTTTTACCCAAATATTTGACTCAGGTAAATCGGCAGTAAGGATCAAGGCACCCTAAAACGATCTCGCCATCGCACTCCGCCCGCAAAAAGGTGCTTTTGCACATTTAAAAACCTCAGCCGCAAACTTAGTCTGGATGCAGATTGCAGCAGACAAACCAACAGTGTAGCGGGGTGCACTCCATGACAGTAGAGACGATAAAAGAAAGACTGGAAGATCATTGGTGGACTTTTGAGGCTTTTGCTCACCTCGTCCTGGAGGAGTTGCAGATCTTTGGCCAGGGTCTTTTGTATGTTGTGTTTTTGATCATGAGCTTTTGCGCCGATCGCCATCTGCAATTGCAAAAGGATCAGATGGCTTATCACGCGGGCATGAACGAGATCGATGGACTGCATCATGAGGATAGGGACAAGAAAAATGCCCAGTATGATGCATTGTTGATTGAAAGGTTTTTGCTGATGAGACAGATCGACAGGATCAAGACCACTTTAGGCAAAGCATGGGCCGAGGGTGACTATCCTGTGATCCGCGACGAAGAATATCATTTAAAGAACGCAGAACGCTGTCTGCAAGATACAGATTATAAACTTTCGGGTCTCGAGATCGAACTCTGCATCCATTCTCAAACCCCTGGCTACAAGCCCTACGTGGACGAGGTTTGACAAACCGCATGCCCCTCCCGGGGATAGGGAACAAGGCCCAGGGCTGTTCTCAAGGCAAGACATATCAGACAAAAGGCGATAGACTTGCCCCATAAGGAAGCAAGTATGGCAATTACCGAAGAATCGAGCGCCAAGTTGAAAGCCCGCCTGTCCAAGGCCATAGGGCACCTCAATGCTGTCTATAAGATGGTCGACGATAAAAAGTACTGCATCGACATCCTCAATCAGCTCAAGGCCGTCCAGTCCGCTCTCGACAAGACCGCCGAGATCATGCTCAAAGATCACCTGGAGACCTGCGTTGTAGAAGCCGTCAAAAACGACGACTCTCAGAGAGTAATGACCGAGTTGTGGCAGCTCTTGCGCCGCGGCGCGGAAGAAGAAGCCCTGGCCTCGAGCACCAGCGCCGACAACTCTTCTGGATGCTGTCAGAAATAATCATCTTAAACCCATCTCACATCCCGCCTTCGATACATCGAGGGTAGTTTGCATATACGAAATTATCCGCCACTTAATGCAACACTGCATATGGTGCACTCCTGCCACCACATGCAGAGGTACTACCAGGCACCGCCCACACTACCGCCAACGCATATACACCCAGCAGCCACATCGATATTTGCGCTGATAATGTTTTGCCCAAAACCCAATAGTGACGGGTGTTTTGCCTGGCTGACAAGCGCCACACAGCAGACATATACCCACCACATATGGGGCCTGTCAGCAGGTGAGTCCTGTCTCAGCTTTGCGATTTTATCTTTCTCCTAACGCCCATATATTGGCCATCTCAACAGTATGCACAGCTTTTGAACACAAATTGCCGCTTGCCGTCGACCCCCTACCGGTAGTAGATTTATCGCAACGAAATTTTGCGCGAAAAATTAGAGGTCACAAATCTAAGGCCTCTGACAGATAAAAAAAGTAAAGGCTGCTCCGGCATCCCTCGCTTTTAGCGCGGCTAGTTTTTCCAACCAACAACAACCAACGCACAACAAAGGCCCCGTCCGCGGGGCCGATGTTGAGTGCGCCAGCCATGTCTACACCCCCCGCCCCGACACTGGAAAAGGAAAGCAAAATAAATGCTCACAGCCACCAACCAACAAACAAGCGAGTCTTTTGCAGTGCCCGGCCAGGCCAATTACGAACATAGATACTGGGAGTCGACGCAGGAGACTTTGATCGGTCTCTATGCCAAACGTGACACTATGACCGGAGAGCCCCTAGAGTCAGTCACAGACATCGTGCATCGTGTTGCGACAGCGGTGGCTATCGCCGAGCTCAAATATGTCCTCACTCCCGCCGAACTCACCGAGCTGACTCTAGAAGCCGCTCTCGCCCATCCAATCGTCAAGCAATGGGCGCAGATCTTTGCAGATAACATAGGCAATCAGAGGTTTTGGGCCAATACCCCTGCCAATATCAATGCCGACCCCGAAGTAGCCCTCAAGGTGCTGCAATATTGGTCGCACGGCAAGCTGGCTGATATAGCCGAAGAAGACATCTGGCTCCGTTCTGAAGAACTGCGTCAGGCAGTTTTGCATAATAGATTGCAAAATCTAAGTGAAAATGAAGTGGCGATGGGCAATATATCGCAGCATCTGCGCGGGAGAGGTTGCCTGGCCGCCTGTGGTGTCGCCTATGTGATGGACTCGCTGGAAGGGATCCAGGAAGCAGCCCGGATAGAGGCTCTCGCAGCCAAAGCCGCAATGGGCATGGGGCTCAATACTTCGAGCCTGCGTCCTTGGGCATCTATCATTTCTAACGGTGCTGCGGCCTCAGGACCGGACCGTTTTTACGAAAAAACCATCGCTAAAGCAGTCGAAGCGGTGGCTCAAGGTGGTCGTCGTGGAGGCGCGCTTATCGAGCTGCGCAACAGTGACCACCCGGATATCCTCTTTTTTATCGACAAAAAGAAACTGATACCGCCGCCGGCACTATCCAAAATCTACAAAGAGTTGCAATCGGCTGTGCGCCGCGAGTCAGGCGAAGACTCCCTTATCTACAAAAAACGGCTCCTCAAGCTGGCCGAGCAAAAGTACGGTGAGATGTACGCGAGCTATATCGAACGCCAAAACTATCTCAAAAACACCAATATCACTGTACTCGCCATGCCAGGCTTTATGGAAGCAGTGGTGGCGGGGGCCTTCTATCCGGCTACATTTGATCGCAATGCCTGGTCGGGCACGATATATGATCCTCGCCGACCGGTGATAGACGACAAGACCGGCACGACAAAGGTCAATCGCCTCACAAAAGAAGCCATCTACGAAGAATACGCCGTCGATCTGCAAAGATATCCTGGCGCTCTGGAAGCAGCTCGCAAACTCAATAGCGGTCGCGTGGAGATAACCGACAAGCAGGTGCGCGTGAGCGGATATTTTTATGCACCTGATGTTTTTCAGCGTATCGTAGAAGGCATGCGCGATAGCGGAGAGCCTGGACTGGCCTTTTATGAGACCATCAATGCTGCCAATGCCAATAATCACGCCTACGATCTCAATACATGTAATCCTTGCGGCGAGCAATTTTTGCCGGCCGGCCCGGGTCATGATGGACGTACCTATATGGGCAATTGCAATCTTTCCTCACTGCATGCGGCTCATGATGATTTCTTTAATCCGGACGGCACCTACAACATGAGCGCAATGCGCGGCGTGGTGCGGATACAGCAGAGATTTATGGATAATGTGTCAGATGTCTCGTGGTACCCCATCCCGATGCAAAACATGACGGCCCGTCTGGAGCGTCGCAATGGCGGTGGATTTGCGGGTATCGCTGAGTTTCTCTCGCGCATGGGCGTAGAGTTTGGCTCGCCAGCGGGCATCAAGGCGACGGAAGAGCTTTTCCGTCAGTACAACAAGGCATCGCTCGAGGCCAGCGTGGATCTAGCCAAAGAGCGCGGCGTGTACCCTCTATGGGAAGGTTCGCGTTTTGCCAAGCGCGGTCTGCGCGTGCGCAATAGCTGCTTGACCAATAATGCACCGACCGGCACTCTCGCTCAAGCGCTGCAAACCAGTTGGGGTGTGGATCCGCATAATGGGATAGTGTTTTCGCGCAAAGTGCGTTCGCGCTTTGTCAACTTTGTCGCTCCAGGTTTTGAAGAAGCCATGAAGGCACACGGAGCATGGCCGGCATCAGAAGAGGCGCAACAGGCCTTGATGAAAAAGATCAGGGACAACCACAAGTCCTGCCGGGGGTTGGCCGAGGTACCAGATGCGGTGCAGCGCTCTTTCCCGATCCGGGTAGAAGTGACTCCCGAAGCCTATATCCGTCACCTGGCCGCTATCCACGACGGTGCGTCAGAAGTACCCGAGGTGTTTAATTCGGTGTCAAATACTTGCTCGATTCCATTAGATTTTTCGGAGCAAGAAGTGCATGCTTCGGCTATCCTGGCGTGGAGATTGGGAGTAAAAGACATCACTTTTTATCCGGATGGCAGTCGTTTGTCGCAGCCGGTAGAAAAGATCGCGGCGACTGATTACGATCGTGATTCTGATCTTTTGGCGATGATCGGTCACCAGGAGCGCCGCGCGATCCATGTGGATGAGACTGTGGGACAAAATTACAAGGTGCGTGTGGGATCTCCCGAAGGCGGCTCGACGCTGCACGTGAGCCTCAATCACGAGCAAAATCATCCAGGCGAACTAGTCGAAGTCTACGCTCGCATGGGCAAGCCGGGAGCCATCGAGGCTGGTCTCTTTGAGGCTGTAGGGCGTTTGGCGTCGTCGTTCTTGCAGTATGCAGCGGAGTTTGGCGAGAGTGAGCGTGGTCGTGCCGAAGAGGCCATCGTGCGTCAACTGGTTAATATCCAGTCGGGCTATCCTGCTTTCTTCAAGTTTTCTGACTCGGATAAGGCGGTGGTGGTGCAGTCTCCGTGCGATGGTCTGGCAAAAGCGATCCAGCATTATCGGGCGAGGCACAGTCAGCAAGTGGATCATAAGGTGCTGGCCGAGCAAGAGGCAGCACTCAATCATGGATCTGTACCGCAGGCGGCTTTGCAAAATACAGCGCCGGTGGGCGTGACGCCGGGGCAGTTGACACTGAGCCTGATGCAGGAGGCGGTCATGGGTAAGAGGCAGCCATCATGCGGAAAGTGCGGCGGTGAGTCGTGGCTCAAGATAGATGGGTGCAATGTGTGCCAGTCGTGTGGATACAGTAAATGCGGTTAGTCTTATTAGGTAACTAGGCCTGGCTGTTTAAGGCCTGTTGGTCTAAGGCCTGGTTGGCCGGTTAGAAAAATTGCAAAAATGTGGGGGCCATGGTTGTATTGATGACTGTGGTCCTCTGTTTTGGTGGGTTGGTTAAAAGTGTCATGTTGTCTAAATTTCCAACCACTTTCCAAAAATCGCGTCTGCAAACCCGGGCCCACCAATGAGACCCATTTATTCATTTTTCACACACGCACTCGCAATCCCACGCCCCTCATACCTTTATCGCCTGTCAGATATTTTGCAATTTTTCAAACTTTAGAGGTCCCATGGAAGAAAAACATCAAAAGCAATGGCGGGAAAAGAACCAACGCTGTTTCCCGCTACTGTGGCTTCTAGGCGGCTTCATAGGCTTCTTTGCGCTTAATGGCTGGATGCCTTTTTTGATGGATGGCTGGTGGTATGGCACGTTTAAAGATGCTTACGTTGGCAATCCTGTCGAAAGCATAGAAGCTGTTTTGCTCTGGCTTTTCGTGGGTCCTATCGAAGGCTTCGCTATTGGCTTTTTTCTTGTTCGGTGGCTAGACAAAAGACGTATCAAAGCCACTTCTCGTTAATGATTTGCATTTGCTCCTTAACGCCGTCTATGTTGTCTCTGAACATAAAGTCAGCAAGCCGCTCTTGATATTGTACTCATCAAAAATGCTCTCCCCACCCCTACTCATCCTGGATATTGACGAGACTCTGATACATGCATCAGATGCCGCACTCAACACCAAGGCAGACTTTATGGTCGGCAATTTACACGTCTATACCCGACCAGGTCTGGATGAATTTTTAGAAAGCATAAATGGATCATACACCCTCGCGTGCTGGTCTTCAGCGACTCAAGATTATCTAGAAGCGATACTACATGTGATACTGCCCTCTCAAAGATACGACTTGCAATTTGTTTGGGATCGCAGCCACTGCCTGCGCAAAGTAGATTTTGAAAACCAGGACGAATATTATCTAAAAGACCTGCGCAAACTCAAACGTCAAGGTTTTGACCTGACCAGAGTACTTATACTGGAAGACGAGCCACGCAAGGTCACCAAAAACTATGGCAATGCCCTCTATGTTCGCCCCTTTTTCGGCGATCCGTCTGACGACGCTCCCCCGTCTCGCCGCATATCTTACAAAAATCGCAACTCAAGCAGACTTTAGACAGCTAGAAAAGCGCGGCTGGCGAGCCTGAGCGTGAGAAATATTTGCATTTTTCAAACTCTCGATAAAGCTATGGGAGACAAGGCATTGCAGCCAAATTGAAAAACTGGAATAACATAGGGTCGCCGTCGATATTACGTTTTCAGGCCTAAATTTTCAAAAGTGGTTGGTAATTTAGACAAATTGACCGTTTTGGAGTAGGGTCCGCAAACAATCAAAACCCACTCCGATCTTATAAAATATCCAGACTAGTCGAAAGGGCCCAAAAATGGCAGGAAAGCAATACCAAGAAAAATCCCACACAAGATGCATCCTTTTAGCCACTCTTTTCCTCTGCATTTCCAACCAAAATCCTGCTTTTTCCAACAGCCCCACCACCGCAAGCCCCGCCAGCGCTAGTCCCCCCAGCGTAAGCCCCACCGACACAAACCCCACAAAAGATACAAGCGCCACCCCCACCCCAATCCCCGGCACCCACGTCCAACTCATCGCTCCCGCTGGCTATGGACCGACCGGAGGTCGCTTCACAGGCCTCATCAACAAAAAAAACGGTGCCTCGATAATGATCACCGAACTACCCGCACCTTTCTCTCAAACCCAAGCCGGTTTTACCAAAGAAAAGCTAGCCGAGCGCAAACTCGACCTCCTCTCATCCAAACCCATGTCCGTCCAGGGCATGATGGGCCTCTATGCCGAGCTAGAACAAGCCGCTTACGAGACCAATTTTCAAAAATACCTCCTGCACTTTGGCAACGAGACCATCAGCATCTCCGTCCTCGGCACCATCGAAAAACTCGCTAACGACAAGGACAAAGAAGCCCTCAAAGCCGCCGTTCTTTCTGCCACCTACAACAAAAAAGCCTCCGCTCCCAGCCTCGTCGACGGCCTCCCCTTCACCATATCCGATACCACAAAGCTCAAGCGTTGGCACCGCCTGCAAAACAGCCTTATCTTTCGCGAGCAACCATTTGACGAAAAAGCCATACACCGACCTGTTTACGTGGTAGCACCATCGATCGCCTCCCTCGACATCTCAGACAAAAAAGCATATGCCGAAAACCGCGTCAGCCAGACTGTACACGTTATCAATCAAAAATCAGAAAGCACAAAACCAGTCGAGATCGCCGGCCTGAAAGGCTACGAGATCGTCGTCACCGGCCAAGACCACAAAGACCAATCACCGATGATGCTTTACCAGACCATGCTGTTTGGCAAAAAGATCTATTACATCTTTCAAGGTATCTGCAGCGAAAAAGACCGCGCAGTCTACCTCAATGAGTTTCGCATGCTGACAGAAAGCTTTAAGCCAAAACCCGAAGACTAGATGAAAAAAAGCGTTTTTCTAACCGTAATGCACGGTCTACTGATTTGCACTCAACATGCAGCCTGGGCTCAGACTGCGCGTCCGCCTGCTTCGCCTGTGCATCTCATCGACGCCCTCACCGAGAGCGCCATCCACATGCAAGACGATCGCAATGCAAGCGATAAAAACCAACAAAAAACCAACACTCAAAAAGCAATCCCAATCATCGACTACCGCGCCAGCCACGCCGCTGCCCGAGCCTATCTCGGCGATGAAACAAACACAACATCCATCTATTCACAAGAGAGAAAACGCTCCGAGATCACTCTCCAGCTCACCACCTGCCTGATGCAAATGGGCCGCGCCTTGGACCAGATGGAAAACGACCTCGACAAAAATCGCGAGATGGATCAAGCCTTTAGCACCGCCGCCGACCTCATTGGCAAGGGCCAGGCCCAATGGCTTTTGGACCGCCTGCGTGAGTGGCAGTCTGCCAAATCGTGTCCAGGCAATGCCACCGCAAAAGCCACCAAAACAAACACCACCCTGCTTGACACCCAAGTCCAGATCACGGCTCTCACCGAGCAGGCTTTACGCAACGATCAGAGGATCAACAATCTCAAAGCGCAATTGGGCATCCACAACACCAATCCCTCCGCTCCGGAACGTACTCTCTCTGTCGCTGGGTACGCTCCCATAATTTTCTCCCCATTAGCAAAACTGGCTCAGGTAGGGGTCGAAAAAGCAAATGGCGGCACGAGATCTGAGAGATTGCAACAAGTGGTGGCACTCGGCATGGCTCTCGACGACCGCTCAGCGCTGTTGAGCCGATTGGCAGGACTGATAATATCCGCACGGATAGAAGCCGATCGCGACGACAATCAGACCCTTGGTAGGCTGGCATCTGATTTGCAAAAGCACCTGGCCGGTCAGACTATCGGCCCTGGGTCAGATAAATAAAGCTGTCGGATTTATAAAATCACGCCACAGAGGCGATTGCTGGTGCAATAACGCGGCCGTAGCTGGGCAGATATTGTATTATGGGCGAGCCTGTAGGGACCGACAAAGGTGTGAGGCCGTGGAAGACGACAGACTGAAGACCAAATCTCCAGTCACCAAAGATTATTACTATATCTTGGGTGTTGCGCCCAACTGCTCTCAGGCCGATATCCAGGAGGCTTACGGCAGCTTGCAGGATCGCTTTGGCTCGAGCAACGACCTCGACCCTGAGGCGCAAGCCCGCGCCTGGAAGGACATCCAGGCCGCCTACGAGACTCTCAACGACCCGGCAAAACGCAAAGATTACGACAAAAACGGCTCCGTCTTTAGACAGGCTAACGATGTCCGCGCCCTCTGGACCAAAGTCACATCCGGCGTGCAGAGCGTAGTACAAAAACAAGAACAGACTCAGACCCAGGAGCTCAAGGCCGTCGCTGGCAAGATCCAGGCGCAGGCACTCGAAATGACCATCGAGGTCTCGCTCAAAGAGGCGCTCAAAGGCTGCCACCGGCAGATCGTCATCAACGATCCCAAGGCCTGCGAGGAGTGTATCAATCTCAAGCCGGTCAACCGCATGCAGTGCCAGACCTGTAGAGGCGTTGGGTATTTTACTGTCGAGCGCCGTGTCGAGATCGAACTGCCGCGAGGTCTGTACGACGACCAAGAGATAAGGCGCACAGGACAGGGCAAGTGGGACATGCGCGCCGGCATGCACGGCGATCTCGTCCTGACGATCAAACTACGCGAGCACCCAATCCTGGGAGTAGATGGCAAAGACATCACAGTAACTCTGCCCATCAGCATTTACGAAGCGGTTTTAGGCGCAGAGATAGAGGTGCCCACAGCCACCGGCAAGGGCATGATGAAGATCCAACCTCTTACCCAAACAGGCCGTGTCTACAGACTCAAGGGTCTCGGCATCAATGGCGGCGACCAGCTCGTGACGATCGAAGTCGTCGTGCCGCAGCAATTGAGTGCTGAGGAGATAAAGATGTTTCAAAAGCTCAAAGAGATGTCGCGCATGCCAAATCCGCGTGCAGAGATCTACGCCACAATGCAAACCCTGTCCTGATTTTGGGGTACCAGGGTTCCCGCTAGCGCAAGCTTTGCGAATGATTGAAACACTTGGCAACCAAAGAGGCTTTGGCACCAGACGGGTCGTGCAGCTCGCGCAGAGTCTTTACACACCTGATTTGTCTCTAATATAGCCTCTATAGCTAATAATCCAGCTTGCTACCTACAGCTCTCAATACTTACTGTCAGGTATCTACTTTTTTCCTTCACAAAACACGGAAATCCCCAAAACCCCCCAAACCAAAAGTAGGTTCCTGAACAACCTCTCGCATCTGCCTCTATCGCTAGAGACGGGTTGATACGACTGCGTCCAGGATTTTTCTCGAAAGCGAAGAGCTGCCAGCTTTTCGCTAAGGGCTGCGTGCATAGCCCGCTTACCGCCATTTCTACCAGGTAAGACCTTAACGCGGCCTCACACTCGAGGCGCATAAACACGCCTCGACTGGCAAGAGGCCCCACAAAGGAGTTCACCATGAATACGAAAACTTCGATTCACTCGGCGAGCGGTTCCAATGTCAACCGCCGCCTCTCGCAGATCGCCCGGAAGCTGGCCAAAAGCCGCAATCTGGACACCGATCTCGTTCGCGAACAGATCTTTGACGCGATCAAGCGTATCAACGCTCAGACTGCGCTCGGCTATCTGACCTACAACGGCGTCCTCGACCTCAACCTGCCGGACGGCACCAAGGTCGCGATCATCCCCGACTGGCACATCCCCGCACACGATCGCCAGGTCGCCTGGATGGTCAAGGAATGGCTGTCGGACTTCAAGCCGCACGTCATCATCCTGATCGGTGACGCGGCCGACATGTTTGGTCTGAGCCGCTGGCCCAAGGCGCCCCGCGTCGTGGCCAACGTCCAGGTCGAGCTCGACGAGACGCGTCGCATCGTCGACGAGGTCATCGAGATCTCGGGCTGCCTCCACTTGTTCTACATCATGGGCAACCACGAGGACCGCAACCGTCGGACCCAGATCGACCCCAACGCGTCGGTCGCCGGCCTGCTGGATCCCAACACCCATGAGCCGATCCTCAACTTCCACCAGCTGATGGGTTACACCCGTCAGGACCCGGTGACCATCATCTACGGTCCTCTGGAAGAAGGCGGTTTCGGCGGCGGCATCCTCGTCAACGACGACTTCAAGTTTATCCACGGCCTCAAGGTGCGTTCCAAGCCCGGCCAGAGCCCGTACGCCGAGTCCCTGTCCCAGGGTCAGAGCGTCGGCCACGGCCACACGCACCGTCTGGGCAAGCGCGTCCGCAAGAGCACTCGTTTCGATGTGCTCCGCGCGTACGAGTTCGGGCACCTGGCGGACGAAACCCATGCCTACATGGGCTACGCCGTCAATCCCAACTGGACGCATGGTCTGGGAGCCGGCCTCGTGCACGGGGGCAAGCTCCACATCCAGCTCATGCCGCTGCTCAAGGTCAAGGACGAGCGCAAGGTCACGCGTTCGGCCTTCTCGTTCAACGGCAAGTTCTACCTGTCCACCGGCTACTGAGCCAGGCCAGAAAGAACCGAATCGAATGAGGTAGAGGCCTTGCTCTTAGAGCAGGGCCTTCTCGTTCGGATCGATTTCTACCCGTTTAAATCTCACAAGGAGAAACACAATGACTAGCAAGAAATCTTCGGGTCTGGTCCTCGCCGAAGCTCCGCAGAGCCTGGACTGGCCGCCCGCCTCCCTGATCAACGTCGCCGACCCGCAGTACAAGTGGGCTCGCACCGTGATGTTCGATCTGCACGGCGTCATCTTTGACTGGGAAAGCGCCTTCATGGCCTTCGCTCAGTCGCACTTCGGCTACACGTTCAACTCGGCCACGCGCCAGTTCTACGACATCGGCCGCGACCCCTCCACTCCGCTGTCGCCCAAGCAGTTCGACGACCTGTTCACGCAGTTCGCTCGTCGTTCGCACGGCGGCTACGGCGAGCTCGAGCCCATCCCGGGCGTCATCGAGCAGATCGAGCTGATCGCGTCTGCCGGCATCAAGCCGATCATCTGCACCTGGACCCCCGGCGCCAACGATCTGCGTCCGGACGGCTCGACCACGTTCCAGACCGGTATCGCGCAGGTCGTCACCGACGAGCTGATCGCGCGCCATCTGGGCCACGTGATCCCGCGGCAAAATGTGCTCTACTCGTCCACCTCGGGCAAGAAGCACATCATGCTCGCCGAGCGCATCCCGCTCATCGTCGAGGACAAGACGACGACTGCTGTCGACGTCGCAGAGAGCGCGCTCGCCGCGATTCTCATGCCCTACCCGTACAACCAGATCACCTTCCGCAACATCCTGCGGTTGGACGCCACCAACCAGCTCGCATCCGCCGTCCTCAACCTCTTCGAAGGTCTGGACAGCGCCGGTGTGCTGGCCAAGTCTTAATCTGAAAAGGAGAAATTACCATGGCTAGCAAATCCACGCGTTTCAAGCAGGTTGTCGTAAAGGAGATCCCGCGCACCTCGCTCGCCGAGGCCGGGATCTTTAACCTGACCCTGCCCGACGGCTCCGGCGTCGTTGCCGTCGCCAACATGCTCTGGCCGCACCACGACCGCAACCTGGTCGAGATGGTCAAGCGCTACATCGCCGACACCCAGCCGGCGGTGGTCATCATGCTCGGCCAGATGGTCGACCATGAGGCCTTCAAGTCTCTCACCGAGGACGAGAAAAACTACCTGCGCAAGCCGGTGGACATGCCCGAGGTGATCGCCGCTCGCGCCGCGGGCAACTTTGACGATCAGCTGACGGCCATGCGCCGCGCGGCTGGTGAGTTTATCGCGTCCTTCGCCATCGGCAAGACCAAGGTGCTCTACACGCCCGGCGTGCGCACCGAGCACAAGCTGATGGAATGGGCGCAGCAGGAAAAGATGTTCCGGGACAACTGGACGTCCAACCACCCCGAGGCCTCCGACCAGCCGTCCGATCCCAACCGGACCCTGCCGACGGACTTTGCGCGGTTCCTGTATCTCAACAAGAGCCCCCGCGTGCGCGTGCTCGACTACGAGTCGGGCCTGCTCATCAACGGCCACACGCTCTACGTGATCGGCGACTACAAGCGTCGTCACCCGGGTGATGCGTCGTATCTCGAGTGGGAACAGCGCGGCTACAACATCGTGCGGAGCTTCAACGGTTCGCTGGCCTCGGGCTGGCACACCACGAGCCGCCACACGCAGCCCGAGCTCAACAAGGCCCATCACCAGGCCCACGAGATCGGCTACCTCTGGGACGATGTGCTCAACGGCCACCTGCGCGACTACGACGTGCGCGCCCAGGGCTTCTTCTCGGGCGAGTACCGCATGAACGAGCTCTTCGGTGCAGTGATCGAGGTCATCCGCGGCAATGACGGCAAGCGCTCCTTCCTCGGCAACAACTTCCAGATGTACTCCGAAGATGACGCCGGCGGTCTGCCCAAGGGCGGCTCCGTGTCGCTCGACGACGAGCCGACCTTCGAGGACGAAGACTGGCACCTGCCGGGCGACGAGGGCGATGGCGAAGATGTCGGCGAGACCGAGGCGGCTGCTCCGGCGGCTGTCGAAGCTGCACCGGCTCCTGAAGCTCCGGCCCAGGAAAAGCCGGTCGCCAAAAAGCGCGTGCGCAGCACCACGGCCAAAAAGAAGCCGGCGGCCAAGCGCAAGCCTCGCGCCAAGTAAGAGCCCCCATGTACGGGCGATCGGTCTGCAATACGGTCGATCGCCCACTGGGCCCTTGCAAAAAAAACCACATGGTTTTTCAAAGATCCAAAGCCCCTCCAGGCCTGGATCTTTGTTTTTTCGCTCAATCTTACGATATAGTATAATATTATTTTGATTTTCCCCCAGGTGGTAAAACCCCTACAACTGGGAAAAGTAAGACATGCTGAGCAAAATCAGAGAGTTAACAAAGCCAAAGATCATATACAAAGGGTTAGGTCTCATCCTGATTCCAGCTGTATTCAATGCGTTCTGGCTGATACTGCTCAAGGACTCCAGCGACCGAGCATTTGGCCTTACCCAAAGGATGAAGACCCAGAGCGCCCTCCTTCAGTGCCTGCATCAGTCGTATCTGCAGTTTGGCATCGGCATGACCGATCTTACTAGCTATGCACTGGCTGGCCGTCCGCGCTTTCGCACCCAGGCCGAAAACCATTTTCGCCAGACCCTGGTTATCCTGGATCAGATCGATCAGCTGACGGCCGGTGATGCGACGATGCAGGACTGGATCAAGCAGGCCAAGGCGAGCCTGACAGAGGAGCTGGATATCGTCATTAAGGTGCAAGTGCCGCGCATGCACGACGATATGTCGGACAGTCATTTTTACGAGCTGGTTGCGCGCATGCGCAATCTCGACCGATTCCACCAGATAGCCGGGCACGTGCGCGACAACTTTATCGAGATGATCGATCAAAAGCAAAAGCTCACCGACACACTGCGCGAGGACGAGTTTGCTCTGCAGGCGCGTCTAAAGCACCTGGCCGACATCGGGATCGCCCTAAACATGCTCTTTGCGATCGTCCTGGCGGTGGTTTTTATCAGGGATATCACCGGCAGGCTGGATGTATTGGTGGACAATACGCGCCGTCTGCCGCGGCTGCAACCGCTCAACGAGCCGATCGGGGGCAATGATGAGCTGTCCTCACTTGACGCTACTATGCATGCGGCTTTCGACCAGCTAAAAGAGGCGACGGAGTATCGCAAGAGCCTGATGGAAATGATGGCTCATGACCTCAGGACGCCGCTTGCGGCATGCCAGATCTCGATAGAGATGCTCGATACTATAGATGGTGCCAAACTGTCCCCTATGGGTCAAAAGCAGCTGCACTCGATCAAGGTCAATGTGTCTCGGCAGCTCAATCTGATCAAGGAGTTGCTCCTGCTCGAAAGCCTCGAATCCGGCACGATGGAGCTGGATGTACAGATGGCGGATTTAGCAAAAGTCGCACAAAATGCAATCGATACGGTGCAGGCCCTGGCGACGGCAAAAGATATCTCGCTCGTCAATGCCATCACCGCTTCTGGGATCGAGGGCGTGCCTTGCGATCCGGAGAGGATCTCGCAAGTCTTTACCAATTACCTGTCCAATGCCATCAAGCTCTCCCCGCGCAATGCAACGATCAAGATCAGAGCGCGTCTAGAGCAGATCTCGCAGGATGATGCTGACGAGCCGGATGATACTGCTGATGATGCAGGAGAAAATACCGAGAGAGATGGTGACGGCAGGGAGTGGCTTGTAGTCTCGGTTGAGGATGAAGGCCCGGGATTTGGACATAACGAAGGGGCGAGGCTGTTTCAAAAGTTTTACCAGGCCAAAGAGGGTAAAAAGGCTGGTGGGACTGGCTTGGGTCTGGCGATTTGCAAACTGATAGTAGAGAGTCATGGTGGGCGTGTGGGTGCCGAAAACATCGTACGCCATGACATGGGGGCAAAGAGTGTGGTGGGGGCGAGGTTTTGGTTTGCCTTAAAGATCTGATTGATGCAAGGGTAGATCGCACTTGTTTCGGCTCTATCTTGATGGTTGGATGAGGACAGACCAAACAATCGCGGCCCAGGGCTATATAAGGCCGCTCATTGTTTGGTCTATCCTCTAAATACATATCGAAATTCAAACAGATAAAAACAAAAGATCTGGTCTCCCCGTCTAGGCCAATCAGCCGCGCTGCACCTACTACGCCAGATAACAGCACAAAGCAAAAAAAAGACGGAGAAACAGCCCCATGGCCATTTCCCCGTCTCAAAACACATCAGGACCCAGCCCCCGCGCTCACCGGCACCAGGCGATCAAAGATCGTCTTGATGCGCTGATGATCGTCGGCCGACAGGACCTCGTGATGATAGATCACCCGATCGCAAAGCTGCAGGAGCTCCAGGTGCTCGGTCGGTCCCGAAGGCCCGAACCGCACCCAAAACTCAACCTCACGCGTCGTCTTGGACTGAGACGCATGCAAGATGCGCACCAGCCGCGAGACACGCGCATAGGCTGCAGCATTGCGAGCCGCCGGATCGTTTTCCATCTCGGCCCAGATCCGATCAAACTGCTTGCGCGCCCGAGCGTATCGCCCGCGCGTCTTGAGCTTCTTGGTCCAGAGCGGCTGCAGGCCCTTAAAGTGCCTGTACAGACGCCACATAAACCAGGCAGCAAACAAGCATACCGACATCCGCACCAGGTCCCACAAAAGCGCACCACCATCGGTGACTGCCAGCGGCCCCTCCTGTACGACCTTGCGGCCGTCCCAGGTATTGGATGTATGCGCCTCCCAGGCCGGCAGCGTAACCGTCTTGTCTTCGTTGGTCGCAATGATGCGGTAGCTCATATTTGCCTTGAGAGCCAGAACGGGAGCTACATCAAAGCTCTGCAAACGGATATCCGCTCTGAGGATCTTGCCACCGTCGCTGCGATCTACGCTCTTGATGCGCGCCTCGCCGACCAGCTCAAAATTGGCCTCCAGAGCCAGGCTATTGGGATCGACCCGCGTGCCAGGCTTTTGCAGGATATAGATGGTGACAGGCACCACGTCGCCGAGCCGATAACCATAATCGCGCTCTGCGACGACGATCACCTCGGGTTCGACAGCCAGGGGGCGAGCAGCCTCAGGCAGCGCATCGTACTGAAAACGCGGCCACAGCGAGCGCTCGCCATAGAACAGAGTGTACACGCCGCCAAAAATGAGGCAGGCGAGCAAGCTGAGCCAAATGGCCCGCTTAAAGCTAAATACGTTCTTCATTTGACGGGCCCTCCCTTGTCAGATTTGGCGTTGATTTGCGGCTTTTTCTTTATGGCCCTGGGCTTTCTCTCGCTCACGGCAAGCAGGCCGATCACAAAGAAGCCAAAGGCAGCCATCAGAAGCCAGGGAAAAAACTCGTACTGGCCGTGCTTGTATTTGACCTCCATGCGCGAGACCATGGTGGTCATCGAAAAGTCCTTGGCCTCCTCGACACGCACGTAGCGACCCTGCACCTTGTTCTTGAGCAAGAGCAGGGTGTTTTCTTCGAGGCGCGAAGTGACGATCTGGCCGTCCTTTTCGTACCAGGGCTTGCCGCCGTTAAAGTACTGATCCTGCTGAGAGAGGAGATCGGATGGTATCGCGGATGGTTGCGTCTTGCCCAGGCCGACGACGATGAGGTCGATGTCGCGCTTTTGCAACTCGCTCACCACGGCATTGATGTCGTCGAGCGACGAATCATTGCCACCATCCGAAAACAACACGATCACACGCCGGTGCCCACGACCGGAGTCGAGGTCAAAGAGGGTAAAAGCCAATTCAAAAGCCTTGGCCAATTCGGACCCTTCTCCCGGAGCAGAACCGACCGACACAGCACGAGACAGGACCCACTTGAGAGCGGGCAGATCATCAGAGAGAAATGCCTGGGGAAATGCCGAACCAGCATAGGTGACCACGCCGAGCCGGTTGTAGTTGAGCGAGCCGATGAGCTCGTTCAAGACCAGGTATTTGGCCATGTCGAGCCGCCTGCCTGCCTTAAATGGCTCGGGCAGTTTGCCCTTGTAATCAGGCACGGCCATGCTGCGGCTGACATCGACGAGAGCGACCACATCGATGGTGCCCATGGGAAACTCGCTCCGTCCAGACTCGACGGTCGGACGCGCGAGTGCGAGTACGAGACAGGCAAGGCAGGCGCTAAAAGACACTGCCTTGAGAGCCAGACGCTTGCGCGACAGGGGTTGCGAAAAACGCTCGATCAAGCGCGACTCGCCATACTCATCGTTGAGCCGACGATTGCGGCGCGAGGCCATTGCATAGATCATCCATCCAAAGACGGGGATCAATGCAGTCAGCCAGACTAGTTGCAAATTGGCAAATTGCATGGGGATCTCCGTGGTTTAGATGCCCTTGTTGCCGCTCTTGCCGGCGCCCGAAGAGGGGTTCGTGCCGGGCTTGCCGTCCTTGCCCTCACCCTGACCGGAGCCTTCCTGAGCCTGCTTGGTCAGCAAGCGCTCGAGGTTGTACTTGGCCGGGAGATTGGTAGGATCGTGACGTAGAGCGTCTTTGTAGGCGTCGATGGCGAGCTGGCCCTGATCGGTCCTTTCGGAAACCAGGCCCAGCAAAAACTGGATCTTGCCAGCAAGGGGCAGATCGCTCTTGCCGATCTGCCCGTGCTTGGCGCTGAGACTCGAATAGGCCTCAGTAAGAGCCAAGCGCGAGTTTTCAAAGTCCTTGGCCCTGTACAAGACCAGTCCCGCGTCGTAGAGGGCCAGAGCACGCTCGGAGCCCTCGGAGTTTTGTGCCGCGGTGAGATAATCGCCCTGCTGCATGGGCAGGCTGTAGGACAAGATCGAGCGGCCGGCAAAGTAGACGCCGACCAGAGCGATCAAGAGAGCGCAGAGAGATAGCGAGACCCTGAAGGTCTGCGCAAAATTGGTTTTGCTTGTCATAAATGGGTCCTTTACTCATTGACGATGGCTGCTTGAGCCAACAGTCCAAGGCAGAGAAAGATCACCGCAAAAGCGATGAAGTCAAAGAACAGTTCCTGACGCTTTTCGGTCTGATAGGTCTCGATCGACGAGCGTTCGAGGCTGTCGATCTGGTCAAAGACCGATTTGAGGTCGCCCGCGCGCTCCACCCTAAAGACCTTGCCGCCGACCGAGTCGGTAAAGCGGATGATTGGTGTGTCGTAATTGGCCAGGGTCTCGCCCACGCCGATCACGTAAAGGCGCACGTGATTGTCGAGCAACAGCTTTGAGAGACGATCCTGTGTCTGAGGAGACAGGTCGTCCTCACCGTCGGTGACCATGATGATCACCTTGCTGCGAGCCTTGCCTAGCTCGCCAAAATGCTCCATCGCGGCGTCGATCGGACCAGGATCGATGTCACCAAAATTGGTGCCTGAGCCCATGTCCTGGTCGGCAAATTGCACCTTGCGATAGACCATCTTGAGGTCGCTGGTCAACGGCCAGGACCAATACTGGTACACATCAAAGAGCATGACGCCGATGCGATCTCCGGTATTGTTGGCGTGGCGGTTTTTGACAAAGTCCAGCACGGCGACTTGAGCCATGGCGAGCCGGCTATTGGAGCGATCGTAGCCGCCACGGCCATAGTAGCCACCATAGGGTCCTGGCTGAGGACTCGGCGCAGGCGAGGAGCCTGGCTTTGGCTTGCCTGGAAAATCCCGATCCAGTTCCGGATCGCTCACGATGCTCTTGGGCATTTCACCCTTGATGGGAGCGCTCATGGAGCCAGATTTGTCGACGGTGATGATGATGTCGCGCGATTTGACCGAAGTGTCGGCCTCGTAATAGACACGTTGCGGGCGAGCCAGACCGAGGACCAGACCGATAAAGGCCAGGGCGATCAGGACGCGAGGGAAATGGCGGAGAAATCTGGATGAGCCTGAAAGCGCGCGGTCGGGCAGATCTTCGAGGCGAGTATGCCCGATCTTGCCCTTGCGGCGGCTCAAGATCCAGATGAAAGGCAGGACGAGTGCGGCCAAAAGCCACAGAGGCTGCGAAAACACCATAGGAGTCTCCTGGTATAGGCTGTTTAGAGAGTGATAAGGGCTAAAGAGTCCTCAAAAAGAAATTGGGTGGGGGTTGCCTGGAGCCTAGGCCTTCGGGCTATAGGCTCTCAAGCTTCTCAAGATCTTGATTTCTAAAATAAAGCTAGTGTTTCTAATTTCACTATCTGGCTAAAAACTTAGTAGCCTCTATTTCGCCCCCTCTTGCAGCGCGCAGGGTTGCCAAGGCGTGCGCTAGCCGCGCGATTGCATAAATTACCCCTGCTTCAGCTGGCCATCGGCTTAAAAAGTGATTAGTGGAGTGGCAGCGGGTATCTAAGTCAATGACAGGCTTTTAGAAAGCGAGAAAACACATGCCTTTGCATGACTCATTCAAGACCAATAGCGGTGCCAATATGCGGCTCTCCAAGCTGAGCGCGGTGCCTTCGGAGCAGGACTTGATGTTTGCAATGAATCAAGCCGGCAAAAATCCTCGTGCTGTTATAGAGCTACCATGGAAAACATCGACATCTCCTGTCACATTTGTACTCAAGGTCAGCGTGGCGCAGGGCTCGGATGAGGGGCCTCTGTGGACGCTCTACAACGGAGATACGCCCGACTCTGGCGTACTGTGGAGCCACGAGAGCATGGACCCATTTTTGATCCAGAGCCTGATCGCAGCAGAATGCGATCCGAGTCGTTCGCTCAATACCTATGTCGATACCAGCAAGCCCGCCCCTATCGCTGAGGAGCCACAGACAGCGAGACCTCCGGAGAGGCCGACGCGCAGCGCCTTGCACGTGGATCTACCCAAACCAGTGGAGCTCGATAAGAGCATCCTGGACGCTTTGCAATTGCAGTTGCGTCGCAAAGAAACAGGTCTCTACAGCGAGGCTAGCTTCTACTTCTTTCTCATCCAGGAGTTTAACCGCTTTCAGAGATCGGGTCTGCCTGTGGCTCTCATCTTATTTGACATGTCGATTACCATGCACGATGGCAGATTAGGCATGCCACCACTGAGAGTGCTGCACGAGGCGGCTCAGCGCATTGCTGCCACTTGCCGCAACCTCGACATACTGTGCCATTACAAAGATCCGATCCTGGCTATTTTACTGCCTCATACCAGCACTAACGAAGCTCTCCCCCTCGCCAGTCGCTTGCAGAATGTTCTCTTGCAGAACCCCCTGGCACCGGGCCTGGACTCCAACAATGTGGTCTTGCATTTTGGCGTGGCTGCCATCCCTGACACCTGCGACCATCCTGGTGTCTTGATTGCCGCAGCTCATGAGGCTCTCGAGCAAGGTAAACGCACCAACAATTCGATTGTCTTATTTCCGAGTGCCTGATAGGCGGACTCAGTCATTTTTGTGGTCGCCACCATGCACGCAGCTTTAGATTTTGCACCTCTATCGATGATGAGCGGATACATATGGTGGCACTCGTATCAAATGCTCCATCCACATACACCAAATTTTCGCCACTGATTAGCTTGCCTGATTTAGTTATAGCTTTTATGGCCAAACTGGATTCAGAGCCAATTTTAAACCGAACTTTTTGTTTGCCATTTTTTGGTAGATCATCAATTTCAAACGATCTTTTGTCGACGAGCAAAGTCACCCTGGACAAATCCTCATCACTATTGTTGAGTACAACAAACTCGCCATAGGTAGGGTAGGTCAGCACTAAACCAAGGAAGACCAAAATAGAAACAACTGGCGCAATAAGAACAGCGAGTAAGATCTTTTTGGGATTCATAAAACCAGGTACCGAGTTTATCAGGAACTCTCATCACTCTACCGGAATTGTCACAGTTCCAGTTGGAAAGACCAGAAAGAAAAAAAATCCCTTTAATCAACTATATGCCCAAATAGATCAAACGCAAAAAAAAGAGCAGTACCCACCCGCATCGCAAGATGCCGATAGATACTGCCCTTTTACAAGACGAAAGATGCAGGCGATCAACTGGTGGTCGAGGTAGTTGAGGCTGTGGCCGCATTTGCACCTGCCGCACTCGCACCTACAGCACCAGCGCTAAACTGGCCGATCACCTTTAGATACGTCGCATCCGTGGTAGCCAGGCCATAGCCGCGCGTATAGATTTCACTGATGACACCTGCGATCTTTTGATCGTCGGCCGCATTGGATCCGGCACCGACACTAGGACTGGATCCACCGTAATCGAACCAGAGCAATTCGCCTTGACGCGCAATACCACCGGCTACATAACTGGGCAGGTAGTAATCGCGGCCGGTAAGACGATTGGCACCGAGTTTGGTGTAAAAAGCCAGACGCCGTTTGCGCTCGGTTTCTTCGACCTGCGTGAGATTGGCCTCCAGGGTCGATTCGATCTCGAGAAACAGACCATGGTGCGGCGCGGTGACAGCAGTATAACTAGCTTTGAGAGTCGAGAGCAATTGGCTCATATGCTGCGAACCAACGCCGCCAGATCTACGATTGGGATCGGTAGCGATGTATGCCAGCAAAGAAAAATTGCTCATTGGAGTGACGATAGAAAAGCACAGGAGATTGCCTGCATGGTCCAGCGTCTTGTGCAAAAGCACCGAACCATTAGACATCATGACGCGCAGATCGGTTACCGACATGCGTTCGTCTTGAGGGAAGGATGACTCGTAGAGATTCTTCCAGTCATCCTCCTGTCCTGTACTTGCGATACAGAGTTGGATTTGACTTTGGGTACTCATGGTGATTCCGCTCGGGCTCTCGCTCCACACTGATGGCTCAGTTAAAAATGGCTGGAGAGAAAGCGCGGGATTGGTTGTTTATTGTTGGAGAAGACTTTGAGATGCTCAGATAGGTAGAAATAATTGTGTATGGAAACTAGCTAAAAACGCCCACGCAATCAATAGCCCACAGGCCTCCCCGAGGATCTAAAGCAAAAATCACCGCGCAGAGCTTGCGCGAGCACCTGACAGCCCTGCGACCGTATGATTTTATCGCCTGCGACACCTAGCGCAGGGAGCGCCAATATCTCTTGAAATGCCTGCGGATCTCCTCGATTCTTTCATCCACCTGCACCTCATCCTGATCACCTGTCACATGATTGCTATTGGCTGCAGACATGGGCATCAGATACGAGGCATGCACTGCACCGCATTCGGCTTCATCTTGGGCATTGAGGACACGCATGGTAGCAACTGCCGAGTCAGCGAGAGTCTTGACATTGTATCCTCCCTCTAAAAAGACTACAGCCGGCACTTCGAGCTCATCGGCTAAATCCTTGACCCTCTGACTCAGCATGGCGTAGCCGGGAGTGGAAATGCGCTGGCTGCCCAATGGGTCCTCCTGGTGCGCATCGTATCCAGCAGAGACCAGGATCAGATCGGGATTAAACTCGAGCAGGATCGGCCTCACGAGAGCGTCAAAGGCTTTGAGATAGCCACGATCGCCGGTGCCTTTGGGCAGAGGGATGTTCATGTTATAGCCGCGGCCCTCGCCCTGGCCATCCTCGAGATACCAACCCGAATCGAACGGCCAGAAAGGATATTGCTGAAACGAAGTGAAAAAGACGGAAGGATCATCATAGAACGCCCACTGCGTGCCATTACCATGATGCACATCCCAGTCGATGATAAAGACGCGCTGGTAACCGCGCTCCTTTTGAGCATAACGCGCTGCCAGAGCCACGTTGTTGAAAAGGCAAAAGCCCATCGGCGCGTCCACGAGTGCATGGTGCCCCGGTGGACGCACGGCAACAAAGGCGCAATGCGTGTTGCTCGGGTCATCGGTCACAGCATCGACAGCAGCAAGACCGGCTCCAGCAGCTAGTTGTGCTATCTCAAAAGACTCGCTACCCATATAAGTGTCTAGATCGAGCTTGATCAGGCTATTATCTCGCGATGCCCTCTCAGCCTTGTCTTTAAGCTCCTCGACATAACTCTCCTTGTGCACGCGCGCTATGTCGGTAAAAGTAGCCTTGCGCGGCAAGACTTCGTTTACTCTCTGCGCGAGGGCCCATTTGGCGATGACATTGTCGATAGAAGACAGTCGCGATGGCGACTCTGGATGCGCATCGGGAGTCTGGTGCTTTTTGAAGCGTGGATCCCTGATCAAAACCATCTTTGACATGTGCTTTTCCTTTTGACTACTTAGATCTCGACTAACAATTTGCCAAAGTTTTGTCCTTTGAGCAGTCCCTGAAACGCCCTTGGCGCATTTTCGAGACCCTTGACGATGTCTTCGCGATATTTGATCTTACCTTCTTTGATCCAGGCTGCCACATCATTTACAAAATTTTCTCTCTGATCGGCAAAATCGCCCACGATAAAACCCTGAAATCTTAGACGCTTGGTCAGGATGGCCCGCATGAGGATAGGAGTAAAGTCACCTCGACCGCAGTCATCACCGCTCATCTCGCCAGTCGCAAACGTATCGTTGTAATGCGCGATCAGACCACACACAGGGATCCTGGCAAAATTTGACAGCAAAGGAAAGACCGCCTCGAAAACATGGCCGCCGACGTTTTCGAAATATACGTCGATGCCGTCCGGGCAGGCTGCATGCAGCTCGGCAGCAAGGTCTTGGGGCGACTGCCTGTGATCGATGCAAACATCAAAGCCTAGCTCATTGACGACATAATCGCATTTGCGGTCACCGCCAGCGATACCAACAACCCGGCAACCCTTGATCTTTGCGATCTGCCCCACCACGGCTCCTACTGCTCCCGATGCTGCAGCCACCACCACCGTTTCTCCTGCCTTGGGCTCTCCAATGAGCAAAAGACCAGTGTATGCGGTCATGCCTGGCATACCCATGACACCGAGGTAATAACTCAAGGGCAAGTGCTCCGGCCTGTGCAATGCCACCACGCTCGGATCGTCGACCTTGACCAGCGCATGCGACTGCCAGCCGGTGTAAGCCAGGACCTCATCGCCAACTTTGTGACGGCATCGAGCCTCAGGATCGATGGCCAGGACGCGACAGAGAGTGCCACCTTCCATGACACCACCAATAGCGACCGGCTCGGCATACGATTTGGCAGCGCTCATGCGTCCCCGCATGTAGGGGTCCAGGCTCAGATAGATCGTCTCCAAAAGCATCTGCCCGGAACCAGGCTCTGGAGTGGAGATCGGCTCTTGCTCCAGTCTAAAGTTATCATCGCAAGGTGCGCCTTCCGGGCGTGATGCCAGGACGATTTTGGTATTGGTCATGGTCTGGGCGGGCATGGCTATACACCTCTGATGATGATTTTATCGATGGCACATGATAGACCCAAGCAGCAAATTAAAAATGAAATGTTCGATTTGTATGACTTGATATAGTAATAAATCGCAAAAAAGGTACTCGTCAGGTTTTTGTTCCTGACGAGTACCTGAAAAGACATATCTCAGCCGCCTACGATGTGCTTGACGTCGTTAAAGAAGCCAAGCAAAAACAGGCCCAGCAAAAGCATGCCAAAGATCTGGAAGAGTTTGCCACGCGTCTGGGGCGAGAGCGGCTTGCCACGTACTTTTTCCAGGAGGGCAAAGACGATGTGACCGCCATCCAGGATGGGCAGCGGCAGGATATTCATCACTGCCAGATTGATCGAGATGACGACCAGGAACCAGACAAAGTCGAAAACGCCGGTATCCACCGCCCCTGCGCCCATCTGGACGATGCCGACGATACCGCGCACTTCCATGTCCTGCTCGGAAATCTGAGGCGGGCGATCGACCAGGTGCAACATCATGCCAAAGCCCTTGACCGTGCCGACGATGAGATTGCCGGTGACGGAGGTGGCCTGACCGATGGCCTGCACGGGGCCGACGCGCTCGTGCACGACCTTGCCGTCCACGCCGATCTGGATGCCGATGCGCCCGTCGGCGGAAGTGGTCACCTGGGTGGAGACCTGCTTGCCCTGGCGTTCGACTACCACCTGAGCGCTCTGACCGCTGCGTGCCTTGAGGGCCTGGACGAGGTCTTCGGGCTTGACGATAGTCTTGCCGTCGACCGAGACAAAGCGATCGCCAGCCTGCAGACCCGCATCGCGAGCGTAGGTATAGGTCGAGGTCGTATCGAGACCCTTGACGCTGGTCGAGGAGACCTGCATTGTCGGCATGCCGATAAAGACCAGGAGCGCCCAGACCATCATTGCCGCAGAGATGACGTTAAAGACGACGCCCGCAGCAGAGACGCAGATACGCTGCCAGACCGGAAAAATCTTTTTGGGCGGAGCGCCGGTCTTGTCGCCGGTTGCACCCGTTTCGTCGGTCTCGTCCTGCAATTCGGGGATCGATACGTACCCGCCCGCGAGGATAGGCGCAAGGCGAAACTCGGTCTCCCAAAAGCGGCCGAGGACAAGGGAGTATTTGCGCGAACCGAACCCGATCGAAAAGACCGGAGTCTGGAAGCCGAACAGACGAGCGACAAGCCAGTGGCCGAGCTCGTGGATGGTGATAAGAAGACAGAGCCCGAGCACCATGGTGATGATGCCTGTGATGTGCGACAGATCCATATTTTCTCCTGAAAAAACCGGATCGGCCCGATCGGTAGAACCGACGCGGGCCGACCCGGGTTGTTTTTGACGAGGCTCGCTAAAGCCGGATTATTTGCCGGAGCCCAGCTGCTGCGCATCGGGCACAGCGCAGGTCGACTTGTTGCGCAGGTCGCGGAACTCAGGGCCGAGGATGGTCTCCTTTTCGAGGAGGACGTCGACGATGCCCATGAAGCACTCCTTGTCGCGAGTGAGGATGCGCTTGGCCTCCTCCAGGCACTCGGTGACGATCTTGCGCACTTCGGTGTCGATCTGGCTGGCCAGATCCGGACTGAGCTGATGGTTGCTTGCCATCGTGCGGCCGAGGAAGGGATTGCCGCCGCCTTCACCGATGGAGATCGGTCCGAGCGGAGACATGCCAAACTCGGTCACCATACGATGCGCCACGCCCCACGCCTGCTTAAAGTCGTTGGACGCGCCGGTGTCGATGGTGTTGAGATAGACTTCCTGAGCAGCACGGCCGCCCATGGTCATCATGATGCGAGCACGCAGGTTCTGGTCGGTGTAGCCATAGCGATCGCCGGTCGGCAGCGCCATGGTGTAGCCGAGAGCACGCGCACGAGGAACGATGGTGATCTTGGTCACCGGATCGCCGCCCATGTCGCGCTCGAAAAAGTCCTGCGAGATCCAGGCGTGGCCCAGCTCGTGCACCGCCGTGTTGAGCATCTCGTTGCGAGACATGCGGCGAGCGCGGCCTTCTTTGGCCGGACCCATCTGCACGCGATCGGCGGCCTCGTCGAGGTCTTCGATCGTGATGTGCTCGGGCACGGCCTTGGCAGCAGCACGCTGGTCCATCTTGCCGCTCTTGACCAGGGCTTCGATCTCCTTGCCGATGCGACGGTCGGCCACGCGGGTCGACTCATTCATCAGCTCGGCGAGCTGAGCACCCGAAAAGCCAGGGGTGTTGTTGGCAATGATGGAGAGATCGACACTCGGGTCGACCTTTTTGCCCTTGGCGTGGACGGCCAGAATGCTCTGGCGGCCGTGCTTGTCGGGCGCATCGACGAGGATGTGCAGGCCAAAGCGACCGGGACGCACCAGAGCCGGATCGAGCACATCGGCCCGGTTGGTAGCGGCCATAAAGATAATGCCTTCGTTGTCGTTAAAGCCGTCCATCTCGACCAGGAGCTGGTTGAGAGTCTGCTCGCGCTCGTCGTTGCCGCCACCGAGTCCGGTGCCGCGCTGACGACCGACAGCGTCGATCTCGTCGATAAAGACCACTGCCGGGCGTGATTCGCGGGCCTTGGCAAAGAGATCGCGCACACGAGACGCGCCAACGCCGACAAACATCTCGACAAACTGAGATCCGGAGATCTCATGGAAGCTCGCATTGGCTTCACCGGCGACCGCCTTGGCGAGCAGTGTCTTGCCGTTGCCGGGATCGCCGATCAACAGGACGCCCGAAGGCGGCTTACCACCGAGACGACGATTACGACCATTGGGCTCGCGGAGGTAATGCACGAGCTCCTGGAGCTCCTGCTTGGCCTCGTCGGCGCCGGCCACATCGGCAAAGGTGACCTTCTTGGTCGACTTTTTCTGATCCTGGATGCGCGTGAGCTGCTGACGCTGCGCACTGGCGGCGCCCATCTGCGAACGCATCATCCACCAGATCAGGCCAAAGATCAGGATCATGGGCAGCCAGCCGATCAGAGCATCCATAAAGCTCCGCTCGCGCGCACCGCCCTTGGTGTCGTTGGCGACATTGTTATCGATGGCCGCATCCAGGAGCTTGGACACGCCCGGAGTACCGGCAACATCGACGCGATAGACATTGCCATTTTTGTAGGTGGCCTCGACAAAGACCACGGTATTGGTTTCGTCCTTGACGAAGGAGATCAGCTTGATGTCCTGAGGACGCTCTTTGACGTCACGCAGAAGCGAGTCATAGGTAGCCTTGACGGGCTGCCCAGCCTGATCGCGATTAGCGGCAAGAGCGGCAGGACTGCCGTCGGCCGGTGCACTTGCAGCATTGGTAGCCTGTTTGAGCTGGCTCTCGTGCTGCTGGATGGAGACGGGGGTGTTATTGCCAGCCTGCTGGTTGCCGTTAAAGGACGGACCCAGCACAAAGACGACAAACACTATGGCCAGGATAGACCAGAGGAGTTTTGATTTCATTTTCGTATTCTTTTGCTATTTGGAAGCGGGAGTAGCCGCTAATGCGGCGGCGGGGAAGAAAGCAAGGGCTAGGCAGCCCGGGGCTTGCGGATGACGCCGTAGCGCTCCATCTTCTGGCGAGTGGAGGCTTCAGCCTGAACGTTGCCATAGTCGCGAGCGACAGTGAGCTGCTCAAAGAGAGCCTTTTCGAGGGGAGCGCCGATCTTGGCCCAGTCCTCGATGGTGGTGGGCCGATCGAGGACTCGCTGGCCTCGAACGGTCAGATAGGCATCGCCGGTGGTGACGTCAAATGTGTACTCGACGCGTCCCTGCGACTCCATCTCATCCTTGGCGGCCTTGAGAGCGATCGAGGCAAGACGAGCCGGGCGGCCGATGCGAGCCCATTCCTGCCGAGTACGATCGGTACCTTGCACCGTGCTCTCGTCAGCGGCATTGATGATGCGAGCACTCGATGCATCATCGGCAACGACGTAGCGATACTTGCCCTGGCTCTTTTTGTGGCCTTCGGCCATCTCGAGCGCCTTGATGTGGGACTTGAGGCCAAAGACCATAAAACCCTGCTCTTTTTTGAGCTGGCGGTCCGGATTGATAGGCATATGCGGGTTTCCTGTGGGTTGAGGTTGGGTATTGTGTGATGAGCTGCCTCTGGCTCTGCATTTGACCGACATCACGAAGCCCAAACCCGACAGGAGACTGTCAGACCGGTTCGGAAGCAAGCATGTCGTATTTATCTCGCGCTTGGATCAACGAGCGGTGGCTCGTCGTGTCAGCTGGTA
Source organism: Candidatus Melainabacteria bacterium (assembly GCA_017307165.1). Taxonomy (GTDB): domain Bacteria; phylum Cyanobacteriota; class Vampirovibrionia; order Obscuribacterales; family Obscuribacteraceae; genus JAFKGK01. The sequence goes on from JAFKGK010000012.1 coordinate 45,699, forward strand.
AAAGCGTGTTTTGTCTTAGGCGCGGAGAGAAATGCTTTTCAAATACGAAGAAATAGGAGGCAATACGAAACCTATTAAGATAAGCATTCTGATTGCAATGTTTTTGGCGAAGAAACGCTTAATACGGCTGTCAAGCATAAACACTAGCAGAGCTAGGCTTGCAAAGAGGCGGTTGAGCGCGGCTCGCATAGCTGCTAAATTGGCTTCAATCCAAAATGTAAAAGGGTAATTTGCGTATGCTCAAAGAGTTATTTGGCACAGACAAGCCGATCATAGGCGTCATCCATCTGCTGCCCCTGCCCGGGAGCCCCAGATACGGTGGGGAGCTGGAGACTGTCATGCTCAGGGCCGAGCAAGAAGCCACATCCCTTGCCTCCGGTGGAGCACACGGCATCATAGTCGAAAATTTTTTTGATGCGCCATTTGTCAAAAACCGGGTCGATACGGCAACTGCTTGCGCTCTCACCCTCGCGGTCAAACGCATAGCGGCTATCTGCGATCTCCCCATCGGTGTCAATGTCTTGCGCAACGATGGTCTCACTGCTGTAGCGGTCGCGGCGACTTCTGGCGCTCAGTTTATCCGCGTCAATGTCTTATCCGGAGCCATGGTTACCGATCAGGGTCTGATCGAGGGCGAGGCCCATGAGCTGCATATGTATCGCAGAGCGCTCTCCGCTCAAAACTCGGTGCGGATATTGGCTGACGTCATGGTAAAGCATGCCTCACCACTCGGCCAGGACAATGATATTGCCCAGGCAGCAAAAGATACCGTCTTGCGTGGTCTCGCCGACGGGGTAGTCGTGAGTGGCACAGCGACCGGATCTCCACCCAACTGGGAAGACCTCGATAAAGTCCGCAAGGCCCTGCCCGAAACACCGATTTTGATCGGCTCGGGCACCAGCGCCGAAAACTGCTCGGGCTTGCTTGCCATTGCAGATGGTGTCATCGTCGCCAGCTCGCTCAAACGCAAAGGCGATGTACAAAACCCCATCGACGTCGAAAAAGTCAGACAGCTGGTCAAGGCAATACAGGGATAAAGTCGCTGAGAGCAGCTTACCTGCAGGTTATCTGCTAAATAATCTGGCCCGGAGGAGCCGCTGCCTGCCCCATCTGGCTCTTACGATCTCTGGCGTTCTTCCTGGCTTCTTCCAATATACGCTCTAGATCTGCATCGGCTTGATACATCCAGCATTTGACCCGATCCACCCAGATGACCATCTCGACGATGGCCGAAGAGAGGTCATCGCTATCCTGCTTGAGCCTGGCCACTACCCAATCCGGCAGCATCACTTGATTGTGATGCATTGCTACAGTTTGGTGAACAGGCTCGGCAAAGCCCTCGGAAAGCCAGCTGGCAATAGTATGTACGAGCTCTCGCCTGGTGAGATCTAAAGAAGCCATGGCATCGCCGACCGATCGAATGCCATCCAAACGGTCCAGACCGGGGTGGATCTTGATCACCTCGTCATACTTGCCACTCGAGACTTTTGAAACAAGGACGCTATCAAAGTCGACACCCATGTTTTTGAGGAGCTGCTGATCCTCGAGATAGTTGAGACCTTCTTTGAGCAAGCGGTCAAAAGTCTCCTCCGGTCCATCAAAGCTCACCGACTCATAGGCTGCCCCCAGGTCCTCTTCGCTAAAGGAAAAAGTACCGCTCTGCCAGAGAAACAATTCGTAAAGACCTTCACGGCCGATTAACCCCTCCATGTCCACGTGATAGGGCAAGCCGCCTTTTACGAGGATGAGGGCCATGCGTGCGCCTTGCGATAGACTCAAGCGGCCTGTCAAGCCACCAGAGCGCACTAATTGCAGTAGGTTGGGAAATGATACTTTTGTGAGTTCGCCGGATAATTGCATGGACCCATTATAACCCTTTGCTATAATCCAGGACCCAGGGCCCACACGCGGCTCGGGACCAGCATAGGGACTAAAATCATGACCACCCAACCGGATATTCTCATCTCGCAAGACGAGGCCTCAGACGCACAAGAGACTGGCCCTGGTGTGGACAAATCCCGCTGGTATACAGATACAGTGATCAATGCCGAGCTGGCCGACTATGCGCCGGTAAAGGGCTGCATGGTGATCAAGCCTTATGGCTATGCTCTCTGGGAAAACATCAAGGATGCCCTCGATCGCATGATCAAGGATACCGGGCATCAAAATGCCTATTTCCCCCTCTTCATCCCCGAATCATTTCTCAAAAAAGAAGCAGAGCACGTCGAGGGCTTTGCCCCCGAATGCGCCGTCGTAACGCACGGCGGGGGCAAAAAGCTCGAAGAACCTTATGTGGTACGCCCCACATCCGAGACTATCATCAATTACATGTTTGCCAAATGGGTGCAATCGTGGCGCGATTTGCCGCTCCTGATTAACCAGTGGGCCAATGTGGTGCGCTGGGAGATGCGTACCAGGCTATTTTTGCGTACTGCCGAGTTTCTCTGGCAAGAAGGTCACACCGCCCACGCCACCGAAATAGAAGCCGAAGAAGAAGCTCGCAAGATGCTGGAAGTATACCGGCAACTGGCTGAGGACTGGCTGGCACTGCCAGTCTTGACCGGCGAAAAAACAGAACGCGAACGTTTTGCCGGAGCCGTGCGCACTTACTGCATCGAAGCCATGATGAAAGACGGCAAGGCCCTGCAGGCAGGCACATCGCACTTTCTAGGACAAAATTTTGCCAAGGCTTTTGGTATAGAGTTTCAAAATCAATCAGGCCAGCTAGAGCACGCCTGGCAGACCAGCTGGGGCGTGTCGACTCGCCTGGTGGGCGCGGTGGTGCTGGGTCATGGCGACGACAAGGGTCTCATTTTGCCACCCAAGATCGCTCCTACTCAAGTAGTGATCGTGCCTATCTACAAGACCGACCAAGAAAAAGACACAGTCCTACAAAACTGTCGCACTCTCGCTCAGACGCTCAAAGAGCAAAACGTAAGAGTACATCTGGACGATCGCGACAATCTCACTCCAGGGTACAAGTTTAATCACTGGGAACTCCGCGGAGTGCCGATAAGACTCAACGTTGGTCCACGTGACGTGGCTTCCAAGGTAGTCGAGATCGCTCGTCGAGATACCGGCGAAAAAATCCGTGGTGTAGCCCAAAACAATATCGCCTTCGAGATCGAGGGCTTATTGGGCGCCATCCAGAAAAGCATGTTTGAAAGAGCCAAGAATTTTCGCTCGGACAATACTCACGAGGCCAGAGATTATGCCGAGTTTAAAGACATCCTCGGTAAGGGCAATTATTTTATCCAATGCTATTTTGATGGCAATAGCGAAGACGAAGGCCGCATAAAAGAAGAAACCAAGGCCACGGTGCGCTGCATACCATTTGCTCAAGCAAATACCCCGGGCAAATGCATGTATACGGGGCGTGACACTGCGCGCAGGGTCATATTTGCGCGCTCATACTGATGCGCCCTTTTGGCACTGACATCTCGATAGATCTGCCAGACGGAGAAAGTCTAGCGGCCACACTGCATACTGGTACCACCTGTAATGGCAGCGCAGCCAAAACCCATCGCGGCATCCTGCTCTTGCATGGTCTCGGCGGCACCCGTCACGAGCACAACGGCAATTTTATCAGGCTGGCAGCCGCTCTTGCCGACATTGGCATGACGGTCCTGCGCATTGATTTTAGAGGATGCGGTGAGTCGAGTGGCGAGCCCGGGAGCTTTACCATTGCCAGCATGATCCAAGATGCTGTGACAGCTACACGCTATCTACTTGATGAGATGCAGGTGGAGACCATCGACCTGCTCGGCTTCAGCCTGGGTGGCACCATAGCGCCATTGGCCGCGGCAGAAATGATCGACAGATATCCAATCCGCAGCCTTATCATGTGGCAGACATCATTTGATCTTTTAGCAGATCTCAAGGCTATATTTGGGCCGCTAGCACTCACTCGCGTGAGGCCACGCAAGTCGCTGGCCAATATCAGGCTGGGCCTCATCACTCTCAATCAGACTTTCACCCAGGAGTTGCAAACAGCACCGGAACAAATCGGCCTGGCGCTTGACAAATTAACCTTGCGCATACCTCTGCTAATTGTGCGCAGCCAAAATGACGAAGTGGTAGCGCGTCGACCGCACCAATACCAGTGGCACGAGCCCCAAGGCGCGCTTGACATCAAGCATTGCACGATCCTCGATGCCGACCATGGCTTAAGTCGAACGGCCCATCTGGTCGAGGCCACGCAGATTACATGCGACTTTCTCTGTCGACTGACATAAAAAATAGTTTCATGCAAATATGCCACCAGCGCTGGCTTATATAGCTTTGGCTGTCATAGATTTTAGTCAAGCATTTTTATTTTTACAGCAAGGACCTTTTCGACTCTTATCTAAGCACTTTTATTTTTTTGTTGCCGTGCGCCAGCGCTTGCATTATCTTTGAGTGATGTTCGACTTGCTCGAGATAGCTCTAGGCCGCGCCCAGGATCTCAAAGCCGATTTTTGCGACCTGCGCCTCGTCGATGAGACGAGTGAGATGCTACGCTACAAAAACCGGTCTCTAGCCGAGCTGAGTCGCGAGACATCGATCGGGATAGGCATAAGAGTCCTGCATGATGGCGGATGGGGCTTTTCAGCCACCCAGTCGCTTGCACCTTCAGACATTGTCGCAGCAGTGGACACGGCACTGGCCCTTGCTAAAGCATCTTCTGCGACCTTCACAGCAGCGAGGCAGGGCTATCGGTTGGCACCGGAGCCGGCCTGGCAAGAGCGATGGTTGGGACCATGCCAAAAGGACCCCTTTAGCATCCAGATCGAAGACAAACTAGCACTTTTGCAAGTTTGTGCAGATGAGATGGCGGCAGTGCCGGGGATTACGCTTTCTCAAGGTTTTTTGCATTTCATCCGCACCGATAAATATTTTGCCTCGACAGAAGGCGCACGCATCCATCAGACCATGTACAGGACGGGATGCCTGATCGAAGCTACAGCGTCCGATGATCAGGATATACAGCGGCGCTCCTACCCATGCAGTTTTGGTCAATACGAGTCGGCAGGGTATGAGATGGTGGAGCATTGGGCAATGCAAGACCACGCGCGCCGCATCGCGACAGAGGCAGTGGAGCTGCTTACTGCCGATCGCTGCCCGGAAGGCTATTTTGATACCATTCTCGGTGGCTCGCAGCTTGGTTTGCAGATCCACGAGTCAATGGGCCACCCAAGCGAATTGGATAGAGCTCTAGGCGAAGAAATCAACTTTGCTGGAGCATCCTTTCTCAAACCAGAGCTGATCAACAATCTCCGCTACGGCTCGCCACTAGTGCACCTGGTCGCCGACGCCACTGCTACTGGTGCCCTGGGATCGTTTGGATATGACGACGAAGGCGTCCAGGCTCAGAGGATTGACCTGGTCAAAGACGGCATATTCAAGGGTTATTTGAGTTCGCGAGACACGGCATCCATTCTTGGGTTGGAGCGATCCGGTGGGTGCATGCGTGCACAAAACTGGTGTTTTCAGCCAATCATCCGTATGACCAATATCTCACTCGAACCAGGCAAAACGCCATGCTCGCTCGACGAGCTGATTTCCGATACCGGCTCAGGTCTTTATCTCGAGACCAACCGCTCCTGGTCGATCGATTCGATGCGCTACAACTTTCAGTTTTCAACCGAATATGCTCGCGAGATCAAAAATGGCAAGCTCGGTCGCTTGCTCAAAAATCCCAGCTACAGCGGCATCACCACCGATTTTTGGCAAAGCATGGATGCCCTCTGTGACCGAGAGAGTTGGGTACAGTGGGGTACGCCCAATTGCGGCAAAGGGCAGCCCATGCAGGTCATGTGGACAGGACACGGTGCAGCCCCGGCGCGTTTTCGTCGACTCAAGATAGGTGCTGCCAATGCTTGACACTGATGCTGCAATCATCCTGATCGATCGCCTGCTCAAAGACGTCGGCACTCGGCAAGATGCAGGCAGGCTAGCATTTGCCGAAGTCCAGATCGATAGCTCCAGTCAGGCGACTTCGAGATTTGCAAACAGTCATATGACCCAAAACCAGGCTCAGGATGCGACCACCGTGTCTCTGCATCTGGCTGGCCGAGAGAGCGAGTGCCGCCTGTCGACGCAAGATATCTCGACTGGCGGCCTTGCAAGGCTTGTCGATGATGCATATGCGGCACTCATGCTCTTGCCTGCAGCAAAAGATCCACCAGCGGAGACTGCCGAGCCGTCTGACCTGATCGATAGCGGTCAGATACTGGACGAGAGTAGATACGACCCCGCTTGCGCAGCACTAGATGCCAGTGAACGCGGCAAGGCCATCAAGAGGATGATCCAAAAAGCAGACGGCAACGATCAGCCGGAGGCTATCCAACTCGCCGGCATCCTCGCTAACGGCCAAAGACTAGTGGCCTTTGGCAACAGCCGCGGCGTGAGGCGGGTATACAGGGAGACATTTATCGAGTCCTCTCTGACCGGAGTGATCCGCAATTGCGACGGCTCTAATGCCACTGGCTGGGCCAAGGGACACCAAACGTCCATGCGGGACCTGGATCTAGACGCCCTGACCGATCGTGCTCTGGCTATTACGGCCCGTGCTCGCAATCCCCGAGAGATTGCGCCAGGCAAATACAGAGTCTTGCTGGAGGCAGAGGCAGTCCTCGACTTGCTCGGTTTTATCTGGTGGGACTTTGCTGCCACCAGCCATCTAGATCGCCTCAGCCCGCTGGCGGGCAAGATTGGAGAGCAAATCTTTGGATCAAATGTCAGTCTGCGCGACGATGTATTTCACCCTTTGCAGTCGGGCCCTCGATTTGACGGTTCAGGATACGATCGCAAAACTGTCGATCTGGTCAAAGACGGTGTGCTGACTGGCCTGGTCACAGGCTCCAGATCCTCGCGTAGACTATCCGCACTTTCTCCTGACATACAGCTCACCGGACACGGACTCCCCGAGCCATCGGCCATGGGCGAGATACCGGCCAATCCGGTTTTTCTACCTTCTGATCCACGATCAATGACTATCGCTATCGATGACAGCGTGCCCACCATAGTCCTCAACAGGGTCTGGTATGTGCGAGAGGTCGACCCCAGTCGCAAGCTCTTGACCGGCATGACCAGAGACGGCATTTTTATGGGAGGCCAGGAGCCACTCAAAAACATGCGTTTCAACATCAGCCTCATGGATATGCTGCAATCAAAGTCTATCGTCGCCATGGGTCCTGCTCGCAGAGCAGCTGGCGAAGAGACCTTTCCTGCCATAGTGCCATCCATGATCGTGGATGATTTCAACTTTACAGAGACGACAAAGTTTTGATTCAAACGTTCGCTCTATAAACAGATAAACGGAGTTTGCCATGCAATTCGCAAGCAAGCCTCTGGACCTCGTGCTCGGGGCCGGAGGAGTAAAAGGCTTTGGCCATATCGGCGTACTCAAAGCCATCAAGGCACTCGGTGTGCCGATTGGCACTGTCACCGGCGTCAGCGTGGGTTCCCTCGTCGCCGCTCTTCATACCAATGGTTTAGACTGCGAGGCACTGTTCGACCAGATGCTCGCAGGGCTCAAAAATCGTGACAATCCTCTGGCCATGCTAGAGACGATGACTCTCAGTGATCCCATCAGTCTAATGATCGGCGGCCCAGTCGACCTTTCCGTGCCCATGAGACGTCTGGTCAAAGACCTCGAACTGTCTCCACGAGACGATCTGCGCATAGTCGCCTGCGACTACTTTGCCAAGGTACCCGTGCCGTTTCAAGGGCAGGACTACGATCTAGCTACCGCTCTGACGGCAAGCTGCGCACTACCCACGGTGCTACGCCCAGTCTGGCATCGCGATCCAAAGACCGGTGCCATGCGTCTGCTCGTCGATGGCGCTGTCTATCACTACAATCCTACCGATTTTAGCGAGGCACCTGCCATCGTCGTTTCATTTAGACCAGCGACCTCCTGGCCTTCCGGTTACCGCTTCAAAAACCCGATGGATGCGTATTTTCACATGCGCGAAATGTACTATCCCATCGCCGGTCATCGTCGTCACGTCGATGCTCAAAAGCACATCCTGCTAGAGATTGGACTCAAAGATGTAGCTGGTCTCAACTATGGCATTGACGAGCAAGTCTGCCGGGCGTTGGTAGAAGACGGCTACCGCACGGCAATGGACAGGCTCTCAAAACTATCGCCGGCCTGAACTATGTATGAGAAGGATGCACCACATCCAGTGCGTCCTTCTCATTTTTCTTATCTTTTTTTTCTCTGCTGCCTTTTAAATGCAAAATATATACCACCTGTTTTAGTATCTCTTGGTGATCCATTAAGCGCTATCCCCCTATAATGGGCTAAAATAGACCCAAATGAACGAAAATCACGAAACAGGGGCCAGTATCGACGTCGAACGTGCTCTCAAAGAGGCTACCATCTCTTTGAGGACAGGCAAGTCCGCACTCGAGAACGAAAATTATCAGCTGGCCGAGCCTCTTTTGATCAAGGCACTGGATGCGTTCGAATTAGCTGGCGCTAAAAGCAGCAATGATTATTTTTCTTGCCTGCATACACTGGCCGATACTTATTTTCATCTCAAACGTTTTTATGAGGCCAAGGCCTATTACGAGCGTTTGTCTGTAGCTCGCCTCAAAAACGAAGGCTCCAATGACGCTCAAGTAGTTGTGGCATTGCTCAAACTGGCCTCCACTCAAGAAAAATTGCATGAGTATGCAGACGCTCTCAATACTTACGATTTAATCCTCGAACTAACCGAGTCCACAATCCCGCAAGGCCACGCACTGATGGGAGTGGTACTCGAATCCATCGAGGTTTTTGTCGATCGTCATGTCGTTGACGATCGCGAACGCACGACCAGGCTAGAGGCCATCGCACAAAAAAAAGCAAGATCTGGTTTCGATCCAAACCTGCATCTAACTCAATCCAGCGTAGATCTCCAGGCAATCGCCGAACTCGAAGCCGACACCAACGCTCACCTACTTGCTCAAGACCCAGAGCAATTGCGCAAGACTCTCGGCTCCTGGACCAATCCCGAATTGACAGTCTGGGCTGGTTATTTGCGCAATCGACAACAGCAAAAGTCCGAAGAGGAGTCAAAATCGACTCCGGTGCCGCATTTGGACCAGCAGAGCCAGAGCGCTCAAATGGCATACAACGTGACCGAACAAGAACTCACCGCCCAGAGGCTGGCCAATCTCAAACAGCACAAACCGACCCACGAGCCCAAACTGGCCAAAGCCCGACAAGAGGCAAAAGCCGCAAAAGGACTGCCTGATGTGCCGACATCGAGATCAAATATCGATCTCAAGTCGCCATTCAAAGATGAGGGTCGCAACAAATCCATCAAAAAAATCGATACAGATAAGCGACCATTCAATCCTTTACCCGCGATCAGCGCCCTGTGCGTTGCCGGTATTATATGCGGTGCAGTGTGGTTTGCCCATGAGTACACCAAAACCATGGTCACAGGCAAGGACAAGGCTCCAGCTCAATACAAATTAGATCTCAACGGCCGTAGTTTTCAGACAATCGACGGCAAGATCAAGGTGAGATTTATTGCCAACCATTTTGTGCAGGTAGACATCACTCGCGATGCTGATGCACTGGATAGCAATACAGTCGAATACAAAGACTCGCGACAAAAAGCCGAAGGTCCCCTGGCTCAGCTTGCAGCCTACGGTCACAACACGGTGGTATTTAAGCTCTCCAATCAGTATAAAAGCCTAGAATTGCCCGGAGGCGTGGTTCTCTACGAAGATGGTGCGCCAGGCAAATTGATAACAGACAAAATGCAAAAAATGTCCATGGCAGCTCAATCATTTTTTGCTACTCACGATCACGTCTATCCCACCGGAGAGGCTGATTTTGCCGACTCCGGCACCAATTTTTCTTACGAAAACCCTTTGTCAGGCCAGATCCGCAAACCTGTGGTCAATGTAATCAATCAAGCTGGCGGCAAATTTGACGAGGTCTTTGTCGAGCAACTGCAGTCCATGCGTGATCGCGATCCCAAATTTGCTGCCGACGAGGCTCGGGCCGAAGACTCACAGGCAGGTTTGATCGAGTGCCTGGCTATCATGCCCGATCCAGGCGCTGATCCAGACAAGGCCGGGTGTGGAATGCTCATGAGAGCATATGATGAAAAAGGCAAGCTGATCATGTCCGGAGATCGGGACAAAGCCTATGTGATTGCGCTCAAAAACGGCATTGCGCTAGACGCCAGCAAGGCCAGCCGCAAAAAGAGCGTTCCTGCCTTCAATATGCCGTCCAGTGCGGTGGTGGCAGTAGAAATAATGGATAAGACAGTAGAAAAATCAGATCAGTGATATAGTATAGTAAGTCGGAGCAAAAAGAAAAGAGAGCGGCTTGCGCCGCTCCCTTCTCAGAGATCTCAGTCAGCCAAAAGGCTATTGAGATGCGCCCACAGAGGAGCAAGCTCGACGTCGCTGGCGTCGTAGAGGACCCGAACAAACTCGGCATGCTCGTACTTGTAGGTAGCGTACTTTTTGGGGCTCGTGGCCTTGCTCTGTCGCACATTGGCGATGCGATCGCAGAGCTTGGCGATCAGACCGAGGCGGTTGGCCGCGATCTTGGGCAAGGTCTTGGCCTTGCGCTCTGCACGTGTCTCACCCGGCTCGTCGGTGACGGCATCGATGCCATCCACGACGGGCACAGGGAAACCGACATAGAGCATGTCGGAGCGAGTCTTTTTGGTGTCTTCGCCCACGTCATGACCCCAGCAGGTCATGAGGACATGCGGCGAGGTGAATCCAAACTCGATGGCCACGGAGACCACCGCTTCCAGATGAAATTGATACGGTTGATCACCGTACATCTGGTCCCCGTGGGCGAGCACGCACCACTGGGCATACCACGGAAGTTGATGGAAGGGAGTCATGACGGGGTTCCTTTTTGCTAGATTTTACGAAGTGTCGGGACTCATGAGTCGCGCGGCTCCTTGAGGTTTATTTCTACTTTAAGGCGCGGCGGTTTAGGCCGCTTTTGGCAGCGGTCGACTTGACCGCCTCGGCAACCGTGGTAGCGACACGGCTGTCAAACACAGTGGGGATGATGTAGTCGGCGGCCAACTCACGGGTCTTGATCAGACCGGCGATTGCGCGAGCCGCTTCGATGCACATCTCCTCGGTGATCTGGTTGACCCTCGCCTCCAGTGCACCCTTAAAGATACCTGGGAAGGCCAGGGCATTGTTGACCTGGTTGGGATAACGCGAGCTGCCGGTGGCGAGCACGGCGACGTTGGCGGGCACCGTTTCTGGTGGCACCTCGGCACGCGGATTGGCCAGGGCAAACACGATCGCTTTTTTGTTCATGCATTTGAGATCGTCGCCGGTGAGGATGTCCCCGACAGACAGGCCCAAAAACATGTCGCGTCCCTTGAGGGCGTCCTTGTAGCTGCCCTTGTAAATGCCGGCATTGCTGTTGTCGGCCAGCCAGGTCTCGGTCTCGGTCAGGTTGGGGGCGCCCTTGTAGACCGCACCGTCCTTGTTGAAGGCAATGATGTCCTTGACGCCGAGGTCCATCAGCATTTTGATGCAGGCCATGCCGGCGGCACCGGTGCCGATGGCAGTGACCTTGAGCCTGGAGAGAGGCTTTTTGATGTATTTGGCGGCGTTGATGGCAGCGGCGCCAACGACGATGGCAGTGCCATGCTGATCGTCGTGAAAGACGGGGATGGACAGCTTTTCCTTGAGGCGTTTCTCGACCTCGTAGCAGCGCGGGGAGGCGATGTCTTCGAGGTTGATGGCGCCAAAGTTGGGGGCGATGGCCAGGATGGCGTTGACGATCTCATCGGTGTCCTGGGTGTCCAGGCAGATGGGAAAGGCGTTGACGCCAGCAAAGCGCTGAAAGAGCATCGCCTTGCCTTCCATGACCGGCAGGGCGGCCAGAGGGCCGATATTGCCGAGAGCCAGGACACGGCTGCCATCGGAGATGACTGCCACCATCTTGCCGCGGATGGTCAGGTTAAAGCTCTTGTCGGGGTCGGCAGCGATGGCCTCGCAAACGCGGGCCACTTCGGGGGTGTAGACCTGGCCGAGATCGACTCGAGTCTTGACCTCGGAGGTAGGCACGATGGCGATCTTGCCGCCCAGGTGCTTGAGAAAGACGACGTCGGAGACGTTGACGATCTCTACATCAGCGAGCTTTTTGAGCTCTTGGACGATGACCTCGCCGTGCTTGGGATCGCGAGCGGCGATGGTAAAGTCGCGCAAAATGTAGTCACCGGTTGACTGCACCACGTCAATGTCGAGGTGGTCGCCACCGGCTTTCGATACTGCGCTGGCAAAGTTGGAAAACGAGCCGGTGCCGCCGCGACTGAGCTTGGCACGCACTATCATCTGATAGCTGCGTTCTCCAAAATCCAAAGATTTTTCTGTTTTCATATTTTCCCTCGATAGGCAGAGGGCCTGCCGCTTAGCGACAGACCCTCCGCTTTGACGATTTAACCCTTGGCGCCGATCTTGGTGATCGTCTCGGCGATCAGGCGCTTGACGCGACCGTCGTGAGATTCACCCTTGAGGCCTTCGAGCACGGCGATCGAGCTCTCGCTCTTGGCCTCGCCCAGGGCATTTACCAGAGCCATGCGCAAGGTAAACTGCGCCAGCTCCTTGTTGGCAGCGAGCTTGTGCAGCACGCCGAGAGCGCGGGTGTTGGCGGCGGTAGCCGTCTTGACCTTGCTCTTGCCCTTGCCGGTCTTGACCGCAGCGAGCTTGCCCAGGCAGCCGAGAGCCGCCGGACGCGCTGCCATGGGCTTGCCGGGACGGGCCCAGACATGCGCCAGATCGACGCCGCGGGAGTCGCCGAGCTCGGCGAGGCCGTTGAGGGCCCCGACGCGCACGATCTCGTTCCACGAGTCGATCGCCAGCGCACCGGACAGTGCTTCGAAGGCGCCAGACCAGCCGGTACGGCCGAGGGCGGCACAGGCATCGGCGAGAACGAACTCGCTCTTTTCCGTGCCACCGCTGACGATACCGGCCAGGACCTTGCCTTCCTGAGCGGTCTTGTAGTTGCCGAGCGAATTGACCACGGCGCGGCGCACGCGCGGTTCGGCCTGGGAGGCGAGCTCCTTGAGGGCACGAGCTGCGTAGCGCGTCTTGATCTGCCCCAGGCAGGTCGCGGCTTCGGACGAAACCGCCCAAAAGAAGGGGTCGGCGTCAAAGTCAGCAGCGGCCTTGAGCGCATCGACAGCCTTGTCGTCGGCGATCTTGGCGAGAGCCTGAGCCGCAAAGATGCGACCCATGACCGCCGGATCGCCCTTGAGCTGGTTGGCCAGCATCAGACGCGGCACGTCCAGCTCGACCGTCTTGAGCACGTAGTTGTGCGGGTCGAAGCGGAACATCGTCGGCGGCTCCTGCATCGGGAAGGTAAAGGTGTGCTCCTTGTCCTCGACCAGGACGGTAAAGTCCTTGAAGGTGCCGTCGCGCATGCCGAAGGAGATCGGGATCGGCATCTTGAAGAGGCCGGTCTCGCCTTCGATGGTCTGGGTCTGGGCGACCTTGACCACGCACGAATGACTGCGCAGGTCGTAGCGATAGCTGACCTTGTACTCGGGGAAGCCCGCGCCAAAGACCCACTGATCGAAAAACTCGCGCATATTCTTGCCGGTGACCTTTTCGATCGCCTTGATCAGGTCGATGGTCTCCACCGGCTGGTAGAGATTGTCCTGATAGTAGGTCTTGATCGAGTCGTAGTAGCCCTTGTCGCCGAGCATGTAGCGGATCATGTGACGCACCAGGCCGCCCTTCTGGTAGAGGTGGCGGTCAAAGAGGTCGATCGGCTCGCGATAGGTCTGGCAGACGATGGGCCGGCGGTAGCGACGGTCCTCGGCAAAGTAGACCTTGGACAGGTTGTAGACGTAGTGGTCGCGGGCCTTTTCGCCAAGCAGATGCTCGACGGCCTCGACCTCGCCGTAGGTGGCGCCACCTTCGTTGAGCCAGGCGTGCGCCCACTCGCGGCAGGTGACCAGGTCACCGTTCCAGTGGTGATTGAGCTCGTGTGCATTGAGGCGAACCTCCTGCAGACGCTGCTCTTCACGGGTGCCGGCGGAGGCGAGGATGCGGTCGGTCATCACCGTGATAGTGGTGTTTTCCATACCGCCGAAGATAAACTCCTGGACAAAGACCTGGGCGTACTTGCCCGGCCACGGATACGGCACGCCGTAGAGGTCGCCGAAGAGCTTGACCAGAGCGGCCGTGCCCTTGAAATACTCGCGAGCGCGGTCTTCCATGCTCTTGTCGACGTAGGCCTGCACAGGCAGCTCGCCGAGCATCTCTTCGAGCTTGACAAACTCGCCGACGACGAGAGCCATGAGATAGCTCACGTGCGACTTGTCATGCAGCCAGTGGAACGACCTGGTGCCGTCGCCGTTGTCCTTCTCGCTGACCAGGCTGCCGTTGGACAGAGCGGTAAACGTGGCCGGTACGCGGGCGATGACCTCGGAGGTCATGCGGTGGCTGGGGTGGTCGGCGGTGAGGACGGGATGCCAGTGGTGGGCGTCGTCGTCCTGGCTCTGGGTCCAGACCTGATAGGGCTTGTCGCTGTAGAAAGGCGACGGGCCGGTAAAGTAGATGCCGAGCTTGGGGTTGGCGCTCTTGTACTTGACCGCGAGCGTTTCGCGAACGTCGGGTGCGAGCAGGGCAGCGAGGGTGACATGCAGCCGGTCGCCTTCGTGCTCAAAGTCCAGCGCGTTGCCGGCCGAATCGACCACCGATTCGATGACCATGGAGGCCGCATCGAAAGAGACGGTATTCAGAGCGGCAAAGCGCGGCGAAAAGGTCGTGTAGGCGACGCCCGAAAGCGACTTTTTGACGGGATCGACAGAGAGATCGAGCTTGACGTGATGGACATCGACGTCGAGATCGGGAGCATAGCGCTTCTTGGTGTCAGGCAAGGCAAAGGGCTTGCGTGCCGGTTGCTTCTTGTCGTCACCATGCGAAAGCCACCAGTGGATGTGACCGCAGCACGCAGCGTGCTCGGTCAAATTACCGAGATAAGTAGTCATGTGGTTTCTCCTGGGTTAAAGCTCACGCATCGCGGACTAGGCGCGCGATACATGGCGATAAGGGTCAGTGGGTTATGGAGACTGTGGGTTTTGAGAAAGAAAGGGTGTAAAGGGTGAAAGACAGAGAAAAGATATCTGCACCCTAGATAGTTCAGAGATCGGTAATCAATGGGAAAAGGCCTCCAGCGAATTAGCCTTTTCTGATACTCCTGATAACGTCGCAGATACGCAGGCTAGCGCAGCCTCTAACAGCTTGCGCTATGTGTATAGGCGGACGTCCCATACCCCCAAAAGGCCTCTGGACGGGAGTCATAATTTTGCAGGCTGCATGACACGCGCGCGTCTGCGGAATATAAGCTCTCTAGCTCTTGATTATGAGAGCCCTTATTAGCAATTCTTGAGTGGTATTTTCTCTTTCACACAACACGTCGGTTCTCAAAAGCTTTCAATCTCCAGATTACAACCAACACTTATCGAAGCCCCGTGCTTTTCGATGTGGTCTGGCTTTTGGAAGTTTTTGGTTAGAGTATCGAATCGGCCCTGTTGTAATCATCCTGGTAGCGTGTGATATCAGACTCGGCAAAAGAATCACCGGTTTGGATCTCTATGATCTGGAGCGGAACGGTACCAGTACAGCGAACGCGATGCTTTGTGCCGCGCCCGACGAAGACGTGATCTCCATAGCGAATAGTCCTGAGGCTATCGTCTAGAGTCACCTCACCTTCGCCAGCCACGACCACCCAGTGTTCGTCCCTGTGCACATGGCTCTGCAGACTCAATCTCTGTCCCGGGTTGACCACCAGTCTCTTGACCTTTGTGTTCGACTCGTCGACCAGGACGTAGAAGGCCCCCCATGGGCGGTTTTCGAAATTGTCTGTCATAGCTACCTCGTCATGCGCATAAATCGTAGCACCAACAGGTGTCAAGGGTTTAGGCGCCTTTCTCTAAAAGTGTTTCCAAATTTCACCTGTAACCGGCCCCCGTGCTAGCAAGGCGGCGGCCACAAAAGGAGAAGGTTATGTCCAACATCATCCAGAATGGCCTCTTCGGCCAGCTTCACGTGCAGAACCCGGAAATCGCTCAGCTGATCAAGGGCAACTACACTCTCGAGGACATCGCGCACCTGCACAAGGTCCTCGCCGACAAGATGACGACCAAGATCCGTCGCTACAAGAGCGGTGGTCACTCTGCCGTCACCGTTCTCGATCTCGACCACACCCTCGAGGCCGCCGTCGACGGTCTCCTGATCTTCCAGTGGGATCGCGACAACATCATGCAGTGCCTCGCCGAACTGGCGATCGCCGAAAAGCCCTCCGCCAATGCGGCGCTGCAGATCCCCGCGGACCAGTGGAAGCGCGGCCTCCGGTCGAGCATCATCCACCACCGCAAGGGCGAGGAACGCTTCCTCGACATCATCCATGGTCGCAAGTCCGGCTACCCCAAGGATTATTTCTCGCGGCCTCACATCCGCTACAACCCCTTCTCGCTCCATGAGGTCGGGGATCCCTGGGGCCACGGTCAGAACGACTCGCTGGCCTTCGTCAACTTCCTCCTGTTCCATGCGCTCAAGACCAATCGCATGGCCTTCAGCGAGGACGGCGACTACGCGGCCTTCGCGGCTCTGCTGCATGCTTATTTCTGGCGCATCCATGTCTGGGAAGACTTTGATCTGGGTGCCTGGGAAGATCGCGTCGGCGAGCACTGGTCGTCCATCGCCTGTGCCCTGGTCTCTCTGCGCGAGCAGCAGACCTTCCTGGATTCGTATGGCGCCCTGCGGTACAACCGTCTGGGCCACGACTACTGGAGCACCGCTCATGGTGCGGGCGAGATGGCGGACAAGTGCGAGACGCGTCTGCGCGAGCTGGGCACGATGGAGTTCATCCGTTCCGACAACGGCGAGACTCGCGACGTCGACCTCGCCCAGCTCAACCCCCTCCTCCTGGCGGCCTTCAGTGGTCGGCCGGTGCTGAGCGACGCCAACACGCTGGCCATCCTCGACAACATCGAGAACCGGCTGATGGGTCACATCGGTATCCGCCGCTACAACAAGGACATCTGGGATGGTCGCATCAACCGCGGCGATCTCGGCCCCGGTCAGGAAGCCCAGTGGTGCCACGGCTCGCCGCAGATGTCCTACATCTACGGCGAGATGTATCTGCGTACCGGTGACGAGCGTTACTACGACAAGCAGCTCGCGCACTTCAACCGTGCGCTGGCGGCCATCTCGCCGCGCGGTCTGTATCCGGAGTGCTACATCATCGACATGAACACTCGCGAGTGGGTGGCTGATGCCAACGAACCCCTCGCCTGGGCGCAGTCGATGCTCATCCTCTCCCTGGTGCAGATGCAGAACTCCATCGAGCGCAAGCAGGCGGGCAACAACTGAGCGCAAGCTCGATTTCTGGGATCACGCGGGCCAATGAGACCTAACAATCTCAACCCGCGTGGTCCTGAATGTCACCAAACCCTCGATCACAATTGTGAAAGGAATACCATGGTCCCCTTCGGAATCGGTTCGACCCTCCTGCTCCTGATCGTCGCCCTCGGCGCGCGCAAGGTCTGGAAATCTCTGGTCTGGCTGCTCTCGCGCCCCTTCAAGCATCCTTCGGAAACGAAGGTCGCTCATATCAAGCGCGCAGCGTTCATCCTGGTTGCCATCACGGTGGTCGCCATGCTCGCTCCCTTCATCATCCCCTTCAACGGAGCGATCCGCACCGGCATCTGGCTCCTGTACCTGCTCTACGCGGGCCTGGGACTGTTCCAGATCTATGACTTTTTCGCCGGCAAGCCCGATCCGGAAAAGTAATTTCAATCAGCTGCGTCCAAAGAAAACAGGGTCTCAGGGCTATGGCTCAAGACCCTGTTTTCTTTTTTCAAATGTTCTATGATTTGCTATAGTTGTATACACGATTTAGTGTATGCAAAAAAGTCAATTTACGCCAGATTGCAGCTGTTCTAGGCTGTAAACATAAGCCCCGCTCAAAGGAGAAATAGAGTGAACTTGCTTACAGCTATAACTCAAATATCGGCCTTGGCATTAGGCTGGCTGGACCAATTGCTGATCTCATCAGGCATCATGCATCTACCTCTACCGCTGTTGGCCCTGGGTGCCACACTCGTTTTTTCCTGGCTATCTTCGGCAGCCATATCGGTGCTTGCAGTAGCCAATCTCAATATCCCAACCCTAGCAAACACCTACGGTCCCGATTTTAGGATCGGTGGCATCATAGCAATTGCTTTTATAGCTGCAATGCAAATGACGCATCAGATGTAGATTGCATGATCACATCAAATTTTAAGAATAAGAAGAAAAAGAAGGAGATAGGACAATCATTTGCGGCCCCGGTGCTGCGCAAAGGGCCTAAATGATTGCCCTATCCCCTCTTTGATCATTACAGCTGACAATATGATGCGATAAAAATGCAGGCAATGAGCGATTTTGCAGAGCCCTGGAGCCGCGACAAAGCACAAAAAAGCAAATAAACACTGCTTGCTATAGTAAATAATCGAAAAAAGAAATCGATTCTGAGCCGCCCAAAGGCTGACCCGAACCGATTTCTTTTCGTTTTTGACCATCTCTCATCACGCCTCTTCTTGCAAATATGGCATGACAAAGAGATCGGCGGACTTGCGAACAGACTTGTAGTCATCGCTCGCAAGGTTTGCTTCCATGCGCTTGAGGGCCAGACGCTTGATCGCCTTGAGACGACGCACCTGGCGAACATTGAGCACGCCGGAATGCAATGCGGTAAAGAAGCAAGGCTTGCGCAGGCTAAAGACCGCACCATTCTGCACCATGTCCGCGTTGAGCTTTTCTTCCGTGCTGATCGCAAGGATGGCAAGCTTGACGTTGGCGAGACGCAGAGATTGGACGACCTGGGGCCCTTCGAGATCACCTTCGAGCTGACCGTCGACGATGGCGAGGTCATAGTCTTGAGGCGAGATCGAGACTTGCGAATGACCGTCTTGGTCCAGGCCGACGATTTGCATCGATTGGTCGTCAGCACGATGGCGAACACCGACGATCCACTGGACCTGGTGATCTTCATTTTCGAGAAGCTGCTTGATGGCCCTGGCCATGAAGCGGCAATCTTCCACGAGCAGGATTTTCATGATCTGTCTCCGGTTGAGGTTTGCTGCAGTACATAGACAATGCTTGGGACAAGGTTTGGGACAATTTTTGGGGCTTTCAAAAGCGGACTCCTGCAAACCAAAAAGATGGCTAGCAGAAATACGGGAAAGAGTGATGGGTACTAGACTTGGATAAGAGCTCTTGTTGTTTTGAAGAAATAAACGATGTAATTACCCTGGCTCAAACAAAGGGAGGCAAGCAAATAAAATCTGATCAAAAACTTGGCTTTTTGCCGTTTTCCTAAATACCTACCTATCGCAGCCTGCGCCAACTGCAAGAAAGTCGAAAGGACTGTCAATTTAGTGTCAAGATCGACGAATGACTTACCGAAAGCAACTACATCGCATAGCAGATAACGACAAAAAGAGAAAGCTCCGCCGGTTTTGCCGACGAAGCTTTCCAAATAAAGGCCTTAGCGGCTGGCGCGTTCGATGAGATCTTCTCTCAGGGCTGCCAGCGCCACATCCACGTCCGCCTGTGGCAAAGCATAATTATTGAGCACCTCTTTGGTCAATTCGATCGCTCCGGCTGCTTCTTCGGGTATGACCCGGTTGGCGCCGAGCGATTTGAGCGGACGGACTTGCCTGAGATAGCGAGCCCGCACGGCCAGGTATGCAGAGGGATTTTGTCTTGCCACGAGATCACAAGCCGCAAGGGCTATGGTCGAATCGCTCATTGTCAACACGACCGAGCGAGCTCGCGCTAGGCCCGCGTGCTGCAGGACCTCGAGCCGACTGGCATCGCCATACATGATCGGCAAGCCGCGCTTGAGCTGCTCTTTGACGACGATGGGATCAAACTCCACCACCACGAAAGGCAACTTTTGCGCAGTCAAAGCTTGCACGATGCTCTGCCCGGCCACGCCAAAGCCGACCACGATGACGTGATTGCTGGCCTTGGCGACAGCCTTGGCGGCGGCTTCCTGATCTTTATCTTTACTCAGCCCCTGTCCCCAACCATCCGGGATCACCCCCTTCAATTTCCCCTGGATGAAATGCCCTACGCTGATCGCGGAAGGCGTCGCAAACATGGAAAGAATGGCCGCTGCCAGAAAGAGTTGATTGGTCCTCTCGTCGAGAATGCCCGAAGCATAGCCTAGCTTGGACAAGACGAACGAAAACTCGCTTGCCTGAGCCAGCACCACGCCGGTCAAGAGAGAGATGCGCCACGAATAACCAGTTGCCGCGGTTGCGACAAAGCCGGTGATCGTCTTGACCACCATGATCGCTACCAAGAGCATGATCACTGCCGACGGATTGGCCAATAGGACGCGGACGTCAAAGAGCATGCCGATCG
The DNA here is from genome assembly GCA_017307165.1 of Candidatus Melainabacteria bacterium. Lineage (GTDB taxonomy): Bacteria > Cyanobacteriota > Vampirovibrionia > Obscuribacterales > Obscuribacteraceae > JAFKGK01. Next base: position 66,099 of record JAFKGK010000012.1, read on the forward strand.
AGACAAAGACCAGGCAGTTGAGGATCTCGCGTATCGGCAAGACCTCGGACAGAGCCTGATGGCTGTACTTGGAATCGGAGATGACCAGGCCGGCGATAAATGCACCGAGGGCCATGGAGAGGCCAAAGTGCGAGGTTGCGAATGCAGTGCCCAGACAGAGGAAAATGATGCTGAGCACGAAGGCTTCGCGCCGCTTGATGCGAGCAACATGGCTGAGGAGATAAGGGATCAGGTAGCGAGCGATCATCCCTGCCACCACGACAAAGAGCAGGGCCTTGCCGGTCAAGAGGAGGATGTCGGTGACGCTGCCCCCCTGGCCAGCAAGATACGGCACCACCAGCACCATGGGCACGATGCAGAGATCCTGAAAAATCAGGATACTCATCGCGGCGCGACCATGAGTGGCGTCGAGATCGCCGCGGTATTCGAGGACCCTGATCACCAGAGCGGTCGAGGAGAGCGAGACCAGCATGCCCAAAAAGATGGAGGCGCGCAGATCCTGCCCGAAGTAATAGGCGATGCCGGCCGTGGCTGCAATAGTAAGCACTATCTGCAATGTGCCGGCGATCAGCAAAAAGCGCTTTAGGCGCATAAAGGTCTTGATGGAAAACTCGATTCCGGCTTCGAAAAGGAGCACCACAAGGCCGATTTCGGCAAGGGCTTCGATGGCGTGCAGTTCTTCGACCAGCTTAAAGCCAAATGGCCCGCACAAGACGCCCGTGATGAGAAAACCAAGCACGGACGGCATGTTGAGCCGGTGAAAGACGAACACCATGGTCACACCCAGGCCAAATACGACGAGAAGGTCTTGCAGGAGTTTTACGTCGAGCATCGTCATGTCCTGGTTTATAAATGGTCTCTAGCAGCACCTGTACTCGGTGCCACCGGTTAAAAAAAACAAGGGGACCGGCCTGCGCACGCAGACCGATCCCCATCATGCGAGCTCTATGAGCGCTCAGCGCAGCAGGAGCAACTCATCGATGCCAGTGCGGGCGGCCAGGGCCTGCTTGGAGCCCATGACGCGCTCGATATCGGCGACTTCTTTGACCACGTCCTTGGTCAGGACCTCGGCACCATCTGCGGTGATCACCACGTCGTCTTCGATGCGAATGCCAATGCCACGATATGCAGCAGGCACGCGCGTCTCGGATTGGGAAACGTAGAGACCAGGCTCGATGGTAAAGGCCATACCCGGCTTGAGCAGGCGCTTTTTGCCGGTCTGGCTGCGGGTACCATAGGTGCCCACATCATGCACGTCCAAACCGATCCAGTGGCTGGTGCCGTGCATGTAAAAGTCAAACAAGCGGAGCGGTTGTTCGCCCTTGCTGCCTGCCTTTTTCCAGGCATCGAGCGCCTTCTTTTCGCCCTCGGCGGTCAGGTGAGTGCGCGGCAAAAGGCCGAGAGTGACAAGGCCCTTGCGCAAGATATTGGACGCAGTCTCGTGGATGTCCGCGAGGCGGACACCCGGACGAGCCATGGCAATGCCGGCTTTCTCGGCTTCGAGCACGATCTCGTAGAGAGCGCGCTGAGCCGGCGAAAACTTGCCGGACACCGGGAAGCAACGGGTAATGTCCGAAGCATAGCCCTGGTACTCGCAAGCCGCATCGATGAGGAGCAGGTCGCCGCTATTGAGCGTTGCTTCGTTTTCGATGTAGTGCAGGATGGTGGCATTATCGCCACCACCGACGATGCTCGTATACGCCGGATAAGAAGCCCCGTTAAAGCGAAAGATCGCCTCCATCACGGCCTGGACCTGCGCTTCGTTCATGCCGGGGCGAGTGACCTGCATGGCGGCCATGTGGGCGCGCGCCGAAACAGCGCCGGCCCAGCGCATGATCTCGATCTCTTCGGCAGTCTTAAAGAGGCGCATCTCATGCACGATCTCCTCGGGATTGCCGAGGGTCTTTTGCGAGTTGGCGCTGCCGATCCAGACCTTGCGAAAACGCTCGTCGACATGCTGATTGCGATCAAAGCGATACAACACCTGCTCGGCGTCATCCAACACATCGCGCAGCACTTTCTCGAACTGGTCTTCGGTATAGGCCTCATCGGCGCCGTAGCGCTCGCGGGCGCCCTCGACACCAGCGCGGACACCGGTCCAGATCTCGCGCATCTTGTCCTTGGGTCGGACAAACATGACAAACTTGCTCTTGCCACGGGCACCGGAGGCGCCTTTGACAAACATCAAGATGGCCTCGGGCTCCGGAAAATTGCTCAGGTAGAGCAGGTCGGAGCTGGGCCGATAGGCATACTCGGTATCATTGGAGCGGGTACGCTCCGGAGTGGCGACAAAGATCGCCACCGAGTTGGCCGGCATGCGACGCAAGAACTCCTTGCGACGGCCGGCAAAAAACTGACTCGTCAGACGCGGCTGGATGCCGGTCTGAACGGAAGACTTGGATTTGGTGCGAGAAGTGGTGCGTTTTGCAGTGCTCATGTTGTTCACGGTTGGTACTCCACGATAATTCTAATTGAAAGGTCCTGAAAAGAACTAGTTTTTGTCAAACTCAGCCAGAGCACGCTCCAGCTGGATATCGCGATCGCCCCTGGCAGGCATCGTCACCTTGATATCGGGTTCGATACCAAAGCGCTGCGAGGAGTTTTGCCCATCGCCGAGCCAGGTGCCGTTGGGAGTGAAATAGCGGAGAGTGGTCAGGCGGAGATTGGTGCCATTGGGCATGGGGAATGTCCCCTGTCCGATGCCCTTGCCAAAGGTCTGCGTCCCGAGCACTGAGGCTCGTCCGTTGTCCTTGAGCGCACCCGTAAACATCTCCGAAGCAGAAGCCGATCGACCATTGACGAGGATGATCAGGCGCTTGCCTCCAGCGACCGCGGCCTCACGACCCATTTTATAGACTCGAGTTGCGCCCGTACTCTCATCGATGGTCGTCTGAATCAGATTGGAGGAGTCGACAGTATAAGACTCGCTCTCAAACCGACCGGGCGGCACGCGCTGCCTCATGGTGACGATCTTGCCCTCCTCGAGAAAGAGCGAGACGAGGTTGATGCAGTAGTCGACTCGACCACCGGGATTGCCGCGCAGATCAAGCACGATATCGTTAGCGGCATCCAGAGCAGCCAGAGCTACTTTCATGTCGCGCACGACGTCACGCTGGCCAAAATCGCTCAGCCTGATATAGCCTACCAATTTGCCTTGCGAAGTGGTCTTCATCTCAAAGCTCACCGAGTGCGTAGCGACCAGGGAGCGAGTGACAGTGCCCTTTTTGATCTTGCTTGGAGCCTTGCTGTCGCCCGGCGCGCCATACTCGATCACCACCGTAGAGCCTTCGGCGCCACGCAGTGCAATGATCAGATCTTCGAGCGATACGCCGCGCATCGACTTGCCGTTAACGCTGTATATCGCGTCGCCATTCTTGAGTCCGGCCTTTTCAGCAGGTCCACCAGCAATGACCTCTTTGACCACCGGATAACCATCGGCATCCTGCTTGGGCAGGATCACTGGCGGCGGCGTAACAGGCAAGATAGGCTTGGCGGCAGGTCCATTGGCAGGACCGTCAGCCTTGCGTGTTGTGGGCACCGGGATATCCTGCGGTTCAAGCAAGATACCGATGCCGACAAATTGGCCACGATTTTGCATCTCACCGGCCTTGACCTCGACGGGCGCCAGCAGGTGAGCGTAGTGGTCATCAAGCTCATCGAGCATCTCGTTGGCGTACTTGATCGCGTCCGCATCGGTCTTGATCATGGCGTCGTACTTGTGCTCGAGAGCGGCAAATCTGGGGGTATTGACCTTGGTCTGGTCGTAGGCGAGCTGCTGAGCCTTTTCCCATGCGGCATGGTAGAGGCCTATGGGAGTGGTTGATGCAGGTAGATTGACATTGGCAAGAAAGAGATTGAGGGCGAGCCCGGCGGCAAACAAGACAATGCCAGCGCCGAACAGGCGAAAAGCCTGCCCGAGCCAAACGGGCCCGAAGCGATTCGAGCGGTTCATAATGTCTGGGTCCTAAAATCTGTGGCCCGCCTTCAGGCGATTGCGCTCATGCTCGTGCTGACACAGAGATCAAAAAATCTCGAAGCACATGCGCAATCGTCTGGTTGACAGGGCGTGGTGGGGGTTAGAAGAACTTGGCTAAGAAGAGAAATAAAAAAAACAAATACTCTATGAGTCTAGAAATCAGGCTTAGAGCTTTTCAAATTAAGCGAGCTTTATAAAAACTTGATAGCAGTGCAATATACTTTGCGCGACGAAAGCCACTCCCTATGCCCGCTGCAATACAGGGTTGCCAAGCGGCAACAGGAGCAGATCTCCGTCAAAACGCTACAAACAGCGCTAGATGCGCTAGGTTTTTTGAGAAAAGACTCCAGCGCTTGCACGCGCCTTTTCACCGCCCATAAAATATTCGCGAGCCTCTGCCACCACATACAGTGAGCCAGTCACACATATCAAATCATCTGGACCAGCCAGTTTGAGCACCCTATCGAGAGCCTGAGCAACAGTCGGTGCGGTCATGACCTTGGGATTGTCCAGTTCAAAGACCGACAACAATTCGGCGATCTGTGCTGGGTCCATGGAGCGAGGGTTTTCGCTCTTAGTGGCGATGACTGTCTTATTGAGAGCAGTCAATTCTTTCCAGATGGCAGAAATATTTTTGTCATTATTGACGCCAATGACAAAATAGCAATCCGGACTTGGTTTGTCGGCACGGAAAGCCTTTATAGCAGAACACAAGGCCTGTGCTGACTCATGATTGTGAGCACCATCTGCCACCACAAGTGGTTGATCCGGCTCCTGTTGCAAGATTTCCATGCGGCCCCAAAATGCTGCCTGACCCAAACCTTCGCGGATCACATCATTGTCGGCCTGCACCATGGCTCTGTCTCTCAAAGCGATTACAGTGGCAGCCGCGGTCAAGGCATTGGTCACTTGATGAGCGCCTAGTGTGGCGATATGCGCCTCCAGGGACAAACCATTGCCATCCATGGCAAATGTCTCTCCAGAAAAATCTTGCGAGAGTATTTTGCACTTGTAGCGCTTGCCCACGTCGATCAGTTCGCTATCGACTTCGTGGCAACGCCTGCCGACCGCAGTGCGGGCGCCCCCATCTTTTTGGGGAGCCAATACAGTGATGCAGCCATTGGTGACGATACCTGCTTTGTTGGCAGCGATTTCGGTCTGGGTGCTACCTAAAAGCTCTACATGCTCCAGAGAAATTGGAGTGATGACGGCTGCTTCTTTGGAATCAAAGACATTAGTAACATCGTAGCGACCGCCCAATCCGACCTCGACTATTTGCCAGTCGATCTTTAGTGGACTGCTTGCCACCATATGAAAAAAGGCCGCACACAAAATACCAAAAGTAGAAATAGTATCGTTGCCCGCCTCGACTTCGGCCTGCACCATGGGTTGGATCTCTCCGATTGCCCTGGCAAAATCCTCCTCGGATATGGCCTCGAGACCAAAGGCGTAGCGCTCGGTGTATTGATGCAGATGCGGACTGGTAAACATTGCCGTACGGCAACCGGCTTTAACCAGGATGCTATTGATGAAGGCCGCGGTACTGCCCTTGCCTTTGGATCCTGTAATGTGGATAGTACGGGCCTTGAGATGCGGATTGCCCATACGCGCAAGCAAAGACTTCATCGAAGGCAGCCCCATCGTCGGACCTCGCGCGCCAAAGGTTGCGCGCTCCATGTCTGGAAACGATTGGATAAATGCCAGTGCTGCCTGATAGTTCATTCGTATTAGAAACTTGTAGAGATACCTTTCTCTATCATGCTTGAAAACTCTTACCTGATTTTCATACCCTGTCGGCGTAATAAACCAATCGGCCGTCAACCAGAGTATCTGTAACTAAACTACGTTTTCGACAAGTTTACAAGTTTGCAAGAGGAAAACTACTTCCTCCAGACTTGACACGAGCCGGTCTTTAACCTGTTTACAGGATCACAACCATGCAAACCACGACTTTAAAGCGTCTGCTGGGCCGTATCTTTATGGGGAGATGCAAACCCGCCCGCCACTCTCTTCTTGTATCTGATCTGCCAGTTATGACTCTCCAGCCCACAGGCCTTAGCGCAAGCTCGCGCCAGGCTGCAAAACCCCATGTCAAGCGCTTCGTGTACGACCTGGCTTCCGGAGCCCCTGGAGAGGACACCGCAGATCTGCTAAAGGAACACGCGATCCGCGCTATCAAGGACGGCCACAACCAGTATGCGACAGCAGGCGGCGACATCTTGCTCAAGCAGGGGTATGCCAGATATCTGCGCCAAACTCACGGGGTTGTCGTTGAGGCCGGCTCTGAGATCCTGGTCGTCGCTGGATCCTCTGCTGCTCTGGCGGCCACCTTTATGGCGCTCTGCAATCCGGACGATGAGATCATCGTTCTGTCTCCCTACTTTGAAGGTTACGCCCAGGCAGCGGTGCTCGCCCGCGCAAAGATTGTTCCAGTGTCCCTGCCCGCAAACGGCACAATCAGCGACCCAGTCATCAAATCCATCCATCGTGCCGTGACAGGCAAGACCAAAATCTTGATGTTGAACAATCCGCACAATCCCACAGGCAGGAGTTTTTCTGCAGAAGAACTCCAGTCCATTGCGGATTTGGCGGATAAGCACGGACTGATCGTGGTTGCCGACGAGCTCTATGGTGCTGTGGATTTTAATGATCGAACGGCCTTCCGCTCGTTTTTGCACTACAGGTGCAAGGATACTATCGTCATCGACGGCATCTCCAAGAGCGAAAACGCCACCGGCTGGCGAGTGGCCTTTGTCATTGGTCACGGGAAAGATGTAAATGCCATCGGCAGGGTTGCCACCGCTCTCGGTATCATGGCCCCGGCACCGTTTCAGATCGCGGCTCGATCGATCTTTTATGGTACCGGTCACGACGTAGACGCAGCCAATCTGCAAGCGCAGCGCCAACAGCGCAAGCAAGCTCTGGCGCACAACGGTCGTTTGCTGGCGAGGGCTCTGGAGGTCGCTGGTTTCGAGCATTCGTACTCAAGCCAACACGGTGCCCCCTATATGCTGGCTCGTCACCGAGCTCTTGCAGCCGACTCTGGAGAGCTCGCAAAAAGCCTGCTGGACTTGCATCTTATCAAGACTGTGCCGATGCAAGATGGCTGGGTGAGGCTGTGCTTTGCCAGGCCTGTGGCTGAGATCTCGGCTGCATGCGAAGCAATCGAGCGGATTAGCGTTAAAGCCAGATAATCGACGAAGAGCTCGGTATTGCCTCAAGGCAAGCATCGAGCTCTTCTTTTTCTCCGCCACTACTTAATAGCCTAGTAGAAACTTCTTTTTCAGACCTCGCGCGAGCCATCTCATGCTTCTCATAAAACGCATCAGTGGTGCTGGTCCCATCTGAGACTTCCAGATCGCCTTGTATACATATCCAGTCTCTGGCTAGGTTGGCCCCGTAGACGCTTTTCATTTTTGCCGACATCGATAGCAGACAAAAAGCCAATCCATTTATTTTGATACCAAATATGAGGTCACTACCATGACAGAAATTTGCACGCAATATTTTACCGATATGTTTTCAGGCATCAGCAGATTTATTTTTATCATCATCAATCAAGTGATGCTGGGCATCATCCTGTTAGGCATACTGGGCTCGATCATGGGCATGCCCAACCTAGCAGGGAGCCTGGCCGACGTGCTCGAAATACTCCTGCAGACGGCCTGCGATCTAGCGGTGCGCATCTTGCGTCTGGCCATCTGGCTTTTGGCCAGATGCATGCCGACGATCGCTACTCTACTTGCCGCCCTGGCCCAGAGCTCTTTCAAATTGCTGGAGAAAGTCCTCGAATACATCAAGAGCTTGATCGATCGAACTCGGCTCGGCTAAATCGACACCGGCATCACGCAATATATTGATGCTGTAATCGGAGCTACCCTTTTTGAGAAAGCCGAGATATCTCTCGCAGGCTGGCTGCCCCTCTTGCAGGATCTGCCTGGATAGAGCAGTGGCAGCCGAGATGCCTGTGGCATATTTGTAGACGTAAAAGCTATTGTAAAAATGCGGGATACGCGCCCATTCAATCTTGACCGCATCGTCATCCTCAACCATTTCCCCATAATATTTTTTGTTGAGATCGAGAAAAATCTTGCTGAGGTGATCGGCAGTTAAAGCCACACCATTTTCGGCATCGCGGTGCGCAATCATCTCAAACTCTGCAAACAGTGTTTGGCGAAAGAAAGTCGTGCGAAATGCTTCGAGTTGATGGTTGATCAAATAAGCCCGGAGATTGTCGTCTATCTCCTCCTGGAGGAGATGATGAGTGAGCAGGGCTTCATTGCAGGTAGATGCCACCTCGGCGACAAAGATCGTATAGTCGCCGTATACGTATGGCTGGTTGTCTCGAGTAAACCAGGAGTGCATGGAGTGGCCGGCTTCGTGAGCCAGGGTAAACATGTTCTCGAGATTGTCCTGCCAGTTGAGCAACATATAAGGAGGGGTGCCGTAACAACCAGAGCTATAGGCTCCAGAGCGTTTGCCCTTGTTTTCGACCACATCTATCCATCTGCTCCCAAGTCCCTTGGCGAGGACTTGTGCATATTGCATACCCAGCGGATTGACGGAGGCGAGCACCTTTTTGCAGGCGTCGCCGTAGGCGATATCGTACTGGACGTCTTTGATCACAGGCACATAGAGATCCCACATATGCAGCTTGCCATCGGGCAATTCGCCTGCCTGAGCGAGGACTTTTTTGCGCAGATCGAGGTAACGCCGCAATACAGGCAGATAGCGATGGGCACTCTCGATCAAGTTGTGGTACACGCTGACAGGTACATTATCAGGCCCGAGAGCTGCCTCTAGAGCCGATTTGTAATTACGAGCTCGGGCCTCAAAGATATTTGTCTTGACCTGGCTGGCATAGTTGGCGGCAATGGTATTGCGCATCGATTCAAATGCACTCATCATACCGAGATAGGCTGATTTGCGGACTTTCCAGTCACGACTCTGCAGATAGACGATATAGTTGCCGTGTGTCAGCTGACTCATCTCGCCGTCTTCGCCAAGCACCTGCGGCAGTTTGAGATCGGCATTGTCCAGCATAGTAAAGACAGTGCGAGGTCCCTGCGCCACCTGAGCGTATTGGGCAAGCAACTCCTCGATCTCGGGATTGCGGACGTGCTGCTTTTGACGCAGCAGCTCATCAATCTTTTGACGATACAGGCCAAGCCCGGCTTTGTCCGAGCCATCACCCACAATACCACGCAATTGCGCCTCATCCATAGCCAGCAGCTCGGGATTGGCCCATGACTGCTCTTCGCCAAACTGGGTATAGAGCGCTAGCGCACGATCGTTCATGGCCTGGTAATGACTATTGGTAGTGTCTTCATCGGCGCGCAGGTGCGAATACACATACAGAGTCTCGACCTGCTGAGCGAGCTTATCGCGCAATCTGAAAAATTGGAGCAACTGCTCTTTGTCCGCAAGCGTGCCCTTGTATCTGGACAGCTCTTTTAGAGCAATGGCAACGCTGGCAAAATCAGCCTCCCAGGCAGTGTCGTCCTTATAGACCGGGCTCAAATCCCATTTGAGATCTTCTGCCACTTCTTTGCGTGCGGGCAATGCTCCAGCTACCATCGACATTTTTGAATTTTCTCCATCGATACCATTTATCAGGGTCCAACGAAATATATTATGACCCATGGCTGCTCTTGGCTTCTCTCTGAAAGCAAGGCTACAGACTGCCTCTCGCAACTGCGCCAAGTGTTCTTTACTTGTCATACATTGCAGGTGATAGTTGGTTTTTCCTAGCCTGAGATATTACCTCCTTATTTAAATACGGCATCTTCTAGCGCCTCGTTTTTTCCAAACCCTCAGAACATCAACCACAAAGCCCCAATTTTCATCCAGGCGATGAAAGGAGCTCATATCGACCATGAAAAACCATGCCTTCCAAGCATTGTGCTTTGCCTTGCGTCGCTGGATCATCTGGCCCCTGCGCAAGCCCTGCCACATCGTCCTCTTAGGCGGTCCCGGAGCCGGCAAAGGCACCATCGCCTCGCAACTCTCGCCGATGCTGGGACTTCCGCACATCTCCACCGGCGCGCTCATCCGCCAGGAAATCGCACTCCAGACGCCGCTCGGACTCTCGCTCAAGGAACGGATCGCCAATGGCGGGCTGGCACCGGACGATGATGTCTTTGACCTGCTAGTCAAGGCTCTAAAATCGATCCCGGCCGGTCACGGTGCGATCCTCGACGGATTTCCACGAACTCTCGCTCAGGCGCAGAGACTCGAACAAAAGTTAGAATCCTGGGGCATCGGCTTGCAATCCGTGATCTGGATAGAGCTTGCAGAGCCCGATCTAATCGAGCGCTTGAGCCTGAGACGCACCTGCACCAACAAAGACTGCGGGCGCAGCTATCACCTCAAGTTTGACCCTCCCTGTGTCGAATCGGTCTGCGATGCTTGCGGACACGCTCTCGCACAGCGCTCTGACGACCATCCCGACGCGATCTCCAATCGTCTCGCTCTGTATAAGACCGAGTCCATGCCGATCCGTCAGTTTTACCAGGCTCCTGATAAAGAGGGGCTTGTGTCTTTCTTGCAGCCCACCAATGCCAACACCAAGCAAGAGGTGCTGGCAATGGTCCTGTCCGCTCTTTCCAAATAGGCCAAGCCATGGATAACAATGATAAAAACCTCCCCCAATCTCCCGCTCCTGCAGTTACTACCCCTGCCACGAGCAACCTAGACGCACAACTCAAGGCTCTTCAGCTCGAAGAAGCCCAGCTGCGCGTCGAAAAGGCACGCAACGCCAAAGGCCATGAAGCCCGCGAAAACGAGCTCAAGCTGCGGCAACTCGAAGCTCAGGTACGCGCCGCCGAACTCGATGTCGCCAAGCGTGAACGAGAAGCCGAGCGCGAAAAAGCCAGCCACGACGAACACATGGTCTACACCCTCTGGGACGCGGTCACCACCGATACCATGAAGGCCGCCATGACCGATCTGGGTCGCTGGAGCCGCAGGTTTCCGGGCAAGCCTCTGACTCTGATGCTCAACTCTCCTGGTGGCGCAGTCGTGCACGGTCTCGCCCTCTACGACTTTGTCCTCAAGCTGCGCGCCGATGGTCACCATGTGACCGTCATCGTTCTCGGCCAGGCAGCGTCGATGGGCGGCATCCTGCTCCAGGCCGGCGATAAACGCATTGTCGGTGCCAATTCGAGGGTCCTCATCCATGAGGTCTCTGCTGGCACGCAGGGCAATATCCAGTCGATGAGCGACGCGGTCATCGAATCGCAAAATCTCTGGAGCCGCCTGGTGCGTCTGCTTGCTCGCCGCAGTTCGCTGAGCGAGGCCCAGATCAGGTCTCGCGCCCTTCGCAAGGACTGGTGGCTCGATGCGCATGAGACAGTCGCTCTCGGCTTTGCCGACGAACTGCTCGCCACTCCCGACTTGCCGGAGACCATCGCTCCCAAGGCCCAGGTCTCAGCACTGCCGAGCCGAAGCCGTCGCCGTCGCAACAAAAAGAACAAACAAAACCAGTAATGGTTTTGCACTCAAAGCCGGAATCTAGACCATTGTCGTCTATTTTCCGGCTTTTTTTGCCAGGCGCTATGCCGCTGTATAGTAAGATCGGCAAACAATACGCGACTGGAAAGCCTCTTACAAACCTTATATCCTAGAATAATCCCGGGCCAGGCATTATGGCCCAGCCCAAAATCAACAGAGACAAATGCGCGAGCACCAGATCAATATCAATCTCAAAGCACAGCAATTTGAAGAATTGCAGAGATTAGCGCGAGAACAAGGTTTCAAATCAGTAGCTGCCTATATCAAGATGAAAATCATCGACTTGATGCTCGGTGCCGAGCAAGGCGACGGCGATGAAAAAACAGGCCAGACCACGTCCCGCTCAATGCAGCGCCAGGCTGTTTCGCTAGACCAGGCCACTATATCCGAGGTAGAGCGTATCCACTTTGAGCTTCGCGGTTTTGTCAGAGAGCTTGCAGCTCAGGCTCAGAGTCAGATCAGCGAACCGCCCCGCTCCACCAATCTGCTCGATCCTGCCGGCAATAGTGGCATTAGCGAAATACCCGCTCCCGGCCAGGATTTTACTGCTGGCAATGCTACAAACATAGACCAGGAACAAGACGATCCATTTGCCCTGCCTCAAGACGAACCCGGTCAGGCCTTTTCCCTTTTTTCCAACAGCATGTCCAGCGATGATTTTGCCGATCAGCCTCCACTAGATGCGGCCAGTAGCCCGCAAGTCCTGCCATCTGGCAATCTCGGGGGATTTGGCTTTGGTCTGGGCACATTCTGGGGCGGTAACCGCAACAATTTTTTGGCACAAGACAAATTGGGCTCTTATCGCGAGATCCTGGACGATCTTGAGGAGATGGCGGATCGGGCCTTTGCTATTAGTCCGCGTCTTGGTGCTCTGGATGAAATAGCAGAAAAAAACGAAGAAAGCGGTGCGGTCCAGAATGAAACCGAAGACAGTACTGATGGCAAAGATTTGCCAGTGTTTGTCGAACCAATTGTGCCGGATCAGCTGCCTGATTATGATGGCATGGACGTTTCGCTAAAAGTCGAAGATGCCATCTCCAGTGGTACCTTCCCTGCACTTTCGGATGACGAGTACTACGAAGAATCCGATACTCCCACCTATGTGCCCCCCAAAGCCCCTGTCCCACCCAAGCCGAGCCCCGAAGAACTCGCACGTATCGAAGCAGCCAAGATCGAAATGGCCAAGCTCGAGCTAAAGATCAAGACTCCGCAGATGGTGGACGAGCTCTTGAGTGACTTATTGGATGAGAGCCTCATCAAACTGGCATCTATAAAAGAAGAAATAAAAGAGCCGGAACCAGAGGCCATACAAGAACAAGAACTAGAAGAAGTAGAAGAAAACAAAGAAGAAGAAGTCCAAGAAAAAACCACCGGCCCTCTTCCTGCCATCCCACCCTCTCCTGGGGCTGCTGCATCAGAGCATGATATTTCTCCCACCAATCCCACGGGAATGAGTGGTGGTCTTCCCCCACGAAAGCGCCGAACATGAGAGGCGTTCAATTGACCCGCTATCCATCTGGCCATAACATGTCAAGAAAACCAATAGGCGTGGTATATACAAAAAACTGACAGGTATCGTGAAATGGCCTCACCCCACAACGAAAACTTTGAATCAAAAAAACCCGAGCTCGAAAAAGACGTCATCGATGTCGGCGAAAAGCTCTTGAGCGATGCTCAGGGTGTCAGCAAGGGTCCAAAACTCGATCTGAGCATCGAAGACCCCAAGTATCATGACCTATTTAATGCCGTGCTGCAGGACGGCAACTTCAACTCGATCGGACAAGAAAGAGCCGCGCAATTGATGCAGCAAAGGATCGAGGATCAGACCAAAAATCTCAAAGACTGGTCACCAGAGCAAATCTTTGCCGCAATGGGCAACAATTCGGTTTTGATGACCAGCCTTATGAAACGCAATCAGGCGATTTTGACTCAGACCAAAGAGCTGCAATTTTCGCAGATGGCCTGATCCATCTAGATGTAGCCCAGGTTTTTCTGAGCGCCTGCTGGCGGCAATATGCGCAGTCGACGATTGGGTTCGTCGCCGACGCTACGGCTGCTCAAGTTAAACCTCTCCACTAGTTGATGCTGCAGCCTCCTTATATAGGCTTTGCGAGGGCTGAGCTCGAGCGGTTCGAGCCGATCCATCACCTTGCCTATGGCTTGTCTGGCCTCTTCGAGGGCGACTTCAGTCTCGTCGATATCGCCTTCGATATCAACCGATCCGATCGTGCTTTCTTCGAGGTGTAGAGCCTCGCGCAGAGCTTTTTGGATCTGCGGGAGATTGTTTGATTTGACTACGTAGACAGGCACGCCCTGCGCCTCGGCCAGCGAAAATATCTTGGCACCGGCTCGCGCATAACTACGCAAAGCAAGTATCGCGTCGGCTTCATCAATGCCTTTGACGACTTCGACTGGCAATTGGAGAGTTTTGACTACGCGCTCTAGCAGTCCCTTGCTCACCGCATAGGGATAGACCTTGAGATGGGTCTCCTTGGGAGAGGCCCAATCGCTGGCAAATGGCTCCAGGCCTTCGATCATCGAGACAGTAACGGCAGGCTCTTGCTTTTGTACCACAGCAAAATCACCAGTGCTTTCGTCACGACGTCTGATCTCAGGATGTATCTGCCAACCGCGCAGCAATTGATCCACGGCTTCGGCGACGTTGCGATGCACTGCGAGGTTTTGGCGATCGAGAATCTCGACGCAAATATCAAAGGTCGGCTCAGCAGCACGTTCCAGCACTGTCTTTTGGGTGCCGCGACGACGGGCTTCGTCATCACCGAGAGTGACGGTCTGGATACCACCAACCAGGTCGACCAGGGTCGGGTTTTTGAGGAGATTGTCGAGGGCGCTACCATGGGCGGTGCCGATCAGCATTACACCACGTTCGGCGATGGTACGAGCAGCCTGGGCTTCTTGCTCTGTACCGATCTCGTCGATGACGATGACTTCGGGCGTGTGGTTTTCGACAGCTTCGATCATCACGTTGTGCTGCTCCTCGGGACGCGGCACTTGCATGCGTCGAGCACGACCGATCGCTGGGTGGGGCACGTCACCGTCACCGGCGATTTCGTTACTGGTATCGATTACGATGACCCGCTTGGACAATTCGTCGGCCAAAACGCGCGCCATCTCTCTCAGTTTGGTAGTCTTGCCCACACCTGGAGGGCCAAGAAAGAGTATTGATTTGCCAGACTCCACGAGGTCGCGAATGACTTCGATAGTACCGGATATGGCGCGGCCGATACGACAGGTGAGACCGATGATCTTGCCAGAACGATTGCGCAGGGCGGAAATACGGTGCAGAGTGCGCTCGATGCCGGCGCGATTGTCGCCAGAAAACTGACCTACCTTGCTAATGGCGGCCTCGAGGTCGGCGGCGGTGATGGGATTGTCGGAAAGGTAGACAGTGTGCTTGTCTAGATAACGGGCTTCAGGTAGTCGACCGAGATCCATGACGATCTCGTACAGACCGTTTGTATCGCGTTCGACGACACGAGCGAGAGGCGCAGGCAAGATGTCGAGCAGGGTGGAGAGATCATCGGCGGGCGCGATTACATCCATTTTCATCATTACTCCAATGTGTCGGCTACCACTAAAAACTGCTTCCTATCGGCCTTCGATAGCACCTCCTCATCGATAATCTGACCGGGAACTAGCAGGGGGATGCCCGGGGGGCATTGGCAAATCAATTGGGCGCTTGTACGTCCAAGCGCATCGGCAGCGTCTATCTGAGCGGTTGGAGAGCGCCAGGCATCGGCGCAAGACCTGACGATACGACGCCGTGCGGGCAGAGGATAGTGAGCTCTTTGCTTGGAGGAGGACAAAAATGAAAACGAGCCGCTCGAGCTTTTACCGAGCTCATCGAGCACGTCGATCAGATAATCGATATCGTCCTCGTTGCTGCCAGTACCGAGCATGAGCAAGAGGAGATCGCCACCAGCACCCATGAGGGCTTCGGCAAAAATACCAGCTCCCTCGAGATATGCCTGTATTTCTCTCATGGAAAAGCTGCAGCCGGCAGCCGGGGCCAGAAGGATGTGTGCCTGAGAAACACAAAGAGGATGCGCGACCAGGTCTATCAATTTGTTGTGGCTTAGACCTTGCTGCAGGCGAGCACGCAAAAGAGCGAGCCTCTCCACGAGGGCCTGGTCGTGGGTGCGCACGGCCAACTCGATGGATGCCATCAATAGATAGCTGGGGCTAGTCGAAGTAAACATCGAAAGACTGGAACGTACGCATTCCAGATCCAGCTCCGGCCACTGGCAATGAGAACCGATATGCAGGAGCCCTGTCTGCGTGAGACCAGGCAAGACTTTGTGCAAGCTATGCGCAACGAGATCGGCACCAGCAGCAATGGCACCACCATCAACTATTTGAGCTCCATGAGCTTCGTCGACAAAGAGTATAAGTCCCTGCTCGCGGCAATAGGAGGAAAGATCGGCAATATCGCTACCAAACCCTTGATAGGTAGGCGAGGTAATCATGACCAGCACTCTGTCGCCCGGTACGCTCGGTCCTGACGATGAGCAAACCTCATCATAGGCACTAGCTAGAGCTGCGCGATCGACATCGAGCCAAATACCAAGGTCTTCGTCCCAATTTGGATTGGCCCAGGTGATGTCGAGATCCATAAGGATGGCGGCTTCTAATGCACTCTTGTGTGCATTTTGCGGCATGATCACGCGGCGGGCGTTGAGCGCATGGTGAGAGCGGCAAGCCCAGAGGCCGGCTTTAATCGCAGCCGATGCGCCATTGACGGATATGAGAGATGAGCGTGAACCCCAGACTTTGCTGGCCCGATTCTCGAGATCGGCAATGATGCCAGAGGGTTCGGCCCATTCATCGAGTCCGGCCAACTCAGTGAGATCTTGCTCTAAAGGCAGGGTGCGCTTTTCGTTAAAACTGAGGCGGCCCTTATGGCCGGGAGTATGGAAAGAAGCTTTTTCTCTATATATATGGTTTTGGAGCGCACCTGCAAACGACGAGCTATGCGCTTGCTGAATAAGGTCTGGATGATCGTTTTGTTTTTTTGATCTGGTCAAGGATTCGAGCACCACAACATAAATGAGTGAAGGCTGTTCGCAGACCTTGGTTTCCTGAGCCGTTTTATCGTTACGGCAATTTAAGTATAGCAGAAGGCAAGATGCCGAAAGTGAGTCAGAGACAGGTATTTTGGGCACCGGTCAGATATGCTTTGTGCTCCAGAACAGATCTGCGATCCGACCAGCTTTGACATTGATTAGCAAAATGCCACTAATTTTGAGAATTAATATGATGAATAATAGTATGACATGTTGTAGTAAACACCCTCAAAAATGAAAGACGACAGATCACGGTGAAGGCCGAGCATACGCTTCGACCTTCACCCCATCCATCGTCTTTCAAGCATGTTGCCTCGCCAATCTGCTGAGATCGTCAAAGCCACAAGCAGCAAGCAGTTTGTGCTCGCCTTCAAGAATGCCGTTTGCAAACAACTCTTCGCATGCCGCGCGGAAGCCGGCAAAAAGGCCGAGCTTCTTTTGTTCGGGCGTCAGCGAAAAGCGCAGCGAGCTAAACTCGGGCACTTGAGGCACGATATTGATGTCTGCGATGCTGTTGCTCTGAGCCTCAACCAGGTTGGAGCCGGAGCACAAGAGGCGCCGCCCCAGTCGAGCGACCCAGTCGTCGCGTACCTCGACCTTGCCGATTGCGCGGCAGCGGACGATGGTATCGCTTTCGGCCAGAAAATGACGGCGCACCCAGTCGACCGGGCAACCGCCAAAGGGGCTCATGCCACCATCCCAGAGATACCGCCCCTTGTAATGAACGGCCTCCAGCAAACCAGGAATGGCACAAGTAGCACGAATGGCCAGGCCGATCGGAGCAGGCTCTTCGGAGATCTGCTCATAGCTGCCATCAAAGCCATACTCAAAGACCCCTTGCGAGGTAAAGAGCACGTGCGATTTGTCACTGACGGCCATGGTCCAAAAGTTTTCGGGCCATTCTTTGACGATGGAGTCGATCACTTGACCCAGACGATCGGTATGCAGAGCACCACGATGCATCCAGCGAGTAAAAAAGTGACGGGCCCGCGGACCAGGCTCCATCTCATCGACTCCATCCGAGCTCGAGCGGAGCAGGTTGCGAAAATCGATGTCGAGAAGCCGATCGATCAGGTCGATGGGGCTGAGGCCGGCAGCCATAAAGAGTGCCGGGATGGAACCGCCGGAAACGCCACCGATGGTGGCCCAGTTTTGCAATCCCGAAAGACGCAAAGCTGTGACGGCGCCCATGCCAGTGAGAAAAGCCCGCGTACCGCCAGCTCCAATCACCAGATGCAATTTGCGAAAGTCGGTTTTCATAGCATCCTCCTATATTGAAAGTGTTGGTCTAGGGGGCGTTGATCATGCGTCCTCCTTAAGAATCGAGGCCTTGGCCTCATTTGGTCGTGTTGCACCGGCCCAACAAAAATATTGGAAAAAGCGGCCAATGCTTTGCAGTCATTTAGTTTGTGGCTATGGATCTCTCAAATCGAATGAAAATAGGTGATAACTAGTACTAATACTTATATCTTGGCAAAGTCAGGTTAAATCAGCCCTAAATCCATGATGCGAAAGGGTTTCGAAGGTCTCAAATCAGCAAAACAAATAGCGCAGGTTAGCGCTACGTTCATCACTCACTAATCCAACAATCAGCACAACTATAAAGCCTAATAATGCCTGACCACAAAAAAAAAGTCAGGAAGGCAAGCGCGAGCTTGCCTTCCGTCTAGGTTCAAGCAAGCGGGCGCTTGCCGATTAGCTCAGCCAAATTTGGAAGCGAGTGCGGTCAGACGGTCAGCGACCTGGTTGTAGTCGACGCCACCGGAGAGATCGCCCTCGATTGCGCGCACACCATTACCGAGGTTTTTGGGATCCTGCCAGGAAATACCACTGATCCCGGCCAGCCGCTGGCGCAAACCGTTGTTGCCCTTGAACTGGCTATTGGACACTTCGCGGGTAGTGACCTTGACCGTACGACCGGACTGATTGACGACGCATACGATCGATACGCGACGCCCATCAAAAACAGTGCCGCCCTGGCTGAGAGCGATAACTGCCGGCGACTGCGCCGAGGAGCGATGCGAAGGCATTACGCTTGCGCTTTTGGCACTCGCAGCGGCAGACCGTTTGGTCGTATTGACGGTGCCCTGGCGCGCGGTCTTGGCCTCGTCCATGCTCAGGCATTCCTGGGTAAACTGGAACATCGGCCGCGTGATGAGATAGCCCAGACCGGCGCCGACGAGCGCGATGCCGAGCAGATAGGTCAGGGTAAATTGGAGGTCGAAATGTTGCGACACCCAGGCACCGCCATACCAGGCAGCGACTGCAGCAAGACTGGTGGCAAGAGTATGCAGGACGCCCAGCTTGAGCTTCTGCCTCTGACATTTGTTCATGTTTCTCTCCGAGTTTATTCAAAGTGCACAAGCACTTTGAGTTTGGATTTGGATGATGGGAGCTGAGGGACTTAAGAAGTTTGTCTAATAAGGAAAGCCGACGAAGAATGAAAAAAGGACCCATGCAAGCTAGCGCATAAGATGATGCGTTTCCAAGCCTGGAGGTGACCCCTGGGCTAAATTGCGCATAAACTGCCCCGCATCCCCTCGCGCAACTGCGCTAAAGAGTCCAACAGAGGCGGTTTTCAAGCGTTTATATATCCAGCCCCAAAGCGCGCAGACGGACTTTTAGATCTGCTGGGCCCTTAAACAGTATCGTCTTGAGCCCGACCGCAGCAGCGCCCTCTATGTTGGCTGGCAGATCATCGACAAAGAGACAACGATCTGCGCTAAAACCTGTCTTTTGCACGGCGTGTTCGTATATATCTCGATCGGGCTTTATCATCTTGATCTCGTAGGACAGGACAAGGTGCTCAAAATGCCGACCGACATCATGCTTCCGAGCAAGATATCCCCAGTGTGACTCGTTTGTATTGGACAGGAGAAATAGTGGGATTTGTTTGCGGAGGTCGGAGAGGATAGCACTCATCTCCTCGTTTTCTCTAAAAGTATGATTCCAGATGGTTTCAAACTCGTCCCTTGTGAGCGCTTCGAACGCTGGATTGTGTGCCTGCATAGTCTCGTTGATATGCACGATCAGTTTGTCAGTATCGAGATGTCCTTTCTCGTAACCCAGATCGGAGATTTTTTTGAGGATCTCGCCAAACTGTGATGCAGAAAGTCCCGAACGATCCAAAAATAGCTGGGTTACCTGCTCCCATTCAAAATCGACAAAGACATGACCCATGTCAAAGATAATTGCGTCGATCTGTCTGGCCAATGATTTGTCTCCCAATAAAAGCTCGATTTTATCAGGTCGAACACCAAGCATTTACTATACTGCATAACAAATAAAACAAAAAAAAAGAAGGGATGACTGCTATCGCAACCATCCCTCCTCAATTACTTTTTCTTGCGCGACTTGGTCTTGCTGCGAGTGCCCTGCGTCGCAGCCTGCGCGGTGATGCCGCGGGCGTCGAAGCACTTCTCGATGACCGCACGATTGGCGCCGTTCGTCAGCTGCTGGTCGGCAGTGATAAACGCGCGGCGCATGTCGCGGAAGGTCACCTTGTGAGCAGGCACCAGCGCCAGAGCCAGGAGATAGGTCCGGGCATAGGCTTCGATCGCTTCCTTGAGCTTGTCGCTCGAGGTCGCCGCATCGCTGGTGGTGGCAAAGGCCTCGAGAATATCGGCCTTGGCCGCACCCGAGATCTCGCCGTCATCGTGCACTTCGCCGGTCTTGTCCTTGACCGTCTTGGAGTTGCGCTGCGCGCGAATCCCCGAAGGCGGCATAGCGTACGGGCCGATGATGCGCTTGTCGGCCTTGATATCGGCGACCGACAGGGTCTTGCCGATCTCCGAGCCATAGGTGACAGCGAACCAGTACTGCATCACCAGCTGACCCAGCACGTCGCCGGTGCTCTCATGAAGAGCGCCACCTTCCGGCCCCGGCAGGTCCTTGCCCGGAGTCTGGAGCATCACCACGTGGTGCCCATTCTCGTGCCAGGAAACGCCCAGATCGAAGGAGATGTACTTGGTCAGCCCCATCGGGACACCGGACCCGATACCCATGTGGATCTCGTAGTTTTCCGGATCGAAGTATGCGTTGTCACGCACCTTCGGGTCGTCGATGTAGACCGGGATCGGACGATCCTGCTTCTTCATTCCCAGCTTTTCAAAGAGCTCGAGCTGGGTGTTGATCGCGACGAACACGGCCACAGCGGCATACTTGCTGGCCTCAGCCCCTTTGGGACTGAAGTTGTAGCTGCCGTCGGGCTGCGCCTTTACGTTGACCCACTTGCGGTTTTCGAGCACCAGCATCTCGAAGCGCTCGTTCTTGAGCACCTTGGGGTCCGGAAGGGCCTCGATAAAGTGGTCCTTCACCTGCGTCGCGATATCCCCTTTGGGATCGGGGATTTGGAGAAAGCACTTGACCGGGATGCGGTCGAGCGCGGCCTGGGCCTTGGGATTGCTCACCGAAAAGTGGAGCAGGGACTGGTGATGCACCACTTCGCCGGTCTTGGCCTTGACGAGGAAGAGCATCAGATAACGCGGTTCGTCGGTGGAGAGGCGCACCTCGTAGACCGGATCGAACTTGCCGGCGTGCTCCGACAAAACCAGCTTGACGTCCGCCTTGCAAGTCTTGATCGCCTCACGCAGAGCCTTGCGCTCCCCGGTATCGAGGGCGGTGAGGCGACGGGTGAGGTTGGTAAACTTGGTGCGAGCGTTGGCGACTGCCTGGTCGGTGCTCAGGATCTTGCCGAGCGAGACGGGGCGACGACCAAACTTGAGCGTGGACGCCACGTTAAAGATCTTGCCGGCCTTGTCCATGGCGATGTGCACGTTGCCGCCGCGGACTTCGACCTTGGTGCCGTCCTTGAGGACGATCACCTGGGGAAAAGTGATGCGGTGACCGAAAGGCATCGTTTCATCGATGCCATTTTCCAGATTGACGTTGGACAGGTTGAGAGCCTGGCTGACCTCGCTCTGACCGAGAAAGTTTGCCGCCTGAGCGATGGCGTCGCCGATATACGGACGCTGGTTGCTGGCAGAAAACCCGGTCAGGTGGCGGACATGGCCGACCTTGTCGAAATCGGCTTCCAGCTCGGGGTGCGAGTTGGCGAGCCGCTGGATCGCCGAGGCGAAGGGCTTCTTGGGGTCGACGGGGGTGGACTCGCTGAAACGGGAATCCAGAGCGTGAAACTTGTGTTCGCGAATACTCATGTTATTCTCCTGATTTTCGAAAGCGCAAAGCGGCCCGATCGCTCGTGCTTTCGTGGTTAAAGAGCATCAGAAATAATTCGGGGCGGCCTATCGTCTTCCGAGCAAATACAAGATCACGCGCAAATCTCCGGCACAGCTCATCACACGAAAGGTGCGCAGGGCGGTGTCGATAATGCGGATAGATGCTTGTTTAGATGCTCAGAATAAAAACTCGGAATGAGAACGAAAGGATATATCTACCCTAAGATCAAAGAGCTCTTATTGCAATGTTTCAGGCTTTCTAGATCTAGGCCTCTTGGTTAAATCACAAGCTTTACCTCTAGCGCAGAAAATCCGATTGGCAGGTCTGGCGCGACAATACACAAGGCAAAAGAACTGATTTTCTGGTTTAATCAAGATTATTAAGCGATTAGCGGAGCTTCGATAAGCGCATTCGGGTTGCTTCTGAAAGCTATCGACAAAATCCGCTCAAGCACGTCGATTATCACTCGCACCAGCTATCAAGAGGTTAGCGAAAGCTGAGCGATGCGACAGAAAGCTGATGAATGGTGATCTTACGCGTTTACTAACTCGTGCTAATCACCATCTAGATCATCAAAAAAAGGCGCAAGAAGCCATTCCACACCTCCTCTCGACAATAGCAAACCATGCAGTCCCGGCCTCTCAGGACGCTCCGGCCCCCCCAAATATAATCTAGATACTATTGCTTCTCTTGATAACCAAGGTTTAAGGTCCTGGTATCTCTATAACGACTTTTTCCAAAGGACCCGGAAATAACCATTAAGCAATAACTGCTGCCCGACACCAAAAACAATCGATCGAATCTCATCGATCAGTTGTTGGCCGCAGTCCATTTGCGAAGTGCGTTACTCCGCGACCTTGGCGATCGCCGTTTCGAGACTGGTTCCAAACACGTTTCACAATCTAAACGACCGAAAGGTATGTCCATGACGCAACTACAAATCGTGGGCTCCGAGGTGTGTGCGCACTGCTCGGTGCTCGGCCATGACGCGGACTTCTGTCGCGCCAACAGGCTCGTTTCTGGAGATGTCTTGTGCTACACCTGCCAGGGCATCACCCCGCCCAGCCAGGAAGTCTACAAGGCCGTCGAGAACCTCCCCTACCCCGTCAAACGGGTCGTGGTCGCCATTCTCCGACGTCCCGCCGACTCTCCCGCCGCCGCTCAGATCCGCCTCGCCCACAAGGCAATCGGCGAGATCAACGATCCGGCCGGCGCTGTCCTCAACAACAATGTCGAGTCGATGCTCGGCGCCGGTCGTCTCAACTTCAGCACCACGACTCCGTCGCTGGCCAACTGCAACATCCGCTACCACGAAGACGAGCTCGGCTCGTTCTCCAACGACTCGTTCAAGGCGGATGCCGGCAGCGCGTCGCAAGCCCAAGCGCTGGCCACCGAGCTCACTCGCGCGCTCTGCCCCGAAGCTCTCAGCCTCGTGGCGGCTCGCCTGATGGAGATCGGATTCACCGTGCTGCATGTCCAGCTCAACCAGTCGCTCCGACGGGTCGTGCTGGTCCACCCTGGCTCTGGCGAGGTCAATCGTCAGCGTCCGCGTGGTATCACAGCGGAGTTGCTGTTCGTCATCTGACGAGACAACGCCGTCATGTCAAACCACTGCCCGTCAGCATCTTGCTGATGGGCAGCTCTATATCATCTCTCACCTGAATCGCTACCGGGGCCCTGGGCACGGTGCATTTCTAAAAGGAAAAAGTATATGAACACTTTGGCAAAACAGCGGCTATCGTCAGCCGAGGTAGCGTGGTCGCTCCGCGACATCGACACGCTATGCGTAGATCTCTGGGGCACGGTCGCCCGCTCGGACAACCGTGAACCGATCAAGGATACGCAGCGCATCCTCGGCTACAAGCTCGACTCGCTCGACGACAACGACATCACGTCGGTCGACGAGAGCTTCCTCAACGTCTGCCTCACGACAGACGAAAAGGAACCCGAGCCTTTCCTCTTCTCTGTGGCAAAGCGTTTTTCGCTGTCCGTCGACGACCGCATGGTCGAGGACTTTGAAAAGGTGATCCACGAAGAAGCAGTCTGTTCCGGCATCTTCTTCGATGCCAAGACTGCCATGAAGGCTCTCTCCCTCCGCGGATTCAAGATGGTCCTTGTCTCGAATCTGTGGCCCTTCCCCGTGGAATGCCTCTTCGCCGAAGACAACCTCGGCAAGTACTTCCCCGAACAGTACCGGGTGTACTCGTTCCGCGAAGGCGTCAGCAAGCCCGATCCGGAGCTCTTCCGGCGGGTGCATGGTCGTGCAGGCAGCTCTCCCGAGCGCTGCCTCATGATCGGCGACTCTCTCGAGAACGACATCATTCCGGCGATGGCGATCGGCATGAAGACCTGCCTGATCGACCGCAAAGGCGTTTACTCCGACGACGTGATCCCGCAAGGCGTACTGGTGATCCGCAGCATGGAAGCTCTCCTCGAGATCCTGCCCGGCGTCAACCGCGCCTGAAGGCCCGCGTCCGTCACATCTGTTTCGGTTTCGCATCCGCAAACACGGTATCCGCAGCAAAAACGCTGCGAACGCCAAAACCTAGAGGTGTAAACACATGTATACCATCACGGAAAACACGCTCCGGACCGGTCAGGGTTTCGTGCCGTCCGCCAGCCTTCGTAGCTTCGCAGGAGGCTTCGACAACTGGCGCGCCGAGCACAAAAAGGACCCTCTCCACTTTGTCGTGACCGAGAAGCAGCCTGGTCTGCAGCTCACCGTCTCGCCCAAGTCGGACCTGCCCAATCCTGAAATGTACATGGCCCGCAAAGGGCGTTACGTGGCGGCCACTCTGGTCAAGACCCGCCACACCACTCCCGCGGCCATCGACGCCGTCGCACGCCTCCTGGGCGTCGACGCGCGCTGCATCTCTTACGGCGGTCTCAAGGACCGCACCGCCGTCACCTCCCAGATGATCGTGATCGAAGGCGTCAGCCTCGATCATGTTCGTCGCTCGTGCTTTCCAAGCGAGCAAACGCTCCGCGAGCATGGCTTCTTTCTCAAGGACGCACGTCCGACGGACAAGAGGCTCAGCAAGGGGCATCTGGAAGGCAACCGCTTCGAGATCCTCCTCACGGTCGACGGCAAGTCTGCCGCCGAACTGAGCGAGTATCTGCAGCCTCGGGTCAACTACCTGATGGCCGAACAAGGCAATGCTCCGAAGGTACCCAACTTCTTCGGTCGGCAGCGTCTCGGTCGCAGGCAAAACCTGATGGGCGTCGGCCGCGAGTTTATCCTCAACGGGGTGAACGCCGGGGTCAAGCGCTTCATCTGCGAAGCGGTCAAGGAAAACGACCATCCCAAGGCTACCGAGATCCGCATGGAACTCGCGAAGATCTGGGAAGAAGCGGAAGTCAGGGCAGCAAACCGCGGCGAAACCGTCGCGGAGCAGTTCATGTGCTTCCTCGACATGAAGGCCGTCCTCGAAGCTCCGATCGGCTACCACAAGAAGCCGGTCTGGAAGATGGCCAACATGTACATCGAGCACCGCCTGGTCAATCGCATCCTTGCCACCAAGAGCATGGAGCAGGCTGTGACCGACCTCCGGAACGACCTCTCCCTGTCCATCGGCGCCTATCAGGGCTTCTGGTTCAACCAGGTGCTCGGTGCGGTCATCGATGGCAAGGTCCCGCTGTCGGCCCTCGATCGGGGTCACAACGGCGAGCCTGTGATTCCCCTGTACTTCACGGGAGATGATCAGTCGGTGGCGTTCTACAAGCAGGTGTGCCCCGAGGCCATCCCGGACAAGGTGGATCCGTTCATCAAGCGGCTCTTCCTGACCAACCCTCCCGGTCGTCCCGGCCCGCGGCGCTCCGCCTTCATCTCCGTCAAGAACCTCGAGTATCGGGTTCACGACGGGGCCGTCTCCTTCAAGTTCAGCCTGCCCTCCGGCTCGTACGCCACCAACTTTCTGGCGTATCTGTTCGAGCTGGATCAGGACGATCTGGAAGAAAGCAACCGTTAACCTCAAATGGAGAATGACATGAAAAACTCTTGTTACGGGACGGCGGGAAACATTTCCGCCCTCCCCTCGCTCCTGGTGCCCGGTCAACGCAAGCTGGCCTCCGACGCCGATACCGATCATGACACCGCTCGCGGTGCCGAATCGGAAGAAGCCTCGATGAGCCGGCGCCTCTTGGGCCGCAGCATCACCGGCCTCAAGTCGCTCGTCTGCCAGGGTCCGTGCGCTTCCAATGCGCTCCTGGCCCAGGCCTTCAACGACTGACCGGCGACCAGTACAATCACAATTCCAATCGCGCAAACCGGTCGAGCTTGCTAACCGCAACGCTCGGCCGGTGAGCGTCCTCAATGGAGTCGTATATCTCGCAAGAGAATTCGACTTCATTTTTTCATGCACTCTATTAATTTCTATAGTAAAATTGGCTTTTTCAAAAGCGTTGGCTAAGGCAAATCAGTGTTGTCGATCTCTTTGATGACGCGGCATGGATTGCCTGCAGCAAAGACATTGTCGGGCATGCTTTTGGTGACAACGGCTCCAGTGCCGATGACTGTATTTTTGCCAATGGTGACTTTGGGACAGACCATCACGCCCCCACCGAGCCACACATTGTCGCCGATGGATACTGGGGCGGCAAGTTCGCGACCGCTGTTACGTGCCTTTGCCTCGAGCGGATGATAGGCGGTATAAATCTGGACGGATGGCCCAAACATCACATTGTTGCCAATCTGGATGGTGTTGCAATCGAGGAGTATGCAGCCAAAATTCATATAAACATTGTCACCAACAAAAATATTGGAGCCATAATCACAATTGAAATGCGGCTCTATCTCCAGGTTTTGCCCCATCTGCCCCAACAGATCCTGCAAGATCAAGCGACGATGATCGGGATCGTCTGGAGCCGAATGATTAAACTTATGCAGTAGCATGCGGGCCTTGCGGCGCATGGCCACGAGCTCGGGGTCGCCAGCCAGATACATCTCTCCAGCTAGCATAATGTCTTTCTCGCTCGGCATGCGGCTCTCCTCTCAAAATGATGGGCAAAAGCTCGATCCAGATTTTATCTCAAGATTATAGCCCTGGGCCGCGAGTGATTGGGCCCGTATCTATTCATTCATACAGTTGTTAAGAGCATTTTCTGATTGGTTTTGGCCCAGTTGCTGAGTCTGTCAATAATTTTGTGTCAAACCTCAAACCAGCGGTAGCCTTCGTTTAAAATTCAATCGCGTGTTAACGGCGATGTAAAAGCGCGAAAAAACGGCGTTTAATAGCGCAGTAGGTGTGCATGGTTACGCGCCGGTGCTGCATGGATTGCCGGGTTATTTAAATTTGGAACACCAGGGCGAAAGAAAAGGCGCCGAGGACGGCGCCTTTTCT
>JAFKGK010000004.1 GCA_017307165.1 Candidatus Melainabacteria bacterium
AGAGCCAATCGAAAGCGCATCCAGCGCTTAATGCGCGTTATGGGAATTCAAGCCATTTATCGAAAACCGTTCACCAGCAAAACTGACAAGCAGAACAAGATATACCCCTACCTTCTCCGCAATCTGGAAATTGATCGCGCAGATCAGGTATGGGCCTGCGATATCACGTATATTCCGATGAGGAAGGGATTTCTCTATCTGGTAGCGGTAATGGATTGGCACAGCCGATATGTCCCCTCATGGCGCTTGTCGAACTCTATGGACACATCATTCTGTTGCGAGGCGCTAGATGACGCGCTTGCCGAAAGGAAACCACAAATATTCAATACGGACCAAGGAAGCCAATTTACCAGCAGTGACTTCACAGACCGCTTGAAGAAAGGTGATGTAAAGATCAGCATGGATGGGAAGGGAAGCTATTTGGACAACATCTTTGTGGAACGGCTCTGGCGGAGCCTAAAATACGAAGAAGTTTACTTGCACGCTTACGAATCGCCCCGGGAGGCAAAAGCAAAAATCGCGGCCTGGATACATTTCTACAATTTTGAGCGCCCCCATCAATCGCTCAATTACCGCACACCATGGGAGGTGTACCAGAAATCGATCCAAGAACAAGCACAGAATACACACCCGACACTTGACAGCATGGTGTCATAT
This sequence comes from Candidatus Melainabacteria bacterium, assembly GCA_017307165.1. Taxonomy (GTDB): domain Bacteria; phylum Cyanobacteriota; class Vampirovibrionia; order Obscuribacterales; family Obscuribacteraceae; genus JAFKGK01. The sequence goes on from JAFKGK010000004.1 coordinate 658, forward strand.
GTAGTATCACTTGTAGAAGAAGATAACCCTTGCAAAGAATCACTAGCTTTTTAAATTTTTGGCCTTGAGTTCGGGGTCCACGTCAGTTGATCTGAAAGATCCAATTTCCCCGTCAAGGTCTCTTCATTCGCAGAATATCATTTATATTTTTTCCTTAGTTTCGGCATATTTTTATATCAAACTCATTTTGCTGCTTGAAGATCAACAGGCTGACCAGAGCAATCAGCGGATGAGCATACGAGCTGTATACTGAGTAAGGGGGAGGAAGTGCTTGCATGAAAACAAAGCCCAGTCCTGAGTTCTCATTACTTGAGAAACGGCTAAAGGAGCTCACCGCGCGTGATTCTCCACTCACCACCTGTGATGGATCGCAATCAAAACTAGACTGCGACTTACTGTCCTCGATCACTAAGTCTTTTGTAGACGCGATGCGGTGCAAATCACCTGCTGACTGGAACAAACGCGAAACAAAAATTGCAGTAAAGGCAGTACAAAGTGAATGGGGCTCTCTATCGTTGCTCTCCTATATCTCAGAGGATGAATTTTACGATCTAGCAACCAAGCCATATCCCGCATCGGAAATTCGCCAATATATGCTATTCGAAGCAATTCAAATTACCGACCGACTCCTGTACGAGCAAGTATTAGTTTATATTTTCCACCATGATCCTTTGGAAGGCCTGCGATGGCAAGCCTTATCCAAACTTGCTCGATGCGGATGGAAACACGCTGAACGTTATGCTTTAGACTGGTGGAATTCTGGAGAAACATGTAAGCAAATTGACGCGCTGCACATACTTGAACACATCGAATCACAGAAATTTGACAAATGTCTCAAGGCTGCGTTGAAATCTGATGATGAATCGGTAGCTCTCATAGCTAGGTCTATTTCCTACATGAGATCTCTTGAAACCGAGTGAAAATCTTTGATTGATCTCGGGTATAACAATGTGAGCATGGAAAGTCTCTAACGCGGCGAGGTCAATAGTGACGAATCTGCTATTACATTGTGCGTTAACAGTGGCAATGATAGGCGCCGCAATCAAAGCCGAAGCAAGTGACAATTCTCGCACCTACCAGGATTCTATAGCGAATTCAAAAAAGACTGGGCTTTTCCTTTGCGAAACAAAAATTGAGCCCTCTCGATTTAAAATATTTGGAAGAACGTACAGCATTAGAGAAGCTTGGCTCGAACGATTTGGTCTCCGAAATGAAGATGGCACTCCATATCAAGACGATTTTTATTTTCTTTGCTTTTCACTCAATAAGATACCATCTCCAATACCGGAGCAAGAGATGATTATAAGATCCGTACAGTTCAGAGATGCTCAAAATAAGCGAAGTGTCGTTGATGGCTACGGTTCGTCTAAATCTACAGCAAAGAAAGGAGTGTCCAGAATGAAACAGGAAACAGATCATTTCATTGTCTACGGCTTTCCATGTAAAACAACCGCTAAACGAATCGATTTAAAAGTTGAAGGATATCAATTATCTCCAGACTCACTATATGAGAGATTGATCACTCCCACAGATATAACGCTGAAAATAACTATCCCAGATCAATTCGAAAAGCTCCCGCCCCATCACTCAAACCACTGATCTAAGCCGCCATGATAGCCTGATCCAAAAAGGCAATCGGCTACTGCCAAACAAGACTAAAAAGGAGTTCCGAGCAATGAAATAAATGGCCAGACTCTGTCTATGGTAGATTCAAGTAAAGGATTATCAAATGATGACTCCTGTTTCTATACGGATTTTTTTAAACTCTACAAAACCAGCAAAATTGAAGTTATGCGAGTATGCAACAGCTCGTTTAGGCTATAAAATTTTGATACTTTCGATTTGCATAGCATACAGCTTTAATTGCCTATTATCCGAATCTGCAGAATTATCAGATTCAGAAAGCAATGCCAGAAAACAACATTTTCACGACGATTATGCAGCAAAATACCATAGCAAGACTCAAATAAATCAAATAGATGACCTCTTTACTGCTATGTCTGATCATCGCTACCAAGACGCATTACACATAATCGATAATATCGAAAAGGTTCAACCGATTTTCCCATGGCTAAATGCGTGCAGGACTCGAATCTATATCGAGATGGGAAATTTGAAAGATGCATTTGCTGAGGCTGATAAAGCCGTAAGAAGAGACCCTAAGTTTGACGTCGGATATGCTGCTCGGGGTCAAGCTCTCTTAGCACTTGCAATCAGTGACAATTCACCACAGCAAGGGGATAAAGCTCTTGCGGACCTTCGTTATGCCTTGCATTTGGCGAAGGATAAAACTGCAAAATCCGAGTACCATCTTTCGTTGTCGCAATGTCTCAGGTTTTTAGGAGATCCTAACGGTGCAACTTTTGAATTTCGCAAATTCAAAAAACTAGTTAATCCTGAAGTTGCTGCGGATACAAGATTTACGGAATTTGAAAACTCTCTGCACAGTGATCACAAGGATTATGGCATTAAATTGATCTTCCTTTATCCTTACCCTGACTGGCGACGGATTAGATAACTAAAACACCACGGCGAAAACATGCGCAGCCACCGCCAGACGTGTTTTAGTCGTGCGATAATGGTGTGGTAAGCGCTGGAGAGTAATTCCATGCACAAATATTTACCGACTGCGGCGACTTGGTGCCTAAGCAGAGAAAGTGCTGTTTTCTTAGTGCTCTTTTTGTCCATGGTCTCAGCTCAGCCTGGCATATCTCAAGGACGATCCGCGCTTACCGCAGAAGAAACAGCCTCTAATCAAATTCCGGTCGCAGCCCGGCGGATCCGGTGCGAAAATCGAATCGACGAGATTGACATTGGACTTTCAAGACCTTGCAGCCGCAAAGAGCTTTCGGAGTTTTTAAAGACAGACACTAAGAAAGCAACTATCTATCTTGAGCTCGGCAAAGCTATTAGGGCGAGGGACGAAAAGATCTTGCGAAATTTCTTGACTGATCTCGGGTATAAAAATGTGATCGTGGAGCGAAGCTTTGGCATGTTTCAGGAAACGCCCACGATTATCAAGCGAGACATGATTAGCCAATGATCTTGGAGGATCACGCGATGCAGCTAACGCGCATGGGTAAAGAATATGTGTTAGCGGGCCTCACAGCTGCGCTGACAACCAGCAGCTCAGAGCCATCGCCAACCTGTGCAAATGATGGAATGCAAGTATGTCACGACTCGATTCGAGAATCTAAAAAGGCTCAAACATTTATTTCAGAAATCACAGTCAATCCAAATCGATTCGATGCAATGGGCAAAACCTATTCTATAAGAGAAGCCTGGGCTGAGCGGTTTTGGAAAACTCGAAAAGATGCATATTATTGGATGTGTTTTTCTTTAAATGAAAATGGCGCCCCCGCAACTGGCAAACCAACGAGTTCAAAAAGGATTATGTTTGCCGATCCACAACATAGAAGATCGATTATAGGCCACCTCGGATCGCCAAAATCCGCGCACCTCAAAAAAAAATTCTTTGCAAAACCCGAAAACAGACCAGTAATCTATTCCATCGAATGCAAGTCGGATGATAAAGAAGTAAACATCTCAATATTTACGACACAACTGATTTCCGGAGAGGGTTTTGAAGCAATCAAAACCCCCATCGGCACATCATTGCATTTCAAAATCCCACCCAACCACTCAAACCACTGATGCATGCTGTAATACCAGATCCACCCCATGCTCATGGCCGTAGCAAACAAGCCGATCATCGCACAAGACAACCACATCGTGGCCTTTGTCCCCAGCCTCTCAAACCCACTGAGCATCAGGGCAAATATCGGTATCTCACAGGGGAACAAATACCGACCATGCGGCCCGGTCGTATTACTATAAGTCGCGTAGATCGTCGCCGCGTCATGGAGAGAAAATGAACATCAACAATCAGCGCTCGAAACTGACAATTTGCCTAGCGGTGCTTCTCTTTTTGTCAAACGGCTTCTGGCTTTATTTATTTATAGATCAAGCAATTACACGGTCTTATCAAAGTGAGAGCCAAAGGCGTAGAGATAATGCCTTAGCACAACTATTGGCCATTCTACCAGTCGCCAACCGCATAAATGCTACATCAGCGGACATAATTCGCGTGGCCAGGCAAACAGCAAGCTTCGATTTCCCTCCATTCGAGAAGGATGGGTTAGTTTGGGTCGGAAATCTTGGTTTAAAGTTCAATAAGGCAGGCCGTCTTGTTGAGGTACAACCATATTGAGTTGAGAATAGCTTCAGGACACGAAACCAAATCAATCAAATATGAGCACCTGTCAAACAATGCACAAGCAAAACCAGCAAAATCTCAGTGGCATTATCGGATTTGTAGCCGGAGCCCTTTGCTTTTGTTTGAGCAATATATTAGTCAAAAACGCCGTGCCCTTTATGCGTTACTTAAATGACGTAGCGATTTTAACTGGCTTCTTCTATAACGCAGTCACTCTAATAATCTTTGCCAAGCTATCTCTTATCAACGTAAAAGGTTGGGAGTTCGCGTCAGCAATCATTATCATTCTAATTTCAACTGTGATTCGCACACATTTAATTTCGTATATATGGGTTGAAAGTCTCTTTTCATGGACATTGCTGGCCACAACTCTGGTGTTTCTTAAAAAAGCCAAACCAACAAAACAACAATATTATTCTGCCATATCAAACACATTCTTATCTTGCCTGATCTATTTTGTCCTCATCTATGCCGCGCTGTACACAGGCGTTCTTAACGGGATCATAGATCTGAAAGATCCAATTTCTCCGTCAAGGTTTTTCTTCTTTCGCAGCGTATCATTCATATTTTTTTCCATAGCCTCGGCATATTTTTACCTCAAACTCATTCTGCTGCTTCAAGATCAACAGGCTGACTAGAGCAATCATCAGATAAGCATACTAGCTGTATACTGGGTAAGGGGGGAAGCAACCTTCACAGTCGATCATCGCGTAGATACATTTTCGGACTGAGAGTGAGTGACTAATCAAAGAGGGCCTGAATAGCCGTGACAAAAAATCTTTTACCATTAGTTCTCATTTTTCTCATCAGCCGTCCAGCTTTGGCCTTTTCATTGCAACTCGACGCTGATAGCTTAGTGATACCATCTACTGGCTCAAAAACGCCCTACAAAAATATCCACTCACTAATGATTTTGGATGGCGCACCCGCGAACTTATTCGACTCACCACCTCTGCAATTCCCAAACGTAAAGAAAGTAGGATTATCTGCACCATCATACGTAGATTATCACTTAAAATATATGGCAAAAAATTATTCTTGGCTGGAAAGATTGTCCATAAATCAAACCGAGATGTTGACAGATGACAATTTTAAGCAGCTCAAAAATATCAGGCTTCACGCCCTGGGATTTGATTGTCCTCTGGAATCTCCACAAGACTTTGCTAGCACAATTCCAAAAACACTGAAGCTTTTATATTTAGGCCCACATAGTAATATTACCGAAAGATCAGATGTCTTTCTTTCGCTACCAAATCTGAGCGTGCTGGATATTCGCGGTACAAAACTAAAAAATGATTTTCTGAGCAATTCTGATTGTCCAAATCTTGAAGAGTTGGATCTGATAAATGTCAAAGTCGATGAAGGGAAGTTGAAAGGTTTAGAGAATTTTCCAAAGCTAAAGAAAGTAAGTCTATATGGCACAATCCTTGACGAAAATACGATGCAATTAATAAAAACAAAAAAAGTAAAAATTCAAAAATACTACTCAAACCACTGATGCATGCTGTAATACCAGATCCACCCCATGCTCATGGCCGTAGCAAACAAGCCGATCATCGCACAGGACAACCACATCGTGGCCTTTGTCCCCAGCCTCTCAAACCCACTGAGCATCGAGGCAAATATCGGTATTTCACAGGGAAACAAATACCGACCATGCGGCCCGGTCGTATTGCTATAAGTCGCGTAGATCGTCGCCGCAAAATTGAGCAGCAAGGCCAAAACTGAACAGCATGGCCAAAACTGACCTGCAGCCACCGGCCACCTTACACCAACACCTATGCGTGACTTGTGCCGCTGTGCGTCCAGCCGCAAGGGTGCACACGCCACAAAAAATTTTCAATTTTTATTCGCAAGAGCGTTAGAGAAAAATATCCGTGGGGCATTTAACTTACAAGAAGTTCTGACCGATTTTGGTATGTCTTTCGGAAACCCGGTGTCTGGATCCCTATCCCCTGGTAACGCAATGACAAAATTGGCCGACTCGTGAAGTATTTGCCCCCTTCCCACATGCAGGGACAGAGGGATTTTGCTGAAAGCTCTTATTGCTCTTCCTACGATCAACATTTTGTGTATTACGCCTGCCCTTGCATTAGACCTGCCAACATTTAATCTCAACTCTGGCACATACACGGCACGCCCCTCGCTAGTGATAACGCCTGCACCGGGTGCAGTGGCAAAATATACATTAGACGGCAGCTCTGTTACCACATCCAGTACATCTTACACACCTGCATTATTCATGGGAGTGATACCAAAGTTATGGCACAAATTGTTTTGGTAATTCGTGTGGCGCACCGTTTGAAGCAACCGGGGCTTGGACGCCGAGTTCAAACGAAAGTCTCAGAGCAGCTTTAGAATCACTTGGTTACAAGTGTAATGCCATAAAGTGTATTAAGGATTGCGAAAAGGATAATCTGATTGCAGGGGCAACCATGAATTTTCACCAGGGATACGGCGCAGATGCGTTCAATGCACCTTATTCGAGTTATGATCCTATTCGGGGCCTAAACAACACAACTACTTACAGAGGCAATTTTCATGTAGCAAAAAGCTTTGGTGGGGGAAACTACAGCTCTCAATCAGCTACAACTGATCCCAGCCAATTACCGAAAAAAAAGTCTGGTGATGAGACGTTTCAACGCGAAATTGGATATGACAAAGTGCAACTTTACTGCTGCCGCAAACGGAGCGGATCGCGCAAATAGGTTTTGATCTAGGGAGTGTTCATTTATGGCTCATATAAAGATATCATTGCTTTTGCTTGCTCTATGTATTTTTGCAGCGAGTTCAACAGCTTATAGCAAGAGCAAAACTTGCAAACTACTTCATGACACAAACAAGCCGAAAATTGTGGATGGATATGCTTTCAATTTAAAACAGAAAGTCGGCAATGTCACATATACAGTAAAAAAGGCCATGATATTAAAGCCAAGTGCAATAGTTTCTGAACCCGCCAATTTGTTTTTATTAATGATCGAATTAAAAATTGAAAACAAGCAAGGATCTACAATACCTAATATCGCGAGGTCTCTCTATTTAAAAACCTTTAACGGAAAAATATATGACGGTAACAATTCCCTCAATGAAATACCAATAAAAGGCTTTAGTACAAAAGTTGAGGGTCTTGGCTATACAGTTAAAGATGAAGACCTTTTTCAAAATCCAGTCCTAGTTTCAGATACCGGTAAAATGGCAATCCAACTGCCGATTAAAGACTATGCAAAAAAGGTCTGTCACCGTTAATTTTCCCATTACGAGTTGAGCAAAGGATACAACACAAATTCAATGCCCCATCACTCAAACCACTGATGCATGCTGTAATACCAGATCCACCCCATGCTCATGGCCATAGCAAACAAGCCGATCATCGCACAGGACAACCACATCGTGGCCTTTGTCCCCAGCCTCTCAAACCCACTGAGCATCAGGGCAAATATCGGTATTTCACAGGGGAACAAATACCGACCATGCGGCCCGGTCGTATTGCTATAAGTCGCGTAGATCGTCGCCGCAAAATTGAGCAGCAAGGCCAGAGCATAGATGCCGAGCGGCCCTCGCTGCAATGCACCCCAGGTGTACCTCGTTTTAATGTGCCCCCACAGTGCAAGCACCACACCACCCAAAAAAATAAAATAAAACGGCCGCCACAGATATTTATCCATCAGGCCATAGAGCCCAAAAAAATCAAACAGCATGTAGCGCCACCAGCCAATGGTGTGCAGCGCAGGCCACGGATGCACGACCTGGCCTTCTTTGCGCGGCAAGATCTTGATCCAGTTTTCGTACATGGTGCGCGAGCCGAGCACGTCGCCTTTTTGAGCAAAATAATTGCGTAGCCAATAAGGGACCACCAGCACGCCGGCCATGCCGCAAAAAGCGAGGAAGGCTTGCCAGGGCTTTTTGCCGGTCATGTAGACTGCGAGCATCAAGGCGGGCACCACGGCCAGGGCATTGGTCTTGGAGAGCACGGCCCAGCCGGTCAAAAAGCCCATAAATGCAGCGATTGGCACAGTGGTGGGCATGCGATAGCCTTTTGCCACCAGATAAAAATTGATCGAGCACAGGCTCGAGACCAGCGCGTCGGTATTGGTGTAGCCTTCGGTAAAAGCCAGCTGCGGATGAAACACCACCAGCAGTGGCAGCACCAGAGAGCTGATCCTGCGGCCAAAGAGTTCGCGGCCGGCATGGTAAGCGGCGATCACGCCTGGCAGGCCGGCGAGCATCGTGCCAAAGCGAGACACCAGTCTAAATGGCGTATCCGGCAGGGCATACGAGCCGATAAAGCCCAGGATACTGTTGGGTACGTAGCCCAAAGCGGGGAGAGTGCCGTAGACAAAATGATCGCCGCCCGCTTTGACCTCGGCGAGGGTGGGCAGGCGGCCGTACATTTTTAAAAACTCGGCCACGGTCAAATGATATAGCTCGTCGGGCGCATCGCCCATGGGCAGGCACATGAGAAATGCCAGCCGGGTGATGATGTAGAGGACGATGAGCGCGACGAGCCAGATCAAGGTTTACTTGGCGCCGACGTTGGCGGACAGGACCTCGGTGACGAGCTCTTGAGCGGCCTTTTGGATCTGGGCGAGGTGCTCTGCTCCTTTAAAGGACTCGGCGTAGATCTTGTAGACGTCTTCGGTGCCGGAGGGGCGGGCGGCAAACCAGCCACTCTCGGTGGTGACTTTTAGTCCGCCGATTGCAGCGTCGTTGCCGGGCGCCTTGGTGTATTTGCCTGTGATTTTTTCACCGGCCAGCATCTCGGCTTTTACATCCTCTGCCTTTAGCTTTTTCAGCATATCTTTTTCTGCTGCATTGGCAGGGGCATCGATGCGAGCGTAGGCTGGGGCGCCAAACTCCTTTGTGAGCTCATCGTAGTGTTGCTGGGGGTTTTTGCCGGTGACAGCGGTGATCTCCATGGCGAGCAGGGCGAGGATGATGCCGTCTTTGTCGGTGGTCCAGACGGAGCCGTCCATGCGCAAAAAGGATGCGCCTGCGCTTTCTTCGCCGCCAAAACCGACGGAGCCGTCGACGAGTCCGTCGACAAACCATTTAAAGCCGACGGGGACTTCCCAGAGGCGTCTGCCGAGCTTGGCGACGACGCGGTCGATCATGCTCGAGGAGACGACGGTCTTGCCGACTGCGGCGTCTTTTTTCCAGTCTTTGCGGGAGGAAAATAAATAGGAGATGGCGACGGCAAGATAATGATTGGGGTTCATCAGGCCGTGGGGGGTGACGATGCCGTGGCGGTCGTGGTCGGTGTCGTTGGCGACGGCGATGTCGTAGCGGTCCTTGAGGGCGAGCAGGCCGCCCATGGCGTAGGGAGACGAGCAATCCATGCGGATCTTGCCGTCCCAGTCGACGTGCATAAAGGCAAAGGTCGGGTCGACGGTCTTGTTGACCACCTCGACGGGCAAGTCGTAGTGCTCGATGATACGCTGCCACAAAACGACGCCGGCGCCGCCTAGAGGGTCGACGGCGGCTTTGATTTTGCTCTTTTTGATGGCGTCGATATTGATGACCTTGGGCAGCTCGTTGATGTAGAGCTGGTTGTAGTCAAACTTGTGCGTGGTGCCTGCGGCCATAGCTTGCTCGTAGGCGACGCGCTTGACGCCCTGGAGGCCGTTCTTGAGGTAGTCGTTGGCTTTTTTCTCGACCCAGGCGGTGATATTGGTGTCGGCGGGGCCGCCGTTTGGTGGGTTGTATTTAAAGCCGCCGTCGGATGGTGGGTTGTGCGAAGGGGTGATGACGATGCCGTCGGCGAGGCCCTGGGTGCGGCCTTTGTTGTAGGCGAGGATGGCGAGGGAAACGGCGGGGGTGGCGGTGTAGCCGTCCTCGGAGTCGATCATGACGTTGATCTCGTTGGCGGCGAGTACCTCCATGGCGCTGGCAAAGGCAGGACGCGAAAGCGCATGGGTGTCGATGCCCATGTAGAGCGGGCCGTCGATCTTTTGCTCGGCGCGGTAGTCGCAGAGGGCCTGAGTGGTGGCGAGGATGTGGTTTTCGTTAAATGACTTTTTAAAGGAGGAGCCTCTATGCCCCGATGTGCCAAAGGCCACACGCTGTGCAGGATCGTTGACATCGGGCTTGTCGGCGTAATAACAGGTGATGAGTCTGGGCACGTCGACGAGCAGGGACGCTGGAGCGGGTTTACCGGCGAGTGGACTGTTCATGCAAATCTCCTTCGACTTTTCGCATATTTTAGCCCATTGCGTCACCTGACTGTTATGTAGCTGTTATTTTGCCCACCTATTGTCAACGCATCGAAGGTCCCACCACACCCAGACCCTCGATTATTTCTCCCCCATTTATCAGAGGCATCTCACCATGAGCAAAGGACCTACCGACAAAGAGATAGACGCAAAGGCGCAGGATATCGCCGACAAACTCGACCGCGGCGACGCCAAGGGCGCCACTCAAGCCTTGCATGACGAGATCAACTCGCTCAAGCCGGAGGAGATGCGCAAACTCATCGCGGCCACCCATCGCCACGAAAAAGAAAACGTCGGTCTGGATCTCAGTTTTGCCAGTGCCACCCTGGATGATATCCGCCACAATCCCAAGCTGCAGGACAAGGTGTTTATGCATCTGACGGACAAGGATCATACGTTTTTTAAAAATCAGATCGTCGTAGGGCAGACTGAGCGTGGCTTTAAGTCATTTAAGACTGTCGATGCGGTGCAGCAGGAAGGCATGTACATCGCGCGCGATATGGATCGCGGGGACCTGGAGTCGGCAGCGTGGCGCATGCGGCATGCGGTGTCGACCATGGGCGATGATGATTTTAAAAAGCTCGTAAAGACAGTCGATGAATCGGAGGCCAAGGGCGTCAAGGATGGCAAGGCGGTCGATATGCTGATCGTGGGCAAGCCAGGCCAAAAATCGCCAAAAGAAATGGAGATCGAGCTCTTTCGCCAGCGTGAGCCAAATGCTTACGAAAAAGAAAAATATGGTGCCGACGTGATCTATATGCAGAAAAAAGAGGTGGTAGCAAAAGGTTCTCTGCAATTGCCGCATTTTGATATAGTGGAGAAATGACGCGGTCAAAGACATGTTATTTATTGCCGCTTGCGGTATTTTTGGCGACGCAACTGGCTCTGCCGGCGGCAGAGGCTCTCGGTAGCGTAGAGCGCAGGTTTGCAGATTATCAGGGCTACAGCTATCAGTCGCCATACAAGATACGGTTGGACGCTGATCTGGATGCGATCTCGGCTTGCGATCGCGAGCCCCCGCGCAATGACTGGCGGCTCGAGTCGCGGACGCCATATGTAGATTGGTATGGGCGGCGGGTCTTGCGCGAGTTAGGATCGTGGGGACCTGAGCCTCGGCATTATGCCCCACCTGCGTACATCGATCGCATGACGGCGGACCAGCAGAGACAGAGGGTGATCGCGGTAGCGGAGAGCCTGATCGGCCTGCCTTACCAGCATCATCACATCCCTGATTTTGATCCGCCCGCGGACTGGCCCTGGCACCAGGTCGGCTTTGGTCGCAACTCTAAAGGACTTGATTGCAGCAATTTTACCGGCTGGATCTACAATTATGGACTTGGTATCAGACTCAATACCAATGTGCACAAGCAAGCCGAGCTCGATCAAGCCGATCGCGGGCATGGCATATCGACACCGATCCAGACTCTGAGCGGCTTTAGCGGGTATGACGATATTCGCAAAAGGCTCTTGCCGGGCGATCTGCTATACATCCGCAACAACAAGGGCGATATCAGCCACGTTGTGATGTGGCTCGGTAAATACGGGGTCACTCCTGCCTCGCAGGGCTCGGCCGCCAATGACGATATGCCGCTGATCATAGATTGCACGGGTGAGGGGCGCAAGGACGCCAATGGTGCAGATCAGGGCGTTTAGCAAAAATAGCTGGTATTACAAGAGTTTTTCGCACGCAAAAAGGATCATCCAGTAGAGCCCATGCCATCCGATCCGCACACTCGTTTTGACTCTCTAGCAGGGTATTATGCTCAGGCCAGGCCTTCGTATCCGGCGGCGCTGATCGATTTTGTGTGTCAGGCAGCGCATCTGGGGGATGGTAGAGGAGAAATAGCTGATATCGGATGTGGTACCGGTATCTCGACAAGACTCTTTGCCGAGCGATCGAGCACATATCGAGTCATCGGCATCGAGCCTAATGGAGATATGCTGCAAGAGGCGCGCCAAAAAGCCCTGCCCAACACGCTTTATCAAAAAGGCGCCGGTGAGGCCACGGGGCTGGAGGATGCATCGCAGGATCTGGTGATCTCGGCACAGGCTTTTCACTGGCTCGATGCACCACGGGCATTGAGAGAGTTTGAACGTATTTTGAAACCCGGTGGCATGGTGGCACTCTTTTGGTATGAGCTCGATATGACTGATGCCGAAACGTCTCACTATGGCCAAATCACCAAGTCATCGCCGGATGCGCAGACGATCGTGCCGATGAGACAAGCTGCCGGATTGGCCCTGGAGCGTAGTGGCGTCTTTGCAGATTGTGCGGTGGAGCGATTTTACGATGTGCAGATCCTGTCGCCGGATGATTTGATCGCGCGCGGCATGTCGGTAGCTTACAAGCCAAAGGACCCTCCGGGCCTTGAGCTATACATCAGCAGATTGCAGGAGCTGGCTCGCTCAAAAGGTCCAGATCAAAGCTATCGCCTGGCCTACGAATACACTTGTTATTACGGTTATAAAAACTGACTCAGCCCTCGGGCGCAAAGGCGTAGCCGCGGCCGCCACGTGCTTGGACAAACTCGCAGGCGAGATCGGCGCGGGCGATGAGTTCGCGGGGGTCCTCGCCGTGGCCGGGGTAGTAGGCGATGCCAAAGCTAAGGGAGATGGGCAGTACGTGCCAGTTGTACTTGATCTGGCGCTCGGTAAAGAGCTTGCTCATGCGCTCGCAAAAAACAGCGGCGCCACGTCCGGGTGTCTCGGGCAGCACTAGGATATAGCGATCATCGGCCAGACGGCCGGCCATGTCGACCTCCGAGCGGATGACGTCAAGCAAAAACTGAATGACCGAAAAAACAGCAGAGTCGACTGCCAATACGCCAAACTGCGCCTCAACGGCATCGAGGCCGTCCACGCCGACCATGACGACTGAGCAGGGGCGTTGGTAGCGCTTGGAACGTTTGATCTCGCGCTCCAATTTGCGCATCAGATAGCGAAAAGTATGGCAGCCGGGCAGACCATCATAAAAAGCGATGAGGTCCAGCTCCTCGTCAGTCAGGTAAAAGCTAGCGTCGCCGGGACGCAGGTGTTTAAAGATGTCCTCATTGGCAAGGGTCTGCGGCGACTTTTCGTCGGCGACTCCGGCCTTGGCACGCACGGGCGATTGCACCTGGTTGCGCACATTGGAGAGGCTGAGGTGAAAAATGCCATCACGGACGAAAGTCCTGTCTGGATCTTTTGGATTGGCCATCGTGGTTAGACCGCTTTCTCTAGAAACTTATCCCGGATATACCCGCTATACCGGCCCTCAAACCTAAATTATCGGTCGTCTAAGCAAATATTTGCAAAACTCTAGAGGGCACCTAAAAGATGCAGTCGCACCATATTTAGTGCTTCATTGGCGGTGCGCCATCTGATCTCGGCGCGGGGCAGGCGGTCGCCGAGACTGAGCTGCTTGCCTGCTAGTACTACCGAGCCGTCAGCGGCCCTGGAAGCAAGGCCGAGATAGACGTGGCCGACTGGCTTTTGGGTGGTGCCACCACCCGGACCGGCTATGCCGGTGATCGAGAGAGCCACGTCGGCATCGGCCAGATCGAGCATGCCGCGCGCCATCTCGGCTGCGCATTCTGCAGATACGGCACCGTGTGTCTCTAGTGTTTGCGCCGATACGCCCAGGACTTTCATCTTGGCCTCATTGGCATAGGTGACGGCATTGAGCTTGATATAACGAGAGCTGCCGGCGATATCGGTGAGACGCTCGCTGACCAGGCCGCCGGTACATGACTCGGCGACGGCGAGGGTCATATTGCGCTCGGTGAGCAAGCGACCGACGGTCGACTCGAGAGTGTCGTCGTCGTATCCATATAGAGTGTGACCGGAGCCGGCCTTGATCTCATCGATGACAGGTTGGGCAAGGAGGCGCGCAGCGTCTTGATCGGCGGCTTTGGCGGCGACGCGCAAGCGGCATTCCCAGCGCCCCGCATATGGTGCTACAGTAGGATTTTGGAGATCGAGGAGGTGAGCGTATTTTTCGGCTAGAGCAGACTCGCCTATGCCAAAGTGTTTGAGCTCGCAGGACCAGATGCTGGAGCCGCCGTAGTGCTCTTGCAGATAAGCGCGGGCGGTCTGAGCCCACATGGCCTTGAGCTCAGAGGGGACTCCCGGGAAGGTCATGATCACCTTGGTGCCATCACCTGTGATACCGCGAGGATTGTATTGCTCGGGCGAGAGGACAAAGATAATGCCAGGCGCAGAGCCTACAGGATTGGGCAGAGTGAGCGCACCCTCTGGTCTGAGAGCCTGCTTTTCGTTTGATACGGGCATTTTAAAATTGCGCTTGGCAAAAAGCTCGCGGATGTGGGCGAGTATCTCGCGGTCGGTGATCTGAGGCACGCCCATCAGATCGGCGACGCACTCTGTGGTGAGGTCGTCGGCAGTGGGGCCGAGTCCGCCCGATGTCAAAAGGATATCAGCGCGGCTGAGAGCCTGACTCATGCATTCTCGGATGCGTTGCGGATTGTCGCCGACGGTGACCCGGTGCAGGCAATCGATGCCGAGATATGCCAGCTCGCGCGCCAGATACTGGGAGTTTGTGTCGAGCACGTCACCGAGTAAGAGCTCGGTGCCTATCAAGAGTATCTCTGCTCTAGCCAAGGGTCTTAGTGGTGGCCGCCGGCTGCTTCGACTGTCTCTACCTTGTTGACATCGTAGCAGCACATTGCCCAGACGCCGATAGCCAGTACGCTAGAAGCAAAACACACGAAGAAAAAGGTCAACCAGGTCTTGGATGGGTCCTTGTGCGCTTCTTCTGACATGCTAGAGATCTCCTGCAAAATGTAAAACTCGGTCTTATTTTACGACCAGCGTACCAGTATATCTAAAAGCTCTGGAGCCTCTGTAGATAAATGAATAAATCTTCAAATTTTGAGCCATGCTCGGCCCCTTGCTCGCGCGGGGCGATACCGACAAAACTAAAGGAGCGTTTTTCGTCTGAGATGCAGCCCAGGCAGGCGACCAGGTGTGTGGGCTGGCCCGTTTTGTCCTGGGCGGTAAAGACAGGGCAGTAGGCGAGGGTGGCCTGGCCGGCCGGCAATCTTTGCTGTCCCCATTCGACGATTTTGTCAAAGCGCATGACGCCAAAGCTGGCGACCTCGGATACTGAGGCGAGGCTGCGGATGAGGTCCTTGTCTCTTTCGTCCTTGCGACTAGGCTTGGCCATGGCAATGATGACGGGCTGGTGCAAAAGGTCCAGGTTTTGGCTGCTTTTGCCGGACTGCGGCGCTGCACCGATCACATAAGTCGCGAGCTTAAAATCGCTGCCCAGCTCCAGAGCTGAGACGGCGTTGTAGCGGTTGCCGAGCGGTGGGGCAAAGGTAGCCAGCTCATGACTGACGCGCAAAACATAATCGGGACTGCGTGTCTCAAAAATCCAGCTGTCTAGCTTGTAGAGGCAAAAGCAGGCTGTCGTCAGGGCAAACATGATGACAAAGGCCATGCCGCCTGCCAAAAAGCGCAGGGAGACAGGTATGACCAGTCTGCTAGTCGAGGCCTCAGCCATCCTATTGCTGCTTTTTGAGCGCGGCTTTGACTGTATTGCTCATCAAGAGGGCCACTGTCATGGGGCCGACGCCGCCAGGAACGGGGGTGATGAGGGAGGCATGAGGCAGAGCGGCATCAAAATCGACATCGCCTACGAGCTTGCCCTTGCCATCCGGGGTGTCGACACGGTTGATGCCGACGTCGATGACCACGGCGCCCGGCTTGATCCAATCGCCCTTGACCATGAGGGGGCGGCCGACGGCAGCGACGACTATGTCGGCCTCGCGGCAGACTGCGGCCAAGTCGCGGGTCTTGCTGTGGGCAACGGTAACGGTGGCATCCTCAGCCATGAGCATGAGAGCGACGGGCTTGCCGACCAGGTGCGAGCGTCCTATGACGAGTACGTTTGCGCCGCGCAGCGGCACCTCGTGAAACTTGAGCATCTCGATGACGCCGGACGGTGTACAGGGAAACAAACCATCCTGTCCGGCAGCGAGCCGTCCCATATTGGTGACGGTCAGGCCGTCTACGTCCTTGTCGCTGTCGATGGCGGCGATCACAGCAGCGGAGTCGATGTGCTTGGGCAGTGGCAATTGCACGAGGATGCCATCGCAATCGGCCTGGGCGTTGAGCTTGTTGACACAGGCGAGGATCTCGTCCTGAGTGGCATCTGCAGGGAAATGATTGAAAAATGAGGCAATGCCGAGGTCTTTGCAGGTATTGATCTTGCTCTTGACGTAGGCACGGGAGGCTGGATCCTCGCCGACAAGCACCACGGCCAGGCCGGGAGCGCGCTTGCCCTGGGCGACCATCTCGGCGACGCGGGCCTTGAGATCGTCCTTGAGGCGGGCCGAGACGATTTTGCCGTCGATCAGCTTGGAGGTGGCGAGTTCTACCATTTTTACTATCCCTCAAAAAACCTAGTAGAGGTTAGCAGAAATGCTCGAAACCGTGGCTTAGATCGAGCGCACCTGCCGGGCTCAGACCCAGCTTTGCGGCTCTCGCGCCCATCATCGGCTTTCTATTTTGCATCAAACAAACTTCACCAAGCAAAGCCGATGGATCGGACCCCGGTGCTTTTACCCTGCCGATCTCTTTAAACATTTTGCCTGCATTTTCATCCTGCAGCCTCTGCCAGGCCTCCGGAGCCATGGTGCCGACCAGCTCGTAGTCCTCGCCACCAAAGAGAGCCAGCTCGAGAGGCTCCAGATCGAGCTGTGGGCTGATGCTCTGCAGGTCGGGATGCATTGGCAGGCTCTCGCTGTCGATCTCGATCGCGACATTGCTCATGCGGGCGATCTGGCAGAGAGCGTCGGCCAGTCCATCGCTGGCATCCATGAGGCTGGCGCGGCCCTGGGTGATGAGGGAGAAATGCATACCCTCATCGATGCGCGGCACAGGGCGCAGATGGCTGTGAAAAAATGGGAGATACGCGCTCTGATCTCTTGGTGCGCCAGTGCGCAAGAGCTGCAGGCCAAGAGCGCTCGAACCAAACTCGCCCGTGACTACCACCACATCGCCGGGTTGCGCGCCATCGCGCATGATAGCTGCTTGAGGTGCTAGAGCCGACTCACCAAGGACGGTGACGGATATGACCACGGACTTGCCAAGGACGAGGTCGCCACCCACTATCTCGACTCCATGGGGTCGCAAGGTCTCCATAGCTCCACGATAAAAAGACTGAAGACATGACTCGGATATATCCGCCGGCAATACCAGACCGACAGTGATAAAGCGCGGGCGGCCGCCCATGGCCGCGATGTCGGAAAGATTGACGGCGCAACTCTTGGCGCCGAGGCTCTCCCAATCGGTCCAGTCCAGACAAAAATGCGTGCCCTCGACAAGCAAGTCGCAAGAGACGAGATCCAGACGCTCGTCCGGCATGAGGGCGCAATCATCGCCGATAAAAGAGCTGCCGGTCCACTGGACGATTTTTTGAACGAGTCTCTGTTCTCTTGAAAGAAATGCCAAGATCTACCCTTTGACAATTGCGGCGAGGTAAAAAGCAAGGATGCTACAATCAGACATCATCAGCTTATCAGTGGAGCGACCCATGAACCCAGTTCTATCTCTAGTGGACGGAGTGATTGGTCTTTTTAGCATAGCCCTCTTTGCGTGGTGCCTGCTGTCATGGTTTCCCAACATTAACATGTACGAGCAACCATGGCGTACGCTCGACCGTATCGTGAGACCGGTGATCGATCCGCTGCGCAAGGTCATACCGCCTGTCGGCAATATAGATCTTTCGCCTATCGTGCTCATCTTTGTCATCCAGATGGCGCAAAAGTTGATCCATAACTTAATGTAGAGACAATGCTTTCCAGACGTTCATTCATCTTTCGTTCGCTCGGCATCTCAATTGCATCTTATGCCGCACTCGAGTCGCTTTTACCGCTATCTGCACTGGCAAAGAGAGCGGCTGCAAAAGTGGTGGCACCCTCCAGACCTGCCGGTCCGCACATCATCTCCAAAGACGAGTGGCCACCGGCCATTTTGCCGGATCGTGTCGGCGTCACCAATGGTGGCTTGTTGTGTTTTACAGATGAGTTTGGTCGGCTAGCTCTAGTCGATCTGCGCAATCCACAAAATCCCAAGACTCCTGCCAAGACTGTATCTGAGATACGCGGTCTTGGTCCGCGAGTGCTCGACTTTGCTGTTTGCAATGCGTCGGCCTATGGTCTGACTATAAAAGAAAACGAGCAGCAGGAGCAATCTCCTTATCTGATCAGCCTGACCTTGACCCAGGTCAACGATCCAAAGATCGCTAACGAGATGCGTCTCAATCGTTATACTGAGGCCAACAAACTGGCTTGCAGCAATGATTTTGTCGTCGTGGGCGGGACCAGCCACACAGGCGAAAACCTCGTCTCCATATTTGGTGCCTCGCATAACGCCAGGGCGAGCGAACCGAGTTTTGTCGCGGCGCTCTCGCTCAAGATGCCGATCAGGGGCTTTGATATATTTGAGCACCAGTTGCTCATACTCTCCAGCAGTGTGGATGGTCGCAAGAGCCAGCTCGACTTCGTCACTCTGCAAGGTAATGCACCGGAGATCCAAAAGTCTCTCACTTTTGATGGAGATTTTCGCGTCATTTCGCGCATACGCGATCAAATATTGATTGCGGGCCAGGATCAGCCGGGAGCCAAGGCCAAGGCGCAGCCGGCCATCGCGCGCTTGATCGTGGCAGGCAAGGACAAGGACCCACATGCCACCAGCAGCCTCACTCTCGATCCAATCATCGAGGTCGAGTCGGCCGCAGCAAACAAAGAACGTTTCGTGGTCATGGGCCGCAGCCGCACCGACCGGATATTTCTCTCCCTGACCTCGGACAAGGCGCATGCGCTCAGTCAAGGGCAGGTGCTCAAGATGCCCAAGGGCAAGCACGATGGTGGCAAAAAATCGCAGATCGTCCTGCGCGACAATGTCGCTTACGTGGCCTCAGGCTGGTCGGGCGTACAAATGCTGACCAAAAACAAAGGCCAGTCAGGGTTTGAAGTTACCTATAGCTACACCATCCCTCGCCTGGCGGCCTCTGGCCTGGCGATCTGGCAGGATATGGCAGTCCTTGCCGCTGCCGAATTGCAGCTCTACAACCTCAACAAGCCCGAGCATCCGCAACTGGTGTCGACGGCCGAGACCGACAATGCCATCAAGTCCATGGTCGGTGCGGGTAGTTTTGTCCTGTGCCTGACGCGCGATCAAGTGGTGCTGCGTCAGATGAAGAATCTCTCCGAAGTAGTAGCCACGACAAAGCTCTCGGCAAGCCAGTTGTGCTTTGATCGCATCAGCAAAAGATCATTTGCCATCAGAGCTCAGGACAAGTCGACCAAGATCCACAGCCTCAAGGTATTTAGCAACAGCATAGAGTCCGAAAAACCGCAGGAGATCCCTGGGTTGTTTAATCACGTACAGGCTCTAGGCAATGTGATGGCGCTCAGCGGGCTCAACGACATCGTCACCTATGACGTGAGCGATCAGGCAAAGTACACCAAAGTCGGCTCACGGCACTTTGAAAACCTCGCGGTGCGCGATATCGGCCTGACCGAAAAAAACATGATCGTCACCGCCATCGATACCAACTCCAAAGGGTTCTTTTTGGTGCTCGATCGCCAGGATACGGATCTGCGCGTACTGGGTTCGATCGATCTGCCGCATGATGCGCTGGCTCTGGCTTGCTCGGCCGATCGCGCCGCAGTGATCGGCAAGGGAGCCGATGGTAAGGATGTGGTATCCGTGGTCGATTTTAGCTCGGCCGGCACGCCCAAGATCCTCGCCAATCTCGACGGCATCGAAGGCTCGTCGTCAGTGACCATCCGCGAAAAAGACCAGATGGCGATCGTCGCCGGTCGCGGCCTGGCTCTGGTGGCATTGAGCTAGACTCGCAAATAAATAATGAAAGCACCATCGCTGACACTACAGATCATCCTCGCCTTGATCTTTGGCGTGCTCGCTGGCTGGCTGGCACCGGACTTTGGCAAAAATGCCAATGTGGGCGCGGATATATTTTTGCACCTGATCAAGACGATCATCGCACCACTGGTCTTTGCGACACTGGTGGTGGGCATTGCCGGTGGTCACGGCGAGAGCCATGGTGCAGAAAACAGCAATTCGGCTTTTTCGGTCGGGCGGCTCGGGCTCAAGTGCTTGATCTATTTTGAGGCGGTCACCACCTTTGCTCTCATCGTGGGTCTCGCCACCGTCAATATCTTGCAACCCGGTCGGGGTGTCCATCTCGATATGGTCGGCACAAGCGCAGAAGCCCAAAAGCTCGTGACGACGCAACCATCGTTTGCGGCCATCGTCACCCATATTTTCCCCACCAGTGTCATCGATGCGATGGCGCGCGGGGATGTGCTGCAGATCGTGGTGTTTACGATCATCTTTGCCATGGGCGTCAAGGCAGCGAGGGCCACGCAAATAGTGGATCTGTGCCAGTCGCTGTCCGAGGTGATGTTTAAATACACGGGCTACGTGATGAAACTAGCGCCGCTCGGCGTCTTTTGCGCGATGGCGAGCACAGTCGGCGAGCATGGCCTGGGTGTGCTGCTCTCGCTGGGCAAGCTCGTCGGTACGCTGTATCTGGCGCTTGCGATCTTTATCGTTGGCGTCCTAGGGCCGATCGCGTATTTTGCCAAGGTGCCCATAAAGAAATTTTTGCAGGCGGTGCGTGAGCCTTTCATACTGGCCTTCACGACGACGAGTTCGGAGGCGGCGCTGCCCAAGGCATTGCAATCGATGGAGGCCATCGGTGTGCCGCGCCCTGTGGTGAGCTTTGTCTTGCCGCTGGGCTATACCTTTAATCTGGATGGGACGACTTTGTATCTGAGCCTGGCCGCGGTCTTTGTTGCGCAGGCGGCGGGCGTGGACATGCCGATCGGGCAGCAGCTCTTGATGATGTTGACGCTGATGCTGACTTCTAAGGGTGTGGCGGCCGTGCCGCGGGCTTCGCTGGTGATCCTGGCGGGCACCCTGGCGACATTTAACCTGCCTCTGGCCGGGATCGCCCTGATCCTGGGAGTAGATACGCTTATGGATATGGCGCGGACCTCGGTCAATGTCCTGGGCAATTGCCTGGCTTCGGTTGTGCTGGCGCGGTGGGAAGGGGTGTTTCGCGACCCCGAAAATACGACCACCGAAAGCCAAGCTTATTAAGCAAATGTTTGCGTTCTGGTCTATAAAAGTGGGTATCTAGTTTAAGAGATAGCCCAACCGGAGGTTGCAATGACATCTGCTGAACCACTCACTCGTAAGCGTTTTCCCAGGCTTTCGTCTACCGCTTTCGAGCATCCGGCAGACCGGCAGGCGCTCGAGGCCCTGCGCAGGATCCCTGGACTGGACAAGATCGTCAAAAAAATGATCGAGCTGGGCTGGGAGCGCTTTATGCGCATAGAAAACCTCGGTTCGGCAGTGCACGTATCGCCAAAGCAGTGTCCCAAGATCTACAAGCTCTTTAAGGAGGCTTGCGAGATTTTAGATGTGCCGGAGCCTGATTTGTTTTTGGCATCCAATCCTTTTGTAAATGCCTACACTTTTGGTTGCGACAGGCCCTTTATCGTCTTGCAGTCGGGACTGGTTGATCTTTTAGATGAAAAAGAATTGCAGTCTGTGATGGGACACGAGCTCGGTCACGTCAAGGCCGGGCATGTTTTGTATCGGAGTCTGGCGCTCTTGATTTTGACTGTACTGTACCAGGTCTTGCCGATCTCGCCTCTGGTGACGATGGCGATGCGTGTGGCTTTGATGGACTGGTATCGCAAATCCGAGCTGACGGCAGATCGGGCGGAGCTATTGGTGACGCAGGATCTGCAGGTCTGTCTCAATGTGCATATGAAATTGGCGGCAGGGTCCAAGACTGTTTTTCAGCAGATGGATACGCAAGAATTTTTGCGGCAGGCTGATAGCTATGATGATCTCGATCACAGCACGCTCAACAAGTTTTACAAACTGATGAAAGAGACACAGTTGACGCATCCCCTGCCTGTTTATCGGAGCCGAGAGATCAAAAACTGGTCGGAGTCCAAGCAGTTTCAAGAGATCATGGCCGGGCACTATCCCACCAACGATCAAGAAGTAACCGTGCGATCCTGCCCGCATTGCGGCAGCAAGATCTCGCCGAGTTTCTTTTTCTGTCCGGATTGCGGCAAAAACTCGCGGGTCTAGATCGGGCTAGCTTGGTTTATTTACTGGTTAATATCCAGACAAACGGAGAACCAGATTGCCGGCCGCCGGTGCTACGCAAAGCGGCCTACACAATCTGGTTTCTCCGTTTTTGAGTTTTAGCTCAAAGGCAAAATAAAGCAATAAGCTCCGTTTTAATTTGCCAAGTTTAAGCGAGTGAGCCGTTTTGATAGTCACGCACCGCTTGCTCAATTTGGGCTGGAGTATTCATCACAAAGGGGCCGTAACGTGCCACTGGCTCATTGAGGGGCTTTCCAGCCAAAAAGAGTACAGAGAGCTCGCCGCTTGCGGCGGCATTGCTGATGGTGGCAATATCTCCTGTATTTCCAAACAGCACCAACTGATCTGCCCCTGCGGTCGATTGCTGCGACTCGCTACCAAAGGAGCCGGCACCGGTTATTACATAAGCAAAGGCGGTATCGCCCTCGGTGACAGGGATTTGCACAGCGGCACCGGGTTGGAGGCGCAGATGCAAGTAGGTGATGGGGATGACTGTATCGATCTGGGCTGTGACACCAAATAAAGTGCCGGCGATGACCTTTGCGCTCACCTTGCCATCGGCTGATACAGCCTCGGGGATGGCTGCCGATTTGATTTCTTGATAGCGTGGTGCCATCATTTTTTTGTCGGCAGGTAGGTTGACCCAGAGTTGAAAACCGTGGAGGCGACCGCCTTTTTCAAATAAAAATGGTGAAGGCATCTCAGAGTGTATTACGCCACGACCGGCGGTCATCCATTGCACGTCGCCAGGGCCGATCTCCCCACCGTGGCCAGCCGAATCCTCGTGGATCATCTTGCCCTCGAGCATATATGTGACCGTCTCAAAGCCTCGATGAGGGTGGTGCGGTGCGCCCTTGGCCTCGCCGGGGCCGAGTTCGACCGGTTCCATGTGGTCGAGCAGCAAAAAGGGATCTATGTATGAGCGCTCGCGCGTCGGGAAGGGGCGGCGGATCGAGAATCCTTCTCCTTCTTTGGTGGCGATGGAGGTGATGATCTCCTGTACGCGTCTTTCATTTGTTTTTACAGCCATTGTCTTGTCCTCGCTGTTTGTTGGATATCTATTATTGGGGACCTTATCGCTTGCGCATGCTGGCGGCCTTTGCCTCGGCACCCTTGCCCAGCTTTTTGAGCAGGACCATGAGTTGCTGCTTTTCGCTTTTATCCAGATGGTCGAGCGCATCGTGCATGTCGAGCGCGTGTCGATCAAAGGCGCGGGTTATGAGACGCCGCCCCTCCGCAGTCAAGTCGACGAGCCGCACGCGGCGGTCATTTGGGTCGTCTGATCTAAAGACCAGACCTCGGCTCTCCAGGCGATCTACGGCACTTGTGATGGAGCCGGATGTCAAAAGGATCTTTTTGCCAATCGTATTGACGGGCATCGGTCCTTTGTGGAGGATCGACTCGAGCACCGCAAAGTCGCTCAGGCACATGTCCAGCCCCTCGATACTGGCGTGGGCGCGGGCCTCGACTGAGCGGGAGGCCTTGGATAGCAAAAGCCATAGTTTGACGGCTTGCTCCTCTGCTTTGGTTTGTTTTGTCGATTTGTCATTCATTTGGATTGATCCATTGCCTACATTTTTACTGTAGCACATATCTTGATCTCAAGATACTTTATATCAAGGTATTAAGAAACAGCTTCTTTAGATGATTGGCTGATGCTTGGATGCTTAGTCTTACTTTCTATATCTCAGCAGATAGGCTAAATTAAAAGCGGCCCATTTGCGTAAGCACCGGGCCGCGTTAATTTAGCCTGTCTGTTGTCCATATCTAAAGCAACAAGCTAGTCTGCTCCTCATCCCCTTCATCATCCCCATCCGGCACCACTACCGGGGCCACCGGGGCCTTGGGCGTGGCTGCAGCATCAAAAGACAAGGGCTCAAACAGAGGCTCCAGCAATTTTTCGGCAACTATGCGTTGTTCTATATAATGATCGAGCATGGTATCGAGTTTGCGATTTTCAAATGCATGCTGAGCCGGTGGTGTGGCCAGCTCCTTGCTCGATGGTCTCGCAATCATCGCCCGCGTGCGATAATCAAGCTCCGCTGCATCCATCACGGCCGCTTGCAAAAAATCATCCGGCAATCTACCAGCCTTGGCCTTGGTCCTGAGCGCCGCCCCCTTCAACTTGTTTTTATGCTCTTTCCAATAATTGCTGGCAAAGGCCAGACGCTGGGCCGAGCTCACAAAACGCTTATAAATTTCCAGGCTTGCACCATTGGTGATATCACCTTTGATCTGCTGAGCAAGCGCATAGGATGCCAGTCCCGAATCCCCATTGATCTCTGGATCAGCACCTGGATAGCGCATTTCTTTTTCTATAAATTGCCGCGCACGTTGCCATTGCTTATCAAACAGCCACTCTGCATACTCCCTGGCAAATTCTACTCTTTCCTTTGGATCGGTTGCCGCAAGATACTCGGCATTACGTGGCAAAGCACTCGAACGCAAGACAAAATACTCATTGTCCCGCTTGTCGGCATCGACCTTTTCGAGATCGGACTCGCTTAGTTTTTCGTGCACGATCAATTTGAGGATATAGTCACGCAACTCTTCTTTGCGCTTTTGAGGGGACTTGTCACCGACAGACCCATCAAAAATGATCTTTAGATCAGCCGGCAGCTTGGTCTCAACTGAGGCACCGTCAGTGGTGATATTGACCACGGCGGGCTCATCAGCCGCATACGCCACAAAAGGCAGGATCATCGCAACTGCTTGCAGTGCAATGGCAGGCAAGATTTTCATGATTCGGCCTCCCTCAATATAGACCGTGCCACATTGATGACATAGATGTCTTCTGGATCGAGATCGATTGCCTTGAGTGCGCTCTTGCACGCTTCCTGGCGTTCTTTGCGCGCAATCTGCAATCTGGCCAGATCGACCCAGGCGCGCGCATAGCTAGGGTTAAGCGAAAGAGCCTTGTCCAGACATTTTTGCGCCTCTGCCAGATCGCCCTTTTCTAGACGATATTTTGCCACCTTGCGCCAGACCCACTCAAAATCAGGATCTTGCTCGAGACAGTCCAAAAATATATCCAGGGCTACTTCTTTATTGCCGCGCATGTCGGCGCGGTAAGCGCGCGCATAAAGATCCTGCACGGCTTGCTCGGGTATGTGGTGAGGCACACGTGCAGCAACGGCCTGACCGATGCGCTTTTTGTCCTCGGCTGTCTGAGCGCGGCTGGCAGCCTTGAGATAATAAGCTTTTGCATCGCGGGCATAGCCGAGATCTCGCAGCGCGTTGGCAATATCCCAGTTTGAATGAAAAGTATCGGCATCATCGACAGCAGGTATATAAAAAATACTGTCGATGGCCTTGCGCGGCACCAGATAATCGAGCAAGAGTTTGCGCGCATCGCCATAACGCCTGTGCTTGACGAGAAAAGCAGCATACAGCTCGATCACATCAGCACCGATCTGCGTATCATCCTTACTCGCGTTGTAAAAACGCTCCGCATCCTTAGAGCTGATTTTGCCGCCGACCACGTCCTTTGGCATCGGTTCGGGCAGATTGGCTTTGTATATATCCTCGGCCTCGCGCTCGTGCCCTTCGCATTCGGCAAGCTCGGCATCGAGGAGAGCCAGCATGACCGGCACTGCCTGTAGTGCATCCGGCTTATCCGCGCCTCCAAGATCGAGCGCCTTGGTGTCTTTTTGCACCTGCCACAAAACCGCGCGAGCCTTTTGATATTCGCCCAGGTCGATGAGCAGACCGACGTACTGGCCGGAGGCGACTATAGATTGAGCGCCAGCAATAAAGGCTTTTTGCGCGGCCTGTGCGGCCAGATTGGCCCCGGCATTAGCGGCATTGAGGCTCCTAAAGCCAGCCTCCAGTTGCTTGTAGGTAGCAGAGTCCTGCTCGAGCTGTTTCCGCCGCGCCTCAGATGTGGTGGCTCTGAGATTGCGCCTCAGGTCGCCCATGACACGATCAAAAACGACAAAACGGTGCTCATCCGTAACAGCCTCGGGATGCTTGACGATAAAGTCATACTCGACCATCAATGCATCATGCAGGGCCTTGCGTTCCTCCGAGCGCAGCGGCAGAGGACTGTTTGCTCCGAGCAAGATACGCGAGGTCGCAGCAGAGGACTCGCCCTGAGCCAGCACTGCCTGTGGTGCAGCAATCGCAGCCAGAGCGAGCGCCATAGAGCGCATAATATGGATATTTTTAGTCAATTTGCGCTCACCGTACTTTCTTTCTGGGCCTGGATATTTTTAAAATATTCTTCCACTTCCAACCAGCTATGCACTCTGTGATAGCCCTTTGCATGAGCGTTTTGCGGACTATCAAACAATATGCCGGTGCCGATGAAACGCGCAAAGTGGCGGGGATTGTCATCGATCAGATAGTCGGCATTGATGATGCTCTTATCGCCGCAAAAAACAATGTTGAGAGGCGCAATAAAGGGAAAATGCGTCAATAGCCATTGATATTTTGCGTTAAAACTAGTCGGCACCTCCATGGCGGCGGTGGCGATAAAAATCTCATGATGCTTGCTGAGGCGTTCGAGGACGGCCGCGGCGTGGGGCATGACGGGCAGATCACCAAAAAATGTATCTTCGAGCACCATGGACATGAGATTGCGGTGCTGGTCGACGGCAAGGATCTCATGAAAATGAGCGCCGATCAGATCCGACTTGCTCAGATTAAGTCCATGGCGGCGGTTAAACTCATCGAGCACCTTTGCAAGTGTGTCGGCGATGACGTCGTCCATATCGACTGCGATGCGGGCCATGATAGATGGGATACCTCGATTGATCGGCCTTGCGGCTTTGTGCAAGGCGTATTTTACCCCATGGCCTGGGTTGGGCCCAGGCGGGGGTGAGAAATATCGCAAAATATCTAACGGATCGGCGGTGATGCTCGCCGCCACACCATCTCTTTTTTGGGGTTGATCAAAATGGCGAAAAAACGGTGACAACAGTGTACAAGTGGTGACAAAGTCGTCGCCAGTTGTCACCACTTGTCACCGTTTTTTAGAGGGTGAGAGGTGTTTTGAAAAAGAGATATACGCCCCGAAAGCCGGGGGGCATGAAAAAGTGAGAAAAATCGCAAAAAATCTAACGCGCCGCGCCAGAGCACGCGCCGCGCGCGCAAACAGACTATTGCGCCTCTACATCGATCGGATCCATGCCATTGTCCGCCGCCTTATTGTGATGCTCTTTTAGAGACTCACCGCAGCTCGGACAAAAGCGCTTGTCCCGATTGGCCGGCGTTCCGCATCCAGGACAAAAGAAATTGGGTGTGGCCGCATAGCCGGCCTTGGCCTCGGCCTTTTGCGAAGGCGTCGCATCAGGATCGTTTTTTGCCTTGACCTTATCGATCTCCGCCTGCAACACCGCCATTTCTGCCTCCAGCGATGCCACCTCGTCACAGAGTCTCTTGACCTCATCCTCGCGAGCAGGAGCATGATTGTGCTTTTCGTCAAAGACCACCTTACCGATCTCAGCCAACCGCATCGTCTTGCGCCGCTCTAGCTCGTTGATCTGATTTTGCAGGCTCATGGTCTGCATCAAATCCTGCGACCGCGTCTGAACCTTGTTCACTTCCCGGGCTACCGAATTGAACACATTATCGATTAGGCTCACGATTTTTCTCCGAATGGCTCTCTCAAACTTATATACCACGGACCTTGACTGCATCCGACGACTGCCCGCCAAACTCCGATGCTGCCACTACTACGCGATTACGGCCGCCTTCTTTTGCTTTGTACAGAGCCTCATCAGCCTTGTGAAACAAGTCCTCAGCCGAATTGCAATGCAGGGGAAAATTGGAGACGCCCAGGCTCGCCGAGATCTTGCCATAGCCGGGGACCTGGACCTCGTTGATCGAACGCCGCAATCTCTCAGCCAACTGCTCCGCCATTTCGATGGTCGTGTTTGGCAAAAGCAGGCAAAACTCTTCGCCACCATATCTCGCACAAAAATCTATCGATCGCGACCCCTGCCTCAGCACCGCGCCAATCGCCTTGATCGCCTCATCACCTGCCGCATGGCCAAAATTGTCATTGATCTTTTTGAGAAAATCCAGATCCACGATCACCAGGGACAAATCATGCTCGTAACGGCTGGCGCGCTCAAACTCTTTTTGCAGGTTTTCGTTAAAGGCACGCCGGTTGAATACCCCGGTCAAACCATCGGTCACAGCCTGCTTTTCGCGCTCTCGGTGCAGCTCCGCATTTTCGATTGCCACCGATAGATTGTCCGCCAGCGAGCCGATCAGAGAAATATCGTCGATACTCCACTCCCGCGTGCGATACAGATCCTGCAAAAATAAGACGCCCAGAGTACGCTCACGCAGCACGATAGGCACGATCAAACCACTCCGCAAGGCCAGAGTACGCAAAAACTCTTTGTCATAGGTGGTGCGGTCGTCGAGATCGGGGTCTTCGATGTTTTCGGGCGCTTCTTTTTCAAAGGCCTTGCTCGTAAAAGCCAGACCCTTTTGGTCCGTCACAAACAAATCCTTGACCGAGGGCACTCCTTCGCGCGCATATTCAAAAACCGAGATCGTACCGTCATCCGGCTGCGACCGGAGCAGGTGGCAGCGACTGATGCCAAATGTATCGCCGATCTTTTCGACCGTCATATTGAGCACTTCTTCGATGTGGACGCTCGACTTGACCGCATTAGAAATAAAGTACACGAGACGCTCGCGCTCGAGATGCTTCATCCGTATCGAGTCACGCGCCGTGATGTCATGGATCAACTTGCGCGTCTGCTCTTCCATGGCGCTAGTCTTGTCTTCGATCTCTTCGTATTGGCTGCGCAAGCGGTCGTTCTCGCGCTGCAGCTCCATCACCTCAAACCCACGCGAGATAGCAAACTCGAGCGGGTACCTCGAGAGCTCATCCAATATTGCCTTTTGATCCTCAAACTCGTTGGCCGCCAGGATCACGAGCGCCTTGATCGCCTCTCCATCCTTTACTGCCATAAAGGCAATTTCACCCAGTGCCTTGTCCACCGAGGCAGAGACCGAGATCTTGAGCTCCTTGAGATCGACATCGGCGTCAAAGGCCAGATAAGAGACCGGGAAACTAAAACCGCCCCCACCAGCCGCCGAGACCTGCTTAAACTCGCCAAACTCATCGATCTCCGGCACATAATCGGCCATGACGGCCTCCAGCAGGGCCTTCATCTCCTTGGCTTTCTGACCACCCACAAAATTATCAGCAAAAGACTCCATCTCTGAGTCCCAAATCGCCACCGCACAACTATGCGCTGAGCTCGCCTCCATCGCGATCTCCGCGACAGCCTCCAGCACCTCTTGCAGCTCGAAAGCCGAAAGCAGGGTCACTAACTGGGATGGTAAATCATTTGCTGGCATAACGCTTTCAATGTGCCCGTTTTCAGCGCATTAAATCAACCAAAGTGTAATATCATTACCTGCATAGCTACAACGGAGCAGCCATGCCAAGTTACTTTAATCGGCAACCAGACATGAGCGAAAAACTCGTCTCCGCCGGATGCTACCTGACCGGCGGCATACTCGGCCTGATCTACATCATCGTGGGCGGCCGCAGCAGAGAGGCCAATTTTTTCCGCTTTCACTTTTTGCAAGCAATGCTTTTCAGCATCATGCTCATGCTTATCAACTGGGCGCTCAACTTTTTTGTAGATACCACCACAGGCATCTTTGGCCTCGCTCCTGGCGGCGAAACTGCAGTGACTGGACTCAGCATGGGCATGAGCTTTGTCATAATGGGATTGCGGTACCTTGCCGCTGCCATCGCGGTTGCTGGCATCATCCAGTGCTTGCGTGGCAAGTTTCTCGAGATCCCCTTTGTCTCCAACCTCGTCCGCGCCAATATGCGCTGATATGGGCCGGCGTCTGTGCTTGCTATTGGCGGCCTGGGGCACTTGCGGGATCATCGCGAGCATCCCCCAGGCCCAAGCCCAGCAATCGACTGGCTCGGGGCCAATGGGCGCGGCCTATCCGTATGGGTATTATGCCGAGCTACCTGTGGTGCCTCCTGATCCAGGCCCAGTCAAGACCACTCCCGATCTAGCCGCCGACCCGGCTGATCCCAACAAGACCGCCCCGGGCAATATCCCGCAAGACCCAAATGCCGCGCCTCCCACTGGAGCGCCACCGCCTATGCCGGCAGCGCCTCAGGCAGACAAGGCAAGCGACCCCAGCAAACCCGAAAAGGCTCCAGATCAAAAGCCAGACCCACAGGAAAAAAGCGAGTCGCTTTTAGACTCTCTGTCCGGCAAGGCTTCGACTTTTCGTAGCGGTCCCCTCCCCGACAGCCCCGCTGGCCTGATCGTGCAAGAAATGCGCGTCGGCAACTACCAGCGGGCCCTCCAGGGCCTCGATCGCCAGCTAGAGAGCAATCCCGAGGCCTACGAGCTCGAATACCTCCGCGCCGTCAGCCTCGTCATGCTCAAACGCCAGGCAGAAGCCATGACCTCCTATCACAAGATCATCGACGGGAATGCCCGCCCCGAGATCAAGCGTCTGGCGCGTGCCGGCCTGGCCAAGCTGGAGCCGCGCTGAGCTCAGCAGATGCAGGCGGTCTCAATCAGCGTGTGACACCTGCACACGACCCAGAGCCTCTGCCAATCCCAATGGATCATCGGTGATGATGCCCTCTATGCCCATATCCATCGCCATGCGCCACTCCCTGAGCCCATTGACTGTCCATGAGTTGACACGCATACCAGCAGCGATGGCCGCCTCGATAGTGTCGGTGCGACTCTCAGAGATACAGGGGTGAAAATATTTGCAACCAATGCGCGCGGCATAGGCAGGCAGATCGATTAATATACCGTCCACGAGCAGGCCCAGATCGAGCGCGGGATCGAGCGCATGTAAACGCGCCAGCAAAGGATGATCAAAGGAGCTCACCACTACCTTGTCTCGATGCACGTAGCCGGAGAGCAACTCCAATAGCTCTTCTTCGATACCTTCATACTCGATTGGGGTATTTTTGATCTCTATATGCAACACGCATTTTCCATCTACCAGATCCAGCACCTCTTGCAACAATGGCACTTTCTCATCTGCATATGATCTATCAAACCACCGACCAGCACTCAATCTCTTGATCTCGTCCAGACTAGAATGCGCGACGAGGCCGACACCATTGGTGGTGCGACTCAGATCCTCGTCATGAAAAACCACCAGCTCTCCCGTCGAGCATCGCTGCACATCGAGCTCGATGCCGTCCACACGGATGTCGAGCGACTGCCTGAAGGCTGCCAGGGTGTTTTCTGGTGCCCAGTCACGACCGCCTCGATGAGCGATGATCTTTACATTATTGGGCTCGGTTTTCATGATTGCCTCAAAATTACTAGACTTTTTCTAGCATCTTTTGCCAAATAGGTCGATAATTAGCTAGTTTATCCGAGGTTTGCAAATGTCTTCCAAGGCAAGAAAAGCCGCCATAGTCATCCCTGCCCGCTACGCATCCACGCGCTATCCAGGCAAGCCACTGGTTGAGATCGGCGGCAAGACCATGATCGAGAGAGTCTGGGCACAAGCAAAAAAATGCCGCCTGGCCGACTCAGTCCTCATCGCCACCGATGATGAGCGCATCGCAGCGGCCGTCAAGGGCTTTGGCGGCGAGGTCATCATGACCAGAGACGACCATCCAACTGGCACAGACAGACTGGCCGAGGTCGCCACCAAACGCCCGGACATCGACATCATCGTCAATATCCAGGGCGACGAGCCGGCCATCGATCCGGCGGCCGTGGACCGCGTCATTGCGCCTCTCATAGAGGATGAAAGAGTGGAGATGTCCACCATGGCCTTTCCCCTGACCTTAGATGAAGAAATCGAAAGCAATCAGATAGTCAAGACCGTCCTGGATCGCGATGGCTTTGCCCTGTATTTTTCGCGCCTGCCCATCCCCTTTCACCGCGACAAGCAACCCACCAACCACCAGTATCTCGGCCATGCCGGGCTCTATGTCTACAAACGCGACACCCTCCTGCGCATTGCCCAATTGCCCACCGGCACCCTCGAAGACCTCGAAAAACTCGAGCAGCTCCGCGCACTTGAAAACGGTATCCGTATCAAAGTCGTGGTCATGGAGCCAGGATCGCGCACTCCTGCGGTGGATGTCCCCGAAGACGTGGCAAAAGTGGAATCATTTTTGATGCAGCACGCGTCAAGCAACTAATCGCATTTTTTTGTCGGAGAGATCATGTCAAAAAGCAAATACCTCAAGACCAGCGCCTCAGTCATGCTCTTAGCAAATGCAGTGCTCGTGCCGATGATACTAGCGCCGGGGGCAAATGCCGCCACCAGGGGCGACGCCGGTATGCCTCGTTACGCGCCCGCTCCAGGCGTAAACAAGGTCGATACAATAGAGCCCAAAAACGTACCTGACTTTCCGGCACCCAATGCAAAACCACAGGGTGGATCGGGAGCCGCACTCAAGGCCGATGCAGCCTCCACCACCCTGCCGGTGCAGACCCATCTTAAACTCGTGCTCGAGACCTTTGTCGACGCCAAGACCAGCCAGCCGGGCGATATCTTTGAGGCCCACGTCAAAGACGATCTGTTTTTAGGCAATACGCTCTTGCTCGCCAAAGGTAGCCTCATCAGAGGCAGAGTCGCCGAAGTCACCAAGCCCCGCCTCTTGAGCCGCGCCGCAAAGATCGGCCTCAAGCTGGAGCAGATCAATACGCCGACCGGTGAGGTCATCCCTCTGGATGCCGCTCTCGAGTTTCAAAAGGGCCTCACTAACCAAAAAGGCCAGCTCGATCCAGGCACCAATTTTGGTACCAGAGTCGAAGGCAACCTCAAATCAGTCACCGGCATGAATAGCACCGGCGGCACCCGCACCGCCCTGATCGCCGCCAACGTCGCCACCCTGGGCGCACCGGCAGTCGCCACTGCCATCGGTGGCTCGGCCGTTGCTATATTTCGCTCTGGCGACAACGTGCAACTCGGTCCCGGTCAGGAGATCGAAGTACAACTCACCAACGATCTGGGCATCCAGATCAACTAGGCTCTCACCTGTGACTTAGGATTGGCTGGGGCCGCTGGCGCACCTGGCTTTTTCTTGGCGCGCATGGTGCGAGCAAGGGTGAGGTTTTCGGTAAACATTTTGTTCCAGGGAGCCATATTGACCGCGGTCTTAAACTCTTCTTCGGCTTCTTCTAGATAGTTGCGTTTGAGATAGATGACGCCGATGTTGTTGCGCACCCAACCATTGTTCGGGTCCATCTTCATACAGGTCTTAAACTCTTTGAGCGCATCGTTGTCGCGGTTTTGACGCATGTAGAGATTGCCCAGATTAAAGTGCGCGCTGGTCAGATAAAAATTGAGCTCAATCGCCTTGCGATAAGCTTCTTCGGCTCGAGTCCACTCGCCTTCTTTGGCTAGCAATGATCCGAGATTGACAAAGGCGTCGGTATAATCCGGGCGTTTTTCGGTGATCTCGGTGTAATAATCGATGGCTTCTTTGTTGCGGCCCTGCTTTTGCAAGATATACGCGCCCTGGTATTTGGCATCCCAGTTTTCTGGTTGCAATTTGAGGGCCTCATTGACGGACTCCAGAGCTTTTTTGTACAGGCCCTGCTTGGTAAAATCGCGTGCTCTACGCAAGTGTGGCAAGGGATCGCGCTCACCTACGGGCGCAGCTGGTGCGATCAAGTCTTGCAGTTGAGCCTGGCGCTCTTTCTTGCGGTCTTCTTCGGCCTTGTCCATGCGCTCGATTTCTTCGAGCTCTTGCGCGGTCTGCTCGTCTTCCATCTCTTCAGTAGTCTTGGGCTTTTCGGTCTTTTTAGGCTCGAGGTCGCCTTCGGGACCTTTTGCTTTTTTGTCGGTCTCAGGCTCCTCGTCAGGCGATGCTTGAGGCGCAGGGATGGACTTTTTGGTACCAGGCACAGTGGCATTGTTTACAGGCAGCTTGGGCGCAGCAGGCTCAGGCTTGTTGGCACCAGGCAAAGGTGGACGCTCGTCTTCTCCGCCGCCAGACTCGGCCGCTTTGGCCTCCTGCTCGGCTTGCTTTTTGGCGGCCCGCTCGGCTTCTTCTTTTTTAATCGCGTCAGTGGGATTGTAGCCAGCTACTCCTTTTTCGCCTTTTTCCCATTCGGAGCTCTGCTGCTCTTGTTTCTTTTTAAAGGGGATCCCTGGCATGCCCGGCATCTTGATCGCCTGGGCGGGGGCCGCAAAAATCGTGCAGGTGGCCACTCCAAG
This sequence comes from Candidatus Melainabacteria bacterium, assembly GCA_017307165.1. Classification (GTDB taxonomy): domain Bacteria; phylum Cyanobacteriota; class Vampirovibrionia; order Obscuribacterales; family Obscuribacteraceae; genus JAFKGK01. The sequence continues at coordinate 35,398 of JAFKGK010000004.1, forward strand.
ACTCGCTGCGAGCTTGACGGCTGCTTGTTTTGGCAATCTCATATTGCGCATTTTCTCCTAAATCATCGCCTGCGCCCTATATAATAGCGAGGTCGCCGACTAAAACGTGAAATGTTTCACACAAAGTCCCACCAAGAGCACCTATTGCCCAGATATGCGCCTCAACAAAAAACATGATTTTCCCGGCAAACTGATCGTCGTCGAAGGCGTCGACGGCTCAGGCAAATCGACCCAGCTCGATCTATTGCGCAACTGGCTCATCTCGCGCGGCCAGAGCGTGATCTTTACAGAGTGGAACAGCTCCCGCCTGATCAGCAAGACCATCAAGCAGGCCAAGCGTTCCAACTCGCTGATCCCCAATACTTTCAGCCTGCTGCATGCCACTGACTTTGCCGACAGGCTCGAAAACATCATCATCCCCGCCCTCAAGGCCGGTCTAGTGGTGCTCGCCGACCGTTACTGCTTTACTGCATTTGCCAGAGACGTGGCCAGGGGCGTAGATAGAGAGTGGGTGAGAAATCTTTATGGTTTTTCGGTGCGCCCCGATGGTGCATTTTATTTTCAAGTGCCCATCGAGGTGTCGCTCGCCCGCATCGCCAATAGCCGCATGCCTGGCTATTATGAGTCTGGTATGGATATGGGTTTGTCTAGCGACCCGATGCAATCCTTTCAAATCTTTCAGAGTCGCATCATCAATGAGTACAACCAGATGGTCGATGAATACGGGTTTTACACCATGCCCGCCACTCAGGCCATACACGAGCAGCAGGTGCTGTTTCGCGAGCACGCCACCAAAATCCTCAATCTGACCTGAGCGAGAGCCACATGCACAATCACGATTATCCCGGCAAACTAGTAGTGATCGAAGGCACCGACGGTGTAGGCAGGTCCACACAGGTGGAAATGCTGCAAAATTGGCTGCAGGTAGAGGGGTTTGGCGTCTCCACCACTGCCTGGAAAAGCTCTCAGCTCATCTCCAAAGTGATAGAAAAGGCCAAAGAAAAAAACGCGCTCAATACCATTACTTTTTCGCTGCTGTATGCGACCGATCTTGCCGATAGGCTGCATTCCACGATTATTCCGGCGCTCAAGGCCGGTCACATAGTGCTCGCCGATCGCTATGTCTACACAGCGTTTGCGCGGGATGTGGTGCGTGGCGCCGACAGCACTTGGGTCCGCAAGATCTATGATTTTGCGATCAAGCCCGATCGTGTGTTTTATCTCAAGATACCTCTAGATCCGCTGCTCCGCCGCATCATCACCACGCGCGGTGGCCTGGACTTTTACGAGTCCGGGCGCGATATCGGCATCAGCACAGACCTTTACCAGTCTTTTAAACTCTATCAATCGCAGATCATGTTTGAGTTTGAACGCATGGCCGAAGCCAATCGCTTTATCACTCTCAATGCAGAAGATCCGGTCGAGGCCATCCAAAAGGTATTGCGTCGCGAATTGGGAACTCTATTGATGGATGAAACACTGAGCGGATCGGTCGTCAGATCTTGAGGCATAGATCAAACAGGTTTGCCGTCGCGTGCCTCTAGCAAAAATGTCACGGGGCCATCGTTAAGTATGCGGACTTTCATATCTGCTCCAAAGACTCCGGTCTGCACCTTGAGGCCTTTGGCCTTGAGCTGATCCACAAAATGCATATAGAGCCTTTGGCCTTCGTCCGGTCGAGCGGCATTGCTGAAGCCTGGCCTGCGGCCTTTTTTCCAGTCGCCGAGGAGGGTAAATTGCGATACGACGATGACGTTGCCGCCGGCTTCGGCGAGGGATAGGTTCATCTTGCCGTCGCTATCCTCAAATATGCGCAATTCGCTGGCTTTGGTTGCCAAGTAAATACTGTCGGATTCGAGGTCGCCTTCCTGGACGCCCAGTAGGATGAGCAATCCGCAGGCGTGTCCATTGAGGTCGCCAAACTCGCTGACGACGGTGCCATCGACCGTTACGCTTGCGTGGGATGCTCTCTGTAACACTGCCTTCATGATTTGTATTTCCGCCCGGGTGCCATGTCTTGCCCCATTATCAACGTCATTTAATGGAGAAATGCTGTTTAGGGGTCGCATCATCCTAACATAGCGGTTAGAATAAGCTTCGCGGGGTGGAGCAGCCTGGTAGCTCGTTGGGCTCATAACCCAAAGGTCGCAAGTTCAAATCTTGTCCCCGCAACCAATTAAAAGCTTGAAGGGCCGGCAGTTTCGAAAGAGGTGCCGGTTTTTTATTGGGGTAGGGTAAAACGTCGCGCCTAACGCTTTGCCTAGCGAAAATGCGATCAGTTTGGTTGAGTGTGAAGAACCACTATCAATGAGATTTGCCTGTCGCTTGCTGATCGCGAAATTATGAACGCGGCGACAACCTCCGGCGCTCTCTTGCCTAACCCATTGCCTAACCCGCGCAATTCGTGATGCTCAGCGCACGCCTTACCCCTCGCCTTACCCGGCAAAACGATTTCGTCGACCGCCACCATATATGGTGCACCTTACGAAGACGACATGAAATCCCGACAAAATGTCGGCAAAACTGTCGGGATTCTGCAAAATCCCATCTCAATGCTGTCTTTACCGACATCCGGCATGCATTTTCCACTAAATACCTATTTTCTCGCGCGAGAATTTACTGCCAAACAGGAAATTTCCTATTAAATACCGTTTTCTCGCGCGAGAAAACATGGTATAACTGGAAATTATGGAAGCAGAGAAAGACATACTTGAATATGTACAATCCGGCCAGCTAGAGCTGCCGCCGCTCAGATTCACGCCAACAGCTGAATCGATTGAAAGGGCCGACATTAGGCCAGATGTGCTGGTTCAGACGAACTGGCAAGGAAGGACGTATGCCTTTGTCGGCGAGGTAAAGCGGTACGGTAGCGACAAGTCTGTCAGTGAGGCAGCAGAACAGGCTCGGAAGTACGCGGAACAGCTGCAAGTCAATCCGCTTGTGATAGTGCCCTGGCTTTCTAATGAGCAGCTTCTTTCTCTTGAACAGAGAAATATCAGTGGCGTCGATCTATGCGGCAACGGAATTGTACTCGTGCCGGGCGAACTCTTGGTGTTCAGGACCGGGCTGCCTAACAAGTTTCCGACATCCAGGCTAATACGGCGAGTCTACGAGGGGACGAGTTCTCTCGTTGCGCGTGTCTTTCTGCTGCGCCCGCAATATAACTCTGTTTCCGAAATTTTCGATGAGATAACAGCAAGAGGCGGAAGCATTACTCTTCCCACCGTTTCCAAGGCGCTGAAGCAGTTGGAAGAGGATGTAGTAATCGAAAAGTCGCAGAAGAGTATCCGCACATTGCAGGCAGACAAACTATTGGACCGGCTGAAGGCAAACTATGAGCCGCCGAAGCCGCGCGGATTTGTTCGATGTAAGCTAACCACCAAAAATAACGCCAGTATCGGCGCGATCCTCTTCGAAGCTGCCAAACAGGCGGGTGAGCGAATTGTGCTTTCAGGAGAAAGTTCGGCGAACTTCTATGCAACTATGGCGAAGGAACCGATTGACACTTTCTATTGCACCGAGACTACTTCGCTACAGTTGGAAGAATTGAATGTCGAGATGGACGTCTTCAGCAGATTTCCGAACGTCGAACTTAAAAAGTGCGACGCGGAGATTGTGTACTTCGATATGCGAAACATGAATGGCTACAATGTTGCCTCTCCAATTCAGGCTTACCTTGAGCTAGCGAATTCCGACAAGCGCGGACAGGAGGTTGCAGAACAGATTCGGAAGAAAATTGTTCAAGATCTTCAGGAGAAATCTGGCGAATGAGCGACTTAGACCTCTTCAACACCTTTATTGATTTGAATGAAAAGCTCTCAGGCAGAGGAATTTCAATAATTTTGGGTGGTGGCTTGGGATTGTATTTAAAGCAGCTCTACTTGATGGAAAACCCCATCAGAACACTGATTGATGCGAGCGCATGGCCTCAACCGCGAAGCACATCGGATATTGATGTTTTCTTCCCATTGGAAGTGCTCGTAAGTTTAGACGACATGAAAGCAGTGCGATCCATAATCGATGAAATGCACTTCGAACCTATCGCGGGCAACGAATATTGGCGCTTCAACTTGCCTCAAAACGAGGTCAAGATAGATCTGTTGACCGGTCCGATAGTCGACACGGTGAAAGATCAGTTGAAGAGCGATGCTCGTAGAGCACGACCAAAAGGAGATTTGCAGCTACATGCGCATCCGGTTCCAGAAGCTTTAGATCTGTCAGACCGTTTGGAACAGGTGGGGCTAGTTGATCTCACGTCGGCGAAGAAACAGTATTCATCAACGGTCAGCATACCCAGTCCATTCACGTATTTGATGATGAAAGTCACCGCATTTGGTGACCTGCTCGACAATGAGGATAAGAATCTCGGACGCCACCATGCTCTCGATGTGTATCGGATCGTTGCCATGATGTCTGAAACGCAGTTCGCAGAAACCAAGTCACAGTTTAAGCTGCATTACTCGTCGTCATATTTAGAGCGCGTATGCAGCCTTGTTACAGACTGTTTCGTAAAAGAAGATGGTATTGGTATTTTGCGCATGAGAGAGCATGCATTCTGGGGGGACAATATGCGACTATCGGACTTCATGGGCGCTTTGAAGGAAATCATATCGGTGGCCAGATTCAAGGCGATGGAGCAGTTGACCGCAATGGATGAGGATCAGGGCATAGCATTGTCCGACTAAACAGCCAAGAGGCGCTCCGTGGGCCATGCCAACGAATTAGCACGCATTCTGGGGCGACAACACGCGCCTGCCGACTCCCGCAACTTTCAGACCTGCACTCGGCAATAACGGATTGCTAGATGCTAGACAACAGCTTTGATCGTTGCGAGATAGCGCGAGGGGTCCTGCACCCGAGGATCACCCCACGGCATTATTCTTGATTTCAACGCAGTCAAATACAGCAATCGCTTCGAGCGTGTTACTGCAACGAAAGCGCTCCTTTTTTCTTCGTCCAGCGCAGTGCCTTTGGCACGGTAGTCTGGCAACACGCCTTCGACCATGGCGACAACAAAAACAATATCAAATTCCATGCCCTTTGCTGAGTGAATCGTCATGATTGCTATGCCGTCAGGATTTGGTGCCTGGGTTGTTCCGAGCGCGACTTGGGCAAAGAATGATGTGACGCTGTGACTTCCTCCCGGCTGACTCCGAAGGTAATATTCCCAGTGCTTTCGCCACTCCGCAATGTCCTGCATTACTAAAATTCTCTGATCATCTTCGAGGCTTGTCGAATATTGCTCAAGGTGGTTCAAGCCTTTTGAAAACTCAAAATTGTCCGGTGTCCAATTTACCGCTCGGATGGCTTCCATCACTACGTCGTGGGTTGCGGACGACGATATCGTTGCCATCTGATTCAATAAAGCCATTCCGTTGAGTTCAATTTCGTTCGTTGTTATCAATTGATCTGGTGCGGAATTTACTTTCCACTTCCTAATCAGAAGTCCAAGGTGTAAGCGGTCGAGTGGATTAGAAAGGATCCGTAATGCAAGTTCAAATTGCTCGACGAGATCAGACGCACTGACGTAAGCATCGACTGAGACTTTCTTGTAGTACTCCCAGTTGTGTTCTTTGATACCTTGCTCAATCTTCTCGAATACATAGCGATTTCTACCCAAAATCGCAATTTGAGACAAACTGATCGGTCCCTCAACATCAGGGTGTCCCTCGCGTAGCAATTTTTCAATTTGCGCACAAACAAATTGAGCCTCCTCGTCCTCATTTGCGCACTCAACGATCTTTACCACCCCAACAATCGGCAACTGTCCTTCGATTGAGTATTCAGGATCGAGACTTTGAGCGGCTGCGACGATCTTTTTGGATGACCGGAAATTGTCTACCAGTTCCACAGTTTTGGCACCAAATACTTCACGAAATGCGTAGAGATATTTTGGATCAGCGCCGCAGAAAACATAGATAGCTTGCTTCTCATCGCCGACGACCATGACGTTTTTGTATTCTGTACCGCAGAGCGCCCGAAGGCATTGAAACTGCGCTTCATTTAGATCTTGACCCTCATCGACGCAGATATACTTGTATTGACGACGATAAAAATCTGCAATGCTTGGCTTTTCTTGAAATAGTCTATAAGTAAGCAACAAAAGGTCGTCATAATCTATTGCACCAGCAGCCCGCAATTCGCCGTCATATGCTTCGTACATTGATCGCAGTAAATCATTTTCGACCGCCTCAGCTAGAGTGAGACTGTTCTTGAGTTCGCTTATTTTGCGCAGCCACGATGCTAATTTCTGATCTCGCTTCTTCGCGTCCGACTCTTCCATCAAGATCCGCAGAAGACGATGGTCCTTACGAATACTCGTGAATAGAATTTCTTTCCTGTCGTCAAACGATTCGTATATGTGCGGCAGACTGTTAATGCCAACCGATTTACCTCTATTGGAAAGAACTTCCATGCAGAAACTATGCAGAGTGCCGACAAAGGCGCGCTGCCTAATATTTGGCACGTCACGAAGTCGCTCGACCATTTCATTTGCTGCTTTATTGGTGAAGGTCAGAGCTAAAACTTTGAATTGTTGCCCTTGCGCAAGAAGGCGCCGAACACGTTCAGTAAGGACGCGGGTCTTTCCAGAGCCTGGTCCAGCAAGCACAAGAATTGCGCCTTCTTCGTGCGCGACGACTTGTTGTTGTGTTGCTGTCAGTTTAATTTCCATCGGTCTTCGTTGGCGCTGGGGTAGTCTCAATTAACGGTTTGACTTTGTCGAATAGGTCACGAATCTTTCCGGGGATCTTGTTGGCGGCGCTCAGACTCTTTCCGACGACCGCGCCATACTTAGTCTTGTTGGCTTCAAATTCAGCAATGAGATCTGCCTTCAGGTCTGTTTTGGCATCCCACTCCGCTTTTACCTTCTTCTCGTGTTCTGGGGAGGTTGACTTCGTCTTGATCACCAACTCTTTGAGTATGTCTTTGACTTCGTCGGTAACAAGGTACTTTTCGAAGTTAAGTCCATTTGGTAAAAGAACAACTTGCGGATTTTTTGAAGTCTCCTCCTCAGAGATGTCTTTGAGCGTCTTATCTAGCTTTGCAACAGCATCAGGTTCTGCATCAGAAAAGATGAACCACGGGATACGAAATCGTTTAGCTAGTTTGAGAAAAACTGAATAGCCAGCGTATCCACCAACTCCAATCAGTGCTATACCAAGATCATTCGGATGTTCCTTCCAGTAGCCCTCTGCGAAGTCTGGAAGTGCCTGCTCTTCCGTTTCGCCTTCAAAGAAAATCAAAGCGCGCGCAAACAGGATCTCGCCTCGACTCGCAATTATCTGCCTATCAATTTTTCGCAAATCGTCATCGGTAAGCGCGTCTGGACCGCCTTGAGAGATCTGCGAGACTGTAGTTTCATCGCCGGATTTTAGGAAATGGCGGATTTTTGTTATGTGGGTCATCCCGGCGATGTATGGCGAGTGGCTACTCACAATTCGCTGGCCAGGCATTTCGTTCATGATTTGTCGAAATAGCGCTCTCTGCGCTTGTGGATGAAGGTGCGCTTCAGGCTCTTCAAGCGCCAGCAAGGGATGAACCGTGTCTTTGCCGTACTGTTGTTGACGCCACGTCATGTGCGACCAAAAGGTGAGCACTGTACCCAGACTCCTGGTGCCAAAGCTCTGTTTGTTCAGCGGAAACGACGATGCGCGCTTCGTTGAGAGAACTATGTCCATGCCCTTACCTAAGTCGCGCAAATGTCGAGCTAATGGCGTTATCTTCACGCCCCCTGGCTCACACGAAAGCAACCGGTGATATCGTCCTAGATGCCCTTCGATGTGGGACAAAACTTTGCTTCCTGCAACGATTTTCGAGTTTATGTCCGAGAGATCCTTTTCTAACTGTTTGACGTCGGCTGCAGGAAGACCATGATCTGACACCATTCTTCCCCACACTGAAGATCGGCTTCGAATATCGTCGACAATGTCGCGTTGCGCATCAAGTAGATATAGCGCTAATGGCTCCAGCTGCGCACTTGTGACCGCTGGAACGTCGGCAAATTTAGAAAGATGCGCCTTCGCCGGATCCAGGTCCCAATCTTTTAGAAACTTGCGTTCGGTCACGTATTCTGCTCGAACATCATTCCATTTCAACTGGGTTCGAATGGCGACGATGTCTTTTCCGTCGTCATCTTGCATTACACCATTTCCCCATAGAACCAGCCATGGGCTGGCTCCGGGAAACTTGTCGATTACTTTGCCATCCCCATCTATTGGTCTTATGAGAATATCGATCAGAACTTCGCGACTCTTGGGGGCTTCTGTTTCAGTTGATGCAATGAAGATATCTTCTCTGCCAGCTAATCGCTGACCAGCGCCTATCGCCGCAAAAATCGCGTGAATGAAACTCGATTTGCCGGAATTGTTCTCGCCGATAAGAACAACATGGTCGTCCAGTTTGACATCTATAGTTTTCAAGCACCGGAAATTGCGGACGCGAATCTCTTCTACGAAGACTCCACTTTCTATTGGCGGTATGAAGAGGGATGGCATATTCGGTGGTGGTAACAGATGCGGGCGGGCTGTACATTCAAAAGATGCCAACAATTATAAACGGCAGGCCGTGTAGTTTCTCGTTGTCAACAGATCGCGCAGCCGCCCGCATCGTTCGGACTTCGCTATCTAATCTGCGCGACTAATGCAGATTCAATGCAGGCGGTGAGCGATGTGATGATCGAATCGCACGCCGCATAGTTAATGCCTTCTACGGTTGGTCTGAAATTCACTTGGATGGTTGTCGTACCACGTTCAGTTGGCTGCACTTGTATTTCGACGGCGAGGAAGCGCTGTAGACGCTCCTTTCGAGTGTGAATCTGTCCGCGCGCATCACCTTCGAAATGAGTGAATTCATCGATGAAGCGAAGGTTCGCCGTGATGCGTCCGGTTTGCGTATCCGCAGTGACCACGTGCCACTTGTCTCCGTAGTTGTATGAGATTTCGGCGAGGACGTCGCGGATTTTGGCGAATGCGATTTTCGCCGGAACCCTGTATTCTCGCGGTTCTGGATGGAGAAATTTTGCGCGCCCTTCGCATGCAGATTTTAGAAGCGGAATTGCAGCGAGGATGCCGACGATGAGACCGGGCAGTAAACCTGCTCCTGGGTCGTGCGACGCTTCGCCGATGAGGGCGCCGGTGAGAAGGAACACGAATGTTCCGGTAATGATTGCTACGATGGCCATACGTCATCTACCTCCGGTGAGTCTTGTTGTTCAGATTCATTGGTGTTTTCGTGCATGCGTTCAGGCTTGTCTTGATTGGAATTCCGCTGCTTTTCGCCGCGGCTTCTTTCGCGCTTTCTTTCGCGGTTTCTGTTCTTGCCTTCGGGTTTAGATTCCTGCTTCGGTTGGGGATTTGGTTGGGGCGTCCCTTCCCGGTCAGTTTTTCCTCGTCTTCTAATTGACTCCGAGATTTCGTGAGCCGGTCGTTCTGGCGGCGGATAGGCAAGCGCGTGGTGATATGCGGTCGGCGAGGTGAGCGGTATCTTGAGCGGCCAGGTGTCGTTAGTGAAGGTTATGACTTCGCCGCTCAAGTTGATCAGCTCGTCGGGCGTTGCGAGCGATCTGCCTTGGACAAATTCTTGGACTCGTCCGCTGTCACTGACGGCGACTTCTTCGATTGTCGTTCTGCCGAGAGCTTCGCTTAGCGCGCGTGCTTCCTTGAAGTTTTTCTGCCGGAAGTAAATCTGAGTCGCTGGTTGGTCGAATATGATTTGCGCCTCCTTTTGTGAATACACTCGTTCGAGTTGGAAATAGTTTTGGAAACCGAGAACCAGACTTAGTTTGGCTTTTCTGACGATTGATAGAACATTCGCAATATTCGCGATCTTTCCGAAGTTTGTGAATTCATCGAGAAAGAGCGACGTCGGATATTTCATCGCTGATTTTGTATCGAGCAGATAATCGAGCAGGAAGTTGACCATGAGTGATCCAATCAGTTTGCTGTCTCGGGATCGGCTTGGCACCGCGATGTAGAACGTAAAGAGCTGCTTCTTCAATGCCTCAAAATCAATGTCTGTCTTTTCGGTCAGTGCAACGAGTTGATCAGTGATCCAGGGATTCAACTTTGTCATTAGCCCCGATAAGACTCCAAATCTGAAGTTCTCTGACGTTGACCCCAGCCATCCCTCAAACTCCATTTGTGCGAGCGCTGAGGGGCTTCTGGCGAGCTCCTGCCGGATCTTGTTCACCCCGGACAGTAGCAGCCATCTTAAGGCCCCGATGTGTCCTCTTTCCGGTTCGGTTGCCGCCGCATGTAGTATCAGTGAAACTAGCAATTGTTTCTCTGACCGATCCCATGTCGGATCGACTCGCGTCTCTTCTCCGCTGCCGTTCATGATAATCAGATCGGCTAGCTTCTCTGCTTCTTTGGCCTTTTCTAGTTCTGGAGCCCATCTGACGCGGTCAACAGGATTGATTCGCGTTGATGACATATCCGCAGGGTTGAAGGAGTAGATTGTATGACCTGCTTGTTTTCGCCAGCCGGAAGTTAGTGTGTACAGCTCGCCAGCTTCATAGCCCGGGGTTGCCTCTGTGACGATCATGTTGCTTCCCAGCCGCTCGATGAGATTCGGGATGAAGAATCCTCGCGACTTTCCGACTCCGGTTCGACCGCAGACAATGGCATGCGCGTTTGTCACCAGCTCTGGTATCGATATATATTCTCCTTTTTGAGTCCTTCCGATGATTAGTCGTGTTGCCTCCGGTTTGTCAGTTATGTATCCGGCGCGGCGAAGTTGTGATTCATCGCCCCATGCGGCTCCGCCATGTAGCGTCGATTTCGTCTTGGTCGATGAGACCCGGCTTGCTCGGAGTGCATCGGCTTGAAGAGTAGCAATGACTTGTTTGCATCTCTGCCGGCAGTCCTGTTCCGTGCCGCCACCTTGTCGTTCAGTAATTTCGATTTCGACGTGCGAGCCGTTGATTGCTTCGGCCCATCTCAGCACGACTCGGTATTCGTGCCTCCACCAATCTCGCCCGACTTTCTCATCGAGCCTTTCGACGGCGAGAATCTGATCGAGCTGCTTGCTGGCTCTCGATACGTTGTAACCGAGCCTATCGAGGACATTTACGGCCAGGACAGGCAAATCTTTTGGCGTCGCATTCACTACGCCAACATCTTTTGCGCTTGTTTGCATTTGCGTTACTCCATGAAATCAAGATCGCGGTCACGCGTTCGTTTCTCTCTCTCGCGTTCCTTGTGCGCATCTTTACGAGTGTCTTTGTTGTCTTCTATGGCGTCATCAATCTTTTCGATGATTGCCTCGTCTTTATCTTTAGCGTCTGGATTTGCGCGGGTTCGTTGTTTAGCTTCGACATCGCGCCTCGCATCTTCGAGATCGTCTCTGTTTTCTTTGAGGCGGTCACGTTGGTCAGTGAGCGGTATCATGCGGACAATTTCAGAGGCTATTGCTGCTTCTGTTAGAAACAGCCCCATAATTGGATTGCGCATCATTTCTTGCTGAAGGGGTGAAACATAGCGGTTCGCGTTCGGCGAGTTACGTTGTTCATCGCGGGCTGTCTGAGATGCTTTCGCGCTGTTCAATTGGCGTTGAATTTCGCCCGAGAAACGCGCTCGATCCTTTTGCTCAATCCAACCAGCAAGGCGCTTGTAATCATCTTTTGGCAGCCTAAGCGACTTATCGGTGTTCTCCATTAGATGGCGGCGAAGACCAGTTAGTCGTTCATAGCCGTCGTTCTTTGAATATTTTTGACCGAGGTACTCGAATGTTTCTTTGTCATCCTGTGGCTGATTGTTTATCCACTCGCGGTATGGCTCGAGCTGTTCTCTGACTATGTTTTTGTGTAGCCAAGGCAGCTCCTCGCCGTTGCGAATTCGCTCCTGTCGGTCCTTCTCAAATTGCTGCTGTCGTTCCTTTTTGCGCGCCTTGTCCTTTTCTTGCCGCTCAAATTCCGCCACGCGGCAGTCTGAATATTGAGTTCTCTCAAGGTACTTGTCGCCAAATTCTTTCAGACGGTCGTAGTCTCGCTTATCGAATCGCACGTTTCGCCCGTTCCGGTCTTTGGACAAGACAACAACGTGCACATGGCGATGATCCGTGTTGTTGTGGGTGACTGCCCACCATTCGAGATCCAAGCCCTTCTGAGATCCGAGCTGTTGCATAACCTCCCTTGTGAATTCTTTCGGGTCGTTTGGGCTTACTTCAGGAGAGAGAGTAAGCTTGTGGATTACAACGTCTCGCCCTTCGTAATCGCGGATGATGTCTCGCAGTTCCTTCCCTTCCACCGAGTCCTCCAGGTCGGTGAAGATGTCTCTGCCACCTTTTTCAAGATCCTTGCCAGGCCGGTGCTGGATGTATTTCACGTGACCCAGCGCCGTCCCGATAGCAAGTCCTCTTGCCGCCTTCAGGCTCATACCGCCACGCCGCTTTGCGCGAGCCGAGATGTAGCGGTGGCGGACAATCATCATTTTTCAACCACCTTGCCCATGCGTTCTGCAATCGCTCGCTCGTCGTCCTCAAGCCGCTTGCGCATTTTGCTCTTGACCAGGTTGGCCGCAGCGACGAATCTTTCTTGCATTCTGTTTTCCGCATGATTCTGCCAGGCAAGTTCGTAGAGCGTTCCTGTCTGTGCACCTTGCCTCGCGAGCATTCCGCAAATGCGATCAGTCATGCTCTTAATGTTCTTCGATAGTTCGGTGTCTCTCATGTCTCCTTTAAGTTTGTCGTGATTTGCGATGTACCATCTGACTGCTTCTCGATAGATGGCAGCTTGTGATATCTTTTTCTCTTTGCCGAGCGCCACCAACTTCTGAAAGTCATGCGGCGATATCAGAGTTTGTATTCGACAGTTGTTGATTTCCTTTTTCATAGTGTTTGTACCTCACTTGCACTGCCGATGAGTACCGGCGTTGCGGTGTTTTGAGCCATGCTTCGACGCGCGCGGAATATTTGTGAGCTACGAATGAGCCCCATATACGGTGGCATTCAGGATTTCTGAGCTTTGCTCTTTATCTTGCCTTACCTCCCGGTAAACCGCTCGGTAAGGGCTCGCTTCGCTCGAAGCTCATTGCGCGTCGTTGCCTACTCCGCGCGGTCGGTGTCATGATGCTTGATGATCATTGATGCGATTTGTTCATTCGCTTTTGATGTTTGCGAAGTTTGCGATCTATTGTTTTCGATTGATATTGCGTGAGTTAATGAGCATCGTGGAAACGGCTTGTATTCCCGACACTACCAGAGTGCATGCTGCTCGAAATAGAGTCACGATTAAGGTGCACAACAATTGAAGAATTGCACCGACGAGTTGGCTGACTATATCGAAAAGCGGTTTTAGCACCATACCTGGATTGCCGCCAGCGATACCGACCAACACCATTAGCATGAACACGAGAAGAAGTATCTGTTCCATGTTATTTCTCCGCTATTCGTTTTGATTGAGGAGTTGAGTTGTCTTCAAAGTCTTGAAGATGATTGAGGATGAAGGCGTCTAGATCGGCTTTTCTGTATCGAACCAAGCGGCCGATTTTGACGAAGGGCAGAGAGCGGCGGCCAGTGCACTTCCAGACAGCGAGTGTTTGTTCTGCTACTCCGAGATATGCTGCGGCTTCTCTGCGCGTTAAGAGGATGGAGTTAGCAGTGCTTACTCCATAAGGGGTGGGTTCGTTTCTTTTCATTGTTCTGATCCTTTGAGAATTTGCACGAGGATGGCGCACAGCTTATGACTTGTGTGCGCGTGTTGTGCCAGTAGGGAAACTTGTTGCAAAACGCTCAAACCAACAAAATGATTTGAGCGCGAGATCGATATTTGATGTTGATGGTCGGACTAAGTCGCTGCAGCGCCATCAATTTCAGTGCACAATTTCATTGTAGCTTGCCGTTTCGATTTTCTGGCAATAGGGAATTTCGCTGAACAACACCTGGGGAAAAGGATAGCTGTTAGGGCAAGAGCGCACGAAGATCAATGAATTGTGCGGATGCTGCTACTGTGGGCTGCTTTCCAACTTCTTCGAGCCAATGCCTGAAAACCTCGGTGCAGGATTGAAACGGGCTAGGGTCAGTGCCAATATAATTGGCAACTTCGGCAAACGCTCTTAGAAACCCTTCGGAAACCGGGACTTGTTCGATCTTGTCAAGCATCGCGAAAGCTTTATCACAGTTTCTTTGTTTGGCCCAAGCAATAGCAGACCACAGCGCAAGTGTTGGTGCGAGCCAATGTTCCATTCCAAAACTTTTTTCGTAAATCTCGAATGCTCGGTCAAACAATTTACAGGCAATGTCCTGCTTGCCCAGGGTGAGCAACAGCTTCGCCTCGATAAACATAGTGGAAGCAACGGACACGTGGCTTACGCCATAAACTTTCTCCTTAATTCTTCGCGCATTGCGTAGAGCATCCATCGCGCCGCCCACATCACCCTTGTCGGAAAGTAATACACCGAGGTTGTGATAAGTGTTTCCGATTAAGATATCTTGATCACCGAGTACATTTTTGCGAATTCTTAGCACCTCGCGCAGGGAAGTTTCCGCCTTATCAAGCTGACCCGTGAGCCTTTCATAGTCAGCAAAATAGTTCAGAAGGCGAGCAAAGTCTGCCGAATCAGTTCCGTACTTCCTTTGCAAAGCCAACCCCTGCTCCAGTTCTTCGCGAGCATCGTCGAACTTGCCCTGCTGGAGTAAGGAAGCGCCTAGCAGGCTATGGCCATCTGGCTCTACCTGTTCGAATGCCTTTGCCATGAAACCCATGCCACCGCCCTTGACGCTTTCAATTTGAGCTTCGCAACGCCAAATGGATTGCCGGAACCATTCTTCCGCCAGAGCTGGATGCCCAGTGTCTAACAGTACAATGCCGATGAATTTTGAAAGCTGGACCAACTTGTTGCTGTTTTGTCCATCAACCGCGTTCTTGTCTATGAATACCGAAACGTGGCTTATCAAATTCAAGCAATCAAAGATTTGGTTGGACTGAATGAGTGGATCAATAATCCAAATGAGCACCTGCGCCAATCGCATTCGAATCTTCCAGCGGTCATCTTCTGGCGTTTGTTCAAAAACAATACGCTGAACGAGCTTATGTACGTAAACATTCTCTGGATCAGCCTTTAGCAGACTATACTTTGCGAGCCTGGCAATTGAGAGATCCAAGACCGAGTTATCCCCCTCTTCACGGAACGCAGAGAACCGCTCAATTACGTACCGGGGGATCGGACCTTCTCCGAGACAGGCACAAGCTCGGAGAAGATCAAGAGCAGCGGGATCTTCTTTGACAAGAGTATCGAGAGTATTGCCCAGAACCTTACCGAAGCCAACATTGCCATAAATCTCGACGGAAATTTTTTCGATATCCTCCCATTTCGCATTTCGCGCGCGCTCCAGGAATTGATCAACAGACACGCCTGTGGCTCGGATGTAATTTGCACAGATTTCCAACGCAATCGGTATGCCCCCGACCAAGTCATAAATTGCTTTTGCCTCAGGCTCAGACAAGTTGGTAAGTTTTCTCAGATAGTCGCACGCAGCACTTGGATCAAAAGCGTCGGTATTTATGGTCAAGAATTTGTTCGCATCGTGTTTTGGAACGACATCAGACGTCACGATGACATGGCTCTCTCCATGTTTTGGATAGGACAAAGTGGAGGCTCCCGACGGATCATAGTTGTCGAAAATCAAAAGAGTTCTGCCACCATTCTGTTCGAGCCAGTCAATTGTTTCTTGAACTGCGTGTTCCAAAGGAACGGCTTTGCTTTTGAAAAGTTTTCGCCAAAGCAGTCCAAATGCTTCGTCGACACTTTCAGGTGTCGTTGCGTCAATCCAAACAATGGAGTCAAATGACGTCGCGTTAGCGCTTGCGACCTGGAGTGCAAGTTCTGACTTACCTGTACCGGTAATTCCATGCAGCCAAATCATTCGGTGTGAAACTAGCCCTTCGGAAGTTTTCTCCAGCTCGGCAGTTCTGTTGGTGAAGTTCGGACTTGGAATGGAAGGAAGAAGGGTGATTTTCTTTGTTGTCCCTTCTAGAAACGCATCCGCCCAGAATGGACCAAAGAACGCTCCCACTAGATTGCGCGCTTGGTCGGCCGGCAGTTTTCTAACTTCCAAAGAAATGTCTTCTAAGTCGAGTAAACGCCAGTTGTTATGCTTAGCGCACTCGTCACGCAGGGCTTTGCTTGCTTTGCAAGCAATGAAAACCACATGCTCGGCGGCTTCCTTCGTCGTCTCTTCCACCAATTTTTTGAGGTCACTTGCTGCAAATTGTTTCACTCTGCGGCATTGGTAAGTTGCGTTTCCAGATGCGTTTTCCGCAAGTATGTCTATTCCTTGCTGATCTTCTCCTTCTTGCCCGTAACGGTAGGCGGCCGTTACACCGGACTGCAAACTCACATACTGGATGCAAAAATCTTCGAACCTCTTCCAAGGAAAATTGTGATCGAGTAATGGTAAGAGCAGCGGGCCTGCTACAACGGGGGGGATTTACTTGTACGCGGTCGTTCATTTCTTACCAGTCCGGCCGGAATGGACCAATTTTAATAGAGTTAACCCAAACTCACCGTTTTCAAGGGGTGCGTCTTGGGCAATTAAACCCCGGATCTGCTCGGACTTAATTGCTGGAACGGGCGGCGGACGCTTAGCTTCGAAAATTGTTCCCAGGGTTTTTCCCGTAGTTCGTGTGCGGTCAATTTGAGAAACTAGTATTGGTGGAACGAGTGGCATACCACTCGCCAAAAAGTAACGCCCCAGAAGTCGAGCATGCTTTCCGGTCGTTAGCGGCGCTTTGAGATGCGCCCGCGACTAGCTAAAAAAGAGAGATGCAAATCTCTGGAGGATCGAACATTGGAAATAAAACTGACCTTGGTCACCAAGCGAAACCCGAAAAATGTAAAAGGGTTTGATTCTACGGTCGGCGCCATAATTGACGCCGACAATAACCTCGTTTGTATAGTCCCCCTGACCAGGATGGACTGGGTTTTCGATTGCCTGTCGGCAAAGACGAAAACAGATCACCTCTTCACCGTGCTGTCGAGAATGACAGACGACGAGGTTCGGCTATGCACAGGGTGCAAGCGAAATGCTGCCGAGCCTAGAGAAGCTCCCAAAAGCGAATCTAAAGTGGTTCGCTTCCCGCCAGTGAGACGTAAGACACCGCCCCTGGTGTCATAGTAAAGCGGCGCTGACCAGCGCTGTATCCGTCTCCATCAACTAATCTTATTCTTGCCCGGCTTCTGAGGCACCACCATTTTTCTTACAGTTATGAAAATGTATAAGCAGCCCACCGAATCACTGGTGGGCTGCTTTGTATTACACGCTTTATGTCTTGGACTCCGCTACATTGCGAGGAGAAGGCAGGCAGAAGGTGCAGGCTTGGCATGGTCGCAATTTCTGCGCGTCCGGCTGTAATTTGTGCACGCCGATCACGGCCAGACAGGTGAACAGTGCCGGATGTTGAATTGGCTCCGCATGATGCCCACCGCGATGAATCGGAAACGACACAACTTGCTTCACTTGCCGAAGGCTGTCGAGCGAGGATAAGACTTGCTCATCGAGTAGCTCTTTCGACTCTTGTAGCAATGCAAGTTGCCACACGCCAGGGCGTTGAGCATATGCGAGCAGCCCAGACGCGAAGTTGTCCGAGTCAATGCTCAACCAACCTTTGCAATTCTCTGCTGATGCCAGTTTTGTCATCGCATCAAAGACTTGCGCATCCGAAAAACTTCTGGTGTAAAACCAGAACGAGCACAGCGGACGCTGCTGTACGGCCAGCAACCACGCTTCCGTGTATTTTGCTGAATGGAAGTCGCCTACGTCATGAATACGAAGTGTCCATGGGGTTTGCGTCTGGCTACCGGTGATCGAGGCCGCGAGCCAATCGCTCGGTCGGACTGTGTCTACCAATGCAATCAAATTTTCGGCGAGAAGTTTCGGACCGCCTTTTTCAAGCAGCAGCTCAATTGTGAGAAGATTGCGTTCGCGACGGGCTTTCTGTCCTTCTGTTCGATATCGCACGCCATTACCGTAGCAAACCTTTTTGCAAATATCTGTGGCGCCAATGCAAGTCGCGCTGCGGGGCAAGCTGAAAGCCCATGATGCCTTACTATTGTTGGTCAACTCCAGACCATATTTCTTTTCCATGTGCATATCTCCGGTTAGTGCGGCGTTTCGCCTCAAAACCGGGGCACGGGGTTGGCTCCGTGGGTCAAGCGTAGATCCAAAAGTGGCTAGAAATGTGCTGCAATGGCGCTTGACGCGCGGTGGCGCCGACACCGTAAACTGAAAACAAATAGAAACGCTAAGACAAAGTGCTGCTGCTGGTTCGGCACGCCGCATGTACAGCGCGCTCTCGCGGTGTGATCCGATAACCACTGCGGGGCGATGGTCACGTGTGTCAGCGGCGGTTTGAAAGCGCGGAAATATGGCGTTTATGGCGCGGTTTGCAATAATCTACATCCGTTTTATATCCAAGCTGCATGCACCAAATAAGATCAGTGCTCCTTTCGTAAAGGAGAACCTGATGGATAACAGCTTTCGAATGTTCAACTGTTCGCTATGCTCTGCGCAGGTCATCATGTGCCGTCCCTGTGACCGTGGAAACATCTATTGTTCAATAGAGTGCGCGTCGAAACGGAGGCAAGGATCACAGCGCCGTGCCAGGTCGAATTACCAACGCTCCCAGCGAGGCCGGCAAACTCACGCATTACGTCAAGCTCGCTACCGGGCTCGGATGCAATCGTCAAAAACAAAAGTGACGGATCACGGTTCAAATTCTCGCTCCGATGGTGTAACGAATGCGTCCAATGGTCATGCGACAAAGCCAGTGCTGCTGCAATCAGATTCGCTGGTCTGTGCAAGATGTAGCGGCTCTGTAGGGGCGTTTGGACGCTTTGCGTTCTGGCAGGGCGGGCGGCATCTACGCAAGCAACCCAAACCGCGCTTTCGATCGCCGACGCCGATCTTTTCACAAATTCGGCGGCGGCGGCCAAAAGCGCGGTCTATCTGCGCGTTTTAAACGCCGTTTTTCCGCGCTTTTTGATCGCCGTTAACAACGTGCAAATATCGTTCAGCAGTGACGACTGAGCATGAAGCAAGAAGAAAAACGAAATCAGCAGGGACATTTCGCCCCTGCTGTGATTCCGCTTCAGATAACGAACTAGGAGGTCTGCGCCTCGTCCCGGGCTGGCCTTTTGCCACAGAGGTGGAAGCTGGTGAGCTTGATGACCGGCTTGGTCATTTGCACTTTGACACCGTTCACTTCTTTGGGATAGTTGCTTATCGCCAGCCGGCCGTTTACCACGACTTCGCGTCCTTTCGTGATGCTCTTCAAGACGCGCTCTCCAAGACCGTTCCAGGCGTCAACATCTATCCACATTGTTTTGTCTTCGTCCGTATTGGAAGAAAATTCTTTTACTGCGACCGAGAATTTGACGACCTTGTTGCCGGTGTCTCCGAAAGAGACGGTGTGAGGAGCTTGTCCGACATGTCCGACGATAGTGATCGAGTTGTTCATTTGGCACCTCCAGTGCGTGTTAGTGCCCCGAAAAAAGACACAAGCGTCAGCCGCGTAAGCGCTTTTTGCTGCTGCATGGACGCGAAGCGCCCTTTAGGGTTTGCCATTGCAGCAAGCAAACAGTTGTGTCAGCGTTGGCACGTTAAGACATGCACCGGGGGCGCCAATTGCAGCTCGGTTCTACCGTTGGCTTGTGGACATGCGGTTCTCCATCGCTTTCGGCCCAACGCTATTGGGCGTCCATGGTCGCAAAATGATGATCCGATTCCAGGCGAAGGCACACAATAAGAAGTCTGCGCGCCAATGGGTTAGAAGCGTCGTCAGCGCACGAAATGAACGACGCCACGGTCAGACGGCAGAAGCGCAAGCACGAACCAAGAACGGTTCCGAGTGCAATAAGGTCCGCCATTTCTCGCCAGCCACCGTGTCGGCAAAAGACTTGGGCGGGCACAACTGCCGGATTCGTTTGTCCTGAGCGGAAAAGATCTAGGCGGGTGTAGCAGTGCACTGCTTTGCTTGCCCAGTGTGTCTTGACCGCTCCGCTAAAATGTCCAGGGCGAAGGCGCGCTTGTTTTGCATCTGCCGTCTATCGCCCGCCTTCGCTCAAACGTGTAAAAGCGGGGCGAGTCAAGACGGGTCGTCAGATTTATTCAAAGTCTACTAAGAAGAGCGGGCCCGGCACCCAGCCGAGCCCGTCCAGTTTTATGCTGCTATGTGTTGCAGCTCCTTCTTCAGGTCAGTAACGACCTTTTCCGCAATACTCTTGCAGGCGAAGGAATTGATTGGTGACGTCGCTTTGACTTGAACCGCAAAAATTACCGACGAGGTTCCCGGTCGAGCCTCAAAGCGAATCTTCAGGCAGCGGGGTTTCTTTACTTCTGGAAAAACCTGCTCTTCGAAGTGGAGAGTTGCTTCCTGAGTCGCTCCAATTGTCGCGAAGTTCCAGGTTGCGTTTGGAACCGTGTGTTTACCGATGATGCTTTTAGCGAGGTCAGTGGTATCACTCACGGTTCGTGCACTGCGGAAATATATCTCGTGCTGCTGGAGCTTGATCATGTCGACCTCGGTAAAGAACCAGCGGAAAATGTAGGTCGTGCACCATCCAGAAGCAAGGAGGGTGATAATTGAGTGCCAGTCTGAATAGTGCCCGGGCGCCTCGTTAAAGATTGCGCCGAGGGTTCTTGATACCACAAACAGCGGTCCGAGTAGGGCGCCGAAGCCGAGAATAATAGCTAGGAGCGATGGCTCGCTGCTACGCCGGCAATCGTCATCGATTTTGTGAGCGAGCTCTTGTAGCGGCGACAATTTGACTTGAGGCGCCGTGAACCAGCCAGTATTTTGAGCGGTCTTAGTCTGTGTGCTTTGCGATGAGCTAGAGCCACCGGACTGTGAGGCTCTTCTTTGCTGATTTTGATGGGTGTGGGTTTCTCGTTGCTTATTTTGCGTCCCTTCTTTTGCCTGGGAGCTAGTGTTGTTTGACTGAGATTTGTTGGAGTTGTTGTTAGCTGAGGTATTCGCGTTCGTTGACTTGCCTTGATTGTGCACATCCTGAGCTTTTCTTGGATTGCGGGGAGGCGTTACATGCGGGTTCATTTCGAACCATTTCTTTAGAATGTCGCGAGCATTGTTCAACTGTTTTTGTTTTTCAAGCGCGAAGTGATATTTCCTTGGGTCTCGCGCGTGGTGGTCCGGGTGATGAACTCGGGAGAGTTTGCGCCACCGTTCGTTGATTTGTTTTAGACTGGCACCGAAGTGTAATTCCAGTGCCGCATAGCAGGTTTCATAATCCATGTTAGCCATGTTTAGTTCCTCGTTCTTCGCTTTAGAAGCGGAAAGAGCGGGCCTAAAGCCCGCTCCGAAGAGAGATTGGTTGTGGGTTGATTTGAAGCAGAAGAGCAAGCGCGTTGTATTTCATTGCTTCGCGATGCTTGCCTTGCCTGCAACATACATGCCCGAGAAGCTTGTAGACTGAGACTAAGCGCGCGTTGTCTGCCGGGGCAGTCGTTGAGATAATGCGATGCGCCGTCGTGAGTGCTTTCTCCGCGAGGCGATAACCGTTGCGTCGTACTACATGTGCTTGTGCCGCTTTGATGAGTGCATCAGCGACTCGTTCCGGCGCTTCGATGCGATTTGCAACATCTTCACCGAGTGCATATAGCCGCTCGACAAGTTGCTCATAAAGTGCTTCTGCTCTGTCGAGGCGGGTGAATGCGTCATTGCCGAAGGCAGCTGCGTTTTTTAAATTGAGTTTTTCCATTGTTATTCTCCTTAGACAAGAGGGAGAGAACCAACACTTTCGGCCCCCTCCCTCGAAAAATTGTTTGCTTGCGTTAGCGGAAGATGATTCCGCAATCTGAACATTCGCTTGGTATTGCGTAAGTGTTCTTTTTGATTAGGTTTGCCATTCCGCTCCTAGTGAGCATGATGCGCTGTTCGATGCGGACCACTGGCAGTTTGCGTTGTTTGATCAATCTGCGTATTGTGTGTTCCGACATATCGAGCAGCTTGGCTGCATCACGCACGGTGTAGAGCTGAAGGTTGTTCGCATCTATCATGATGTCCTCCAGTAATTTAAGCGATTTCGTTTTCGCTACTACGATAGCCGCAACTGATTGTGCGGCTGTTGATGAAGGTGTCGAGATCCGACTTTCTGTACTTCGCCAGCCGACCGATTTTCACAAACCGGAGCGGGTAACGTCTTGTCGAAGCCCATACAGCCAAGGTCTCAGGGGTTACGCCCAGGTAAGCTGCTGCCTCTCGACGAGTCAGAAGATTCGATTGGAATCTCGTTACGATTGGGGGGATTGGTGTTGATTGAACAACTTCGAGTTTTCTTTCGTTTGACATTGTGATCTCCTTATTGGGCAACGTTTCTGGTGCGAGAGAATCCGATCAGGAAATGTCGAAACCTGATCGCAGAGAATTGAAGAAGCAAAAAATTTTGCAGGAAGAACCAGAAGTGTTCGTCAATTCTGGTCAAAGAAAAAGCCGAGGCGCCTGAATCTTCAGCTTGCCTCGGTTAGGTTGGCGCGTCGAGCGCCATGTATTTATCGTACCGCCGCTTTCGAAAATCGGAACATGGGGAAAACCCTGAGTCGGTGGATTACCTAATCGTGCCTGGACGAAGTCCCATTTTAGATATTTCGCGCCAGTTTGCCTTTGGTAAAGGTTTTCGGCAATGGAATGGTCTTGAAAACTTGCCTTGTTGGCAAGTCGGCGGTTAAATATGTTTCGTTGGTCGTCGGAGGGATCGGGATGTCAGGACATAGCGGAGGAGGCGGGGGCTCGGGAAGCGTCTTTGATCCTGGAGATGATTGCGAATCCCTTGTACTAAATACGCACATCAGTTCGCCAAAAGAGGATGTTGTTGACCAATTAAAAGTTGGTGATGTCCTTGACGTGAGCGTTCAAATGCAAGGAGCAACAAGCGTAGTTGTCGTATCGCATAACGGGCAAATGGCTGGCGGGTTAGCTGCGCCACAAGTGGCAAAATTGCGAGAGTGCATTCAAAAAGGCACTCGATATATAGCGACGGTCACAGAAAAAAATGCCGGACTGACCAAAGTTCGCGTAACAGCTAAACGGCAGTCTTGAAATGACAGGCTCGATAACAATAGTCGGTGGCGTGTATCGAGAATATTGTATGCACCCGCTGTGGCGAGAAATATACGGCTCTGCAGGTCGCGCAGCGACCGCCATCGCACGGTATGGCGTACCTATCGATCTCTACTCCTTTTTGGACGATCAAAGCAAATCGGTTATGGAAGAGCGAGCGGCGTTGGAAGGTTTTTCCGTTCGTCCGACAATGATTCCTAAGGCAACGACATTTTCATACGTGCATGGGCTCGCAGTTCCCACTATTGATGTTCCAAGCACTGCATCAGAAGCAATCAAGGTCGCAGCCGAAAAATTGATTCGTTTTGGCACCATCGAAGGGCAGGTATTGTGTACCGCGAAGATGGCCGTTTTTGATCCACAGAGTGGCTCGAATCCCGAGCCTTATGGAGCGAGTGGTTCAACAGCTGAACGCCTAGCTCTCATTCTTAACCGAGCTGAGGCGCGTCAATTGTCTGGTATGAGGTCGGAATCGCTTGAGGAGGTTGCTTCGAAACTTTGTGCAGATCAAAATGCGGAAGTCGTTGTCATCAAAATGGGACCATCCGGCGCACTTGTATTTTCCGGAAACAAATATGAGATCGTGCCACCATATAAGACACCACGTGTGTCCAAGATAGGAACAGGAGATGTCTTTGCTGCAGAGTTTGGCTATTTTTGGATGCACGAGAACTTGTCCGCCATTGAGGCGGCAGGGCATGCATCAAAAGCAACGGCATTTTATTGTGAAACAGGGGGAGCACCGACTAGGAAGAAACTGCAGGCATATAAACCTGCCGAATTAATCACAAGTAAGCGCTTCCAAAGCGGTTACAAACCAGTTGTATATTTGGCAGGACCTTTCTTTACACTTGCAGAATTATGGTTGATAGAGGAGGCAAGGAACAATCTCTTGTCGCTCGGGCTCAATGTTTTCTCGCCCTATCATGATGTTGGCCGTGGCTCCGCGGAAGATGTTGTGCAACGAGACCTAGATGGATTGGAGTTATGTGATGTCGTTTTTGCTGTGGTCGACGGATTAGATGCCGGCACCTTATATGAAGTTGGTTACGCCCGATCAATAAAAAAGCCCGTCGTAGCTTACGCCGAAAACGAGTCCATCGAAGATCTGAAAATGCTGGTTGGCTCGGGGTGCATTGTGTCTGACGATTATGTCTCCGCAATTTACCAAGCCCTCTGGGCAGCGGCTGAGCTATGAAAACAGGCATACTGCTTTCCGGAGGAATGGATTCGGCTGCATTGTCCTGGTGGAAACGACCTGATATCGCTTTCACGATAGACTATGGACAACTTGCAGCAGAAGCGGAAATTCAAGCCGCTACAACAATTGCCAGACGTGTTCCACTTGAGCATCACATAATAAAGGTTGATTGCAGAGCGCTAGGATCGGGCGACATGGCTGGCAATGCCGCTGATAACTACGCTCCGGCTTCCGACTGGTGGCCGTATCGTAATCAACTTCTAGTGACACTTACTGCCATGAAAGCGATCACGCTGGGCGTGGTCCACATTTTTCTCGGTTCTGTCAAATCGGATGCTCTTCATAGGGACGGTACCATTGAATTTGTCGACGCGCTGAGTAAGCTGCTGGAAATGCAGGAAGGAGCTTTGCGTGTAGAGGCGCCAGCGATAGATATGTCCACCGTGGAACTAATTCGTGCATCCGGAATTTCGAGCGCAGAACTTGCCTGGTGTCATAGCTGCCATACATCCAATGTTTCCTGCGGCAGTTGTCGAGGCTGCTACAAATACTTCAACGTTTTTGAGGAAATAGGTTATGGACTGGATTGATCTAGGAAATCCAGTACCATTCGACGAACTACAGTCATACAGCCCGAAGGTTTGGAGCACAGGCGAAGTTGTGAGGCTTGTTCCACCTGATAAAATTGTCACACCAGCGTTTCACGACGTGGCATTCAATCGTCGCAGCCGTCGACACTTTAGCCCCATTAGCAACGATGAGCTGTCGACATTGTTATGGTTAACCGCCAGAACGCAAGATGCTGAAACGAATAGCTCAAAGGCGATTACATTGCGACGGACGCCAGTGCCCTCAGCTGGAGCACTGCATCCGGTGCATATAATTATCAAAGGCGATAGCAAGACCGACTGGTGGCTCTACGATCGAGACAATCATGAATTACGAAGTCTTGTTGAAACTGGAGATATTTTTGATCCTCTGTTGGATCAAATCAATCAAGTCGTTCCGCGAGGCGCGGCAAGCGTAATTCTGCTTGTAGCTGAGCCTGGCAAAACAATGGCTAAGTACAAAAATGCTTGTAGTCTTGTCTGGCGCGATGCGGGCGTTTTGCTTGCACACTTCGGGTTGGCGGCGGAATCTATTCGCCTTAACTTTTGCGCGCTTGGAATCACAGGCGAGCCGTGGACCAGCCTTTTGGATGATCAGAATCGACTGGTTGGCGTTGGAGTAGCGCTCGTCGGTGCTTAACAGCAATGGTTGGATTCAGAAAGAATGCGATGAACAGTCAACCGCGACGACATCATTTCATACCAGATGGTGGCATCAAGTTCAGAGGCCCGAACATTGAGCCCGAGAGCAAATTGCAGGAACTGCTCTTCAAGCCTCTCGTAGTGCCGGTCAATTGACGCTGTAGGATCAAAAAATCCCGCAAGAATTCCTGCCCGATACACATGTATATCAAGAATAGCCACATCATCAGCATTCAGCCAATTTCTTGCAATCCATGAGCCTGTCTTAAATCCAATCCCTGGTATCTGCAAAAGCCAGGTTCGAAGCGCTCTTCCCGATTCGCATGGAGCGAGTTCATCATCCAATTTTCTAAGAGCTTCAGAAAGATATTTAGCCTTTTGCGCAGCGAAGCGATATTTGACCTGTCGTTCTCCCATGGTTATTGGCTCTGAAAGCCATTTTTGCAGTGTTGGCAGATCCGGCGATTTGCCTTCAAATGCATTCCTTTCTTTTAGGTGGCTGAATGCGGCAAGGCCAACCGCTGCGGGAATTCCATGACCGCCGAGTAAACATGCGCCAACTTCCTCCTTGAGAGATGCTCCTAACTTGTATTGAATACCAATTCCGCAGACCTTTCGTGCGTGTACTTGATAGGCCCAATAAGCTGGAGAGGGGAATGCATCAAAGGAACCCCATCTAACGCCTGGAATAACTTCTGCGTCCGGTGACGGAAGTTCAATGAAGACAAAGCGATCAGCAATACAGATGGAGGCGTTCTGCATCACATTGCTCCGAGGTCGAATTTGTAGTGCTGTTGAAGCCACTTAAGCAGTTCACCTCGTTCGATTGAAGGCAGTCGTGAGATACGTTCCCGAATTCGCTGCTGTCGACGCTGGACCGTGAGCCTCTCGTGAAAGCTATTTCCGATGTAGCGGCCATCGTGCAGGACAACGGGCCGTTCGTAGTTCATCCAAACAGTCTCTTCCCGGAGCCCGGCATGGGTCATCGCCGTAAAGGTTAACTTTTGCCATCCGGCTAACTCACTGCTATAGAAGGGGTGGTCGTATCCAGAGACCATGACCATGCAAGGGAGCTGTTTTAGCAGGTTTAACAATTGACCGTGCTGCTGTTCGGAGTAATCGTGCCTGTAAACGCGTGTTCGCCGCCTGGTTTGCACCAGATAGGGTGGGTCTGCATATACTAGTTCTGTTCCAATGAATGGATAATTTGTCAAAAATTCCACTGCATCTCCCTGGACTAGCGTGCAGGTAGCGGAATCAGTGTGCCTCCAGCGTTCAATAACGGCTGGGTCTATATCAACTCCAATGTTGTTAGTTGCCGACAGCTTGTGGCGCATGACTGCCCCGCCGCCGAGATGAGATTCAATGTAAGTCTCATGTGGCGGCATTAGATTTATTAGCTGTTGAAAACACTTACCTTTGCCGCCGGGATATCGCATGAACGCAATCATCGTCGAAAATGGCGATGGTGTCAATAGTGCCGAAACGGCGCAGAAGAACAGTCCCGTGACGCGGACAATGAATTCGAGAACAGCTGGTCAAGTTAGATAAGAGAGAATGGCGTTGGGACCACCGTAGGAAACGGAAGCTGCCGACTGACGATTAGCTCCGCGCTGCAAAGCGAATCATTGTTTATCGAAACACCATATGTGGTGCTTCTGCTGTAGCCACCGCTAAATCACGGTTTCGCGTGGGAAGCGCGGAACGCACTGAAACGCTTGTACTGGTCGGCTAGTGCTCGGACACCAAAAGCAATCTTCTTCTCCGCAGAGGTTTGCATAATTCGCACTGGCTCCGATGCGGTCAGCCAGAACGGATCGAAGCGTGCTTTATCCTTTTGGTTAGAAACATTAATCCGACAGGCAAACTCGTTCAAATGAATTTCGGCATATCGAACGCAACCAGAATCCCTAAACAAGCGGGGAGCTACGGCAATCTTGTGCAGATTCCGACCGTCGTCAGCGTACTTAAAAATTGCCGTGGCGAAGTCAAACGTTTCGCCTGGCTGTCTGCACAGTAACATTGATGCCAGCTTACGCTCCTGCTCCGGCAATAATTTGAACTCGCTAAATGGTTCATCGGGTGCGACCGATGCGCGCCAGAGGACGCTTAGAACAAACAGCTTCAACTTGCTGGCGTCAGCACCAGCCAAATCGAAGTATGTGGCGCCTGGCCCCAGTGTAATTGGTTTCCATACACCAGCTCCGGCAAAGAAATTGCGTCCGTATTCGTCAAACTCTCGCCCAAAGAAACCTTCACAGTCGGCGCAGAGGAGCTTTTGATACCAACCTTTGTTAATGCGTTTTGGTTTGAGATGACTATCAGTCGACACTTCAAGGAAGCCGCTGCCAGTGTCCTTCAATCGCCAAATACCGAGCGGAATAATGTGAGAGTCGCACAGCGGATTGTCATTTTCGCAGAAGGCGCAGGGCATCGATTGTCGTTCCTCAACTACACTAGAGAGAACAGTTATTGCCGAACACAATCGAGATGTCAATCAGCGCCTCTTGACAGCGCCAGGCGTGAATTTTTGTGCAATAGGCTTTAAAATAGACAATCCCTGCTTCCTCAGCCGTTCCGAACCGCTTTCCAAGCACCCTATTTGCGCCTGGGAGTTGGAGGAGAATCTAGTCTTGTTAGCCGATACGCATGACCATTGACAAAAAAACGCTATCAGAGCGCGATATTTGCAGTAAATACATTACCCCGGCAATAATTTCTGCCGGATGGGATCTACACACTCAGTTCTTAGAAGAAGTCAGGCTTACTGCTGGCAGGATCATTGTGCGCGGAAGTATGCACACTCGCGCTGACTGCAGCCGCGCGGACTACGTGCTTTATCATAAGCCGAATGTGCCAATCGGCATTATTGAGGCAAAAGACAACAACCACACCGTTGGTCATGGAATGCAGCAGGCACTCCGCTACGCGGAGATGCTTGATTTGCCTTTCGCATTCTCAAGTAATGGTGACGCCTTTCTGTTTCACGACAGAACTGGTCACTCCACGCCGGTCGAAAACGCTGTGGCGCTCAACGCATTTCCTACGCCGGCCGATTTATGGACTCGATTTTGCAAGTGGAAAAACATCACACCGGAAGTCGAAGCAGCCATTGAAGTGCCATATTATGACGACGGTTCGGGAAAGAGCCCTCGCTACTATCAAGTCACCGCAATCAATAAAACGGTTGAAGAAGTTGCTCGCGGCAAGAATCGCTTGCTGCTTGTGATGGCAACTGGTACAGGCAAGACCTATACCGCGTTCCAGATCATCTGGCGCCTTTGGAAATCGAAGCGCAAGAAGCGAATCCTTTTCCTCGCCGACCGGAACATTTTGGTTGACCAGACAAAGAACAATGACTTCAAGCCATTTGGCGCCGCGATGACAAAAATTACTAATCGCGATATTAATAAGTCTTACGAGATCTACCTTTCGCTCTATCAGGCTGTCACTGGCTCTGAAGATGAGCGCAACATCTACAAACAGTTCTCGCCAGACTTTTTTGATTTAATTGTTGTCGATGAGTGTCATAGAAGCAGTGCTCGCGAGGATTCGAACTGGCGCGAAATTTTGGAGTACTTCAGCTCAGCGACGCAAATCGGTTTGACTGCGACGCCTAAAGAGACAAGGGATGTTTCGAACATCGCTTACTTCGGTGAGCCTATTTACACATATAGTCTCAAGCAGGGGATCGAAGACGGCTTCCTCGCACCGTACAAAGTTATTCGAATCGATTTCGATAAGGATCTCGAAGGCTGGCGGCCAGAGCGCGGAAAGACGGACAAGTACGGTGAGTTGATTGAAGACCGCATATACAATCAGCGCGACATTGATCGAAAAGTGGTGTTCGACGAGAGAACATTGTTAGTCGCCCGCAAGATTACCGAATACCTTGAGGGGACGGATCCATATCAGAAGACAATCGTATTCTGTGAAGACATCGAGCACGCCGAACGCATGCGAAGTGCGCTGGTCAATGCTAATCCAAGTCGTGCTAGCGAAAATAGAAAGTATGTTATGCGCATCACCGGTGATGACAATGAAGGCAAAGCTGAGTTAGACAATTTTATCGATCCCGAAAGCAGATATCCTGTAATTGCGACTACTTCCAAATTGCTCAACACCGGCGTTGATGCTCAAACATGCAAGCTGATCGTTTTGGATCAGCGTATTCAGTCAATGACCGAATTTAAACAAATCATCGGTCGTGGGACAAGAATTAACGAAGACTATGAAAAATACTGGTTCGCGATAATGGATTTTAAGCGCGCAACAGAGCTGTTTGCCGACCCCGCATTCGATGGCGATCCCGTACAGATCTATGAGCCACCGGAGGACGGCTCTCCTGTGCCGCCAGAGCCCGCTGAGGAAACCGTCGAAAGTGCTGACGGCGAAACATCTGCGGCCGGTGTAGCAGCGGGAACTAATAATGACCAGACCGGTGGGGGCTCTTTTAAGTATTACGTGGACGATGTTCCAGTGATGATCGTGAATGAGCGCATTCAATATCACGGACCTGATGGAAGCTTGATTACACAATCCATGCACGACTACACACGGGGACGAGTAGAACAAGAATTTGCTTCGCTTGATGATTTCATTCGTAAGTGGAAATCGGCGGATCGCAAACGAGCAGTCATCGACGAGCTGGCGAACCAGGGAGTAATGTGGGAGCCATTGGCTGAAGAGGTCCAGCGGAAGCTGAATAAGTCGCTAGATCCTTTCGATCTAATTTGCCATGTTGCATTCGGTCAGCCGCCGATGACCCGAGCGGAACGCGCGAACAACGTGAAAAAGAGAAACTACTTCACCAAATATGGTGAGCAGACTCGACGTGTTCTGGAAGCTTTGCTCGATAAGTATGCAGACGCTGGTATTGAGCAAGTCGAAGACATGAGTGTTCTTCAATTAGATCCCTTCACAAAAGTAGGAACGCCGCTCGAAATTATCCAGTTGTTCGGCGGTAAAGCCGGATACCTTCAAGCGGTAAGAGAACTGGAAGAGCAATTGTACGCGGATGAAAAGGCAGGAGCATAAATGGTTACAACGGGTCTCATCAAGTCAATTCAAGATATCATGCGCAAAGATGTCGGCGTTGATGGCGATGCTCAGCGTATTGGCCAGCTCGTTTGGATGTTGTTCTTAAAGATCTTCGACGATCGCGAAAGAGAATGGGAGTCACTCAATGACGATTACCAATCCCCGATTCCAGACCAATTTCGTTGGCGCAGCTGGGCGGCCGACGACGAAGGTATTACGGGCGATGAACTGAAGGATTTCATCGATAACAAATTGTTCCCAGCGCTACAGAGTTTGGAATCTTCAAGTAAGAACAAGCAAGCGTTCGTTATTCGAAGCGTATTCGAAGATGCTTACAACTACATGAAATCCGGACAACTGATTCGTCAGGTGATCAACAAAATCGAGGAAGGCATCGATTACAACAAGGCCCAGGAGAGACATACGTTTGGCGAGATTTATGAACAAATCTTGCGAGACTTGCAGAGCGCCGGGAATGCTGGTGAATACTACACTCCTAGAGCGGTAACCCAGTTCATGGTGCGAATGGTAAATCCAAAGCTAGGTGAAAGAGTCCTTGATCCCGCATGCGGAACAGGTGGCTTCCTTAGTGGAGCCATAGAGCACATGAGAAAGCAAGTAAGGACTACCGAGGACGAGAAGCTACTCCAGGCGAGCATCTTCGGAGTGGAGAAAAAGCCACTACCGCATCTGCTATGCACCACCAACATGATTTTGCACGGAATCGACGTCCCGACAAATATTAGGCACGATAACACGCTGTCCAGACCTTTAATTAGCTACAACCCCAAAGAGCGTGTCGATATCATCGTTACCAATCCACCTTTTGGCGGGATGGAGGAAGATGGCATCGAAAGTAATTTCCCTACGACATATCGGACCAGAGAAACTGCCGATCTGTTCTTGGTTTTGATTATGCACTTGCTTAAACCGAATGGCCGTGCGGCAGTCGTCCTTCCCGACGGCACTCTATTTGGCGAAGGAATAAAGACTCGCATTAAAGAGCAGTTATTGGAGACGTGCAACCTGCACACTATCGTCAGGCTGCCGAAAGGGGTTTTCAGTCCTTACACAAGCATCAGCACCAACTTGCTTTTTTTCACAAAGGGAATGGCTACGAAAGACGTGTGGTATTACGAGCATCCGTATCCGTCAGGCATGAAGAGCTATAACAAGACTAAGCCCATTCACATCGACGAGTTTCAGGCGGAAGAAAGATGGTGGGGCGCAGAATCAAAAAATTTCAAATCTCGAACTGAGAGTGAATTTGCCTGGAAAGTTTCAGCCGGCGAAATTAAGAATCGAAACTACAATCTCGATATCAAGAATCCACATTCACCAGAATCGGAAAAACGTGATCCGGATGAACTTCTGGCTGAGTATAAAGAAATGCAGATGCAAATTGAGTTCGTTCGGAACAAGCTTAGAAGTGCTCTTGCCGATGCACTAAACGAGGTGCATCAATGAATGTTCTTGGTTCCGAAAACTTCTCGTTGATTGCAGATTCTCCAGGCGGGATTCAGAAACTTCGGGCGATGATCCTGCAATTAGCTGTCACAGGGAAACTTGTGCCTCATAGTTCGAAAGAAGCACCTGCGCGCGACATCATCATGGCAATACAGGAAGAGAAAACCAACAATTCCCAAAAAAAATCTTTTAGACCATCCTCTAGCCGAGAAAATGATGTCCGATTTGATCTCCCACTTGGCTGGGAACTCGTGGATCTCGGTGACCTTGCCCTACTTGTCACCGATGGAACTCATCACACGCCAACTTATGTTCCTTCAGGGATTCCATTCCTATCGATCAAGGACATCAGTTCGGGAAAACTTGATTTTTCGAACACAAAATTCATCACAGAAGATGAGCACAATGAGATCAATTCTCGGTGCAATCCTCAAGAAAACGACATCTTGCTATGTCGCATTGGCACCTTGGGAAAACCTGTGTTAGTCGACGTCAAGACACCGTTCAGCATCTTTGTCAGTGTAGGGCTCATCAAAATGCCACGCAGCGTTCAGATAAGTAGATGGGTCAAGTTAGCGCTAAGTGCGCCTTTTTTGTTGGAGCAATACGAGAATATAAAGGCAGGCGGATCGCACACCAACAAGCTGAATCTTGTCGACATCCCAAGACTCAAAATACCTCTGCCGCCCATACTTGAGCAGAAACGAATTATCGCCAAAGTTGATGAACTCATGGGATTGTGCGATCTAGCTGAACGGCAAGACGCTGATGCTGAAGCGATACACGCGCGGCTTGTTCAAGGACTTCTGTCCGCCTTGCTAGCGTCCGGCTCAGACCAGGAAGTCTTTGACTCATGGGCTCGGATCAACAATAACTTCGACATGTTGTTCTCAACCGAGGACAGCATTGTTCATTTTAAGAGCTCGCTGATCCAGCTGGCCACCATGGGCAAGCTGGGTACACAGCGTGAGAACGACGAGCCTGCATCATCGTTGATAAAGCAGATACGCGCACGCAAAACGAAACTTATAGACGCCGGCCAGCTTCCAAAGGAAAAGTCGTTATCGGATATCACCGAAACCGAGCTTCCATTCAAATTGCCGTCCCGATGGGCTTGGGCGCGAATTGGTGATTTAGCTTTGAAGACCGATTACGGGATCTCAGAGAAGACATTTGAAATGCTAGAAGGTGTCCCTGTTCTCAAAATGGGTGATATCCAAAACGGGAGCGTTATCCTAGGCGGACAAAAGAAAACCTCTGTTGAAAGTGTACCAACGGAGCTATATCTCAAACCGAATGACCTTCTGTACAACCGTACCAACAGCGCAGAGCTCGTGGGAAAAACAGGTCTGTTCGAGGGACCTGTGGATAAATACACTTTTGCTTCGTATCTCATACGAATCCGGGTAGCCGAGGATCTTGTGATTCCGCAATATCTCAACCTAGCGATGAATTCGCCTTCCTTTCGAGAGACGCAAATTAATCCACAGCTTAAGCAGCAGTGCGGGCAGGCAAATGTTAACGGCACGATAATGCGAAACATGCTTGTTCCGTTGCCGCCGACGGACGAACAGCGACGAATCGTTGTACGCATTGAGCGGCTTCTCGCGCTTTGCAATGAGCTGGAGAAGCTTTTACAAGAAACGTCGGCGTTCAAAGAAACACTCTCGAAAGCTCTGATCGGTAAGCGTTTTGACATAAGCAATGGCGCGCAGAAAGTTGCGGAGAAGAACGCCGTCGAAGATGAAGACTCGGAGGTGTTATGCATTTAAAGTCGATCTACATTGCGGATTATAAGAACCTCAAAGAGTTCAAGCTCACGTTTGACGGGGCTAGTTTTCTCGATGTTTTCGTCGGAAAAAACGGAACTGGAAAATCCAATTTCTTCGAGGCGTTGATCGAAATCTTCCACCACTTGCTAGAACCCGATAAGGAAAATGTTGAGCCGGGCTTCGATTATTCCATCTCTTACGAGATTGATGGAGTGAACACAGAGATCAGTTGGTTATCCGGTCGTCTCATCATTAATGGTAAGCGTGTAAGAGCATTTGGGCGAACACCGAGACCAGATCACGTTCTGATTTATTATTCGGGGCACAACACGACCGTAGCATCAATGATGCAAAAACACGAAGAGGCTCTTCGCCGGCGCATTCGTAGATCAGCGTCGAATCCACGAAGACATTTTGTTGGTATTGGTCACGACTACAAGGAGCTGTTGTTGGCGTTATTGCTGATGCAGGCTCCAACAAACCGGGCTCGCGGCTTCGTTGCGAACAAATTGAGCATAAGAGATATTGGCTTGGTGTTGAAACTAGTTCTTCGTCGCCCTAGCTATGCTCAGGGTACCGAACACAACATTGATGACCCTGATGAGCACATGTACTGGCGGTTGAAGGGTCCATCAAAAATTTTCCTCGACAGACTCAGCAAATGCAAAGAAAACATTGACGAGAGCAAGACAATTAGATCAGAAGGGTACTTTCCGAACGATGAAATGTACATTCATTACTTTGCGATTGAGAAGGTCCGAGAAGAGTTTACCGATCTGAGCCCGCAGGCTCTGTTTCACGAATTTGACAATCTTAAAACTCTCGACATGTTGGCAGAAATGTCGTTGCCTATCGTCTTGCAGAATGGAAGAGAGGCGAACACAGGTCACTTCAGTGATGGGCAGTTTCAATCTGTATACATCTACTCAATCGTGGAATTATTCAAAGATCGAAACTGCATAACCCTGCTTGACGAGCCGGACTCTTTCTTGCATCCCGAATGGCAATTCGAGTTTCTGCAACAAGTCTTCGAAATTACGGCGGCCGCTTCGTCTGGTAATCACCTTTTGATGAGCAGTCATAGCGCTGTAACTCTTATTCCGCACAACAGCCGTAAAATAAGGTTCTTCGACATCAAAGACAATCATGCACATTGTTATGAGGTTCCGAAGACTGTCGCAATCAAGAAGATGAGCTCGGACGTGATCAGGTATTCTGAGCATGAGCGTCTTCTGAGCGTTATTAATACGATTCAGATTGAGAAGAAGCCAGTCCTGTTCACCGAGGGAAGCACTGATCCTTTAATTCTTAAAGAAGCATGGTACAAGCTATATGACGAAGAAATACCGTTTATTCCGTTTTTCGCGTTTAGTTGTTCGTATATCAAAAATCTTCTGACCGACAATCGTATAACAGCTGAAATGGACGGTCTTCCAGTGTTTGCGCTGTTCGACTTTGATCAGGCGTACAATCACTGGAATGGAATGAACGGTGAGGTCTTACAGAACGACGTATTCAAAGGGCTTGTAAAAAAATGGGCCGACGGTGAATCGTACGCGATCATGCTCCCCATTCCGGCGAATCCGCGCATACGCGCACAGGTTATCAAAGAGCCGCCCCAAACCACTTTTGGTGGAGAATCATGTTGTGAGATCGAGCATCTATTCTACGGGACCAGTACAACTGAGTCTTATTTCCATGAGGAACCGGCGCCGGGCGGCAGCAAAATTGTGTTTAGATCTGATGACGAAAAGACGGATTTTGCCCGAACTGTTGTGCCGCTCTTGCGAGCCGACTGCTTTGAGGTATTTCGACCGATGTTTGAATTCATCAGGTCTAAGTGTGTTGACGACGCCGACAAGGTATCTTTTTTGGCAAAAGCCTAGCGCAGGCTTCTGTTAGCTGTCATCATCCATTCATCTCCGGCGGTGTCGAACGCATTTCGAAACGACCTGAAGTTTACTTTTTCTTTTTGCGTTTCGCCGACTTACTGGCAGTTGCGTTTTTGCTCGACTGCCCCTTATCATTCGAATCCGTACTTTGCACGGATTGTCGTTTCATTGCGTCAAACCATGCCTCTTGCGCCTTCTGCCTTGCTTGCAATTGTACTTGCTGGCTTGTCCGAATGTAGGCCTTCAGCGTAGTTCGTGTGTCGGTGTGGTGGAGGGCGGCTCTAACAACCGACACATCGGCGCCAGTGTTGGCCATTGAAGAGGCTAGGCTTCTGCGCAGATCGTGAATCCACAGATCGCTCATTCCAAGGTCCTTGCGCAGCGATTCCCAGGCATTACCAGGATCGACCATGTGCCCGGCAGCTCCTTTTCCCGGGAAAACCCAGGGACAATCACGCTCAACTTCTTCGGACTCTTCTAGAAGCTGTTTGCGCTCGGCGAGAACTCGTTTCTCAAACTCACCGAGCGGTATTACCTGTGCGCGTTGAGTCTTCATTTTCTCTGCGGGTATACTCCAGGTGCCGTTCTTAAGATCTACTTCGTCCCAGCGCATAGTCATTACGTTTGACTTACGCGCGCCGGTCAAAAGCGAGAGCAGAATGAAATCGCGCAGTGTTCGTTCTCTGTTATGAACTGCAGGGATGGCTTCAAGTGCGGTCAAAAGCTTGGCGGCTTCCTCGTCAGAAAGGACTCTGTCTCGCTCGTTTTCCCTGTACAACGAAACTCCGGCAAACGGGTTGTCTGTTCGCGAAATGAAGTGAGTCTTGATGCCGAAGTTGAACATCGCCCGACCGAGCTGCACCGCGCGGTTTGCACTGCCAGGAGTTTCTTGCATTGATGAATGAAGTCGGCCCGCGTCCTCATGGGAAAATTCGTTCGCTTTTTTCTTGGCCAAATTTTTCTTTGCGAACCAGCGCTTGAAGTTGTTCTCGTTGTCTAGAACTCGCTTACCTCTTTTCTCCAGGTGGTGCTCCCTATAATGATCGAACAGCTCCTGAAGGGTATGCGACGCATCTTTGCGTTGCTTCTCAAAGACGTTTTCGCCGCGATTGAGCCGTGCCGTCAATTCAGCGGCCCTGGATTGCGCTTCCAGCATGATGTCGCGTAGCAGCGCATCCGGAAGCGAATCTTCGAACTTGCAGTTCAAATCTAAGACCCGCCACGTTCGCTCTACTGGAAGTCGAAAGCAGAACGACTTTTTGCCACCCCGCCCGACCGAAACATATAAATGAACATCGGGAAGCACGGAAATGTATCGTTGCTTTAGATGATCCGGGCACGAAAGTGCCCGAATGTGCTTCGCCGTGAACTTCTTGCCAGTTTTTTCTTCAACCATCGGGTTCCTACCCAAGACTAAACGCCTAACGCAATGCCTAACGCAAATTCATTATAAATCGGCCGGATCGATCAAATCCAGTCAACAAGATTAAATCATAAAAGCCTCACCAGTTCACATTTTTAGAGGGTTTAATCTAGTCAAGGGAACCACCGTCAAAACCCGCAAATTTTGGCTCACAACCCAAAGGTCATGTGTTTTAAATCATTTAGCAGAGACTACTTAAAAGTCTCAACCGCATCGATTCAAAAAATGCCGGTCTTTTAGACTCAGCTACTGCGGCGCCCAGCTCACGGACCATCAGACAGGATTAGCTTATAAAAACGAGTAAACACCAAGCTGGCACAGTCTCAATCTCTCGCCTAGACCAAGGCATCACTGGTGATGCATTTCTTATAAACACAAACATTGAAACCTATAAACAGCACTCAATGGCTATCGCCTTCTACCGAAACCACGGCAACCTGAAGCCCTTCTTTTTGACTGGCGGCTGAGACGCAGCTTCACGCACTGTAATCGATCCCAATAATCCAAGGGTACTGCTGATAGGTTCACTATCCAGGTTTTGCGGGTTGACACCCCATGCGCCCGCCATGGTCATTACCGTGTCCTCATCCGGCGCACAAAAATCATCGACTCCTTCCAGATTAAACACCGGCTCATCAGCGGTTTTTGCACCATCGTCGTCCAGGACTTCTCCACTCTCACCACAATATGCATACGAACGAATGATGCTACCGTTTCGAGCCAGCGTCCAATGATGGTATTCAGTGACCCGATGAGTGGCAAATGCCTGCACTTCTCCAAATAGACTGCTCAAAGTACGCAACCAATTTTTGAGCTTTTCAATGTTTTTATTCGTGTCGTCATCCAGGGAACTGCACGGGTTGCCTACCGCAAACACCCATCCCTTAACGGGCGGACTCACATATACTTTGCCGCTCTCATAGGCAGCATCTATGCGTATTCTCTCGCCCCAGCCCTACCGCCCCGCAAAATCCTTCATGATCTGCCCGTAGCGCTTGCCCACAGCACCACATACGATGTCGCAGAGCTCGTATATAGTACTATCGCCGATGCTGTAATAGACAAATAGTCCCTGCCTGCGCTTTTCAACGATCCCTTGCTCCGCGAGCACAGACAGGTGCTTGCTGACATTAGCCTGACTCATCCCAGTCATCTCGCACAGCTCTTGCACCGACCGCTCGCCATTAAACAGACTCTGCAATATTTGCAGCCTCGACGCATCCGACAAGGCCTTAAATCTCAATGCCACGATTTCCAGGGCCGGTCTGGTCAATAGCGCCTTTTTGCTTTTCATAACATCAATTACCTCTACCAATATTGATTATACAACCGTTAGGCAAATTGCTATATCATTCTTACGACTGATTGCTTATATAACCATTTAGCGATACAGTTAAAGCACAGACCAAGGACGAGGACTATCATATGCCACAACAGCAAAACAATATCTGCCCGCACGTAGCCGCCTCAGACCTCAGGCTTGATGAGTCCAATATCGCGCTCCTGGATGTCCGCAGCCCGATCGAATTCGAGACCGAGCACATAGCAGGCGCAATCAATATACCGCTCGACGCTCTTGATACACGGTTTGACGAGGTCCCCAGAAAAGGAGAGCTGGTGGTGATCTGCCGCAGCGGCAAGCGAGCGGAACGGGGTGCCTACACACTAATGGGCAGAGGTTTTCAACCAAAGGTGCTTACAGGAGGCATGGTCGCATGGCGCTCGGCAGGGCGCCCTATAGTCGAGGGCAAAAAGAGACTGCCTATCGAGCGCCAGATCCAACTGATTGTAGGGAGCGGCGTCCTGACCGGCGTGCTGCTTGGAGCATTTGTAAATCCATGGTTTCTTGTGATACCAGGATTTTTTGGAGCAGGGCTGACCTTTGCCGGCCTTTCCGGTACATGTGCTCTAGGCATCCTTTTAGGCAAGGCCCCCTGGAACAAGCTTGAGTCGCCAGCATCATGTTCGGCGGCGTGATCTTAGGCATAGCGACAGGCAGCCTCCTGGGCCTTTTGGGCGGTGGCGGCAGCGTCATTGCAGTACCAATACTCATTTATCTGCTCGGCCTGGAAGCCAAAGAGGCCATCGGGACCAGTCTTATCATCATCGGCCTGGCCAGTATGTTAGGCGCGTGGAGCCATTACCGCAAGCAATCGGTGATCGTTTCCACAGCCCTCATCTTTGGGATGACCGGAGCCATTGGGAGCCTTGCAGGAGCCAAGATAGGACAGCTCATTCCCGATACCTTGCAGTTGGCTTTATTCGCCATAGTCATGGCGCTTGTCGCCTTTCTGATGCTAAAGCGAGGAAAGCCCACCGATGCCTTAGCTGACAATACCGCCGAGACACCACTGCCGGTGGTGCTGGTCACAGGACTGGGCGCGGGGATTTTGACAGGCCTCATCGGCGTCGGTGGCGGATTTGTCATCGTACCGGCCCTCACGATACTCTTACGCATACCGATGAGAAAAGCCATTGGGACATCGCTGCTGGTGATCGGCATCAACAGCATGGCGGGTGCAATTTCATATGCTTCTCGTTTAGGGCTTCATCACACAGCTTTGCCCTTCGCAGTAGGCACACTTGCAGCAACTCCCATAGCCGGGCATTTCTCTCATTACCTTCCACAAGAAAAACTCAAATCCAGCTTCGCGATCTTATTGTTGATTCTTTCAGCATGGATGCTACTAAAACAAGTCTGGCACTAGCCATTGGAGGCTCAATGTATCTCAAGCAATTTTATCTCGGATGCCTGTCGCATGGCTCCTACCTGCTCGGCTCAAACGGAGAGGGAGCTATAATAGACCCACAGCGCGATATAGAACAATACATCCAGGAAGCGGAGAGAGAAGGACTCTCCATCAAATACATTATCGAAACTCACCTTCATGCCGATTTTGTCAGTGGCCACCGAGAGCTAGCTGCAAAAACCGGTGCCCCGATTGTGTTTAGCCACAAGGCCGACGCAGCATTTCCCCACATAGCAGTCGTAGATGGAGACATCCTAAAACTCGGGACGGTCGAGCTGGCGATTATTGAGACTCCAGGTCACACACCTGAAAGCATTTGCATCCTTGCCAAAGATACTAAAACAGACGAGCCAGCCAAGCTATTTTCTGGTGACACTCTCTTTATCGGAGATGTCGGCCGCCCAGACCTTGTCGGCAGCAAAGGCTACAGTGCCGCAGAGATGGCAGGCTTGATGTATGACAGTCTCCACAATAAACTCCTCAAACTACCGGATGATGTTGAGATATTTCCCGCGCATGGTGCCGGATCGCTCTGCGGCAAGCATTTGTCCAACGAAAGGTCATCGACGATGGGCAAACAAAAGCAATTTAACTATGCACTAAAACCCATGACTAAGACCGCATTTGTGGAGATGCTAACCACAGATCAACCGGAGATACCGGCATATTTTCCAAAAGACGTGGAGATCAATCGCTCTGGTGCACTCGCTCTGGAAGCTCTCGACGCTCCAGGCGCATTAGATGCCGCCCAGGTAAAAACACATCTGCAGAAAGGCGCAATTATACTTGACGTTCGCAGTAGTGCCGAATACGCAAATGGACATATCGAAGGTTCGCTAAACATCGGTCTGGGTGGGCAATTTGCTTCATGGGCCGGCACCTTGATCCCGCTATCCACACCGATCATTATCTTGGCCAATACACAAGCTCAGATCGACGAGGCAGTATTGAGACTAGCTAGAGTCGGCATAGAAAGCGTAATCGGATATTTGCGCGATGGTCTCAAAGGGTGGACGGATGCAGGTTTTAAATGTGGGCAAGCAAACGTACTCTCTGTCAGTCAACTCAAACAATTGTTTGACGCAGGAGAAAATTTATTTGTGCTGGATGTTAGAAGATCTGGAGAATTTGCCGCGGGTCATGTCCAAGAGGCAGTAAATATCCCTTTGGCTGAGCTACCTGGCAAAATATCACGACTACCAAGAGATCGCGCCTTGACGGTAATCTGCGCAAGTGGCTACCGGTCATCGATTGCAAATGGCATTCTCGAGAGAGAAGGCTTTAAAAACAAGAGGCTCGTATCAGGTGGGACCCTCGCCTGGAAAGATGCCTCATATGCTATGATGGCTACAGAATGATTGTAAAAGTGTGCCTTCATCGGCTTGAAATCCTTTAAACTGCCACTATTTACTCTCGGTCTGGTATCACACCGCGACCAGAGGCGTCACAGATGACAGTTTTTTCCGATTGCAGACACCCTCTTCAATTTCTACCTTTCATCACCATATCCCAAATAAGCTAAAACAAGCCCACTACAAAGCATCGGTTTTTGCGCCACCATAGATGGTGCAAAAAAGTACGTATATTTTTGCCTGTGAGCAAGCCTTTAGGCACTAACAAATCCACAAGGAGAACATGACGACACAATTTTTAATAGCTTTTCTGATCCTTTATTTCTGGCACATAATGGGCGTAACGATTGGCTACCACCGTTTACTTTCTCACCGCTCATTTCGCTGCGCAAAATTTGTAGAGTATTTTTGGGTTTTAGGTGGCTATCTAGCTTTCGAAGGCTCACCTGTCTGGTGGGTCAGCGTCCATAGAGCGCATCATCGCTATACAGACAAGCCGCAAGACCCCCACTCTCCACGCTTTGGATGGCAAAAGGCGCTTTACGGATGGCTTTCACAATCCGCATACCCCGATCATATAACGCCGGCCTCTCAATGTCGTGATCTGGTCAAAGATCCCATATACAAATTTCTCGAACAAGATGGCAATTGGCGTCGGGCTCACATTTTAACGATGTCAACGGGCCTGTTGTTTAGACTTGTCCTACTTTTATTTTGTGGCTGGCACATAGCACTGGCCAGCTTTTTAGCAGGTATTCTTGTCCAACAAATACCTCTTTTGCTTAATGTCGTATGTCATATTCCAAGACTGGGCTATAAAAACTATCAAACCGCAGAAGATAGCGTAAATGTTTGGTGGGTAGCATTGCTGAGCGCTGGCGAAGGATGGCACAACAACCATCACGCACACCCTGGATCAGCGAGGAGTGGATTGAGACCTTTCGAACTAGACCTATCTTGGATGATGATCCGCTTGATGAAATGTTGCGGTCTCGTTGGTTGGTTGCGCGAAGAATCATTGAA
Source organism: Candidatus Melainabacteria bacterium (assembly GCA_017307165.1). Lineage (GTDB taxonomy): Bacteria > Cyanobacteriota > Vampirovibrionia > Obscuribacterales > Obscuribacteraceae > JAFKGK01. The sequence goes on from JAFKGK010000004.1 coordinate 77,636, forward strand.
ACAAAACCCCATATACGAGGCAAAAATATGACAAATTCACAATCACAACAACCGGATAAAAAGGATGCGGCCGATCTTTCGTATCTATACGACTTTATTTGCGAGTGTCCAAATCCAAGGATTACAGAGGCAATGAAAAAGCTCGTGGATCACTGGCTGGAAAAAACCACTACCGTGCCTCAGCTTACCTCAGCAATCAAAGAGCAACTCAACGCAACAAACGAAGAAGTAGTCGAAATATGCTGGCTACTGGCAATAAATCCAAATACTCCACCGTCTGTACTCAAAGATCTATCCATAGGCGGAGATAGCAAATTATTAGAGCGCATTGCCGAAAACAGCAACACAGGCGCAGGCACCCTGGCTCAGTTGTCCTATCAAGCAGTAGCCGAAATAAGAATCGCTACTGCAAGCAATCCCACAACCCCTCTTGCTTCGATAATGATGCTCGTATCAGACGATAATCCTGATGTGAGATTTAGCATCGCTGAAAATCCAAAGGTACCTGAAGGAGCGCTCAATGTCTTGAAGGATGATGACAATCCCTACGTAAAAATGCGCGCAACGACTACTTTGGCTCGACTAAAACTAGAAGAACATCTCCAAAATTGATGCGTGGTGCGGCGGTAATAATTTGATGGCAGCCCAATCATAATAATCAAAGTAGTTCACAAAAATGACCGCAGATGTTTGACACACAGCGGGCAGTGGTAAAATTACCTTGAGGTATTTCATTTGGTCATAAATTTTGCAACCCTCATATCTTTCACCGTTGTTTTAAGCGGGTTGATTGCCCTGACGACTCAGTCTGTCAAGGCAAAGACTCCGCACATCAGTGCGCACAAAGACAAAAACTATTTTGTGCCACCGCCTCCGCCTTATACACCATCGTTAACTACTGCAAGACTAGATATGAGATACGCTCTATCAGCAAGAGCAGAGGCTGTCGTCGAGCGCAAGCCAGACTTGATCGCTCCTCCAGCCTATGACGCCAAAACACTAGAACAGATCGATGGTTTTGATACTGAGATCTCCAACAGCGAAAAAGAAATAGGCAAGCTGCTAAACCTCTGAGGGCATATGTTATGCAGCTTCTGCACTGCATACGGTGCAATCGGTCTGCAACATCTGAGGCATTTGCATGTGAGCAATCGTCTCTCTTGCTTTTTCGCAGCTACAGGTTGCGACCCGTCTAGAGATACGTCTGACGCGCTTGGTATTCTTTTTCCAATCGATAAATGCAGCGGTTATCAAAGACAAGCAAAAAATCGCTAGGCCAAACAGTTTGTATTGAGCGGGCAAAGATACCAGAGCCACTATCGATACAAAGAGGATCTCATTACCATGGTCGAATACACTTTTTTTGAACGTCATTAGTCGTCCTCCAGGATTGGTGGGGGGCGGGTACCTTTAACATGCACTTGGACTTGTACATGTACTTGTCGCGAGATATTTACGCGAAGGCATGTCAAGTATAACTATCAGTAGACCAACTGGCAATATGTCTACACATTTACAGGTTTTAATATAAGTGCGGCCTTGCTGCAGACGCTGATCTAGCGCCAGCCGCCGCCCAGCGCGCGATAGAGGTCGACTCTGGAGCCGACCAGATTCATTTTGACGGCGACCAATTCTTTCTCAGCGTTCAGTTTCTCTTCTTGAGTAAGCAGCACTTCGACATATGTCGCCTTGGCGTACTTAAACAAACTGTTGGCAATACCGATAGACTCTTCTAGCAAGACGACTTCTCGCTTTTTGGTGTCAAAAGCCTGCTGCATCTTTTTGATGTTTGACTGCTGGATGAGCACGTCAGTGTAGGCCCTCAACAAGGTCTCCTCATAAGACAAGACAGATTGGGTCTGGCGAGCATCGGCAATTTGTATCCTTGCAATGATTGCCTTTCGGTTGATCAAAGGCATCATTACGTTGCCCATCGCATTGTAAAAGAGTGATTGTGGGCGAAACCACAGCTGAGGATCAAACCCCGAAAACCCAGTCCCTGCCGAGATAGTCACGTTTGGCAACAACTGAGCCTTGACGCTTTTCAAATCAAGTTTGGCAGCCTTGATCACTGCTTCGGCCTGACGGATATCGGCTCTGTTTTCTAAAAGTTGGATCGGCACACCTGTTTGCAACTCGTGCACAGGCATTGCCATAAATAGTTCGGAGTGCCTGACGATAGGGGCATCACTGTAGATACCAGTGAGAAACTTCAAACGGTTTTCTTTCTCGACAATACTCTGACTGGTTTCTGAGCGCTGGCTCCTCGTCTTGTTCAATTGCGCTTCAAATCGATTAACGCCTAACTGATTGGCTTTGGCATATCGCTTGAGGATCTGCATTTTGAGAAAGGCCGCTTCCTGGATGGCGATGTTTGCATCTAATATTTTTAGAGAAGTATCCAGAGCCATTAATTCATAATAGTTGCGCGCTATTTCGGAAACCAGCCTGGAAATAAGAAAATTTCGGACTTCGTATTGTGCGATCATACGCAGTCTGGCTGCTTCTTTGGCGTTTCTCAATCTCCTCCAGATGTCCACTTCCCAGCTTAGCGCAGGCCCTAGATTTAGATTAAAATCCGGATTACTAAAAAAGTATCTTGAAGTAATTTTGTCCAATACGCCTTCGAGAGTATTGTCGGAAGGCCTGATATAGCTTGCGCCAAATCCCAAGCCTACTTTAGGCAAATACTCAGACTGCCTTTCTTTAACTTCGCTGGCAGCTATTTCGATATCTTGTATGGCGATATTAAACTCTTGATTGTTTGCCAGAGCTGTTTCGATCAAGGCTACAAGATCAGGATCAGAAAAAAACTGCCGCCAACTGACGGTGGCCGCACTATCGGCGGTGTCCAGTGTGGCATCCTTGGGCTGGAAAGGATTTTGAAACTTTTTAGGAATGTTGAATATCGGGTTTCTTTGCATCAACTCGACAGGATGGAACCAGGATTTTCTTGCAAATACCGGCGTTTGCGAAGCTCCCAAAAAAGCTATGATTGTTAAAACACTAACAATTTTTTTTCGGTCCATTGCGTTCATGGTTGCCTGACTAATCCTTACGCTTGATTCTCTTGATTAGCAATTTAAGGTGTCCTCTCAGCTTTCTGTGGAGCTTCCAACGCCTTTTTTTAGTACTCACAAGGGATTCTGTAATACTCGTATGGTCTTCGTCTTTGAGTAGATTTTTTCCATCGACTAGAGTAGCAAAAAGAAAATATAGACCCGGTATAACCAGCACGCCAATAAATGTACCAGTAATCATCCCGCCCATAGCAGAAGACCCCAGAGTCCTGTTGCCGACGGCACCAGCGCCCTCAGACAATACAAGAGGGACAAGGCCCGCGACAAAGCCAAAGGACGTCATCAAGATGGGTCTAAAACGCATCTTTGCGCCTTCGAGGGCTGCCTCCCGCAACGATAAGCCCTCATTGCGCCTTTGCACTGCAAACTCGACGATCAACACAGCATTTTTGCCCAGCAGTCCAAGCAAGGTGATAACAGCAATCTGTGCATACACATCGTTGGCCAGGCCCATTAGATTGAGCATCAAAAAGGAGCCAAAAATACCTACAGGCAGAGAGAACAGCACAGCCAGGGGCAATACAAAGCTCTCATATTGTGCTGCAAGCACCAGGTAGACAAACAGTACAACGATCATAGAAATAATGACAAATTCATTGCCGCGCTTTGCTTCGTCAAAGGACAGATCTTCCCAGGCAATGTCATACTCACGCGACAGGGTTTCTTTGGCCACTTCGCGAATAGCCTTGATGGCGTCGCCAGTGGTGTAGCCCTTTGCTGGAAATCCCCGAATGGCAGCAGAGTTGTACATGTTATAGCGGGTGATCTCGTTTGCCCCTTTTGATTTTTCAAGGGTAATAAACGATGAATAAGGCACCATATCACCTTGATCGTTTTTGACAAACAAAGTGGTCAAATCATCTAGATTTCGTCTGTATTCTGGGGCCGCCTGAGTAAATACTTTAAAAAACCTACCGTACTTGATAAAGCCTTGCTCGTAAGATCCGCTATACAACACGTCCAGGTTTCTCATGGCCGTGTCTATAGAAACGCCTTTCTGCATGGCCATTTGATTATCGACTTTTATTTCATATTGCGGGTAGGACGCATTGTAAAAAGTAAATAGGCCTGAAATCTCTTTGCGCTTTTGCAGATTTTTCATAAACTCTTGAGTGGTTTTCTGCAGTTCCTGATAGCGCAAGTCGCCGGTTTTATCGAGCAAGCGCAAAGAAAATCCGCCAGAAGAACCAAAACCTGGAATAGCCGGCGGCTCGAAAAACTCGATACGGCCACCAAGACCGACGATGGTGTGCTCCAGGTCTTCGATAATTTCGTGGACGTTCTGCTTGCGGTCTTCCCAGTTTTTGAGGTTGATCAGACAGGTCCCAGCATTGGAGCCTCTACCTTCGGTCATGATTTCGTAGCCAGCCATGGAGGTCACCGAGTCGATGCCTGGGACTTTTTTAGTCATGGCTTCTAACTGGTCCATAACCTTGTTTGTGTACTCGAGCGAAGATCCCGGTGGTGTTTGAACGATAGCGTATATGGTGCCCTGGTCTTCGTTTGGAACAAAGCCTGAAGACACTTTTTGGCTGATATAAACGATACCCCCGGCAAATATCGCGACAATGCTCAGGCACAGTACTCTTTGAGTGACGACACGATTTAACACCCACATATAGCAGCGTGTCAAAAATTCGAAGAATACGTTGAATTGATCGATAAACCACTGGATTATGTTGAACCCACGCTTGTGGTGATCATGCTTCCTAAGAAACATGGCGCATAAAACAGGTGTTAGAGTTAAAGCAACCAGAGCCGATACCATGATGGCGCTGACCATCGTGATCGAGAACTGGCGATAAAAAACACCTACTGGACCATTGATGAAGGCTATCGGTACAAACACCGAGATCATAACCAGGGTGATGGCCAAGATCGCGCTGCCCAACTCGCCCATGGCCTTTTGCGTCGCAGCATACGGGGTCAGTGTCGGGTCTTTCTCCATATTGCTGTGGACAGCCTCGATCACGACAATGGCGTCATCCACAACGATACCTACGGCCAATACCACGGCAAACAAAGTAATCAAGTTGATGGACATGCCAAATATCGGCAATACCAAAAAGCCACCAACCAGTGAGATAGGCACAGCGATGACAGGGATGACAGTCGAACGCCAGTCTCCAAGGAAAACAAATACGACTAGGGTAACCAGGATAAAAGCATCACGGATAGTATCGACAACCTGCTCGATCGAAGCATCCAAAAACTTGGAGACATCGTAGCTGTACTGGACGTGAATGCCATCAGGGAACAACTTGGAGAGTTCGCTGATTTTCTCCTTGACTTTCTTAATTACTTCTCTGCCATTACTACTGGGCGTCTGCTTAAGCACGATAGAAGCAGAGGGCTTGCCATCCAAATTGGTGTAGATGTTGTAAAACTCACTGCCCAGCTCCACTGTCGCGACATCTTTGAGCTTGACCATTTCACCAAAGCCGGAGCTTTTAATAATGATGTTTTCGTACTGTTCGGGCTCAGTATATCGGCCAATATAATTGAGCACATACTCTGTAGACTGAGCTGTTTTGCCGGAGCTGATACCGAGTCGGCCAGGTCGGGCGATCAAACTTTGGCCTTTGATAGCAGCGACTACTTCTTCGGAAGATATATTGTAGGCTCGCATACGATCGGGTTTGAGCCATACCCTCATCGCGTAGGTCCTGTTACCCAAAAGGCTCGCGTTGGCAACGCCTGTAATACGCTGGATCTCGGGTATCAGCTTGGTATAGGCATAGTTGAATAGATATTTTTGGTCAATAGATTTGGTATCCGAATACAAATTGACATACATCAGCATTGAGGGCATCAGGGGCAAAATGATTACCCCTTCTCTCTGTACGAGGTCAGGCAATGCGTTCATCACCTGGTCGACCCTGGTTTTTACGCTGACCACCGCCTGGTTTGGATCGGTGCCGGGTTCAAATATGACGCGAATGGTGGCCTCACCGGCACTGGTGGCATCGGAAGCCATATAACGCATCCCTTGCACACCGTTGATGGCTGCTTCGAGTGGTACCAGTGTTGATTTGGTCAAGACATCGGCGCTTGCACCAGGGTAGGCAATATAGATATTGACTACGGTAGGAGCAATCTTGGGAAACTGCGAAATGGGCAGTTGTATGATGGAAAGGCAGCCGAGAAAGATAATCAAAACGGAGATTACAATCCCGAGTACTGGCCGTTTGAGGATGTTACGGAACATAGCTGACCAATCCTAGACTAATTTGCATACAGATTTAAATTTTTGACCACAGTTTTGGGATCGATCAGTTTGTAATGGATTTTGTCGCCCTTATCCAATTTGTTCTGCCGTTCAAGCAAAAACATTTCATCAGGGCTTATTCCAGACTCGACGATGTAAATGTTTGGCTCTTCACGAGCCACTTTGATCACCCGCTCATGGATCTCGCCGTCTTTATCGACGACATACATAAAGCGCTTATCCAATATTTCGAAGGTAGACTTTTGAGGCACAACGATCGCATGTGAGATATTTTTTGGCCACAATATTTTGCCTGTTTGCCCATAACGCAACAGGCCTTTGGGGTTACTAAAACTAGCCCTAAATGCGATATTGCCTGAAGTACTATTAAAATCCGACTGGATGACTTCTATCGTTCCGCCTTCAGGATATATTTCACCATTTGCAAGTTGCAATTGGACTTTTTGAGCAACGCCCTTATTTCTGTTTTGAATGTAGTTGAGGTACACAGCTTCGGGAACGTTAAAGTACACCCAGAGCTTGTGGGTATCACTCAAGGTCGTCAGCAGCTCATTTTCTTCGAGTAGACTGCCCAGCCTGACATCGTTAAAGCGACCAATCAAGCCGTCAAACGGTGCTCGGATCTCGGTAAAGCCCAAATGCGTCTTTGCCAACTCTAATTCGGCTTTGACCTTGGCCAGCTTAGCGGCAGACATTGCGGCTTCTGTGGTGGAGATAATATCTTTGTCGGCAAGCGCCTGATTGTTTTGGAGCTCAATTTTTGAGAGCTCCACTTCTGCTTCTGATTTTTCTACATCGGCCTGGTAAACAGTTGGCTTTATCTGAAAAAGCAATTGTCCCTTGTGAACAGTCTGACCTTCGTCGATGAGGACATTTTGCAAGTAGCCTTTTTCTAAGGAACGGATCTCAATATGCTGAATGGCTCTGATCTGGCAGACATACTCATCATTGAGGGTAAGGTCTTCGACATAGGGTTTGGTGACTTCGTAGGTAGTATGTGCTATCTCGTCCGCCTCTGCCTGGTCCTGATCCTGATTTTGATTTTGATCATCGCCTGCCGACTTTTTGCCATCGACGACATGCATTGTATGCATTGCAGCCTTGCTATCAGGCAGCGTTTGGCAGCCTGTAGTACACAGTACGAGCAGAAAGGCGCTGCTACAAAATGTTAGTGTTCTGAACAGTTTCATTTTCTATTGTATGTTGATCTCATAGTTTCGTAATCATATAGCTAAAATGTGACGGTAAAGTGATCGGAACCTTGCAACGCACGAAAGGCTCACTTGGACTGGCGTACGACAGTAAACATCCGTTTACTTTTATGGGCTTTGCCGTTTTCCAGCATGCCATCAGTCAGGGCCAATCTTGCCAGTGGTTCACGCGAAAAGGGTTTAAATAAAACCAGTTTGTGGCGGATTTTGGAGTTGTAGACGCTAAAAGTAATCTTGGTGTCTATGCGGGTGTTAGGCTTGACCTTGATAGAGCGAACGCCAGAGTCAGCGAGAGGAGAGGCAAAAAACAGATTGCCCAGTTCGTCTTCCAGGCCGATATCAAACATCGAAAAGGTATTTTGAGTATCGTTCAAGATGTCTAACTTGAGCTTTATTTCGGTCATCTCTCCAAATGGATGGCGGTCAACTCTCATTTCTGCCACTTTCACCTCGAGACCGGGCACATTAAAGTCCCCAGCTGTCTCTTCGGGCATAGTCATGGTGGGCAGTTTTAACTCTTCGCTCAGCTTTACGTGCATTTCCGCACCGGGTGGCAGCTTTACACTCTGCCCCTTGGTCAACATGGCGAGCGTCAGTCCAGCAGCACCACCAACGGCCGCTCCACCGGCCACCGTGCCTCCGTGACTGGCCACTGCTCCTGCAACACCACCCAACTGCAGGCCTATCACCGTGCCTACAACACCACCAACGGCGGTATAAGCCGCCGCACGACCAACGACCTTGGCAGCGGCCTTGCCTTTAGAGTCCTTAGTGGTGCTGTTGCCCTCAATGGATATAGTGCGTCCGTCAGGCGTGAGCAAATAATCAAAGCGCGTATTGATATACCCATCTCGTCCAGCTCTCTTGGGCTCCTCAAGAGCAATCAACTCTCCATGCAATGTCGAGCCCCTGGGTATCACCACTCGGCCATCCACCATCACGTCCTTGATGATTTTGCCAAAAAACTCATCGCCGGCTTTGGTCTCATAAGACTCGATCTCAGTCCCCAGCACCATTTCCAATACTGTGCCTGGAGCAACAACACGCACATCGCCAGTATTGACTATCGGACCTGGCAAACGGGCGTGTTCGGTCTGAATGATGGTGGTCCGCAAGACCGGCGGCTCTGGCTCTGACGTCTCGGCCAGGGGCTCGGCTGCCCAAACAGCCAGAGGGCTCGCAGCGCTTAGACTCAGCAGCAGCCCCAGGGCACACACCTGCAAAGATAGCTTGGGGTCACGGGTCTCAAAAGTATTTTGCATGTGTCTCCACGGCGTATAGCGCTCACTGAGATAAGCTCAAGTCCATAATGAAGGATGAAAATTACGAGTTTGTGATTGCCAAAGGTACAATTTGCATACCTTAATACAGTCTACATGCATCTAAGTATCGAAATAACTAATAGCCTGGAAAGTCTATTGCGGAATGAGCCATCTGAAATCACGGCCTGGACACCATGCATAGTGTGCAGTCGATATAATTGAATTTTTGCTCTCCTAAGCAGGTCTCCATGCAAGCTGGCATCCTCATCATCGGATCGATATTTTGGGATCAAAACGAGATCAGATCGGCCTGGCGACAATCGCGATTGCGCATGGCCGACGCTATAGATGTTGCAGTCCCCATCAGATACGGGCGCGCTGCCATTTCACGCGCCAACACCTATACAATGGTTTTTTCGACCAAGGCTCCACTCGGTACCGCCAAAGTAGTGCCTTGCCAGGCCGAAATCAAGAGCTTTGATGATCTGCTGATCGAGGCCAAGGCCCTCTGGCTAAGCGAATCGATGAAAACCGAATCGGACTCCATCTCTGCACACTGGGGATGCACGGCACTCAAAGTCAAGGACGCGTCTAATCCTCTGGCCGCGCAATGGGCACAATACACTGCAGACTATCGAGCCGATTATGCTCTCGATCACGCCGATGATGAGGCGCCAGCACTGGACGCATCAGGCTTGCTGCAGATGCCCTGGCCAAGCAAAACAAATGGAGAGGCCCTTACCGAGGTCGATCTATTGTTATGCATTGCCAATCGCCCGACTCTAAGGCATGGCGATTATGTAGGTCCTGACGACATTGCCCTGGCCTGGCTCAAAAACTCATCCTATGATGACTATTTTTATAAAAACCGCGAAAATGGCATCAAGACCTTTCAGGACGACGAGATTCTTGGCGCGTTTTGGGCGGCTCAGCCAGGCGGGTGCGGCGGCCCGATGTTTTGACCGATCGCTATCTTGCTATGCCCTCAGCGATTCAAGCTCTTGCCACGTCATTGGTATTGCAGCTGATATCAATTGCAATACCAATGCTGCTCGCCACGCCGGTGCTAGCGCAATCAGGGGAGAGGCGCGCAAACAGGCCAGGTGAAATACCGGAGCAGGTGCGCGAGATACATAATCTGAAGTACAGTGTGCACAATAGTCGGAATGCCGATGCAATGGTCGTCTTGCCCAAGGATATTGATGTCTCTAAACCAGTCAATGTCACAATCTACAACCACGGTTGGTACGATACTGCCCGTAGTGCAGTGGGCAATGCTAGATTGACGGAGCAGATGCGGAGCGCACCACCCAATACGGTGCTTGTCGTGCCCGAGTGGCAGGTAAAACCAGGCACCTACGGTCCCAAAGCCAATTTTCAAGGCCGATACACCGCCGCAAATTTTGCCCAAGAGCAATTGCAAGAGATCTTTAATCGCACTCCTGAGCTAAAAGCCACCAAGCTAGGTGATATCCAAAATATCAATATCATTTCGCACTCGGCGGGTATCAATCCCACAGAGAGTACTCTGTACCGTAATCCAAAGATGGCCCAAAAGATAAATAGCGTGACTTTGCTTGATTCACTCTACGATAGGTCCGGACTCAATAAATGGATTAAGGCCAATATCAGAGATCTGGTATCAGGTCGCAAACGTTTTCACAACATTTTCAGCGAGGGCACTGAGGGCAATAGTCGGGTCCAGGCCAAGTTTGTGGCTGATGAGCTGGCGCATTATAGTGGTGGGCGCTATAGCAGCTCGCGCTTTATGGATCTTTCCAATCGACCACTGTCAGTCGAGCAATTGCGCGATTATCCGATAGTATTTAAATTGACCAGGGTCCCTCACAGGGATATGCCAAAGCAGATGGTAGAAACAATAGAGCAGGCCGCAGCTCTGAGCAAGCCCGAGCACTAGGCAAATGTGACATACCCTGTCTCGATCAAGACATGCTTGCCTACGATCTCCGGCACCGACTCGCACGACAATATCTCAGCTCGCACCAACTGATTGTCCATAACAGCTCTTTGATCCCAGTCAAAAAAACGGACAAAACCTAGTTGCGCATCTGGTGGCAGATGCTGAAGAGGAAAATCCCAATGGTGGCAAATAAAAATCCTCGCGACTGGCCAGCCTAAATTTGCTCATTGCCTTGTTGATCATCTCGACCATCTTAAAATTTCTCTCCCGACGTTCTGTCAGATCGCTCTTTAATTATAATGCTCTCAATGCCGGAGCCATCGTGGACGACTTAGACAACAATCCCTGCAACACCAAGCACTATGGGGCCTTGCTCTACATCGAGCAGGGCTATGCCGTGATGCGTTGTTCTTTTTGCGAGGGGATCTTTAAAAACCCGATCACTTCGCAAAAATCAGCTAATACAAAGCAAAAATCATCGCGGACTTGTATATCCGCATGCGACTGGGAATACGACGAAAAGACCGTGACCTGCAAGGCCTGTAGCTATACAGGTCCACTCCCCCAATTGCCGAGTGCCAAATAATGCCGAGCAAAATTAAATATATCCTTTCATTTGCTTTGTGCCTTGCAGCTCTGTCAGGTTGCAGTCCAAAAGATTGCTATGTATGGTCGCCAAATGGACAGATTTTGGCTTTTATTGACGACGGCAATCTCCGCACAACCGATACCAAGGGCAATCTGTCACAGATCAAATCAACGGATAGCATCATCTGCAGATGGATGCCCGACTCCAGACATGCCATCCTCGCGGCGTCCAGCACGATCACTCAATGGAAAGACCTGGAGCCTTTGCTGACTAAATCAGAGCAAGATATGGTCACTGATATAGCCGGCAAGCTCTGGGCTCTGAGCGATTTTCCTCAGACAAAAAGTGAAGATGAAATTGTGCGCCAGGAAATGGCGTACATGCAATTGAGCCAAAAATATGGTCAGGACGCAGCTTCTCAAAGATTTAAAAGAGCTCTTGAGGCAAAAGCCAGGTCATTTGGTCGGGCCACTGCATACAGCTTGTACCTCGTAGACATGGTCGATACGGATGACAAAAAGACAAAGCTGCTCTCTCGCAATCTACAAGAGATCCGCGACATTCGCGTGTCTCCGACTGGCAAGATGGTAGCTGTGGCGCTGCAAAAAGGCTTTGGCCACGGGATTTCGGTGGTTTCTACCGATGGTCTGTACCGTGCGGATGTGACGGTTGCGGACGCAGGTATACCTGCTTGGACAACTGATGGCAAGGCTTTGATGTATTTTCAATATCCGCCGTTAAAAGACGAAGCAGCTCTGGCGCAGATGCACGATACTAGCGAAAGACCTTTTTTAGCCACTTTAAAAAGAGCCCAGATCGTAGACGAGGCAGGCGCTCCGCTAAGCCAGATTGCATCCAAAGACGTCATCCGCGCCTTTGCCGACGATGTAACTGTGGTCAGATGCTTGCGTGATGGCAGCGCAGTTTTTCATGCCAGACCGCGAGAGTATCCGGTATCTGCACAGGCTAAGACAGCGCCTCTTGCTCTCTATCGCTTTAAGCAAGATGGGACTGTTACGCAGATAGCAGGCACCAGCAATCTGCCACCAGATCTGATCAAAAACTTTGAGTACAACGCTGATGAGAGCAAGATATTGCTTGCCGGCAAGCAAGGGCAAGTAGCTGTAATGGATGTGGCTAGCAGCAAGATGCAGGACATCGCCGCCGCAGGGCAGCACCAGATGCAGTTTCAACCTCAATGGCGCACGGCTGACGAGATCTGCTACGCGGCCATCAAAGACCCATTGCCCACCGACAAGACGAGCCGCATCTGGGATTTGGCCCTTGTGCGTTTAAAAGATCCTGCTCATCCCGTTTATGTGAGCAAGGACTGGCAGATACCGCTGCAAAATCCGAGTGAGGCAAAGCAGTTGGATGAAAACAACTAAAATCACTAGACGATGACCCTTACTCAATTTTGCAAACCCACTACCAACCGAAAAACCAGTGACTTAAGGTGACAAGTGGCGACAAGTTAGTCACCACTTGTACACTGTTGTCACCAATTTTTGGGTTAATTGAGGCAAAGCGAAAATGAGACGGTAGATGGGCGCTTAACGCACACCTGGAGCGGAGATCAAGGCCTCTCCAACAATATCGCGCCATTGCCCGCGTGCAATATTGCCGCCGCACACGACTACTCCGACTCTTTCTCTCTGTTTAAAATTGATATAGCGACTCGAAACCGCAGCCACAGCAGCCGCGGCTGCACCCTCGATCAGCATGCCTTCGTTTTCGAGGAAGTCAAAAACAGCTTGCCTGATATCCCGCTCCTCGATGGTGACCCACTCATCAACAAACTCTTGCAAAAGAGGAAAGGTCATGGTTTCGGGATCGATATTGCCGGCGATACCATCAGCGATCGTCTCCTGCTGCATGACAGGCACGATGCGACCCGATTGGATGGCTGTTTTCATAGTTGGCGAAGCGGCAGCGACAACACCGACGATGCGGACTTTGGGATTGATCACTTTGGCTACCAGACCGATACCGGCAGCTAGCCCGCCACCACCTACGGAGACGATTAGAGTCGAGAGCTTGGGGATCAACTCATACATCTCCAGGCCCACTGTGCCCTGGCCAGCGATGACCTCACGGTTGTTGTAAGGCGAGATGTATACACCCTTTTTTTCTTGTGCCATGCGTTCGGCAAAACGCTCGGTAGACTCGATATCCTCACCATGCTGCACGATGGCTACACTGTAACGATCGAGCTTTTGACGCTTGGCAGGCGAAACGTTTTTGGGCAGGCATATGTGCGCCTCGCGCTCTGTGGTCCGCGCAGCCTCGGCGATACCAAGCGCATGATTGCCAGCAGAAGCTGTAAAGACCTTGGCGACCCCGCGTTCTTTTGCAAAGGTCATGGCATTGAGTGCGCCGCGATACTTAAACGATCCAGTCACCTGGAGATTTTCGAGCTTCATCCATACTTCGGCGCTGGAGATATCCGACAGCCAGTAGCTTTTGCGCAGAGGAGTATTGGTGACCAGCCCGGAGATGCGCTTTTTAGCGACCAGCACATCCGAGATGCTCAATCTTTCGTCTTGGTGAGGCATTGTCTCTCGCCTATATAAATGGAGCGGGTGAGGGGAATCGAACCCCTGTATGAAGCTTGGAAGGCTGCCGTTCTACCATTGAACTACACCCGCGCACACATTGATTTTGAGGTTATCACAAAGTCTACGGTTTGAGAATAAACGCATCTCTATTATGAAGAGGAAGGACCTCAAAAATGAGACAGAGCTCACAAAACCCTGTAATGCTCAAGATTTAATGCGAAAGTTTACAGCGATTCTAAAAACTTCCTAAAAAAGGATGAAATGCCATGTCATTAATTTGTCGTGAAGGTCTTTTGGTGATAACTTTTATATCCATCGAGGGGTTGTCCACCCAAGCCGGCACTGAGTCGGCGCAATCCTTTGCTTGGCCTTATTTTACGTGCGGCTTGAAAGTGGAAGGTGACCATGGCAACATTCATACAAACATTAGCCTCGATGTCTCAGCAGCTTGCACTCGTGTCAGATCCGCATAATACAGTCCCATTTTCTGCGCACAAAGAGCTGCCCAAGAGGCTAGTGCCACCCCACGTAGAGGCGCTCAAACCTTATCAACCCGGTCGCCCTCCCGAAGAGCTCAAAAGAGAGCTGGGCATCGAGCGCTTTATCAATATGGCCTCCAACGAAAACCCGCTTGGACCGCCCGCTTCGGCACTCGCTGCTATCCAGGAGATCCTGCCCGAGATCAATAGATATCCTGATCTTGGCGGTACCAAGCTAAGAGAGGCTCTGGCCGATCGCTTTGCCATCAAGGTCGACAATATCGCTCTGGGCTCTGGCTCCGAGTCGACCATGGCCAATATCATCCGTGCTTTTTTGCATGATGATGATGAGGTCCTGACCTCACAAGGTACTTTTATCGGCCTATATGTATTGGTCAACGCACAAGGGATCAAGCTCAAGACCGTTCCCCTCAAAAACTATCACTTTGATCTTGATGCAATCGCTGACGCGGTCAATCCCAAGACCAAGATGATCTATCTATGCAATCCCAACAATCCGACTGGGACCATCTTTACAAGAGATGAGTTTGAGACATTTATCCGCAAGATCCCCGATCATGTGCTCGTCATCCTCGATGAGGCCTATTACGATTTTGCTGCGATCAATCCCGAGTATCCCGACTCGATGCGTTACCGCCTCGACAACGTACTCACTTTGCGGACCTTTGCTAAGGCTTATGGCATGGCTGGTCTACGTCTCGGTTATGGTCTCGGCCACGAGTATCTGATCGATTATGTCAACCGCATCAAACTACCTTTCGAGCCCAATATCCTCGCTCAGGCAGCCGGTCTGGCCGCTCTCAATGATGACGAGTTTCTCGGCAACACCCTCGAAAACAACGAAGAAGGCATGGCCTATCTCACTCAAGAGTTTGATCGTTTGGGCTTGCATCGCATACCCTCACACGCCAATTTCATCATGTGCGAGATGGGCACAAAAGAAAATGTGGCCAAGATCCACGAAGGTCTATTGCGCTCCGGTATCGCAATCCGTCCTCTGACTGCATTTGGCCTGCCCACCTGCTTGCGCATCACCGTCGGCCTACCCGAAGAAAACCGCAAGCTGATCACTGCGCTCAACAAAATACTCGCACCCGAAAAAAAGAAATAGGCAAATAAGCCAGCAGATTTTTACGTCCAAGACTCTACACAAGCAATAACGCGGCAGGCCCGATGAGTTCGAAACCGAATGAAATCGGGCCTTGTCGTATCTGTGAACTGGCCGTCAAGATCAATCAATAACACTCGCTTAAAACGAGCTAAGTTTTGTCAAAAAGCGCATACACTCTTATCGTTCACCACTCACACAGAGGATCTAATCAAATGACTACAGCACATGCTGCTAAGAAAACTCTTGTCGAAGGAACCTGGACCACCGAGCAAAAACAAGAAAAGACCGCCACCTTGTTTGCTGCTACCAACATGAATGTCATGAAAGTATTGGAAAAGCATGGCCCCGAAGCCCTCAAAGAATTTCAAACTGCCATGAACAATCAAAAACACGAATTTCTCACCAAGGCTGGTGTCAAAACCCCTATGGAACTGGTCAAGCATCTCGCCGAATTTGAAACCAATCTCTTTGGTAGCAAGATCGAAATCACCGGCGACGATCACACTGCCAGCATGACCTACCTCCACTGCGGTATGTGGGAAGCAATGCAAAAGGCTTGCAATATGACCGAAGAAAAGGCTTGCGAAATGGGCAAAGGCTGGGAAGCCTGCCTCAACGAAACCGCTACCAAACTCGGTATGAAAGCCAAGCTGGAAATGGGCGCTGACAAAAAGACACCCACCATTACTTTCACCAAGTAATCACGGCTTTTTAGACTTAGCCACAACTGAAAACAATGGAGGGAGCCAAGCAATTGGCTCCCTCTGTTTTTATAATGGGCCTCTTTACTATGGTGTGATAAATTAACAGCTGATCGCAAGAAATCGAGCATGCACACCATTAAAACAGCAATCAAATCCCTGGCTGCGACCTGTATAGCTGGTCAGTTATGGGCCCTTGCTCTCCCTGTCTTTGCAGCGGCCTCAGCTCCAGCATCGTCTGCAGTAGCAGAAGCCGAGCCTCGCGCCAACACCGTCAATATACCTGGACAAATCCTCAAGTCCGGCATCAATCTCGATGATCGCTCCATCTCTCCCAATAGCGCTCAACTCGCCGATATCATTCATATTTCTAACGCGCTGCGACACCTCCAAGATACGCGAAAAAAAATGGCTCTTTCCGTTGAATCGCATACAGAGGATAGTCCTCAGGCCCTGCCAACACGCATGGCTCTGATCGAGTCAAAACTCGCTGTCGTGCAAAAACTGCAGCGTGTGATCCTGGAGATAGACTTTGTTTTGGCCGAGATCGAGGCAGAACAAAACATCTATACCTCTATGCTCTCCAATCTAGAAACCATGCGCGACAAAAAAGTAGCCAAGACTAATGCTGCGAGCTTCGTCTCCAACGGTGCCTTGTGGGCAGTCTGCGAAGGGCTGGCCATTCCATCCTACAAATACCCAGGCCTCTCGGTCGAGTCAGGCATCAATGGTATCGTGGCCGGTGTCATTCCTTCGTTTTTTTCGCTCTGGGCCATGAAGCAAACCTCGGGCAAGCATATGACATCAGAAGTGGCACCAAATATGCTTTCCAAAATCTTTGGCTATCCAGCCTCCGGGGAGATCGACTATCCAGATTGCGTGTGGGTATTTCTCAACACCGTACCGCCCCATGACACCACGGGTAGAACCAGACGAGAACAACTCATCGATCGCTGGGTCTCAGACAAAAATATCCCCGACTTTACTGATGTCGACTCAAAATCGCAGCTGGATGCGATCACGGCCTCAGTACCTGTAAAAAAGGGGCTTTCCATCTCGATGCTGAGCACCAGGACGGCGATGCTCGAACAACTTAAAGCCGAAATCATGAAAATGAAAAGACTCATGCTCGAATTGTGCATGGTCGCAACCGGCGATAAACAGATCTGAGTTTAGCCCTTAGCTTTACTCTTTGCTTTGCACTCATCCATTTCTTTGCGCAAAGCATCCCACATCGGATCGTCGGTAGGCGCACCTTTGAGTACCTGATCGTACATTTCTGCGGCCTTGTCGTATTGCTTGTCCTTGCGATAGGCCTGCGCCAGTTTGATCCTGTGCATGGTGCTAAATTCGTTGCCGACCACTGCCTTGCGATAGTGTTCGATGGCTTGTTTGGTCTTGCCGGAGTGCTCTAGCACCTGTCCCATCATCAATTCTGTGGTCTTGATCTGGGGAAATTTATTGTTGAGATCTTGCAGCTCGGCCATAGCGGCTTTTTCATTGCCGGCCAGAGCCGTGCGCCAGGCGTGCAAGCAGCCATTGGAGATGGTTTCTTCGGCTGCCATGTCGAGCTCTCTTGCGGGCATCCTATTGTGATCGCTCGCCTCCCCTGCGACATGCGCAGTGCCATTGGCACCCACCGCAGACATCTGCTCGGCATTAGAACGGACCTGTCCGGTACAAGCGCTGAGCGAGCCTGCGACCAGAAAAGCAAGCAAAGCAAACCTCATGTGACCTCCATTGTCAGGGCGCGGCCCCTCAGGGCAAGAGTGTCGCATGGCCAAAACCCTGCATGGTCTGCGACTCCTTTACTTTGGATATTGAGAGATCGCGATTGAGCTGCGACTCGGGTAAAGGCGGCGGTGCGGACTCGAGAAACTCGTCTTGATTGTGCGGCTGTGTGCGATCCAGGCCATGGGTATCCTTGGCTCGAGCCTGCAGAGAGCGGATCCTAGAATTGATCTTGTCCACATACTTGGGTGGGACAGAATTGGTATAGACAAGATCGACGAGAGTCTTATTGGCCTGATAATAGTCGCCCTTTTTTTCGTAGAGCTCAGAGAGCGCTACACGCAGGAGCATGTCAGTGGGCTTTTCTTCTTTGAGATAGTTGAGGCGCGAGATCGCCTGATCCAGGATGTGCTTTTCGCTGGTGACTATAGAGAGCTGGTGATAAGCGTGAAACAAGCTAGGATCAAGCTCTGTGGCAGTGACAAACTCGCGGGTAGCCTCGTGCAAGCGCCCAAGCTTTTGTAAGCCGTCGCCATACATATAATGCACGCGGGCATCCTGGGGATTAGCATCGACGCGAGCCTTGAGCTGGTTGATATCGATCGGTGCAGGCTGTGCGGCGGCAGGTCTGCCCGCAGGAGCGGCGGCAGCAGAAAATGCCGCAACGACTGGTGAGCACAATAGCAATAGAGAGATGGCGCAAAACGGTGAAAATCTCATAGGCCTATGATAGACCAGATTGTCCAGTTATGGCCTCTGTGTTAGCTTTTGCGAATTTTTAAGGTGTGAAAGCCCGCCACATCGGCAGTGTCCGACTCGATCACATGGCCTTCGGACTTGATGCTCTCGGTGACGCTCTCGACTGGTTCTCCGGCATCAAGAACGACCTCTAAAAGGCTACCTGCGGGCATCTTGTCGAGCTTAAGTCTGGTCTTGACAAAGTTCATGGGGCAGGCGACGCCCCTTAGATCTAATGATTCCATCAAAAACAAAAATGCCTTTCATCTAAATGATGCTTGGAGCAGGCGTCCTGGCCCGGATATAGTACCCACTGCTTATTAAAGCACTCACGACCCTTTATATAGGACTCCAGCCTCTCAAAGAGCTCGCGGGCCTCGCAGTCATTGAGCTCGGCCAGACAGGGCAGGCAGTCGATCCGCTCGTCTTGAC
This sequence comes from Candidatus Melainabacteria bacterium, assembly GCA_017307165.1. Taxonomy (GTDB): domain Bacteria; phylum Cyanobacteriota; class Vampirovibrionia; order Obscuribacterales; family Obscuribacteraceae; genus JAFKGK01. The sequence continues at coordinate 96,699 of JAFKGK010000004.1, forward strand.
CCAGGGCCAGATTGAGCACCTGCTCGCGCAGACAGACCGGCGCGCCGCAATTGGCGCAGGTCGATGGCAGCTCAGCGATAAGTGGGATTGGCGCATCCATGGTTTTCATATTTACAGATCTCATGGGGATATTCCCACGGTCATGGGGGTTTTTCCCTTACATATCTCTCAATTTTGACCTACTGTTTTCAAGTGCTCCTTGATCGCTCCGATCTCATACCCCCGTGAGGTGTCCCTTGGCACTAGATGGCCCGACGGAAAAACCAGTCGCAAAGCCTGATGCGCCGCCAGCCTGGCTGGCCGACGTTTTGACCCAGCCCGATCGTGGCCGCGTCGAGCCGGTCAATGCGACACATGCCGAGCAAAAATCGACTGGCATCAAGCATGCAGTGGTGGATATGGGGTCTTCGCTGACCGCAGGCGTTACGGGGACAGTAGTTTTTTCGCTGGCCACCAGCATGGCCACGCGACGTTTTGACAAGGCTCTCACCATCCCGATGGCTTTAGCTGCCGGAGCGGTGACAAAGTACGGCACTAAGGCTCTGATGGAGCATGCCATGCTAGATAAACAGGATCGCACCCTGTCCAGCAAGGATCTGGCCTGGGGTGCAGTAGACGCTCTGGCGGGCGTTGGCGCGGCAAAGGCAGAGAGATTTGCCTCGACGAGATTTTTAAATCACGTCGGCCAAAACGAGCTAGGCAAGTCTATCGGGCTCAACGCCCAAAAGACAGGCCGCATGCTCGTGGACAGCGACCTCAAGGTGGCATTTGCGCATTCGGCAGTGCGCGGAGTTGCCGGAGGCGCTACGGGGGCCTTTATCTGGAGCGCCCCTCATCGTGTGGACGAAAACTGGCAGGGCATCAAGTCCGATGTAGCGCAGGGCAATCTGGGCAATATCGGCAAAACGGGACTGGAGATCGGCCGCGATACATTTATGGGAGCCGGCCTGGGCACTGCCTTTGGCACGATCGCTACCGGCATCGGCCGCAGGCAGGAGATAGTGGCGCGCGCGCAAAGAGCCCTGGATGGGCCTGTTGAGACACTGCGCCTGGACACCTACCACATCAATGATTTTCACTCAAACACCGAAAAACTGCCTCGACTGGCCACCAAGCTAGACCAATTGATGAGTGCATCGCAGGCAAAGGGGCATGATGCGCGCTTTGTCGTGCCGGGCGATATAGAGTCGGGCCGCGTCAATTTTTCTTTCACCCAGGGAGGCAAATACGAAAACGAGGCCCTGATGCGCATGGGCGCAAAAGAGATAGTCCCCGGCAATCACCCCTATGACGCTCCTGGTGGCAAGTTTGACATCCCACGCTATCCCGAGATGATGCAGCCGCTCTTGCAAAAGCATCCCGACGTCTCACTGATTGCGGCCAATCTGGACGTGTCGGCTTATCCAAAATACACAGAGATACTCAAACCATATACGGTGCGTGAGGTAGAGGCACCATGGGGAAAAATCAAGGTCGGCAGCATCGGCGTGACCACCGAAGAAGGCGCACTGGGCAGTCTCAAATACCAGGACGCCGCGCAAGTGGCAGTGGAGACGGCAAAAAAATTGAAGGCCGAGGGTGTGGATGTGGTACAGATCTACTCGCATCTGGGCCTTGGCGAAGACATAAAGTTGGCTCAGACTCTCGTCGACAACGATATCCGCGTGGCCGGCATCCTGGGTGGTCACTCTCATGATGCTTTGCCGCGACCACTCTGGGTGGGCAAAGGAGACAAGGCTATACCCATCGTGCAGGCAGGTCACTCCGGCAACTGGCTTGGAGAGTTTAACCAGGCCATTAGACGTGACGGCGGAGCCGATCGCTGGGCGACCACAAGCAAATTGCACCCGATCACAGAATCTATCAAAGAAGACCCGGGTATCAGAAAATATCTCGACGACAATCTCACTGATATCAATGCACTCAAGGCAGAGACATATGATGCCAGGGCATCTGCTCCCTACTCGGCGATCAATGCGCGCAATCGCGAAACCACTATGGGCAACCTTATGGCAGATGCCATTGCCGCCGGACTGCGCAAGCGTCTGGGCGACGAGGCACCGCAGGCGGTGATGGTGCATTCTGGCGGGATCAGAACAGGGATTAAAGAAGGCGTCGAATTATCCCGTCTGGATCTGGCCAATATGGTCATGAATGCCGGCAAGCGCGAGGGCGAGGTCAAAGAGCTGGTCCGCGTGACCCTTACCGGCAAAGAGCTCAAAAACGCTCTCGAATACGGCGTGCGAGATCGTGCCGCCCAGCCTGCGCCGAGCGTAAGCAGTCGACTCAAGTCGATTATAAAAGAGCCGCCGGTGGAGCACACCGACGAATCAGGCAATTTTGTCCAGGTATCCGGGCTCAAATACACCTATGATGCCACTAAGCCACCGCTCAAACAGGGCGGTACAGGCGGAGAGCGCATAGTCGATCTGCAGATCGCCGATGCTAATGGCGTCTTTCAAAAAGTCGATCCTAACGGCACGTATACGATCGCGACTAGATTTCATCCGGTCGACAAATGGCACAAGTTTGGCATCTTTGGTGATGGCAAGACTATCGATGATGTGTACAAGGCCATCGATGCTCGGCCATTGCAGTATTCGCAGGTAGACATGATAGGCGAGTACATCAAAGGCAAGACTCTCGACCCGTCGACGATGTCCCGAGTTGAAGGACGCATCACAGATTTGACGCCAAAGGTAAACGATGACGTCTTGAGACCTGCCCAGAGCATGGCCGTAGCTCCTACTCTGAGTGGTTTTGACGCAGTCGGCAAGGCGCTAGATGCAAGAGACAAGTGAGCTCGAGTTTTTGAGACGGTTGGCCTGCCCGGTCGTCATTCTCGCCTGCCGCTTGGCCGATGGCCGGCAAAAGGCCATGGTGGCCACGCTGAGCTATGTGGCTATAGAACCCGCCTTGGTGAGCTTCCCTGTAGCGCAGAGCAGCACCACAGGCAGTACCATCATCACAAACGGCGCCTGCACCGCGTCCATCCTCGGCAGGCGTCATCTCGATAGCTCGCTGGCCGATACCGCGTCAATGCTGGATGAAAATCTCAGAGTGGCAGACGCAATAGCGTGGGCTGATTTAAAAGTATGCGAGGTGATGCAAGTGGCAGCTAGTGCTGGAGTATGTTTAGTGATAGCGCGGGTGCAAGACTCATGTAGCTCGATAAAAGACGACTCTAATTTAGACATGCCGGCGATCAGATACAATCGCCAGTATGCATCACTGTCGATACAAACTGGCAATAGGCAGAGCGATGACCGCTATCCTATATAAAACATTGCTGCTCTCGATCACTGTGGTCCTGGGATCGGCTATGCCGCCGGCAGCACTTGCTCAAAATCAGGCCCCAGAGCAAAAGCAACCCGAAATACAAGAACAAAAACAAGAACAAAATCTCCCAGTCAAGCCTCTGGATCGTGGACGCGCAGCTTTTGCGGCGGGCGACATGCAGGGAGCGCTAGCGGCTTTTGAGCCATTTGCAGTCGAACAACCCGAAAACCTGGCCGTGCATTATTGGTTGGGCTGTACTTATTATGAGCTCGGTCAAATACAAAGGGCTCACGCCGAATACGCCCAGGCCATGCGCCTGGCGAGTACGATCAAATATGACGGGCCGCATCTGCGGCTCAATATGGGCAATTTGCTTGCTCAATACGGTGGGGTGGAGGATGCCAGCTTTGATTACGAGAGAGCGATCGAGCTCGATCCGAGCGTCAAGGAGAGCTTTCTCGGTGCGGCCAAATGCCAGGTAAAGGCAGGCAACTTTGATCGAGCCTCGCGAGCTCTGGAGATCTACAAAAAGCTGGGCGGCAAGGACCCATCGATCTATCTAGTCGATGGCCTTATAAAGGCTGGACAGGGGCGATACGATCAGGCCAAAGTTGCGCTGGAGACATTTGTATCTGGGCCACCCGAGCAAGCCCAAACTGACACTACATCTGGTGACCGTTTTGTCAGAGACAATCCCAATGGCACCCTCAACAATATCCCTCAGGCGCGCAATGAGCGCGCTCTGGCTCTAGCTAGGGACATCCTGACCAGGATCGACAAAATAACCAGATAAAAGATATCATCTCCGCATGACAGTAAAAAAAACCGAACCCGACATATCTCGATCATTGCACGGAGAGGCCACAGCGGCCTGGCTGGAGAGATTTGACGGCCGCGATCTAGCAACGCATGGTTCATGCAAGGCGCATCTAGTGGATGGCCTCGCCCGCGTCCTCAAGATGCGCACGGCCATGACTCTGGCAAGTATCGACAAAAATGCGAGTGCTTATGCCCGTCTCAAGGCGCGGACACAGGTGCTCGATGAGATCATATCGGGCAGATGGTTTGGGCAGATGGTGGCCGATCCATTGTATTCGCCCTGCGGCGAAGCCCTCGTAGACAATATGCACGAGGTGATCGAAGCCAGAATTGACGAGATACTTGGGCCCGCAGCCGATAGAGAAAAAGCAGAACCAGTTGCAGCCGATCGCCTGCTAGATATAGAAAACTTTGCTCTGGCTGTGCGTCTTGCCCTCATATCATCGCTCAAAGATCTAGAAAATGCCTTGCTGGACCTGGAAAGGATGATCAGAAGGCGTTCGCTCGACATGGCCAAGGCTGAAGCGACAAGCACGAGCAGCAACGCTCGCACTCTCAACCAATTTGGCAATGCGGCCGAGCGCACTCTGAGGCGGCTCAAAGATGGGCGGGACAGGCTGCATCAGATCAATTATTTTGGCTCGCGTGCTCAAGGTATAGAGATCGCAAGGGTGCTGTCGGTGGTGACCAATCTCAATCTACGCACCGGCGAGGATGGAGGCAACAGCTCGCTTGATTTTATCGGGACATCCGGCTTGCTCAAGGAGCTCGGCGTAGAGCTCGGCCGCATGTGTCAGGGCATGTCGCAGAGCATGCACGATCAAAGACAAAATGTCGATTACAATCGAGACAGCCTTATCCTGTTGGATATGATGAGCCTGCGCTTGATCGGTGACGATCTGACTGTGTCGCTAGCCCTGCAGCGATCTGTGGATGGAGATAGCAATCCAGCGATGGCGCTTGCCGCTACTACACTGTTGACCAGTATCTTGTCCATCACTCTGGCGCTCCGGCATTTCAATAAAACCGGCTTGCGACAATAATTTTAGGGACAAAAACATAAATTTCAATTGAGCTCCAAATCGTTCAAATTTAGTTACCATATATCCTGGTTCAGGGTTCCCCGGGGGACGTTATCGTATGTTTAGCGGATATCGATTCGAAATGATTGTTGGATGCATGTCCGCAGGCAAATCCAGCGAATTGATCAGGCGTATCGAGAGAGCGCGTCTGGCCTATCTCCCCACGATCATCGTGCGCCCAGCCATGGATACTCGCTCTAAGCCCAATCACGTCGAGTCTCGTAATGGCATGGCATCGCAAGCTATTACTGCCGAGTCGGCCAAGGATATCCTCAAGTATTCGAGTCATGCAGTCGTTATCGGTATCGATGAGTGCCAGTTTTTTGGCGAGGACATCATCGAGGTGGTGCAGGCCCTCTTGAGACAAAAGAAAAAAATCATCGCCTCCGGTCTCGACCTCGATTATCGTGGCGTGCCCTTTGGTCCAGTGCCAGCACTTTTAGCCATGGCCGATCGCGTAGACAAATTATTGGCAGTCTGCCGCAAGTGCGGATCAGACTTTGCCTGCCGCACTCAGAGACTGGTACAGTCATCCGAGCAGATACTCGTCGGTGACGCTCAATACGAAGCCCGCTGTATCCATTGTTTTGAAGCGCCGGGGGAGTATCAGCTGAGGCTTGAATTGCCGCGCGAAGAGCAATTTGTGCCTCAGATAGTCCTCAACAAAATTGGCGTTGCCTAAATCGGCCGCCTAAGCAAATTTATTAAGCGATGTTAATTATATATACCGTGCCGTTACCGAGGTATTGGCACGGGCATGTTCTTGTTGGATCTGGGGGGATCTTGGCTGGGGGCCTGTAGCACCCGTCCCATCGAGAACAAGAGCTATGAATTTTTGCCAGCATATATATGAAAGACTCCTGGATCTAATCAAGCATTCGGGACGCCGGCGTCCTGGCGCGAGTAGTGTTTTTACCTTGCAGGATGAGTGCCCGGACACGGGTAACCCATGGCAACGCAATCTTGAAAGATTGGCAGAGCAGCACGGTCAGGCCTTGCCTCAGGCACGTGAGATCAATGCTGTCGAGCAGCAGTTTAATCAGCTCATAGAGCAGGCCCAATTGGAAAAAACTAAAGAGGTGCTGCGGCAGCAGAAAGAGATTTTGCAGAATGGAGGCAAAAAGGCACGTCCCACCAGGCAAAATGACGCCACCGTGACGGATGCGAGGGCATGGTGGGGGCAGTCGGTTGCAACCTGGGATCCGGAAGACGGTAAAAATGTAACCAACTACGAACAAAAAAAGCCCAATACCCGGAGCAAATGGTTTGACGGCTAATAGCAGACTTATCGGCTTGCCAACAGTTCCCATTTATTAACGGCGTCTAATCTATTTGGGTTTGGGTGAGCAGATCCGGTGGTATGATGCTCCCAGAGTAATGGAGCTCGATCAGGCTTGTTTAAGCCCGATTATCTTTGGGTCGTTTTTTAAGCCCCTGGGGGTCAAATGGCATTTATCAATCGTGCAGTCTGCTCTATTGCGATGATCTCGCTGCTTTCCAGCACTGTGATGCTCGCTCCGTCGGCAGATGCCGCACAAAAGACCAAGGCCAAAACCAAGACCAGCAGCACGCAACGTCGCGGCAGCTATTTTGTGCCACCACCGCCGGCTTATGCACCCAGCATCCTCTCCAGCATTCGTAGCCGTCACGTACAGCAGTCCGTTACTGTGCAGAACGAGTTGGTCGCCAGCGAGGACGAGGCGCAAGCCGAGCACAAGAGCTCATATGACACCCACATCAAGACCTATGGTGTCGCTGCTCCCCACACCACCCAGAGCAATAGCCACGTCACTCATGTCGTGAGCTACAACCGCAGCTAGCATTTAGCCTTAGATTTTTTCGACGATCATAGCGATGCCCATCCCGCCACCTATGCACAGGGAGACGCAGCCATAGCGTTTGTTGCTCTCATGGAGCTCAATAGCCATGCTAAGCAAAAGCCTGGCTCCAGTGGCTCCAAAAGGATGTCCGAGCGCAATCGCTCCGCCATTGACATTGACCTTGTCGCGGTCGAGACCGAGTTCTCTTTCGCAGGCGAGGTACTGCACGGCAAAGGCTTCATTGATCTCAAAGAGATCGATGTCGTCCATCGTCAGGCCGGCATTGCGCAGAGCAAGCGGGATGGCCGGTACCGGACCAATCCCCATGATCTCGGGCGGGACGCCCACGAGCGCGTGTCCGACGACCCGGACGAGCGGCTTTAGATCGTGCTTTGCGGCAAAATCGCTTGTGGTGACGATCAGGGCAGCAGCACCATCTACGATACCGCAGGCATTGCCCGCAGTAACCGTACCATCTTTTTTAAATACCGGTTTGAGTGCGCTTAGAGACTCGATAGTGACATCCTTGCGTGGATGCTCGTCGCTGTCGATCAGCTGTTGGCCGTTGCGACCATCTACGGTAATGCCTACGATCTCTTTGGACAATCTCCCACTCTCGATCGCTCGCGCAGCCAGACTCTGCGATCTGAGCGCGTAGACATCTTGATCCTCGCGACTGATCTGATATTTTTCCCTTATATTTTCTGCCGTCTCACCCATTGAGGCGTGGGCCAGCGTATCTCTGATATCCAGACCATCCCAGAGCTCCATGTGCCCCATGCGCCCACCCCAGCGGGTCGACCAATTGATATAAGGCGTCATTGATAGAGCGTCGGTGCCGCCAGCTAGAACCGCTTGCGCACGGCCAGTAGCGAGCTGCATCTGCGCCTCCACCACGGAGTAGACGCCTGAGCCGCAAAGGAGATTTTGGATGAGACCAGGGCTCTCCATGCGCAAGCCGCAGCGCAGAGCAATATGACGCCCCATATAGATAGAGTCTTTGCTCGTCTGAATGACATTGCCCATCACTACGGAGTCGATGAGCTCGGGAGCTAGCCGAGAACGCTCGATAGCGGCCTTGCTCGCAGCAACGGCGAGATCTGTGGCATTGAGCTTGGCCAGTCCTCCGCCATAAGCACCAAAAGCGGTCCTGGCTCCATTGACTATTACTGTTTCCATTGAGCTCTCCTAGTTTTTGGGCAAGGCTGTCAAGCGCCGTTTCTTAAACATGTATCAAGGACATATTAATGTCACATATTGTCACGCTAAAATCTTGCAATTGCAAAAATCTACCTATTGGAGGGTTACACCTTGGCTAAGGTTGGCGTACCGAAAGAAATCAAAGACAACGAATACCGCGTGGCGATCACTCTCGCCGGCGTCAAATCTCTCGTTGCCGAAGGCCACACCGTCTACATCGAAAAAAATGCCGGCATCGGCTCCGGCATGACTGACGAAGACTACAAGCAAGCCGGTGCGACCATCCTCAATGATGCTGCCTCCGTTTTTGGCGAATCCGACTTGATCCTCAAGGTCAAAGAGCCGCAAGCACAAGAAGTCCCCATGCTGAGAAAGGGTCAGGTCCTCTTTACCTACCTGCACCTCGCAGCGGCTCCCAAGCTCGCTCATGACCTCGCCAAGACCGGCGCTACCTGCATCGCCTACGAAACGGTGCAACTGCCCAACGGTCAACTGCCGCTCCTCACCCCCATGTCCGAGATCGCAGGCCGTCTGTCTACTCAGATCGGTGCTAACTACCTCGAGCGCCCAATGGGTGGCCGCGGCGTTCTGCTCGGTGGCGTCCCAGGCGTTGAGCCAGGATCGGTCGTCATCATCGGCGGTGGTGTAGTCGGTACCAATGCAGCCAAGATTGCACTGGGACTCGGCGCCAAGACCACAATCTTTGATCTCAACCTCGATCGTCTGCGTTATCTCGACGATATCTTTAACGGTCAAGTGCGCACCGTCTACTCTGTCGGTCACTACCTCGAAGACGTACTGCCCAAGGCAGATCTCGTCATCGGCGCTGTGTTGATCCCCGGCAAGCAGGCACCACGTATCGTCACCAAAGACATGGTCAAAAACATGAAGAAGGGTGCCGTGATCGTGGACGTAGCGATCGACCAGGGCGGTTGCATCGAGACCATCCATGCCACCACTCACTCCGCACCGATCTACGAAGTAGACGGCGTAGTGCACTACGGCGTGGCCAATATCCCCGGTGCAGTACCGTGGACCTCGACCCGTGCCCTCACCAATGCCACCATGCCTTATGCCATGAAACTCGCAAGACATGGCTACAAAGCCGTCCTCGATGATGCCGCTCTCAACCTCGGCGTCAATATCCATGCCGGCGAGATCGTCCACGCTGGCGTGGCCGAAGCCGTCAATGCAGCCATCCCCGCTCCTGTAGGCTCGGGCAAGTAATAGGCGCACCAGATAAGATAAGCTAAAATAACCGCATCGCGTCTGCCACATGGGCACGTGATGCGGTTTTTTAATCCCAGATGGTATTTATCAATGGCCCAGATCGATCTTTTATCGTGGAATGTCAACGGCATCAGAGCAGTTACCAGTAAGGGGCTGTTTGCGCCGGTCATCGAGGGGCATAGACCCGACATACTCTGCTTGCAAGAGACAAAGATCTCGCAAGATCAGCTGGTGCCGCAACTGACTGATCACAAGGGTTACAAGAGCTATTTTAGTCATGCGCAAAAGCGCGGCTACTCTGGGGTTGCGGTCTATAGCAAGCTGGAGCCGCTCTCGGTGACCGAGGGTCTGGGGCATGCGCATCTCGATACAGAGGGCCGCACGCTCGTTTTGGACTATGGTGACTTTGTCCTGGCCAATATTTATTTTCCCAATGGTGCGCAAAATCAAGAGCGTCTAGATTTTAAGATGGAGTTTTACCGGGCTTTTTTAGAGTGGGCGCAAGGGCTCAAATTGCAGGGGAAACACCTGGTGGTGTGCGGTGATTTTAATACCGCGCACAAAGAAATAGATCTGGCCCGCCCCAAGGCCAATGAAAAAATCTCAGGATTTTTGCCTATCGAAAGGGCATGGATGGATGATTTTGTGGCGGCTGGTCATGACGATACTTTTAGACTGTTTAACAAAGATCCAGACCATTATTCGTGGTGGGCGATGCGTACAAATGCACGCGAACGCAATGTCGGTTGGCGTATTGATTACTTTTTTACAGCTGCTCCCTTTACGCAGAGAGTCAAGGCCGCAGGTATTTTGCCTGAGGTGATGGGCTCTGATCATTGCCCAGTGTCTTTGCGAGTCGAGATCTGATATGCACGATCTGCCTACCATCGAGTCCGGCAAGATCCGCTCGGATCGCCCCCTCAAAGATATCTTGCTCTCCATCACTCACGGTCGCAAAGCCGAGTTTGCTCTTTTTAAGGCAGTAGGTGAAAAAGCAGATGGTGCCACTGTAGATGGTGAGATGCTCATCATCGGCAGTAAAACTATCGAAGGCGCAAGATTGCACGAAACCGATGGCAGCATCAATGCCGAACCCGGTAGAGAAGCATTAAAAGAGATTTTCGCCATCGAAAGTGGGACTTATTCGCTACTGGATCTCACGTCCCTCGCGGCCTCCAGCAATGCTTTGCCCATGCCAGTCTTGCATCAAGAATTGGCGGTGGCGATCGCGGATGTCATTGCCTTTGGGATAAAAGATGAAAATGCAAAAAATGCAGAAAACGCAGCGGATGCAAGTGATGCAAAAACCAATGACAAAAGTAATTATTATCACAACGAGCATCCGGCATTTAAGATAGGCACCATTGCCGCTCTATTGCTCATGGTTATTAGCGTCATTGCTGCGGTGTTTTTTGGCAAACCGCATTAGCATTCGTAATTTGAATCGGTATGGGAGGCAGGCAGTTCAAATAGCATTAGTAATTTGAATTGGTGTGGGTGGCAGGCAGCCCAAATAGCATTAGTAATTTGAATTGGTATGGGAGGCAGGCAGCCCAAATAGCATTAGTAATTTGAATTGGTATGGGAGGCAGGCAGCCCAAATAGCATTAGTAATTTGAATTGGTATGGGAGGCAGGCAGCCCAAATAGCATTAGTAATTTGAATTGGTATGGGTGGCAGGCAGCCCAAATAGCATTAGTAATTTGAATTGGTATGGGAGGCAGGCAGCCCAAATAGCATTAGTAATTTGAATTGGTATGGGAGGCAGGCAGCCCAAATGAACGCCCCGCTGGTGCTTCGCAAGGCGGGGCTTTTCATTTGGGACTACCTGCCCAGACACTATCCAATCTTCAAAAGGCAATGCAATCGATGGATGCCAATGCACACTTATCGCCAATCTTCAAAAAACAATGCAATCAACGAACGCCAAGGCACACTCATGGCCAATCTTCAAAAAACAATGCAATCAATAGATGCAAATGCACTCTCACAGCCATTCATCAAAGCAATGGATTTGATAGATAGAGTAAAAAATCAGATGATGCAAAAATGTATTTCTCGTCCAAAACTGAAGGGACAAAAAGAGATGCATCGGATGCCTATGCGCCGCCTTGCGCAGCACCAGCGGCGCGGGGCATTCGATCATCTCTTTTACCCACTTCTAATCTATTTCGAAATGCATTCGATCATCTCTTTGCCCACTTCTACTCTATTTTGAGATGCATTCGATCATCTCTTTACCAATCTCCACTCCATTTAGAGAATGCATTTCAATAGATGCATTGAGCATTCAAATGATGCACTGCATCTATCTCCCCATGCAAAACCGCATTGCCCCTTCTAGATCTGCATCTCTAAAATCAAATGCTGCTTCCTTCAATTTTTTGGGCAAGGCATGCACCGAGGATAATACCAATGACTCCGCCATTTCCCCCAGGGCAATTTTGAGGACAGCCTCTGGAGCCGCTATCGCACAGGGGCGATGCAAGACATGCGCAAGAGTCTTGGCAAACTCACCATTGGACACTATCTGCGGGCTCACTATATTGACTGGTCCGTTGAGGATCGCCTCATGCTCCCGATCGGCTATGCACTGATAGATAGCAGCTATGGCATCATCGAGCGATATCCACGGCATCAACTGTTCGCCATCGCCGATAGGCCCACCCAGACCAGCTTCAAAAGCAGGCAGCATCTTGCCTAGTGCACCGCTCTTGGGGCTCAGCACCACGCCAAAGCGACCGTTAACTACTCGTATACCTGCATCAGCAGCAGGTTTGCAAGCAGCCTCCCAGTCAACAGCCAGATTACCCAAAAAATCATCAGATGCTGGGGAGTCTTCGCCACAAGGCCCCTTGCCCTTGCCATCGCCATAAATGGAAATGCCGGACGCACAGAAAAACACCCTCGGACGGTCGCCGGGAGCCATGCTCGCAAGCTTGAGGGCCAATTTGACAGTGGGCACCACGCGACTCTGATAGAGGCGAGACTTTTCTTTTTCGGTCCAATATTTGCTCGCGATATTACGCCCAGCCAGATGCACGACTGCATCCAGGGCAGGCAAGGGGTCAAAAAATGTGCCGCTGTCAGGATGCCATCTTATGATTTCTACATCCTCATCCGCTTTTTGGCTTTCTGTAGCACCATCGATATTTCCATCCAGATCCGCCCTCACCAGCCTCAAGACCCTATGCCCCTGTGTCGAAAGCAAAGCGCAAAGAGCACCGCCGATCAGACCATTAGTGCCACTGACCAGCACCACGAGTGGAGCCCCGCCCAGCCGCGCTTTGAGACGCATGTCACGAGCCGTGATGGCATGACGATAATCAAACAATCGTTTCAACTCGCCCTTGAGCCAAGGACCCATCAGGCGGTTTGCAATCATACCGGCAGGCAGGTCGATCTCCAGGCGGTCCTCGAGTATCCCGTTATTATCAGCAGCATCGGTAAACAGGTGCTCGTGGTGCCATGATTTAAAAGGCCCCTTTACCTGATAGTCAACAAATTGCTGGTCCTGCACAAAATCCTTGTGACCCATCAACCAGTGCAGCTTGAGAGGCTCCACCTCGAGTAAAACCCTCGCCCCGTCCTTGATCCCGCCTGTATGCTCCAGGCATTTGACCGGAGCCCAGGGCGGAGTGAGCCTTTGGAAAGCCCCGGGATTTTGGTGAAAGGCAAATAAGTCATGCCTAGATGCCAAAAAATGCGTCACTGCCGAAAACTTGATCTTGCTCACGATTGCTCCTGCAATAAATCGCGAAAACATGGTTGAAACCTGGGTAGAATCTATTTGAGACCAATGCTTTGCTTGGACTTTCAATATTAGCGCTCAAATCCAGGAAAATCGTCAGTGAGCATGCAATGGGAAAAATATTTTGAGCAAGGAACTGAGGCGTTCGCCGAGGGCAATTTTGAGCAAGCCGATGCCATGCTCAAGGCGGCTCTCGCAGAGGCAGAGCGACTCGATGACAAGCTGATCCTGGCCATGAGCGCCGATCGGCTGGGCGAGCTCTACTTTGAGACTCAGCATTACCAAGAGGCCGAGCCTCTCTTTATCCAGGCTTTGCAGATCAGAGAGTCTATGCTCAGCGAGTTTGATGACCTGGTCGTTGCATCTCTCAACAATCTTTCTGCACTATATTTCTTTCAAGGCAAGCACGAGCTCGCCGAGGGCCCATGCAAGCGCCTCACCGAGATCTACGAAAAAGTGCTGGGTCCTAACAACCCCGAAGTAGCCACCTCAGTCAACAATCTCGCCCTTATCTACGCCGCCGAAGGCAAGGACAGACAGGCAGAGGAGCTCTACAAACGCGCCCTGGACATAAAAGAAAAGGCATTGGGTCGCCGCCACCCCGAAGTCGGCGACATCCTGCACAATCTTGCAAAAGTGTATATGGCCCTCGGGCGATACGATGAGGCACGACCTCTACTCCAAGAGTCGCTTGACGTGCTCGAGGAGAGCTTTGGTCCTGAGGATGCCGACCTGATGCCCATCCTCATCAGTCTTGCGGCAGTCTGCCAGATTCTGGGCGATCATCATGCTGCTTCGCAGCATCTAGAACGCCTCTTGGGCATCAAGGAGATCACCCTTGCTCCCAACCATCCAGAAGTCGTCGACTGCATCCTCAATCTAGCCGCATCCTATTTATACGAGGGACGGTTTGCCGATTCGGAGCGTTTTTACAAGCGCGCGCTGACCATACGCGAGCGTGCGCACGGCCGCCAGAGCCCTGATGTAGCAGAGATCCTGGCCTCAATCGCCTACGTGCACCAGTCGGACAACAAATATCTCCTTGCCGAAAACCTCTACAAAGAGGCGCTCGCCATCTGCGAAAGCACTCGCGGCCCTCAGAGCCCCGAAGCCGAATCCAAGCTCTGGGACCTGGCCTGCCTCTATCACAATCATCATCGCTATCCAAAGGCCGAGCCTTATTGGAAAAGATTGGCTGATATCCGGGAGCATCGCCTCGGCCTCTCTCACCCAGATACCCAGGTCTGCATGGACAGCCTGATCGTCACCTATCTGCAACAAAGCAAATATAAAGAAGCCGAAGCTCTACTCAAGCAATTGACCGAGTTGCGCCAGATGAATCTCGGACCGGACCACCCCGATGTCGCAGCCTGCCTGCACTATCTCGCTGAAATCATGCGCCAGGACGGTCGCTATGATCTAGCCGAAAAAAACTACAAACGTGCGCTCGATATCCGCACAAAAACGCTCGGCAACAATCACCCAGATGTAGCCCACTCGCTCGAGGGCTATGCCAACCTGCTCGCAGCTACCTACCGCGAAGCCGAGGCCGAGCACATGAGGATCTGCGCCCAGGCTATCCTCAAACCAGCCTAGGTTTTACGTGCCTTCATGCGTGCAATTTGCTCTTGTTCGAGTTGAGCTTCTTTGAGCATGCCTGCTGATTTAAATGCGCCCAGCAAGGACTGGTGCGCCTCTATAGAGGCTGGATAGACCTCGCAAGCCTTTTTAAAGGCCTCCACCGCCTCCGACTTCTTCCCAGCCTCCAGATATATTTCACCCTGGATCAGATATGCCTGAGCAAAATGCGGATTGATAGCGAGAGCCGCCTCAACATGCTTTTGTGCCTTTTGATAATCCTTGCTACGCGCTTCTGCCTGAGCGGCTATGAGGTGCGCGACAAAGTTTTTGTCATAGCTCTTGATCGCGGCCTCAGCAGCAGTCCGCGCCTCATCAGGGCGGTCAGCCTCAAGACTGCGTCTAGCACGCTCGACATACAAGCGACTGGCGAGGATTTGATCCTGCTTGCCTGCAGTAGCGATCAGATTGTCGAGCACCGCATCATCAGCCGCCTGAGCCTCATGCTTGGCGATCTCCAATTTGTTTTCCAATCTCTGCAATTTGAGTCTGCTGAGAAAATACAAAGGATACATTGGATCCTTAGGATCAGCATCATCAGCCGCCTGAGCCAAAAGACGCGCAGCAAACTCTGGCTTCTCGGCCTCCAGATAAGTCTCTATCAGACTATAACGCAAAGCCTCACGACGGTCGTCACTCAATCTATTGTAGGTATCCATCAGCATCTGCGCATCACGCTCGGCTAGATCTCGCAAGAGTCTAGCCTTGAGCAAATGCAAGTAGTCTTCGTCGGTGATACCAGAGTCTTTAAAGACCGTCACTAGATTTTGAAACTGGGTAGTAGAGTCGGCATAGCGCCCCTCGTCATACAGCAGATAGCCTAGCGAACGCATGATATCGAGCCGCGAAGGCTCATCGGGATTATTTGATGGCGCCAATTGCTGCAGTGCCAGAGCCGTGACAAAAGCCGCTTCGGCATTGCTGTAATCATCGTTTTGAGCATAGCAATAGCCGAGTGCCACAAGATCCTTGACAGAGGTTGGCATCACATTTAGTGCCGCAGTATAGGCTTTGGCGGCCATTGCATAATTTTTGCGACTCAGGTAAAACGCACCCAACTGCCTGCTGGGCTGCGGATCCATGGGTGAAAGCGCCGCAGCGGTTTCAAATTCGGCGATCGCATCCTTGTCTTGATTGAGTTGCATCAAGATAGCGCCGAGCCCCATGTGAAGCTCAGCAATATTGGGATTGGCAGCAATCTGGGCACGGTATTCGACGGCAAGATCGTCAAAGCGCTTTTCTTCAAAGAGCAGATTAAAGAGCTTTTCCCGTGCAGGCGCATTATTAGGCTTGATGGCCAGAGCGGCTTTAAAATTGTCGATGGCCTTATCCGGATGCCCAGCCATGAGATTGAGATTGGCTAGCTCAGTCAACTCAAAGGCCTTATCCTGACTGAGATCTACTGCGCGCATCTGGTCAGCGATTGCAGCCGGGAGATTTTGCTGCAATTTGTAGACGGTGGCACGACTGCGATAATACTTTGCCTGATTGCCGTCGAGGGCAATGGCCTTATCGAGCTGCGCACGCGCCTCATTGAGACGCCATTGCTGCATATAGATCGATGCAAGTTTAAATGGTTCGGGAGAAAGCGCAATGGCACCATCAAAATCATTGCGCAATAGCTTTACGTCGACTAGCATATCGCGAGCCTCGGTCAGACGCGGCTCCACAGTTAGAGCTTGAGTGAGGGCGCTTTCAGCACCAGTCGAGTCCTTTAACCATCTCAGGCGCAGATAGCCGACTGTGCGCATGGCCCAGGCAAAGCGAGGATCGGCCTTGTAAGCCGCAAGACTGTAATCGATTGCTTTGCGCGGTTGCCCTTTTTTACCGTACACGGCAGCTACGACAAAATTGTAGAGCGCCTCGTCAGCCGGGTCAGGCTGACGCACTCCGGCAGGGAGTTGATTTTTGATATCGCCCGGTATCGACCGGACGATGGCTTCGGCTATATCAGTCTTGTTGAGAGAGATATCGGCAAGAGCCTCGACTGCTTTGCCATTAGCATAGAGGATCGCATCCTCATAGGTTTTGACGTCAGCAATCGCCGGTCGCCTTTGCTCGACCTGTGCCAACAGAGCGACGCACTCATTTTTTTGGGCATTGTACATATAGGCAAAAGCCAACCAGGCCTCGACATAAGAGCGTTCGACGCGGCCGCGCATGTCCTTGCCAAATTTGCCTTTGGCTAGCCGCTCTTTGAGATGGACTGCCAACTCTTTCCATTTGCCCAGATTGATCAAGTCCAGAGAGGTCTTATCCAGAGCGGCATTGCCGAGCGACTGACTGCCACCATTTACAGTGGCGTCATTCTTGGCGCCCTTAGCTTTGGCCTCAGCCGGCATCGTTACTATGGCATTGCCAGCGATCATTAGAGCTAGAGAGATAGCCAAATTGCAATCGGATTTTCTATGTACCAATTTTTTCATCCTTGTTTTCTAGAAAGAGCGAAAGCTGCATCACTTCGTCCATGGGTATATTGCGCAACCTGGGACCATCGAGGATCTTGGATGCGACACCACGTTTTTCCATCTGATTGATGAGATAGAGTGCGCGATCGATGATGGTCTGCGGCAAACCGGCCATCCGTGCGACTTGCACACCAAAGCTACGACTGGCACCACCAGGCACCACCGAGCGTATAAATTCCACACGACCGTCGATTTCTTTGACCAGGACCTGATAGTTGGCAATCTGGGGGAAAAAGTTGGAGAGGCCGTTGAGCTCATGGTAGTGAGTGGCAAATATGGTGCGAGCGCGAACGTCGCGCGCTAGATACTCGGCCACGGACCAGGCGATCGATACTCCATCATATGTGCTGGTGCCACGTCCGACTTCGTCTAGCAGGATCAGCGAACGACTGGTGGCCGACAAGCAGCACTGAGTCGTCTCCGACATCTCTACGAGAAAAGTCGACTGCCCCTGGGTCAGATCATCCACCGCGCCTATACGAGTAAAGATGCGATCGACGAGACCGACGTGCGCTTCCTTTGCAGGCACATAAGAACCAATCTGCGCAAGGATGCAGATGAGAGCGGTCTGCCTCAGATAACTCGACTTACCGGCCATGTTGGGACCAGTAAGGATGATGAGCTGGTTTTCGGCGGACTCTCCCCTGAGGTCGACGTCATTGGCGACATATTTGCCCATAGGCAGGATCTTTTCGAGGACAGGATGGCGGCCCTGCTTGATCGACAGGATACGCGAATCATCGACTTTAGGACAGACAAATTTTTTCTCCAGAGCCACACGAGCCAGGGAAAGCAAGGCATCCAGATTGGCCAATTGATTGGCGGCCTTGTGCACGTCGGCACCGACCTGAGCCAAGGACTTGCGCAGATCCAGATATAGTTTGTACTCGAGATCCGATTGATTTTTTTCGGCGTTGAGTATCTTGACCTCGTACTCTTTGAGGTCGGGAGTGATATAACGCTCGGCATTGGTGAGGGTCTGCTTGCGGATAAAGTCGGCAGGCACCAGCGATTGATTGGCGTTGGAGACCTCGATATAGTAGCCAAAAGAGCGATTATAATTGACCTTGAGACTCTTGATGCCAGTGCGTTCTTGCTGAGTCTTTTGAAACTCATCGATCCAATCACGCCCACCGCCAAGCAGGGACCTGACTTCGTCCAGCTCTTGATTGTAGCCGTCGGCAAAGATACCGCCCTCGGTGAGCTCCCGAGGTGGCTCAGCCACCAGGGCCTGAGAGAGCTGCACGGCCAGGGAGGAAATGGATTGCGGTATGGAGCGGAGAGCATTGAGATAAGGGCTGGAAACATCGTCTAGCAAGGCGGCCAGCTCGGGCAGCACCGCCAGCGATGCTCCCACGGCTGCGAGCTCGCGGGGATTGATGGTGCCTGATGAAAGCCGAACAGCCAGGCGCTCCAGATCACTGAGGCGAGCAATGGTCTTAGCGATCTCATCGCGTCTGTGTCCCATTTGCAAGAGCTCGGCTATGGCCGTTTGCCTCTGCTTGATGATATCGACCGACAAAAGAGGCTTTAGCAGCCATTTGCGCAGCATACGACTGCCCATGGCGGTTTCGGTCTGATCGATTGCCCAAAGCAATGAGCCATTAAAAGACCGATCGCGACTGGTTTCGGTAAGCTCGAGGTTTTTGCGGGTATTAGCATCGAGCACCACATAGCCATCGACTGTGTAAGTCGAGATGCCGTCAAAAAATGGTTTCTCTTCGCCTTGTGTACGCTCTAGATACTCGAGCACCGCGCCGGCTGCAGATATGGCCAGTGGCATGTCCTGGCAGCCAAATCCCTCGAGAGTAGAGACTTGGAAAGATTGTTGGATACGACGTGTCGCAGGTTCGCACTGAAAAAACATGGCAGGACGACCAGTCAGACGATACTGAGCCGCCACCGCCTCCGGTGCCTCCAGTACTTCTCTAGGCACGACTTCGTCCCCAGTGGGCTTGACCATGCGCACGGGGACGAGAACCTCGACTGGACGCAATCGCCCCAATTCCAGCATCAGATTCTCTTCGTCTAGCTGAGTGACAAAAAACTCGCCACAACTGGCGTCGACAAAAGCGAGACCCCAGCGATCCTCTAGTTTTTCCTTGGCTGTACCTTTGACTATGGCGACTAGATAATTGTTGTCGCGAGCTGGCAAGAGATGCGATTCGATGATGGTGCCTGGAGTCAACACTCTCTTGACCTGCCGTTCGACAGGCCCTTTTTCGGCTCCAGGGATACCTACCTGGTCGCAAACAGCCACCGAATACCCCTTGGACAGCAGTTTGGCCACATACATCTCGTAGCTACGAACTGGCACACCGGCAAGAGGCACGCGACCGGAGGCATAAGACGAGTCAGGGCGGCTGGTCAGGGTGATATCGAGCTCACGTGCAGCGACCTGTGCGTCCGAGTCGAACATCTCAAAAAAGTCGCCCACGCGAAAAAAGAGCAGGGCTTCGGGGTATTGAGACTTGGTATCCCAGTATTGCCTCATCATAGGAGTCAGTTTGTTGGTAGGCTGGGCGCCTGCCTGATCTGGGCGTGATATTTCGGCTGTTTCAGTCATTATGGGTACTACCGGCGTTCTGTGGTCTAACAAAAAATACCAACAAATATTACCGTTCCAAAGGGCTTCATAGCGCAGGTGATCTGATTAAGCTTCTGGTAACATGAGTATCTTTAAGAGATCTCGGATATTTCAATATATGCAGATAGGCAATATGGGCACAAAACAGCAAAACCGTTTTATCTTTAATCTCGAGGCCGCTACACTCGCCGTTCTGGCCGTTTGCACCTCGAGCACGCTCTGCTTGGCAGCTCCTAATGTAGCAGCCGACAAAAAGCCGGCAGAGACCAAAGACTCTAAAGACGGTAAAGAGACAAAGACCGAAGAAAAAACAAAAAAAGAAAACCTGGTCAAAGAGTACAGGATCGGTGCCGAGCCTGCAGCCGACCAGATTGTCTCGCTGACTCCCGAAAAGCTGGTCGACCAGGCCAATAGCTACCTCAACAAAAATGTTCGCTTCAATGCCACTTTTTACGCTTATTCCAATTTAGCGCTTGACTACAAACCTCTCATGCGCAGCCACACGACCCACCTGTCTTTTTTGGTCAAGCGCAACAACTCCCAGGTACCGCTCTCCGAGCTCAAACTGGCTATGAGTATTCCCAAGGATGAGCGTGGCCCAGAGTCCAAATTTTTGCAAGATCTACGCGAAGGCGATCAGATCGAGGTGATCGGCAAGGTCGCTGGTCTGCCCCTCGATGAGCCCTGGGTAGATGTCATCAAGCTAAAACGCACCAAAGCTGTCAGCGAAGACAAAAAATCAGGCGATCAGGCCGCACACTAAAGAGGAAATACGGAAAAAATGGTCACTCCCGAATCCGCAGCCCAATTGAAAACATTGCTCAACTCGCTCAACGGCAAGCACGGCATCCTCGGTTGCTTGCTGGTCGGACGTGATGGCGGTGTCATCGCCACATCCCTGCCAGCCGAAGTCGACATCCAGACCATCGGTGCCTTGTCGGCGACTTTGTTTTCCAACAATGATGTCTCGATCCAGCGCATGAACCGCGGCAATCTCACCCAAATGACCCTCCTTACAGATCAAGGCATCTTGCATTTTCTCGAGGCCGCCAATCACTTTCTCGTGGTCTTGACCGCTAAAGGCCAGCGTATAAACCTCGAAGGCCTGATCAGATCAGTCGAAGAACAGGGCAAGACCCTCGAGGGCATGCTCGGCTAAATGCACATCGTTCGCAAGCGCAGGCTCGCGAGCAAGACGGCGAGTCTGCGGTCCTTGTCTGTCTCGGTCTCGGTACTGCTTGCCTTGCTGGGGACTAGCCACCCGGTTTTTGCGGCGCGCTTTGTCGACATGGACGGTCTCTGGTCGACGAGGGCCGTAAACAACCTATCGGATCAAGGCGTGATCCCAGCTGCCGAAGATGGCCACTTTAACCCCGATAGCCCGCTCAACAGAGCGACTATGGCCAGATGGCTCAATGCAGTTTTTAAGCCTGCCCTGACAGAAAGAGCAAAGGCAATCGCCTTTGCCGACGTCTTGCCAAATAACGATCATCTTGCAGATTTCCAGGCGGTCACGGCCGCTGGATTGATGCCAACAACCAGAGATAAAGATGCATTTTGCCCCAACGGCATGGTCACTCGCGAGCAATTTATAAACATAGTCACCACCGCCCTCAAGCTAGGACCAGTCGACTCGGCGACAGCCACCAAGGCTCTCGCCATCTATCCGGATCGAGCGACATTTGCCGAGGATGCACGAGATCGCATTGCGCAAGCTCAGGTCAATGGTTTGCTTGCACTACCACCAAAATCGCAAAAACTGGAGCCGACAAAGGCCATATCACGAGGCATTGCCGCTGTTTGGCTGGAGCGGGCCTCCACCTATAAGGACAAGAGAGAAATAGCCATGGCTCTTGCGGCACGGACAGGCGGTTTGAACAATTTATCTATTCCTCAGTCTATGAATTTATCTATGCCTCAATCTAGCTTCAGGCCAGGGCCTGCTTTACAAAGCGCCTTTGCACCTGGTCCTGCCGCGCAGAGCGCATTTATGCCCGCCTGGTCAGGACAGGCAAATAATGGCATGCAATCAGCCTTTCAGCCTGTCTATGGCCAAACACCCCAGCCAAAATTTCTACCTGCCGACCAAGTAGCCAATCTAGACACTGGCACTAGTTTTAAGGCCAACCTCGAAGGCGACGCATTCCAACTCCAGCCCGGTCAGGATATCAACGCCACACTCCAGACACCTGTATTTAACGGGCCGCGTTTAGCCATACCGGCAGGCAGCAGATTGACCGGCAAGGTCACAGGCACTCAAAATGGCATGATCTCGATGACATTTACGAGACTGCTGACTCCAGACGGCCGCCAGTCATCGCTGTTAGCCAGCGCAACACAGGCGCGCAAAGCCCCCAATACCGCCAGTGGTGCACGACCGGATGCATTCACTGCCAACGATATAGATATAGCACTCGATCAGCCTCTACTTTTGTATACAGGCAGACGGGGTTTTTGATCGGCCCTGGATTTTAGTCGCCGCCCCAGCGTCTCTGACGGCCGACAAACTCATTGATGGCTTGATCAAAATGCTCAGGCCCAAAATCAGGCCACAGAACAGGCGTCACATACAGCTCTGTATAAGCTTGCTGCCAGAGCAGATAATTGGACAATCGCATCTCTCCACCTGTGCGGATCAAAAGTTCGGGATCGGGCATGCCACAAGTGTAGAGGCTATCGGATATGAGGCCCTCGTCTATATCATCTGGCTTGAGCTCGCCTCTGGCCACACGCTCGGCGATCTTGCGCATGGCCTGGGTCAGCTCGAGTCGCGAACCATAATTGATGGCCACCTGCAATTTGAGTCCGGTATTATGGGCGGTGGTCTCCATAGCCTTGTCGATGGTCTTGCGCAGGTTTGCAGGCATTTTGTCGAGCGCACCTATAAATCGCAGCCTGACTTTATTTTCGGCAAGCTCTCTCAATTCTTCGGCCAATACACGGCCAAAGAGCTCCATCAGATAACTGACCTCATCATTGCTTCGCTGCCAGTTTTCTGATGAAAATGCATAGACGGTCAGATAATCAAGTCCAAGCGCACCCACATGGCGCACCAGACGCTTGAGACTTTTGACGCCTTCCTGGTGTCCTTGCAAGCGCAGTATCTTTTTTTGATCGGCCCACCTGCGGTTGCCGTCCATGATGATGGCCACATGCTTTAATGGCAGAGCATGTTCTGATTTTGAGCTCAAATCTGTGCCTTTCTGCCCCCAAGTGACCTTATTCTAAACTCTCGGCCGACGATTGTAGTGTTAAATGGCTGTGTATTTGTAAAGCCGAATCCATAGATGTTTTTAAAACCTGACTACCTCATAGATGGCGACATCACCGACATAGACCTGGACCGCCTGGCAGCCGACGGCATCAAGGGCTTGATCTTGGATCTAGACTCCACCATCATGGCTCCCAAGTCGGGGATCATCACCGACGATGTCGCAGACTGGCTTGCACGTGCTCAAGCGCGATTTGCCATGGCTGTAGCAAGCAATAATAAAAACACGGCATACTTAGAGAAAGTTCAGCAAGTATTGACCATGCCGATTATTTTTCGCGCGGCAAAACCCAGTCGCAAGGCTTTTCTCAAACTCGTATTGGATTTTGATCTCAAGCCCAGTGAAATAGCAGTCATTGGCGATCGGCCCCTGACCGACATCTGGGGCGGCAAGCGAGCAGGGATGAAGACGATACTGGTGCGCGTGCTCAAGACCATGCAAGAACCAGTCTGGAAGTCGCGTATGCGCAACATGGAGCGCATTTTTATTAAAAACCGCTAAGGCGCAAATCGCCCAAAATAAGGCAAAATTGCTTTATTTGCCCCAATCTCGCCTATAACGCCATCAAATTGAACAAGCACAAAAAAACTACTGCTTTGATGGGCTTAATGGCCGCATCCACATCGATATTTTTGACTGTCGGATCGCAATCTGCTTTTGCGCAAGGCACCACAGGCAGTGAGCTATATCGTCAGGGCATGCAGCTCAAGGTATCAGGTGGCAAAAATTCCAGGGATCAGGCACTGGTAAAGTTTATCGATGCGGTGAGACAAAACCCGCGCGACTGCAACTCGCTCTACCAGCAAGCACTGCTCTTTAGAGAAAAAGGATATAGCAAGCTTGCCGTATCCGCACTCGACCGCATCCTCTCGATAAAACCAGATGATCGCGAAGCTCGCCTCTTGCTTGCGGCAATCAAACTCGAAGCAGGCGATCATCAAGCCGCAGCTCAACAATTGTCCAGCAGCCTCGGTCTCTTGCAGCCAGCGCCAAAAACGCACAGTGCTATAAAAGAAAAAATCCAGAGAGCAGACACGACTCAATGCGTGGCTCCTCGTGGTATCACTTTTACTCCTGACGCATCTGCCGAAACCAAGACTACGGCAAGCCAGATGGGTATCACCTCCGTGCTGCCCGTCAGCGCCAGTCTGCCCAATCTCGATCAAGACGAGTGGGCGCAAAGAATGCGTTATCTAGCAATCCATGGCACCGGCTCTCTCCAGGCTGGACAGGCTTTTATGTTTTCGGAGGATTCTGGCGAGGCAGTCATCATCCTCAATAATGGCGAAAGGATAAGACGTCGCATCAGCAAGCCGAGAGATGCACAGGCTCTAGTCAAACAACGCCGTCCCGATGTCCTGACAGCCGATCTGACCTACAAGCTATCCACACTAGGCAAACTCGTGGGCAATGATCCTCAAAAAGCTCTGGACATGGCGACCGAGACAGAGCTAGAAAAAATCACCCAGGAAAAAGACCTGCACGATAGACGTGACAGTAAAGAATACGGCGACTATCACGACAATGGTTTTCTCGAACAGGCTTATCTGACCGAGACCGAGCTCGACCGCAATTCGGCTCAGGCAGTCGATGCCAGACTCGAAAAAGCACCAGGCGAAGTCTCAAAAATCCAAAACGAAGAGATCCAGGGCGAAAAACGGATCGAGCAAGATGTCCTAAAAGAATTTGAAAACGAATTGCCTGCCGAAGGATTTGTCGAACAATCGCAAAAGTTTTTCAACTGGGTAAAGAAGAGCTTGAAGCTGCCTTAGACTCGAGATTGTCAACCAGCCACTTATTAAAAGACTTTGGATGCGTATCCATAAAATTGTGGCCGCCCATCTCAAATATCTTGAAGGTGCTATTGGGCATCGCCTTATGCACGCGAGCAGTGTAGATACATGGAGCGACCGGATCAAAGCGCCCGGCAGCAAAATGCACAGGGCAGTGGAGCACAGGAGGACTCGTGACAAAATCGAGGCCTTGAAAATTTTTGCAGATCTCTTCTAAAGCATGACGCCTGGTCTCTATCAGTGTGCGAGGACGGAACGACCAGTTGGCATGTATGCCTGAAGACTTGATCCGATCATAGCTGTGCCTCAAAAAGAGCTTAAAGAAATAAGCCATAAATCCAAGGACACGGCCAGGCAAGCCTGCAGCAAATATCCGCTCAAAAAATTCTGGATGCTCTTGTGCAAGAGTGACACTGATGATAGCGCCTAGCGAATGACCAATCCAGATCGCAGGCATACGCACGCCATAGTGCCGGACAGTCTCCAATACATCGGCATTGTGCACTGCTATGTCAGTTGGTTCTTGTGGTTCGTCCGAATCGCCGTGCCCACGCAAATCGATGACAAAGCACCGATGACCCAGATCTGTGAGCAGATCTATTTGAGCCTGCCACATGGCACCTCTGGAGCCGGTACCATGGATCAGCACCACATCTGACTTGCCGTGGATGCCGACCTTACCTTCAACGATGTGGCAATGCAACAACATAGCGCAACTAGAGCAATTGCTTGGTCTCGACCACAGCCTGAGCTGGGGTTGCGCATCCGGCCAGTCGCAAAATCGCGCGAGCTACTTCAAATACTGCACCCGTCTTGTCGAGCTGATGGTTGCGAGGCAAAAGCTGCATACGGCCCGAAGAGGCTTGAAAATCTTGATCTGGCGAGCGCACCGGCATCTGCTCGACTAGAGCGATGATGTCCTCGGCATTGTAGATGGCATTGGCGAGACCGTTTTCGACTAGCATGCGCCCAGTACCGATCTCCTGAGGCATAGGAACAGTGATCATATCGATGGCCATGGGCAGGCGGCGAGCGATGGCTTCGAAGGTTGTGAGGCCACCAGCCTTGGTGACCATTAGATCGCAGGCGGCCATGAGATCCGAGAGCTTGTCGTGGAATGGCAGCACCGCCGTCGGTACCGTGGTCTGAGCGGCCAGGGTCTTCATCTCATGATATAGATCGCGATTGTGACCACATAGAAACACTACTTGTATCTTGCGCTTGACCTTAGCCAGAGCCTTGTAGATAGCGATCATATTGCCACCACCGGCCCAACCAGCATTGACGCAAATGGTGGGTAGATGAGGATCGAGGCCGATTGAAGCCTTAAAGTCTTGAGGCGAGGTATGGGGCGGCAGACAAAAATCAGGATGGACAGGCATGCCCATGATGGCGATCTTTTCGGGATCGACTCCAAGATGGATCAGTCGATTTTTGGCCAGATCATTGGGCACTATGGTGAGATCTGCATCCGGACAGGACCAGCCACTCCAAAAATCGCCATTGGGATCGGTTACGACCGTGACGAGCTTGGTGCGATGCCTGAGACCGGTCTCGTGCAAGGCCCGGGAAAGATACTGATTGGACATGGGATGCACAGACACCACCACTCTGGCATCGAGCTTGCGCATACAATCCAACACATAGCGGCGGGTCATGACCCAACCCAGCTCGCTGCTATTGGGCTTGAAAGTCTCGATAAACCAGTAGTAGTAGCGCATCGCATACTGGTGTCGGCGCAAGAGATAGTTGTAAAACATGACAAAGTAACGATTGATCCAGTGGGATCGCTCTACTATGGCCTCGACGGACACAGAGACCTTTTTATTGGGAAACTCATCAGCCAGGATCTGTTTGATGGCTGCTTCGATGGCTTCGGTCGCACTGCGGTGCCCACCGCCAGTATCGGAAAAAAACAGACCCACTTGCACCGCTTGCTCGTCTGCTATGCAATCGTGTGGCTGTTGGGTCAACAAGGACATCCTCGATTTACTTTGTTAGAATGGGCTGGATATAATGATCCGCTCTTCTTTAGGCTGGGCCTCTGCTAAATGTACCATCAATTCAGCCTTTCAGGCAGCCAGAGTCGCTTAATCAAAGGTGCCGCCCACACCTCGCCAACAGCCTCGAACCCTATCGGACGGGCCTTACAAGCTTCTATTTTCCTTACATTAGTTCTTGGAAGCCTTTTTAGCCCCTGCTTGGCAAGCCCCTCGTGCGTGCCTTCGACTCAAACTCCCGAAGACCAGACTGCCCTCATCGATCAAGCCATCTCGGAGAGATTTGAGGGAGTACCGGCTGGCGCCGCACTCAAAAAACGCCCGACCGATGTCAAGATTTACGAGTACGATCGCGAACCCATAAAAGATCGCGAGCCATTTCTTTTAGTGCATGGTCTACGCGGTGAATACTATCCGTATTTTCGCTGGAACAAAGTAGCCGACAAGCTCAAAAAAAATCCTGATTTTAATCGCCGTTACAAGATCTATCTAGCACGCTACTCGACTCTGGATAGACTGGATGAGGTGGTCCCCAAATTTAAAAACGCAATCGCCTCCCTCTATTTGGCAGGCAAGCGCAAGCCCATATCAGTAATGGCTCTGAGCATGGGTGGCAATGTATCCTACGAAGCGATTCAGGACCCTGACACCGACAATAAGGTCCGCATGCTCTTTACCATGGGCACGCCATTTCACGGCTCACCCCTGTTTACCAAAGAATGGATGTCCTATACGGTCTATAAAAGACTTTCCTGGCCATGGAGCCGCGTCGACCACAATCTGGCCTTCAAACTGTATTTCAGCAAAAATCCAAATCTGCAAAAAGATCTGACCTGGGATAATGCCGATCAAGCTATTCCTGAAGTCGGCAAATTTTGGTCGCGCATCCCCTTTGGACCTTCGGGCAGATTGTCTATCGCGGATACCATGAACTACCGCCTGGCCAAGCTCAATCAAGAAGGCAAGAGCAAACACAAACTCATCACCTATGGTGGCTACATCTCCAATCCCTATATGGTACAGGGAGCCAAACGCCGTTATCTCGAGCGGGCCTTCATGTATCCATACTTTCTCATGTCCTCCACCTTTCCTGCCCATTTTGCACGCGAGCATCCGGTTTTGGGCTTTCTCAACCGAGAGATCACCAATGTGCAAGTATCCAAGGATCTCATCAAACAGAGTGGCACGCCTTTTGTTTACGCTCTCAATGATGGCATCACACCGGTCTCCAGCGCGATCTTTTTGCCGGACGACGACAAAAACCTGCCTGTCATCGCCCGCGAACAGGAGCTCGAAAAACTTAGAGACAGACTGGATGTCGGCCTGGCACGCTGTTTTAAAAACGTCGATCACCTGACCTTTATCGATGGTGTCAGACCGATGAACAAGATCAGAGCACTAGTCAATCCCTTGGTGCGTGACGAACTCAATCCCAAAGAAGGTCAAAAGGAGATCTTTGATTGGATTTTGGGCGACATACTCAAGTCGGACGCTGTGTCAGGCAGACTGGTCGAAAAGACAGACACTGAAAAGAACAAAAATTGAGCTTGCTATTTAGAGGTCTCAGCTATGACGATCGATTTAAAAAGGACTGCTTTAGCACCATTCTCTTTACTCGCCATTGCCGCAATGATCATGCACATACAGCCTGTAGAGGCCCAGGGCGCCCGCAAGCAATTTAATGGCAAGCCAAATTTTGCGCCTCCTACCGAAAGCGCCGAAGAAGACATAGTCATCGACGGCAACAATACCGTGGCCAATTTGAATGCTCACAATCAAGAAGCCGTCGTCAATGGCAATGGCTGCAAACTCTCGATCAAGGGTCGCTGCACCTCGCTTGTGGTCAACGGCTCAAACAATGCGATCGTATTGGATCAGGTCGAAGAAATCGTAGTGAACGGCGATCGTAACAAAATAAGATGGGCTTCTTCGAGCAAGCTGCAGGGCGCAACAGATGTAGTAAACAATGGCTCAGACAACAGTTTTATAGCCAATCAAAACGCACCGGCCAAAAATAAATAGTTGACGACTCCGATATTTGCGCTTAGCATCAAAAAATAGACAAGACTATTCAGCCAGGATTATCCGACCATGTTGACGGCCCGCACTATCACTTATATAGCTGCAATCCGTTGCAATGACGACGACGATCAATCATCATCGCGCCATGGCTGTCTGTCTATGGTGACCTAGAGTCACAAGCATGAGATAGATTACAGAGATCGCAGGATCGAGCCACGGCGCAGAGTCGTGGCTCTTCTTTTTGCGCAAAAATACAAATAAGGAGTGTTTGAAATGGAAGCTCGAGAACTTGAGATTTTGAAAGGCCATCTGCTAAATATGCGCAGCCTGGGCCAGATGTGTTTTATGGAGATCAGGACCAGTCGCAATATCGAATACGCTATCGTCGAGGAGCCCAGCCTGGTCAAGGTTTTGCAAAAGCTGCACCTCGAAAGCGTTGTAATGCTCAAAGGCCGATGGCAAATACATCAGGGACGGCGAGAAATGCTCGTGGCCGAGGCTGAAATAATTGCCGAGGCTCAAGCACCACCGCCCGTAGAACTAGCCAAGTCAAAAGTGATGGCTGGACTCAATGTCAACACCTTGCTCTCGATGAGGCCACTCACCCTGCGCTCGCCTCTGGTGCGTTCGATATTTACAGTGCAAGAGGCCATCACCCTGGCCTTTGCCGAATATGCAAGATCAGAGGGTTGCCGCCAGATCATCTCACCCAAGCTCGTCGCATCAGGTACCGAGGGTGGTGCGCAACTATTTCATGTCGATTATTTTGGCCGCAAGGCATATCTTGCGCAAAGTCCACAATTTTATAAGCAAATGATGGTCGGGGTCTTTGAAAGAGTCTTTGAGATTGGTGCAGTTTATCGAGCCGAAGAACATGACACCGCACGGCATATCAATGAGTTTGTCTCACTAGACGTCGAACTGGGCTTTGTCACAGAGATCGAGCAATTGATGGCCTTCGAACAAGGCTTGATCAGGCATATCTTTGCTCGAGTAGCCGAGCTGTGCCCTGAGGCTCTAGCCTTGCATGGAGTAAAGCTACCTGAGCCCAAAGAGATTTGTTTTGCTCGCATCGAGTTTAACGAAGCCTTGCAACTGCTTGCAAGTCTGGGGATACAGATGCCTAAAGGCGAACCCGATCTCAATGGCGAAGGAGAAAGAGCACTGTGCAAGTATTTTGCACAAAAAGAAGGCAAGCAATTTGTCTTTGTGACTGCCTATCCTCAAAGAGTCAGGCCTTTTTATGCCATGCCTTTACAGGAAAGCGGTACGAACGAAATCCTGACCCATAGTTTTGACTTGTTGTACGAGGGTCTCGAAATCACTACAGGTGGCCTGCGTATACACGAGGTACAAAAACTAGAGCAAGCGATCCAGAGCAGAGGCATGCCACTGGCCACATTTAGCGACTATCTGATGGCCTTCAAGCATGGCATGCCACCACATGGAGGTTTCGCCATCGGTCTTGAAAGATTGACTGCTCAGATCCTCCGCTTGCCTTCGGTAAAACAGGCCAGCTTGTTTCCTCGAGATATCAATCGCCTCAGTCCTTGATCGTATGGGTCGAAAGCTCGATGAGCTTTCGACTCAGCGCATCTACAAGCTTTTGCCGGGCCTTTGCCGAATAGGAAAGAAAGAGCGATGGCTCGATCAATTCGAGCTCCAATAAAAAATATCCATTATCGTCATCTCGCACTATGTCGACGCGAGCATAGACCGGACAGGGTCCTACACCCAGTTCCATAAATCTATCCATTACCCCTTGAGCAAAATCGATCTCTGCCTCACTTGCCACCTCCGCTTTTTCACCCGCCTCCCCTGCTGGGGCCATGGACTGAAAAGCCGTCTTGGATACGCTATGAGTAAACTCGCCATCGATAAAAATGAGGCTGCGCTCGCGATAAGTCTCCACGGACTCGATAAAGCGTTGCACCATCACTGGTGCCGACTCCGCCAGACGACGCGCGTGCTCCCAGGCTCGATAGAGGGACTGCTCGCTATTACAGTCGACAAATCTCTTAACTCCGTGCGTGGACAGGCCCACGCAAGGTTTGACTATTATGTCTTTCCAGCCTTTCTCAAGCACAGAGAGACCAAAATGATTGTAATCGTCCAGATGTCTCCCGACAAAAAGAGAAGGCGCGGCCTTATCAAAATGCTGCAGATAGGATTTGTCGGCATTCCATTTGACTGTGGCAGCTGTATTGATCAACCCGGGTACGCGATCGACAAAGGCCATAAATTGATCGTAATGAGAGTCGTAGTCCCAGGTCGAACGCAATAAATAGAGCGTGTCGTCGTTAGAATAATTGTCTGACTGGTTTAGCTCTAGCGTGCGCCAGTCACGCACGGCGATCTCTATGCCACGTTCGGCGAGCAGAGCCGATATCGACAGATCGTCCGGGTCTCCATCGGGCAGCCCGGCATAGCTCAGCAGGTTTATTAGAGGCATATTAACTGCTTATACAAGGGATTAACTTTGTATTTGTCTCATGCGATCGTATACTTTTGTCAACGGGAGTCTTAATGTTTTCGCAACAATCTCCCTCGGCCGGCAGCAATGCAGGTCGGTTTCACTCTGCCTTATTTCCCCCTATTCCTATACAACGGAGGGAGTCCCCAATGCGCATCGAATTGCTCTATACCCCAGGTTGCGATCGCTACAAGCAAGCCCAGGACATCCTGGAGTACATTATCGCCGAGGAGAGATTGCCCCTGCCTGTGGAGCTAGTCGCTCTGCCACATCAGGACCCCAGTTGCTATCATCCGACAGTACGTATCAATGGTGAGGTCTTGTTTGGTCTGCCGCTGAGACAGATCGGCAGCGAGGAGCAGTTGAGATTGACTCTGCAAAACAAATGGCAAGACTTGCACTATCACAGCATCAAGGCCGCATGAGCCTATAGTTTTACACCGACTCTAACTCCCCAAACTACAACGACTCTATAAAGATGGTCCCATGCAGGGGCCATCTTTTGAGTTTATACTTAGCTTTTCCGGTATCAAATCAGCTCGATGCTCTTCAATTCGCTTTCCTACGCTATCTTTCTGCCCGTGGTCTTTGCCCTTTTTTGGCTGAGCCCACAAAAATACAGGGTATGGATCTTGCTGTTGGCAAGCTATGTCTTTTACATGAGCTGGCGGCCGATCTTTATCTTATTGATCCTCGGCCTGACAGTAGCCAACTATTTACTTGGCTCCTTGATCGATCAGGCCCGGACCAATACCAACAAAAAAATCTGGCTCGCACTCGCATGCTGTCTCAACCTCTTGACTCTGGCCTATTTCAAATACGCATATTTTCTCAATGACGCGCTCAACTCTCTGATTGCCCGATGGGGCATGGCACCGCATCCGATGCCCTTTGACATAGTCTTGCCACTAGGCATCTCGTTTTTTGTCTTTGAGTTTATCCATTATGTGGTGGACATCTATCGTGGTCACAAGCCCATCAAGAGCTTTGCGGCCTTCGCACTCTTTGCTTCATTCTTTCCCACCCAAATCGCTGGGCCGATCAAAAGATTTCAAGATTTTATCCCGCAATTTCTCGACGAGCCCAAGCTCACCACAGCAAAATTTGACTGGGCAGTCTCGATGATCTTGATCGGCCTGGCAAAAAAAGTCTTAATCGCTGACAATCTCGCATTTTTTGCTCAGGGTGGCTTTTCCAATCCGCAGCTATTTTCTGGCCTGGATCTCTGGATCTTTGCCTATGCCTTTGCCTTCCAGATTTATTTTGATTTTTCGGGTTATACAGATATAGCGCGCGGATCAGCCATGCTCTTTGGCTACAAAGTACCCGTCAATTTTAATCTGCCATACCTCGCTGGCAGCGTCGCAGAGTTTTGGCACCGCTGGCACATCTCGCTCTCTACCTGGCTGCGCGACTATTTATTTATCCCGCTGGGTGGTTCGCGCGGTGGCAAGATCGCCAATCTTCGCAATCTCATCATCACCATGACTCTCGGCGGATTATGGCATGGCGCTGCTATGCACTTTTTGGTCTGGGGCTTTTATCACGGTGTCTTGCTAGCCTTGCACAAAGTCTTTCAAGGTATCAAAGGCCGCTCATCTTTTTTGGCCAGGGCGATCGACAGCAGGCCTGGGCACCTTGCCTCTCTCCTCCTTACTTTTCATGCTGTCGTCATCGGCTGGGTGTTTTTTAGAGCAGAGACCAATAGCACTGCTATCACTATGCTCAAACGCATGTTGACCCTTTCACCCACACTCGATGGGCACCACGTCGTCTCCATGCTCTTGCCCACGATCAACTATCCACTAATCTACCCGACCATCTTTTTGATCTTGCCACTACTGGCAATAGCGCATCCACTTGTTGCCATGATCGACAAAACTGGCCTGATCGCTCGAACACCGCGCACAATCAAAATACTCTGGTGCACAGCAATGATCTTTGCAGTGGTGGTTTTCTCTCCGGACAAGTCTCCTCGTTTCATTTATTTTCAGTTTTAAGGGTAGATCAGAGCAAAATGAAAATACCCAGTATCGTCAAAACACTCTCTGCGAGCTACGTAGTCCTTGGGTTTGCCAGTTTTTGCCTGCTGGATTGCGGATTGAGGGTGATTGGCGAAGGACCACTATCTTTTTCGCCCTTCAAGACACCAAGCCGGACGCCTATCTATTACAATGTGCGCGATTTTGACAAAAAGCAGGCACGACCTCAGATCGCTCTCTTGGGTTCGTCCTTGATGATGACGGCCTTGCATGGTGGCGATGCGGCTTACACCAATCTGTCGGTCAACCCAAATATCCATCACTCCAGCCAATACTTTGAAAAAACACTCACAGAAACCTTTCCTCCTGGCAAACAAGCCTTCAAGACCTTTGCCTTTTGCATAGGCGGCGAAATGGTTTCGGATGCATTTATCCTGACCGATGCTCTTTTGACCGGACAAAATCAGCACTTATCACAAAACATCGCGGCACCGTTTAAGCCAAAGGTCATCATATACGGTATCGCTCCACGCGACTTTATGGACCATGCGCTGCCATCGCCAGCAGCCACAACGGTCTTCAAATTTGTCAAACGTATGCATGATCTCAGCTATCTCGACGACCAAGCATATGCCACGCTCAACGAAAAAATCGAGCATCTATTTGAAAAAATTTCATTTATATACGCTCACCGTCCCGATCTGGTGTATCGCCAACAGGCTCTGGCAGGTGCGCTGATACAAGCTATCCGCCACGATCCAGCCATCGAGGCGCAGACCGTGCACTGTCCTTTGCATATCCGCAAACAAGCATATCTGGAGCTGCCCGAAGACACCGGCATCAATGAAGGTATCATCGAACCTCCCGAAGCCACAGAGCCATTTGTCGACAATACTGCCGAATACAAATATCGCTACAAAAAATACAATCAAAAGCAATTAGACAGCCAATTTGGTTTTCTCGACCGCCTACTGGCTCTCGGCCAGCGACAAAATATCCGCGTCATATTGATCAATATGCCTCTGACTCAGGACAATATTAGCCTGATGGCGCCTGGCTTTTACGATACCTATCTCAAGCGGGTAAAGACAGTCGCCAGATCTCGCAACGCCATTATGCTGGATCTCAACGATCAGTCCAAATTTCCTAAAAATTGGTTTGGGGATTCGGCCCATCTCAATAGTCGCGGAGGAATGCACTTTTTTAAAGTCTTGACCGAGGCCCTGGCATCAAACGAGATCACTCGCAAGATCATCGCCGACAGCATAGAGGCGCCCGATCTGGGCAAAATACAGCTCGACGACAAACCTCAATCCCGATAGACGCTCGAGATCTCGCTTATATTGCATGAGCTGCTCGGTGTGATGTCCTTGCGAACGCACCTGGATCGATTGCTCATCGACGCGATCGATCTTGTAATCGACAATATGCCACTGACCGTGCTCGTCCAAAAAGATCAAGTCGGGGCGGCGCTCTCTATTGCCGCTGGGCGTGGCGCCAAAAATGATATATGGCTGTTCGTGCCAGATTTGGCTGGCATTTTGCAGCATACCGTGCAGGGGTGAGGTATCAAAGATCTCCAGCAACCGCAATCCTTCGGTAGTGAGGTGCTCGAGCCTCACAGGATGGCTCATCTGATAGAGCTGGTGTCGGGCACCACCACTGATACCGCCGGATAATAGCGCACTGGCAATATCTTCGACATACGCCTTGTCTGGAGGTAAATCATAATCGAGGTTTTCCATCAAGGCATGAAAAAATGTCCCGATCAGAGTCGCATCCAGCCTGGCAAACTCTGCCTGGGCTTGATCTGGTGCAGGAGTGACGCGTATCGACATGGTATCGCGCTCGCTCAGACTGTCCAGGACTGGTTCAAAATCGAGCGGCTCGATCAAGGAAAGATCGATCTCGCTATCCTCGGATTTTTGTATGCGCAGATCGCTACTGCCAGGCATTGGCCGGATATCACTATCTAGAGCTAGACCGCTTGCTGTTTTGAGCGTAAAGGATACCTTGCTGGAGGCCGGGACAAAGATCGACTCACCAGGAGCAGGCAATTGCATCTCTGCGTGATTGAGCCCCAAAAGTCGCGAAATCTGCTCTCGATAGGATGATTTGACGACCCTGCCCTTGGCGCCCTGAGTAAAAAAGACGGCCAGTCTATCTCTGGCCCTTGTCATAGCCACATAGAGCAAACGCTTGCGTTCTTCGGCCGCCATTTCTTTTTCTAGATAATTGACCGCTCTATACCAACCTGGATGATCCTCATCGCTAGACTTGCCACCGGTCGCACCGGATGTTCGATGCGTATCAAAGGCGATCCCTATCTGCGGATGCGACAAAAGCCGGCTACGGATTGGAGGCGGCGCATTATTGAGGCAAGGCAGGATGACCTGAGCAAATTCGAGGCCCTTGCTCGCATGAATGGTCATGATCTTGACGGCATCAGTGGCATCGAGAGGCGCCTGCGATTCTTTCATCTTGTACTCGCGCATGCGGCTCAAACGACGGGCAAAATCGCCGCAAGACAAATTTTCATTTTGATTGGCCAGATGCACGAGCTTCATGACGTTGGCCGACCTTTGCCGGCCGTCTGGAGCAGCAAGTATGGCAATCTGATAGCCGGTCAAATCGATCACTTTTTGCATTAGATCGCCAAGAGATAATAGATTGGCATCGGCGATCAAAACCTTGAGCAAGCGAATGGCAGGGTTGAGCAAAAAATGGAAAGCATTTTGCTCCCCCGTCGCCTCGAGGCAGGTCTGCCAGAGGCTGAGCATGCCCTGCTTAAGGGACAGGCTCTGCAAAGCATCATCAGTGATGGCAAAAAATGGTGAGCGCAATACACCAAAGAGACTGTGATCGTCATGCGGGTTTTCGAGGACTTTGAGTAAGCACTCAAAATCCAGTATCTCCTGCCTGGACAAAAATCCGGTGCCGCCAAATGTCACATAAGGCACGCCGGATGCGGCAAAGACCTTTTCAAAGGCGGCAAAGTCCTTATTGGCTGCCACCAGTATTGCTACGTCGCCATAGGAAATCGGTCGCTCCTTACCATTTTTTTCTTGTATCGTCGCACCATTAGCAACCATTTCCTGGATGTAGCGAGTGACATGCCTTGCCTCGTATTCTTTGAGCGAGCGCGGCTCCTCAGGCTCGATGACAGCGGTATCGATCCACTCAAAGTGCACATTGCTGTCAGATGTATCAGCCATGGCCTCCTTGGCGGCCTCTAGCGGCTCGAACGCCGCCACATACGGCACCACTTGCGGATTGCCATTGAGCATGGAGGCAAATAGCGCATTGACAAAGGACACCACTTGCGGATGACTGCGAAAACTACGCGTCAACTTTGTCGTCACATAGTCTCCGGCCAAACCAGCGTCCTTGCGGATAAACATCTCGCGCCACTTGTTAAAAGTAGAGACGTCCGCGCCCTGAAAGCGATATATAGACTGCTTGTCGTCACCGATGAGAAAGACACGCGTATTTGGCCCTGCCAGTTTGGAAAGTAGCCTAGCTTGCAGATCATTTGTATCCTGAAACTCATCGATCAGCAGCGCCCTGAGACGCTCATGATAGTTGCGTCTCACGCTGGAGGCAAAGTCGGCGCCATCATCCTCGCCCAGTGCTTTGAGAGCCAGCTCGATTAGATCGTTATAGTCGAGATAGGCCTGATCGAGCTTGGCTTTTTGGTGCAAGGCATAGACCTGTCTAAAAAACTGGATATAAGCGAGCACCATGTAAAAGCCTTGCTCATCAAGAGCATTGAGTCCTTGCGGGATTTTGTCGACGCGCTCTTTGACCAGGTCTCTCAGATCTCTCAAGATATCCTTGACCACTTTTACCTCAGGAGCATTTCCTCCTGATTTGAGATTGATAGCCAATATGGGAGTCAAAAGAGAAAAATAGTCAAGATCATCGCGAGCAGCAGAGGCAGTGCCACCTGATATGATGGCATCGCAAGCGGCCAGAGCATCCTGAATCATCGGATAGATCTTGTTTTTTTGATCGCAAAAATCCGCTCCACGCAATTGTCTGGCCAGATCGATAAAATGCTCATCACAAGCGAGGACCTGGACCGCGCGCCTTTTGATGGTGGCTATGGTATCGAGGGCGATGCGCTCTAGCGAGGCAATCACCTGCTTGCCTTCGTACGACACCGGCAAGTCAGGGTCGAGACCAAGCATGCGCAGGGACTCGCGAAACTGCATCGACGACTTGATCAAACCAGTGAGGGTGCCAATAATGTCTTCTATAGCATAGCCTTCGAGCAACTGTATCTGACAGCGTTCTTCTGGGGAGATCGAGTCTTGTGGTTTAAATGAAGCCTCAATGACATCCTGAATGGCCTTGGTAATACATACCTCGATCAACTCGTTTTGTATGAGTTCGTCGATGACCTCAAACTGTGGATCGACGCCGCATTCGGCAGGATGATTGCGGACGATCGACTCGCAGAGCGAATGGATGGTGCCGATCTTGGCACCATCTACTTCGTTGAGGCAGGTAAGCCACTTTTGCTGGCGTCCCTGCTCGATCTCGACTGGGTCTGTGGAGAGCGCAAGAAATTTTGCCTTGAGACGAGAGCGCATCTCG
Organism: Candidatus Melainabacteria bacterium; assembly: GCA_017307165.1. GTDB lineage: Bacteria > Cyanobacteriota > Vampirovibrionia > Obscuribacterales > Obscuribacteraceae > JAFKGK01. The sequence goes on from JAFKGK010000004.1 coordinate 134,714, forward strand.
CTTGCGGCCTTACGTGTATAAGTGACGGCGATGATACTATTGAGCCCCGCCTCATCATTTCGTTTGAGGATCTCTACATATCTTTCGATCAGTACATGGGTCTTGCCTGATCCTGCACCAGCTGCTACCAGCACGTTATGATCGACTGTATCGACAGCGAGTTGTTGCTGAGCGGTCAGCATCAGTCCTCTCCTTGCGGCTGGCGCGCAAACTCGGTTATGCGACAGATAGAACGATGATCGCAATTAGTGCAATCTTCGTCTTTAAATGGATTGAGGCTAAAATCACCGGCTGCGATACCATCGACAATAGAGACGATTTTTTGCTCGACCGCCGGCAACAATTGATCATCTTCGTCAAAATCGACACGCCCACTGATACCGCCGCTCGATATGCTCAAGTATTGTCCTTTGATCGGCGCTACTCCTGGCATGCCGCCACGGACTGCAAGCGCATAGACCGCCAATTGCATGTTGCGGCCATCTATTGCATCCTGAGGCTTGATCGATGACGAACCAGTCTTGTAGTCGATCAAGCGAGCCCTGGTACCGTCGCTTGACAGATCGAGGCGGTCGATCTTGCCTCGCAGTCTAAACTCGCCGTGGCTGGCCCGTGATATGACTGCCGGCAAACAAAGCTCATGCGAGTCGATATCTGCTTCCATCCCAAAAGGAGACTCAAAATAAGTCGGCACAAAATCACCATTGAGTCGATTTTTTTCGGCGAGTATGAAGCCACGCAACCTGAAGACGATTTCGTTTTTTTCAAAAACAAAAAATTTGCTCGGACTAAATGCCGGCTCTCTGGAAAGCCAGTCAAAGCCAGCCTCGACAGCGCGATCGAGGCGCTCAAATATCTCGGACTCTTGCAGGTCCGGCAAATGCAATGATGCTTTGCGCAAATCATAATAAAACAATTCGAGTATCTTGTGATTGACATTGCCCTTCAGTCTGGAGTCCAGCCCCTGCTCTGGCTCCTTGACGAGCTGGTAGCCCAGCTCATGACTGACCCAATATCTAAAAGGACATTTGCCGTAATCATTGAGCCTGGATACGCTAAAGCTAGATTTTTGCCTTATGGCCAACAGACCAAGAGCAACCATCTCACGCAAATTGCCGTTGTATTGATTTAGTGCACCGGATTCGGTGCGAGAGCGTACCAGTGAAATAGCGCCACCGTATCTCGACCTGAACGACTCCAACAAATCGCTTGCTGATTGTGGCTCGGCTTTGAGCCAGAGATAGGCAGCACCCAGGTCCTGGGTAGAAAGCGGCAGCCTGGCAGCCTCTGAAGCTGCAAATAAATGTCCAAATCTGGTCTGCCGGATAGCAGGTATGGCATCTACGAAGAACGAGGGCATCAATTCTTCGCCACCATGCTCAAAGTCCGGGCGCGAGAGGATCAATTGCTCTCTGGCCCTTTCGATGAGCGAGCTAAAAAGAGATAGCTCAAAGGACTCATGCTGCCTGGGATTTTCGATATCAATGCCATACTGGCACCATTGCCGTACCTCATCACGACTCAAAAATCCGGATCGCTCGCCCCTTTTGGGAAACTCGCCTTCAATCAGGCCGGCAATATAGATCTTTTTGAATGGCCTATTGTCCACAAGGTCGGCCGAACAAACAGTGATGGCGTCTTGGTAGATGTTTTTACGTCTAAAATTGGTATTGTCCAGAGCCAGAGACAGGTTATACAAAAATTGATCATACGAAAGTCTGCTAGGACCGTAATGCCTGGTCATCAATGTTTCTTCGATCACCAGATTGGACAATACAGTCTTAAACGCCCTGAGTGCTTCGTGCTCTTCCCAATTGATTGCTGGATCAGAGTATTCCTGGTCGCTCGGCAAGCGCAGATAGCGAGCCAGCAGGTTTTCGATCTCATGCACAAAGTCGGTTACGCTGCCTGCTTGCTTGCAAGCAGCAAAAGACTGGATGAGACCAAGAGCAGGATTGCTATTACCTTTTAACGGCAGTTTGTGCCAGTCGGCCGCACCCTGTACACAATTGAATTTGAGTGATGTCCTGTCGAGCTCGACTAGAGTTTGAGAGTCAAAATCAGCATTAAAGAAAGGAGAATTGAGGACGAGCAATACGTCTTTGCGTTTAAAGTCGCATTGGCTCTGAGGCAATGACACCAGCCGACGGACAAATTTGATCAAGGGCATGGTATTGAGTTCGATGGCTTCATCGATAAAATACGGCACCTTGGCCTTTTCGAATGCAGCTTTGACTGCAGCACGATATGGCTGCAGCGAGCGCACGACGACCTTTATCTCATCGGCTGCCAGATCATCAAGACGATCGCGCTTGACTCTCCGCACCACCTCATCCATTTCACTAAAACGATCGAGAGTCTTAAATCCAATTGTCGGTGGCTTGATCTCTGTCGACCTTTCGATGCTGCGCTCCATCAATCTATTGCCAAAGACAGCGTGCAAATCGTTGACGCTCTTTTGTTTCCATTGGTATTCGGGCAGGGGTGCATAGTCAAAACAAATGGACATATGCTCGCATTGTCCTGAGAGTGACTCGAGCACCTGTATCTGCAGGCGATTAAACCTATCGAAACCATCCACGGCCAATATGCCAAGACCGAGTATATTGGCCCCTTTGCCTGCAAAATATTCCCGAGCCTTATACGCCAACTTGCGCTCATCGTAAAGGTCGGCGGCTTCGAGCTCTTGCCAATAGGCCTCGTAAACGCGCGCAATCTCGACGTGTCGAGACTCGGTGGCCGCCTGAGCGGAGAGGGTTGCAAGAGCATCCCGAGGAGACAATCCAGCTCTCTCTAATTCATCGATCAACTCGAGGATGCCACGGTGCGTGCCGGCCATGTGATAGATCCCAGCCAAACTGTTGAGTTTGCCTTCGCCTACCAATCTCACCATGGCCTTTGTCAAAAAGACCGGGCGCAAGCCCTCGGGCACGAGCTTAAAAGGTACTCCGGCTTTACGCAAGGCAAAGTGGCACAAATCATAAAATGGCATGATCTTGATGCCAAACAGCCCAGGCACCTTGCCGGCAGCGTGCGAGATCTGTGACAACCTCGACTCCAAGAGCTTTTTGTAGCGGCTCGAAGGGACGACGATGATGACCGGCTTTTGCCTGAGGGGGCTCATACCGGCATAAGCAGCCAGATCCGCTAAAAGACTCGTGGTCTTGCCGGCTCTATAGGGCCCACTTATAAGTTCTATCGAACTCTTCATCATGTCCCGATATAAGTACAAAAGAGTACAAAATTCTTGATCTGTATTTTATAAATCTGTGCCCGTCGAGATTCGAACTCGAGACCTTCGGCTTCGGAGACCGACGCTCTATCCAGCTGAGCTACGGGCACATCGACACGAGATACTAATACTAGATCTCGAGCAGACTTATTATACTCGATGGCCCTCAGGGCATCCTGACCATTTCTTCGAGCGCTCGGATATCGTGGATAGTAACGCGCTTGCTCTCCACATCTATCCAATTGCTCTCTCTAAACTTGTTGATTACCTGTGTCACAGTGACTCGGGATGAACCGACCATATCGGCAATGTCTTGATGAGTCAAGGGAAACTCGACCTTGACCCCGTTAGGAGTGACACGTCCATGAGTCTCGGCAAGATTGAGGAGGAGGCGGGCGACCCGGCTGGGCACCTGCCTAAAGACGAGGTCCTCGATGCGGGCATTGGCTTGCTTTAGACGAGCACCGATGACCGAGATAAATCTCAAGCCAAATTCGGGGTTTTCGCGGACAAAATTGAGAAAGGCTTCGCGGCCGATCTGATAGATCCTCGAATCCTCGAGGGTCTCGGCATAATTGTCATGTTCTCCGGCCTCCCAGGCAGCCTCGCCGATCATATCTCCAGGCCCTAAAAGAGCAAGTATGACGGTCTTGCCTTCTGGAGATAGACGAGTGACTCTGACACGACCCTTCTCGATGAAATAGATGGCATCCGACGGGGTGCCGGGAGAAAAAAGGATATGGTGGCGGGGTAGTTCTAATTCTTCGAGGATGCCCAAAAGACGGCCTAGCTCGACAGGATTGAAAGACTCGAAGATCTCGCTCTGACGCAAGCTGAAAAGCCGCGGTATTGCTTTCATATAGGCCCCCGATAAATAAATACAGGATCTGGCCCGGTTCTGAGATTGAACCAACCGGGAGAAAGAAACGTTATCTGTATTACCCTTCGATCAAAAAATTGTTGGGTAACAACTTTCTTATACCCCTGCCACCTTTATTTATATCGACCCATTTAGATACGCCCAAAGAGATACAAGATACACAGCATCGCATATACCCCAGTATCCATGCGGGTTTTGACTGATACTTTTAATAGGAGGACAGCAGCAAAACGGCTATAATCTGCCTTGTAATACAAAACGAAGTGAGCAAATAGATCAATTGCCCGACTGTTCTCACTTTCGGCGCCGAGCAAAAATCTTGGCCAATCGCATATCCATTTGAGGAGTATTAATATGGCGACAGTCACGAAAGAGAAAGCAAACGTGGACAAACAAGAAAAATCGACCGAAAAAGCGTCGGGCAAGCACGCTGACAAAGCCGATAAATCGGGTGCAGCAGCTCCCAGCGAGCGACTCAAAGCCCTCGGCATGGCACTCGATGCCATCAAAAAACAATATGGCGATGGCTCCATCATGAAGCTCGGCGAGTCCAAGCATTCACAAATAGAGGTAGTGCCCACCGGAGCTCTTTCTCTGGACGTTGCCCTGGGCGTCGGCGGACTGCCCCGTGGCCGTATCATCGAAGTCTACGGTCCTGAGTCGAGCGGCAAGACCACTCTTGCTCAGCACGTAGCCGCAGAAGTACAAAAAATGGGCGGTATAGCTGCCATAGTAGACGCTGAGCACGCGATGGACCCCGAGTACGCTCGTGCCCTGGGCGTCAATGTAGACGAATTGCTCATATCTCAGCCGGACACCGGCGAGCAAGCCCTCGAGATCACCGAGCAACTGGTCAGATCAGGTGCCGTCGATGTCGTCATCGTCGACTCAGTAGCCGCTCTCGTCCCCAAAGCCGAAATAGAAGGCGAAATGGGCGATAGCCTTCCCGGCCTGCAGGCTCGCCTCATGAGTCAGGCTCTGCGCAAACTGACCGGTATTGTGGCCAAGACTCACACCATGGTCATTTTTATCAACCAACTCCGTCAAAAGATCGGTGTCATGTACGGCAATCCCGAGACTACGACCGGTGGTAATGCACTCAAGTTCTATGCTTCGATCAGACTCGATATCCGCAAGATCGAGACCCTCAAAAAAGACGGTGTCGAGATCGGCAATCGCGTCAAGGTCAAAGTAGTCAAAAACAAAGTAGCGCCTCCCTTCCGCATTGCTGAGTTTGACATCATCTACGGACGTGGCATCAATTCGGCAGGCTGCCTGCTAGACATTGCGGCCGAGATGGACATCGTCAAAAAATCAGGCACCTGGTTTAGCTACAAAGAAGAGCGCATCGGTCAAGGCCGCGACCAAGCACGCAACTACCTCGAGTCTCATCCTGAGATGCTCAAAGAGATAGAGTCTCGTGTCAAAGCCCAGTTGAGCGGCAAAGCCGAAGCCTAACCCTCTGATGGCCAGCAAGCCCAAGGCTCAAACATCCAAACAAGTCGCCCCGTGGCCAAGGCTACGGGGCGACCTGTTGATGCTCCTATCTCTTCTAGGTGCTGGAGCTACTCTTGGCCTGGCAGCTCCAGGATTTGAACAGTGGTATCTAGCCTGGTTCGGCCTGATACCACTCTTCTTGACCATCTATGCTCAGACCGGCGCACTCAAACGATTTGCCATGGGCCTGGTCTTTGGCCTTGGATACAATCTGATCTATCTTTCCTGGTATCTCAATCTTTTACCCTTAGATTGGTTGGGATTTACAGGCATCTCAGGATTCGCCTTAGCAGGCACGGCCTGGATTGTAGTGTCCATGCATCAAGCTCTCCTCTATGGTTTATTTGCCTGGCTCTCTGGATCGATCCTGCAAAAAAGAGCATGGCCCGCGATCTTGCTCGTGCCTACTTTATTTGTACTGATCATAAATCGCCTGGGCAACTGGCCAGACTTGATGGGTGTCCCCTGGAGCATGCTCGAATACACTCAATACAAACAGACCTCCATCATCCAGTCGGCATCAGTGATTGGTGGCATCGGTCTCGAGTGGCTCATAGTGGCAGTCAACACGACTCTTGCCTGCCTGATCGCGACGTTTTTAAAACAGATAAAGTGCAAACCGCTCATGGCTCGCTCTCGCGAACTAGCCTATTATCAGGGACTAGCCATGATTCTCGTATATAGTGCCTGCATCATTGTCGGCTTGCTGCAGCAAGAGTCTTTTAAAACCGCTCCAGGTGATAACAATCTCAATTTACGGCCGGTCACTATCGTGCAGGGCGACATCAATATCGACATGCAAAAGAGCAAACGCAAATACGAGATAACCGACCTCACCGACATCTACTATGGCCTGCTCAAAAATACCCGCGACAGCCTGGTGATACTGACCGAATCCGCCTTGCCCATTTATTTGAACGAAAGCCCCAACACTAGAGCATGGCTCCAAAAAACCGCTCGTGACAAGCATATCGACATCATCACTGGAGCCATGGACAAAGACAATATCGAGCGTCCTATGAATGGAGCCTTTGCCACTACATCTAGTGGCACAATGATTTCCACCGTCTATCACAAACAATTTCTCGTGCCCTTTGGTGAATACACACCCTGGCTGATCAATTATATGCCTCAATGGCTCAAGCAATTGACCAATACGCCTGCCGGTGGCGGCTTTGCCCCAGGACGGGAGGCAATCAGTTTTGCATTGAACGGCCAAAAAGTATCGCCACTCATTTGTTTCGAGTCGATCAGTCCCGAGCTGGTGGCAAGGTCGGTACGTGAGGGAGGGCAGCTACTGGTCAACATCTCAGACTTGGCCTGGTTTCATCAAAGCAATTGCGGCAAGCAGATGATGGCCTTTGGTGTCCTACGAGCAGTCGAAAACAGACGATATTTTGTATTTGCAGCTAATTCTGGCCCCAGTGCCATAATTTCGCAGTCAGGAAAGATTGTGAAGCAGGTTGGTCAAGATGCAGGTCAATGTGTACTTTCTGGAGAGGTCGGCTATGATCACCGCCTTTCGCCTTTTACTTTGTGGTACAGATAATCATATGCAGTTGATGTCGACATCCAAATTGATCGCTTTGTTAGCCACGATCCCATGCTCGTTCGCGATACTGGCCGTAGACTGCGCAAAAGCCGGACCTAGCAATCAGCCAGAGGTGCAAGCGCCACCAAAGGTAAAATTGTCCCGCTCTGTTTTCGAGACGACGATAAAGGCTCCCAGAGAGTATGTCTGGGCGACGCTGACTGATTTTCCGCGCTATCCGGACATTTTTCCCAGGATGAAAAGCTGCCAGGTGCTCAAGCGCGAAGGTGGATTGGTCTACTTAGAAACCCACCTCAAGCAGCAGATGTTTGTAAAGCAGGAGATCCAGCACACCGTCAACGATCTCTCGGGCAAGCCCGATGTGCTCAAATGGAAAATGCTGGATGGCAATTTTAAAACTGTCATAGGCGAATGGAAGATCCAGGCCGATCCGCAAAAGACCGATAGCTGCAAGGTCTCATACACTCTCGAAGTTGATCCAGGACCTGTGATACCAAAGCCCATGGCATCTATGGCGCTCAAGATCATCCAAAAAGAGATCGTCGCCAATGTCAAACAAGTAGTAGAAAATCAATTTGAAAAGGTAGCAGCAAAGTCTACTAGCCTTTAATTGGCTAGTTACTAAATTTGGTTGCTGTTTTGACCTTGACTTCTACGACAGTCTTGCCGCCTTGATTGCTAGGGCTGCCAATAGTGCCCATGGCCACTTCTCCCCAGGACCCAGCGGCAGGCAATGTGCCTTCGCCTTGCTGCATCAATTTGACATAGTCGTTGCCTGTCTCGCCGTTACGCGTGAGGCTGCCTTCGATCTCGATGACCAGAGTGGTCTCGCCATTGACTACCTTGGGCTTGGATGCAAAACGCCCCTTGGCGATCTCGGTCCAGCGCTGGTTGGTGGTATTGGTCCCTTGGCCCCACTCCATAATCTGTACCGGCTTACCCAGACGAATCATTTATGTCACCCTCTGCAAAACAAAAAACACTAGCTAAAAAACTATCTCACAATTGTGCCTCTTAGGGTTCATGGCAGAGCCTAATTTTACTTAGCCTTCAAACTCTCCACGATCTCGTCCAGATGGACATCCATAGAGTCTCCACGCAAGGTGAAAGTATTGCGGACCTTTTCTTTGGCCGACTCAGTGGCAATAGAATCAGCAATGAGGATCTGAGCCAGTTCTAGGGACATGGTATTTTTGGGCAGCACCTTGGTCGCCATCTCAAAGGCCTTGCCGGAAAGCTGTGATGGTATGGTCATCGTATTGTCTGTGAGCCCGAGCTCTTGACGCAGCGCGCAAAATATCTCAGTCATCGAATAGCTTTCAGGTCCAGTCATGTCATAAACCTGATGAACGGTCTCTTTGCGATAAATACAATCAGTCACGGCATGGGCGACATCATCCACTAAAACTGGCTCGATTTGATTGAGACCACTACCGATCACAGGGAGGAAGGGCTTAAACTTGAGCAAAGGCTTGACTAATTGGGCCAGGGGAAAGATCTTGCCAAATAAAAAACTTGGCCTGAGTATCGTCCAATACAAATCAGAAGCCATCACAAGATCGTCTCCCTCTTGCTTGGTCGACAAAAACTGGCTTTGCGACTCGAGTCTGGCGCCAAGACAACTGACCTGGACAAATCTCTGGATGCCCAGTTCTTTTGCATAATGCAAAAGCTTGTCGACGAGCACGACATTCATGTATTCGTAAGAAGAAGCCCTGGAGCCGTCCGAAGAAAGTCGGAAGCTCCCCGATAGATTGATCACGCAATCGACATCCTCAAGTGCACGTTCGATGGTGGCATCATCTTCGAGAGAGCCGACCACGACCTCGATACCGCGTTTGCGATATTGCGAGAGATTGCTGTGCTTCCAATCACCGGAGCCACGAGTCAAAAGTCTCAGAGGCTTACCTTCGGACATGATGTTCTCGACGACTACATCTCCGAGAAACCCCGTGCCACCGATCAATAACAGCAAACCAATATCTCCCAGGGATTAACGCGCGAACTAGAAGCCTATGCGCATGCCACCGCCCATGCCACCAAAATTGATGCCGCCTCTCGATCCATATGGCGCAAAGCCATTGTTAAATCCAGAATATCCACCAGAATAGCCATTATATGGATTGCCGTAGACGGGGGTATTGTAATAGTTGCTACCAAAGCCGCCATAGGGCATCCCCATTCCCATGCCGCCCATACCATAGGTGGGCATCATGGGATTGACATAGCCTGCTCCTAATCCACCAAAACTAGAAACACTGCCGGACATGCCGCCATAATTGGTAGAGCGTCCGACAATGGCACCGGTAGTAGGATTGATGATATTGCCCATGCCATCGACTGGAAAGCCCGTCGCAGCATCCCTATAACTAGTACTCGGCAAATAATAGCCGGTCGAATACCCAGCACCGAGCATATTGCCGATGCCATTGATGATCTTTGAAAGCCCACCAGGCGGTTTACTGCCTTGCATCATAGTCATTCCGCCACCAGAACTCATGCTAGAGCCCATACCCGAGCCGATATTGATGCTATCCATATTGTCCAGATCGTCATCATCCATGCTCATGGATTGTGCACTACGACGACGCCCCTGGGCGAGACGATTTTTGGCGGTTTGAGCGCTGGCGATGGGCACTTTTTGAACTAGTTTTGCAATACGCTCCGGCATGGGCAGGCTGGCATTGGCAGATGCCTTTTCTGCAAAAACCGCTTTCTCGAGCTTGGCCACGCGATCGACAAGAGGCCCTGAGCCTGGCTCACCAAGGACAGCTTGCTCGAGTGCTGTGACCTGGGCGCTGAGCGCCACTGGCGAAGTCGGAGGTGGTGCCTGCGTGTCATCAGCACTATTATCAGGAGGTGCTTGACGCTGTCTTTGTCTTGGAGGAGCCGTGCGCGGAGCCTGAGCTAATCGATCGCTGCCTCCATCGATGCCACTCGGCACTGGTGCCATGCCATACGAACCACTGCCACCGCCGTAGCCGGTGCCTTCGGCGATGTCCCTGCCACGATTGGGTTGCGGATAGGCATCCTCGTCATCATCATCGATCCAATCAGAACCAGCCGGTCGTGACTTAGCCACATCTATAGCAGTTTTTTCTTTTAAAGCATCCACTCTCTCACTGAGATCGGTAAACTTGCTGGGCCGGCCAAATACCTTTGTCTCCAGCCTATTAAGTCGATCATTGACCGGCTCCGAGACGTAGTTGCGGTTAAACAGCTTTTCTTCGATTGCAGTCACAGCCGGATATTGGCTTTCACCGGCTCGGCGTGTAGCCTGTGTGCGTTCTTCGCTGAGATCCAGAGCCGAATTATTGGCTGCCACCGGCTTGCGACCCGAAGGTCTGCCAGAGCCGGCACCGGTATCGGATCCGGTATCAGTATCTGCGTCCTGGGCAATGGCGCCGAGATTAGGAACGGTATCGGCAAGGGCCTTGAGCCTATCTGCATCGCTACCACTCTTCGCCTCGCCAAAGATCATCTTTTCTAGCCGGTCGAGACGCGTCGCATCATCATCCTTAGGAAAAGTATGCTTATAAAATTTGTTTTCGAGCTGCCCGAGGCGAGGATCGTCCCCGACGGCGGCAAAGGCTCGCCCGCCCACACAAATGGAGAGGGCCAGAGAAATGGTCAGCGCAAATATTCGAGCTCTAGCTTGTTTCATATAAAAGCACCAATATTGGCCATATTAGCATGCATCTAAACACCCCACTTGCCAAGGTGAGATTTAAATATGATATGGTAAAACGCCTAAATAACACTTTATCTTCCAGGATGTCTCTTGCATGGCCACCATTCAGATTGACGGCAACACTCTCACCATCGAGGATGTAGCCGACAATTTAGGCAAACACATCACGCTTACAGATGAGGCGAACGCGGCCATCAAAGCCTCCAGACAGATTGTCGAGGACTATTTGCAAAAACGGACTGTCGTCTATGGCATCACGACTGGTTTTGGCAAATTTAAAGACGTTTATATCGCTCCAGAAGACTCAGAAGAATTGCAGCGCAATTTTCTCCTTTCACATTCGGCTGGGGTGGGAGAGCCCTTTGACCAAAAGACTACTCGCGCCATCACTCTTTTACGTGCCAATGCACTGGCAAAAGGGTATTCCGGTATCCGGCTACCAGTCGTGGAGCTCTTGCTGCAGCTACTCAATCACGAGATTCATCCCATCATCCCTCAACAAGGGTCAGTCGGAGCATCCGGCGACCTGGCCCCACTTTCTCATCTAGCCCTGGTACTGGTCGGTTTGGGCAAGGCCTCTTACAAAGGCGAGATCATGTCTGGAGGCGAAGCCCTGGCCAAAGCCGGCCTAGAACCGGTTGTCCTGCAGGCCAAAGAAGCCCTGGCTCTCACCAACGGCACCCAGGCGATGGCCGCAATGGGCTGCCTGCTCGTGGCCGAAGCCGAACGTCTGGCAAAATTGGCCGATATCATCGGTGCCATGACTGTCGAGGCCCAACTGGGATCAATGACAGCATTTTGTCGCGAGATCCAGATGGTCAGACCCCATCCAGGACAAAAAGCTTCGGCTGACAATCTCACAAGGCTCTTAGCAAACAGCGAGCTGATGGAAAGTCACAAATATTGTCCCATGGTGCAAGATGCCTACTCGCTGCGATGCATGCCTCAAGTCCATGGCGCTTCACGTCATGCCTTTGCTCATGCTCGCGAAGTGATCACATGCGAGATCAATTCGGCTACCGACAATCCCCTGGTATTTGAGGACAAGGTCGTCTCCGGCGGCAATTTTCATGGCCAACCAGTGGCCCTGGTCCTCGATTATCTGGGCCTTGCCCTGGCGGAGCTTGCCAATATCTCCGAAAGACGCTTAGAGCGCCTGGTCAATCCGGCTTTGTCCAATGGCCTTCCGGCCTTTCTCACCCAGGCAGGCGGCCTCAACTCAGGCTTTATGATCGCGCAATATACAGCCGCAGCTCTTGTTTCTGAAAACAAGGTCCTCTGCCATCCTGCATCATGCGACTCGATCCCGACCTCGGCAAACCAGGAAGACCATGTGTCTATGGGCACGATCGCCGGGCGCAAGGCCCTGTCCATACTCAAAAACCTCAAGCACGTGCTGGCAATCGAGCTCTTGTGCGCGGCCCAGGGCCTCGATCTCAGGACAGGCAAGGTAGCGGCCCTGCCTCACGCCGGACATAAAGGCGCTGAGGACCTGAGGGTATCAGCTGCACCCAAGCAGGGTTTCAGGCCAGGCAAGGGCGTAGATGCTGCCTACAAATACATACGAGAGACAGCCAAAATCCCGCATCTCGACAAGGATAGAGCAATGTCCGAAGAAATAGAACGGGCTCTGGCTATCATAGATGACACAAGCAGCCAGTCTCTCCTTGCTAGTGTCGAAGCCAGTGTCGGCCCCTTGCTTTAGCGACGATAAAATATGACTGGAGAAAAAGACCTTAGAAAAACAGCTAAAGAGCTTTACTCAGGCATATATGGTGGTAGTCCTCACCTGTCAGAGTATTTTGAGTTTTTATTCGAGGCGACTCAGACTCAAAACGGGCCCACTCAGATAGATTGCTCCTTGCCGGACATGCCTTATTGGGCGGCTCTATACAGTCTGGAGGAAATGGTCGAATACTCTGGCGAGGCGGCAGAATGCGCAAAGAGATGGCCGCAGCATTTGGCGATCGGCACCAATGGTGGTGATGAAACCATAGTCATAGATCTCGCGGACGGCCGCATATATTGCTTGCCTACGCTTATATTAGAAACGCAGGAATTTAAAACAGACAGTCGTGCCAGAGACGAGCTGATGCAAATCGCCCTGGATCTCCAGGCTTTTAAGATGCTGTTCGATCTACAGGCAGAACCCTGGCCTTAAATGGCAAGGCAATCACTCTCGCCCCACCTGCCTCTGCAATCTCAACCTCCCTTACACTGTCTATGCGACTTTCTCTCTCTAGAGTCAAAAAATCATGCATATATTGCTTGATGGTCTCAGGATCTAAGTCAGATCCTGGATCTCGTAAGCGGTAAGATAAGAGACTAGAATAATTGCTTTGCATAAAACCTGATGTGCTCTCTATTTTTTGATGCGCTTGGATTGCTTGTCGGCTTTGGCACTCTTGCCCTTGATGGTCTTGGCACCTTTGACAGGAGCTAGACGAGTCTGTGATGGAGACTTGCCTTTTGCTCTGGCTCGCTTTGCCCCAGCTGCACGTTTTTTGCGTGCAGGACTCAGTGTTTCGATGTCCTCTTGAGTAAACTCAGCGAGGATAGATTGGAGAGTGTCGACCATAAAGGCAATCTGACTCTCGGTGATAATCAGTGGAGGCTCGATACGAAAAGTCTTGTTGCTGTTCATGGTGCCGGCCACAAGGACTCCACGATGAAAGAGCTCGACCTGGACAGCCTGTCTCAACTCGGCGGTCTTAAACTCGAGACCTATCAAAAGGCCCATGCCGCGAACGTCACCGATCATGCTCGGATACTTTGCCTTGAGCTCGTTCAAGCGACGCATAAAATAATTGCCCATCACTGCTGCGCGAGCAGGGAGATGTTCGTCGCAAAGGACCTCGATGGTAGCCGAAGCAGCTGTGCAAGCCAGGGGATTGCCGCCAAAGGTCGAATTGTGGATGCTCGGATTGGGCTCGAGGACCTTCCAGATCTTGGCGCTAGCCATAAAAGCACCGATTGGCATAACACCACCACCAAGAGCCTTGGCTAGACAGATAATATCTGGCACGACGTTTTCGTGTTCGCAGGCAAACATGCGACCTGTACGCCCCATGCCGGTCTGGACCTCGTCGAGGATCAAAAGGATGCCGCGCTCGGCGGTCAATTTGCGCACAGCCTTGAGATAACCCTTGGCCGGCACATTGATACCGCCCTCGCCCTGGATCGGCTCGAGGATGACAGCTGCAGTCTCATCTGTGATGGCAGCTGCAAGAGCATCGATATCGCCAAAAGTGACGTGCTTGAAGCCATTGAGCAAAGGCTCGAAAGGCTTGCGAAAAACATCGCGCCCAGTAGCCGAAAGGGCTCCCATGCTAACGCCATGATAAGCATTTTTGGTCGAGATGATCTCGGACTTGCCGCTATACAGTCTGGCGAGCTTGATAGCGCCTTCGACGGCTTCTGTGCCGGAGTTGCAAAAGAAACTATATTGTAGATCTCCAGGCGCTAGCTCAGCCAGCTGCGAGGCGAGATGAGCAGACCAGGGATTGATGAGCTCCTGGCTGTGCAGACAGACCTGATCGAGCTGCCGTTTGACGGCATCGATCACTCTCGGATGTCTATGTCCGACGTTAAAAATCCCGAAACCACCTAGACAGTCGAGATAACGACGGCCCTGAATATCATAGGTGTAGACGCCTTCGTCGCGAAACTCGACTGCGCCCTCGGCACCAGAGAGTTTTTGAGAGTAAGCAAAATTGAGATGATTGATCGAATTGTCGAGCGCTTTGGCGGCAATCTCTCTGTAATGATCCTGATCTTGGGACTTGCGCAGGAGAGGAAAACGTTTGACTTGGAGATCTTTCTTGTAGACGGCCATAAAAAAATCCTGGTGAGAACGCACTAAATATGGTGCACAGCTGTAGCGTGCCCTGAGCGTTTGTACTGGTTGTATCGAGTGCAAACCTACGACTATCAAGACCCCTCGAAGGATCATCTAATAGCGTGCTTGCTGAATCGATCTAAAAATAGGTTTTGAGAATTGTTTTGAAGGCTATCCCGCTACGGGAAGGTCGCGATAAGCGCGATTGCCTTGAAAATTCTGTCTTGTACTGATGTTACAGTGACCATACCGGACCGACTCTTTCTTAAAAGCGATGTATCTGCTTGTGTAAAACCCGCTGAAACACTACCTTTTATTGGGATTATTTGCCGGGGAACCAGAGATGAAAACTTCATCTCTATACTTCTAATGTACCCTGCACGCCACTTTTACAACAATGTGCAACCTGTACAAAAACAGTCGATAGATTTTGTCCACTCTGTCTAAGAAAATGAGACCTGTCACATGACAACCGTTTTGTAAAATTGCCGGAATAGGCTTTAGAGGCGATTGCACTGTTAGCGGAACAACCTTTTTAAATCAGGCGTCATGGGCCATAATCTAGACGTTCTTTTATATATAGATAGGAAAGAAATGCGCTCCAGCTCGAAATACAGACTATTGGCCCTTTCAATCAGCTTGTCTCTGGCACATTATCAGCCCGTCACCGCTCAAAATGGTGGTCATGCCGCTACCAACAGCACTCCAGCAACTCAGGCACAAACCATGCCCAAGCAGATGCTCGAGCGTTATTACCAGGGCGTAACGGCTTTTAAGGCTGGCGAGTTAGACAAGGCCCTGGCAGCATTTCAAGCGGTGGCCATTAGTGCACCATACGATCCGCTCGTGCATTTGAGCCTTGCTGCAGTAATGCAGCAATCAGGCGATATCAACAATGCCATCGCCGAATACCAGAGGGCGATCCGTCTGAGACGTGGCGATGCCTTTGCGCACACTGCCCTTGGTGCACTGCTGCAGTCTCAAGGACGACTGCAGGAGGCTATAAACGAATACGACGAGGCTATCAAACTGCGCCCCGATGTGCCGCTCTTGCGCCTCAATCTAGGCATCGCTCTACGTGTGGGCGGCAACAAAGACGAAGCCATCACCGAATTGACCAAAGTGACCGAAGCCTACCCTGAGCATCTAAAAGCCAGAGCTCAGCTGGCTTCTGCCTATCAGGACAAAGGTGCTTACCAGCAAGCCGCCGCCGAGTACAAACGCATCATTGCCTATCAGCCACAAAATTTTACGATGCAATACAATCTAGGCGCCTGCCTGGTGGCGCTAAAAGACTTTGATGGTGCGCTCGACGCCTTGAGCAAAGCAGTACAGATAGACAATACAGTAGCCGATGCTCACGCTCTTTTGGCTTATTCGCTAGCCTCCAAAAACAGGCATGCCGAGGCGATAGACCAATACCGCAGCGCTATCGCAATAGATAGCAATCACGCAGACTGGTATTACTTGATGAGCGAATCACTCGTCAAGCAAAAAGACATGGTGGCAGCTATCGAAGCCCTGCAAAAATCTCAGTCGCTCAATCCTAACGACGTCAATTCAGGGTATTCGCTCGGCTATCTATTACAGACCACGGGCCGTCTAGACGAAGCCATCCCGATGTTTGAGCACGTGATCAAGCTCAGCCCCAACTATACCAACGCACACTACAACCTCGGCATACTCAAGCAAAAAAAAGGCGATCTCGATTCGGCCGAGCATGAGTTTAAGCAAGTGATTCAGGCCAATGGCAACGATGGTTCGGCCTTGATCAACCTGGGCCGTACCTATCTGCTCAAGGGCGACCTGCAAGAGGCTGCCACTTTTTATCGTCAGGGCCTGAGCATTCAGCCTGATGATCCGGCAGCTTTTCTCGAGCTGGGCAATACTCTGATCAAGCTCAAGGACCTGGTCGGCGCTCGCTCAGCCATCGAAAGCGCCTTGCAGATAGCACCCGACAATCGCAGCACCATATTGGCCATGGCCAATCTCGAGTCGCTCGAAGGCACGCCTGCCAAGGCAGAGTCACGCATCAGGATGCTGGTGAGCCAGTTTCCCGATGATGTCGACCTACTCAACATACTTGCCGAAAATCTAGAATCACAGAGCAAGCAAGAGCTAGCTTGCGACATCTATCAACGCATCATCCAGATCAATCCCAAATCAGCAGAGGCCTTTAACGATTTTGGTGCGGCCCTGCAAAAGCGAGGCGAATCCCAAGCCGCATCCAATATGTTTAAAAAGGCAGTCGAACTCGATCCTAATCTGCAGGAGGCGCGCATCAACTATGGCAATTTCCTCCTCTCAGAAAAGCGCTATGACGAGGCTCTCGTACAATATCTAAAAGCAGTCGAACTCAAGAACGACTCAGCACAAGCCCATTACAATCTTGGTTTGACATACAGCGGACAAAATCACCCAGAGCAAGCACTTGCCGAATACAAGCTGGCGATCCAGTACGATCCTAGCTTTGCCAGTGCTTATTATGCTCTTGGTTTTATGTTTGACACACAAAACGACAGCAGCCAGGCTCTCTCTATGTACCAAAAATATCTGGCTCTCGATCCTAATGGGTCATACAGTCAAAATGCACGGGATGCCATCAACAAGCTTGGAGGCGGCTCGGCTCAAGCCCAGACCAATGAGACGCCGGTACAATGATGTCGCGACTCAATATCAAAACAAGTCTTACCGCTTTTTGCCTTCTTTGCGTTTGCTTTACAGGGTTTGATGAGGCCCCAACCCTGGCGCAGGCTCAGCCAGCCTATCTGCAAAAGCTCATGCAGGCCAATCAGGCCCTGGCCGAAAACCGCTTGCCTGATGCAGAAAAAACCATGGCCGAGGCCCTTCGCGAAGCAGAAAGACTGAAGCCTCAGGACGATCGTCTGGCCACAGTACTCAACGACCAGGGCTGGCTATATTATCGTATGGACAAGCCTGCCAAAGCCGAATCAGCCCTCAATCGCGCTCTCGCCCTGAGACGCAAGCTCAAGGCTCCGGCCGATATCAATCAGCGCATCGCCACCACCCTCAACAATCTTGGCCTGGTGCTCGTGCGACTCAATAAAAAAGCTCAGGCAGAAAAAGCCTACAAAGATGCCATCACTGCCTTTGGCGCAGTAGCGACGATGGACGATAAGCTGGCTGCTGCCTGCAACAACCTCGCTCTGCTCTATACCGAGCAAAAAAAATATGATCCTGCCGAAAGCCTGTACAAAAGAGTACTAGAAAACGGACTCGACAAAGTAACACCCGACAATCTCGCTCGCACGATAGACAATCTGTGCACGCTGTATCAGGTCTCCGGCCGCCAAAGTAGAGCACAAAATCTCACAGAGCTCGCACTGCGTGTTTCGCAGCTCAAGGGCGACGAAATGGTGATCGCCAACACCCTGCACAATCTCGCAGCCCTGGATAGCAAAGCAAAAAACTATGCTCCAGCGCTCAAGGTACAGGTCAGATCGTTTGATATCTACCGCACCGTACTTGGTGCCGATCATCCAGCCGTGGCCAAGAGTCTCGACGACCTGGCCGGTATCTATGCCTCACTCAAAGACAAGGCTAGAGCCGAGGAATGCTACAGAGAAGCGATCGAAATCGCCCTGCGCGCTCTGGGACCAGAGCACAAGGGATACCAAGCCTGCGTCAATGATTATATTGTCTTTCTCAAGGCGCAGGGCCGGACCGAGGAAGCTCGCAAGCTCGAGAGCCATATAAGTCGATACGCAAAATAAATAGCGACTGCCAAATTTCTGACATATTTCTACCTTACATTCAATTCATCGAACCACAGGCGTGATTGATGGAGGTTTTTTAAAATGTCATCCGAAAATTACCACCCCCGCACTCCGGACGTCATTATCGACGTTCCTCCTATGACCACTGTTATGGACACGGCTCGCAATGCCTTTCAAGCAGAAGCCTTTGGCCCTCCTGGGATCTCAAAAGATATCTCGAGAAATATGTCCAGAGACCTAAACATGGATAGGTCTGCAATCGAGCATGACAGGCTAGAACGCATAGTCTATTTTCAGGATCGTGCAGGCATAGGCTTTAAGATCGGCTATGACGGCGATACACGCAACGTGGCATTATTTGCTGGCAAAGATCCCAACGGCAAGGACTACATCTACGAAAGACAAAAAGTAAATGGCCAATTGACCGACCAATGGCGCTGCGGCGATATAGTCTGTAATGGACGGCTGAGGGTAAGCGAGGACGAGATGTCCTTTGACGGTCCCAATCGCCGCACAGTGATACGCATGGATGGCACGCGGCTGGATGAGATGCGCAATGGTGCATCTTTAGAGAGAAATAGCCGGGGACAGATCCTGCATATGAGAGATGGTGCAGGCCGCGATTTTTCTTTCAGTTACGACCGCAAAGGTCAGGTGACGGCACTCAAGAACGAGTCTGGCTCGTGGATCAAACGCAATGACGATACCTGGCAAGAAACAAACTCCGGTAGCATCTGGCATGGTCAGGTACAGGTAGACGGCAAGGGTAATTATAGCTTTACTGATAAGAACCAGACCAGGACCACATATACCCTTGATGGACGCAAAAAGATCGAGCATAACGTGGACCCATTGCAAAATGACGTTGTCAAATCAATACCAATACCAGACATCAAAGGTAAGATACAATTTGCCGTCAAGGACGGCGCCACCACATCCGGTGCACTGCACGTCGATGGAGCCAAGCTCGAGATTGTAGATAGCAAATTTGGCAAGCAAGCACGCATCAAGAGCCAGAACGGAGATGCACAGGTCCGATCCTTTGCAGAGGGTCTAGTTGCCTATAGTTACCGCCACGATCTCTCTCAAGAGCAAAACGAAAGAGCCAATGCCATTTTTGCCCTCAGTCCTCAAGACCGCAAGGCCATCGACAATTTGCAAAGACTAAATCCTGACCAGGATCTGCTGGTCATGCAATGCTGGGATAAAAAAGCAGGCGGCGTGAGGTATCAGGTCTACTCAGGACTCGATGAAGTGACACTCCAGGCTGGTCAAAGGATACAAAGCGGCACCCGCATCGGTAAGGCCAGCGATGATGGCTTTTACTTTGCTGCAAGACGCCAGAGGGTCTCAGGCAGCAATATCCCACTTAGTTTATAGCCGGAGCCTCGAGTTTGTAACCTACTCCATACACGGTCTTGATCAGATCGGCAGGCAGTTTTTTACGCAATCTCTTGATGCATGTGGTCAAAGCATTGGAGGTTGCGTCTGACTGCGAGGACCAGACTCGATCGAGCAGAGCATCCTGACTAAAGACCTGGTTGGGGTGCCGCATGAGAAATTCGAGCAAGGCGTATTCCGAAGGCAAGAGATCGATCTCGCCACCATTCAAGATGACCTTGCGCGTGCCTACTTCGATTTTGAGAGCGCCAATCTCTATGGTATCGGAAACCAGAGTGACAGGTCGACGCAAGATAGCTCGGATGCGAGCACTGAGCTCTTTCATATGAAAAGGCTTGGTGAGGTAGTCATCAGCACCCGTATCAAAACCCTGCTCCTTTTCACCGATCTCGCCCCGACCAGTCAGCATTAGGACTGGAGCATCGCCCTTTTTGTCGCGGTATCTCCGTAGTACCTCTATGCCATCTATCTCCGGGAGATTCCAGTCGAGCACGACCAGATCGTACTTGTAATACTCGAGCGCTTCCAGGCCCTCACGACCGTTTTCGGCAATTTCTACCTGGTGCTGCTCCAAAGCCAACCAATCCTTGATCATACGACAGAGACCGGCATCGT
Source organism: Candidatus Melainabacteria bacterium (assembly GCA_017307165.1). Taxonomy (GTDB): domain Bacteria; phylum Cyanobacteriota; class Vampirovibrionia; order Obscuribacterales; family Obscuribacteraceae; genus JAFKGK01. The sequence continues at coordinate 155,157 of JAFKGK010000004.1, forward strand.
CTTCGATCAGGAGTATCTTGGCCATCTAAAACCTTTCTACGTCTAGGCAATGCTTTGTAATTTTAACCTCAAAGCAAAGCAGGTGCCAGTGCCATCAGGTCCGTCGGTGATCGAGATCTCGCCTCCATGCTCGGCCACGAGGACCTTGACGATATAAAGACCAAAGCCATAGCTCTTTTGCCCGACAGACAGATTGGTCTTGGGATCGCCCAGTTTTTTATAGCGATCCCAAACCGACTCCCTTTGACTCTCCGGTATCCCCTTGCCCCGATCGATGACGCTCAAGACCAGATTGGTCTGACCATCGATAGTTTCCAGAGCCAATCTCAATTGCACTGTCTCATTGCGAGGCGAAAACTTGACGGCATTGCTCAAAAGATTGAGCAGGATCTGTCCGAGACGCATCTCATCTCCCAGCAGGGAGTAGGCACGGATATCATTTTTGCTATCACTGTCCTTGATCTCGTCCACCAACTGTACACTCACATCCAGATGGCGCGCGGTCTCAGCGACAGTCTGCACGCAGCTCAGGGCGATCTCACGTACCAGCCCCAGCGAAAGAGGCTCCATATCAAAGGCATAGAGGCCTTGTTCGAGCTTTTCGACCTCCAATATATCGTTGACCAGAGTGATCACGCGCTCTACATTGCCGATCGCTATGGCCAGGCTCTGGCGACCGTTGGCAGGCAGAGCACCATAAGCACCGGCATCCAGCAAAGACAAAAATCCATTGACGCTGGTCAAAGGAGTCCTCAGATCGTGAGATATCATCGCGACAAAATCACGCTTAAACCTCTCTATTTCCTTTTTTTGACTGATATCGTGCACTACGATGTGATGGGTGCCTCTTTCTGCCGACCAATTGAGACTAAAGGACATATCGCGCGTGCGACCGGCCTTGTCGATAATCTTGATCTCGGTGCCAGGTCCTGCCTCTAGATGCGACACACTGGATGTCCGGCATTTTTCGAGCAGATCCTGCAAGGTTTTGAGCTCTTCTTGGCGCGCAATCAAGGATAAACGCGCGCCGATGACTTCTTCGGGAGCATACCCCCATAGAGCCTGGACAGCAGGATTGATGGTCAAAAACTTGCCCTCACCATCTATGGTGGCAATGATCTCAGAGGCGTTTTCTAGTGCTGCTCTTTCGTTTTCTCTAGCTTCGGCCAGGGCCTGTGCCATGTTTCTAAAGGACCTGTCCAGCTGTTTGATCTCGTCCTGCTCGCGCCCTGGCAAGGTCAAAAGAGGTTTGCCGCTGGCCAATCGATTTGCATTAGCCATCAATGTCTTGAGACGATCCGTGATACTGCGATTAAAATTGTATACGAGCACAAATGCCAGGATCAGATTGAAAAGGATCATGGCGACGATGAGCCGTTTCAGGTTTTCGCGGGCCTTGGTCTCCTCTTCGCTATGTTTGATCTGCTCGCTCTGCTCGGCTTCAACAAGGCGATCGGCTAATACAAATATCTTTTCGACCGACTGGTGCATCTTTAGCCATTGACGCATGGCGCCCGGTCTATCGTCGGCCTCCAGTGCCTTATTAGCCAGAGCGAGGCTATGCATGCACAGATCGTTGAGCGACTCCATTTCTGCAAAGATACGACTTTCATAAGCATTGCCGGCTACCAGGCGCTTGATGATCTGCGCCTGGCGATCAAAGTCCTCGCCAAGCTCCTGGTAACGCTTATGATAGGTGCGGGATGACAGCATATAGCCGACGACGCTGTTTGTACCCGCACCGAGCAAGGTGCGCAAGAGGACGTTGACGTGGCTGACCACATCACGTGCATGAGCCTCCTTGAGACGCACGGCCTCTACCTGGCCCATCAGATTGATCAGGACAACGATAAAGGCCAGCTCGACGGCCAGAGGCGCCAGTACGAGCAGATAGACTCGTTGCGCCAAAGAAAGAGAAGGACCGCCGAGCCGCATCTCAGCCCTCAGATCTGGGTCCGTCAAAGTCAAATTTGACGCGATGATCCTGGCCCATGACCAGACAAGCATCAAAGGTGCCAGTGCCAGACTTCTTCTTAAAACCCTTGATCATCCCTGTGCGACCGTTCTCGATCAATGCAGTCAAATGCTCTTCGCTCAGAGGCAGCCCAGCCACCTCTTTCCAGATAGTAAACTTGCACCCTTCTCTCCAGCGATTGCAGCCCACGGCCTTGGTATTGGCCTTGAGTACGCCTGCCTTGCATAAAGGACATTGGCCGTAAGTCTTATCGTCGCTGCCTTGTGCGGCCATTCCAGAGCCGCTTGCAGTCTCAGGAGTGGTGCCATCTTCGAGCATGAGGATCTGTTTAAAGTCCTTGGTCATGACCAGCTTGCCTTCAAACTCGGTCTTACCGTCCTTGCTCTTAAAGCCTTTTATCATCTCAGTCTCGCCCTTGAGCAAGAGATCCTTGATGTGCTGATCGCTCAATTTGACGCCTCTTTGTTCGCGCCAGATGCTAAACTTGCACCCTTCTCTCCAGCGCGAGCAGCCAGCCCCTTTGGGCGTTTCTCGTACTTTGCCGTCCTCGTGCTTGCACTGAGGACATGCGCCCAGGGGCGGGTATTTGGTATCGTCCACTTGTCTTTTGCCTCTATCTGTGGTGCCTTTGCTATTTTTGCCGCTCGCTGACCTGGGCATATTGCCGCCGGCGCTTGCGACAGCCGGCAGGATACGCACGATAAAGCCAGCAATATCTTGATCGAATACAGTGCTATCCAGTTTGCCTTCCTGCATGTCAGCGAGTTGCTGCTCCCAGTTGGCAGTTAGTTTTACATCTTTGAGATCGCTATGCACCTGATAGATCAGGGCCTTGCCCTTTTCGGTAGGAGCAAGATATTTTTTGTTGCGCTCGACATAGCCGGTCTGCAAGAGACGCTCGATGATCGCCGCACGTGTAGCTGGCGTCCCCAGGCCTTTTTGCTTCATGTAGGAGGCAAGGTCCTCATCGTCGATCTCCTGTCCTGCATTTTTCATGGCCGTCAAAAGCGAGGCATCATCATAGGGTTTAGGTGGGTTGGTCTTACGCTCCTTGAGCTCAATTTTGGTCTTGTCCACATTTTGGCCCTTAAGCAAAGGCGGCAATTGCTGCGCATCCTCTCCGTCCTTGTCTTTGTCTTTAGCGCCGGCTTTCTTTTGCGTCTTGGGCTCCAATATGGTCCAGCCCTGCTCTTTGATGACAAAGCCCCGTGCCCTAAATCTGTGCTCTCCCAGAGCCAATATAGCCGTGGTCTCATCGCGCACTTCTGCGGGGAGGAAAATGCTCAAAAATCTCGTAGCCACAAGCTGATATATGTTTTTTTGCTTATCTGAAAGCGATGCCGGGGGAGGATTGTGAGTAGGTATGATGGCATGGTGGTCTGTGAGCTTGGCATCATCGACATAGGCCTTGGATAGGCGCGGCTTTAACAGGCTCGTGGTGATGCCACCAGGCACGATGCCCTCGTCCTTAAAGGCATCACGCGCGATCTGGCTGGTCATGGATGATTTGAGGACATTGGAGAGTATGCGGGGCAATTCGTCGACCATGTCTGTCGAGAGATGCCGCGATTCGGTACGAGGATAGGACAGGGTCTTGCTGTCCTCATAAAGACTCTGCGCGATATTGAGCGTCTCTTGAGCCGTATAGCCAAATCTCTTATTGGCGTCTTTCTGCAGTGTAAGCAAGTCGTAGAGAGCTGGTGGCTTGGTCCTTTTTTCTTGGGTAAGCACAGACTCCACTGAGGCCTGAGCGATTGGCTTGACGTCTTTTACCACTTGCTCGGCTATGGCCTTGTCTTCGATACGTGATTGAGGCTCGCCTTCTTTTTCTTTTGGTTGAGCCACATAACGCGCCACAAACCCAGGAGCAAAGGTCCCAAAGACTTCGTAAAAAGGCTTTGACTCAAAACTGTCGATCGCCGCCTGTCTTTCGACTATCAGATTGAGGGTAGGAGTTTGCACGCGGCCGATAGTGCACAATTGCTTATTCATGGCTGTATAGGCACGAGTAAAATTGAGGCCGACGATCCAGTCGGCATGGGCGCGAGCAGCAGCAGCACGGCCAAGATTGTCAAAATCTTTTCCGGGCTTGAGCTTATTCATGCCCGATTTGATGGCTTCTGCCGTGAGAGAGCTGATCCAGAGCCTTTCTACCGGCACCTTGGATCCGGATAGCTTGTAGATCAACCTAAAAATATGCTCGCCTTCTCTACCAGCGTCTGTGGCGCAGATTATCCCTGTGGTAGCCGGATCGACAAAGAGTTTTTTGATGACGTTAAACTGCTGCTTGGTCTTGTCCTGGACTTTGTATTTCCATTTATCCGGTTCGGGGATCATCGGTAGTTTGTCCAGGCGCCAGGGCCCACCCCATTCTGGGTTCATCTCTTCGGGTTCGGCCAGAGTGACGAGGTGGCCAAAGGCATAGGTAACGGCGTAGTCGTTGCCCTCAAAATATCCGTCACGCTTGGTCTTGGCTCCCAGTACGGCAGCTATGTCGCGAGCGACCGACGGCTTTTCTGCCAATACCACCTTCATCGGCGATCCTCACCCAGTCTGTTTGATAATGCCCTAATTTGGACTGGCATTATTTTAGTCGATTTGAGACAAGAGTTTGCCAAAATCGAAAGCTATTATCAATTGGCTAAGAGAAATAGACGCACAAAAGGCGATCGCAACCGGCTAGGGGTGGTGGGATGCATCGTCGTCTATTTTCTCTTAGAAAATTTTTCGACAAAGACAATTGACACCGCGGGCGACACCATACCATAGGCCCGCGCTGTCAAGGCTTTTTGATGTCGACAGTCTTGTCGTCCGGCAAACCGATCAGCGAGCTATTGATGGCATCGGCAGTGATCGACTTATCGATGGCTTTGACCTGGTCGGCAGGCAACTGCGCCTTGAGCTCGTCTGCAAAACGTCTGGCCAGGTCAGCATTGCCTTCGACGCCACGGCCGACAGTGCTCAGTAGCTTATAGGCCTGCGCCTTGTCCTGGGCAATGCCCTCTTCTTTGCCTTGAGCGAGGATCACGCCAAGGGTAAACCTTGCTCTACTGTCCCCCTTATCCGCAGCTCGCCTGAGCAGTTGCATGGCCACCGGCTGGTTTGGGGAGGCGCCATAACCCAGATAGTTGTACACGGCCAATTTGACGAGGGGGTCGGTATTGCCCATGGCTACTTCTTGTTCCATAGAACGACGAGTCTCGGCAGCATACATCTGCACCCCTTCTTCTTTTTCGAGATGCTTTTTGAGATCAAAATCAGACAAGTGCGCAGTGCGCGCACAGCCGCTGGCTAGAGCGAGGAGCGCTAGAAACGTCATGAGCGTAGTCTTGGGCTTGAACTTTAACGTCATAGGCCATGATGATAACAAGAATCAGCGTATCAAGAAACTGTTATCAAGGGGCAAGGTCGGCAGGATCTTGTTCGCTATCCCTATCCTGACCAACGGCATTCTTGCTGCGGGCCTTGCTATTCATTTCTTCTACTTCTTTTTTATAGTCTTCTTGAGTCTTTTGCATGGTCTCGAGATTGCGCTGTCTCTCCTCTCTGAGCTCTCGCTTCTCCTCGGCCTTCATAGTCTGCATTATTTTTTGAGAGTCTCGTGGACCGTGACCAAGTACAGCCTGTATCCGCGCGGAGTTGGCATTGAGCTTGTCCTGGATGGCGGCCAAATCGTCCCCGACAAGTGGCTTGTCACTCTTGAGCCGCTCACCGACCTCGTTTACAGACTTACGGAGATCATCAGCCATTTTTTTATCTATCCTGCCGCTTGCAAGCGCCCGATCGATACGCATATTTTGATGCTTGACACGCAAGAGAGGTGAAAGGGATGAGCCAGGAGGATGAGGAGCCTGGGCGGGTGCTGGACTTGCAACGAGACAAGCTGCGCAGATTGACACGACAAAGACATTTTTGCCAAGCATGCGCATAGTTAAGGCATTCATCTAATCACCTCAATACAAAAAGGGCACCAGCTATATGCCCGCATTTGCCTAGCCCGAACGCATCATCTCGCTATGCTCTCCTGTCACCTTTCGAGCCAGCATGGCAGCAAGGGCAGGATAGCCCTCTAAAAGAGGATCTTTGCGCATTATCGCAATAGCAGCATTGCGAGCTTCTTCTAAAATTTTTGCGTCTTTGACGAGGTCAGCCAGTAAAAGATCAGGAAGCCCGCTCTGTCTATAGCCTAAAAACTCCCCCGGCCCTCTTATCTCCAGATCTTTTTCGGCTACTACAAAACCATCGCAGGTCTCGACCAATACACCAAGTCTGTCCTGGGTGGCAATTGACTTTTGCTCAGAAACAAGGAAGCAATAAGATTGCTCGGCACCGCGTCCAACTCGACCCCGCAATTGATGCAGTTGGGCCAGGCCAAATCTATCGGCATTTTCGATCACCATAACCGAGCTATTGGGTACATCCACGCCGACCTCGATAACTGTGGTCGATACGAGTATGTCGTACTCGCCCTTGCGAAAGGCTTCCATGACCTGGTCTTTTTCTTGAGCCTTGAGCTTGCCATGCATGAGCCCGAGCTTATAGTCCTTAAACTCGCCAGCTTGCAGCTTCTCAAACTCTGCCGTAGCAGCCTTCGCCGATAGACTTTCCGATTCGTCGATCAGGGGAAAGACCACATAGGCCTGACGGCCCTTTTGGAGCTCGCTGCGGACGAAGTCCCACATCTTTTTTTTGCCAGCAGGTTTGAGCAGGTGTGTCTCGATCGGTTTACGACCTGGAGGCAATTCGTCGATCTCCGACACATCGAGATCACCATGCATGGTCATTGCCATCGTCCGCGGTATTGGAGTGGCAGTCATGGTAAGGAGCTCCGGACTTTGACTCTTGGCTTTGAGCCGCGCTCTCTGCTTGACACCAAAACGGTGCTGCTCGTCGATAATGATCAAGCCGAGATTGGCAAACTCGACATCGTCTTCGATGAGAGCATGCGTGCCTACTGCTATATGCGCCTGACCACTGAGCAATTGCTGTCTGACCAGGCGCCTTTCTTTTTGCCCATGCTTGCCTAATACCGACACGCATTTAAGTCCAAGCGGTGTGCACAAACGCTGAAACTGCCTGAAATGCTGTTCGGCCAAAATCTCGGTCGGTGCCATCATGGCGCATTGAAAGCCATTTTCGATTGCCACGAGAAAGGCCAAGAGGGCCACGATAGTCTTGCCCGAGCCGACATCTCCCTGGACGAGCCTGTGCATGGGCTTGGGCGAGCCGAGATCGCGGACAATTTCTCCAAACACTCGCTCCTGAGCACCAGTCAATTTAAAAGGCAGGCTTTCCCGCATGCGCGCCACCAGACCATCCGGTGCATGCTGATAGACAATGGACAGTGCATCCTCGGTCATTTCGTATTGATAGCGTCTATGGGCCATCTGCAGCTGGATCGAAAATAACTCGTCAAATACGAGTCTGCGCCTGGCAGCATCCTTTGCTTCGACGCTCTCGGGAAAATGAATATTGAGAAAAGCCTCCGCTAGTCCCATCAGGCCGTATTCGGCAATGAGGTGATCCGGCAAGGACTCAGTGATGTATTTGCCATAAGCCTTGAGCGCATTGTTAATGACCGTTCGCAAATAGCGCAGTGATAGGCCTTCGGTCAAAGCATACACCGGTACCAGACGCCCGGCATGGATACTCATGGAAGCCAGGTTGTCGCCACCGGATTCGGTATCATCCTCTTTGTAGTTGGCGGCGAGCTGCTCGCCTCCTTCGAGAGACAAGATCTCTACTTCGGGATTTTTGAGCTTGAGCCTATGACTATAGTCATCAACCTCGACGACCCCGCTCGCCAGAACCTGAGCCCCTTTTGGATACTGAGCCTTGAGGCGGTCCAGAAGAAACTTATTGCCCTTACCGCCGACAAACTTTGTGATCGAGATCGATCCAGTACCATCGGTGATGACGGCAGTGAGTATGGACATATTGCCGCGCTTGGCTTGATAGGCGCTCACCGAGCGGATCGTGCCAAAGATGCTGACTTCGGATCCTATCTCCAGATCCTTTATGTACTCTCGATTTTGAAAGTCCAGATGCTTGCGTGGATAGTGGCGCAAGAGATCATCGACATTGTTTATGTGGATGGACTGGAGCAGGGCTGCCATCTTGGGCCCCACGCCCTTGACAAATTTGATCTCTACATCCTCGGGATGAGTGATTTTTTGCCTGCTTTGAGCATCGTGCGGCTTTTGCTGGAGATCTTCTCTTACAGCCAGTGCGCTACTTGTGCCTTTATTGGAGGGCAGCTCAGGTTTGATTTTGGCCCGACCGCTATCATCGCCGCTTTCCCCCGCCTTGATCGCTTGTATATCATCCAGCAACTCTTTTGTGCGCTTGATGATAGCGATGCGCGTCGCCACGTCATTATTGGGATAGGACCGATAGAGACCACGCAATGTCACCCACACCGATTCACCAGGCTGTCTGCGCACCAATTTGTCGCAAGTCAAATACATGAAACGCGAAAAAGTCGAATGCCGACCTTGAAAGTCGGCATAACGTGCGCGTATTTCCCAATCCACAGCTTTGTGCAGGGCTTTTATCTCTGCATCGCAACTCTTATCGGCGAGCACCATCTAGCACGAGCTATTGCAAACGGTTGAGGATAAGCTTGGAGATAGCCTTGAGTGTAGCAAAGACGCCCAGCCCTTCGCTGGCTACCGCTTCGAAAGAGGGTACGCCCCGGTTATTCATGTCTTTTTCCATACGCTCGATGCTCATGGCATTAGCGAGATCTCGCTTGTTGTACTGCAAGACCCAGGGGATAGAGTCGAGAGTGTAGTTGTACTCAGCAAGGTTTTCGATCATGTTTTGCAGAGACTCGACATTGTCCTTGGCGCGCATAACGTCGGAATCAGCAACAAAGATGATGCCGTCAACGCCGTTGAGGATCAACTTGCGAGAGGCATTGTACTCAACCTGACCGGGCACGGTATAGAGTGAAAAGCGTGTCTTGAAGCCCTGGACCGAACCCAGATCGAGAGGCAAGAAGTCAAAGAAAAGAGTACGCTCGGTCTCTGTGGCCAAGCTGATCAACTCGCCGCGAGTAGTGGGCGCGAGCTGGCCGTGGATGTATTTGAGATTGGTGGTCTTGCCACCAAGGCCGGTGCCGTAGTAAACGATTTTGCAGTTAATCTCTCGAGCTGCGTAGTTAACGAGTGCCATTAGATGTTTCCTGCTTCCCCCCGCCTTGCGGCCCGGTTTATCTTAAGACTGTCTTAAGTTACCCCAAATGGCCAAGATAAACCAATCTTGTAAACCGTTTATTGCCTGCATCCTGAACTAAATACTAATACTAGCGCGCTATCTTGACATTATCGGACAGCGCTGCCGCTGGGCGCAGGGCCTGACGGCTATCTAAGACTACCATGATTTATAAAAGTCATTTACCCCCCTTGGGGCAGATTACACCTATCAGGGTCCAACTATTACAATCTTTGCAAATACCCTCCGAGCATATATGCAGCATGATACAATTGCGCTCTTGCATACCCGCCCTGAGTGCCGGGTATTTTTGTCTCGTAAAACAGGAAAAAGTGTTATGTCTAAGCGTTGTGACGTCTGCGGAAAAGGTCCTCAGGTTGGTAAGCAATATACTTTCCTCCGTTCGCACTTTAACCCGCATGGCAAGAGACGTTGGCTCCCCAATCTGCAGCCCTTCAAAGCGGCCGTAGGCAATACCGTCAAGCGCCTCAAGGTTTGCACCTCGTGCATCAAGGCCGGCAAGGTACAAAGAGCCCTCTAAGCTGCTCCAAGCAGATCGATATTCAGGACTTCTCGAGATCTCGAAAATCCAGACAGCAGATAATTTATTTGCCGTTACTGCGAGCGAGCTCGAGGAGTCCTTGCTTTTCGACTAGATATAAAGAGTTGCAAAACTGGCAACGCCCCTCTGCCTGCCCGTCTTCTTCGGCCATGGACATGATCTCGCTCGAGGGCAAAAGCCTCAAGGCCTCCACAAATCGCTCTTGCGAACACTTGCAGAAAAACGAGACTGGCGACTCCGGTGCCAGAGAGACGACCTCAAATCCTGAGAGTATCCTCTGCAATATATTTTCGAGGCTCATGCCCCGGCGCATCAAAAAAGTAAAAGTGCCAAAAGTAGCAATATTGTTCTCGATCTTCTGGATGGTCTCTTCGGTATGGTCAGGCAAAAGCTGGACGATAAGTCCGCCTGCGGCCTCTACCCCTTGCTTTGTCAGATGTGTGCCGACCACCACGATGGACCCTGTTTGATCCGATGAGACCAGATAGCGATTGACGTCTTCGCCTATTTCTCCAGATACCAGCTCGACTGTCGACATATGCGGAGTACCAAAGCCATGATCGATTGTGACGTGTAAATAGCCAGTATTGCCGACAGCCTGTCCAACGTCAAAATTGCCCAGCGAATTGAGCGGCAACTCTACTCTGGGATGATCGACAAAACCACGCACGGTCCCGCGTGGGCTAGCATCGACAAAAATACGACCGAGCGGCCCATTACCGTTAAACTTGAGAGCGACCTGGCCCTCGCGAGCAAGGATGGGCGCCAGCAACACTCCTGCAGTCAGAGCCCTACCCAGTGCAGCTGTGGCGGTAAAGGACAGGTCATGCCTCACACGAGCGCACTCGACCAGGTCCGTGGTGCTGGCAATGATGGCTCTGATAGTGCCATCCGAGGACATTGCTTTGAGGATACCGTCTTTTATGGTCATAGATGCACGCGCCTATTGGCAATCTCTGAACCCATAATAGCAGCATATTACAATTTTTAAATATTTTTCTCTGGGGCCTCAAAGCTCAAGGCCCGCAAGCGTTGACCAAGATCGCTCACTCTCTCGCGTAAGCCATAGCCTGCTGCGACAAAGATCTGCTCTATGTCTTTACTCTGCCCGTCCCCATGCTCTACCACGATATCGGCATGAGCAGTGGCTCGGCAGCGAGGAAAGAAAGAAGCAAAATCACGATAAAAACCAAGACCATCACTGCCGGAACCGCATAGTGCAAGGTGCGGCTCATGCTCGCGGACTTCCGGAGCCAGGCCCTCAATGTCTGTGCTAGGGATATAAGGAGGATTGGAGACGATCAGATCAAAGGATTCTAGATCTTTATTGCCTGCTCTGGACAAAACCTCGAGATAATCGCCTTCGATTACCTCGAGATTTTGCAAGCCCAATCTCAAGGCATTTTTGCGGGTGGCATCGACGGCCTGAGGTGAAATATCTATAGCAGTGGCACTGGCCGTGATACCCAGATTGGCCAGACGTCTCAAGATAAAAATGCAGATAGCGCCTGTACCCGGACCTATCTCGAGTATTCGCACCGATGCAAGACTCTTTATAGTTATTTTGCTGGCAATCGAGTCGAGGGCGCATTGCGCTACGACTTCGGTATCTGCTCTGGGTATCAGCACACCAGGCCCCACAGACAATACCAGATCCATAAAGCCAGCCTCGCCGAGCAGATATTGCAAGGGCTCGCGTCTGGCTCGTCCAGCCAGCACGCCTTCCAATCTTTCTGCCCCCCGCGCGTCCACTCTGTGCTGCATGGTGAGCGCCAATCGCTCAAACTCGATATCCATAGCCCAGGCCAATGCCAGGCGGCTCTCAGCCCGAGCCTCGCCTATATCTTGCACCACTGCCAACTCACTATAGAGCGCCTGCTCAAAAAGCCGCATGGCCTGCGCAATAGTGAGGTTTGCAAAACGCGACATCAGATGTCGCCGCGGACTTCTTCTTCGAGTAGTTTTTGCTGATAAGACAGGATATTGGCTTCGATGACCTTATCCAGATCGCCTTCCATGACTGGATCAAGGGCAAAGTTTTGGTTTAGCCTGTGATCAGTGCAGCGATTGTCCTTGTAATTGTAGGTGCGGATCTTTTCCGACCTGTCACCCGTGCCGACCTGCGACTTGCGCTGGTCATAGACTGCTTGCTGTTGCTTTTCGAGTTCGATTTGATAGAGCTTGTTGCGCAAGATCTGCTTGGCACGCTCCTTGTTTTGCAGCTGACTGCGCTCTTCGGTACAGTGGACCTGTATCCCCGATGGCTTGTGCAAGATGCGCACGGCTGTCTCTACTTTATTGACGTTTTGGCCGCCAGCACCACCTGAGCGCATGGTAGAGATCTCGAGGTCATTGTCGTTGAGTTCCACATCGATATCTTCAGCCTCAGGCATGACAGCCACAGTAGCAGTGGAGGTGTGCACGCGACCTGATGCCTCGGTGGCAGGCACACGCTGTACTCTGTGCACGCCTGACTCAAACTTAAACTTGCTATAGGCGGCATCACCTTTAAAGCTAACGATTACTTCTTTGTAGCCACCCAATTCGGCAGGGCTGGCCGAAGCTATCTCCGGAGTAAAGCCGACGCGCTCGGCGTACTTTGTATACATACGAAAGAGATCGCCAGCAAAAAGAGAAGCCTCGTCGCCACCGGTGCCAGCGCGGATCTCGAGCATGATGTTTTTGTCATCGTTAGGATCCTTGGGCAAGAGCAGGACCTTGAGTCTGTCAGTCAACTGCTGGTGCCTGTCCTTAAGCTCCTCGATCTCCATCTCGGCAAGTTCGCGCATCTCTTTATCAGACTCGGTGCGCAGCACCTCTTGAGCGCCTTCGAGATTTTTTTGGTTTTCCAGCCACTCATGATAAGTATCTACAGTGGTCTGCAGGTTGTGCCTGGTCTTGGCCAGACGCATATAATTGCCCTGATCGCCTACCACGGCAGGGTCGGAGAGCTTTTGCTCCAGCTCTATATAGGTCTGCTCGATCTCTTTTAGTTTTTCGACGAAATGGTCCATTTTTATCTTAAAAATTGAGAGGGGCCCGGCTAAGCCGGGCCCTCTGGGAAGACCGGAGAGGGAGGGATTCGAACCCTCGCTGCGCTCATCACGCAGACAGTCTTTCCAGGACTGCACGATCGACCACTCTGACACCTCTCCGAGTAGCCCTGAAATTATAATACGACCAAGAAGTCAGGTAGTGGTCGACCGTGGATTAGTTAACAATTGCTCTTGCAATTAGGCCTTGGCGAGGCTTCTAGCCTGGACACGACCGGCACCACCTTTGATGATCGGCAAAAATTCTTCGGCCTTGAGAGCAGCACCACCGACCAGAGCGCCATCGATATCGGATTGCTGCATCTGCTCCTCGATGGTAGAAGCCTTGACCGATCCACCATAGAGCACGGGCAGAGCTTGCGCCTGGCTCTCGCCAAACATACCGCCAAAGACCTTGCGGATCAAACCACAAACTCGGTTGGCCTCTTGCGCATCGCAGTTTTTGCCTGTACCAATGGCCCAGACGGGCTCATAAGCAATGACGACGTTGGAGACGGCGTTTGCGTCCAGATCGGCCAGTCCACCCTTGACCTGGGTGGTGACGACATCATCAGTCTGATTGGCCTCGCGTTGCTCGAGCGTCTCACCTACGCAAAGGATCGGCACGAGCTTGTGCGCCAGGGCAGCCTTGACCTTGAGATTGACCGATTGATCGGTCTCCCCAAAATACTGACGGCGCTCGCTATGCCCGATAATCACATGGCTGACCTTGATGGCCGTGAGCATTGGAGGAGCGATCTCGCCAGTATATGCACCTGAATCCCGGTGATCCATGTTTTGTGCACCGAGTGCGATGCGTCCTGATTGCAGAGTCTTTGCTACATCACCAAGACTGACAAAAGTCGGGCAGATGACGATTTGCGGCAAATGATCGGCCAGAAGCGCCAGGTCGCTCTTTAGACCGGACTCGAGAGCCTGGGCCAGGTCAACGGCTTCGCTTGCCGTTTTGTGCATCTTCCAATTTCCGGCGATAATGGTCTTACGGCCCATCTGAAAGCCTCCTGCTTATTAATCTATAAAATTGCTTCGAAAAAATTACTCCGGTCGATTTTACATCTTGCCGCTCTAAATCAATCGGATCTAATAAAATTTGATGCAAATCACAATTAAAATCAAAACACCTAACAAAAGAGCCCAATCACATGAGTGAGATCGAAGCCGTCTCGGCAGAAAAACTAAAAAAGCGCATGGCAGCTATCAGCATGCGACATCTAGAAGATGACGAGGCCTACAAAGATCGTCCACTCCGGCTACCCGAATGGGTCAAGCGCAATGTCCTGACTAATGATGCTAATCGCGAAACCAGGCAGATTTTAAAAGAGCAAGGCCTCAACACCATCTGCGAAAGCGGCCGCTGTCCTAATAAGGGCGAATGCTGGGAAAAAGGCACAGCGACCTTTATGCTCATGGGCGAGCTTTGCACGCGCACATGCCGTTTTTGCGCGGTCAACAAGGGTGTACCGCAAGCCCTTAGCGAGGACGAGCCACAACGCATTGCTGAGGCAGCAGCTCGCATGCAACTCAAGCACGTGGTCCTGACCTCGGTCAATCGAGACGATTTGCCCGATCAAGGCTCCAAGCACTTTGCTCGCACGATCACGGCTCTCAAAGAAGCCATCCCAAAGGTAGAAGTAGAGATCTTGACGCCAGATTTTCAGGGCTCTCGGGAGTGTCTTGCCACTGTTCTTGCAGCTCGACCAGTTGTCTTTAATCACAATCTGGAGACGGTGCCGCGTCTTTATCGACAGGTCAGACCCGGATCGATCTATGAGCGCAGTATCAAGATATTGGCCATGGCCAAGGAGATCGCGCCGGACATCCCGACCAAGTCCGGTCTTATGCTTGGGCTGGGAGAAAGAAAGGAAGAAGTCCTGGAAGTAATGAGAGATCTCAGAGCAATCGATTGCGATTTTATTACCCTTGGTCAGTACATGCGCCCGAGTCGTGATCAATTGCCGGTCTTGCGCTACATCACTCCTGACGAGTTTGACCAGTACAAGATCATCGCCCAAGATATGGGCTTTAAAATGGTCCATTCCGGACCTCTGGTAAGGAGCAGTTATCATGCAGCAGAGCTGGCTCATGACCTCGTGCAAAATCTAGAACAAAAATTGTCCATCGATATTTAGCTCGCATCATGCCAGAGCCAGATCCAAATCAAGAATCTAGCACAGAGGATCAAAAGCCCGATCCCTATCAAGCTATCGAGCAGCTTTTGGAGCACGGCTTACTCGAAAAATGCCGCGACGCCCTCAATGCCGTATGGTCGGAAAATATTTTCGCGCCAAGAGTTATACAACTATACGCCAGTCTGACACGCGAGATGGGCAAAGACGATGTTGCCGATACTCTAGACAGGCTCTACCAAAAACTGAGCGAAAGTCAGGACCAGCCTTACAAGCACCACCAGGAAATCTTTGATGCCGGCTATGCCATGGTGGAGATCAGGCAGCACGAAATAGCCAGCCTGCTCCTCAAGACCCTGCACAAGGAGCTTCCCCAGGATCCGCATGTAGCCTATGAGCTCGGCTTTGCCCTGATGAGCATGCGAAAATTTAAAGAAGCAAAAAAATACTTTGCCATAGTCGCTAACGATAACGAAGACTTTGATGCCGTGCTCAATCTATGTGTATGCGAAACACTAGATCGCAATATCGAAGGAGCACGCCGCCTCCTGCAAGAGCTGACACGTCTAGCCAAGGACGATCTCGAAAAAGCAGAAGTTCAGCATCGCCGTATGGTACTCAAGCGTCTAGAATATTTTTCGGACAAATTTTCGCACAAAAAAAATCTCAACGATCGAGACTGGCTATTTATCTTGTACGGCAGCATACTTTTGCGTCCGCGCCTGACCATCAAGCACGATGCAATAGTCGAGCTGAGCCAGGTAGCAGCGACTCTGGTCGTGCTCAAAATATTTCTAAATGGCATGGACCACGATCGCGAAGCCTTTGAATATTATTCGCTCAAGAGCAAGCCCATGGTCGCAAGCCTCAGTCACAATATGAGCCTGCCGTTCGATTCGTACAAGGGGCCAGACAGACCTGATAACGCACTCTTGATGATGTGCTGGACCACGGACATACTGGGACCGCACGAGGCTTTTATAGAGCACAATTGCAATCGCTCTCTCTTTGCCTTTGGCTTGAGCACGGTCGAGCCACTGCCATTAGTACCAGACATCGTCGGCTGTCTAAGCGCAGATCTCCGCATGCCCTGGGAAAAGAATGAGATTTCGGTTAGCGAATCAAAAAAAGCTACAGATGATCTAATGGAACGAATCGCCACGCTTGAATCTGACCCTGAGCTTGTTGCCGAGGCTCAGGATGCTATCGACTATTATTCCGACAAAAGAGATCTCATTCTCTTTCTCAACGCGCAAAAATTTGGACAACGTGCCGAATACACTGCAGAGCTGCCACTGTGCGGCGAGGTAAGCGCCTGAATACTATCAAGCAGATCGCGGCCACCCTGGCTTATGTGACTATCTTTCCCCTGCCTCGCTGGACTCATGCCGATGCGCAGGGCAATCCTATCTATTTGCCACTTGCCGGCGCTTTGATTGGACTGGTGGTAGTTCTGGTCGCAGTCGGCCTTTTCTATCTCAAGACCTCAGGTCTTTTGGCAGCCGTACTCTTGATCGGGCTCTGGCTATTTTTGACTGGTGGTTTGCATCTGGACGGCTTGATGGATGCCACAGACGGCATAGCCAGTCACAGGAGCCGTGAACGCATGCTAGAAATCATGCAGGATAGTCGAGTCGGCAATTTTGCGGTGATGGCCGGCATTTTTGTCATATTGATCAAGATCGCTGCTCTTTTTTCGCTTTTCGAGCGTACTCTACCCCTGTCCATATTGTCACTGGCAGTGGTGCCTATCCAAGCCAGACTGATGGAGGCTCTCGTCATAGGATCTTTTCCCTATGCTCGTCCTGAAGGCATGGGACGCGCATGGCACCAGGCCGCACGACGTCCGCATCCGATAGTGACGAGCCTTGCGGCCGCCATAGTCTCCATCGCATCTATCAGTGGTATGTGTGCACTCGCTCACCTGGCATTTGCCTTGCCGGTGGCTCCTGCTCTCATCGCTCTGGCCTGCACTACCAGTGGTGCAGCGCTCACGGCTCTCATTACAGCTTTGCTCGTGCAAGCCCGTCTCGGTGGTCACACAGGAGACACCTATGGCATGATCGTAGAGTTGAGCGAGTGCGGTGCCTTGACGACGCTGGCTTTAGCAAAGGATTTTATTAGTCTTTAAGGCCTTGCTACTAGAGTCGATGCCCTGTCCTCGGCCAGGGTTTTCCAGCCATCGGCCTTGAGCCTGGCCACCAGCGTACTTTCACGCGGGAACAGCACATAATCGAGACCTGCCTCCCTCAGCAATCTCTCATACCCGGGTCTTGCTTCGCAGATGACACCATAACGGCTGTAAAAGTCCTGACCATAAAAATCAGCCCTATCATCTATGTAGACCGGCATGCCCAGACGATAGCTCAAAATGCCGCCCCAATTATCCAGGGCCAGCAATTTTTGTGCTTTGATCACTCCTTTGTTGCGCTCGAGATATACCAGAGTTTCGCTCGGTGCAGTCTCTACGTCAAAATCAGCCTTGATCGATTTATTGCCGGCGGTCATCGCCATCACCACCAGTATCAGTCCGTAGACGATCGGCAGTATGTGCATGGTGCTTTGCCCTTCGGTTACGCCAAAATCGCGGATCGATGCCTTGAGCCTATCTGGCAGACGCTGAGTCAAAGCAGTATAGAGTTTATTGGCACCGGCAAACAAATGGCCCAGGCATGGCAAACATATCAAGGCAAACAATGGGATATTGCGCTGACTAGATAGAGCCATGAAGGCAAAAACGATCAAGCACAGAGTCGAGGGCAGAGTAATAGAGCCCGCCCCTCTGAGATAGAGGCCAAAGACGAGAAACGCAAATAAGATCTCCAGGCAGATTGCGTGGATATTGCCCTTGAAGTTTGGCGATTTAAACTCATCGGTCTGAGCAAGAATAGTAGAGCCTTTGAGGTAATCACCAATGTAGTGAAACAAATCGATCCCATAAGGATTGCACAGGATCACGCACAATAGTATTACTGCCAGCAGGACAAAATGTCCCGTGCGCTTAGCAGCAAGTTTGCTTGTGCCTGCAATCCACTGCAAACAAGCCGAAAAGGCATATATACCGACTAAGACAAAGCCAAGCAAAAAGGCAGGATGAAAATTGACCCATATCAACATCATCGCGGATAGGGGCAAATAAAGATGGCGCCAAGGAAAAGGAAAAGGAAAATGATCGAGAGATTTGTCTTCCTGCCTTTTCCAATAGGCATCCAGCAAGACATAAAAACAATAAACACCAAAAAAAGTAAAGACATGCGGGCGCACAAGCCAGTGATTGGCCGAGGCCAAGAGACCAAAGATCGAAAAAATCAAGGCCATCATGACTGGTGTGCCGCTCTTGCGCATATTTTGATAGAGCAATAGAACCAGGCTCGCCAGAGCCAGCGCAATCACCACTGCCATAAGCGGCAGACCGCCCAGTCGATCGAGACCAGCAGCCATGGCTTCAAATAGCCATTCATAAGCTACCCAGTGTTTTTGAGGGAAAGTAAAAGAAAAGATGTCGTGAGCCGGGACGCTGAGATGATCCAAGATGTACCTGCCGCCAACGATATGCCAGCCAGTGGAGCCATCAGAAAAGATCAGGGAAGGTCGCATAAAGAGTAATAGTTGGCAAACGCCGATAAAGAGCAGGTCTCCGACTCCAGGCAAATAGTTTTTGGTACTGGCCGCTGTGGGCTTATCCTGAGCTTGCACTATTAAAAACCCGTCGGGCTGGCGTTCAAACGTCTGAGGTCTTCTTTTGCTCGACGTTCTACTTCGTCGAGTCCACCGCCCTGCTCCTGCTTGATCTTATTGGTCAAGTCGAGCTTGCGCCCTCTATACCTGACCTTATTGGCGATATCCATCTGCCCGTGCTTTTTTGCTGCGTTAAAGACCAGGACATAGTCCCCGACAGTCTTGCATTTTTCCATAGCCGCCAGAAGCATAAAACGCGTTACATCGGTCATATTGGCGATCTTGGTTTGTTCGGTAAGATCGATCAGCTCTTGCACTGTATCTTGATCATCGGCCAGGGCCTTCATTGCCTTGCGAGCGACATCGTCGGCACCTAGATCGACGCTCAATGCCACCAACTCCAGTGCCTCAGGCTGACTCTCGCAAAGAGAGAGGGCTTTTTCGAGAGCCAGATTGGTCATGTCACTAGCCCCACCCTTATGCGCTGCATTGGCCAGAGCGATCAACTCTTCAAAAGACTTTGATTGAGCGATGAGCTTATCATAGGCTTGTTTGGCCAGATCAAAGCAGGCGGTGTCTCGCGCATAACGAGCCAGATCCAAAAGACTATCGTTATCCAATTTGCGGGTCAGAGCAGCAGTGATGAGAACGCGAGTCAGTTTACCACTCTGGGCCGTCGGCTTTTGCGCCATTATCCCTGCGGCAAAAACCAAGTCCTTGCCGTTTTCGGCATTGCTTGACTGACTGACGATAGCGTCGACTTCGACCTGGGCCTTGTTCCAATTACGCGCTCTGACATATTTTTCGGCCTTGTTGAGATGCGCTTGCTGCATAGCTGTGATCTGGCTATCAGGATAGTATTGCTTTGCACTTGCCGGCATGCAGGTAAGGGTAATGGCTGCCAGATGCAGGCCCAGCACAAAACCAAACATCAATCTCATACAGGTCTCCTCACAATCTTGACGGTCACCAGCTCACTGGCATCGAGTTCGAAGGCAAATATGCCATCTTTGTCCATGTCGAGCGCATGCCTATGCATGCCCATACCATTTACCAGGGCCGGTTCAAATAAAGACCACTCCAAACGGTCGGCCTTGGGCAATTGCACTTGCACCCTTCTCTTTGAGCCTGCCATATTTTGCAGGCGCATATAAAACGCGTCATTCAGCTTGTAAAAAGCAGACATCCGGATTTCGTTTTTTGCATCATCAATGATGCGCGGGCCTCTGATCATGGACATCTTTATCTTTGCCAGCCCTTGATCGTCCAGACAAGGCAAGACCATTGCATGCAAAGGCTCTTGATACGTTTCGGCCAGAAAATCAGCTCGAGGCCAGACCATGTCGGACGATGCATCGCTAAAACCTATACCATAGCTCATTTTTTGCCAGCCAAAACAATTGCCTTGTGGCGTATGGAGATCCGGCCCAGCTCCACCACCCCTGGTGCGCAGACGAGAGCGCGACAGATAGGAGGTAGAACGTAAGAGCGTTATAGATACATTTTTGCGGCTGACGCCGTATTCTGGCAGACCCTTATTTAAAAATACCAAACCCCCAGCGATAAAATATCTCTGGCAGGGATACCGATCTAGAGGGGCTTCGTAACCGGGAGCAATGATCTGATGAGCATCTATATCTAAGGCATCTTGATTTAAAGCATCAGAATGCGGCCGCGTCAAAAACGAAAAATGATTTTCGCTCTGACTGAAGTCCAGTCTCTCGGACACGCAATCAGCTAGGCTAAACTCGACGCTCAAACGATGATCGGCAGATCGATTATTGATTTTAGTTTCAAACTGCAAGATCGGCACGCCAGCCTTGAGGATCATTTCGACCTCAATCTGGTGGCTCTCTGTTTTCGGACTGGCGACCAGCTTGCGGACAAAGTCTTCATGTTTGCCTCCTGCTGCGCGGAGGGCCTCGGGATCACCGTCCGGTCCCTGATCGATCAGCCTCTGAGGCAGGACTATTTCGTAGGTCATAATTAGAGATGCCACTAGAGGACCATGTTGTCCCTTCTCGACATTGAGCAAGCGCCCCAGTCTGGGCAAGGCATAATCCTTGGGCAAGGGGTCAAAATTGTAGCTATCGCCGCCATCCGCCACGTCGATGAAGCGATGCCCTAGCCTGTAGGCTCGATCGTCTTTCATCAAGACCAGATCATCATTGCGATCGATAAAAGCAGTGATCTTGCCTTCAGCGTATAGTCCGCTCAAAGCCAGACCACCAAGTGCTTGCAACGAACCGGATATCTGAACCGGTTTGAATGTGCCAGGCCTTGCCGAACAGTGAGAAACAGACAAAGGCGCTATATCATCAGGCATGACATAGCATTGCAGGACATCGAGCTCTTTGAAGACCGGCACTCCACTCAATGGCAAAAAGGCATCACGTGTATGTCGCGCCTTGCCCTCGATCAATTGTATTCGTCCGGCGTCAGTGAGCTCTTTGACCAGGCGGCTCTGGAGAGAAAGAGAAACCTGCACAGGGTGGCCCACAGGCAGATGACTACCATTAAAAATGGCTACCATGGGCTCTCGATCGGGATCAAGCAAACCTATATTGCATAGTCCATAGGCAGCTGGAGCCTCACTCGGGCTGATATGCCTCGACAGACTCTCAGCAGCCTGTCTCGCCAAGAGATTGCACCGATCGACAAGGCTGAGAGTACGGGCCTGCATCTGTACATGCACGGAGTCGGCACTGCAACCGCAAATAGAATCATGCGGCTGATTGAGCAAGAGCAAACGCCAGCATTGATCGACCGCATCCAGATCGCAAGCCTTAATGCCATGCCAGTCCCATACCGCTTCTCGAGGTTCGAGACTACGGAGCAAAAGATGCTCGGCTCGGCGATTATCTGCTTTGAGATAAAGCCTGCTGCTCAAGACCGCAGGTAGCATGTAGGCACGTTCGTATTTTTTTGCACTGGCATTGTCGCGCAACTCACCTACAATGGACCGGATCGGCTCTAGATCGACCTTGTTTTGCACGGCCAATCGATTGACGATATGCGCAAGATCCTCAATTACAAAGGTCGCATTTTTCAGGGGCCCATAGTCATTTCTTATCTCGGCGATCGCAGCCTCGAGCTGCTCCAGCATCCTCTCAGGAGGAGCGACATGATCCCCTCCGACTGGCACTACAGCTAGATCTTGTCGCGATACCGCTGCCGGTGCAGCTATCTCCAGCAGAGCCCCATTGCTGGATCTGGCAAATCCTAAAAATCCAGCCAGATATCTGCTCAAGGTCTCCTTATCGACATTTTCATGAAAGCCAGTCTGATAATAGCCCTTGCCCAAATGCAAGGTAAAGACTCGATCACCCGACGGAGATTGCCAATCAAAAATAGCCTGATCGCCAGATCCGAGGTCCGGCACGCCTCGCCAGACCACTGCCTTGTCTATGCCAAATAAGCGGAGTATCTGGGGTAGATCAGCGCTATGTCCAAATGTGTCTGGATTATAGCCGATCATGGTCTCTGAGATAGTCTGCTCGTCGGGCAGACTAACACCATAGGCGATACTGCTTTTTAGTCCACGTGCAAGATTGCGTATCAAACTCTCGCCACTCACGAGCATCTGATCCGCCAGAACAAACCATGGCCCTATCGTCATTTTTCCTGACTTAACTAAAGCCTTTACTCTCGCACCAAGTTCAGGCCGCAGGGCCAGAGCATCATCCACAAGGCTGGTCTGCCCGTCCAGCATAAAAACAGGCAGTTGACCGGACTCGAGCTTGTTGATTATGTCTTGTACTACGTGGACCAATTGGGCTTGATAGGCGTCAAAGCTCCAGTACCATTCGCGGTCCCAGTGTGTGTGTGGATACAACAATAGTTGAGGCATAAAGATCTATGCTCAGCCTCGCACGAGCGGTCTAAACACGCGGGTTTGTTCGTTCAATGCTTCGAGCAGGCCCAGGGTATCTCCTGCCTCGATAAACTCGTCGTCAAACTGTAGAGATAGACAGCCCTGGTAGTCATAGAGCTTGAGCAATTCCAGCACCTGCCGCCAATCCACTTGCCCCTTGCCCACCAGACGGTAGCGCCAGAAAAGTGGTCCAAACATTCCCGAATCATTGAGTAGATTGCGATTAAGCTCAACATCGTGAGCACTGACGTGCTCGATAGCACTAGCAAAACTAGAGAGATTTTGCAGGTAGTCTAAGCCCATCCAGAGACAGTCGCCAGGCGAATAAGAGAGCCCCAGCCCAGGGCAAGCAGCCAGCAAGGCTCGCCATTCGTCAGGCTCGAAGGGTCGCCAGTATTTGATCGACTGCCCACGCAGCTCTTTTGGAGTGTCCAGCCTCAGCAAAAATTTGAGCGGCCAGGCTCCTTTTTTGTGTTGACCGAGCTTAGCCAAAAGATCATCAAAAAAGGTCTGAAAATCTCGAGCAAAATCTTGCAAGTCTTGTTTGCCTTGCCTGGGAGGAGCAAGATAAAAGGCTATCTTATTGCAGCCCAGGTGCTCGGCAACCCGGGCTAACTGCTTGATCATGGGCAAAAATTGTTTTTGCGCGCTCTTGTTTTGCATGTCTAAAACATAATCTATATTGATTACCGCAAAACTGACGCCGCCAGCATCGGCTCTAGCTCGAAGCCCTTCAAAATAAAGACGCTCCTCCTGCAACTCGGCCTTTAGCTCTTGTTTGCTTGCCGTGCTTGGAGCAAATGGTGCAAAAGAATACTCGATGGCACCAATCTCGTTGGCCGACGCAAGCTCGATGGCACTCTCGAGATCCGCACCAAATGCAGTGGCATCAAAACATAGTCGCATCGGCGTCCTTTCCTGCTTTCACTTGACAGGCGCAAATATACGCCGACCAATCAGATAAAGCTAGATTATAAACAATCAGAGGGCCTGTAAATAACTCCGCCTCACGCTCAAATCAGGTATGCGGTTAAAATCCATACGGGTGATCTGTTTGACCATAAAATTACCATCGCGATTGATGGATAGGGTCACGCTCGATTCGGGTTCGCCGATCATAAGATCAAAACATTCTTCGCGATTGAGCCCGAGCAGTGGTATGCCGTCTACAGCCACGATTTTATCGTTTTCCTGGAGGCCCAGGCGAGCAGCTGGCGTGCCTGCAAAGACTTTTTCGATGATAGCGGGCCTGCCTGTCTCCTTCATAAATCTGATGCCGATGATGCCTACAGATTGGTCAAAAGTATAATCAGCCCTGAGACCAGGTATTTTGGGCATTTGATCGAATGTAGACCTTTGCATGAATAAAGGTCTTTTGCGGTTGAGATCCTGTTTGGCATTCGGCTTTTTCTTTTTTTGCTTTTCAGCACCGATACGGTGCTCTACATTGCCTTTGAGCGTATGCACGGCCTTAGGCTTGGCCTCTACATTGGGGTCAAGGGCAGGAGTCATGGGCGCCAGGTCACTCTCGGCAGCCATTACTGCCTCGGGCCAAATTGGCAGCAAGATCAAAAATGAAATAGATAATGAGACAAATAATGGATGGTGCATTGGCTCTACTATGTGAAGGCTACCTTAAGCATAACCTCCATCTCATTTTTGCATGCTAATTTTAAAGCCGCTTATCCCATCAAACCCTGGAGGTCAGGCAGTGAGCAAAGTTACCGTAGTTGGTAGTGGTTTCGTTGGCGCAACCGTCGCCCAATATCTTGCCGACAATGACGTATCCGACGTCTGTCTGATCGATGTCGTCGAAGGCATGCCCCAGGGCAAGGCTCTTGATATGATGCAAGCAGCCCCCGTACACGGACATGCTCGCAAGGTAGTCGGCACAAACGATTATGCCGATACCAAGGGCTCGGACATCGTCGTCATTACCGCCGGTATCGCGAGAAAACCCGGCATGTCCAGAGATGACCTGCTCAAGACCAACGCCAATATCGTCCAATCCGTAGCTAAAGAAACAATCAAGCATAGCCCTGACGCTATCTTTATCTGCGTCACCAACCCGCTTGACGTCATGACCTATCTGACCTGGAAGACGACCAAGCTCCCCACCTCCCGAGTTATTGGCATGGCCGGGGTTCTCGATTCTGCACGTTTTCAAGCCTTTATCGCCATGGAAACCGGCTATAGTGTTCAAGATGTTCGCGCGATGGTACTGGGCGGACATGGCGATCTCATGGTCCCAGTGACCCGTTACGCTACAGTCAACGGCGTTCCAATCGGCAACCTCATGCCCGAGACCAAGATCAACGAGCTCGTCACCCGCACTCAAAATGGCGGAGCAGAGATCGTATCCTTGCTCAAGACAGGTAGCGCCTACTACGGCCCAGGCCGCTCGGTCGCCCAAATGGTCGAATCCATCTTGCGCGATCAAAAACGCCTCTTGCCTTGCGCCGTCTATGCCGATGGCGACTACGGCCTCAAAGATGTCTACATCGGTCTGCCTGCCGTTCTCGGACGCAACGGCGTCGAAAAAATCGTCGACATCAAACTGCTCGATGATGAAAAAGCAGCTCTCAAAAAATCTGCCGACTCCATCAAAGAAAACGTAGATCTAATGAACAAGCTACTCGTAGCAGTCTAATTAAAATCGAAATACGACCTAGCTCATGACCTCTAAAGGCCCGATGCCACCCTGCAAACAGATTGGGGTTTCATCGGGTCTTTCATTTATAATTACCTCAACTAAATGATCTGGTTCTTAAATGCACAGGATGTGTCCAATTTGTCGAAAAGATCCCTTCTAAGTTTGGCTCTAGTGCTTATGCCATTGTTGGCAAGCGCTGCGAGAGCAAGCGATAACGATGTCGCAAGTCCAGCACCTTTTCCTGCGCTTTATGACGAAGTGGAGACATCCGCGACCGGCAAAGCTCGTCAAGAGATTCAATCTTTTTTGACAAATTACGAGTCCTTATGGAACGCGCACAATTTAGCTCAAGTCATGGCCTGTTATGCTCACGATTACATCAACAACGATGGACTGGACAAAGACTCGGTCTCAAAGCTGACACAGGATTTTTGGCAGACATATCCGGATGCCAGGTCGCAATCAAACATAAAGCAGATCCGCATCGACAACAACTATGCAACGGTCCAGACGAGAGATGTAGCGACCGGCACCAGCAACAAAGACAACTATGGTTTTGACAATAAAGGCGAATTGCAATCAATATCCGAAGGCCAGCTCTATTTGCGCAAATATAACGACGAATGGCGCATCGTCGGTGATCGCATCGATTACGAAAGAGTGCGAGTCGCTTTTGGCCTAGCCAAAGCCATGCCAGTCACCTTTACTGCCCCAGAGCAAGTCAAGAGCGGGCGACAATATAGCGCACGCATCGAAATCAATCTGCCACCTGGATTGTATGCAAATGGCAATATCACCTGCCAGACGCTCAAATTTCCTCAGTCCAGCCAGAGAGAAGGTTTTAGACCACTTGAGTCGACCGGTTCGCTCGAAAGAGTAATACAAGCCAACGAAGAAAATCGCAACGAATTGCTCACGGCCACTATCACTCTCTCGAATATTTCTCGCAGCAACCTCAAGGGCCTCGCCTTTGTCACGCGCAGGGTCAATATAATCCCTCAGGCTCAGGCCAACAAACAAAAAAGCGAGCCCAGGCCAGAATCAGAATCAGAATCAGAAGAGGATTTAAAACCAGAAGAAAGTCTGGAGCAAGATCCTAAATCAGAGTCAAAACAAAAGCCCGAATCAAATTGAAAAAAATCCAGGCGATCTGCCTGATGCTATCAATGGCACTGGCTTTTGGCCTTGATCGAGCGAGCAAAAATTGGGCTCTCGCTCATCTCAATCGCGGCGATCTGCATGTATTTTGGCCGGGCCTGATCGACTTTGACCTGATCACTAATACTGGGGCGGCATTTAGCGTAGGACACGACCAGGGCGATTTGATGAAATACATCGCGCTTGCCGTGACGATAATCTTGGCTCTCTGGAGTATAAGACGGCTCCTCAAGAGCGATCGCCCTTTTTACCTCGAAAGAATTGGCGCCGGACTGATACTAGGCGGCTCCCTCGGCAATCTCTTCGATCGATTCAATCAAGGTTTCGTAACTGATTTTATCCGCTTCGCCTTCATCGATTTTCCTGTCTTTAATATTGCCGATGCCTTGATCGATGTCGGCGTCGCTCTCATCCTCTTTGAGGCGTTTAAAAAGCATGAGCCTTGATGATCCTGTAATCCTGACAGTGACACAAGAAACAGCAGCTAAGAGTCGATTGCGTCTCGATAGATACCTGGCTATGCATGTTGAGGGGCTGAGCCGCTCTCGTCTGCAAAAACTGATTGGCGATGGCCAGGTCACCGTCAATGGTATCATAGCCCGCTCCAGCCATGCCCTGGCCGTAGGCGACGAGATCGCTCTGCACGTGCCACCACCTGAGACACTAGAAGCTATACCTCAGGACATCCCCCTGCGCATTATCTTTGAAGACAGTGATCTACTAGTCATCGACAAGCCGGCGGGCATGGTCACGCACCCAGGCGCTGGGGTCAAGGACGGCACTCTCGTCAATGCCGTGCTCTTTCATTGTAAGGGCAGCCTCTCCTCGGTCGGGGGCATCATCAGACCTGGCATAGTGCACAGACTAGATAAGGATACGAGTGGGCTGATCATGGTGGCAAAAAACGATCTCGCCCATGTCGGCCTCAGCCAGCAACTCAAAGATAAGACAGCCCGGCGGACCTATCAAGCAATAGTCGAGGGGCACCCACCTGCCAGATCGGGCACGGTAGACCAGCCGATCGGCAGGCATCCAGGCAGACGCATGGAAATGGCCGTGATCAAGGACAAAAATACCGCCGACGCTCGCGATGCAGTCACCCACTACGAAGTGATCGGCGACTACAGAAGATTTGCGCATCTCGAATGCCGCCTTGAAACCGGACGTACCCACCAGATCCGAGTGCATATGGCTTATCTTGGCGCTCCAGTTGCTTTTGACCTCGTTTACAATCACAAGACGACCGGCAATACCGACGCCCGGCGCAAAGCGGGCATGATCGGCCAGGCCCTGCACGCTGTGAAACTTTCTTTTACCCACCCCCGTACCGGGGAGCTGTTATCATTTAGCTCGCCTCTGCCAGACGATATGGTGCGTTTTATAGGCACCTTGATCTAGATCTGGACATATTTTGGAGCGGAGCATATAGATGTTTGCCAAAGTCTTTCTCTACGGGTTTATCGCCCTCGGCCTGATCGGCGTGGCGGTCTTTTCTTACCAAAATCCAGGGCCGGTCTCGGTCAAATTCTTGCAATTTCAAATGGTCGTGCCACTGTGGTGGATTACCGTCAAGACCTATCTGGTCGGCCTGTTATCCACATATTTTTATTTTCGCCTCTCGGCCAAGCAACAGATCTCCCAGGCCAGAGTGACTGAGTGGCAGGGGCAAGATGCCAAATTGCAGGCAGAAATTGCTAAAGATGAGACAAAATTGCTGGAGGCAAAGGTAGCCACCCTAGAGGCAGCCCTCGAAAAAGCCCTCAAACGCAAATCATGATTTAAAGTCAGAAGCGTTTACATTACTCAAAAAATCTTTGAATTCTTGAGCTTCTCTTTCATCTTTTTCGCTATCGATGGCATGAGTACCATCGGCCACCACTTGAGCAGATACGTAGATGGGTGCTTTAGCCCTGAGTGCCAGAGCAATAGCATCCGAAGGCCTCGAATCTATGGACTTGGTCAGATCGAGACCGGCTCTATCTGCTAATTGCAGAAAAATGGTCGCAAAATAAGTATCTTTGCTCAATTCGTTGATCTCGACCTTTTGCACCCGATACCCCATCTGCACGATCATATTGAGCATCAGGTCATGAGTCATGGGGCGGGCCAATTTGTGAGCATCCAGAGCCAAGAGGATAGCCTTGGCCTCGGGCAGGCCGATCCATATAGGTAGCGCCCGCCGCCTGGTCGCATCGTGCAGGATGACTATTGGGGTATGTGTCTGGCCATCTTGAGTTATGGCGGCTACAAACATCTCGATCATGGGTGTATTTATAAATAGGCTACGCTTAATCTCATTATGCCCAATTACATATGAGATCTAAAGAGTTGACACTCAAGCGGTCAGGTGTCATAAACTATGGGAGTGGATCGCAAAACTCCTCGTTATCCACAAATGCCGCCCCAAGCGGCATGCTCGCTAGTCCGGGTGGCGGAACTGGTAGACGCGCACGTTTGAGGGGCGTGTGGCTTAGCCATGAGGGTTCAAGTCCCTCCCCGGACAAATTTTTTATAAAATCAGGACAGGCAACCAATAAGCGGGCATACAATGCGTATTGGTGCCTTTTCGTTTTTTCCAACGAGGTAGAGATGCATGATAGTAACGCGCGCCAAATGGCCTCATACGATGCAAGACGTGATCAAAAACCTCGACGGCACCTGGGGTGTAGTCGGAGCTGACGGCACAAACGGCAATCTCTTCCGACTCGAACGCAGCCTGCACGAGCCTCTCGTCTATACTCTCACCGAGTATCGCCAGGCCGACGAAAAAGACGTGGTCCGCCGTGAAGAGTACGCTCAGCAAGACCGCGACAAAGTACTAGAACAATTTGCCAAAGCTATCGGACTTGCCTGAACGCGATTATCTCGGCATAGTCATTCAAGGCTCGCTCTCCGGTGGTCTGGAGATGCGACTGGATTCGGACAAGAGCGTCGAAGATCTGCGCGTCGGCCGCTTTGTAGTGGTCGAGGGTACACACTCACGATTTTTTTCCATGCTGACGGATGTGGCACTATCGGCCACCACGCCCAATATCCTGCTTAATCCGCCCTCGCCCAAAGACGGAGGGGACCGCTTTTTGATGGAGGTCCTGGCGGGCGTCACTACATTTGGCACGGTCAAGCTGCAACCCATGCTGATGCTGCAAAAAGATGATGAAAGCGACAGCCCCCTGAGACCCGTCAAGACCATCCCATCGCATTTTTCACCCGTATATGAGGCAGATGCCTCCGATTTTGCCCTGGTCTTTGGCCAGGAAGATGAGAGCGATCCGAGCAACACTCATTTTAATATCGGCAAGCCTCTAAATATGGAGACCCCGATCTGCGTCAATCTCAATCGTTTTATCGAGCGCTCCAATGGCATCTTTGGCAAGTCGGGCACGGGCAAATCCTTCCTCAATCGCATTTTTCTCTCCGGCATCATCAAAAAAGACCTGGCATCGGTGCTGATTTTTGATATGCACAACGAGTATGGCTGGCAAGCCATGTCCGAGAGCAAGAGCGCTCCACGCGTCAAAGGTCTCAAGCAGCTCTTTGGCAAAGACGTAGTGGTATTTTCCTTGGACCAGGAGAGCTCGAGAGCTCGTGGCATTCCTGATGCCCGGGAGCTGTACATTGGCTACAATCAGATCGAGATCGAAGATCTGGATCTGCTCAAAGGCGAATTGGCGCTTTCGGAGGCAACTCTAGAGAATGCGTATATAGTACGTGAAAAACTAGGCAAAGACTGGATCGCCAGTCTCATGGATATGTCCGGCGAAGAAATCGAAGAATTTTGCAATAGTCATAAAGGGCATCCCACGGCCATCAAGACTCTACAAAGACGTTTGAGCACGGTGGTCTCAAAG
Source organism: Candidatus Melainabacteria bacterium (assembly GCA_017307165.1). Lineage (GTDB taxonomy): Bacteria > Cyanobacteriota > Vampirovibrionia > Obscuribacterales > Obscuribacteraceae > JAFKGK01. Next base: position 185,299 of record JAFKGK010000004.1, read on the forward strand.
ACACCGTATTTGAGACCACGTATCTCGCATAACTATATCCAGGAGATCCTCGATCAAATACAGGCAGGCAAGCACGTAGTGCTAGAGTTTGGCCGTCAAAACAATCTGCTTTCCTACATGCTCGCCACCAATATCATCACTCGTCGCATCCATGCAGAGTATGTGCGGCAGAGCGAGCTCTACATCGCAGATCCAACGACCAATACCGCGCCTCGCAAATTGATGATAGCAATCGAAGAAGCACACAAATTTCTCTCGCCGCAGGTGGCCAAGCAAACCATATTTGGTATTATCGCCCGCGAGATGCGCAAATACTTTGTCACTCTGCTCATCGTCGATCAGAGGCCTTCGGGGATCGATCCTGAGATCCTCAGCCAGTTAGGTACTAGAGTGACCGCCCTACTCAATGACGACAAAGACATAGATGCAGTATTTACAGGCGTGTCTGGCAGCCAGACTTTGCGCACCGTCCTCTCGCAGATGGATCCCAAACAACAGGCTCTTGTATTGGGATATGCAGTGCCTATGCCCGTAGTGGTCAGAGCGCGCAACTTTGACGAGACTTTTTATCGAGAGGTGGCAACAGATCCGCTTTTAGGTGAAAAATTGGAGTCTTTGAGCCCCCAGCGACGCAAGGATCTGGTCGAGAGAGGCAACGCAGCCGAAAAAGAATTATTTGGCTAGATAAAGTGCTAATCTAGTTTGCTAATGTCCACTCCAGAAGACGATCCGTACTCTGTTTATGACGATCTGGTGCCTCAAGCAAATGAGAGCACGGAGAGCGCCGAGGGCGACGCACAGGACAATTTTGTCGAACACAAAGAGCCCAGCGAGTTGCTAATGTGTCTTATTTTGGCCTCAGCCTATCTCGGGCTGGCAAAATATTGCTGGAGTCCTCTTTATCTGACTGGAGACATCAAGCTCTTCGTCAATATTGAGGGCTTCTTTCTCGCCATAGCGGTCCTTTCCATCCTCGTCGGCCTGCGCCCCTACCTCACTCCCTCCAGCTTGCAGCTAAGTCGATTTGGTATCAAGTATCGCGGACCATACTGGCCACAACGTAAGACAGTCAACTGGAATCAAGTCAAAAAAGTCTATCTGAGCCCAGAGCTCATTATCGTGCTCTATCACCCTATCATTGGACGCAAAAGATTGTGGCCCTTGATCATACCGTCCATCTATCTTTCCGATCGCGAACGCCTGGCCAAGGTATTTATCAAGTATTCGCCGATAAAGGCGGAGATCCTCTCCAGCCCGGCTCTGGTATCACGGGTGATTATGATCCTGCTCTTTTTAGCCATCGTCATCTGGCTTCTGGAGATGCTGATTTTAGGCTAGTCAAATTTTAGATCGCGAAGATAATCGACCAGGTTGTCCAATTCTTGATCGTTGATCACCGAGGGTGGTTGCGGAGGCATCATGTTTTTGCCTTTGCGGATGAAAGCCTTGAGAGCCTGGTCATCGGGAAAGTGCGTCGCTAATTGGTCCAGCGCAGGCCCCATGCCTTGCCGACCAGACGGATGGCAGGTATTGCAGCTCCTAAAAAAAATCTGCTCGCCGTTTAGATTGGTCGAGCCCTCCTGGGCCTTTTGTCTCTGAGCTTTTTTGACTTCTGAGATACGCCGCATCTCTTCGGACATTACACATCCAGAAAGAGAAAAAGAGAGGCCGATCAAGACTAAGACGGCAATAATCTCTCGAATGCAATTGACCCTTATCCACCTAAAAAAACCGTCAGTCATGTAGATCTTTTTGTCCCCGATTGCCAGCCAGAACCCAGGCAGCCATAAGAGTTTACCGCACTTTAACATCCCGCTTTATAACTGTTATCAATATGTGAAATAAAGACAGGCTCTATGTGCCGCGTTTAGGGTAACGCAAAAAAAAGCAAATGGGAAATACGGTTAACACTGGGTTTACCTGACCATTGTAGAGTATCTAGAGAGACATAATAACTAAGTCTCTCGGGTCAAAAAAAGCGAAGAAAGAGGCATTCAAAGCCTATGCATTATATATCCAAGCTTTTAACCTGCTTCCTGGTCTGATCACAGCTCCCTCAGCTTCACAGCTACTAGATATGGCGTAAAAAAATGACACTACATACATCCAGACTCGATCCTCCAGCCAAACAAGGTCCTCAGGAAGCAGAACAACGCATCATCATCAGAGGCGGCAAACCTCTCTATGGCCAGGTACGTTGCTTTGGCGCAAAAAACTCAGTCCTCAAGATGATGGCCGCAGCCCTTCTCGCCAAGGACGTGACAATCCTCCGCAATGTCCCGGATTTGACCGACGTCCACATGATGGCCGACATCCTGCGTCACCTCGGCGCAAAAGTAGAGGTCAAAAACAACGAAGTCCACATCGATGCCACCAATCTCACTGAGACCGAAGCACCCTATGAGCTCGTTAGCCATCTGCGTGCGTCCTTTGTAGTCCTCGGACCTCTCCTCGCTCGCTGCCACGAAGCCAGAGTATCTCTCCCCGGCGGTTGCGCCATCGGCGAGAGACGTATCGATCTACACGAAAAGGGCCTCAAAGCCCTCGGTGCAGAGATCGGCATCGATCATGGCTATGTCCATGCCTCTTGCACCAAGCTCGTCGGCAGTCATATCCTGTTAGACAAGCCTTCTAATGGCGCTACCGAAAACATCATGCTTGCGGCTGCACTGGCCGAAGGCACCACGATCATCGAAAACGCCGCACAAGATCCTGAGATCGTCAATCTTGCTGACTGCGTAAACGCCCTCGGCGGCAAGGTCTCTGGAGCAGGCACTTATCAGATCGTCATTGAAGGCGTTCGCCCCGACGAGATGCATGGTGCCGTAATCGATACCATTCCCGACCGCGTCGAAGCAGGCACTTTCCTCTATGCAGCAATGGCTGCTGGTGGTGAGATCGCTATCGACGGCGTCAATGTGCACCATATCTATGCTGTGATCAGCAAGATCAATGAGATGGGCGCTGAGTGCTCGATGTATGCTCCTGACACGATCAAGATCAAGGTAAACGAAAGACTCAAAGCCACCGATATTACGACCGTGCCCTATCCTGGTTTCCCCACCGACCTCCAGGCACCTTTCATGGCTGTTCTGGCGAGCGCCGAAGGTACCTCGATAGTGACCGAGACCATCTACGAAAACCGCTTTATGCATGTAGGCGAATTGCGTAGAATGGGCGCTGATATCCAGCTCAAGGCCAATTCGGCAATCGTCAAAGGCGTGCCCAAATTGATGGGTGCAGAGGTCAAGTCTTCTGATTTGCGCGCTGCCGCCGCCCTGATCATTGCCGGTCTTGGAGCCGAGGGCGTAACCGAAGTCACAGGTCTCCATCACCTGGATCGCGGCTATGACAAGCTCGAAGACAGACTCAAGAGCCTGGGCGCCGATATCTATCGTCGCTGATCGCCTATCCGATTGAGTCTGTAAACCGAGAAACAAAAATGATAGTAATGAAATTTGGCGGCACTTCGGTTGGCTCGAAAGAGCGATTCGAACAGGTCTTTCGCCTTATTTCACAAGCCAAGGACGAGTCGGGACCACCATTAGTGGTGGTCTCGGCCATGTCTGGCGTGACAAATGCTCTAATCGAGGCGGCCGATCTCGCGGTCAGGCGCAATCTAGATGGTGCGCTGGCCCAGATCGAAATGGTGCGTCAAAAGCATATAGATGCCGTACAAGGACTCTTGAGCAAAGACAAAGCCCAGGCTCTGCTTTCAGATCTGAGCTTGCACCTATCCGAGCTAGACTCTGTCTTACGCGGGATCAATTATCTGGGCGAATTGTCCAAGCGCTCCATAGATGCAGTCTCGGCTATGGGTGAATTGCTTTCTTCGAGTGTGCTCGCCGAATATGCTCGCGAACGTGGACTAAAGACCAAATGGGTGGACGCACGTAAAGTGGTCCAGACGGACGACACATTTGGCAAGGCCAATCCTCAATGGCAAGAGATTGAGGCAAGAGCCAAAAGCGAAATCCTGCCTGCCATCAAAGACGGTAGCATAGTCATCACCCAGGGCTTTATCGGCAGCACCGCAGAAGGTATCACCACCACTCTTGGTCGGGGCGGATCGGATTACAGTGCCTCCATCCTCGGCGTGGCTTGCGACGCACAACGCATCGAGATCTGGACTGACGTCGATGGCATGATGACAGCCGATCCCCGTATCGTACCGGCCGCACAGCTGATCACCGACGTCTCATTTCAAGAAGCCTCCGAACTCGCTTATTTTGGCGCAAAAGTCCTCCACCCCCTCACCATCAAGCCTGCTGTCGAAAAGAACATCACCGTCAAGGTACTCAATACCATGCGTCCTGACTCTCGGGGCACATCGATCCAGGCTGTCGTCAAAGAACCCGCGGCCTATGCCAAAAACGACCTGGCCAAAAGTATCTGCGCTATTGCAAGCAAAAAAGGCATCAGTGCTCTGTTCATTTCTTCGCCACGCATGCTCATGGCACATGGCTTCCTAGCAAAAGTGTTTTCTGTTTTTGACAAGCATCGCACCCCTATCGACCTCATCGCTACATCCGAGGTCTCCATTTCTCTCACTGTAGACAATATCGAAAACCTCGACTTGATCAGGCAAGATCTTGCCGAGCTTGGCGAAATAGAAGTAATGAGCGATACGGCTATAGTCACGGTGGTTGGTAGACAATTTAGAGAACGCAGCGGTATTGCTGGCGAAGTATTTACCGCGCTAAAAGACATCAATATCCTGGTCATCTCGGGTGGTGCCTCCGATATCAATATCAGCTTCCTTGTGCATGCAGTAGATGCGGACAGAGCGGTCAAACAACTGCATGCTCATTTTTTTGGCAGCTAGCTTAGACTCCATGCATTCTACCCAAGCGAAAAAAATAGATCTGCGTAGCGATACGGTGACACAGCCTACTCAAGCAATGCGTAAGGCCATGGCACAAGCAAATGTCGGTGATGATGTTTTTGGCGAAGATCCTACCATCAATCGCTTGCAAGAACGGTGCGCCGAATTGACAGGCAAGGACGCAGCACTCTTTGTCGCCTCAGGGACGATGGGCAATCTCATATCCGTGCTTGCTCACTGTCAGCGCTCGGACGAGGTGATCTTAGGCAACCGCGCGCACATCGCTATCTGGGAACAAGCAGGTGTTTCAGCTTTTGGTGGCGTCAGTCTTCGCACCATCAGTAATGGCATTGACGGTACTCTCGCCTTGCCTGACATACAAAGCGCGATCAACGAAAACGATCAGCATAGAGCCAGGACTGCTTTAATAGCGCTCGAAAACACGTTTATGGGCAAGCCTCTCTCAATCGCCTATATGGCTAGTGTGAGGGAGCTGGCGCTGGCCAACAATCTCGCCGTACACCTGGATGGAGCACGGATATTTAACGCAGCACTCGCCCTCGGCACAGATGTGATGCAATTGGCCGCTCAAGCGGACTCGATACAATTTTGTTTTAGCAAGGGTCTTAGGGCTCCAGCCGGATCGATAGTAGCAGGGTCGCATGCCTTTATCGCTAAGGCAAGGAGGCTGCGCAAGGCACTTGGAGGCGGCATGAGACAAGCCGGCATATTGGCCGCAGCTTGCCTGGAAGCCCTCGACTCCTCCATCGATCGCCTCATTGAGGACCATCAAAACGCCGAGCACTTTGCTCTGGGTTTGGCAGCCATTGCTGATTTGGATGTAACACCCGAATCACAAAGAACCAATATGGTCTTTTTCAAGAGCAAGTCTCTCGATAGCCGCGAATTGGCCAGACAGCTCAGTGAAGCAGGTATTCTCGTCACACAGGATGCATTCATGGGCATCAGAGCAGTCGTGCACGCAGATCTCTGCCGAGACGACATAGACGAGGCCTTGCAGCGCATTTACTCAATCTTGACCTAGTAAAAAGTAAACAACAATAAAGAAAGTATTTAGCAACTGTCGGCAAAACACGGCTGCCAGTGGTAGTATCAGTATGTTCAATACCAGTAGAAATACCACCCAATACTGGTATTTTTGATACCTATTTAAGAGGTCACCCGATGAGCGAAGTCGATCGGTTGAAAGAACTTGCTGATTTTCTCAAGGCACGTCGCGCCATCGTCAATCCGACGCAGATTGGGCTGACAAAGGGTAAAAGGCGCAAAGTAGCAGGCCTCAGACGCGAAGAAGTCGCAGAAATGGCAGGCATTAGCGTCACCTGGTACACCTGGCTCGAGCAGGCCCGACCTGTAAATGTATCTGTCCGAACCGCAGAAGCAATCAGCGAAGCCCTGCGATTGAGAGAAGACGAGCGTGCCTATCTTTTTGACCTTTGCAAACTTGCAGCACCAGAAAAGCACGAAGAAGTCGACGACAATCTAGCCGACTTGCAAGCTATGGTCGATGCTTTTGGTGACATGCCAGCCTACCTGCTCAATGCTCGCTGGGATGTGCTCTACTGGAACAAGACGGCTGGCGCCCTCTTCAATTTTGACCAGCATGGACCTAAGGTCAACCTGGTCAAACTGCTTTTGCTCGATGACTACATGCATACTCTCTCCATCAACTGGCAGGCAGACGCACAATCGATGCTCGCTCACTTTCGCACCGATTACACTCGCAACCTTTCTCACGTCCATGACTTTGAAGAGCTGATTGCCGAGCTCGACGAAAAAAGTCCGGAGTTTCGCCAATGGTGGCCGATGCACCAGGTCTTGAGACGTTCTGGCTGGCTCAAGGAGATGAAGCATCCCGATCCAGAGATCGGTTCGCTAAAATTGCGCTCTATGGTATTGGAGAGGTCCAATCTGCCATACCCGCGCCTGGTCGCCTACAATCCAGTCGATGCGAGAGATTGGCAAGCAAAAGTACCTCTTTTACTCGCAGCAGCAAAAGTTTTTGATCCTGTAAGCTGAGCCTGCTTGCCTCAAACCGCCTCAAACTCGCCTGTGCCTGTCTCTGTCTCGATTTGAGAAAGCATGGCCAGTGATTCTTGGTACATGGCTTCGGCTTCTTGATTTAGCTGCAGACGGCGCAATACCTTGGCCAGATCTGAAAGAGTCTGAGCTAATTCGGGCTCAGAAACAGCATGCTCGCGCCTGAGGGTCAAAGCCCTGCGCAATAGGGGTTCGGCCTCTCTTGCCTTATCTTGTCTAAAATAGATTGTGGCAAGAGATGAGAGCGCATCCGCTACTCGGCGTGGATCGGCTGAGGGTGAATTCTCCAACAATTTGAGCGCGCGGCGCATAAATGGCTCGGCCTGAGCAAAGTGTTCTTGGGCGATCAAGACACCAGCAAGATTGTTGAGATCAGTAAACAAAGCGCTGTCCTGAGGACCGATCTGATTTAGTCGATGCACTAGTATGCGCTCGTAAATCACCTGCGCCTGGGGATAATCTCCCCTGACAAAATAACTATGCGCCAGACGCTCAAAGACGCTTTGCAAAGCATCAGGTGGCTGTTGAGAAGGATCAAAGTTGGCAAGCAAGGCCGAGTCGGATTCTTTTTGACCTTTGAGAATGGCTGCGAGTCTGGTCGCCCTCGCGTCTTCGGGCTGGATAGTTTCGCTATGCTTGATTTGTTTACCTGGAGCCGCAGGACTATCCTGAGTCAGCCCAGCACCTGAGATATCCACGCCAGCATCGGCCTCGGGTATAGCCGCTATTTGTTCGGCGACAGGAGCGAAGGCGGACTGAACGGGCACCGCATCCGATACCGCAGCCTTAGTATCTGGTGCTGGCTGCGGCTCTCCAGATAATCGCAAGCCCTTGTCTTTAGACCAGCCCAACTCTTTAAGAGCATCGTCGAGCTTCATCGGACCGTCAGGATTGTGATGCAAGCAATAGTCCAGAGTAACCACGGCATCATCCGGGGTGAGATGCCCGCGGGACAATAGCTGATGGCAACGCAGCGTTGCTTGCAGAGTCGGCACGTCCATGTGCCCGGTCAAGACTAAGACCTTGCCAATGATTGCCGAGCTCTTTGATTTGATATCAAAAGCATCTTCTAGTTCGTCTTCGTCAAGGACACGTGCAAGAGTCAAAAGCCGTTCGTATGTGATCTCCTTTTCGCTGCCTTCTTCTTCGGCCTTCATCTCAGCGACGGCATCATCTAAAGAAATGGCCGAACTATGTACCCGTGCGAGTAGCTCGCTAGCCTTGACCGGCTCTAGATTGTCCTTGTCTACCATTTTTTGGATGGCCAGAGCAGCATCAAGGATAGGCTCCGATACCAGCTTTTGAGTCAACAAGACCTTGCCCATGGGCTGGTGATTGACCAGTCCCCACTCCAGGGCATTCATCACATCTGTTTCTGTAAGAACGCCGGCCATGACCATCAATTCGCCGAGTCTCAAGCCCCGCTTACGCGGTCCATCCTTGAGTCTTTGCATGGCTAGAGCATCGGCTCTCTCACCATCATCACTTTGAGTCGATGCGCTAGCTTGCTTATCATTTTGAGCAGGATCAGCACCCACACTAGCCTGAGGCTCAAGGCCAGCAGCCTTGCGCAGGGCAGCGATGGCTTCTTCGCGAGTGATCATTTCATCTCGCACCCTAACCTGCAGATCAAGAGCAAAAGTCAAAATCTCATTGGTAAGAGTCTGATGCAAGACGAGCATACGTCCTAGAGGCAGGCCGGTGCTATTACTCTGTTCTACCGCGCGTGCCAGGACCTCGTAGGTGACCAGACCAGACTCTATCAACAACTCGCCCAATTTGGAGGTCTGCGATTTTTTTGGACTGGCATACTCATTGAGTATGTCTTTAAAAGACGAGCTGACCTTGTAGGCGATTTTGAGACAGCGCAAAGCCTCATTAAAATCGACTGTCTTGTCGCGGAGCATCGATTGCGCATCAAGAGCCGACTGCAGGTCCCTTGGGGCAATCACGCCATTCATCACGAGAGCTTGTCCCAGTTGGATGCCCTTTTGCCTCGAATTGCGCACGGCCTCGCCCAGCTGAGCCTGCGTGAGTATGCCTGCCTGAACGAGCAAATCGCCAAGTCGAGAACTATTGATAGAACGTCGTAGTAATGAAGACAATAGTTATACCGTGGCAAAATCAAACTTACTAACTAGAATAGCACACGCCCCGAACGCGAAAGACCGAGTAAATAGCTAGTTCTAGTAGTAAAATGCCACCATGAAGATCAAGCCAAGCACTCTAGTTTTAGCCCTCTCCATAATGTCGATCATGTCCCTGGGTCTTGCAGACAAAGCAGAGGCAAAACTGGACAAAGAGGTATTGCAATCCAGACTAGAAAAAATCGATCAACAAGCATCATTTGGCAGACTTGGCGTGGGGGTGCGCGATCTTGCCACCGGTGACGAGTTTTTTTTGCGAGGGGATCAGAGATTTCCCATGCAGAGTGTCTTTAAGCTACCGCTAGCCATGGCTGTCCTCGACCAGGTGCAAAACAAGCACCTTTATTTAAAAGACAAGCTAAAAATCACAGCAGACGATCTATCCATACAGCACAGTCCGCTTGCCGAAAATTTTAAGGGCCCAGAAGAATTTTTTACTATAGCTCAACTCATCGAAGCAGCTATCTGTCAGAGCGACAATACTGCAGCAGATGTGCTTATGAAAAAGATCGGCAAAGAGAGCGTCAACAAATATCTAAAGGCAAAGGGCATCGATACCGCGTTTTTACGCGTGGATAGACTAGAATCCGAGTTGCAGACAGACTGGCTTGGTCTAGGGACATTTAAAAAGGAGTGGGCCCGCACCGAGCCTTTGCAAGCAGCGATATTGGCCGTACCAGCCGAAAAGCGCGTGCAAGCAATCAAAGCCTATCAGGATGATGAAAGAGACACCGCAACACCTGGCGCTATGGTCGATCTTTTAGCAAAGTTTGATCGCGGAGAAATGCTCAACCATACATATACAGACTACTTGCGGACGGTTCTGCTCAATTGCAAGACTGGCAAAAACAGACTGTTCAAGGGCTTGCCCAGAGGTTCTACTTTAGCGCACAAGACTGGGACCAGCGGCACATACCTTGGCCTCTGCTCTGCCACCAACGATGTCGGTATCGCCACTTTGCCTAATGGCAATAAAGCAGCAATCGCAGTTTTTTTGTCAGGAGCTCAAGCTACAGCTAAAAAACGTGAAGACATCATCGAACAGGTTGCTCAAGCCGTTTCTCTTGCTATGAGAAACTGAGCCAGACTCTCAATAGCAAGACTGCGCCCCTGCAACCCTGTACTTGAGCGCCTCGGCAAGATGTGGGCTAAGTATATCGCGGCTACCATCCAGGTCCGCTATGGTCCGTGCGAGCTTTAGCACGCGGCCATAGGATCTGGCAGAAAGACCAAAACGATTGATGGCTCTCGCCATGACCCTCTCCCCTATATGTTCGAGCTTGAACATGGGATTGCCATCGACATGCGTGACCTGACCATTGAAGGCAAAGGGCTTATCAGGAAACAAACTAGCGAAGCGTTGCTTTTGACGCTCCACGGCTTTGAGCACTCGAGCCTTGATACGATGGGAAGGCTCGTCGGCATTGGTATCAGTATTAGCGCGCCCTTGTATCTCTGCATCGCTCAAACGGCCCACGTCTACCTGCAAGTCGATACGATCCATCAATGGGCCGGAGATCTTGCCCCAGTATCGCTCAGCCTGTGCGCTCGTACAGACACAATGCCTGAGCGTGTCTCCGCGATATCCGCAAGGACACGGGTTGCATGCAGCAACGAGCATAAAGGACGCGGGATAGGTAAGTGTCTGACCATATCGCGATATCATCACCTTGCGAGACTCGAGAGGTTGGCGCAGATTTTCGAGTTGAGAGCGTCTAAACTCAGTCAACTCATCGAGAAATAGAACTCCCAGGTGGCTCAAAGATATCTCTCCCGGTCGAGGAGAGAGGCCCCCACCGATGAGGCCGGCAATGCTGGCCGAATGATGGGGACTTCGGAACGGTCGATTTGTAACGACCGTGCTGCGATCAGTAAGCAAACCGGCTACAGAAAATAGCTTGGTCAGCTCGATGATCTCCTCGTACTCCAGAGGAGGCAGGATGCCTGGCAAGCGCTCGGCCAGCATGGACTTGCCGGTACCCGGAGGACCGACCATGAGCACATTGTGCCGGCCACACGCGGCGATCTCTAAGGCTCGCTTGGCGGCCATCTGTCCTTTGACCTCGCTAAAATCTTTGTGATCATCTGACTCAGCAGGCAAAAGGGCCAGACCGTCGACGCCACTCGCACTATATATGGTGCCATTGTCGATATTTTGGCCCATGGCATACACCTGCATGAGATGCGAGACTGGATATACAGTAAGGCCCTCTACCAGAGCAGCCTCTGCTGCATTGCCCTCAGGCACGACTATCCCCCTGGCCCCACTCGCCTTGGCGGCTAGGGCGATGGGCAGGACGCCGGTCACGGCTCTTAAGGCACCTGAAAGGCTCAGCTCTCCGACCAGCCAAAGATCGTTGAGATACTCCGGCGGCATAATGCCGGTAGCGACAAGGATGCCCACTGCTATCGGCAAATCATAAGCCGAACCCTCCTTGCGCGTGTCGCAGGGAGCTAGATTGACCACCCAGCGCTTGCCGGGAGGCATGAGAAAAGAGCAGGACTTGATCGCGGATCGGACTCGCTCCTGCGCCTCCTTGATAGAAGCATCCGGCAAACCTACAACGCTGATCTGTCCGAGCCCTCCCAGGCAATCGACCTCGACCTCAACGCAGCTAGCCTCTACCCCCTGGATCGCGCCTGTAAGTATACGTGCGTACATTGGCCACATTTGCCTCCGCTAGACTTTCCTCTAAACGCCGTCGGAGGCAAAAAAGTTCAAATTTCAAAAATCCGAAAATCTAAAATTCTAATTGAAATTATCTGGACAATAGCGAGAACAATTGCTTGACTCTTGCATACTCACGATCCAGAGCAGCCTGCTGACCGACGACATCGAGCGTGGCAAAATCATCTCCCGGTGGGCAGACCAGGTCTGCATGATCAATATTTTGCTCCTGCCCTTGGACGTGATCCTCATGGCCTGGTGGCCTTAGCTTGCCGAGTCTTTCTTGAAAATATACTCTAGCCATCAAATGGTATTGGGAGCGTTTGGTCAACTCATTTTGGACGCGAGAAAGATTTTTGAAGTCAGAAAAAGTAGAGTTATACTCGTTTTGTATGCCATCACGATCGGCGGCGTACATCAGTTGGGTGATCTTGTGGCTGGTAATGTTTTGTTGCCTGGCCAACTCTCTCTCAAAGCTCTCTGTATCTGCCCAAAGATCGTCGGCTCGGCGCTGCAAGCCACTCAGGGCATCGTTAAACTCCTGAGTACTGATCTTGTCCTGCTGCTGCAATAAGCTTTGGAGATCAGCGTACAGAGAAAGTGTCTTGTTGGTCAGAGACTCATCCAGCAAAGCCAAATCAGCAAAGGGGTCATTGGGCGCAAGGCGCATGGGAGGCAGCTTGATATCAGGCTTAAAACCTCCGGGCAATCTGGTCATCTGGCCCTGGCCAAGCGGAGGCATGGCGGGAGTCGTGCCACCACCGGTAATGTTGGCAGCAAATATGCGTCGATGTAGGTTGTACTGATCAAGAGCAGCCTTGTACTGCTGCATGACTTGGCTCGATGCAGCAAAACAAGATTGCACCCCGGTCAAGGACGAGAGCATGAGGTAGGCACAGATAATCTGATTAAAAAAAGATCGCACCATGCTTGGAGTATAAAGCAAAAGTGAGAGAATGCCTTCAGCTTTATTTCAAATTTTTTTCGCGTTCGAGCTGCTGCTGCAAGATTTTGACATCCTTGTTGCCCGGCTCTTCCTGGGCAAGCTTTTTGATCTCAGCCAGAGCTTCTTGCTTTGCTCCCGACTTACTCAGAGCCGTGACTAGCCCAATCCGGGCATCGACGTTTTGCGGCTCTATTTCGATTGCTTTGCGCTCTTGTGCGATCTGGCCCGCAAGATCTCCACGCAGTCCAAGCACCAATGCAAATTTGTGATGTGTCCGGTCATTGTCAGCATCGAGCTCGGCAGCTTGTTGATAAGCGTTTACGGCCTCCCCCAGGTCTCCCTTGCCCAGAGAAGCCTCAGCCAGAGCGCAATATGCCCTGGCTTCTTTATTATCCAGGTCGACAGCCGCTCTGGCATGCTCGAGCGCCTGATCAAATTTTGCGCTCTTAGCATAGGACTCTGATAGGACATACTGAGCAACAGGATTTTTGGGGTCCTGATCTATCGCTTGAGTCAGTACCTTGATTGCCTCATCCGTCTGCCCCTGCTCGTTCAATATGACTCCAAGATTATTGAGTACCGTAGCGTTATTGGGCTCGCTGACGAGAGCTTCGCGATATTGTTTTTCGGCCTTGTCATACTCGCCTTTTTTAAAATACTCATTGCCATCGATGAGATAAGAGCTGGCCGGCTTACGCACAGCGCAACCGGCTAGCATAGCCACGATGAGACAGAGGCTCAGCGATATCGGCCATGTCGACAGCATTTTTTTAGGCGCAGGAGTTTCAGGCATTACCAGCAATCATATTCAACGATTCAGACGATTGTGGCGATTTTTTACTATCTTTCTTTTCTTTCTCTTCGACTCTCACGCTCAGCTCTTTGAGCTGATCGGGTCCAGCCTGGCTAGGAGCTCCGGTCATGGGGCAAGCCCCTGATTGAGTCTTGGGAAAAGCAATCACATCCCTGATCGACTTGCAATTGCAAAGCAGCATGACGATGCGATCGAGACCGAGAGCAATACCGCCATGCGGAGGCGCACCGGATTCGAGGGCTTCAAGTAAGAAGCCAAATTTTTCGACAGCAGTCTCGCGATCGAGACCAATTGCGCTAAAAGCACGCGATTGCAACTCTTGATCATGGATACGGATCGATCCACCGCCAATCTCGCAGCCGTTATAGACAATATCGTAAGCTCTAGCACGTGCCCTGCCCGGATCGCTTTCGAGATACTCCAGATCTTCGAGCCTGGGGCTTGTAAATGGATGGTGCACGGCCATCCATCTTTTTTCTTCGTCATCGTACTCAAAGAGAGGAAAATCTACGACCCAGAGAAGCTCGTGCCTGGACTGATCGATCAGATCGAGCTCCTCGGCTAGCTTGAGCCTGAAGCGCCCGAGAACGTTTGCCACTACTTTTGGTGCATCCGCCACCATCAGTAGGATGTCGCCATTATTGGCTCCAGAAAGCTCTTTAAGACTTTGAATTTCTTGCGGAGTCATATTTTTTTCTAGACCGCTCGAGCGATTGCCAGACTCGCCAAAAGCAATCCAGGCAAGCCCTTTAGCGCCTTGAGCCTTGACGTACTCATTCCACGTATCGATCTGCTTGCGCGAGCTGGACTCGCCGCGCCCTGGCAGCAAGATACCTTTCAGTTGTCCACCGGCCTGAGCGACATCCCTAAAGACCTTAAACTCAGTAGCAGCCGCTACCGGTGTCAGATCCTTGAAAGCCAGATCGAAACGCAGATCCGGCTTATCGCTGCCGTACAAGCCCATGGCGTCTTGATAAGACAATTTTTTAAAGGGAGGAGCAACATCGATACCGACGATCTTGAAGGCCTCGACTATGACCTTTTCAGTCACACGCATTACTTCTGCTTCATCGACAAAAGAAAACTCCATGTCGATTTGAGTAAACTCCGGCTGCCTGTCAGCTCGCAAGTCTTCGTCACGAAAACAACGTGCCACCTGATAATAGCGATCGACACCACTAATCATCAAAGTCTGCTTAAAAAGCTGAGGGGATTGCGGCAAAGCATACCAGCTGCCGATATTGAGACGGCTTGGCACGAGAAAATCACGCGCTCCTTCGGGAGTCGCCTTGCACAATATTGGGGTTTCTACTTCGATAAAGTTTTCACCATCGAGACAGCGACGGATGGCCTGAGTCACCTTGTGGCGAGTAGTGAGGTTATAGCTCATCTCGGGACGGCGCAGATCGAGATATCGATATTTGAGACGTAAGGCCTCATCGACTTTTTCACCCTGATCCAGTTGAAAAGGCAAGACCTTGCATGTATTGAGCAATTGGAACTGATCTGGATAGATCTCGATCTGACCGGCGCTATCACCCTTGCTAGTACCGTCTGGACGAGCAGTGACAATACCGGAGACTGCAATGACAAACTCATTTTTGAGATTGACAAAGTGATCGTGAATCTCTTTGTTTTTATTGGGATCGGCAACCAGCTGCACTTTGCCTGTAGCGTCGCGCAACTCGATAAAGATCAGGCCACCAAGATCGCGGACTACGTTTACCCATCCGGCCAGCGTGACGCGATTATTGACGAGAGCCAGGCCCATCTCGGCGCATCTGTGATCTCGTTTTAGCGTTGTGCTTCCCAATTTTTTATACCTCTTGATATTTAGCCTGATATCGCAATCGATGTACGCAATCAATACACGTTAGGAGATTGTATCTAAATCGGGCCAGTCAAGCAGTAGAAATGCGGCCCCTGTAACGAAAACAGAGTAGTCAAAATCTCAGAACGTTGTAGACTAAGTCTAGTCGGCTTTGTGCAAACACCGCACGCTGCCCGATTTTTTTGTCGAAAGCATTGCAGGCTCTCAATTTTATGGAATTTTTTACCACTCCCATTGGGAAAATTTTAGTTGGCGTCATTCTCCTTGTCCTTGGCTTGTCATTTGCCTGGAAAGGCTGGATGGCCTGCGTCATGGGACGATTTTATTATTGGGAGGGCTTTTTGCCCTTCACAGTTATTTCTCCCTGGCTGATCCACCTGCCTCCGAGCAAGCGCTCACTTGTCAAGGCAAAAGAAGGCATGCTGGCCCATATCATTATGGGACCCTCATTTTTTCTCTGCGCCATCCTGGCCCTATGCGCAGGCGCCGATATGATTGGCTGGCCTGGCACGACCACTCTCAATCTGGTCATCAACGGCTTCGACCGCAATAAGGACACTGCCGTGTCCTTTGATCCAGATACTGGCCGATACTCTTTTCCGATGCTTAAAAAATCAGGCGGCAAACTCTACACCAATCTCTTTGAGTCCAAGATCGACGAGGATCACGACATATTGGGCCGCAAGATCGAGCACGTACTGCCCACCGAGCGCAAAAATATCGACGGCCAGACCGTCGACATGAAACGAGACAAGGTATACGGCAAATAGCCGATATTTCATTAAGGTCTGTGGCAAACGCACTCAAATCTCTTGAGTGCGTTTTTGCAAGCTGCTAATATGGCATATTCGCGCTCGCGCATATTGCTCATATCTAGATATGCGCGCGGCATAAAAACGCGTCGATCCATCACAGACATCAAAGCGGGGTGAATAATTTGTCAGAGGTTAGAGTTGCAGAGGGCGAATCCATCGAGGGAGCTTTGAAGCGCTTCAAAAAGAAAATCCAGAAGGCTGGTATTCTTTCTGAAATCAAGCGCAGAGAGCGCTACGAAAAGCCCAGCGTTAAAAGAAAACGCAAAGCAGAAGCGGCAAGAAAGCGTCGCGCCTAAGATAAATATTCATCTTAACTTTAAGAGCCCTGTCCTATTGCTGGACGGGGCTTTTGCATTTTCAGACAGAATGGAAATGGAAATAAATTGGCATCACCGATGTCAAGCGAAGAGATTGGAACTACTGGGGAATATGAGAGTCAGCGACCGGTGATAGACAATCTAGAGATAGAGCATACGCATATGGACAATCAAAGCAAATCACACATGATAGCGGTAGATACGCAGGCCCTCAAGGACAAGCTCAATGCTCGTTTTACCTTGATGCACCAGGGTGGAGGCAGTCTCAACACCGGACTCTTTAATCATCTATGGGATCTCAAAGAAAAGGCCCTGATGGAGCATGAGCGACAGGTCAAGGTGCCGAGCGACTTGTTGAGCGAGCTCGATTTTGATCTTGAGGCAAATACTGGGGATCTGGGTCGGACTCATGGTTTACCCCCATCATAATAGTCATCGCCCCCCAGGACTTGACTAGGCAATACCCTAGAGTCCATTCGAGTCTATAGAGCTAACCTCGAGAGTGTAACCACCTTAATCTCTCGAGGTTTTTTGCATGCATCCAAATCCCAATGTCAAACCTGGCAAAGAGCAAACTGGCTTTAGCAGGGCAGTTGCTCTGACTCTGGTCCTCGGACTTTTAGGATCCCTGGGAGCTACCCAAGCGGTCTCTAATCCAGCGAGAGCACTTAATAGCAAGTCCGGGCCGACCAAAGCAGTGAAGGCAAACAGCGGCCAGCTGACTGCGATGATAGGCAATCGACAAATAGGCCAGTGCCCCCTCGAGCACACCGATGTTAAAGCCACCATATCTGGTTACGTCGCTAAAGTCAGCGTCAAACAGATATTTAAAAACACATATAAAGAAAAGATCGAAGCTGTCTATACATTTCCACTCTCTGAGCAGGGTGCTGTGAATCAAATGAAGATGCGCATCGGCGATCGCACCATCAACGGCACCATCAAAAAACGAGAAGAAGCAAGACAAATCTATCAAGACGCGCGCAATAACGGGCAGACCGCCTCGCTGCTGGATCAAGAACGCACAAACATATTTACTCAATCCGTAGCCAATATCGAGCCGGGCCAAAAGATCGAGATCACAATCGACTATGTCGAGACCCTCCCATTCGAAGACGGGCAATTTGCTTTCACGTATCCGACCGTGGTCGGTCCGCGCTTTATCGATTTGCCTAAAAATGGCAATATGTCAGGGCTCAATACTGTATTTGCACCAGAAGGCACACGCTCAGGACACGATATCTCCATCTCGGTAGATCTCGATGCCGGCATGAAGGTCGATCATATCCACTCGCTACTGCACGAGGTCTCCATAGACGAATCACCTTCGGACAAAATCAAAGGCAAGGCGCGCATCAAGCTTGCCGACAAGGCGACGATCCCCAATAAAGATTTTGTCCTCACCTATCAAGTCTCCGAATCAGCTATCAAAAGCGGCTATCTTGCCTTTCGCGATGCCGACAAGCCAGGCTATTTTACCCTCATGGTCATGCCTCCTAAAAAGCCGACTATCAAAGATATTTCTCCAAAGGAAATGATCTTTGTCATCGATTGCTCGGGCTCCCAATCAGGTCCGCCCCTGGATAAGTGCAAGCAGACAATGCGCTATATAGTCGAGCACATGAATGCCAATGATACATTTCAGATCATCGCCTTCAACTCTGGCCAGAATGTTTTTGCGGACAAACCTCAAGCAGTCTCGGAGTCGATGAAAAAAAAGGCGATTGCATTTATCGATGCGCTTGAGGCAAATGGTGGCACGTGGATGGCCCCGGCGGTAGAAATGGCTTGCTCAATGCCTCGCGACCAGCACAGATTGCGCATCGTCACCTTCATGACCGATGGCTATGTGGGCAACGATCTCGAGATACTCGGCATGATCAAAAAATACAGAGACAAGTCGCGCTGGTTTTCGTTTGGCACCGGCAATAGTGTCAATCGCTCTCTCATCGATGGCATTGCACGAGAAGGAGGCGGCGAAGCCGAATACGTCTTGCTCAACTCCCCAGCCGAAGAAGCGGGGGCAAAATTTTACAAGCGCATCTCAACACCTGTATTGACCGACGTTAAGCTAAATTACCGCGGACCGAGCGAAAACGCCAGGCTCACGGAGATTTTCCCCAAAGAAATACATGATGTCTGGGCACAAAAACCTCTCTACTTTAAAGGGCGCTACGCAAAACCTGGCAAATATCAAATGGATGTGACCGGATTTTGCGGAGGCGCGCCTTACAAACAGACTATCAATATTGATCTACCGGAGCGCGATACTACCAATAGTGGCATCGCTTCTATGTGGGCCAGGGCAAAGGTAGACCGTTTGATGGCCGAAGACTACATGAGCGCTCAAAATGGCGGCACCAATAAGGAGCTCAAGGACGAGATCGTACAGGTAGCGCTTGAGCATGGCATCATGACCCAATATACGAGCTTTGTCGCCGTCGATGACAAGGCTCGCAAAGATAGGACCAAGGGGCAGCCGACCACCATCAGAGTGCAGAGCGAAATGCCAGAAGGCGTGAGCAGACAGATGACTCTTGGTGCCATGGGCGGTGCGGGAGGCAATATGGCAGCTATGCCATCGGCGGCCCCTGCCGGCCTTGCTTTTATAGCTAGAGAGAGCAAGAGCGATGCTGGTCTGAGCTATGCCAGACGTGCGGGATTTACCGCCCCTGCTCCATCCATGCTCAAAAAGAAAGAGGCCGAAAAGACAGAAGCCGAGAGACAAACAAAAATCAATACAGACTTGTTGCTGGCCATGCAAAACAGCAAAGGCAAGGCTCTATCGATTTGGATTCAGTCTACTCTGGCAGACGATCTGCTCGCCTTGCTTAGAGAGCTAGGGCTGAAATACCAGATCATCAAGCAAGATGGCCGCATAACAACGATCAAGCTCAAGGCCACAGCAGCACAGATTTTGAGACTATCTCAAAACTCTGCCGTCACTAGCCTGACACTAAGCCACCATTAGTTTGTTACTTGTCGACTATGGTATCCAAAAGCTTGAGGACACGCTCGTCATTGGGATCCAGCCTGAGAGCTTCGCTCAAAGCCTTGCCTGCGTCCTTTTTCTCGCCCATGAGATTGAGGACGCGGCCCAGGTTGTAATAGGCATTTTCGTAGTCGGGCTGTTGAGCAATGGCCTGCTTGTACATCTCAACGGCTTGAGCATTATCGTTATTAGCAGCCAGTGCATTGCCGAGCACGACATGATAGATTGGCTTGCTCTGATCTAGTGCGACAGCGGCTTTGGCTGCATCGAGCGATTCTTTGGCCTTGCCTTGATCTAACAAAGCCACGCTGAGATTGCTATGCGCCTGCGGCATCTTGGCATTGAGTTCGATCGCTTTGCGCAATTCAGCTTCGGCTTCTTTGGCCTGGCCGTTTTGACGCAGAGCCCACCCGAGATCGTTATGAGCGATTGCATCGTTGGGCTTTTGCTGGACGGCCTTGCGGCAGGCTTCTAGATCGGGAGCACCTTGCGCATTGGACTTCCAGTTGCCCGAGCGACCAAACTTTTTGTTGGTAGCATTCTTAAGCATTTCAATCTCAGCATCAGCGTCGACATTGGTAGTTTTTTGGGCCTTGGCCGATACAGACTGGATGGTATTAGCGCCTAGGGCAAGAGAAAGAGAGAAAGAAAGCGAAAGAACGGCGGTCAGTCTGGCCAAAGATGTCATTGAAAAAACCTCAAAACTACCCGGGGGCAGTTTACTACTTGCGCCGACAATTTGCCTAAGCCCGATCTAAACTAGCCTGGAGGGCCGGTAAAGCTCCATACGCAGAGGGCCAGACCGACAGCCACGCCCATCATCGAAAATATAAGGCTCTCGAAAACATTCTTGGCATCTTCGAAGGACTGCACAGCAAAAATCCCTCCACCAGCCACAAAAACCGAGCCTGTGATAAACATCAATATGCGCTCTAAAAGACTGAGATCATTGTCCATTTTATTTGCTGCTCCTCGATGGAGGCACACTCCTCAGAGCCAGGACACCAAAAAATATGCCGGCCAGACCGGCAAACATAAAGAGCATCTGCAAAAACTTGCGCTCTCTGTTGATCGGATGCTTTCGCACGCGCACCACTTCAAATTTTTTAGGTCTTGAGGATGGTCTGGATACAGCCCCCCTCCCCAGTACCTCCGTATTGGAGAGGACCAGCATGCCCCGGCTACCGGCATCAGAGTCAGCACTTGACTCCGCAACAGTGCCAGCATCGGCCTCTTGCCCGATGGCGGGCGCTACCATCAGACAGGCAGACACGAGAGTGGCAAAAATGTGGCGCTTACGCACAGTTCAGGCCCGGCAAAATCAACAGGCATATTATAAGCGGTTTTGTCCGAGCAAGAGCGCAGGCGACACCGGCACTCTCTTGCGCCCCCAATCTCCCTTGCCTCTTTCAAATACCCCTGGTATTTTCTCCCTGCAATAGCGGCATGCTCCATCCTCGATCTCATATCGACCGATCTCAAACCAGTTGCGCTCTATCAAAAGCATCTGGCAGCCAGGACAATAGGTGCTTTGATTGGCTGGATCATCTACATTGCCCGTGTAGACGTACTTGAGACCAAAAGAGCCTGCGATTTGGCGAGCCCGCACGAGCGTGGCGGGCGGCGTAGGCGGCCTCTTTTTTAGACGAAAATCAGGATGAAAGGCTGTGAAATGAACGGGCACCGAGTCGCCCAGATTGACAGCGAGCCACTCGCACATACGCGAGATCTCGTCGTCGGAGTCGTTTTCGTGCGGGATGAGCAAATTGGTGATCTCGAGCCACACATTGCTGTGGTGACGCAGCCATTTGAGTGTATCCAGAACAGGTGCAAGGTGAGAAAGAGTGAGACGCTGATAGAAAGTCTCGGAGAAAGACTTGAGATCGACATTGACCGCATCAATATAGCGGTAAAAATCCGGACGGGCCTGCTCGGTAATATAGCCAGCAGTGACGGCGACAGTCTTGATACCGGCTTCGCGACAGGCAAGGGCAGTGTCATGAGCGTATTCGAGCCAGATTACCGGATCATTGTAGGTAAAGGCGACTGAACGGACATCGAGTGCACTGGCCATCGCCGCTATCTCTTGTGGCATGGCCGCCTCACTGAGATCCTCTATCTCGCGCGACTTGCTGATAGACCAGTTTTGACAAAATTGACAGCCCAGATTGCACCCCGCAGTGCCAAAGGAGAGCACGCTGGTGCCGGGAAGAAAATGATTGAGCGGCTTTTTTTCGATTGGATCTATGCAAAAGCCTGTACTCCGTCCATACGTCGTAAGCGCCATGCGACCCTCGTGATTTTGCCGGACAAAGCAAAAGCCACGATCACCAGGCCGCATCACGCACGCACGTGGGCAGACATCGCACATGATGGCCCCGCCCTCCACCTGGTGGTAGTGCCTGCCTATATCGTCTTTGCTTTCATCCATAATCTCAGTATACAAATAAGATTAAATCATCCTGCCTGGCAAAAATTTTTGGCATTTTCTATCCAAAAATCTTGCCCCTTGCATATAGACAATCACGCAAGCAATGGAGCAAGGGAAATCAAATGTCGGTAGGCGATGAGATCAAAAAAACTCTGGCAGGCGACAAAGCAGTCGCCGGAGCCGAGTCATCCGCCAAATCGGCCGAAAAGCTGTCCCAGGAAGCTACCGCCAAACCTGAAAATCAAGCACCGAAGGCTGCCGACAAAGCCGGCGACAAAAAGCCCGCTGCCGAACAAGCTGCTGCATCTTCTTCTTTGCTCCAACAAGGACTGGACGTCGCCAGCAACCTGATAAGCGATGCCTATAGCGTGCTGCCCGATCTGGTCCTGACCAGCGAAGCCGAAAAATCCAACAGCGTCTCTAAGACTGTAAAAGTTGGCGAAAAATCTTACAAAGCTGAATACAAGAAAGAAGATAAGGCCTTTGACATGGATGCTTTCATCCAGGACAACTGTAAAACAGACAGCAATATGTCCAGCGTCTGCAAAACCTCCGACATCGGCATCCCTGGTCTGGACCTGGTCATCGACACGGCTACCTCAGTCAAGCAAGTGCAAGGCGACCACGCCCAAAATGCCGCCACTCTCAAGCTAGGCGAAGGCGTACTCGACAAGCAAAGAGACCTGCAAAACCATCTCCGCCAGGAAGCCACCGCAGTCGGCGACTTTAGCGCCTTGAAAAATCTCGAGACCATCGATGGACGCACCGTCCACCGCAATGAAAAAGGCGAGATCGATGCCTACCAGATCGGCGACATCGCTACTTTTATCCGTCCTGATGGCACCACCATCGAAGCCACTCCCAAGGGCAAAACCTTTTACGACAAGGACGGCAAGTTGCTCGGTCACCTCAACGCCGAAGGTGAGCTCAATACACGTCTTAGCTCTGGTGAAGACCTGATCGTTAACGCAAACGGCGATGTCTATATGCGTGACAAAAATGGCGAATTGCAATCGGCTGTATTTGATGACAAAGGAACTCAAGTCGGCTTTTTTAAAGATGGCCAGATCATCCGCACCAATCAATCCATCGCGGCCAATGTTACCGAGGTCAATGACGCTGCCACCCAGAATGCACTGGACCACAATCAAATCGCAATATCGAGCTATAAGGACGGCGTCACCATCCGTTATCCTAACGGCCAGATGATGTTTGTCAAAAACGATGGTACCGCTGGCATCGCCCTGGACAACCACAATGTCCTGGTGCGCAAAAAAGATGCCAATGGAGCAATTACATACGAACTGCACGTCAATGGACAAGAACCAAAGGTGATGACGCGCGAAGAAGTCGCCAGACTTAATCTCGGTCCCAATGGCTCCAAACAAGATCTCGCCGTGATCATGGGCAAGTTTGCCAAGCTCGAAGAATTTGCCAAGACAGGCAAACTTACAGTTGACGGAGTCAATGCCTCACTCGAAGTCAAAGCTGCTGCAATCGTCGCCCAGGTCAACGGCCAGACGGTCACCACCTCGCCAGACAAGGTCGAATACACCGATATTCGCAACGGCAACAAGACCACCATGACCGACGATCAATACCGCATTGCCGATCAAGCAGGCAAAGAGCTCCTCAATATCGACCGTTCGGACAAGACTCAAAAGCCTAAGGTCACTGTCAACGGACTCAAATATCAAGGCGGCGTGGTCACCACTCCCGGCGGCGACCGCATCACAAAGGACAGAGTAACGCTCTCCGACGGTACGACCTACGATAACAATGGCACTGTGCATTACGCTGACGGCGCGATTGTCGATCGCAACGGCTCAGTCTCCCTAGCTCCTGGCTCGCCGCGCAGCGAACAAGTGGCTTTTGCTCAAAGCCGTAACGCCCAGGCATCTGTGGTCGCTGCCCAAGCCGAGTCAATGGTCGGTGCCATCCGCGCTAAGGCCCCCTCCTCGATCACAGGCTCCGATATTGCCATGCTTGAGGCTGCCTTCACTAACTTGAGCAACAATATCGCCGGGCTACAAAATGCAGGTGACTTTGGCGCCCAACTCCAACTAATGATGGCCAAGGGTGATGTCAGCGCAGCCATTGCCCAGGGCAACGACATGCTAGCCAACCGCAAATCGGCAGCCTAGACTGCAATACCGTATTTGTCCAAGACAAGATGCCACTTGTCCTGAGCCTTGATCACAATTTCTGCTATTTCTCTCAAGGCGCCATCGCCCCCACGGACCCGGGTGATATAGTCTGCCCCCTGCAAGAGCTCAGGACGGGCATTAGCCACGGCCACACCAATCGCACTCCTATCCATCAGGGGCCAGTCTGTAAAGTCATCACCGATAAACACGGTCTCTTGCGCAGTGACCCCTGCCTGAGTCAAAACTTGTTCGTAGGTGGCGATCTTGTCCAAAAAACCTTGATAGACATACTTGATGCCGAGGATTCTTGCGCGCTCGGTCACAGCGATCGAATCGCGCCCGGATATGACACCGGTAGTGATACCGCACTGATTGAGGAAGTGAAAACCCAGACCATCTTGCGAATTGAAGCCCTTGAACTCGCAAGGCTTGCCGTCAGGACCGGCAGTATAAAAAATCGTGCCATCTGTGAGTACGCCGTCTACGTCCATCAAGATGAGCTTGATGCGCCGAGCCCGCTCCAATAATTGTTGTTGTCCCAGTACCATGTATCTTGCACCGTTATAGATTTTGCTATTTGACCTGCAAGATATTATATTAGTCCATGCCGCAAGACAAGGATCGCAAAGTGCAGCTTACTCAGTTTGACGAGCATTATTTTAAGACACTAGACATCCAGAGTATCAGGATCGGCGGCCCTTCCGCGATCAGATACTACGAGTTAGACCCAGGCGGAGTGCCAGGCATAGCCTGCGACATCGCCATTATTGGTGGTGGCACTGGCGGTTTTGCCGCCGCATTGACCTTGCTCGACGAGCTTGCCAAGACGCCTGGCCGGTCATTGAGCATCATCCTAACCGAAGAAACCGATTGGCTAGGTGGACAGATGACAAGTCAGGGCGTCAGCGCACTAGACGAAAATAAATACATAGAAACCACAGGCGGTGCCAAATCCTATCTCAATTTAAGGCAAGCTATCCGTCAGGCTTATAGAGATTCAGGTAAATTGACAAAAGAGGCCTTTGACGACCCGCTCCTCCATCCCGGCCGTTCATGGGTCACTCGCCTATCTTTTGAGCCAAGGCTTTGTGCTGATATGCTGGACAAGATCATCCTCGATCACCCGATGTCCAGCCACCTCCAGATCCTCAAGCGGCATAAGGCGATAGCAGCAAAAAGAGACAATGCCGCCAATGGTCACATATCAGCCATCCTATTAGCCGACCTCGACAGCGACGCAACTATCGCTCTGCTACCGCAAATCGTATTGGATGCCACCGAGACTGGTGACTTGCTGGCACTGGCCAATATACCTTATCGCCTGGGATCTGACTCGCGCCAACTCACTGGAGAGGCGCATGCTCCACGTATCGGCAACGATCAAAACGTCCAGGATTATACCTATCCCTTTGCCATCAAGATCGACAATAACCAGGGGGTGCCTAGCACGGGCGACGAGCCACCAGGCTATGTCGACTGGGTTAAAGACGGGCAATACAGTCTCTATGGCTACAAGATGTTTGCTGAGAGCGAGGGCCGCCTGCCATTTTTTACTTATCGCCGTCTGATCGACAAAGAGCTCTTTGAGCCCGGGGCCTACCAGAGCGATATCAGCATGATCAACTGGGATGCCAACGATCTGCGCGGCTACAATTTTATCGATCAGGATCCACAAAAGGCCGAGTCATACCTGCTCAAGGCCAAGGCTCTCAGTCTCGGATTTTTGCTGTGGCTGCAGACAGAGGTGCCCCGAGACGATGGCACGGGCAAGGGCTATCCTGAGTTTTGCCTGATAAAAGACCTCTTTGGCACTGACGACGGTCTCTCAAAATATCCTTATATAAGAGAGTCCCGCCGTCTTGCAGCAAAGACCATGATAATCGAGCAAGACATTGTGGCAAGTACAGACGAGACGACAAGGCAAAGCAGAGCAAAACATCTAAAAGACTCAATTGGTATCGGACTCTATCCAGTCGACATCCATGGCTATCAGGAAATCCCCGGTGCGGCCCAAGCAGCCCTTCCCTTTCAGATACCTTACAGTGCAATGATCACCGACGCCTGCCCAAATTATCTGGCATCCTGCAAAAATATAGGCGTCAGCCACATCACCAATGGTGCCTATCGGCTGCATCCCATCGAATGGTCGATTGGCGTAGCTGCTGCATGCGCAGCCGCTTTGGCACTAGATCTCAAACAGGCGCCAAATACTCTCGATGACGCAGATCAGATCGAAGCCTTGCAAATTAAAGTCCTCGATCACGGCTCACCGATTTTTTGGTTGGACGATCTGCCAGTGCTTAGCACTGCTCCAGACATCTTTACCAAGATCCAGATGGCCTGCCAGCTAGATCCGACTCTGACCAGTCCGGCCAATCTAGAACGAGAACAAAAACTCTAGATCTTCTTGGGTCAATTCTTTGGCGACATTTTCATCCCCGCCCATGACCAGGTCGGCAAGCTCTTTCTTTTTCTTTTGCAAAGCAAGGATCTTTTCTTCGACGGTACCGCGAGTGATGAGTTTGTAGTTAAAGACATGCCTGGTCTGCCCGATCCGGTGAGCCCGGTCTGTGGCCTGGTTTTCGACAGCTGGATTCCACCAGGGATCGTAGTGAATGACGTAGTCTGCACCTGTCAGGTTGAGACCGGTGCCACCAGCCTTGAGACTGATTAAAAAGATGGGTATCGATGGATCGGCATTAAACTTGTCGACCTTTTCCAGTCGGTCTTTAGCTGGAGTCTGTCCATCAAGGTATTCGTATTTGTAGCCAGCCTTATCGAGTCCTTTGCGGATCAGACTGAGCATCTCGACAAATTGGCTAAAAACAAGGATCTTGTGACCTTCATCAATGATCTCTCCGATCATATTCATAAAAGCATCCAGCTTGGACGATTGATCGGTGACATTGTCGCGATTTTTGAGCAAGCGAGGATCACAACAGACTTGTCTCAAGCGCAATAGTGCAGCAAGCACGGAGATCTGCGAACGCTTGATGCCCTTGGAAGCGATCTCAGAAAAGACCTGCTGCCGGCACTCATCCAATACATCGAGATAAAGTGAGCGCTGCTCGTCATCGAGTTCGCAAAGATGGATGATATCGGTACGATCCGGCAACTCGGTCTCGACCTGGCTCTTGAGTCTCCTCAAAATAAATGGATGCACGGTCTTGCGGAGCTTTTGCCCGGCAGACTCTATGCCAAGCTCGATAGGGCGCTCAAAGGTCTCGTTAAAGTCCTTGTAGCCACCGAGAAACTCGGGCATGAGAAAATCGAAAAGAGACCAGAGCTCGCGTAAGCGGTTCTCGACAGGGGTACCGGAAAGCGCCAGACGGTGAAAAGCCTTGAGACTCTTGGCGGCAATCGCGCCGACCGACTCTGGATTTTTGATATTTTGCGCTTCGTCCAGGATCAAAAACTCAAATTGCAAACCTTTGAGCTGTTCGTAGTCCCGACGAATGATACCGTATGTGGTGAAGATCACATGAGGCTTGACCACCTCGTCTTTTTTTAGCCTTTGCAAAAGCTCGTGCCGATCACGCCCAAGAAAAAGAGCAGTCTTGAGATTGGGGACAAATTTGGAGGCTTCGGACAACCAGTTGTAGACCACCGAAGTCGGAGCTACTACCAGAGTCGGTGCTCGCTTTTTGTCTTTCTCGTAATGCTTTGCCAGCATCGAAAGAGTCTGGATTGTCTTACCGAGACCCATATCGTCAGCGAGGATGCCAGCCAGTCCGTACTCACGTAAAAACATCAGCCAGTTGCAGCCTTCTTTTTGATATTCTCGCAATTCGCCTTTAAAACCCTTGGCCAATTCGAAGGGCGGCAGCTCTCTAAAATTGCGAATCTTGTGGATAAAGTCTTGGAAGCCCTTGTCGGCCTCCACTTTTATCTCATGGGTCTCCAGAGCATGCAGGACAGCAATGGCCTGGTATAAGGGCCTTGCAGAGTCCTTGCTCTGACCGATAGACTTGAGCAGGCTCATCAAAGTCGTAGTCGGCACACGGACCCATTGCTTGATCTCATCATTTTTATTGACGGCCTTGTCGTGCGCATTTATCTGGAGATAGTTGCGATTGCGAAAGAGGACCTCGATGATCGAACCAAATGGGATCTCTTCCTTGCCTGATTTTGAAACCAGGTCAAAATCAAATTTGTAGGATTCTTTTTTGAGAGAAAGCCTGGCGGTCAGATCGAGCGGATCTTTGCGGACATGATAATCCTTGAGAGTCTCGAAGCCTGATACATCCCAATCAGCGGTCTGCTCGCCGGATAGATAATAAACGACCTCTAAAGCTGCTTCTTCGGTAAATGAAAACCGATCGGCAATAGTACGCATGGGTTGCATATTGGAAAGAAAGCGACGCACCTGGTTTTCCAGGTCCCATTGTCTCTCGACCCAAACTGACTGACCGGTCTCAGAAATGGTGCGTGTAAATTTTTCGGACTCGACTGCACTAGTCTCGTCTCTGGACTGCAGTACCAGATCCCCGTATCTAAATCCAAGGGAGACTTCAAGACTGGCTATCTCACTTGTTTTTTTGCGCTCGGACATCTTGATCACGACCTGGGGAGGTTCGGTGATCGCCACCGGAAATGGTGCAGTCGTCTCGTCTAAGATGACCGGCATGCGCTTTTTGAGTACCGGCAGATCGACCGAAAGAAACTTGGGCACTATCTCTAGTTTGACGGTCATATTGCCGTATGAGTCAAAATATTGGAAAGACCTATGTATCGCGCTCAAATCTATCGGGTAAAAAGTATTGCCTGACAAAATCCAGCTCGAAGGTCCCATAAAAAATACAGGATGATCGACTTTTTCACCCTTGCTATTGAGGCCTTCCAATTTGAGCAGCAACTCACCACTCTCGGTTTCGCTCAATGTAGCCTGAGGCGTCAATGATTCTGGCGAAAACTTGATTTCTTCGCCATTGGCAGTATTGATCAACTTGGCACAAAGGCCCAAGTGCCCTATTACTGTGCCCTCTTCACCACGCGGTATGCGATGCCCGCCAGCAGTGCCCTTGGTTGTCTGAGGCAGCGAGGTCAGGTATTTGGCCAATCTCCAGATGCGCGACTTTTCTGGCAGTACAGGCAGGACTTCAGGCGGGACTTTGAGTATATTGACCTTGCCGGATGGCTCGTCAGGCAGGACACCAACGATCATAGCGAGAGGTTTTTCGAGGACGAGCAAGCCCATCTCAAAATCTCTTGCATCAGCGACCACGCCCTCTTCGCGCGGATCATCGAGTAAATCCTTGGCCTTTGGTACTTTTTCTGAAGGGGTCTTTTCGCCCTTCTCGTCCGCCAGGTCAAACCTGATGCCAGGATTGTGCCGGGCGACATGAGTCAATAAAACCGCGACCGAGTGCTTGCAAACTTCTTCGAAATAAGGACAGGAACACTCGGCCTTAAAGACCTCGGGAGACTCGACAGTCACAACGATCTTGTAAGGTTGCGGCTCCGAGCCGATCACCAGCGCCTCTATCAAGCCGCCGCCTTGTTCGGTTTCCATTTCGACGTATTTGAGGACTTTTTTGCGGCGGTAATACTGCACGCCACGTCTGTAGACGGGTTCGCTGGAGGCTTCTTGGATTGCCGGCAGGGCAATGACCAATTTTTTGCCGGATCCAGATAATTGCTTCATGCAATAGTCCCTGTACTAAAATTGCCGCTCAGAGCGGAGATATGCTCCCTCTTAGCTCGATCGAGCTCGGGAGACGGGCCAACAGGACAAGCTTAGCACGTCATACAGCCAAAGACGGCCCAAACCCAGATAAGATTAATGCGGACTCATATTGATCTCACCCTGGGCATTGGCTCCAAAGGCCTTTTGCACAATGCGCTTCATCTCGTCTTGCCGCTCTTCGAGCGATACACAATAATCTTGCAGCTGGTCCGCTTGCGAGCGCAAAGCCTGAGCGTCCCCAGACAGCGCTGGGATCAAAGACTCTATCTCCTCAAATATCACTGCTGGAGGACTGACGGGCGGCCGTATCTTAACCCTGTTGTCAGGCTCAAAATCCGTGCGACTTTGCAAGGACAGGCGCAGTCTCTCGAGGTTTTCGCGCAACTTGACCGCTCTCTTGTAAGCCTGATCGGCTTCGCGCTCTAGCCATACCTTTCTGGCCTTTTGCGTAGTCAACTCGCTCGACAGATTTTCGAGGGCCTTTCTCCGGATATTGAGCTCTCTGCGCATATGCTCGAGCTCCTTGGCCTTGAGCTCCAGTCCACGTTTTCTGAGCCAGACCAGAAGCAGGATGACGAGTGAAAATCCTACGCAAGAAAGGGTGATAAAGAGATAGCCGCGTTTAGCACCTGATTCTTCCCAGAAGCCAGTCAAAAGAAAATTGCCCAGATCCTGACTAAATGTTGGCGCCTGTGTGCGCAGATAATAGAGTCTGCCGAGGATCTTTGCTGGCTGAGCAGCGATCAATCTCTCTGCTTTTGCCGAGCGCGGCGACTTGTGAGCATTGAGAGGCTCGAGCAAGGGAGGATCGCACAATAAATCATAAGGCTCAGTCTCTTTAGACAATAATTCGGGTTGAGCCCTTTTTTGCCAGGAGCGGCGATGATAGATTTTTTCGGTCTTATATAAGATGTTTTGACCGGATGGATCAGTGACGATCAATCCAAACAGGCCAAAATTGCTATCCAATGTCTCCTGGACCAGATCGTCTCGACCGGAGAGGATCATTTGGGAAAGAGTGACTGGCAGTGTATGGTGCAGCATATTGAAGTCTGTGGTCTGCACTCGATAAATCGTCCCCTGCCAATAACTCTCGTAATGGACAGCACAAAGAAAGAGCCATGTGCCAAGAGCGGTGAGCAATACCGTCGGCACGAGAAATCTTTTTTTGATGGAGAGGACAAATTTTTCCATGGACCGAGTCTAGGTGAAGGCCAGGGTTTTGTATATACGGTAAATACGTCAACTGACGGCGCGAAACACAAAAAATGTATCGCAGACAACAATTTAAAAAATTACTGTTAGCAACCTTGTTTTAAAGGGTAGATAACTCTTGTAGACGACAGCTTTGACGGAGGAATCAGTTAGAGCACAATGCAGGTAAAATCATATCCTGGTCTGCTACGACCCAAATAACCACCAAAGGTGGATTCGGACAGGCAAGCTCCTGCTCCGCCAATAAAAATAATGAGCCGGGCGCTTGCCGCCCGGCTTTTATTTGCCACCATATGAGACACCATATCCGCCACCTGGTGCTTTGAGCCCGGAGCCAGAAGCCAGAAGAGAAAAGACAGATGCGTTAAGATCTAGAGTGCGCTAATATACACCTATGATATGCCTATCTATATTTTTAATCGAGAAGTGCAATGACCGAGAGTAAACCCACACCTGCAGGCTCAGCAGCTTCACCTGTGCGACTGGGTGACCTCTTGACGGGTGCCGGCCTCCTCAGACCCGACGATCTAAGACAGGCCATGCTCATTGCCAAATCACAAAATCTACCCGTGGGCAGAGTGCTCATAATGTCAGGCTATATCGTCGAACCCCACCTGCAAGCAGCAGTGCATGCTCAATCCATGCTCAAGGACGGCTTACTCGACTTTGAAACGGCCCTGGGTGCATTGCGGGCCATTTCTCGCGAACGCATCACCTTCGAAGATGCCTTGAGTCGTCTCGGCTGGAAGCAACAAAACCATCAGACCACAAACAAACTAGGTGAGCTCCTCGTAGAGGCAGCCATAGTAGACCAGGCTCAGCTTGCCCAGGCTCTACAGCAAGGCCAGACTTCGGGTTTGCCTCTGGGACGAGTACTCGTAGTCAACGGCATGCTCACCGAACAATTATTGGCTTCCGTGCTCAATGCTCAGATTTTGATCCGCGACAAGCGCATCACTCGCGAACAAGCAATAACCGGACTCAAGGCCGCCCGCGAGAGGCAGGTACCGATCGAGCAGACCCTGTCTCCCAATGACGGTCAGTCTAATCCAGGCGGAGAGAGCGTCCGGCTAGGCGAATTATTGGTGATGGCCAAACTGCTCGACGAAGAAAAATTGATGCAAGCCGTCGAACTCGGGCTCGTCAACGAGCAACCAATAGGCCAGGTCCTGGTAGCCAGCGGCACCGTCAACGAACAATGCCTGCAAAATGCTCTCGCCATCCAAAACATGGTCGCCCAGGGCAAGCTACGCAAATCTCTTGCCGGACAAGTCCTCAACCTCATGATCAATAGCGGTATCTCGCTCGAGCAGGCGGTAGATCAGATACAGCCACGTGACCAGCAGATTTCCAACAATCTCCCTCTGTACCAGTTTTTGCAATTGGCAGGCATCATTGGTCCCAAGGATATCGAAGAAGCCCTCAAGGCCGGTTCGCGCAACGCACAATTGATGGGACAGATGCTTTTGATGACCAGCGCTCTAGACCAGCATCTTTTGGCGACTGCACTCAAATGCTCCGATCTCATGGGTCAAGGCATACTCAAAACAGAGCAAGCAGTGATTGCTCTGGGTATTTGCTGGAAGAGCAAGATCTCGATCGAGGATGCGTTCAAGCAACTCGGCTGGAATCAGAGCATTTTGCGTTCTTTTACACCCAGCGCGGCAACGATATTTTTTAGCCAAAATCTACCTGCTCCTCGCGAGACCTCATCAGGAGTATTCAATGCAGTCGGCAGTGGCACGCATTCAACTCTAGGCTCTGCACCAACTCAAGCGCCAACACCGGCTCCTGCTCCTCCCCGTCCGCAAAACCCCAATGCCACCATGGCGCACCTGCCGGCAATGAGCCCAGGGCAGGCTCTCACCATCACGACCAAGATGGATGAAACTAATCAAGAACAAGAGCCACAAGCTCCAGCTCCTGCCAAGAAACGCCTGTCCGATTTGATACCCAAGCCTCAGTAGAGCTGGATTCGACGATCTCAAGATCAATAATTTGATTATCGCTATTTTTTGCAAACGTGGAACCAAACTGTGCAATCATTGTCCACAAAATCCTTGGCACAGGAGAATTTCATGCTGCAGCAAAAAACCAGCTACGTTCCTTACGTAGCACAAGATTACGCACATCTCAAAGGCTTGACCGGTATTTCGGATAAGACTCTCGAAGTGCACTTCAAACTCTATGCTGGTTATGTAACCAACACAAACACACTCAATCAAAAAGTAATCGAACTCACCGAGCAAGGCAAATCCGGCACTCCCGAGTATTCCGAGCTCAAGCGTCGCTACGGCTTCGAATACAACGGCATGAGACTGCACGAATATTATTTTGGCAATCTTACTCCCGGCGGTTCCGAGCTCAAAGAAAGCTCAGAGATCGGCAAGGCTATTATCGCCACCTATGGCTCCATCGAAACCTGGAAGAATGATTTCTTCAAGGTCGGCGCCATGAGAGGCGTGGGCTGGGCTGTTTTGTTCCAGGATCCATTTACAAAGGTGTTATCCAACCACTGGATCACCCTACACGAAGAAGGCAATATTGCCGGCTTCCAACCTCTGCTCGTAATGGACGTATGGGAGCACGCTTTCTTGCTCGATTACGTACCTGCCGACAGACCCAAATACATCGAGGCTTTTTACAGCAATATCGATTGGGCAGCCGTCGAAAAACGCTTGCTCAAGTAAACGTTTCGACAAGTTCAAATCAGAGAGCGTCTGTTGCCATGGCAATAGGCGCTCTCTGCCTTCATGAGATAAAACAAACATGCCAGACCGCTTTTCAAGCGTAAAATCAAGGCACCATCTCAAAGCGTGAGGCCAAGACCAATGCAATCGGAGATAATACAAGATCTCGACGACTCTATCGATGACTATGAGATCCCTCGCCCCTGGCTGACCTTACAGGAGGCTGCTTCGATCATGGGTCGGTCCCAACGTGCCCTGGAGAGATCTATCATCGGCCGCTGGGGCAACAAGCTGCCGGCAGGCTGGTCCGCACGCCATGTCACCATCGACGGCCAGGCCGAATGGCGCATCATTCCCCCACCCGGCTTTCGGATCAAACGCACGCACAAGTCCACTTACGAGATCAATACAGAGGATGCATCAGTGACTCAGCCAAAAGAGCAAAAAGACCAAAATTTTTCTCTAGAAAAGCTCTTTAATACGATTGGCACTAGCATCGGCACTTCGGTCAAAAATCAATTGCAAACTGCCTCCGGCAGTATCGATGCCGAGATCACTCCTGCCACTATCGTCATCGATCGCTCCGACGAAGTAGAAAAACTATTGCGCGAGCTCTCCGATACAAGACAAGAACTAGCAGAGCAACGCAAAATGCATATGGACGATCTGCGTTTGCTGCACGAAATGCAGACCTCGATGCGCTTGCTCGAAGTCAATGCCATCGAGACCAGCACTCTCAAAAAGGAGCTTATCGAGGCTCAGCAGATGTTGATCGAGCACAAACAACGCTACGAGCGTTTTGCCAGTCTGCCCTGGTATAAAAAACTCTTTAGCAAGCATCCGTAGTAAGCTTATAGCGTACTGGATGCAGTAGCCAAGGAGATTGTAATGACCGAGAGTGACCAAACACGCTTTAAGATCACTTATTGCGCCAACAGCAACTATCGTGAAAGAGCAGACAACCTGGCCACCGAACTCGCAGACAAAGGTCAATGCGACCTGGTTGCTGGCAAAGACGAAGAGTTTGAAGTCGAAGACAAAGGCGTGCGCATTTTTTCAAAAAACGATTGTGGCAGATTGCCAGAAAAAGGCGAAATCTTGGCCATCGTCACCAATCGCGAAAGCGGCATGAGACTACAAGAAGCTCAAGACAAAGCAGCTAAGGACCATGGTCACTCCGTAGGCGTCCTCGACTGGATCTACAGTCTCTTCCGCGCCCCTTCCGAGCATTAGTACCAGAACATGAGCCAGACAGCCAAACCACTACAGATCGCCATTGATGGCCCGGCAGGCGCCGGCAAGTCCACGGTGGCACGTAGACTGGCCGACAGGCTCGATTTTTTGTACATCGACACAGGAGCAATGTATCGAGCTTCGACCTGGTTGGCATTGCAAAAAGGCATTTCGCTCGAGGATGGTCCTGGGATTGCCAGACTTGCCAGCAGTGCGGACATCGTCCTCAAGCCGGCCGATGAGACCTCTGAGGGAAAGATCAGGGTCTTTGCAGATGGTCAGGAGATCACTCGCGCTATCAGGACTAATAAAATGTCCGATCAGGTGGCTTTGGTCGCTGCCTTAAAAGAAGTAAGAGAGATCCTGGTAGAAAGGCAAAGAGAACTAGCAGGACGAGAGTCCAGCGTCATCGATGGTCGAGACATAGGCACTGTCGTCATGCCGCAAGCCGGCCTCAAGATCTTTTTGACCGCTAGCCCTGAGGAAAGAGCTCACAGGCGGCTCAAGGAGCTCGAAGCACAAGGGGAGAGGCCCGACTTTAAAGACCTCCTTGCTGCTATTAAAAAACGCGATCATCTCGATTCGACCAGGGCAGTCTCGCCCTTAGCTAAGGCCTTTGACGCAGTCGAGATCAATACCGATCAGATGAGCATCGACCAGGTCGTCGACACACTCGAAAAATTGGCTCGGCAAGCCATGTCTGACAAATGTCTGACTTAGACAAAAGCTCAAAGACAAAAGACATCATTGGCAGAGCGATGATGCAAGAGGACGAGTCGATCGTGCTCGATCTCGAAGCGCACGACAAAAGGACCGACATACAAGGCAAGGGCCAGCTGATCTACAAACCTGGCGATGCCAATTATCGCGAGATACTCCGTCATCTCAAAAATATCAAACCCGGCAATTGGCAAATGGTGCAGTCTTTTGATATGGACGGCAGTCCTCAATCAGACAAAACAGAAGACAATCAAAAAGACGCAAAACCTGATGAATCTGACAAGATAGCCGATGCAATCGTGCCGGCTAGTCAGGATTTTCAGGACAAGGTGCAGCAGACTTATCGCACCATGTCTCCAGAGGTCCAGAAGATAATCGATGGCCATTCAAAGATCGAGCCCGTGAACAAGGTCACCGATGCCTTACCGGAGCTCAAAAATCAAAAACCGAGGGGATGGCCGCCGGGTTCGACATGGGATTCGGTCGATGGAGCATACAGCCCCAGTCGAAAAGCCATAGTTGTTGCCGAAGAAGTAAAAGATACCAATCAAAATTGGGTCAAGAGCCGGCGCATGGAGCCGGTTTTGAGACACGAGGTCGGTCATGCCGTGGATGATGCACTGGGTGGATTTTCTAAATCTCAAACATTTAAAGACGCATACGATGCTGACGTGCCCGGGATCAGCAAGGCAGATCAGATAAGTCTCGAGTATTTTCTCCAGCCAGGAGACGCTGGTCGTTCAGAGGCTTTTGCCGAATCTGTTGCCAATAAAAATGGTGGTGCCACAGGCGGCACCACATTCGAAAAATCATTTGCTAAAACGATCGACTCGGCTGACCAAGCTATCAAGAGCTATAAGCCCTGATTAAATATAGCGATCGAGTATAGATTTAATTGCCTTAGCTATCGACAAGAAATATGAAGGTCCGATAAGATTAACTTCCTGTTAAGAAGGGTAAATGACCTTTAGCTCATTCTCCACGCAAGGCGGATCTTATCTATGGCAACCAAAGCTAGCAAGGACATCAGCAAGACTCAGAGTGCCAGCAAAAAGTCTGTTACAGGATCCGTGGCTGAGGTTTCGGCCAGAGAGCTGCAAGCTACCTTTTCCAAAGTGCAGGGAGGTCTTTCTGCCTCTGGCAGACCAGAGACCTTGCTTTTGGACAATGGCATGACCTTGCAGATAGAGCTAGCCAAAGGCGGCACATCCGACTATATACACCGACTCACTTTTTCCGACGGTCGCACGATCAGCACCGCAGACGGTGGCAAGACCTATAGAGACTCCAACCTCGACGGTATCGACGTGCTCGCACTCGAGTTAGATCGCTCCTCTGGCTCGATCAGCTATAGACTTGCCTGCCAGGAGCGAGCAGGTCGCGTGATCGAGACCGGCTCCGGCGAAAAGCAATTTTACTACCAGCTCGATGGCCAAGAGAGACAACTGCGCTACTATCCTGATGGTCGCCGTGAGAGTTATGGCCCCGAGGGTCGGCTCTCTTTTTCCAGCGATGCCGGCCATGTCACGATCAATACCGCCGATGGTGGCAGCGTAGAGATCGACCGCTTGCACTCGCTCATGACAGTGACCTATCCCGACGGTCACACCGAGCAGTATGCACCCTCGCCTTATGATCTGCGCACACTCGATGACGCGCCTGTAGGCTTTTACTTCAATTGGTTGTCGCAAGAGCCACAGGCATATGCCTTCGAGTGGGGCACCATCAATTTTTGAGCCTATACTCTAAAAGTCTTCGCGGACTTCGTCGCGGTTGATGAGGATCTCGACCCGCGAGCACAGCTCCACGACTTTTTCGGGCATATTGCTAGCTCGAATATATTGCCGGCACAGATCAAGCGCCCGCCTGATCGAGCGGACCACATCACCCTCGTCATAACGAGTAGCCATGCGCATAGCATCCCAACTCGCTCCCTGGGCCCACATCTGCATCAAGCCGCATTTTTGTACACCGATCTCAATCGGCATGTCCACATCAAAATCCCTCTGCAATCGCGTGAGTTTTTTAGCGATTTTGCGCAATTCGTCTATAGCCATATCAGCTTGTGGACTGACTCTTGCCTTGATTTCTCCAGCACCACGATGATCTTCTCCAATCAAGGCAGCCAGGACTGCAGCGATCTCGGTAGGCTCCAGAGTCTCGATGAGGCCGCTCAAGGCAACCTCAGACAAAAAGAGCTCGTTTTGACCGCGGATGGAGGCTGCCATCTGACCAAGCTTAGTAGGCTTATTGCCATCCAGATAGCCTTCAGTCCTGAGTATATTGGCGAGAGCCTCAAAAGTAGTCCAATACTTGTTGGTTTCTCTAGCAATACGACGATCAAAATCTTTGATACGCTTTTCGAGCATAGCGATACGATCAGCCTGATTGCTGCACGGTCTCTGCACCGGACAGCCATGACAGGCCATCGCGTAAGCCTCGTCCAGGAGCACCTGTATCTCCTGCCGCATGTCATTTAGAACGGCCTGACCAGCTGGTGGTACATGGCCTCCAGCAGAGCCTTTGACCTGGGGTTTTAGACCACGCTCGGTATGCTTGAGCGCCTTATGCTTGGACCTGATCGCTTCGAGACGCTTGGCATAGAGCGGCAAGTCACCTGGTCTATCGGGACAGAGCGGAGAGCGCAATTTTTCGAGTTCGGCTTCCCATTGCATTTTTTGAGCAAATGCAGGTTCGAGCTGACGATTGACGAGAAACTGACCAAAACTATGCTCGATCAAATCACGTGCATCATCGATAGAATGTCGCTCGAGCAGATTGAGTACCATGCCATAGCTGGGAGTAAAACGGCTCGATAAGGGATCGGGTGGACTCGTTGCAAGTTTGGCCGCCTCATCCACGGTCTCAAAAGGATTGTGCAGGACCACTACATGCCCGACATCGTCCATGCCACGGCGACCGGCACGTCCGGACATCTGCAAAAACTCAGATGCCGTCAATTGCCTGTGCCCCTCATCCGATCTCTTGTTGATCGAGCTGATCACAGTGGAACGAGCCGGCATATTGATACCAGCAGCAAGTGTCTCCGTTGCAAAGACAACCTTGAGCAAGCCTTTCTGAAAGAGCTTTTCGACCATGCCTTTCCAACTGGGCAGCATACCGGCATGATGCACGGACATGCCTTCGGCAAGATATGGCAGGTGAGGATGGTTGGCTAGATTGGGATTAGCTCGGGTAAATTCTTCGACCTGCCTACGTAGTTCTTTTTGTTCTTCGGGTTGCAGCAAGGGTATGCCCCGAGCCATCTTCATAGCTTCTTCGCAGCCACGGCGACTAAAGAGAAAATAAATCGCAGGGAGCATATTGCGAGCAGACAGATTGGCAAGCACATCTGCTGGATGAGTATAAAGACCGCCCATGGGCTTGCGGCGCTTGTCGTCGGAGCGCTGCGGGCGCTTGCGTCCAAAGCGCGATTTGAGAAATCCATTTACGGCTCCACCCGGATTGAGCAGAGGATAGATGCGGCGCTCACCGATATAGTGAAACCTGAGGGGCACTGGTCTGTATTCGGACACGACGAGCTCGGTCGGACCGTGAGTCTCGTCGATCCATGTCGTCAACTCGCCTGCATTGGCGACTGTCGCAGAGAGGCCCACGAGCTGGATATCCTTGGGAGCGTATATGATCGCTTCTTCCCAGACGGTACCACGCTCGGTATCGTTCATATAATGGCACTCATCAAGCACGACTGAGGCTACGTCCTTGAGATTGCGGCTCACATCACCAAGGATGGTGCCATAGAGCATGTTACGAAAGACCTCGGTGGTCATGACCACAATCGAGGCATCACGATTGATCGAGAGATCACCGGTCAATAGACCGACACGGTCTTCTCCATATTTTTTGCGCAGATCGTAGAGTTTTTGGTTGGACAGAGCCTTAAGCGGAGTCGTATAAAAACAGCGCTTATTGCTCATGAGCGCCAACTCCACGGCAAACTCGGCCACGACGGTCTTGCCTGCACCAGTCGGGGCACAAACTACGACGCTCTTTCCAGCTTCGAGATGGCGCATGGCCTCGAGCTGAAAATCATCGAGAGGAAAGTCAAAAAGGCTCTGGGGATCTATCTGCACAGCTTAGATAATAGCAGGGTTCTATAAAGAAAAACTACATAAGAGCCCCACAGGGTTGCAGGCAGACACACGGTGCTATAATCTGATCCTTGACCTTGCCGGGACGTGGCGCAGGGGTAGCGCGCACCTTTGGGGTGGGTGAGGCCGGAGGTTCAATTCCTCTCGTCCCGATATCTTAAGAGACCAGACGGCCCATGCCTTCTGGTCTTTTTATTTGCCTGAGAGCGTCTACAGGCTTGACATTGGACCTCTTGGCAAGTACTTTATATATCTACAGTCCTAGAGCTCGGGCAGCATGTCGACCACACAAAAAGAACTCACCAATAACAACGACAAGGTCGAAAGTCCCAGGGACGGCGGCGAACGCGCTGGCGTCAAGGCCCGCATCGAGGCAGCCAACGAATTTCAACCTGCCGACCGTTCCATCTCGGCAAACGCCAGCCCTGTTAGCAAGGGCGCCTTTGACATGAGTCCTAGTGACTCCACTACAGCCAAGTATTTTGGCGTACAGGACAAGGCCGGTGAGCAAAGCGCCAACCCAGGCTCTGATAAAAGCTCTGACAACAAGCAGGACGCAGGCGACAAAGGCCTGGACAAGCCTGGCGACAAGACTCTGGACAAGGCCGCAGACAACTATCGCGAGACCCTCATCAAAAGCGGCTTGAGCCCCGAGCTTGCTAAAGAGTTTACCGACAAAAAGATCGAGAGCCTCAACAAAAAGGCCGCCGACGGCAAGCTCGATGGTACGCCAGCCGAGCAACTGGCGCGCTCTACCGAATCTTTTGAAAAGATCCTGGCCGGTCCAGGCAGCGAACGCCTCGAAAACGGCCAGCACGACAATCTCACCAAGGCCGATCGCCAAAATATAGTCAAAGATCTCGCCGCACGCGAAGCCGACCCCGACAAATACGTCAATCAAGGTCAGCACATGACCTGCGTCCTCGAATCAGGGCAAAAACAAAAACTCGAGGGCAGCGATCCTGCCAAGGTCTCCGAGCAAATCGCTTCCGTCGTCAACAAAGGCTATGCCGAAGTACAAGAAAAAGACGGATCGACCCGCCGGGTCAACGTCGACTCACGTAGCTTTGCTCCCGACAGCGAATCACGCGTACCCTTTGATACCTCATATCATGGTGATGCCGGCAAACGCGGCATGGCTGGGCAAGTGTACGACGCTCTATCAGGTCAGCTGGCAGCCGACCTTAAATCTGAGCGCGAAGGCAAGCCGAGCTCGGCTCAAGGCATAGACAAGGCCGCCAACGTCTATATGGCTGCTCACGCAGATACTATGGGCGCTCTACCGGGACAGACCAAGACCGGCGAAGGTCTCTTTGAGCGTCAGCCTAACGGCAACATGCAATTTAAGGCAGACAACCCAATGCTCGATGTCTGGGGGATGGCTCACCTCAACAAAGCCATGGGCGGCGAACCTGGAGCAGTCTTTGCGCATCGCGACATGCTCAAGGACGGCCATCCTCCGCAGGGTTATCCACAGGACCTCAAGATAACTACTTTTGGCTCGGCACAAGAACTAGGCCAGTCACTCGCATCCTTTGAAGCCAAAACCGGACAACCTGCTCAGATCCTCGTCAATGCACCATTCTTACCTGGTGGCGGCGAAAATGGCCACGGTCTGCATGCAATGAATGCCCGCATCGACGGCTCGGGCAACATCAAATTTGACAATAACTGGGGCTCCAATTATGACAAGGGTGCTATGTCCATGGACCAGGTGGACAAGGCGACCAATCCTCAACGCTGGGAGCCCAAGGGCAGCCAGAGATCGGAGACTCATCCAGACAAGCCGGATCAGGCTCCCCAGCACAGAGGAGGCAATAGGGGCAGCGACAGCTTACCGGACGAGCACACACTCATCAAGCCTGGCTCGGGTCGCAATCCCAACGAGACAGAGAGCGAGTATGCTCAGCGCCAGGCACTCGAAAAACAAGAGCTCGACAAGCAAAACAAAAACAAACAAAGCAATAACGACAGTGGCGCCCAATTTCAACGCGCACTGGCCGAGTGGGAGATGCGTCGAGCCACAGCCGAGAGATCTGGACAGTCCTTTAACGATCGCCGTCCTAGCGAAGCCGATTTCATCGTTCCTAATTGAACTCTAAAACACGAAAGCAGGCTCAAAGATGCTACTCAAACAAGCAGGTGCAATCAAAGAAATGCTCCTGCCTCCTGATTTTGCAGAAGGCGAAAAACAATTTGGAGGCATGGGCCTCAACTGGAGCCTTACCTACCAGCCCAAACAGTTTTCGAGTGACACAAAATTTGCCCGCATTATCTCCTACTATCGCGGGCTTCCTGCGTCGCAACGAGAGACGACGGCTTTTCGCACCACTCTTTTGACCGCACCCAAGGTCATCTGGCAAGAGCCTTCAGATACAGGAGCGGTCCGAATGACTCTGCAGGAGCTTGGCGATGCACTAGGACCAGCAGCAGACAATCAGCTCACCAATACTCTTGATGGATTGCAAGCTCCGAGATTTTTGATCCAGTCCATCGAAACCAAGCTCTTAGTGCGCAAACCAGTAATTGCGATAAAGGGGCTCTTTCATTTTCACGAGCTCAAAAAGCTGGACGAGATACTTGGACATCCGCAGACATCGCACTATTATGGCCTGCTCTACGACGCTACTCCAGATCAAGAGCAAGCACAAATCCAAGAATTGATGCTATCGACTTCGACTAAGGACTTGTACGATCGATATTTTCCAGCCTTTGAGAGATCCTTGCTGACCATCAGGTGGCAGGCTTGATCTCTAATGCCAGGCGCAGCATGCTCGCCGCGGTGTCGCGGTAAACAGCTAGAGGACGATCATTAAAGACCACCGCTCCCATGACGATCGAGTGCAACATGCCAAACATCAGACTGGCCAGGATATTTTTATCGTAGCGTCTGATTTTGCCCTCTTCCATGAGTTTTTCAAGGGCGTTTGCGGCCACCTCATTGAGTTCAAATCGTTTGCAGCGGCTAAACTCGTCTTCTGCACGGGACGGATCTGGCTTGATCTGCGCTAAGAGGTCCTTTTCTTTGTCGGCCAACAAGACCATGGCATCGATATAGCGCTCCAGCCCATCCTCATCAGCTATCTGTGGCAATAGCCGGGTCATCAGCTCGATCGCACGCTCAAAAAACTCAGTCGCCAGGGCCTCGGCGATTGCTTCTTTTGAGGAGAAATACAGATAGACGGTGCCAGAAGCTACGCCCGCGTCTTGAGCAATGACCGAAACCTTGGCGGCCTGAAAGCCATCGCGGACGAAGATAGTCCTCGCTGATTGGAGGATTGCCTGTCGTTTTTCGGGATCTATTGGTCTGGCCATGAGCTTGATTATAGCGAAAGAAAAATAAATGAATCAATTCATTAAATATACGCAGAATGGATTGCGGATGAATGAATTCATTCATTATAATTCAAATATGTCCGCTATGCACTTGTACAGGTATAAACAATGCAAACTCAATCCAAATCTCGCTATCGTCTGGCTCGTCCCATGACCGCCATGGGCGCCATAGTCGTGATCAGCCTTTTATCCGCAGGTGGATTTGCATTAGGCAAGCAAAAGCACGATGCGCCTGTCAGTCCAGCAAAGACAAACATCACTCCTGTTTTGACGGTAACGACAACAACTGCGTCGATAAAACCAATGCCGGATGTGATGACGGTGACGGGCAGTATATTTGCTTGCGATCCTCTCAATATCGGCTCATCAGCCAATGGCCTTTCGATTGTCTCTGTCGAAGCCGAAGAAGGCCAATACGTAAAAAAGGGCCAGATACTTTGCAGGTTGGACTCTAGCGTATTGCAAGCCCAACTCGCCGGGATGCGAGCAAGATACAGCAGCGCCCGTGCCACCACTGCCAAAGCTCAGCAACCCAATCGGCCAGAAGACATCGCAAGCTTTGAAGCCGCATATCAACAAGCTCAGAGCGATGTCCAGCAAAGACAGGCTATGCTCGATCAATCGCAAGCAACCCTCAAACTTGCTGCTGACACAGCGCAAAGATATCGCAACCTGTTGAGAGAGG
The DNA here is from genome assembly GCA_017307165.1 of Candidatus Melainabacteria bacterium. Lineage (GTDB taxonomy): Bacteria > Cyanobacteriota > Vampirovibrionia > Obscuribacterales > Obscuribacteraceae > JAFKGK01. The sequence goes on from JAFKGK010000004.1 coordinate 228,970, forward strand.
GTGCAGTGAGCCAGCTCGAAGCGCAAGGCAAGGCCACTGATGCAATCACAGCCAGAGCCAATGTAGAAGCGCAGAAACAGACGCTACAAGCAGCAAGGTTTGCCGCACAGCAAGCACAAAATAGACTCAAGATGGCTCACGAAGGTGGACGTCGTGAAGATGTCGATATTTCGATCGCAAGCGCCCAAGAGAGCGCAGCCAGCGTAGACCAATTCGAAGCCCAGATCGCCCAAACTATCGTGCGAGCTCCGGACGACGGCTTAATCACCGTACGTAACGCCCATATCGGTGATATCAATAATGGCGGCAAGGCACTGTTTGAGATGATCCGCAAAGGTGATCTCGAGTTGAGAGCACAAGTGGCGCAACAAGACTTGGCTCGACTGAGTATAGGACAAAAGGCCAAGCTCGGAGATGGCACCAGATCCGGTATCGGCACCGTCTACCGCATCTCGCCTACCGTCGATAGCTCGACTCGTCTGGGCACTGTAAAAATCGCAATCAAGGCACAACAATCAGCATTTAAACCAGGCATGTTTGTAAAAGGCACCATAGTCCTGGGACAAAAAGCCGCTCTTGTAGTCCCATCGGCAGCAGTGCTGGCTAGCGATGACCAGAGCTATGTCTTTGTCCAAAAGGATGGTCTGGCGATCAAACGCCAGGTCACAATCGGCAATCGCAAGGCAGAAATGGCGCAAATTTTGAGCGGCATCAATGAGGGCGAATCGGTCATTGTCGCCGGGGCTGGATTTTTGAATGACAGAGATCCAATCAGAATCTCCAATAATTGAGGTCAGAGAAAAATACAATGCATTGGAATATCTCGGCCTGGTCGATCAAAAAACCTATACCGTCCATCTTGCTCTTTGTCATTTTGACATTGGCCGGTTTGATCTCTTACTTTCAACTAGGGATTGATGAAAATCCCAACATAGATATGCCGACCATCATGGTCTCGATCAGCGAAAATGGCGCTGCTCCAAGCGAACTGGAGACCCAGATCGCTAGACGGGTTGAGGATGCAGTATCTGGCATCGGCAATATCAAGCACATCACTACTACCCTAAATGAAGGCATAGCTCAGACCAAAATAGAGTTTGAACTAGGCACAAACACCGACCGGGCACTCAATGACGTCAGAGATGCGATCACCCGCATCCGCAACCAGTTACCGACATCAATTCAAGAGCCGACTATCCAGAGATTGGACTTTGTAGGCGGCCCCTTCGCCACTTACACAGTCTCTTCAACCAGCATGTCGATAAAAGACCTGAGCTGGTTGATAGACAACGATATCTCGCGCCAATTGCTCACCGTCAAAGGAGTGGGTCAGGTGCAGCGTTCTGGCGGTGTAGATCGAGAGATCCGCATCGACCTCGATCCCGCCAAGCTCGAGGCGGTAGGCACCACAGCCGATGCCGTCAATACTCAGATAAAAATGATGAATGCCAATATGCCAGGCGGCCGAGGCAATGTCGGCCTGCAAGAGCAATCGATCCGAACACTCGGCTCGAGCAACTCGGTCCAGGCTCTGGGCAAGATGCGCATTGCTCTCAATAATGGCACATGGGCTAGTCTGGACACTCTAGGCACCATCAAGGACGATATCGCAGAACCCAGACAAGGAGCAATGCTGGATGGGCAGCCGGCTGTGGCATTTTCGGTGGTACGCTCTGTCGGATCAAATCTCGCCGATGTGGGTCAAAATGTCGACAAAAAGCTAGCCCAACTGCAAAAGTCCCTGCCGGCAGACATAAAGATCACTCGCATCCGCAGCAATCTCACTTATGTAATGGAGTCTTATCATGCCACCATTGATTCGCTCGTCATTGGTGCCTTGCTCGCCATCATCGTCATCTGGTTCTTCCTCAAAGATTGGCGTGCATCCCTGATCTCAGCGCTAGCCATGCCGCTTTCGATGATTCCGACCTTTTTTGTCATGCAGGCCCTTGGCTTTACCCTAAACAATATGTCATTGCTGGGCCTCGCACTAGTAATCGGTATACTCGTCGATGATGCCATCGTCGAGATCGAAAACATCGTGCGTCACATCCAGATGGGCAAAAAGCCAATCGAAGCCGCCCTGGAAGCCGCCGACGAAATCGGCCTGGCCGTCATTGCCACCACTGCCACAATCATCGTAGTCTTTTTGCCTGTGGCCTTCATGGGTGGCATCCCTGGTCAGTTTTTTAAGCAATTTGGAGTCACTGTCGCTGTAGCTGTGTTCTTTTCGCTACTGGTCGCCCGCCTGATCACACCGATGATGGCAGCATTCTGGCTAAAAGGCGCGCATAAAGAAGATGAGCCAGGACGCATCCAGAAATTTTTTGACAGATTGTTGATCTGGGCTCTCGCCAATCGCAGCAAGACCCTCATAGCAGCCGGGGTGATCTTTGCAATCAGTGTCGGTATGCTTGCCGCGCTGCCTACTTCACTGGTCAACTCGGCCGATCGCGGCGAGACACTCTTGTCAGTCGAATTGCCTCCTGGAGCTAATCTAGCAGCAACCAGCGACGCTGCTCTCGCCTACACAAAAATATTGCGCAGCCATCCTGAAGTCTCCCACGTTTTTACTTCTCTGGGCACACCCAGCTCGTCGGGCATGGGATCCTCGGGCAGTGCAGGCACTGTCAACAAAGCCAGTCTCTATGTGATACTCAAAGAACGCGCAGAACGTAAACTCACGCAACAACAGTTTGAAGACCTGGTCCGATCCGAGATAGCAATGGTGCCTGGTGCCAGAGCTAGTTTTGGAGCGACCATGGGTCTGGGTGGAAAGGTACAAATCATGCTCGTGAGCACAGATAGCGATGCCCTGCGTAAGACAGCAGACAATCTTGCCATGCAAATGCGATCCGTAGAAGGAATTTTTGACGTTACATCAAGCTCAGCACTCAAACGTCCGGAGATCCAGGTCCTGCCTGACTCAGCTAGAGCTGCCGACCACGGCCTTTCCGTACAGCAGATCGCCAGGACAGCCACCATGGCCACCACGGGTGATGTCGACTTCAACCTGGCAAAATTTGACTTACCAGACAGGCAGATCAATATAAGAGTGCAAATAGACCCCGCATACAGACAAAATCTAGACAATATCGGCAATCTCAAAATCTCGAGCTGGAGAGGTGAGATGGTGCCCCTCAAGGACGTAGCCTCGGTGAGATTTGCCTCAGGCCCTGCTCAAATCGATCGCTATGACCGTGAGAAGCAAGTGACCATAACTGCAGGACTGTCACGTCAAGTCACGCTAGGCCAGGCGCTCAAAAAAGTGCACGCACTGCCGGCCTTTACCAATATGCCTGCATCGGTATCAGAAAAAATCTCCGGTGATGTAGAAATACAAAAAGATGTCTTCTCAGGCTTTGGCATGGCAATCGCAGCGGCTGTTGTGTTGATCTTTGCAGTACTGGTCTTGCTGTTCGATGATTTTATGCAACCTCTCACCATCATGATGTCCTTACCTATGTCCATAGGCGGGGCCGCGCTAGGTCTGATGGTGGCAAGACAATCAGTCGGCCTTTATGCACTGATCGGTATCGTCATGCTCATGGGTCTGGTGACCAAAAACGCCATCCTCCTCGTCGAATACTGCTTGCTCGAGATGCAAAAGGGCACGCCTCGCGACACGGCCATTCTACAGGCTGCAGAAGCCCGCATGCGACCAATCCTTATGACTACGGTCGCGATGATCGCCGGCATGATGCCTATCGCCATGGGCCTGGGCGCAGGATCCGAAGTCAGATCTCCCATGGCCGTGGCTGTAGTAGGCGGTCTGATCACTTCGACATTTTTGACTCTCATAGTAGTGCCAGTCGTCTTTACTTATGTGGATGATTTTAAGCACAGACTAAGCAATAGATCGAAAAACCTCGAATTGACAAATAAGACCCGCGAAACTATATTTAACGATATGGTTTAATTTCTTCGAAAGAATGGTTCTTATGAGCAAAAAGCATCTCTTCTTGATCGGCGGAGCAGCGATCTCCACGACTATCCTGATTGTGATCGTCGTTCTGGCGATGTCCAAGCCCGATACATTCATGGTCGAGCGTGCCATCGACATCGATGCTCCAACAAGCAAAATATTTCCCTTTCTCAACGACCTGGACAGATTTTGCCAATGGTCGCCTTTCGAGACTATCGACCCGGATATGCAGAGGACCTTTACTGGCCCCAAAGCTGGCGTAGGAGCAAGATACGCCTGGTCTGGCGACAGTCAAATCGGCAAGGGCTCTATGGAGATAGCTCGCGTGGAGCCAGACAAGGCAGTAGCGATCAATCTGCATTTCATCACCCCTTTTGAGGCAAACAACGTCGCGACCTTTACCTTGAGCCCCGGCGCAAACCCAGGTCAGACGCATGTGGTGTGGGGCATGTCCGGGCCCAATCCCTTTCCAGCCAAGATCATGCAGGTATTTATAAGCGTAGATACTTGCTGCGGACAACTCTTTGAGGATGGCTTGAAAAAGTTGAAGACATTGGCAGAAAAATAATGGTCAAGCATTACTCGCAACAGCTCGACCGTACTTTTTTTGCGCTCTCAGATCCGACCAGGAGAGCCATTATCGGCAATCTGGCACAAAAAGGGCAATGTACAGTACTCGAGCTCGCCAAGCCATTCGACATGTCACTACCGGCGATATCAAAACACCTCAAATTGCTCGAGTCCGCCAATCTGGTCATCCGCAAAAAGGAAGGCCGCGTGCATTATCTTACTCTCTGCGCCAACCCAATGTCCGAGGCCAACGACTGGCTGTCCGTGTATGCAAGATTTTGGCAAAACAATCTGGATAGCTTTGATGATTATGTCAGGTCTCTACTAGATGCAAACAAACTAGAGGAAGAAAAATGACGATAACTCAGCGACACCCTCTGATGCTGGAAATCACCAAAACGATTCAGGCACCGGTGCCTCTGGTATATAAAGCATGGACGCAGGCCGAACCCATGCGCAAGTGGTTTGGCTGCGAGCAATGCAATGGCGTCGAAGTCTGGCAGGATTTTAGAGTAGGCGGAGACTTTGAGGTGCATATGCATCTAGAGGACGGCAATCGCGTTACGGTGACCGGCACTTATACCGAGATCCAACCTGAGCACAAGATCGTCTATACCTGGACAAGCGATGCACCCGAGTCGCCAGCACCAGATACGGTGGTGACAGTCTGTTTTGAACCAGTCGATGGTGGCACACGTCTGAGCCTGACCCAGGTCGACTTTAAAGAAGCAAGAGGGGCTAGTGGACACGCTCAGGGCTGGGATTTTGCGATGAAAAATCTCAAAGAAATTTTGGAGGGCAATCTGATGGGAAATGCAAAAAGTGCGCTGGATCTAGTCAGATACAGCTATGAATCAGGCTGGGAAGCAAAAAATGCAGATGTCCTCAAAGAGGTCTTACACCCTCAATATAAAGGCGTCATGCCAGGTGGCATGGAGATAGTTGGCTTCGAAGGAGCAAAAGCCTGCATCGAGAGCTGCGATTTTGAGTTTCAATCCAGAGACGTACAATACATAGCGGAGAGCGACAAAGTAGTGCGAATCTGGACCTTCGTCAATGCAAAAGACGAGTCAAAAAATCTCCGCATGGCAGAGCTAAATATCGTCAAAGACGGCAAGATCTTTTTTACCGAAGCCTTTTTTGACTGCAGCACTATGAATTGCGAAGATAAATAAGTCGATAGGCTAGACAAATATCCGTCTGGCAGGCCTACGGGCAACCACGACACGACCCACGAAAGGACACTCTTGATCGTGTCCGGCAAAAAAATTGCGCGGGGCGCGATCGTGTGCTGGTTGCTTTTCGCGATGATTGGTCTCGAGCAAACGCCCCATGATCTCTGCCTTAAAGTCTGACCGCGACTGGCTGATTGGGCTGGTCAAATTATTTTGGGTCTGATTATGACTATTGATACCAGCCTGGTACTCGCTCAGATCGAAAGAAGGAATGAGATTGAGAATAGGATTGAGATGCACAAACTCTCGGATCTTGATCCGCAATATAGCCTTGAGTCTATCGTCGAGCTCCTCGATCGATATAGCGATTTCTTCTGGTAGGTAAGACATGAGGAAAACCCTCTAAAGTACACGCTGTGCGACACAAGTGTGAAATCTTAGCAGGCTCTAACTAATTGTCAACATACTTGGCACCAGATGCAAAGATTTAATCTAGGCGATTTTTTTGTCCTGGCTGTCATTGCTTATCTGACGAGGCTTTTTTATTGCTTCAGCCTCACTTTCACCCTTCTTTTCACTGTCCCTTCCAAGCTCCTGCTCACGCTCCTGTTTTGCTTCGAGAATCTGCATGGCTGCATCCATCTGCGGCGAATTGACCATCTCCTTCAATTTCTTTAGAGCGCTGTGCACTGCCCTGGATACGCCCATCTCTGAAAGGCCCAGCACATAAGCTGTCTCTTTTTGCGAAAGATCATAAAAGAAGACAAACTCGATGATCTGTCTCGTGCGGTCCCCCAAAGATTTGAGCGCCTGAATGACCAATTCGCGTTCTTCGGATGCGACAAAGCTATCTTGATACCGCTTGTCCGGCACTACCTCTGACAGAGAACGTCTGTCTTCGCGCTCGTCTTCTTCGCCGTAATCAAGGCTTTCGTAATGGTTGCGCGCTTCCCATGACTGCTGGGCCTCCAGAACATCCTGCACAGAAAAACCAGAATGCTCGGAGAGCTCGTGCACTGTAGGAGAACGATCGAGGACCTTGGTCAGCCTCTCCTCGAGCTGGGACAACTGGCTGTTCATCTCGGTCAGACGACGCGGCACCTGCACGAGAGAGCAATGATCGCGCAGATAATGCCTGATCTCGCCCCGGATATAACAAGTAGCGAGCGTCCTGAAACTAGCGGTGCGCAAACGATGAGGATCATAATATTTGATCGCCTTGAGCAAACCGATCGAGCCAACTTGCACCAGATCCTCAAAGCCATCCGGCTGATACTGGCTGTACTTGCGCGCGATCTGACGCACTAGAGCCATATGAGTCTCCACCAGCTCGCTGGCTGGCGGCAAACCGTTGCCCGTGATCTGGATCACGGCATCTTGCTGCTTGGCGCTTTGATTTGATTTCTTTCTAGACAAGGCCATCACTCCATTGGATTGACGACCCTACACCAGACCCCAATATCTCTTTCCCTTGACATCTACCGGTTAAACTCGAAAATGAGCCTTAAAGTCTGGTCTAATATATATGTCTGAGCAAAGCTCCAAAGGACAGGCAATCTAATTGAATAAAGCGACCAAATCCATCACCAAGATGCAGATATTGTGGGCAAGGGTGCCGGCACAAAAGCAATTGTTGTTTTTAGGTCTGGCCTGTATTGCAGCCCTGGTCACACTGACGGCCTGGGTCTGGGTACAGAGAGCTCAAGACTCGATCAATAGTTCGGTCAAGCAGTTTGGCCTGGGTTTTGCCTATGCTCTGGCAAGAGGCGGAGCCGAAGCCCTGACCAATTCTGGCAACCTCGAGAGCCTGCGCTACTACATACTCACACAGCGCGGCAATATCAAGGCCATCGCCTATGTTATCTACGAGGACATGGCGGGCAATATCCTACTCGACCCCAATTCGCCCAAGGAGCTCGAGGGAGTTTATCCCTATTACAAGCTCTACAAAGACAATCCCGAGAGCTACACCGTTCCCGGCATCATCTCCAGCCCCAAGGGTTATCGCTCGCTGACCCACATCGTCGTGCCCATGCGCAAAAACAATCGCGACCTGGGTCTGTGCTGGGTTGGCCTGGACAACAACGTCTTTACGATCCTCGGCACCCAGACCGAGTCGACCAATTTTCTCATCACTATCTTTGTCCTGGTAGGAGTATTGGGAGCGCTGGGCGTATGGGCCAACTACACCCTCATCAATGCCCCTCTGCGCACCCTATCTCAAGGCGCGACTCAGATCGCTGCCGGCCACTTTGGCCATCAGATCAAGGTGCACCGCGCAGGCAAGGAGATCGACCAGCTCGTCAATGCCTTCAACTATATGTCCAATCGCCTGCAGCTCTACGACAAGCACAATGTGGACAACCTCATGGCCGAGCGCAACAAATTTATTTCCGAGCGCAACAAGCTCGAGCTCGTCCTGATGTCCATCGCCGATGGCGTCGTCGTCTGTGACCGTGACAACAAGGTACAGATCGTCAACCGGGCAGCATCGGAGATCTTTGATAAAGAGGCCAAGGACCTGGTCGGCAAGCCACTGGTTGTCTGCACAGAAGGCCCGGACAACCCGCAGATCTGCCTGGTCGTGCAGGCCTTTACCGATGAGGCGATTGCACCCAACACCCTCGAGCCAGTCATGCAGCAGATGCAACTAGGCGAATACACCGTCCGCATCCACATCGCGCCGATCATCCTCAATAAAGAGTTTCTCGGCTCGGTCATGATCATGCAGGACGTGACCAAGCAAGCCGAACTGGAGAAGCTCAAAAACGAATTTATGAGCAACGTCTCGCATGAGTTGCGCACTCCGATCACCTCGATCAAGAGTTATGTGGACACGCTCTGCAATCACGGCGAAAAGCTCGATCCGGACATTCACCGAGAGTTTTTGCAGATCATCGATGGCGAGGCAGATCGCTTGATGCACCTGGTCAACGACGTCCTCGAGCTATCACGCATCGAAGAAGCCGATCGAGAGTTTGAGATGGTGCCCATGGATGTGCATCGCGCCTGCGAAGCCGCCATCCGCTCGCTAAACATCATGGCCCAGGATCGCGGCATCACCCTTGAGCTCAAGCCCTGCCCCGATGTGCCTCAGACACTGATCAATCAAGAGTCCATGGAGCGGGTGATCATCAATCTGCTCACTAATGGCATCAAGTACACCCCCGAGGGCGGCAAGATCACAGTCGAGGTCCAATACGATAAGGATAATGAGCAAGTAAAAATCCACGTCCGGGATACAGGCATCGGCATTCCCGAAGATGCTCTGGCCAATATATTCGATCGCTTCTACCGGGTTGAGAAAAAAGTTCACACGATCAAAGGTACGGGCCTGGGCTTAACAATCGTCAAAAAAATCGTCGAAAAGCATCACGGTCGCATGTCAGTCGAATCAGCGCTCGGAGAGGGTTCGACATTTTCGGTCAATCTGCCAGCCATCGTCGCAAACGAGCCTGGCCTGGGCAATGCCGACCTCAGCAACATAAATGCCTGACCATACCCATAAAGATTGCTCGACGCGCCATTTGCATATCCGTTACATATCTCACCGCCTCTCAAAATGACTCTATGGGAGGATTACGCCGCACATTAGACGTTTATCCATTTACACAGTGGGTTTTCAAGCTGGCTCGTGTTATCATCTTTCCGTTGACAAGGTCTCTGAAGACTGGCGTTTAGACACAAAACCCCACATGCGAAAGGAGAAATCAAAGGATTGGTCAGAGCCATATATCCAGGCTCCTTCGATCCAATGACCCTCGGCCACTACGATATCGTTCAGAGAGCCTCCAAGCTCTTCGATGAAGTGATAATGGCAGTGGTCGGCAATCCCGGTAAATCACCGTTATTGCCCGTGGATGCGAGAAAAGATCTCATTGCCCAGGTGGTTAAAGATCTTAAAGGAGTGACAGTAGGAGAGTTTCAAGGACTGACGGTGGACTATGCCAAAAGGCAAAATACGCCTATGTTGATAAGAGGATTGAGAGCTATTTCAGACTTCGAAGCCGAACTAGGAATGGCCCAAGCCAACAAACAACTCTTTCCTGAACTAGAAACTATTTTTCTTATGACGAAAGCCGAGTATTCTTTTATCAGCTCCTCCACTGTGAAAGAAATTGCCCGATTGGGCGGAGACGTATCTCAGTTCGTTCCCAAACAAGTGAACGACTATTTGCAAGAACATTTCAGCAGAGGCATCAACTAAAATGACCATGATCACTGCACCGACAGTACAGGCAGCCAGTACTTTCAAGCAAACCACCATCTACAAGCATCTCGACTTGCTCGAGCATCTTATCGATGATGCCGCCGGTGTCTACAAGTTCAAATTTATCAATGCCGACGATTTTCTCGACGTGCTCGACAAGGCCAGAGCTCGCCTCCCCGAAGAACTCCGCGAAGCTGCCGACGTCCTGCAGCAGCGTGACGAGATCATTGCCGAGGCCCAGCGCCGCTCAGAGCAGATCATCACTACAGCTCGCCGCCAGGCCGAGACCATGCTGCATGAGTCAGAGCTACTCAAGGCTGTCCAAGCCGAAGTAGAGCGCATCCGCAAGCAAGTAGTCCAAGAAGTAGAGCAAATGCGTCGCGAAGCCCTCGCCGAAGCTGAACGCATCCGCCTCGAAGCCGACGAAGATGCTGCAAAAATCAGAGAAGGTGCCGATCATTATGCCGATCAGGTCCTCAATCGTATCGACGCCGATCTGGTCGGCCTCGCTCAAAGAGTGACCGAATCCCAGCAAATCGTCAAAAATGGTCAACGCATACTGGGCCAGGTCAAGCGCCATGGCGTTGGTGGTATCAATATGTCCGCCAGTCAGACCGGCATGCCTGCTATGAGCCAGCAGCCCATGAGCCAACAGCTCAACAGCCCGCTCCTGCAAGGGCGTCTAGACTAAGCGACAAGCCAAAAAAACTACAAATCAAAAACCAAAATCCCGGGCTTACTACAACAAACCCGGGATTTTTGCTATACATCTACACTAGACTCGACTCACAAGCTATCCGTCTTTTGCTCTTGAGCGGCTTTGGCTTGGGACGCAGCGTATTGTATTTGCGATTGATGAATACCTTGATAGAGCAAGGCGCTGATCTTACGACAAAGCTCATTAGCCCGCCTGTCGTTATGTGGCCTCTCCACCTGCATAGCAATGATATATCGATGACCATCTGGCGTTGTGACTATGCCAGTATCGCCGACCATGGAGCCGATGTCCCCGGTCTTGTGCGCTAGTTTGGCACCGGGAGGCAAGCCAGGATTGATCAGGGTCTTGGTCTTGGTGCGATACATGATCTCCAGCATCTTTTTATGCCATTTTTCGCTCATCAACTCGCCTTTTTGCACTCTTGCCAGCAAATAAACGAGATCATATGGACTGGTCTTGTTGGTACCCGTCAAATCAGCTAGCGGCGAATTGACCATTGTATTTTTGAGGCCCCAATTAGCCCAGGTCCGGTTGACTGCCTTTTTGCCGCCCAATAAGTCGATGAGCATATTGGTAGCAGTATTGTCGGAGATGATGATCATCAAAGTAGCCACGTCCATCAAGGCCAACTTGGTGCCTACCGGACGCCATTGCAAATGACCGCTGCCCCCCGCTACATGATGAGACTTGATCTCCATGATCATCTCAGGATCGATCTCACCCTTATCCAGAGCATTAAACAACGCCACCAGGACTGGTACCTTGATCATACTGGCTGCAGCAAACTGCCTGCGTCCGTTGTACTCGACATAGGCACCAGTATCCGGGTCCACGGCAAAAACACCTGGGGTCAGTTTGTTGACCTGGCAAAGGGCCTTGAGCTGTTTGTCCAGAGGCGAAAGATTGGTATTGAGATCGAAAGGAGCGGCAAGAGGCACCTCCATAGGCGCACCGTGAGTGATGCCCTGGCAGGGATCGGAAAGAGGTTGCACGAGGGCCTGCCCACCCATAAAAAGTATGGTGGCGGCAATGGCACGCAGCAGCCTCTGTCCTGGAGGCAAGGGCCTGTATCGCTTGCTCTTGCGCCTGGCGCCTCTGGCATTTTTTTTGTTGCCGATCAAGCTGATCTTGACGCGGCTAGTAATAGTACTAGCAGGAGCTGGGGAGCTGGCAGTCTTTTTGTCTATCCGACTGCTTTTGTCGCTCATGGCAGCAGCACGACGTGCATTGCCGACCACAAAGGTATTTTCAGACTGTTGGGTTTGCTGCGTCAATCCAGAGCGCCTCGTCTCAGCATCACCAATGGTGCGCACGTATGTCCGGTAAGGTTTACTATAACGGATTTATTGTACTTGAGACTGGTATTAAGTCTAGTGCTCAACGGTCATTTTAATCTTCGCGGCAATATTTTTCCCAGAGCTGCGGATACCGTTGCTTAAAGTGTTCTGTGTCCGTCTCGTCAAAATTGTCGCCATATGGTGCGATCATTTCGCTATGTCCTGGACGTTCGTAGATGGCACCATCCCCGGAGACTTCTTCGTAGGTTTCGAGGGCAATAAAGAGGAGATCGCGAGCTTCCTCTATTTCGCCTGTCAAATCTATATCGAGCTCCGCCAGGCTATCCGGATCATCCACTGCACGCTCGAATATCTGGCGACCAGCAAGGATCAGACGAGCTCGAAAGGCCTCAAAATCATCCGGCGACAGGCCCCCCGTGATGATATAGGCTGCACCCCATAAGTCATATCCAAAGGCACCATTCATGAGGCCATCGACCATTTCTTGAAAGCCCGTGAGGTCGTCGGCCTCCATTTTGGACAAAGCCGTCCTGATTGCACTCACTTGATCTGCGACCGAGGCAGATCCAGACTCGGCCTCTGCCTGACTCTCGGCTTGAGAGATGAGATACCAAAAATCGATTTCGTCCATCATGATGCTTTCTCGGATATTCTGCTGGGATTTCGCGGCATAAACAAATACAGCAATAACAGAATAGCAGTAGCAGCACTCACAGTATATTTGACATCGGCATTGATATCAGTACGCGGGGAGACAAATCCTTCGATCGAGGCTGCGATCAATAACATGACGGCACAGCCACAGGCAAGCAACATCCCCTTATATGCTGCATCCCTGAGCGCGTAGGACCTGGTCTTTTGTCCGGGAAAGAGCATGGCCTTGCCAATCATCAAACCAGCACCACCAGCGATAAATATAGCTGTCAACTCGATGACGCCATGACCTGCGACAAAGGTCAACAACTTGCCATGCATGCCATAATAGGAGCAAGCACCAAAAATGGTGCCAAGATGCATACCATTGAAGATCAGGACCAGGATAGTGCCCAGACCGGCAGTAAAACCCAGGCAAAAGGCGCTAAAGGACACTTTGATATTGTTTGCAGCAATAAGGCCTGCCATTGGGCCAGCTTGATCCGCTCCCGAATCGGTCCACAATTTTTTTTGCTCCACTATCCTCCAGATCTCATCAGGCACCAGTGGCTGCCCAGGCAATAACTCCATATAGCCAAAGTCCCTGTCCATGCGCATCTCTCTATAGCTGAGCGCGGCTGGCACCACCATCAACAAAAATGCCACGAGCACATAGAGTATGTTTTGCTGGACGAGCCGGGGAAAACCAAACCACAAAAAACGCCACATATCTTTGAAACGATTTTGGCGGTTATGATAAACCTGATTGTGTGCTCGCACCACGAGCAGATTGAGATAGGTCTGCACCTCGCTGCTGAGCCCCATCGCTCTTGCTCTCGATAGATCTGCCGAGGTCATCCGATAGAGCCGGCCGATATCCATCAGAGCCTGCTTATCGAGAGCGGCAAGGCCGCCCTTGTCGACAGTCTTGAGCAGATCATCCAATTGCTGCCAATTGGGTTTATGAGCTTTGAGCCACTTTTCGACATTCATCAGTTATTTTGGGTGATCCAAATAGATTTTGATATAGTTGGGGCATGCAAGAGCCGGATTATAGTATCTCTACCCCCGAAAACGTCGACCTACACCTGGAGATCGCCGGTATCGGCAATCGTCTGATCGCCCAGATCATCGACAATCTCCTGATCATGGCAATCATCATCGTCCTGGTGATCATGGCTGTGATCGCCGGCTTCGCCGCTTACAAGCTGTCGCCTGACAAGTCTGCCGCCAGCGTTGTCATTGGCATATTGGCCCTCTGCACCATACTTGCTGCCACCCTGGTTCAATTGGGATATTTTGTCATTTGCGAGGCCCTCGGACACGGTCAGACACCCGGCAAAAAAGTAGCAGGCATACGTACCATTGAGGCCAACGGTCTGCCTGTCGGCTGGATTGCCTCTTTGATACGCAATATCCTGCGGGGCATCGACGCCACGATGCTGATCGGTCTGCTCGTAGCTATCCTCAACCGCAACGAAAAACGTATCGGCGACTATGCCGCAGGTACCCTGGTGGTCCGCGAACGCAAGGCAGACATCGGCGTCAAATCGATCAAAATCACTGCCGGCGGTCAAGTCGATGACACACTCGATGTGGGTCGCATGCTCCCGGCTGAGTATGACCTCCTGGCCGATTTTTTGCGTCGCCGCCAATACCTCAACAAGCACAAGCGTCCCCAACTCGCAGCTCAGCTTGCCGGTCATTTCAAAAACGCTTACAGCTCTCAGAGCGATGGCGAAAAATATCTAGAGACCTTGTTTCTGACTTACCAAGCCAGATCAGAGTGATTTTGATCTAGCTCGATCTCTAGCCAGACAATCTCAGCGCTTGTCGATCGCGACATATTTGAGGTCGCGCTCGCCAGTATATTCGGCACGCGGTCTGATCAGACGATTGTTGGCATATTGCTCGAGCACGTGAGCAGTCCAGCCAGACATGCGACTGATGGCAAAGATCGGAGTGTAGAGGTCTTCTTTTATACCGAGCATGTAATAGACAGAAGCCGAGTAAAAATCTACGTTGGCGTTTAGTCCTTTTTCGGTCTTGACCCTCTCTTCGATACGACGAGACATATCAAACCATTTGTTTTGACCGAGACGCTTGCCCAGCTCCTCGGACATCTTGCGCAGATGGCTGGCACGCGGGTCTTCGGTGCGATATACACGGTGTCCAAAGCCAGAGATTTTTTTGTGCTCGGCAAAGATATTGCTGACAAAGGCATCGACCTTGTCGAGCGAATCGATCTCGATGAGCATCTTGATGACTTCTTGGTTGGCGCCTCCATGCAAGGGCCCTTTGAGAGCACAGATACCAGCTACGGCAGCCGAGTAGATATCAGTGAGTGTCGCAGCAGCAACACGAGCAGCAAAGGTCGAGGCATTGAGTTCGTGATCAGCATGCAGGATCAAGGCAATATCGAGCGAACGGACCGAGACTTCATCAGGCTTTTTGCCGCCCGAAAGCATATAGAGAAAGTTTTCGGCAAGCGAACCGTCCTTCATTGGAGCCACTACATCTTTGCCATTGCGGATCAAATCCCAATAAGCGACGATGGTAGGCAATTGAGCAGTCAGGCGGATGGCCTTGCGATTGTTTGCAGCAGGTTGAGCATCTTCGGCCTCTTTGTCATACATCGAGAGCAGAGAAGTAGCGGTGCGCACGACTTCCATAGGCAGCGCATCCTTAGGCATGGCTTTCATAGCCTTTACCACTTCTTCGGAGATAGGTCGACTGGATGCCAGAGCACCCTTGAGAGTCTCGAGCTCGGTTTTGGTAGGCAGTCTGCCGTTCCACAAGAGGTAAACGACTTCTTCGAATGTCGAGTTTTCGGCCAGCTCGTGGATATCGTAACCACGATAGATGAGCCTTCCTTGAGTACCGTCGACATCACAAATCGATGATGTTGCGGCTACGACGTCTTCTAGACCTGCCTTACTCATGACCCTGATCCCCAAAATGAGTTAGATGATATCTAGTTTTTATACACCAACTGACAACGTTTCCCGGGCAAATTATAGCCTTTCCTTCATTTAATCTGCCCGCTCCAGCAAGCAGGGCAGGGCCTTGCCTGGACTTATAGAGAGGCTCAGAGAGCCAGTTGAAGCGCTATCCAGCCAGGCAAATTTTATATCTTGTGCCAGGATCTCCACTCCTCTGTCGCGTGCCTCAACGAGGGCCGCAGCATAAGCCGGATCGATATGATGACAGGGAGAAAATGCCGAACAATCGGAACGCATGATCATAAAAAATTGAATTGCCCTGTGCCCAAGGCTGACCGCTCTGATCAAACCTTGCAGATGCTTGCGACCCCTTTCTGTTTTTGCATCAGGAAACATGGCATAGAGCCCGGCTTGAGGAGTAGCGATGCTACCAGGATAATCAGAAGACAGAGTTGTCGATTTTACTTCGAGCCAGACGGGAAGACTCCCCAGAGTGGTATTGCCATCGGTACTACTCAGACAAAAATCAAATCGACTGTCTTCAAAGACTTGCTCGGTCTTGTACTGAGTGTACTGTGCAAGCCCATGCAAGGCACCTAGACTAAAAAAATTAGCAAACAGCCTATTGGCTAGATGCGTATCAACGATGACCAGGTTGTCTTTGCCAGTCTCATTTTGGAGATCGATGAGCTTTACGCTATATGGCAGCTTGCTCTTAGGATTGGCTGCCTTTTGCACGTAGACTCTAGCGCCTTCATTGGCAAGCCCCAGCATAGAACCAGGATTAGCAATATGACAGGTGATCGGGGACTGACTCTCAGCTTCGCCATCATTTTCTAGCACCACATCAGCTAAAAATCGCTTGTAGCGCGCAACCAGTCGTCCTGCAATCAAATCGGACAGGATCACGAGCTAGATCTCTGCGTCTGATTTTTTCTTGAGCCAGGTGATAAGAGAGCCAAAATCTCCTCTCTTTTTTTGTGCGCCCACACGATTTTGCAGTCGCTCTAAAAGATCTCGATCAGCGTCTCCGACGGCAAGGCTTATAATCTTGCGCTTACCAGGCGCCCCGGCCAGTTTCCAGATCAGAGTCTGAGTCTTTTTGCCAAGAGTAAAAGATGTCTCCACTATTGCGTCTTTCTCCTGGATCTTCTCCTGGATTGGAGTCAGACTACCCTTGCCAAAAAACTTGCGCCAACGTGGATAGTATCTCTTTTGCACAAGCGACTCGAGACTCTGACAAAACTCGTTTTTTTGAGACTCGCTCAGAGCCTGCCACTCGAGTGCCGAAAAACATCGCCTGGACATCTCACGATAATCGATCCCAGCGTCGGCCTCGATGGTACTGCCCTGCTCGAGAGCCTTGACGGTGCGGCTCACAGTGGGCCAAGAGACATCTGTCTTGACTGGATTGCTGGAGGCGGCCATGACCATCGTCCCTGTCCCGATCAAGACCTGAGGACAAATCCCTGACAGAGACAATAAAAATAGCGATAGGCAAAAAGATTTAAAAGACACTACAAACTCGTCTAACAATCTGACAAGACTACAACGAAGCCTTGCGGCAAGCAAGTAAAAATCGCGATAACAATAAGCTGGCGAAAGACCAGGCGAAGAGCACTCCTATATCGCGAGCATAGTCGGCTGGTATACCCAGCATTGCTGCCTTGGTCAACTCAGCCGAATAATACAAGGGCGTGACGCGGGCAAAGATCTGCTCCCATTGAGGCATTGCTTCGACTGGGGTGATGATGCCCGAAAGAAACATCAAAGCCACACCGAGTATGGAGACGGTCATGGTATAGATGCGAATTGTTTTAAGCAGGCAGGCAAAGCACAAACCCACACAAGAAAAAGTAAAGACAGATAAAACGACTGCTCCAACTAGACCAGGAAAATTGCTGCCTAAATTGAACCCTGCAAAAGGCGCAGTTAGCCCAAGAGCCAAAAAGAGCACGGTACTGGCTTCAAATGTCACAGTCAAAGTCTTGGCCACAAAGGCACTATCGATGCCGCCTGGCGAAAGCACGATCTGTCTGTATGTCTTTTCCATCCATTCGTAGATCCAACTAAATCCAAGGTTCATCGAGGCGAGCACATAACAGAGGTATGAGACCAGGCCCGCACAGATATAGTCTTTTAAACCAAAATTGACCTGGTACAGTGCCGCCGAGTGCAGTGGCAGATCGAGCTCTAGGGCCTTTTGCGTCAAAACTGACAATAGTCCTGTCGAGATCTGGTCGTCGATGAGAGGATTGTTGCCACAGGTCAAGATCTGGACCGAATCCTCGAGCGGATCCTGCGAGACATTGGCCAGGGCTACTATCTTTTTGTGCGCAAGGTCGGCCTTGGCCTTCTCCAGATCTTGATAGATCTTGACCTCAAAGCGATTGGTGTCGCTCAGATGCTTGGACAAGCCACTCATCTCGGCTGGATCGTACAAACCAAAAGGCATGTGCGTGGCACCAGATATGGTATTGCCTACACAAACCAAGATGAGCACGGCCATGAGCACGCTCGCAAAAAAGTAAAGCGGACGACGCGTCCACTGCAAGAGATCTTTGCGGATGATTGCGATGACGGATTTAAACAACTATTTGATCACCGCCATAAACACGTCTTCTAGATTGGGTTCGCCAAAGGCGACCCGCACAAAATCTAGTTTTTCGTCCTCGAGCCATTGATATATTGCCTTGAAAAATTTTTCGGCCTCACCGGCCAGTGCTTCATGCACACTCAAAAAATAGACTGTATTGCGTAACTCGTCTATCCTCACGGCCTCTGGAGCAGCCAAAGCATCGGGAAATGCTTGTCTGAGCCTTTGCAGGGCTTCATCGAGTTTGGTCCTTTGCTCCGGCTCGACAAAAAATCTAGGATCAAACTTGACCGAGATACCGCGCATGCCCCTAATTTTTTGCGTCAATTGAGCTACCGTGCCTTCGATCAGGAGCTTGCCCCCTTTGATGATACCAATGCGGTCGGCCAAAAGCTCTGCCTCTTCGAGATAGTGCGTGGTCAACAGGATCGTTACACCTAGCGTCTTGAGCTCTTTGATGGTGGCCCAGATCTGGCGACGTGCACCTGGATCCAGTCCGACTGTGGGCTCGTCCATAAACAAAACACGAGGCGAATTGACCATGGCACACGCGATGGCAAGTCGTCTCTGCATGCCACCAGACAATCTCTCTGCTGGTTCATTGATCCGATCGGCCAGATCAAACCGAGCAAGCAGCTTTTCTATCCTGGTTTGAGCCTTTTTCTCTTCGATTCCGTATAGGTCGGCCAAAAACTTGAGATTTTCCCAAACCGTCAATTCTTGATAGACAGCCACGTCCTGCGAAACGACGCCAAACAGACCCTTGGTCTTTTCTGACTGCTTGCGTCCATCAAATCCGCAGATCTTAAAATAACCCGCAGTAGGAGGCAAAAGAGTAGTCAGCATGCCAATCGTCGTCGTCTTGCCTGCACCATTGTCACCCAGCAGGGCATAGACCTCGCCTTGCTGGATCGTGAGATCGAGATGATCAACCGATACACGTGCCTTTGGGCCGCGACCAAATTGTTTTGTCAGACCTCTGGTTTCGAGGGCTGCAACGCTCGCCTGAGCCTTATCGTCTAGCAAGACTGGCTATGCTTGTCGGTGTTGGGTGCGCCGCAGGCACGCATTATGCTGTCGATACGAGCTACTTTAAAGACCTTGTAGATCGATGGCGGAATGCTCACAAAACGCACCTGCGCCTTGCTAGAGTCAGCGCGCAAGAGCATTTCTTCGAGCCATTCGAGACCGTCTACAGAAATAAATGTACAGGCGCTAAAATCAAGGACGACCGATTGCGCACCACTGGCGATGAGCTGATCGACATTGTCTTGAGCACGCTGCAATTGCCCGGCAATAAAGATTTTTTGTGCGTTATCTGTTTGCATCTTGATTTCTCTCGTTATAAAAACTATTCGGGCCTTTGCCTAATTGGGAGGGCTTCAAAAAAGAGCTGCGCTACTTCGGTAGGCAGAGCATAGCCAGGATTAGTACGCAGCGAAAGATCGCGCATGGCAGTCTCGGTCAGCTCCGGCAAGGACTCTAGATAGACCTCTGGATCGATACCCAGCTCGCCGACCGACAAGGGTATCCCTGCTAGACGGCCGAGATCATAGATAGCCTGAGCGAGGCTGGTGATGAGACGGATACGATAAGCCTCGTCTTTTTCGTAGGAAAGATCCTGACGCTCTTGCTTTTCGTTGAGACCAATAAAGTGTGCAGCCCGAGCATACTTGCGGTCGGCGATCCAGAGAGGATAGCAAGGGATAGAGACAAACTTTGTGGGCACCCGGCTGTTGTAAGCAATGGTCGAAAGCAAAAAGGCAGCATTGGCGCGACCGTGCGGTATGTCAAATCTTGCGCCGACAGCATGGGCCATAGCATGATTGATGCCGACCGAAGCATTGCCGATCGCCATCCCTGCCAATGTTGCGGCATTATGCAGCTTGTGGCGATAAAGCACGCTCTGCGGATTTTTTAGGATCTCAGGCAAGGCCTCAAAAATGAGGCGCAAGGACTCGAGCGCTAGACCATCGGTGTAGTCGGAGGCAAAGGTAGAGACAAGCGCCTCCAGACCGTGCGTGAGCGCGTCAAAGGCTGTATCTACAGTGATGGATTGAGGCAGACTGCGAGTGAGATTAGCGTCGATGATGGCCACGTCAGGCAATAAGCACTCGTCCACAAGGGAGATCTTGCGCTTGCCTTGCTTGAGCACCGAATACGGTGTCACCTCGCTGCCCGTACCGGAAGTAGTGGGGATAGCCACAAGCTGGGTCTTCATTTCTTTGGGAAAGACCTGCATACGGTGGTTAAAATCAAGGAAGCTCACGGCGATCTGATCGAGATCGAGGTCGGGATAGTCATAAAACAGTCGGACCAGTTTGGCGGCATCCAGTACCGATCCGCCACCTAGCGCGATGATGGTATCGGCCTTGGCCTTGCGCAAAGCTACAATGGCCCTCTGTATGGTCTCAAACTCCGGCTCCGGTCCAAGATCGCTAAAGACCTCGACATGGCAATTTTCGGGGAGGCGCTCCTGCACCATGGCTAAATGACCGCGACGCGATGCAGTCGGCGATGTGATAACAAAGGCCGAAGAGCATTTGAGAGTCTTGAGCTGATCGATCGAGCCAGGATTGATATAGATGTTGCGAGTGGTCGAAAAAGTAGTGAGAAAGTTTTTGCGTCTCGGCACGCGTTTAAAATTGATCAGGTTTTTGATGCCGACATTGTCGGTAGTGATATTGCCGCCACCAGTACCACAGCCAAAACTGAGCGTGGTATTGAGGTGATTGTAGACACCACCCAGACCACCGATGGATGAGGGCGAGTTGACGATGATACGCCCGGCATTGATTGCCGTGGTAAAGCGTTCGATTACATTTTCGTCTTCGGCAAAGATGCCTGCAGTATGACCTGTGCCGCCAGCATAATTGATGTCGAGCGAGCGATTGATGCCTTCGTCGACCGAGTCGACAAAGACATAACCGAGCACGGGCATCAATTTTTCTACAGCAAGGGGATGATGGCGCAATTCGCCTTCGAGAGGACAGAGCACCACTTTTGTAGGTCGATCGGAGCCGGAGTCTATGCCAGCATTTTTGAGGATGAGGTCGGCAGGTTGTCCGACAAGACGGTAGTTCATGCCGCCGGTGCGTGAGTCTATCACCGCATCCGCCACCATTTTGACCTCGTCCGGCGTGCAGATATAACAACCGTTGCGCTTAAACTCGGCCATGATCTCGTCCGAAATGGCGCGATCGATGATGAGTGTTTGTTCGGAAGGACACTCAGTGCCATTGTCGAAAGTCTTGGAAATAATGATCTCCATTGCAGCCGATGGCACATTGGCGCTGGAATGCACGTATACAGGGGTATTGCCTGAACCTACTCCCAATGCAGGTTTACCAGAAGAATAAGCTGCCTTGACCATCTGAGTACCGCCAGTGGCAAAAATCAGATCGACCTCAGGATGAGTCATCATGAGCTCGGAGAGCCTGCGCAAACGGCTCGACTTGTCGACCCAGCTGATGAAGCCTTTGGGCGCACCGGCTGCAAGTGCTGCTTCGTAGAGCATCTTGGCCGCAGTATTGCTCGAGTCGGCGGCCATCAAGTGAGCCGAAAATATGATGGAATTGCGCGTCTTGGCTGCGCAAATGCTCTTAAATATGACGGTCGAAGTGGGATTGGTGACAGGGGACATGGCAAAGATGACACCCATTGGCTCTGCCATTTCGACTAGATTGAGCTCGGGAAACTCCTGGATCACTCCAACTGATTTTTTGTCTTTGATCTGGTGATACAAAAACTCCGATGCCACCAGATTTTTGAGGATCTTGTCCTCAGTCACGCCCATACGGGTTTCTTCGTGTGCCATTTGCGCCAGCATGGGCGCGTTTTCGATCGCAACCTGAGTCATTGCCTTGACGATACGATCGACATCTTCTTGCGAATACTGTGTAAAGACCGCCGCCGCCAGTCTGGCCTGGCGCATGTAGTGGTTAGCGCGCTCCATCAGGATCTGGTCTTGTTCTTTGTTGGTGGTTGCGGTCATGGCGTCTCGCTGTCTGTGAGGATGGGGCGCAAAAATCTAAGGGATCAGAGGCTGGGAGCTTATCAAGAGTAGTTTAAGGCAAGCCCTGAGTCCAATTATAGATAATTGAGATATATAGATAAAACTTATTAAAGGGATATACCAGGGAAAAATGCCCGAGATGGCCGCACAGGCGGCAAAGAGCAGATCGGAATTGCAAAAAAGTATAAAATGCAGAGACCTCGCATTCGTATATTCACCTTGAATGTCAAGTAGATATCACTAAAATTAGTTTCTGTACCAAAACCAAGAAGAGCAGACTAACAACTTATGGCAGCATTTACTTATAGAGCCACCAGAGCCACAGCACTTTCACTCAGCCTCATCTGCTCTATGGCCATGGCCCAGGGCAGCATGACTGCGGCCTGGGCTCAGACTGCGCAAACTAATAATGCCACCGACAAGTTTAAGCACCGCAAGCGCTACATCGTGCCTTCCAGCGATACAAGCCGCCGCATAGACTATCAGTCCATGTCTACGCGCGACTCACTCATGCTGCCAACTTATGTACCGCAGCCACCTTCAGGGGGTACGACCTCACCAGGCATGGGCATCTACAAGAGCTCAAGTCAACAATATGCCGAGACTACGACCAATATCTCGAGAGAAATCCCAGAGCAAGACATGGCTGCACAAGCAGGAGCCCTCAACTATCGTAGCGGCCTTACCCCTCCACCGCCTGCTCATGCCGGAGCATCCAAGCTCGTGCCCAACAGCCTGACCAAGACCAGCCAGACATCCAGCCAGGCGCCCAGTCAAACTCCAGCCGCCACCAACAATTTTCTCAGTCCTCAGCATCTGGCGCAGATCAAGGGCGAGGCCCAGACTCTCGTCAAGCGCGGTAGGCTAGCCGATGCGCAGGAGCTCTTGACTCGATATCATCAGGAGTATCCAAACGAGCCCCAGATCAAGAGCGAGCTCTCGCGCGTCTCTCTACTGAGAGCTAAGCAGCATCAGACTGCCAAGCAATACGATGCAGCAGCAAAGCATGCTCGTACTGCTATCGCGTATGCCGATAAGACCCCGACTGGCCAAACAAGCACTACCGCTCAGGCTGCTCAAACCACCCTATCCGAAAGTCTCACCAAAATGGGAGTCGATGCAAAAAACCATGAGCAGCGTCATGGTCTTGGCGAAAAACTCTCCGATCAAGGCAAGCACATCGAAGCAGAAGTCGAATTTGCCGAAGCTGCCAGACTAAATCCGCAATTCAAATCATATATGGGAGCTGGAGATGCGGCTCTCAAAGCCAATCGCAAGACGCAAGCAAAAGAGTATTTTCAAAAGGCGCTCGAGATCGATCCCGACTCGCAAACAGCCCTCAGACAACTCGGCATTACGCGATACAAGCTCAACGATCATGCAGGCGCCAATGCCGATCTGACCCGGGCTCTAGTGCTCAATCCCCATGACACTCAGGCAGCCGATACTCTCAATCAACTCTGGCAAAATCAAATCAGCCTGCGTCCCAACGATGCAGCCTCGCACCTGGGCATGGCGCGGGCCTATCAAGTGGAGGGCGATCTGGCCTCAGCCCAAAACGAATACAAAAAAGTAGTGGCACTAGATCCGCACCATCCCAATCTGCCGGCCGCCAGACAATCTTTTAAACTAGCACTGGCCAGACAAGAAGCCAACAAATCATTTGAAATGGCTCGCACTCTCGAGTCGCAGGGCAGCCTCAACTCCGCTTATCAAAAGGCGACTGACGCAGTCGAGCTTTATCCAGGCGAACCACGCTACCAAAACTACAAGACCATGCTTGGTGAAAAGCTCACTCTGGCAGGTCTGCCTTTGACTGCTGTTGCCGGGCAGGCGACTGCGGCCTTTGCTGGTCTGGTGCGTGGCCAGGAGGCGCCGCCTACGGCTAGTATCCCTACCGCGGGAGCATTGGGCCTGGGCATGACGCCTCAAGCACAAAACGCAGCCGCCGTTAATACGGCTATGGGAGGACCTCTCGGCTTATCTTCGCCGTTTCAAGCCGAAAACATGTATCGTCCAATGTCGACCGATCAGCATGTGTCAAATATCTCCGGCTTCCTTACAGATATCCGCAATTTCGCCCTGCAACAACAAAATCAAATCAGGGGCGCTGAGACCGATGCTCAGAGCATGATCTCGGCCATCGGCAAGATGCCTATGACCCAGACCACTCAGCAAATCACAGTGACCCAGACGACCACGGACAACCGGCCGGTCTCGACTGCGCCTGCCACCAGCGAGAGTGCTCTGGCCGCGGCTGCACGGGCTCTGGCAAACACCCAGGCCATCGGCAATGCTGTCACCAGCACCACAGGTATTAGCGTACCGGCCGCTCCGATGAGTGCCGTCGCACAGAGTTTGGGCCCGATGACAGTAGCAACACCTACAGCGGCATCCTCTGCTATAGACTTTGCCGGCCTGCGGATCAACGAGCCAGCGCTGGCAGCCGGACTCAATATGGCTCCAGTACCAATACAGGTCGCATCAGAAACCATCCCGCAAGTAGCTCCGCCGATAGCCAGACTAAAGGCACCCATCCCTGTCCCCAATGTCTCGACGCCAAACGTAATCGTACAGCCGGACAATACAGATCTAAATCTCATGCTGACTGGCGTCAAGGCGGCAAAAAACGACGTGCAACTAAAGGTGGTGCTCGCCAATAATGGCAAAGAGAGCGTTCACTTGCCTGCCGCGATTAAAGCAATGGTAAGAGGGAGTGCTGGAGAACAGACCGCAAAGGCCACCTTTGCCTCGCGCATACTTGCACCTGGTGATTCGGTCACCGGTATGATCCAGGTCCCTGGCAAATCTCTCGATCCTCGCTCCGATATCATAGTGCCGATCGCGGGTCCATCCAGCTCTGGCTCAAAAACCCCCTTGCTCGTGCATTTGAGCGTACCTGGGGCAGCTAGCAAATAGCTAATAGCATTCGCCTATAATAGACGGATGCACAATACTCACAACGTAGAACTATTCACCATCCTCTTGATGATCACAGCGGCAGTCTCAATGACCGTCAAGTGGATCAAATTGCCGTATTCGATCATGCTCGTACTTGTGGGCCTGATCATGGGCCTGTGCGGATTTTTGCCAGATGCTCGCATGACTCCCGAGATCATCCTTTTATTGTGTTTGCCTGCGCTGCTATTCGAAGCAGCCTGGAATCTCCATCTCGATGAACTAAAACAATCCTGGAAACTCATCGGTGTCTTAGCCACTGTCGGCGTTCTGGTCTCGATGTTTGCTGTAGGCATGGCTCTAGCATATCTGGCCGGTGTCGGCTTGCATGCAGCACTCCTCATTGGCGCGATGACAGCAGCTACAGATCCTATTTCTGTAGTAGCCCTCTTTCGTAAACTCGGCATCGACAAGAGACTGACTGCTATCCTCGAAGGCGAAAGTCTCTTTAATGATGGCACTGCCGTGGTGCTCTTTAATCTAATTATGGCTGCATCAGCGATCAGTGCAACTGGCACGTCTTCTCCGATAAGCGATATCAATTGGCCGGCAACGATCTTTGGCTTTTTTGCCACTATATGCGGTGGCGCAGCAGTCGGATTGGTAGCAGGGATTGCCGCCTCCAAAGTGACTGCATATTTTGACGATCACCTGCTCGAAATCACGCTTACAACAATCCTGGCCTACGGCACTTATCTTATCGCCGAGCACCTTCACGTCTCGCCTGTAATTGCAGTTGTTTGCGCCGGCGTCGTCATGGGCAATTATGGCAGCCGCACGGCCATGTCACCAACCACAAGACTCGCCGTAAATAGCTTTTGGGAATACCTGGCCTTTATAGTCAACTCCCTGGTATTTTTGCTCATCGGTTTACAGATCAATCTTAGCCTTTTGACCCATCACTGGCTTCCAATAGTCGTCACCATTGCTTCGGCTTTAACAGCCAGGGCAATAGGAGTTTTTGTGATGACTGCATTGTTTCCGGCTCAATATGGCAGGATCTCAGCAAAATGGCAGGCGCTCTTGGTCTGGGGCGGTCTGAGAGGAGCCCTCTGCATGGCTCTGGCCCTCAGCCTGCCCCCAGACTTTGCTGAGAGAGAGACGATCATAGTCACTACATTTGGTTTCGTGCTTTTTACTCTAGTAGCCTCCGGACTGAGCATGGAGCCCCTCGTAAAATTGCTCAAGGTCGCCTCCATCGACAAGTCCCTGGACATCTACAAATCCTTGCAAGCGAGACTCAAACTCAATGCCCTTACGGCTAAGATGCTACAGCTCAAGATCGAGCATCATGAGATCTCGCAAAAAACATATGATGTATTGAGAGAACGTCTCCAAAACGAAAACACTCTTGCCAAATCGCAATTGGAGCAACTGCATCTCAGTGATGAAAACTTGCAAGAAATCGAGTTGCAAGATGCCGTCATTGAAATGCATCGTTATCAAAAGGACCTGATTGTCGACCTTTCTCGGAGCGGGAGCGTATCCTCCGAATCCGCCCGGCGATTGATCCAGGAGCTCGATACTTCTGGTCATTGAGACAACAGATAAGGTTTATTGACACAAACTTGATATCGGCATCGGTATTCTTGATGCTCGCTTGACCTCTGATTTGCTTAGATGCAAGTGGAGGGCAGACCTATGCCGATCACAGTCGATGCTATAAATTCGCAATATTTTCATATCGTATTTTTGTCGCTGGCTCTATTTGTCGCCTGGTTGGGCGGACATGCTGTGGATTGGTTGTTTAGATTAATGGAAAGAACCGTCCAGGCCGAACACGCCAAGGCCGAGAAAGAAAAAGTAGCAGACCACAAAAAAGAACTCATTTACTATTTTTCGACTACTCAAACACACCAAGATACCAGTAAAAAATCATGCAAGCAGGCATCCACCTGAATCCCTCGATATCTCAAAAGAAGGAAAAAACAAGTCATAATCATAAACTTGGCGAAAGTCACCACACAGCACCATGGTGGCAGGTCATGTGCCTTACCGGGGTGGATTACTTTTCGACGCTCGGATATCAGCCTGGCATAGCCTTTCTTGCTGCTGGCGCGTTGTCTCCTGTTGCCACGGCGATCGTGGTCTTATTGACCTTTATAGGAGCCTTGCCTGTCTACTGGGTAGTAGCCAAGGAAAGCCCCAACGGGCAGGGCTCCATTGCCATGCTTGAGAGATTGTGGCCTGGCTGGCGCGGCAAGACCTTTGTCCTCACCCTGCTTGGCTTTGCCGCCACTGATTTTGTCATCACCATGACATTGTCTGCAGCCGATGCCACTGCTCACTTGATCGAAAACCCCATCTATAACTCTTTTGCCTTTCTCCCTAGAGATCCTGTAGTCGTCACGACAGTACTCCTCTTTTGTCTTGCCAGCATCTTTTATATGGGCTTCAAAGAAGCCATCGGCGTCTCGGTATTGCTAGTGGTGGCTTACCTCGGCCTGACTTCTGCCATTTCCGTTGCTGCTATCCGCGACCTCATGGCCCATCCTCACCTGCTCACCGCCTGGCATGGCAAGTTGACGGCACTCTACCCCGATCCCACGCGCATGGCTCTGGCTGCTGCTCTAGTCTTTCCTAAACTAGCTCTAGGCCTTTCCGGATTTGAGACTGGAGTATCGGTAATGCCTCTAGTCGAGGGAGAAAGAGTAAAGAATACTCGCAAATTGCTCTTGAGTGCCGCTTGCATCATGGGTATTTTTCTCTTAGTCTCCAGTCTCACCACTGCTGTTTTAATACCGCAAGAAGACTTTGCACCCGGAGGCGCTGCCAACGGTAGGGCCATCTCCTATCTTGCACACAGATATTTTGGCCATGACTTGGGCACCGTATATGACATCTCGACGGTCGCCATTCTCTGGTTTGCCGGCGCCTCGGCCATGGCCGGCCTTTTGACCCTGGTGCCGCGTTATCTGCCCCGATATGGCATGGCACCCCAATGGGCATCGGCAACGCGGCCTCTAGTTATCTTTTTTGCCATTGTATCCATAGGCGTAACCGTCTTGTTTAGAGCCAATGTAGATGCCCAGGCCGCAGCCTATGCCACGGGCGTCCTGGTGCTCATGACCTCGGCCTCCACTGCAGTCACTCTGACTGTCTGGAGCCGCAAAGGCATGCGTGTCGCATTTAGCCTTATCACTCTCATACTTGGCTATACCACTCTGGCCAACATCATCGAAAGGCCCGATGGTCTTTTTATTGCTTCATTTTTCATAGGAGCCATCCTCACTATTTCACTCATATCCCGCTGCTGTCGCGCACTCGAACTGCGCATCAGAGCGGTGAGCCTCGATCCGATGGCAGAGAGCTTTATTGCCGAGGCTGATCCCAATCACCCGATTGCCCTGGTCGCGCACAGACCTGGTGGCAGCAGCTATAGCAAAAAACTGGGAGAACTCGAAACCAACCACAATTTTAAATTGTTGCCAAAAAACATCATTTTTTTGGAAGTCACTCCCGAAAACCCCTCCGAGTTTGCCGATGATGACCTCGCCGTAACAGGCAAGCAAGTAGATGGCTGCCGTATATTTGCCTGCCAGAGTCCTGCCGTCCCCAATGCCATAGCAGCCCTCCTGCTCGATATCGAAAAGCGCAGCGGAAGGGCTCCACACGCTTATTTTGGCTGGACCGAAGGATCGCCGATCGCTTATATCTTTAAGTATATTTTTTGGGGCGAAGGCGAGACTGCGCCTTTGACAAGAGAAATACTACGCAACAGCCAGAAAGATGTGAAGAGAAGACCGATAGTGCATGTGGGTTAAAATCATAAAAACCCTGGATCTAATCATCGTGTCTCTCAATCGCCTGACTCGTACAGCTCTAAGCATCGCCACCGTATGCGCCACCACAGCCGTGATCGCTGCCTTTAAGCTCGACACGATACTGGCCAATGCCTCGATGCTCTACCTCCTCAATGTCTTTATCGTCGGTATTTTAGCCGGGCGCACTGCCGCGATCATCTCGTCCATCTTGTCTTTTGGGCTCTTTGATTTTTTCTTTACCCAACCTCTCTACACCTTGCAAGTGGGCAGCCCGGACGAGTGGATTACCCTTCTGGTATTTCTCTTTGTCTCAACCGTCACCGGACAATTGTCCGCCAAGCTAAAAGAAAGCCTGAGCCTCGCGCAAAAAAAAGAAGATGAGGCAGCGGACCTTGCCAGAGCTAGTTGGATCGTTTCGTCACAACTGACTTTTGACCAGGCACTGGAATCGGTGCTCATGCAATTGATCAAATTGCAGTCGGTCAAATGCGCTGCAGTTGTGACTATCGATCACGAGGCAAAGGGAGAAACAAGGGAGACGGTCAGAGTGGCCCGGGGCAAGGACGGCAACTCTCTGGATCAGATCCAGAGCACAGCCATCTTGCAAAAGATCCGCGAACAAAAATTGCAAGAACCGGACATATGCAGCAAGATCGGCATATCACCGGTCCGATCCGGAGCGATATATCTGCAACTGGATGACAATCTGGGTCTATTGGACAGCGAAAAAAGGCTGTTGGAGGCACTGGTCAATCACGCCGGCGTCGTCTTGCAAAAAGAAGAGCTCTCGCTCGAACAAAATCGCACTCAAGCCCTGGCCGATGCAGATCGACTCAAGACGGCATTGTTGGCCATGGTTTCGCATGATTTTAAAAGCCCTCTTACTGGTATCAAAGCCTCCGTCACAGCCTTGTTGCATGCACCAGCCTTGGAGGGCAAAGGCTCTTTCGATGCAGAGACCCGCTCCTTACTCGAAGGCATAGAGATCGAGACAGACAGACTGGATCGCATGGTCGGCAATATCCTCAACCTCTCGCGTCTCGAGGCTGATGCCTGGCATCCCCTGATAGAGACATGTTCTATCGACGAGATAGTGGGATCGGCGCTGCAAAATTTTTCGAGCGAAGACAATGCCCGTATTAGAGTGGGCAAGCATGACTTCGTCGAACTAGAATGCGATCCGGTCCAGATCGAACAAGTGGTCAAAAATCTAGTCGAAAATGCCCTCAAGTATTCGACCAGCGAGCAGATGGTTGAGATCCAACTAGAACGCGACGCCGTCTGGACTCGAATTATCGTTGAGGATAGAGGCATTGGCATCCAGGCAGAACAGAAAGAGTTGATATTTGAGAGATTTTTTCGCGCGACGGCTCAGCAAGAAAGCGCGATCGCTGGTGCGGGATTGGGTCTGGCCATATGCAAGGCTCTTGTCCTGGCACACCATGGTAATATCTGGGCTGCGCCGCGAGAAGGCGGCGGCAGTGTGTTTACAGTCGAGTTGCCAAATAGATGAAAATCCTCGTAATCGATGACGAACCACAGATCAGGCGGGCCCTCAAGCTCGGCCTGGAAAAAGACGGCTTCGAAGTGACCCAGGCCGCCTCAGGCGAAGAAGCCCTCGACCTCTTATCTACCCGGGCCTTTGACCTCATCGTGCTCGATCTTGCTCTACCGGGATTGGATGGTTTTGAGATCTGCAAGCAGATCAGGACCTGGAGCCAAACGCCGATCCTCGTTTTATCGGTAAGAGACCGCGAAGAAGATAAGATCAAAGCACTCGACTGCGGTGCTGATGATTACATCACCAAACCCTTTGGCATCGGCGAGTTGTCGGCACGCGTCAGAGCCATCCTGCGCAGAGCAAGACAAGAAGAAGCAGCTCATGGAGCGGCCATGATCGAAGAAGGCTCGCTAAAAATAGATCAGGACAAGCGCATAGTCACAGTCAAGGATCAAGTCGTGCATTTGACTCCCAAAGAATACGACCTGCTCGTTCTGATGATCAACAATCGCAATCGCGTCCTCACTCACAGACAATTGCTGAGCAAGATCTGGGGCCCTGAGTATGGGGACGACAATCATACCTTGCGAGTCCACATCGCCAATCTACGCACCAAGATCGAGCTGGATCCTACCCGTCCGGAGTACATACAGACCGAGACCAGAGTGGGATATCGCTTTGTGAGCAGATCTAATCTTTATTGACAAAATGCTGGGCCGGTTTTGACAGTTTCTTGATCGTCGCGTGGATATAGTAAATCCTAATTTCCGCCACATCAAACGGTAGTCAAACATATGTCCAAGTCAACCCGTCTGCTGGCCCTGCCTTTGCTTGCAAGCCTCATTGCAAACACTCAATGTACGCATATAGCCATGGCCGCAGCCAATTCTCAGGTCAATACCGTCGAGCTTCCTCAGCAGATTTTGCGTACCGGAGTCGATCTCAAGAGCGCAGGGCTCTCACCAAATACGGTGCAACTTGCCGAGAGCATACGAGTCATGCCGGTGCTAAATCGTATATATAAGCTGAGGGCACAGCTAGAGGACACCCAGATAGCTGATATTGCCGACCAAAACGACTATGCCCTGACTATAAGATCACTCGCTAGACGAGTCGAGCTCTTGGAGTCGAGACAAAAAGCACAAGCAATACTGATGGGCTGTGCAAGCGAGATCGACTTTGTCATGGCCGAGATCGATGCCGAACAAAATGTCTATGCTGAGATACTGTCGACTTTTCAAAGTGATCGAGACAAGGCTGTTGCTCGCACCAACGCCATATCCTTTATCACCAATGGCGCACTGTGGGCAGTATCAGGCGCGCTCAATATCCCCTCATACAAATATCCCGGCTATTCTGTACAAACAGGCATCACAGGCATCATTGCCGGACTCGTGCCCTCCGTCGCCTCGATGTATGCGCTCAAACAATACAGCGGCAAAAAACGCACCTCCGATACTTCGCCAAATATGCTGGCCAAACTCTTTGGCTACCCAGCCACTGGTGAAGTAGATTACCCGCCCTCGGTCTGGGCCTATCTCAATAGCGTCCCCCAGGACTCGAGCCAAAACGGCAAAAAAGCCCTGGTACGCAAAGACATCCTCATAGAGCGCTGGCTCCAGGACAAAAATATCCCTACATTTACCGATATCAACGATAAGCGGACTCTAGATATCATCACTGCAACTCAGTCTTACAAAAAAGGCCTGACCATTGATTCGCTCAATGCTCGTCTCACCATGCTAGAGCAATTGCAAGGCGAAGTGGCCAAGATGAAAA
Source organism: Candidatus Melainabacteria bacterium (assembly GCA_017307165.1). Classification (GTDB taxonomy): domain Bacteria; phylum Cyanobacteriota; class Vampirovibrionia; order Obscuribacterales; family Obscuribacteraceae; genus JAFKGK01. Next base: position 261,054 of record JAFKGK010000004.1, read on the forward strand.
GACTATTGCTCGAACTCACCATGGTCCTTAATGAAGAGAAGGCTCCGACTACATGACATAGCCAGGCTTGGTCTTGTACAAATAACGTATGGTGGACTTGTCGGCAGGCGACAATCTATTGACCACATTGTTTTCGTACATGAGATCGTCTCTATAGGGACTATGCGCCTTGATGCCGAGCGCATGACCAAACTCATGCGCCGCTGAGCCGATCATTTTTTCGGGCATGTAGTTGATCATCGTGGACAACTCGATGATGACAGGCTTTTGAGCGATATTAATCCTTTGTGCCTGCTCATAAGTATAGAGCTGAGCACAAGTATTCCCGCCAACGCTATTGCCACCAGGTCCGGTGCTATCTTTAAAATTGTCGACATAAAAGACGAGCACCTGCGCCTGCCTGGGATCGTCGACAAAACCAAATGAAAAAAGCCCTTCGGACTCAAATTGGCGCCACTGCTCGATGCCGGCGGCGACCTGGTAATTGACCTCGGGTGTCCAGTTCTTGACCGTATCGCATTCGGCAAACGGATCGCTATCGGGCGCCTGGCGGATCATCTCAAAGACCTGATCAGGTCTTACTTTTTGTAGTTCGGCAAAGGGTAATTCGGGTAGCTTGAGACCTGGCGAAATCCAGATCTTGATCGGCATTTTTTTTTGCTCCCAACGTACCAGACCATTATTGAGGCTTGGTTCGCCAGGATTGTACATCTGGCTGGCATTGGCCTTGGTGCGATCGTAGCCGGAATTGAGATGCATCCCGGTCACAGGCTGAAGCCCGTTACCGCCAGGCATCGTCGATGCTCCATTGCCACCGTCGCTAAAGCTCTGAAATCTAGCAGGCTGCAAGCGCCTTGTCTGGGCATCGACCGGCCGGCAAGAAGCCGATGGCACTATGAGAGCCAGAGTGACTGATAAGTAAAAAAATGAATGCGCTTTGATAATCTTTGGCATGGGCAAGACTGCGTAATAAGAAAACATTATATAGCCAGACTCTATAATAAAAAGGACCGTTAGCAGGCGACCATGCCCTCTCAAACTGATCTACCTCAATCACACGATTTTCAATACATCAGCGATCTAGCCGCAAGCATGATCGTCGATTTGGTGACCAGCAAGCCTGACGCCTGCATCGCCTTGCCGACAGGCCACACGCCGATCGCCATGTATGCATCTCTGGTGCGCCTGAGTCGAGAGCGGCAAACTGACTGGTCATCAGTCCTTTGCTTTGCCCTGGACGATTATCTCGACGCTCCAGCATCAGCTACATTTGAGGCATTTCTTGCTCAGCATATCCTCGATCCGCTCCAGATACCCGACGCCAATCGCTTCAGCCCAGTGCGCATCGACGGCTACGACAGCCTGATCGAGGCCTCCGGCGGGTTGGACCTGACGATTTTGGGCATCGGCCTCAATGGGCATATCGCCTTTAACGAGCCTGGCACGCCAGCTGCCAGCTATACGCACTGCGTCTGGCTCACCGAGTCGACTCGTCTTGCCAATCGAGATGCTTTTGCCACCTTAGATGAGGTGCCGCATACGGGCATTACGATGGGTATCGCTACTATACAGGCCAGCCGCAAGATCCTGCTCTTGGCCCAGGGTGAAAAAAAGAAGGCGATAGTCGAGCAGGCATTTAAAGGACCGATTACAGCGCAGGTGCCTGCGTCACTCTTGCAAAACCACTCTGATTTGCACCTGATGTGCGATTTTTGGGTAAGATAAAAAAAATGATCAATATCGACAAATCCAGGACATTCAGATCGCTTGCCATTGCTTTCTCCTTAAGCGCAGCAAGTGTTGCGCCTTGCATAGGCGAACCGCTCAATCCAGCTATGGTGCCGCCTGATGTCACGCTTGCGCCCCCTAGTGCTTATCAGCCCAGCACGCCCGTTCAGCCAGCTAGCAATAGCACTCAGCCTGCACCAGGCCAGATGCAGAACGCAGGGCAAAACTTTACTCCGGGCCAGCCCAACCCCTTTGCCATGAAGCCCGTCGACAGGATGCGCCTCCAGCCCGGCGCCAGCGTGCCCGGAAGGGGATCGACGCCTGAGCAGTTGCAGCAATTTCAGCAAGCCAATCCATATGCAGGAGCAGCAGGGCAACAGACTAATCAGCAACCCAATCAGCAGCAGCTAGCGCCTACTCAGCAAGCGACCGGCAATGATCCGGTCATGACCATCCAGACCAACAAAGGCACCATAGTCGTGCGCCTCTTTAAGCAATACGCACCGATCACGGTCAAGGCACTCACCGAGATGGTCAACGAAGGTTTTTACAACGGTCTCACCTGGCACAGAGTAGAGCCTGGTTTTGTCATCCAGGGCGGCTGCCCGCGCGGCGACGGCACTGGCGATTACATACCTAAAGGCTCCAACCAACCCAGGTATCTGCCCCTCGAAGTCTCGAGCATGGTCGGCCACAATGCACCAGGAGTAGTGGCAATGGCCCGCAAGCCCAACGATCGCAACTCATCAAGCTGCCAGTTTTATATTACTCTCTCAGCCAAAAAGCAACTCGACGGACAATATACCGTGGTCGGAGGCGTGATCCAGGGCATGGACACCGTCTACCGCATCCAGCGTGGCGACAAGATCGTGGCCATCACGATGCAGCAATAAAAGGGCTAGATACTGGGCTAAATACTAGACTAGATACTATTTGGATCCAGATAAGGCGGCAGATTTTGGATCTTGGTCGGTGTCTTGCGCAGTGGAGCAGTCGATCGGGGCAAAGGCATCTCATCCTGATCAAGCAAGTCTCTGCCAATATCGTCAGGCACATTGCGCAGCATCTGCTCCATTTGTCTGTTCATATGGTCAAACACCTTGCTGAACGCACCACCGCCGATACCACCAAAAGCACCGAGACCCGAGTCAAAATCATCAAGCCTCGGAATAAGGGACATGTCGGGACCTGGCAAATTGGGCACAGTGCCATCACTGCGATACTGATAGACAAAGCCGCTCGACCCATCCGGATTGGTAAATCGCCTAAATGTCGCTCCTGGAGGCAAGCTCTTGTTGAGCCTGTCGGCATTAGGGTAGGTCCGCATGGCATGCGGTACGCTCCAGATGCGAGAGTTTGGAGCGTTGTTGCGTATGACTCCGCCTGGGCCAGCAGGCGGTAGGGAGGCTATGACTGGAGCATCCAATCCGGTAGTCTTTTTGAGCCTATCGATCCTATCTATATAAGACATCGCCTCGGCGGGCACGCCAAAGACTTGCTTTTCGAGACGGTCGAGTCTTTGATCTATGCTCTCTCCGACAAAGGTCTTTTTGAGGACCTTTGTCTCCAATTTGCCGAGGATCGGATAATTTGTCTTGGCACCAGGGCTAGCAGGACTTGCAGAGCTATCTTTTTCTTTTGCGATATTTTTGGCTGACTCGCGATCTTTAAGCGCTATCGACTCTTTCAATTTTTTGAGGCGTGTATCCTCAGTGCCTTCTTGCACAACTCCGAGAGTCATCAGTTCAAGACGCTCCAGGCGCTTGGCTACTGAGTCATTTGCATAAGGGTGAAAAAAGAAACGATGCTCGAGTGTTGCCAGGTCTTTTGTGAGAGGGTCTTGTACGACTTGCCCAAAAGCAGTGGGCAGACAGGTGGCGGCGCTGCAAGCGACAAGGGCACCAATGCCCAAGAGCAAAAATCTCGATTTGTTTTTATTCAATTCAACAAGTTTGCTTTTCATCTAGGCTCTTGCCTCAAATATCTATGTCCTATTTCAGTATATAAAAAACAGACGGACGCTTGCTTTCGACTTAATGTTCCGTTAGCAAAACAGGCCCCGTCTGATAGACAGGGCCTGTTTGATCGGTCTTGATGCCGGACTAGACTAAGCTCTTTAGTCTTCGGAAGCTCTAAACTCGGCGTCCACCACGTCATCGCCACCTTGAGAGCTATAACCTCCCTCATCGTAGCCCTGGCCGTTGCCATTGCCGTCGTAGTTGTAGTCGCCCTGATCCTGACCGCCGCCGGCTTGATAAGCAGCCTGTTGCAGGAGGACCAATGCACCTCTGAGCTCGTTCATGATGCTCTTGATGGTTTCGAGGTCTTCGTTCTCATCTTTGAGCTTGGTGCGCAGATCGGTGACGAGCATTTCGCAGCGAGATTTTTCGCCGGCCGTGACTCTGTCTCCAAGTTCCTTGATCTGACGTTCGACGGCGTAGCAGATAGAGTCTGCTTCGTTGCGTACATCGGCGTCTTCTTTGCGTCTGCGGTCGTCCGAGGCAAAGGACTCGGCTTCGCGGATGGCGCGCTCGATATCGTCCTTGGACATATTGGTCGAGGCGGTGATGGTGATGCGCTGCTCCTTGCCGGTCGATTGATCGCGAGCAGTGATATTCATGATACCGTTGGCGTCGATATCAAAGATCACCTCTACCTTGGGTACGCCACGGGGCGCGGCAGGGATGCCGTCCAGGCGAAAATTGCCGAGGAGCTTGTTGTCTCTTGCCATCGGTCTTTCGCCCTGAAACACATAGATGTCCACTGCGGTCTGGTTGTCATCGGCAGTCGAAAAAGTCTCTGTCTTGCGGGTCGGGATAGTGGTGTTGCGATCGACCAGCTTGGTCATCACGCCGCCTTGAGTCTCGATACCGAGCGAGAGAGGCGTGACGTCCAAAAGGACAACGTTTTTGACTTCGCCACCAAGTACGCCGGCCTGGATAGCAGCGCCGACGGCGACTACTTCGTCAGGGTTGACGCTCTGGTTGGGCTCTTTGCCGCCAGTGACTTGCTTGACGAGCTCTTGGACGGCCGGTATACGAGTGGAGCCGCCTACCAGAACGACCTCGCTGAGACCAGAATAGGTCAGCTTGGCGTCTTTGAGAGCTTGCTCCATAGGTTGACGGCAACGCTCGACCAGGTGTCTGGTCAATTCGTTAAAGTGAGCGCGAGACAATTTCATTTCTAGGTGCTTGGGCCCAGAAGCATCTGCAGTGATGAAAGGCAAAGAGATATTGGTCTCAGTGACGGAGGACAATTCGATCTTTGCTTTTTCGGAAGCTTCTGTCAGTCTTTGCAGAGCTTGACGGTCCTTGCGCAGGTCGATGCCTTCGAGATTGAGAAACTCGTCGGCGACCCAGGTCACGATGCAGTGGTCAAAGTCGTCGCCACCGAGGTGAGTATCGCCCGAAGTCGATTTGACTTCGAATACGCCATCGCCTACTTCTAGGATCGATACGTCAAATGTGCCACCGCCAAGGTCAAATACGAGGATGATCTCGTTTTCGGTCTTGCCCAGGCCGTAGGCCAGAGCTGCTGCTGTCGGCTCGTTGATGATGCGCAGTACTTCGAGACCGGCAATGGTGCCGGCATTTTTGGTGGACTGACGCTGCGAGTCATTAAAATAGGCCGGTACAGTGATGACGGCAGAGGTAACTTTTTCGCCAAGATACTTTTCGGCATCTTCTTTGAGCTTGCGCAAGATCATGGCCGAAATTTCTTCAGGAGAGTATTCCTTACCCTGGATGGCCACTTTGCAGCCGCCATCGGAGCCTTCTTTTACTTTATAAGAGACGATCTTTTTTTCGGAATCGACTTCGCTAAAGCGACGGCCGACAAAACGCTTGATCGAATAGACCGTGTTCTCGGGGTTAAGTACGGCTTGACGTCTGGCCAGTTGACCGACGAGACGCTCACCAGATTTGGTGAATGCCACCACGGAAGGCGTGGTGCGGCCTCCTTCGGCGTTGGACACGACGGTGGGCTGGCCACCCTCCATAACGGCAACTACAGAGTTGGTGGTACCCAAATCTATGCCTACTGACTTACCCATATACTTTGAAACTCCCTTTCAGAACAATGAAAGCTAAGGCTGGAGACCCCAAGAAATTATACTTGGGATGAATACAAATATTGAGACAGGTTGTCGGTCTTGATAACTATAAAAGCTCTTCGCTTTGATGGCAAAATCAAGCAAACCCTCTCACACTGCTGATCTCGGACACTAGTAAAATCGGTCGGCGTATCGAGCACAAATCTCAACCGCTAACCTATATCTACCCTATCTACCCAGGTTTATTTTTCTTAGGCGCAAATGCTAAAGAAACTAAACAGTTAGCTCCTTGCCGCCTCACTTAGCAAGGAGGCCATGCCGGACCTGACTCTCATCTAGACTACCGTCCAGATTAAGCTCTTGTCCGATGGCCAGGGCATTGATGGCGACCTTGGAGTTTTCGGCAGAGGCCAAATTGATGAGGTCGGAGGCCTGATACCTAAAAAAGACCTGGTCTTTGAGGGGCTGCCAGTGCATTGGTACGATGCGCTCGGCCTTGATGTCATGAGCAATGCGCAAAGCATCGGCGGGCGAACCGGTAGCATATTTGCCCCCAATCTGCAGGCAGGCGGTATGCACATGCTTGCCCTTGAGAGCTTCGGCAATAAGAGGCGAATAGATGGTGGCACCAGCATGATAGATGCCGGCAAAGTAATAGCCGACCACCGGTTTGCCTGGCGCCTTGCTCCGGGCAAAAAGAGCCATGATGGTCTTGCCAAGACGATTCATTGGATGCGAAGCAGGCACGGCTGAGATCTCCAGCCCCTTGAAGTTGATGGTCTCGCCTTGATTGATGACGATAAAGTTTTCAGGAGGGATTTTTTTGCGAAACTTGCGCATCATCCAGTTGATCAGAGGCTTGGGCCCGGCAAATTTGCATTGCCATCTTTGATAAAGCTCGCCGGCAAGGTGCACGCCATGATCAAAATGACCGTGGCTGTACAATACAAGATCGCCCTTGGCCAGCTTGTCTCTATCTACCGGCGGTTGCAAATAGGGATCGACATAGATGCAAAGCCCCTCAACGTCAAACTTGATCGCACTATGACCGAGAAAGGTTAGATTCAAAATGGGTCTTCTCCAGCAAAGGCCATGTAAAATGCCTTGTTAATTATCCATACCCTACCCCGAGTTGCATCAAGATGATAAGACCCGTAAGTTTTCTTTCAGGAGTTTTGGCCACCGGCATTTTAGTCGGCCAATGCACCGCATATAGCCTCCCGGCGGTGGCGATTGCCAAGCCCGCTCCCAAAGAATGGGTCAAATATTTAAACCCGATCCCGCAAAAAAACTATAGCGTCAATAAGGCTCAGGACAGAGCAATTAAGAAGAAAGGGTTTAAGACATTGACGGTAGCCGGCGCCAGGCCCGTGCAAAACGATGAGCTTGGCGTGTTTGCGACGATCAAGTATGCAGACATCAACAATGGTGAAATGCTCGATAAATTGCTCGCCGACCCAATTTTGGACGGCGTAGCCATCACTCTGCCCTGGAAGGACCTAGAGCCAGGCGACGACAAGTACGACTGGTCCAAGATAGACAAGATCCTCGAGGCAGCAAAGGCCAAAAACAAATTTGTCATCATCCGTGTATCATCAGCCGGCATCGACAATACCGCCGAGTCGGACACACCCGACTGGGTCTTTGAGGCCGGCGCCAAATCCTTGACTTTCAAAGATACTGAAGGCAAAGAGCACAAAGCACCTGTTTTTTGGGATTCGGTCTATTTGCCGCAATGGGCCCATTTTATAGAAGAGATGGGCAAAAAATACGACGGCAACAAGACTATCCACTCGATCGGCATTACTGGTGGTGGCATACAAGGTCGCACTCTGGTCGTGCCTGAGCTCTCAGAACCGCTCGACAAGGTCGCTTACAAAGCCACCGAAGACAAGCTCAAGACCGAGCACGGCATGAGCCAGAGACAACTCGTCGAGCACTGGAAATACGTCGCCGACATTTTCCCAAAGGCCTTCAAGCAGACCCGCCTCAACTTTGACATCGATCCTCCTACTCCCAATAGAGCGGGCCAGGACTCCCTCGATGAGATCTCAGACTACATCATCTACCGCTATGGCCAAAGAGTATTTCTCACCCGCATGAGCATCAATAATGCCAAGCATGGCTTTGATCAGTACCGGGTCTTGCTCAAGTTTCACAACGATACTTTTACAGGCTACCAATTTACCGAAAACATGAATGCCGCTGCCTGGGCTGCTATGCCAAAATTTGCCGCAGACGATGGGGTGAGCTTTGTCGAAGTACCAGCTAAAGTGGTGATCGAAAAAGACGAGGCAGCAATGGCCGCTCTCGCCAAAATCCGCGAGCATCTGGGTTATCAGCTGGTAGCACAAAAAGTGCAATTGCCTGAGGCAGTGACTGCCGGCGACAGCTTTAAGGCCAGTTTTGTCTTTGCCAATCTAGGTGCGGCGACGGCTGCCCGACCGCAAAGAGAGCTCGATCGCGATATCAATTCGAGCTACAAGGTGCAATTTGAGTTGCAAGATCAAAATGGCAAGCCACGTGCCATCTTGCTCCACACACCCGAACCGCCGACTCATCTCTGGAGGGCTGGCAAAGAAATAGCATGGGATGGCGACATCAAGACCTCCAAGCAACTCAAACCCGGCAAGTACAAGGTCGTCTTTTCATTGATCGACGCTGATGCCAAACGCAAGATCGACGTGCTCAATGCCACTGGCGAGAAAAGCAGCGCTCCCGAGCCGCAGAGCGAGATAGTGCTCGGCGATCTGACGGTGCAATAAAATGCTCAATCTCGCACGCATGCTGAGATTGATCAGCCTCGCTATCTTGTTTGGCGGTTCGACGGCTATCGTCTTTGCAGCCATCACCCTGGTCAAGGCGGCCAAAGCCAACGGCATGGCCGTGGAGGATGCAGCAGCCATCAACGCACCAGTCTTTATAGAATTTAGCAAGGTCGCTCTGGGCTTTGCCGTCTGCCTGGTGGTCAGCGAGGCATACCAGATCAGGGGCAATCTCAAAAATCTCGAAAAGCACCGCCGCTGGCCAATGGCAAGATTTGTTGCGTCTATCTTGTGCGCAATCGCGACCTTTGTCTTTTCTCTGGGTATAGTGCCTCCGATGCAAGAAGCCCTGCCAAAGATCAAGACAGACAAAGCAGCCCATGCTCAGTTCCAAAAGATGCACCATCTCTCGCGCGGCGTCTTTATGGCGATAATCGTTTTTGCCATGTCCTCATTGATCATTCCTCCGATTTCAGGCAATCGGGCACCTGAGTAGAACAATCTCGCATCGATCCCAGATCTTACATAAGGCAAAAAAATGGCACAAAAAATCCGCAGGGTTTCCCGAGTCCTCAAAGCATTTGGCCTGACGCTGGCTCTATCATCAGTCGCCCTGGTACAAAGCGCCAATCTGAGCGCAAAAGCCTACATCGATCCGGCATACGATCAAGGTATCGCCAAGTTTAAGGCCGGTGAGTGGGATGCTGCTGCTACTCTTTTTGGCGAGTCGATCGGTCTCAATCCAACTAATGCCAAGGCCCTGCTCATGCGCGGCGAGTGCTTTTACAAAATGGAAAACTACAAGCTCGCTATCGAGGACCTCACAAGCTCGCTCAATTATGCGCCCAATAGCACTAAAGCGCACCTACTGCGCGGCTCCTGCCACAGCGCCCTGGGCCGTGATGCCATGGCCATCCTCGACTACGAAGCAGCGATCCGCATGGATAGCGACCTGGGCAAAAAATACTTTGCCGAGCAATCGGACAAAAAGCCCGGACCGGGTGGATCGACGCACAAAGCTGCCGTAGCCAATTACGAACAAGCCATGCACAATGTCTATCCCAATGGCTACACAGCAAACCTGCCGGGACCAGACGCCACCGAACCCGATACCACCGCCAACGCTCGCCCCATGCCAGACAACAATGGCTCCGGCTCTGGCAAATCTAGCAAAAATGGCAGAGCCAGTGGCGGTATCCCGCGTGAGGATAACCCTTCACGTAGCGCCAGGCTGCGCACCTCATCAGGCTCAATCGGCGCCGAGCAAGCCGTGGCTGATCCGCGTCAATCCGGCACCGGCGAAACAAATGCTCCCAATGGCATGCCTTATATCAATACCGATGCAGCCAACAACTCTGGCCTACTGAGCAGCGACACAATGTCCGCAGCCAAAAACAACCGCCATGTCGACTCGCTCGACCAGGACCCGGATCGCGGGGACATCGGCCCGCTGGCCGGCACGACCGTATTTGAGGGCGATGCCAAAAAAGCCATCATCGATTACGGCCAGGGCCTCAAGCTGGATCCTACTAATGCTGAGTACTACTTTAGACGTGCCCGCGCCTATCAGGCACTCTTTAAGGTCAACGACGCGATGAATGACTTTAGAGACGCCATCAGCCAGAGCCCCAACAATGCCAGGTATTATCTTGGTCGCGCCTCGCTCTTTTATCAGCTCGGCAAGACGGTACTCTTGCAAGCCGACATCGAGAGCGCTCGCAATTGCGATCCAGATCTGCCGGCCGAAATACATTTTCGTATGCCGGCCTTGCCCAAGGGCGTCACCTGGGCTTCCGATGGTCCAGACTAGTCTGGACCTCAAATAAATCTGGATTTTTACTTTAAAACCTTTATCTTATCCAATCGATCAAACATATCGGCCCCCTCCGCTCGCAGGAGGAGGTCGTTATAGTAATAAGCCATGCCGAGATAAAAAACGCCATTGGCGATGATACTGCTAATGGTATCAATCACCGTCCAAATCACCTGCCACCACAAAGCAATCTGATGGTCTGCAATTCCCGCTTTCCGCGCCAACACCTCATCAAATGCAAAATAGATCAGTAAAGGCCCTTCGATGACAAAATATATGAGCAGCAGGGCCAGGATCAAAAGACAGATAAAAGACCCACCCCTCAAGAGGCGCATGCCTGCAAGATCTAAAGATCTCTTGAACGAATCTTTGAGACTAAGGCCTTCGGCGATCACCACCATAAAATAGAGAGTGCCCCATATCGCTGACAGCGCGATAGACACGGTGGAGATGACACCCAATAAGCCATAGAGGATGCCAGAGTAAAGGTAGCGGAGAGGACTTTCTTGAGCTGGGATAATGGTGCGGCAGAAAGTCAGGAGCAAGAAAGTGATGACGGCCAGGACTACCGCTGGGAGGTTTGACAATAAACTGGCACAGATCACCGCTGCCACCCTGCTTCCAAGAGACTTTGCCGCCGCCGATAGACTCTGATCTTTCCCCAGGACCATCCTCACCATCTCGCTGCCTCGGATGACCGACCAGCCAACGGCACCCGTCCAGACCAGGACGCAGGCGAGGACAATGGCACAGGGCAAGTAGAGCGCGGGACCAAATGACTCCATCCTCGAGATCGCCCCAAATAGACGCGTTGCAAAACTTGAGCCGATCGCCATCGCCGTGCAAGTGAGGGTCGAGGGCCAAAAAAACGCACTAAAGATAAAACGTGCATGAGTACGAAAGGTCTTGACGCTTTCGCCGACCAGGTCTCCGAGAGTGCGCGGCGCAACCGGCAGATACATGGCTATAGGCTTGTTTTTGTCCTCAGAGTTAAGCAAAGATGCTATTACGCCCCAATTTGTGTTTAGCCGGCCTACCGCAAGTATAATATGTTGGTATCTTTGGCGAAATGGCGATGCAGGGCGACAAGGCAAACACCAAGACTGGTTTTAGACCGAGCAGCAAGAGGACCTACCTCGATCCGATCCATCAGGATATCGTGCTCGATCGATCTCAACCGGCAGAGCGTCTGGTCGTTGACCTGATCGATGCCTTCGAGTTTCAGCGACTCAGACGTGTACATCAGCTCGGAGTGTCGTATTACACCTTTCAGGGAGCAGAAGGCTCGCGGTTTACTCACTCCGTGGGCGTCATGCACATTGCGCGTACCCTTGCGGACATCCTTGCTCCTCAAATGGAAAACCCGGAGGAGCAAAAAGCAATCATCCTCGCCTCGGCGCTCCTGCATGACGTAGGGCATGGGCCTTTTTCGCATGTCACCGAAAAAATCCTGCATTACGATCACGAAGACTGGTCTTGCCGCATCATCTCTGGCGATACGCAAATCCGCCGCATCCTCGATGACTTTAAAGAAGTCCCCGGCATCGCAGACAAGATCGTCGCGGTGCTCAAAAAGCAGCATCAACCGCGCTGGCTTTCGCACGTAGTCTCGAGCCAGTTAGACTGCGATCGCTTTGATTATCTCCTGCGCGACTCGTATATGACTGGCACCGCATATGGTTTATTTGCCCTGCAGAGGATACTGCGCTCGATCGAGATAGATCAAGACAACGACAGACTGCTAGTGGTCGGCGAAAAAGGGCAGGTCGCTGTCGAAGACTATCTATTTGCGCGCTACTCCATGTACGCCCAGGTCTATTATCATCGCAAAAACCTCGCGGCCCGAGCCATGCTAGGACGCCTGATCAAGCGCTGCCGTGAGCTTATGCAAGGCAAGGTACAGCACTCCGGACCATCCTCCATCTCATTCTGCGATGAGCCCACGCGCAAGTGGTTGTCCCAAGAGCCGCTCACGGTAGACGAGTATCTCTTTCTCGACGATGTGCAATTGAGCTATCACATCAAGCGCTGGCTCAAGGATGACGACAAGATCCTTGCCGACCTGTCCGATCGCTTTCTCAACCGCAAGCTCTTTAAGGCATCGCGCATCAACTCAGATGATCCGGCCGTAATCGAGTCGATCAAGGCCGAGGCGCGCAAGATCTCTGCCTCGCTCGGCCTCGACCCGGACTATTACATCGCCGTCGAGTCGACTGGTTTTAGACCCTATGATTATTATCGCCCCGACGAGGAGCACCCGCAAACCAATATCATGGTGCGCACCGAATCCGGTGCAGTAAAAGAGTTGTCGCAGCTATCTCTCGCCGTCGAGGCCCTGGTCAAGGGCAATTACACTTTTTACTGGCTAATCTATCCACAAGAAGCAACCGACCAAATCGAAGCTATCGCCAATCCAGCACTCACGCACGCCCTCAAATAAGACAAAAGATAGGTACATACATGTTCGACTCACTCACAGATCGTCTACGCGGCGCATTTCGCAGCCTTTCTGGCAACGACAAGCTCACTGCCGAAAACATGGAAGAAGCCATCCGCGAAGTCCGCAAGTCACTGCTCGAAGCCGATGTCAGCTTAAAAGTGGTCAAGATCTTTATCAGCAATATCAGGCAAAAAGCACTCGGACAAGAAGTCCTCAACGCTGTCAGCCCTTATCAACAATTTGTCAAAACAGTCTCCGACGAGCTCACTGCCATTCTCGGCGGCGAGATGAGCCCCCTCAATATCGATGGCGACAAACCGGCGGTGATCATGATGCTCGGCCTTCAGGGCGCAGGCAAGACGACCGCATCCGGCAAGCTCGCACGCAAGCTCAAAAGCCAGGGCAAAAAGCCCCTCCTTGTTGCCTGCGACGTGCAGCGCCCAGCCGCGATCCACCAGCTAGAGACCCTCGGCAAGCAGGTAGATGTGCCGGTCTTTACGATCTCTGGCAATATGGACGTGCTCGACATTGCCGACAAGTCGATCCAATACGCAAAAGACAAGGATCATGACGTCGTGATCCTAGACACTGCCGGCCGTCTGCAGATAGACACGGACCTCATGGCCGACCTGGTGCTCATAGATAAGTCCATCAGCCCAGCCGAAAAGCTGCTGGTTGTCGACAGCATGACCGGTCAGGCCGCAGTCAACGTAGCAGAGACCTTTAACAAGCAAGTCGGAGTAACTGGCCTCTTGCTCACCAAAATAGATGGTGATGCCAGGGGTGGTGCCGCACTCTCAGTCAGAGAGTCGGTCGGTCAGCCGATCAAGCTCATGTCCACAGGCGAAAAGCTCGAGGACCTCGAGGATTTTCACCCGGACCGCATGGCCAGCCGCATCCTCGATATGGGCGATGTAGTCTCGCTGGTCGAAAAGGCGCAAAGCCAGATCAACGAAAAAGAAGCCGAAGAAGCAGTCATGGATATGTTTAAAAACGATCTCACTTTTGAGATGTTTTTAAAGATGCACAAGATGATGAGCAAAATGGGCTCTATGGGCTCGATCATGAAAATGATGGGGGTTGGAGGCATGCTCGGCCTCGATAGCCAGACCCAAAATCGCATCGCCACCGAGGGCGAGATCATGATGAAAAAAATGGAAGTGGCCGTCGGCTCCATGACCCTCGCTGAAAGACGCAAGCCCGACCTCATCGATCAATCGCGCATTCGCAGGATTGCCAAAGGCTCCGGACTCAAGACCGGCGAGATCGGCAAGATGGTAAAAGACTTTGAAAAGATGCGCGACATGATGCGCATGATGAAAAACATGATGGGTGGTGGTGGCTTCCCAGGCATGCCCGGCATGGGCGGGGGCGGGGGCGCCGGTATGCCTCCTATGCCTCCCGGATTTCCCGGCATGGGCGCAGGTGGCGGCTTTCCGGGAATGGGTGGCGGCTTCCCTGGCATGGGTGGCGGCTTTCCGGGAATGGGCGGGATGCCCGGCAGACCCGCACCGCCTGGATTTAGAACGCCCGGCGCTCCTGGCAGCGCGACCAAAAAGAAAAAAAAGAAGCGCTAGATTAGATTGCGCTAGGTTAACAACATATAGAGCCAAGACATACGCTAGGGCTCTCTTTACTGTTAAAATATCGGTTTGCACGATGTTATGGAGCTAGATAGTCCGTGGTAAAAATCAGGCTAAAGCGCGTTGGCGCCAAAAAAGCCCCGCATTACAGGATTGTAGCTGTCGATTCTCGCTCGAGAAGAGACGGTATGCCAATCGAAGAGCTTGGCTACTACAACCCCCGTTCTAAAGAACTCAAAGTCAACCAGGATGCGGTGGAAAAATGGATGAAAAACGGCGCTCAACAAAGCGATACGGTGGCAAGCCTTTTAAAAAGGGCACAGGCCGGCGCCCAGGCGTAGGCGGCAGTCGCAATCGGATCCTGGCGGATTCGACGGCTCCCGAGGATCTTGCTGAGTACATATTAAAGGTACTAGCCAAGGATCCAGACGCACTACAATTTGAAAGACAGTCGGTCAATCCCGGACGCAGCCGAGTCGCAGTTACTTGCGATCCTCTGGTGACCGGTCGTCTGATCGGCAAAGATGGCCGCACAATCACGGCTTTGCGTTCGCTCGTCAGAGCAGCAGCAAGTCGTTATGGCAAGCGCGTCGATATCGAAGTCTCGTAGTTTGAACGAAGACATCTTGCAAACTCTCATCGGCCAGGGCATCCTCTCGGAAGCTCAGGCCGAAGTTGCACGTCGTGATAGTAAAAATATGTCGATGGATATCGAAGAAGTCCTCGTTGCCCGCAAATGGGTCAGCGAGGACGTTTTGTCAGGTCTAAAAAATCACGAGACCGAACAGAGTGATGCGAGCCGAAGCGATGGGACCAGGACCTCTGCCGCTCTTTCCGATACGCATGGCTCCAGTGATGATTATGGCTTTAATCTTTCACGCTATCGGACATGGATGCGTGAGATCCTGGACTGACAATAAGATGATCAGTCCACTCCATTTTTGATACGCACAGGGATCGGCACTGGTAGGCCTTTTTGCTGACGCAATATCCAGATTTCTTCATTGAGTCCGATCGGTCTCACTCCATCTATCGAGTTTGATCTTTCCGCGATAGCCACCATGATGGCCCGCGTAACCAGCAAGATTAGAGCTAAGCCAAAAATCACTGCAAGTAAGCCCAATAAAAGCTTTTTTCTAACCGTCAATTTAGCCACGTAATCTATCGCCTTTTAAACATGATCAAAGAATGATCATAATCTATGGTGTACTGCCAACCTTGATAAAACTCCTGGCCCAATAGACCATGACCGGCAGACAAACCATCAGACACTGTCACCATCACATCACTCTTATCGATCGGCCCCATCGTCATCCGGCGCACAGGAAACATCACGGCATTGGAACTACCAGCAATCCCCTGCACCTTGCCCGCTCTGGCATCCTCAGGTATCGATAGCCCGATGCTCCTAACATGCGCAGGCGACAACAAGACGCTCTCCGCCCCAGTATCAAAATAAAACTGCTGCGGCCTGCCATTGATGTAAGCAGTCACCACCATTTCCTTGCCTTCTCTCACAAAAGGCACATTATTGGGGTCGCGTTTGGGATCGGCAGCCATGGCTCCCACGCCAGCTTGTTTTTTTACAAAGACAATAGTCTTAGAGCCATAATCGATAGTGTAAGAATAATCATCAAAAAATGTCTGGCCCAAAAGCGGCATCACGCCGAGGCTTTCTTGCACCATCACGGGAAAGTTTTTGCGTTCTATCTGTCCGACCTTGATGTCTACAGCGTGGTGCCAGGTATCTTGAGCGCCACCATCACCGACACCAGCACTCTTGCCGCTAGCCTGGCCGCTCGGTCCGCGCAGACCCAGCTCCTCTAAATGATTTTTGCCCATGGCTATGACTTCGGCGCCTGTATCAAAGATCATCTTTTGCGGCCTGCCATTGACTGTCGTATCGACGACCAGGAGCGAACCATGCCGCTCAAAATACACCTTGCACTCGCGTGGTAGGGTATCCCGACTGGTATCGCGTCCTGATTGCCGCATATAGACTGTCTGGCTACTACTGCCGCTAGACCGCACCGCCACCGGCGATTGCGGCGCCGACACCGTTGTGCGTGACTGTCCGGCATAAAACTTTGGGTCCAATCCAGCCAGGGCTTGCAAGGCATACTGAGCAGCCTGCGTACCATTGTAATTGAGATAGATCTGCTTGTAGAGCGCCTTTGCCCCTTCAAAATTTTTAGCATATTGCAAGGACAAGGCCTGATAGTACAGAGTATCGGCGTCCTTGGTCAGAGCAAATGACTTGCCAAAAAGCGCTGCTGCTTGAGGATACGATTTTTTCTTAAAGAGAGCCATCGCCTGTTCTTTGGTATCGAGGGCATGAGCTGATAGCGGCACCACCAGCCCAAACTGGGTCACAGACAAACAGCCGGCCAGCAATATCTTGGCGATTTTTATCACACTGTCTTTCCTTTGGCTAATTGCTTGAGATAATAGACTTTCTTTCTCACATAATCACTATATATGGTGGCAAGCGCAAAACCCAGGCCTCCATCGAGCACACCACCGCGGCCAAAATAGCGATAAAAAAAGGTCCAGAGCGGATGCACATAATAATTGAAAGGATTGAGCCTGCTCTCGTAGCCAGGACTCTTAAAATACTCCTGCGCCGACAATCGGGCATACTTGTCCATCGCTGCATTAAACTCAGACACCGAGCGGTAGGCATAGTGCAGCATCGGGTGCTGCAGGGTCTTTACCACACTGGTCGGACTGGCCATCTTGATCGCCTCATGCACCATGCGTTGGCCAAAACGACCAGCCCCTCGTCTGATCAGCCTCAACTGCGCATCCGGATAAAAACCGCCATGCCTCACAGGCTGATCGCCAATATACAAAATGCGCGGGATCCGGTAACCATCGCAATCTTGACTTGCAAGCCCAGACTTGAGCGCTGCTATCTCCGCGCGTAGGGGGTCGGAGAGCACTTCATCGGCATCCAGACTGAGTATCCAATCACACTTGGCCTGGTCCAGAGCAAAGTTTTTTTGCGCAGCAAAACCGAGCCAGTCCTGATGTATGACCCTGGCACCTGCTGACTCGGCAAGAGAGCAAGTCTTGTCAGTAGAGCCAGAGTCAACGACGATCATTTCGTCCACCAGATCTTTTGCAGCCGCCAGCACGCGAGCGATATTGCGCTCTTCGTCCTGAGCGATAATCACAAGAGAAATAGTAGGGGCTGACATTGAGATCTCGCTTAGACGCCGAGCTCGTCTTTGAGGATGACTTTTTGGATTTCGGATGTGCCTTCAAAGATCTCGGTCAGTTTGGAGTCACGATAGATGCGCTCCACGGGCGAGTCCGGGCTCGCGCCCAGCATACCAAAGATCTGTACTGCTTCGGAGCTATGAAAGCGTGCGACCCTCGAGGCAAAGAGCTTGGCCATCGCGGCAAACTTGCGAAAATCTTCAGGTGCTCCAGCCAGGCTCCATGCAGCCCGATAAGTCAAAAGTCGCGCAGCGGTAGACTCTGTCGAGAGATCGGCGATCTTCCACTGTATCCCTTGAAACTTGGCGATATTAGCGCCGCCTTCTTGAGCAGTACCACCGACAAAGCGACCCTTGGCATAATCAGCAGAAACACCCAGTGCGGCTTCGGCTAGGCCCACAGCAGCCGCTGCAACAATGGTCTTGGAGATGCTAAACAAATGATCGACAGCATCCTCAGCGGCCTTACCACGCAGTACTACGTTTTCGGCAGGTATTTCGGCATGTACAAACTCGATGTCATTGCATGAAGCAGCCTTGAGACCCATCTTGGCTTTATTGGCGCCACGCTTGATCGCCGGCACATCGGCCTGCGAGTCTACGACAGCCAGAACGAGCTCATTGGTCTCGGCATCCTTAGCGAGCACTGCCAACAAGGCCGACTCAGTACCATTCACGACCCAAGATTTTTTGCCCTGGATAATGAGCTTGTTGCCGGAGGCTGATTTAATGGCTGTTTCGACAGCCTTGTAATCCGATCCTGCTCTTTCTTCGCCAAATGCTTGCGCCCCTACCATTTCTCCCTTGACCAAATGAGGCAGATAACGCGACTTGAGCGAATCGGAGCCGTACTGGTCGAGCAGATGCAAGACCTGGTAATGGCTGGCCATCGCCAGGCCCAATCCAGCGCAGCCCTTAGCGATCTGCTCGACAATCAGGATCAGATCGACAAAGTCGCGCCCAGTGCCACCCATATCTTTGCCGACTGTATGACCGAGATGACCGGCGGCAGCCAAACGTGCCAGAGCGTCCGTAGGACCAAATCGCGGAGTCTTGCTGGCCTCGTCCGAATCCAGCTCGCGAGCGACAGGATGGATCTCTTTATCGACAAATACCTTGATCTCTTGCTGGAGAGCCGTTTGCTCGGTGCTTAAGAAGGTGTTCACGGAACCTCCGGGGGAAATAAATTGGCTTTAAAATTGGTTGGTCTTGTAATAATAAATCGCTCAGGCAGCGTGCCGGGCGTTCTTAATCTTATTGGAGCAGTTATGGGTCTACTTGGAAAGTTGTTCAAAAAAGCCTCAGGCCTGCTCATGGACAAACCCAAGGTCGAGGTCGATTATTTTGGTCTCGAGCACTTTTTGCTTTACCACGGCTTGATGGGCAATTCGCCCGAAAACCGCCGCGAGTTCAAAGATGTGCGGGCCGATATCATCTCCGCCATCAGCCGCAAAAACTCAGCCAATCTCTGCGCCAATCTCAAACTCGAGCCCTTGCGCTGGGAAGAAAAACTGCAACGCATCTTTGACGAAGCCATAGACATCAGCGGCAAGGATCTTGTCTATGCCACGCTCTTGCCGGCACGGACCAACGAACTGGACGAGTCTGGCTATGTCCCGCTCGCCCATCAGGATTGGCAGGTCAAGGCAAATGCAGCAGGCATCATCGCCCACCTCAGGCCGCCTGGAGCCGAGGAGGCTCTGATTGCCGCGCTTGATGCCACTGCTGACGATACCGCCCCCTCATTTCTCCACATCTCTCGCGCCTGCGGCACCTTTTATACACCGGCCATGATCGAGGCCCTGAGCAAACAACTACAGCATACCGAACCCTGGACCCGGGTCGATGCCGCTGCCGCACTATCTCGTTTTGAGATCGACGAGTCCTTCGCCGCAGTACAAAAGGCCTTTGCCTACCACCATGATTTTCTCGATTATGCAGCAATGGCAGCAGCGCGCAACAATTACAGTCCACGCGACTTGCTCAAATCGGCACAAACAACACACCGAGAGCTGGGCGCACAGATCTTGCTTAACATAGTGGAGGCCAGCAAGGATACCTTTGCAGGCTATCCCGATCTCGTACTGGAGACAGGCATCTACCAATGCCTACGGCCTCTTACTCGAGCACTCGCCGATAGCGGGAATGAGCCTCGAGCTGTCGTGTACCGCGCATTGATGAGCCTCTGTGAGTGGTGCGCCACCAATCAGCAATACCTGGACGATTGTGTCGTCGAC
This sequence comes from Candidatus Melainabacteria bacterium, assembly GCA_017307165.1. Taxonomy (GTDB): domain Bacteria; phylum Cyanobacteriota; class Vampirovibrionia; order Obscuribacterales; family Obscuribacteraceae; genus JAFKGK01. Next base: position 280,892 of record JAFKGK010000004.1, read on the forward strand.
CCACCAGCACCAGAGCATTTGGACGCAGCTCTAGCGCTGTTGAGAGACAAGCGTGCGGCAATGATCGCAGGCCTCAAAAGCATGCTGCCCGAGGTCGTAGCCCAACAACGCGCCACCACATCCGATGGCAGCGCCAGGATGATCTCAAACGATCAACGTCATGCTGTGTTATTGGCAGGAGCACTTGCCGAGCCGACCTTTGTCGATCATCTCATCGAGATCATCGATATGAGCGCCTCAGACCAGGAGGCATCGCTTTTATTTGAGGCCGTACAGAGCCTGGGGCAAATCGCCGCGGACAAAGAGTTTGCCGCGCAAAATCCTGACTTTCTCCATGCACCATCAGCACGTTTGATTGCTTTGTCTCATCGACTCGTCGATCCGGCTATGCGCAGCAAGCTACCGCAACAAGCGAGCCCCATCACCGAAAAAAATCCTTACGCAGCCAAAGTCTACTGGCAAATCCTGCAGACCCTCGGCCATTTCCCCACTAAAGACGCCCTCAATATGCTCGTCCTGGCCTGCCAGGATACGGCCTCCGATAAAAGAGAAGCAGCGCTGGCCTCGGCTATCGCACTGTACGAGAGGACTCGCGGCGAAATGGCCGGCTCGCAGGAGGTGCGCAAGGCTATCGAGGACGGACTCGCCGATCCCAGCAACCAGGTAAAATTGCAAGCCATCGCTGGTGCCGGCCGCATCGGTGGCCCCGAATGCCCATATGTGGCCCCTCTTGGCAAACTGATCTTTGCTCAAGAAGTCTCCATCAGCAAGGCTGCCTTTACTGCATTGGGGCAGCTCAGTCAAAGCGGCAACAAGACCCAGGTCGTGCAGATCCTGACCGAGGCCCGCAAGAACATCCATCTACAGACCAAGATCGCGCGCATCGACGAGATCCTGGGTGTGCTAGATTTAGGCGCGTCTGCGCAAAACAAAACAGGAGATCCTGGCGATCATGGATGACCAAACCGCCGATCGCATGCTCAAAGAGATCGACGAGGCTGGGACAAGGTCCCGCTCTCAGACTTACAAGCATCCCATGGTCATCGACCTGCTCTTGGCCCTCGGACTCTTGTTTGCGATGGGTGGACTGACTGTGAGCTTCGTGCGCTCATACATCACGCATTCGGCCAATGCCTCGATCATCCAGGGCAATTACAAGGCAGCCATAGGCATCTTGCGCAGCTCTCCCATCCCTGAGATACTGGGCGGCATAGGCTCAGATGAAGGCGATGATCTGCTCAACAAGGCGCTCTACCTAGATGCCCTCGAAAAACTGGACGCCAACGCCGAGGATCCAACGGCCCTGCAAGAGCTCACAAAAATCTCGCCCCATTCACGCTTTTATGACTCTGCCCAGACCTTGATCAAGCAGACCCAAGAGCGCAAATAGCTAAAGATTATTCGGCAATAAACTTTTTGTATTGCTCGGCATCCATAGCCGAGTCGAGCTCTTTGGCATCGGCCATCTTGACCTTGAGCATCCAACCTTTGTTGTAGCAGTCAGCATTGACGAGCTCGGGCTCGCTATTGAGCTCTTCGTTGACGGCGATGACTTCGCCTGAGAGAGGCATAAACAAGTCGGATACCGATTTGACCGACTCGATGACACCAAACTTTTGCTCGTTTTTGAAATTCGCGCCGACTTTGGGCAACTCGACAAAGGTCACATCGCCCAACTGATCTGCCGCAAAGGCAGTGATGCCGATCACGGCAACGTCACCTTCGACGCGCACGTATTCGTGAGATTTGACGTATTTGAGTCCATCGGGATGACTGAGCAAGGTATTTCTCCTAAAAATAACTGGTTGCGACCCAGAGAGCCGCTCATCAAACTTTACCGGAAATCCTAAAAAAAATCGAGATCAGGAACCCAGGCGCTCGTCTATGAGGCGATTGCAAGCGGCGATAAAGTCATCGGCATCCTTAGGATCGCCACCCATGACGACATAGCTCCATTCGAGCTCGGTTTTTTGGGGTTCGAGCTTGTGCAAAAGCATATTCATCAAGATGTCGATCTTTTCGCTGCCAGTGCCAGATGCGGGCTTGCCGTATACGCGCGCCTGGATGCGTCCCTCATTTGACTTGTCATAGGTAAGTCGCCAGCGACAGCCGTCGATGGCTTGCTTGCCAAACACATCTTGCATCACGGCATAGCAGGCATCATATGGATGGAGAAATATCCGGGGCGGTGGAATGCGGTTGAGGCGATTGCCACCATCAAAGCCACCGATGACGCGCTTGATAAAGACCATGCCGGTCATCAAGATCAGCACGGCGAGCACTATAGCGACTATAAAAAAATTGGGATCGGTCACGGTGCTTTGGCTATTTTTTGCTGGCTTTGTACCAGGGTCTCGACACTACTTGAGCTTTTACTTTATTGTCGCGGATGGCGATGGCCAACTCGGTGCCAACCTTGGCCGAGGCCTTGTCGACCAGAGCAAAGGCGATGGGATAACCGACGTAGACTCCAGGCGCTCCTGAGGTAACGACGCCGACTTGCTTGTCTCCGTCAAATACTGCATAACCCTGGCGAGGAGCTGCCTTGCCTTCGCCCTTGAGGCAGACCATTTTGCGTTGGACCTGACCGGCTTTTTGCTCGGCAAGGGGCTTTTGCCCGATAAAATCGCCTTTTTCGGGTTTGACGCTCCAGCCTAGACCCGACTCGATCGGACTGATATCAGCATCCAGCTCGTGGCCATAGAGGGGCAAACCGGCCTCCAGGCGCAGAGTGTCGCGAGCGCCTAGGCCACAGGCCTCGACCCCATACTCGGCCCCATCCTGCAAAAGGCGCCCCCAGAGCCAGGCGGCCTTTTCGTTAGGGACAAAGATCTCAAAACCGTCTTCGCCGGTATAACCAGTGCGACCAAAACTAAAGGCGACACCATCCACAGTGGCACGACCATAGCCAAAAAATGGGATTTGTTTGATACTGTCGCCGGCGATTTTGGCGAGTATAGTCTCAGCATTTGGACCTTGCAAGGCGATCAGAGAGGTCTTGTCTGAAATATCGGTGAGGGTGCAATCGTATGCGCCCTTGTTTTTTTGGAGCCATGCCCAATCTTTTTCGATGTTGGAGGCATTGACCACGAGGAGAAAATCGTTTTCTGCTTTGCGTTTGTAGACGATCAGATCATCGACGGTGCCGCCATCCTCGTAGCAGAGCTGGCTATATAGCGCACAATCGCCCGCCTCGAGCTTATTGAGATCGTTGGCGATGACGTGCTGGATAAAATCAAATGCTTGCGGTCCCTGCACGATAAACTCACCCATGTGCGAGACGTCAAAGATGCCGGCCTTTTGGCGAGTGGCCATGTGCTCGGCAATGATTGATTTATATTGGACCGGCATGTTCCAGCCTGCAAAGTCGACCATCTTGGCGCCAAGCTCGCGGTGACAGGCAGCGAGAGGGGTTTCTTTTAATGTCGTGGTGCTGGTCATGTCAACCTCAATGCGGGGCCATTTCTAGGCTACTTAAGATAGCATGATATAAAATGGCGTTACTTACCGCGCCAACAAAATCATAATGCCTCAAAACCAAACTATAAAAGTCTTGCTCGTCGAAGACAACGAATTGATGCGACATGGCTTGCGCGCCGTACTCGAAGGCACTAACGAGTTTGCTGTCATTGGCGAGGCGGAGGACGGAGCCACGGCTGTACAAATGGTGCAGGCGCTCAAGCCAGACGTGATCGTCATGGATATTGGACTGCCAATCCTCAATGGTATAGATGCGACCAAGCAAATCAAGGGTCTAAAGCCTGACGTCAATATAGTAATGCTGACCAGCCACGAAAACGACAATGAGATCTTTGCGGCCCTGTCCGCGGGTGCCGCTGGCTATTGTCTAAAAGACTGCGCTTCAGAGCGCATCAAGACGGCTTTGCTATCGGTTTCTCAAGGTGCTGCTTGGATTGATCCCCGCATTGCCGGAAAGGTTCTCAAGGTATTTGAAAACCCATCGTCTCCAGGGCCCAATCAAAATACTTCCCCACCTGTATCCAATGATCTGCTCTCCACCCGCGAAAAAGAAGTGTTGCGATTGATGGTCGATGGCGCCAGCAACAAAGAAATCAGCGATAAGCTCATAATCAGTATTTCGACCGTGCGCACTCATGTAGAGCACATCCTCGAAAAACTCGCCGTTTCAGGCCGTACACAGGCAGCTGTCAAGGCCATGAAAGAAGGCCTGATCTAGTTTTAGAAAGTCAGATTTCAAATAGAGGCATATAAATGGATCTCAAGCTTAACGGTCTCACCGCTCTAGTCACAGGTGCCAGCTATGGTCTGGGCTATGCTTGCGCTAAGGAGCTGGCCATGGAAGGCGCTGAGGTAGCCATTTGTTCGCGAACGCCAGAAAAAATCCAAAACGCCGCGCGCGAGATCACAGCTGCGACCAATGGCCTGGTGCATCCTTTTCAGGCTGATCTGACCAAAGAAGAAGACCTTGAGCGATTGATCCCCGAAGTCGAATCGCGCCTCAACAAGATCGACATACTGGTGGTCTCCACCGGACATCCGCCTACTCATCCATTTACCAACACTACATTGGCAGACTGGAACGAGGGCAATCACCTGGTCTTGAGACCTCCCATCGCTCTCACTCAAGCTTGTCTACCAGGCATGAAAAAGCGCAAGTATGGCCGCATAGTCTTTATCGGCTCGATCTTTGGCATCGAGCCGGAGGCGAGCTCTGTCGTGCAGAGTACTTATCGCACTGGGCTCAATGCCCTGGCCAAGTGCGTGGCGACGGAGACGGCAGCCGAAGGCATCACCGTAAACGTAATCTGTCCTGGCTATTTTGACACGCCTCTAGTACGCGAGCTGGCCGGCCAATACGCAGGCGGAGCCAATGTGTCTCCCAACGACATCATTGACTATTGGAAGCAGTATTCGCCTGTCAAAAAATTTGGTAAACCCGAGGACCTGGGCGCTCTCGTAACCTTTCTCGCCTCACCCCGGGCGGAGTTTATCACAGGCACAGCCATCACCATGGATGGTGGCGCTGTGAGACAGTGGTAGAAATATAGGAAGATATCGGGTCCGCAGTCTAATCTTGTTTTGCTTCTGAATCGATGCCGGAGCGCTCGGCCTCTTCTCTTTCGTGGATAGATTGCACCAGGGCGTTTAGACGTGTATTTGTGACACGCGCACTTGTCAGAGGCAGGCCTTTGGCATCTGTTTGCGAGCTTTTGGCTTTGGCATCGGGTACGCCAAACCAGTATTGCTTTTTGTGTGGCTCCTCTTGCTCGACTTCGCTGGCTACTTCGCGGATTTTTTCCATGTAGCATTGCCTATAGCCGCGCCCATCGAGTGCCTGCAAGCGGTTATAAGTCATGTGCGAGCTGGGATGTCTCTCCCTTTCCTTTGCTTTGCGCTCTTCTTCTTCTAGATTGCGAAATCTATCGAACAGAGGCGATAGCCTTGCTCGCAAAAAGCCGAACAAGGCAGTGAAGATGCGGGTTAAGGGGCATTGGCAACTCATATTGCTATATATACCCTACCGGATCAGCTGTCAGCCACATTTTAGTAAATGTTAAACGCGAGACTGCGCGACCGGCAAAAGAAAACTAAAGGTCGTACCGCCCTGTGGGCGCGGTATGCAATCGACGGCGCCGCCGTGGGCCTCGACTATGCGGCGGCATAGGTAAAGGCCGAGACCGGTGCCGGGCGCGTGTCGGGAGCTTTTTGCGCGGGCAAAACGCTCAAATAATAATTTGGCTTCTTCGCGTTTGATGCCCAGCCCAGAGTCCTGTACGTTAACGATAACTTTCTGGTTTGCTAATTCGATACTGAGCCTTATCTCGCCTTTTGCAGGGGTAAATTTGATGGCATTATCGAGGAGATTGAGGATGACGCGTTTGAGGTCTTGTCTTTCGACATTGACCCAGACTTCCTGGATGTTTGAGGCGAGTCTTACCTCGATGTTTTTGCGCTTGTATATGGGTTGCAGCTCGGCCATGCATTCGCGACAGAGAGCGCCGAGCTCGGTGCGGATCTCTGGATCGATGCCTTTTTTCTTGTCGCCACTTTCATATTTGGCGACTTGCAAGAGATTGGCGACCATCGAAAGCAGATCGTCGATAGAGCGGCGTGTCGTTTCTAGGATAGGCAGGTAAGCGCGAGGCATTTCACCAAAGGTGCCCTCAAAGGCCTGTTTGCTGGTGAGCTGCAGAGCAATTAGAGGAGTGCGCAGATCGTGAGTGACGGTATAGACAAATTCTTCGAGCATGGTATTGCGCTCGACGAGCTGTTTTTGCAAGCTGATCAGGCGGGTACCGGCTTTGACACGGGCCTTGAGTTCCTCAGCATAGAAGGGTTTGACCATAAAGTCATCAGCACCACCATTGATGCCTTTAATGATGTTTTCTCTGAGGCCCTTGGCAGTGAGAAACATGACATAAACCGAACGGTTTTTTTGTAGTAGCCGAATCTGCCGGAGGATCTCCAGGCCGAGCATGTCAGGCAGAGCCCAGTCTATGAGGACAATCTCCGGCGAGAGTGCGTCAAAACGGGTGAGAGTTTCTCGGCCGGTTTCGCAGACCAGTGTCTCGTAGCCTTCGTCTGCGAGGATCTGCTGGAGCAGGCGCACGGAGCTCTTGTCGGTGTCGGCTATCAGGACCTTGGGCTTCTCGATCGGCATGGCCCTAGTTTAGCTCAAATAAAAAGAAAATCCGCCTTGCGGCGGGGATTATAAAATGACGAAAATCCGCCTTGCGGCGGGGATTATAAAATGACGAAAATCCGCCTTGCGGCGGGGATTATAAAATGACGAAAATCCGCCTTGCGGCGGGGATTGTAAAATGACGAAAATCCGCCTTGCGGCGGATTTTCTCGGTCCCGTCGGGAGAAACTCAAGAGGTTAGAGTCAGCGATCAAGCTGCTTCTTGAGAGTCGGACGGTGTCTTTGGCTCGGTTTCAGAAACGATGTCATCTATCACTTCCTCTCCGCTGGCTGTTTCTTCGGTTTCTTCGGCAGCAGGTTCCTCTGCTTCTGCAGCTACTTCTTCTTGAGCAGGCTCCTCTTCTGCTTTCTCTTCCTCGCTAGATTCTTCTGCAGCAGGTTCCTCTGCTTCTGCAGCTACTTCCTCTTGAGCGGGCTCCTCTTCTGCTTTCTCTTCCTCGCTGGATTCTTCTTGAGCAGGTTCTTCGGCTTCAGCAGCAACTTCTTCTTGAGCAGGCTCCTCTTCTGCTTTCTCCTCCTCGCTTGATTCTTCTTGAGCAGGTTCTTCGGCAGCAGGTTCTTCGGCTTCAGCAGCAACTTCTTCTTGAGCAGGCTCCTCTTCTGATTTCTCCTCCTCGCTAGATTCTTCTTGAGCAGGTTCTTCGGCAGCAGATTCTTCGGCTTCAGCAGCTACTTCTTCTTGAGCAGGCTCCTCTTCTGATTTCTCCTCCTCGCTTGATTCTTCTTGAGCAGGTTCTTCTGCAGCAGATTCTTCGGCTTCAGCAGCTACTTCTTCTTGAACTGGCTGCTCTTCAGATTTTTCCTCGGAACACTCTTCTTTGTTTTCTGCGCACTCTTCCTTGGACTCTTCCTTGGACTCGTCTTTGCTTTCTTCTGAGGCTTCGGCCACTACTTCTTTTTCCTTGTCTTGATTTTCTTGATCGCTCATGGCCTCTACCTCACTTTTATCTACTTGCGCCTCTTCTTGCTCATTTTTGACCAGACTCACCACTGGCTGATGCTTGTGCTTTTTGTGCTTTTTACTCATCACGTCTTCCTCATTACCGAACCGCCGTTCACACATCACATCGGACTACCCACTCACCTCGCACACGCAGCCCACAGCAGGCGCCACCACATACGGTGATGCGCATGCTGATGGCGGCAGATAGTGAGGCTGGACATCGAGAACTGCAGCCAAAGCCGCAGCTTTGCACAGAAAGCCTCACCAAAGACATTCTGCGCAGCGCAAACCCGATCGATGCACGTCTACCCGCGTATCGGTTACGATCGACTCACGCAATCTCAGGTCGCCCAACCGGCCAATCTGAGCCGCATCACCTGTTCGGCGATGCGCCCGGTTGGCGTTTGTTTTATTGAACCCTACAATTTCATTCTACATTCCAATCACAAAAATGTGAGAGCAATTGCCAAGATTTTTGGTTAAAAATCAAAATTTATTTTGCACCGGAAGTGGTGCCCCGAAGCGACAGGCTAGCGGAGCTTACGCAAGTCATTTTTGCAATACAACGGCAAGAAAGATTGGCTGCCAGTCAGGATTGAGCAAAGAGAACGGAATGCTTTTAGAAAGATCGCGGGTCTGCTCATGGTCAACCGACACTAGACCTGCATCCTACTCTTGCGTCTTGAGATTGTGACTAGCAGTAGCATCTTGCTCTTATCTGCTTGCGGCCTTGAGATCGCGTCCAGCACTAGCCTCTTGCTCTACTCTGCTTGCTGCCTTGAGGTCGCGCCTAGCACTAGCCTCTTGCTTTATTCTGCTTTGCTCTTAAGCTGTGAGCAGATAGGGCAAATTGTGTAGGCCGCCTTGCGTAGCACCAGCGGCCGGCAATTTGTCCTATCTGCTTACCGCCTCAAATACAAAGCATTTATCAAAGCAAGCTCTAATGCTCACCGTCTCAAATACAAAAGCACTTATCAAAGCAAGCCCTACTACTCAAGCTCTTGCTTGATCACAATGACTTCTTTGGTCTCAATGACAAAGCTTGCTTCATCTGGTCGCAATTGCTCGAGTGCCCTCTTGCTCACTTGTGCTTGCCGCACGACATACAGCAGACATTCTTGCGTCGCATTCAATTCGTTGAGTCCAAGCCAGTTTTCAGCATCCTTGAGTTTATCGGCAGAGTCGATCAAACGCTTGAGCGCATCAGCGTATCTCTTTTGCCATTGAGTATCCATGCCGCATCCCACATAGCGGCTAGCCTCATCTACTTCGCTGGCATCCTTGAGCAATTCGGCTACTACTACATTCAGTCTGTTTCTAAAGTGTGCCAATCTCATCTTGCGTAGCATTTTGCGTTTTTTGATGTATCTGTAGACATACAGACACATCAATGCAAACACTAGCAATGCAAGCACAGCCACGGCAAACATGGCCAAAAAAAGAAAACTGAAAAAGCCTAAAAAGAGGTGCATCTATGTCTTAAGCACTTTCACGCGATCGCCGGGGCCCAAATCTATATTAGCCGATTGTTAAGCGCCCAAAATAGGCGCACGAGTAAGCAAGTGGACCTTGACAACAATTTAAGGTCATTTGACCTTTACTTGATGCTGCGCTCCTCAGACCCTGTGTTACACTCGGATTTTAATGGCAAAGGTCCTATTCGTCATTTCCGCCCGAGAGATCAACGCATGCCTTCTCCAAACTGCTCCACCGTCAAGTCCGCACTTACCGAGCTCAAAGAGATCCTGAGCCGTTCCGGTAGCAATAGCCTCAACACCAAAAACGACAATTCCAAGATTTTTGCCAACATCGCCGATCTCGAGGCCATCATTGCCTCTATCGAAGAAAAATCCTTCGTCTCCGAGGACTACACCGAAGACATGGGCGTACCTATCATTACCGGTTTGACTGCACCGGCTGTCTGATCGCTGCAAGATATTGTGCACTCAGTTGCAAGAGTTGCTGAGCCAGTTCGCGCGCGGCTTCTGGCTTGCCTAACGCTAGCATGCGCCTGGACATCTCTTGCAAACGCGGTTCGTCTTGTATCAGTGACACGATAGTCGAATACAGTGTCTCGCCAGTCAAATTTTCCTGGGCCAGCAACAGGGCAGCACCCTGCTCGCGCATGTATTCGGCATTGTGCGTCTGATGATTTTGCGCGGCAAAAGGATATGGCACAAAGATCGCCGGCACTCCGGACACGGCTAGCTCGGCCACGGTCATGGCTCCGGCACGCGTGACGGCTAGATCAGACACGGCATAAGCCATGGATAGATCATCAAAATAAGGACGCAAATGATACCTTGGGCTTAGCTCGAGGCCCGGGGTGAGCCGCTCTTTGACGTCTTGCAGATTTTTGTCGCCGCATTGATGCACGATCTGGATGTGTGGCTCTAGATCAAGTAAATGCGGAAGAGCGGCTACAACAGCCTCGTTTAGTGCACGCGCCCCTTGCGAGCCGCCTGTGATCAACACTGTGCGCAAATCAGAGCGCAAACCCAGCACCGCCGAAACAGCATCTCGCTTGCGATCGCCACCAAAGCTCTGCCTTACAGGATTGCCATTAAACATTACCTTTGAACTGGCGCGCGGTTTAAGCCTCTGAGCGGCTCCTTGCATTCCTAGCGAGACAAGGCTGGCCCTGCGCGACAAAAGGCGATTGACCAGACCCGGATGCGCATCGGGCTCATGCACTGCAGTCGGCACTCCGAGCTGGTTTGCGGCCATCAGAGGCGGCGCACTGGCATAGCCCCCAGTACCAAGGACGGCAGTGGGATGAAATTGCTGGAGTATTTTCCTGGCTGACGCAACCGCTCTATTGAGCTCCAGAGGCCAGGTCAAAAGACGTAAGGAGAGTTTGCGAGGCATCCCAGAGACTTTTAGACCAACAAAGTCGAGCCCCATATCACGCGCGAGTCTTTCTTCGGGATGGCCCTTGGCGCCAATATAGAGGATCGCCTCGACATCAGGGTCTGCTTTGAGATGCTCTGCTACCGAAAGAGCTGGATAGATGTGCCCCCCGGTACCGCCGCCTGTCAAAACTATCCGGTGTTTCACAGCTTAGATCCTGGTGGTGGCTAACTCGCCACTATCGGACTGCGCTCGTCTATTGTCGTCATCGCCGCCTTCTTCGTCATCATCGCCTTCCTCGTCTTCTTCTTGGCCGCGGTCACGAGAAACCGAGAGCAAGATGCCTACCATGGCCATGGTGATAACGAGCGAAGTACCGCCATAGCTGATAAAAGGCAGGGTGATACCTGTGACAGGGGTAAGGCCCGTGGTGACCATCATGTTGACCACAGCTTGAGTGCAGATCTCGCTGGTGATGCCGATCGCAAGAAAACGTCCAAACAAAGTCTTGGCCTTGAGCGCATTCTTGAAGCCATAATAGCCAAAGAGCGCAAAGAGAGCGATGATGGTGCAGCAGCCAATCAGGCCAAACTCTTCGGCAATAACGGCAAAGATAAAGTCTGCATGTTGTACGGGCAGATAATAGAGCTTTTGCAGCGACCGACCAAAACCCTGACCAAACCAGCCGCCTGAGCCGATAGCCAATTGCGCCTGGATGATGTTCCAGCCTTCTTTTTGTGGATGCAGATAGGGATTTAGCCAGGTCTCGATACGAGCCATCTGGTACGGAGTCTTTTGGATGTGGTGCCAGATGAAAGTGCCACCAATGCCCATGGACCCAAAGATCAAGAGAGAGTTGACACCAGAGGCGTAGACGAGAGCCAAAAGACTCGCCATGATCATGCTGGCGGAGCCGAGGTCAGGCTGTTTGACGATGACACCAGCCATGCCCAACACGACGATCAATCGCAGCATGATCTGCTGGTGCCACCAAAAATACTTGGAAAAACCAGAAGACAAAAGCACGATGGTGGCGATCTTGCATATTTCACTAGGCTGAAACTGGATCGGACCCAACTGGATCCAGCGGCTAGAGCCCCAGGTTGTGACAGAAAGACTGGGTATGAGGGTGAGACCGAGCATGCCGATTGCAGCGAAGGTCAGGGGCCAGGCAAACTTTTTGAGATGGCGATAGTCATAGCGGCTGACGGTAAACATAACAAAAAGGCCGATGACAAAAGAGATGGTCTGCTTGCGCAGCATCGCTGTCGAGTCTTGGAAGCTCTGCTGAGCCTCTGGAGCAGAAGCCGAATATACAGCCATCAAGCCAAAGGCGCATAGACTAAGGACTATGGCCGCAAGAGTGCGATCGATCCCGCCTCGATAATCCTGAGGCGAGATACCATTATTGGGGCCATTCTGATCGGGGGAGCCGGAGCGTCTAGCGCGCCGACGCCACCTCTCTGGCTCGTTGGCGGACAAGATCTTTGAAGACACGCCCTCTATCCTCGAAATCCTTAAACATGTCAAAACTAGCGCAGGCTGGAGAAAGCACCACAGGCCCTTTCTTCATCGTACCACCCAATCGCACCGCCTCCTCCATCGAAGCGACAGGATAGACTTCCTCATATTTTTCCGACCGCAAAGCTGTCTCAAATCTGTCCTTGGCCTCGCCTACCAGGATCACGGCTTGAGCGTGCTTGCGGATATACCGCACAAGATCTTCGAGCGGCGTCCCTTTGTCCTTTCCACCAGCGATGAGCACCATGCTCTTTTCTGGGAAAGATTGGAGAGCCTTGATAGTAGAGTCAGTATTAGTGGCCTTGCTGTCGTTATAAAACTCCACACCATCTACGGTATCAACGTATTCGAGACGGTGCTCGAGAGCCTTGAATGTACGCAAGTGAGTCTCGATCTCTTTTTGCGAAAGTCCGGAGAGGCAGGTGGCAGAGATGGCAGCTAGAGCGTTCTCGATGTTATGGTGTCCGATTATGCGCAGGTCATTGATGTGGCACACCACGCGAGAGCGAGCATTGTAGTTGTAGCAGAGAAACCCATCATTGACATAGGCACCTTGCATTTGTTCCTGCCCATCAGGCATCTGCGAAAAAGGAAAAACCTCGGCAGCGGTAGGCGTAGCCGCCACTACAGGATCATCAAAATTGTAGACCGCAAAATTTTCGACCGACATGCGACTAAACATCGAGCGTTTGGCGGCAATGTATGGATCGAGCCCACCATGCCAATCGAGGTGGTCTGGTGTGAGGTTGAGCCACACTCCGATCTGAGGCGCAAAGGTAGTGCAATACTCCAATTGATAGGAGCTGACCTCAACGACCAAAAAGTCTAGGGGCGGCCCATCGAGCAGACTCAAGATCGGTACGCCGATATTGCCGCAGGCCGGTGCAATGCGACCAGACTTTTCTAATATATGGCTGATCAGGGCAGTAGTAGTCGATTTGCCATTGGTGCCGGTGATAGCGATAAATGGGACCTGGGCCCCGATCTCTCTAAATGCCAACTCCACATCGGAGATCACTTCTTTTTTAAATGCTCTGGCACGAGTGATCACATCACTCTTGGGCTTGATGCCTGGGCTGGTGAGTATGATCTCAGCAGTAGACAGAGCGCGATCGCTGTGATTGCCAAACTCGGCCTCTACTCCCAGTTTGGAGAGCTCGGTCAAATGCTTGGCGTCGACCTTGTCCTGAGGTTGCGACTCGGAAACCACGACTTGAGCGCCACGACGCTTGAGGTAAGCAGCTGCTGCCAGCCCGCTCCGCCCCAGACCCAAGATAGTTACTCGCTTATTCTTCCAATCTGCCACAGGGCAATTGTATCAGGTGGTTTTCAAGGCAGAAAGAGCCCTTTTCTTATATACAGTGCATAAGAAAAAGAGCGGGTCTTTCGACCCGCTCGCAAAAACAAAGCTTAGAGCTTTCCTTTTTCCTTTTCTTTCTGTTCGACCTTATAGGCCTTCTCTTTCAGCTTCTCGATCTTCTTATCGAGTTTTTCCTTTTCCTTGGGAGGGAGATTAGGAGAAAGAGAGCCGTAGGCAGTGTATTGCACGACTGCTTCTTTGAGATCCTTGCTGGTCTCGGGCTTGAGGCGCTCGAGAGTCTTAGCCACGCCCAACCTGCTGTCGGCGACCTTGGGGTTGCCGTAGATGGCTGAGTGATACTTGTCGATCGCGCTGGCCAACTGGCCTTTGCGAGCGAGGTCATCAGCCATTGTCAGATCCTGGCGAGCACTATCCTTGGCCTTAGCTACGCTAGCCAGGCCACGCTTGGCGCGCTCGTCGCCACCAGGCATGGAGGCAGCTTTTTTGTAGGCGGACTCGGCATTGTTGAGATCTTTGATCATCAGGGCCAAATCAGCTACGGCAAAAGCTTGCTTGGATGTCTGAGCATTGGCGATAACCGTATTCATCTGCTGATCTGCTTCAGAAAACCGATTTTGAGCAAGCAAGGCTTCAGCATAAGCCACGCGTTCGCCATCATTGGTCGGAGTGCCGATAGATGCGAGGTCGACAGGAGTACCCGCCATGGAGCGCAATTTGGCTTGAGCCAGACGCAATTCCATGTCGTTGGGATTCATAGCCACGGCCTTATCGATCATACGTTGAGCCGACTCAAACTCGTTGGACATAAAGTAGGCACCACCGGCCTCTTTATTGGATTTGAGGTAATAGGCCCTAGTGAGACCCTTGGCGGCAGCAGCATTTTGTCCGTTGTTGGACAAGACTGTGTCGTATTCTTTGATGGCATCATCGAGCTTTTCTAGCTTCAAGCTCTGATCGGCAACGCGCATGTGCAATTCGGCGTTGTTAGGCATCATTTCCAATCCAGAGCGCAATTCGGCGATGGACATTTCCAAATCGCCGCGATTCTCACGGATATCTGCAATGTGCAGATAAGCATCCGGGTTTTCTGGCTTGATGCGGATCGACTCTTGAAACTCTTTGATAGCCGCTACGTTATTGCCTTGTGCAGCATAGACATCACCGAGGGTCTGGTGCACCGGCGCGCTGTTACGAAACTGGTAGAGCGAGGTATTGAGCTCTTTGAGCGCAGCGTCGTACTGGCCTTGCTTGTAGTAGGCCTTGCCCAGTCCATAGTGAGCAGTCGAATTGCCGGTGTTGAGCGAGACAGCCATTTTGAGGTCGGAAACAGCATCACCGTACTGTTCTTTCATCATCTTAGCCAGACCAAGCTGAGCATAGGCTTCGGAATACTTGGGATCGAGATTGGTCGCTTCTTTATAAGCATTGATGGCATCATCGATCTTGCCCTGTTCTTTATAGATATTGCCCAGGGTCACGTGACCTTCAGGCATACCAGGATCGATACTGAGAGCTTGCTTAGCCTCGGCTTCGGCTTGCGAGAGCATTGCATCACGGCTCTTGATCACGGTATTGTTGCTGGAGGCCAAACGATTGTAGAGCACCATTGCTTTACCAGCGTGAGCCATTGCATTCATCGGATCTTGCTTGAGGACCTTATCAAAGGTTTCTTCTGCACCATCGAGCTTAAATTGCTTGGCCAGAGCCATGCCAAATCCGACTTGAGCAGGCGTGCTCTTAGGATTTTTGCCCATTTCGTTTTTATACAGATCGGCAGCTTCGTCAAATTTGCCTTGCAGCATGAGCTGATCCGCTCTCACTACTTCTCTGGTGATCCTCATTTTATAAGGAGCTTTGCTGTTCGCTACAGCGATCTGTGTACCAGAAATACCGTCGTGAGCTTCTCTGGCCCATGCCGATTCTGGTGCGACCGTGGTGTTTGCAAGCAAGGACACAGATCCAGCCAGGACTAAAGAGAGATACCTGAGGTTATTTCGAGGGGCCATTTTTTACTCCATGAATTGAATTTTCTATCTATATATAAGGAAGAGAAAAATTCGAATGGGAATTGGAAGAGAACCAATTGTAGCAACGTATACTTGTATAGTTGCTTGCGAAGAGCCAAGATAAAGGCACGCAGGCTGCCAAGCGGCGCCATTCCCGGGTAAATCGCTGATTTAGCGCGGTGTCGTCACTTGCTCTTCGATGCAAAACATTCTTTATATATAGAGGATCGAGACTTTGTCAGGGCATTCAAAATGGGCCACCATCAAAAGGCATAAGGCAGTCGTAGACCAAAAGCGTGGTGCTGCTTACGCCAAGATGGCGCGAGAGATTATTGTCGCCGCTAAAATGGGAGGTCCGGACCCAGCAGCCAATTTTAGGCTGCGTACCGCTATCGAGCGCGCCAAGGCCGAAGGCGTGCCCAACGACAATATTGCTCGAGCTGTCGAAAAAGGCTCAGGCAGCGGTGGTGCCGACAATTTTGAGGAGCTGACCTATGAAGGATATGGCCCCGGCGGTATTGCCATACTAGTCAAATGCGCAACCGACAACCGACACAGGACTGCCGCCGATCTACGCATGCATTTTTCAAAAAATGGCGGCAATATGGGCGAGGCAGGTTGCGTCAACTGGATGTTTACCGAAAGAGGCGAAGTAACAGTATCCAAAGAGACCGGCTTTGACGAAGATGCACTGTTGATGGTGGCACTAGATGCCGGCGCCGACGACCTCGACACTACTCAAGACACAGAAGCCACTGTGGTTTGCGGAGCCAACCAACTCGAATCAGTCAAAGAAGCCTTGCAAAAGGCTGGCTACAAAGTCATGCGCGCGGAGAGCGTAATGGCCCCCAGCAACACGATCCAAGTAGAAAGCAAAGATACGGCCAAGCAATTACTCAAGCTCTTGGACCAACTTGAAAGCCACGATGACGTCCAACAGGTTTACGCCAATTTTGATATGGCAGCGGAGTGGATGCAAGAGTTGCTTTAAGCAAAAAACGATGCAAATAGATTAAATCCGCACAACTCTTTTTGTAGTTTTGTTAAGCAGCGCTTGAGCTATTATGGGCATGGACTCATGCCTGGAAACGTCCATCGATACTACGTCTTCAAAATTTCCTCCTACCAATCTCTACCTCTTGGCTGCAAACCACTATTTCGTTTAACCTAGCTTTTACTTTGCGTTACGAAAGCCCCTTGGCAACCATATGCGATACCAATGCATGAGTTTGGCTTAATCCAGATTTTTCACACGGGCTCGATATATCTTGCTTTTGATTTTGCATGCGATCAAATGGCGCAAAAAATCAATATGTGTTTTGTGAAATTTTAGACACTATCCCTGTATTGCAGCAAGAATGGCAAAAATTGACATTGTCAGGGGATCTTTGACGCCACCACAAACCTTCTGCTACCTTTTCGCCTGCTTCGGCAAACCTACCCAAGAGTCATACATCGCATATATGCGGTCGTCGACCCTAAAGAGGACATCGCCCCCGGGCGCTAGAAAAATCCGATGAACACAGGCAACACACTTACTTGCAAATTTGCCCACCTCCTCATGGCCCTCACGGTCACCTGTGGAGCAATAGGCACCACGATCGCCTCAGCACCAAGCGCTATGGCTGCTGATTGCACTCCCGAAGTCGAATCGACAGTATGGGAAGAGAACAATCAAGAATGCGCAACGGTTACTGTAAACGGCAAAGAGATCATTACCTTTCGCGGCGAAAACGCTCAGGGCTCAGCAGAAGACCGAGCCGAAAAGCTCGCTGACAAGCTGCAAGACGTCCTAAAAGACGCAAAATTTGACCTCTCAAAAATGCTCCCAGGCGCCGAAGCCAATCAGTCTTCGATCCGCATGGATGGCTCGACTCTGATTAGATTCGAAACCGCAAATAATGATGAAACCGCCATGGAGCAGAGCTTTAAGGTGGTCAACAATATCCGCACTATTCTCGGTCAGCCTCCCGTTCCTGCAGCATTTCTCAAGGCTGTGGAAACACAGAGTCCCGAGCAAGCCATGGCTTCATGCCTGGGTCGTACAAGCACACCTTCCAATTTCGTAGCCAATTTTTCTGGACACGCTTCCTGGTATGGCGGACGCTTTCATGGCCGCAAGACCAGTAATGGTGATAGGTTTGACCAGGATGGCTTTACGGCAGCCCACCGCTCACTACCTTTTGGCACCAAGCTACTGGTACTCAATCGTCGTACAGGCGATAGCTGCGTAGTCGAAGTCAACGACCGTGGCCCGTTTATCGAGGATAGGGTGATAGACCTTTCTCGTGGGGCCGCGCAAAAGCTCAATATGCTTTCTTCAGGCGTAGCAATGGTCGACTGCATGGTCATCAACAACAACGATAACTGAGTTTGTAAAGAGCAGGTCGCCTAGATGACCTGCTTTTTGTTTGAGCTGATATGATTGCTGCTTGAGCCTTCCACGCTTGAGCATATGAGCACACAACAAGTCCGAGTACGCATAGCCCCGAGTCCAACAGGTCACCTCCATGTGGGTACGGCCAGGACAGCTCTGTACAATTATCTCTATGCCAGACGTCACAATGGCACCTTTGTGCTGCGTCTCGAGGATACTGACGAAGAACGCTCCAGAGAGGAGTACACCAAAGACATCGTCGACGGTTTGCGATGGCTGGGCCTCGACTGGGAAGAAGGCCTCGAAGTAGGAGGGCCCTACCCTCCATATCGCCAAACCGAAAAAATCGATCACTACAACAATATCGCCAGCAAGCTCATCAGCTCGCAAGACGCGTATTTGTGCTTTGCCACTGCCGAAGAATTGGCTGCACTCAAAGAAGAGCAAAGGGCAGCCGGTGCCGCTCCCAGATATGACAATCGTGGCAGAGACCTGACCGAAAACCAACGCAAAGACTACGAAAAAGAAGGCCGCATCCCATCGATACGCTTTAAAGTCGAAGAACCACAGGTGGTGTCATGGCATGATGCCGTCAAGGGCGAGATCGCTATCGATAGCTCGGATCTGGGTGGCGATATGGTCATCGTCAAGTCAAACGGCGTAGCCATCTACAATTTTGCCGTGGTCGTCGATGACGTCGACATGCACATGACTCACGTCATCCGTGGCGAAGACCACATCCACAACACAGCCAAACAGATACTGATCTACAAGGCCCTGGGCTACGACCTGCCTCTCTTTGCGCACGTGCCACTGATTTTTGATCTCGAGCGCCAAAAGCTCTCCAAGCGCAAACACGGTGAGACAGTGCACATCGACTATTACCGCAAAGAAGGCTACATGCCCGAAGCCATAGTCAACTACCTGGCTCAGATGAGCTGGACGCATCCACAGGGCAAGGAGATCTATAGCCTGGCAGAGGCTGCGGAGGTCTTTGATCTGGACAAGGTCTCCAAGAGCCCAGCCGTATTTGACGTGGCCAAGCTCAACTGGTTCAACAGCCATTATTTGCGCGACCTGCCCCTCGATCTCATCGTCGAGCGCGCCATGCCTTACCTTGCTGACTTTGATTTGTCCAAGTATTCCAAGGACGAGATCAACAAGATGGTGGCGCTCATTCGCGAGAGCCTGACCACTCTTTCGCAGATCAAAGGCGCACTTGCATTTTTCTTTGATGAGCACGTTCAGATGCAACCGGAGCTCAAGGAAATAATCGAAAAAGAAGGCAGCCGCAAGGTCCTGGCGGATCTGAGCAAGTCCATCGACGAGCAGTCTGTGCCTTTTGGCGACAATCAGGGCTCAAAAAAAGCAGTAGATGCCATCGGCAAAACTCATGGACTAAAAGGCAAAGATCTCTACTGGCCGGTCAGAGTGGCACTCTCTGGCAGCACTGCAGGCCCGGATCTAGGAGCCATTATCTCCATACTCGGACCTGAAAGAGTCAAGCAGCGACTGGCAACGGCACTCACCACATGAGTCAGATGAGAGAGATACAGGTATACAACACGCTCACAGGCAAAAAAGAGACCTTTGAGCCCATGGTGCCAGGCAAGGTCACCATGTATGCTTGCGGCCCCACCGTCTACATGCTGAGCCACCTCGGCCACGCTCGCATGGCCATAGTTTGGGACACAGTGCAGAGGTTTTTTAGACATTGCGGTTATGAGGTCACATACGTCCGCAATATCACTGATGTAGACGACAAGATCATAGCTCGAGCAAAGTCTCTCGGCATCAGTCCGGAGCGCCTCGCCCGCGAATGCACCTATGATTTTTGGCACGACATGCGCTCGCTCAACGTACAGTTTCCAGACTACGAACCTCGCGCTACTGAGTACATCCAGCAGATGATCAGTTTTGTAGAGGGACTGATTGCCGGTGGACATGCCTATGTGGCTCAAGGCGACGTTTATTTTGACGTGCAGTCCTTTGATCAATACGGCAAGCTTGGCAAGCAAAACCTCGACGCCTTGATCAGCGGCGCTCGCGATCAGGCAGTCGCCCAAGAAGCACTCGCTCATCTCAAAAAGAGCCCTGTCGATTTTGCCCTATGGAAATCAGCCAATCCAGACGAACTCAATTGGCCCAGCCCCTGGGGCCCTGGCCGACCGGGCTGGCATCTGGAGTGCTCGACCATGGTCAAGCACATACTGGGACCGACTATCGATATCCATGCTGGCGGCGAAGACCTCGTATTTCCACATCACGAAAACGAGATCGCCCAATCCGAAGCCTTGCACGACCAACCGCTTGCGCGCTACTGGCTGCACAATAGCTTTGTGCAGGTCTCAGCCGAAAAGATGTCCAAATCACTCGGCAATTTTAAAACCATCCGCGACCTGCTAGAGCAATACTCGTCTGATACCATCAGGCTTTTTGTGCTGCAATCGCATTATCGCAGCCCCATCGACTTTACGATCGAAGCCCTCAATGCCACCAGATCTGGTTCTATGCGCTTGATCAAAGCCGCCGCTTTTGCAGAGCAAAACGCAGATGCAGACTTGGGTGCAGACCTAGAGGCAGTCGCCAAATTTGAAAAAGCCTTTGCCGAAGCCATGAGCAACGACTTTAACACTGCCGTCGCTATCTCTCAGTTGTATCAACTTGCCGATGCTATCCTCGCCTCTAAGTCAGGCTCAGACCAGAGAGCAATGGCTCAAGCGCTCAAAGAGCACGCAGCCATCCTGGGCCTCACTCTCCAGGACACTCGCAATGATATCGATCTCGACACGGGCAAAAAGCTCATGGATCTCATCCTGACTCTCAGACAAGAAGCCAGGGGCCGAAAAGATTATGCCTCAGCAGATTTGATCCGCAAGAGTCTTAGCCAATCAGGCATCAATGTCATGGATAGTGCCAGCGGAGCCAGCTGGGAAATCGGCTAGTCCTTTCTCATACTTTCTCACGCACCTGAACGAGATCGTCTGTAGATGCATTTATTATCGGTTAGATATACAACAATACGTATTACCAAAGCCATGGAGCTTTCCAGGGGCAAATAAAAAGACGCGATACCAATAATGTCGGGATCGCGTCTTTATATTTCGAAAGCTCGGAGAGGGTGGGATTCGAACCCACGTGGCTTGCGCCCATCCGCTTTCGAGGCGGCGCCGTTATGACCGCTTCGGTACCTCTCCTCATTAGCAGCAATGATTTTAGCAAAAGCCGGGTCTTTAGGGATAAAAAGAAACGGAGCCTCTTAACAGAGGCCCCGAATGCTTGATGCTTGTATCTGGCGAACGCTCTAGACTACTGAGTGTTGTGAGCGGGACGTCCGGCGATCTGAACTGCACCCTGCGACTCGGTCTGAGCTTTGAGCGTCGACATCACCTGAGGCATGTCGATGCGGCTTTGACGCTTGACCAGCCCTTGCGGAACGAGAAAACCACCATCGACATAGCTAGCATAGGTCACCAGGGTGGTGTGGCCGCCATCGAGGGGCTCGAGCTTCCAGTAGCCATCAACTTGCTTGAAGGCGCCGGATAAACGGTGCCATTCCATGCTGTGGGGAGCGTTCTCTTTTACTTCGACTGTGTACTCATATGAGCCTGGCAGGCCGCTAGGAGTCATGACGTGCCTGACGATCTTGGCGAAGCCATGATCTTGCACTAGTTTGCTCTTTTTGAGTTGAGGAAATACCTTATGGGCATTGTCATAATCGGTAAGCACTTGCCAGACTTTGTCGGGACTTGCTTTGACCGAAACGCGCGAAACGCAATAAGTCTTGCCATTGATCATTTCTTCGGTGACACTATTGGTAGTCTGGGTCTTTGCCAGTACAGATGGTGCCATGGCCACAAACATGGTTGCCGCGAGAGAAAGAGCAGCGACAGCGGTCTTTCTATTATTCACCAGTTAATACCTTCCTGCCTGTTGAAATTGCTATCAAAAAATTTGTATTGAATACAATACTGAAATTTCATTCATTGTCAACCATGCCACCTCAAATGGTGTCATAGAGAGACATCGATCTAATAGATCTAGATATATAAGACAGTCGACACCTTTTGATATGCAACTACCAAACTCTTTATCTGACCGACTGACAGATTTTATCTCCTCCTGACTACCTCGGCAATAGAGATTGTTTTTAAGGTGGGATGCAAAATATAAAACACAGTGCCAGAGCGAGTTTTACTAGTCCTACTCCACCAGATAAGTGCTTTACATTAGGGTAAAAACTCCATTTGACTGGCAAAACGTTATTATCTACATCGATCATTCATTTACGACTACGGATACGACTACGGACTGCAACAGCAAATTAGCGTGGCTCAAAATAAAGCACTTCTCATATACAATCCAACCGCTGGATCGGCACAGGGACCACAGCTCTGGCTCGGCACCTGCGTGCACAAACTCTGCCAGGAAGGCAACTATGCCACCACGGTGCTTTCCACCAACCGCGACACCACCGCCCAAAATATCTTTGCAGGCCACCCCGAAAAGCCAGATCTGATAGTCATTGCCGGGGGTGATGGTTCAGTACGCATGGCCATAGACGCCATGATGAGAGAAGGCATGCAAGAGGTACCACTGGGGATAATCCCACTGGGGACGGGTAACTTGTTAGCTCGCAATCTGGGAGTATTCGAAGAAAACATTTTATTTGATCCGATCGAAAGAGCCCTCAATCACATCATCAATGGCGAACGCATCAGGATCGATCTAGGCAAGATGAACGATCAGTACTTTGCAGCAGCTGCAGGCGTAGGGCCCTTATCGGACGCTATCATCACTCCAGACCGTCGAGACAAAGAAAATTGGAAGATGCTCGCCTATGCAGGCTCGATGGTGCAAACTCTGGCCCAGCCACCCCTGCTCTTTAAAGTAGTGGCAGATGGTGAAGAATTTAAAATCAACGCATCCGGCATCTTTATCACCAATATCAAAGACCTCGGCGTGGGAATGCTATCCGAGTCAGCCTCTATGCATGATGGCATGCTCGATCTCTGCGTACTCTCACCCAAAGAATTTGTAGATTATCTGCAATACGGATTTCACTTTGCTGGCGGCAGCACCATAACTGGTGGCAAGGCCCCCTATTATGTCAAAAAGGTAAAACAGGTCGAGATCGACATCTTGACCAGGCGCAAACCTCTGTCCTTTATCGAGCAGGGCTGGCGCAAGATCAAGTATGCCATTACAGGTCAGACCGAAGGCCGAGTCGCTCAAGATCGAGCCATAGCCATGATAGATGGGGATGCCTTTGGCTCCACTCCGATGAAGATCGAGATCGTGCCGGATGCGATCACCGTGATCAAGCCGGCACAAAACTCACTTGGACGCTGAGTCTGCCTTGCGTATCTCGCGCAAGAGTCCCATGGCATAATCGAGTTGGGCACCATAATCGGTGCGCGACACCAGCTGATCCAGACAATCGGCATGCACTTGCTCCAATAAAGCACCGATGCCAGGACCACTTTGCATACCTTTAGCAATAAGATCACGACCGGAGATTGCTAGTTTGAAATGACGGAGGTCCTGCATGTAGAGCTTGATCGCTCGTCTAAAAAATGTACCGACCTCGGCTATGGCAGCAGCCAGTGCAAGGGACTCAGGCGGTAGGCCGTGCATGAGAGCATAGATCTCGGATGGCCTCATCTCCTTGAGAGAGATGGGCATATGCCTGTGCAATTCGAGGCCCGCCTCGACAATATGGGCATGCTTATTAGCCAGGTGCAAACGCCGCATTACCCCTGGTAGACGATGATAAGGCAACTCGCACAACAGGGCGCCAAGATACACGACCCATGGCTCATCCACGGGATAGCGATGCACCAGTCTTTCGGCACGCCGGATGCATGTCCGCACCGTTTCGGTGTATTCGAGTTGAGCATCGAGATAGCGCAGATTGGCTCCCAGCTTGCCTAACATGTCGAGAGCCTTGAGCCTTTGAGGTGACTCCAATATCATCTGCAATTCGCTTTTGATACGCACGCCGCCAAGATCATCAAAGTCACCGATAGCAATGGCTCGTCGTGCTTGCTCACTGCTTTTGGGGTCCAGTTCAAAATCAAGACGAGAGGCAAACCTGACGGCTCTGAGTATGCGTGTCGGGTCTTCGATAAAGCTGAATGGATGCAAGATCCTAATAGTCTTGTGCGCGAGATCGCCAAGGCCGTCAAAAAAATCGATCAGCTGCCCCCAACGCTCGGGCTGAGGATTGATGCAGATCGCCATGGCGTTGATCGTAAAGTCACGACGCGACAGATCTTGCTCGAGACTGGAAGGCTCTACCTGAGGCAGGGCGGCAGGATATTCGTAGATCTCGGTGCGAGCAGTAGATAGATCGATACTGATCACTTTGCCGTCGCCGACTTTGTAGTCCAATGTAGCTGTTTTAAATCTCTCGTGCGTTGCTACTAAAACAAAACGATCGGCAAAATCAGTAGCCAGACTCGCGGCGACGATCTGCGCATCGCCCTCGATGACAAAATCAAGATCATAGTTTGCTAACCCCAATAAGAGATCACGGACAAAGCCACCCACGGCAAAGGCCGCCATCTCTAGTTTGCAAGCTGCATCTCCGACTATCCGCATGATTTGTCTGGTGACCGGGTCCAGGGCATCTAGTTCGCGGGCCACTGATTTTGCGTAAAAAATATTGCGAGAGTTTTTGGGAGCCAAACCCAGTGTCACCTCATCATGTTGATCTTCACCAAACAAGCCCTTGAGCACATCCTGCCTTGTAACAAGGCCTATTAAACGATTTTGACCATCTACCACCGGCAATCTGCCAATATCGCGCGACACCATCAATTTTTGCATTTCATCTAAAGGAGCATCCGCGGATACAGTGACGACTGGCTTGCTCATAAAGCCTGCTACACGGGCATGGCCCAGCTTGTGGTGCGCGCTCTGGTCCACATCACGGCGAGAGATGACGCCTATGACTTGCTCATCTTCGGATACGACGAGACCATCGAGCCCATATCGCAGCATCAAGCGACCGGCTTCTTCCATTGAGATATCGGAGCGGATGGTGCGCACTGGCGAGGTCATGATGTCGGCAGCGACGGGTTGAGGGCTCACCGTATCCAGTACCATGGCTTTGACTCGTGCCACTAAAGCGAGCAAGTCGACACCCTTGACCACAGCCGATCCCGCACCAGGATGGCCATCACCCCCTAATTGTCGCACGATGGCCTGCGCAGAGATCGAACGTACATCACTACGGCCGACCACATGCACTCGGTCTTTCATGCGCACAATGCAAAACGCCGCATCAGCATCCTCTACCTCCATCAATTGACGGGTGACTGTCGCCAGACCATCCACGTATTCTGGCAGATCGCCACGAGCGATCACCACACGGCGACCCTCGGCCTTAAAATTTTCACTCGATTGCAATAGAGTCTCAAATAGATCTATCTGCGCCTGCTTGAGCTGTGGCCTTGTGTACTCACGCACGGCTGTGAGATCGGCGCCTTTTTCGAGCAGGTAAGCAAGACACCTGGCATCACGGGCGGTGGTACCACTATAGGTCAGGCAGCCTGTATCTTCATAAATACCAATAGCCATAACAGTAGCATCAAAGGGCGTGATGGGCACTTTAGCATCTATTATCTGCTCGACGACGAGGGTGGTGGCGGCCCCGACAGCCTCGATGCGACTGTCTCTAGCCAGCCGGATGGACATATCAGCTTGGTCGATGAGCTCATGATGATCGTAGACAGTCACCGGCATGCTCAATGCTTGCAAGAGCTTTTGCGCAGCGGAGTCAAGCCTGTCCGCACGATGCGAGTCGACCATGTATACCTTGTTGATGCGCTCGGGATCGATGTACTTGAGATCGACTATGGGCAGATGGTCGCGATTGAGCACGAGAAAATTGCGCACACTCCCCGTCAGGGGATAGCCAAGCACCATACGGCAGGTGGGATTGAGCCTCGTCAGCGCATATTGCGCAGAGAGCGAATCAAAGTCCATATTGCCGTGTGCAACAGCGATCTGCATTGTCCCAGTATAAGCCAGCACTTTTAATTAGTCTTTTATTTAGTTTTCAAGCGCTGCAATTGGTTTATTTTGGCGGCTTTCCGGGCATCTATTTGCCATGCTTCCCTCAAATCCACTAGTTCAGCTTTACATGGTGTCGACAGTCGTCGGCTGGGGATTCATCTGTGTATCAATGCTCCTGGGACAGGCCGGCGACCACGATCACGATTCGTGCGACGGTGTACATGACACTCAGCACAATCTAGAGGCCCACCACTATCACGGGCACCACAGCGATCATCAGGATACGCACCTGCAAAAGACCGGGAGAGATATTTATTTCACCCTCCTGTCTGCTGTGAGTCCTTACAATCTTTCTCTCTTCGTAGGCTTCTTTGGCCTGGGGGGCTGCATCAGTCTCTTTCTATTTCCAGCCATCCAATGGCTCACCCTCGCCATCGCCATACCTACAGGGATTATCGGCATGAGCACAGTGCGCTTTTGCATGCAAAAAATGGGCGAGAGATTGTCAGTCTCACATACCACCACCGATGCACAGGCAATCGGCGCCATCGGTGAGATCAGCACTCCAATATCCCAAGACAAGACCGGCGAAATCACCTATCTGATCGGCAATACCAGATTTAATGCCGCCGCCCGCTCCATCGAGCCAGGCAAGACTTTTGCCAGAGGAGCGCGCGTGGTCATCGTACAAAACGATGGCCCCTATGTAATGGTGCAGGCCTTCGAAGAAAACTGAAAACTCGGTTAGCGATAGTTAAGGAAAAATATGGAGAAGGGGTTGTCAAGCATTTAATTGCTAAGATCGGTCTATCGAGAACGAAATATCAAAAACCCCATAAATTTTTCCTCTCAACAGTATCCCAATCAATTCAAAACTAATGAGTCATGACGCCGGAAGCGCCATGATACTGGAGGTTTCAAATGGATCCCAATTTTGTGATGTGGGCTGTCGTATTTGCAGTAGGCACGCTATTAATGGCCTTCTTTTATTTTTTGGCAAACCTGTACCAAAAATGCGGTCCATCCGAAGCCATGCTGATCACTGGTGCCGTGGGTGGTGGCGGCGTGAAGGTCATCAGAGGTGGTGGCGGCATCGTTGTCCCGCTCATTCAGCAGAGGCATTCGATTTCACTCGAGGTCATGACTATCGAGGTGCACAGCCAGGCGCCAATGATCACCAAGACAGGCATCCCCATCTATGTCGAGGGCGTTGCACAGGTCAAGATCAAGGGCAACGAAGAAGCCGTGCAGACAGCTGCGGAGCGTTTTCTCAACAAGACGCAGCAAGAAATAGCAACTGTTGCTCATGAGACACTGGTAGGCCATCTGCGCGCAATCCTTGGCACGATGACGGTCGAAGAACTGATCCAAAATTTTGACTCCTTTGCCCAAGCCGTGCAAGAAGTCTCCATCACCGACCTGGCCAAAATGGGTTTGACCGTAGACTCGTTTACGATCAAGGAGATCAGGGACACCGTAGGCTATCTCGAAGCACTCGGCAAAAAAGGCACAGCCGAAGCCAAACGCGCAGCAGCGATTGGCGAGGCCAATGCCCTCAAAGAAACTCAGATCGCCCAAGCATGCGCCACTAGAGACGCACAGATAGCTCAAGCCAATGCCACCGAAGAAGGTGCCAAGGCTCGGCTCGCAGCCGACACTCGTGTCGCCGAATCAAACAAAAACTATCAAGTGAGCCAGGCCGAGTATCTCTCCGAAGTGTCGCGCACCAAGGCTGCCAGCGATATGATGTACGACATCATTAAGGCTCAATCGCAGCAAAAGCTCATACAAGAGCAACAACAGATCAAGATTGTGGAGGCTCAAAAAGAGGTAGAGCTGCAACAAGTCGAAGTGCAAAAACGCCAGGTCGCTCTGGAAGCCGAAATCACCAAACCAGCCGAAGCCGAGCAGACACGCATAAGACTATTGGCCAAAGCAGAACAGGACAAACGCCGCATGCTTGCCGAAGCCGATGCTGAAGCTGCAAAACTAGCAGCCTTTGGTCAGGCCGAAGCGATAAAGGCAAGAGCACTAGCCGAAGCCGAAGCAAGACGATCGATCGGTCTGGCCGAAGCCGAGGCCGAAAGAGCCAGAGGTCTGGCCGAAGCCCAGGTAACAGCCGCCCGCGGTCAAGCCGAAGCCGATGCCATGGCCAAAAAAGCCGAAGCCTACAAGCAATACAACGATGCAGCCGTAGCCAATATGCTGATCGAAAAACTGCCCGACCTGGTCCAGGCTGCGGCCTCGCCCCTTGCACGAGTAGGCAATATCACCCTGCTTTCCAATGGCGCGGACAACACCGGTATGAGCAAGATCACTGCAGACGTACTGGGTGTAGCGGCCCAGAGCCTCTCCATGGTAAAAGGATTGACCGGCATCGACCTTACGGATGCACTCAAAAAGAGTCCACAAACCCAAGCCACTGGAGATAAGATCGCCACTCCCCAAGCCGAGCCCAGAGATAGGCAGCCAGCCCCTCTACCAGCCCAGGTCTACACTCAGGGGATCGCGCTCAATAAAAAATGAGACCCAGACGCATCATCGTGACCGGAGCGAGCGGAGTCGGCAAGACCACCCTGGTGGAGGAGCTGGCTCCGCTCCTCGATCTTGCGGTCATCCCAGAGCTGGGTCGACGCATATGCCAGCAAATGGGATACAAGACGATAGGCGAGATACCCGATCAAGAGGCCTTTAAAGAAACCGTGCTCGATGCGCAGATCGAGATCGAAGACAGCCTGGGAGATTATATAGCCGATCGATCCACTATCGATTGCTGGGCGCTATGGGAGCGCTGGAACATCAATACGGCCATGACTTTTCGTAGCGAGGCTTACTATCAAAAATGCCTGGCAAGAGCACTGCTCTACACCAATGTCATTTATATCGCACCTGCCTTTGCACCACCTCAGGACGGATTTAGGTGGTGCGATCCTGATTATCAAAAACAAGTCGATCGTATCGTCAAGCAAACTCTCTTTATTTTTGGTCTATGGGAAAAAGCAATAAAGATCGAGACAGATGATTTTAATGAAAGAGTATCCATGGTGATGGAGGCCCTTGCACAATGATGAGAATCTTGCGCATTTATTTGGCCGGCATTTGCCTTATGGCAACAATGCAAGCACCATCGCCTGTCTTAGCAAAAGGCAAATTGCGGCTTATTTCGCTTGCCCCCTCCAATACCGAGATCATCTATGCCTTAAAAGGACAAGATCAATTGGTGGCTGTCTCCGATTTTTGCGACTATCCTCCCCAAGCAGCCAGCTTGCCAAAGGCAGGCACCTTTGTATCGATCAATCTAGAACGGATAGCCTCTTTCAAACCAGATCTCATTTTGCTGGTCTCCGGCCAGGAAGCGCTTGCCGAAAAGCTCAAAGCCAAAAAATTTAAAGTGATGATCGTCGACAACAATCATCTTGCCAATATCCCTCGCAACTTTGTCGAGCTCGGCCGCCTCACTGGCCATCAGCAAGAAGGCCAGGCAATGGCCCGAGATTTTACAACTCGATTGGCAAAGATAAGAGCCAGGGCCATCAGTCAGAACGTATCCAAACCAACAGTCTTTTATTGTGTCTGGACACAACCTTTGATGACAGTCGGCAAAAACAGCTTTTTAGACGAGGCTATCACTACATGCGGTGGCATCAATATCGCTGGGGAGATCGACGCTCCCTACCCTCAATACTCTGTCGAAAAACTCATTAGCAAAGACCCACAAGTGCTGATCCTGCCATTCGAAGCACAGCAATCTTTATTGATTTCCCGCACACCATGGAAAAAACTCTCGGCCGCCCAGACAAAACGTGTCTATTACCTGCCGAGAGCTAAGGACGACAATCTTTCTCGCCCCACCATGCGCCTCCTTGATGGTCTCATCTGGCTAAGCGATGCCATACATAGATAATCCTATGACAACCCGGCTAAGATCCGGGCATAAGCTCGCCGTCTTGTCGAGTCTTTGCATATTTTGGCAACAACTTTATAAATACTAATGTAGATCTTTTAGGATTGATTTGGCGAGATAAAGCGCCTATGGACTTTACAAGCATTTAGCCCTCCTGTTGGCAATCATACAAATCTTTAATCCGTGAATGTGGGCTCAGGCCAAGCAGGTGCCCGGGTCGATATAATTTTGAGAGTAAAAAACCTGGTTGCCAAGGTTTTTCAAATAGCGCTAAGCGCAGGTGTCATGAATCATTTAATTGTCAGCGGAATCAATTACCACTCGAGTCCTATTGCCATCAGGGAGCGATTTTCTATCCCGGATTCGTGCGTCGGACATGCTCTGACCGGTCTCAAGCATTTTCCTAGCATCAAAGAAGCAGCCATACTCTCGACCTGCAATCGCACCGAAGTCTATGCGATCGTCGATGACGTAAACGCTGGTCTCAAAGCTATCGAAGCCTTTTTTGCCTCAGTGCAATCAGTCAGTGACCACGGTGCTCTCCGCCCCAACTTTAAGCTTTTGCGTGACGATGCGGTCCTGCATCTTTTGCGCGTAGCAGCTGGCCTCGATAGCATGATCCTTGGCGAAGGCCAGATCATGTCACAGGTCAAAGCCGCTCACCAAGCCGCTCTCGAATCAAATACAGCAGGCCCGATCCTCGATGTTATCTTTAAGCTTGCCCTCAATTGCGGCAAACGCGTGCGTAGCGAGACAACACTCGGTCGTAAAGCCGTATCGGTGAGCTCGGCCTCTGTAGAGCTCGCGCGTGATTTGATCCCCGACCTCAAATCAAAGTCAGTGGCCGTGGTCGGCATGGGCAAGATGGGCCAGATCTGCGTCAAGCATCTTTTGAGCGAGGGCGGCGAAGGCGCCGTGATCGTGCTCAATCGCAATAAAGAGCGCACACAAGCCTTTCTCGATAACAAGCTGCCAAATCGCGACAAGATCAAGTCTAGTTTTGACTTTGACGAGCGAGCTGCCATCTGCGCTCAGGCCGATCTGGTAATAGTCGCCACCGGTGCACCTGGTTTTACTCTGACAGCCCAAGACTTGATCAAGCATCGTCACCAGACCTCGCCCAAGCAGGTGATCATCGATATAGCCGTGCCTCGTAATGTCGATCCGCAGATAGCAGAGATCGACGGAGTCGACTTATACGTAGCAGACGATCTGGCCAAGATTGTTGCTCAAAATCTGGCTCATCGTTCGGCCCTGGTCTCCGAAGCCGAAGAGATCATCTATGAAACTCTCGAGTCTTATCATAGCTGGGAGAGATCGCTCTTGGTCGTGCCGACTATCGCTCATTTGCGCGAAAAGATCGAAGCCATAAGGCTGGAGCAGATTGCAAAGTCAGATACTTTTGAGATGGAGGCGATCAGCCGCGCCATCGTCAATCAGATCCTGCATCATCCAACTGTCCAACTCAAAGCCACTAAAGACTATGAGATCCTCAGACAGCAAGCAGTCGCCCTGCGCACACTCTTTAACCTCGATCCGCTCGTCGAGCCACAAGACGCAAAAAGAGCAAAAAAAATCTGCGACCAGGCACGCAAGATCACCGAATCGAGCTTGATAAAATGATCAGAGTCGGCACTCGCGAAAGCAAACTCGCCAGATTGCAGACCGACATGGTGATCGCTGAGCTGCAACGCAAGTTTGGCGATGCCGAGTTTAGCGTAGTACCCATCACCACTGGTGGTGACAAAATCCTCGACAAACCCCTTGCCGAGATCGGCGGACGAGGCGTTTTCGTCAAAGAACTCGAAGAAGCCCTCTTTGATGATCGAGTCGACTTTGTCGTGCATTCGCTCAAGGATCTACCTACAGATCTGCCGACTGGTCTATGTTTAGCAGCAGTCCTGATGCGTCAGGATCCACGCGATGTTTTTATCTCGGACAAGGCCGCCACGATTGGCGATCTGCCCGCAGGTGCCACGATCGCCACATCCAGCCGCCGTAGAGCCGCGCAGATAGCGGCACTCAGATCAGACATCAAATTTGTCGACATGCGCGGCAATATTCCCACCCGCCTTAAAAAGCTCAGAGATCCGGAGCAAGGCTGCGATGCCATGATCTTGGCCGCAGCCGGCATCTTGCGCCTTGGCGAAACAGATCAAATAAAGGCCTTTCTCGAACCTGATCAATGCACTCCAGCAGTAGGCCAGGGCGCGCTCGCCGTCGAATGTCGCAGTAAAGACGAGGATCTCAAAAAGATGCTTGCTGCTATCCAATGCGACGACACTCGCGACGAAATAGAGGCGGAGCGTGCTTTTCTCGGGGAACTCGGCTCCGGTTGCTCAATCCCGGTTGGCGCTCTGGCGAGAGTCGACGGTGACAAGCTCACGATTTTAGGTTGCGTAGCCGCTCTGGATGGGAGCAAGATCTTTAGGGAGTCCATCAGCGGCAACCGCTCCAATGCACATTCGCTGGGCCGCCAGCTCGCCGTAAAACTGGCAGGCCAGGGCGCAGCCGACGTGCTCGAAGCGCTCAAGGTCTCGACACCAAATATAGTATCGCCTCCTTGATATGACCCGGACTATACTGGTCACCAGGCCCAAAGGCCCGGACGATACTCTGACCGATCTTTTACTGGCCGGCGGCATGAAAGTATTGCATCTGCCATTGATCGAATTGAGGCCTATTGCCTCTGATGATCCGGCCATGGAGCATCTAAACGATGCCCTGTCCGACCTTTCCCGCTACGATTGGCTCATCTTTGCCAGCACCAATGCCGTCAAATTTTTCTTTCATTTTTTAAAAGCCGCAAACAAAGAGCTCGATCCGGCTTGCAAAATAGCCGCTGTCGGTACATCGACCGCTTTGGCAATCGAGGCGCTCGGGCACACTGTCGATCTGGTGCCCTTAGAGCACAATGCCCAAAGCCTGGTCAAAAGCCTTATCGAGGCGCACGACATGCGGGCGCGCAATGTCCTGTGGCCGCGTACCGATATTGGATTAGAAACCATCAGAGATGGGCTTTATGCCGCCGGGGCGACTGTCGATCCGCTTATCGTCTACCGCACCTCGATGCCTCACGATCAAGCAGCAATCAAGCAGAGATTGTCCGAACTAGTCGAAAAAAAAGAGATCGACGCAATCGCCCTGACCAGCGGCCAGGCTGCGCGCAATCTTGCCGAGCTCTTGCCTGACAAACATCTGTTGGACCCTATAAAACTAGCCTCAATAGGCCCAGCCACGACTCGAGCAATCGAGAGAGCCCTCGATCGCACGCCAGACATCCAGCCCGCTCCTCAAGATTGCACAGCCTCTGGACTAGCCCAAGCCCTCTTGACTAGCCTGGCAAAAGATATAAATCAAGACAAAAACATTTAGCTGACTGGCAAATGACGGGCCGGAGCGATATATTTGATGGACGTACTATATTTATAGATGAGGATGATGATGTCTAAGGGGCACAACTCGGGTGTAGTCACGCAAGAACAAGTCGGGGGGCGCTTTGAGATCCCGCGTGTCATCCCAGAGATGCGCATGCGCCGCATGAGAGCTACGGCCCCGTTGCGTTCCATGGTCCGCGAAAACCACATTCGACTCGAAAAACTCATCTATCCGTTTTTTATCGTCGAAGGCAAGGGCATCCGTAATCCCATTAGTTCTATGCCTGGCATCTATCAACAAAGCATCGACGAGATGCTCAAAGAAGCCGACTCTATGATGAACATGGGCATAACGTCCACCATGCTTTTTGGCATCCCTCAGACCAAGGATGCTCAGGCAAGCTCTGCCTGGCGCGAAGACGGCATCGTCCAAAAGGCTACGCGTGAGATCAAAAGACGTTTTCCCGAGATGACCGTGGTCGCCGACACATGCTTGTGCGAATACATGGACCATGGCCATTGCGGCATCGTGCACGACGGCAAGATACTCAACGATCCTTCTCTCGAGATCATCGCCCAAACAGCGGTCTCCCAGGCTGCAGCCGGCGCCGATATCATCGCTCCTTCCGACATGATGGATGGACGCATAGCAGCAATTCGAGCAGCCCTCGACGTCAATGGCTTCGAAAACATACCGATCATGGCCTATAGTGCAAAGTTTGCCTCTGGTTTTTACGGCCCCTTCCGCGAAGCAGCCGAGTCTGCGCCCCAGTTTGGCGATCGCAGCTCCTATCAGATGGATCCGGCCAATAGCCGCGAAGCTCTACGCGAAATCCAATTGGACATCCAAGAAGGCGCGGACATGGTCATGGTCAAACCTGCCTTGCCGTATCTCGACTTGATTCGCCAGGCTCGCGACCTCACAAACCTACCCATTGCCGCCTATAATGTGTCTGGGGAGTACTCGATGATCAAGGCCGCCGCAGCCAACGGCTGGATCGACGAAAGACGCGTAGTGATCGAGGTATTGACAGGCATCGTCAGAGCAGGTGCCGATATCATCATTACCTATCACGCCAAAGATCTCGCCCAATGGCTCAAATAGTCAGGACCCAAGATGAAGACAAGCACAGCCTACCAGATCAGTTTTGCCAATGCCTTTGCGGACCTCTATCTAGACAAAGAAAATGGAGAGTTTGCCCTTGATTTTAGGCGGCAAGAAGTCACTATCTATCTCAATAGTACGCAATATCAGGGGCTAGTGCTCCTGGTGCAGCAGAGCCTCGAAGACGAGCAATTTAACGAATATCTCAATTGGATCAAAGATCCTCTGCAATGCGATGAGACCCACGTCATAGAGGTATGCGGACCAGATCACATGGTGTGCATGTCCTGCGCCCCCAATTGCGAAAGAGTCAAATTGACCTTTGAGATCGGTATGGCCATCGATCTGGCCTTTGCTGATTTTCAGGGGCTCGCCAATCTAATCAAAGAAGCACAGGCCGACCTCGAATGGCGACGCGAGCTATTGAGACTCAATGCCAACTCGATCACAAATCCAGATTTAGATCAAGATCCAGATCAAGACCAAGAAGACGGTCCTGGTGGCGGTTTTGCTGCAGGCGCTCAAGACTGAGTCCAGATCAAAACAGCTTTTTGTAGCGGCCTATCTTGGTAGCGAGCAATCGCTCTACATAAGCCTTGTCGCTTGCCGTTTGCAGTATGCGTTTAGGCAAGACAAACATTGCGCGGCCTCCGGGACCAAATAACAAGATGTATTGATCCTCAGTCTCCCAACACTCTAAAAAATAGGCCCAGGCCAGACTCGCCTTGCGCTCGTCATAGCGCATTTCGATGCCGTTTTGCGAAAGTCCGGCCTCCATATTTGTGGCAAAACCAGGCTCGGTGCCAGCCAACACTACGGTCTTGTAATAGATAAAACCAGCATGCACGATCAAACCAGGCACTGCAACTGCGATACAGCATTGCATAAGATTGTTGGCAGCAAGGCCTATGTAGCTGGGAGCAAAATACCGGTAGATTATGCATAGCACGCTGACGATCAGTACCTGGTTGAGCCAGAGCAAGATTAAGGTACTGAGCCGCTTTCTAAAAAAAAAGATTTTTTCGGCATTCTTGAGTTCGAGAGGCAGATAGGCAAACTGGAGGATTTTTTCGGATTCAAATTTAAATTGGTTGCGGATCAGATTGGTGGCAGCTGTTAAATCGAGCAGAGAATTGGCTGGAGATTGAGTTGAAAGAGTAGTGCCGGTAAAGTCTACCGACTCTTTTAGGCTGCCGGAGATGATGTAATCGCTCGGCTTGACCTTTTGCCTGCACATCTCGATAAAATCACGCATCTGCTGCTTATCGGCGAAGCAACGCTTGGGCAAGACAAATATCTCGCCTGTCCTGACCTGGAGACAAATGAGCGAGCCGGATTCGATTATCCGTTTAACTATAGGCCAATCGATAAAGCCACCGCCACCTGGATACTGGACCTCAAAGGATTGAAGGTCAAAAGTAAATATACGCGGCAAGAGGATCAAAGAAAGATTGTCATGTCGCTGCAGGCAACGATCTCGATGATAAAAATAAACGCCTGCCGCCACTACCAGTGATATCAACACCCCGCACAGCAATAATAAGACCAAAATAAGCGAATCGCTCTTTGTAGCACCGCCATAAAAGCGCACCAATAGGAGATTGTAGATAGAAAAGGCGCCAAAGCAAGAGGCCAGGACGATACCAGGCAATCTAGTCTCCCGCAGCACCATCCAAAAACCTTGGCCGAGCTCGCCCGGACGATAGGTGACCGATAGACGTATAGGGTATTTTTGCTCAGTCATCTCTTACTGCGATCACCACGGGCGAGTCATATGGGAGGGCATCTATTGCATTATGCCTGAAAACTCGAGAAAACCCTGCCTCAATGCATAGCTGGCTTATTTCTGCAAAACTAAATACACATCCCTGGCTCGTGGCCAGATACATATTGAGAGCAAAATCGACAGCAAATTGAGGCGCTGTTCGCTCGTTGTTAGGCATAAACTCACCGATGATCAAAAGCCCGCCAGATCTAGTCAGTGCTGCGATCTTGCGCAGCAAATCACGGCTGGATACCAGGCCTTCGGCATGCAAGATGTGTCCCAGTATGGCAATATCATAAAAGCCTTCTCGATCTGCCAGATCAGGGAGTACGTCTCTCCAATCTCCCGGCAAATAGCGCATTTGCTCCGAACAATGGCATTTTTGTGCCATTTTGCGAGCGACGTCCAGCACCCCAGTCAGATCCTGCGCCCAGACGGTCACTGCCGCATCAGCTTGAGCAAATGGTATGCTCCAGACCGCCGATCCAGCCCCTACGTCGAGGATTCGACGATGCGGACCGACAAAGTCACTCGAGCCTTTTTGCGATTTTTGCAGGCTCTTGACCAGATCGCTGGCAATAGAAAAATTCCAGGGAATGATGGCTTCTGCCAATCTCGGAAAAATCGCCTCGGCATCTTCTTTCTTTTCTACCTGCATTACCGGCTTGCCGCTCTTGAGACTATCGCCTAAACGCTGCCACATTTTGTCCAAATGATGATGCTGCTCGAGATAGAGTCCCATAAAAAGGGGGCTGGCGGAGGTCAAGTAGACCCTGGCCATCTCGCTCAACTCGTAGACCGGCCTGATACTGCGCACCCGGCCATTGAGCTCGGCCCGGCTCAATAGACCGGCTGCTGTGAGCGAGTCCAAAAGATAAGCCGTCCCGCGCCGATCCAGACCGAGCCGGTCGGCCACCACATCAGACTGGGCCGGACCAGCATCCAAAGCATCGATCACGCCCAGCTCGACTGCGCACTTGACGACACGCACGGTCCATGTAGAGTGCAATAACTCCACCAGTCCGCTAGACGGGGGCAGAGGCGTCTGGTATCGCAGGTAGTGACTTTTATCCTCTTTGCTTTCATCCATGACCTGTCCGCCTAAATATGCAAAATCCCCTTGAAATATTAACAGTGGCTTGGCATTAGCCCAAACTCGTCTATAATTGCTAATCACAGATCGCTGGGCACGGCGGAGGCCGACGAACCTGGTCAGGGGGGAAACCCAGCAGCCATAAGTTGTAACCATCGGGTGTGTTCCAGCGATCTGCTTTTTTATCCAGGGCCCGAGAGAAAAGATGTCAAATCCAAACAACAACGATGACGACAACCTGCAAAACGATCCAAGCCGCACTTTGCTCGGCCAGATCCTCGTCGAGCTTGAGTTTATAACTATCTACCAGTTGGATGAGGCCTTGCGCA
The DNA here is from genome assembly GCA_017307165.1 of Candidatus Melainabacteria bacterium. GTDB lineage: Bacteria > Cyanobacteriota > Vampirovibrionia > Obscuribacterales > Obscuribacteraceae > JAFKGK01. Next base: position 318,190 of record JAFKGK010000004.1, read on the forward strand.
TCCAGAGAGAAGATAAAGAGCACAATCGCGAACAAAAGCCCCTGGGCCAGATCGTTTTGGAGATGGGTTACTGTGGCCCCAACCAGCTGATCAGAGCGATCCAGGTACAGGCCCAATACCGCAAGGCTCAAGCCGGCAAGCAATAGCACAATATTTTGCATCTAAGCTCCAAGCTATCCCTAGCGCTCGTCACCGTGGTTGGCCTGGTAGTAACGGGCCATGTAGGGTATAGCGTCTATTTAGATTTTCGCTCGACTCGTACCCTAGCAGCGGCTCAAGTCGAAAGAGCAAAGCAACCCAAATTGATAACCGGCCTCAAGGATGCCCAGGAGCAGACCCGCTTGCTCGCCGACGCCCTCGTGCACGACGGCAAGATGCAATCCGGATATGATGCACGCAGCAAGACCGATCTGGCAGCCGAAATTGCCGCTATGCAAAAAAAATTCGCCTTCCCGGGCAATATCCAGGTCTGCGACGAAAAGGGCAACCTTGTCTTTAGCACCGAAACCCCCAACCAATCCGGGTATTCGGTCAGCAAGGACAATTTTGGCGTACAGGTAGTCCTTAGCCAGGGCAAATTTTTTGCGGGAGTAACCAATAGCGAAAAAACAGGCCTGGTGTCGATATCCACGATCATGCCCCTCAAGGCCAACGGCAAGGGTGGCGTAATAGCCGTCAACCAACCTTTATCCGAAGACTTCCTCACCGGACTCGCCAATCGTTTTGGGATCGAAGACCCGCAGCTCAACGGCGTCGAGCTAGCCGTCTACTCAAATAAGACCAACCAGGTCGCTGCTTTTTCGCAGGGCGTCCGCAAATTGCAGGCGTCCAAGTTTTTAGCTGAGCTCAACGACAAGGGCATCAAGGCCGTACCCAAGACCCCCCTTGGCACGGGCATTGATTTTTTGGACAAGCTCATCGTCCCTGCCAACGGCTTCGAAAGCCAAAATGCCTGGTGGAATTATCTCGCTCTAAACGCCAATGGCAACAATACAGTTGGCATCATCTTTGTCTTTAAGCCTGTACCTTCTGAGCAAGGCAAGATCATCGAGACGGCTCTCCTGGGAGGACTGGTAGGTGTACTCGGCATCCTGGTAGGCATGTTGTTTGCCAGCCGCATATCGCAATCGGTGAGCGAGCCCTTGCGCTTTTTGGTCAAGCGGACCCAGGCCATCGGCAATAACAGACAGGTCATACCGCCGCTCGAAGAGCTGTCCGGAGACTGGCTCGAGCTCGGAGAGTTGATCGATACTGCTGTGCTGTCCATGCGCAGTACCACTCAATCGCTTAAAAAAGAGCTCAACAAGCAAATGGAAGAAGGCAAGGAGCGCTATGCCCAGGTCGAGCAATCCAGCCAGCAAGTAGATGCCCTCAATCGCCAGATCACGACACAAGCACAAAAAATAACCGAACTGAGCAGACAATCAGCACAGGCCACGCGCCAGGCGATCATCGTCCAGCAACAATTGGACGCAGTCTTGCAGAGTTCGACAGAGGGCTTTCTAGTTCTCGATCAATATGGCAATATCCTGCATGCCAACCCGGTTTTTCTCAATTGGGTAGGAGCTGCAGAGGGAGAGATTGCCGGGCGACTCTGCTTTGATCTAGTGCGCAAGCCAGGCGACAAACCATTTGCCGATGCCGATCAGAGTCAGGCCTTTGCTCAGCATGGCGGCAATCGCATGGCCTTGATCGAACAATTTTATCCAGAAGGCAATGTCTACAATCGCAATACCGAAAAGAAAGTCGCGGTCTTGGCACACTTGCAGCCATTGACCGGGGATGACGGCAATATTGCCGGCTATATCATGGTATTGCGCGACAAGTCTTTGCGCAGCGAAAACCAGCTCTTGCGCCAGGAGATCGTGAGCATGCTGCAACAGGACATCAGACAACCGCTGATGGCCGCCGAGCAAAGCTGGAATGCAATACTCGCCAATGCGCCCAATTCGATGCACCCATCCATCGGACAGGCCCTGGCTCAACTGCATATCCACTATGAGAGCCTGGTCGGCGTGATCGACAGTCTTTTGATGATGTATGGTGGCATGGCGCCACCACCTCCGACACCAAAAGAAACCATCGCCATCACTCGTCTGGTTGCCGACTGTCTCGAAGAAGTCACGCCGCTGGCGCGCGAAAGGCAGTTACTGCTCGACTACAAGACCGTCACCGGCTTGCCTACAATATCTGGCAATAGAGAAGCCATCAGAGGCATCCTCAGCCAGGTCCTGGAGCGCATGATCAATATCACTCAGCCCGGCGGCCGCGTGCGCGTTGAGAGCCAGATGAAGGGCAACGAGATGCGTATCAGCGTTTCCAGCTCCGGTCCTTCTTTACCTGAGTCGGAGATCGCCGAGATGTTTGCTGGCTTTATCGAAGGCAAGCACGCTCAGGAGACCTATAGCTCCAGGTTATCCATGTATCTGGCCCGCAACAATGTAGAGCGCTTGGGCGGTAATATTTGGGCCGAGTCAGAAGCCGGCCGGGGCACATCGACGTATTTTACGATACCGATCGGCTAGACTTGGCGCGATAAAAAAATCTGCTGCATCAGGTCATCAAAGGACTGAGCGATCTCGACTGCTGCTCCAGGCTCCCGGCCACCCCTCTTGTCGATGGCAATACGCCATATCGAACCCACCGTCTTTTTAATGGCGATCAATTCGCCATCGCCACTCGAACCAATCACAAATAGGTCGTTTAAGCGAGCATGCTGCTTTAGCACCGGATATAGTGCTTTTTGCCCATCTTCCTCGATCTCGAGCGCCTCCTGGATCTTAAAAAGATCGCACCAAAACGGCTCCATGGACAATTTGCCAAAGCCACCATCGCTCAAGCGCAATAGCTCATAATAGCCGGCAGGCAGGCTATCTCCACAAGCCTTGCGCAGGCTCTCCAGATCGACACCACTGGCCGGCTCCTCTCTTGTCCACATCTGCCTCTGCACATAATCGGTCTCGATGTAAGCAGGCCCAAAATGTTTCCAATCATCAAAACAAGCCACGGCTCCATTCTCCCTGAGCCTGTGCGATAGAGCATGCTTGTCATGGCTGAACCCTGTAAAGCCAAAGCATTTTAAACCGGCTGCCACGGCAGCTTTGACTCCTGTTACGCTGTCCTCGACGCAGAGGCTCGATCCTCTGTCCGCAGCCAAGAGATCGATCGCTCTCAAATACACATCAGGAGACGGTTTTTGCAGATTTTGCGCCTCAAACATATCGGTCCCGAAGCAAGCCGCAAGTTCCTTGCCCTTACCATTGGTGGCATAGCGCATGGCCGAAAGGGCCCTCTGCAAAGGATTATTGGTTACGAGCGCCAGGCCAAAATCGGCCTGAGCAAAGGCTTGCAGAGTCTCGAGCACCCCCGCCGCCATTTCTACCCCGTTTTTTTGCAAGAGGCTGAGCATTCGCCACTCTCTATTTTCATACAAGAGATCAAAAGCGATATCGTATTGATAAAAAGCAGTCAGCGCCTTGCACAAACCCTCACGAGCCAAACCGTGAAAATGCTCTTTGAACAAGGCCTCGGTCAAGACTGGCTTGCCCAGATCTTGCAGCCTGGTGCCGTAGAGCTCGTTAAACCGGGCGATCAAGGAGGGCACCGCCAGATGCTCGGTGGCCATCAGGGTATTGTCAAAATCACAAAAAAGATATGGCCTACGACTCAACTGCCTGGATCTGTTGTGGTGCTATTTTTGCGATGCGGTCTTCGAGCTCAATGGCCTCTGGCTCACGGACTACTTTGCGTAGCATGACGGCATAGTTTTTGAGGATAGGCACTAGATCGGCATGATCGGGACCGAGAGCTTTCTCACGGATCTCGAGGGCTCTCTTATAGAGGATCTCGGCTTTTTCCCAACGTTTTTTTGCACAATGCAAGGCAGCTAGATTGTGCATGATCACTGCAGTCTCGAGGTGCTCCTCGCCATAGATATCGAGCTTGAGATCGAGGCAACGTTCGTACATTTCTTCGGCCATTTTAAACTTGCCTTGCATATGAAAAACGGCAGCAAGATTGTTCATGGTCTTGCCGAGGCGCTCGAGATCTTCTGTAGTGACTGGAGAGCCCTGGCAATCGCCTTTGATTTCTTCAAAATCTTTGCCGATGGTCGGCTCGGTCGAGGACGGCGGCTCGGGCCCGGCCGCCACGGGCTTGTGCTCCACGCCAGCAATCAACTCGGCCAGGCGCTGTGCCTCCCAAAACTTGATCTCGGCTGTCGAATATCGCTTTTGCTCGCTCAAGGCATGGCCTAGAGTCGATACGGCGAGCCAGCGATCGATGGCTTCGTCTTTTTGTTGGGGGGTTAGTCTGGCAAGGGTATCGGTCGGCATAAAGGCTCCATTGGCCCGGAAACATCAGGTATATCAAAACATATACCTACTGCCAGGACATGAAAAATGCTTACTTTGAACTAGTCTTTTAACTAGGCCTTGAGCAGACCGTCAAACATGACCTGATTGAAAATATCGAGAGGCTCGATATTTTTGGTGGTCTTGGCCCGCATGATGGCTCCTTCCCAACCAGAAAGAAAAGCCTCGGCAAGCTCGACTGGCGAATAACGCTTGGAAATCTGTCCGGTTGCCTGACCCTCGTCGATACAGGTAGCAAAAAGATCACGCCACTTGCCCATGACTTGGGACAATACCTGTCTCAACTCCTCGCTCTGATCGGCCATTTCTTGACTCAAATTGCCTATCAGGCAGCCCTTGCAGCAGTTTTGAGCGAGAAAGTTGTCGCGACCTGCGTCGATGTAGGCCTTGAGCCGATCGAGTGGCTGCAGACTCTCATCACGCAAAAAATAAATAAGCTTGGCAGTGTAGGACTGCGAATAATGATGAATGACCTCGACAGCAAAATTTTCTTTGCTCTCGAAATAATGATAAAAAGAGCCCTTGGGCACACCAACTGACGATAGGACCTCCTGGATGCCTGTATTGGTGTAACCCTTGTCGCGCATGATATCCATGCCCGCCTCTAATAAGGCTGTTTTGGTATCGCCTTTGGTTACTGCCTTTGCGCCCATGATGTCTCCATTCCTATAAATCGTGCCTGTAAAATTAATCCCTGCTTTTAATATAGCTGATTTTTTGGCTCTCAAGCCGACCGTGGCCTGCATACAGCGACATTTTAATGGATAGACTAGACCGGTCAGTTTAAAATGTCAAATATTATCCTGACTAGGCCCGGCAACGAGACTCGCAGAGCCTTTTCTTGCCAAATTGAAAGCCCTTATACGCAAAGGCGATGACAAAAACCATTGCTTGCTCGTTGACATTGAGAAACTGAGCGAGATAGGACTCTGTGGCTGATGACAGTACTGCGCGCAAGACCGGCACGATGACGATGCTGACTGCCATCACTATCAAAGAATTCATTTTTACCCCCTGAACTTTAGCCTCAGAACTCAACTAGACCGGTCGTCTAATTTTTATGCAAAAATTTTTGAGCTAGTTTTGCTTCTAGTGGATGCAGACGTGTATAGCTCTTATCAAGCTCAGCTCTGACATTAGCCTGTCTGGCCACGAGCAATTGCTCGATACGATTGTGCTCGAGGCGCGACAGAGTGTCGATATGATCCACGAGCCCTGTAGGCTCTGGCTTGAGATAAGCCTGTCTGGCTTGATTGAGGTTGGTGAACAATAGTCCCTGCGAAATAAACATCTGATTTATCTCCTGAACCGATGACTTTTCTATACTAGACCGGTCGTCTACAAATTGTCAACCCCATTTTTGCCTTCTTTCAAAATCAAATGAGAAGGGCGCTCGAGGCGCCCTTCTAAATCTGCAGCAGGTGAGGAAAAATCTTGATTTAGCGACGACGCTCGTAGTCTTCGGGGCATACGACATTGGGGCGATTATTGTTGCGCTCGTCAACGGCTGCTCCGCCGATGGTCCCGAGGATGCCACCGATCACGGCGCCTTCGCCACGGCTATGCCGACCGCCGAGCAGGGCTCCACCTATAGCTCCACCGATGGCGCCGATGATCTTGCCATCATTGTGATCCTTGGGTTGCTCGTAATAGCAGCGAGGCTGATGCGGCTCACGGACTTGAGGATAACGGCCAGTCTGATCGTTGAGATTGGCGATCATGATATTGCGACGGTCGCCTGTCTGGATAACGACATCACCATTTCTGGTAATCGTAAGGTTGTCGCCCAGACGATTGTCTTCTTTGTCGTTGGTACGGGTAACCAGGGCGCGAAACTCGCGGGGATCCATGTTATAGCTTTCATTTCTTAGAGCATTGGCAGCTCTTTGACTCTCCCCATTGTCGAGCATATTGGCAAGGGCATCAGACTTGAGTTCGATTTCGCGGGGGCTGGTCATGGTAGAAAACTCCGTGGGGTGGATGAGATTGAGTTAACCAAAGTTGCCAAGCGAAGTGAATGGGGGAAATACGTAGTCCGACGTTTTTGTTTTACATATTTTTTCCAAATCTATGTCAAAACAGCCCTTTGCTACAGGGCTGTTTTAATATGCCTATAAAGAAAGGACTTAGACCGAAACTACTCTATCGCCACCACGAATGATGGCAGTCTCGAGAGCCTCTATGGCTGCTGCGATCAGATAATCGTACTCGGTAGCATCGTCTGGGCAGGTGGCCACGCCGACACTTGCGGTCACGCTAAAATACTGTCCATTGTGCACTACCGCCTGACTGGCGACTTTCTGCCTGATTCTTTCCCCTACCAGACAAGCGCCGCTGCTAGTGGTCTGTGAAAGGATCAAACTAAAATAGCCCTGATTGTACTTGGCCGCTACATCGACCTCTCTGAGGCCGGCACGGACTGAGCCGGATACTATCCGCAACATGGCATCGGTCGTAAGGGGGCCATACTTTTGGGCAAGTTCTTCGAAATTGTCGATAGCCACCATGACCAGACCAGCATGGTGTTTGTAACGACGCGCGCGTGCCAACTCCGACTTGAGCTCCTTGATAAAAGCACGATGGTTGAAGAGCTCGGTGACAGGGTCCAATAGGGCCAGACGCTCGATGTCTTCGCCCTTGGCCGCAGAAAGAGTGACTTGCTGTATGACTAGCGCTGTCTGCTTTTCGTAGTCTCTTACGCGTTCGAGGACCGAGCTATTGGCGGCTATGTGCGCTGCCAGATGCGGGCGGGTCTTTTTGAGGTCGTGCAATACCCTGGTAAACATAGGCTCGGCTTGCGTCTGAAAGCTGCCGGTCTTAGTGATTGCTTGATTGTTTGCCTGCGAATCTGCAGCCATCTGGATACCCTGAGAGGGGAAACAAGACAAAATGGTCTAAAATGCTCGACCTTTCTCTATATGATAGCAAAAGCGATGGAGCGCTCAATTGGCCTCAGCGGAAAAATCTGATCATTTTGGCCTCGTTGTCGATGACATAACGTCTGTCCCCAAAGAAAGACTGCCCGAGCAGGGGGTGAGGCAGAAAGTTTTCGAGGACAGCAATAGGAAAGTTGTACTTGCGGATATCGCCCAGTTCGATCGAATGGACCTTTGTCATATAAGTGACCGATGAGCCGCCTGCACCATGCGAGGTGCCGACCATGGTTTGATCGTCAAATTTGAGGCCTAATAAGTGAAAATGCATCATGCTCATAGCTACGCCATCGGCTCCCGTATCAAAATACATCTGGATCGGGTCGCCATTTATTTTGACCGTGACCAGCATATTGTTGCCTGCTTTTTCGAATGGCACATCCATAGTGTTGTAAGGTACATCGCGGCGGGCGCTGCCTGCTCGCACCAGATGCACATAGCCTGACCGACGCTCTAGATTGACCTGCAGATCTTTAAAAAATGTCTGTCCGATCAGAGGAGTAGTACCAAAGCCTTCGGAGATCAACCATTTGGTGTTGCGCTTAAACTTGCCCAGAGACATGGGGGCTTCGACTGTCCAGGCCGGCTCCACGCCTCCTACGCCAGCGATGCCACTGTCAGGGTCCCTGTTAGGCTTTGGCAATCCCAGTGCGCACCACTGGGCGACAGACATTGCACAGGACTCGGCGCCGGTATCAAACATAGCATCGAGAGTCCGGCCGTTTACCTGTGCCTGCACCAGGATATGACCGCTATGGCCGGTCTTGATGGGGATGCGGTCCTCGGCCGGTAGGTTTTCGCCATTGGCACCACCTGTAGTATTGACAGCACTGATGCCAGTCGCAGCAGTAGTAGTATTAGTGGTGGCAATCGCCGCAGTACGCACCGCTGGCTGACTCAGATTGGTCAGTGCCTGTCTGGCATAGCCACCAGCCGGGGTGTTCGGGTATTTGGCCACGGTGTTCTCAAACATCTTTTTGGCCAGATCGTACTTGCCGAGTTTTTGATAAGTGCTCGCTAGATAATAATAAGTATTAGCATCGGCCTTGCCGCCTTTTACGAGTTTTTCAAAACCTAGCGAAGCAGGCTGAAATTGGCCTTTGTTATAGAGCCCGACTGCATTATCGTAAGCACTTCCCTGAGCCGAGGCCGCACTACATGCGATGGCAAAGGTCATACCCAGGGAAATGATAAATGGTTTGTGCATCGGTACCTCAATCTATATCAGTACTTAAAAAACTAGTTGCTAAACCTGATCACACGCTTTTCTCGATCGACAGTATAACTGCGTCCCGAGATAAACTCCTGGCCCACTATCGGGTATGGCATGCTGCCTTCAAAGGCATAAATATCGACATTGTTTTTGACTAGAGGTCCCATTTCTACACGCCCGACCTTAAAGCGCACCATCGAGCCGCCACCACCAAAACCAGAGCCCTGTCCTCTCTGAGCATCTGCAGGAGGCTGTATACCGAGCTGTTTTAGATGAGCCATGCTAAGCCTGATAGAGCTTGCTGCACCAGAGTCAAAAACGGCTTGCAAGGGCTTGCCGTCGATTTTGAGATCGACTATCATGCTCGCGCCATCTAATCTAAACGGCACATCCTGACCATAGCCAGAGCTGCTAATATTAGTTGCAGCTCGATCGCGCCGAGCAAATCGGATCAGGTGCGCGTTATTGTCTTGCTTGTAAGCAAGGTCGCTAAAAAATGGCACTCCCAGAGATGCATATGGATAATCTTTTTCCAGGATCAAGACTTCGACTGTGCGTTTGATCTGGCCGACTTGGACAACGGCAGGCACGGACCAGGCACCGACATTGGTGCCGCCGGCAGCAGCGATAGATACAGTGGTGGGACCGCCCGGGATGGCCAGACCTATGGATGAGGCGTGATTTTTGCCAATGATTGTAGCCTCGGCGCCTGTGTCAAAAACCAGATCGATAGCCCGGCCATTGATCTGGGCGGAGACCACCGGATGCCCAGCGCTATCGGTCTTAAAACCGACTGATTCTTGGTCTGGTATATAATCGCCATTTGCGCTTGATACCGATTTTGCAGATGTGCCACCCGATGCCCGCCCGACCATAGAGCTCAGCGACTGAGCTGAGTAGCGGGCCGCCGTACTGCCGGGAAACTTGGCGACGCACAACTGATAAAGTCTTTGTGCCTTTTGTGCCTGCCCACTACGTTGATAGCTATTTGCCAGGTAATAAATGGCATTGCTATTGGTCGGATCGGCTTTGACTGCCCGGGCAAAACACTCGATCGCCCCTTGATAGTCATTGCGATTAAAAAGAGCCACTCCAGTCGTGTACGCATCGGCAGCGAGAGCGCCTGTGCCAAAGGCAAACTGCAGTGCAGCAGCAAGGCCAGCAATGTAGCGATATCTAGTCATGATTTTCGATCTTCAACTTATGCCATGCCTCGGGTGGATCTATAGGCTTTATGCCAAATATCCTGGCAAAAAAACTGTATTCGGACTCGATCGTACGGATGATGTTTTCGGCGCGCCTAAAACCATGCTGCTCGCCTGGATAGCTGATATAAGCAACAGGCAGGCCCTTGCCTCGCAGTGCCGCGACCATTTCCTCCGCCTGATTGGGCGGCACGACCTTGTCTTCGAGCCCCTGAAAAAATATCACCGGACAATCAAGCCCGTCCACATGCTTGAGCGGAGAGCGCTGGTCGTAGATATGGGCGGCCTGCGGATAAGGTCCGATCAAACGATCGGTATATCTCGACTCAAATTTGTGCGTGTCTTGAGCCAGACTCATCAAATCACCGATGCCGTAGTGACTTGCACCGGCCTTAAAGGCATCGGTTAAAGCCAGGGCACTCAAGACAGTATAGCCACCAGCAGATCCGCCTGAGATGCAGACACGTTCTGGATCTATAAGCTGTTCGCGGCTTAGATATTCCACTGCGGCAACAGCGTCCTGGACATCGACAAGCCCCCAGTTGTCCAACAGTCTCTCGCGGTATTCGCGGCCAAACCCTGTACTACCGCCATAGTTGACGTCGACCACGGCAAATCCACGGTTTGTGTAGTACTGATAGCCGAGATTGAGCAGTGAGGAGGCACCGCCTGTGGGGCCACCGTGACACTTGACCATGAGCGGCGGTCTTTGATCAGCAGGGCCTTGATATCGGCTATTGACCGGTTCGTAGTAAAAGGCGTAAACAAGCTGCCCGCTTTTGTTTGTAAACTCGATCACTCTAGGATGGGAAATCTCGGCGGCTGACGGCAAATCATCAGCAGCGGCCCTGATAATGGCAAAAGCAGCAAAACCAGGCTCGTAGAGGACGACCGAGCTGGGCATTGCAGCAGACCCGCAAAGCATCGCAAGCTTGCCGTTACTTGCATGCAGGCCCGTGACCTCAGTGTATCCAGTGGGCACGGCAGCTATATGATTGGGCAGATGGCCATTGGCGGACAGTGCAATGCGATACAGTCCCCAGAGCCCCCGATCACAGCCTGATACATAAAGAGTATCCCGATCTGTAAAGGCTGCTATGCTCTGGCCAAAGACCCACATCGGCAGACCAAACTCGATCTCCGCTAAATCCTCCGACTGTAGCAAGGCCTCGATGGAGGCAGGATCGCCAGGATTTTGCAGTCTAAACGGCCGCCAGTATCCTGATGGATCGTCAAAAAAGTAAAGAGCCCCATCCAATCCCCAGATCGGCTGAAAAGTACTGCGCCGAGGTCCACCGGCCACGATGCGCTGATTGATGACCATGCCGGTATCGTCCAGCTCCATCAAGATCAGGTCGTTAGCGTCCCACGGCATATTGGGATGTCTCCAGGCAATGGCGGCCAGATATCGTCCATCCGGACTCAGCCTGGGAAAGCCATAAAAATCATAACCGGCAGCCAACTCGATCATCTCGCCGTCATCCAGGCCCAAGGCGACGATCTTATTAGCGGGCTCAGCATGACGGTGATTGGCCTGGTGTAAAGTCTCAGCAGTGTCGCTATGCGGCCTGTGATCTTCGCAAACGGCAATTATCCTGTTACGCCCTGAGTCATAGCTAAAATCAGCAAAGCGCAATTGTTCGTGAGCAAAGACTTTGCGAGCTTTGCCCAAATCCTGATGCCATTTTCCATCATTTCCAAAAGGCAACCACCATACGGCTCGCTCGGCAATATCCGTATAGATGAGACCAGGAGTACGTCCTGCTATCGGCTCGGCAAGCGCAAAGGCGCCGCCGCCATACTCGTGTACGAGCGACCGGATATTGATCGGGGCCTCATTGATGTCGCTAAAATCGCCCGAGATCAGATCCTTGACCACCAGGACCTGACGACCGCCTTCGGCTGGACGTCCCTCGAGATAAAAAAGCTGCGAGCTATCGGCATTGAGCTGCGGCTGCGAGAGCCTCAGACCACCATTGGCCACTTGTTGAGCCGAAAGCCCGGACACGAAAGCCCCGTAAGGGACCGTAATCTTGTCATTCGTAGGACTTTCAGTCATTTGTTGCTTCATATAGCCTCTTATCCGCCGGGTCGCTCTGGTTCGCTAGTATATAATTTCAACATGAGTCAGGACACAAAAAACCGCATTACGGCCAAAGTGAGCTATTTTGCCATACTCCGAGACGAGAGCGGCATGTCGACTGAGACGCACGAGACCACGGCATCTACTGCGGCTGAGCTCTGGGAGGAGCTCAACCAAAAGCACAAGTTTTCATTGCCGATGCAGAGATTGAGAGTGGCAATCGACTCCGAGTTTGCAGAATGGGACGCACCGCTCCACCCAACCCAGTCCGGACAAGTCCAAATAGCATTTATACCTCCCGTGGCTGGCGGCTGATGGCATCGCAAGACGATCTAAGGCACGGTCCCACAGCCCCGGCATTTTTTGATCTGAGCGATGTGGATCTAAATCCCAAGGCACTCAGACGAGGCGTGACTGCCGACAATACTGGCGCCCTGGTCGCATTCGAAGGCCTCGTGCGCGACCACAATGAGGGCAAGGGTGTCTCAGCCTTGTCCTATGAAGCCTTTGCTCCTCTATGCCTCAAAGAGGCAGCAAAAATATATCGCGAAGCAATGGATCTTTTTCCCTTTCATGCTGCCATTTGCCGCCACAGGACTGGTACATTAAAGATTGGCGATCTGGCAGTCTATGTCGCAGTGAGCTCGGCGCATCGCGATGAGGCATTTAAGGCCTGCCGTTATATCATCGATGAGATCAAGCATCGTCTGCCCATCTGGAAAAAAGAGACTTATACGGATGGCAGCGAGTCATGGGTCAATTGCAGTCATGTCCATCAATAACGTACTGATCGACGGTTTTGGCCGCCAGCATAGCTATCTCCGCATCTCGGTCACCGATCGATGCAACTTGCGCTGCTTTTACTGCATGCCGCGCCAGGGGCTGGTGTGGCGCGACAAGGCACATTTGCTTACCTACGAAGAAATAGAGCGGGTCGCCCGCATCTTTGTGGAGATGGGGATCACAAAGATCAGATTGACCGGTGGCGAGCCATTGGTACGCAAGGGTCTGCCGAATCTGGCACGCCGCCTCAAGCAGATAGATGGGCTACAATGCCTGGCCATGACGACCAATGCGACCTTGCTCGCAGAGCATGCGGCGGATCTACGCGCAGGAGGCATGGACGCCCTCAATATTAGCCTCGACACTTTTGATCGGGCAAAATTTGAGCGCATCACTTATCAGGACAAATACGACGTAGTGATGGACGGCATCAAAGCCGCATTACAAGAGGGTTTTGACACGATCAAGATCAATATGGTGGCGATCGCGGGCGTCAACGATGACGAGATCCTGGATTTTGCCCGATTTGCCCTGGACAATCCAGTCAATGTGCGCTTTATCGAGTTTATGCCTTTCAAGGACAATGATTGGGATATCCAAAAAGTGATCACCTACCAGGAGATCAAGGAGAAAATAGAAAAAGTCTATCGCTTGCAGCCTAGAGTGATAGGAGACGCAGGTTTTGATACGTCGGCCGTAGCAAAGGATTTTGCGATGGTGGATGGTAAAGGTTGGGTGAGTTTTATCTCTTCGATGTCGGACAGCTTTTGCTCGACGTGCAATCGCCTCAGACTGACTGCTGATGGCTCGATCAAGTCCTGCCTCTTTGCACCGAGCGAGATCAATATGAGAGAACGCCTACGCGAGGGCGCCACTGATGACGACATCCGCGATATGATCTTGTACTCTCTCTCGCGCAAGCCCGAGGCGCATCCTCCTGCGGCTGAGATCGCGGCACAAGAAAATCGGGCAATGATCCAAATCGGAGGCTGATACTGTATGCGCGACGTTTCGCACAAGGTGAGCACATTGAGGACGGCAAGGGCGCGGGCAGTGCTCAAGGTCTCCCCGAGTACTATCGAGGCGATCCGCACCAATACATTGCCCAAGGGCGATCCCCTCTCTGTGGCCAAGGTGGCGGCCGTGCAAGCTGCAAAAAATACGAGCTTGATCATCCCTTATTGCCATCCAATGCCTGTAGAGTACGTGGGTGTAGAGTTTCATCTAGATGAGGACTCTATCGCCATCGAGTGCGAGGTCAAGGCCGTCTACAAGACAGGAGTCGAAATGGAAGCCCTGACGGCAGCCTCGGCAGCTGCACTGACCATCTATGACATGGCCAAGATGGTGGATGATTTGATGCAGATCGAAAACTGCGTCCTTCTATCCAAGACAGGCGGCAAGTCCGACTATGCAATGGCTGCGCAGGACGTCGGCCGTCTCAAGGCTGCAGTAATCGTGCTCTCTGACTCGATCTCGGCTGGCAAGGCGGTGGATGCATCGGGCAAGCTCATACAAGAGGCCCTGGCCCAAAATGGCTACGAAACGATCAAATCGATCGTACTCAAAGACGACGAAAGCGAGATCGTGCCCATCGTGCGACGCATGGTCGACGAAGAAGGCATCGACCTGATCCTCACCACCGGTGGTACTGGCCTCGGACCACGCGATGTCACGCCGGACGCTCTCAAGCGTCTATTTGACAAGGATTTGCCTGGGGTGACAGAAGCGATCCGCAAATACGGGCAGGAGCGCATGACTTTTGCGATGCTTTCGCGTTCGGTAGCAGGCATGCGCGGCAAGTCGATCATCATCAGCCTGCCTGGTAGCACTGGTGGCGTCAAAGATGGTCTCAATGTCCTTTTTCCAGCCATCACTCACGCCTTCAAGATCATCGCCGGTGGTGCTCATGGCGAGCGCTCGATGCAAGAGAGCAGATAGACGATGGTCGGTGTTTTTAACAATGGTGACGGGCTCCTGAGCTATGAGCAGGCGCTGGGATTGATCGAGTCGGCAGCCCGGCCTATAAAGCAGATGCAGACAGTTGCGCTCGACCATTGTCTCAAGCGAGTTACAGCGACTCCACTCAAGGCTGGCTTTGATCTTCCGCGTTTCAACAATAGTGCGGTGGACGGCTATGGCGTGATAGTGGATGATCTCAAGGCCTGTAGCGCAGAAAATGCAGTGATATTGTCCCTGGCAGGAGAGGTCGCAGCAGGGGGAGAGGCACAGGGCAACGATATCGCCCAGGGGCAGTGCGTGCGCATCCTGACCGGTGCGCCGGTGCCGGACACTGTTGAAGCCATCGTGATGAAAGAATACACGCAGGTAATGCCGGATGGCAAAATCTCTTTGATGGCTAGTGCCAGGATTGGTGAAAACATCAGGATGCAGGGTGAGGAGATGGAGACCGGCTCAGTGGTCTTGCAGGCAGGGACGAGGATCAATCCGCCGATCGTGGGTTTGATTGCGACCCTGGGTCTGTCGCACTTAGATGTAGTCAGGCAGCCAAAGATCGCGATCATCTCCACCGGTGATGAGCTCAAAGAGCCAGGGGAGCCAATCGCCGATCATCAGATCTTTAACAGCAATAGCTGGGCGCTGCAGGCTGCTTTCAATGGTTTGGGCTTCACTGATGTGACAAGGCATCATGTGCCGGACGATCGTCAGGCGGTGACAGATCTATTTAAAGATCTCCTGCAGGATTGCGATCTGATCGTATCGGCAGGCGGTGTGTCCGTCGGTGAGTATGATTATGTCAAAGATGTATGCGAAAGCCTGGGCGTGGAGACTGTCTTTTGGCGAACGGCGATCAAACCCGGCAAACCAGTGTACTTTGGCAGATTTGCCTCCATAAACAATCCACACTCTTTATTTTTTGGCTTGCCGGGCAATCCAGTGTCGGCACTGGTGACTTTTGACCTGTTTATCAAGCCAGCGCTGAGCATCATGAGTGGTGCCCAGCCCCGAGCACGATCACGCACCCTCAAAGCAAGACTGGCTCGTAGCCTTAAAAAAAAGGCAGGCCGCCTGGACTTTGTACGGGCTATCGGTAGTCGGGATGATGAGGATGGCTTGCATGCCATGCCGACGAGCGGGCAGGACTCGCATATGCTGACCGGCCTGGCAAAGGCTGATCTATTGATCCACTTTGCGCGAGAGGCAGAGTTTGCAGCAGAGGGCGATGTGGTGGATGTGCATGGCTTGGATTGGTTTGCATAATATCCCTCCAATCTGTTTGCACCAAATTAATGCGCGTCCCCATTCAAGACTTCTCGTGTCCTCAGACCTAAAAAATATTCGCAAACAGGCCGCAGATCCTCATTGACAGGCATCCGGTCAGTGGCTTTCTCCACAGCCTCTCGATCCCCAACAAACCTGACCTCTTTATCCCAGGCCTGTTTGATCTCATCTGCAGCAAAAGCCGACAATTTGTCACTTTTTGCCAGAGTATCCATCACTAGCGGCGCATTGCTCGCTATCAAAAAATAATTGTACTGCCGAACATAGGGAAAGACATTGGCCACTGTCCGTGGTAGCACCTTGTGCTCATCGAGCCATAGCATGATTGTCCCACCTGGCTTTAAATGGTCCATGGTCATCTTAAAAAACTCACGCGAATAAATATTGTTGCTGTACGCCTCGGTCGCGCGCAAAGGATCCAGCAGGATCATGTCGTATTTATTGTCCGACCGCATTAAAAACCGCCTGCAATCATCTTCTATGACGCTCAAGCGAGGATCTGCAAACACCTTGCCGATCGGTGATTTACGCATATTTGCAAGATTTGCAGCCGAGATCTCCACCAGATCCACATGCTCGACACCTTTGACTCGGACTGCCAATTCGGTCGTGGTACCTGCGCCAAAGCCGATTACGAGGATCTTTTGAGGATGCTTTGTATACAGCAAGGTCTCAAAAAACTCACGATGATATTTGTAATTTGGCTTAGCCCCATGTCCATAGCCATTTATATAATTGTCAAAACGCTGCCCATCCTCAAATAACACGCAGACACCATCAGCACCTTCTTGCAGATAATGCTTTAGAGCCGGCGTCGCCTGGGGCTTAACGGCCTTTTCGTGCATAGCCAGATACAGCCGCCCGGGATGAGGAAACACCCACATCGCCCCCAGCCCACAAATTGAAAGCACCACACGAAACACATTGAAGGTAGGCTTTTTACAGGGGAAGAGCCACAGGCTAAAGATGCCCAAAAGAGACAACAAGCCCAGCGAGCCTTCGGTCCCTAAAAGAGGGAAAAGCACAAATCCTACTATCAGGCCACCTGCGATATTGCCCAGGGTATTGGCGCTATAGATCGTCCCGACCGCACGCCCGGCCTCATGCCGACCGGCATAGCAGAGGGTGCCTAGCAGAGGGAAACTCGCACCGAGAATGGTGCCAGGCACAGCGACAAATAGCAGATTGCACATTGCCGAAAGCGAACCAGCGTAAGCGCCATACACATAGCCAGGCTGAAAGAAAGCCGCAGTATGCCCCGCCAACCAGGTAGTATCGAGCAGCTTGAAAAAAACCGCAAACAATGCAATCACATACACCCCGGCACCGGCCTGGATTAATAGAAAAGAACGCAGGATATGGCGAGGGTCGACAAATTTTTCGTTTTCAACATTGCCTGCCTGCCGCGCCAATCTCTGCCGTCGCTCCATCCTGGACGCTGCAAGACAGCTGCCCATGGCAATGCCGCTAAGATAATAAGCAAGATTGGAGGCAAAAGTATAAGGGGACGACTTGGACAGGACATCGACAAAGCGAAACAGAGCAATCTCGTAGCCGATCGCAAGAAAACCCGAAAAGAAAGCCAGCATGACGCTTACTGCCAGACTGGAAATCGGCGATTGCGATGTCGAGTCGACAAAGGTCTCGCGATCCACCTCGACAGGCAAGATCTGCTGGCGATCGGGGATCAAAAATAATAGGCCAGCCAGGACGAGATCAAGAGCGGCCGCTGTATAGATGGCAATGTCGATGCCGCCAAATGATATCAGGATAAAACTCGCGCCGAGAGCACCAAATGCACCACCCAGGGTGTTAAGAGCATAGAGAAAGGCCAGGGATTTGAAAAATTGATCGTAAGCCGGTCGCGCCACGGCGATGACCAGAGGCAGGGTCATGCCCATGGCAAAGGTCGGCACGAGGAGAAAAGCGGCCATAGAACAAAGAGAGACAATATAAGATGCGCCAGCAGTAAAGGAAGCGAGCATCGATAAGATGCCGATGCTCGCAAATCCCCAGACGGCCAGCGCGATCTCGATAAGGGCATAGACCTTGCGCGGCTTGTCTATCTTATCGGCGAGCTTACCGCCAAAATAGGCACCCATGCCCAGCCCGGCCATAAAGACTGAGATGATCATGGACCCGGTCACCGAGCCCACTCCATAATGCAGTGTCAACAGGCGCTGCCAGGCCGTCTCAAACACCAGGCTGCTAAAACCAGACAACAAAAAGATACTGCCTATGATACCAAGTCTTAGATTGGGGTTGTCATCCCACTTGCTCATCTAGACTTGACCGATCCAGTCTGCCTTAGCAACTTTATGCCATGCTGCGCGGATCTTGGATATCTCATCTGCTGGCAAAGCCCCCCTGGACACTAGATCGGCATTGGCTTGCCAGCGATCAGGATTTTTGGTGCCCACGATCATCGTGCTCACGCCTGGCTGCGATAGAGTAAAGCGCAGGGCGATCTCTGCGGCACTCTCCGCCTTGCCGTTGCGGAGAAAATCGTAGTCGAGGCTCTTCATCCGATCATAGTACTCGTGCACATAGGTATTGTCTGGTTTAGTGTGGTGGCGCCACACGGCATTGCCGATCGGACGCTTGGCGATCACACCCACTCCTTGCTTAACGGCTAGAGGCAGAGTGAGCTCGATGCACTCCTGGTCAAAAATATTGACTGAGGTCTGCAAAGTATCAAAGACGCCCATTTCCAGAGCATAACGAGCATCCTGGCCATCGCCGGAATACCCGATGAAGCGACATTTACCCTCGCTCTGCGCCTTTTTGAGTGCCTCTACCACATCCCCCTTGGCTAAGACGTCCTTGCCGCAACTATGCAATTGCAAGAGATCCACGTGATCGGTCTTGAGATTTTTGAGGCTCTTCTCGATCGATGCGGCTATTTCCTCCTTGCTCCATGCGTCCTTAAATCCATCCTTATGACCGCATTTGGTAAACAAATAAAAATCGCTCCGGCGAGCCCCTATAGCCTCACCGATGAGCTCTTCGCTGTTGACATAGCATTCGGCGGTGTCGATAGCATTGAGACCTAGATCGAGGGCCTTTGCCAATAAGTCGTTAACGTCCTTTTTGCTGGCCCCCTCAAACCCTATCTCAGCGCCGCCGAAGCCAAGTACGCTGACCGCCATGCCGGTCTTGCCCAGTTGTCTCTTTTCCATAAATGATGATCCTTTTGCTCAGGTCTGCCATAATTTTAACGTGGTATCCATTTTTCTCGTGCGACATATATGTTGAAAACCCCTAAGGTCCTCTTTGCGGGCAATAGCAAAAAGACGCTCCAGCTCGGTCGCGAGGCACTCTCACCCCCAGTCGATTGCCAGGTAGTGCCGGCACCGGCGATGTCAGTGGCTCTGTTTCTCGCACAAAAAAATCTCCCTGAGCTCATCGTCTCCTCTTTTGATATGCAAGACGGTGATGGATTGTCATTTTTGCAAGAGATCATGATCGACGAGGAGACCAGACGCATACCTTTCATCTTTTTGGTTGATGAAATGGTTGATGAGATCACCGAGATCAAGGCACTCAAGGCGGGAGCTCGCAAAGTATTGCCCAATGACATGACAAGCGCCGAGTTTCTCGAGCTGGTCAGGCCTCTCATTGCCGAAGGCAGCCGCAACAAAGTAGAGAGATTTGACGTCGCGGACGAATAACCAAATTTTGTGGACGGATACGCATAGCTATCAGCCGCAAATTTGCGGATAAAATAAACAGAATCAACTGTCACAAGGAGCCGGAGATGTTCTCTTGCAATCTAGATAAAATCACCCTCGCCCTCATCGCTGCGGGCATCATGACACCGGCCGCGCTGGCCGCCGATGGCAGCTGGAAGATCGACTCAGCACACTCCAGCGCTGGATTCAGCATCAAGCATATGATGATTTCCAATGTCAAAGGATCTTTTGACAAAGTCGAAGGCACGGTCGAGTACGATGGCAAAAACCTCAGGACTCTTGCCGTCGACTCTAGTATAGATGTGTCGACCGTATCCACCGGCGACAAGGGTCGCGATGGACACTTGCTGGGCAAAGACTTTTTTGATGCCGAAAAATATGGCAAGATGACCTTCAAGTCCAAGTCGGTCAAGGCAGCCGGCAAGGGTAAGTGCACCATAGTCGGTGACCTGACCATCAAGGGCAAGACCAAAGAAGTAACCCTCAATGTAGACGGTCCCAGCGAAATCATCAAAGACGCCAAAGGCGTGCAGCATGTAGGCGCATCTGCCACCACCACCATCAACCGCAAGGATTTTGGTATCAGTTACGGTGGCTTGATGGACAATGGCGGAGCTATGATCGGCGACACTGTGGCCATCACTCTCGAAGTCGAAGCCACAAAAGAAGCTGCCAAGTAAGCCAAGCAGTCGATAAATAACCGGCCCCAAGATACAATGGGGTCGGTTTTTATTTGCAATGCTAGATTAGATTGTCAGATTATCAATGCAGACCCTATCTCAAGATATCACCACAGCCTTTGACGATTTGCTCGCCAACCTGCCAGAGGATAAGCGTTATTTGCTGGGCCTCGTCGGCGCGCCCGGCTCAGGCAAGAGCACTACGGCAGCCCTTTTGCGCCAGCGTGCCCTCTCGGCAGGCATACGGGCGGTAGTGGTGCCGATGGATGGTTTTCATATGCTGGATGAAAAACTGAGGCAGATCGGT
This sequence comes from Candidatus Melainabacteria bacterium, assembly GCA_017307165.1. Classification (GTDB taxonomy): domain Bacteria; phylum Cyanobacteriota; class Vampirovibrionia; order Obscuribacterales; family Obscuribacteraceae; genus JAFKGK01. The sequence continues at coordinate 338,702 of JAFKGK010000004.1, forward strand.
ATATGGGAGCTCAAGGGGGTGCCTGAGAGTTTTGAAGCGCGGGCATTTGTAGACCTCTTGCAGCGTTTGAAATCCGATACCACTAACGATATTGCTTGCCCGGCCTTTGATCGCTCCATAGAGGCTCCTGTGCCGGATGCGATCTCTGTGTCTTCGCAAGATCAGTTGGTAATAATAGAAGGCAATTATCTGCTCCTGGACACTGCTCCCTGGTCTGAGATCGCCGGCATCCTCGATACGATTTGGTATCTAGATTGTCCGACAGACATCCTCAGACAGAGGCTCATAGAGCGCCACATGGCTGGAGGGCGCAATGCAGAGGATGCCAGACGCAAGACCCAAGAGACCGATATGGTCAATGCTGCGCGCATTGCCACAGGGGCGGATCGTGCAAGCAAAAGGTTTTGCATATCTTAGCTCCCATCTTGGCCCCGTCTCTTATCTCACCTGCTCACCCTGAGCATTAAATCTCCTGGTCGTGACGCTGCCATCTTGACCATAATGGGTATTGATGCTCGAGTTATCGCTAGATTTGTATTCGGTATCACGCAGCTCGCCATTTTGATAATGACGGCTAAAGCGGCTGCCATCCTGATTATAGTCAGTATTGACTGATTGGTCGCCTCTGACCTGCTCGGATTTTTGCAATTGCTCGTTGGGACCATACACGCGCGATTCGCGGCTGCCATCAGCACCGTATGTGGTATTGACCTGCCTGCCACTGCCATCGTTAAACTTGTATTCGTTATGAGTACGATTGCCGTCTTTGTCAAAGCGGTTGGTATCGCGATCCCCGTTCTCTTTGATTTGTGTATTGACTGAGTTGCCGTCTTTGTCGACCGACTCGGTATTGGTCAGACGGCCATTGGCATCATAACGCTCGGCATAATGGCCGCCCTCTGCATTTTTGCGCATGGTCTGATGAGAGCCATCACTGGCCTTAGAAACAGGCCCAAAGTCGATAAAGTCATTATTGATATTGGCCTTGGGCAGACTGCTATTGGCAGCATCGCTGGCTTCTGTCTTGCTTTGCTGCATAGCCGTATTGCCAGCATATGCGTCTTTGACGAGACTCTGGTTTGCATTGTCAGAGACTTGATTGCGCTCTACATTATCGATCTTGCTATCGTGCTTGTCGTGCTGGTTGTCGCTCATCTCGGCCTCGTCCTAAAATTGGAGGGGGGAACATCGTAAGAATACGAGGCCGCTCGTGAAAATCACGTGAGATCGCTAACTAGGTCAAAGGCGTTAAGCTTGACCGATATCTATCGATTACAGGTCTGAGCTCTTGGTCTATAAGGACTTTAGCTCTAGCCAGGTCGACGCGTTCCGGATCGTCCAGGCCCACGCACAACTGGCCGAGAACCCTTTCGCAAGCAGCACCGACGTCCTGTGCCATCTTATAAGGACGGTTGGAAAAGGTAACGAGACTGTAGCGCGATTGGTAATCGCCAGGAAACTCTCGCTCGAGGACCTTTTCGACGGCCTTGGCCAAAAGAAAGCCAGCGTCTCCAACCTTATCGCGCATCTCGATAAAATTGTCCACGGCCATATCACTGATTGCATCGCAATTGGGCTTGCGTTCTTGACCCAGATCAGCAAATAATTTTTGCCAATCGATATGGCCTTTCGCCTCGGCTTGCGACAGCATCGACTCAAACACACTGATATCCTCAAAGCCGCAATTGGCGCCCTGGCCATAAAAAGGCACGATAGCGTGGGCCGCATCCCCAAGCAGCAGCACGTCACCAGCATAATGCCAGGGGTAGCATTTGACCGTATCCATATGACCGGTAGGATTGACAAAATATTGCTGCACTGCATCTGGTATCAGAGCGTAAGCATCCGCAAACTCGGCCTGCAAAAAGTCGCGCACCGCATCCTGGCTATCTAGACTCTCAAAGCTGACCGGTCCTTTAAAAGGTAAAAAGAGCGTACAGGTAAAGCTGCCGTCAAAATTGGGCAGAGCGATCAACATATAATTGCCGCGGGGCCAGATGTGCAGCGCGTTCTTTTCTAGATTGCTCTCCAAGATGACGAGCTCTTTGTAGCCATAATCGAGCCGGGAGGAGTCTGACTCATATCCTGGGAGCTTGATGAGAGCATCACGCACGCGCGAGGCAGAGCCATCGGTGCCGATGGTGATCTCATATGGCAGCTCGATACTCTGGCCCTTGCTCTCATCAAAACATTGCAAGCGCTTAGCAGCAAAGTCGCAACCGTCCACACGAGTCTGAAAAAAAATCTCCACCTGTCCGGTGGCTTCGGCTCGCGTCATGAGCAATTTGTTGAGCGCAGCGCGGCTGACGCTATTGATGTATTCGTCGGGATTTTTGCTATAGGGTTGAAAGGTCAATGCACCATCGCGCGCATGCATCATGCGTCCTAGCATAGGCACCGCTTGTTGCAGGACCAGATCATCCATGCCCACCTCTGCAAGAGCGATGAGACCACGGGTGGAAATAGCCAGGTTGATGGAGCGGCCAGCAGAGATGGCCTCTTTGCGCATATCGACGCGGCGCTCGAGCATCCTGACCTTATAGCCGCGCTTTGCCAAAAGGAGTGACAGTAGCGAACCGACGAGGCCGGCACCAATGATCGTTATGGTTTCTTTCTTAGCTTTATCTGACTGCATCTTATTTTTCTGCCTGTGCAAATTTCTTCACTACTTCATAAAAACGATGTACGTCCTGAAAGGAGCAATACATCGGAGCCGGCGTCGCTCTTATGATGTCTGGTTCGCGAAAATCGCAGACCACGCCCTCTTGTTTAAATGCTTGCAGCAATTTTTTGCCATCACCCTTAAATCTGATGCTAAGCTGACTGCCGCGTTGATTTTTATCAGCGGGAGTAATGATACTCAAAAAGTCAGGCGCGACGCGTCCGTCCTCGTGCAAATCAACCGTCAGCAGATGCTCCATGTAGCCGGTGAGCGCATCTCCTTTTGCGCGCAGAGCAGCCATGCCGGCACGGTCAAAGAGCTCGAGCGAGGCCTTGAGCGCTGCCAATTGAAAAATCGGTGGATTGGAGAGTTGCCAGCCCTCAGCTCCAGTCATGGGTCTAAAGTCTGGCTCCATCTTGAATCGATCAACCTTATCGTGTCCCCACCAACCAGCAAGACGCGGTAGATCAAAGCTATTTGCGTGCCTTTCATGGACAAAGCACCCTGCTATGCCACCAGGGCCTGCGTTGAGGTATTTGTAAGAGCACCACACGGCAAAATCGACTTCATCTTGATGCAGGTGCAAATGCAGATTGCCAGCTCCATGAGCAAGATTGAAACCAGCCAGCGCGCCCACAGCGTGGGCAGCTCTGGAGATTGCAGCCATATCGAAGGCTTGGCCGGTAAGATAGTTGACATTGCCGAGCATCACCAGGGCGAGTCGCGCTCCTGATTTTTGGATGGCCTCGATGATATCGTCGGGGCGCAAAGTATCTTCGCCAGCTCGTGGTGCAAGCTCGATCACAGTGTCTGCGGGGTTCAGGCCATGCAAGGCAGCCTGAGAAGCCACTGCGTACTGGTCGGATGGGAAAGCACCCTTTTCACATATGATCTGATAGCGATCTGATGTGGGGCGGTAAAAGGAAATCATCATGAGGTGCAAGTTGACGGTGAGGCTATTCATCACGACTACTTCGGACGGCAGGGCACCGACGAGACGAGCACTATATGCAGTGACAAATTCGTGATACGGAAGCCAGGGGCGACGTGCATGAAAGTGCCCTTCGACACCGTAATCGCCCCAGTCTTCTAACTCTTCCAGGATCATGCGGCGAGTGCTGCGCGGCTGCAGACCGAGGCTATTTCCAGCCAGATACACGCATGAGCGGCCGTCTGGCGCCCGGAGCTTGTCGGGAAAAATAAACTCCTCTCGATAATCCTTCAGCTCATCAAGCTGGTCCATTTCCATGGCGTAATCGATTTGCATTTGCACCACGCTATTTTCCTCTAGTCTTGCCAAACAAAAACGATAGGGCATTATCGACGAGCATGGCATCCAGTATGTCCACGCCATCTACATTATTGCCAGCGCTTTTAACGCTCTCGATGAGCTTGCCGGGTCGATCTTCGCCGAGCGGGAAAGGATAATCAGTCCCCAAAGCTATCTTATCGAAGCCAAATTGTTTGACAATAAACGATAGCGCGTCAATATCGTGAACGAGCGAATCGACCCAAAAACGACCGATATAGTCACGTGGTCCTCGTGAGATGTGCTTGCCGCAGAGATCAGGACGGGCCTCATAGCCATGGTGGATACGTCCCAAAGTAAAGGGAAATGATCCGCCACCATGGGCGAAGGCAACTCTGAGTTTGGGAAATTTGTCGAAGATGCCGCCAAAAATCATGGAGCAGATAGCAAGCGAGCCTTCGGCTGGCATGCCGACGAGCCAGGGGAGGAAAAAGTCAGCCATGCGCTCCTGGCCCATCATGTCCCAGGGGTGGACAAAAAGGCAGGCGCCCAGGCTCTGGCACTCTGCATAAAAGGGATAAAAATCTTTGTGATCCAGATTTTTTTCCTGAATGTGAGAGCCTATCTGTACGCCGGCAAGGCCCAGCTCGAGCACACAGCGGCGCAGCTCTTGCACGGCCAGATCCGGATCTTGCATGGGCACCGTTCCCAGGCCGACAAAGCGATCAGGGCGGGCATTGGCAATCCCGGCGATGTGATCGTTGAGGAGGCGACTCAGGTGCAGGCAGTCCTGGGGCTTGGCCCAGTAGCTAAACATGACCGGCACGGTGGACAGCACTTGTATCGTGACATCGTGGGCATCCATCTCGCGCGTGCGAGTGTCTGGCGACCAGCAATTGTCCTGGATCTCACGAAAAAACTTGCCAGTGTCCAGCATCATGCGGGCGCAGCAAGGTTTATGGTGGTCGAGCTGGATAAAGCCGCCATAGCCAAACTGGGACTTGAGATCGGGGATGTGCTCAGGCAGGATATGGGTATGGATGTCTATGCGTGGACGTTTGCCGCTAGCCTGGGCGGCAGCCAAGCTATCCAGTATCGCCTGCGGTATCACGTCTTGGGCTCCGGCTTGAGCTGTCGAGTGCCGCATGCCTTGCAGGTGCTGTTGTCGGCGCTATTGTAAAAGCGCTCAAAAATGGGGGGAAATTGCTTTACTATGTCGGTAAGCGTAAAGTGCTCTTCGTAGAGTTTTTCATTACAGTTTTCGCAAAACCATATAAAGCCGTCTTGCTCACCCTCGATGCGCTTGCGCTCGACCACGAGACCAACGGTGCCAGCAGGCCTGCGAGGAGAATGAGGCACATTTGGTGGCAAAAGAAAGATCTCGCCGGCCTTGATCGGTATTTCCTGAATGCGGCCCTCATCAAAAACTTTCAGGATGATGTCGCCTTCGATTTGATGAAAAAACTCCTCGCCCGAGTTGACGTGATAGTCGGTGCGACTATTGGGACCACCGACGACCATGACGATAAATTCACGATCTTCCCAGATCAGCTTATTGCCGACTGGCGGCTTGAGCAGATGTCGATTGGCATCGATCCACCCCTGAAAATTGATCGGACTAAGACGCGACATGCTCGGCCCTCTTGCAGGATCCAGACTTTTGGGGCTTAGTTTAGCAAAATTGCCGGTCAAAGCGCTAAACTGGACTTATGTATTATGTTGTCATCGTTTTTGCCCTGGTCATTGCTGCCATAATCGTGGCTAAAAAGCCCCAAAGGCCCGACAGTTACATCGAGGCCATTGGCCAATATGGGATAGTGACTCTGGCAGCATCCATACTCTTGCCGCGCCAAAGACTTTTTGGCGTGATCGATTATCTTTGCCAGGCGCTCTTTTTTGGCGGTCCTATACTTTTTACCATCCTGGTATATTACGCGCGCCCCCACCTCAAAGCCTTTACAGCAATATTCGCAGCTGCGGTAGTGACACTGCTGGTGGTAGCAATCGATGCTTTTTACATCGAGCCGCATTGGCTTGCTATCAGGCATGAGACTCTGCCTACGTCCAAAATCCCGCCAGGCAGCAGATTTAGAGTGGTCGTCCTGACCGACATACAGACTGACGAGCCAGGTGATTATGAAAGACGCGTATTTGCCGAGGCAAATGCTCAAAAACCAGATCTGATCTTGTTTCCAGGAGATTATATCCAGGCTTACCACGACAAGTATCCTGCAAAAGCAAAGATACTGAACAAAATCATCTCAGACGCAAATATTGCAGACGCTAAGCTCAACCCAAATTTTAAGGGGGCCTACGCAGTAGGTGGAGATGTGGACGAACCAGAACCAACCTGGCCGCAGGCCATCTTTGCAGGTACTCCAGTCAAAACCATGTCCTCGAGCCAGACGATCGATCTTGCCAAACCGGATATCACCTTGACCGGTTTGACCCTTGACGACAGCAGGTTTAGACGTTACAAGATTCCAAAGTCTGATAAATTTCATATTGCCTTTGGTCATGCGCCGGACTTTAGCCTCGAAGACCCGCCAGCCGATCTTTTAATCGCGGGTCATACCCATGGCGGTCAGGTGCAGCTTCCCTTCTTTGGGCCTATCCTTACCCTCAGCCAGGTCGAGCGCATGGCTTGCGGAGGCTGTTTTGTAAAAAACCCGACCGGCAAGTCAGACTCGACTCTCTTGATTTCTCGAGGTATCGGTCTGGAACGACTGGATGCCCCCAGGCTGAGATTTTTTTGCCGACCAGAAATGGTTGTTGTCGACATTGTGGGTATATCTCTCAAGACTCCTTGAGAGATATTTGAGTGAAACTGCTCGAAGAATTTGATCGCGTCAAGCAAAACCTCAAAGATGATCGTCTGCATGAGGCATACCAGGCAGCTGCGACTTTTATTGATGCGCAGATAGATGGCCCCAGATTGGCCAAGCTAAATACAGATGTGCTCATGGTGATGAGTACATTGATCAAGACCCTTTCTCTCAGCGGCAACATCAGGATGTCAGACGATATCCTGAGTCGCTGCCTCAGCCAGATCGATCCCAAAGACGATCATTTGTTTCTCGGTTTGGCCGATGAGCTTGTCCACCAGGCACAATTTAATGCTATTGCCACGCGCGACAACGAAAATCTGTACGACAAGCTCATAGATCAAGCCCTCCGTATCAGAGAGTCTTTGATCGGACCGGATGCAGGCGGAGCCGAAATGATCATCGAAGCTCTCATGAATAATCTACAAAGAGCCAGGACCAATGCTAATGCTGGATTGTCGGCCAAGGCTGCGACGCGCCTGGCGCGCTGTCGATATTTGATGGACCACCTCAACAAAGTCGTGCTCGAGATCAAGCGTCCTAGCTATTTGCTTCTAGCCAAGGTAAATACTCTCCGTTGTTTTTTCGATCAATCATCCGGACAAAAAGACAAAGCAAAACAAGCCTTTGTCGAGGCACTATCCAACTATCAAAAAATGGCTGCCCATGGTTCACTCGAAAAGACCGACGTCTATGAGATGTTTGTGGAGCAGGCTCAGCTATTTAACCTAGATCCACAACAAAAATCCGCTCTCGAAAAGATCCAGGGTGCTCGCCTGACACGCAAGCACGAAGCCACAGTGCATCAAATCAAGGCGTTTCCGACTATAGATCAGATCCAGGAGTTGATGCATCGAGCTCGCGCAAAAAAAGGCAAGACTTATTATTTGACCTCTATGGGTTTTATTGGCTCGCAAAACCTCATGGTGGGTATCACGGCCGACAAAATCACAGGCGACCTGACTATCAAGATCGATCAGACTGAGATCAGCACTGATGATGCGGCCTATGTCTTAAGACATATCAAGGATCTATGGAAATCAATGCAAAGCAAGCCCAAAGCCGTGGTGCTCAAGGCTGATATGCATGCCAGCCATTTCAACACTCATGATTCGAGTCCAGCATTGCAGCAGCAGCCATCAGGCAAGCCTGACGACTTTGATTTTAGGCAACCGGTCGGCTTTAAAGACCTGCTCGGACAAGAAGACGCAGATAGCTACTCGCGCAAGCTCAATTATGCAGAGGCCCAGGCAGGGTTTGAAGGCAATCTCAAGTCATTGCCAGCCTTTGGCCTGTTGCAAACGATATCCCTCAACGAAAACACGGGCGTGCTCGAGATCTCTACTTCAAAGGGACCTCTATGCGTATTTTTTGATAAGGGTCGTCCCGTCCACGCCTCCTCAGGCAGCGCAAGCGGGATCGATGCTCTATACGAGTTTGTCTTGCAAGAAGAAGGTTTTTTTAGATTTAACCCTGGTGTACAAGCCCCGCTGCAAACTCTCAAACTCAGCGTCGCAGGGTTTATGCTCGAAGCGGCCTCCCTCTATGACGAGATGAAATATCTGCGCTCTCTCGGCATGACAATGTATAGCGGCGTGTTTGCCCGAGAGTCTTTTGCAGATCGTGACTCGATGCAAAAGACTCTCATGCAAAGGCATGTAGAGTGCGATGAAGCCATACTCGAGCTCTACTCAGCAATCGAGGAACGTCCCATACTCATGGAGGCGATCGAGGAGTCTGGCTTGAGCCTGGCGCAATGGGCGCACGCATTATATCAACTCGTCCAATCAGGCATTGTGGCGATCTCCAACGAAGGCTTTGAATCCGACATATTTTCTCAGCGCATAGCAAACTCCTGGACTTACGATAAAAAGAAAGTCGAAAAACTAACGAATACTCTTATTGATACGCGCACCCTGGCATATAAGTTCGAATTTTTTGTCTTTTTACTGGAAAAAGAAATCGAACGCGCGCGCACTCATATGTTTCCACTATCGATCGCGATATTTGAGATACGCAAGATCGACAAGGCATTTAGCCAGTTGTCCAGCGAGGACAAAGAGCAAGTCATGTCCGTGCTCGCCGAGCTCACCGACGCCAAGCGTCAGATGGACTGGCTGTGCGTCTTTGAAGAAGAGCAATTTGCTCTGATCATGCCGGGCCTTGATACCAATCTCGCCACTATGTTTGTGCGCAATTTTTTGGCGATCCTGTCTCGAGCACTGGGCCGCCTCAAAGATGCGACCAATACCTGGGATTATAGTTTTGGTATCGCGAGCGTACCGCAAGACACTATTCAATGGCAAAAAATGGTCGGCATGGCGCTCGAGGCACAGCGCGAAGCGCGCATCAAACGCATTGGCCTCTTATCGCACCAAGAGATGCAAGAAGCCGAAAAATCAGATCAAAAATAATCTACCTAATGCTTTTCGTATTCGCGCCCGCTCTTCATGCGGGTTACGAGCTCTTGATACCTTTGTCTGGTAGCAGCGAGGCGAGGACTGGACGGGTCTAGGGATCGTTTTTCGATCTCGATAGCCTTGCTCAAGCAGCTCATAGCATCGCCTAGCTTGCCGCGCTGAGCATAGACGGCTGCCAGGCACTCATAACTGTCGGCAAGCGAAGGATTGTTGGACTGCAAGACCTTTTCACGGATCTTTAAGGCACGCTTGTAGAGGTCTTCGGCTGTGGCTAGATTGCCTACAAGTTGGTAGGCCTGGCCGAGGTCATTGAGAGCAGTGGCGGTATCAGACGAGTTGGCGCCCTTGGCCGCCTGGATGATACGCAGGGCCGAAGTCAGCTCCACAACAGCCTTTTGATACTCTTGTTTGCGCATGTAGAGGTCGGCGAGACCGGCCAGCGAATCAGCCTCGTCCACGGGGTCGTAGGTGGACTCTTTGCGCAATCGATAGGACTCGCGCAGGAGTGGCTCCGCTTTGCCAAAATCATGCAGGGCCGAATACGTGCGTCCGAGAGTAGCTTGAATACTGGCTTTATCTAAAGCCGATGCTGACTTGTCTTTGCTGATGATGGCCAGGGCATTTTCGAGACTCTCCTGAGCGTCTTTGTAGTCTCCATCAGCGTATTGCACTAGACCCAATATATAGCGCGACTTGCTGCTCTGGGGCAAACGATTGAGGGCTTCAATGCGTAAGGCGGCGCGGGCTTCTTTTTCAGCTTCTGGGAAAAGACCTGCATTGTAGGATTTTAGTGCTTTGTTTTGATATTTGGACAGCATGTCCGGACCCTGCGTAAAGGACAGGGACGCGACACCAAGGATGATACCGATGCCGATCACAGACAGCGTGCCGACAAAGATTTTTTTGTTTTTGGCGGAAAGATTTTTAAAATTGAGCGGCAGCCCAATAGATTTAGTATGAGGTGAAGGCGCACTTGCCGGCGTAGTAATACCAGCTTGCTCCTTGCCTGATACAATCGTGCTGCCCGGTATCTCGGTTTTATCGAGAGCCGGGGTTTCGTTTACCTTGAGAGTGGCTTCTGCTTGATCTTGAGCCGCACGAGCGACGACTTCGGCAGCCTGCTCGGCTGTCACTGCCGAAACCATAGTCGTGCTGGCGAGTCCCACTGGAGAGCACGAAAGCCCATCCAGGGCGACCCGGAGTTCTTGCATCGTCTGAAAACGATCTTCTGGAGATTTGGCGAGGCATTTAAATACCACTGCTTCAAAGTCTTGCGGTATCTCCAGCTCTGGACAGATGACAGAAAAGGGTTGTGGCATCTCGTTTACATGCTTGAACAAGAACTCGATCAAATCGCTGCCATTGATGGGATTGATGCCTGAGAGACAACGATACATGACACAGCCGAGCGAATAAATATCGGACCGGCCATCAACCGGCAAGGCGCGGCATTGCTCGGGACTCATATAGGGCGGGCTGCCAAACACCTCGCCCGTGCGAGTGAGGTTTTCTTGTTCGCCTTCGAGAGGCTGTAGCATCTTGGCGATGCCAAAGTCGAGTATCTTGACGAAATCAGGATCGCCGTCGAGTTCTACGAGGTGCACATTGCTGGGCTTAAGATCGCGGTGCACGACTCCGTGGTCGTGCGCGTGTCCGAGGCCAGATGCAATCTGGCGAAAAATGTGTACCGCCCTTATAGGCGCAAGCGACTTTTGTTCTTGCAAGAGGTTTTCGAGACTGCGTCCTTGCAGAAAGGCCATGACCAGATAGGGCATGCCGTCTTCGGTCAAGCCAAAATCGTGCACAGTGAGGATATTGGGATGGTTGAGTGCGCTGGCCAGCTCGGCTTCTTTTTGAAAGCGTTTGAGTGCTGCAGCACCGGATACCAGGTTGGCGTGCATCATCTTTACGGCGACTGTGCGCTTCATTAGTCGATGACGGGCCTTGTAGACCTGACCCATAGCTCCGTCGCCGACCAATTCCTGAATCTCGTAACGATCGCCGAGCACGGTGCCAACCAGACCTGTGCCGCCTTTGATGGTAGTCAGAGGGGTACTGTCATTTGGGCAAATGGTGATCTCGCCGTCAAATTCTTGACCACAGGCTACGCATACCTTTTTGACAAGGCCGCCGGTATTGCTGGTGCTGTCTTCTAGAGAACCTGACATGCCGCAAATTATAACTGCTTGGCCTCCTCTCCACCCCATCACCAAGATCCCTTGTAAAACTTAGGGGATATTTGGACTCCAAGAGCCTGCATAATGTCCCAAAGAGGGGAATATGTAAGTGAAGGACCTTAAGTAGCGGCGGCGATTATTGATACCGGAGGGTAAAAATTGACTTCTAGCGACAACCCAGGCAAAAAGCCGACCGGTGGAGAAACCGCTGCCCTCCATGACAACACCATCTCCCCAAGGGATGATCGTCGCGATCGCGGACGCATCTTGAGAGAAGCCATCCCCCACGAGCTGCACGCGCGCTTTGAAGTAGCCGAAGGCCGTCCGGACCCAGTCAGCCTGGTTGAGGCAGGCAATGTCGGACGTATACAAGAGTTGGTGCCGCTCAGGCATGGCCGTATGCTGGTCTCGCCCTTTACGTTTTTTAGAGGCACGGCCCAATTGATGGCATACGACCTCGCTGCAGGCATCAATACCAAGATCAACGTGCAAACATGCGGCGATGCTCACCTCCTCAATTTTGGTGCATTTGCCACACCAGAACGCAATATCGTTTTTGATATCAATGATTTTGACGAGACCCTACCAGCGCCGTGGGAGTGGGACCTCAAGCGACTCGCAGCGTCCTTTGTGCTCGCGGGCCGCGATAATGGAGTGAAAGATAAACATAATCGGCAGGCAGCAGTGACCCTGACCAGGGCTTATCGCCACAAAATGGCCGAATACTCCAAGATGGCTATACTCGATATCTGGTATGACAGATTTGACTGGAGCAAGGTAGCAGAAGCCACTTCCGACCCCGAATTGCAAAAACGCCTCAAGGATCGCACCCAGAAAGCAATCAAACGCACGATCAAATCCTATTATTTTCCCAAGATGACCGAAACCAGCGGTGGTGGCATTATGATAAAAGACACGCCGCCGACCATCTATCACCTCAAGGGCGATGAGCATTCTGATTTTAAAGAGATGACCGCCAAGGCGCTGGATCATTACAAAGAGACCCTCCAGGAAGACAAGCGTAGACTGATAGACAGATATCGTTTGGCCGATGTGGCTATCAAAGTAGTAGGCATCGGCAGCGTTGGCACCACATGCGGTATCGCGCTCATGCTTGCTCCCGACTCCGAACCCTTGATCCTGCAACTCAAACAAGCAAAAGAGTCAGTCCTCGAGGCCTTTGCGGGCCGTAGCGAGTTCCCTAATCATGGTCAACGCGTAGTCAACGGCCAACGGCGCATACAGTCAGCCTCCGATATCTTTTTGGGCTGGACCGAAATGGAAGACGGCAAGCACTACTACATCAGACAACTACGTGACACCAAGGTCAAACTAGAGCCTCATTTATGGGATGGACACAGACTCTCTGAGATTGCTGAGGTTATGGGAGCAGTCCTGGCACGTGCTCACGCTCGATCGGGCGACGCAACCGTCTTGAGCGGCTATCTCGGCGAAGGCGACACCTTTGACGAAGCAATTGGTGACTACGCCATGGCCTATGCAGATCAAGCCGAAAAAGATTACGAGCTCTTTGCCAATGCTGTAAAAATGGGCCGCCTGGAAGCCATGATCGAACAGGACGATTAGGCCGAGGCATCAAGCGCAAGCATGCTCTTGCAGCCTGGCGCACATCCAACCTGGCAGATAACGCAAGCAGTGCTTGAGCGATACGCGAACGTGCCGCTCCAATCCATTGATGGCTCCTGTCAAAAAATATGGATGCTGTTGGTGAAAAGCTCGGCCCAATTGAAGCATAGAAAAGAGAAAGTCTCCTGCGATCTGTTGCAGTAATAGCATGCGTCGCGGACTTATCCTCTTAATCAATATGTATTGATCGAGATAGACGAATTTTGCGCTGCCCTGACTTGAGTAAAAGACGCGCGCATTGTCAGTATTGACTTTTACGGCAGTCATCATAGTGCGCCCTTTAAAATCAGTATATGGCACAGCCGCATATGCTGCTTTGCAATGATGAAAATTGATGCCATTACTCCGGGCCTTGGCCTGCGCCACTACCCACGGTGCAGGCAAAAACTCTAGCTGGCGACGTAGATTGAAATCGTGATGCATTGCCTGTCCTCGCAAAAAGCAGATGCATTTAAAAACGTACAGACCGATCAATTGGTTCAATGAAAATCAGGGGAGGTTGGAAAAATTTGTGTTTTTCAAACTCACGCGAATCACTGACAGGGCTTGGGCTTGCAGCAATCAGAACTGCTTTGCGATCAAACGACTCCACGTAAAATCAAGGGTCTTGAGAAGCCAAAAAATATTTTTGGTTGGTAATTTTGTCAAAATAGTGCTTTCTTACTACTGCACAAAATGAGTTAGACCTGCACCGCCACCGACTGATTCCACGCATTATCTTCACAGCTGCCACCTACCCCAAAAATTAAACCCATATCGATCCAAAACACCTCTCCCACAAGCCAAATGCCCACCCAAACCTTTCACATTTTCAAATCCCCTTCAAAATATATAAGATAGCCAACCTTGGCAAGCAGCCGCCCATACGCCACAATTTATGCTCCAGCATCCCACCACCTGCAATAACACCCCCATCCACCTGCAATAAAAAACCATCGGAGCAAAGCAAAACAGTGGCTCACAACGGCGAAACACCAGATTCACCCCTTTCCGCCTCCTCCCCACAATTTAATCCGCCTAAAGCCAATCCTTCCGGCGGACCAAATCCAGCAGCATCCGGCACGGGTTATCCTGCTATCGACCCATGGGAAGAACAACGCCAGGCCCAAATCGAGCTAGCCGACAAAACGGCCTATCAAAAAGTCGTCGGCATGTGGCTCCACCCCTTCACACGCTTTCACCGCATCCCAGTCGCTCGCAGAGTATGGCTCTATATGGCTGTCATGGCTTGCTACACCGTCCTGGTGGATTGGTGGGCCAACAACAATTTTCCTGCACACGTCTTTAAAGAAGCAGGGTCCATGGCGTTTGGAGGTGTAGTACTAGGCCTCTTGCTGGTTTTTCGCACAAACTCCGCCTACGAAAGATGGTGGGAAGGCCGCAAACTATGGGGCCAGCTCGTTAACGACTCCCGCAATCTTTCGCTCAAATGCAGATCCTTCGTCCCTACAGATCCCACCGATAAAGTTAAGTTTGGCGAGACCATTATTTCTTTCGCCTATGCACTCAAGCACCACCTGCGGGGCACGATGCCTTCGCAAACCTTGCCCGGAGTCGGTACCTTAGCCGAGCTAGAAGGTCATCACGTCCCAGTCATGACTGCAGGCAAGATCTTTGAAAAAATCGAAATGTGGTATCACACCGGCATCATCGATGGCTATACGCTTCTCCAGCTCGACCAGCATGCTCGTGCCTTTATGGATATCTGCGGCGCGTGCGAACGTATTAAAAACAGTCCTCTGGCCGTTTCCTACAGGGCCTTCATGCGACAGGGGATAGCACTCAACTTGATTGCCATGCCCTGGTATCTCACTCCTGATTTTGACATTTGGTGGTCACTGCCCCTCATCCTGGTCGGTGCTTACTTTTTGATCGGTCTCGAACTCATAGCCGAAGATATCGAAGATCCCTTTGGCTATGACGGCGACGATCTGCCCCTGGACAATATCTGCGCAAATATCAAAAATACAGTCAGCGATATATTGCAAGTAAAAAAAGACCAAAAATTTACTCGATCGTTCGAAATACCCAGGATCGATCCGCTTAAGAGCAAGCACTAACAGCACTGCCGCATTTATGCCTCTTTCATGCTACATTGACCATATGGGCTACCATACGGGCTAAAAAGAGTGAAAAGATGGCCGCAATATTGCTGATCTTGCTGATGACTATTACAACTGCTTTCAGTCATGCTGCTATTGCTGCTCCCCCCGCATCAAAGCCTCAGCACCACTTAGACAAGCCTATCGTCGGCCTGCCCCGTGCCGCTCACAATGATTACAGGCGCGCCATCGCTCTGTGCGACCTGGGCAAATACCGCGAAGCTCGCGCCTTATTACTCGAAATGAATAGCCGTTATCCTGATCAGCCGATGATTTTAGAATGGCTGTCCAAGTCATATATGAATGACTACGACAATATGACGGCCAATTTTAAAATTGCAGAAAAATATTTGCTAAAGGCTGTCCAGATCAATCCAGATTTTGGCGCCGGTTGGGGGCAATTGGCGCATTGCATGCTCATCTCCGGAGACAAGCAAAGAGCCTTTGAGTATGCAAACAAAGCAATCGCTTGCCGGTCACAACATCCAGATGCCTTTCGCGTCCGCGCCATAATCTATGGCGAACGCAAAAACAAGGCCGCAGCTATTGCCGACAGCGATGAGTATTTAAAAAGGGTCACCGACATTAGACCCGCCATCCTTGTCAAAGCCAGCATCCTCGAAAACTTTGCCGACTACAAAGGCGCGCTAGCACTCTTAGAGCAAGCACAAAAATTGCACTATGACGATGCTACCGTCTATCAGATCGTCAGCTGCATGCAACACCTCAACCAATACGACCTGGCGATCAAACAGGTCGATCAATTGCTGGTCAAAAACAAAAGCGACGAGTATGCGATGCAGATCAAAGCAAAGCTGTTTGCCACCAAAGGCGATTACAAAGGCGCCATCAAATGCTACAGCGACGCCATCGATCAATTGCCTTCGGCATCGATGCTAAAGGAGCGGGCAAAGCTCTACGACAAGATAGGTGACAAAGCCGCCGCCGCAAGAGATAGAGCCGAAGCCGACAGGATCTGAGTCTGATCTGAGTCTCAGCGCAGGCCAGGTCAAATCTCACTCTTAGGCGCGGCCTCTCCGTCAATTTCCACAAACAATCCCTGCAGCAGTCTATCCCAAACGGCCTCTGCATCAGGGTATTGCACTGGTTTTCTTTCATCATTTATCAAATCGGCAATACGTGCAGACAGCTCGATGATCATCTGAGCGCAGACGTCCGGATCGCTAAACACAGACGCCATGCGGACTACAAAGCCTCGCGAGGATTGCACGCCGCGCAACAACTCTACGGCCTTGTCCTCGTCCACTATCATCGGCGGTATCGGCAACTCACGCATCATCGCCACCCTCATTGATCATGCCCAGCCGCGTCTTGAGACCTCTGACTATTTCCTGAAAACAATCCTCCGGCTCACGTGCAGTGTTGAGCGCACAGATCTGCGCCATGCGATGCGACAGATCAGAGAGCACGATGCCATAGGCAGCAGGATCCTCGAACGCGGCCGTATCCAAGGAAAGCTCCATGCGACCGTCATCAAACCATACACGGATTACTTCCTGGGCATCCTTCTCTTCCTGCAGGTCTTGGGGCATTTGTATACTGGGCATAAATGCTCATTTGTCCTTTTTATTTGCTCAATAATGGCCTTTGGACTAGACTAGGCAGGTCCACGACGAGAGTATCACAACCATGCGGATCTCAACAGTCATCATCTCCCCAGTCTTATTGGCTCTCGCGCTTGCCTTTGCGCCGCAGACTCAGGCCACGCCAGAGGAGAGCAAATGCCAGAGATTGGCCGTCCAGGCCCTCAAAAAGCAAAAAGGCCCAGCGCTCAAAAAGATCGTGCAAGCCTATTACATTTTGGATGATGATGTGCGCGCCATGCCTGCCCTGGCAAAAGGGCATCAGGGCGATGTTTACATCGAGGTCCTGGAGCGCGATCAAAAAAACAAAAACAAGATCATCCCCTCGGGATATCTCATGCACACAGACAAGAGCAGCGCGGATAGCTGCGATTATGAGATTGCAGATCATCATACCAATGTGCATTTTCCATTTTTTGACAAAAAACGCATGCAGTTTTCGATGATCACAGCCAATGTAGTGCCCAATACGAGGACAGAGGACGGCATCTCGGTCATGGTCAATGATGGCGCCTTTAACATACTAGTGCATCGCATGCGCGGCATCGGCAAGGCAAGGATCTGTCTCGAGCGAGGCAATTGGGGTGATCATGGCAAGATCATCTTTGACGATTTTGCAGCACTCGAGTCCATGCAACTCGACCATGCAGGCAAGGTCTATCAGGCAAGATTATCGAGTACAGACACAGAATCTAGTGAGACCAAGCAGGACGCTAATACACTCAAGGCCATACGCCAGCAAAATGAGATCTGTATCGACATTCCGCCTCATTTATTACAAAACGACTGTCCGACATTCGAATTGACCTGGATCGACCAATACCGCAATTGATCTGGACAGGACAAGATGATGTGACTGATTTTTAGCGCATCATGCTGTTATTAAAGACGGCTTGCTGCAAGCTATTGAGAGTTGTCTTAAACTGCATCCAGCGTGCTGATAGCATTGGATTAGGTTGTGCAGTCTGGAACTGCTGCTCAAATTGACTCACCGCAAAAGACAACTGGTTGAGATTGTTTTGCTGCTGCCCGACATTATTGCTATCGGCGATGCCGCGGCCATTACGTTTGACTGCGTTCTGCAGATTTTGCAGACTGGTGGTCAGGCCAAACATCGCCCCAGCATTAGCAAAACCGCCTGACATTGCGCTTTTTTGGCAGAGATTGCTAAAGTCGCGCATGTCGCTATTTAGATTGTTTACATAGCTGTCTAGATTGACACCATTATTGCGGCTGCCAAAAATGCCGCGATTATTATTGTTGTTGCTGTTGTATGGATTAAAGCCATTGTTAAAGCCTGGATTAAACCCAGGGTTGAAGCCTGGATTAAAGCCCGGGTTAAAACCAGAATTGTAATTAGAATTAGAATTGTAATTATATGGATTATAGCCACGATTAAATTGGCCAAAGCCATTATTGCCAAAGCCGCCAAAACCCATACCGTTGCCGATCTGACCCTTGATATTGATCCAGCGCGAGCTCACATCAGACGAAAAACCCACCGTGCCAATATAAGCATCGACCTGGCTGGCACTCGAGGCGAGGCTCTGCATAGCCATCATCTCGTTGTTATTGAGATTGCCACCATTTAGATCAGGCGCGTTTTTTGCCTGCTGCGAAAAATACTGCAGAGCCGTGCACAACTGCATCTCATTGGATCCAGCCGGAGGAGGCCATTTGCCCTGACTCATGAGAGCATTTTGCACCGCTTTGACTAGATCGTCCGTCTGACGACTGAGATTGGAGCCGCGTGCATCGGCCGGCGCAGATATGGTGCCGATCAGCATTACACCAAAAGCGAGCGCTACACTCACCAAACCTCTGGTCATCCTGGATACTTTTCTCTTAAGCATATCTATCCTAATCAATTTGGTTTTACTGCGCCTTTTCAGCCTGCATCAGATCACGGGACACAATGGCTTGCTTGGCCACGAGGCCGTATTTTACCTTTTTGCCGACCACTTGATCCAATCGAGCCAGCATATCGCCCTCGACCCTATTGGCAAATGTATCCACTGCCTGCACATCCTGGGATCGCAATACTGTCCCTGCCGGGACGTCACGCACGGCCTGTATACAGTGACCGGCAGCCGTCATTTCATCTAGTTTTTGCATACCGACCTCAGAAGTAGCGATCTGCGTGCCACAAAAATAACAAGCACCAAAGGCAATCGGACTCAACCACAAAAACTTGAGTATTGGTTTGATGGTCTCATTTACCGGCATTTTTGTCGCTCCCGGCTGCTGATTGTGGCTCAGGCAAGACATCATGCCGAGCAATATACTGGCCTTTTTTTAAATCCCATTTGGCTGTCTTGCCCAGGCAATCAGCGGCAAAGCCATAACTATCCAGACTGATATGGTCGAGTATCGCGTACTTTTCTTCGACTGCATCATAATCTATTTTTGCACCAGATGCGATATCACTCACCACCTCTACCAGTTTGATGCGCAAAGGCTCAGCACCGATCCGTGGCTTATTGGCATAGGCCGTCCAGACAGATTGATACCCAGCAAAATATCCAGCCCCGCCAACGAGCATAAAGGCACCGATCACGCCAAACATAGCCAGGGCTTGCGCATTACCTTTATTATCATTGAGTGTCATTGCCGGCGGCTCTCCGCGTCAATTCGGCTTGCAAGGCTCTAAAGACCTCAGGCATGTAGCCTCTCAGGCTACGCATCAAAATCCAGGTGGGCACGAGGTTTGGACTGATGATATGCACACCATAGGTGACATTGCTGACATTTTTATCCTTTGTCGCCTCGAGCTTCCAGAAACCAGCAAATGCGCTGCCTTCTGGCTTCTCCCAGCTAACATAGCCGGGTTTGTTTTCGGTCAGGACGACCTGATAATCAAAGGTAAAGGGAAAATACACAGGCTTGACGGTCTGATGCACACGCTTGGTGTTGTCTTTGACTGCCAGGATCTCGCTTTTTTTGACGTTTTTAAAGATCTTTGGAGCCGCAGCGTAATCAGTGAGGACGTCCCAGATCTCCTCACGACTATGATGCATCTGCAAGCGTGCAACGACAAAATGACGGTTACCGACTTTTTCGTCGGTTACTTTGAGCTTTTTGGGGTCGGTAGCAAAGGCCAGGCCCGGGGGCGGCGCGGCACTGATCGTCACGGTATTGGCTGCGCTATTGCAAGCAGCGGCATTGTCGCCCGCAAGGGCCGGTTGCAGACTGATGAGATTGCCGATTGCACAGCTCGCTGTAAGGAGGCATAAAGCCCAGCGTGCCGGCAAATGTGGTCTGTAAAAAGACACGATGCCCGCTCCAGTGATCACACATAATCTAAACCACCGGCAGAGGTTTTGTCACGTGTCGCAAGCAATTGTGCAGCAATGCTTATCGCGATCTCTTGCGGGTCGTTTGTACCCAGGGGCAGGCCAATCGGACAATAAAAGGCCTCTTGCCATTCTTGACCGACGCCGGCAGCAGCCAGATCTTGCAATAGCTTAATCCGCTTGGCCTTGCTACCGATCGCGCCTAGATAAGGATGCCTAGGCGCCCCAGCCTGATAGGATTGCATTAGCCTCACCAATATCGGACTGTCAGTACTATGCCCCTGACTCAGGAGGAGGACATAGTCACGGTCCTCCACACAATCGAGCCCGTCCACATAATTTTTGACTGATATGGTCCTTAACTTTGGATGGCGAGGCGCCTTTTGCAGCCAATCCTCGCGCGTATCGATCATTTTGATCTGGCAGTCGAGATTGAGCAAGACATGGACGAGCGCCTGGGCGCAATGTCCTGCTCCAAATATGCAGATCGACCAGCCACTGCGGTCAAATACCTCAAAAAACAAACGCATCGACCCACCGCAGGTCATGCCTACATCACGTTCGAGATGCCAGGTGACAAATCGGGTACGTGGCCTTTGCGCGATATCGCCGGCCGGCCCTTGCTTGAGCAAGGCGCGCGCCTCGCCGATGGCCTTGACCTCGATCTTGCCACCACCTACAGTACCAGCTACACGTCCATCGCGAGTGACAAGCATACGGGCGCCGGCTTCTTGTGGTACGCTGCCGATGACGTCCACTACGCTCACGACGACGCAGCTCTCGCCTGCTTTGATCAGCTCCTCGACACGCTGATAAAAATCAAGCACCGACATCAGGCAGTCACGCCTTTATCGGCTTTGCCTGATTTGGACCTGGCCCTCTTGCCGGATAGATTAGAGCGCACAGCTCGCCCAGCAGCATGCGACCGCGCTCTCGGCAAAAGCACCGAGGCCTCGTCATGATAGAAACCTTCGTTGAAGGCATGATTGTTGTTGTCCTGCCGCTCCAAAAGACGCTTGTAATAAGTCAATCGGGAGAGGATCTCCTCATTGCAGGCAGGTGTATTGAGCGTCGGGATCGATTCGCCGGATACGTAAGACAGGGCATTTTTGACGGCGGCCCAGACCGAGATGCCCAGCACTAGAGGCGGTTCGCCGACAGCCTTGGTACCTCGCACATTGACCTTATTGTCATTTTGGATGGTGTTGCAGATGAAAGTTGCAGGCAGATCGTAAATATTGGGGATCTTGTAAGTAGTGGGAGAGTGCGTAAGCAGTGCCCCATTGCGGGTATAGCGCAGATCCTCAGTAGTGAGCCAGCCCATGCCCTGGACAAAAGCCCCGACGATCTGGCCGCGATTGAGGCCAGGATTGATGGATTGACCTATGTCCATGAGGATGTCGGTGCGCAAGACCCTCATGTCGCCGGTAAAGCGGTCGATCTCGACTTCGGAGACCGCGCAGCCATTTGTGTAATAAAGAAATGGCGCTCCCTGACCAAGAGACCAGTCAAAGCCGATACCGGAGGTGGCGTAGTGTCCTCGCTCACCCAGGCTGACGCGCTCACGATAGGACAGATTGACGGCCTCGGCAAAGGTGATGCGTCTGGATGGTTTGCGCGAATCATAAATATAGCCGTCCGCAAAGACGATGCGATCGGGATAAGCACCCATACCGGTCTCAGTGGAGGCAAAGTGCTGAGCAACCACCTCGGCGATCCGCTCTTTAAGCTTGCGGCTGGCATTGACGGCCGCAGAGCCGTTGAGGTCGGTAGCAGCCGAAGCAGCAGTAGCCGAGGTGTTATTGTTTTTTTCGGTGCTCGTCGCCATGACGATGACCTTGTCGTAATCAATGCCAAACTCTTCGGCGACCAGCATCTTGATATTGGTGTTGACGCCTTGTCCCATCTCAGTGGCGCCGGTAGAGACCTGTATAGTGCCGTCCAGATAGATATTGACCAGGGCATTAGCTTGATTGAGAGCCTTATTGGTAAAAGAAATGCCAAATTTGACTGCGGTCATGGCCATGCCACGCAAATGAGTTAAAGACGACTGGTTGAAACCATCAATGGTGGCACGCCGCTCTCTGTATTGCGAGGATTCCAGCAAGGTGTCAAAGAGCTCAGGCAAGGTGTTGTTAGCCACCAGTTGCCCATAGTGAGTGGTATTGCGCTCGTCTACCCCATAGAGATTGGCTCGCCTCACATCATAGGCATCCATACCGAGGTAGGCGGCGATCTCTTCGCAGATGTTTTCGATGGTGATGATGCCCTGCGGCCCACCAAAACCCCTGAAAGCAGTATTTGGGGGAAAATTGGTCCGGGCGATCTTACCGACTACATCGGCATTGGGCAAAAAATATGCATTGTCGATGTGCGTGAGCGCGCGACCGACCACAGCAGTGGATAAATCGTTGTAGGCACCGCCATCAGCATAAAGTCGGGCCTGCAATGCGGTGATAACGCCGGCATCGGTAAAAGAGACCTTGTAGTCGTTTTCGAAGGGATGACGCTTGCCGGTCCATTGCATATCGTCGTCTTTATTGTAGATCAATCGCGCCGGACGGCGCGTCTTGAGCGCCACCATGGCCGCCATCACCGCCGGATGCGTCGACTGGCACTCTTTGCCGCCAAACCCACCGCCCATACGCTTTGTGATCACGACTACCTGATTGAGATTGAGCCCGAGCAGATGCGCGGCTACGTGTTGGATCTCGCTAGGGTTTTGCGTGCTCGAATGGATGACGATCTGATCATACTCTTGCGGATAAACGATACAGGCCTGCGACTCGAGATAAAAATGATCGGCACCAGCAATCGAAAAATGCCCCTCGATGATATGGTCGGCCTCGGCAAAGGCCGCCTCGACGTCACCACGCTTGATGGCATAAGTCCGATCGAGATATTGATCGCGGCGGATAGCCTCCGCCACAGTCAAACAAGGATCGAGCTCCTCGATATCCAGCACCACGGCACGTCGCGCGGCCAGGGCTGCGCTGCGCGACTCGGCAGCCACCACGACCACGGCCTGCCCGATAAAATACACCGTATCCTCGGCCATCAAGATCTCGTCTTGAGTGATCGGGCCAAATTTGTTGTGGTGCAGATCTCGATAGGTATATGCTCCGACAAAGCCAGGTACTGCCAGAGCCTTGCTAGTGTCGATGGATCTGATCCGGCCAAAAGCGACTGGACTGGGCACGATCTCGACAAAGACCTCATTGTGCGCGGGCGGCATGTCGTCTATATAGACCGATGTGCCCGATACGTGACCAATAGCCGAGTCATGCGGGATATTTGGGTTTTTAGGAGTCTTGTGGCCTATTTGCATATCGGCTCCCTTGGCGCAGTCCCGGTCTCGCTGGTCTCCAGATAAAACTTGTCAAAAATATTGCGAGCTAGCGTCAGTCTATAGTCACGCGCGCCGCGCACGTCGCTAAGCGGGTCGATAGCAGAGCGCGCCATTTCTCCCAATATAGCCCAGGTTGTGGCATCGTGCGTCATACCTACGGCGCGGTCTTCTATTTGGCGCATTCTCAAGACCGTTGCAGCGACTCCACCGAGGGCGACACGAAGTTTTTTAATGACCGGCACCGCCCCCATCGCGGTCGGCTCGAGAGAAAGCGCAAAGGCGGCTGTGAAACCAGAAATATCGAGATGCTGACGCCTGGAGACCTTGTAGAGACGCAAGATCTCTTGCGTCAGAGGCACCCGTATGCCGACGATCAACTCATCGGGGGCAAGATCTAGTTGCTTATAGCCTTTATAAAAGGCATCGATCGCTACCGAACGTCTGCCACGTGCCTGGCTAGCCACATCGATGGTAGCACCGGCGACAAAGAGAAAGGGCAGGCTATCCCCGATCGGCGAGCCATTGGCGATATTGCCCGCGAGCGTGCCGGCATTGCGGATCTGTGGCGAGCCAAAGACCCAGAGCACGCGGGCAAACTCGGGCACATGCTCTGCAAAAAATGCCTCTACATTTTTAAGAGAGGTTAGCGCTCCGATTATGACGGTATTAGAAGCGGTATCAAGAGTGATGGCAGTAAGCGTAGCGTCGTTTTTAGACAACAAACAAGTCGAGAGGATGACATCAGGCAGTAGGCCGCGTTTGTTGATATTGACCGACACATCAGTGCCACCGGATACGATGCGAGCACCTGGCTGCCCAGCCAAAAAACCAAGGGCAGAGTCGAGGTCAGCAGGGACAAAGACCAGCCTCTGGGCGGCCTGGATCGAGACCGATTGCTGCCTGGTGCTTTGCAGCGACTCATCTATGGATGCCAGATCGTAGAGATCGGCGACAGGTTGAAATGTATCGAGGTCGATGGCGAGGCCCGCCTGGATGATGGCCTCGTAGCCAGTGCAGCGGCAGAGATTGCCGGTGAGAGCGTCCTTGATACAGGTGGTCTTGTCTTTGTATTTGTCCTTGCTCCCGCAGGCACTCACTCCAGCCTGCATGTCTTGAGCGAGCGCACACATCGTCGTAATAAAGCCCGGAGTGCAATATCCGCACTGTGCCCCATTTTGGTCCACCATCGCAGATTGCACTGCATTGATGGCATTTTGCGCCTTTAGACCTTCGACGGTGACGATGTGAGCGCCATCGATCTGATACAAATATTGGATGCAGGCATTGACGGCCTTGTAGGCAGATCCAGATCCCGTTACTGGCGCCTGCGACCTCTGCCGGTCTAAGACCAGGACAGAGCAGGCTCCGCAATCGCCCTCGGCGCACACGACCTTGGTGCCGCACAGGTACAGATCCTGGCGCAGATAATCCGAAAGAGTCTGAAAGACAGCAGCCCCACCTACACGATGTTCTTTGCCATTGACGTAGAAATGGACGAAATCACGATGTCCCAAGCCAGGCAGCCTCCACCGTAGCGCGCTTATCCGCTCTCTGACGCGTGCCCCATTTTAGACTATCCAATGGCTGCCTTCAAATACTTTGAGCAAAACTAGGGCCAGAGATGATCTTTTTGTCGTCTCCAGCTGCTATTCCGCGCAGCATGCCGTTAAAGACAAAGGCATGCAAGGGTTTGACCGACCACCAGTACAAAAGGCCGAGCAAGCCCTGCGGCTGATAGCAGGCGATCTGCTGCACTCTCGTGCGTCCTTGCCCTAAATCTTTGAGGCGAAACTCCAGTGTCGCCCGACCAGGCAGGATCATTTCAGCGCTGAGCACCAATCTTTTTTCATCTTTCACCTCCATGATCCGCCAAAAATCAAGCGCATCGCCTGCATAGAGCCGCTGGTTATCGCGCCTGCCCCGCGTGAGCCCCACGCCTCCTATCACACGATCCATCCAGCCGCGCAAACGCCACAACCAGTTGCCGTAATACCAACCGGTGCCGCCTCCCAGCAACTCCAGCCGCGACCAGACCTCAGCAGGGCTCTGCTCGACCACAATCTCGCGAAAATCCCGATAAAAATCACCGCCGGCCCAATTAGGATCACCAGGGTTGGCCCATTCGACGGGGGGCATGATACCTGCGTCGGTCCAGTGGCTCTCGACTTTGCGGTCTTTGATGCGGTGCTGCATGATCTCCAGGGCCAGACGAATAGCCATGCGGCAAGTAAACAGGTCTTGCGGCATGAGGGCTCTAATCTCGGCCTCCGAGTCAGGCTCGCAGACTGACTTATTGCGCAGGCCTTCGGCAAGCGGCCTGGCTATATAGCCCGGCACCGGCGTAACCAGATGTATCCAGTGGGAGCTGAGAGTCGGCGTAAAGACAGGCACAGGAATGATGATGCGGCGCCCCAACCCCGCCTCCTCGGCGTAGATCTGCATCAGCTCTCCGTAACTCAAGATATCTGGACCGCCTATGTCAAACTGCCGCCCCACAGTCTCGGGCACTTTCAAACAACCGATCAGGTAATGCAGGACATTGCGGATGGCAATAGGCTGCGTGGGAGTCGACACCCATTTAGGCGTGATCATGATGGGCAGACGCGAGACCAGATAGCGCAAGATCTCAAAAGAAGTACTGCCCGAGCCGAGGATGATGCCTGCTCGCAGAACAGTCGTGGGGACGGGGCCGGCTTGCAGGATTTTGGCGACTTCGTCGCGAGACTCGAGGTGCTTGCTGAGCTTGGGAGCATCTTGCTTAGATTTGCCTGACGCAGGCTCGAGCGGCTGACCGGTCAGCCCACCCAAAAAGACGATCCGCTCGATCCGCTGCTCGCTGGCACATTGGACCATATTGTGCGCGGCTTTGCGATCGCTATCAGCAAAATCCTTGCTGGTGCTGTTCATACTATGCACGAGATAATAGGCGTGCTGGGCGCCATGGAGCGCTGCGGAGAGTGAGTCTTTGTCAAAGACATCGACCGAGACCAGCTCCACCCCATCCATCTTGCTCCAGGTGCGACTCTCCAGCTTGGCCAGAGACCGCCCGCAGGCTCGCACGCGAAAGCCGGCCTCGATGAGGCGCGGCACCAGCCGGGCCCCCACATACCCTGTCGCACCGATGACGACTACGAGCTCGCGCTGGTCTGCTTGTCGGGAGTCATCGATCTGCATAAACCCACCTCACTGATTGCTCCTCTCTAGAAAATCTTTATCAGGCTTTAGATATAGTCACAAAACCTGTATAGCTCTATCTTAGACGGTAACCTCTAAGTAGATATCTGGAAGCTTACAAAGGACGCGACATGGCTATTATCAATACACGCAGACTCGGCACCCAGGGCCTCAATGCCTCGGCAATCGGACTGGGATGCATGGGCATGAGTTTTGCCTACGGCAAGGCTGACGAAGCCGAAGCCATAAAAGTAGTGCATCGCGCTCTCGAACTCGGCGTGACTTTTCTCGATACAGCCGAGCTCTACGGTCCTTTTACCAACGAAGAACTCATCGGCAAGGCCCTCAAGGGGCGTCGCGAGCAAGCTGTGATCGCGACCAAATTTGGCTTCAAATTTGATCAAGGACAGGTCTCAGGCCTCGACAGCTCGCCAAAAAATGTCAAAGCAGTTTGCGACGCCTCGCTCAAGCGCCTCGGCACCGATTATATCGATCTCTACTATCAACACCGCGTCGATCCCAATGTACCGATCGAGGAAACCGTAGGGGCCATGGCTGAGCTGGTCAAAGCAGGTAAGGTCAAATATCTGGGTCTTTCCGAAGCCGGCGAGAACACCATCCGCCGTGCTCACAAAGTGCACCCGATCTCTGCCTTGCAATCAGAGTATTCGCTCTGGGAACGCAATCTCGAAACTACCATCATGCCAGTGCTCAAAGAGCTCGGTATCGGCCTGGTTGCATACTCTCCTATCGGTCGCGGCTTCTTGACCGGTGAGATCAAGAGTTTTGACGATCTGCCGGCTGACGACTACCGTCGCTCCGATCCCCGTTATCAGGGCGACAACTTTGCCGCCAACATGGCCATCGTTCAAGAAGTCAACGCAGTGGCAGACAAATACGGCGCCACCCCTGCCCAGGTGGCCATTGCCTGGATCTTGCATCAAGCCACCAATATCGTGCCCATTCCTGGCACCAAGAAAGTGCGCTATCTCGAAGAAAACACCATCGCCTTTCGCCTCGACCTCGAGGACGAAGATCTCGAAGCTCTCGATATCCTCGCTAAAAAGACCGCTGGCGAGCGTTATGATGACCGTCGCCTGGCAATGATAGACAGATAAAGCAGAAAGACAAATAGTCTAAAGATCAAGGAGAGGGGCTGCGTGGGCGCGGCCCCTTTTTTCATTGACTTGCAGGCACATTATGAGGCCTGAAATAAAGAAGATGACCGTAGACACCAGAGATACACGATAGTTGGAATGGCTGAGAAAGGTCGCGGCGCTATAGGTGAGCGGCCCGATGATAGCCGAAGCTTTGACTACCAGGCCCCAGAGACCAAAAAACTCTGCTGAGCGGCCCTGCGGCGCCAGCATGCCCACGAGGGCGCGACCGGCCGAGGCACTCGATCCCATCGAAAGTCCCATCAAGGCAGCAGCGGTCCAAAAGAGAGCCCTGTCTTGCGGGCCAGCACAGATAGCGAGCAGGATCGACACCACCCACAGTACCAGAGTCGCCGCCAGAGTCCTAACGCTGCCAAAGGCATCCTGCAGATAGCCAAAAAACATGGCCCCAAGCGCACCTGCGACGTTGACTGCCATGACGAGGCCGATGGTCTCCGAGGTCTTAAACTGCATCACCTGCTCGCTATAGACTGCAGCGAGCATAACCACAGTAGTAGAGCCGCAGCTGTAAAGCAAAAGCGCTATAAAAAAGGTAAAGAGGTCTTTGTGCTCACGACTTGCTTTGACAAGCTCAATGATGCTCACTGGGTGAGGGGCCGTGGCGGCCATTTCTCCTGACTTACGCTCCCGTAGAAAGAGAAAAGTAGGCGTAGCACCACACATAAAAACCCCAGCTACGATAAGCATCGTCACTGGCACAAACTGGCTTGCAGTCTGCCCCACGCTCTGTGCCCAAGACACATAAGCAAGACAGGCTGCCAGCACGATCAGTCCGCCGACATAGCCTAGGGTCCAGCCAAAAGCACTGATACGACCCATTTTATGTCGGGGTGCAATCTCTGGGAGAAAGGCCGCGATTATGTCTTCGGACGTGCCAAAGGCAAAGCCGGCGATTACCAGACATCCTATTGAGGCAACGACCATGCCTTGATGCATGAAGGACAAGCCGATCGTGGCCGCTACACAGATCAAAGTGGCGATAAAGAGAAAACGTTTTTTGAGGCCGCGACGATCAGCAATCGCGCCGATCACAGGTGCCGTCAGCACCACCAGGCCATTAGCCAGGCCATTGGCCAGGGCTAGATAAAAAGTGGCAGTGGCGAGATCGAGGCCCTGACAAATTGTCTTGACGAAATATGCATTAAAAATGGCAGTAGTGACCACAGTCGTATAGGAAGAGTTGGCAAAATCAAACATGGCCCAAGATATGATTTCTCGGCGGGTACCATAATCAATTGCTTTGGTTTCCATGATTTGAGATCTAGACCTGGAGGTAAAAAAGGAGACTATACAAGTATCTGCGCTGGACCTGCATGAGGATTTGGGCGACCTCACACTTATTGCACTGTTTGTACCTCGGCAGCGCTAAAATATGAGGTCTGTCAGGAAGAGCCACGGAAATATGAAATTGCGCACCGATTTTATCTATCTGTCCATCCTTGGGATCTATTGTCTTATCTCGGCAGCGCCTGCCGCACTGGCCGACAATCAAGACGAAGCGATCGGCATCATGGACGAAAAGGGCGGCCTCTTTATGGAAGAGGTAATAGATCCAAAGGCCCGCAAAAAGAAGCTCGCTCCAGTTCCTATCGATCTGAGCCGGGTCAATGTCAATGTATCGCCGCAGGGGCAGATCATACCTTTGATAAACAATCCAGGTAGCGCGCTGGACGGTGGCATGCACCCAGAGGGTGTCACTCCGTATGGCTCGACCACGCAAATCACGCGTGAGCTATTACCAGGATACCCAGTGCAATTTTTTCCGACTTATCCTATGTATGGAGGGTATGGCGGATATAACGGATATTACCCGCGACCAGGCCTGAGCTTTAATATAGGCCGGATCAGCGGATGGCTGGGCGGCACCGGATATGGTGCACCATATTTTAATCCTTATGCAAACCCATGGATGAGTCCGTATACAAATCCTTTTCCAGCTTATAATCCATATTTTAGTAATCCTGGTGCAGTGTTTGCTCCACCAGGCGCACCCTTATCGCTTTTCCAGTCGGCTCCCACACAGACCGGCTTTTGGCGACCGTTTAAACTCGGGTTTTAATGGCAGTACTTTGCGAATGCAAATATCGCCAGGCAAAATCTGGTCCTTTATTGACCCTGTCTCCATGGGCACTGAGCTTGTCATCTCTCACGTAAGCTCTATATCCCGGCGCAAGATGCATCTCTGCAAAATCACTCAGCAGATGAGTCGTGTTGGAATCTTTTTTAGAGGCTAATCGCCTGGCGCCAGCATACTTTGGCTTGTGCATATAAACCTCATCAAGCCGGGCTCTCTACAATTTTTATTTTCGCTCTTTTTTGGATAAACGCAAGAGCAAATCTTTCGTAGGCCTCCCATCCGCAGATGCTTATCCCAGACAAGCCAGTATCTGAGCGGTTTTGCGGACTCTACCCATTTTTGGAAAAATCACATTGAAGGCAAACTCATGCGCAGCTTGATCGATACTAGAGCAGGCGTCTTCAACGACTATTGTCGCAAAACCAAGGCCAGCAGCGGCTCGCGCGGTAGACTCTACTCCAAAATTGGTGGCTATACCGCAAACAATTACTGTCTCTATATTTTTTTCTTTCAATTTGGCTTCGAGATTGGTACCAAAAAATGCCCCCCACTGATTTTTTATTATCTCTATATCTTGTGGCTGCGGCGAGAGCTCGGGGATCAGTTGAGAAGCCTCGGGCGGTGGCGGCGGAGCATCTGGATCTCGCAATGGCTTATCGCAAGGCAACCTGAGCATATGGGCCAGATCGACATGGACCGGCACGATCGTACCTTGTGCTTTGCGCATGGCAGAGACCATGGCAAGGCTATTATCTATGACTTGCCTGGTCGAATGCGGTTTTGTATCAAGGGTGATGATGCCTTTTTGCAGGTCAACTACTATCAAGGCGCATTTGGCGGCCTCGAGACTTAAACTCATGCTTATGCTCCTCAGTTTTGTTTAGGCTTAAGGCTCAGGCCTTGCCGAGCAAGACTTTGGCCCGCATATAATGCTTTTCGGCTTCTTCGAGGCGCCCAAGCTTTTTAAGGAGTTTGGCATAATCACGCAGACTATCTGCCAACTCGACACTATTGGGTCCCAGATGCGATTCGCGGAGCTGCAATGCCTTGCTCAGCAAGGGCTCGGCCTTATCAAAGACTCCTTGTTGAAACTGCAGACCAGCCAGGCTGGTGAGGTTTTCGGCAAGCTTCAGCGGGTCCGGCTTTTCGGCAACCTCCAGGATGTCCACGGCTCTCTGGATCATTGGCTCAGCCTCAGCAAAATTGCCCTGTACGCACATGACTCCAGCAAGATTGTTGAGATCATCGACCAGGTCTACGTGGTTTGGGCCAAGCTCGCCCTGTCTCCAGGAGAGGATTCGTTCGTAGGCTTTTTGTGCTTCAGGAAAGTTTTCAGCTTCGTAGTGCATTTCGGCCATCTTGGTCAAAGCCCCACCCATCGCGGCCATTTGAGCGGCTTTGGCTTGAGTGACCTCTGCATCATTGAGTCGAGGGAGACGAGTACTGGTGGCCTGGGGAGTTGCGGCAACACCTGTGGCAGCCTCGATCTGACGAGCAAGAGCCATTGGATCAAATGGATCTGGGGTGGGTGCGGGAGCTGGAGCTGCTGGAGCCGGGGCGGATGAAGCAGCTGGAGCTACTGGAGCCGGGGCGGCTGAAGCAGCTGGAGCTACTGGAGCTGGGGCAGCTGGAGCTATGGGAGTTGGCGCTGCTGGAGCCACTGGAGCTGGGGTGGTTGAAGCTACGGGAGCTGGAGCTGCCGGCGCAGGTGGAGCTGCCAGCTCAGGGGCTGGGGCTGCCGGCGCAGCTGGAGTCTCTTGCGAAGCAGAGCCGAGACCAGAAAAGAGCGAACGTAGATCGACATCGTCGTTGACGATAGGATCGGGACTTGCAGCAGCGGGAGCAGTCGCTACAGGCAACACAGGCTCAGGCGAGGGCACCGCTGGTGGTGCAACAACAATATTATCTTGAGCAGTTTGATCTGCTTGTGCTTCTTGTTCTGTTTGTGCTGCTTGCAATGCTTGCACAGGTTGAGCGGTTTGCGGATCTTGAGTCTCAGCAGCTTGCATACTACCCAGGAGGCTCGAGAGTATAGCATCGCCTGGCTCAGGCAGTGCTGCCTCCTCCGCCATTTGGGCGGCCTGAGCCGCTTGGGCTTTTTTGGCGATCGAGTCGGCCACTATGTCTTCGACTTCGCTTTCTGTGATGCGCTTAAATACTGCTGTATTTTCAAAGGATTCGGGACGCTCTGCAGCGGCCTCTTGTTCGATACGCTGTATTTCTTCGCGTGGCCCCTGAGAAAGAGAAGCCAGCAAGGCCTCGGCCTGAGAAGCCGTTTGCGAGCTGCGAGCGACGGCTTCCTCGCTATCGGAGCCGTGCTCGGCAAGACCAAAGAGACTGAGCAGATCGCTGGGCTTTTGTTCGTCGGCGATTGTCTCGTCAATCTGTATAGAAGCAGATTGAACTACAACGCCCAGGTCGAGCTCTTCCACGACTGCGAGTTCTTCTGCTTTGACTGGTGGTCGGTCTTCGTATTTGAGCTCAAAGTCGGAGCCAGGCGATAGCACCTCGGCTCTCGCTGCAGCATCGATACTCTGCTTTTGCTCGACAAGAGAATCGCTTCCTTCGAGCTGCTGGAACAAATTGGAAAGAGGAATCTCGTGCTGAGTAGCAAGATCGGCCTGAGGAGCAAGTTCTACTTGTATAGCATCTTGTATAGAATCTCCGCTGTCTACACCGGCGCTTTCGCCAAATGAAGCCAGGAGAGAAGATAGAGGCGGACTCGCCTCGCCTTGTTCGGGGCTGTCGGACTTGGTCCAGCCGAGATCGATGAGAGCTTGCTCAAAAGTCAGGTTGATCGCCCGTCCCTTGTTGATGCAATGATCAAGCACCTGGGCGGCTTGCTCGGGTGTAAAGTCACCACGATCGATGTGGTGCTGGCAGTCGATGACGGCTTGTGTACCGACTTGAGAGAGAAAACCAGTAGTGCGCAAAAGATCAGTCAGTACCAGAGGATTGGAGCGCGCCAGAGCAAAAGCACGATCGATGTCCTCGGTGGAGACGACATTGGCGGAGATCAAGAGCCGTTCGATATCGGTGATGACTGGGGTAGAAGCATTTGTGGCCGCAGCCATGCGCGTCTGGGAAGCACGATGAGCGACACCACCAGCGATATCGCCAGCACCAGCGCTTGCATCCGGTGCACCAGCATTACTTGCATCAGACCGACTCGCATGCTGCATGGCTTTGCGAAACTCTTCGGCGAGAGGATCGGCTCCATTGCCGGCCTTGTCCTGATCGGTATTTACTGCTATTTCATCCTGATGCGACAGCATGCTCTCGCTGCCAGAAACGGCAGCCATCAAACTCTCCAGCGAAGGCGCGGAATCAGTGCTGAGGACGCTAGGATCGCCGGCAGCAGGTGCCTTATTGGGCACATAGGTGCCATTGATGCGATCCATGACCTCGGGGAGGATCACGCCGGTAGACTGCATCTCTTTGAGAGCTGCACCTGCTTGATCTCGATTGAGCCTGCCTTCTTCGGCCATGGCCTGCACGGCCAGAGCAATATTGAGCATGTCGGGAGAGACATAGCCCTGGTCGACCATGACCTCGCCTATAGGGCGCTCTGTCATCAGGCCGAGCTCCAGACAACTCATCACATCGGTCTCTGTGATCAGTCCGGCAACTACCAGCAATTCGCCGAGCCTGAGCTGCTTTTGAGACGGCGAACGCATGAGCGTAGGTGTAGTGAAGTCGCCTGCAGCATTGACCGACCCAAGCTTGGCGGCCTCGGCGCGCAAGGCATCGATAGCCTCGGCACGAGTCATCATGCCGTCGCGTACTCGCACCTGCAGCTCGAGCGCAAAACGCAAGAGACCATCGGGCAAAGAGCCATTGAGTACGAGTATGCGACCGAGAGGCAGCCCTGTTGCAAGGCAGCGGCCCATGGCCTGATTAAAATTTTCCTTTGTTATGATGCGTGCCTCGAGCAGCATCTCGCCTAGCTTATTGGTCTGGCTGTTGGCCTGCTGTCCGATCGCCAGCTCCTCGCGTACCAGCTCCTCAAATGTCGCTCCGGTCTTGACCGCAATCTTGAGGCAGCGAGCCGCCTGATTGATGTCCACGACCTTGTCGCGCATCATCGACTGCGCATCGACGGCGGCCTGCAGGTCGCGCTGCTTGATAAAGCCGGACATGACGAGCATCTGACCGATATGCAAGTGCTTGGTGCCTGCCAGTCGGGCCGTGTCATCAAGCTGCTTTTGCGAGATAATGCCCGCTTTGACGAAGAGCTCACCAATCAAGATGTCGGTGGGGTAGCTACGGGTCGTAGCGTTCTTCTTTAGAAAATTAAATGACACAGTTTCCCTCGGTCAAGCGCAAGCCGTCAAACCAGATCTTGGCAGATAACTGCACAAGACCACTCTCATATATACTTCCCCTGAGAGACCGCTCGCTAAACAATTTTATGAATGAAACTAAAACGAAAATACTCATAGTCGAAGACCATCATGCCACAATGGATGGCCTTTCGATGGGTATCGGCGCGCATCAATATATGGACGTGGTCGGGACGGCCATGACCAGCGACGAAGGTCTTGCCCAGGCAGCCAGCTGCAAGCCGGATGTAATAGTGCTCGACCTTCATCTGCCGGGAGCCACAGGACCCCGCGCGACTATCGAGGCATTTAAGCAAGCGGCTCCAGGAGCCAGACTGATAATATTTAGCGCCGAGGCCAGGATGGCCCTGATTCAGTCAGTCACTGACATGGGCGTGGCGGCCTACTTGCTCAAATCCGAGCGTGTCGCCAAGGTGATCGAGACGATCCAGAGAGTAATGGCAGGAGAAAAAGGCATCATCTCCGAGAGCGTGCCCCAGGTATTTAAAAAGATTACCCGGGCAGAAATGGAAGTATTGAGCATGCTGGCCCGGGGGATGAAATATCAAGAGATCGCGGATCAACGCATGACCTCGATGGCTACCGTGCGCAAGCAATGCGAGACATTGGAGCTCAAGCTCAACCTGGCCTCGCGAGAGCAACTGATCGCCTGGGCAGTCGAAAATGGGTTTTAAATAGAGCCATGCCTGATTTTTTACATCAGTTTTTTGTGCGCGAGAGTCGTGATCGCCAGGATCAGACTCTGATAAATCAGGATCAAGATAAAGATATCGACGAGCTCAAGTCTCGTCTCGACGAGATCTCGCAGCAGCTCGCCATGGCCGTCCGCGCGCATGCCCTGCAATACATAGAGTCCTTGCAAAAGGCGCACCCAAGCCTACATCTAGAGATCACCACCGCGGACACTCTCATCGAAAAACAAGCGCAATCAAAAAAGTCAAAAAAATCGACGAGCCACACCTATTTCAGATTTCAAATCATCGGACGCGACAATCTGCTCTCCTTTCGCTCCGCAGGCGGCCTTCTCGAATATTTCTCCCTGCCCATACAAGCAAGGCCAAATACGCAAAAGCAAGACCCGAGCCAGATCGCTACTTTTGCTAACGAATACGGCTCTCGGTACAAGGGATGCTTTAACTATGTCGACCTCGGCGAGGGTTTTGTCTGGCGCTTTGATAAGGGGCAGGAGCTTGATGCAGAGCAGGCCAAGCATATAATCCAGGCGCTCATTGACGAGCTCGTCGTGGCCGAATCCAGGCATCATGCGCAAAGCCATTCGCAAACCAGCCATGGGGGCAATAGTCTGCAGGACCTCGCGGCGGCTCCTGATCCGGACCGGGCCAATTTGCTCTTTCGCCTGGTCAACCAGGAAGAAGTCCTCAAGATGAGCCTGGCACGCGATTTGCACGACAGCGTCATTGCCGACCTGATGATGCTAAAGCGTTATCTTTCAGGAGACAAGGCGCTTTCGACCGAGGAAACCATCGAGATCATCGACGAGACTCTGGTCCAGCTGCGCGATCTGGTCAATAGCTACTCGCCCAGGCAATTGCAGGAGTGGGGCCTGCGCGTCGGCTTGCAAGACCTGCTCGATCGGCTCGGCAGGCGGACCGGCATAGCCACTAGCATGATCATCAAAGGCGAGATGCCCTTGTTTCCTGAGTCGGTGACATTGCATATTTTTAGGATCGTCCAGGAAGCGCTCAACAATGCCGAAAAACACGCACGCGCAGCACACATAGATCTAGAGATAAAAGTAGATCGCGAGACAGCTACAAATCAAGACGGCGATCTAGACCGAGTGCTGATCACGGTCGAGGACGATGGCGAAGGCTTTGAACTGGAGCAGGACAGAGTCGGATCAGGCGCCGACAGCCTGCATCACTTTGGCATGGGCGGCATGCAAGAGCGCGTTGAGCTCATCAAATGCTTTTATCCATGCCATTTTGCCATCGAATCAAGCATCAAGCAGGGCACCAGAGTGACCCTGCAGATCCAAAAGAGGAGAGTCTAATGGGTATTTTGCACAAGAGCCTCATCGCTGGGGCGGCAACGCTGGTTATCATTTTGCCGGCCTCTGCGACCCCTGATTACAAGGCTTATAGCCAGGCACTATCCGGTCGCATCAAGTGGGATCCGGCAGCCGAGCTCTACAAAGAAGGCGACAAGGACTCCATACGCGTCGCGTTCAAGATCGCACCCAATGGCGATGTCTCGGAGGTCAAGGCGACTGAGAGCTGCGGCAATGAGCGACTGGACGCGCTCGCCGTCGATGCCATCAAAAATCTCGGCAAACTCCCGCCCCTCCCGGCCGGTTCCAATGGCCTCGTCCTGAGTTGGGTATTTCCTCTCAAACGCGGCAACTCCTCACACGGCGTCGATCTGGGCGATTATCACAAAAAAGCCTATCAGGCCATCAATAATGCCTGGTGGGTACCTCCCGATCTCATCTACAAAAAAGTCGAGCTAAAAGTGACCATAGCAGCCGATGGCGCTATAAAGGATGTAAGTGTCCACAAATCATCCAACGATCAGACGGCCGACAAGCTAGCAGTATTGGCAGTGCGCAAAGCCTCGCCGCTGCCGCCTCTCCCTGCGGGTGTAGATGCGCCTTTTACCATCATCTACACGCTCGGCCAGACCGATATGAGCAGCAAAAACTTTTCAGTATTTAACGGCAAGACCTACGGTGCAGGCGAGGCCTACCAGACCTCGGGCGGTTCGAAGGTCTATAACAACGACAACAAGACGCGCGGCAACGTGACCAATGCCAAAGAGCGCACGCAGGCTCGGCTGCGCATGTATGCCCTCGATGATGCCATCAAGGCGGAGAGGGAAAAGAATGGAGATGACAGTGCGGCCCTGATACAGATGCATCGCGATTATGCATTGGCCGAAAAAATAGATGAGTCCACAGCGGCCGCCATAGCCCACGAGCGCGCGGCTTTGCAAATAGCCCAAAAGGGCGCAGCCAGCGGGACGCCTGATGCGCAAAGACTAGTCACAGCCTGCCAGGCCGACCTGGCACTGGAGCTATATAGCGTCGGTCAATACGACGAGGCCGGTCCCATGCTCGAGGCCGCCGCAAATGCCTGCGAGAGCAGCGATCCGGCGCTCTGCAAAAGGCTGCTCGAAGCCCGCGCAAAACTGCTCTACAAGCAAAACAAGATCGACCAGGCCAATGAGATCTACAAAAAGCTGAGATAAATCAGTCCAGCAACTCAAATAGAGCCATCGAGCGCGAAGCCATGCGATAGGATTGACCAAAATCGTAGCGGGAGTTTTCCTGGCCCTCGTCAAATGTATCGAGCAAGAGATGCCAGGGCATGCCCTTTGATTTGGTCTTATCGCTTGCCGTAGGCGTCATCGGCACCACGCACACACTGCTCAGGTGTCGAGGCAGGATAAAACTAGTGCTGTCCTTAGAGCCGTTAAGCAAAAGCAAGAGCGTGTGCCCGACAATCTTTTGACCGTATTCGTCGACCTCGGTTATGCCATTGCCATCGACGAGCATGCCAAAAGTGCGGAGATCGAGGCTCTCCCATTCTTTTTCGGTCAATTCGAGTCCCTTAGGCCCAAACCACATCACATCCTTGGACGTGGCGAGACTATCGTTGATGCCGCTCAAAAATTTGCGACGGCGCAAGACCGGCTGCTGGCGCCTGATATCGCTGAGCTTTTGTACAAAGGCCAAAAACTCCTTGCCATTGTCGTCCAGGCTCCAGTCGTACCAACTGATGTCGGAGTCCTGGCAGTAGGCATTGTTATTGCCACGCTGGGTGCGACTGAGTTCGTCGCCACCTGAGATCATCGGCACGCCTAGCGATAGCATGAGCGAAGCCATGAGATTACGCTTTTGCCGCTCACGCAGGGCCACCACGGCCGGATCGCTGCTTGGTCCTTCGACACCGCAATTCCAACTGTTGTTGTGGTTTTCGCCGTCTTTGTTATCTTCTAGATTGGCCTCGTTGTGTTTTTGGTTATAACTGACGAGATCCTGCAGGGTAAAGCCATCATGGCAGGTGACAAAATTGATCGAAGCATGCGGGCTGCGTCCTGAATGCGCATACAGATCACTGGACCCGGCCAGGCGCGTAGCCATTTCGCCGGCGAGCCCCGAACCACCAGCCCAAAAAGACCTCACTGTGTCACGGTATTTGCCATTCCATTCGGTCCAGCCCACAGGAAAATTGCCGACCTGATAGCCACCCTCGCCCAGATCCCAGGGCTCAGCGATGAGCTTGACCTTTGATATCACGGGGTCTTGAGCGATAACATCAAAAAATGAGGATAGCTTGTTGACGGCAAAGAGCTCGCGAGCGAGAGTGGACGCCAAATCAAAGCGAAAGCCATCGACATGCATCTCTTGTATCCAATAGCGCAGACTATCCATGATCATCTGGATGACGCGCGGATGCGTGACATTGAGCGTATTGCCACAACCAGTAAAGTCATCGTAAAAGCGCGGATGCTTGAGGTTGGTACGGTAATACGAAAGGTTGTCGATGCCTCTAAAAGAAAGAGTCGGGCCCATATGCGAGCCCTCAGCCGAATGGTTGTACACCACATCCAGTATCACTTCGAGATTGGCGGCATGCAGGGCGCGCACCATCATTTTAAATTCTCTTACAGCATCGGTCGGTCCCTTGAGGCAAGCCAGACTGTGGTCGGGTGCAAAGTAACCGACGGTATTGTAGCCCCAATAATTTTTCAGGCCTTTCTCCACCAAAAAACTGTCATTGAGCTTTTGATGGATGGGCATCAACTCGACCGCAGTAACACCCAGGCTCTTGAGGTGGCGGATGACAGGCTCTGTGCCGAGAGCCGCATAGGTGCCGCGCAGATGCTCGGGAACGGCAAGATTTTTAAAGGTCAGGCCCTTGGGGTGGGCCTCATAGATCACAGTTTCGTGCCAGGGCGTCCCAGGCGACGAATCATCACCCCACGAAAAAGCCGAATCGATGACGACGCTGAGAGGGGCATAAGGAGCCGAATCCCGAGCATCAAAGGAGAGATCCTCATCCTTATCGCCTACATTGTATCCATAAAGCGCGTCGTCCCATTTGACATCACGTACGATGGCACGTGCATAAGGGTCGACCAGCAATTTGTTGTGGTTGAAACGATGGCCTTTTTCGGGGGCATAGGGCCCGTAGACCCGGTAGCCGTAGAGCTGACCGGGTAATATGTGCGGCATATAGACGTGAAAGACATTGTTGTTGTACTCAGGCAGAACGATGCGCCGCGACTCGGTCGTGGCATCGACCGAGTCAAAGAGACAGAGCTCTATGCGGCTGGCATTTTCTGAAAAGATCGCAAAATTGACCCCGAGGCCATCCCAGGTAGCGCCCAGAGGATATGGTTGACCCGGCAATGGACGCATATTGATACCTTTCAGCTAGACAAAAGACGAGGGCTCAGACCTTTAATATTACCTGGTCTTGCTCAAATCTCACTTTGGCCAGTGAGGCGTACTTGTCGTCTGCCGCTCTGTAACCTAGAGGGCAGAGGACCATGGACTTGTAGCCCTTGTAAGCAGGCGAGGCCTTGGCTAGTATCTCGTCGCATTTATCACGATCGAAGCCTTCCATAGGGCAGCCATCGACCTCCAGGAGGGCAGCGGCGGTCAATAGATAACCCAGAGCGATATAGACCTGATTGCCCATCCAGATAGCCTTGTCTATAGGACCATGATTAAAGTCTTTGAGCATCTTGCTGAAAGCGCCAAGATTGTCGATGGATTGATGGCGGACCTCGGCGGTACGCGCGACATATCTGTCTATGTGCTCATCGGTGAGCTCGGCATTACGGCAGAGGACGACGAGATGACTACAATCGCGTGGCTGGGTCTGACCATGGGCGGCCTCGGTGATAGCAGTCTTGACGGCTTGATCGGTGACTACGACAAATCTCCAGGCTTGCATGCCATAGCTGGATGCAGCTAGCACTAATGCTTGCTCGAGGCTTTCGATGAGACCATTGTCTACCTTGCGACTAGGGTCAAATTTTTTGACGGCATAGCGCCATTTGAGAGCATCGAGCAATTGTTGTGCTGTCTTATTTGTGGTCATAGTGTCCATGCATCGGTCCTTATATATAAAGTGCTCTGCCTATTTTCCTTTCTTGACAAATAGCTTGCAACAACATTTCGTCTTGAGCTAAGCCATGCCAATCACTGCCAGTGCCACCATATCTAATGCAAAACCAGCAATTTTTCGTCTATCTTTCAGGATGCGCAAACCATATGTAGTGCCTTCGCCAAGCTTTCACACGGACCAGCTATCACAGCTGCGATGGGCATCTTGGAGCTTTCAATAGCTGACACTTGATACAAAATTGACACATACAAACTTGCATCAAACCGTCAAAAAACGCTGCCCGATCCAAAACGCCCAAGCCATGTGCCAATGCGGCAATTAGTGCAAATACCAGCATCAACACTGACATCCAGCGCCTTGACACAATCTTGACACGGCAAAATATTGCTTCTGATGTCTCATAGGGCGTATACCCAAATAGTTCTCGTTTCGCCGTTCCAATCAAAAAAAGGTCTCGCACCACCAATACCAAATGCGGTTGCAGCTCTCGTCGTTTCTCCTTGCTTCACTCTTGTGTCGCCAAGCAGCACGCCCTGATATGCAGCCATTTTCATTGACTATTTCTCTCAGGTACAGACTATGACTATCGGATTTGGCCTCGCCATCTTGATCCTGATCGAGCTCTATCGCAGCTATCGCGACCCGTGGCGCGAACCCTCGCATGGCAAGATCCTCAATATGGTAAGAGACTCCCTTGTGCCCATTGATCGCAAGCACGCGTCCAAAGAAGCACGAGAAGAAGCTCTACATCTACGTTTTATCTATCGCGACCGCGACCTTTACGGCGACACCTCGATCTATAGAGTACGCAATATCCGTCAATATGCCGACTTCTTGGCGTCACAAGCCCGCATAACAGAAGCAGCCAAATGGAACGAATATGCACTCCGCATCTTGGATTCGCAAACTGCTAGCGAGTCGATTGCAAAGACAAACGAGCTCGCGCTGGATGCAAGGATCGCGCAAGGCAAGCTCTACAAGCACGATACGTACCGACAGGCAGCTATCGCTAGCTTGCGCTTGGCAGTCGGTCTTGCTCACGCACCTGAGTCAAAAGTGGTGGCACTGACACTATTAGTACAAGCACTGGCCTACGACCAAAAGTTTGACGAGGCTCTACAGCTTGGCTGCGTGTTATTGTCCATCGTCCAAAGCACTCGAGGCCACGATGCACCTGCGGTCATCGAGACCCTTGTCTTGCTGCGAGACATCGAGGCAGAGTCTGCCACACGTGGTGCCTTTACTGAGCTCTACGAGATCCTCACCACGATCGATGCCCAAACATCGATACTTGGAAAGGATCACTTTTTGCTGGCCCACGATCTAGAACGACTGGCGGCATTTTATCGACGCAGAGGCGATTGGGACTATGCTCGCCTGGTCGAGAAACGAG
Organism: Candidatus Melainabacteria bacterium; assembly: GCA_017307165.1. GTDB lineage: Bacteria > Cyanobacteriota > Vampirovibrionia > Obscuribacterales > Obscuribacteraceae > JAFKGK01. Next base: position 380,293 of record JAFKGK010000004.1, read on the forward strand.
CAAAGATGCTCGTGCTCTTGCATCGCGTGCAAAGCACTCTGCAAATCGGCAACAACGGGCTCAGCCACAAATATGGGGCACGCACCGCTCATCGAGCGTCCTTGCTGCGCGACGTCGAAACCGTTGCCAGCTGGCTCGAAGAGCGAGGCGAAGCCGTCGACAAACATGTTGCATTCCACTTGCGCAAGCGAGTTGGAGGGACTAAAAAATGAAAGAAATAATCGCACAAATCATTGATTTGAAACTTTTGGATGCCGCTCTCTACGCCGAGCTTACCAAGCACATCTCCAGACTCGATCTGGCCTGCGAAGTTAGCTATGAGCGATGGAGCAAATTCAAGTTTCGGCGTCACGTACTATCACTCGATCGCGATCTCATGCTGGCCGACACGGTGCATCGAGAGCGCGTGATCGAGTGCGTGGCGTCCACGCTCTCTGCCCTCTTGCAGCGCGATTGCAGCGACACGCATGCATACGTGCTGTCCAGGGCGAGTACGCAAGACATAGAGTACTTGCTCTATCATCTGTGGCTCAACGAGCTCACCGGTCAAAGGGCATGTGCTGCGCTCTTGCGTAAGGAGATCGACAGGATGATCGACTCCCGCATCTTTTTATCATCGTCGATATAGACCCACCGGTCGGCCGGAGCGATGGCAAGAGCCACGCTACCGGTCGGCTAAACGCAACCTCGTAAAACGCAAACGAGGATCCCATGACCATCACTCTCTCCAGCAACGCCGACCTCTCCGCCAAGCTCGCCTATGTTTTCGCTAACCGTTTTGACGCGCTGCTGCAATCGCAGTCCGTTGATCGCGCGACCTTCAAGCGCTTTACAGATGTACTCGAGCGTTACAGCCTCCTGACGGTGCGCCAGGAATCTCAGTTTAAGCCCAAGGAGATCGAGCTCGACCAGAGCAAGCTCGATGACGCACGCTACCGCCGTCATCTGATCCGCAAGCTCAAGGCGCCGCGGCCGAGCAAATACGTCTATCACACCCTGCGTATCGATATCGATCGCGTGGCCGAGACCGATTATCGCCATGCCTTTGCGGTCTTTATCGGCGAGGGCGTCGCCAGTCGTCTCGGCGATATCGGCCAGGTCGAAGCCGGCGTCATCTCGCAGATCTCTCCGCAGGCTCTGCTGCGCTTTCTCGAAAGCCACAAGGCCTACGAGATCGACGCTCGCATCATGCAAGACTATCTGATGCGCACGCTTGCGGAAGAGGCGATCGACAACAGCCCGGCCTTCCAAAATGCCTGCCGCATGATCAAGGCAGCGGCCGACTCTGCGCGTGCGACCTTCCAGGAGCATTGGGGCGCATTTTGCGACCAGCTGCGCGCCGAGCACGCAGCAGCCAGTGCAGTCACCCTGGCTTCTATCAATGCACGCGCGGATGGCTATATCGCCGAGATCCAAGCCAAGCAGGCGGTGCGCATCGAAGCCGAACGCCTTGAGCGCGAGGAGGCGGAGCGCATCGCCCTGGCCAATGCAGGCAAGACCGAGCAGGATCTGTTTTATGAGTCGGTGATCAAACGCGAAAAAGAGTGGCGCCAGGCCAATCGGCTGAGCAAAAAGGCACGTGCACTGGTCTGGACCCTGGCCATTGCAACGGGCGGCCTGCTCGCGGCTTTTCTCCAGGTCGATGGCACGACGCTCGTCGACGTGGTGCGTGAGTGGCAGCGCTAAGCTGCGTAACACAGTCAGCTAGGTAGACAGTAGCCAGAATCACGCGCCGGGCCCGCCCTGGGCGTGCGTCCTCTGGCTACTGTCCTCTCTTTAAATGCAAATAGACCAAAGGGTCTCCTATGAAACTAAAACTCAAACCTGGCTTCAATCCCATAGAAACAATCGAGTCGTCGATGTTGCGCATGGTGTTCTGGGCACGCTGGCTCCTGGCACCGCTGTACCTTGGCTTGATCCCGGCCATTGCCCTCTATGTTTTTAAATTTTTCAGGCATCTGGCCGAGCTCATCTGGCATAGCTCGACGCTCTCGGATACCGAGCTCTTGCTAGGCATCCTCAAGCTGCTGGATATCGTGATGGTGGCCAATCTAATCGTCATGACGATGATTGGCGGCTTTACCCTGTTTATCAGGAGATTGAGCCAAGAATCAAAGGCAGGCAGCGAATTGCCCTGGCTCAACCACATCGATACCACGGCACTGAAGGTCAAACTGGGCATGGCTCTGATCGGCGTGTCCAGCGTGCATCTGCTCGAGGCCTTTGTCAACGCCAATCACACTGATTACGGACAATTGACCAAGCTCGTCGTGGTGCACTTGGTCTTTGTCATATCGACTGTTGCAATAGCCCTCATCGGTAAGCACCAGTCTAAATAACAAAAAGAGAAAGCGGTTGGTTGTCTGCATCTTTTGATGCTGCGACCGCTTTCTCATCCTAAAATTTTTTCCGCTTCAACTACATACCGTAGTATTTTCTTTTTCACTTTCAGCTAGGGTCCGATCAACATAAAGAGCACTACGATCACAAGCATGTCAAAGACGAGCGAATGCCACAAGATCGGCAGGACCAGCGATTTATATTTGCGGTAGAGATAAGCCAGAGCACCTCCGACCACAGCAATGCCAACGACGATGCTCTCCGCAAAAAATTGTTGAAAAAACACTCGCAAAACAAGATAGTGCCAGGCGGCAAAGCACCAGGCTACCCACACTTGCAGGCGAAAATCCATCTCGCCTCGTTTGTTGGTCAAACCATTGAGGATCACGCCGCGCCAAAAGAGCTCTTCGAGTACTGGATTGACAGTGAGAAAGTAGAGCACGAGCGGGTAAAACTGATCGCGCGTCCAGCCACGACTGGCGAGCTCTTGCAAAACGTGTTGCTTGCTGATGAGACGATCGCCCAAAAGGCTAAACAAAAACGCAGCTAAGAGCGAAAAAAATACGCTCGCGCAAAGCATGATCGCCACTTGTTTGCGCGTTGGTAACTGCAAGTGGCCGAGCCAAAGATTGCGATAGAAAATAATGGCAGGCAAAAGACAGCAGCCATGATAGAGGGCAAAAGTACCCACGACATTGTGACAGCGGTGCAAACCCAACCAGACCATGGGCCAGGGTAAAAATGCCAGTAGTAGAAAGGGCAATCGATGCATACCGGTATTCTAAACCGGATTGCTCGTCAAGACTGACTAAGCAAGAGCTTTTACGAGACCACTAAACTCATCCCATCTAGAACGCAGAGCCTCTGCAGACTCGGCGGCGCGATCGGTGAGGGTAAAATAGAGCGATTTGTTGTGGTCGCGATCACGATCGGCGAAGGCGAGCATATTGTAGACGAGACCATTATTGTTAGGGCGGCCTTGCAGGATCTCAAAATTGAAGTCACGACCAGCCAGGGTCAATTTGCCTTTTTCGCAGACGCAGACAGGATTGAGGGCTTGCTTAGCGCCAAGGATGCCGCCGGAGCGCAGGCCAAATTTAGACTGCACAAAATTGAGACTGGCCTCGTTGGACTTAAAGACGAGGCTGACGATGCGGGAGCCGATCATCTCGGCGCCAAATAGGGCCTCTACTTGCTCTTCAAAATCGTCTCGGAGATGTATAACGGATTGCAGGGTTGCCTTGACCTTATCGGAGTTAAAGGTCGAGCCGTCGAGCATTTGCTGCAAAAGCAGACTATTGAAAAGTGCCGAATAATTGAATCCAAGCCCGGCAAAGGCAACTTTGCGAGCCATTTCGAGCAGGTCTTCGACTACTACCGGCAAACATAGATTGTGCTTTGAAATGACCATCCCATTCACCTCACAATTATCAGCCCGTGGCTGATCTTGCCTATCACCATCTTAGCTCTCTTAATCTGTCTTTTTTTGCCCATGTCGACAATTTTCTACTCTCATTTTCAAATTTTTTTACAACCTGCAATTACTCTGTAAGGATCACTACTTCTCCGGTGACGTCCATGGATCTTCATCTCCTTACTAATGCAACCATTCTTGCCGGCACTTTTGCTCTGATACCTCTATGCAAACGCTTTGGCCAATATTTAGAGCTGGCCTTTCTCAAAAACGCCACTCGCGAGCTCAACGAGGTAGTCGAGATCAGTCCCAAGGCCCTTCTCGTGCCTATGCACTATCGCGGTGCCGCACAGGCCGTGCTCAATGCAATGGCCGCCACTAAGCGCAAGCACAAATGGGAGGTGCGCACCGTACAATTTGCAGAGCAGATCGAAAAATCGGTGAGGCTCAAGGGCTATTGCAAGCTCTCGCCTTATTTTAATCACACTCACCAGGCCAAAAACGATCATTTTATGGTCGAAATACAAATAGATATTGATACCACCCCAGATGGCGCAAAGATCACCTGGCAATACATATCTCATGATACGATCCAGCTGGCCACCCGCCTGCAGATGCTCGATACTGAGCTACACACCTTGCTCGCCGATACCAATATGTCGCTACTCAAAAATGTCTCAAAGGTCTCGGGTGCATATCGCGCCGTGAGTCGCTGAGCCCCTGTTTATAGCGCTCGCAAAAACTCCGCGATCCCTTCCAGGACCTTGGCGTCTTTGATGATCCTCCGATGCCCGCCACCAGCGGCATGCAATATCACCTTGTCGCTGGCACGCTCTAGATCGACGGAGTCCTGATAAGGTATCTCTTGATCTTCAGGATCATGATAAACGGCAACAGTCCCCACCCCTCCATCAAAACCATGGATGGTGTGCGTCAATTCCATTTCGGCTCGTGAGATGCCGACCATGCGCTCGGCATCTTTAAAAAACCTCTCGGTCTCGGCATCGCTGAGCTCGCAACGCTTGCAATAGCGATTAAATACTCCAGTGACGCCAGCAGGCGCAATGAGCACCATCCTGTCAAAATGGATACCTTCGAAGGCAGCCCGCAGAGTAGCGACGGCACCGATAGAGTGGCCTATGGCCGCATCTATGTTGTTGCTTTTGGTTTTGTTTCTATTTCTGTTCTCCTGACCAAAATACGCATCCATTGCCTTGATGCCGCGTACAAACTCATAGGCATGGGCAGTCTCTCCAGTGCTTTCTCCATGAGCCCGCGCATCAAAAGCCACTACCTCAAATCCTTGCGGCAAGAGCACGTCCAATAGATAATGCCAGTGCGTGGCGCGCCCTTCCCAGCCATGGGTGAGCAAGACGCGTTTTTGCTCTAGATCATCCTCTCTCGCTCCCCAGCTATAGCCAACCAGATCATCGCCCAGATCTATTTTACGGGCCGCTTCTGCATATTCGGCTTCTCGCCTGGTGCGCTTGCCATTGCGCGGAGTAAAGAAAAATCTGAAGGCATCATCAAAAGATATCAGAGGAATCCTGAGACTCTCGAGCCATTGACGCAACGCACTGCTGGCGATACCAAACACCCTTGCTCTTTCTCCTGGCTCCTTGAGCCGAGCAAACATCACGGCTCCTTCTAGACTGCAAATAATATTGATGGCGATCTGTCTGCTGTCTAGTCCCTGGCGCAATCGCCCCTTTTGGATCGCTGTATCGGCAAGGCTTGCGATATAGTCTTCGAGACGTTTGAGATGATGGACCACAAGAGCTTTGAGAGCTGGGTTACCGTCGTCCACCTCGACGGACATATTCATCAAGGGACAGCCACCATCGATTGGCGAGTCATCGATAAAACTTTCAAAAGCGTCGAGGATACCGCACAATCGCGCATACGCATCATCACCACGGGCCTCTACGCAGGCGCGGATACGCTTGCCGCCAAGATCGCAACCATACTCGAACGCCGCTAGGGCGAGTTCTTCTTTGCTCGCAAAATGATTATAGATGCCACCTTTTTCGAGGCCGGTGGCCTTCATTATGTCGCTCATCGAAGCACCGGCATAGCCCTTGAGATTAAATACGCGAGCCGATTGTTCGAGGATAAAATCTTTTGTCGTCATAGATCTGGATCTTTCCATCCAAATATCTCCATATGTCAAAAACTACCGGCCCAAAACCAGCAAAACCTAGTCCTGACAGGCCACAGACCGAACGGTCTGTAACAAGAGCCTAATGCAGACCGATCGGTCTGTCAAATTTTTTAATAGCGGAAATCACCCTTTACAAGTTGGCATTTTTATTGCACGCTTACAGTGATCTCAATTGGACCTTGATCTCATGACGGATAAGCCACAAGCTCAAGAAAAATTAGATACTAATCAATCGCGCATGGCAGAGACGGTTCAGGGCTTTAGCGCAGCCGATTGGCGCACGGCTCAAACCAATAGACTCGACGTACAAAAACTCACCGACGATCAGACCAGCCCAGAGGACAAAGCACGTCTTGTCGCTCAGCTAGGTGCATCCGGAGTCAAGCATATAGAGCTCAAAGACAAGGACGGCAGCCTGCGTCAATTCCAAATAGAAATGGAAAAATCAGGAGCTCGCACACTGGTGCATCTCCATTGCACAGAGCAAGATGGGCGCGACCGTATAGTGTTACGCGCTGTACAAAATGCTGATGGCAGCCTGCAGCAGCAAACCGATCGCAAGGGTGGCAAGGTCGATTATCTTGGTACCTGGTGGGAAAAAAACATGTCCGACCGGAGTTATTTGGCAAAAACAGAACTGGCACAGGCCCAGACGCCACGAGTGGTTGTAAATGATGAAAAACAAAATATTTTACAACCAAGCACCGTTAGACAAAGTGAAGCCACCATACCCCCAGAAAAGCCCACGCCGCAACCAGTGAGCGAACAGGTCAACCCACTGGCAAACGCTGACGAACAGCAGCGACTAAACCATCTATTTGACGGCATTGCATCTCGTGCGGGCTACTCCCGCAAAATGACCAATTTATCCAACGAGGCTGTATATTTTAGATCCGGCATGGCCATAGATGCCGATGGTAGCCCTCGCGCCCGACACATAGATCCATACGGTCAAACCAAGACGTCTCTCCGTCATACCGACGGTCGCGCCGTAAACGCAGAGACTACGCACTACTACGTTTTACCCATGGGCAAATACAAGCAATACGGGGTCAAATTGGGAGATATCGCGGCAGTCAGATACGGTGACAAGGTGCAGTTTGCAGTCTTTGCAGATGTAGGTCCCAAAGCCAAGCTTGGAGAGGGCTCCATGGCGCTGGCCAACGCCCTGGGCATCGACAGCAACCCACGTTCCGGCGGCCTGCATCGTCCGCAGGTCGAGTACATCGTCTTTCCTCGATCCGGTGATGGTACGCCCATGCGTAATAGCGCACATGAGGATTTGGGCAAGCACTATCTGGGCAAGGCCTACAGGCGACTAAACCAGCAATAAGCAATCGATCTAACTATTTATGCCGACAAGTTCCAACCATCCCCTTACGGTTTTTATAGTCGAGGACAACCTCATCGTCCGCCTGGCACTCAAGATGAGACTCGAAAAGGTGCCCGGCATCAGACTTGTCGGTGAAGCCGAAGACGGCCAGGAGGCTGTAGACAAGGTCCTCAAGATAAAACCACAGATCGTCCTGATGGATGTTGGCCTGCCCTCGATGAATGGTATCGAAGCCTGCCGCCAGATCAAAAAATCATTGCCCGACACGATAGTCATCATGACCACCTTACATAAAGAGCAAGAGACTGTGGACGCAGCCACGGCCGCCGGAGCAGACGAATACGTACACAAAGAAAGCGATGACTCAAAGCTCATCGAAGCCATACAAAAAACTACAGCAAAAAAAATGTTTACTAAATATAGCGCGGCAGATCAACTATAAAGGTCGTGCCCTTGCCTGGCTCGCTCGCGCAAGTAATGGTGCCTTCGAGTTTTTGGACTATCTGCTTGCAGACGTAGAGGCCAAGGCCTGTACCCGGGCCTACGGTCAGCTGCGAGGACCTACTTTGTCCAAATCGCTTAAAAAGCAAGTTGAGCTCCTCCTTACTCATGCCGATACCACCATCGGTGACAGTGATCCGCACCTGAGCGTCAAGATTGCTTGCACACAGCCTCACCACGCCGTCTCCTTGACTAAACTTGAGCGCGTTATGCAATAGGTTGGAGAGCAATCTATGTACCGCAGGCACATCGGCTCTTACTGAGTACAAGTCTTGAGGCAGATCGATCTCGATCTTTATCCCTGCCCCAGCAGCGATGTGTCCGACCGATTTGAGCGCGGCCCTGGTCACATCGTGGATGCGTACTGGGGCAAATTGTATCTTGGATGCATTGGATTCGATGCGATAAACCTCGAGCAGATTGTCCAACATCAATAGCAAGCTATCGTTGCTTTGCTTGAGCAATGACAAAATCTCGGACGGCTCATCCGATACCTCGCCAAAAGCGCCCTCGATCAGACTTTCGAGCACAGTAGAACTACCGAGGATAGGATTTTTGATATCATGCGCCATCGATGCGATAAAGTCCTCGCGCTGCTGTTCGAGCCGCCTTCGTTGTGACACATCCAGGCCGATGATGATACCGCCCCTGATGACTTCATCGCGATTGGCTATCGGCCATACCGCCAGATCCCACACGATGCTCTCAAAGTTTTTCTTCTCAAACAGCAAGCAGTTGGGCAGGTTAAATGGTTTGCCTTCTTTTATCAAGGCATCAAAATGAGCACTGTCGACGCATTTAAAAATCTCGGCCGCGCTTTGATCTCGATCTATGGAGGCAGCCTCAAGTCCGATCACTCGCGTGGCAAATTGCTCGAAAACAGGATTGTAGGCAGTGATTTTGAGATTTTTGTCAAAGCGTACGATCGAAACCGGTGCGTGTTCGAGGATCTCCTGGAGGATCGAGTTTTCAAAAGTGACCGACATCTTGGCCAATTCTTCGGATCGCTTGCGCGCCACTGCATATCTGACCGAACGCAAGAGCGTATCCGCATTGACCTTTCCCTTGACCAGATAATCCTGCGCGCCCATATCGACAGCTTTGATACCGATGTCTTCATCATCCATGCCGGTCATGATGACTAGCGGCACTTTTTGTATCATCGGTTGGAGCTTGATCAAGAGGTCCAGTCCACGCGCATCGGGCAAGCCGAGATCGGCGATGATGACCGAGACTGTATTGTCGGCGAGATATGCCTTAGCGGCCTGGCAACTAGAAACCGCATGCAGGATGTATTTTTGTGCGGTGATCTGTTTAAAGAGCTCCTGCAGGTAGACAATGTCGTTTTTGTTGTCTTCAACAAGCAGCACATGCTGATCTTGCGCATTGCTCTCGCTTTTCTGGGTCATGGCTTTTTGCGGCGAGGACCTGGGCGTCAGAGCACTAGTCGACGCAGAAACTTGCTCTATATTGATCCAGGCTTCTTTGACTACATCGAGGACTTCTTGGAGAGTGCGCAAGGCAGGCGGTTTGGTGAGGAAACAGTCGGCACGGTTGGAGAGCGCGCGGGCACGGTCCTGTGGATCTTCGGAAGTGGTCAGGATGACGACTTTGAGCTCATCGAGCTTGGTATGCTGCCTAATCTCAGTGAGGACCTCATGGCCTGACTTACGCGGCAGATTGAGGTCGAGGATAAACAAATCAGGGAGGTCTTGTCGCCCTGTGACCATTTCGCGGACGCAGTCGATGGCGGCTTCTCCATCGCCTATGCATTTTAGGCGATACTTGAGCCCGGACTCTTTGATCAGCTCTTCCATCAAAAAGACGTCGGCGGGATTGTCTTCGACTAGGATCACATCAAGCAGATTTGCCACTACGATACCTGCCTCAATGTAAATACAAAAGTGCTGCCCTTATCGATATCAGAGGATACCTCGATCTTGCCCCCATGTCTTTCTACTACCCTTTTGCAAATGGCCAGGCCTATACCAGTGCCTGAGTATTGCTGCGGACCATGCAATCTCTGAAAAATAACAAAGATCTTGTCGGCATATTCCATGTTGATACCGATCCCATTGTCTGACACCGTTATCTCCCAAAAGTTGCCATCCGGCTGTGTCGATGGCCGAGCAGAGATCTCGACGATGGGTCTGGCATCTGGCCTTTTAAACTTGATCGAATTAGAAATTAGATTTTGCAAGAGCTGAATCAACTGAGTGCGATCTCCAATCACCGTTGGCAAAGGGCCGGTCATCACGCTGATCGTGGCGCCAGTCTCCTCGATCAATGATTGCAGATTGCGTGTGGCTTGTTGCAACACTGTCTCGAGCTCTACAGCTTCGGTTGGCGCTTCGTCCTTTGATACGCGAGCGTAGGCCAATAGATCGCGCACCAGCTGTCGCATGCGCTCAGTACTGGAGATGATGACGTCCAGATATTTGTGGCTATCATCGTCGAGCTGATCTCCGACTTTTTTTTGCAGTAGCTCGCAAAAACTGATGACTGTGCGCAAAGGCTCTTGCAGATCATGCGAAGCGACATAGGCAAACTCTTGCAGATCGCGATTGGAGCGAGCCAATTGCTCTGCAAGGGCACTCAACCTCTCATTGGCAGCTTCGAGCTGCCCGGTGCGCCTTTTGACTCGGGATTCCAGGATAGTTTCTGCTGTTTTTGCATCATGGATATCTGTACATGTCCCAAACCATTTCACCACCTGCCCTTTGCTATTGCGCACGGGCAGGGCTCGCGCCAGAAACCAGCGATACTCACCGTCCTGACAAAGAAACCTGTACTCGATGATGTATGGCACGCACCGAGTACAAGCATCCATCCATACTATCTTTGTGCGCTCAAGATCGTCAGGATGCAGTTTTTGGGACCAACCGTACCCACAGGCTTGTTGGGGGTCCTGACCGGTGTACTCATACCATCGGTTATTAAAATACGACGCAGTCCCGTCAGGTTCTGCGGTCCAGACTATATTGGGCACCGCCTCAGCCAGCATCTCGAGCGTGTGCTGCCTCTCGCCGATGATCTCAGCGGCCATCTTTTGCTCATGGATATCGGTATTGATGCCAATCCAGGCCGTATGCTCTCCGCTATCATTGTGCACCGGCGTCGCGCGCGTTAGAAACCACCTGTACTCTCCGTATTTATTGCGCAGGAGAAACTCCATCTCGAGCTTGGTGGCAGTCTGTATCGCATAAGTCCACTGTTTCATGACCTCGTCGATATGATCAGGATGGACCAGCGGACGCCAATCCCAGCCTACGCCCTGGCCTTGGCTGAGGCCGGTATACTCGTAAAACTCCCGATTATAAAACTGGATAGTCCCATCCGCTTGGGCAATCCAACCGATCTGCGGCATGCACTCAAAGATCTTGCGCATCGCATCTAGTTCGGCGGTTGACGAGGCGCGGATATTATCAGTCATCGGGCTAATTCTTTGTATCCTGTTGCCGTTGCTGAGGGATACCTGCATATAGATTCCCCGTACCAGAGGGAAAGAAACAATAAAATCTTTGGTAGCAAGCTAAAAATGCTATTCTCAATATTCACCCTGATTTTGCAAAGACCTAAATGCCTCGCCAAAATTCACACATTTTTCTCACCCTGACCATCTCATTATTTGCGTCCATGCAAGTGGCTTCAGCGTCGCCAGCCAAACCCGCAACACCTTCAGCTAAACTGACCGACATGCAACGCGCGCAGCAACTCGTCAATGCAGATCATTACGAGGCGGCCAAGCCTATGTTGATCAAGATCACGCAGAGAGAGCCCAAAAACGCTCCAGCCTGGCTTCTTTTGGGCGAATGCTATCAGATGCTCGAGATCACCGATCGCTCGACCAATGGTGCAAAAGACTGCTTTCTCAAGGCTCTCGCCATTGATCCCAATTATTCGATGGCTTATCGCAAGCTCTCCGAGCTGGCTGCCACCGATGGCGATTACAAAGAGCAGATCAGGCTCTGCAACAAGGCCCTGGCCTGTCCGGTGCCAGACATCATCACCTACAAGACACGCGCAGTCGCAAACAGCAATCTGCACAATGATGCACAGGCACTAGCCGACTTCGAAAAATACATGTCCTACCATCACATGGCCCCCGACAATCCCAAGGCACTGGAGTTGCGGGCGACATACCTAGGCAATGTGGGCAGGGCCAAAGAGGCGGTAGACACACTGCATGCCTTGCAAGCCAAGGACCCTAAACCACAGTTTTTTCAAAGAGAAATAAGAACGTGGATGCAGGCAGGCAAAATGAATGAGGCCCTTGCCGCGGCCGACAAGTATCTCAAGAGAGACCCTGGCGACGAGATCGCGCTATTGATGCGGGCGGAGATATTAGAAAAATTTGGCAGATACGATGCCGCGATCAAGGACTACACCACTTTGATCGATTACGAACCAGCTACAAAGTTTTTTTTGGCGCGTGCACGCTGCTACGAAAAAATCGGCAAGATCGATCGAGCCAAGATGGATCGCGCCAAGGCTAACGGAGATAGAGATAGATTGTGAGGCGCGCCAAATGGATTAGAGTCTTTGGTCTGGCAATCATACTGACCGGTGCGGCAGAGATGCACGCAAAGGCGCAGAGCACGCCTCAGATCATGCTAATCGATATGCAAGCCATCAAGATGAGTAAGAGCTCTCAATTGCCGCAGGCCAAAGGTCTCCTGCTCGACAAGCTTAAGCAGTATCCGGGCAATAGTGTGCTGACGGCTCGGCTTGGTCAGATCTCGATCTTTCAGGATGATGAAAAGGCCGGCCGCAAACTGTGCACAGAGGCTTTGCAATCGCCAAAGGCCGATGCTTATACCTATGACATAGTGCTCGATTGCTACAACGAGATCGAAGATCCACGCACGGCCTTGCCGGTGGCACAAAAAGGCATCAGGCTATTTCCAAACGATCCTGCGCTAGCCCTGCGTGCGGGCAAGGTTTTTAAAGACCTGGGCATGAGAAAAGAAGCCACCCAGGCATTGAGAGCCGGTGTCCTCGCTGCTCCCGCCAATCTTGGCGGCTGGGAAAATCTGGTAGCCAATCTCGCGCAAGACAAGGATTGGGCAGGATTGATCGCTGCAAGCGATGATCTGATCGCTATCAGCAAAAAGACGCCGGGCCTTGATAAAAGGATAAGCTATGCGCGCATCATGGCGATGAGGGCAGATGCTCTGACAGCGCAGCAAAAATGGGCTCAAGCACGGCAGTCTCTGGACGTGTCGATCAAGATCTCCCCGCTCGACAGGCGTTTGTTCGCAAAGCGACTGGAGCTCGACAAAAAGCTTAAAGACCGGAACGCTCAGACAGCCGATGAGGCTAAAATCAAGAGTCTCGATGCAAATTATTGAGATCTGATGGCGGTGCGCTTTTTGCGCGGTGAGGTTTAAGATGAAAGACTCGTATATGGTGTTTGTGCTGTTTGCGGTCTTGATCACGCCATTTTTGCCGCAGCTCCTCAAAGCCAAGTGTCCTAGCTGCAACAAGCGCAAACTGGATTCTGTAGAGTCGCCAGCATCTGCGGACAAGGCTGCGGATGAGCAGAGATTTGTGACCTACTTTAAGTGCAAGGCATGCGATGCGGATTTTAGTCGCGAAAAAAGCGGGCCGCTAGTCAAAATCCAGTAAGTCTTCTAGCTATCGGTCAGAGGTCTTGGCTAGCATAGCCGAGCGATAGATATCGGTTGTCCAGGCGGGCAGGGTTGCAGCCTGGGGCTTGCTTTTGCTTGTGGGCAAAAGGCAGAGTTTAGGTATCTTCCCTTTTTTTTCTAACAAAGAGCAAACACTAGTCCAGAGCTCATAAAGCCAAGCTGCTAGCCGATTTTCACATGGATCAATGCCATGTCGATGTGGGTCGGATTTTGCGCGCTTGGCTTTTGTCGCGAGCTTTGCGGACCTGGCATAAGCAAGAGCTATAGAAAGAAGACTCCCATGGACAAGAAATCGACAAGAATAATTGTCGTCCTGGGCTCCGGTCTCAAGGATGACGGATCTGCTACACCTGTTACCGATCTCCGTGCACGAGCCGTCGCGGATGCCATCGTCAATCAGACCCTAGGCTCAATAGACTTTATCGTGTGCTCAGGCAAGGGTTCTCCTGATGCGATCGGTGTGCACGGCAAGACCGAAGCCCAGGTGATGTCCGACATCATCGTCTCTGCAGTTGCAGGGGCGCATGTCGTGCCGACCATCAAACTAGAAGACCAGTCGCTGGATACCTTTGGCAATGTGATCTTCACTGCCGATCGTTTCCTGCGTCCTGCCATGGTTGCTGCGGGCACTCTGATCGTGGTGACGTCGCCTTTTCATATGGACAGGGCGGTGTACATGTTCGAAAAGGTGCTTGGAGCTGGCTGGCAGATCGAACGTCACCCGTGTGCCGAGTGGGACAAGGAGACGCGTCAGTCCGGCGCCCCGGCAGCCATGGATCGGGCCCGCGATTTTTTTGCGGATCTGGGCGATGGTGATATCGATGCGTGTCTCGCAAAGATAAAGGGTCGGGGGCACTATAAATGAGCTTGTTGAAGCCTGTTTGAGCTTGGTGGGGGGCCGGTTGGTTATTTGCAGAAATGCAGATTTCTAATCGGCCCCAAATGGCTTTTTGGAGATGTGAGATTTTTGTGTTTTTTAAAATGCCATTCCGGAGTAGACCGGTCTACTCCGGAATGGGTTTTTGATCTCTTTGTACTTTATGGGCCGGTGGTGAAAGTTTTTGGGTGTTGGTGAAAAACGCTAATTTGGCTAAATTACCAACCAAAAATACAAAATCGAAGCTGGAAAGCCAGTGTTTGCAAGGGTGAGCATTGAAGGAAGTTTTGGAAAGGGCTGAAAACCCTTGTGGTATCTGAATGTATGGGTGTATGAAAAACGCAAATATTTCCAACCATTTATTGAGGCCAATCTATAAGAAGGCAGGGCAATCAATGAGCGGCCCTTTGCGTAAGCACCGGGGCCGCGAATTGATTGTTCTGCCTTCTATTATTGTTGAAGACCCATTTGACTGTTCTGCCTTCATTTATTGTTGAAGACACATTTGCAATTTATTTGACGAACCCCACCAAAAACACCCCATCGGTATTTTTATAGCTCGCCACCTTGTCCAGGCCAAAATCCTGATCGATAAGATACTCCGTGATCCGCTCGGCATCTATGGTTTGAGCCAATCTACTATCGATCGCCTCGATAGACTCAAAATCACCCATCTCTCTTTTGATGCCACCCTCAATAAAATACGCTTTCAACCACCATTTCCTCTAGACCACTAGCGCTCACGCCATTATAGATGGCCCATCAAGCCATGCTGTAGCTACGCGTATCATCCATGTGGATCCGATCGGGACGCTTTTCCGGCGTAAAATTGGATGCAAGCTGATCGTAACGATCTCGAGCATTCGGGCGCCTCATATGTTGCAGACGAGCTAGCACCTTGCCCTCATCCTGGACTTCGCCACCTGGTGTCAGACCCAGGCGCTTGAGCACCTTATTGGCACCACCATTGCCCATTTGATTACGGATATCAGCCACCAGAGCAGCTCCCAGCTCCGATTTGAGACCAAATTTGCGAGCGGTCTCGATCGATTTGCCAACAAACTCACGCGCCTTATCTATCTGCACTTGCTGAAATTCAGGATCTTTCAGAGCTTCTTTAAAGCGATTAGTAAGATCGCGATTACCCGCGATATTGGCGCGTCTCACACTATGTTCGTCAAGCATCTTGTTAGAGTACTTGCCAAAAATCTTGTCAAATTTTTCGGGATTGGTATCATGCCAGCTCTTGAGCAGATCCGGCAGCTCTCCACGTTTTTGATTCCACTGTCTAATACCGATAGCGATACCATGACCGGCATCATTGGGCGTAAAAGTGCTCAGCTTGCCTTCGTTTGCACCGATAGCCTTGATGACTCGATCAGTCAAGCTATTGTCCAGATGCGGACCTTCGCCTTTAAACTTGGAGCTTTGATCGGCCGCTTTTTCCAATCTCTCATTGGCCTTACTATCAAAGCCCTTCAAACTATTGAGGGTAAAATCAAACTTGCCCTGGTGAGTACCAAAGGCTCCCATATTTTCTACCTTGTCAGCGGACCCAGATGCCTTGTCCATCTTTTGCGCAGTCACCATGCGAGGCTCCATGGCATTGGCCTGGTTGTTGCCATGGTTGTCGGTCAGTGCAAAATCACCAAATGACTTGGGCATGGCTGCCGCACCAGCAGCTGCAAACACTGCCCTGTGCTCGGCCGGCTTAGTCGTTTGAAACTCATTGGCTAGAGGATCGGCGTTAAAATTGTCACCGGTCTGATGATGGGCACGCTTTTCGCGGGCTTCGACATGTTGAGGCTGATAGGCTGAGTCTACTGTCATTTATTGATCTCGCATTGGGGTGAGCGAAAATAGCGATCACTTGTTGTTCATGTGTAATTTTTAAATTAACGAGCATGAAAAATACGTGATAGTCCCATAGACAAAAAATGCCTTTGGTCGCGTTCGCATATCCAAGCAAGATCAGAGACCCTGATTATTGCCTGTCCAAGCCCAGACTCGCGTTAGCTCTGTCCAATGCATCCTGCGCATTTTGATCTTGCTGATTTAGCTCTAGCGCCTTGAGCGCATCCTCGCGGGCCGCAGCAAACTGCTCGAGCGACAACTGGACCAGGGCTCTCCGTGCCAGCGCATCAGCATTGCCCGGATCGATCGCTATCGCACGCGACAGATCCTTGCGTGCTGCCTCAAAACGCCCGTGATCCTGCAAGAGCCAGGCCCTGTCTATATAGGCCTGCGCTGCGCGCGGATCGGCAGCAATCTCGGCATCATAGCGAGCCAGATCCCGCTGCAGAGCCTCAGGATCGGCCACTGCCGCCTCCTCTGCACTTATGCCTCGTACCAGAGGCTCCGTACCATATCTGGCTCTGGCTCCGGCTCCAGTATTTTCACCCACAATCACATCACCAGCATCCGACTCCTCCATCTGCGACTGCAAAAGCTGCCTGCCATGACTGAGACTATGCTGAAAACTCTTGAACCCTGTCGCCATATTGACTGCCATGATCACGCCGCCAACCAAAAGGATCAGCGCCACCCGCCGATTGGGAGTATCAGGAGCGTTGGCCGACATCCACGCTGGCCTGACCAGCTGCATGCAAACCGGACAGCGCACAGCCTTGACTAGAATCTGCGACTTGCAATTGCCACAGGCGCGCTCTTGCCACTTGTCGGATGCATTTTGGGCCATGGCTCAATCTCCTCTACCTATATTGATTTTGCCCTACGGGCGCAAAATTGTTTGTTAACATTATGTTCGCGCCAAGCGCCTGGAGAAAGAGATCTATGAAAAGCAAAATATCAATACTCACGCTGGCAATCACCTTATTGCCCCTTGGACAGGCCGGAGTTTTTGCGCAGGGCCAGACTCAGAGCGGCGCCCCTGCAGGCGGCCAGGCCAAGCCGGTCGCCCAGCCGATACCCGAGCGCAAGATCCCCGGCCTCAAGCTCACCGCGGGCATCCCTGTCAATTTTCCCGTGCCCAAATACACCTCCAACATCATCAACACTACTTTTTCCAACTCCACAAAGGGCTCGCCGACCGCCGCTGCCAATATAGTCACAAAAGACGAACCGCAAAAAGTCTTTGACTGGTATCAGAGCACAATGAAGAGCGATGGCTGGAATCTCAAAGTACCCACCGCCAAAGCCATGGCTGCATATGCAAAATCTGGACAGTTTTTTATGCTCAGAGGGTCAAAAGGCAAAAACGAAGTAAGCGTCTTTGTGATCAAGCCCGAAAAGCAGACTAACACTGCCATCAGCATCTCCTGGGCGCAAATCTAGATCAGACCAAACCAAACTAAACCAAACTCAGAGCGGATTGCAGACAGCCACTGTGTAGATCTCGGTCCAGCGCTTGGATCTAATCGTACCTAGATTGCCGTTAAACCCAGACCCTGGAGTCCAGTACAAGTCTTTATTCCAGGTGCCGGTGCCTCCAGAAAAGGCCTCGGTGCAAAAGGGCGCAGGTACAACAATTGGCTTGAAAAATATCGGTGCCGGCGAAGTCGCATCATCCACCATCTTTGTCTCAGTCCCATCTGACTTTTTGTCGATCATCGTCGCCAACCAGGGGGCCATAGCTATCGCCAGGGTCTTGGGTTGGCAGGTCAGACTCTCGCCATCCGGGCTAAAAACATAAAAATCCCGCTCGCCTGCAATCAGCCAGCCTATGGTGAGGGGGTTCATCAGACATGAGTGCATATCGCTGTCTTTTATCGTCACGCCAATCTTGCTGATCATCTCGTTGCAACGCGCGGTCATGAGCCCTTCGAGCTTGTCCGTATTGCCACCCGGGATACCAAAGATGATCTGATCCAGCGGTCTACCCACCACGTCGGTCCCCACTGTCACGCTCTGCACAGTAACATTGGAGCAGAGGATGCCACCAGGAAAATTGGTATCGCTGACCTGATTGGTCGTGTAATCATAGCTGCCTTCGGTCAGACCAGGCACCGGAATTGGTGCCGGTGCAGGAAAATAGAAAAACTTGACCTTATTTTCGTCCACGTGGATCTTCATAAACGAGTACGGCATCGAGATCTTAAAGGGCTGACGCGGATTGGTCAGCGCCCACGACTTTGCTTCTTCGCCTGGAGCGCCTTGTTTTTGAGCCTTGCCATGCACCGAAAAGGCATTAGGAACAGCATTGTTCCATTGCAATTTATTTTTTGCCCCAGAGCTCTCAAATATCGATCCTGCTACCAGGTGCGGCTTTTCATCAAACAAAAAGGGCACCTGCCAATAATCCTTGCCGCCTACATTGAGTGCCTCATAGCCCTTGAGGAAATACATATTGTTGGCCGCAGCAGGCTTTGGATTGCGAGTAGTCTGAGTGATCATAGATCCCGGCATCGAGTAGCCAGGCGGGCAAAATGCAGGCTTGGAGCCGCCCACAACGATATTGCTCTCGTCACCGCGCTCCATAAACGAGGTCTGCCAGCCATTGCCGGCAATGGGAGTGATACTGGCAGTGGTGCCAAGCATGCGCACAGAGTTTTTGCCGGCAAGATCGGTAAAAAATCCATGCAGATTGCTCTCATTGGACAACTCAGCTGCCAGAGCATCACTCACGGCCTTGGCGCCGCTATGCGCCGAGTTGGCATTTGATGGTCCCTGCCCGGCATTGCCATCCTTTTGCGCAGCATCTGCATTGATCGCAATCAAGAGTGCCTTGGCCCACACTCTATTGATGCGGCGCAGAGTGATCTTGCCCTCGAGTGCTTCGGCTATGCTCGGCATGCCATTATCCGAGGCTACGTCTCTAAAGCAAGTCTGGTTGTCGCCACCCATGAGATGCACGTCGATCTTGTCCATGGCTTGCTTGGCCGTATTGAGCGCACCTGCATCGACAGCATTTTTGGTCTCGCGTTGCCCCCCCATATAGAGCGTAAAAAACAAAAACCCGACACCGAGCACCACAAGTACCAGAGCCAGCACAGTGCTCAACACTGTCGCTGAACCCCTCGCACTACGTTTAAAATACGACATAAGCCTATCCTCTCTAATACGAGTGTTTTTGCCCGACTACCGGCTCGGACGCCCTGGCCTTAAAGGTCACGTCCGCACAACCCGGGATCGGCACGGGCAGATGTACTTCCATTTTTGTGGTGCAAGTGACGTTTTCTTTGTCTAACTGCAGATCGTCGATAGTTAGGCTCTTTACGATCGACGATTTTTTAAAACTGCTCAGGGCGCTCTGCGCTGCCTGCACGGCCAAGCCGCCATTGGTCTGATTGGCTGCCGCTCTTGCTGCATTTTTGACAGCAGAGTCATTGATCGAGTTAGCGATCACCACCACGATCATATCTAGCATGCCGAGCGCCACAGGGATCAGGATAAACGCAGCCAGGACGGCCTCGGTGAGCTGCGATCCCCGCTTATTTCGCCTATATCTCCTGTCCAAATCATTGGGCATAATCAGGATTCTCCATAGGTCTTTCGCTCGCTATGGTAAAAGTCATGGGCCCATTGAGCCCAGGGCATTTAAAGACAGGTAGGGGGATGCTGAGAAAGGGTAGGCATTGCACGGTAGTCGAGACTGACACATGCTTTTCTACCTGGCCATCGGGATTAGCATTGCCATCACGATAGGTGATCACTGTATTTGGCATGCCCTGCATTTTGACAAACTTGCCCATACCATTGAGCCAGGCATCGACCACAAACTTTTTAACTGGACCGTTAGCAGCTTGCGCTGTTTGTGCAGGCAGCAAGCTAGCCTCATGCACCTGATTGTAATTGAGCACCATACACAGACCATATGACAGTGCCAGGCCCAGCATATCGATCATAGGAAAGAAAAAGCAAACCAGGACTACCATCAAGGCTGGTGCAAACTCAGCCATCTGCGAGCCTCTCGATCCTCTGCGGAACAAGGTCGGTCTTGGACCTGCATTTTGTTTATGTGTTACTGACATGGTTGGATCGTCGCTGCTCGGTGATACGCTTGCCTAATATACGCATTCGGTCCATGATTTAGAGGGTTAAAATCATTAGAACACCCTAAAATAAACACAAAAAAGGCGATGGAGCTCTCCAGATGACTGATCCGGCACACGACGCAGAGCAAGATGCAGGTGCAAAGAAGGTACGCAAAGTCCCTAAAACCATGCTCTTTAACAACCCTCTCGCCCAGCCCGACAAAAAGCGCAAAGTGGCTAAGACACGGGTTTTTAGCAAGGAGCTGCAAAGCCGCGCGGCCGCGATCAGCACCACTGATGGTGACGCCTCCGACGTTAAAGACACCAGCAACAAAGCACGCAAGGTCGCCAAGACCAGGCTGGAGTTTTCGATCGACAATCTAAAAGACGAAATAGAAAAAGCCGCCCAAACGCAAGAAAAAGAAATGCTCGAGCAGGCAAAACCCGAGCAAGCCGAGCCCGCCGAAAAGCCTAAGCGCTACGTCGCTCGTACCCGCCTGGACCATAGCATCCTCTACGATACAGTCGCCAAGGCCGCCGAAAAACAAGAAGCCGCCGTCGAAGAGCTCATCAAGACGAGAGCAAACGAGCCGGTCAAGCCATTTGTACCCGTCGAGTCAAAAAAAGCAAAACTCTCCTGCCCCTGGGCCTGGCCCGAATCAGACAGCCCCGAGCGCGTCCGCTATTGCAGCCAGTGCAAAAACCCCGTCTACAACTTTGCCGGCATCGAGATGCCGGAGGCAGAGTCTATCGTCTATACCCGCGAAAATATCGAGCATCCTCATCTATTAAAGAGAGAGGACGGCAAGTACATGACGCGCGAATGCCCTCAGGCGGTCAAACGTCGCAAGGACACCATAGTACTCTCGCTGGTAGGAGTCGTGGTCGCTGCCGGCATAGTCACCGTACTAATGATGCTCCCGCCTCCTCCAAAACCAGTCGCAGAGACACCTACGCACCAAGCCGAGCCCCAGACTCCCGTCAACGTCCTGCCAGAGCCGGGCAAGACTGTGGAGAGCAAGGATGGTAGTTTTCACTGGACGGCCGATCAAGGCGTTGTCGAAGCACCCACGACAACCGAAGAATCGACCAAGCCAGCCAAACCGGCTCCGACAGCAGCCGAAGAATCAGGGCAGATGTGGCAATACGAAGACCAGACCGCGGCATCCGATCCGATGAATACTCGTCAGGGCAACAATGCTGCCTTCCCTAAAACGGGCCCATAGGCGACTACAGAGTCTATTCGATCCTAAAAGTCGTACGGCCAAACTTGAGCACGTCATTGGGCATCAACTGATAGACGGAGTTGATCATCTGTCCATTTACCGACGTACCATTGCTGCTCATAGTGTCTTCGAGCCACCAGCGACCCTGGTCAAAATAAATACGCGCATGCTCGCCGCTGGCATAGTCGTCATCGGACAAAACCAATCCACAGTCAGGAGAGCGCCCGATCGTCACATTGGGATTGTCGAGGGTATGCTTTTCGCCAGACTCCATATTGACCAGTACTGGCAGGCGGCCTGTAGGGGTATTAGTCATCGTTTCCGATCCATTCATGGTTAAACATCCGTGAGCCTATTCTAAAACGGCTTACAAAGTATTTTGTGAAATTAGGGAACAAAATCGCGGCTAATGACTTGACGAATTGGAGACGACCGGTCTATTATGATCCTATCCCCTCAGGAAAAAGCCTGGACCCATTATTACACCTTGCTAGACGACCGGTCCACTAAATTTACCGATTTTGAAGCAAGCGTATAAGGAGGAAACAACCATGGTCGACCAATTCTTTTTTGCCTTCGTACTTTTGACCCTCGCCTGGGTTCTGATCGACGACATCAAGGCACAGACTCTCGAGATCAGCCGCAAAAGACCGATCAAGGCAACTGTCCCCGTGCAGACCCAGATCCCCCAGGCCGAGACCGGCAGCCAAAAACAGCTGGCTCTTTCCGGCCAGTTTGCCACCATCAAATAATATAGAGGCCCAATATGTGGATCGTTCAACTAGCCCTCAGACGCCCCTACACCTTTGTAGTCATGGCCATCTTTATCCTGATCATGGGCATCGTCTCGATCCGCCGCATGCCGGTCGACATTTTTCCTGATATCAATATCCCAGTCATCAGCGTCATCTGGACCTACAACGGCATGTCCGCCGAAGAGTTTGAGCACAGACTGACGATGTATAGCGAGTTTTCGCTTTCTGCCAACGTCAAGGATCTCAAAAACATGGAGTCGCAGACTCTGGACGGTGTCGGCGTCATCAAACTATATTTTCACCCAGGCGCAAATGTCGAGTCGGCTATGGCTCAGGCCACCGCTGTTTCCCAGGCTATCCTCCGTCGCATGCCGCCTGGTGTGCAGCCACCTATCATCCTTAGATATTCAGCCTCATCGGTCCCGATCATCCAGCTTTCTCTCAGCAGCAAAAACCTCTCCGAATCCCAGCTCTACGACTACGGTATCTTTCGCATCAGACAGGCCCTGGCCGTCGTACAAGGCACCACCCTACCCGCTCCTTATGGCGGCAAGGTCCGTCAAATCATGATCGACGTCGACCCGCAGGCCCTGCAAGCTAAGGGCCTATCGCCCCGCGACCTCAACGACGCCATCAACGCCCAAAACCTTGCCCTGCCCTCCGGCCGTGCCAAGATCGGCGACATCGACTATCGCGTCCTGCTCAACAACACTCCCGAAGTGATCAGCACCATCGGCGACATACCAGTCAAGACCATCAACGGCAAAGTCGTCTTTATCCGAGACGTAGCCACCGTCCGTGATGGCTTTGCCGTACAGCAAAACATGGTCCGCACCGAGGGATCCCGCTCAGTGCTCGTCACCATCCTCAAAAACGGTGCTGTCTCTACTCTCGATATCGTCAAGCAGATCAAAGAGCTAGTGCCGACACTGCAAGCCGCAGCCCCTCCTGGAATGAAAATCGAAGAGCTTTTTGACCAGTCGCTCTTTGTCCGCGCCGCCGTCGACAACGTCATCCACGAAGGTCTCATCGCAGCCTGTCTCACCGGCACCATGATCCTGTTGTTTCTCGGCAGCTGGCGCAGCACTCTCATCGTCCTGATCTCAATACCGCTCTCCATCTTGAGCTCTATCATCGCCCTCAATACCCTCAATATGTCGCTCAACATCATGACCCTTGGCGGCCTCGCACTGGCCATCGGTATCCTGGTGGATGACGCGACAGTAGAAATAGAAAATATCCACCGCAATATCGGCATGGGCAAGCCACTCGAGACAGCCATATTGGACGGAGCGCAACAGATCGCAGTGCCCACACTGGTGGCCACTCTTGCTATCTGTATCGTCTTTGTCCCCGTCGTCCTCCTCGAGGGCCCGGCCCGCTACTTGTTTGTCCCCTTTGCCCTCGCCGTCATCTTTGCAGTCTTTTCTTCCTACATCCTCTCCCGGACCCTTGTCCCGGTCATGGTCAAATACATGCTGGCAGCCGAGCTAGCCGCGCACCATGACCTGCACCAC
The DNA here is from genome assembly GCA_017307165.1 of Candidatus Melainabacteria bacterium. Classification (GTDB taxonomy): domain Bacteria; phylum Cyanobacteriota; class Vampirovibrionia; order Obscuribacterales; family Obscuribacteraceae; genus JAFKGK01. Next base: position 404,001 of record JAFKGK010000004.1, read on the forward strand.
AAAAAAGGCTGGTTCGCAAGACTCCACGATGCTTTTAACGAGCAATTTGATCGACTCAAAGCCTTTTACCTCAAAGCTCTGAGATGGTCGCTCGACAGACCCGTTGCCATCACTGGTCTGGCTGGTCTCGTCGTGCTCAGCTCCTTTGCAGTATTGCCCTTTGTCGGCAGGGATTTTTTTCCCATCGTAGACGCCGGTCAATTTAGACTACACGTCAAAGCCGCATCGGGACTACGTGTAGAACACACCGAACAGATCTTTAGCCAGGTTGAGGCCGAGATCAAAAAAGTCATTCCGCCACACGAGATCGCTCTGACACTAGACAATATTGGTGTTGCCGCCGAGACTTTCAACCTGGCCTTTGGCGATAGTGCCACCACCGGCACCTCAGACGGTGAGATCCTCGTCTCCCTCAAGCACCACCGCAGCCACTCTACGCCAGAGTACATGAAACTAGTGCGCGAACACCTCATACGCAAGTTTCCCAACCTCACTTTTTATTATCAACCAGCCGACATCGTCAACCAGATCCTGAGCTTTGGCCTGCCCACCCCGATCGACATCCGCATCATCGGCTACAGCAAGGCCGACAACCTCGCCCTCGCCAAAGAGATCGTACAGCGCGTCTCCTTAGTCCGCGGCGCTGCCGACGTACACTTGCACCAGGAGATCGACTCGCCCCAGCTCAAAGTAGACGTAGACCGCACTCGTGCTGCCAAGATCGGTCTCACTCAACGTGACGTGGCCAACGACCTCTTGCTCTCGCTGAGCTCCAACACGGCAGTCACCCCCAACTACTGGGTCGATCCAATGACCGGCGTGCAGTACTTTTTGGCAGTGCAGACTCCCCAGTACAAGATCGACTCGATCGAAACCCTGATGAAAACACCGCTTGGCACCCGAGGCCTCACCCACGAAGCCAGCTATCTCGGCAACGTAGCGTCCCTCGCACGCGCCACCGGTTATGGTGTCGTCAATCACAGTAATATCCAACCCGTGCTGGACGTCTACGCCAACGTACAATCCCGCGACCTTGGCGGGGTCGCACAAGACGTGCAAAAAATCATCGACGACCTCAAGCCCCGCCTCAAGCCCGGCAGCCAGATCGTCATGCGCGGCCTGGTGGAGAGCATGGACACAGCCTTTTTAAGATTGGGTCTGGGCTTTATTGGCGCCATCGTACTCGTCTACCTTTTGATGGTAGTCAATTTTCAGAGCTGGACCGACCCGCTGATCATCATCACGGCCCTCCCCGGCGCTTTGGCCGGCATCATCTGGATGCTTTTTCTCACCACCACCACATTTAACGTCCCATCAATGATGGGCGCCATAATGAGCGTCGGGGTCGCCACTGCAAACTCCATCCTCATGGTCACTTTCGCCAACGAAAAACTCTCCGAAGGCATGAATAGCCGCCGTGCCTCAATGGAAGCAGGAGCCACTCGTCTCCGCCCAGTCATCATGACCGCTCTCGCCATGATCGTAGGCATGATCCCCATGTCCCTCGGCCTTGGCGAAGGCGGCGAGCAAAACGCCCCTCTGGGCCGCGCAGTCATAGGTGGCTTATTGTTTGCTACCTCTTTCACACTGTTCTTTGTCCCAGTCGTTTTTAAAGTGATTCGTAAAAATCACCGCCGTCCGGACTTGACAGAACTAGACGACCGGTCTAATCTAGAACTAGATTCAGAAAATTTCGCTTTTACAGCTAATGAGCCTTCGCAAAACTAAGAGGCAAAACCAAATGATAACCGAGCAAGCAGGCACCCACAGCAATATGACTATCGACAAAGAGCAAGCAGCCAGCGTCAGTTTTAATGACGGCAAGACTATCCGCATTGCCCCAAAAGCCAGGCTCGGCGGCAAAGGCAGCATCAAGCTCTTTGGCGCTGCCGGTGTAGTCATCGCAGCCGCCCTCACCCTCGGTATCATGCCCCGCATCGCGCAGAGCCAGGAGCTCGATCGCACCCACCAGGAGCGCCTCGACACGATCCCTGAGGTCACCACCGCTCTGCCGACTCCAGCCAGCGCCGAGCGCACGCTCACCCTCCCTGGCAATGTCGAGGCCGTGCTCGAGACACCCATCTACGCCCGCTCCAATGGCTACATCCGTGCTCGTCACGCCGACATCGGCGACCGAGTCAAAGCCGGTCAGGTGCTCGCAGACGTCGAGACACCCGAGGTCGACGAGAGCCTGCATGAGGCCGAGGCGCAGGTCCTTACCAGCATTGCCACCCGAGCCCAGTCAGTCGCAGGCCTCGATCGAGCTCGCGCTGACGTCGACAAGGCCCGCGCTGATCTCGCCCAGGCCAGAGCCACTCTGACCGAGCGTGAGAGCGACGAAAAATTTGCCCTCTCCACTTACAAACGCTACGCAGTCCTCGTGCAGCAAGGCGCTGTATCGCTGCAAGACGGCGACGAAAAAGAAACCCGCTACAAGACCGCACAAGCAGCCACCCTTGCGGCAAAAGAGAGAGTGCAAGCAGCCACCTCCGAGCTCGCAGCCGCCCAGGCCCGCATCAAAGCCGAAGAAGCCAACGTGCATCTCTCCGACGCCAACGTCATGGCCGCCCGCGCTCACGAAAAACGCTCTGGAGTCGAGCAATCTTTTCGCACAGTCACCGCGCCCTTTGCCGGCATCATCACCGAGCGCAACATAGACCCCGGCTCGCTGGTCTCCTCCGGCTCCGAAAACAGCAAGACCGCCCTTTACCGCCTGGCCAAGGTCGACATAGTCAAAGTATTTGTCGACGTCCCCCAATACGCCGCCCCTGGAGTCCGTACCGGCCAAAAGGTAGAAGTAAAACTCAAAGAGTTTCCCACTCAGACCTTTACCGGCACAGTCGCCCGCACCTCAGTCGCCCTCGATCCCACGGCTCGCACTCTGCGCACTGAGATACACATTGCCAACAAAGACGAGCGCCTCGCCCCCGGCATGTACGCCGACGCCCTCATCAAGGTGCCCCGCACCGTCAAGACCTTTCTCGTGCCCAGCAACTCCATCATCGTCCGCGCCGACGGCCCCAAAATCGCCATCGTGGATGGTGGCGGCAAGATCAGGGATCGCCACGTCACCATCGGCGCCGACCTTGGCTCCGAGACAGAGGTCATTGGCGGTCTCCAGGGCAACGAAAAAATCGTCATCAATCCCACCGACACGCTCACCGACGGCAAAAAAGTCACCCTGGCAATGAGCCCCGCCCAAACGCAAGATCACTAGAGGACACGATCATGAACGCCAAACTGCAGACACGCTCCGACACCCGCGCCCAGCTCATCGAGGCAGGCACAGAGGTGATGCTCGAAAAGGGCTACACCAATAGCGGCATCCAGGAGGTGCTCTCGAGGGTCGGCGTACCCAAAGGGTCTTTTTATCACTATTTTGAGAGCAAAGAAGACTTTGCCGTAGCCATCGTCGAGGCTTTTGACACCTATTACACGGCTAAGATCAATAAGGCCCTGACCGATGAGACAAAAGAGCCCATCGAGCGCCTGCGCACCTATTGCCTGGACAGCCGCGATTGGATGTCGGAGGGAAAATGCAAAAATGGTTGCTTGCTCGGCAATCTGAGCCAGGAGATGTCAGATCAAAGTGAAATACTGAGAGAAAAACTCTCCAGCATCATGACCAAGCGCAGAGAGATGTTTGCCAGATGCATCGCCGAAGGCCAATCATCAGGTAATATAAATCCGACCTGGGAAGCACACAAAACCGCTGAGCTGTTTTTGTGCGGTTGGGACGGCGCCATGATGCGCTCCAAGACCACCAAGTCCCTCGAGCCTCTCGATGGTTTTATCATGCTGATGATAGATAAGGCATTGCGCCCATAAGCAAGAAAGAGAGCCAGATTTGGCAAGCAAAAAATCATTGGTATTGGGGGGCATAGCGCTAGGAACATGCGCGATATTGTCTTTCCCCATCATCAATCTTTTGACGCCACGCGCCCCGCTCCAGATCTCAGCCGCCAAAAGCAGCGATGCAAGATTTAAAAAATTTTCCCGCCAACTCCAGACCTCATGCGCCGATTGCCACACCTCCGGGCTCACCCAATACCCCTTCTATTTCAAACTGCCCATCGCCAATACCCTCATCGCAAAAGACATCCTCGAAGCCCAATCAGCCTGGGACCTGCCTCGCGAAAAACTCACCGGCGACCAGCCCTTTAGAGAAGCCGACTTTGCGCGCATCAAACTAGTCATCGCCAACCAAGAGATGCCACCAGCCAAATACACTGCCCTCCACTGGGACGCCATCATCACCCCGGACGTGCAAAAGCAACTCTTTGAGTACATCGACAATAACAATCCAAACGACGGCCTGACGCCCATCAGCAAGCGCAACATGCCCCAGACCGATGCAAAAAAAGTCGCTCTCGGCAAAGCGCTATTTTTTGATAAGCGCCTCTCGCAAGACAACACGCTCAACTGCGCCAGTTGCCACGGCCTCGACAAGGGCGGTACCGATCAGACCCAGGTTTCCATCGGCGTACACGGACAAAAAGGCTCGATCAACTCTCCGACCGTCTTTAATGCCGCCTACAATTTTTGCCAATTTTGGGACGGCCGTGCAAGAGACCTGCAAGAGCAATCGGCAGGTCCAGTCACCAATCCGGTGGAGATGGGCTCCAATTTTGATGATGTGGTGAAAAAACTGGAAATGGACGCGCCATTTAAAAAGCAATTTGTGCAAACATATCCAGATGGCCTGAGCAAAAAAAATATCACCGACGCTATCGCTCAATACGAAAAAACTCTCATTACGCCAAACTCTCCCTACGATAAGTTTTTGCGAGGCGAAAAAGACGCACTCACAGCCCAGCAAAAACGCGGCTACGAGCTGTTTTTGTCAAACAATTGCGCAAGCTGCCACAGCGGCATCAACATGGGCGGACAGAGTTTTGAAAAAATGGGCGTAAAAGCCGATTATTTTGCCTGGAGAAATATCCACAAACTCGGCGGACACACCAAAATAAACATGGCCGACAATGGACGCTTTAATGCAACGCAAAAACAATCGGATCGATTTAAATTTAAGGTGCCAACTCTTCGCAATATCGCCATCACTTATCCGTATTTTCATGATGGCTCGACGAGCGACCTGGTGCAAGCAGTGCAGATCATGGCCCGGTTTCAAGAGGGCACCGAGCTCTCCGATAGCGATGCAAAAGACATTGCTGCATTTTTGACATCGACTACCGGAGAGTACGAGGGCAAGTCGCTAGCGACTAGATAGCAGTCTGCACAGCATAATCCATCGCTGCCAGATCGGCCATCAGAGTCGGTCCCTTAGGCTCCCAACCCAACTCCTTGCGCGTCCAATCACTCGATGCGGACATATCGTGGCCCATAAACATACCAAGCCAGCCAAAATGCTCCATAGCGGCCTCTTGCGGAATCGACCGCACTGGCACATCCAGCCCCTTGCCCAGAGCCTCGGCTATCGTCTGCATCGATACCCCTTGCTCTGCGACTGCGTGATAGATCGCGCCGGGCTTGCCAGATTGGCCTGGCGCGTGCCTTTCGACTGCGAGTTTGTAGAGCAGTGCCACGTCATCTACGTGCGCGGCCGGCCAACGAGTATTGCCCTCAGCGACATAAGCCGAGACCCTTTTTTGCCGCGCGACATTAACCAGCAGCGTGATCAAACCCTGCTTGACCGGATCATGCACCTGAGGCAACCGCACCATCGCAGTATTGACGCCACGCGCGGCCAAGGCGTGAGCAGACTCTTCGGTCAGCGCCCGCGGAAACATCTCCGATGACTTGGCGGGGTCCGACTCCTTGCCGGGCTTACCCGGCTCAGGCGTGGCGATACCAGTAACCGAAGTCAGCACAAAAGGCCGCCCAGAACCAGCCATAGCCTCTCCTATAGCATCCACCAGGACCCGATCGGTCTGGCAGTTTTGCATATAACGCGAAAAATCATGATCAAAAGCCAGATGCACGACAGCATCGGCCTCCCGAGCTCCGGCAACGACCGACGCCACATCATAGATGTCGCCCCTGAGCGCATCCGCGCCAGCGGCCTCTAGCCGCCGCGCTCCGGCATCCGATCTAGTCAGCCCCAAAACACTGTGCCCACCGGCGACTAGATGATCGACTACCCGCGCTCCGATAAATCCTGTTGCACCTGTGACAAAAATGCGCATAAAACCTCCCATTTGCGACAATAAAGATTGTGAGCCATTGCTTGCCGCAATAAAAGCAGTGGCATTATACCGGTGTAAGACTTAACAGGCATCCAAAATGGTCGAAGGCAACACTCTAGGCAAATATCTCAAAGACAGGCGCACTAAGCTGGATCCGCAAGCGCTGGGGCTCCCTACGACCAGGCGGAGGACGGCTGGTCTGCGCCGCGAAGAAGTAGCCATGCGCGCCAATATGAGCACTACTTGGTATACGTGGTTGGAGCAGGGGCGGGGAGGCGCACCGTCAGCAGCTGTGCTAGACCGGCTGTCGGAGGCCTTGCTGCTAACCCCGGCAGAACGCGAACACATGTACCTGCTTGCGCTGGGACGCTCCCCGGACGTGCAGTACAAGAGAGGGGACGGCATCAGCCCGCGATTGCAAGGGGTCCTGGATGGATTTGCGCACAGCCCGGCGTTTGTGAGCACTGCCCGCTGGGATATAGTCGGCTGGAACAAGGCAGCCACTGCCGTCCTAGCCGATTACAGCAAGATCGAGCCAGAGCAGCGCAATATATTAAAGTTGTTGTTTCTCGAGCAAAATCGCCAGTCGCATTTTGTCTCCTGGGAAAAAGTGGCGCGTAGTCTGGTGGCCATTTTTAGAGGGGAAATGGTGAGGAGTGGTGCAACGGATGCGGTGCAGTCACTCGTGGATGAGCTATGCGAAAAAAGCGCAGAGTTTAGAGATTATTGGAATGATAACGAGGTGATGCAGTTGGGCGAGGCCACCAAGCAGCTAATGCATCCAGAAGCCGGCATGATCACGATGGAGCTATCGTCCTTTATGGTGGATGGCAGGCCCGATTTAAAAATGCTCGTGTACAGTCCGGCGACGGATGAGGATGTGGCAAAAATCAAAAAGCTTATGGGGTGAGAGCACGCTTGCTCAGCCGATAAACAACATGCTTGCCGCCAAATCTCTCACGCTCTCCGATCAATACAGCGCCGAGTTTTTCGACAGCTCTGCGGGAGCGCTTGTTGTGCGGACCGACGTAAAAGAGGACATGGTCGACGTACTTGAAGGCATGACCGAGCATTAGATATTTTAACTCGCGATTGTATAGTCCGCCCCAGTATCGGGTGGCCAAAAAAGTCCAGCCTATTTCGATTTCGCTGGCAGACTCGTCAAAGCCATAAAATCTCGATGAGCCAATGATCTCGCCCGTCTGAGCGTCTAAAATCACCAGGGCACCGCCTGACGCCAATCCGCTGTCAAAGTACCCTTTAAACACTTCTTGCTTCCAGCGATCAGAGCTTGGATGCTGAGCCCAGATCTCAGGGTCACTAGCAGCAGCAAAAAGAGGGGCAAAATCGTCTGGCTGCATGGGCCGGAGCTTGAGCAATTTGCCCGTCAATACTGGTTGTAGATCAAACATCAAAAGTCCCTTCAAAACAGACTGCTAGACTAATCTTACGGTAGTAGAAACTCAAATATTAGATCCGCGTACCATACTCTTTGGTTCATCTCCGAAGATGACGCCGGAATACTAATCAAGATATGTTTTATTTATTTCTCGGAAGCCCAAACCTTTGACATAAAAACAGCCTATCATCCAAACGAAACCGAAATCGAGATTTACAAGAGAGCACCAAAGAGGGCGTCACCATGAGCAAAAAAGCAGAAGCCAATAAATGGGAAACTGGTGAACTGGGTCGATCAGCCGAGCACGTTAAAGTTGCACCTGCTGAGCTAGAACTCGATATAGACGACGCCTTAGGCCTGCAACTTGTCTCAGTGCGTTTACAAAAAAAATTGATAAAAGACTTAAAAGAATTGGCAAAAAAAGAAGGACTGGGATATCAGCCGTATTTGCGCCAAATTCTTACAAACCACGTGTCCAATAAAAAAGCGGCAGTTTAAAACGGTGTTTCACCGATATTGTCGCTAACTTTTAAACCACCCACTCTCACTCGCTAAAACTGAGATTGCGAGGATGATGATTGCCGTCAGTAGTCGGCACATCGAAGCTGACGGGCGCGACCTCGACCTGCGCAAAATGCGCTTTGCCGCGCCCCGTCATCTGCAGCCAGATGCTCACGCTGTACGCAAATTCGGAAACATCCACAACCTGCGCATACTTCGCCCAATCACTACAGCCATCTATCAAATCGAGACTCATCCGCGACAGAGCCAGTCTGGCGTAATTGACGCCATTGACCATCAACACCATCGCAACCTCTCCTTGCACATCCTCAGCTTTGATATATGAGGCAAAACGCAACCTGCGCCCTCTATATGGCTTTGCGCTAAACGTTTGACAGAGAAACACCGTGTCATCATCCCCTTCAGCGACATTTGACTCCAGAGGGCTCTGAGCTGGCTCTGCTGACAGAACGGCAACATTTTCGCCTCTAAACTGTCCCTTCAACACTTTAAGCCCAACACACGCATTACCCCGAGGCCAACGCCAGCCAGGCAAAACATCCAAAGCCACTGGATCTGCTTGCCCGGCCGACACATCGGCAAAGCGCAGATTGAGCGGTCCTGGCTCTAGCATCAGAGTGCTGCCATGGTCATCGGTCCGCGGTATATCTCGTGAAACCTGCTCCACCTTAAAATCAGCGACCCACATCTTGCCTGCCCCCCACAGACATGGACCATATACGATCCACCGGCCATCGTCCGGCACATCGACGACAACCGAGACCTCTGTCCAATGATTGTCGCCGCGCAATGAGCGATCCATCATCGGGTCGTATACGACCATGTGCCCCGCAGGCGATTTGATAGATACGGCAAGCGTCGCATGAGCCTCTACGCCCTCGGTCTTGATCTGACAAGAAAAACGCATACGCTTTCCATACCAATCATTGCCATCTATCGACTGCTTGCACTGGAGATAATTGCAGGACGCTGCCTGGCTAGAGGCAATAATAAGCACCGCCTGGTCTCGATAACGAGTCGCAGCGTCTAAACCGCACTCAAAAAGCTCCTGCTGATCGCTCTCGATCTGCCAATGCTTTGGGGGTCTCATTAATGCAGTCTTCATAAGGCTTGTGGCCCTCGCGCAGATCCTACTCAAATCATAATAGGTCAGCGTTTGCTAATTGAAAAGCCAAAGATTGGATGTGCTCATCTGGAGGTGGCATGCAATTTTAAATGATCTCGATTGTCCCTTTGCAATCGATACATTTCCTCCAGGACTGCCGCAAAATTTTCATTTTGAGTACGCTTATCAAACAACAATTAAATTGCCCCTCTCAAAGGGAGATCTAATTCACCTCTCCACTTCAATTAAAATCTTAAAATCACAATAGAATTCCATAAGGCATGAAGCAAAAAGCACCAACCTAAATTGGCAAATTTGAGATAACAATATCCGCTGATAGCCGCAAAGGCAACTAAAGCCCCCAAATCAGAAGTGGCAAGTTCATGAACACCCAGCCAATAAATGATACTTATAACTAAGAGCCAACCATCTGCAATTATTCCTCTGAGCGAGCCCATTAGAAATGATCGACATACGAGTTCCTCCGTGAACGGACTAATAACTCATAATGCCAACCGTTGCAAGAAACTGTAGCAGGGCGGCTCACCAGAAAAATATCTATTTAAACCTGCGGCTACAAAAACAAAGATTATAAACATCGACATCCAAAGTGTACACTTTACGTCTCTTATATCAAAAGTGGACTCGCCCACGAGACGGCGAAACATTTTTATATCTTTGGTCAAAATGCAAAAAAGAAAAATGCATATAGCAAAGACGAAATCAAATAATATAACTGCCGGATTTGAAGGAATCGTTATTTGACGAAAAATGCTAAATACCGCCAGATACAACAAAGGCACCATAACAAATTTGGTTTGCTTTGAAGTCAAACTCGTTTTCAATATTACAGCCTCCTATCTATTGGCAAAGAGCTTCCTTCGTGTGCCGCTATTGGACGCTTATATTTTAGCAACTGAAGAAAGGTCTAGCGTTCGTTAGCCATGCGCTAATTAGCTTAGCGGTGTATGCTTGACACAGCTGGCAAGATTGAACGCGCCCATCTGGAGGAAAGCGATTGGTAATGGTGAAATCTCAAAGGCAAACGATGGAACTGCGGGTTCGATGAAAGGCCAGAATCTTCTGGATTTATTTTCCAAAGCTCATCGCGCCCATGATAGCGGCGATCTAGTCTGCGCTATCATGGCCTTGGAAGAGTTAGTGCATCTGCAATTTGATTTTGACCACGGCTACCCGCACTTTTGGCTCGCGTCCATGTACCAAGAAATCAACGAGTTTAAGTCGGCACAACAATCATGCAAAAACGGCTTTCGCTTTCCAAGACACCAAGACTGGGATCAACTGATTCTTTATGCAAAGGCCTCTGCCGCCTGCGGCAATCTGGCAAGAGTAACAAGGCAAATCAAAAGGGCGATGGAATCAGAAGCTAACATCGGCGCAAGCTTTTTTGATCATGAATATCGAATTTTCGATTTGCTAGATATCGCTCATTGCTGGCGCCGGCATGATAGACCAGAGAACCTGTTTGCCGCTCTAATAGCCGACATGCCCACGCATGCACAGATCTGGGCGAAATTGCAGGATATGTCAGACAACGACAGCAACCACAGTCACATACGGCATTCGTCCCAAGACATCAATTGCCCAAGTGTTGGCGCAGAGTAATTGCCCTGGAGCGCGGACTTTAAAATCAGAAAATCCAAACCTCCAGATAAGCAAAAGCAGACGCTCAACCAAGAAGACAAATGAAAAAAACTCTTTCTAAGTTAATACCTACTTGGCTAATCACCAATTTTATATCCTCTGCCTGCGGTGATCACACCGGCCACGCTATGACACCTAATAATATTAATATCGCCAAACTATATCGAAAAATCAGTAAAATATCATCAAATAGCAATTATGCCATTTTACAGAACGGAAAAATTGTCTTCTACTCTCCAGAAATTAGAAAACGCTTGGTCAATTTGAGTTTAGGTTTGCAGCGGCCGTTTACCGTACCGACAATGACGCTTGATCCGAGAAGCAAACTTCAAAATTGGGCCAAGAGCAAATTTTCTTGGGAAAACAATCTTGTTAATTGCGACAATCAGCCAGCCTTATTGACAGAAATGGATAGGCTTCGTCTTGGACCAGCGTGGAAAGAAGTTTTAACTTTCTGCGGAGCATATCGTGACAACCCTCAGCATAAAAAGGAACAACTTACTATGTGCATTATATTGCACGTAGGCTCTGGCCATTTTCTAATTAGCAATGGTTATTCAGATCTAACTGCCCATGAAAAGTATTCTTGGAAAAGCAATTCTGCAGCGTTATATGATGCTAACGCGAAGCAAATTATCAAACTGTACACGTTGAAACAAGGTCGAGTAGGTGGTGCCTCGATAATGCTTTCCGATCGAGAAGTCCTTATATTGGGCGGTGAGGATTCTACAAGTAAGGATTTTACATTCGCGGAGTTATTAGATCTTGATTCGAACGAATCTAAACTGCTTCCAATAAAAATTGCCACCAGGAAAGGCATATCATTATGTCTAGATAACGAAAAAAACGTATATATAGTTGGAGGTTACGGGAAAAGCATAATAGAACCAGCCTTCTCTGATCTTTTAAAAGTCTCGGTGTCGAACAATACAATCGAAAATATAGGTCAATTATTTGAGCCGCGGAGATACTTCATTACTCCTGACTCCTTCACTGTGCCGAATAATACAGCCATTGTGAATGGAGAGTTGATGGTAACTGGAGGCAATGAGTATGATCGCTGGAATTCCGAAGGCTTCAAATATCCTCAAAATATCGAATTTCATAGAATATCAAAGGAATAGGATCTGATGAATCATCACGGATTGGGTCGAACCACTCTCGAGTTACTCTTATCGTCAGGGTTAATAATCTCTATCCCCAAGCGAGGCAAACCAATCGAAATAAGCTTTTGTTGACCGTCCTGGAAGAAACCGGTTGAGACAGTGACAGAATTACTCTTGCATTCGTAGGACACAGTATCAAGTATAGGCGTAGGGTTAGGGTCTTCTTGATTTAGACGCATAGTCTCAGTACGATCGCCTTCCTTCAGTTCAAGGACATTAGCAATCCCGTGGCTTTGCTGCAGCAATGCAGTCGCTCCAGGAAATTGAGACGGCACGTCCGTCGAATGACTGAGACCGGAATCAGGTTTGGCCGGAGGCTCTTTGTCAAATTTTTTAAGGTAGTGCTTTTCTTTGTATAGCTCTAAAGCAGTTTGCCCTGCATTTTTAAATAGGTTGGAGTCCAAAATATGACTGCTGCTAAGCTCTTTAAGTGTGTTTACCAGGTTTCCGGTCTTGTCCGTATCGGCTGATATCCACTCCGAATATCCAGGCTTATCAACCTTTTTCGGATTGTCGTTCAATTCTTTCAAAAATGCATTCACGGCAGGCTCTATTTTTTCGCAATCGGAGGGCTTGTCGCCCAAATCAAACTTGTCGCGCTCAGCCATAGGGCACTACCTCAACAACCGCTAAATTGCAGTATATGAGTGCGTACACTTGATCACAATACGTAGATTCCCCTCAGCGCCACAGTCAACAAGCCACATATTTTCTATCAAAACCGCAAATCACAATCGGCCACCCAGTTACCGTGAAAACCATAAGGCACGCGGACGGGCAAATGAATAGTGGCGACCGGCGTACCCTCAAAATCCTGGGCGTCCAAAATGACCACGTCGCTTGTGTTTGTGTTTTGATCGTAGACATAGGATAGCAGCCAGCCTTCATCTTCCGCCCCGGCAGTCGACTTTGGCACAAAGACCGGCTCCATCGTAGCGCGCCCAGGACCGTAGCTGTGCTCCAGCGTTTCGCCGGTTTGCAGATCGTGCTTACAGGCAAAACCAAACTGCAAGTCAGTTGTGAATTGCGCCGTATATCCAAAGCGATAGCTCTGGCCAACCCTGCTGTCATTTAAGCGAGGAAATTCAACCGACCTGTCCGAGAGCTGTGTCTCGGCAAGTTTACCGGTCTGCAAATCCAGCACCCAGCGTACAAATATCGGTGGTTTGACTCCGCGCTTTATGACATCAGCGTCAAAATAATTGGCATTCTTTACCACATCAACTACGACCTTGCCGGCATCTTCAAAAGCATTCATGATGTGATAGACATAACAGAGTGGCGCTTCAAACCAAATAATCGCGTCAGCATCTCCGCTGCGCGGCAAAAGCCCGATGCGGGGCTGCATTTTTGGATTCCATACGTATGGAAATTTGCCAGTCATAGCCGATACCAGATTAAAAGTCATGGGCAGATCGAGCACAATAACGAATGATGGAGTTATGGCAGTATCGTGGATCATAGGCTGATGAGGAGCAGATATTTTGGAAACTGTCCGCGAGAGACCGGAGGTATTTACCACCAAATATTCGATGTACTTTTTACTTGGTTCGTAGGCCAGTACATGCAGCTCCCCCGTTACTGGGTCTCTGCGCGGATGAGCGCTGAAAGCCCCTTTTAACGTCCCAGAAAAATCACTGTAAGCCGTTGTCTGAAGATTACCGTCAAGCTTCATAGGTAGGGCACCGGCCTCTACCAAAGCGTACAAATCGCCGCCTATGTTGAGTACATTGGTGTTGACGCTACCTCCATGTGTTTTACGCGGATAGGGCAGTTGAGGCCTCTTCAAATCACGAGCAGCATTGTCAGTCAGCACATAGCTGTTGCGATACCATTCAGCCCTGCCTTCCTTTAAACGCACACCGTGCACCATACCCGTGCCCAGAAACCAGTGAAAATGCCTGGGGTTTTGCTTCGAGGAGGGATTGGGTCCGATGCGCACGAACCGTCCTTCCAGCTCTTCTGGGATAGCGCCGGTGACCTGCAAATTAGAAATGACGTGCTCTTCGGTAACAGGAGCAAAATTTGCCACGAGAAACGGATTAGCCTGGCCCGGATCGTGCGATTTCGCAATAGTCGTCATATTATTTACCTCAGCAGGGGCACCAACCGCTTTTTACTCTTTTTGATTTTGTTCAAAATAAACGAATGCCTTTCCCCCTCTATTTTCACTTTCCTGTTCCAGGATGGGTTGCAGGACTTAAAAATTTTGCATTGCACTTAAAGTATGTGAAGTATGGGAAGGGAGGTGAAAAAAATTCCTGTTATTGACAACAATATCAGGAAAACTCAAAACCACCAACTGCTTAGAATTTGAGTACCTATCAACTCTTGCCCTTAAAATGTTAGCAATCGTAAGATCACCCACAGAGTTCCGAATACCCACAAATTTCCAATGAAAATCTGTTTGAGATCTTTTGTATTTTTTATGCTCAATAAAGATCTTGCCACCATCGTAGAAAAAGCAGGACCAACTATCAGACTTGCTATAAATATTGCAAAATAGACCTCGCTCAATGATGGTCTGAGCGGGCTAGGAAACAATATCCATGGAATGGCAATAAATACCAAACAGTAGCATGTAATGGCGATTACCTGGATCAGAGCGGAATATAGGATGCAAGCTTTTAAATCTTTGGTGCTGACCCTTCTTATAAAAGGGGTAAAGACGGCCGTGGCAATCGGGAGGAAAGGTAGCATCATCAACCATTTTATTAAACAACCTTGCAGCATACTATCCTCGTTGTTGCCATCTAATTCCAATTATAGCCCATGACTAAGCAATTCCCATCGCCAATGGCAGGCGCAAGCTTGATCACGGTGTCCATACCGGCAGCAAGATTTTTTAGCTCATTCGCATTATCCACCAGGTATTTGTTGTATGACACCTCCGTATTGTCAGTTAACTCCAAATCCGAAAATCTTCCCCAACTTCTTCATTGTCAACCAAAATAATTTGCCTGATCCCCAGATATTGCAAGAAAGCAAGCTCCTAGGATAGTTGAAAAAAATCCTCCAGATATGGCGTCTGCTCCTGACCGACAAAAAAACGCATCACTATCCGCCAACAGATGCAGCGGCGGCTCGTCCATGTCGGCTACCTTCATGACCAGTTGCGCGACCTTTGCCGGATCGCCCACCATCAAGTCTTCGCCCATCTTGCTCATCAGGTTGACCATCATGCCGACCGAGGCCTGATAGTCATCACCAATATCACCAAACGTCGCCGACTTTGACGCAAACTCCGTCGCCATGCCACCCGGCTCCAGCACGGTCAGCTTGATGCCGAGGTGTTTGACTTCGCGAGCGAGTACTTCGGACATACCACCGACAGCCCATTTAGACACCTGATAGGCACCGAGCCCCGGAGTACCGATGCGGCCACCGATCGACGAGACTTGGATGATATGCCCACTACGTTGCTTGCGCATCACCGGCAGTGCCGCCCGCGTCACGTGGAGCAAACCAAAAAAGTTAGTCTCAAACTGCGAACGAAAATACTCTTCGGTCATGTCTTCGATCGATGCCATATGACCAGAACCAGCGTTGTTGACTCAAGACCAGTTGCGCGACCTTTTGTCGGACCGCTCACTTTCATCCTGCAATCTCCCAACCAAACCAAACGTTATTAAGGACGCAGCCGCTTGACAGCCCGCTATCCAGCGTCAACTTGCCCATCAATTCTTTCCGCGATGCCGGTCTCAGGAAACAAATACCAATTCCAAATGTTGAGCAAAACCTAGCGCGAGCAGCTCAACAATCCCTGATCCAAAGCCCATCAATGCATTACAGGCACTGTCACCATTGTTTTGACAAATAATTTCGATTTGAAAATAAAAAGACCCTTTCAGTCAGATCAACATCACAAAATCCGCCTGGGATGCTCGTATTACTGTTACGCAGGCCTAATAACCAAAAGGACAAAATTATGCGGTCTTGGATTTTTCTTTAGATTTAAATGTAGCGCTAATCACGCAAACACGCTTAACACAAGCGTTGCGCTAAGTTCAACATTAACATCGACTCAAATACACCCATTATTTTGTGGCAAAAAAGTCACATTCGGAGTGTAAAACTCCGCTTTCAGGCATCCCCGTAAAACCAAGTATTGCGAAACACTAAAAAGCATTTCCAATTGCAACCAAATAATGCCCTCGTTCACGCGAGGACTTGACTAGCCGACAAGTCAGTTTGAGACAGAGCTAATCATCAAAATACCCAAAACCATTGCAAATAGGCACCTACCAAGGCTAGGTTGCTCCTATCTATTCGTTTCATACGTTTCACGCTGCTCCTTATTAGCCATCGCGGACAAAAAGGCACAATCATGACAACTAATCAGAATAAACAGGCAATCCTCATCGAATTGCCCAAAGCGCTCCTGCATATCGTCAGAAAGCGTGGCTATCTTTTCCGCAAATTTCCGAGCAGGGATTATTCCCTATTAGGAAATATCAACGGCAAAGATTGGGTCCGCGCGCACATCCAGTCAAGCGAAAAGGCCTGGGATCTGTGCCATGCCATTTCGGAGACGTGTAAAAAGGAAATGTCACACCTTTGTTATGCAGAGCCTGAAGGCAGCATCGGCAGATTTAAAGATCTCTCCACTCCAATGACTGCGCCATCATTTAATGATGGGCTCCCGGACATCTTTCGCTCCAACCAGCCAAATCATCATATGGCCGGTTTTGGCCCTGCGCCATTTTCTCCCCACAATCCTCATTTGCCTGGGTTTGATCTACCTAAGATCCCCGGCATGCCAAATATCCCCACGATGCCCGACATCGGAGGCACGTTTGCACCGCAGCCCACCGCAGGACGACAAGCTGTATTTGCTCAGTTGAGAGAAATCCCAGAATTTATCTCACTCAATGAGAGCCAGCAACAGATGTTTGAGACTGAATGCGCTCAGTTGCGCGAATCAGAATCAGCAATGATGCTATCTGGTTTTTCGGCGGTGTTTACCATCGCATCTTTGCCTGACACGTCTATGCGCCTGAGGCAGTTTTTGACGACTGCCGGCATCAGACAAAGCGCATAAATCACATTGGATTAGAGGGAGGGAAAGCATTTCTCTCCCTCAAGCATCAGTAGCGCTAACGAAATGCCTTGAGTCTATCTGAGGCATTTCGCCAGCGCTACGCTCTCTCCAAATCAATGGATAGAAAGACGCTGGGAGAAAGGAGATCAAGATGAAATAAGCCAATAAGCTGCAAGCGAACCAAAACAGAATCAGCAAATGCAATCGCAAATCAGGCAAAGGGTAATCCACTATGAAGATGGACCAGTACATTGGAATGCACGCTCGCGCACAGGCACTCGTAAGCGCTCCTGTGAGCGTTTTGGAGCGAGGCGTGAGAATCTACCCCGACGGCTCAGAAGAATCGTTTGAACGAAACGCAGAGGTCTCTCAGACCAAGATCTGCGGCATCGACTCTCTGACCGGCATGTTTGGCCAGGAGGTCGAAAAACTCAATCGCTTTGACCTGCCCGACGGCTCCGTCTATGTCGAGTACCTCCAGCACACTGCCTGGTCTGACGGACCGTGCTACTTTACGGCCCTCAAGACTCTCGATGGCCAGGTCGTCGAGGCGTCTCTCTGGACACCGGAGGAAATGGCACAGCGCTGCTGAGCCACATCAAAGAAAGACACAGAAAAAGGAATAAAAAAATGCGCAAAGCATTTATGCTGGCAATCGCCTTTGCCGGCCTTATTGCATTGGGCGGATGCGCGGTGACGCCGTCTGTTTCAGTACACAGCCTCTCGTCAGCAACGCCCCAGATCATCACGACAGACTCGTCTGCTCGGGCGATAATCATGGTGCGCAAGGCTGATGGTGGCACTGGCTTTTGTGCCGAGCCATCGCCCGATACAGCAATGACTGCGGTGGCAAAGCTGATTGCAGAGGTCAATCTGCAAAATCCAAATATCGACGCCAAGACTCAGATCGAGTTTCAGACGGCGGTGATCGAGCTGACTCGCAGGACGGCTGCCACGCAGCTGTTGCGCGACTCTTTTTATCGGATTTGC
>JAFKGK010000013.1 GCA_017307165.1 Candidatus Melainabacteria bacterium
ATACGCCTGACGTTCTTTGCTTTCCATATCGCACCCCGCTCTACAACGAAGAAGATGAAAACAGCCGCTTCTTCATTGCAATATAGACCTGGGCGATTTACACTAAATTATTCGCCCAATTTTGTCTCACTCATTATTGGCACAGAGGGTGGCACGTTCTCTGTGATTGTGTGAAAAAGGAAGGACCCCAAGAGACTATATAGACACACTTGCCAAGAGCAAGGTATAAACACTGCTTTAAAGTTTAGAGATCGTAAGAACATAGCTATAAACTCAATACAGTACCTTAAATCTATGTAGCGCCAATCTAGCGCGACCTTTCGCAGCTAGCACGAGCCTAAAAATCAAACCTTGCTGTAAAGCACGGGCTTGTACCCCGGTAAATGGGCGGAGGACGCGATACAATACCCATTCTGTACAAACAAGAGGGTTAAGTATCATGGCAATCGGCGGCAGAGCCGGTGAGTCCTTCACCGAAATCAACGTCACACCGCTTACGGACGTTTTTCTCGTCTTGCTGGTAATCATGATCCTCATCGCGCCCCTGGTAAACCAGGCAGTACTAAAGGTCGACCCACCTCAATCCGGTCCCAATCAACAACAAGAAAAGCCCAAGGACGAGCCCAAGCTCAACGTTGACGTGAGTAAAACCGGCGAAATCAAGATCAACAACCAACCCGTTCAAAGCGACACGCTTGCCATCATGAATGCGATCAAGGCCGAGCAAAACAAAACTGGAGTGCAGGATCTGCCTCTTATCCTCAACAGTGACGAAGATGCCTTGCAAAAAAATGTGGTAGTGGTCATGGACGCTGCTGCGGGATGCAATCTCAAAAAACTGTCCATCATGCCTCCACGCAAAAACTAGAGACTTATGAGCAAAAAACAGATAGACCGCGGCCTTTTGCAAAAAAAGCTGCAAGACGAAATCACGGCTTTCGAAAAGCATCATCCCAAGTCCAAAGAATTGTTTGAAAAGGCCAGACAGACCATGCTCGGCGGAGTGCCGATGAACTGGATGGTCAAATGGGCATCGCCTTATCCGCTCTTTGTCAAAGAAGGCAAGGGATCCCATTTTGAGGATGTCGACGGGCATCGCTACATCGATTTTTGTCTGGGCGATACTGGCGCTATGACAGGCCACGCCCCCGAGGCCTCGATCGCAGCCATTGTCGATCGTTTGCACAAAGGCACCACTTTTATGCTGCCCTCGCAAGACGCTATCGATGTTGGCGAGCAATTGCAAAAGCGCTTTGGTCTGCCATTCTGGCAGACTGCCTTGACCGCGACCGATGCCAATCGCTTTGTCATCAGACTGGCCAGACAGATCAGTGGCCGTCCTTATGTCCTGGTCTTTAATTGGTGTTACCACGGCTCTGTCGACGAATCGTTTGCTACTCTCAAGGATGGCAAGGTAGTGGCGCGCAGCGGCAATATAGGCGCGCCTGTCGATCCGGCCCTGACCACGAGAGTGGTCGAGTTTAACGATATCGACGCCCTGCAAAAAGCTCTCGCCGACAAGCAAGTAGCTTGCGTATTGGCCGAGCCGGTGATGACCAATATAGGCATCATCCATCCTGATCCCGGCTTTCATGAGGCGCTCCGTCGCCTGACGAGAGAGACGGGCACCTATCTAGTGATCGACGAGACGCATACGATCTGCACCGGCCCTGGTGGCTACACCGCGGCGCATGGTCTGGAGCCTGACTTTGTCACTATCGGCAAACCAATCGCTTCGGGCATACCAGCATCGGCCTACGGATTTACAGCACAAGTGGCCGACAAGATCAAGGCAGCGATCAAAGTAGATGAGTGCGACACTGGCGGCATCGGCGGTACCCTGGCAGGCAATACACTGTCTTTGGCAGCGATAAAGGCAACGCTGGAGTCGGTGCTCACTCAACAAGCTTTTGATAAGACAATCCCCCTGGCTGAGCGCTTTACTCAAGGTGTGGAGCAAGTCATAGCCGAATACCAATTGCCCTGGATCGTCAAGCAGTTGGGTTGTCGGGCCGAATATTGGTTTAGACCCACCGCACCTAAAAATGGTTCGGAAGCTGCTGGTGCTGCCGATTATGATCTAGATCGCTATATGCATCTAGCGGCCCTCAATCGTGGCATTTTGATGACCCCATTTCATAATATGGCTCTGATAGCGCCTTCAGCTTGCGAACAGGACATAGATCGGCATACTGAGGTTTTTCGCGAGAGCGTGAGGGCCTTGCTTGTCGACTGAGCAGACTGGATTTCCGAGCGAAAAGCGCCGGGTGCTTGCCGCCTTGCCGCGCATTCCGGAGCGTGACGATCTGGATACCCTGGTTTCGCTTGCTCACACTGGCAAGGGCGAAATTTTCGAACTACCTTTTCGCGTTGATCAGGATTATTTTCGCGTGCAAACAGTTGTCGGTAGACGCGCCGGAGAGCCGACGCCCACCTGGTATCTCTATCGCGGAGGCGGACCTGCCGCGCGTCTGGAGTGGATACATCAATTGGATGATGTGGACCAGGTGAAAAATGCAATAGATGAAAGCATAAAAAATGGTGGGCAGAGCGATGTGACAGCTCAGCCAAAGGCGGAGGCAAGGCCTTCGTTCAGGTATGGCTACAATCGCAACAACGACGAGAGTGGCGCCAATCCAGTGCAGCCTGCGCCAAATAGAGATGTGGCCACCGGGTCATTTCAGATGCGCAGCAAATTGACAAAACCGGGTCAGGGCGTCTTTGAAGGCGATCTGACCAGACTGCCCATCGAGGCCTTATTGCAATCTGTCGTATCAGGCAAGATGACAGGCCGTCTGGTCTGCAATCGGGGCGATCAGTCAGCCACACTATATTTGGTGGCAGGACAGCCATTTGACGGTGAACTAAAATCGCCGCATGGAGAGGTCGCTGGTGAAGAAGCCTTGATCGAATTGGCGACATGGTCGGAGGGTAGTTTTGCCTTCTTTCCCGAGCAAGTCAATGTGCTCAAAACAATACACAAGCGACTGGAGTCGCTGCTTATGATTGCTGTGGGCTACAAGGACTGTTTGAGCCAATTACAATCGGATCGTATCGGCGAAAATACCATCCTCAAAAAGACGGCCGAAGCGCCGGAGCAAATGACAAAAGAAGTCCTCGACGAATTGAGGATGCATTGCAATTTTGATCTAGATATCTCGCGTAGACTGTGGGAAATCCTGAACAAGACTGGATCGAAAAACACTATTGCCGTAGCAAAGCAAGAACTGCCCGTATCACGCATGCAGTGGGTGCCAGTCGTATTTGCCTGGAAACAAGGCGGTTTGATCCAGGCGCTTGGTGAAGCACCTCAAGCTCCGCAAGGCCTTCTCTCCGAGGCGCAAAGATCGGAAAGACAAAGCGAAAGGCCACCAGCGGCGCCGACACCATCGGCGATGGCATCCTTCCTCTTACCGAACGAGCCTGCTCTCCCGCATTCGACACCAATAAAGGCAGATATTGCGGGACAGTCACCAGGCAGTCAAGGCAGTGCCTTTGATCAAGCGGCCTTCGAGTCATTCACCCGCGCGCATATCTATAGCGAGCCAGGCGTGATGAGCTATTTGGCCTTTTTATATTTTGTGGAGCAAGAGAGCTATCGATATGAATGCTTTCAGAGCCCCTATAGTCTTGTCTTTGTCAGAGCCAGACTCTTGCCGCCTGCAGATGCTCCACAGCAAGAAATAATCCTACCCAATAATGCACGTAGAGAGTTGATCGAAAGATTGATCACGACCAAGCGCAAAGCGGACATACTAGCGCACTATCAAGGCGAGCATCTGGCTCTGCTCCTGCCGCAGACCAATTCACAGGGGGTCAAATCCTTTGCTGGACGAGCGATCAGTGCCCTGATGTCCAAGCCTTTGTCACCGGAGATAGCGGAGCACAGGTTGCGACTGTGCTTGACGGTAGGCCTGTCGAGCGTGCCTGAAGACTGCGTGGATTGGGTATCTTCAATAACGAGGATGCATTCCAATCAGCGGAGATTTGTACAATGACCGAGAATGGCGATACACCTGCCGATTTGCACATACCGGATAAAACCGAAGCCATCGATCAGGTGACGCTCTACACTTGCCTCAAAAATTGTTATGGCAATGCTGGCCAGGCCTCGGGTTGCTGCATGCTGATGCATCGCGACTTTATCATGGGACCGGTCAAGGATACCGAGGCTTTCTTGATGCGCCTCAAGGCGAGATATGGCCGCAAGTATTCATTTGACGAAGTTTTCATCGAATACAAAGAGGGCAAAAAACTATTTCCGGACAAATCCTGCTGGCAAAACCCAAAAAACTTTCCTGCCTTGCGTGTCAAGATCGACAGCGAGGGCAGGTTTCCCTGTCGTTTTTTAGACCAAAACATGCTTTGTAGCGTGCACGACATCAAGCCATTGATGTGCAAGCAATATCGATGCGATCATCTAAAAAAGATCGTCGAGCTTTTGTAAGCCAGAGCCTAAGATATGCTCCTCAGGCGGCCCGATAGTGATTGTCTTGGAACCTGTGCGGGTTGTTGACCATATTGTCGAAGCTCTGATCAGCCTTGACCTTGACGGTGCTAGCGTAGATGTCATCGAAGGAAATCTCGCCAGGCTCCTTGCTATTGGCGTGCTGATGCTCGGCAGACTGGGCCAGCTTGCGCTCCTCGTCTTGGGCTGCTCCATCACCAAACTGTCTCTGACCCAACTCTTTTTGGGTCATGAAGGCATCGGTCATCTGGAGATTGGCCAGGTCCATGTTTTTAGCGGCGTCTTTTTGACCATCGGCCTTGTCGTCTACCTGATCTTTGCGTTGAGCAGTAGTGCCGTTGAAGATATTGTTGTAGGAGCCATTAAGCACCATGTCATAGGCGACTACATCATAAGCAGCATCAAAAAGATTGGCGCTCGCCTTTTTTTGGACGTGGTCATTTTGTGACGATCCGTCCTGGGTCTTAAATTGCTCGGTGGTGTTATCGATAGACATAAGTCTGTGTAACCCGTGAAACCAGTGGGAGTACTCAACCGAAAACTAGTAAGTCATAGCTAATTAGACCACAGGTATATTCATTGTCAAGCACATTTAATAGTGCAAAGTATCAGAGCGGAAAACCCATGCTCGCCAAGGCAGTCTCTGCCTCGGCACGGGCAGTGTAATTGCCGGACATATTGGCCTTATTGCGAATCTCTTTATACAGGTCTGCGGACTGGCTGACTTCGTGCATTTTAAACATTATGTGGGCTTTGGCTAGCTTGGCGCCAAGGTCATCGGGAAACTGAGCGATGTGGCTGTCCAGGAGCACCATGCCTTGATCGACCCGTCCCTGGCGAAAAAGCATGCGGGCCCTGGCGATGCGTACCTGTTTTGCCATTTCCCATTCGGCAAAAGAAGGGCCGCTAAAGGCATTGCCATGCAAACTTGTATGTATCTCTAATTCGGTAACGGCAAAGGTGTTGTGAGGCTCTGTAACAGCCACGGTGCAGCCGTTTTGGAGGTGGTAGAGGTCCTGGGGCTCGGCTTGCTGGTTGAAATGGCGGGAGTGTGGGGTGCCCCAAACAGAGAGGACATCTGAGCGTTTGAGGTTGTAGGAAGGCCGCATGCGCATGCGAAAAACCGCTTGCCTGTGCGAGGCTGCCTCGTCTATTTCGAAGGCTAGATCGGGATCGATTTGCCAACTGGTGTGACCGCCATAATTGGCCCAGTTTTGGAGATTGTCCTTGCCGAGAAAACATGAAAGGTAGTCGCGGCGAATGAGGTGGGGATTGTTGGCCAGGTAGGCGCAAAAATCCAGCCAATGATCACTTTTGACCCTTGGATTACTAAACCATTCGACTTTGAGAGGCATTTTGGCAGCTGTCTGGCTGTGTGCACCCTGATACGGTGTGGATGCTGGGGCGACAGGAGGGGGAGCAACCCCAGCGGCCAGAGCGGGTGAGATTGCAAAAAAGCTGCCGACAAAAATTGAGAGACACCGCTCGAAAGCACGTTTCATTGGTCTATCCTCTGGCAGGCATCAAGGATACCATGATTGTCAGGCAGCAATGCATCTTTCGACTTGCGATAGCTGAGCTAACCTCAAACATGCCCCGTGGGCCATATAGCTTTTAAATACTTGCTCATGAAAGGTCTATCAAGCTTTCTAGGCATTTACTCAGATCGCTTCTTTCTTTTAGGAAGGAAGTATCTTCACTCTTTAAATCTTTCCGGAAACCCTCCCAAACTCCAACAAACCGCTTGCCAGCATCTCTCTCTTCCCAAGATCTTGCTTTCGCAGCAACTCTAGGAGAGTGTCCTGATGTGCGGCAGTCGATCGGTTGGCGTCTGGCGATGCACATACCCGGTTTTCAGTGTCGGAGGTGGCTTTGCGCCTCCATTAACCATAAAAACCCGATAGGAGTCATATGGCGACTAACCTGCAAAATTCCGTGAGTCTCTTGGATCAGCGCCAGCTGCGCGTTCCTGGCGGCAAACTCGCTGCCCTGTTTCTGGATATCGACGGGACCATCATGGTCTGCCAGCCTTACTTCGACGAAGCTTTCGAAGAGTTTGCCACTCTGATGAAGTTTCTGGGAGTGCCCAAGGACGAGGCCCGCGATACCCTGCGCAAGGTCTACAACGGCTCCATGCCGCATCGTGGCTTTGAGCGCGAACGTTTTCCCGAAGCCCTGATCGAATGCTTCGAGCTGCTTTCGAGCATGCACAATCTCACCATCGATGCCGAAGACGTCGAGCATGTCCGCTCCATCCTCAAGGGGGTCGGCAGCGCTTCGGTGTTTCGCCGTCCCAAGGTCTTTGCCGATGTCCACCAGGTGCTGAGCCGCGCGCACGATCAGTTTCTGCTGATCGCTGTCACGGTCGGCGACTACGAGGTGCAGCAGTTCAAGATCCGCCAGGGCGGTCTGGACAAGCTCTTTGATGGTCGCATCATCACGCTGCAGGAGGGCAAGGACGAACTGGTTCGCGAAGCGATCCAGGACTACAACATCGATCCGCGCTACTCGGCCTTCATCGGCAACAGCGTGCGCTCCGACGGCGTATGCCTCAAGGAGACCAACTTTGTCTATCTGCCTCTCGAATCCTCCCTGGCCAAAAGCGGCGACGCTCTTCCCCAGAACACCGGCTTCGAGACCTTCCATGCCAGCAACTGGCGCGAAGTCGAACAGCGTGCGATCAATCGCCTGATCCGCCGCCGCGAACTCGGCTTGCGCGAAGAAGCTCTCGGCAAGGGGCGTGGGCGCAAGAAGTAAGACAATAAAATCCTGCTTTGCAGGGTTTTGGAGAATGGGGCGTGCGCGCCCCTTCTCTTTTTTCCTCTTTCTATTACTTTATATGGTATGACATTGTCTTTTTTTTGTGATGAGAGCGGATGAGACAAATTGCCGGCCGCTGGTGCTACTCACGGCGGCTTACACAATTTGCCATCATCCGCTCAGGCATTGCCAAAGCTGCAATGTGTACATTGAGAGTGATGGGAAATCGCAAAGGATTACAGGGAAGCGCAAAAAAAGATCGAAGATCGCATGCCCGGCAGGATAATCTGCCACACCTCCCCTCGGTCATTCTTATCATTGCCCACACTTTTATGACTGGCTTATCTGGTCAATTCAAATGAGCCTTACGCGCAGAGATGCTGAAATTGACAGAGAGAAGGCAATATTTTTTAAGTGAATCAGAGATGGTGAGCAGGCGGGACAAATTGCCGGCCGCTGGTGCTACGCAAGGCGGCCTACACAATTTGCCCCACCTGCTCACAGTCATTCTTATCATTGCCCACCCTCCTATGACTGCCCTATTAGGTCAATTTGAAAGGGCATCACAAGAGAGAAGGCAACATTTTTTGCTGATCTACTGAGCCAACATAATTGAGAAATTCACTGCTCAATAATGTGATGCATTTACAAAGCAGCATGAGCATTTGACGGCCTAGCGCTGCTAGCGCGAGAAATCAGAGATGGCATTTTAGGGGCTGTGCATAACAAAAATCAGAAACAGGTTTTATGTGTCTAAATGGTGCATGCCAATGATGAGACGCCCTTTGCGAAGCACCGGGGCGGCGATCATTGGTATGCACCATTACCCATAAATATAGATGCTCTCTGCTCTTTGCTATGCACCATTACTCATAAATACAAATGCTCTCTGCTCTTTGCTATGCCCCATTACCCATAAATACAAATGCTCTCTGCTCTTTGCTCTCTGCCAAACACATTTGCTCACAAATGCCTCTCTCATCTCCTTCACGCAATTAGCACTAAGCTCTTGAAGATTCGTAACCTCAATTGAGGCGCCATTCTCGCAACATATGACCAACATTTGTTGAACGAACCACTGCATTCTTGCTACCAAAAAATCATCACCTTCATTTCATCAAGTCCAAAAGAACCCAGTACCAAGACCAGACAAGCAAGCATCTATCACCGCCATTTCACCTGGATCAGCGATCTGGGATCGATTGCGGCTTTTTGTCTGAGGTGATGAGGGTTTCGCACGGTGCGTGATCCAATGCAAACTTTTAATCGGAGAGCAAATTTGGCAGCTAAACGTATTTTGATGCTGGCCTGGGAATACCCGCCGCACATCGTCGGTGGACTCGCCCGCGTCGTCTGTGCTGTTTCCAAAGAACTCGTCGAGCAAGGGCTCGAGGTTCATGTCATTACTTCCAACGCTGTCGACAACGCAGCGCTGTCCGACCTGCCCGAGCACCAGATCGACGAATACGGCGTGCATGTGCATCGCGTCAAGACGCAGACGGACATGCTCGGTCGCGACTGGAGCACGCCAAACTTCATCACCTGGGCTGCTCGTCTCAATTTTGGCATCCTGCAGTACGCACTCGCCCTGCACGCCGAGGCGCCCTTTGACGTCGTGCATGCGCATGACTGGCTCGTCGCCGACGCCGCCTGGGTGCTCAAGTCCATGGGTATCCCAGTCGTCGCCTCCATCCATGCCACCGAATACGGTCGCAACAACGGCATCCACAACGAGGACAGCCGCTACATCGACCAGGTCGAATGGCGCCTGATTTACGAAGCCAAAAGCGTTATCGTCAACAGCAATCACATGCTGAGCGAGCTCGTCGATCACTTTCGCGCTCCGGCCCAAAAAATCGCCATCATCCCCAACGGCATCGAGCCCGACCGTCTGCTCTCCACAGTGGATACCGATGTCGACACAGCCATGGTTCGCGATCGATTGCGGGCCGACTTTGGACTCGACGGTCCGATGATGCTCTTTGTCGGTCGGCTCGTGCACGAGAAGGGCGTTCAAGTCCTCCTCGATGCTGCACGCGAAGTCCTCGAGCGGCATCCGCAAGCAACCTTTGTCCTCGCCGGCGAAGGCTATTACCGCGCCGAACTCGCGGCCATCGCCACCGCCAATGGTATCAGCGACCGGGTGCGATTCTTTGGTCGGGCAAACGACGACGACCTCCGCCGGCTCTATCTCATGGCCGACGTTCTGGTCGTGCCCAGCCTTTACGAGCCCTTTGGTATCGTGGCCCTGGAGGGCATGGCCACCGGCACTCCGATCGTCACCTCCGATTCCGGCGGCTTGATGGATATCGTCGAACACGAGGTCGACGGCATCACCACTTTTGCCGGCAAAAGCGACAGTCTCGCCTGGGGCATTCTTAAGGTGCTTGACGATCCGGCCCTCGCTGATCGGCTGCAAAAGGCCGCACGCGAAAAGGTCGTGGCCAAGTACAGCTGGGCCTCGATCGCCGATCAGACGCGACAGCTCTACGACGCTGCCGTGGCCTGATCGCAATCTCTCGATAAGCCTCTAAATGTCCGGGCGAGCGAAATACAGGCAATGACCTGTAAATCGCTCGCCCGGCATTTCTTTTAAACACTGATTTTTTTAAAAGCCGCGATCTACTAAACTACTTAATAGAGCGTACCTCGACTTGACACCCGGCAAGGGTATCCAAAACTGTACGCCATCTATTTTCGCGACCGATCGGGATCTGCATCGATAGATAAGCAATGCCGCAGCACAGGCCGACTAGCGCCAGCACTGCCAGCGAGACAGGTTCAAGAGATTGCAGATGCACCGGCTTGGATATAAAAATCGCCAGCGCCGATACGCCAAAAATGATCGCCGGCAATTGTTCAAATGCTCCTTTGAGCAGAGACTTGGCAAACGATACTAATTGCCCATCTTCGTCCTTTACCATCAAACCAAGCATGAGTTTGCCGGGCGTGGCCTGCGAGAGCGAAGACTCAAAGACTGCACGATAGGCAAGCACCGAGGCGGCCATCAGTCCAAAGGATACAAAGTCATAGAGACAGGTGAGAAATGGCATGGAGATTGCATCTACGACTTTGTGCAGAGCAAGATAGCCAAGGTATTGGCAGAGCAAAATCGCGGCAATGATAGTGGTGTCGATAATCTTGGCTGCAAGCCGACGCCACAGATAGATCGAGAGGGGACTGGCATCCAGGGCGATCTTGGAAAGACTGTCGGTCTGCGAGACATCCGAGCGATAAGCACCGCAAGCAAAACAAGCGAGTCTGTCGGCATCGTTTTTTGCTCCGCATTTTAAGCACGAAGGCTTGGCGGCGCGCTCGCGAGCCTCGATTGCATTGATCCGAGCCTGCAACTCCTCGCGAGTCATATATTGATTTTCGACAGTCGGTTTGAGCTTATCCAGAGTAACCCTAGGTCTGGACTCGCCACGCGAGAGTGTTTCTGAAAGACTAGAGCCGTATTTATAGTCCGCCATTGTGGATACTCGTTTATGATGGGGGAAGCCAAGATATTAAGGCGGTCAAATATGAGACCGAAAGAAATTTAACATCCTTTAAGGCTGGTGACAATTGACGGTTGGATAGAGCCTCGCAACCTTATAATCCCAAAACTGATATTCATCAGAGATAGATTTTCATCTGGAGCTTTAAAAGATTATGGCCGACGTACTTTGTCTTGGAGAAATATTGGTCGACTGGGTATGCACGACCGTCGGCGCCGAGCTAGATAAGGCTCAACAATTTACCAAGGCTGCTGGCGGAGCCCCCGCCAATACCGCAGTTGGCCTGGCCAGACAAAAAGTACCGACTGCCTTTCTCGGCCGCATCTCCGATGACGCATTTGGCCGCTGGTTGAGATCGATCCTCGAAGAAGAAGGGATCAACGTCGAAGGCGCCATCCTGGATGCCACAGCCCAGACCCGCATGGCCTACGTGGTCACAACTGCCACAGGCGACCGCAAACTCGCCGAGTTTAGCCGCATCGCTTGTGCCGATACCAAGCTCCAGCCCAACGATCTCAAACAAAATCTCTTTGCCATGGCTTCAGTCCTGCATTTTGGCTCCATCTCGCTGATCGAGAGTCCAGCTGCCGAAGCCACCAAACGTGCAGTAGAAATGGCTCGCGCTAACAAGCTCCTCGTCTCCTACGACCCCAATGTCCGCATCAGCCTCTGGCCGAGCAAGGAGACCTGCCGCCAGACTATCCTCAATACCCTTAACTGGGCTGATGTAGTAAAAATCAACGAAGACGAGCTCGAGTTTCTCACCGGCTCCAGAGAGTTTGCTGCTGCCGACAATCTCCGCAAAGAAAACGACCTGGCCATGCTGGTCATCACTCTCGATTCTCGTGGCGCTTATTTCACCACCCCCAAAGGATCAAAGCTTGTACCCGGCTTCCAGGTCGAGCTAGTCGAGGCAACCGGAGCCGGGGATGGCTTTAATAGCGGCGTGATAGCTGGTCTCTTGCCCATTATCAAACCCGCTCAAGACAAACGCGAGGCCCTCCTCAATCTCGACCTCCAAAATCTCAGCGACATCGTGCGCCAGGCCAATGCCATCGGCGCTATCACCTGCACCAAGGCAGGCGCTATCCCTGCGCTGCCAGGCCGCGAAGAAATCGCCGCCTTTATGCAAAAGATGTCTGTAAAAAACTAGATAAGCGCCAACTGCAATAGAGTAGTAAAGAAGACCTTTTAGGCAAAAATCGCCTAGAATGGCTCGAGATATTCTTTGAGATTCTTTTGGAGTGACGATAGTGAAACCTGCAAACGTATCCGGACTCGTTATCAGAGCTTGTGCACTCAGCGCACTGACAGCGACTGCCTGCGGCATGAGCCAGTCTGTTTTTGCACAGAGTCAGGCACAATCGAGAGCTTCCAATCAATCTGCATCCCAGGCATCCAGTCAGGCTTCAACCCAAGCATCCACTCAAACATCCGTCACGCGTGGCACGCCTATGGCAGCAGCCGGCAAGCCCGCAGCAGCTGCAACTCCAGCAGCGGCGAGTGACGCAGTCGCCTTGCAAGGTCCCAAGCAGATCGTGCATCAAGGCAAGACCTGGAAAGAAAATCCCACCTATATCTCCATCAAAAAAGGTCAGGAGATCCTGCCTCTCAATCTGACTTTTACTAATGGCGGCGGTGGCATGCCAGGCGTCACCGGTCTCAATGTCTCCATCAATGGACGCAAACTCTGTTCTCAGGCCGATTTTAAAGGTCGCGATACCTTTACGGTCAAGATGGATGGCCTCCTGCCTGCTGGCGATACTCAGATGGTCGTGCAGACCTATGGCACACCCGGCGCTTGTGTGACCTGGGTCCTGAGCACCAACAAGATCAAGGTCTCCGACATCAAACCCGATACCGCAGCCATCGGCGAAAAAATCACAATCTCAGGCAAAAACCTGCCCACAGCCAAGACCGCCTACCAGATCATGGTCGGCGACAAACAAGCCACCATCAAGACCGCCACCGACAAGCAGATCGAGTTTAACGTGCCCGATGGCGTTGCCGGCGGCAAGCAAACGGTCAGTCTCTATATTGCAGGCGTCAAATGCGACCCGCTCTCGATCAAGATCAAGTCAGCAGGCGAGATCACCGGCGTAAACATGGTCGATGCACCACCCGGCACCACCGTCCAGATCAGCGGCAAGGGCTTTAGCACCAATGCCAGCGACAATCAGATCATGTTTAACGGCACTCCGGGCCAGGTCACCAAGGCCACTCCCAACTCTCTAGATGTCGTCGTGCCTCAGATCGATTTTCCCCAGCGTGACGTGCAGATCACAGGCAAGGTCAATGGCACTGCCGCCAAGGGTAGTACCACTATGAACGTCACAATCCGCACCATTTACAAGGATGATGTGGCGGCTCCCGGCTCCTGGTCCAACTAGAGATCGATTAGGGCCCTTCTAGATCGCTCACCGTGAGCCTGCGTCGTCTCTGCGATGCAGGCTCTTTGTCAAATATGCTCAACTCGGCAGGCTTATCGCCAAAAACCATGTCGCAAGCCAGTTGTGCGAGTCGCATACTATAGCCGAGACCATGCCCGTTGCAGCCGACGGCATAGTACAAATGCGGACACTCCGCCATTTCACCCACCAATGGCAACCCATCATCGGTAAAAGCCATCGCTCCAGACCAGCGATGCTCGATCGCTACACCTGCAAGCTCGGGAAAATGATCCTTGAGATAGGACTCCAGCGCTTGCTGGATACCAGGGGTGATGAGATCCTGAAACCCGGTCTCCTCCTCAATAAATAGCTGCCGGCAGCCACCGAGTATGAGCCGCCGATCGGGCAATTGACGAAAATACTCCCAGCCGTAATTGGCGTAGCAAAGCTCATTTACATAGATCTTTTTGAGTGGTGCGGTGGCAATCATCTGCCCCCGCGCCGGTTTGATCTTGTCGACAAAGTAAGTCTCGATCAGCCCGCTATAAGCATTAGTGGCTAGATATACACGTTCGGCGATGAGGTGGCGACGATTGGTGGTGATCTTGAGCTCTCCGGAGCCGAGCGACTCTATACGACGCACCGCCTCGTTTTCGCTGATGGGCACGGAGGAAATGGTGCGGAGTGCTTGGCAAAAGCGAAAGGGATTAATGCCAAAATCGTCCGGGTTATGCATGGCACCATAAAAACCGCGGTCGAGAGGGTCGGTGGGAAAAAATTGCACATTGAAGCCATCCTCGCTCATCAATTGTGCCGATCGCGCTAGCTCGTCCATCTCCTCAAGCGATGAGGCCAAGAGATAAGACCCGCTAAAGACCTGTTGCAAATCGAGATCGTGGTCCTCTATAAATTTGCGAATCAGGGCCTGGTTATCTACACCAAACTGATAGATGCTGCGGGCCTTATCGCGGCCATACTGAGCTATGCAAGCTTCGTAATAGGCATGTATGCCACGCAGGACAAATCCTCCATTACGACCAGAAGCCCCAAACCCTGACTTGCCTGCATCGAGCACCAGGACACGGAGACCAGGTGCTTTTTGATGGGCAAAATAGGCCAGACCTAGTCCATTGAGACCAGCTCCGACGATGACGAGGTCAAACTTTTGGATCTCGCCCTCTTGTGGTTCCTGCCATTGATCGTCGTCTAGCCATACCGAAATGGTCATATATGATCAGCCTGTACCGGGAAAATCCTTTGCGATAGGCGATAATTAGCCTGTATAAGACATACCAATTAGATGAGTTTTCTATGCTGCCAAATCTGACCGAACTGTATCGCCAAGCAGACCTACTCGATGAGCGCCTGACGAAAGTCGGCGACTATCTTTGACCTGGACGAGCTCAAGAGTCAATTGGCCGATATGGAGCAACAGACGCTCCAGCCAAATTTTTGGAACGATCAAAAAGAATCGCAAGCCCTGACGCAAAAGATGAGCCGTATAAAGGAGCTCATCGAGCGGCGCGAAGGTTGGTCCACTCGCATGCGCGACATCCGCGACTACGGCGAGTACGCCAACGATGCCGAGGGGACACCCGATGCCGACGAAGCAGAAAAGCAGATGAAGGCACTGATCGAGGATCTGGACCGCGAACTCACCAAATTTGAATTGACTCGTCTTTTTGATGGCGAGTACGACGATTCCACGGCCATAGTGACGATCAATGCCGGGGCTGGTGGTACCGATGCCCAGGACTGGACCGAGATGATGCTGCGCATGTACTCGCGCTGGTGCGAAAAGCGTGGCTTCAAGATCGAATTATTGGATCAGTCTCCTGGCGAAGAAGCAGGCCTCAAGAGTGCGACCTTTAGGGTCGAAGGCCCCTTTGCCTATGGCTATCTTTCTTGCGAAAAAGGCGTGCACCGCTTGGTGCGCAAGAGCCCCTTCAAGCAAGGCAATGATTCGCGCCAGACGAGTTTTGCAGCTTTGGATGTCTCGCCGATCATGGACGATCTCCAATCGCTGGTCGAGATCAAAGATGATGATATCGAAATCGACACTATGAGATCCGGTGGAGCAGGCGGCCAAAACGTCAACAAAGTTGAGTCAGCTGTGCGAATCGTTCACAAACCAACGGGCATCGCAGTCAAATGCCAGCAAGAAAGAAGTCAGCTACAAAACAAGGCTCTAGCCATGGACCTTTTGCGCTCTCGCCTCCTCGCTCTTAAGCAGGCTGAAAGAGAAGAAGAATTGGCGCGCCTCAAGGGAGATACCGTGCAGGCAACTTTTGGCAATGCCATCAGGTCATATGTGCTCGACGACAGGCTGGTCAAGGACAATCGGACCAAGCATGAAACGCCTCGAGTCGAGGCTGTGCTCGATGGCGATCTCGATGATTTTGTGGAGTCATATTTGCGCTTTAAAGCCGTTCAAAAGCAGCAGACTTGAAAACTAAACAAAACCTTAAGGCCTACTAATGTCAAGCGCTCGCAAGCCGGAATATCTGGCCCATTGGGCGTTTCCGGGCTTTTGGTCCGCAAGCTGCGCTACCCGTTGCGAGACGCATTAACGAAACAAAATCATGGCTTTCTTTGAACTTAGCGCAACTACCGGGCAAAACCAGACAATTTGACTACCCCAAAATTGCTTTTGAACATAGGCTTGTTTCACCTCATCGACAGCTTGAGTTTTTGTCAGCCTGTGGCGTTTTACAAATTATTGACAACTCCCCAAAAACCGGTTCAGTCATGCCCTTAGTCTTTTCTTTAGGTTCGCGCAGCAACCCTTATAAGGACTGCGCAAAAATGTTTGGCCCCATCCACACCTTTTGATACGTTGAATATATTCATTCGCATTCCTCACTCACTTCGGAAAACCCAAGCAAAACCTCCAAAACCCTCTCAGCGCTATCCCCACCAGACAAGGCATCCCCACCCACTGCGGTTCCGGGTCCACACGGCTTATAAAAGACCATGGGATAAGCGCGCTAATCATTAGTTTGATCGAGAGAGTTAAAAGAGAAATGCAAGGCAATCCTTAGTAGGTGTGGTTTTTTCTGCCGCACTTCCTCAGATGTTCTCGTCGCGTACGCTTGCCGTCGATCGATCGAGAGCATTAGTTGAAGTCGTCGTTGTCGATGAATCGACTTAACCTTCAAAGAAGGAGAAATCTATGTCGGAAAACACTCAAAACCTCGAGGAGCTGCTGGGACTTAAGCCGCTCGTCGAGGAATCGATCACGTTTCCGGAGTTCTTGAAGTCCCTCAAGGACCATCCGGATCGAGTGGATACGGCGGCGGCGCGCCTCGTGCGAGCTGTGGAAGAGAAGGGCATCGTCTCCCCCGAGGAGGCAGGCCCCGATCGCCGTGCCTACATTCAGCTGTTGAAGGAACTGCGCATTCCCGCGTACAAGGCCTTCGACCACGTTCGCGGAGCTCAGCGATTTGCCCATCGTCTGATGACTCACTACAAGTCGGCGGCCAAGAACGGTTACCAGATGCGGCAGGCCCTCGTGCTGCTCTCTGGCCCCGGCGCCGGCAAGACCATGCTCGGCGATGCCCTGTCGCAGATCCTCGAAGGCGAGGACGTCTGGGCTGTCGAAGGCTGCCCCATCGGCGAAAACCCCATCAACCTCCTGACCCTGCTCACCGCCGAACAGCGCCTCAAGCTGTCCACGGCTCTGGGCATGCGCACGGAGAAGGGCGGCGTCTTTGTCGACAAGCTCGAAGAGCTGATGCTGACCGCTCAGGAGCCGTGCGAGCACTGCTTCAAGAAGGTCATGGGCGTCGAGAAGGGCGAAGGCGGCGCCGACGCGGCACATCCCAACCTGTCGACGATGAAGGTGCAGCGCATCCGCCTGTCCTCGCGTACCAACGGTCTGTCGGTCTGGAGTCCTTCCAAGGACGGCTCCGGCTGCGACCTCCATGGCGCGCTCGTGCAGGCCAACCGTGGCGTCGTCCGTCTGCTGGAGGCCTTCTCGGCCAACGGCGTCAAGGAAGGCGAAGTCTCCGAGCTGTCGCTCCTGCTCGAGGCCACCGACAGCCGTCGCGTGCCTTCGGGTACGGGCTCCGGCTGCAGCCAGTCCAACGGCTGGACGCATCTGGACCAGAACATCGTCATCGAGTCCAACCCGGGCGCCTGGAAGGGCTTCCTGGATGCCCAGCCGGACCGCGCTGCCTACCTGCGCCGCACGCGCGTGCTGTACATGCCGTACAACACCGTCGTCTCCGAAGAAGCGGAAGCTTATAAGGATGCGCTTCACAAGTTCAAGGCGCGTCCCGAGTACGACCCGCTGGCCCTGCGGCTCATGGCGATCCTCGCCGTGGCCAGCCGCATGATCGCCGACTCGTCCAAGACGGCCGGCGTCGATCTGGGCACCCGCATCCGCCTCTACGACGGCGAGCAGATCGTGCTGCCCAAGACGGTCTCGGCCGTCAAGGACGCACCGAGCCCGTACAACAACTACGGCGGCGCTGCCTCCATCGGCGGTGCCTCCAACGCCAAGAGCGAAGAGAAGAAATCGGCCACGGTCGAGGACATCTGGAAGCTCGCTGGCGAAGACGAGGCCAAGGTCGGTCTCAACATGGGCTTCATGCTCGCCGCGCTCTCTCGCATCAACGAGGTGGCGCTGAGCACGCCCAAGAAGGTCGCTCCTGCTCTGGCCGTCCTCGGCTGGCTGCAGACCATCGTCCAGATGGCGAAGGAAGTGCCCGACATCTCGAAAGAGGAACGGGAAGCCTACGAGCGCAGCCTCAAGTTCCTCAAGCCCCTGCAGACGCGTACGCAGGCCGGCTCCGACGGAGAATCGCTGATGGAAGCGGAATATCGTCGGCTGTTGCGTCAACAGTTTCTTTCCGTCTTTGCTCCTGACTACGACTCGCGGGCCAACAACCTCAACGAGAAGTACTGGGAGCACGCCATGGCTTCGGCCCAGGGCAAGGAGGTGTTCGACCCCGAGACCAAGCGCAAGCTGGCCGTGGACGTTCCTTTCATGTCCAAGATCGAAGTCGCGATGGGCAAGACCGGCGACGAGGCCACTCGTTTCCGCTCGAGCCTGGTCGGCGAAAAGGCGATCCTGATCCAGGCACAGCTCAAGAAGTCCCAGGCGACTGGCGACGACTCGACTGGCCCCTTGGTCTTCGACTGGAAGCTCCATCCGGAGATCAAGAAGGCGATCAGCAAGATCCTCGACGAGGAGATCGCGGCCAAGGTGTCCAAGCTGCTCACCACCGAATTCGGCCTGACCGAAGAGGAGGAGAGCCTGCGCAAGGACTCCATGGACCGCCTCAAGGCGTTGGGGTACTCCGAGGCCACGTTGGAAGTGGCGCTCAACTACTTCAAGGAAAACGAGCTCTGGAAGGTCAGCGAATAACCCTGGTGCGGCGCCTCGTCGCACCCCATCTCGCTACCCTCTGTTCTTCAAACATCTGAACGAAAGGTGAATCTCATGAACACGAACATCAATTCCATCCTGGTTCCGGACTCCAAGAAGCTGTGGCTCCCCGAAGAGCCCTTCTCCGGTTCCTTCCGCGACTTCCTTCCCCACGCCATGGAGAACCCGTTCTCCGTCGCGTCCGCCAAGGCCCAGCTGTGGCGCCTGATCATGCGCCAGGGCATCGACGAGGAGCGCACCGCGCGCCTCCAGGCCAAGTTCGGCACCTACATCCCCGCCTACAACGCCTTCAAGGAGTTCTACGGCGTGGAGCGTCAGATCCACATCGTCGTGGCTGACTACCTCGGCGCTGCCGTCAACGGCGGTGAAGCCGACAACCAGGTCCTCGTCATGATCGGGCCCAAGGGCTCGGGCAAGTCGCAGGGCGTCAAGAAGATGAAGACGATCCTCAAGTCGTCCGAACCCCTGCCGTTCCTGGCGGGCAGCCCGATGCGCGGCAACCCGCTCAACCTGCTCTACATGATCCCGGTCGTGGCCAAGGCCAAGGCGATCGCCAACAAGACCTCGCTGGCCAAGGCCCGCGCGGAAATCCTGGCGTCGATCGGCCTGGACGGCAAGGAAGGCGGCGTGCAGCTCAACTTCGCCAACAACGAAGTGCAGCGCGTCTTCCGTCAGGCCGGCGTGGACAAGGCCAACTTCGAAGGCCTGTGCCAGATCGAAGACGAAGAGCTGCTGGTGTCCGCGATCGTGTTCGGCATGAACCTGCCGCGCTCGACCCGCAACAACATCGGCCGCCCCGACCCCTTCGTCAAGGCGCACGCGCTGGGCAAGTTCGGCTTCGAGCAGCACGAGCTGGGCAACTACCCGATCGACTCGTTCTTCTTCGAGGACGACCAGGAAGGCTCCGTCGGCATCTCGAGCGTGAAGGAAGTTCAGCCCCTGAACTTCGACATGCGCGTGATGATCGGTGAGGAAGACATCGCCAAGCTGGGCATGGTCGACCGCGACGATCCGCGCTCGGTCCGCCTGAACGGCGCCTACAACCTCGCCAACCGCGGCATCCTGGAGTTCGTCGAGGGCTTCAAGAACCCGAAGGAAGCGCACCGCTCGGTGCTGGAAGCCACGCAGGACAAGTCGGTTCCGGCTCCGGACCCGATGCGCATGAACCTGCACTTCGACGGCGTGATCATCTATCACTCCAACTTCCCCGAGTTCCGCGAGTTCGGCAGCGAGCCCAAGAACGAGCCGTACCTGGACCGTATGGTCAAGGTCAACTGGCCGTACCCGCTGGAAGCCTCGGCGCAGCGCCGCGTCGTGGTCAAGCTGCTCGACCGCACCGACTTCGCCAAGCCCAAGGACGAGGGCGGCGTGCACTTCGAGCCGATCGTGCCGGACTTCCTGGCGCGGTTCGCGGTGCTGACCCGTCTGTCCGACTCCCAGAAGGTGGCCGACCCGATGATGAAGCTCGAGGCCTATGACGGCAACGAGGGTCGTCTGCGTGGCCTGGGCATCAAGGTCGACGTCCGCGCCCTCATGATCGAGGCCGGCGCCGACGAAGGCATGGACGGCGTTTCGCCCCGTTTCATCGACAAGATCCTCACCGGTCTGGCCTCGCAGGCCAAGTCGGCGGGTCGTACGGCGGTGACTCTGCGTGAGGTGCGTGAGCGCCTCTTCGAAGAGATCGGGCTGATCGGCGACAAGAAGACCCGTGAGAAGTACGAGACCTTCGTGGTCAAGCACCTCGACACGTGGCAGCGCAAGGTCCGCGCGCGCATCCTGCGTGCGGCGCACGTCGAGGGCTTCAAGACCCAGTGCCAGGAGCAGTTCCGCAAGTACCTGGACAACGTGCAGGCCTTCAACTCCAACAAGCCGGCCTCGGTGCAGTACGGCACCCGTCGCGGTCCTGACGAGAACTTCATGCGTCAGATCGAGGCGGATCCGGAGCTGAACATCACGTCGGCCCAGGCCGACAAGTTCCGCAGCGAGGTCATCGCGGTGATGTCCGGCTACATGCAGGAGCACAAGACCCTGGATGTGCCGTACACCGCGTACGAGCCGCTGGCGCGCGCCATCGAGCGCTTCGTCTGCGCCATGGTCGCCTCGGCGACCCGCATCCTCACCTTCAGCAACGCCGTGTCCGACGAAGAGAAGCGCAAGCTGAACTCCGTCAAGCGTCGCCTGATCGAGGATCACGGCTACGACGAGTACACCGCCGACGAGCTGCTGCGCGAGGCGGAAGAGACCAAGGACTTCCTGAAGGAGGTCTGATCCTGACGGCCTGACGGCCTGAGTGGACCAGCCTTCCTAACCGACGAGGGGGACATCGGGCAACCGGTGTCTCCTTCATTTTGGCGGTAAGGGAGCCCAGAGGTTTCGTAGCTCGAGTCTATAAGGAGGCGAGAGGTGTGTCACCAGCAATGGTGGCATGCCTTTTCGCCTTTCTTTTTTTGTAGCGAAATTTCTGAACAAGC
The DNA here is from genome assembly GCA_017307165.1 of Candidatus Melainabacteria bacterium. Taxonomy (GTDB): domain Bacteria; phylum Cyanobacteriota; class Vampirovibrionia; order Obscuribacterales; family Obscuribacteraceae; genus JAFKGK01. Next base: position 20,982 of record JAFKGK010000013.1, read on the forward strand.
TTCCCCAGTCTAAAACCTCGAACAGGAGATCCATATGTCTAACGAACTCGATAAAGAGGTCGTTGCGACCGGTGGTGATACCGCTCAGAACACCGGCTCCGACCAGAACCAGGATCTGGGTGCCACCAACAGTGCACCGACCAGTCCGACCAACAAGATCGGACTCTTCAACGCGATGAACTCCCCGTTTCCGCTGGCGAACACCACGCGCGCCATGCTGAACGGGGGCATCATCGTCACTCCGCCCAATCCCTCGGGCGGCGACCGTACGCGCGAAGACCGCGATCGCCACAAGGATCGCATCCGCGACCAGATCAAGCCCCAGCTGCCCGGCATCATCGGCACCACGCCGATCTTTGGTGACGGCGGCAAGGTCAAGGTCCCGGTCAAGGGCGGCTACGAGCCCAAGTGGCGCTATGGCCGTGACCCCAAGGGCGGTGGCGGCGGCGGTGGCGGCGAAGCTGGCGACAACGCCGGCGAGCTCATCTACGTCGAGATCTCGATGGAAGAGCTGATCGAGATGCTCTTTGCCGACATGGAATTGCCGGACATGCTCAAGAAGCAGCTGGCGACGACCAAGGTCAAGACGTACAAGTACCGCGGCGTGCAGCCCAACGGTCCCAAGCCGCGTCTGCGCAAGAACGACACGGCCAAGGCCCGCATCCGGCGCGCGATCGGCATGAAGAATGCCCAGCCGGAAGCCTACCAGCACGTCACCACCCACATCCCGACGATCCAGGATGTGCCCTTCCACAAGCAGGACGAGCGCTACCACCGGGTGGACGAGACCTTCGACGAGGACAGCAAGTGCGTTGTCTTCTTTGTGCTCGACCGCTCCGGCTCCATGGGCGGTGACCCGCTCATGATCGCCAAGGCGTACTTCCTGCTCAACCTGATGTTCCTCCGTACCAAGTACAAGGACGTCACGGTCGTCATGATCGCGCACGACGGCCAGGCCTATCGCATCCGCGATGAGAAGAACTTCTACGAGATCGAGGTGGACGGCGGCACGCTGTTCATCCCGGCCTACCAGATGACCTGGGACATCGCCCAGGCCGAGTTCCCGCCCAGCGTCTGGAACCGGTACATGTTCCATGCCACCGACGGTGTCATGTTCGAACGCCCGGAAGAAGTCGCCGGCTGGTTCACCAAGCTGGTCAAGGGCAACTTCAACTTCCTCGGCTACCTGGAAATCGATCCGGGTCTCTGGGGCGGTGGCGGTGGCTGGCAAACCGGCGGCAAGGCACTCTTGACCCTCCCTGAGGAGATCGCAAAGCACGTGGGCATGGCCAAGGCGAAAACCTTGAAGGATGTCCCCGACGCGTTCAAGGCGATCCTCACGAAGGACAAGAAGGCCTAGGCCTTTTTCCTAACCTTTAAAAGGAGCCTGATATGACTGACAAAACTCGTTTCCAGGAGCAGCCGCTCGCCACCAACATCATGATGTGGGATGGTCGGCTGCAGAAGGCCGCCAAGCGCTTCAAGCTCGCTCCCTATCCGACCCGCTACGAAATGGTCACTGACGACCAGATGGTTCGCCTCATCCCTTACACGATGTTGCCGAGCCGCTATCGTCACTGGTCTTTCGGCAAGCGCTACGAGGAGCAGGCCAAAAACTTCGGCGGTCACATCTTCGAAGCTGTGATCAATTCCAACCCCAGCTTCTGCTACCTCGGCGTCACCAATCTGATGCCGATGCAGGTGCTGGTGATGGGCCACGCGACCTATGGTCACGTGGACTTCTTCGCCAACAACCACCTCTTCCGTGAATCCGGCGCCGACTACATCGTCGAGAAGCTGGCCCAGCACGGCGAGTTCGTCAAGAACCTGATCGAGGACCCGACCTACGGCGTCGGCAAGGTCGAATACATCCTCGACGCGGCCCACGCGCTCGACGACCACATCGGCTGGCTGCCGACCAACAAGGATCGCGTCAAGGAACCCGAGCTGCGCAAGCAGCTCGAAGCCGAGCTGATCAACCTGACCCAAAAGCGCAACGCCTCCATCTCGGAGTTCGAGCGCACCGGGCTGGACGAGCAGATCAAGGAGCTCAACGACCAGCTCCGCCGCGATCCGATCGCTCCCACCGATGATGTCCTCGGCTACATCATCAAGAACAACCCGCGCCTCACCGAAAAGGAGCGCGGCCTGCTCGCCATCGTGCGTGACGAAGGACGCTACCTGCAGCCGCAGGCGCGCACCAAGATCATGAACGAAGGCTGGGCGTCGTTCTGGGAAAAGTATCTCCTGCTGCAGCCGGAAGTCGGCATCGCCGGCACCAACTGGGCGCTGGAGATGTCCTCGTACTGGTCGATGCATGATCGCCAGGCGTCGGACTTCTACTTCAACCCCTACACCCTCGGTCTGTGCATCTTCGAGCACATCTTTGAGACGTACTGCACCGACGAAACCGAAGTCGAGGTGGAGCGTCCGACCTACACCACGCGTCCGGCGACCGAGGAAGACGAGCGCGACGAATACCTGATCAAGTCGCTCAACGGCGAAGTGATCGAGTGGACCGGCGAGCTCGAGCGCGTCAAGACCATGCAGCGCGACATCAGCAAGATGCTCGCGGTGCGTGAAAACTTCGAGGACAAGACCTTCATCCGCCAGTTCCTCACCGAGGAATTGATCGAGAAGATCAACATGAAGGCCCTGAAGTGGCTGACGCGCACCATCCGCATGGTCTCCGACCTGCTGATCACGCGCGGCTTCAATCCGCAGCTGGCGGCTCCGGATCCGCTGCCCTACTCGCTCGAAGAGCTGATGGGCATCATCGAAAAGTGGAACGAACTGGCCGAGACCGGACAGCAGATGCAGCAGATGGGGATGCCGCCTTTCCCGGTGCATCCGCAGACGCTCAAGTCGCTGGCCACGATCATCCAGATCGTCGCTGCTTTCGACCAGGACAAGAAGAAGTTCCGCAAGATGATGGTCATGCGCACTGGCTACCACTCGGTGCCGGTGATCAAGATCGTCGACGGCGGTCCGCTCTCCTTGAACGACAACACCGGCACGCTGACCCTGGCGCACCACTTCGATCCCGATTATGGCTTCCTTCTGCAGTCGGAATGCCGCGACACGGTCAAGTTTGCCGTGCGCATCTGGGGTCGTCCGGTGCGGCTCATCACCATGGAGCAGCAGCAGGACAAGTTTGGTCGGCCCATCGGTCAGCCGCGTCCTTACGAGTACGTGAGCGACGAGGACGGTGAAGTGCGGGAGCGTTGGCTGGCCTGATCGCAAGATCACGGCTAAGCACGCTCGATCAGATTAGGCGAGGCTTCTGCAGCAAAAGCAGGAGCCTCGTTTCCTTGTTTCACGATCGTTCATCTCTAAAGTAAAGGAGCAATCTATGCATACTCACGCCAAAAACGGCGTTGGCGTCAGCGTGATCAACGCTGCGACCAACGCGAGCGCCCTCGGTGTGCTCCTCGACAACGGCCTGCATCTCGTGCGCGTGCCTTATGGCCCGCTCAAGGTGCGGATCACCGCCCAGCACGACGTCGAAGTCGAGCTGCACTTCGAGGACCAACTCCGCCTGACCAAGCGCCTCGCCGCCGGCACGCACACGCTCGAGCGTGGCGACGACGGCATGCCGATCATGTTCGCGGCCCCCGAGTCGAGCTTCGTCTGCGTCCCCACGGACGACGACGATGCCGGCAACGCCGATCCTCGCGAATCGGTGCGGATGCCCAACTACATCGAGCAGGCGCTCAAGACCATCCGCGGCGAATCGCCGGCGCCCGTCGCCAAGACTGCGCCCGCGACTGCCGCTGCCGACGACGACGAACTGTCGTTCGGCGCCGTGACCAAGTCTGCCTCCCCGGTCGACGACAGCGCCGCTACGCTGTCCGCCGCCGACTCCGCCGATACGACGGGCGAGACCGATGCGCCGGTGCGTCAGCACCAGCACTCGGGCTTCCTCGGCGTGGTCGTGCGCTACGTCGAGCAAGCGCCGGTACCGGGTGTGGTGCCTCCGTCCTACGACGAGGCCGTGGTCACCTTCCAGCTGAACCCGCACGAGAAGCACCTCTCGGCGGTCGCAGCCAACTTCCACCGCATGGTGCCGCCGGAGCCCACCACCAAAAAGTGGTGCAGCTGCTGCCAGCACTAAGACTGGAGTAACGATATGCTGTGTCCCGACTGCAATCAGCTGTCCTTGAGCATCCTCAAGGGCACATGCGCGGAATGCGGCGGCGATACTGTCTCCGACGATCACATTTACTGCGATCAATGCAGTTTGGACCAGGACGCGTGCCAGGTCTGCGGAGATGAACTGGGCATCCATGCTGCTCAGGCCGCCGTCGCCACTCCCGGCGTCTTCATGGTGCGCAAGTTTATGAGCGACAACGGCTCGACGATCAAACTCAAGGTGGGCGACGAGCTGCACCTCGAGCTCGATGTCTCCAACGGTTACACATACCATTGGGTCAACGAGCGCAAGAACGATCGTGCCGTCGTCGACTTTCAGGCTGCGCAGCCGTTCGTTGCCGCCCAGGGCAACAATCAAAACAACTGGGGCAAGGGTACGCAGACCCTGGTCTTCAAGGCCACGGGAGTCGGCACGACCACTCTCGAGCTCAAAGAAGACGTCAACCGTTCCAACTTCTGGGGCGGTGGCAGCGGACCTTCCGGCGTCACCTGGTCGGCAACGATCCAGGTGAAGTAACCGGATCAGAGAGTCGCTGGAAGGAAGCAAAGCTCGCAAGAGACAAGCTTCCTTCCAGCCGACTCTTCTTTTTAACCGCATCTATTCATTCATATAGTTGTTAAGAGTATTTTCTGATTGGTTTTGGCCCAGGTGCTCGTGTTAAACGATAAACTCTGCAGCTCAATAAGGCAGTTTTTGTCTCGAAATAGCTAAAATGCGTCATTCTGAGCATGCGGAAGCTAAGCCTTAACCTGACACTAAGTCTTGTAGAGTAGTTAGAGACTGGATTCGCTGAAAGTTTGCAGATTAGAGATTCAACCAGGCCGTTAGAAACTCTCGCTGATATGGTGACTCAGAAGCTAGATGGAGTGCCACTTCTTTGGCCTTCTCCTTGACCAACACGCCAATTTTCAGAAAGCATAGTCTGAACGTTTCAACCGTCATCATCCTGAGCCTAGCTCGCTTTTGAACAGTTTTGATCAAAATGTAGGCAAACACGTGTAGGAATAATCGGAACTGGTTTGCCTCAAATTCCTGGCAGCTGGTGCGGCCAGAAGCTAGATAGAGCTTTAGATCTTTAATCCAATTTTCGCATTGGGCACGGCTGCAGTACTTGTCTTCGTAGATTTTTCGAGCAGACATGGTTGTTGCATTAGTCACCACAAACCTAGTATCTGGGCCTTTTCTGCTGACCTCAGCTTTGAATATTACTCTGCGCTCTGATCGCCACTCTCGAGCTCTGTAGCTAAATTCGGCATACTTCTTAACTGAATAGACACTCTCGTGCATCTCTTGAACGCGGCCCGCCAACTTAGAACCAAACCTTTTTTTCTCCTCCAATTGTCGCCAAGCAATTTTTCGATCTCCTGGAGATACCATCGTGGCGTACTTTTTCAGCGCCGGACTTTCATAACCAAATTCATCAAATTCACGTTTGCATTGAAGAACTGTACTCTCCGCATGATATGCATAACCCGCATGGCCAGCGGCTGATACAAAGTAAGTGATGCCAGAGTCTTCCAGAAAGTTAAAAAGCTCTGAGCTCGCAAACGCTGCGTCAGCCTTCAATTCGATACGAACATTAGGCCAAGATAGCCTCAGCTCCCGAAAAAGTTGTTTTAACATTCTAATCGCATCGTCAATAGGGTTGGGGTTTCCCGGCCTCAGTAATGCGCACAGTGGAAACCCAGATTGATCAAAAATGAACAGCGGAGCATAACAAAACGCTTGATAATAGCCATTGTAGAAGGATAATTGTTGCGTGCCATAAGTTTCATCGCAAGTTGTGTCCATCGACAAATGTACTACCTTGGGCACTTTCTTAAATTGCTTCACATACAGATGAACAAGCAATCTCTGTAAAGCTGCATTTGTTGTGGCATCTACGCTGTTTTCAAAACGAGACAAGCTCGGCTGCGATGCTAAATGCTGCCCAGAGTCTGGATTCTGGCCAGCAGCGAGCATGTGCATCGCATCTCTTCTGAGTAAACCTGCATCGTTGCAATCCTCATATCCAGAGGCTATTGCGTAAATTCTTTGCTGCAGCATCTCAACGATTGAATGCTGAACGTACTCAGGGCGCCGCTTGTCACCAATGGCGCAAGATGCGAGGCCTGTTAAGCCCAGGCGCTCATCGGCTTTTCGCAAAAGTAGGAGACCGCCATCGCTGCAAACTGAGCCCCCATCAAAGTTAGCCTTCACTCGCTTTAAACCTGGCAAATCTAGCTGCATTTGGCCTTGCGAACTAAAATTGATCTGTTTAGACTGTGTCATATCAAAAGCCCTTTCTTTTGCTCTTTCTGGTGTGTGGTAACTTCAGATTCTGAGCCAAATGACAGGGCTTTTGTGCGTTTTTCTAGATTACTTTGGTATCACTCCCATGAATAATGCAGGTTAATTCCTTCTGCTACTTCATACAGTATAAATCTGGTTTGTGTTATTTGGCTTGCCTTGGTTACTGGCTAATGATTTGTGATGGAGGCAGACAGACCAAAAAGGTCAATGAGCAGAGCAAACTAAGAGCTAATAATGAGTCTCTGTGCTCGTTTTGGTAGCACGGATAGAAACTACCACTCAACAATCAACCTTCCCTTCTATGCCTTTTAGAGCGAGTATGACGGCAAGCAACAAGCTCTTCGCGGGCATGCAGATCACTCACCAAAAATTCGGAAAATTCTTCTGTTATTTCAGCCGCGCTAATCACATTTGCCTCACGATCAAGCCAAAAATGAGTAGGCATTAATCAAGCGTTCAGAGTAAAAATGCCCACAAATAGGGCTTTTCAAGGTAGCGCTAGTCTGCGCTAGCAATTGTCAAGATTGTAAAGCGCACAAAAGAAAGGCTTTCTGAAGATCTCCTGGCACGAATGTTAAGAGCCTTTCTTTTTAGACCTGATAGTGACGGTGAAAGAGTCTTTAAGATTCAAGAAACAGTATGTGATCTCTTTAAGCACTTAGATCTTTGATCTATACAGGCCTTTTCTATATCTTGAAGTCATATTTTCTCTTTAGAAATCAAAGGCTTCATAAGAAACAAAGACAAAGCCCACCAGCGCAGACGAGCAGTCCATCCACCATCTCTTTCACAAAGAGTGATCTGGACCGGACCGCTTGTTGATCGCCATGCGGCAGTGCACTGAGTAAACCTTTGATCCGGTCTAGAAGCGCGTATTGCTGCGCTTCACACAAGCGCAAGCATTGTCTTTCAAACCAGACGAACCGTTCATCGGTTAGGAGGTAAAGCATGACTCTCAACTTTCTGAATCCGTATCTGCTCTTGCTCGTGCCCGCAGCCCTGGCGATCCTCGTCTTTGCTGCTCGGCGACGCAAGGCTTTCGGCCACACGCAGGTGAGCACGCAAAAAAATCTGCGCTCGCTCTCCATCGTGGGCAAGTTGCCCATCGTTTTCTTTGGTGCCTTCATCGCCCTGCTCTTGATCGCACTCGCGCGCCCTGTCGTGCCCGAGACGTCGACGACGCAGGTCAAGGAGACACGCGACTTTGTCATCGCCGTGGACATTTCCGGTTCGATGACGACGGCGATCTCGGATCCCAACCAGCTCGCGATCGCGGACACGGCAGACCAAAAGCCAGCCGATCCGAACAGCCCGGCCGACGGCACGACGACGGATGCCTCCGGCAACGTCAAGAAGCCCGATCCGACCAGGTTGCGCGTGGCTCAAAAGGCCATCGATCTCTTTGTGCCTCAGCGTGAAGGCGATCGCGTCGGACTGCTGATGTTCGACGACGAAGCTTACTACGCGTGGCCCCTGTCTGCGGATCTCCAATTGATCCTCAAGCGCAATCGCCGCACGGCCGGCTACTCGGGCGGTGGCACCAACTTCGATGGCCCGGATGGCTCGTCCTATTCCAAGATGGGCCCGATCCAGGCTGCGATCAATCACTTTCAGGAGGTGAGCCAGGCCAAGACCAAGGTCTTGATCATGGTCACCGACGGCGAGTCGAACATTTCGGAAGCCCGTTTCAACGAGCTTCTCGATCAGCTCAAGAAAGCCAACATCCGTGTCTACACACTGGGTGTCGGCGAGGGCTGGGTCGGCGCGTCGAGCCAGACGACGGACCTGCGTCGCCTTACCGAGAGTTCGGGAGGCAAGGTCATGGTGGTCGGCGATGCATCGCAGATGAAGGCCGGCTTCGACGAGATCAACGCCATGGAAAAGTCAAAGGTCGAGACGCAAGTCTCGGTCACTCACCGCGACGTCTTCCAGGTGTTTCTCTACGCAGCCATTGCCTTCGGCATTCTGTATCTTCTTTCGGCCGCCTTTGTCCGGGAGGACATCTAAACCTAACCTCGCGAGGTAAAAAGCTATGGAACGTAAAACCACACTCCGCAAGCGGGTGGTGGTGATCCTGACCGTACTCGTCGGTATCGCCTCCATCGCCTTTGGTCTGCATCTCTACTCCTGGCGCGACGCTCAGGTCGAGTTCTACAACCGTGGACTCGTCGCCTATCGCACCGGTGATGTGCAGCAGGCCATCAAGTTCTTTGACCAGAGCTTGTCCGTCTACAAGAGCCGCGTCAATCGCGAGGGCTGGCAGGAGCGCGTGCTCTACCCTGCTCCCGATCGCGGCATGGCGGCTCAGGCTGCCTTCCACAAAGCCAAGGCGCTGCTCTACGCACGCCAGGCCAAGCCTGCCGTGCAGGCCTTTCAGGAGTCGCTCGAGCTCAATCCCGGCAACCTCTATCAGGGTCGGGGACTGAGTCAACGTGAAGTCCTGGAAGCCGAAGAGACGGCCAAGATCGTCAAGTACGATCTCGAGCTGCTCTTTAAGAACGACCCGAGCCAGGCCCAGCAGCAAGGCAAGGGCAAGGGTCAGGGCAAGCCCGATCCCAACGGCAAGCCCGTACCATCCGACGATCCCGGCAAGCAGCCCGGCAAGGGCAACCGCGACGCGATCTAAGACAAACCTCTGATGAGGAGTAACTCTTATGACTGGAATTAGCACTCTGCAATTCCTGCGTCCGGACACGCTCTGGAGCCTGGCCGTGATACTGCCACTGGTGGCGGTACTCACCTGGGTCTCCTATAGGGAGCGGAGGAAGGCACGTCAGGAATGGGGCGAAGAAAAGCTCATCGAGCGGTTTTCCAAGCCCTTCAACCCCATCGTCGAGGGCGCCAAGGCACTCGGCTGGCTGGTATCGGTGGCGCTCGTCGTCATCGCGGCCAGCGGCCCCGTGCTTGAGGACGCCCCCGTCAAAGTCCCCGAAGGGAGCATGTCGCTCATCTCCGTCGTGGACGTGTCCAACAGCATGGCGGCAGAAGACTACCGCGCTGCCATGCCTGACAAGGTCTTGCCCGACGGCACCAAGGTCCCGCCCATGCAAGTGGTCGGTCCTTATGGCAGCCGTCTGGATATGACCAAATACGTCATCCAGACGCAGGTGATGCCGACTCTCGAACGCATCAAGATCGGTCTCGTCAACTACACCGGCCAGGGTTTTATCCAGGCCGATCTGACCGACGACTACACCGCACTCACCTGGGTGATGGATCACTGGATGCGCATCAACCAGGCACCTGGTGGCGGTTCGGACTACGCCGAAGGCCTCAAGACGGCTCTCGAAATGTTCAAAGGCGAACCCAAATCGGATAAGCAGAAGGTCATCCTGCTGTTTACCGACGGAGGGTTTACCGGCGATGACGAGGCTCTGACCAAGGTCATCGACGACATCCGCGCCGAAGGAATCCGCATCATCGTCGTGGGCATCGGATCGGCAAGTCCGGTCACGATCCCCCTGTATAGCTCGCAAGGGCAGGTCACAGGTTATCTCGAAAAGGACGGACAGGTCGTCACCACCGGCATCAACGAGGCCGCCCTGCAGGGTCTGGTATCGCTCACCGGCGGTGAATACATCCGTCTCGACCCCAACAACCCCAAGGTCCATATCGAGTGGGCCAAGGCACTCGGGGGCACCAAGACCGAAAAGCACCAGGACCAGGTCTTTCAGTATCCGCTCGCTGCTGCGGCGGTGATCATCGGACTGATCCTGCTTGCGGGCCTCTTCAAGGCTCGGCGCTCGCGCTGAGGCGTTTTCTTTACTAGACCACCTTTCCTCCAAGATCCACCATCCCAGGCTCAATGCCTGCAAACGTCAACCGGAGAATTATCATGCACACGATCAAGCACTCTGTTTACGGTGAGATGTTCAACCAGGTCCGTGGCGTCGTCGTCGGCTATGACGAGATCATCGCCCTCTGCATCCGCGGCCTGCTCACCGGCAACCACATCCTCCTCACCTCTCTGCCCGGCCTGGCCAAGACCACGCTGGCCAACACTCTGGGCGCCACCATCGAGAGCGCCAAGTGCGGCCGCATCCAGATGCTGCCGGACACGCAGCCCTCCGACGTCGTCGGCGGCCTGGTGTTCAACATGAAGTCCGGCGAATACCAGCCGGCCCTCGGCCCGATCCACGGCTCCAACATCTTCCTCGCGGACGAAGTCAACCGTACTGGCCCCAAGACCAACGCCGCCATGCTGCAGGCCATGCAGGAAGGGCGTGTCACCATCGGCGACACCACCTATCCGATGGAAAAGGTCTTCATGGTCATCGCCACGCGCAACCCCGTCGAGCAGGAAGGCACCTACGACCTGCCCGAGGCCATGATCGACCGTTTCCAGGCCGAAGCCAACCTGCCGTACGTCAGCGCTGACGACGAGTTTGGCATCCTCAGCAACATCGCCGTCCACAAGGGCGACCCGTCCAAGCTGGTCAAGAAAGTCGTCACCCTCGACCAGATCCTGACCGACCGGGCGGCCATCCAGGCGATCGCTGCGGCCTCGTCCGAACAGCTCAAGCGCTACATCGTGGCGCTCGTGCGTGCCACCCGTCCGGGCCTCGACGAGTTCAAGCGCGTCAAGGACAAGGACAACAACGGCTTCGAGAACAAGGTCGCTGTCGGCGCTTCGCCGCGTGCGCAGATCAACCTGCTCCACGCTGCTTCCGCCGCGGCCTTCCTCGCCGGCCGTGACGCCGTCACTCCCGACGACGTCAAATACGTCGCCCGCGACATCCTGCGTGCCCGCATCGCCAAGAAGGAAGCGGCCCAGGGCAAGTTCAACGTCGACGACTTCGTCACCGCCATCCTCAACTCGACGCCGATCCTGTAAATCGATCTCGCCCGATCTGCCGGGAGCCTCCTCGCGAGAGCGCCCGGCGGATAGCGTGATCGGTTCGGGTGTTTCGACAAGGAGCACTAGCATATGAACAAAGAAACCTATGTTCAGGAACTGATCTCGTCGGTCGAGGAAAGGGCCATCAACAGCCCCGTCTCGGTAAACTGGCGTTCGGGTCAGGCCATGGTCGGAGCGGGCGAGCGCAACAGCCGTAGCCGTGGTTTTAACGGTTACGACCTGTACTCGGTCCGCGAATACCAGTACGGCGACGACGTGCGCAAGATCGACTGGGCTGCCACCGCAAGGACCGGCGGCCAGAAGGTCTTCGTGAGTCAGTTCTACGAACCCCGCGAAGTCAAATTCTTTATCCTGGTCGACTCCAAGCTGACCATGGATTACGGCACCGCCCGCACCACCAAGCGCATGCTCGCTGCGGAACTGGCCTGCTCGATCTTGAAGTCGGCTCGCAAGACCAACGACAAGGTCGGCTACATCGTCTACGACGAAAAGGGCATCCAGGCTCGCTCGAGCCGTGCCAAGTTTGTCCAGGGCGTGCAGCAGGAAGCCCTCCGTTCGATCGTCGAGCCTGGCGTCGCGCATCTTTTTCCACAGGAAAAGGCAGCCGATGGCCTGATCGACGAAGAAGCCTATGACAGTGCGGGCAACCGCATGTCTGGTCTGCAGCAGGCTCTTGCCTATGTGCGCCGGCAGAGTCGCTCGCTGGTCTTTGTTATCTCGGATTTTATCGATCTCACCGAGGTCGAAAAAGAAGAGCTCGAATACACGGCCGGCAAGCACGAGCTGATCGCCATGTATGTCCAGGATCGGCGCGAGCGCGAGCTCCCGCACACCTGGGGCATCTACATGCTCGAGGATATCCGCAAGGGTAACCGCAAGGCGATCTGGCTGCCGCCCAAGTGGTGGCCGCGCGTGGCAAATCGTGGCGTGCGCGAAACGTACGCCGACAACTTTGCCGCACGGCGAGCTGCGCTCACCGATTTCTTCAAAAATGTCGGCATCCGTTGGGAAGAGTTTTCCACGGAGGAAGGCGTGGCAGCCCAGCCGAAGCTCACGGCGCTCTTTGAGCGCCGCTGAGGTCAACACAACCTCAAGGAGTCATACGATGTATATGAAATATTTCAGGACTACCCTGCTGGCCGTGCTGACCTGTGCGTCGGCTCAGGTCGCCATGGCCCAGGTCCCCACCACCCCGGTGCCATCGCCGGTGCAGATCACCACCGACGGTGCCCAGAACAAGACCCAGGCGCAGGCTGTCCCTCAGGACCCCTGCACCACGGTCACTGGCGCCATCGATGGTGCCACTCAGGATCCCAACACCAGCTACGGCTACTGGGGCGAAGGCAGCTACTATGGCGAGCCCAAGCAGGATCCCAAGCCCAAGAACCCCACCTCCAAGGTTTGCGCCATGGGCAAGGTGCAGGTGGTCGTCGGTATCACTCCGACGGACACCCGCGGCAACCCCGAGGCGCATCGCCACTTCGGGCACTTCATCATGGATCGGATCCCGATCACTGTGGTGCTGAGCCTGGACCCGTCGGTGGTCGTCGACTTTACCTCGCTCGAAAAGCAGCGCGTGGTCGGCTTTGCCGGCTCCGAGTTTGAGCTGGCCAAGCAGGCTCCGGGCGAGACGCCGGCGGTGCAGATCACCGGCCCGATGGTCGACAAGACTGGCCGCAAGGTCTACAAGATCGACCTGATCGTGCAGTCGATGGTCTACAAGCCGACCATCATCTTTAACCTCGATCTGCGCTACGCAACCGACAAGCTGCCCGACGGCTCCGGTTATGCCTGGCACACCATCACCACACCCGACTTTGTCATCAGCCGCACCAATATCGTCGACAACGGCGAGGAGCTGCTCGAAGGCGATCTGTCGGCAAAGGGCATGCGCCTTTCGTGGATGACGGTCACTGCCTTCGCTGCCGGCACCTTCCTCGTGCTCATCTTTCCCGGCCTCTGGCTGGTAAAGTGGCTGTCGCGTCAGGTCCCGCGCCCGGCTCCGTCGCCGGAACGCGTCGCCTGGAAGTCCATCGAGTCGCACTACAAGAGCGGCAAGAAGGACGGCTTCAAGCGCAAAAACCTCAAGGCGATGGCACACGCCCTGCGTCGCTACCTCGCCACCACGGCAGACTACCCGCAGCTGGCCGCCCTCACCTTCATGGAGATGGAGGCACGCTTTGCCGAGGTCGAGACCTTCCCGCTCGTCAGGCAGACGCTCGAACTCCTCGAGCGCGACGTCTTTGCGAGCGTGGATCTGGACGACGCCGAGGCAGTTGCCGCCACCATGGACAGTGCCACCAGCCTGACCGCCGAAGAGCTGCAAAAGGCCTTCGACGGCATCGAGGCCCTGGTGCCGCGTCCCTGGGACAGCAAGTAAGGGTCTCAACCCAGTCCGATAAGCCGGGCCCCCGAGCCTTAAAAACGCCGGTATCGACAGCGCGCCTAAGCCACTGTCGGTGCCGGCGTCGGCGCATTCTTTGAACAAAACGGAGACACGTATCACACGGACCAACTCCGCATCACGCATAGCTAACCTTAACGAAAGCGCCAGAGCCTTCTCCTTGCGACACAAGCAATCGTGTCCCACGGAGAGGGCTTTGGCGCTTCTTTCCATGAAAGAGAAATGCCATGAATGCCACCAAGAAAATCTCTCGCCTGCTCGCGGGCATCGCGCTCGCCACCGGGCTCTTGCTGGGCCTCTCCGGCACGACCATCGCATTTGCCGACCAGCCCATCACCACTTCTCAGCAGTCTCAGGCTGCACCGGTCAAGCCCGTCTTTGACGGCAAGCCCGCCTACGATGCCGCCCTCAGCGAACTCGCCAAGCGTCACTTCACCCTGGTCGACCCGACCAAGCGTGCCGCCTGGGTCGCCGAATGGCAGCACAAGTTCGACAACACCGACTTTTTCAAGACCGAAGAAGGCACCGACAAGGCCATGTTCATGCTGGCCTGGAGCCTCGGTCAGCGCTTTGACTACTACAACCCGCCGGCTGCCAACAAGGCGGAAGACGAGCGCTTCAACTCCACTCTGGCCGGCGTCGGCCTGACGGTGCGCACCAAGGGCCTCGCCAAGGCTATCAAGGCTCTCGGCGACAAGCCCACCGAAGACCAGATGAAGGCTGTGTTCAAGCTCGCCGACGACCGTCCGTTGATGGTTGCCGACGATCCCGAAGAAGGCACGCCGGCCTTTGCCAGCCACAACCTCAAGAAGGGCGACCGCATCCTTTCCGTCGATGGAGTCTCCGTCAACGGTCTGACCTCCGACGAGGCGGTCAACAAGATCCGCGGCAAGGAAGGCACCACGGTGACGCTCACCATCAATCGCGTCACCGAGTTTTCCAACACGACCTTCGACGTCAAGCTCACGCGCGCCAAGTTCCCGATCAAGGTGGTGCACACCGACGATCTGGGCGCCGGCGTGCTGCACGTCCGCCTGAGCCACTTTGGCTCTCAGTTTGGCAGTGAGGAAATGGCGCAGGCCTTGTCGGCGACCACGTCCGGCAAGGTTTCGGGTCTCGTCCTGGATCTGCGCGGCAACCCGGGCGGCATGCTCGACCAGGTGATCGAGATGGCTCAGATGATCATGGACGAGGGCACCATCGTCAGCCAGCTCTATCGGCAGGGCGACAAGATCATCACCATCACGCACAAGCTGACGCCGACCAACCTCATCGTCGAGGCTTCGGTCGACGGCAAGGTCGTGGAGCGCACCGTGGACGATCGCATCAAGCGCATCGTGCCCAAGGCGCTGCCGATGATCGTGCTGATCAACGAGGGCTCTGCCAGTGCTTCCGAGATTCTCTCGGGCGCGCTGCAGGACTCCGGTCGTGCTCTCGTCGTGGGCCAGCCCACGCACGGCAAGGGCGTCGGCCAGACGGTGATCAAGCTCCCGCTCAACCGCAACATGCACGTCACCTCCTTCGAGTTTCGTCCGGGCGGCATCGCCATGGACTGGATCGGCGTCGTTCCTGACGTGGAGGTCAAGCTGCCGGAGGATGCGGATACCGTCGAGGATCCGTCGACCGATACGCAGCTCACGGCGGCCAAGCTGGAGATGATCCGTCTCATGCTCGGCGAAGCCGCTCCCGTGCGTGATCCTGCCGAGATGAACGCTCGCAGGCAGGAGCTCAAGAAGATGCACGAAGACGAGTTTGCCAAGGAAGTCGAAGGCCGCAAGAAGGCCATCGAAGAGTGGACCAAGCCCAAGTCGGCTGCCCCCGCTGCCGATTCGGCGACGACCGACAAGCAGTAAGTGTCTCGATTTATCTTTCCGGCGCCTCGCTCAAAGCGAGTTGAGGCGCCGGTTTCTTAACGCGTACCAACCGAAAGGCACTCTTATGAATATGAACTCGCGACTGATGACCGTTGCGGCGCTCGCCTGCGGTCTCTTGCTGTCGAGCCAACTGCCGAGCATCGCTCAGCAAAAGCCCGACGCCATCCAGCAGATGGGCCAGCCCATCGACACGTCCAAGGCGCCTCAGCTCCAGATCGTCAAGCCCGACAAGGAGATCAAGGCGCCCGGCACCAAGCCGACTGACGACAAGAAGCCTGCCACTCCCGGCGATACCAACGCCGCACCGGCGGACAACAAGACCGACGGCGCCGACACCAAGCTCGATCCGTCCAGGCCCATCCCCGGCATCCCCCTGCCCGGCGGCATGGATCCCAAGATGGTCAAGAAGCTGCAGGAACTGCATGCCACTCTGACCGATACCAGCAAGCAGCCCAAGCCCGAAGAGCTGGAGGCCATCTACACCGAGGTGTGGGGTTTGGTCGGTCAAAGATACTTTGACGAGACCAAGCTCGCCAACTGGCACCTCTGGGCCAACAAGTACAAGGGCAAGCTCAACACCGTCGCCGACCTCAACGCCGCTCTGACCGAGATGGTCGGCTCGCTGGGCGATCGCTGGACCAAGTTTACCTCGATCGAAAAGATGGCTCGCAGCGCCGCGATCTATGGCTCGGGCATCGTGCCTCTGGGCATGTCGCTGGCTCAGCAAGCCGACGGCACGTACAAGGTCGAGGTCTTGATGTACGGCTCCACTGCGTGGAACGTCAATCGCTTTCGCTCCGGCGACGTGGTCAAGACGGTCAAGATCACGCGCGCTACCGATGACAAGTCGGCTGCGCCGAAGGTGGATACCTACAATCTTGCCGGCATGCCCAAGGAGCAGGTCGACGAGATGCTGATGGCTAAGAAGGGGTCCAAGGCCGAACTCACCATCGTCCATGACGGTGTGGAGGAAACCATCGAACTCGCGTTCGACGAAACGGCCGATGCTCCCTTCGAAGTGCGCCTCCTGCCCGGCAAGGTCGGCTACGTGCGCGTGCCTACCTTTGGCACTTCGCCCGAAGAAGGCCAGCAGTTGACGCAGGCCATAAACCAGACGATGAGCGCGCTCTACAAGGCGACCAACGGCGACATGCGTGGTCTGGTGCTCGACCTTCGTGGCAATACCGGCGGTCTGGTGGAGTTTGCCAAGCAACTGGCTGGCATCTTTATCGAAAAGGGGACCTTCATCCAGACGCGCGAACGCGATGGCCGGATCATCACCGAGCAGAAAGAGCAGTTTGCTGCTCCGACTGCGGCAGACTTTGCGAACATGCCGCCGGAGATCATCCCCTTCGTCGCCAGCCTCAAGAAGATGCCGATGGTGGTCCTCGTCAATGGCTCCTCCGCCTCGTCCTCGGAAATCCTGAGCGGTACGCTCAAGGACAACAAGCGCGCGGTGGTGATCGGCAACCAGACCTTTGGCAAGGCGGTAGCCTTTATCGACATGCCGGTCGGTGACAAGGACAAGCCCCTGGGCGAACTCCAGATCACCATCATGCACTACCTGACGCCAAACGGTGACGATCTCTCCCACAAGGGCCTCACGCCCGACCTGGTAGTCGATCAGCCGCGCGGCGTCGCAGTCGATGCTCAGCTCGCAGCCGGCGTCGCCGTCATCCAGGCCGCCAACGATCGGACCACCGATCCCACCGGTCTGACGGCGCAGGCTCAGCAGCAGGGCGACAGCACCACCAGCGGTGACTCGCTCATCCTCTGGGGTGTCGGCCTCGGCCTGATCGCGCTCGTGGCGGTGCTGTCGCATCGCCATGCCCGCATCAAGCAGGAGCAGGCCAAAAAGGACGGCAAGTCCAAATCCAAGTAAACCCATCAACCTCATAGAAAGGAGTCCGGCCATGACAGGCATAGGGCAGCACGACCGTATGTAGGTCCTGGTGGGCGCACTGCTCGTCGCAGTGCAAGAGTGCAGGAGCAAACACCCGCTTGCTCGTCTTCCGTTGAAGCTTTTATAGCTTGCCTCTAGACAATCCCGTCTAGAGGCGGCTGCCTTACGCCTAAAAAGCCGAGGAAACTGCACTCTCCGCTTGCACCAGGGCCTCCAGATCGGAGGTTTTATGGGCAAGTCTTATCGCGATCGCCGCGACCACGACGACAACGAGTCGATCGACAACCGTGTCGTCTACATCCACCTCGACGAGATCTACGTTTCCGACGCGACCTGGCACAAGCTGATGACCCGTGACGGTCAGCAGATTGAGGCCTACCGTCAGGCGTACGAAAACGGCGAGGAGATGGTGCGCGTCGTCCTGCGTCCCCGCTATGACGGCGGGTACAACGTCGAGGACGGCCGCCACCGCGTCATCGCCGCCAAGCAGGCCGGTGTCGGGCACATCGAGGCCATCATCATCGGCTCCATTGGCTGATCACATCTCAGGAAAGGGGGCTCCTCGCGGGGCCTCCTTTTCTTTTTGGTTATTTCTCTTGGCAACCCAAACCTAAAAATGAGGTCTGCATGAAAATCAAAGCAACTGCACTCCTGGTAATTGGCGCTCTGGTGGCTCTCGCGCTGGTTCTTGCATCCTGCACGTCGTCCAAGAACGCGCGCTGGCAGGATCTGCCCGGGGACTATCAGCTCACCGAGCGGGCGGTATTTAAGATCAAAAATGCCTTTGACGTCTCCGACGATCGCGGCAACGACTATGGCAAGGTCTCCGAGGACCTGATCTCCTGGACGAGGACTTTTACCTGGTATGACGGCGTCGGCGAAAAGGCCGCATCAGCCAGCGTCGCTCTCGTAAGCTGGGGCACGCGCATCGACGTCCTGGGTGGTGATGGCAAAAAGGTCGGCACCATCAAGGAAGAGGTCTTGAGCTCGATGTTTAAGACCTGGACCACTTACAAGATCCTCGACGATGCAGGCAACGAGATCGCGACCTCGCAAAAGGTCGAGTGGCTCGGGACCTCGATCACGCTGACCGGCAACGACGGCAAGACGATCGCAGTGGTGCATCGGCCGGCAATCAACCTCGTGTCTGATACCTGGAAAATCTCGGTCAAGGAGACCAATCGCGTCGATTCGCGTGTGCTCGTGATGATCGCGGCATTCAAAACGGCTGTGGACAACGATCGCGAAGCGGCCGACAAAAAGAAGAAGGACACAGGCAAAAAGTAGTCTAAGGGTCTGATTTTTTTGGGAGAGGGAAGGGGGAGAAGGAGTGGATGGCTTGCTGCCTCCTTCTTTCCTTCTCTCTTTCTCAAAAATTTTGCTTTACACTGTTACTTGATATAGTAAGCAAAAGTGGGGCCTAGTTTTGATGTATGAGAGTCTGAGTGCTGTTAGAAATTTGAGAGGTTATGGAGGTTGAAAATGCAGATGGAGACTGAGGGGAATCTATTTTTTTGAAGGGTCGAAAAATTTGTAAAGGCGAAAATTAATTGCGCTTGACACTGCAAATCCGCTCACTGCAAGCGTTTCAAATTTAATAAAACCCCAAAACCTGCATTTTACATAACTTCACTCATTAATTTTGTGCGAGCAGAAACAAGACACCGCCTCACTCTCCGCGCACATTATTTCTCACGTTTTAGCCGTGACCGTGCCCATTCATTCTTTGAGTTTCCGACTGTAATGCATGGCAATTGCATACAAGAGTAGCGCCACTATATTTAGTGCTTTCACTCCAAATGCCATTGATGCATACTCGAGGGCTCCACCGATGAGAGTGCCGAGGAGGTTCATGCCGAGAGCCTTGGCGGGATCATTGACTCGCGAGTAGACGATCGCAAAAATCATCGCCGCAAACAAAAGAGGCGACGAAAGGATCATCGAGCCCAGGGCAATGCTAGTGAGGGTCGGCAGACCATTGAGAATATTGAGATCAAAGAGGTAGTTACCGATGATCGAGATGAAGAGCAAGGCAAACAGTACGTTGAGGTTTTTAAATTTGTATTTGATCTGCAGGAGGTTTGCCACCAGAATCATCAGCAAGACGCCCGTCACTACTGCCGAATTGACCAACCACGTGGTGCCAGCCAACAAGCCCATTTGCGTAACGCTCTTGGTCTCGATCAGCATAAATGCCGCACCGAGAAAAAACATCAAACGCCCGGATGCATCACTGGTAAATGAGCCGAATGCCTTGCGCACCAGGCCTACGCCCAAGCTGAGAGTAAACAAAAGGCCAAAGGCATAGTTGAAAGTGAGGCCAGGAGTGCGCAAAAACACATACGGCCAATCGTCTGTCGTCGGATTGACAGCCTTCCATTCGGGCATGTCAAATTTCATCTCTTTGGCTGCCTGGTCCAGATCAAACATCTTGAGACCGCTGTTGCGCACGGCATTTGCGTCGAGACCGGGGCCGACTAGCAGAGTCGGACCATTATTGCCTTTGGAGTAGACGCCGATCGGCTCGCCACCATAGCCTTGCTCGACCGAATGATAGATGCGCGCCAGCTGCCACCAGGTCAAATAATAAAAGATGACCGACATGACGCCTTTTGGCTTGAGCAGCTGCGATGCGTCGTGAAAGCATTCGCGAGTGTAGACATAATTGTCGAGTCTGATGGAGGACATCGTCGAAAAAGCGCTGTGGCTGTCGAGATAAGCAAACACAACCAGGTCGTATTTTTTTTGGCAGCGCCTCAGATAGGCCCGAGCGTCATCCACGATGATGTGGACGCGCGGGTCGGAGTAAGGTTTTTCGGGGTGGATCTCACGGCCGAGTTTTGCGATAGTAGGATCGATCTCGACGCAATCGATGTCGGTGGCGCCATGGCGCAGAGCTGCGGCAACGTCATTGCCCGTGCCCGCGGCGAGGACCAGTACGCTGCGTGGAGCATCTCCCAGAGCCAGATAAGGCGTATCGTAATAATCGGCCGTGGCTTTGAGCTGCCCAGGTGGGAGTGCGGCGAGCACTTTAGGATCGTTGTTGTAGGCACCTTCTATGGTGTCATAATTGACGTTGATGTTATAGCCGTATTTAAAGGGCGGGTGGGCGCCTTCTGCAGGCAAGATGGCCTCGGAGAGCGTGATGCGATAGTAAGGTGACCACATGACGTTGGGCATGCTGAGGCCAAATGCGAGTGCTAAAGAAAGGATGAGCGCGCCGAGCTGGACTGGCTTGCGATAAAAGATCAGCATGGGCAAGACGCCGATCAAAAGCCAGATTGGAGGTGTCAAGGACAAAAAGGAGATGCCGGTAAAGAGCAGTATACCGAGGAGGCTTGCAAAAACGTTGATGCTGTAGGCTTTTAGGGGCGAAAATTGCTCGAAGAGTTGGCCGATTTTTTGGCCGAGGCCCGCAAATGTGAGGACGAGGATGTAAAAGACACCGACGAGCACAATGAGGCCGGAGAGGAAAAAGCGCATCCGGTAAAGGATGTCGGTGTGTTCTTGATTGTCGCCAAAGTTGCCGATGAGGTAGTTTTCGAGTGGGTTGATAAAGGTGACGTGTGCGAGATCAAAGACCTGCGAGCCCGATGTGTGGCCGGCGATGCAGATGAGGCCGACGATGACGCATAGCCCGATGGGAAACCATTTGAAGAGGTCTCGCGGGCTCTTCGATAGCGCCATGCCCAGTCCGAGGCCAAAAAGGCAGGCCATGAGTGGGATGTTTTTGAAATAGGCAAAGATGCGGATCTCTGATGAGAGCCAGCGTATGATGGCGAGCTCAAAATACAGCGAGGCGGCGCTGATGATCAGGAGCGGCCAGACTGAGGTTTTGGTTTGGGGACTGGTAAGGTTGTCGGTTTTTTCTTGCATAACACGTATTAGACCCAGATTTTTGCGTCTATATCCTTCTGATAATGTGTGCTGTTTGTTTTGGGGTGTAGTAAGAACGGGTATGCTTAATGAGACTATTGAGGGAAAAAGTTGACTTTTTGGACCAAGTTAAGTCAAGACGTTGAGAATAGATACGCCGCTTGCGTTAAAGACCGCGTACGGCTATACATGACTCGATATCGCAAGGCTCATGATGAAGCTTTGGCTGCATCTTTGCACATCGATGGCGCAAAGGTCTTGGACTTTTCTTACATGATCTATTGTCGTGAAACCTGGTATGCCGCTCAAAGCGGAGTAATATTCGAGCTGAGGCCAAAATATGCTGCGGATCGCGATGTTTTCCAAGTCGATGACGTATGGAGTGCTTTTATGCACCTAAGAGATGATTCCATTGATGCAGCGCTAACATCGCAGTGCCCTTTAAAACGAGCTTTGTCGATTCTGGATGCTCGCGTGGGCAAAAGGCGTCTAACAAAAATCAATGTAAT
This sequence comes from Candidatus Melainabacteria bacterium, assembly GCA_017307165.1. Taxonomy (GTDB): domain Bacteria; phylum Cyanobacteriota; class Vampirovibrionia; order Obscuribacterales; family Obscuribacteraceae; genus JAFKGK01. Next base: position 42,851 of record JAFKGK010000013.1, read on the forward strand.
CGACGAAACTCAACTAGTGCAGCGCCTCTGGTATTTGCGCTGTAGTTCCGAGGGCATCTCCATTCCCGATGATATTAAAGTCAATCTGAGACCTTTAACAGAAAAAATAAGGACTGATTATTACTCAAATCTCTATAAAGCGATGAGCAAGCAAGAAATTGAGAATCATATGATTGTATGAGGCAACCTAGAAATCAAGTTTTTGATAATTAGCAGTGCTCTGTTGGGGTTTGTTTTTTGTCGAAATATCTAACAGGTGGTTAGATTTTTGGTGAAAATTTTGGTTGCTGTGGATGAGATGAGAGTGAGTCGGTATCTGCTTTTCGTCCCGACAAAATTAATGAGTGAAGTTTTGTAAAATGCGGGTTTTGGGGTTTTATTAAATTTGAAACCATTGCAGTGAGCGGGTTTGCAGTGTCAAGCACAATTAATTTTCGTCTTTACAAATTTTTCGACCCTTCAAAAAAACAGATCCCCCTCAGTCTCCATCTGCATTTTCAACATCCAAAACCTCTCAAATTTCTAACATCACACCCCCCACATTAAGCAAAACCCCAAACCCACTATACCATATAACAACTCCTTGCACAAAAAAATCCAACCGGCAGACACAGCCCTTTCACCACCAAAGGCAAAAGAACCGCGTCCACCGGCCAGATATTTTAGAGCGCAGCGCGCAACATGCTTTAGAGCGCAGCCACCACGACCCACAGACGGAAACGCCCGATCAACCGATCGGCCATCCCATAAAACACATCGTAGACGTGCTCGTCATCATGCGTCGCAAGATCAGCCCGCTCGACGATGCCGGTGGGAAACACGACATTGTTGACGATGCCTTCCAGCTCATCGCGCGTCTCAGGCTTGATAGCCGGCTCCGGCGAGACGTATTTGATGCGATGCGGCTCATCGCCGTCATGCAGCATCACGCCGCCAGCATAGCGCCCCTGGTATCCCGAAGGCCGCGTCGCCGACGCAAACTGATCGACACCATGAAAGATCTCGAGCAGATTGCCCGCGAGCAAGCCACGCGTGATCTTGACCGGAGCAGTGCCCGCGCCGCACTTAAAAGTCCCCCAGGCATCGAGCGGCGCAAAGACCAGCTCCGACTCGGTCACCTTGAGGATATTGGCAAAGTCAGCGCGCACAGCGTACAGAGGGATGTACGCAATGCGGATGCACTGCCGATCGGTGGGCGCCGCAGCCAGAGTCGACTGCACCACGTCCATGCCATCGCGAGCCGGGATATTGGTCATCGGCCGATGGTAAAGCGCCAGCGACACTTCGCCGGAGGGCGACATCACCGGCTCCGGAAAAAATGCCGCGTCCTTGTCATCGGGATGCAACCCAAAGGTCTCGGGGATATCCAGAAGCCCCAGACGGTGCCACTTGTATCCGTCCTGCGACCAGGCGAGCGCGATGCGAGGACCGGCCAGACCAAAGGCGGTGTAGCACATCATGTACCGATCGAGCTCGGCGATAAAGGTCACGCGAGGGTCTTCGCAGCCTTCACCGCCGATGGTGACGCTCTTGCCCGACTCGTCGATGCGGCGACGACGCTCGTAAGCGGCCTGCGGCACGAGGGCAAAGCCGACGCGCTCATAGGGAGCTTCGTTGCCATCAGCGTCGACGACGGGCTTGCCGTCGGCCCAGAGCTGACGGATCATTTCGAGACGCGACTGGTTGCCGTGGGCGACCGAGCGCATCATGACGATGAGGTGGCCGTCGCGATCATGGTAGACGGCGGGGTTGAGCACGCCTTCGACCTGATAAGGACCGACAGGCGAGGCGACGATGCCGAGGCGCTCGACGCGAGTGGTGATCTTGACGGCAGAGGTGAGGTTGTTTTCCATTTCAATTGTCCTGCAAACTTGTTGGAGAGCAGACCAATAGTCATAACCACCTTGCCAAATGGACTGGCGGAGGCTGGACATGACTATTGGACCGGGGGTGAGGTTGATGGTAGAAAAAATTTCTGGGATGTCTAGATAATAAATTTGCTCTCTATAAAATCACTGCTTTTTGTTAAAGGGATGATTTAAACCTACCTGTGCAGGCGTGCCTTTCCAAATCTTGCCGACCTTGAGTTCGTCCCACTGCCATAATTGCGCTAATCTGCAAAATGCCCAGAGGGAGGGCATCTATGCATGGAGAAATACCCGGGTGCAAATGCAGGGCAGCAGATTATGAGAGGCAACTCAAAAGGACATGGTTGCGCGACCTTCGCTAGCACTGGCATAGGCTCAGTTTTATTAGCCATGGCTCAGTAAACCCGCAAAGCCAACAATCACGTCAACTTGCATGGCTGGCGCACATAACGGTTCTTTACAAGCCTCCTCAAAGGCACCCTTATAAAACGCCTGATTGGCTAGTTTGTTTCTACATCCTTCCTTTTCACTGTCCACGAGCAAATCCCGCCTAGTTTTCACCCAACTCCACCACTGCATCTTTATCGCAAATTTTTCCCTCGGCCCCACCGTTGGAAAAAGCACGCGAATCAGATGGCAGCAAAGGATCGATTCGATCTTGTGGTGTCAGCTAGCGATAAGCTCGTGCGTGCGTCGAATGGATATGGATGGTTTAACAACCGCTCAAATCGAAAGTAGATCAAACATGGACACAGTGCTCGGTTACCTTCCCACCGTCCTGCCGATCGTCATCGGCCTCGCAGTCGTCGCCTTTTTGGCACTCAAATTTGTCGTGAACGTCGGTCCGACCCAGATCGCGATCATCGAACGTCGTTACATGGGCAAAAAGCTCCCCGCCAACCGTGCCTTCGCCATGCCCGGCGAGGTCGGCATCCAGGCCAAGTATCTCGACCCCGGCCTGCACTTTGTGTTCTGGCCCTTTACGGTCGTGATCAAGAAGGAAAACTTTGTCATCATCGGCGCCAACGAGCTCGGCGTCCTGACGGCCACCGACGGTGAAGCCATGCCCTCGGGCCGTGTCTTTGCCGAAGACGCCGCCGGCGAAAAGCACGGCAATTTCCAGGACCCGATCGGCTTCCTCGAGAACGGTGGTATCCGCGGTAAGCAGCTGCGCTTCCTGACCAACGGTACCTACAAGATTCACCCGTTCCTCTTTCAGGTCGCTCGCATCCAAAAGACGATGATCCCCGAAGGCTGCATCGGTGTCGTCACCGCTGCTGACGGTGCGTCGCTCGAAGAAGGCCAGCTGCTCGGCAAGCGCATCGCCGGCCACGACAACTTCCAGAAGGCCGAGGTCTTCCTCAAGCAGGGCGGCCAGAAGGGTCCGCAGATCGACTTCCTCAAGCCGGGTACCTACAACATCCACACCGACATGCTCAAGATCGAGCAAAAGCAGGCGGTGCAGGTGCGCGAAAACGAGGTCGGCATCGTCGACTCCAAGGCCGGCCAGCCCATGGGCAAGGATGACGTCGTCGCCGAGACGCCGGACCTCCTGCTGCACTCGTCCTTCCAGGACGGCCAGGCCTTCCTCGACAACGGCGGCAAGCGCGGCCCGCAGGTCATGCCGCTGCGGCCCGGTACGTACTACATCAACCCCTACCTGTTCTCGGTGGTGATGAAGCCCCAGACGGTGATCAAGCAGGGCGAGGTCGGCGTGCTGATCTCGCATGTCGGCAAGGACCCGGCGGCCCTCAACGGCGAAAACAAGGTCCCTGGCACCGGCCCGGTTTCGACTGGCGCCGAGGATCCCGAAGAGTCGCGTCATGACTCTGGCGTCCGCGGCCGTCACGTTGTGCCCGAAGGCTTCCGCGGCATCCAGATGAACGTCCTGATGCCCGGCAACTACAACATCAACCCGCTGGCCTACACGGTGATCAAGGTCCCGACGACGACCCGTTCGATCGAATGGTCCGAAAACCAGACCTCGGGCGACTTCAACCCCTTCTCGGTCGTCTCCAACGACGGCTTCGAGATGCAGGTCGAAGTGCGCTGCCAGTATCGCATCCTGCCGGAAAACGCACCGTATGTGGTGCAGAAGCTCGGCTCGATCGAAGAGCTCGAAAAGAACGTCCTGCATCCGCAGATCGACGGGATCTTTCGGGCGCAGGTGTCCAAGTCGCCGGCGATCAAGTACCAGCAGGAGCGCGCCAACGAGCAGACCGACGCCGAGACCGCGGTGCGCACCGACCTCGACCGCTACAAGGTCGAGATCGTCTCGGTCATGATCTGCAACATCAAGCTCCCGCAGGAGCTGATGCACACCACCCAGGAGCGCAACCTGGCCCAGCAGCGTGAGCAGATGTACACTGCTCAGGAAGCCGCCGAGAACAAGCGCATCTCCTTTGCCAAGAAAAAGGCCGAGGCCGACCAGCAGCCCGCCATCATCGCGGCGCAGTCGGGCATCGAGATCGCTCGCCACGAAGCCTCGCAGATGGAAGAGCGCGCCAAGGGTACGGCAAAGCAGATCGAGATCGAAGCCACCGCTACCGCCGGCCGCGTCAAGCAGATCGGAGATGCCGAAGCCTCGGTCATCGAGTCCAAGGGCGCCGCGACCGCCAAGGCCTACGCCGAGCAGGGTGCTGCCCTGACTCCGGAAGGCCTGACCGTCATCGAGATCATGCGCATGGTCTCCGAGGGCAAGGTCAAGATCGTCCCCGATGTCGTCGCCGGTGGTGGCAACTCGGGCGGCGGCATGGTCGACCTCCTGCTCGCCGATATGGTGCAGCGCAGCCGCGAGCCCAAGGCTCCGTCGCTGTCGGCTGCTCCGGCTCCGGCCAAGGCGGACGAGACCAAGTAACTAAGTAGAACGGGGGTCGATCGTCATTGACGGTCGGCCCTCGTTTCTTTTTTGGGAATGCATACGCACCCCAGTAGTAAGTAAGGTTTAAAGAAAAAGGATCAAAGAATGAAGACAACCATTATAGTGATCGTCCTGATCGTCGCTGTAATTGTCATCGCCAAGATCATCGCCACCAGGCGTGCTCGCAAAAAGGCTGAGGCTGAGGCGTCCGCCGGCTCCGGCAACAAGGGTGGCAATATCTTTGCGGCGGCCTCCGGCACCACCGGCGATGCCGCCTCCCAGTCCAACGCAGCGTCGGCCTCGCTCCTCGAGCTTCAGGCGGAGCCTGCCCCTGAGCCCGAACCGGAGCCCGAACCGACCGTGACAGATCTCATAAAAGAAGCAGACGAACATCTCGCGCAATTTGCCTACGACGATGCGGCCGACTCTCTCGAATCCGCGCTCGAACTCGCCATCCAGAACGATGGTGCCGACTCGATCGTGGTCGCGCAGATCCTGCTCAAATTGCAGCAAGCCCTGCAATCGCGCGACAACGACGACGAAGAAAGCATCGAGAGCCTCGAAGGCCGCCGCGCTCTCGCCATCATCGTCGGCGCGCACGGGCCGTTTTCGGCTGAGGCCAAGCCGGCTATCGAACGCGTGATCTCGTGCTACTTGCTGCTCGGCAAGCAGAGCGAGGCCGATGCGCTGATGCGACGTCATCGTCAGATCGACGATATCGCGTCGCTGTATGCCGACTCGCCGCGCGACTTTGTGCTCGGCTTTGGCATCGCGTTTGGCGAAAGTCCCGACACCGATGCCGATGACGCCATCTCGTCCCTAGACGATCTGATCAATACGATCAGGCAGGACAAGGGTCGCGAAGCAGTCGAGCTCATCGAGCCCCTGCGCCGTCTCGGTCGTGCTACCCAGGCGCGCGACTGGCGTGATACCAACAGCGATGGCGAGACCTATACCGATCCGGCGACGCTGTTTCAGCTCGCGCTGTCGATCGCCTATTTGCAGTATGGCCCTACCGACCGGCGCCTGGTGCCGATCTACAACGATCTGGCGGCCTTTTGGGATCAGGCGGGCGATCACTTTAAGGCGGATGGATACGTCAATCAGATCCGCTCCATTTTGACCGCTTAGCTTTGACTATGGCTTAAGTTTAGGGCCGGGATGACGATAGACCCAATGATCCGCACCGCTGTGCTTACGCAAGGCGGCGCTCAATCATTGGGTCTACTCGTCAATCTGACAAAAAAATTTTGCGTGTAGAGCAAAGCGACGCGTTTTTTTAAAAACCCAATTCGGAGTAGACCGGTCTAATACATGCGACATTTCTTGTCGCGATGTCCTTGCTGAGGCACGCAGATTGGATGTGAAAGTGCCCAGGTTGGAGAGTGCGGCCATGCTGTTTGAAGCGGGCTAAATAGCTCAAGGAGTGGATGATCAATCAACCAGGATTTGGAAAGGCGAATGCCACTCCGGATACTCGACACTGCTGCCGATTATCTGAGGGTGTCGCATCTGAGCAAAATGCAATGTACGAGAGACTAAGGCCATTCGTTTTCGCATCTCGACATTTGATATCTCGGTCTCCGGCCGCAATATAAACTGGTACTCCTGTCGAGGGCTCAATCTCCTGGCGTGCGAAGACTTTATCTCCTCATCAATATACTGTTCAAATTTGTCTATAGTCATCGTAGAAGGCAAGGACATCATCTCCAGCGAGACTGCGAGCAGAGGCTGATGATCAAAGGTCATCAATCCTTTTGGATAAAGCGCGTCATTGATTTTTTGATCTATTGCCGAGACTGGCCGAGGAGGCACAAACAAAAAGCATACTGCCATAACTATGGTGGCAGCAAAAGCGATTTTAGCCAGCTTGTCGTATCGAACCACGGCTCGTAACCTCGCTAACACCGACCCTACCCTTACTTTGCGATTCAAAAATAATTTTGGCAAGGGTGACTTCACGAGTTAAAGTGGTGGTAGACCGCAGTTTTTGTATGCCAATCAATAGGACCATCGTGATGCGCGATCATTTTAAATATGGGCTGTTACTCTCGGCAGCACTAACAGTCACACTAGCCAATATGTCCTTCCTATCAGCCTTTGCCAGGGTAGAAGGAGCCAAATCAGCAAACGCTATCGCACAAAAGCTTCTCAAGGTCGACAAAGATATCACGGTAACAGAATCTATCAGGATCGCAAATGCTCGCAGTTTAGGACTACCCGACGCCGCAAGCCTGGTCATGATCGAAAACACAGCCTGGCATAAACATGCTGACCAACAAGCACAAATCTATGGATGGCCCATTGGCCTTGACAAACAAGACTTTGCAAAGCTAACCGAAAAACAAAAAAGAGACGATCTTTGTCGAAGAGCAAATTTGCCAGACTCAGCAACTGACGCCCAAATAGAAGACGCAAGTCGAAACCTAAAAGATCAACAAAAAAAGCTAATGGCCGAAGAACAGGCGATACAACACAAGAATCTCCCAGTAGACCTTGAAAATAAAGCCTATGTTTCAGTCATGCAAAAACAAAAAGAGTTAAACCGACCAGGTGCTGCACGAATGGCAGGATTACCACCATCTGCGACCTGGCAGCAAATCAAATCAAAGCAGCAAGACGATCTAATTCAACAACTAAAGAGGAAATACGGCTTATCAAAATCAGTGAGCCAAGAGCAGCTCAATCTTGCCATTAAAAACCATTTGGATCGAGAGAAAATTGAAATGGCCCGCCGCATTTTAAAGGCGCCAAAAACGCAGTCGGACTCGGAGATTTGGACTCAAATGCAAATATTAGCCAAGGCGTTGGGCTACTCGAAAGACGCAGCAATTCATTCGGAAGGTGAGATTTTCACAGCAGAGGATCTTTTTACTCAAATAACCCAAAGCAACGCAAAGTGAAATCAGCTCTCCAAAAAACCAAGCTCTTGTTCGTATCAGCGCTGCTGGCGATAGTCGGCTCCGCCGTTTCGACAAATCATGCAGATTCTAAATTTGCTTATTTTGATAGACAAAGAACCGGCCTCACCTATGGTTTCATCGACAAGACTGGTCGTTTCATCATCCCACCAAAATTCTCAAAGGCATCGAGTTTCGATGCCACAGGCATTGCATTGGTCGAGATAAAATCCACAGCCGACAAAAATTGGTACACTAGCAAATTGATCGACACGAACGGCCGCATGGCCCCAGGCTCCGATGAGATCGATGTTTTGAGTCTACCCAAGCAGTCCCTGGCAGTATGTCGCTGGAAAGATAAAGCTGAGAGCTCAAAAAAACCATTACGAAAGGGTTTCACGTACTGCACGGCTGATGGAAAAATCTTTAAACGAGATTTCCAATCAGCTGAAGATTTTGGTGAAGGTCTTGCCATAGCCACAACAGGCGGCTTGACTGGCTTTGTGCATAGCGACGAGACTTTTCAGCCTATACAAACACTGACTGGCTGCGATGCTTTAGGGGCTTTCGCCGACGGAGTAGCGCCTGTTCGTCAGCATGGCAAAAGCGGATACATCGATAAAAGAGGCAACTGGCACATCGAGCCGATTTTCAGAGACGCACAGGTCTTCAGCAAGGGCTTGGCCAGGGTGCAACACATGTTCTCCGCTGGCAGCATAGTCGATCACCGGCTGTTACCAAACTCAATTAGATGGGGCCTGATAGATACTAAGGGGAAATGGGTGGTAACTCCTTGCTATTTAGAAATTGGCCCTCTTAAAGAAGGCTTGCAATACTTTCGTGATGGAGACTTGATGGGTTTTATGGACGAAACTGGAAAGATTGCAATCCCTGCCAAATATAGCCAGGCTGGATCTTTTTCAGAAGGTCTCGCACCGGTATGCTTGCAAGACTCGCGCACCTTGGTCTTTATAGATCGAACAGGCAAAATCATCTTGAGTCGTGACTTAAAGGATCCCGTGCGGATTACCGATGAGTGGCCGACCTTTAGGCAAGGTCTCTGCGCAATGTACCAGAAGTATAAAAGCGAGTCTAGATGGGGGTTTATAGACAAGAAAAACCAATGGAAGATTAAGCCGATGTTTAATGAGGTCAAATCATTCTCGGGGAAATACGCGGTGGCGGGAGTCAAATCCAGGTAGACAAAATCGGGAATCTGAGCCATTTACGGAGCAAGCGCACCTGCGCCTCAAGGTCTAAATCCATATGGATAACTAACGATATGACCTTCTTTGGGTTCAAATTCTGGCTTAGGTCGATCGATGGCATATTTTTGGGCTCTGTTGCAAAAATTTTTGGACACGAAATACGGTTACCTTTCCGTCGGCAGTGCCTCATATAGTGAGTGCCAGAACTCACGAGATGCCTCGTCGTCTTCGATTCCGAAAACCTTTTCTACCAGGTAGACTTCTCCTTTGACTCCTGGGAAGCGCTGCCAGGCGCGAAGCTGGCCCTTTCGAAACATCCGCATGACCTCAAATCCCTTAATGGTCGCATACGCTGTTTTCATCGTTTTAAATCCTCGCACCGGATAAATCAGACGCTTGAGCTTGCCATGATCGGCTTCCAGACCGTTATTCAAGTATTTGACTTGTCGATGCAGTATGTTCGGGTCGCACTTACCGGCAAGTTTCATTTCCTTGAGAGCCACACCGTATGAAGGGTTCTTGTCTGTATTGATTGTGTGTGGGCTATCGGCCAACTTCATTTTTCGAATGGCTTTGCTAAGAAAACGCTTTGCCATAGCCGTGCTTCGAGTGGGCGACAAGAAGAAATCAATTGTGTCTCCGTCTTTGGATATCGCTCGATACAGGTATTTCCAGTCCCCGCCCACCTTGATGTATGTCTCGTCAACGTGCCAGGTGCCGCTAATTGCTGGGCGATAGCGCCAACGCAGCCGCTTTTCGAGTTCCGGTCCATAGTGTTGCACCCACCGGTATATTGTGGTGTGGTCAACTTCGATGCCTCGCTCTCGCATTATTTCTTCGAGGTCTCGGTAGCTGAGACCGTACTTGCAGTACCAGCGAACACATTGCAAAATGGTCTCGCCTTTGAAGTGCCGCCATTTAAAATCGCTCATGCTTCCTCCTTTCAATGAGACTGGATGCCCGGGCGGGGTATTATTTCGCAGAATGGTAGATATGCGAAGTTAAATCGCCGAAAGAAGGGTTAATGCCTGCGCGCGCATCTAAAAAACCGGCCAGTTTCGCACCATCAAAAGGAAATGCGAAATCGGAGGCCGTCAAGAAAATTCTTCGTATCGCCAGGCAGCACCGCCTGGGCTATGACGATTTTGTGCAAGTCTGCCAACAAGTCCGGATCAAATTGAATTTGAGAAAGCCCAAGAAAGAGCGGCGGCTTCCAGAGCTGTTGCCGCCGGCAGAGCTAAAGAAATTTTTCAAAGCGGTCCAGAAGTGCGGCGATTTGCAGCACGAACTGATGCTCAAGCTGCTGTTATACACTGCCGTGCGAGTCAGCGAGTTAGTCAATATCCGTGTGAGCGATCTGGACCTAGAAGCCTGCAAGATCTTCATCGACAGCGGGAAGGGAAACAAAGACCGATATATTCTTTTTCCAGCGAGTTTCCGACTAGCACTGAAAAGCTTTGTGGAAGCCCGGCCGCAGAATGTATCTCTTCGAGTCTCGTTTGAATCAACCCTACACTACCAGGCGTATTCAGCAAATAGTGCGGCTTTACACCGATGAAGCCGGTCTTGAGCTCTGATTCCAAGCTCCAGCTCATTTCCGGCCATGAAAGCCGCAAGAGCTTGGAGTTGTATCAGCACTTATCGCTTGAATCTGTTGAAGCCGAATATCAGCAAGCAGTCCGACTTTTGGATGTCTAGAAGCAAGCTGCTCTCACCGAGTTTCATACCAAGCTTTGCTTGAATTCACGATTTTGACGACCGACAACATAACCGGCACTTCGATCAGAACACCCACAACAGTGGCCAGGGCGGCGCCGGAATTGAAGCCAAATAGGCTTATGGCCGTGGCTACCGCCAACTCGAAGAAGTTGCTGGCGCCGATCAATGCGGACGGGCAAGCTACGGAGTGCGCGACGCCGAGGCGCTTGTTTAGCAGGTATGCAAGGGCCGAATTGAAATAGACCTGAATCAGGATCGGTACAGCCAGGATGGCGATGACCATGGGCTGCCTGATGATAGCGTCACCCTGGAAGCCAAACAATAAAACCAGCGTCGTTAACAGTGCAAGCAACGACAGCGGATGCAATTTGTCTAGCACGCCTTCCAGCGCTTGAGGACCGGCTTTGAGCAAAGCACCGCGCCACAGTTGTGACAGCAAGACCGGTACAACGATATAGAGTCCCACCGAAATTAAGAGAGTTTCCCATGGCACAGTTATTGATGAAAGCCCCAGAAGAAGCCCGACTATGGGCGCAAACGCAAAGACCATGATGAGGTCATTTACTGCAACCTGGCTGAGCGTAAAGTATGGATCGCCTTTTGTTAGTTGACTCCAGACAAACACCATAGCGGTACAGGGAGCCGCTGCCAGGATGATCAGACCAGCTATGTAGCTATCAATTTGTGCGGCTGGTAGGTACGGTGCAAAGACATGTTTGATGAAAATGAAGCCTAAGAAAGCCATGGAGAATGGCTTAATAGCCCAGTTTATAAAGAGTGTCACGCCCATTCCGCGCCAATGTTGTTTCACCTGGTCGATTGCTTTGAAGTCAATTTTCAAAAGCATCGGGATAATCATGACCCAGATGAGAAGCCCCACGGGCAGGTTAACGCGGGCGATCTCCATCGCACCAATCGCTTTGAAAACTCCAGGCATTAGCTGACCAAGAAGGACACCGGCACCAATGCACAGGAACACCCACAACGTAAGCCACCGCTCGAAAAAGCCTATGCTCGGCTCGTTGTCGGTTAGTTTTGGAGTCGCTATCTGGGAAGTCATTTTTACACCTGCACTGGATCAGCACAGCAGTTTGTCGCGTTCAAGCCCTGTAGAAGCTTGAGCACGCGCGTTCTTATCTCGTCTCGGATTTGGCACACTTCATCGTCAGACTTGCCTTTTGGATCTGGCAAAGGCCAATCATCGCGCTTCAGACCGGGCACAAAGGGACAGGCTTCGCCACATCCCATGGTTACAAGTAGGTCGGCGCCGGCCGCTAGTTCGTCTGTCAGAAGCTGGGGCCTAACGTTTGCCAAGTCGATCCCGGCTTGTTTCATGGCATGCAGAACACAGTCATGAACTTTGTCGGCCGGTTGCGTTCCGGCTGACACTGCCTGAGCTTTTGCCGGGTCGGCAAACTGATTGAAAAAGGCGGCCGCCATCTGTGAGCGTCCTGCATTGTGTACGCAGGCGAATATTACTTTCATCTGCTGCATTCCTTCTTGCCTATGCTGACCGGCACCGCTTCCGGCATTGGAGCGCAGCAAGCCGAGTTGGTTTGTGTTGTAAAATCGGCGTCTTCGCCATAGGTTGTGGCGCTATCGGTCGTGTAGAAGCTTTCCCAGGCAATGCCTTGAGGATCGTGTACCCACGCTTTATCCGCTTTGGCGTAACAGCAAGTAGTTTGTTCTTGCTCAAGAATTGGCTGTTGAGCCTGTTTGAGTCGTACTGAAATTTCCTTGAGCGCTTCGCCGTCGTCAACTTGAATGCCCAAATGGTCGAGCCCTGGCTCTCTTCCGCGAGTAGAGATGGCAAAGTTTATGCGAGGATCATCAAGCATCCATTTGGCATAGTCTTCCTTCTTGACGGTTGGCGGCACATCAAAAAAGGTTGAGTAGAACTGTATCGACTGCTCTAAGTCAGCCACTGCAACATGAACATGGAACCTTTTCATTAACACTTTCCTCCATTGTCGGCACAACAGTTTTCCATCAAGAACCCGAGTAGCTCTTGCATGTGACCGTAATTTGCCGCGTATATAATTGACCGGCTCTCGCGCCTGGATGCTATCAAACCTGCATTACTCAGCTCTTTTAGGTGGAATGACATAGTTGCCGGTGGCATTGAGAAATGATCGCTCAATTCCCCAGCAGCCATACCGGTTGCACCTTTGCGGACCAATAGCCTGAAGATATCCAAGCGTGATTCTTGCGCTAAAGCCCCAAGGGCCTTAACTGCGTCGTTTGTTTTCATATTTCCAGAATAATCGAAGGGTTGCGATAAGTCAAGCCTCCAGAATTTTTGCAACAGAGCCTATTTTTGAGTGCCCAGATCCGCATACATAAGCAACCCACCTTTTTTGATGACTCTCTTAGTGCGTCTGTCCACCGCACTCATAATTGATTTAACATTGTCGCAACGAAGTTCTATTGGCGCATTCTTCGCGAGTTTAACCTGCCTGATTTCACTACCATTTATTTCATGACCTAGAGCTAAATCCTGAGTAGCTTGAGTACCCATGTAATCCCAGTCAATTTCTTCATGCGAAGTTAGATAAAATCCGATGATTGTTAAACCAAGGCAAACTCCACCAATAATTAGCAATCTACCGGGTTTCATTACTGCTACCTCTACCCTCATAATCTACAAACTAAGATTAGCTTTTCAAAAAAACAATACGTAACTCACGGACAGTTTTATCTGCGCGAGCAGACATAGAAGGGAGGGCAGTTCATTTTCTTGCTCGCAACTATGTACGACACCTTGCCGATTACATCTAAGAAAGCAGGCACAGAAGGGAGGGCAGTTCATTTTCTTGCTCGCGTCTACGCACACCACCTTGCCGATTTCATCTAAGAGGGCAGGCATAGAAGGGAGGGCAGATCATTTTCTCGCTTGCGTTAACGCACACCACCTTGCCGATTACATCTGAGAGGGCAGGCATAGAGGGGAGGGCAAATGTTTTTCTTGCTTGCGTCAACGCACACCACCTTGCCGATTACATCTAAGAGAGCAGGCATAGAAGGGAGGGCAGTTGATTTTCTCGCTTGCGTCAACGCACACCACCTTGCCGATTACATCTGAGAGGGCAGGCATAGAAGGGAGGGCAGTTGATTTTCTCGCTTGCGGCAGCGCACACCACCTTGCCGATTACATCTAAGAGAGCAGGCATAGAAAGGAGGGCAGTTGCTTTTCTGCTATCTCTGCACTCATATGCGATTCTCTGTTCGCAATAAAGCCAAAGCCAGTGCGATCTCAGCCCTATCTCTGCTCTATGCATTTAAGCCGCAGATGAATGCATTGGGGGTTGAGCGGCCCTTTGCGTCAGCACCGGGGCCGCGATCCCTCAATACATTCATCACCCCAGCTAAAAGACTCTAGACAAAGATAGTCTGCTAGATACGAGATGGCTCTTTAATGCGAGATCAAAGCCCCTGTCTCTTCAACTGCTTATCGACAATCTCCGCCTGCGCCGCCAATCTCGCAAAGCTTGCATAATCGACTTTGCCGCGCACTTTTTCCATATGATCGGTCAGTGCAGCCTTGTGCTTGACCAGTTTGTCCATCTTGTCGTTTTTGATCCAGTTCTTGAGCGATCTTTGAGCTGCGCGCTCATCCCACGATTTTTCCATCCCCTGAAAAATCTTGGCTCTCACTTTGTCACCCACGCGACCCTTGTCGCTGCCATTAGCCTGCTTTTTGAGACCATACTTGAGATAGCTGGTATCGGCCGCTTCGCTCGACTTAAAGGGCTTGATCGGTCCCAGAGACTCGAGTTTCTTTTTCTCTTTTTCTTTGAGCGCATTATTGATCGCCGCATCAGCTCTTGCCGCAGCCAGTGCCGAGGTCTTAGCGTCCATGTGCTTGTTAAACTGGCCTTCCTTAGCTTGCTTCATCTCATCCATGACCGAAAACGCCGCACCCATGCCCAGGAGAAATAGCGGGCTGAACATCGCAGCACCCAAAAATCCAAACTTGTCGCGAGTCGACATTTCGTCGGCGACTTTCATTTTGCGCAGGTCTTCCATGGTCATATGACCAAAGAGCTCGGGGTATTTGTGCTGCAGAGTACCGAGCTGCTTGATGGCTTCTTCGGGGCTCATCACCGAGATATTGCCGATCTCCTGCATGGCGGCACGTTGCTTGTCTTCAAAGGTTTCTGGTTTAGCGACAGACTCGCTGGCCTGCACAGCCTCGGTGGCGGCAGTCTCGTGTCCTGAGGTCAGAGCTCTAAAATCCAGCCTTGCGCCCAGGTTTTCGCCTGCACCGGTCCCTGCGTCGCGACCAAAGGCAAACTGAGATTTTTCGGGGCTGGGATTAGGATTAAAGTTCAAGATAGACACCCGTGCAGGACATGATCAAAATTTAAGCCCTACACGCTCCGCTGTCGATGGTGAAAATCCCATCTTGATATCAAAAAGCTTGCCTAACGCGACCGCAAAAACGAGATCGTCTCATTGTCGGTTAGCCAGTACATATAACCCAGAACGCCCGTCAGGACAAAATACGCCAGGCCGATCAGCACTTTTTCGCCGGTCGTCGCCTCCCTGATATCGCCATATCCGGCCTCATGGACGATCCCGGGCCCTGCAGGTGCGCTGCCGGCTGGCTCATCTTTAGTTTCTTTGCGACCAGCGCCGCCACCGATGCCCCTCATCAAACGCTCCGCATCACTCTCCTGCCTTTTCTCCTTATTTTTCATATGGCTGATCAATTGAGAAACGGTGATGAAAGTGGCGATGATGCCGATAATGATGAGAAATGCAGAATGGAGATAGGCGGCCATGGCAAAGAGTATGCCCAGACCCGGCACCATCAGCCAGGGACTGATCGCACCCAGCACGGCGCCGCCATCAAAGGGGCGCACCGGGATCAACTGGATGAGATTGAGGAAACAGCCAAAATGCCCGGCAGCCATTAGGAGCGGCATTTGCCAGACCACGCCCATGTAAAAGAAAGCAATAGAGGTCACCCCACCCACAAGCGGTCCCCCGATCGAATACCAGGCGATCGATGTCTGATCCTTGGGCAAAAGGGTCACGCGCGTGGAAGCGCCGACAAAGGGGATGATCATGCCCAGTTGCGGTTTGAGACCCATGGCTTGCATAAAGATAAAATGCCCCATCTCATGGATGATGATCACGCCGACTACGACCAGGGCAAAGATAGGACCAAAAAAGGCCCAGTACACACCAATGGCCACAAAGATGCTGGCCAAAGATTTGAGTAGCCAGGCAAATTTGAGAAAGCTCAGGCCTTTGAGAGCAATAAGTATCGCTGTCTTAAACTTGAACAGAGCGATGCCAAGCACACCCAAACCGCCCAATAAGGCTTTTTTGCCAGTTTCGTCCTTTTGCTCGCTCATTGATTTACTCTCAAAAAACTCGGGTTTTATCAAAGCTTACACCCAGTCTTCTATAATTAAACCCGCTCGATGCGAGCGAACAAAAGGCAAAGTGTTGGATCAGGAGCAATTGTTTGCCGAGCGCAGTTAGTCTTTTGACACGGGAAACAAATAGTAAAAGAGATGACCGAGAGCCTGCCCAAGCAAAATAATAATCCGCTGACAGCGCCTTTTCGATTTATCGAGGAGCAGGCCACTGTAGGCGTGCAACTCATCGGTCAGGTCTGCCTGCTGTTTGTCAAAACGCTCTGGTATATCCTCAGACTCGATCTAGACTGGCGCGAGACCTTTCGCCAGGCTTATATGATCGGCTGGAAGTCATTTTGGGTCGTACTCATCACCGCCATTTTTACTGGTTTTGCCATGTCGCTGCAGATCTCGCGCGAGCTGGTCGGCTTTGGTGCTGATACTGCCATTGGTGGCGTGGTATCCCTCGCGCTTATTCGCGAGATCGGTCCCATCACTGCCGGAGTTATGGTCGCTGGTCGCGTCGGCTCCTCTATCGCCGCCGAGCTCACCACCATGATGGTCACAGAGCAGATCGACGCTCTCAAAGTCATGCGCGTCGACCCAGTGCGCTTTCTCGTCGTGCCTCGCTATGCCGCGGCCCTCGTGATGATCCCCACTCTTTCCACCTATGCCATGTTTGTCGGCCTCCTGGCCGGCATTATCATCGCCAAGAGTGCCGCCAATTTGCCCCCCGAGACATTTCTCGACTCAGTCAGGCAGACCATCCTCGATCGTGACTTTGCCGTGCACTACCTCAAGTCAGCGATCAATGCCACCATCATCATATTTTTCTCTTGCGCCATCGGCCTCAATACCAGGGGTGGTGCCGAGGATGTAGGCATCGCCACCACACGCGCTATCGTCTGGACGATGACCGCGATCTTTATCTTCAATTTTATCGTTACTTCTCTCACATACGCACCGCGCTGAGGCAGAGAGAAATGCAAGAAAATAATGCGGATATAAAGAAGAGAAATATAAGGGATCAAGAGCCGATCCTGGAATTGAGAGATGTCTACAAGTCATTTGGCGATAGACAGATCCTCAAGGGCGTCTCCTTTAAAGTGTACGCCGGCGAGATGCTGGGTCTAATCGGGCCTTCGGGCTGCGGCAAATCCACCATTTTTAAGATCATCTGCGGGCTGCTGGAGCCTGATTCTGGCGAGGTGATCCTGCGCAGCAACGATATCGGCCTGGTTTTTCAGGGCTCTGCTCTCCTCAACAGCCTCAGCGTGCGCGACAATCTCGCCCTGGCGCTCGAAAGACGCAAGCTCAGCCGCAAGGACGAGGACGAGATCATCCAGCAAAAGCTTTCTCTGGTAGGTCTTGGCGATTACATGCAATCATTTCCCACCCAGCTCTCCGGCGGTCAGCAAAAACGCACCAGCTTTGCACGCGCCATTGTCGACGACCCCAAGATCATTCTTTACGACGAGCCCACCACTGGTCTCGATCCTGTTATGTCCACCGTCATCGAGGACTACATGAGCGAGCTGTCCAACAAGCTCGACGCCGCCTCCATCGTCGTCACGCACCAGCACTCGACCTGGACACGCACAGCCGACCGCGTCATCTTGATGTACTCCGGCAAGATCGTCTGGGAAGGCTCAGCCGAACAAGGCATGCATTCGGATAACCCCTATATGAAACAGTTTGCCTCCGCCTCGCGCGAAGGTCCGATGCTCGCGGGCGTCGTTTAGATCGAATAGAGAGAGACCATGAACAATAAACCGAGTTACGAAATCAGAGTAGGATTATTTTTCTTGACGGCAGTGTGCATGCTGACGTCCGGTTGGTCCTGGCTCAAGAGTGCTTCTCTCTTTCATCCGCCGCAGAGATTTGTCGTCACCTTTAAAGACGTGGCCGGCCTCAATAACAATGCCCCGGTCAATATCAACGGCGTCCGTGTCGGGTCGGTCGAAAACATCGACCTGATGGGCAAGGGCCAGGTCGCCGTCCATCTCAAGATATCCAGTGAAGAAATCACCATCCCCCATGGCTCAGCGATCACCATCCAGACTCTCGGTCTGGTCGGCGCAAAATACATCGAGATCACTCTGCCCGATACCTCTACCAAAAACGACGACATCAAGCCAGGAGAGACCGTAGTCGGCCAGGACCCCGTCAGACTCGAGCTCATCGCCAACAAGATCGCCACCAAGCTCAGTGGCTTTGTCAACTCTCTCGGCTCCGAGGATGTCGGCCCCAGTCTCGCTGATGCGCTCAAGCACTCGGGCGAAGCAGTCAACAACATCAACTCAGCAGCCAAAAAGCTCAACAACAATATGGATAAGATGAGCGTGGCGACCGAATCATTTACCACTACGTCCAACAAGATCGGCGCCTTTGCCGACGACATTCGCGGCACTGGTGCAAATGCCAAGCAGTTTTTTACCAATGCCTCATCCCTCGCAGTCGATCTCAAGCGTACTTCGGGTAGCCTCAATCGCATGCTAGGCAACCCCAATCTTTCTGGCGATCTGCGCGGCACAGCCGAGCTGGCCAAGCAGACCGTGGACAATCTCCGCGGCACGGTGCACGAGCTCAACGACACGCTCAAGGATCCTCAAATACGCGCCGACGTCAATGCCATGCTCGCTCGTCTCAATACCTCGACCGAGCATGTGAGGCAATCGATCGAACGTGCAGACAAGCTTGCAAAAGACCAAAAGCTGCGCACAGACATCGTCGATGCCACCAGCAATCTGCGCGACTCGCTCAACAAGCTCAACAATATAGTGCAAGACGCAGGCTTCAAAGACGACCTCAAGGCCACCATGGGCAAGGTCAAATCAGCCGCTACCAGCGTAGATATCGCCGCCAATCGACTCAATCAAGCCATCGACAAGCCGCCATTTTTTCTCAAGCTATTGATTGGCAAACCCAAAAAATCAGGCGAGCCGCAAGAGATAAAAGTAGAGGCAAAAAATGCCGATGGCACCAAGGCCGATGTCAAAATCAAAAAATCAGATAGCAAATCCGGCGACAAGTCAGGCGACGACCAAAAAGATAAAGATGGAGATCAGGACCAAAAGACAGGCGTAGCCGGTAACGCCGAAGTGGAGATCAAATAATGCCCTGGGAATCAGTAATCGGCCTGGAAGTGCACGCACAACTCAAGACCAAGACCAAGATCTTTTGTGGTTGTCCAACCGATTTTGGCATGGAGCCCAACGAGCAGATCTGCCCGGTCTGTATCGGCATGCCTGGAGTCCTGCCCGTGCTCAATCGCGAGGCAGTCGAGCTTGCTATCCGTACTGGTCTCGCGCTCAATTGCGAGATAGCTGCCGATTGCAGGTTTGATCGCAAAAACTATTTTTATGCCGACCTGCCCAAGGGCTACCAGATCTCCCAATTTGAATTGCCCATCTGCAAAGAAGGCCACCTCGACATCACCGGCAAGACCGTGCGCATCCAGCGCGCCCACCTCGAAGAAGACGCCGGCAAGCTAGTCCACGCAGGCGCAGACGGTCTGCACGGATCGGAGTATTCGCTCGCCGATTACAATCGCTCGTCCATGCCTTTGCTGGAGATCGTCAGCCAGCCGGACATCGAGACGCCGGAGCAGGCTCGCGAGTATCTCACCAATCTCCGCAATATACTCCGCTACGTCGAGACTTGCGATGGCAACCTCGAAGAAGGCAGTTTTAGATGCGATGCCAATGTCTCGATCCGTCCCAAAGGCGAGACCAAGCTGGGCACGCGCACCGAAATCAAAAACATGAATAGCTTTAAGGCTGTCCAGCGCGCTATCCAGAGCGAGATCGAGAGGCAGATCGCCCTGGTCGAGAGCGGCGGAACGGTCGTGCAAGAGACCAGGCTCTGGGATGATAATACCGGCAAGACTTTTACCATGCGCTCAAAAGAAGACGCGCATGACTACAGATATTTTCCCGAGCCCGACCTCATGCCTTTGCAGATCGATCGCGAGTGGGTCGAACGTGTCAGGCAAACCCTGCCCGAGTTGCCCAACGCTCGTCGCGAAAGGTATATGAGCCAATTTGGCCTCACAGCGGAGTCGGCCACGATACTTTCAGAGACGAGAGAAATGGCGGAGTTTTTTGAAGCCACCCTCAAAGCAGGGGCGGAGTCGGCAGTAGCCGAAGCAGCCAAATATCTCGTCGGCCCCATCACGGCCTACCTCAATGACAAAAAGCTCGACCCCAGCCAGATCGCGCTGACCCCCGACCATTTTGCCAAGCTCATCGTTGCCGAAAAATCAGGCACAATCGGTTCGACAACCTCAAAGCAGCTCCTGCCCGAGCTCCTCGAAAAGGGCGGCGATCCAGCAGTCATAATCAAAGAGCGCAATCTAGCCCAGATCTCCGACCCGGCTGTGATCAAGGGCTGGATCCAGGATGTCTTTGCACGCAGCGAGAGCCAGCTCCAAGATTACAAAAACGGCAAGGTCAAACTGCGTCAGTATTTTGTCGGAGAGCTCATGAAACTAGCCAAAGGCAAGGCAAACACGCAAGTGATGAATCAATTGCTGGACGAGATGCTGCCCACGCCCCAATAACGTGGTAAGAAATAGGGGTATGAACACAAACAGAGCGACCCCGCCATTTTTTGCCTTACTGACTCTTGCAGGTCTCGTAACGGCCCTGGCCTCACCGATTGCATCGCAGGCCTATGATTTTGCGGGCTATTACGTGCCGGCGCCGAGACAATCGGCATTTCGTCCTGATGCAGTCTATTCGCCGGTAGGCATGGGCACTGTGACCTCACGCGGGGGTTTTCGCGTGCATCCTGTGACTGGTCGCGGCGACTTTCACAATGGGGTGGACCTGGCAGCCAAGCTAAATGAGCCGGTGTATTGCCTCCTGGACGGCATCGTGACGCGGGTCGGCAAGCGGGGCAATCTTGGCGTGGCCGTGGAGATCTATCATCCCTATCCCAATGTACGCACGATCTGCGGGCACCTCAACGCTTATGCGGTGCGCCCTGGCGATATCGTGGCTCGCGGGCGAGTGATCGGCTATGCTGGCTCGACCGGTCGTTCGACTGGGGTGCACGTGCACTATACGGTCGTCAAAGAGGACACCAATGAGTACATCGAGCCCTACCAATTTATAAAAGCTGTCCCAAACTATGTGGCGGCTATCAACTCGGCCGAGGGCCGCTTTGCCTATGCGCAAAACATGCGGACCATGCCAAAGTTTGATCGCAAACTCATCGATACCGATACCGAAGACCTGCCAGCCCAACCACCTAAGCGCGAAGGCTCGCCACCGGCGAGCCTCGAGCCTTGATCCAAATAATCCGCGCCTAATTGACGCAGTATAGATTGCCGTCCTGGCTGCCGATCAGTATGCCGCCGCGCGATGCGGCAGGCGAAGAGACGATGGGACGCTGGGTCTTGAGCTTCCACTTTATAGCGCCGTTGCGGGTGTCGATGGCATAGAGATTGCTGTCCGGACTGCCGCAATAGAGCATGTTGCCGACAATGGCAGGCGAGGACGAAAGCAGCGGCACAGGCGAGTTGATCTGGGTCTTCCACAGGAGCTTGCCGGTGTGGCTGTCCATGCAGTAGAGCTTGAGGTCGTCATTGCCGACAAAGATCTTGCCGCCGGCACCGGTGGCAGAGATGCTAAATGATTCGGGGCAGTTGACCCGCCATTTTTGCTTGCCGCTGGCAGCGTCGATTGCATAAAAGGAATGATCCCAGCTACCGACATAGACGGTGTGGTCCATGATCATCGGCGAGGCCATGAGGCGGCCGCCAGTGCGAAACTGCCACAATAGCGAGCCGTCGCGCATCGAGATGGCATATATGTAGCCGTTGTGGCAGGTGGCGAGGACCATGCCGGGTCCGATGCAAGGCGAGCTAGTGATGCGGCCGGTCTTGATCTGCGCCGTGCCGGTAGCTACTCCAGCGGCAAGAGTATTGGTGTCGGCACCACCGGAGAGGGCATGGGCGGTGACGCCGCCGGTCAAGGCGTTGGGATTTGATTTTTCGTTATTGGCGTTTAAATTAGATGCAGGGGAAGAGCCAGAGGAGTCGGCGGCAGCTGAAGAGGTCGGAGGCACTGTGGCGGCGGGAGTGCTTTGCTCGCCGACCTGACCGACGGCGGTTGCACCCGCGGTGCCGGGAAACTGCCACTTGAGCGCACCACTTGCGATATCAATCGCATATACATTACCATCCCATGAGCCGACATAAGCTACTCCATCATGCACGGCAGGCGAGGAGGAGACCCGATCTTGGGTGGGTACGGACCAGAGGATCTTGCCGTCGGTACCGTTGAGGCAATAGACTTTTTTGTCTTCGCAACCTACGACTATCTTGCCATTGCTCCAGGCAGGAGATGATTTGACCTTGTCGCCAAGGCGCGAACGCCAGAGTTGGCGGCCTGTTGCTTCGTCTATGGCATAGACGTGACCGTCATCGGAGCCAACGTAGACGACACCCTTGATGATCGCGCATGAGCTATCGATGGGGCCTTCGGCAGGAAAAGTCCATCTAACCTTGCCGCTGGTCGCCAGCGCGAGGTCGGGTGAAGCCTGTCCGGTATGGCATGGGTTCTGCAAAAACATGGACCAGCCACCATGGTGCCCGGCGATCACCGCCTGCATGGGTGATGCTTGTGCGGTCGCGTTAGCCGCTTGGGCTGGGGCGTTGAGCGTAGCCGCCGGTTTTGCGACAGCCGTCGGAGCGGGCGTCTGCGGATTTTTGACTGGCGAGCTAACTGGCTTGGTAGCAGGATTTGAGGTGGTCTGAGCTATGGCATTATTTGCCATATAAAAGGATAGGGCCAAACCGAGGGTAGTCGCGAAAACGGCCTGAGCCGCCACTTTTGATGAGGTTGTCATTATTTAAATTCTTTCCTTTTCGCGAGGGCCGCGACGGTCTTGCAAAACCCACTGACTGTCTCAGTTTTGAGAGGCAGGGGATCGAGCCATATTATAGAGCCTTGTGAAAGTCTTGCCCGGAAATTGATGAACTGGGACTTTCATTAAATCATGGGCGTTTTGGTCACTCTAGATCGGGAGATCATCAGCACTTTGGAGGGTGGTCCAACCGAGCTACCTCTAAAACATGCACGGTATCTATATCTCAGATAGCCTTTCCAAAAAAAAATTGCATTTTTCCTCTCAAAATGGCTTGTTTAAAGCAATTAGTGGTGTTAACATCTCTCTCCGTGGGTTGGGATGAGCATTCCAACAAGGAGAAAACAACAATGAATCGAGCCGAGCTCGTCGATACAATCGCAAAGACCACTGGCCAGAACAAGTCCGAAGTGACTCGCACTCTGTCCGCTCTTATTCACACCGTAACTGGCGCTCTTTCTAAGGGCGACAAAGTTACCCTCGTCGGCTTCGGCACTTTCGAGCGTCGTAACCGCAAAGCCCGCACCGGCCGTAACCCGAGAACTCTCGCTCCCTTGAAGATTCAAGCTGCTAAAGTTCCCGCTTTCCGCGCTGGCAAAGAGCTCAAGGACATCGTAAACGGCCGCGCTAAGCAGCCCGCTCTCGTCCTCGCTAAAGCCAAAGCTGCTGCTAAGCCCGTAGCCAAAAAGGCTGCTGCTAAGCCCGCTAAAAAGGCTGCTGCCAAGCCCGCTAAAAAAGCCGTTGCCAAAAAAGGCGGCAAAAAAAGATAGGTCCTAGATGAGAGTGCTCTACTGGCGTAGAGCACTCTCTCTTGAATCGAATCGAAATTATCTCCCTTCGAAAAATATTTTTGCTCAAAGATAGATCGGAGATAGGACCAAAAAAATTAGGATGGATTAGGTTAGGTTATCCTCCATTCTCAACCCACAAAAAAAAGAGGGCCGCGAAAGCGGTCCTCTTTTTTATTGCTCCCTGTTTTTAGCTAAATGCCCTGCACCTCTCGCGAGCCGCGCAAGGCTAAAGCGTCGTTAATCTACAACTAATTCGCCCCCGCGGCCTGACTCTGCGAGGCTCCGCTAAGCACCCGCTTCCTTAGGATTTTCTACTATTAGCTCAAAAGATATGGCTATTAGATGTCATACAGTACAAGAATCATGAGTATATATCTTTTCTTTTCTCATTAAGTAGAGCTCTTTCTCCACCAACCAAAAAACCATTGCCTCTGCCGCACGCCGCTCACTCTCTCGCCAATAAGCGAGTCAAAGTCGCGCGGGCAAATCGAGGGTAATACACAGGTTATACAGGTTGGTCCTCCAAACCTTTGATCCGGAGAGACCTTATGGATCTGACTGCCACTCTCGAGCAGATCGGACATGCAATGCCCGATTTGTCGACTATCGTACCCGACTGGATGAATCAGTGGTTTCACACCCTGGGCACCAACTCGGTCTTTCTCTCGACGCAAAACTACATGCCGCCGCTCCTGGTCGCATTGTTTCTCGGGCTGTTGATCGGCATCGAGCGTCGTCGTCGTCACAAGGTTGCGGGCGTGCGCACCAATATGGTCGTCGCAGCAAGCTCGTGCCTCATCACCATGGTCGGTCTAGTCGTTTTTGAAGCGACCAAGCTGGGCGATCCTGCTCGCTTGCCGGGTCAGATCATCGCCGGCATCACCTTCCTTGGTGCTGGTGTTATCTGGAAGCACGGCTGGAAAACGCAGGGCATCACCACCGCCGCCTTGATTTTGTTTTCGACCGTGACCGGCATCCTTTGCGGCTTTGGCTATCTGATGTGGGCGACCACCGCCACCATCTCGGTCGTCATCGTCGTGCAATTGTCGTACTGGCTCTTTCCCTCGGACGACAGCAATGAGCACACGCTGCGCTTTGTCTGCCCGCTCGAAAAGTTTGACGAAGTCCGCGCTCTCTTTCCGAGCAAGGCAAACATCGACCAGTTTACCCGGCGTGAAGGCGACACCGTAGAGGTGCGCATCAACGCACGGTTGACTCGGGCCGAGCTCAACAATCTGATCTCCACCCATATCCACAACTCCTCGGTGCACGCGATCGATCTGGTCGACGAACCGGGCAGCTAACAGGATCTGCTCATCCATGCGCAACAAGATCTTGGCCATAGTCGCTGCGGTCATGATGGTCTTTGGCGGCGGTACCTACACGGGATACCGTCTCCACGACCTGACTGCAAACGACTACTCGACGAGCAAGGACCAGTTTTATAGCAAGACCGTCTTTACGCCGTTCGAGGATGGCCTGGCAGAGTATCTCAAGTTTCTCGACGGTACGCAGCACAAGCTGCGTATCGCGACCTACGTCCTGACAGAGGACTCGATCACCGACAAGCTGATCGAGCTCAAAAAGAATCGGGGCGTCGACGTCAAAGTGCTGCTCGACCGTTCGCAGTCGGTGGCGCGATCAGGCAAGTATGTGCAGGAGCAGGTGGCTCGTCTGCGTGCGGCCGGCATCGAGGTGGTCATCGGCACCTCCGAAAAGAAAGGCCAGATCATGCACCTCAAGTACACGGTGCGTGATGATGCCTGGGTCGAGGATGGCAGCTGGAATTATTCGGCGTCTGCCAGCTGGCAGAACAACAATCTCGACTTTACCCATGATCCGGCGCGGGCCCAGCGGTTTACCGACAACTGGGATCGCATGTATCGCTTTGTCATCACCCAGGACCAGACGCCCTGGGACAAGACCGATTGATCGGTTTCAAAATCAAATCACGAAGGACACCCTATGGTCACATCCGCAATCGTAATCGTCCTGCTGGCCTGGTTTGGCTGGCGCCTCCGTTATTGGTACGGCGAGGGTCGCAAGCTCGCTCAGAGCGGCTACATGCCTCCGCCGTCGACCAAGTTTGCTCGGCTCTTTCTCAAGGGCTTTTGCAAGGTCTTTACGTTTTTGACCGTCGGTCCCGTCAAGGTGATCGATGCCGGCAATGGGCAGTTCACCGGCCGTGGCCTGGTGCTGCCCAACCATCAGCTGGCGCCTGATTTTGCGGTGATCGGCTCGAGCCTGCCTTTTTCGTTTCGCCAGATCGCAAAGTACAAGGAGATCCAAAATCCTGTGCTGAGCACTGCGGCGGCATGGATCGGCGTTGTCGGCGTGCAGGTCGAAAACGGCAAGACGCAGGACAATGCAGGCAAGGCGATCGTCGATGCCGGTGCCAAAATCCTCGTCAGTTCCAAGGGCAGTCGCATGCTGCTCTTTCCGCAGGGAAAGCTCGTGTGGGACAACGTGCTCCGCACCGAGGAATACCGCACGGGGGCGACGCGCATCATGGCACAGGCAGCATCGCTGATCGATGGGCAGCCGCTGTACGCTCTGCCTATCGCGATCCACTACCTGCGGGATCCTCGTCACAAGACCTGGCTGCACAAGCTGGTCAATGCGGTCGGCATCAAGGGCTTTCGTCGGTATGCCGACTATGAGCTCGTGACCAATGCCGATGGCACCAAGACCAAAAAGCCGCGTGTGTTTCAGCAGTACGGTGCGGTCGTGGTGATCGGCAAACCGATCTCGGTCTACGATCTGCCGGCTGATCCGCGTGCGGCAATCGAGGTCGTGCGCGCGGCTACCGACGAGCTTTTGGCGCGAGCAAAGTCATACGAATAATCGGCTAGGCCGATTAGGCAATGAGAGGGTGCAGGTCGAAAGATCTGACACTCTCTCATTTTGGTTTTGCATACTGCGTTTTATAGTATAACTGGATTTAGTTTGGTGGAAATGTAGAAATGGTTGGCAGGCAGGACATATTGCCGGCCACTGGTGCTGCGCAATGCGGCCTACACAATTTGCCTCACCTGCCTACACTCACTAAATGACCGACAATTTCCACCATGCAAATCTTCTCAACAACTAAAAACTCAGTGCAAGCAGTTTACAAGCAGCACATTTAATTTAGCCACTTCACAACCAAATGAACAATACAACGACCGCACAATGGCACTTCAAGCATTACCACCCACTCAAACAACAATTACGAAAAAATGAATCTCCTCCTTGAGATTGATTGCGCATGGCGTGGAATATATGTATCATGTGATCTAGTTATTGAGAATGATTGTCACACCAATCGCTCAGCAGAGGAAATTGTGGATATGAAAAACGAAAGAGCCGCAAGCCAATTTCTCGGATTTCTCGCGCCGACTGGTCGGATTATCCTTATGCCGCACTCGACTCGCTCAGGCCAGTCCCCTCAGAGAGCTGCCAGCGAGCTGGATGAGATGAGCGAGGCCGCCAATCAAAAAGAGATCAATGTCATAGAAATGCCCGTAGCGGGACTTTTTGAGTCGACAAAAAATCGCAAGAGCGCTCATGAGAGCCACACTCCCACCTAATCGCACACTAAAGCGCATCCATTTGACCAGCCCGCCGTGAATAACACTTTGGACCCAATACCATTTACAG
This sequence comes from Candidatus Melainabacteria bacterium, assembly GCA_017307165.1. GTDB lineage: Bacteria > Cyanobacteriota > Vampirovibrionia > Obscuribacterales > Obscuribacteraceae > JAFKGK01. Next base: position 70,078 of record JAFKGK010000013.1, read on the forward strand.
CGACAAACGCGACAAGTGCCGCCGACTCTCTCGAAACGGAGGAGGCCAGGACATTGTATGCGTGGATGCAAACCTTTCCTCAGCCCAGCATAGATAAACTAAGACAGATCAATGCAGGGGCGCGCAGCGCCAAGCACGTCCTGCTCGCGTTGGCCTATGGTGCGACAGATCGCCACGTAGGCAGCGTCAATCGGCTCATAGTCAGCCTCTTAGTCTCAAGAATGAAAGCAGAAAGTCGCCAGGAGTTATTGAGAATAGCTCGCATCCAGGAGACGTTGACGGCCCTCCATACCGCCATAGACGCTATCACGGGCGTTCCTGCCTATGCGATGCTCAGCAAAGAAAAGGATGCGCCTTGCCGCAAGCCGATCAGAGCCAAGTTTAAAGATGTCTTGTCCGCTTAACCAACGAGAAATGTCATAAAAGAGATGTTCTCATTGCCTGATCCCAGAGAGAAAGAGAGAGAAATGGCATAACAGAGATGTTCTCATTGCCTGATCTCAGAGAGAAAGAGAGAGAAATGGCCTGACAGATATCTGCTCTTATTGCCTGATCTCAGAGTAAGTAATAAATGCAATAACGGATGATGGCAATTAGTGTAGGCCGCTTTGCGCAGCACCGGCGGCCGGCTAATTGCCTCATCCGTTATCCATAACTACTCTAAAGAGATCACGGCATAGCAGCCTCATCCGTTATCCATAACTACCCAAATGAGATCACGACATCAGATGTACTGATCCAATTCTCGCCTCGTGATATCCACAAAATAAGCAAACACACTCATTGCAAGCTTATCGACACTATCCAGTTCGCTCGGCAGAGACTGCGCCCGACCGCAGACCCTCGCCGCCTGCTGATCAAATAAGGCACTGCGATCGTCGACCATCCATTCGGCACACCCCGATCTAATGCGCACATTGATCGATAGTATCGGCCTAAACTGATCCTCGCTCACGCTCAGCGCCATCGCCTTATCCACAGGCATGACATAAAACTCGAGCTTATTGATGCCACCACGTAGCATCAGCGTATACAGCGAATTAGAAAGTCTGGCCCTAAAATAAGTAACCGTCTCTTCCGCTTCTCTATTTTTATTGATCGTAATTACCTCTGCCACCTCACCCATGATCGAGCTTGAGATCTGCAGGCCAGTCCCTTGAGCCACCTTGTTGAGCTCAAAGGCATAATGCTTGAGATGACGAAACAACTGATCGACCAGATAACAAACCGCTGACTTAAACAAACTATCCTGCAGCTCTCTTTCCGCATCCTCATCCCGACGGCTCTGGATAAAATGCTCGGATTGAGCCTTTAGATCATCCATCCACGACTGCACGTCATCTGACACTCCAATACCAAAATCACTCAAATGCTTATCCGAAAGCTCGGCATGCGCGATCATCCCAGCAAGTGAGCTACTGTCTTTTATCGCACGCGACTCTCCAAACTCACCAGCAGCACCCGCCGTCAGGTCATGCCCAAACATCGAACGATCCAGCTGCCGCGGCAAACCCTGTTGCATGGCCGGATGCATATCGACAAACTTACGCAATTGCTCGCGCCCCAGAGGTTTGGGCCTATCCGCGCCGCCACGCATACTACCTGATTGCGACTGACCTTTAAGCATAATCACCTCTTTCGTGCCGATATCTCGATTGTGCTCTCTGGAGCGAGTACCGTCATCGACCAAAGCGTATTAGCGAAATGGTGTATGCTCCTCTCTATGATAGCCATGCATTTCCACGTCGTTACGCTCTTTCCGGATCTCATCCAGACCTATTGCTCCACCAGTATTATCGGTCGCGGAGTCAAGGCCGGACATCTTGCCGTAAATGCCTACAATCCCCGCGACTATTGCCAGGACAAATACCGCAAGGTCGATGACACCCCCTATGGTGGTGGCGCCGGCATGGTGCTCAAACCCGAGCCATTTTATGCTTGCTTTGAGAGCATACCTAGAGAGCCAGACTCTCCGGTACTACTGATGACACCACAAGGCAAACCTTTCAAACAAGCTGACGCTCAGCGACTAGCCGGTCACAGCCACGTCACTCTGCTTTGCGGCCATTATGAGGGTTTTGACGAGCGCATACGAGCCGTCGCCACCGAGGAGATCTCCATCGGCGATTTTGTCCTCACCGGCGGTGAGCTTGCCAGCCTCACCATCATCGACGCCGTCGGCCGTCTCGTACCAGGGGTACTGGGCGCAAGCACCTCTCTAGATCACGAATCATTTAACGAAGGCCTGCTCGAAGGCCCTCAATACACAAAGCCACCAGAGTTTAGAGGCATGTCCGTGCCAGAGGTCTTGCGTGGTGGCAATCACGCTCACATCACGGAATGGCGCAGGCAACAAGCCCTCATACGCACATTAGAGAGACGACCGGACCTTTTGCAAACTGCCAAATTGACAGAAAAGGACAGAAAGTTCTTGGCAAAACTCAAAGAAAGTCTATAATATAAAAGACTTAATTTTGGTTTCGCATCCGGTGGCGCTTGCATGGCAGAGCTAGCTCGTAAAATACACCCATTGGTACCAGTGGCAAAGGCAGCCAGATTATTGCGCCTCGACGAAAACCTCCTGATATCGCGCATTTCGCGTGGAGTTATAGCAGGAGAGTGTCGGCGCATCGATAGCACCTCCAGTGATACTACCAAACCTGGCTCTCGCAAAAAGCGTAGCACCACCACTGGTTACCAAGAGCAGTGGTTTATCCACGCCGACGAGTTTGACCGCTTGCTAGACGACAAGTTGGCAAACCTGGAGGAGCGAGTCACCACTTCGGGGATGGATGATTTTTTCACCACCAATTTTGACGCCACACCCACCTATGATTTTGCACCGCCTAGACAATACCCAGAGATGAGTTTTGTCCCCGGGCACGACGAGTCGGTCGACACTCACCCGCACCGGATTGCGACCGACAGAGCACGCGATCACGTACATATCAGCGAGTCAGACCTGAGGCCCTCCGACAGCTCGGACGACCACCAGGCCATCGATGCCGAGATGGACGCGCAGTGCGCAACCAAGTCCCAGACGACATCCGCTCAGGAGTTTGTTGCCACCACTTTCAATACCGAGCTCTCCAAGACGATCGGTACCGCCATCGCAGCCGAGATCATAGGCATGCTGAGCCAGGAGGTCGAGCGCAACCAGACGCTGCACGACCGCATCGACTCACTCGAGCGCGAGATCGTCGCCCTCAAGACCGAGCTGTATTACCAGGTCGATAGCAAGCCTACTGTGGTGTCCCGAGTAGGCGGCTATTTTGCGCGTATGTTTGGCTTAAAGGTGAAGTAGCGTATAAGCCGGGTTCTGTATTTGACCGTCATCTATCTGGGAGAGCGATCTCTCGCCCCCTCTAGCGGCATCGGCAGAACGAGACGACGGGCAGCCGCTTACTCGATCTATACCTTCGCCTTGCACCTTTAGCGGGGTTTACCTAGCCAGAGCCTCTCGACTCTGCTGGTGCGCTCTTACCGCACCGTTGCACCCTTGCCTGCTTGCGCAGGCGGTCATCATTTCTGTGGCACTATCCTCACGCTCACGCGCACTGGGCATTACCCAGCAACCAGCCCTGCGGTGCCCGGACTTTCCTCATTGGCAAGCCAACGCGACAGTCTGCGCTACTTCAGCCCAGATTATACTGGATGCGCCTGCTGCATCCCCCAAAATTCCCCATTACCTTTCGCCTGCCTTTCACCCAAAACCCGCATGACACGGCGATTATAAAGATTTAGGCGGTTTATACGAAAAACCACTTTCCAAGTAGCTTCAAACTGTGTTACACATATATCCCTGGTCCGAAGCAAAGAGGTGGCAGCATGCATTTCACATTAGACGTGGCATTCTTTCTGTTCTTTGCCTTCTTTTGCCTTAGCGTCATCATCTTTCATGCGCTCACGGCTCAACACGGTATCCGTCGCAAGGGCGCAGTGCCAGCAAGCTACTGGGGCGCTTACTCCAGCTCTGACGCGCCGACAGAGCACAAACCGATGGTCACACCCGACGGTCGCATCATTTTGCCAAAACCTTCCGACAAACTTTCCACTACCACTATTGGAAAAGCCGTTCCCGGGGCAAAATAAATTTGGGGCCGGTGCTTTGCAGGTAAGCACCTGAGCTGCCAGGGTGAAAATTTGGCAGAAGACTACAACGATCTCTACAACGAAGCCCGTCAAAACGGCTCATACGGCAATTTTGAGGCTGCCGCCGGCAATTACGAGCGCGCCGCCGACGTAGCCGCCAGAGAGTTTGGCCCTGAGGACGAACGCCTATTGGACAGTCTCAGCCGCCTGGGCTACTGCCGCTACCGCCTTGGTGAGCTGGTCAAGGCCGAGCAATCCTACAAGGAGGCGCTGACCCTCATCGAGCGTTTTCACAACGACGCCTATCCCGACCGCCTTGCTTCAATACTCTGGGCCCTGGCCGTCCTCATGTCGGACGCGCAGCGCTACTCCGAGGCAGAGCAGTATTACAAGCGTTCGATGGCCGTGTCCGAGACCTGGGCGGGACCTACCGACAGATTTGTCGCCGACTGCCTCTGGGGCCTATCCAAATGCCTGACCAACTCAGGACGCGGACTCGAAGCCGAGAGCGCCATCAAACGCGCCATTAGCATATACGAGAGCCTCCCTGATGATTGCCGCGATTATCTCGCCACCAACCACGCCAATCTCGGTGCTCTCATATTTAAGAGAAATGATTATGAGGGTGCGCTGCACCATTTGGTGAGAGCATTTGCATTGAGAGCCGATCTAAATGGCGCAAACCTGGCCGAGACCAAAGATGACGTGCACAAATACGCAAGTGTGCGCTTTGAGCGGTATTACGATGATGCGACATTTGCCCTAGTCGAAAAAATCGTCTTTGTCTGTCTCAAGCAGCACAAGTATTCTCTCGCCGAAAAATATCTGCATCAGTCTTTATCCGCTGCCTATCGGCTCTTTGGCTACGACGACATGCAGACCCTGGCTATCCTGCTCGAGTCTGCCGCCTGCTACAACAGCCAAAACAAATACTTAAAAACCGTTGCCATGCTGCAAAAGCCGCTGTCTATACTCAGACAAGTACCTCTGGAGCGCGACTTTTCGCCACCTGCACTGCGCGTGGCCGTGGCCTTTGAGATGTCGCTCGCTTTGATCGCACTCAAACGCAAAAAAGAAGCCAAAGAACACCTCAACTGGCTCCTCCAGGTACACCGCGACGATCGACTCTCCCTAGACAATATCTATGCCGAGAGCAATATGCGCCTGGGTCTCATATTAGAAGAAGAGTGCCAATACAAAAAAGCACGCAAGCATTTTGAAGACGCTTTATTTAGCCGCCAAAAGATCTATGGCCCCGAGCACAAGATGGTCGCCGAGGCCATGCTCAATCTCGCCAGATGCTTTGAGTACTTGCGACTCCATGACGAAGCCTCACGCCTCTCGCAAAAGGCCGGACAAATGATCAGAGATTTGCGCAACAGGGCTTAGATAGCTATATCTAACTGTTTTTATTTTTGACCCAGCGGCACTTTTTTGCTGCCATAACGCACTGCCGGATCGATATCAAAACGATCCAGCATCATCACCTTATTCCAGGTAGCAACAAAATCACTGACAAATTTGTTTTTTGCATCATCCGCGGCATACACCTCAGCGATGGCACGCAATTGTGAATTGGAGCCAAACACAAGATCCACCGCAGTGCCGGTCCATTTGACCTTGCCAGTCTTGCGATCGACACCTTCGTACAAAGCGGGTGCACCGACAGCTGTCTGTGCCTTGCGCCACTCGAGACCTAAGTCGAGCAGATTGACAAAATAATCATTGGTCAGCGTCTGTGGCTTGTCAGTAAAGACACCATGCTTAGTGCCATCGAGATTGGTATCAAGCACGCGCATACCACCCAGCAAAACCGTCATCTCAGGAGCCGTGAGAGTGAGTTTTTGAGCGCGATCCAGGATCATCTGCTCTACAGGACGATCTAGTTTTGTACCATTAAAGTTGCGAAAACCATCGTTCGCAGGCTCGAGATAGGCTACCGATTGTACATCGGTCATTTCTTGCGATGCATCGGTACGGCCTGGAGTAAATGGCACTTTGATGTCGTAACCGGCATTTTTGGCTGCTGCCTCAATGCCTGCACAACCGCCTAGCACGATGATATCGGCAAGCGAGATCTTTTTGCCGCCCGACTGCGCGTCGTTAAACTCCTTTTGCACTTTTTCTAATGCAGCCAGATTTTTGGCGAGCTCAGGAGGATTGTTGGTCGCCCAGTCTTTCATAGGAGCTAGACGGATACGAGCACCATTAGCGCCACCACGCTTGTCCGTGCCTCTAAAGGACGAAGCCGAAGACCAGGCCGTCCCGACCAACTGGGGGATACTGAGGCCGGATGAGAGCAATTTGCCCTTGAGAGCAGCTACATCCTGCTCGTCCACCAATTTATGATCAACAGCGGGCACGGGATCTTGCCACAATTGTGCGGGAGGTACCTGTGGTCCAAGACATCTGGAGACTGGCCCCATATCCCGGTGAGTGAGCTTATACCAGGCCTTGCTAAAAGCAAGTTTAAACTCTTCGGGGTTAGCCTGATAGCGTTTGCAGATCGCAAGATAGGCTGGATCAGTCTTGAGCGCGATATCAGTGGTAAACATCATCGGCTTGTGACGCTTGGATGCATCGCCTGCATCAGGCACTGAAAGCTTGGAAGCCGGATCGGCAGGCGTCCATTGATAGGCTCCACCAGGTCCCTTTTCTACTTTCCACTCATTATTTAGCAGATGGCCAAAATACCCCATCGTAAATTTGGTCGGCGAAGAAGTCCACGCCCCTTCTAATCCACTAGTGATGGTGTCGGTGCCCTTGCCGGTCGCATATTTGTTTTTCCAGCCGAGACCTTGCTCTTCGATCGGCGCGCCTTCAGGTTCGCGACCGACATATTTGCTGGCATCAGCAGCACCGTGAGCCTTGCCAAAAGTGTGTCCGCCAGCGATGAGAGCTACGGTTTCTTCATCATTCATGGCCATGCGAGCAAAGGTCTCGCGGATATCGCGAGCAGCAGCCAACGGGTCGGGCTTGCCGTTGGGGCCTTCGGGATTGACGTAGATCAATCCCATCTGGACAGCGGCCAGAGGGTTTTGCAGGTGCCTGTCGCCGGTATAGCGTTTGTCACCCAGCCACGTGGTCTCAGGTCCCCAGTAGATGTCTTCTTGGGGCTCCCATACATCCTCACGACCGCCCGCAAAACCAAAAGGCTTGACTCCCATCGACTCCAGGGCGCAATTGCCGGTAAAGACGATCAGATCAGCCCACGAAAGCTGCTTGCCGTACTTTTGCTTGATCGGCCACAAGAGACGACGTGCCTTGTCCAGGTTGGCGTTATCGGGCCAGCTATTGAGCGGAGCAAAGCGCTGAGTACCATAGGATGCACCACCGCGACCATCGGCCACGCGATAAGTACCTGCACTGTGCCAGGACATACGAATAAAGAAAGGCGCATAAGTACCAAAATCAGCCGGCCACCAGTCCTGCGACGTGACCATCAAAGCGTCGATGTCCTTTTTGAGGGCGGCAAGATCGAGCTTTTTAAACTCCTCGGAATAGCTAAAGCCAGGATCGTTGGGATTGCTGAGGTCGGAGTTTTGGGCCAGTATTTTGAGATTGAGCTGATTTGGCCACCAATCGCTATTGCCATAGGCACCAGCGGCGGTGGGTCTCAAATGGGGATTGTGCTCGGTGCCCATAACCGGACATTTGTCACTGGTAGTGGTCTTGCCTGCTGGCGGCTGATCAGCGAGTGCGGGTTGCCCGATCATCATACTAGCGACGGAGAGTAGCGTGAGGCTCCTGGCTATGCGGCCGGATGTGCGGGGAGAAAAATATTGAAGTCTCATGCAGTCTCCTGAAATGTATCGATCTAAGTACAGTATGTCGCATATTGTGCACAAAATTTTTAGCACATGATGGTCGAACAATGCATGAAATGTGGCCTTGACAATGACACCAAGGCTAAAATTGACTACAAAAAGCCAATTGGCAAACAAGCCATCGTGATCCAATAGGCATCGATGCCGAGCGCAAAATAGCAGTTGAGTGTTGCTGTGCCTATCTTGCGGCTCTCGATCGCGAGCACTATGCCCAATATCTGGAGGGTAGCGACGGGTACAACTGCCCACATGGGAAACCGCATGCCACCCTGGCTGAAGAATAGAAAAAGCACCAGGTTGAAGCCTGCGTGAATAACAAAAAGAATGGCGGAAAATATTTCCATTGCTTTGCTGTTTGATTCAAATCTTTGCCTGAGGCCAAGTTTACAACGAGATCTGGTTTAAATATTAACTTGCTCGTGATTTGCATGTGGGATAGGCTTAAGATAATCACAGGTCTAAATGGGTTGGCAATCGTGAACGAAAAAAAAGCTTTGACTCCTCGCAGTGAAACCTCAGAAGCTTGCATGCGAATAACTCGTATGCTTTTAAAGATCCACTCCTCTAGAGACCCCAAACGTGAGGAAGAATCAGATTCTACGAACAACGACAGGACAGATATCAAAAGATCCAAGGATGAACAATGTCCGACGTTATCGCAGTAGTTTTTGATTTTGACGATACCCTTTTACCCGATTCGACCACATTATTGCTAGAAAGCAGAGGCATCGATCCAGACAAATTTTGGAAAATCGATGCCAAAAATTTGCTAGATCAGGGATTTGACCCCACGCTAGCCTATCTCAACTTAATACTTCAAAATATCGGCCCCGACAAACCTTTTGGCAATTTGCGTTCAGAAGATTTACGGGCTTTTGGTAAAACTCTGGACAACAAATTTTTTCCAGGAGTCAAAGGATTGGCCGATGAGCTCCGAGCCATGGTCAAAGAAGTTGCCAAAGACATCACAATCGAATTTTACATTATCTCGGGCGGCTTACAAGACGTCATAGATGGTAGCGATTTTGTACGATCCACTTTCGATGCTACATATGGTTGTTTATTTGGCGCCGATGAATCAGGAACCCTGAAGCGCATTAAACGAACGATAACATTCACAGAGAAAACCCGATATCTATTTGAAATAAATAAAGGCATTTCACCTTTAGACACTTCCAAAAATCAATATTTAGTCAACAAACATATCCCAGATCGGGAAAGGCGCATACCATTTAAAAACATGATATACGTGGGCGATGGCTTGACTGATATTCCTTGCTTTTCACTGATACAGAAAAATGGAGGGACTGCTTTTGGCATTTTCAAGCCAGCAGTCGCAGCCTCAGCCAAAAGAGCATTTCTCGAATTTGTCAAAACAGACAGAGTCGCAAGCACCCACTCACCACGCTTTGCAGCAGAAGAAGATCTAGGTGCATTACTGCGCGCCGCTGTTACAACTAGTGCTTCGCGAATTTTGCTAGCCAGAAAGCAAGCAGAGTTTCTATAAAACTCCAATTCAGGTGCTCCATGTCCACACCACCCGACGATCACCAGCAACATCGGCCATTTCTCCCAGAGTCCCCTTCGCCGCTTTTTATAAAAGCAGCACAAGAGCTCGTCCACGAACAGCTCTTGCACCAAAACCAACTTCATATATCAGATCAGGCCCTCTCAAGGCTTGCCGCCCTCCCTGCCGGTGCCGGCGTCATCCTCACTCCAAATCATGCCGACGAGACCGATCCACGGGTCTGCATCGAGCTCTCGCACCGTAGCAACAAGCAATTTGTCTCGATGTGCAATCGAGAAGCCTTTGATGAGCTATTTGGCCTCGCAGGATTCGTTCTGCGCAAACTCGGCCATTTTTCGATCGAGCGCGGCTCACACGACCAGCCAGCCCTGGATCACGCAGTCGACATCGTCAGACAGGGCGACAAAGTGCTGGTGATTTTTCCCGAAGGCGAAATTTTTTATTTAAATGAAAAAGTGCAAAATTTTCACGCGGGCGCAGTAGAGATCGGCATGCAAGCCCTCGCAAAGCGTGGGGTTACTGCGGGCAGCTCCATTTTTATTTTGCCAATGGCGATCAAATATCACTATGCGCAGCCGATCAGCGACATCCTCGAAAGACGCGTCTTTCGCATGGAAAACACCTTGATGATACCGCATACAAAGGCACCCCTGACCGAGCGACTGTTTGCGATCCAAAACCGCTTATTGCATAACGAAACCACAAAAAACCTGGTCCCGATTCAATTAGACGAGACCTCGCCTTTGTCGCAAAGAGTGCAAGAACTGCAAAAAGCGGTTATTGCAGGCATCCAGGCTCGTCACTCAGACCTGCATACCTATCAAAAGCAAATCATCGATCAAACCTGGCAACTAGAAGCAGAGCTACGCGAAACCCTCGCCCACACTACCGACAAGGGCGACCGCGCCAGCCTGCAAAAAGATCTGGATGCACTCAAAGAAATGGCGCAGCTGACCAGCTGGCGGCCGTCCTATTATCGCGAAGATCCCACGGACGACCGCCTCGCCGAAGCCCTGATGAAAATAGAACGCGAGTTGTACCGCATCAAGCGCCCCAAGCAGCTCGCTCCCAGGATGGTGAGCGTGGATATCGCTGAGCCTGTAGATCTCTCATTGCACAAAGCTGCTTATGATGCCGATCCCAAGGCCGCACGCCATGAGCTGACCGAGGATCTGCATGCGAAAGTGCAGGGGATGGTGGATCAAATGACAACAGGCCATCATTAGCGGGTATCGACTCGGTCCTGTCAATGACTCAATCCCTATCTCGATCGGCGCAACGCCTGCAGTTTTGGCGGACCTTTTAATGATTGCTTGCGTATAATAGAAAAAACTCCACGAGGTGGAAATATGAAACTGGTGCCTGCCTCCAGACGCTCGAAAATACTCATCGCTTTAGCTTTGGTCCTGGTTTACGGTTGTTGGATAAGCTTGCCGCATCCGTATATAAAGCTCTGCTGGCAATATGATTTTCCACCTTTCAGTAGACTTGGCATAGCGAGATATTTTGCTGCTTCCAAATGCTTGAGGGGAAAATCAACGGCAGAAGTAAAGGAGATGTTAGCTTTTGGCAGCAATTATGCAGATCAGGAAATGCCTGAAGGTGCAACAAAAGAAGGTGAGCTAAAATGCTTGATGTTTAACTTGGAGTACGGTTGGTCTCACCTATATGTTGACGTAAAAGATGATAAGGTGATCGACGAAACCTTGTATATTCACTAGATAAATTGATCTGAGAGTAAAAAATGAATTTAAAAACTTTCGCGCAATTGATTGCTATTGCATCCATTCAATCAGTCTTTATATTTCATCGCATCGACCTTAGATACACTTCCCGGAATCAAATTTTTGCGGCAATTTTGCTTATGGCGCTAATAGCAGCTATAAGCCTTGTAGGAACCAAATGTCGAATCACATCGGTTGCATTTTCAAGTATTGCTTTGACAACTGCGTGGTGCTCTCTTTTATTGCTGATTGCTTACAACTCATCGCTAAGCAGAGCCAGCCTATGAATAAGTCAATAGCAGCTAGGTTTAACAAATTTGACGCAATACTTTTGTTGGCAATAATCATGTGTATTTTGTTTTGGCAATTTCCATTTTTTTATTTACTATGTCGCTCTCGGTACGTATTTGTATCTCCATTAATGATGTTCACCGGGCTGGCCGCTATGAGGTTCTGCAAACCAGCTTACAGTTATTCGTATTCTGTTCCATTTTTCTTACTACTGTTGATTTTTTGGACATGCTCTTACGAACTTTTTTATAACATGATCCCCTATAATAAAACTAATTTTTGAAACGATATCGTTCTCGAGTCTGTCCATCTATCGAAGGGTTCTCAGAAAGGATCTCGCTACCACAGGTGCAGCAGCGGCGCCCTACTTTACCTATAACCATCACGGCAGCCTACTTTGATAAATCGGTGCAAATTAATCATCGGAATCCAAGATCTCTTACACCCAAAACAATGGAATGATTGCACTATAGGTGGCATATTTTTCAAAAGATCGACACAACTCAGATCAGCGGTCACACGCTTTGAAGACAAGCAATAAATACAGTACGGTTCTGCCGAAAGCCATAACAAAGCCAAACTAATCACGGTAAAAAAAATTATGGTAAGTGCATAGAATTTATTTGCCAAAATATTTGATCTATTCATCATAATTCAGCATTCCATCATACAAACACCCTTATTCTATTTGCCCTAATTTGACTTGCTTAAAACTCGACTGGGGCGAACCAACTAAAAAAATTACACCTACCGCCTTTCAAAATTGGCCTCCGGTAGTCCCGAAATCGTCTATTTTCAGAAAATAACTAGTCAAAAGACCATTCTTATTCGGGAATACCCAAAACCGTACCAGCCGGCCTTCAAGTGTGTCGAATACAAAATAGAATGGAGATGGCTGCGTCGTTGAATCTGAAGGAAAAACTGTCCCCCACTTCTTTCTAGCCGTTGTGAGTGTCAGATTGCCTAGCTCCTTACCATCAAAAGACGACAATACAGGTTTATTTTCTTTGTCTATCTTCAAAAGTAAAACTTCTTTCCGCGTGTCTAGTCGTATAAGCCTAAACTCCCTTGGTCCTTTGATGGACACCGATAGACCTTGGTCATACTCTATTCTCGAATAAGCCTGGCAAGATAACGGGATGAAACACGAAATTGCGGCAAGGCACGATCTAAGAAGAAAAAGTCTTTTCAAAATCCATCCTCCACAAACACATAAGTTCTATGCCCAGGGCTCCACTCATGTCACATTGTTTCCGCCCTTAAAGCGTCGCCCCCGAATGAGACCAAACTGTTTGCAATCTTGGAAAAACATGGAAACGAAAGCTGGAAGATGAGTAAAGTAAAGAGATAAGCCAAAAAGCTATCAGCGCAAAATCGGAGTTTCTTTAGAAGAGAGCAAGCAAAACGTTCGTGGCACGCCGAGGACGACCAAAAAATGCAAGCCTACCGAACCAGCAGCCACTGATCTGAACCACTAAAAAATTTTGCATCTTAATGATAACGTGTTATCATCTTCTTTAATACTTACCCGATTAGAGAAAACTATGCACGAATGGCTCATCATCGGCGGCGGCGTGCACGGCACCGCCATTGCTAACAAACTCCTCAAAGCTACCGATACCAGATTGCAAGACATTTGCATGATAGATCCGCACAAGGCGCCCATACAGCGCTGGATCGATCGCACAGCCGCCACCGGCATGCAATACCTGCGGTCCCCTGGTGAGCACAGCCTGGACGTTGGCTCCACCGCCCTCTACAAATACGCTCGCGAAAAAATGGGCGGCAAGGAGCTATTTTACTCAGACTTCAACAGGCCTGCGCTGAGGCTTTTTAATGCTCACGGCGCTGCGTTGATCGACGAACAACACATCGCAGAGACATTGGTCTCAGGGACTGCGACATCCATCAAACGCATCTCAGGAGGCTACGCTGTCGATCTAGATCTGATAGATGGAGCCTCGACGAGCAAAGCGTCAATAGCCGCACGCCGCGTTGTGATAGCAACCGGAGAGTCGCATCTAGACATCCCCGAATGGGCTCAGGGCGCCACCAATGTGGTGCATTTATTTGACAAGCAAAAACTCGAGTGCGCCCTTGCCGCAACGCCACAACAAATTGCCGTCATCGGCGGTGGCATCAGCGCAGCTCAATGTGCGACCCGACTGGCACGACAATATCCTGGCTCTGTCAGCCTGATACACAAGACAAGCTTTAGGATCCACCAATTTGATACCGATCGCTGTTGGGTGCGCGGCAATTGCCTCGAAAAACTAAAAGCCGAAACCGATTACTCCAAGCGCGAAAAGATAGTCGATAAGGCTCGACTGTATGGGTCGTTTCCTGTAGATGTGCGGGATGCGCTAAACACGGCAATTTTAAATGAGTCAGTATGCTGCCGCCAGGATGCAGTAGTGGCAGCGCGCTCGAGTGCCAGCAATGGCATCGAGTTGCAGCTGGAGTCTGGAGAGCGGCAGCATTTTGATCTGGTGATATTGGCGACAGGATTTACCCGTGGCTTTGCAAACGATGTGTTTATCAGCTCTGCAATCGCCGATCTCGGTTTGCCTTGCACCGCGACAAATATGCCTATCACCGACAAATATCTCCGATGGTCGCAAGACCTCTTTGTCAGCGGCCGTCTCGCTGAGCTCACAGCAGGGCCTTTTGCTCGCAATATTTTTGGCGCTCAGGCATGCATGGACCGCATCATGAGATCGCTGAGACCTACGCGGTTTAAGCCGCGGGAGCTACAGTACTATCACTATGCAAAAAAGCGCGGATAGAGACAAATTTTGACTGACTAAACTCTCATAAAATTATTTATTCTCGGCTTCTGGTTTCCGGGCAAGTCTTACTTGTATGCGAAAGTCATGGTTTTTAAGAATTTCAAGGCTTAAACCTCGCTCTTGAATAAGCACACGCCTGCCGTCTTTTGGTGCAGCTGCGTAGAGGTTGCTTGTTTTGATAGCACTTACTACAGCTTGCTCAAAATCGACAGAACTAGTCTCTTCGGTGATTCTTAGAGCACAAACTTCACCCTTAGAATCGAAATTAAATGTGCAAGAGAATGGCTGCAACGATTGACCCTGTAAATGGCGCTGAATACGGCGTTGACAGTCTGCAAAAAATGGCTGCAATTGTTCTTCAGGAGATTGTTCTTTCAATTCCGCCCGTAGCGGTTCTGGAGCTATACAACTATGCTTTGCAGTTCGAGCCAGGGTTTGCTGTTTTTCTGTTGACTGCCGTATCGTTCTATTTGGATAAGATTCCAGATTGATTTCAATGGTTGCTGACTCTAATGGACCAAGGACGCGAGTGTCATACTCAATACCCTTGATCAGCTCTGCAAATAAACTGTTCACCGCAAAATCTTCGGAGGCCTTTTCTTGTCGAAATGAAAGGATTTGTCTACTTCGCGCGACTTTCACGATACAAGAAAGATCATGAAGTGATTGGAATCTTTCGAGTCCCCAGCGGTAGGAAAGGCGCCGCCCTGTAGTCGCGCAAAACCTTTGAATGCGCTCTTTATCTGTCCAAGGGTGGTCGCCTCCCTTTGTTGGTGGCGGCGCCATTACTTCGGACAGCAAAGGCTCTTTGGAAATACTGACCCGCACATCTGATCCCAAAATGTCTGTATCTGCCAATTGAATGATCAAACCATTCTGCAACGGAAGTGGGCTCGCATGTGCTCCGAAGGGTGAAGCTTTCCTTATCGCTAAAATTACAAGTGCGTCGATTTCTTTTCCTACGACTGATCGTCGCACCTCAGGGTTAAAGACTTTTCCAGTCGTTTCAACCAGACAAGAATACGTGCCTGCTGTTTTAATATGGACCATGCCTAAATCTCTAAGAGCCATCTTGATTTTTTGAGCGCAATCAGTCAACCAGGGTTCTAGATCTTGCAATTGTTGGTCCAACGATGAGAGATCACCAGCCTTGGCAGGTAAGCGGCCGGGCGCCTCAGAGCCAACAGTTTCAGAGGCATTAGCAGCACTAGTTGAAAGCAATATTAGAAGTATCGCGATCCAAAAATTCATATGATTAGCCCGGAGGTTAAGATCTCTGAGCTTGATTCTAACCGAAGAAGAATTTGCTTGCCTTCATTGGTCGCCAGCTAATTAAGCGAACCAAATAATTTAAATAATTGATTGCGATCTGCCACCGACAATTTGCCGAGCATCGCATCCAGGCGTTTCCCCAGTATAGACTGCCCTTTTAACAAGGCCTTGCGGCCTGCTGCAGTCAGCGTAAACCTGTATTTGCGCAGATCGCCCGGTTCATTAGAGCGCTTGACGTAGGCGCGAGCCTCGAGCCGCTTGAGCAAAAATGTAACGGTCGGATTGGGCAGGCTCAAAGCCTTGGCCATATGCGCGGGATAAGGGTTTTCGTCTACGACACCCAATAAAAAAAAGCTCTTGGGCTCCAGATCGAGTTTGGCCAAGTCCGGCTCCACGTCGTCAAAGAGCGCATGCATGGTATTCATTACCTGCAAAAAAAACTGCCAGCTGGACTCGTACTCAGTATTTATCAATGCAAACGACTCATGGGACTGCCATCGACGCACAACGCGCCGATGGCAATCATACCATTTGCCTAGACTACGATCGCCTCGCGCATCCCTGCATATGCGACATTTTGCACCATTGGACTGGACAAAAAGTCATAAGGGAAGCCCATCTCGATTGCACTGACGGCGTTGAGACTATCTACCTGGCTCTCAGTAAGGTCAAACTCGAGAAAGCCGAGATTGTCATGCAACTGAGCGACTGACTTGGCACCGATGATCGGCAAGATATTGGTGCCGCGGGTCTTGAGCCAAGCCAGAGCAACTTGGGCAGGAGTCTTGCCGATCTCGCCAGCGATACGGATGACCTCGCGGGCGATACCATTGATGCGTTCACTTTCGGTATAGAGACCTTTTGCCAGATCGGTATTGTAGCGCGAACTAGAATCGGCTTTTTTGTCGAGGTATTTACCGGTGAGAGTGCCACCCTTGAGCGGCCCCCACGGGGTAACAGTCAGATCCAACTCACGCGCCATGGGCAAAAGCTCACGCTCTACCGTGCGCTCGGCGAGACTGTACTCGATCTGGAGCGCCGCAAAAGGGGACCAACCGCGCAGCTCGGCAATTGTGTTTGCTCGCGAGACTACCCAGGCCGGTGCGTCGGAGATGCCCACATACAAGACCTTTCCGGAGCGCACAGCGTCATCGAGAGCCCGCATGACAGACTCGATCGAGGACATAAAGTCCCAGCAATGTATCCAGTACAGATCGATGTAGTCGGTTTTAAGGCGTTTGAGGCTGGCATCAAGGGACTGTACGAGATTTTTGCGGTGGTTGCCTGCGCTGTTAGGATCACCGGTGGGGAAAGAATTGGTGTATTTGGTAGCTAGGACGATTTTTTCGCGTTTGGAGCCCATGAAGTCTCCAACAAATTTTTCGCTAGTGCCATTGGTATAAAGATTTGCGGTGTCGACAAAATTGCCGCCAGCATCTACAAAGGCATCAAACACCTTTTGGCTCTCTTGCTTATTGGCTCCAAACGGGCCCCATTCGTCTCCAAAGGTCATAGCGCCGAGACAAACCTCTGATACGCGCATACCGGTCTTACCTAAAATCTTATATTTCATTTGCTTGCATAACTCCCTTGAGCGATGCACATAGTTTTACCATGAATAGTTCAAGATTGAACTATTCAATAATTAAATGATGTGGGGCATGGCTTTACCGATCACCATACGGAGTCAAGTGAAATGGCATCAGTTTGGAGCATTGGTTTAGCTCTAGCCACATCCAAACACATTGAATATTCAATCCAGATCGAAGACAATATATTAGACCAGTCTACTACTAGTGCTGCAAAAAAAACTTTTCAGCTTCATAAGTCGCCAATTGTTTACTCTCGGTTTTCGGTATCTGGCCGAGTCGTACTTGCCTTACCGAACGGTCGCGCCTTCCTCCCCGTGCGGGTGTCTAGTTACCCGTCATTGCCCCTTCGAGCCGCGGCTTCGCAGCCCACCCCAAAGATGAGTAAATCGAGCGACCTGACCTTTTAAATACCTTTACTTAAATCGCCTCGCGCCTAATAGCTACATCAGCGTTCTCTTTTAGTTGAAAGTCATTTGGAAGCTAGTTTTATATTTGCACCAGATTGATTTATTTCGATCAAAAGCCCGCGTCTATATGGAAGATCATTGAAAGGTCTTTTAAACGGAATCGCATATTTGATTATGTTCTCCGCTCTTTGGTCAAATAATTTGCTACCAGAGGAATGCTCAAGCCTCAGAGATGCAGAACCAGTGTTCATATCCAAATCAGCTCGGAACAGAGAACTGCCTGATGCTTTGAGCGCTGGAGTGCTTTTTGCCGCTTCTTCTAACCGATTTCTGCAATTCAAAAGCCATTGAAAAAGTTCTGATTCGAGCACTGTGTCGGAAGGAGGCTTCCTGGATGGTCCGATTATGCAACCTGGAAAATGACTTGACTCATCGGTAAGCGCAACAAAATTAGATATTTTTTCTTGCGAATACGAAGGTAAGGCACAAGCACTTGAACATACTAGTGCGACCAGCAAATACGTTTTGAACTTTGAATACATAATTTCGTCGTCTCCAGCCCATTTTCATTGTAACCAAAAAAGATCCATGCTGCTATCAAAAGATAGCAGCATGGACACTATCAACTTATCTGACCTTATTGTTGTGGGATGTACCAAGCCGGAGCGACCGAAGAGCAGCTAGCTGGGCTTGCGGGTGGAGTAAAGCTTCCAGCCAACACCGCCGAAGCCCAAGCACGTGTACAGGCAAAATAACCTCTAGCAAAAATGCCGTCCGCCGTGGGGAAGACATAGAGACTTGGTGGCAAAGTATGAACATAATATTCAAAGGCGCCTGCCTGAGCATAAATTTCCATGTAAAAGCCACCACTCACTGGTGCGAAAATATACTCCTGCGCATCCAAGAGCAACTTGCTATTTGAGGGTGTAACGCCACCTACAGTGTAGGATGCTTTGAGCTGACCCGGATTCAATGGATCACAGAAAGTCGCGAACGTATTGTTATCGATTACGCCATCAAGCGCGCCGGTGTTATTTGTGGAACACGGCGGCCTTTTAGTAGATGTTGCAGCAGATGTACCAACCACGGAGTAATCCAATGTTAAAAAGTCATTTTTGACAAAATTTATCCATGTGGCAGTGTGAGATTGCAAGCTCTTTCTAATGTCGATGGCATGGGTGAGTTCATGCGAGCTGAGTTCGGTAAGCTCTATGGACGTCGTAGCCCTGTAACCTGACAAGGCAACGAAATGTCTATTCACGGAGGTGAATATCATGTTGCCAAGGTTAAAAGTATGTCCCCCTGCCGCGTCGGGAACTTCAGCAGTGGTCTTGCCGAAGAAACGTCTATAGCCCATTGGGTCGTCAAAGACAAACAGGTGAGTACTCGGGCTGTTCATCATTGTTCTGATTGAGCTGATGAAGCCAGCCGCCTGACCAACGTGGATCTCATCATCCGCATCTGGTGATGTCGGATTTGAGCAGTTCCAATATACGGAAGGCCAACTTGGTGCATATGGAGTTTTCCACTGCTGGCACAAAACCAGGTTCAAGGTGATAGAGCCATTGAAATCCGATATTGCTTTGTTGGCACCAGCTCTAACAGTGACTACGTCCGGTACTGGGAATGTGAGAACGTTTCCGGAGATAAATTTCCCGCCAAGTCCGTCATCTCCACCGAATGCATTGATGAATGTTCCCAAACCATTCAAATCAAGTTTCGGCGAATTAGCACTTGTCACTTCGATTCGTATCGTGCCACCGTCTCCTGAGCCCGCTCCGATGGCATTCACGAAGGTGTTTTGCATCAGAATCTCTCCAGCATTCAATATGGTTACTGCATTGTCGGAAGCTGAAGCGGAACCATATGTATCGGCCGAAGCAGAAACAGTCGCTCCGTTAAATTTCATCTGATTGAAAGCACTCGAAGAAATAGTTATGGTGCCACCATCACCAGTACCACGTCCATCAGCGGTGATAAACGCGGAAGTTGTAAAAGCTCCCAAATCGTGAATATTGATAGTTCCTCCCTTACCGTTGCTACCGGTAGCAATACCACCAGCCACCGACAAAGTGTCAGAAATAGTGAGGTCAGTAGTGTAAGCGATCTCAATTGTCCCCCCATTTCCGGTGTCCAGCGCCTTTGCTGAAAGGGTCAATGCTCCCGCAACACTGCCGAGCTTTAACGTGCCATTTCCAGAAATTTTTATGGTACCGGCGTCACCTGTGCCTTTGCCGTCAACGATGATTGCGGCGCCGCTGAGCGACGAAACAACCGAAAGGTTGGGACTGGCAATGAGTGTAATGTTTCCGCCCTTGCTGTTTGCATTCGCACCAGTTGATGCAGCGGCACTTACAGCATTTGCAGTTTCGATGCTAATGTTACCGCCTGGTGAGAAAGGATTGATAACAATGGTGCCTGCATTTCCTCCAGTCGATCCCGCGTTCGCAAGCACTTGAAGGTTGTTGGAGTTCGTACCCAGTTTTAATGTTCCACCCGAGACATTACGTGTCCGTTCGACCTCCGCGTTTTCAAAATTTTCTTTGCCTTTAGCTTTGTGAATTAACTGACACCATATTTGGCGACACAATTATCTGCCAGCGTCTGATATGGTCCGTTATGTTATCGTTTCATTTTCTGAAAGGCGCGCCAAT
>JAFKGK010000028.1 GCA_017307165.1 Candidatus Melainabacteria bacterium
GTAGTGCAATCTGTCGCCGCCAGAAAGTGGCTTTATCTTTATCTCGCTGCCAGCGGCCAGTACTGTTTCTCATCATTGCGCTCCCTTTTTATTCGTGATCGCAATTTTGCAGGCGTCAGCTCACTTCAGCAAGAGCTCGAACGGACACTATCGTACGTAACTGAAGTTACGATATCGGAAAGTCCAGAGCCTGGCTTAGCTTTGCTTGTAGTCTGCGTTACAAGGTTGTTCACGTTATAAACAAACTGCGCGGAGTTGCCCTCAGGCGCAGTAATCGTTGTAACGCGACCTCTCCCGTCGTACACCGAAAGTGTCTTCTTGCCGACCTGATTGATCGCCTTAACCGTTTTACCTAGGCTATTGAAATAAAGCACCGAACTTTTGTTATTTGGATTTGCTTCCTCAGAACGAGAACCCGCGAAATAGTAATTCCAGACATTGAGCTGGTAGTCTTTTTGCTGCTTTACGCGGCCGAGAGTATCGTAGACGTTGGTGATAATTGAAACAGTCGGATTTGCCGGCTTGTAAAATTTCACCATACGACCCGGTTGATCGTACTCATAGACCCAATTTTTTCCGTTTGGATCTGTGACCGTGGTCAGATTCAAGTTGGAATCAAGTGTGTAGCTCACACTTCGTCCGGTTCCGTCAGAGATACTTTGTAGCTGATTGTTAGTAGCATAGCTAAGAGTTAGCGTTCGACCAAGTCCATTGGAAACCGTTTGCAATTTGCCAGTGCTGTCATAGTTGAAAGTTACCGTTACCCCGAAAGGCTCAACCCATGTGGAAATTGCTCCAAAGGAATTGAAGTTGATCTTTGTGCCTGTCAAAGAGGTATACGCGTAAGTACCGCTAGCAGTTTTAGTCATGGTGCCGGATTCTCCGGCAGGATTAGCGTAGCTTCCGTCAGGCAAACGGATGAACATTCCGCTAGCCAAGCCAGATTGCATCGTAACTACGTTATCTGAAAGATTGTCCACAAACCACATTGCCGAGAGCACACTCGTCATGTATTTGTCGAAGGGCTTGAGCAAATCGGATTGCAAATTGTAATTGACAAAGGCCTCTACAATGCTTCCTGCGGCACCGATTACAGTCTGCTCGCCCATTCCGCTTAAGCTACTGGTATCACGACCGGCATTAATTTGAAAATTGTGACGCCATCCCCTGCCTAGCGGGCCGTGCTGATTTTGCCCTTCAGAGCTGTATTGGCGGGTGAAAGCTAGACCATAAGGAAATCCACCACTACCAATAGTGATATCGGTTGCTGAGAACAAATAAGCTCCTGAGTTGAGATCAATCGGTTCTGCAGAAGCGTTTGTACCCGGTGCTGAAGTTCCACCTCCGCCACTGCCTGAGGCCAAAGCAGTGGGATAAAGTCCCATACCGCCACTTCCGCCGGCGGGCAAAAAATTGCCTGCAAAGTCAACAGTGCCATTCGGCACCCAGCACACGCAACGCCCCATTCCACCGCTGCCGAGCCACGGGAAGCAAGTAGAGTTTTTGTACTGAGCAGAGAGCGTCGTGCAATCCACACCCGGGTATGGCGGAGTGACGCCCACATCCCAAGACCAGGCGGACATTACGTAACTCAGGCTGGTGAGGCCGATTGCCTTTGATGAGGCACCGCCTTTCAAGCCACCGCCAATGATACCATAGGTGCCATAGGCTGGAATATCGTTGTAACCAAAGCCCGTCCAGCTACCAATCGTGATAGCGCCGTCTTCCGGCAGAGCAACACGATCCCCATAGTTGATACGATAGTTTTCAATGTCGTTCAGGTCGGAAGTCGAGTAGTTGACCAGGTTCGGGCGAACAGTGGTCAGCCAGTTCGCAGACCGCGCATCGTAGATTTTCTTGCCGAGCTGGTTCGCTTTGTCGAGCACTGCGATCGAGCTGACACCATCAGCCTTCTGGTACTCTTTCACCACCTGCGACTCGAGCGCCACGCCATGAATGGCCAGCGTCGTGTCCATTGCCTGCTGCTGGTCGTAGTTGTTGTCGAGCGCAGAGGTGGACCATGAGATTGCACCGATGTCGGTAAAGACGGTATCAAACCAACCGATAAGGCCGCACTGGTGGTGCATGGTCGTAGTGCAGTTAGCCATGCGGTTCAGGATTTCGGCCATGCGCGAAACGCCGGCATCCATCGTCTTGTACATCTGCGCCATGACTTCGCCGATCATGGGCTCGCCATCCAAGGCCGCGATGTCCGCGATCAGCTTTTTGACGCGCTGGCTGTGCAAATTTACTGCGCCAGGGGTCAGGTTGCCCCAGGACTGGCACAGCAGGTATGGCTTGTCTGCCCAGACCCGATGCCAGACATACTGGTTGGCCCAGGTGAAAGGATATGGGTGCACGATGTCGAAAAGGACAGAGTTCCAGGAACCCGGAGTCTGTGCAGCGCTGGTGCCAAGCAAGGTACCATTCAAACGCAGCTCGCCCTGATGGCTCGCGTTGAAAGTGAGGGTAAGACGCTTACCGGCCAGATCGTGGCTGTTGAAAGTAATGTCGATCGAGTCGTAGACAATATGCAGCGTAGCCTTGTAGGCCTGCGGCACCGCCGTCCAGGTCGTCACCGTGCTGCTCGGCTTCAGCCTCGGGTGTGCGGTAATGCGGGTAGGCGTAGACGAATCGTTAGGCACGATGGTGCGCCCGCCGAGGATATCGTCCATAAACGCGCCGTGGTTGTTGGTCTTAATCCAGTTGACCAGATTCATGGTCATGGTATCGAGATCCGCACGGATATTGGCGCGGTTGAGGTTTTTGACGTAATCGCTCGTGACAGTGGCGCCGGTCTTTGCACGAGTCAAAAAGTTGGTGGCATTGTATCCCATGGCAGTAGCCAGGTTGATGGCCGTTTTGGACGTGTGCGATCTGATTGCCGCATCAAAGACATAATTGGTGCCGCCGACCTTGACCAGAGCCCAGCAATGGCTAAACTCGATGTAATCGACACCAGATACGGTGACAACAGTAACCGGCACGCCAGAGTTAGCGAGCAGATTGTTAGCGGCCCAGATATTGAGAGGATCGGTACCAAGCCAGCTGCCGGCCTGAGCGGCCGTCATGCGGAGGGTGCCAAACTGGTAGTTTGCTGTGTAGCCAGCCTGGCGAGCGAGCTGCACGATCAAGTCGCTCAGGTCAAAGCTGTTGCCAAACCCGTCGATGATGGCGCCGAGCCCGCCCTTCTGGATGCCGTAGGTGGGCAGATAGTTGATGTTGTTATAAACCCATTCAAAAATGAGGTCGATATTGTTTTTCAGAGCACGAGCAAGCTCAGCGATGGTAGTTGATTCGCCGAAGCCGCCGATTACCGAGTGAACCGCCTTTTTATTCGGATCGTAGACATTCGCGGGAGGCGCCCGACCTTCGATCAGAACGCGTGCGGCATCGGGATCTACGCCCTTCTGAGGCGGCACGGGGACCCATTTACCGGGTTCGATCTTGGTGGGAGGCACGTCCTTGCCGTTGCCGATGACAGCATTCACCGCGTTCTGCATGATTGCGACATGGCTGTTAGCAACGGTGCCTTCCTTGACCAGGTTTACAGGCTCGGACGACGTGCCATCAGCACAGCCGCCGCAACCGCATCCGCAGTCTTCATGCTCTGCAACATCTGCATTTTTGCTTTGATCATTAGTGGTATTGTTTTGGTTTGTCATTTTAAATTCTTTCGATTTGGTTCAATTTAAGTAAGCGCTGGCCACCGATCAGCAGCCAGCGACGAAAATCATTTGTTAGCAGCCACCAGTGCCGCAGGTGGTGACTACGGAGGTGCGATTGCCCGCAGCGTCGTAGTTGTAGACAATTTGGGTACCGTTGGTGAAGGTCACGGTTTTGAGCCGACCCAGGTTGTCATAGGTGTAAGTGGCGGTGTCCATTTTTGTATTTCCAGTGTTAGTCGCAAAGCGACATTAATTCATTTATTTCGGAGCAACGAGCTGCTTCCACAGCCCGCGGACTGCCGGATCGCGTAGAGACTTCGCGAGCTCGGACTGATTTTTGGCGAGTTCGGCTTCGGCTAGCTTGAGAGCCGCCTGGATGGCCAACTCCTGCTGCTTCATCACCTGTTCGCCAGTGAGATTTTGATTGAGGCCAGCCTCGCAAATCCGATAAAAAGAGTCGCGCAACAGCTGCGTGGCAGCCGTCCTGCGAGTCAGCTCGATCACCGCCGTCTGAAACTCGATCTGAGTCTTGGCGTCGATATTTGGATTTTGCAGATTGACCTCTGCAATCAGCTTTGCCACCGC
>JAFKGK010000014.1 GCA_017307165.1 Candidatus Melainabacteria bacterium
CGCCCAAGCGTCCTGGTCAATCATTTTTGCCGTGTTTTTTCTAGACCCCCTTCCTTGGGGCCCTTCCATTATCGGCGTGAATGTAAAACTGCTCAAATTTGGATTGCCATTCACCAAAAATCTGCTCAGTTTTAGATTGCCATAATCACACCAAAGCAGGAAGCCTATTAAAGTCAAAGATAAAAGTGCGGACTTTCGCCGATTGGAATGATGCGACACCGGGATTCTTTGAAGCGGACCTGGTTGCTCACTGCGGAGACGCAGCCGAAGGAAGCTTTCTGAACACTTTTGTTTTAACTGATATCGCAACTGGCTGGACAGAGTTCGTGCCGTTAATTCGCAAGGGTGAAGCCGACGTAATGGCTTCGTTGGAGCATTTGCGCACATGCATGCCAGTTCCGTTGCTTGGACTAGATACAGACAACGGCAGCGAATTCATAAATTACGCATTGCTCAATTTCTGCGAGAAAAACAAGATTACTTTCACTCGCTCTCGAGCATACAAGAAGAATGATCAAGCCCATGTCGAACAAAAGAACGGAAATATAATTCGGCGGATGGTTGGATTTGATCGTTTTGAAGGCGACGACGCCGCCAGCGCAATGCTGTCTTTGTATCAAGTACTTCGGCTGTACGTGAATTTTTTCCAGCCGTCGCTGAAGCTGGTTTCCAAATCGCGTGAGGGGAGCCGAGTTGTTAAAGCCTACGATAAAGCTCAAACGCCATATCAAAGAATACTTGCGAGCAATCATGTTTCAAAACAGAAGAAACTAGCCATTGAGTCACTGTATCTAAATCTTGACCCAATGCTTCTGTACAGAGAAATCGGCCACAGACAAAACAAACTGTGGAGCTATTCATGGATTCCAGAGATCAAAAACATTGGTATAGAATTGGCACCACTGCCGATACCTGTCATTACGAAGCCTGCTCCAGCTCATGCTGAACTGTTCCTAAAGACGCTGAAGGACGCAGCACCTAAGCGACAGTACAAGCGGTCAACAAAACCAAGAGTGCCATGCACTTGGCGAACGAGAAAAGATCCATTTCAGGAAATGAACGACGATATCGAACTTCTTCTGCGCTTGAATCCAAGGCAGACCTCAAGACAACTGTTTGAAGAGCTTTGCAGACGATTTCCTGATAAATTAGCTGCTAGTCAGTATCGAACACTTCAAAGACGGTTAAAAGCATGGAGAAAAAGACTGGCACCAGATTCTGCAAGAATATCAATCTACACAGATAGTGCAATTCAAAGTGAGTTAGATCAATTGATTCTACGTGCCTTAGAGCAGCATCCAAATATTCTTTTCAAAAGGACGAATATTAATGAGGCAACTGGCATGTCATAGGTTAGATTTTTAAATGAGGCAATACGAAACGCAATTTTAGTTGACGTTATTCAACATCTAGTTTTCTTTCGTGTGACATTGATTCTCCTTGTGTAGCACCAATTTTGGTGCGAGAAAATTCGATCAGGAAATGTCAAACCCTGATCGGAAAAGTTGAAGAAGTAAAAAAGTTTTGCAGGAAGAACCAGAAATGTTCTTCAAATCTGGTCAAACAATAAAGCCCGAGGCGCGTGAATCTTCAGCTTGCCTCGGGTTAGATTGGTGCGTCGAGCACCATATTTCTATCGTACCGCCGCTTTCGAAAATCGGAACATAGGGTAAATCCTAGGGATTCGAGTTAGATTGACGCCAAATCATTCTGCTCATTCTATTGTTGTTCTTTTGTCGCTCTTTCCGATGAGCAGCCATGCTTGAGATAAAAACTGTAGGCGTTCGGCGCAACCATCTTTTCTCGACATCGAATTCTGGTGTACCTTTGGTCTTATGTCAAATGCTTATCCCAATACTCTTTGTTACGTAGAGAGAGCGGATACTCGTTCTCGTCCTCGAATTGTTCGACAAGGTCGCTCGCCTCTTCGCTCTCGAGAAAGTCGTGCAACTCGTCAATCTTATTAATGGCATTTCTGACTTTCGGGTGCTTCCGGTTCGGCGAAACACGGTTCTCCCAGACCTCCAACATCTGGTCTTTCTCGGCTGAATCGATTTTGTCCCAAATGTCGTCGCCTTCTACGTTTTGGCTAGGATGCCATTCCAAACCGTTGTGACTATGGTAGAGTGCATCCACAACACATGAGGGAAGCTTGTCCGTGAGCTTTTGCACTTCCGCCACAAGTGCGTCATACACGTCCGAGCTTTCATCAAATTCTCGGTCGACAGCCGAAACCTCTGCTTTATTCTTGAGTTTCTTTAGTTCAGCTGCATACTCATTCAGGCGCTTGATTTCCTTCTCTTTCTCTTGAATGACATCTTGCGCCTCGGTGTGCATTGCCTCCAGTTCTCTGAATTTAGCGGCCGGAACATTGGAAGCTCCCAATAGTTGAGTCGATATTGATTCGTCAAACTTCTTTATGAATTCGTCTCTTTTTACGTTCCATCGTTGCACCTTTGGATTGCCTATTTTGTCCTCCACGAGCGCGTCACGCAGCATGTCCAAATCAGAGGCGTCATTGATTTTGGCAGCCTGCATGTTCGCCAATACAGCTTTTAAATCTCTGTATGTTAAGGGCGGGACTAGCATTGGGAAAAAGTTCGGCTCCAGCACCCAAGACGCGCCTAGCTCGCACATGCAGAAGTAACTTTCATAGTATAGCGGTGTGAGAAGGGCAATGACGAACCTCGCATTTTTGATCTTTTCTTTGATAAAAGCTTCAAATGTTTTTCCCTTCGGAATGCCCAATCCCTTGAGCGATGTACAAAATATTTGATCTTGGTGAATGCTTAGACCGGTTTGCAGCAGATCGACAAAAGCGTCGGCCAATGGCTTGTCTTGTTCATTGTGACTGATGAAGATCATGGTGACTATTCCATTATCGAGTCTGGGAGTTCATTAGCATACCAAGGTCGTCTCGAGCATCCAACTGCCGCTTTCGAAAATCGCATCATAGCAACCCTAGAACGATTCTTTAACGACGATCGCAGGTTGACAACCTTCCCAACGATTGGCATGTGAATGTAGAGAGTCTTCACAGGCTTGGAAAAAGCTTGTGAGAGCACTTTGGCGTAGGAATTCAGTTATTCAGAGAACGACGACACCTTCTAGCCCCACTTATCACTCGCACCAGGGAATGACTTATGATCAATGATAAAGAGGGCATCTTGAGTTTCTAATAGCAAGTCGATAACTCCATGCACCCGCTGATGCTCCACACGCCAGGTGATGGGGCACTCCCGATACCAAGCGCAATCGCCGATATTATCGTCCACGAATTTGAACAACCTACTGCTCACTTCAACCATCGATTCGGCAGAGATTTGAAAGACCGACCATAAGTGTCGGCGCACGTCACGAAGGTAGCGAAACTTCTCTCCGTTGCCGAGGAAGACGTATTCGTTTTGTCGATTGGTCCATCGGTGCTTGAGAACTGCTAAAAGGAAATCCGTGAGCGGCGGCATGTGCGGCTCGCGGTTTTTGGGGTCCGGTATCAGGAGCGTTGCTCCTCTGAGATCAACATTTTCCCAAAGCATCTCCAAATGCTTATCCTGTGACAGTGAGTAGGCACGATATATCTGCCGGAAATAACTCTTGTAATGTGCTTCCCGATTGGTCAATGTCCACAACCAAGCGCGCTCGAGGTTTTCACGAGAGAATGCAAGGTTAAGGTCGGTGGTCGTTGAGCTGCACCTTTTCAAAGCTGGCAACTTCGTATACCGTGGTCCGGGGCATTTCCCTATGCAGCCACAATTCAAAGATGCATTGGTCCTTTCAAAGTTTTCATCTTGCCTCATCGAAAATTAAAACTAATCCATTGCCTCGCTACTTTATAAAAACGAAGGTTATGACAAAACAGAAGAAACTCACTTAGCGTTTTAAATCACAAGCCGAGACGACCTCACTAACGAGGCGCAGCTGCGTTTTGCCTTAAAAACTCGAAAACATCGGACATACTGTTGCGCTTTGCAAAAACTTCTTGCACTGCTTCAATTGGGATTTGAGTGTCCGACTTAATTCGATCTCTTGGGAGCAGCTTCCATCGAAGATACCTGTCGACCACTGGAATTTCTTGATTGTTTTCATATTCAACAACCTCTTGCAGTACGACATCAACGGGCATAAAGAAAACTAACACACAAGAAATAAAATCTTGATGGAACAGTAATATCTTCTGGTAACATTCGTTGATATACTCGACTGGGGCTCTACCTTTGAAGAATGGCGGGTTAAACTCTTGCAGATTCTGCGCATTAAACACAAAGAAATAATCATCGAGAGTTTTTGCATGATTTAATTCGTCTCGGTGTCCGATTATTTCGTCAAAACAAGCGGTAAAACTTTTAAGCAGTTTAATGAGACGATCAGCTGCGCGAATATTAGCTGTTTTTGATCTCTTATAACATTCCAATCCCTTAATCAAATCCTTTCCCCTATTAGAGAAAGTACGAATTCCGACTTGCATATTGGGAATTACTCGGAGAGATTTAACAAGAATATCCAATGAACTCTTAATTTGGAACAAAAAACCTTGCAACTCACATAGCAATTCCAGTTCCGTGCGAGCAACATTCGGATCCCTCGTCGCAAGAGCATGAGCGATTTGCAATCTTTCGATTTCAATTCTCACATAGTTCTCTCGATGATAGTTCACGCAATGCAGCTTTTGCATCACAGATATCAAGGAGGGCATGAAAATATTTTTCTCGTCTTCTGTCAGGCGCGCACCATCGCTAAGCTCAAAATACTGACTAAAAATTCTTCCTGTAATTTCCGGATTTTCCCCTACTCTCAAAATCATAATTCAATAAGCTCCAAACTTCCTAATCCTAAAACTTCCCACCTACCTCAACAACGCATCCAAACTCCTCGCATCCAGCGGTACCAGGCTCGTCAGGCCTTTCTCCCTCAAAAAATCTGCAAACAGCTTACTCATTTTGACACCATCAACTTGCTCGCCAGCACGATTTAAAAATGGCGCCACTCTAGTCTCATAAGACTCATTTGTGACGAGACACAATGGACTGCCCTTCCAATCAAACGACTTGTGCGTACTCGTAGACTTGTAAATCGTCGGCGATTGATACTGATGAAAAACAACCGTCTCTCTTTGCTGCGTGCTGATGATCTTGCCGGTAGCGTTATCAACCATGATTACAAGGCTCTTGTCGCTTGTGGTGCAAGTCTTATCCGAAAACTGCACCACTGCAAAATCACTCAGGAGGCTATAGCCACAGTGGTCGGCGTATTCAGTCTTGCTCCAATAATTGACGTGGCTTAGATTCCAGATCTGCCCGCCCCGATCCAAAATATCGCCAAATCTTCCGACTGACCTGGCAATGTAATCTTCACCGAGGTCAACATTGGAGGTGCCCTGATAGTTCAAAAGTGAGGTCATTCGGGCTTTCTCGCTTTTCCAAAGGCCTGCCATCCAGGTCGGAATCTTGTAAAAAGTCACGGCCCCTTTAGAACTTTCCGTCACCGCAACATCAAAAATCTCACCAGGTGCAAATGATTTGTCCAATGATGGCAACGATTCGTCTAGCTGGACGTTGCCCTGGAGAGTTTCAGCATAGGCTGGCACCGTCGACGCAAAACTTGCAGACAAGCAAACCAGACCAGAAATAACCCACTTGAGGGTAACCATCTACATCAGCCCCGCTCTCGATGCCGCAGCCCTGGCCTTTTGCTTTAAAGCAGCCAATTGCGCAGCAGTCACGCCCTTTTTATTTTTGGCTGCCAAAAATGTTTGAACGGCCATCTCAGCCGCATTTGCCGCTATCAGAGCATGACTCTGCTTAAACGCCGCAAAATCCGACCTATGCGCCGAGTCCACAGCAAAAATATCGTAAGCGCTGGCAAACTCCGCACAACTCGCTTTCCAGTCCCTCAACGCCGGTCCCCAATGAATAATCGACAAATCGGCATAACACTTACCCGCCAGCCGACTCTTGCCCAGCTTATTGGCCCCCAACACGCTCAGCGCCCGCTTATAGCAATCCACAGCCTCACGCAATTTCCCCTCCCGCGCACCTTGATCATCATGACCAGCCGCCGAGGTCTTCATCACCATCCCCAGGTTATACAGCGTGATCGCCAGCTCCGCCGACGTCTTGCCCAGCGCCGCCTCCTTGATGGCCAGCGCCTTGCGCATTAACGCCTCCGCCTCATCCAACCGCGCATTGTATTTCTCATAAAGCAGCGCCAGCGCCTCCATCGAGTTGGCCACCTCGACCGAGCCCGCACCCACCGCCGTCTCCTTGATCTCGAGCGCTAACCGCAGGTAGTGCACGGCGATCCATTGCATTTTCATGCGGCTTTCGGCAGAGCCAGCCATCGGCTTGCTGCGATTGATCAGCTTGCGCCCCTGCAGCTCCAGGTCGGTCTCATCCACATTGACCTTGTCGTGGCCAAACTCCTCAGGATCACCAAAATCCCTCAACCGCGACTGCAAAAACTTGACCGTCAAGTCATCATCCTTGATATCGGTGTAGCTGCCGTTGACGTCGGCCAGCTTGCTGTAGGCCTGGGCGGCATTGTGATAGATGGCAGCAACGTAGAGCTTGTTGTTGTATGTGTTTTCGGCATCGCGCGCGGCCTTGTTAAATAGCCTCGCCGCCGCCGCATAATCCCCGCGGTCATAGCTGCGCTTGCCTTGTTGCAGGTAGGCTTCGGCGATCGCATCAATGGCGCTCGTAGGCAGCACCGCGCACGATATCGACACCGCCGCTAGCATCACAGCACAAAAGGCTCGCCATCCACGCGCACTACTTGGCATACTTTAGATCGAGCCTCCCGGTTTTTTCGAGGTATTTTTCAAAGGCCGCACCATATTTGGAGCGCAGCCCTGCCTCATCACCTTTAAATGCCGCCAGGCGCCGATAAACGCAAGTCGTCTTTTGCCGATACAAAGGAAAACCATCACTATCAAAAGCCCGATCATCATTGCTGCTCACAAAGCGATCGTCACCCAGATAGACCAGCTGCCGTTCGACTTTGTGCGTCACCACATTTGTGATCTGGTTGGTGGCAGCATCCACGCGCACCTCTGTCGATACCGCCTTGATCGTGACCTTGTCGCCATCGGCCTGCGCAAAGTCATTTTTGACATATGTGTAGGTGTTGATCGTCTGCTTTTTGGCGGCGCCATCGTCTCCATCGACAGTGGCTTCTTCTTTGGTGATGACGGGTTCGCCGACTTCGGTGAGGGTCCAGATGTCGCCTTTGCCGTCGGCCTGGAGGCCGTAGTTTTCGCGGGATTTGATCTGCAGGATCTGCGAGGATGAGTCGGTCGCCGCCTGCGCCTCATCGTATCTAAATGTCCTCAAGGCGCTGAGCGACATCCAGTTGCCAGCGAGCCAATTGGGGATGCGCACCCAGGTCTGGTCGCCGCTCTGCTTGACGCGCGTGTTGCTAAAGTCGCGGCCGGGCTTGGCGCCTTCGAGGAGGGGTTCGATAACTTCCTGGTGTTTGATGGTGCCTTCGAGGCTGGTGGCAGCGGAGGCTGGTGAAAGATATGGAGATGAAAGGGTGGCGCAGATGGTGGCAGCAGTGAAAATGCGATAAATCATTTGAGGATATCCTTGAGGTTGGCGCGCGCCCAGGTCATAAAATCGTCGAGATATCTTTTTATTTGATCTTCTGAAAGATATTGCAATTTTGTCGTGGGAATAAATTTAAATTGTCTGGTGTCAGAGGCCTCGGCAATATCTCCGGGATTATCCGTGCCTCCGGCCATCTCCGGCTGTCTGCCGACAGTGTCGGGCATTTCTTCCTGCATATTGCGTGCACTTATATCTATGCTGCCGCGCTGCGTCCGGGCATCGCCCATCTCATCGGCCACTGTCTGCCAATCGTCGCTGTCTCGCTGATACTGCTGCTGCACAGGCATCTGTGGATAACTGCCATACGCGATGGGCGGCGCGGTGCGCGGGCGAAAGAGCGAGCCATCAAACTTTGCATGGATCAAGACGGCCTTGCCTACCGAGGGCGGCTGGCCAAAGCCGCTTGTCTGCTCCACGGCCTGGCGCGCGGCTTCGTCAAAACCCTGATTGCCGGAACTATCGTGCACCGAAACGCCGAGAAACTCACCACTCTGCGCCACCATAAAATAGACCGTCGCCGTCTTGAGGCACGGCGGGCCGCTGTAGCGACAGTTTTGAAAAAGCGTACGCTGCATCACCTGCAAATACGGCCGCAGGGTGTCAATGTCGCTGCGATTGCAATTGGTGATGTCGAGGATCACCGGGCGCTCGCGGGCGGTGGCGGGGAGCGCCAGGGTCAGGAGGAGGGCAGCGGCGAGGAGGGTGCGGGGGCGGATTACCATGTGGCGGACCTGCTCATATTGCGGAGTTTGACTCCACAAGGCGAACCACCGCCGTTGCAATGGGGGCAATAAAAACAGTTTTTGCATTTGGGGCAAGAAAGGCTGCCCGTGCATGAACGCTCGCTATGGATGGTGGGGGTTTCTTTGAAATAGCCGCGATTAATAAGCTCGACTGCTCCATATATCATGCCGGCGGCAATGAGGGCTTCCCACAGTGTGGGGTTTGTGGCAATACGCATCAAACTGGATGTGGCGTTGCGGCCTACTTCTTTTAGACCTGACGTGTCCGGCATCTTGGGCATGGCGATCTTTGGCATGGACCAGCCGCCGTTTTGCTTGACCACTTTATTGATGAGCGTGTCGGGCGGGGCGATGCGATAGACAAGGTCGTTGACCCGGGTACTGAGGTCGTCGGAGCGCGCCTCGTCGGCGCCAAACATTACGGACTCAAGGTCTTTGACGCGATCTTCGAGGCGCTTGCGGCCGGCGGCTTTGCCGTGGAGGGCGAGCTCAAGGAGCGTGGTCTTTTGCACCAGGCTGTTGGTCCAACCGAGGGTGACAGGGGCGGAAAAGAAAGTGGCGTTTTCGCGGATCTTTTTGTTGACCTCGAGCAATAGCTCGTCGGACGGGGGCGCAAAATTGAAAATGGTCGAGAGGCGCGTTTCTACTTCGCGCGAAAAACCTTCGTAGCTGTCATCGAAAATGGCCGACTCGAGTTTGGCCAGCCGCTTGGCCTGGTCGCCGGTGCCCGGGTCCGTGCGGCCAAAGACATTGAGCTCCGCAACGGAGATGAGGTCTTCGCGTGTGAGGTCAAAGGAGAGGCCTTCGGCGGCGGGGAGGGTCGGGGTTTTGGGTTGGGAGCGGTATTGAGATTGGCTTTGGGGTTGGTACTCAATTTCGTCGTCTTCGATTGAGTCGTTGTAGGGGCTTACGTCGGAGAGGGCGACGAGGGGCGTTTTTGCTGGCACATTGGTGGAGGCATTGGCAGAGTCAGAGCAGCATCCATGAGAAAAAGCCGGGAGTGAATGTGCGCAGCAAAGCAGTGTACTGATGAGGGCGGCTGAGGCGCGCCATTTTTTGTTTTTTAGAAGAGATAGAGATTTCCCGGCAACCAAGCAGCAATACTCCGAAACCCCATCTCAGGAGATACCTGGATCGGGATATCCAATTGTGACCACAAGGATGCCGGGGGAGATTATAGCGCGAACTGAGGCGGGAGAGGGGTTGGCGGGAACGCCCATAGAGATGAAATAAGCTGAATGCTAACAAGTGTGGACACACAAACAATCTGCAAGTTAAATGGGGGAGTCAAAGCGCCACTCCAAAAAAGCTTTGAGCAAAGGATAAGGAAGTGCTGTGACTTCTGCAGATCAACTTCATCCTTTGGATATCATTGTACGAGGCGCTATGCCGCAATTCTTTTGCTCGAGGATCAAATGGACAAACTGGAAACAAAGGACAAGGCAATAAATCTCTTCAAGTTTTTAAGAGAGTTAGCTATCCTGCGCATGGCGACGGTTCGTCATCTCGATAAATACGATTCAGTTTTATGGTTCAAGGATATTCCCGACCTTGAAGACTGCTTTAACGTTTACAAGGCGCCACACGATGACCGTGGTGATTTGTGGATCGAAGTTTTTCAACCAAAGATTCCTCTTCCTCCTGCAGTTCCAGAAATTCTTAGAGATTGGGTAAAAGAATCCACGCTGGGCGATCCCGATCGTAGCAAACCGGAAATTGTCACCGATCGGATCATTCGAAAGATCGTTGATGGGCAGCTTGCCGAAGAATCGACCAGTGGCGAAAAAGGCTCGAGTGCCTATGCGCCGTCCCCTGAGAAAAAGGCAAAGGGAAAGGGAAGGTGGGCCAGCGCTAAAAAGATCAGCGAAAAGCACAAATTTGATGACGACCCAACTCGCGGTCAAGCCTGGGAACAGTATTTAGCCGACAAGTGGAAACCGTGGGCAGAGAAACAACAAATTCATGCTCCTCATATCAAGCTCTACAAGAAGCTTCATGAAATGCACACCAGGCTGCAGACCCTTGCAGAAGAAAGTGAGCTTCTCCTATCGCTAGGCTGCTTGGCGTGGAAAACTCCTAGAGATCAAAAGATATACCGGCACATCTTGACCGGCAGAGCAAGTCTTCATTTTGATGCCGGCCGCGGCTCTATCAGTGTTAGCGCCCCTCTCGATAATTTCGCCCTCAACCTCGAGACTGACATGCTCGAGATAGATGAGCGGCCAAAGGGCGATTTGAAAAAGTCGCTCGATGAATACCTCAATTCTCTAAACAAGGATTTCTGGAATCTCGAAATCGCAAATACGCTCCTACAAAGCTTCGGGAGGGCTGTGGCCTCAGAAAGTATTTATTCGGCAGATCTCGCTCCTTTGCCACCTGACGAAATTTCAGGTAGAGCTACCATACATTTTGCTCCAGCTATCGTTCTGCGTAAACGTACCGATCTTAATATGGTGCGCTTGCTGGACGACATGGTCGACCAGGTAGAAAAAACGGGCAATATTCCCACTGGCATCGAGCGCC
Organism: Candidatus Melainabacteria bacterium; assembly: GCA_017307165.1. GTDB lineage: Bacteria > Cyanobacteriota > Vampirovibrionia > Obscuribacterales > Obscuribacteraceae > JAFKGK01. The sequence continues at coordinate 10,871 of JAFKGK010000014.1, forward strand.
TAGTGGAGATTCGAGATGATGAGTCATTCGATAATTCCAAGATGGGAAAAGAGAGCACTGGACTAGTCGATCCAGAGATTTATTTCCCGCTGGCGTCCAATCCCGATCAAAGAGAAATTGCTGACAGGCTAATGACTCGGCAAGGGGTTTTAGTGCAAGGGCCGCCCGGAACAGGCAAGAGCCACACTATCGCGAATCTGGTTTGCCATCTTCTGGCACAAGGCAAGAGAATACTAGTCACGAGTCACACGCCGCGGGCTCTTACTGTGCTGCGCGACAAGTTTCCAGAAGAAATGAAAGCACTTTGCGTATCGACAGTCGGGGACGATGGCGCAGAAGCAAGAAAGGCATTGGAAGAATCAGTCCAAGGCATTACCGGCAAGCAAAATGGCTGGAACCAGCGACAGGTAGATGCACGCATCGAAGAGCTGAAGGAATCTCTTCATCAAAGTCGAGAATCAGAACAATGGCTTTTAAATTCTTTGCGTGCCATCAGAGAACGCGACACTTATGAGCATTCAAAGCGCTTTGGCGATTATTGCGGTACATCACTCAATATTGCAAAACGTCTCGGCAAAGAACAAAATCAATTTAGCTGGTTTACCGATGAAATATCGAGAGATGAGGCTAGGCCTTTAACAAATCAACAAATTTTAGATTTTGTGCACCGGCTCCAGACCTTTGAACTAGAGGAAGAACTCGAACTGCGCAAATCTCTTGTGGAAATTTCTGAGATTATCACACCAGAAGATTTTACAGTTCTTGCTCAAAGAATCGGAGCAGCACGGATAAAGGTAGAAAATCTGCGAAAAATCAGAAATCACGAATCTTTCCAGGCTTCCTCTAAATTGAAAAGCGCAGAAAGACAGATCCTCGTGGAAGATCTTGATGTATTGATTTCTCTATACTTCAAGATTGCCAAACGCCCTGAAAAATTTGCGCAGCGTGCAGCTCAAGAAATACTGGGAGACCACGATAGAAAGTGGAAAGAGTTACTCCAAGCCACCCAAGAGAATTTGAATGCCATTGACTCAAATTTTAGAGTGATAGCTCAGCGACATTTATCAGGCGCGGAGTCCAGAGATATTCATAATGTGCATACTGACGCAATCGATCTCAAGGATCACCTCTTGAACGGCGGAAACTTTGGCTTTGGCCCATTTAAACCTGCTGTCGTCAAGCGTACTTCCTATCTATTTCAAGATGTACGTATAGACGGGAAACAGTGCAACTCGACCCAATCTTTGCAAGAGTTGATCGAATATCTCAATCTGCAAATAAAATTACAGAAGATTCGCAAGCAATGGCTTGACGTAACCGATGAGATTCCTGAAAATTCAATTGCTGCTATCGCGACGTTTCATGATTTTTGCGAGCCTCTTGCAGATGGACTGCAATTGCATGAAGGCATGCAAAAGTACGTTGATAGCCTCAAAAAATTTCCTGCGCTGATTGCACCAGATTGGAATAATCCAGATGCTATTAAACTGTTTCGCCAGGTTCTGGATTCTGGAGCCGCGCAAGAAGAACTGGATGATTTGGAAAATCAACTAGAGAAACTGACGACTACCCTTCGCGTAGCCGCTAATAATCCAACTGCTCACACGATAATCGAACGAATCGCAGATGCATCCGCAAAATTGGATGATCAAAAATATCACTCTCTCTTTGAAGAGTTGACGGCCCTTTCCTTGCGCAAAGAGCAACTACTGCTGAGAGATGCTGACATGTCTACTCTCACCACAATTTGCCCGCAGTTAGCAGAAACCCTTTCTACTACCGATAAACCAGACCTGGACGCGTGGAAGGATAAACTCGCAAACTTTGAACAAGCGTGGAATTGGAAGCTTGCCACTGGTTGGATAGAAGGTTTGAGCGATTCGAACGTTCATAAGCGTCATGAGAATGACCTCAAAAAATGCCAACAAGATCAACGCGATCTACTCAAAGAGCTGGCAACCTTGAAAGCCTGGACTTATACGTTTGCAAGACTTACTGAAACGCAACGGCAGCATCTGACATCTTGGACGATGGCGATGCGAAGAATCGGCAAAGGCACAGGCAAATATGCAGAAAAACACCGCCGTGCAGCGAAAGAACACATGGACCATTGCAGGCCTGCGCTTCCTGCGTGGATCATGCCTATTCACAAAGTCGTAGAAACTATCCGACCAGACACTGATGCTTTCGACGTAATCATCATAGACGAAGCCAGCCAAAGCGGTCCAGAAGCACTTTTCTTGATGTATCTAGGGACCCAATTGATCGTAGTCGGCGATGACAAACAGATCAGTCCAGATGCTGTAGGTTTGGATAGAGCTGCCGTTGACGCTTTGCGACGCGAATATTTGACGGATATCCCACATTCTGACGCTATCGGCATCGAGCATAGCTTCTTCGATCAAGCTAAGATTCGGTACAAAGGCACCATCCGACTAAAAGAACACTTCCGTTGCATGCCAGAGATCATTCAATTTTCCAATAATCTCTGCTATTCGAGTGAGCCTCTCATTCCATTGCGACAATATGGAGGTGATCGCCTTAACCCCGTCGTGCGCACGGAGTATCTGCCCAACGCCTATATAACCGGTCAAAGAACGACCTTGGTTAACGTCACCGAAGCGGAAGCCATTCTTGAAGAGGTCAAACGCATTTGCGCCGATCCGGCTTACAAAGGTAAAACGTTGGGGATCATCAGCTTAGTGAACACATCACAGCAAGCAAAATACATAGATATGCAACTTAGAAGCTCAGATAGATATGTCACCAAGCAGGATTTTGAGGAACGAAAAATCTCTGTCGGAGACGCATATCAATTTCAAGGCGACGAGCGCGATATCATTATTTTGAGCATGGTCTCTTCACCAGAAGAGCACGGCAAAGTTCGTGCGTTGGCATCAGAAAAAGATGAGCGCAGATTCAACGTTGCAGCTAGTAGAGCGCGCGACCAGCTCATTCTATTCCACTCAGTTACTTTGTCTGATTTAAATCCAGGCTGTGTGCGACATAAGCTACTCAGTTACTGTCTGAATCCATCAGTCGAGACAGTGGAGTACGCCGGTCATACGATGCCTGAATTGAGACAGATCCTTGCTGAAGGTTATAAAACCAATAGCCAACCGCCACAACCTTTTGACAGCCTGTTCGAGCTTGATGTCTTTTTGCGCATAGCTCAGCGCGGATACAGAGTCGTCCCACAAGTCGAGATGAACGGCTATAAAATCGACTTGATTGTCGAAGGCATGAAAGGTCGGCTAGCAGTAGAATGCGATGGAGACAGATGGCATGGGTCCGATCGATTTGACCAGGATTCGGCACGGCAACGCGATTTGGAAAGATGCGGTATGAAATTTTGGCGAGTGCGCGGCAGTGCTTTCTATTTTGATGCCGATCATGCAATGGAAGATCTATGGACAACGCTTGAAACAGCTGGCATTTTTCCAATGCCGGTCGATGACGACAATGAACAGATGGATGTTGGACATGAAGCTGTTACAGCAGCTGGGTAAATTACGGATTGCTGACTTTCTGTTATGGGTAGTTTTATACCGGATGAAAATATCAAATCAGAAAATCAATATATCGGAAAAGACAATCGAGCGGCTGCTAAAAAAATGCGAACCGGTTTTGAAGGCTCACTCGATTTCAAAAGAGGATGCAGTATACTCTTTTGAATAAGCAGTGTCTTTCAGCAGAGTTGAGTCACTAGATTCGGAGTTTTAGTATGGGCACGAAGAAAATTTCTGCTGCTGCACTTATGGCACTCAGAGAAGCTTTATCGGTCGTTTATTGGTACAAGCAAGACTTAGAAAGGTTCCTCCGCGCCTGTCTATACGACACTCCCTTGATTACGCATTTAAATTGGAACGCCTATAAGAGGGAAATTGTCTCTGAGTTGGTGGAGCGCCTTGCCAAAAACGAGCCAGCAAATCAGGATGCGCTACTGCGGTTGATGATTGAAGTAAGTCAAATTACTGACTTTTCTCATTTGGCAAAACTCGACGGGGGCGCTGAAAAAGTCAAAAAGGCAAAGGATGCCGTGGTCGCCTTGAGGCAACAAATAAAAGGCTTGGACGAACTACTTAGGGATCAAAAAGCTATTGAGGAAACTCGAGCAAGGCATCATTCCCATCAGAAAAAGATTAGCGGGGTTGTTTCTGCTCTTGAACAACTCAACACTGAATTTAAAGCACTAATTAGAGAAACAAATCCTCACAAACGAGGATATAAACTCGAAAAAATCCTAAAAGGACTATTTGATGTTTTTGACTTAGATCCTCGTGCTTCTTTCAAAATTATAGGCGAGCAAATCGATGGCGCTTTTACCTTCGACAATACAGACTACTTGCTTGAAGCCAAGTGGCAGAGGAATCCGGTTAACGTAGGAGACTTGGACCGACTGCAAGCCAAAGTTTCCAGAAAATTAGACAACACGCTTGGCTTGTATGTTTCTGTCAATGGATATTCAGAAGATGGTTTAGAAGCTTTCAAATACGACCGCCCCAAACTTTATTTAGTTGATGGAGCTGATTTGATGGCCGTTCTTGAGAATCGTATTGATCTTCAATCACTATTAAAGCGCAAAAAACGCGAAGCATCTCAGACTGGAAATATCTATCTCAGAATTTCGGAGATCATTTAGGCTTTCGCTCAAGTGTCCTGTTAGCGCGAGCATCAAATTTCTTTTGCTGCTCGCCGACAGCTTGACACCGCGACGGTCCTAATTTTAAACTCAATTGTTTCGCAAGCTGGTCATTTTTAAAATTCTATCCAAACCAAGAAACCCCGGGTTATCTACTATGCAAATCAAAAAATTTAACAGCCCAGATGAATATATCAAAGCATCCAAATTTAGCCCAATGCGAGAAATTTATTTTGAAGGCAAACCGTTCGTAGAAATCACCACAGATGATGGTTCTTTTGTAGTGGTGGGAACAGACAAAGAATCTGTGAAATATGGCCTTAACCTGGGATTGATTCGAGAACAGTACAAGGTGCCTGCAAAATTACTGTAGTTTTCCAAACCTAAACATCCTTACATGCCCCCCCAACACACCCCTCACCTCATCCCCCGTCATGTCCGACGCATAGGTCCTGGTGCCGTAGTCAAACTCCCGCGCCTGCGACAGATCCCCCACGACCGCCGGATCAAATCCCGCATCGCGCACCAGCTGGACCGCCACATCCATAGCCTCAGCATCATCTGATGCCAGCGGTATGCCAATCCGCGGCCCATCACAATGCGCCGCCCGCTTGGTCCGCCCAAACTCCGGCTGATCCACAAACGGGATCGACAGCAGGATCACTTCGCCAAACGAGATCGCTTCATCTGGCATCCCCCGCCGCGCACCATTGCCGGCCGCCTGCACCAGCCCATCCAATTTTTCCGGATGCCGAGACGCAAACAACACCTCATGCCCCGCGCGCGATCACAAAGTGCCAACCAAACCGCCTATTTTCCCTGATCCGACAATCCCTATCCGCATCCCGCATCGATAATCTCCCATTATTTCCCCTGCACCTCACCGCCTCAGCGGCCCAATTTAATCTATAAAAGGAGTGTGACACAAAATACCCTAAGATCGCGAAATACAGACAAACTCAGTACACTAGTCTCATGCCAATCACAATCCCCAGCATCACCGAACGCGCCGACTACTACGATCTGGATCAAGCAGCCGTTCAGGGATTTATGCTCCCCGAAGTCTCCGCAGGAGCCCTCGAACAAGCACTCATTTACAATCCCGAGGACCTCATCACTCGGGCACGCTTACTTGGCTATTACTCCATCAAAAAAACCCGCTCGACTAAAATCCGCAGAGCCATCAACGAAGCACGTTTCAATCATATTATCTGGTTCATTAGAAATGCCCCCGACTGTGTATTCGCGGGCAACACTTATTTAAGTGCTTCCAAAACCAATGATCAAGACCATTATTCTAAAATCGTTTCGGCTTGGTCTGTTGCAGTAAAGAAAAACCCGCAGCCGCAGACGCGCATCAATTTCGCACTTTTCCTATCCCAGCACGATAAATCGCGCGCCATCACAGTGCTCAAAAAACTACTGCGTGATGCTCCTGCCAATCCATGGCCCGCGGCGATTCTCAGGGCCATCGATCCCAAGTTTGAGCCTCCAACCTTGCAACGGCAAGCTGTTTCAACCGTCACGGACACTCCACTCGACGATAACGAAACAATGACACGTCTTATGAATGGTGCCAGTATGCCCAGCGAATCTGCCGACCTGCTGCGCACGGTGCTTGCGGCTCAACCTCGCGATTTGGTCGCCAGAACAGAACTCATCGGCCAACTGAAAGCGCGCGCCGAGCGAGCGAATCTAATAGGGTACGACCCAGCTGTTGTCAATGAATTAATCGATCATCTCGGCTGGCTGGTGGCATGTGCCCCCCGTTCTAAACTTTGGTCCGAAATGCACGGGCAAGAATACGAGGCACTGCCTGTCCATGAGCTCTCACAGCTACGCGACGCCTGGCTTGCGCAAATTGAAAACAATCCCACAGATGCGTGCATAGTAGCAGCAGCCACCTGCTTCTTTTGGTATGCAAATGAACGAGCACTCTTTAGGCGTTATCTCGAGATTGCAAGGAAACTGTCTAAAAAAGATGAAGGCGCTCGACATTTACTTACCTATGGACTGCCTTATAGGCGCGACGGTTGGAAACCGCGCGAGCCCAAGGACGTGATTGGTCTGCTGGATGCAGTAGCATACACCTCACCAGAGCCTCCAAAATCTTCTCCGCCAGGACCGTATACGTTTAAAGAATGGGCTCGGGATCTCAAACTGGACAGCGCCCAACTTGCGGGTGTATATCAGTGGGTGCCTTTATCTTCAAATCAAACACGTGATCGGCTAATACCACCGACCAGCCGTGACTGCGTAAATCGTGCAAAAATTCTTGGATGCTACATGAAAGAAATCAATCTACAGCAATATGGGAAAGCGCACATTCCCGTTGAACAAGCCTGGCAGGTCTATGAACGACAGCTACGCTGGTTTATCGATCATCTCCCGCAATCGCGGCTATTCAGCGTTTGCCGATACGACATGAAGAGCATCAACTCAGAACGTCCCAGTCTCTTTGCACATATTCAGCAACGCCTCGAAACCGAACTTTCACAACAGAGCCCAGATCTCGATTCTCTCATCAGCTTCGCGATATTGTTCAGTGAGTTTGACAAAAAAGAAACAGCCCGTATAAACGAAAAAATTAAGCCCTTGAGCCGTGCCTGGTACGACCGCGTTCGCCTGATGATTGAAGAGACTCCTCAGCCAATAGACGTTACCCGAGCGATCAAAACGTACAACTTTGTCGCCGGCAAACGCAGCACCACTTTATCCCGTATTGCCCACAAACTTGATTTAAATGGACAATCCCTATTTGGCATGGACATCCCTGCGCGCACAATCTGGTCAAATGAATTTGCTCTAGCAATAAATCCGAACGATCTAGTCCTGAGAGCAGAAATTATGGCGGCATACGATAAATTGGACCAGTTTAAGATATATTTTGGCGGACACACACCAGACGTACTGGATCCGTTGATACGACACAATCTCTGGTGGATAGCAAATCTTCCCGACTATTATCTATATTGTGCGGCAACTGATCTCTCAGGTGACACGCCACGGCGCCTCCCTGATCTTAGAGAACAAGCAATACTCCTGAAAGCAGTCGAGATGCAGCTCCTTGCGTACCCCAAGAATCTTAAGGTGCACCTGGCTCTCAACCACTATTTCCCTCTCGGCTGCGAAAAGGAGGCTTTGAAATACTTGCGCAGGATGAAGAAACGCCATCCAAAGAATCGAGATCTCCGCTCTAGGGTCGAACACAAGATCTCATTGATGCACTAATAATCAAGCCAAATAAAATAATCGATAAATCTTGCAATTCGAGGTTACATTTGTGAGACAACCCGCCCAAGCACCGTACAAATATCTCTGGCTGTCCCTGCTTGTCTGGACGGTTTCGACCCGTGACGTAAATGCTGCAATCGAGAAAGATTTAGATAAACGCGTGACAGACTCGATGACCTACAGGCAGCTTGTGCAAACAGATCCCTGGCAACAGGGTGTACCACTTACTGATTGGAACCAAAAAATGCGGGGATGCACTACCGGCATAAGCAACACGCCAGGTGGATTTAACGCTCGACGCGCACAAAATCTTGCCGCAACCAAGCACGTCGCCGAAGCCATTGGAGAGTGGACGCGCGCGATAGATAGCTACGATGACCCAAATGCTCAGCAGTACGGTATGACACTCGATCCTGAATGGTTGCTGAGCCGCGCCCGTCTGTTTATAAAGCTTGGACGCACTGATGATGCACTTGCGGATATCGAAAGGTCCGTAACACTCAAACGTTCTTCCGATCAGAGCAAATTTAATGCGGCCTTACTGTTTACTGACCTCGGCAAGTATTCGCGAGCGCAATCGGTCTTGCCTGCAGTCAGCTCAGGGCAAACATTTTTTAGGCCCTACTACTCGTATCTTCTCGCGATCATACAAGAGAAGCAGGGCAAGAAGGACCTGACAAAGCAATCTTTTATAGAAGCTGCCACGCTTTTTGCTGCGGCCGGGATGTCTCTGCCTGCCGAAGCGTGCCTTGACAAGGTTTCATTAATGGGCGGTCAGACTGAAAAGAAAAAGCAGATATTGCACGTTACTGACCTTAAACCGCCGAGGTCTAACTACGAAAACATCGAAAAACTATTGAAAGCTCTTGCCACAAGGACTGACGTCTTTGACCTCGACGTCCTCAAAGAGCTAACTGGAGCAGCGTCATTTAAGGAGAACAGCACCGCATATTTCGTAAATCCCTACAAAGCTCACTTTCCAGAAATCTCTTTCCTCACTATAGACAAACTTGAAAGTGGTGGCAAAAGGCTTAACATAAATATAGAGCCGGTGTTATGTTCGATAAACAAGTCTGCCTTGAAAGGTCTGCTGAACAATCCCGTAGAGGTCCCGGAAAACTGGCGTAAAGAAATCGCATATATCGAAGGCTATAGAGTGCCTGCTGGTACGCTTGTTTTAAGCATTCGCAATGGTGGCTTCGACTCGATTTCGTCGGCACAGCTGTATTCGAAAGATGCAATATTCCCTGAACCTCCCAGAAAACAAATAGACCAAAGTGTCACGGAGAGTCAAAAGACTTATTTACGTCATACTGGCGTGAGTAACGCTCTAGAAAGTGGCAATTTGGATTATGCAGAAAAAGCTGTCAATGAATGGCTTCGAGATAATCCAGAAGATCCAAGAGCGCACATGTTTCAGGCTGAGATACTCTCAAAGAAAGGCAACGTGAATGGCGCATTGGCATCAATCGATACTGCCATCAAATACCGTGACAGAGACAATCTATTGGATACAAAGTATACAGGGAACGTTCTGCTGATTCGAAGAGGCAGTTATCTACTTGAACAGGGTAAATTTGAAGACGCTTACAAGACGTTTGAGAAAGCTTTTCCAGATAATCTGTCTGCTGACTTACTGTTACTGCGAGCAAAGTCTGAGATAGGACTCAAACGAATTGCTGATGCCAGGAAAGATTTGAACAACGCCTCCAGTAAATTTTACGAAGAAGGGCGAATCATACGTAGAGACGAGGCGGAAAAGCTACTCGACTCAATCGGAGGGAAGGGAAATGAAAAAATAGACGCTGAGCCCGCCAAAGCAGTACTCTTAATGCGTCAATTGCAACAGGAAAAGCAGCAACGCGAACTTGCAAAAGCAAATCGCGACCAAGAGTCAATCACGAAGGCTACTACAGAATTGATTCTTGCTACTCCGCACAAACAAGCACGAATGAGTGCGTACATTTTGGCGCTGCTGAACGTGTCTAGCACCGCCTCAAAATTTGGGCAAAGGAGCATCGCACAGTCTTATCTGGACAAAGCCATTGAGTGCTATTTAACCTATAAACCTCAGCCTGACTACGACGCATGTACGCGCAGTCTTATACACCAGCTTAGAGAGTTTGGAGGTTCTCAATTTCAAGAGAGAATGGAAAAAGTTGCGAAGCGATCTGAACTATTCTGCAACACCGAGTCCTTCCAGCGTGAACGCGATAATGCCTTTATCGATCTGTGCAGACGAGATGACTTTAAAATTGCGATGTTGGAGAAGCTCATCAATATTCGCGAGGAGCTGCAACCGACAACTGGCATTGATCCAAAGTCACTCCGCAATCAACTGCCAAAATCCTACCAGGATAAAGGACAACACAAGGATATTGCAGAGTGCTTTCCCAGCCCCGATAACAACTATGCAGACAAAACGAACCCAATGACAGCAACTCTGCTAAATGCCTCATCTCAAGCCCTGACTAAGGTCGAACAGGTGCTCGCATCTATCAGCGCCAAGGAAACTAGACAGAGCGAACAATTGCTCAAAGAATTGGAACAGGAGTCAGGTAAAGGATCTTGTCCCGAATCGTTTCAGAAGGCTATCTCGCAGGCACAATATTTGGCAATTGCAGACGCCTATCTAGAGCAAGGGATTTTCGCGTCAGCAGACAAATATTTGCGCAAGGCGGTGAGCACCGCATCTGGCACCACTAGTGTGGACTTGTCACCTTTCGCTGCGGTGCTATCCAGATTGCGCATTGTTTACGAAGACTCCCAAAGCTTTACGAAAGCAGAGTCCCTATACGACTATGTCTTAAATAGGCTTACCAAGACCACGGTCACTGACGTTACAGTACTCGCAGACATCAAAATGAGTTTCGCCGAACTACTACTCAGTCATGAAAGGCATTTGACCGATAAGAATCAGAGCGCAAAATTGAAAAAGAAGGCAATGGGACTTTTTGATGAGTGCCTGCAAAGAAGCACGAATCCTGCTAAGGCCGGCAGCTCTATTGAAGACATTAAGCTACGGCGCATAATTGCCACCAAGTATCCAGCACTCGTTAAACTTGACTTACCCAATGGTTCCATTGACTATGACGAATCCACAGAGAAACAACAAAGCAGCAGAATGGGAGCAATCTGTGATGGCAGAACGGTTCAAATTAATGGAGCTAATTCAATAGTCATAAACGGTAAGGATAATGGACGTCTGTCAATTGTGATAAACGGTAAGACGTTCACGGATAAAGCACTGGCTAATCTGGATACAGGAAAGCTATCTGAAGCAGAACGTCTTTTTGTACAAGCACTGAGAGCCGACCCCGATTCGGAAAACTTTGGTCTGCTTGGCGAATGTTGGTATTTGCAAGGGAAAAATGAAAACGCGCTGCAGGCATCCTCGATGGCACTGGAAATCAACAAAGGAAACGCTCATGCTGCAGCTATTCAGCGCCTGTGCATGGATGCTCTAAAGTATCCAAAGAGAAATGTCACAGACACTGAGCTCTTGTTGAAAGTTGCGATAGCCCCAGACTCCTCCGAAAAACCAATGACCGTAGCGATATCGCTATTGGCGTTGGGCAAGTCAAAGGAAGCGAAACAGAGTTTCACTGACCTTTTAAATAAAAACCCTGGCTCATTTCGAGCATCTACGTTCAAATCAAAGTGTCGAGAAGAGAACTGATATGAATGATGATCTGACTGTTCGCAAAGGACCGGCCATCATGCGACAAATCTACCCTCTGCTTTTCGCGATACTCTGCAATGCAGGTACGGCAATTAGCGCAACAGCTTATAACACTGTGGGTGTAATTGATCGCGCTGGCAAAACAATCGTCCCCTGTGAGTATTATCGAGTTGAGCGGCTTGCTAATGGTTTCTTTTATCTTGCAAAGATAGACAAAAATAATCCATTGAGGTTTTCTTACGACGGACTCGTCGTAGATGGCGACGGTAAGCCGATACCACTAAATCTGCCGGTGGAATGCACTCTGTCTAAGGTGCATTTGCCAAGCTCAACAACTGACAAAGAAAATGCAAAAAAACTGCCACTGGGAACGATATTGGAGATTCACGGCCCCGACGGCTTTGGACTATGTCGATTGGACGGCACCCTCATCCTAGAGCCTAAGTATGATGCGATTGGCACCCCGATTCAAGGCTGCTTTCCAGTGTCGAAAGGCAATCCATTTAACCGCACAACGTTATTGTTTATGCTCAACTCCAAGACTGGTAAGCGAGTGGACGCGCCATCTAATGCCAGGATAAATGATACCAATCACAGTGCACCGGTGCCATTTGTAGTAATACGGTCAGGCCGTGAAGTCTGGGGTTATATGGCCCCCAGCGGCAAGGTGCTCATAGAGCCAGCGTTCGCACATGCAAACGAATTTGCCGCAAATGGATTAGCTCGTGTTTCTTTGAAGACTGGAGTGGGTAACGCGTACATTGATAAAAGAGGGAAGGTAGTATCGCCAACCTATGCACTTGCAGGCGATTTTTTCGACAACCTGGCGATTGTTGAAATATTGCACGAGAAGAAATATCGCAAGGGCTTGATCAATAGAAAGTTTAAATATGTTTTGGCTCCGGAATATGTGCATCTACAGCGACTATTCGAAGGCATTTACGCAGCTCAAAAAAATGGAGGCGATGAATGGAAAGCAATTAGTCCTTCCGGGAAATTACTTTTTTCATTACCGAAAGATACCAAACGTGTATATCCAATAAGTGCGGGTATTATCTGTGGAACTCAGAGCCAACCAGGCCAGCCCAAGAGGTCTCTACTTGTAGATCGTACGGGACGACTTGTACGCTCCGGAGAAAATAATCGTCCGCTGGACTTTAAATTTGGTTTGGCCGTTGCACCAAAGGAGGTGGAAAAGTCTCCGCTGCAATGGGAGCTAGTTGATGAAAACGGTCATGTTCTTCAGACCTCACAGTTTTTTTCTGCTGTGTCAGCGGATCGCATCCTCAAGTACGTCCGAAACGATCACTTTGTGGCTGCGGCGTGGAACGACCCAAGCCCTATGAACGGAGCCACTATGAATCGTGTCGATCAATTTGCTAATTTTTTGAATGACTATGATTTGATTGCCATGTCACGAGTTCAAGTTGAGCAGTTGTTGGGACCTTCCGAGCGACCTGGCCAGGGAGCCAATTTTTACTGGATCAGTCATGGAATGTGTGGAAACTCGTGGATTGGCATCGAAATCGAGTTTGATCAAAACTTGGTCGCCAGGTGGCGGGAGGTCTGGAAATCCGGCGACGATTGTTGTGGCGCTCCATGGGTAACCACAAACATGTTGGTCGACAGAGGAAAGGAGAATATTGGCTGGCTAGGTATAGAGGCCTCCATGCAGCTCTATCCTAAAAATAAGGACTCCTTGCAATAATCGAAAGTAATTCTTCGTTTTTCATTAACCAATCATCCCTTAGAACCATGCCAGCCACTCGCCAAAATGAAAAAATTGGATTGATAAAGTCTTTTGGCACTCGGAGGGACTCGACTTGTCCAAATCGCCACAACAGGTTGACCTCCAGGCGCCCCGCGACATCCGGCATCTTGCTCCCGTCAAAGTCACTCTCTTAGGTGCCGCAGGGGAAGTCACCGGGTCATGTTATCTTGTCGAAACCTTTTCCGCACGAATCCTGATTGATTGCGGCATGTTTCAAGGTTCTCGTAAAATCGAGCGCCTCAACCACATCCCCCGCCTTCTGGCAGTACAGGACATCGATGCAGTCGTCCTTACTCACGCTCACCTGGATCACTCCGGCAGACTCCCACTGCTCGTAAAAAGTGGCTATCGCGGCCCGATCTTTGCCACAGACGGGACCATCGATATCGCCAAACTAATTCTTGAGGACGCCGCTAAAATCCAGTGCCAGGATGCAGAGCATGAGACACGCATTCGCAAACGCGCCGGCCTTTCAAAGGCAGAGCCCCTTTTTACACCTCGCGATGTTGAAAGGGTATGCGCACAGATGCGCAGCATTCAATACGACTCCTGGCATGATGTGGCCGATGGCATAACAGTCAAACTGGTAGAGGCCGGACACATCCTTGGCTCTTCCAGTGTGCTGCTAAGAGTGACAGACAAAGATCTATCACAGACCATTGTTTTTTCAGGAGATCTAGGCGCCTGGGGTTCGCCAATCGTTCGAGATCCAGCATGCATCGATACTGCCGATACTGTCTTTATCGAGTCAACATATGGCGACCGTGACCATCGACCTTTGGACGAAACGGTGGCCGAATTTGAAGAACTGATAACCACAGCAGTTGAACGCAAAGGCAAGATTCTCATTCCCACCTTTGCCGTCGGACGCACTCAGCAGATTCTCTACCACCTGGCCGCCATGTTTCGCGAACACAAGGTCAAGCGGTTTCCAATCTATCTCGACAGCCCAATGGCCATTGCTGCCACCCAACTATATACAAAACACCAGGAATTAATGGATGAGGAGGCAGTATCCCTGCACAGCTCAGGACAACTAAAATCGGATCTAACCTCTGTCATCCCCTGTCCAACAGCCGACCAATCACGTGCACTCAACACTGTCACAGGTCCCTGCATCATTCTCGCTGGCGCTGGAATGTGCAATGCAGGCCGCATATTGCATCATCTAAGACATAACCTGAGTAAACCCGAAACAGTCGTGATGATCGTGGGCTACCAGACGCGAGGGTCCTTTGGCCGCTTTTTAGTCGACGGTGCGACATCAGCCAAGATATTTGGTGAGACTGTCCCAGTGCGTGCCAAAATTTGCACACTCGGTGGCTTCAGCGCACACGCAGGACAAACTGACCTATTACGGTGGCTCTCGCCTATGGCAAAAAGCAATCCGCGTGTGATCATCACCCATGGTGAAGAGCACCAGAGACACCAACTTGCTTACAAGATTCGTGAGCTATACGACATAAATGCAGAAATGCCCAAGATGTTTGAAACTCTGAGCCTATAAAGCAATACGATCAATTACCTTGCCCAAACTGGCAGTCGCATGATGAGGCCGGTGGCAATCGCAGAACACAAGGCCCCGAGCACCACAAGGAGCATCTCAGTCGCATTGAGAGCCACTGTGTTTAAGAGTCCCTGCAGCACCGGCGCATAAATGGCTGCCATCAGCAAAATACCAGAAATGCCCAGATTTACTATCATCGGCATATTTGTCATTGCCTTTCCCATACCCAATCCTGACCAGGAAAGAGCCTGAAGCAGCAGAGCCAGCGACAAACTAGCCAGTCCAATAGTGCTCTTGTGTGCGACTGCCCCTCCCATGCACACATGCAAATACAAGCAAAGCAAAACAGCGCTAGCAACCACTATACTCCTAATGCCGATTTGCTGTTTTATCACACGACTCAATAGATGCTCGGAGCTGCTGCGCGGCGGCTTTGTCATGACATCGCTATCGCCACGCTGCAATACTATGCCTAATCCTGGGAAGACATGCATTATCAAGTTTAACCAGAGCAGCTGCAAGGGAGTGAGCACCAGGCCAATGTCAAACAGTACGGCACCGGCGACACACATCACCGATGCCACGCTGGCAGTTAAGAGATATGCAATTGATTTTCTGATATTGGCGTAAATGATGCGCCCCTGACGAATGGCCTTAATCATAGTGGCAAAATTATCGTCCGTGATCACCATACTGGATGCTTCACGAGCAAGAGCAGTGCCACTCCTCCCCATCGCTACGCCAATGTTTGATTGCCGTAATGCTGGTGCATCGTTAACTCCGTCTCCAGTCATTGCTACGATCTCTCCATCAGCCTGCAATGCTCTGACCACAGCCAGCTTCATTTCTGGTGTCACTCTGGCAAGCACCGTTGCGTCTCTCAGGGCCAAGCGCAGCTCAGACTCATTCATCTTGCTCAGCTCGCTACCCGTCAGCACTGGATCACCCGAGGAGCGTGGATCAAGCAGATTTAGATCACGCGCTATAGCCTGCGCGGTTGCAGGTTGATCGCCTGTGACCATGATCACCTTGATCCCGGCATTCTTGCAACTTTCAATGGCAGCTTGTACCCCTTCCCGTGGCCGATCGGACATTCCAACAAGTCCAAGCAACGTCAGATCGGTTTCTACAAAAGCTGCCGTCAATTTGGCAGGTTCGCTTTCAAATTTTCTATGGGCAATTGCTAAGACCCGCAAACCAAGCTTCGCCAGCTCATCATTTTTATTGATAAACCAATCCCGCTCAAGATCCGTAAGGGGCCGATCTCCGGCACCCGTACGCATAAAACAAGACCTTTTCATGACGGACTCCGGCGAGCCCTTTGTGTATACAACGCAACCCCCATCAGGAGTACGATGCAGAGTACTCATTCTTTTTCGCTCTAAGTCAAATGGTATTTCGCCTGTTCTTGGATAGGCGCCAACCAGATGATCATGCACCAGCCCTACTTTGCCTGCAGCAGCGATTAGAGCGCCTTCGGTCGGATCCCCATGGACATGCCATTGTGTGCCACCATCGTGATTCTCGATTTTTGCGTCATTGCATAGTGCTGCTGCTCTTAGCAAATCGACGACCATGCCGTCATCGCTTGCACTTACCGACAGCCCATCCTCGGTGATCTCACCCTTTGGCTCATATCCAGCACCTGAGAGCTTGAGGTGTCTGCTATTGCAGACAAGATCAGTAAGCACCATCTGATTTTCCGTCAGGGTACCTGTCTTATCACTGCAAATGATGGTAGTGCATCCCAATGTCTCTACAGCGCCGAGTTGTCGGACGAGAGCTCGAGCATGCACCATGCGCTGAGTACCGACAGCGAGTGCCAGAGTAGCGACAACGGGCATGCCTTCTGGAATGGCAGCAACGGCTAGTGCAATAGCCGTCTGAATCATCATCCAGACATCTTCTTGATGCCAGATGCCCACGGCAGCCAGGATCGAGCACAGAACAAAGATCGCGACGGTTAGCTGCCTCCCCAGTTCTTCGAGCTTTTCTTCGAGGGGAGTGCGCCTTGAGACTGCCTCTGTCAAAAGGCATCCCAGGTGTCCAAGGCGCGTTTGATCGCCTGTGGCAGTGACAACACCACGCCCCCGGCCGGCCAATATGAGCGTGCCTTGCAAGGCAATCTGAGCATCCGGATCGTCATCACCAATATTGGTGGCAGACTTAAAGACCGGCACGCTTTCGCCAGACATGGATGATTCGTCTATACTCAGACCGTAACTGTCGATAAGGCGCAAGTCTGCAGGCACGCGTGCACCAGGTTCCAGGATGGCGATGTCCCCTGGAACGACTCGGTGCGCCGGGATTTCCTGTTCGTGACCAGCTCTGAGCACGCGAGCAGTCGGTCCTGCCAGTGCCTCCAGTTTGTCCAGCGAGACTTTTGCCTGCCACTCAGTAATAAAGCCAATCACTGCATTGATCACTACAGCGATCATTATGCCAGCGGCCTGCATTACCTCATGAGAGACATAAGAAATAGCTGCCGCGAAAACGAGCAGCAAAATGACGGTACCCTGAAATTGCCTGATGACAATGGTCAGAAGGCCATGCGATTTGCGCCCTCTCATCTGGTTGGCGCCAAACTGCTTGATTCGATCCGCTACAGTACCTTCGCTCAGGCCCACACTCGGATCGACACAATAGTGCTGTATGACAGCATCCAATGATTCAAATTGTGGAGCTTCGGCACTGTTTTTCACGTCAGCGCAACCAGGGAAAGGAATGCGACTCCCGTTCCAAATTTTCTCGGAAGTCAGGATGCGCAATACCAATAAGGGCTCGCACGCGCTCTTTGAGCGTCCGGCCGTAAAGTTGAGCAACACCATATTCGGTGACGACATAGTGCACATCGGCACGAGACGTAACCACACCGCTGCCCGGCGCAAGCCGCGCAACGATCCTTGAGACTGTGCCACTTTTAGCAGTGGATGGCATGGCAATAATTGCCTTGCCACCCCTGGAACGCGAGGCTCCCCTGATAAAATCGACCTGCCCACCAAAGCCACTATAGAGATAATCGCCAATGGAGTCGGCCACGACCTGACCAGTGAGATCTACTTGCAGAGCCGAGTTGATCGCCGTCATTTTGTGATTTGCCGCAATTATCACAGGATCGTTGATAAAATCACTGGGCTGAAACTCAATCAAGGGATTATTGTCCACAAAGTCATAAAGGCGTCTGGTCCCCATAATGAAACTCACAGCGACCTTACCTGGCAGGACAGTTTTAGCTTCATTGGTAATGACACCCTTTACAATGAGGTCGACGATGCCGTCTGAGAGCATCTCACTATGTACGCCCAGATTGCGCTTGTCGCTCAAATATTTGAGCACCGCATCGGGTATCATCCCGATCCCCAGTTGAATAGTGGCATCATCCTCCACCAGATCTGCCACATTTTTCCCAATTGCTTCCTCTACTGCTGTCGGTATTGCGGGCACCAGCTCAGGTAATGGGCGATCGGTCTCCACTATTCGATCAAGCTGGCTTACATGCACAAATGAACGCCCTAGCGTCCGTGGCATCTGCTTGTTGACTTCGGCAATCACAAATCGAGCTTGTTTGCATGCAGAGATCGTACAATCAACAGATACACCATAGCTGCAAAAGCCGTGAGCGTCAGGTGGAGATACCTGCATCAAACAGACATCCACAGCAACCTCGCCTGACTCGAACAAACCAGGGATTTCACTCAGAAAAATGGGCATGTAGTCGGCGCGCCCCTCATTGATCGCCTGCCTGACATTGGGACCGATGAAAAGCGCATGAACATTGAACGAGTCAGCGTACTCAGGTTTGACGTAGTCAGCCTTGCCTAAAGTCAAAATATGGAGGACCTTTACCCCCCTTAGCTCCGGCGCTCTCTGGACCATGGCGTCGATAAGGATCTCTGGTGCAGCGGCATGGGAATGTATGTAGACAGAATCACCCGACTTGATCACCTGAACAGCATCCGATGCTCTCATCACCTTTTGTGCGTAGTCACTCTGCCACGCATGCTCCATCCTGCCCTCATGTTTTTCTGCCATTTCAGCCAACAATGTCTCTTTACTCATTTAGCTTTTACACTCCTGATCTGCACCATGTGAGTTGCGCAAGTGTTGCACGGATCATATGCTCTCACCAGCGTCTCTAAACTGCTCTGCAGCAAAGCAGGGTCCAAAGCCATCTGCTGCTCGACGACCGTGCAAATATCAAGCTCGATCTGCGCCGTATTTTGCGCTGATGGCGTAATCATGTCTGCGGCTACAATTTTTCCTTTTTCGTCCAACTCATAGTAGTGATACAGAGTGCCTCGCGGACACTCTACGGCGCCTACTCCTCGCCCGGCCTTTACCAATCCATCCAGATGTGTTGCCCCCTCCGACTCGAAGCCGCCTGCAGCAAGTTGCTCGACGAACACTATCGATTGCTCAATCGCCTCCAGTATCTCGATAGCTTGAGCAAGGTTGTTCCACAATGAGCAGGCCTTGCCTGATGCCAGCGGACTTTTGTCGAACACACTGCGTGCGGTCTTGCCGAGCCGATCAGCAAAGAAGAACAATCTCGCCATGGCCCCGACCATAAAGGGCTTACCGCCCAAGTGGGTTGATATCTTGGCGTGACTGTATGCCACCACGCGTTCATTCAAATACTCTTTGTAATTAGCTACTGGCGCCTCCCAGCCGTCGCTTGCACGAACGACCTCTCCAAAATAACCATAACCCGGACCGTCTGGGACCACTGCCAAAAAGCATGCTTCTGCAGTCCTCTCAATAGGCAAAGTCAGCCCACTCAGCAAATCGCAAAGATGCAGAGCATAGGTCCTGGATTCATCCAATATACGCAATAGCGGCATAAGGTCTTGCTCGAGGGGATAACGAGACAAGCCACCGACATGCAGATTTACTGGGTGAAATGGCCTGCCACCAATAATCGTCTGAATGGAGGCGCCAAGATTTCTAAGCTTCGTCCACACTTCAAACTCTTTTTGATGTTTAGTGGCAAAGTCCAACAAGTCAGGGGTCTTAAGAAAATCAGGCAATGCCAAAGCACAAATATGCGTCGCATGGGATTCGATGATCATGCCCAAATGCATTAGCTGTCGGCACAGATTGGTGTGTACTGACGGCTTAAACTCAAAAATATTTTCGATCGCTCTTACCGCTGCAAGTACGTGCCCAGTCGAACAAATTGCGCACACTCGCGAGGTAATGTGCGGCATTTCCTCATATTGATGCCCCAGCACGATACGCTCAAAAAATCTTGTACCTTCAAAGACCTCCAATTGGACATTTGCTACGCGACCATCGCTGATATCTACGGTTACTGCAGAATGCCCCTCGACCCGACAAATCTCAGGTATCTCGATTGTTCGTCGTTCAATCCCGCTCATTTTTATGCGACCTCTGCATCTGGCTTCATCCGGGCAAACAAAGTATCGGGCGCACCAAAAGTCTGCAGCCGGCTCAAGACCTCATCCAACTGATAGCCCTTTTCTTGCAGGATAGTTGCCATTGCTGCCATCTGTGGTGATTGGCAGGGCCCCCAGCAACCATAGCAAGCCGCACCAAGACTGGGGCAGAGCGCACCACA
Organism: Candidatus Melainabacteria bacterium; assembly: GCA_017307165.1. Lineage (GTDB taxonomy): Bacteria > Cyanobacteriota > Vampirovibrionia > Obscuribacterales > Obscuribacteraceae > JAFKGK01. The sequence continues at coordinate 31,285 of JAFKGK010000014.1, forward strand.
ACCGGCCGCTGTCACCGGTCCTAAACAAGGCAGATTCTTTTCAATCAACACACAAGGATTCTCTCTGAGCTTGCACTCTAGACATACCGGCTTATGCGTTATGTACGGCAGATGGTCCTTGAGCAAACTCGCAGTGACAGAGAGAAATTGCGTGGCATTGATTGGGCAACCTGAAAGCATTGCATCAACGTGAACGAAATCAGATAGTGGGCGCGCGGGTAAAGCTTTGATCGGGGACTCATCACCATAAACAGCGTGCAACATATCCTCAACGTGACATCGCGAGCAAGCACCAGCCTGCACGCATCCCCAAACCGCACAATTGCCGATAGCAATCAGCCACCGCGAATTGCTCCTGATCCTTTTTAGTTTCTCGATATCATGCGGCTGGCTCACGCTGCCTTCAACGAACGTGATATCGACAGGTCCACACTCATTTTTGCTTTGAGCAAACGGAAAACTCACAATGCGTACAAATGGTAATAGCTGCTCTAAATTGTCCAAAATGACAAGCAGCTCCCCTGCACAGCCGGTCAGACTCTCTACGGCAATGCAAGGCAAAGTTTTCTGTTCGGTGGTAGTCGTCATTGTGCTCCTCCGTTATCGCATTCGATAAGTTCTGGCACAAACTTGAGATCAGCGAGCTGAAATACAGGTCCGGCCTGACATGTAAAACGTCCACCAATAAAGCAATGACCGCATTTACCAATCCCGCACTTCATCTGTCTTTCGAGCGAGAGCCAGATGTTTTGATCAGTCACATGCTTGGCCTTTAGCTCCTCAATCACATACTTGTACATGACAGGTGGTCCACATATTGCAACTTGAAAGTCATGGTCAATCGCTGCTTGCCGGATCATGTCCGTGACTCGCCCAACCTGCATTGCAAAGGGAGGCAACTCACATACTGTCGCATCGTCCGCAGCTAAAAAGACATGTATATCCCCTCGCTGCAATAGCAGTTTCAACTCCTCCCTAAAGAGCATTTCGTCTGAGTGCCGCATTCCATAAATGAGAATGACTTTCCCAAAATCCTGACGATGGTCGAGGACATACTGCCAGAGTGACCTGATTGGTGCGATGCCCAGTCCGCCCGCCACCATACACAGGTTTTGTCCTTTGTATCGTTCAACCGGGAACCCATGTCCATAAGGGCCCCGCAGTCCGGCCCAGTCTCCCTCGCTCATTTGAAACAGAGCGTTGGTCACCCTCCCGACTCTGCGCACTAGTAGTTGAATACTCTCGGTGACTCGTCCTGAACACACAGAGATAGGGCACTCACCCACGCCCGGAACCCAAAGCTCGACAAATTGCCCTGGCTTGCAAGCTGCGAGTCTATCTGTGTCTGTCTTAAACTCAAACAAATAATTGTCCTGAGCCATAGGCACAATGGAGCGAATGACTCCCTTTTCTGGCATAAATGGTGTGCTAATTTGCATCATGTTTGGTTTTCGCTTGATTAGTAGCTTGCAACGCTTGCACCACAGACACTATGTCGTCGATCCCAGCCGGACAGGAGACAGTACACCGGCCGCAACCAACACATGTTTGAAAGCCAAAGGGATCGTCAAAGCCATGCAGTTTGTGCCTGTACCAAAACTTGAGCCGATCTACCGGCCCTGGACGAAAGTTATAGTCGGCGGCAACTTGAGCGAAGCCTACAAATTGACAGCTATCCCATTCACGTCGGCGCTCACCCGACGTCCCATTTAAACTGGCAATATCCACAAGATCAAAGCAATAACAAGTTGGGCATACTGGAGTGCAATTGCCGCAGCTCAGGCAGCGATCTGCCATTTCATCCCAAATCTTGTTGTCCCACTCCATGGCCATGACGGAGCGCAGATTGTCCGGCTTAAAACCATTGGTAAAAGCCTGGGCGCGATTGCTCCAAAATGCCTTGTATCTGGACTCATCATCTTGCCCTGCCGCTCTCAATAGCGGCATAATTGGGTCAACGGCCTTGACTCCAGCTGCGGTGCGTACCTCAAGTAGATAATCATCGCCAATATCTGTAAGAAAAAGGTCGTAGCCGCTCTCAGGGCAGTCAGTGCCCATAGATTGGCAAAAGCAGTGCTTATCCGGCATGCATGAAAGTCCGACGATCAAACTGGATTGACGCCTGTTCAGATAATGGCTATCGGCAGGTCCTGCAGTAAAGATAGTGTCCATGATACCCAGGCCGGCCAGATCGCATGGATGCACACCGAATAAAATCTGAAAATCAATCTCTGGTTTATGCTCCTCGATTTGTACATCGTTGTATCTCAGAATGGTCTCCTGAGTCGGATAGAAATATTTTTTTGGTGGCAGAATCGTCCTTAATGCCTCAAAAGCAATTTGCTCGTGAGACTCTACCTGGCGAAACGAATATGACTGATCGGAAACCTTGACCGGTGCGTAAACTCGGCCCAGCTTGCTCAAGGACTCGAAGAACTCAGCAAACGAATCTTTTGCCAGTACAAAACAATGATCCATCATTATAATCACCCGACTGTTTTTGCCGATTTGCCAGTGATCCCTCTAAGGAGCCGGATCGTCTCCTCGGCCTCCTCATCTGCTAATCGCCGCAAGGCAACCGGCCCATAAATCAAAACCCAATCACCAATTGCAGCTTGGTCTACGCCCAGATAAACCTGTCGCCGCTCTGAATACACATCGACCACTGCTTTTCTGCCGTCAAGGGAGACAATCCTGGCTGGAACTGATATACACATATCAACATCACCTAAATAGAAACCGGCATGTTCTTTTGACTCTGCAGGTACGCGCTGGAGAGCCAATTGAGCCAATCATCGATCCCTTGACCAGTCACTATAGAAACAGCAAAGCACTGTGCTCGCGGGTTGAGATCTTGCACGTACTGGGTGGCCCGGGCGACGCTAAAATTGACATAGGGCAGCAAATCGCACTTAGTAAACAACACTACATCGCAGTTGTGAAATATAACTGGATACTTGAGCGGCTTATCATCCCCTTCTGTCACAGAAAGGAGCACAACACGCTTGTGCTCTCCCAGCGGAAAATCAGCGGGGCAAACAAGGTTACCGACATTTTCGATAAATAAATAGTCGAGTTTGTCGAGCGCCTTAGAATGCACGACGCGAGCGACCATTTGCGCATCAAGGTGGCAACTCTTACCGGTGGATATTTGCGATACATCCACGCCCAGCTTGCGCAATCGATCTGCATCGAGCTCTCCCACCATGTCACCTTCTATCACCGAGCACTGCCAGTGCTTGCTGAGATCAAGCAATGATCTCTCGAGCAGACTGGTCTTACCGGCGCCTGGTGCACTCATTAAGTTGATGCACAAAAGCCCAGCGGCATCAAAGTGCTCCCGGTTATGCGCGGCCAGGTCCTCGTTGTTATTTAAAATGCGCTCTAGCATGTGCTCATCTGACGACTCGTGCATGATCCTTTTGCTCCTCGTGTAAGACAGTCTCCAGACTTACATTGACTACATCCAGCTCCTCGCCCGAAATCAATTTGCCGATGCCGCTACCGCACAATGGGCAGCAATATGCTTGTTGGTAGCACGGATGATATGCATGCTGACTCTCTTTGCACAGCGCAGTGGCGCTCGGCATCTCCAAGTGCAACTCGCATCCGCTTGTCCTTTGATCGAACATCTTTAAACTATCAAAGGCAAATTCTAGTGATTCGCGATCTACATTGCGAAATTGGCCTGCCACTACATGGACCTGAAGTGCGCGCAAGGCGCCGGGTGTCCTTGCAATCTGTTTGGATACAATCTCTAAGATCGATTTTGCGATGGTGGCTTCATGCATTTTGCTTTAAGCGCTCCGCCACTTTCTTCACCAGGTGAGATAGGTCTTGCACTAGCAGTGGCAGCATATCTTTGAGCTTGGTGCTGAGATTTTCGGTCCAATCAACATTTTCAACCTCGACTCCAAAAAAAATGAGGTGTTCAGGCAGGGCTCCATACTGCTTTGCGATGCGTAATTCATCAGCCAGAGAAAAACCATGACACGAATTTAGATTTATGATCGCCTCTCTCTCCAACATCGCGTCTAAATCGATAATTGACACAGTGCCTGGAGCGGTGCCGTTCTGCGTCGAATCAATGATGATCGCGGCCTTATGTCCATACAAGCAATCTTTGAGAAATCCGGTATAAGGTCCCAAATCAAACCTGCAAACGTCAAGCAAAGCTGACTCCGGCAATGCATCGCACAAGCGAGCGGCGATACCGTCATCTTCTCTCAGGGAATTGCCGATAGTAATCAAGGCAAGTCTGGATGGCTGTGGCAGGCTATTGTGCAAGCACTGCGGATTGGTAGTGACTGTTGCGCTCTGCATATTTGTCACCCGGCTCGGGCCCCAGCATCCATGAGACATTTCAACCTGATTAACTCGACTGTGCATGGCGCGTGCTGTGCGAGGGATTGCGGTAGTCTTCCCAACAACCTATTTGGTGAATGCCCGTGCGCACCAAGAACCAATTTGTCGGCCATCCACTCGGTGGTGACCGCCAAAATCTCGCTTCGAGCATTTCCATTTCTGATCTCCGTATGGACTGAACAATCCGGGATCTGCTCAGAGAGTTTTGCTCTGTATGTGCCTAGCTTTTCAGATGCTAGCTGTTGGCGATTATCCGATATTTGCTTAAGCACGCTTTGCCAGTTATCGGAGCCCAGGTGCGCCCATGGCGAAGGCTCTATAACGGTTAGCAACTTGAAAGCAGTATCTTGAGGCCACTGGCGCTTGAGCACTGCCTCTACGACTTGATCGGCGTATTCGGATTGATCAAGTGCAATGATTACTTTCATGGCTTTATTCCTGCTGTTGCTGGCCCGCTGCTACTACTCGTCTTTGCGTTTTCTCTTTACTATCCGGCACAGGCTGCTTTTGCCTGACAATCTCGACCGAGCACGGTGCATAATTTGCGACTTTTTCTGCCACACTGCCAAGCAAAAATCTGTCAAATCCTTTGCGACCGTGCGAACCGAGGACAATCAAGTCGGCATCCCACTCTTTAGCTACGCTAAGAATGGAATCTACGACGCTACCTTTAATAACCAATCCCTTAACCTGACCCTGATCGACTGACTTTTCCAGTTGCGCCACCTTAGCATCCACCAACTTGCGGCAATGTGCATCCATTTCCCTCTCCGCGTCGATCAGAGACGCCATGTAGGAGCCGGACAGTGCATATGCATAATGAACCGGCTCCAGGACAGTGATTACCCGAAGCTCTGTTCCTGCTGGCCAATTATGCGATGCAACCGCGTCAACCGCAGCTGACGAACAGGAGGAATCATCTATGGCAATGAGTACTTTCATCTTTGTTGTTATCTTCCTGGCATTAGTTTGCACCAATACAATTATTTTCCTCAAACTACCTTTATGCGACATCGCCCCAAGGATGCATTTCAGATTGCCAAGATTATTCAGTCCCACGCCTGATAGAGATCCCCCGTTAGGGTGATTGCCAAGATCAGATCGAAAGCATCCTTGAGGCTGGGACTTTTAAGCAGTGAGAAGAAGTAAATTTTGGGGTCAAAACCAGCGTTAGCACAAGCCGTGCGGCTAGCCGTTATATTTGCGATGCACCTTATCAAAATACCCCGGCAGGGTCATGATCTCAAAAATATTGTTGTAAGTGCCACCAACAACAGCGCCTTTCTCCACGTATATCTCATAAAACCTGCCTCCTCGATCCCCGAGCAAGAGCCATGGACTGAGTATATTAGGGCTCATCAATTGATCGTAGGGCGGAGCCAAATATTTTTCACGATAATCTGCCGGCGGCTTTCCAGGGATTGGGCATTTATCCCCGATGTACACCTCAACATCCTGCGGATACCTCGGATCCTGTGCCGTAGCAGCCGCTGTGGCGCAAGTCATATCGCGATATTTTAAAGATTGCCTACCCGCATCAGACAAAAAATCTAACCAGATATATCTCCTGGTGGTTATCAAAATCCAGTGCTGATCACTTCGAAAAGTGCCGTAGATTGGCACCTCATTGACGTCGAGCGATGCGCTGGCCAGCCATCTTTCCCGAATGTCCTCAGGAAATTTATCAAAGAGAAACGAATATTTTCGATAGCTGTCAAACTTTTCCGCATTACGCTGTGACAGCTTTAAGAAGGCGCCCAATTCCGTATCACTATAGTCTTCAATCGGCACCCTTTTCTCCCTCCATCCAAATATCCATGGCTTTTACCGGCTCCACCCGCATCTTTACCCTTGCACGCCCCGTTGGGCCAAATTGGTGCGCAGCATCAAAGATTGGCGGGATCAACTCCACACCACTTTTATCGATATAACCAAATTTGATACCAGCCTGCACGATTGCCATGCCATTTTTGAAAGGCTGTATCGCATCATATTTTGGCTCTAAGATCATGCTGCCAGTGACATCGATCAGACCCCACTTTTTGCCGACTTTGACGCCAAGCCGATTATCGCTAAAAAGCCGAGTCGTTTCATCAAACTGTGGCTTGATTACCATTTTGCCAGATCTATCAATTACGCCCCACTTGTGATTGATTTGGACAGGACACAATCCTCCGACAAAGGCCCCAACGCTTTCATATATGGGCTTTATGACAAATTTGCCATTTCTATCCATAAGGCCATGAGACATCGCATTTTTGCCACTTCCGGTCGTGTCCATCAACCCCTCGGAGATTGGTCCCGCCCAAAAGTCACTATGATCCGGCGGAACAGGGGCCGACTTGCCAAAAATATCTATCCCTTTTGCGACTCCATTTATCTCGACTTTTGCCACACCATCCCTAAAATCATTAGCGTCATCGTATCGAGCTGGTATCACCACCCTACCTGCACGATCGATATATCCATATTTTCCATCCTGCTTAAACTTTGCTCTATCGCAGCTAAATCTCTGCAATTGCTCATAAAAGCACCCTCCGATGGGCTTACCGGCGTGGTCTATGTATGCGCGCCGCCAATCATTTTGCACATAAGCAAGGCCATTTATAAAATGCCGCGCGCGACCAAACTGAGGCTCGATCACAAACTTGCCAGTCTTGTCGATGTATCCAAACAGCGCACCAATCCGCGCTGGTGCCAAACCTTCGGCAAAGTTGCGCACCGCATCAAAAATCATAGGGATAACTACATTGCCTTTAGTATCGATAAAACCGTATTTGTGGTCCTTTCCGACTGCCGCGAGCCCCTCGTGAAAGGCTTCTGCCTCATCATACTGAGGGTCAATGGCCACGTCACCTGCCTCATTCAGATAGCCATTCTTTCCCTTGGGCAATCTAAATACAGTCATCCCCTCTGATGTAGGCCCCAGAAACTGATATAGCGGTTTAAAAATTGGCTTGCCGCCTTTGTCAATCTCGCCTACTAATGAGGGCGCAAATTCAGGACTACAATTTGCTATAGACTCATTGCCAATCTTTCTATCGAGATATTCGGCGTCTTCCGCTTTATCAAAATCGACTGGCCAAAAGTAATCATAAGGTTCGTCTTGCGCAGTTGGATATTCACAGCCTGAAGGCAGGGCCTCGGTAAGTGGCGGAGGGCCCAGCTTGATTATCTTGCCAGACTGATCGAGCAGGCACCATTTGCGCTGATCAAACGGCACATCTTCCATACACTGGTCTCTCAAGGCAGGAAATGCATCGGAATCAGGTTTGTTGATCAACGACCACTGATGTCTGATCATTTCTGTTGCCAGCGATATCTGATATGGCTCTCCCAGCAAGAGACCGCCCTCGTAAGTCCCATTCCTATAGACCCTACAGTGATAGGTCGGCTGGCCGGAGAGGCCGGCATCTTGCCAAAAAGCAATCATTTCTTTATGAAAGTAATCTGCGGGGTCAATAGCCACATCAAGCATAGCCATCAGCGATCTCTCGGGATTTTGTTCCCTCCACTTGAGCAACCACCCAACAGCACTTGCTGCGTGCTGCAGCTTTTCGTTTGCAGCGATAAATGCATTCCAATCGCGCATGTTCGCAGTGTTTCCACTGGCACCTGGCTTGCCGACCCTCCACCTGATACGATCTATCGTGCACGCAGGATCTTTTAATTTGACCTGGATCAGAGTCGTGTCATTTTGATTTATAGCATCTTCGACTGTCACAAATTTTGATGCATTTTGCCATCCTGCAATTTGCTTGACCATTTCCCGATCTTTAATGGATGGCCAATTTTGGTTTCGGACTTTTGCGCTATAACGATCAAAAAATTGGTCAAACCAATCGGCATGCTTGCCGCGCAGAAAGTCATTGTTACCTAGATCCGCAAGCATTTTCGGCAATTGAGGTGAGGCAGTTTGCCAAACTTTGGAGCCCACCTTTACGGTCCACGGCACCATGCCACCACCTTCATGCCTCGACTGCATCTCCACGGGCCGATCACCAGAGATGTACACATGCATGATGAAATACCCGGTATTGAAGGGATGGGAAATCGCTTCCGACGCGGCATGGGCCACGGTGTCATAATCCAAGAGCTTGCGCACAGCCGGGTCAAGCTGATCAAAATTTGGATGAGGATATTTCTGGGGATCGATCGATGGGAGGGTATTTGACTTTAAAAACTCATCTACCTTCTTGCGGACTGATTGAGGGTTGATACCAAAAGGGGCTAGATCTACAGCCTGATTGGACTCTGACTCAATGGCGTATTGCCTGACTTTCTCGACATATGATGCCGCAATGGACTCGCCGAGCGTATTTTTGTATTGATCCCCCTGGCGCATATATATTTTGGAGTAAACGTTTACCGAGCCCTCGGGACTGCGAATCTCAACGTCTACGCACACATAATCCTGCACATTATGAGCCGCGGCTGAGCCGGGATGGCTTAGCGATGGCTCATTAGCCATGGCGGGCATTTGGGGGAAATATCCGGAGATGATGCAGGCGGTGGAGATGGCGGTGGCTATGGTTTTCTTCATGGAATCGCCCGCCGCATAAACACCGTCGCCTGCGGGTTTTGGTTATATCGCTCGCACGTCTCATACCCCAGCCGCTCGTACAGCACGATCGCCGCCCGCAGATCGTCCTTGCTATCGAGATAGCACCACTTGTAACCGCGTTCAGTAGCATACGCATGCAGCGCAGCCATCAGCAATTGGCTGATCTGCCGCCCACGAAAGGCCGGCTTTACATACAGCCGCTTTACCTCGCACGCCCCATCGACCGCCACCAGCGGTAATGGCCGCAACGCCACGCACCCGACGACCTCACCGCCCACGCGCGCCAGCCAGATCCCCGAATCCTCCGCAAAATAATGCGCAAATGCCTCGGGCGTGTCGCGCACCATTACGCCGATGGCTTCGCAGTATTCGTCGATGATTTGCTGTGCAGCAGCACCGTCGGCGGCCTGCGCGCGGGAGATCTGGACTGCTTCAGATTGCATCAAACCGCCCCTGCCCATCCTGATTAAAAGTATCGATCGTCAGACTCTTAGCCTTGCCATTCGCACCCATGGTAAAGGTCACGCCATTATTACTCATTATATTTTCGCGCAGCATATCAAAGGTGAAAGAGTCGCGGTCATAGTGTTTGAGGGAGACGGTGACATCATTGCCCATGGTGGCAGAGAGGGTGCCACCATTTTCGGTGATTTTGATTTTGCCAAAATATTTATTGTCATACGTGCCGACATACGCGGCATTGCTCAGGGCGGCGACTGGCTTGGTGGGCGGCTTGCCAAAGCCACCGACATATTCGCCGAGCGTAGCCGGATCTGCAAAAATCTGCTTAAATAGCGTCGCCCAGTCCTGCGTGGGCTTGCCATAAATCGCGCTGTCGACAAAAATATTGGCGAGAGTTTCAGCTACGCCCTCGGGGGCGGAGTTGACGAGGACACAGATGCCGAGTTTTTCGGCGGGCACCATTTTGACATTGGTGCCGGCTCCGAGTGCAAAAGCACCTGAGTGCCCCAACAACAGCCGCCCGTGCTTGTCATATGAAACGTTAAACCCGAGGCCATAAAACTCCGGCAAGCCATTAATGGGGCTCGAGCCGGTGACGATCTGGGGTTTGTGGGTTTCGGCGATGGCGTCGGTTGGGACGATCTGCTTACCATCAAAGCTGCCCTGCGCGATCTGCATGCGCATCCATTTGGCCATGTCGTTGACGCTGGAGCTGACGCCGCCAGCGGGCGATTGGCCGTCGGGCATACGTTGCACGCGGTGGGCCCATTTGCCGTCGAGGCGCATGTGTCCGGCGGCTTTGTTGGGCCGGGCGGCAAAGTCCGCATATCGCGACGAAGTCGACTGCATGCCGAGGGGCTTGTAAAGCCATTCGTCGCTGAGGTCTTCCCAGGATTTGCCGACTTTTTTGGAGACGGCGACGGCGCCCTCGGTGATACCGTAATTGGTGTAGGCATACTTAGAGCGCATGCTGCTGGCGGGTTCGAGATACCGCAGTTGGTGCAGTACGTGGGCGCGGTCCCAGCCGAGGTCTTCGAGCAAGTCGCCGGCGTGGTCGGCCAGTCCGCTGCGGTGGGCGTAGAGGTCGCGCAAGGATAGATTGGCGGTGACCCAGGGTTCGGCAAGAGCAAAATCGGGGTCGAGGTCGGCGATTTTGGTGTCCCAGGTGCAGTATTTGTCGGCGACGGCTTTAGCGAGGATGGCCGAACCGACCGGCTTGGAGACGGATGCAAGCTGAAAAACTGTGTCGGCGTCGACATTTTCGACTTTGCCCACCTGGCGGAGGCCGTAGCCTTTGGCAAAAATCATTTTGTCATCAAATACGACCGAGATCGCTAGGCCGGGCGCTGCGCCGTTGTCGATCTGCTTTTGGGCGAGGGAGTCGATCTCGTCGATGGCTTTTTGGACCTGGGCCAGAGTGATGGTTTGTTTTGCAAAATCGGGGTTGATGGCAAATTTGGTGCCGCCGAGATCGCTGCTCCAGGCGGGTTGGCAAACAGCGGCCGTACAAAGTGGTGCCAGCATCAAAGTGATGGCCGCAAATCGTTTTTTAAAATGTGCTTGCAAAACAAAATCCCTTATCTAGACCCACGTTATGATACCTCATATAAATGGCACGTTTGCAGGGGCTTGGGGTCTGTTAGATTTTTGATGATTTTAGGGTGAAATGATCGCTGATGGATGCGAGGGTGTATGTGCATTTTGAGGCAAAGTGAAAAATGGGCATTTTAGCTAAATTACCAACGCAAACCGATTTTTTACAACCGGAAACGTCCTATTGACGGCGAGCAAAAATGCTTTTGATTTCTAACTGCACCTCGAACCCCATGGTGCACAAGGCTTTATCGAGAGTTTGAAAATCAGAAATATTTCCCACATTGTGAATACGATTATCCAGAACCATTTCCCCAGAGTGATGGAAAAATCACCATCTAAAATCTAAAGTCGCGATTATTGGTGGTTGGGGTAGTGTTACTGTTGTCGACTTTTTCGGCTGAAGGTCTATTTGGTGCCTGACTGGCCACGTCTCGATTTGCATGATTTTGAGAAACGGGCGATTGAGTGGATTCTGGGGCACGATCGCGATCGCTGGGGGTAGTTTGAGTGGAGACGCTGTCGTTTTTGTCCGCGGAGGGTCTCTGCGCGAAATTGTCGGCCGATCGGGCATTGGAGGTGGGCCGCTCGGTCCGCGGGTCGGAGTTGGTGTCGGTGCCCTCTCTCGTTGACGAGTTGGTATTTGAGGGCAGGTCAGATGTCTTGGCGGCTTTGGGGCTCGAGGTATCTGATGAGGTGGTAAAGTCGATAAAATCCTTGCTGATGGCGGCTTTGGGCAGATTGCTATCGGCCTGGCTCTCTTTGGCAGCGTTGTGTATGCGGTTAAAATTGTCGTCGGTCGGGAGGTCTCTACTAAAATTGGGCGCGGTCACGTCCGAGGTGCTCTTTTGCTCGATGCGGTCGGTGTGCTTTTCCACAATCAGTACCTCTGAAAAGTCGTTATTTTATATATGTACCCAGCTTTGAGTGGGACACCTCGCCGTCGGGCTCTAACAAATTGGCATAGAAAGAAGAGCAGACTGTGGTCTTTCTCCTCAATACCTTACGGCCTACTGTGGTTGGAGCTGTTTGGGCCTATCTCTATAGCTTGTAGCTGCATAAGATTGCATTTGAGGCGCGTCAAAGGGTAGTGGCTACTCTAATTTGCTTATTAACTGCAGATGGATGCATTAGGGGTTGAGCGGCCCTTTGCGTAAGCACCGGGGCCGCGATCCCCTAATACATCCATCGTCCAGATCTAATAGCTGTAGTCAAAGAAACTACGACCCCAGTATCCCCCCATCCACAGCCACAATCTGCCCGGTCACATTACTTGCCCCATCCGACGTCAGCCACAGCACGCAGCTAGCGACCTCGGCACAGGTCCCGATGCGCCCCTGCGGCACCAACTGCTTTACCAGCCCTTCGATCTGCGGATTAGCCTGCGCAAAACTATCCCACATCTCAGTCCGGATCGGCCCCGGCGCCACCGCATTGATCCTCACATTTTCCTTGGCAAACTCCGTCGCCAAAGTCTTGGTCAACCCATTGACCGCATGCTTGCTGGCCACATAGCTCGCTGTCCCCGGAAAACCCTTGGTCCCCGAAACCGAAGACACATTTACAATCGCCCCCGCCGTCTTTTGCGATAGCATCTGCCTGATCTCGCCCTGCATGCAAAGCCACAGCCCGCGCACGTTGGTGGCAAAGATATCGTCCAAAACCTGCACTTTTTGCTCGAGAAATGGCGTCATCTGCTCAGCGATCCCCGCATTATTGATGGCGATGTCGATACGACCGTATTTTTTGACAGTGGCATCGATAGCCCTGGTGATATCATCGGCGATGCTCACGTCGGATTTAATAAATAACGCTTTTCCACCTGCAGCCTCCAATTTGGCTGCCACTCTCTCGCCCTCAGCCGCACGACGGCCCGTAAAAGCGACGCATGCTCCTCGTTGAGCATATTGATATGCGATTTCTTCTCCGATACCAGATGTGGCACCAGTAATAAATACGACCTTGTCTGACAGATTTTCCATTTTTCTCTCCTGACTGCTGTCCATTTGCCTGGGAGAGTTTATTGCTGTAACATCAAAAAATGAAGCAGGATGGATTTAATACCCCAGTATGAAAAAACAGACTATTGAGCTCCAAGCCAATCTCGAGTCCTCACAATGTAACGAATACCTCCACGCGATCCGCCAGACGCTCGAGATCATCGGCGGCAAATGGAAGGTCCCCCTCCTCTGGCTCCTATGGCAGCGCACAAAGAGATTTAATGAGCTACGCCAGGGTCTCCCCACCATCACTCAGCACATGCTGACGGCCAGCCTGCGCGAGCTGGAGGCCGACGGCCTGGTATCGCGCGTGGTGTATGCGGAGGTGCCGCCGAGGGTGGAGTATTCTTTAACGGAGAAAGGCCGGAGTCTGCATGAGGTGTTTGTGGCTCTGGGCAATTGGGGTCGAGATCAAGGGTGAAGGGCGCGGCGCGCTATGCACATATAAGGTAGATGACAGAAAGGGTATATTTTCAATGAAATTTTTGAGGCACTCTCAATCGATTATTTGCGGATTACTGTTAGTCGGCAGTGCACACTCTTCTGGTCTCGCTCAGCCCGTCCATAAAAAAGTTTTGACTGCCCAAGAAATATCCAACACCAAGAATAAAGTCGACAACTACTTGGCGGCCGAAAAATATTCTGAATGCATCAGCTTTCTCAACAACCTGATATCTAAGTCAGAAAAAAACAATCGTTTGCTCTCATTAAGAGGTCAAACGTATCTTGCAATGGGTCGCATCACAGAAGCCGTTGATGATTTGACCAAAGCAATCAATTACAAAGACGATTATTTGTTGTCTCATGTCCTTCGAGCAGTTGCATACGAAGCTCAAAACCTCGATGAAAAGGCGCTTAAAGATACCGAGATAGTGGCTGCACGCCTCAAGATCGGCAAAAAGCAGCTATCAGCCGCCGCAGAAAGTCAGATTTATTTCACAAGATCCAAAATTTTTGATCGGCAAGATCAATACGAAAAAGCGCTCGAAGCTCTCAATAAAGCTGTAGCTCTCGTGCCGTCGTCAGTGACCTACGAAACACGCGCAAATCTAGAAATGAAATTTGGACGAGACGAAGATGCTAAAACAGACTATCGAAAAGCCATAGAGCTCGATAATACAAATAAGTCTGCTTTGGCCAATCTCACCGAAATATATCTAACCGAAGGCAATGACGCCGCGGCATTAAAGACCGCCACTATCCTTCTTCGGTTAGCGCCACAAGAAGCCTACCCGCATTTTACCGCAGGCAGAGCAATCGTCAATCTTGGCGAGCTTACAACCGCCCAAGACGCTTTTAAAGCGGCCTCTGAACCCGATATGAACGATTATGAGACCGGCATCAAGTATGCAGAAAAACTCAAAACCTGGCAAGACAAGTCAACTTTGAGAAAGCTTCTAGTCGCAGAACATCAGGTATCAAAGGAGTCATTAGCAAAACAGATTGCTTACAGTGACCTATGCAAACAAGATGAACAGCGCAAACTAGCCGACTTTAAACGCATAACTGCAGCTATTTCCATAAAAGAAAAAAATCCCAAGGCCACAACTCCTTCACCAGAAGTCAACAGCTCAAAAGATCTAGAATCCCTGGTAATTTGGAAAAATCTCGATTTGTTTACTGCAATCACCAAGGATCTCATTGCACTCAATGAGAGACTGAATCTCAGGCTTAAAGAAAAGCTCTTAAGAGAAAAAATCAAAACGACCGCCTTTGATCTCGACGCTAAGACCACCTTAGACGGCAATCTCGAATACGGATTTGCCGTCAAGCTTTTGCCGACTATTCTCGACTCAATCAATTCAGAGCTGTTGCCCCCAGTCACTCAAATCGCAAATACAGATCGATCAAAATATGTGCTGGCCTCCAAATCACAATATGCCAGCGATATCGCAAAGTCTGCAGCTCAATTGGCAGAGTGCCTAAATAAAGCGGCAAAAGATCTGGAAGACATGACGAATCAATTGGAAAAAGCCACAGAAAACAAGCTCAAATCAGCAGCGGATGATGGTGCCAAGGCCGCGCTATCAGCAAAAACGCAAAAAATCAAAGATCAAGCAGCCTCTGTTATACAAAAGCTGCAAGATCTGCGATCCAAAATCACCGCAAACGCAAAAGCTCTGTCTGTTATCGAGACTCACTCTCCGCAATAGCACCTTTTACAGCCTCCTCCGCCGCCGCGATATTTTTTGCCCCTGCCTCCAGCGCAAACTCTTTCAACACCACTGCCGGTACTAGCCCACTCTTGTGCAAGTCCTGCTGTATCGCGAGCCCGTCTAGGACACCGGCCACGAGCTGCTTGTCAAACTCTCCCACAGCGACGGTCGTGACACCGGCATCGGTGACATTTGGAGACATCGAAAACTCCACCACTCCCGCCTTGATCGCCTCCCTAACAGCAGCCCGCCCGATAACGCGCATACGCGCCGCATCAAAAGTCTTGCGGTCGCCCAGGCCCATCAGCAACAGCTTTTTGGCAGGCGCGGTGCCTGCGGGCGGGTCGAGCACCAGCACCTCGGCAAGGTTGCCCCCAAATTTGCCGCTCTCCCTCAAGCTCTTGACCAGGCCGCCCATTTTTTCGTCAAAGGCTGCGGTGCCCCCAACCATCACGTCATTGGCGCCTTCGTATTTAAAAAAGCACGCGATCTGCAAAGCCGTCTCGCGGGTGGCCGGCCCTTCGGCGCGGATGCTGATCTGCAAGCCCTGTGGTGAGGCAAACGGCCCGGCGGTCACGACTTTGGGAGCACCGGCCGTCTCGGCAGCGATGGCCCCGGGGGCGGTCGCAACAGGCGAAAAGACAGAAACTATCGATAGCAAAGCGGTTGCAGCAATGGCGATGGTGTTTTTCACGTTGGCTCCTGAGTTAAAAATGGCCCTACAGCCTATCACAGCGCCTTGCGCGGCAAAAGAGAACTGCCGGTATCCCCATCCATCAAGATAAATCGATTAGATACACATGAAATAATCTAAACCAACCCAAGCGTAGACACGGTTGTTTTCAGGGGGCAAAATAAGGGTAGGTTTTGTGCCTTATGAGGAAGCGCCTTGCAGCAGGTCTTGATGGCCATGGTCTTGAGCCTGACAGGCGTGGCGTTTTTTGACGCCCCGGCGCTGGCGGCCAGGTGCTATGGCCGAGATCCGTGCAATGCCTGCCGTAATTGTTCTGCTTGCGCGCACTGCAACTCGGGCGGCAATCCTTGCGGCGTGATGAAAGCCATGCTGGGCTCCTCCCGCACTGTCGCCCCGATGTATGTGCCGCCAGTCTATGCGCCGCGTGTGGCAACGCCTCGGGTGCCGAGGCCGGTGCCGCGGCCGTCGCGAGCGGTAGTGGAGCAGAGCGCCTCGATTGCGCCGAGTGCGAGCGGCATTAATAGCGATGACTTTCCGACCGGCAATCAATGGAAGATCAAAATCCTCCCCTACAAGACATACGGCATGCCGGAGTCGATGGTGCGTTTCAGGTATAACGCGGACTTGGTGCCCGAAAACATCCCTATGTGGAACGCCTGGGCCAAAAACCTCGTGACCATGTTTGATCGCAAGCTGGTCGGTCAGGCGGGGCGGTCGGCAGGTGCGGAGGTGGTGGCACTATATGTGCGTGAGGATGGAAAGGTCCTGGTCAAAAGTGGGGCCGGAGATGCTGGAGGGGCCGCATCCGCGGAAAGCGCCGCGGGTGGTGCGAGCAATCTGCCTATCCTGCAGCGTGTAGCGGCGGGTCTGGCGGGGGATGCGAGGCTGACTTTTCCGACTAGTCCGTCTTATGACACGGTGTGCGTGAAGGCGCGGGTGACTTTTGGCGGTGGGGATGTATGGGGGCGGGAGTGATGGTTCAACTAAAACTCGAAAGGGCTTTCACTGGGCATAATCCACACAATGCGAGCCTAACATATAAAAACTCACTACTCGGAATCGAGCAAAAATTTAAAGT
The DNA here is from genome assembly GCA_017307165.1 of Candidatus Melainabacteria bacterium. Lineage (GTDB taxonomy): Bacteria > Cyanobacteriota > Vampirovibrionia > Obscuribacterales > Obscuribacteraceae > JAFKGK01. The sequence goes on from JAFKGK010000014.1 coordinate 48,197, forward strand.
AAAACCTGCATATAAGCAATTTAAAGCAGAACTGATTATTGTTGACTGAAGCTCTAGAAATAAGCGGAATGAAATGATTCCAAACGCCATCAAAAAGTCGCACATACTCAAGGCCATCAACCACATCGATAGATACGGCGTGCCTCCCAAACGAGCAGCGCACAAACTAGCGCTTATGCACAACGCTAAATTATATCCACCAAAATATGTAATATCCCTCGCAGGCTTTTTCTACTCCGGTAAAGAATTAGCAAGCAAGGAATTCAACAGTGGCCGAGAAACGATCTCGTTTTTAGGGTCCTTGGGTTTCACTGTTGTAGACAAAACAGATGCACCTATCGCAAGGAAGACTAAACGTAAGCATAACGAACGCTGTAAATCCTGCAAACATAACTTTGGCAAGTTTCTTGAAAGAATATATGGACCAGTGACCTTCAACCCTTCGCTTGAGATCACGACCACCCCTATCAACAAAACCTCTGCTGTGAGGAAAGTTTTTGAAATATTGGCCGATTATAGGGGATTTCAAAATTTCATGACCAAGACCGATCTGCCGCGCAGCGACTATTATCTCCACGAAACAAATCAAATCGTGGAGTTTGACGAGTCCCAGCATTTTACCCATCCAAGACTCTTGTCCTTGCTCAATTATCCAAAATATCTTGAGCTTGGTTATGACAAAAATCGATGGATTAAGCTTTGCAAATCCTTGGATAAACGTGACAATCATCCCCCTCATAGAGATGAGCAAAGAGCATGGTTAGACACATTGCGCGATTTTGCGCCTCTTTTGATAGGACTTAGGCCAACCGTCAGAGTTTGTGCAAGTGATGCAGTCTGGTGCGAGCTTAGTCCGAACAAAAACTCGGACATTGAGAAATTTAAAAAGCTCATAAACGCAGATAAGTCACTCCAAGCACAACAACCAGATCTTGGCAGGATAGCTATAGATGGGGCTTGGCCCGGAAACCTTAAGGCTGCAGGAGAATGCCTCCAAGCGATTGCTCGGCAATGGCAGGGCCCTCCACTCAAATTTCTTGTCACCTGTGGTGCCTTCCTCCATTTCCCACTCCCAGATGACTTTTCGCACCTGAGTGAATCAGCTCAGCAACATCTCCTATCGAAATTGGCTGAACAAACGACTGACTTTCTCCTGAATAACTCATTGCGGAAGCAATTGCTCAAAGTGACAACATATTTGACTTTGGGCATTGACTCAATCAAAAAAAGGTCAAAGAGCATATTTGCCATTAAGGAAACTCATTCCGAAATGATCGTTATGGTTAATCTAAAAACCGGAGAAAAGTTCATAACGGGCAAATGCTATCCAACGCCTGCCCAACAAAACCGAATCATACTATTCAATAATCTCGAATCTCATTTTGCCAAAACAGAGTTTGGGACAGTTATGCTGCTTGGCTGTCACGACCTGTCAATTTTTTCCAATAGAGGCAATTCTACTGCTAGAGAGGAATGGAAGGTAAGAACGATAAAAACAATGAGACGTTTGGCGAAGCAACTTCGCCCGACATATGTGTTGCAGCATCCACACACTGCAGTCAAAACAAAGACTTGGAGTGCCCAATGGAGAGAAATTGAAAGAATCCTCCCCAGCGTCAAAGGATATATTTCGGCTGGCAGATATACAGACGAAGATCCGGGATGGGGCCAGAAAGACGAGTGGCCCAAGGTTTTAAATAGCACTAAGTTTGGTATCACTTATGACATAATACTCAGCAAAGGAAAGTTATCCATTTTCCGCAATGACTTCAAAAGACCATCAAGAATAAACACTCAGAAATAGGCTTTTAGGTGCGCTCGCAGGCCATAAGAATGTAAGGCATCGCTTTCTCACATCAAGCTGAACAAACCACAGCGAACTCAGCATTATAACTCTGGAGTACAACATGGCACGTTGTAAGGAGTCTTGATACGGGGGTATTTTGTAAAGCTTTAAAACTTAAGCCTGGCTGCACGATAAGAACACGAACTGACTTGTCAGCAGTTTTGAATTGAGCAATGAATTGTCTCAAACCATCTTCACTTCCTTGATAAAATTTTGCCATTCCAGAACCCTTTTTAAAACGAGATTCTATGTGCGAGAAAATACTTTCGGGCCGAATAAAATGTCCAATGCCTTTTAAAGCTTGGCCACACACTTCATATGCATCTTTAACTCTCTTACCAGCTAAAAGCTTCTGCGAAGCTTTACAATGTATCAAAGTAATGACAGCCTTTCTACGTTCAAAGGTTAAGCCAATGAAATCTGCAATTTCATTGGCCCCATCATCGCCATAAAAAATTTGGTAGTCCGATGACAAATTTACACCTACATAGGAGTGTATTGAAGATCCCGCAGGAGTATCGATCTTTTCACTCAAAATATTTACACGCTCTTTGGCCCAGTCTAAAGGAGTGAAACAATTAGCAGGTAAATTCGGTATCGTCATTCCGACACGACTACAACGGTTTCCACATATGATTTCGCCACTGACTGTGTAAAAACTTGGAGGATTCGCATTTAAGTAATTTTCTATCGACAAGTGCCTACCGTTTTCAATAAAGTAGATATTTTCAAGCGATTCATCATTCACAACTCGAATTGAAAAACCACCTACATTCAACTGATATTCACAAAGCAGATCAAATTCATTACCGGATATTTGAAATTTGAATGAGTTCTCTATTTGGGAATTAGGCACAATCGAAAAATTCAGGTCCATTGCAGAATTTTCCCTGACAACACCATCCGTATCGATTATACGCAAACGCAACTCCGGATCAGTCCAACCTTTTCTCCACTCGATAAAGAATGCAATACTGTCAATCTTGCTGATTAGGGTTTCAGTGTCTACATTATCAAATAACGAGTTGGTAACAATTACACCATTGGATCTGAATTGCGAAGCCAATTTTTTATACCAAGTTATCAGTTTAGGAATTGTCAAATAGGCATTCATCCAGGTTTTGCCACTAACACTATAACCAAGGCTTTTAGTGCCCTCTTCTGTCGAAACATTCGCCATAACATGACCTTGGTTAAACTTAACAGAATCAGCCTGAGTTAAGCTGTTCTGAACGCTTGCACCAGACATTATCTTGTAAGATTCTGTCTTATCACTCTGAATTTTTCTCTTAAGACCTAAACTGAAAAATTTTTCTACCCTTCCATCAGCGAGTACTTGGAGCATCCTCTCAGGAGCGATTTCTTTACCGCCATGCGGACAAAAAAGGTTAACCAGTGCTAGATAAGTGCTTGCCTGCTTATTAGAAGTAGTGATGAAAAGGAATCCACCTGCGGCATCGTAATGCAGGATATAGATATGCCTTAAATAATCCAAAAGCTCAGCAGCTTCTGACCATGTCGGGTAGACCTCTTCTTCAGTCATAAACACTAATGTATTTTTGTCACCAGAGATTTCATGCAGAACAAGCTTTCCAAATCCTCGAATCGGCTCCGCAAGATTTGGTGAAATATCTGTTGTATAAATTTTTGCATGAGCGAACGGGCGAATCGTGTGCAGAATTGCAGGGTCTAGGCTATTGACTGGATCGAGCACGCTGTTAAACGATGAATAAGTAGCATGCGCAAACTCTTGATTAGCCAAGGCAATATCAGCCAACTCCGGAATGATTTTCTGCCAAACCGAATTTTCCTCATAAAGCAGCTTACCTTCCAACTGAACTTCTTGGCGACAAGAGATAAAGGTTGCCTGACCAATGCTATCAGCTTTACTTCTGCCAAATCTTCCGATGAATTGTAGGGTAACAGCTAATGACCGATGTGGCGAATGTATCGCAGCGATTTTTAATTCCGGTAAATCAAAGCCTTCTGCAAGCATGTCAACACAAATCAAACCATCAATCGTGCCGTTACGGAGTTCATTAATTCTTTCCGTAATTACAGCTAGACTAAAACTTGAATTCAGAAGGGCAAGTTTCAGTTTAGTATGGATTGAATATACTTGAGCAAGTTCATCGGCTCGACTGATAGAATTAGCTCTGACCAACAACCTATGATTTAGTCCTGCATTTCGATCGCGCAAAAAAATCTGCTCGGTCACTTTTGCGATTCTAGCGTCTTGCTCTATCAAGCCCTCCCCGCTTGGTCCATCTGGTACATACTCAAACCGTACCACATTCATAATTTTGTCTTCCAAAGCTTTTTGCATCGGATACGCATAAATAAGTTTTCCAGGGAGTTCATTTTGATCTCGCCTAAACGGAGTAGCTGTGAATAAAACTCGAACACTATTTTTGAAAAATTTGTAAATTTCAAACCATGTATTAGCAGGTGTATGATGTGCCTCGTCAAATAAAATCACGTCAAATAAATCACTCGGACAATCAAGCTCAAGGCCAGGAGTGAACGACTGAGGCAATGCGACGACTACGTCAAACTCTTTGAGTTGCTCCCATTGCTCATTGGTGGTTATTTTCTTATGTAGTTCATATGTGCGAGGTCTGACTTCAGATTTAACAACTCCTATCTTTCTTAGAGTGTTCAAACAAGAGAAATCTTCTACTATTTGAGCTCTTACTAATCTATTCGAGGTTATTACTAATACCCGCTTCGCTTTCACCAATATAGGAATCAGCATTAAAACAGCGGTTTTGCCAGCTCCTGTAGGCATCGCAATAAGTGCTGGAGTTGAGTGCACGCTATTGTGTGCAAGAAATGCATGAATTGCACCAATCTGGGCCGCACGCACATCCTTGTTGGCAAAAATATTATCAAACTTCAATTCTAGGCTTAATTGCTCAAAGCATGTTTGCACTTCGTGATCTCCAATAACGACGTAAAGCTCAAAGAAAAATTTTTAAATTTTGCAATTGTCCCAGTACGGCTCAAAGTCCTCATTAATCGCCTGCACTACGCGCTCCGGGATTGGCACAGTAATAGACTTTTTGTCGCCCTCAGACTCGATTAGTATTTTAAACTTTGAAGCTCCCTTGAAAATCTTGGGATCAAAAGAGTAGATACCCATGTATGACTTATCAATCAGCTCGTACTGCGTATACTCGGTGATCTCGACATCATTTTTCTCCATCGGAGTTCGTGTCGCTCTGAGAGGCAAAGCCATAAGGCTTCCAGCCGCATTTACTAATGCAGCTTTCATAAAGTCCTTTCGATACTCGTGCTTGTTATAAACCGGTGCTCCCACAAGTAGATTTATGGCAATAGAGCTCCCAGTCAGTTTGGGTACCGGCATGATCAAAAAGGTCACAACAGGATCGCCATCTTTGTACTTGGACAAATTTTTGTAGTCAAATTCATCATCCGAAAGCTTAAAGCCCTTTTTAGCAGCTCGTCGTGCACTAGACGACAAAATCTTATCCTGCAATTTCACCGCTTGAAAATAACTTTGAGGCGGTGTCAGACAAGCAATTGCGAAATAAGAAGAAGAAAAGTTGTGTCTTGCTTGTTTGCGTTTCTGAAAAAAACCAGGATTAGACTTCATCAATTCGGCTATTGGATACTTTACGCTAGAAATATCAGGCAGCAATCCCGAAGAGGGAGGAGGAGAGGAGCTTATGGCCTTTTCGGCGGAAAGCAAAAGCGACTTAGCGGTTGAAATAGGAATCGCGCAACCAGGGCCGCGACTTCCAAATCCAAAGCTATTAACACCAATAACCTGACCATCGAAATTTAGGAGAGGTCCACCAGAGCTACCGTGATCGATCGCCGCATCATGATAAACAGCATCCTTTGTGACTTTTCCGATAACTCCTTCACTCATAGTGCAAGCCAAAATATCAGGTTCGAGAGGACTGCCTACAGCGATGACTTTCTCGCCAACGACAGCTTCAGGCTCAGACTGTCCTGCTGGATCAAACAATTTGAGTGTTGGCTTGGCCGGTAGTTCCTCAAGATTTACTCTGAGAATTGCTAAATCATTCTGCCGATCTCGAGCAACAATCTCCGCACTGATCACTTGATCCTGTTGAAATTTGACCCTTACACATTCATTGCTTTCGTTGACCACATGATTATTAGTCAAAATCAGTCCGTTGCTATTGACCAAAAAACCTGAACCGGTGCCTGCAGCAGCAAAGATGGTGACCACACCGTCTTTGACATCTTGAAAAATTTGGCCAGCCTTAGAAAACTCCCGGGAATCTGCCCCAGGCGTCAACATAAACGAAAGGCAAAATGCCATAGCTAAGGGCGCAACATAGGATCTCTTCATCCACTTATCCAAGTTCACCCAAAAATCATACTCCCAATGCGCAACCCATGCATCTAAATCCTTACTCAGCTTGCTTCAAAGCCTCACCCAGCAGCCCAACCAAGGCCCTAATATCAAGGCTGGTCGGCACCCACATCACCCCCCTTTTCCACCCACACCGGGCCCAGACACCCACCCCAGCCTCCGCCTATTTCTCTGTGCATTTCTCTCGCAAATCCCCTGAGCCACATCCGCTGCACAATAGCGCCGCGCTATCGTCACCCCCTCATCAAAATACGGCTGTGCCACAGCATATTTTTTCGCCGCATAATGCATCCTCAACATCAGGCGCCGCAAACCGATCTATAATCCGCCTCATGCACCGATAAGCATTTTGCGATGGCACATCAAAACAATGATCAAACGCACCCACGTGCGGACGATGCCCCGTCGCCATATCTCATCTCAGGCCGCTTGCGATCGATCAACAGCCGACAATTAAGTATTCCCGCCCCTCCTCGCACTGCCCCTGCTCGACAGCGCAGGTGGCAGCCCTTTTTGCCAGAGATCTTGGGCGATCTGCGGGCGTGTTAATACTTTTTGGCATTTGGAATCAACTACAGCAGAATGTAAACTGCCGGCTTTGTATCCAGATGCGGCAGATCGGGCAGGCCAGGGCTTGCGGCATGGGCCACAGCCGCCCCGCTCACCACCACCACGAGCGCAATCACCCCAATCAGCAAATGACCGGGGGCAATCGCGATGTAGGGGGCATAAAGTAAAAACGCCCCCTACTCAAACTTTTAGCAATGACAAAAAAATATTCAAGGCCCAGGCTCGAAATAGAAACAATGAAGGAACCTTTTTATGGCCAACAAGGCTCGAGACAATCATTGCTGGATGCGTGTCCCTTTATAGCAATCGAATGGTGCTTTGAAAAAAACTGGGGTTGGGGCCCCGAAGACGTCACCAAGTCTACAAAAACCCATGTCTGGTGGACATGCCCAAAATGCGAGACCGATTACAAGGTACGCGTAGATTTGAGGACTGGCAAAAGAGCCCTCGGTTGTCCCAAATGCACCGGCCGCCAAAGGAAAAGCTTGGGTCTGCTAAAAAACGCTCGACCAGACTTATACGCCGAGTTGCATCCTATGCAAGATTTAGATATAAGCAAACTCGCAGCTGGATCGGCCAAAAAAGTACATTGGCTCTGCAGTCAATGCGGCAAAGACTGGCACGCCAAAGTGTATTCTCGAAGCCAGCTAGACGCAGGCTGCCCGTTTTGTTACAGAAAACGTCTGCAAGACAATTGGACCCCACAAACAAAAAGGAAAAAGAAGGCTCTAGCCGCCGCGGCCAAGCGCGATAAGGCTCTGGGGGTAAGGGCTAGGAAGGGCAAGGACAGTTGACGCTGGCGGGAGGGCACATCTCATTTTTGTTTTTGGCTGGCACGCACAAAAATCGGTTACAACTGTATACAACCGGTGACAAAGTCTTCGCCACTTGTCACCGGTTGTCGCCACTTTTTAGAGGCTACGTTTTAGAGATACCGCCAGCCCGCTAGCCCATGTCAAAAAAGCTCAAATTTGAGCGCGCTCCCTAGCACCCCATCGTGATGCCGGGGCATAAAGTAAAAGCCCCCCAACGCAGGCAAATATGTTTATCTTTCGCCAAATCAATCGATTAGACTACACCCTGCGCATCGCACTTGCATTCTTGTGCCTCCCCGCACTAATTCTCTCATTCGAGCCTATATTTCTTCCGCAGCCCTTGTTTTTGTCAATCACCATAATCATGGGTTACAGCATTTTTTTTCGGGCGAAATGGTTCAAAACGCGAGTGATACATGTATATGGCTCAATAAAAATGAAACCGCAACCCGCCTTGCAGAATGGGCTCTGGACTTTGATCCCAACAACGTAAATCTGCTCATTTCAGCAGCACGTGCAAGGCTCGCACTTGGCCAGCCGGATACGGCAATCGCATATCTTGACAAGGCGATTGCACTAGATCAACGCAGCTATCCTGCCTATCACAATCGCGCATTTGCCCACTCAATCCTCTACGATTATGCAGCGATGGAGCGCGATGCACTGGCTGCTATGCACATCTCTCCAAGAGATCCTCGAGCCATGATTTTCTACCAGGCCGCTCTATTTGGCCAGTCCCGCACCAGAGAAGCACTTGACGCCAACACAACAACAAATGCCACTGGTCGGCTCGCTGACGCTTTGGACTATCTCAATTTGCTCAGCCATATATGTTTATATGACACAGAAAATGGCATCAACAGATGGCGCTCAAAAAACATCAAAGATCAATATTTTAAAACTCTCGGCGAAGCGTGGATTGCAATGGCCGAGGGTGATTTTGCAAAAGCACTAGAACTGACAGCAAACACTCGAGATGCTGCAATAAATGCCGAAGACATTTTGTTTTTGCGATCTCTAGCATACTCGCAATTAAACGAATCGGAAATGGCTTACAAAACTGCGATGCAAATTTATATCCAAAAGCCGCTACAGTCACTTGGCCTTGAGGCTTTGATATCTGTCCTGAGCGATTCAGACGCTCAAATTGCCATGCACCTTTGCGACCACCTCTGTGACCGCCTCCACTCTCTCAACCCATGGACACTCACAGTCCCACGCACACGTGCGCTCATGCATCTGCGTTCAGGCAACTTGGACGCCGCCCGCGAGCAGCTCGCCCTCGCCACCACTATCAATGCTAATGACACCGAAACCATCTACTACCAATCCCAACTCGCCCTGGCTGAAGGCGATCACGCCAAAGCAATAGACTATGCCCGGCGTGCCACCACAAACTCTCCTGAGCTGTACCAGTCCTGGTGTGCGATGGCAGAGGCGCAGATGGCGGCAGAGGATTATCCTGGTGCGCTGGAGAGTCTTGTCAAGGCCAAGGAGTCTGGTCGCTATATCTCGCAAGTGCATGCCCTCCTGGCACGGGCGCAGCGTGGTGTGGGTCAGGAGGAAATGGCGAAGATTGCTGAGCAGGAAAGTGATAGGCTGAAAACCGAGTATGAGGCAGGGTTGGCGGCAGCGATGCGAAACGAGCCGCTGGTGATGCTGGGGGCTGAGGATCAGAGGGAGTAGGTGATGCCCGGAGGGGAGGCCACATCTCATTTTTGTTTCTGGCCAGCAGGCACAAAAAACGGTGACAACTGTATACAACCGGTGACAAAGTCGTCGCCACTTGTCACCGGTTGTCGCCATTTTTTAGAGGCAACTTTTTAGAGATACTGCCAGCCCGCCAGCTAATATGGCAAAAGCCAAACTCAGGGCGCATCCATTTTAGCCTGCGAAAAATACGCTCGCGCAGACACTGGATTGTAATCCCCAATATTCACCTGTCGCCCCCACAAATACTTTCTTGCATCTTCTGGGCTATTGTATTTGAGCGCAATCCGCAGCGCCTCATCATAATATTTTTGCGCTTCATCCTTTCTATTATTGTCCACATAAAAAGCGCTCAGATAAGCCATGGTCTCCACCAGACGCTCATCATCGATAGGCAATGCGGCCCGCTGCGCCTTCAAAATCTTTAGCTGCACACTCTCCGCCAGCTCAGGATCAAACGGGCTCAGAGACATCACCGCATTGCGCAAACGCCGGATCATAAGCTGCGCTGACGGGTCAGCCGGTCCAATGCGCATAGTGCAAGGCTTATCCCTTTCCTCCTCAGGTGTCCTCCCAGTCGTCATATCGCACAACAGGAGCCGGTCGAGCATCTTGACTGCTGCATCCTTGCGGCCGCGCTCCAAGTTATAGACAAAGGCATCGCCCAATATCCATTGCGTCGCTGCCGATTTGGGCCCATACCTCTTTTCGACCTTCTCGATTGCCTCAGCCAAAAGCTGGTCCGCCAGATCGATCTTGCCGCGATCGACCAAAAATCTCAGGATTGGCGTATCAAAATTCAAAGGATAATAAATGCCATCACCCAGGGTATCAAATAGCGCCAGAGCGTGGTGCGCATGCTCCATGCCGGCATCAACGGCATCAAAGCGGACCTCGAGAGTAGCAGCGTGCATCCAGCTTGTGACCGCCATTGAATCTTTGGCGCCCTCCAGCACTTTTGCTGCTCGGATGTGCGTTTTGATGCGTTCGTTGATTTCAATGTCATTTGATAGCGGCATCGTCTCTGCAAGTCGCTCGAGATGAAGCCCTTTGGCAGGGTCAGTATCTGGCATCGCATCGATAACCGCAGGGTCTGTCACACGGACGATCCCTTTGGGATATGCGGGCTGAAATGGCGTGATGGCGAGCATAGAAATGCATACAAGAACGATGTGGCTCCTGAAAATACTCAACTTTCAGATCCTCCAGTTGTGTCAGAAAGCAAGATGTCTTGAGAGGGGTCAAAAGGTGTCAAGACCTTGTAGCCGTAGTTTATGGCCTTCAATGTCACACCATTAAAATCTACAGTCATATCTTCTTCGTCATAATGACCGGCCAAAACGGGCAGGTAGCCCCGATCAACGCAGGTTTGCCAAAGTATCCTGATATGAAATTGGTGAGGATCTCGCAAGATCCAAAACAAGAGTCGCTCAGAAATGATAGGAATAGCGATATCACGTGCCTGACCATTGCCTGTGAAATTTTTCGAAATCACTGCACCTTCAATCTGCCATCCATCAAAGTAATCCTCGACAAGATTTAGGCGTTGGGCTAAGGCAGTTCGGTGATCGCTCGCCCAAGTGCGTGCTGTTCGCACTTGACCGATGGCTTCTTTTAATTGACTAATACAAGAAGCTACTTCGCTAATTCTATCTGGAGCATTGAACCACTTCACTTCGCAAACAAGACCGAATTTGAGTCTTTCGTCTAAAACCAATAGATCTATATCACCCAAGAGCTGATCATTAGCACCATAGAACCGAATGCGGTCAGACACACGACATCCGAGCTTCTCGAACTCAGTCTTCAATCCGCCGATGAAGATGTTTTCCTTTTCGTTCTTAAGACTTGACTGTAAGGTCGGACGTAGTTTCTCTAAAAGATTCCAGTGATTTCTCTCGACATTTGATACCCACACCAATTCATTACTCAACGCGAGGACGTTTTCAGTCAAAGCATGAAAAGGCTGATAACAGACATGAGCCTTCTTTCCTGTCAAATAGAGCGATGGATCAAAGGTCAAATCATCAATTATTGCCTTGGTTTTCGCGAACGGCAAACCACACAATCTCGTCATCTGATTGGCCCACGCTGATGGCCTCTTACACAATATTAAATCCGCCAAACCGCCGCCAGCAACTCTGACTTCATGACTCTGCAAACAAATCATGCTGTGTATGCAGCAATAAGCCTTGAGCGCCACAAAAAATGATCTTAAATCGGAGAATGTGTAAGAGCCGGCCTCCCATGACGGTTCCAACTGAAAAAGGCGCGACTCATGAACATCTAGTGATCGCTGCAGGCGGAAAAAACTTGTGCTGGGAAAATCATACTGAATATGATGCTTACTCGCTTTGCGGACTTTGGCTTCGCTGAGCAAATCTGCCAACTTGATGCCACAGAAGGGATTGTCAGGAACGTCATAAGGATCATCGCATCCATTTATGATTGAATCCGAAACTTCGAAAGCACCAGTGTCTTCACTGGCCCGTGTCAAAATAATAGTGCTATCCGCAGAGCGAGCGGCGCGCAAGGCACCACGTCTCAACAAGCTTAATAAATCCCAAGCTACCGAGTAATTCTCAGCGATCTGGATCAAATGAAAGGCAAAAATATAATGCTTCGTTAGAGATTTGGGAAAAGAGCTGATTGGCACATCAGCAGCACAATACTGATACACCCAGGTCATCGCAAAATGCATGGCATCTTGTATTAATTTAGTTTTTTCATGGTGACCTGGCCCATTTCCGACCAGCTGCGGAATGGTAATGCGATTAAAATCTTCAAACTGCTGCAGTAGAGCCAAAACCATGACATTTCTGGGTATCGCTTTCAGTTCATCAATTGGAATGCCGTCGTCGATTTGGCGATCGACCTCACTTATCTCGGCAGGGCTTAAATAGGTCATCTCTCCACCCACGCAAACTCCAACGCCTCTTTCTCCCGACCGACCTCCATCAGGTTTACAGGAAAATATTTGCCCAGAGGCCGCGCCGCATCCTTTGGTGAGTAATACTTACTCGCAATAGCAAACGCCTGATCGTAATAGCCTTGCGCCGTTTTATAATCTTTCTGCCTATGATAAAAATATCCCATCGCAGCCAGCGCCGGCACCCTCCTCTCATCATCAGCGGGCAAGGCCGCTTTTTGCGCCGCTACTATCTTTTGCATCACTGCCAAGGCAAAAGCATCATTACTAGGCGAAATACCACCGCCACCCACCGGCTCCATGGTCACATCCCGATTAGGCAGGCCTAGCAAGATGCGACCTATCATCCTCACGGCGTTTGGAATTGGCACCATGCGACCATGCCCCCTACTTTTCCGTAGCAAAGGCGATAACTCTTCGTGCCGCGCTTCCCCTGTAGTCAGATCGTAAGCCAGGGCACAATCAAGCATTTTTAGCGCTTTGTCTTTTTGCTGCCACCGCCCATAAAGCTCATACGCACTCATATACTCCCACTGCAATTGCTCAAATCTGAGCCAACTAATTCCCCGTATTCTCTCGAGCAACTCATCCAGCAAAGTCCCAGCCACTACCGATGAACCACGCCGATGATAACGCTCCAAGACCTCCTCGTACCCTTCCGTCGGGCCAAAGGCGCCGATGCCATCCATAGCCTTGCGGATAAATATTTCCGCTTGCGCATAATCCCCAACGTCCATGGCACTATTGGCGACATCAAGCCACCACCCTTGCGCATTGCCTTTGCCATGGTTATTTTCGACCGATTGTGCCGCCTCTATGGCTATCTGCAAATGCCTTTTATTTTTCGCCTCGATCTGCTGCAGAGTGTCGCCGGGCTGTGCCTGCGCTTCTATATCTGCCAGCCTGCGCTGCAATTCGTATTTTTCCAGATTGCCCTCGGGCAGGAGCCCGTAGGCCTCTTTCCACAATGGTGCACGTTTGACATCCAAATCATGGCCATTATCGGCTCTCATCAAACTTACCAATTTGAGATAAGCCTGCGCCATCTTGGTTTTGTCATAATCAGGCACCTTCTTTGCTAGCGCAATGCTACGCTCCAAATAAAAGGCATAATCCGGAGCGGCCAACCCAGCGACACCGCGCGCATGATAGACCATCCAATAAGCATCTGCGGCAAGCCGATTGTCACCCACTGCCTCGGCACACTGTGCCACCGTCACTAGTTGCGGCCAGGTCAATGATCTCTCACCCAGCGTGACGTATACCTTTTTGGCCAGATCATAAGCCTGCGCGTTTTTATGCTTTTTTAGCAACGATTGAGCCAGATCCAGCTCCTGCTGGCCGTCCTTGCTAGTTTCTGTTGTGATGCTCTGCTGCTCTATCACAGCCATCGCAGGTGAAATACGGAGGGTGATTGCGAGCCCCAACATCACCCCCATCCGCCCCACAGCCCCAAAGTCATTGCGCGCCATACAGCACCGCCTCTTTATCTCGCCCAACCTTCTTCAGATTTTCCACAAAATATTTCCCAAGAGCACGGCCAGCGTCCTTGTGATTTTGATAGTTCAGCTCCATAAGAGCAGCCTCATCATAAAACTTTTGAGCTTTCTCATACTCTTTGCGCCGATGATAAAAATACCCCAGAGCGCACAAAGTCGGCATCATGCGCTCATCTTGCGGAGCCAGGGCTGCCTTTTGCGCAGCTAGGATCTTTTGCAAAGATGACAAAACAAAAGCATCATCAGACGCCGGTTTTGTCCAATTATTATTAGAAAACTTGCCAAGCTCATGATCCGGCAAAGCCCCCAATATTTGCTTAATCACCGATACTGCATTTGGAGGCGTTGGACTACAGTGAGACACGCTTATATATTGCTGGCGCGTCGGTCCAGTAGTCATGTCGCAGGTTAGAGCACCATCGAGCATGCGACTGGCCATGTCCTTGCGATTAAGTGCCAAATAAAAACTAAACGCATCAGCGTAAAGGTTTTGCAGATTATTTGATTTGACGCCATCCACCCATCTGGATCGACCGATCGCCGCTTTTAGCACTCTAACTGCCACATCCGTGTACCCTAGAACCAGCAATCGATCCAAAATATTGACGCCTTGTCCCAACGGATACATTTGACTGCTATAACAACGCAAAGCATTGCGGGCATACAGCTCAGATCTTATGGGATCTCGAGCAAATGCCGATATCACAGCCGCCTTTAACCACATCTCGTGAGCCTGCTGCTGATTGTTGCGTTCAGCCATTTGGGCCGCCTCCACAACTGGTGGCAACTGCCTTGCGGCCTGGGCTCTGATCTTATCTCGCTCCGACATTCCAACCGATGGCTTACTCGGGTTTGGATGCCTCAAACTATCGGGTGCCCCAATCATCCTGGCTTTACGAGGATCACTTTCCGGCATGAGCTTGTATGCGCGCTCAGCATATTGCAATCGCTTATCTGGCAGCCCCAGATCCATGCAAGACAATCGATAGCAAATGTCAGCAGTCTTGGCTCGATCGTAATTAGGCACTTTATCGGCCCACTCTAATGCTTTTTGGAGGAAAAGACTTTCATTGATTGAAACCCTAGAGTGGTGCTGCGTCAGCAACAAATAAGTGTCCGCTGCGGTCTTATAATCACCAACTGCAACTGCACAATGTGCCAAAATGAGAAAGTGATACCACAACATAGGCTCTTTTGCCTCTCCAATATCTTTAGCCATCGCATAAGCATCTGCATATTTCCCCTGATCCAAAAGCAATTTGGCCAACAAAAATTGCAAATCGGTATTGGCCTCATATCTACCCCTCTTAAATCTAGTGATTTCTTCGGGCATAATGATCGCAGCCTTGAGGATTTTTATAGCATCCTCAGTTTTACCAGCAGAAGTATATTGCATGCAAAGCTCGCGCGTAGTGCCAAAAAAAGCCAGTGAGCGCGGCGCATTATCTTTGCAGATCTCTTTCCAAAAATGGCCAGCAGTTACAAAGTCCCGCTGTCGAGCCGCTATGCAAGCAGCATCGAGGCGAGACATGGTAGGGTTGGTGGACTTGTCAGCAAGAGCTTTATCGATCAACCATTTAGCTCGAGGCAAATCACCAGCATAATAATACGTCAGAGCCAGCTCTCTAAGACCGCGCGCATTGAGTGGCTCGGCGCCATTGTAGGCCAACTCCGTTTGCAAAATTTCTTTTACAGATGGTGCCGCATCCACGCCACGAGCCTCATTTTTCAAAGCTTTTAAAATCTGGTTTGATAGCGCGGTCCAACCGCGATCCTTGGCCTTACGAGCCACATGCATCAAATGGCAATAAATATTCGGCATATATGACGAGCTTTGATCGCCGGTGAAACGATTATGACTATACCGGTCGAGCAGCTCATTTGCTGCTTTACCTGCAGCAGTCTCATTGCCGGCTTTGATCGCTTTGAGCGCAGCCTCAGTTGGCAAAGGGGCCGGGCTTACCCACATAGTAGCCGAGGCAATCGATGAGGGAAATTGTTTGGCGGTATCAATTGTTCCGATAGCATTTTGAATGTCACGCAAATGTGGGTGTTTATGCGGCATCATATCGATAGCTGCCAAAATCTTGGGGCTACAGTCACGTTTACTGAGTTCAATCGCTTGAACCAAAGTATTTTTGGCAGCTTTTTTATCGCCCTCAGCAAATTGTACCTGTGCCTTACCCACCAGCAATTGGCGCAACTGGACACTTACCGGCCACGATTGCTTACTATGCTGGTAGCTCATATCGATCGACTTGTCGTATGCCTGTTTTGCTTTTGTGAGGGCTCCAAGTCTCAAATATAAGTCACCAATCCACCATGTGGGCGACAATTGATATTGCCTACTCTCCACAATCGCATCTAAGACGGACAAAGCACGGGCCTTATCAGCACGCTCCACAAAATACAAAGCCATGATATAGGCTGCCTCGCTCCTAAATGCGTCCGGCTTGCCATCAATATAAATACCTTCAAAGAGATCAACGGCCATCTTAGGCCGGCCGACCGCAAACAACAAGGACAGTGTCTGAGCTACATGATTGTGCGGTAGGACATTCCAGGCGCCGCCACCTTTGGCCGCCTGGCGACTCAGAGCTAAGAGCCGGTCGCCACCATCGAGGTCTCCCATTTGATAACAAATAAATGCGTGCGAAGCTATATCTGCGCTAGTCTGGCCATAGCCGAAAACATTGAGCTCATCACCTTTTTGCGCAATTAAATTGTGGACTGCCTTGGTGTAAATGTCCGCACTTGTAATAACGCTAGCATTTTTGTCTGCAGTACGGCAATCCAAATAATGATATGACAAAGGAAGACTGTGGATACTTTTGATTGTCTCTGAGATCGGACAGCATTCTCTTTGTACCTGATGCAAATTTAGTGGAACGTCTAAAAAGGTAAATGATTTAATAGTCCCGATTTGACCATACAACATCTTATCGATCTCAAAGTCAGAGAGCTTGCTCAGATCGGCTCCATCAATAGAAACTAAATATCCACAATCACCCGGGTTATTGAGATTTGAGCCTTGAGATATAAGGTAATCGCCTGGCCCAGATCCGCGCGCAAAATATATCTGCACTTTACCGACTGGTGCCGCCACACACGCAGGCGGAAATAGCGAAAGTGTGCAGCAGAGGATGGAGACTATGGCGCGGTGTTTAGGCATACTCCATTATTCCCCACAATTTCATCTAAGACCAAAAGCACAATCTCTCGCCCCTACATCCGATGGTACAAACCAGCCATAAACCATAATGTTTAAAGCATTAAGCTTGAGTTACAATAGCGCACTTCAGTTGCTAAAGGATCAGCAGATATCATGGCCTTTTTAAATGCTCCAAACATCGCTCCTATTACTACCCTGGATGGCTTTCGCCATTGGGACATACAGCAAAGATGCGAGGACAGCGTGGCCAAGATCCCCCTGGCTCAGCGGGCATTTTCCAGCAATAAGCCAACTATGCCACTCCTTATAGGATGTGATATGGGGGAGTTTCAATACGACCCATACTTTACTCAGTGGAGTCGCGGCTGCGCAAAAATGAGCGACACGCGCACTGCTGCCAATGTATTCAATTTTAAATACTGGCAATACGTCGACATCTCCTATTATTACGGTCACAATCTCGTGACCATTCCTCCCACCGTCTGGACGAACGCCGCTCACAAAAATGGCGTCCGCAGCTTTGGCACGCTCAATCTAAACTGGTATGAAAACGGAAACATCGGATCGCAAGACGCTCAAAGAGCGCTGTGGACACCAAAACCTGCCAATGCCAATCCCGATTATATATACCTAGAAGAATGCGTGAAGCTACTGGCTCAAATTGCCGCCTATTTTAGATTTGATGGCTATTTGTTAAATTATGAGCCGATTAATAATATTTACGATCCTGCGGACCGCAATCCTTGCTTATTACTGCTCAAGACTTGTCGTGACGCTGGTTTAGACATGATCTGGTATGACTCGCCGACCAGCGCAGCAAAAAACAAATTTGATAACGCACTGACAGAAAATGGCTTGCCATTTTTGCAAACTGCAGGGATGTTTCAGGCAAATTATTTTTGGTCGAACTATTTTGGCAATATACAAAATCCACGCACGTCGTGGGAAGTGCTACAACAACACTATGGCCGCGATCAGGCCCTTATACAGCGGGATAATACTTTTATGGGCATAGATTGCGCCACCGAAAGGTATACCCCGGCTTGGGACAAGCTGTTTTGGCAAAACATGGCTGCCATGATCGCAGATCCAAATATCCCCGGTGATCCACCGGGCTACCTCACTGCACTCAATATCTACTATCCAGCCTGGATGATGTATGACGCGCGCAAAGATCCCAAACACAGTCCTGAGGACAGGCTGCCAAATCGCGAAGACTTTCTCAATGATGAAAGAGCATTTTGGACCGGCGACAAAGATTACATCAATTTTGTTGGCGGCAACCCCGTCAATAGAGCAAAATCCGTATCTGGCTATATCGCTCCGCGAACGGTCATCACGCAGTTGCCTTTTGTGACTGATTTTAATGACGGAGAGGGTGACTTTTATTGTCTCGCCGGCAAACCGAGGGCAAGCAATCAATGGAATCATCTCAGCGATCAAAGTATATTGCCGACGTTTTTGGGTCTGCAATATGATGCCGCAAATAAGCAAAATCAAACTGGCATCGTGCACTCCGATGCATTTTATGGCGGCTCGTCATTGATGCTCGATTTTACCGATGTAAGTGATTATTTTGAGATGGACATGTTTGCGGCATCTTTAAACATAAACCAAGCAATCACCCTCAACTTGATCGCTAAAGGACAGATGGATCCGCAGGCACTCGCCATCGTGCTCTATTTTGCAGATAACCCGTCGGTGACTCTTCTTCCTGTGCAGGCCAATCAGACACCTACTTATTGGACCAATTATGCATATCAATACACTCCACAAGGCCCAACTACCATCGTAAAGATCGGTGTGCGAGTTACGCTGCCTCAACCTGTGCAGCAACTGCTGATTGGCAAATTTTTGATAGATGGATATCAGGGCAATAAACCGTCAATACAGAGGTTTAGCTCCGATCAAAATGTTTTGAGCTGGAAAGGCCTATACCCTGACTCGCATTATCGGATCTTTGGCTTGCTAAATGGAGAAAATATATTGCTTGCCACCGTATACAACACCACTTATCAAGTTGCCTACGATACATCCAGTGGGAGAGTGGAAGCCGACCATATCTTTAATCCGGGAGTGACTGGCTTTTCCCAATATTTTGTACAAGAAGTCACTAAGTGGGGCAATTACACGGTTTTATAGGGCGCTGGTTTAGACCTCTGGCACGCCTAGATCGTCGGATGGCCAAGTCGAAAGCGGGATTTCGGACTCGACCTCGATGATAGGGCCGAGGATTTGCTTTGTGCAGATCTAGGCTTGCTAAAATACACCCACATCGCGGCAATTTCATCTGAGAACAAACATGACCGAACGTAAAACTCCGCCTAAGGATAAAAGCTCGCCTAAGGCCAAAACTACGCCCAAGGCAAAAACTGCGCCTAAGGCCAATACTTCGGCAAGGGAGCTTTCTGCCGAGGATCGCCTCGCCGCCGCTGAAAGCCTCATTTATCACGCCGCACAAACCAAAGGCAAGCAGCAGGTCAAGTTGGCCAAAGAGGCGCTGGCGCTTTCGCAAGATTGCGTGTTTGCTCACATTTTGCTGGCGGATGCCGTCGATGAAGAATACGAGCCTTCGACTCAGCATCGCCTCGACGCAATCGCAGCAGCGGAGCGGCTTGCAGGACCGGATTGGGAGACGGTTTACCAGGGGCGCTATTGGGACGTCAAAAATACGCGCATGCTCATGATGGCAATGGAAAGCCTCGCCTTGCACTACCAGGACTTTGGAATGCCTGAAAAATCAGTGGTATTGTTCAGGCGTTTGCATGAGCTGGATCCGCGGGACAGGCAGGGCAACCGTTGGCCGTTAGCATCCACACTGTATGCGACACAGCAATTTGATGAGTTGCAGTCGCTTCTGGAGCGCTACAAAAACGACGCCGGCGCTGGCATAACCTACACGAGGGCGCTGGATGCTTTCAGGCGGCTTGGTGACGGATTGCCGGCCCGCAAGATGTTACTGGATGCCTTTAAATACAACAAATACGTGCCTTTGCACCTGGCTGACATTTACGATTATGAGGATGATAGGCCAGATTATTTTGAGTTGGGCGGAGACTCGGAGGCTTTGAAATATACCGATGAGAGCTTTGACATATGGTTTGACACGCCAGGCGCGCTTAAATGGATGGCGGATGTGTTGGAGCCGGAGCTCAAGGCCGCGCACAAAGATGCGGAGCTGGTGGCAGATGCTCTAGAGGGGCTGAGGTTGGATTAGCTTTATTTTTCGCGAAATCGCCACAGGCCACAACCCTTAAGAAAAAATTGCGCGAGCAAAACTGCCTCAAAACTTGTTATGGTCTAAATAGGATCGTCGCGTGTTGTGGCGGTCCAACCGGAAACTCGCATCTGGATAGCGTTACCAGATCATGCAATGAGCAAAAAACAAATGCAAATCGGCGCCATCTGCCTGGACAAGGCTAGCGGCAAGCCTTTGGTGATCTTGCACGATATCGGTGGCAAGCTCGTAATGCCGATCTGGATTGGGCTGCCTGAGGTGCGTGCCATAAGCATGGCGAGCAGCCAGACGCAGCCGGAGCGGCCGTCGACTTATGATTTGATGCTTTCGACGATTGCGGCGATGGGTGCCTCCATTACTGATATTGCGATCGAGGCCAACGATGATAGCGATTTTAAAGCGTTTATTAGCCTGGATGGGGCTAGTGCTCTGCGTCTCGAGGCGAGGCCGGCCGATGCGGTTGTGCTGGCGAGCATGACTGGTGCGCCGCTTTTTGTTTCGTCAGATATGTTTGAGGAAATGGAAAGAGTGGCTGAGGAAGAGGCGGCAGCAAAATTGATGGCTGATGCGAAAGCAGAGGCCTTGAAGGCTGCGGAGGCGGAGAAAGAGCGCGAGAGATTTATGGAGTTTTTGGAGGACGTGAAACCGTCAGATTTTGCGCGGTTTGCAGGCAATGACGACGGTGGCCCGCGTTAGATTTTTGGAGTTTTTAGGTTTTCTGGTGCGCGTCGGACTGACTGGTCTGGCGCGTATATGTTTGTTTCGGGCTATAGTGCAAAAGCGCCTTTTTGGCTAAATTACCAACCAATATTGCAAAATCGCGTCCCGAAACGCAGTAATCACGGAGCAAGAAATTTGGCCAAATATCTCACAGGACATTAAAAGCCGTGGGAGACATGGGTTTATCGGGAGTCAGATATTTTGCAAGATTTCTAACGCGCTTCAATGTACGGGCAGACTTGAGCCGGATGTTTTGGCAACACCGCCCACGCCACCATCCTCACTATCATCCAACTGGTCCACCAAACGACCACCAGAGGAACAACCGCAACAATCGAAGGCGAGTCACAATAAATCAGCAAATTAATAAGCGCATAAGCCCCAGCTACCAACATCACACAGCTGAGCAACGAACAACCTAAAAGCTGAAAAAACCTCGAACGCATAGCAACACTGGTTTTAAGCCAAGCACTGCGATTGGTGATCCGAAAATCTTTGGAGGCGAAAATCAAAAACGCCACCAGCAACGGTAGCAGTGGCAAGCAAAGTGCACCATACATAATGATCGGCATATATAGTCGATCACCCAAGAAAGCATCGTCAAGTATCGACCAGCGTGAGCGGTCTACAATTTGCTTAAGCCTGTCTTTTGGGGATTTTATGCGAACCTTCTCTTCCATAGATGCCAGATAAGGGTTGTTATCTGCGCCAAAACTGACAAAATTGGAATCTGCGCCCTCCTTTTCTAACCTGATCTCTTGATCGACAATCACGTTGAGATGCATTGCCCTGGCGTCATTTGGAGCAATCTCAAGGGTGCGCACCACCACATCTTTACCTTTCTCCAATCTTACTGTCTCAATATAGATCTCAGCCAATAGATTACGAGCCGCAACATCATTGGGATTGCGCGCCATTATTGTCTGCAAATCACTGATCGCCAACGCATATTTATCAATACGTGCATATGCCTGCGCTCTTTCCATCAGCGTTTTGCTGGATCGGTCACCAATCAGCATTCTGCAATTTGCGCTGTGTATAGCTGAAAAAGCTGCTTTAGCGACTGGCTCTCTAAACAAATTGGTCGAATAAGCAGCAATCAACAACCAGTAAGAGAAAAAATACAAGCACAGACAGAGCGTGCACACCTTGAATCCACGCCACAAACATTGAGCAATCAGAAATCGGGACCACTGTGGAGCTACTGCATGCAAACCTTGAGCAAGCCATCGCTGTGAGGTGCTCCACTGATATCCCAATGGATAGAACAAGACCGCCATCAAAGATAGCCAAAAAGAGCCACTAGAATAGGTAGCCGCAATTAATAGAGACGGCAATACAATTGCTAAAAGCCAGATTTTGCGGCCAAAAGGGTAGATGACGCAATCTAGAGGCTCAAAGATTTCGGGGTTGATCTTGGAAATTTTCAATCTAACACCTCACTGAACCTATCCGTGGAGCAAAACCTTATACGAGACAGCTATGAATACCCAACACAACGCAAGCGCCAGCAGCTCGATTAGATTGATGACTAGTGCGCGTTTGTTGATAGAGGGTTTCATTGGTAGTTGATTCGAGGCGATTGAGCTGTGACTGGATGCGATGCCACCATGTTAAATGGCACTGCTCGATATTAACTGGTTTTCAGGTGGTGAAATAGATGGTGGGGTGGGGATTTACGGGGTGAAATCGATGGGAGTTACCCCTATGGAGACGGCCCACCCCGCTATTTCCCCTGATACTGCCGCCAAAAACTCGACTTTTGCTTGTGCTGTGCCTGTAAAGCCGCAAAATAGGCTGCATGATCCGGCAAACCCTGCCAATCATCGATGGTGGGGGAAAGGTTTTCGAGTTTTTTGAGATAGCTGACACCATGGTGATAGGTCACCGACTTGGCGCGCGCCAAAATTGAGTCCAAGAGCGATCTGTACATGACACTAGTCGCGAGGGGCTTGTTGTGCGGCTTTAAATCATCAATCAGATTAAGCAAGATCCAATAAAAATCACCTTCGATATTTTTTGCATGATTGACTATATATCGCTCCACATCATCAATCCGGCCGAGCTCAAACAAATAGTGAGCGTCCTCGCCTTCAAACTCCTTACCACGCATAATCTCAGCGATCGCTTGCGCTACGATGCCTTCGCGCTCGCTTTCGCCGACGACTGCGATCAGCTGATTTAGGCTACTCAGCCCTCTGTCGGCGCGATACATCCGCCACATGGTTTGCGTGAGCGCCTCGGTGTCACCCAGCTTGCTGTAGATCGCGGCCATGAGAGTGTCGCGTTCTGTCTTTTTAAATGACTCCGTGACAGGGATGCGCTCGATCCAAGAGCGCGCGTTGGCCAGATCGTCGCACTGAAAATACAAAAGCGCGATGTCGATGATATAGGCGACAGGCAAATCATGCCCAGTGCGGCGGGTAGCATTTTTGCATGATATGACCTCGATCAACAGCGCCGGATCTTTGAGCTGCCATGCCAAATACTCGAGCGCAAATATAAACGAACTCAAGTCATTACACCCATTGAGCTCAAAGAGCTCCCACAATCGCGTTACCGCCTGCCTCATGATCGGCTCCGGCATAAAAGTGGCCATGTGCTCGAATAGCATGCATCTAAAATCAAATGGTTCGTTACTGAGCAGAGGCAATAGCTGCTCGAGAATCCACTGCTTGTCATCGCATTTGGTGGCAAACCTTACAAACAGCTCAGCTGCATTTGTCCTAAAAACATCTCCGATGCTGCCGTTTGAGTCGTCGCATTGATTGAGGATGATTTGATCTGCTGTAAAAAAAGCAAGTAAGGCAGTGATGGCACCATTGGGGTCATCCTCTGCGCCTTCGAGCCCTTGCAATGCCTGTGCGAGCTCTACGGCATATCTATTAGAATGGCCATATGGCGTAAATTTGCGCCTTTTGAAGGCTGCAAGGCGCTTTTTGAAATCGCTGATTGCTTGCTTGGATTGTGCCGACATGTGTTTTCAAGTCCTCGCGGGCGGCGGCTTGGTGTCTTTTTGGAAAATCTCCAGGTAAACATCATACACAAATGGTTGTGATGGTTGGTGTTGGGGTGGTTGGGTGTTTGAAAGTGCGAGAGGTGGTGCCTGCATGAGATTTTTGGGGATTTTGCGTATCTGATTGGGTTTGCGGCTCGTTTGTCAGGCGGGTATGTGTTTGTTTCGGGCCGTAGTGCAAAAGTGCCATTTTGGCTATATTTCTAACCAATATTGCAAAATCGCGTCCCGAAACGCAGTATTGTCGGGGTTAGAAATCCGGCCAAATTTATCACAGGGCATCTAAAGCCATGGGGGACAAGGGTTTATCGGGTGGCAGGTATTTGGCTAAATTTCCAATGCTTTTTAATGATCCTGATGATCAGTGAGCGGCCCTATGCGTCAGCACCGGGGCCGCGGCTGATTGTCCTATCTCGTCTTTGCTATTTGCTTTAGCTTGCGTCGATCTAGTGCGATTCGCCTGGCGGATTACCCGGCGGGATCGGCGGAGGCGGACAATTTGGCAGAGGCGACGTAAATTGCCACTGCGCCACTTCGGAATCACAAGCCTTGGCCGAACCATCCGGATTGGTCTGCCCTTGCGAACGCGAACAATCCAGTACGTTGCCTTCGGACTCAGGATCACCCGCCTTTGGAGGCTTACGGCAATCCGCCTGCGTCGAATAGGCATTGTTACGCGCCATCACCGACCAGTTGATCGTACACGGATTGGTCCTCGTCGGAGGCTCCGTATATATATTGAGCCCCTGATAGTTGAGCTGCCCTCTCAGGATCGACTGCGGATTGGTGGTAGCATTTGGTCCATTGTTTGCAGTGCTGATCAGCACCACACCATCACCAGCAGCAGAGTCACCACGCACGATCATCCTAAAATTGCGGGTTTGCGACGAAGGCAAAACGCTCTGCGCAAACACAGGCTGCATGACACCAGTCACATCGTCCATCGCGATATTGATGTTTGGCGGCACGGTACCACCCACGATGTACATGTCCGAAGCCACCCAATTTTTGGAACCACGAGCGTTGGACACCTGACCGGTGGGAACGGGGCCTTCGCCTTCGATGGCTGCTTCGGTTGCGACAGTCTTTGGACTAAAGAAAGGAATGCCACGAGCCAGGAGAAAATCACCAGCCTTGATCTTTTTGGTGCCCATTGCAGTCACCGAAAGCAAATTGTTGGTGATGGTATCAGTCACGCGCACACCCATCTTGCCATTGTTGCTGGCAGTGGTGGCACGATCGACCACGGCCTGATACTTGTTGACCAGGGCCTGAGCCGCAGCGACTTCTTGTTGCCAATAACGCACCTGACCATCGTCATTGTCATTGTTGGACTGCTGCAGCGCACGGGTCAGATTGGCTTGCGCATTGGCGAGCTTGGCCTGAGCCTGAGCGAGCAGAGGACGATACTTGGTCAATACTCTCTGCGCCACCACATCGGTCTCGTTGGAGATGCGCTTCGTTTCAAGGAGTTCGCGTTCGAGATCGTAGAGGTCTTCGACAGGGTTGCCATCAGTGGTAGTGGCATTGCCCTTGTCGTCCATGCCAGTCGCAAGTGTAGTGCTCTGCGCTGCCCATGCAAGCTGCTGAGGCACGCTGCTCTGCATCCTGAATGTATAAGCCTGATCCACATATCTCTGCGCGGTATTGGCATTAAAATTGACCAGCGAACGCGGATCCCTGCCCGGCACCATCGCCGTATTGGCATCGACCAGCGTAAAGATGGCACCATACACGTTGTTGGGATCGCCTACCGGAGGACGCTGAGCATACACCGGCTGCTCGAGAAAGCTCGCCGCCACGCTGGTCGCCTTGGTAGGAGACGGGAGGATCGCGACGTTTTGGCCGATCGGCGAGTTGCGCATATCCAGATTGCGGAGAGCACGGACGACCGAATCGACGTTGGGCTTGATGCCTTCGTTGCGGAGCCAATCATAGACAAAGAGCGACAGAGACACCGACGGATTGTCGGAGCTGCGACCCATAAAGTCAGCACGAGTGATGCCACCCGATCCCGGGAAAGCGCCACCATTGGCAGTGAAATAACCACCATTGCCGCCCCAAGGAGCACTCGAACCACCCTGGCCGATGCTGGAGACTTGAGAGGCATTCATGATGTTGAGAGGAGTGACGGCATTGTTGGTAAAAGGTGCAGGACTGCCCACAGGAGGCATCCCCTGCGGAAACTCAATACGCAACACACCAGAAGTCGCAGCCAATCTGGGGCCACCCATCTGAGCACAAGCTACAGAATTGACGATGCCAGTGGGCAATTTGCCATTGGCACCAGGCTGAGGAGCTATAGCATTGGCCTGCTCGCGAGCCGACAATCTGACCACCGCAGGGATGACAGAGGAGTTTGCTGCGAGGCCTTCAAAGAGCCCCTTGTCGACGAGACGCACTTGCTCGGCGAGGTTGGACAGCATGATCGGACCCGCAGGCGAGGGGATCTCTACCTTGGCGCGATAGTATCTGGTGCCATTGACTTGAGCTACAAAAGCGGGATTGCCATTGAGGCCGTCCATGCTGGCTGGATTGGGGCAGGGCGTATTGGTCACGCCCGATGCACCAAATACAGTGCGGAGATCACCGATCTCTATAGTGAAATCATTGGGGGTGAGGTTTTTATAGCCAGCCGACGAGCGGCGATTGTTGGAGTTATAGGCATTGGCAGCAACCTGACGGAGGCTAGCACCGGTGATGGTGCGTCCATCGGCATCCTGGGCATTGCCGCCAGTGAGATAGGTCTGCATGGCATTGGCGAGATTGCGAGCGGCTGATTTGGCGCTAGCCAGATCCTGAGTCGCTGCCGCCAGCATCGTGGTATTGCCGAGCTCCTGAGCAACGATAGCATCGAGTCTGACCGTCGCCATCACAGTATTGATAGATAAGACCGGTCTCTGCTCGAGACCCGCCGTCCCATACTGATCGACGACACCCACCCGACCCACGCGCGGATCGAGCACAGTCACTCGCTGTACGTCCTTGGCTACAGCTATGGCCGCAGCATCGATCGACGTCTGAGCCTGCTTTTGGTAACTAAACAGCTGCTGGTAGTTGAGGGCGATATACCCAAACAACACCACCACTGCGATAAAACCCGCGATGCCGTAGATCAGGGTACTCCCCGATCTAGTCCTCGCAGTCTGTCTCATACTTTGTTTCATACGCTGCAAACCTATTGCTAAAAAATGGACAGGAAAAAATGTCGGGCACTGGTAAAAAATATTGGCAAAATCAGTCTCAGGCATCGCAAGTTTGGCGAAAGGTAAGCGCAGCCGAAACCTAGATCCCGTGCCGCCCCAAACTTAGATATTTATCAAAGATAACCCAATCTGCCCATTTTGACAACACAAATCTCATCCAGGTCTATTTATAACGGTACGACCTGGGGTGGCATAACAGCCGTTAGAGGAAAAGAATGCTGCGAATTGATCGGCATCTGCTGTGGCAAGACTCCCGGGATCGAAGCTGGGAGCTTGTAATCGACCTGCGTCCGCACCTCCACGCTACCCTCGTAGTTGCCGCCGATCAAGAGATTGGACGGTCGTTTGAAATCATTTGACAAACTCACCTGCACCACCCGCGGCCCAATAATATAGCCGTCGAGATGCTGCATCTTGGTCACTACCGACGCCGCCCGCTGCTTGATCGGACTGGCGTCAGGCAAGACACCTACAGCATCCGCAGCGATCGGCTGCACCACCGACGCCGCCCTGGCCGCATCACGACACGCATTGTCATTGAGAGTAGCCGCAAGATAAAAAACAATCAGGTCGATGATGGCAAAAAACAAAGGAATGAGCACCAAAAGCCCGGCGCTCAGCTCAACTAGCTGAGAACCACGACTGCGCCTGCCTCTGGCGGGGCTCGGGGACAAGGTTTTCAAACTCTACTTTTCTCCACCATCTATATATAAGGATATAATTCCCCGCAACCTTTCACCAAACTTTCAACCATTTTTCACCAAAAATAAAATCAGAGAGCGATGCCCTCAGGATGCTCGACAGCGCACGTAGACTGCGCCTGCACCGGAAACGCTATGGGAAATAAAACAGGCGTAATAGAATAACGCGAATCGATCACGTACGTGTACGAATAACGCGTCTGGTCGACGACGACATTGCCCCCCGCCGAGATCGCTATGGGCTCTGGATTGCCGCCATCGATCACTCTAAATGCCCGGATCGTCATACCCGCCGATGTCTTGGGTGAAATGCCACCAAACTGCCCCAGCGGCCCCGCGATGATCGCCTCGCACGTCCTCTGCACCGCAGCTCTAGCAGCCGTGCTCGTCTGTGACGCCCCTGCCTCCCGCGCCGCCGACTGTGTCGCAAAATACAATGTGGCGTACCCCGTAAGCAACGAAAACATGGAGATCATAAAAAACAAAAAAATCGTCATGACAAAGAGAGCGAGCGGGCTTTCGGCCAGGGCACTACCTTTGGTCGCACGAGCGTTATTGCGAGATATGCTAAAAATCGATATGGACAAGCGGAACCTTTGCTGATTTACTAAAAAACTGTAGTGCTGATTTTTATTTACCATCATACTTTCATTCGCTAACCGAGAGGCGGCTTAATCATGGGTTTTCTCAAGAGAAAAGCAGTGCAGCTTTGCGCGCTGATTGCCGTCATTGTCGTCGCCCAGGTGATCTGGTCGACTTATCGCGAGGCGCCGGTGCCGACTTTTATGGCCGGCTCGGGTGGCGGTGGCTCCGGTAGCTCCAGCATCCTCGGCAGCAAAAAGCCAGTCGACCCCACCGACAATCGCGGCCAACCCATCGATGGGCTCAGCGCGCGGCAGTTGGCGGCTTTTAATGAAGGCAAGGAGCTCTTCAAGAAAAAATTTACCGTAAAAGAAGGGCTCGGCCCGCTCTTTAACGGCCAGAGCTGCTTTGAGTGCCACGGCCAACCTTCCGACGCCGTCGGCGGCGAAGGGCGCGACAACTCGAGCACCAGCATCGTCAATTTTGCGCGACGCCTCCCGACCTCGCCCAAGTCCAAGCAACCGATGTGCGACGTGATCGAGATGCTGGGCAAGAGAGATGTTGATTTCTTTTTGGAGCGCGGCGGACCCAGTCTGCAGCGCCGCTCCATCACTACCGAAAACCCCGACCTGCTCCCCTTTGACGTCCAGGTCGAAGCCGACATGATACCACCGGAGGCGGACATCATTTCGCCGCGGCATTCGCCACCACTATTTGGCGACGGGCTCATCGACAACATCGCCGATACCGATATCATCGCTAACGCGCTACGCCAAAACATCGAAAACCCGGCCATGGCCGGCCGCCCCATCTCTGCAGTCGATCGCTACACCGAGGCACCGCGGGTGGGACGCTTTGGCTGGAAAAATCAAAACGTCAACCTCTTCAATTTTACAACCGGCGCGATGAATATCGAGCTGGGGCTGACGACCTATCTCAATGCGACTGAAAATTCGTCGCAGTCGTTTGGGATTTTTCCTAAGGAGGTCTATCAGATCATCCCGCCCGGGCCCAACGACAAGGGAGAGATATTGGTCAAACTCAATTATTTTCAGGCGCTTTTGGCGCCGCCCAAGCGCGGGCCGATCAACGATCAGGTGCGGCGCGGCGAAAAACAATTTGAAAAGCTCAATTGCGCGTTTTGTCACCAACCTTCGATGGTAACAGCGCCCAATGGTTACGTCATCGATCCGGAGAGCCCTTTGCCGACGCTAAAATACTTGAAGCTGACTGGGCTTTCTAATCAAAAGATCTACCCTTACTCGGATTTTTTGGTGCATCAGATGGGGAAAAAATTGGCGGATGGGATCCCGCAGGAGGGTGCCAAGGGTGGGGAGTGGCGGACGACTCCTCTGTGGGGTTTGAGGTTTAAAAAGTTTTTGATGCATGATGGGCGGACGCGTGTAGTGCATGATGCGATCATGCTGCATGGTGGGCAGTCGGAACCGTCAAAAGAGGCGTATGCCAAATTGCCAAAGCAGGAGCAAGAAGATTTGGTGGCGTTTTTAAATTCGTTGTAGCAGGGGCGCGGTTGTTGAGCAGGAGTGCGGCAGCTCGGCTTGTCCGGCTGTTTTTTCGGCAAAATTTAACAGGGTGTTAGATTTTTGGGGAAATCTTGGGGATTTTCGTGAGTTTTAGGGGCATCCACCGGCGTATAAGTACTCAAAATGCCCCGTCACAAAAAATCCGGCGAATCATGATCGATATTAAACTGAAAATCTCCATAAGTAGCACCACGGATGATCGCCTTATGCAGATCATCGATCGGTACATAAGATACAGACACATCGCGCCGCAGCACAACACGCGGCACCAGCCGCAATGTCACCGTCACTATCACACCAAACATACCATAGCCACCAATAGCGAGGCGAAAGAGCTCAGTATTTTGGTGGCGGTCACAGTGGCGCAGACACCCATCATGGGTGATGATAGTAAAATTTTTAATATCATCCACAATATGCTTGAAAGCCAGTCCCCGGCCATGCACGTTGCTCGACAAAGCACCGCCAATAGTGAGAGCATCGCAACCAGTCTGCTTTTGCCGAATAGACCAGCGCTGAGTCCGCCTGAGATACGCCACCAGATCAGGCCACATCATCCCTGATTGCACCGTGATCAAACCGGCATCTTCATCAAAATGCATCACCTGATTCATTTGCGTCATATCAACCAGCGTCGTGCCGGCACAAAACTGCTGCCCACCCATCGAATGACGTCCTCCAGCAATCGCAATGCGTTCGCTTTGAGAGACGATCTGCATCAGATCCTGCGTATTACGCGGCGCCACCACTTGCGCTACCATAGTAGAGTTGAGCCGCAAGTGCTTATCGTTGACTATGATCATTTGGCCACCAAAAGATTGCGGTGATACCGCGCAAGGGTCAACACAAAAGTCGCCAGCACCAAATGAAAAACTATCGGAATGCACCCACCAAGCCAGCGCATTTGTGGATAAAGAGCCATGGTAATCGCATAGCGTGCGATGACCGCGACAAGATAAATGATGCCCCCGATTTTGAGGCGCTGAACAATAGCAGCGCTAGTGCGCGCAAAACGCCCGTGGCCTCGCCACGCATGCACGCAAATCGTGCCCATTAAGACCAATAGCGCTATCTGACACGGCAACAGCAACCAATACGGCATCAAACCGGACATCCAATCCTCCATCGGCGGCAAGTAAGGCACATGCCAAAATGCAACCAGGATCTGACCAAAGACCCGCAAGGCAAACAGCAAGGTCAGCGTCGTCAACGCCAAAGCATGCGGTCCTGCAAAGACACGGCGGCTCTTGCCTGTAGACGGCATTGGCTGGGGCGCGGAATGCGGAATGGGCGTGATAAATTTGGTCATCGTCAATGCTCAAGCCGGTTGTAGGACTTTTGCATTATGCGCGAGGGGAAAGGCCGCGGAATGGGTTGGCAGTCACTTTGAAAATTGATCGGGCACGGTTGACAAGCGCTTTGCTGACGTTGTATAAAGGATAAAATACAACGCTTTCTACTTATAATTACACTCATACGACGTCAAAAGCTCTATGAAACAAATTCGCTTTAATCTGGCAATCATCCGAGCATTGCGCGGCAAACTCACTCAGCGTGAGGTCGCCCTAGCCACAGGGCTCAGCCAAAAGACCATTAGCGCGCTCGAAACAGGCGCCAGCAAAGGCGTAGACTTTCTGACGCTGGCAAAGCTCTGCGATTATTTGCAATGCAAAATCGACGATCTACTTTTGTTAGAAGACGAGATCGAAGATATAGCGCCTTCGAATCAATCGCTAGAACAGGCCAAAAAGATCATCGATAAGGGACTTAAGCGCGCCATGGCTAGACCGCCATTACAAGAGCGCGAGATTTGGGCAGAGTTTGACTCGTTAAGGGCCAAGATTAACTCTGCAAATAAATAAATCGAGACAATGCTGAAGGTCATTGTCGATACCAATATATTTGTGGCTGGCTACCTCAGTAAAACCAAAGACGGCTATCCAGCAATGATCCTGGAGCTCTGGAGAACAGGCTGCTTTACTCTAGTGATGTCACCGCAAATGCTAGAGGAACTCATCGCAAAATTGATCGAGAAAAAGATTCCTACATCCCATCTCGAAGACCTTGTCACCACATTAGCCACCATCGCGCTCTACATCCCCGGAGCATATCAAACCTGTAGACTCGACGATATAAATGTTTCTGACAACAAATTTTTGGCAGCAGCTTATGAAAGCAGCGCAGATTACATAGTCTCCTATGATACAAAAAGTCTACTGCCACTCAAACATTTTTACGGAACTCAAATACTGCGACCGGAACTCTTTGTCAGACAATTTATAAACCGCGCAAAGCAATAGACTCTACCACACGCCCGGCAACCACCGCCATTTTACCCTGGCCGCATATTCAGCATAACCCGGCAAGCCTTCGCGCAGCATATGCTCCTCCAGGCATGTCCGATACAACAGATCCGCCACCACCAACACCGCAGGCAACACCGCAAGCCACGAGCCCATCGCCGGCCCCATCGCCAAAAATCCCAACGAAGTCAATGCATACCCCGGATGCCTGATACGAGCATACGGCCCCGCATCGATCACCACCTGTCCCCGATCGGGCTGCAACCTGATCGCCGACGAAAAGAAATAATTGGTATGCATAGTCCACACCAACCCCAACCAACCACAAAGCTGCACCACAACCGCCATCAGACACACCACCGGCGACGGTGCCAGCCAATGCCATCGCGCGACATCCAAGACTGCCACCACAAAAATCACCACGCACAACACACTCAGGATCGCCGTCGCCCACGGATCTTTGTCCTTGCCGCGGGGGCGGGCGCGCTCGCGAAGGAGGTTTTCGTCAAGGGTGAGCACGCCGACCAGCCACACCACGCCCTGTGCCGCAAGCGACACCCACACCGTCGGCAGCTCCCAAGTCCCCGCGATCCATCCAGCCGCAACCACTTGGATCGCCAATAGAGCGACCGTCACGGCAAGTGTAGCTAATCTGTACGGAGTCATGAAACTATCATGACATAACTGGGCAAAGACATTAAAATGACGGTCTATTTATTGGATGAGAAAATGCCGATTGCTATCAGAGAAGTCATGAAATGGCGTCGCTGCCTGTACGCATCGATCACTTTGTTTATAGCACTTGCCTGCATAGACATGGCGTGCGCACAAGGAGGGCCATATGAAAACGATGAAAATGGGATGCCTTTTATCCCAAAGAAGGTTGGGCCTTTTACATTCAAAAATCCCGTCAAAATAGATCCTTTCTGGCAAAGCCAGACCAATGGCAGCCTACAAATCAAAAATCTAAAAATTGCGATATTGGACGAAAGCTACAGCACCGATACCATAAAAAGCTTTAACTGGCTTTTTAAACTCTTTCCTGGTGATGCCGAGTTTTTGGCATTGAGGGGCGCGATGCAGCTTGATGCGGGCAATCTCAAAAATAGCCTGGAGGATTTGGATGCGGCCATCAAACTTGAGCGGGAATGCGGCACAGCATTTTTATATAGATCGATTTACGAAAATAAACTCGGATTTAACCAATGCAGCAAAGCCGATGCACAAAAAGCACTCCCTTACTTGCCTTTTGATCCTGCAAATCCTCTCGACCTATACGATCGGGCCGTCTTACTTTCTCTCGCGGGCAAGACGAAGGATAAAAAATTGCATTTTCAGAGAGTAATAGATAATATCCCAGATACCGAGCAGGTGCATTGGATGGTCTTACGAGCAAAAGCCTGTCTCGAGATGGGAGAGTTGAGCCAGGCGCTCCGGTACATCGATAAGGCCCTAAGTATCGGCCGAGACTGTGAGCGACTGCATTACCTGCGTGCTTGCGTCAATCGAATACAAGGTAAAAATGAGGATGCACTCTCAGACCTCAATAAGCTGCTGGCTGCGCATCCGGACCACATGCTCGGCCAAAGATTAAAAGGGGAAATTTTGAATAAAAAATGAGACTATCACCCCACTCAAAATGGGTAGAATAGCCTTATCGGTCAAAGCGTCCAGGCATCCTACTTAGCCCCGCACGATTGGAAGACCCATGCGGCTCACCTACATAATCATGGCTTGCGCCCTTGCAGCAATCACCAACTGCGCGAGCGTGCATGCGGCGCCCGCTTTGAGCCCAGCTAACAAAACTATAGACAAGGCAACGATCAGCAAACAAGTAAAGTTTGCTTATAACCAACGCGATCTTCCCAAAGCTATCGAAAACGCTAACATTTGGGTGCAAGCCTTTCCAAATGACTATGAGGCCCTGACGATCCGAGGAGCCATTCAAATGGCCCTGGGCAACCTCAAAAGCGCCATCATCGATCTCAATGCCGCGATCAACATCAATTCGCAATATTCACCCGCATACCAGTACAGGTCTCTGCTAGCCAAAGACCTTGGCCTCAAGACGCTCTGCGAACGCGATGCGCAAAAAGCACTACGCTACGAAAAACTCGACGCCGACGATCCACTACAGCTGATATTGCGCGTAGTCGCATTGGACAATGCCGGACAACGCGCAGAGCAAGCGACTTTATACAATCGCGCCCTCCAGATATGCTCTGCCAATTACACCACCAGCAATGCCATTTTAAAAACCACCATTCACAGATATCAAGGTCAAAATCAGTTGGCCCTCACAGAAATCAACGATCTAACCGCTCAACACCCAAACCTTCCGCTATTTCACCTGACACGCGCTAAAATACTCCATGCCATCGATAAAAATACCGAGGCTCTAAGTGAAATTGATTGGTATCTCACCAGAGCACCACACGATGCCATCGCATGGGTCTGGCGTGGAGATATCGCATGGGATCTTAACAATAAAGCAGAAGCCCTCAAAAGCTACGACCGCGCCATCAAACTACAACCAAATTTTGAGACTGCCTATGTCGCCCGCGGCCTGGCACGAGAAAGACTCCACGACGACAAGGGCGCTGCCAAAGACTACACAGCAGCCATCAATCTCGAGCCTAGGAATGCATACGCCTGGCACCGCCGTGCCCACATTAGAACTAACTTGCACCAGTACGGAGCAGCGCTGGGCGACTATGATTTGGCGGTAGCCATCGCACCAAATGACGAGCACTATATATCCTGTCGAGGATTTTTTAATCGCACACAAAAAAACTACAGCAATGCCATCAGCGACTTTACCAAGGCTATAAATATCAATCCCAAAAACGCAATACTCTATTGCGCTCGAGGATCAAGCTATTTAAGTAACGACCAATACCAAAACGCGATCGCTAATTGTTCTAGATCGCTCACACTTAATCCCCGCAGGGTGCACCCGTACTTTACCCGCGGAGCAGCCTACAGCAGGCTCAAACAATACGAAAAAGCTTTGTCAGATCTAGATGAAGCCATCAGGCTTTATCCGTATTATGGCGCCGCATTTGGTGAACGCGCCGTCGTCAATAAAGCTTTAGGCAACTTAGAAGAAGCTGAAGAGGACGCAATTAAAGCCAAACTTGATGCAAACACAATCAAATCAGGAGATATGATGTGAAGGCAATCGATGCGAAGACCTTTCGATCATTTGCGGCTTGCGCCCTTGCAGCGATCACCAACTGCGCGAGCGTGCATGCAGCGCCCGCTAAGACTATGGGAGACGAAGGCCACGAGCTCGTAAGCAATATGCGCTACAAACAGGCCATCCCAATACTCACACAGTACTTAATGGACTGCCCTAATGATGCAAATGCTCTAGAAGACTTGGCTTGTTCTTACAGGTCCCTCGGGGATTTTGCCAAAGCCCTCACATACATTAATCTAGCAATAAATATTGCCCCTCAATCCGCATCCGCTTATGCAGAAAGGTCGGCTCTTGCAAGCATGCTTGGAGTCAACCAAGTGGCCAAGCGCGACGCGATCAAAAGCTTGGACCTAGAGAAAAATAAAGACGGTGATGTTCTGTATTGGCGAAGAAGATACGGGTTATTACTTGTTGCAAATAAGAAATCAGAGGCAAACAAAGCTCTCAAAACAGCGCAAGGTTTGATGGTCAAAAATGATTCTGTGAGATCTATGGCCGACCAGATATATATTTTGAGAAATCTAAAACAGAGCGAGGCAGCTCTTGCGATTGTCAATGCAGCAATCGAAAAACACCCAGATATTGCATATTTCTTGTACCTAAAAACTGGCCTCGATTTTAATCTCTGCAACTGGAAAGAGCTGGAAAAAGATGCCGAGAATGCTCTTTCAAGGATGCCAAATCATCCCGCATTGCTTTGGGCAAGCGCTTATGCAAAAATGGCAAATAAAAAATATTACAATGCAATAGCCGATCTCGATAAGGCCATTTATTTTGCGCCTAGCATGTCTCATAGTTACCAGATACGCGGTCAGTGTTACGAGTGTCTGAATGATTACAAACAGGCCTATCGCGACTACAGCGTCTGCTTGTCTCTGG
Organism: Candidatus Melainabacteria bacterium; assembly: GCA_017307165.1. GTDB lineage: Bacteria > Cyanobacteriota > Vampirovibrionia > Obscuribacterales > Obscuribacteraceae > JAFKGK01. The sequence goes on from JAFKGK010000014.1 coordinate 84,498, forward strand.
ATCCCAAAAACGATTTTGCCTATCATAGACGCGGTCACACTTTAGAATCTCTCGACAATCTACCAGCAGCTACAAAAGACTTGCAGCGCAGGGCGCTTATATACCCCAAGGATCCAGAGATATTTTATTGCTTGGGTCACTACTATCGCAAACACAAAATGTTTGATCAGTCTATTGCCGCCTATGATCAAGCAATCAAGCTCAACCCCAAGAACGAGATGTATTTTTGCGCACGCGGCAACGCAAAAATGCGCGCTGGCAAATATGAAGACTCAATCGCCGACTGCACCCAGTCCCTCAAACTCAATAGCGGACGCACACATCCCCGTTACAGCCGCGGCATTTCATATGGCAAACTCAAACAATATGATCTAGCCATCAAAGATCTTTCAGAAGCCATAGACATGTACCCCGAATACGGTGCCGCATATTTTCAGCGCGCTCAAATTTACAAGGCCATGGGCAAGCAAGATGACGCTGACCGCGACATGCAATCGGCCATCAAATACAAGTACAAAAAGTCGGATGATATGCAATGAATGTCAAGACAAGCCAGATTTGCGCATAGCGCCCGCCCGACAGGGGTATATATCAATATAACGTAACGCGAGGTTACTCAATGCTGCCGGGCATCTTTTTGATCTTACAAGACCCTGACCAGTATCTGTATCACGTACAGCAAGCCAGTCTATTGCTCTGCTGTTCGCTTTTGTGCATGACATTCGTGGCTATCATTGATGACTCATCTACGCTTGCTATTACGCTAGCCATCGCCAGCGCGGGGTTTTCGCTCTGGGTTATAGTACCGGTCGTGGCAATGGCCCGTATTGCATTTAGCAATCCGGGCACGCCTATCGATACTGTTCACAGCGTTTGCGGACACGTTTTTTGGGGACATTTCACAGTCGGTAAAATGCGTCTTGCCGCTCGCTATCTCATTTTTACTTTCTGCTATGTTTTTGCAGTGGAGCCGCACCTATATTTTTGGCACCTTGCTAGCAGACAAATAATCGGCTCGCAACGATTGTGACAAAAAATCCCAGGGTTTTGGATAGTCGCACTCCATGTATCGGACGCTATCAGAGCACAGCTGGATAGACGATCATGGCACAACGTCACCAGGTGTTGCTCACCAACCGCACAGCCGAGCAAGCCCCAACCACGCCATCAGCGAGGGAGACTCATGCTGCCTAACCACACATTTCCAGTCACGATCAAGCCAACAAAAACCACATACTCACACGCCGTAAATCCTTATCCTAGCCCTATGCCTCTGGGCGATAACCTCACATATTTAGTACTCCTCTTAGCACCGCCAATATTTATGTTTGCAGCGGAACAGACTGATCCAATCACGCCAAATACACTACATTCCATGTTTTTTATATATGTGCGCAATTTTGCCGTTTTAGCGTATGCAGTTTTTATAGTCTATGGCAACTCACGCAATATCATCTGGCCTGCACTATTTTGGCTGACCATGCCAGCATACGCGATATTAACCGACTCCTCAGCCAACGGGTCGCTCAAACTATGCATGATCGGTCTTTTTTACCTCCAGCTCAACCGACAAACATCCACCATTGGTGCTGTTATCTACGCGTTACTAGTGCTGTCAATACTGCTAGCTTTAGTCTTTCCTTACAAATTTTAGTAACACCGTGTCAGAAGGTCCTATGCAAGAAAAATATTCAAGATTTTTGCCAATGCAATTAGATTGTGGATCTAGTAAATCAAAGGTGGCATCCGCATTTTGGTTGGTAATGGGGCTTACTTTGCTACCGCTCATTATCATCTACCACATGCGGTGCTTGCACAATTGCTCAACCTATCTGAGCATGTCGCTTTTTGAGTTTCGCCTGTGGCTCATTATCGGCCTAGCCATAGTCACATTTAACGCAGCACTCATCGCACCGGCGGCGCGCCTTGGGATAAAACTCCCAACACTGCTATGGCTCACCATCTATATTGGCTCCTACATGCCATTTGCTGGTATTTCACCTTTGATAGGCGTGAGCTTTTTGCTAGGCACAATGATCTTTATTTATAAACCAACAGAACGCGTCGGCGCTATCCTGATCACTGCATGGTATTGGTACTTTTTTGCCTGGGGCTACGTGGAGCTACTTGTGTCGGGCGTCAATCGGTTTTGATGCAGCTCGCCAAATCAGCCAGCAAAGTACGCAACCACCCATGATGCGTCTAAAAAGATTGACACCATCAGACACTTCTAGCAGTGCCCAATAGATCCCGATGACTGTGCCAAAAAAACGACCAATTGCACGTAGAGGCGCAAAAGGGGAAAAGCGCTCAACACCAGCAGCAAAGGACCAGAGGATAGCTGGCGCATTTGGTGCCTGCCCGACTACGATCCGCCCATCGTGCGTTTTGAAAAGCTTGTCGACAACCTGTACCAAAGCCATGACCATCCTCATAAGTACCACCATACTACCAGACTCCCATCTATATCGGAGCTACCTATGTCAACTCTCGCAGACTTCTCCACTCCGCCTGCCGAAAGACCATTTGATCGAGCCTTGCGTATATTGAGCTACTGCGCCACCTGGGTGGCGCTGATCATGATCCCATTTTATTACCTGGCCAATGGCCACATTTATTTAAGCGCTAATGAGACGGGATGGCACACGCATTATGTATGCGGCAGTGAATACCTGAGTCAAATTGGCATGCTTTTGTACCCCTGGATCATGTTTAAGGGGCTCAAACGCGGTATCAAATGGCCTGGCCTGATCGCGATAAGTTATCTGACAATAATGGCAGCGGTACCAAGGCTGGAGTCGGTACTGCTGGTGGTGCTATCAGCATATCTGCTCTTTGACAAAGACACCGAAAAGAAAGGTGCTCTGCTGCTGCTATTTGTATTTGCGTTTTTTGCTTTTGGTTTTAGCAGCTAGATTAAATTACAACTCCAACACCACAGTCACAGGCAAATGGTCGGAGTTGATCGCTGGCCCAGCCACACGCGATTTGACCCGAAATCTACCATCGACAAAAACATGATCAATAGGTATCAGGGGTGGAATAGGCATCCCTGGCATCACACGCCCGGTGCGCGCAGGCCAGGACGCCTGCGGTCCAAAGCCTTGCTGCGAATCCCTCAATCCTGCATCCCTCAACGGATTTAAAGCATGTGACCATGGCCCGCAGTTGAGATCGCCCACCAAAATCCTGGGATTTTTGAGTGATGCAATCTCTTTGGCCATCTCTAGAATCTCTGCATTTCTTTCATCAAAACACTCCTGGCTGCGAGGGGTAGTGGGGTGCGCCAGCACCATGTCCACTGCCTGCCCATCAACATCCAGAGTGATAAAAATGCGTGGATGATGGCTGCGACCAAATGATCTGACCTGGTATGCGGTGATTGGGTATTTGCTAAAAAATGCCATGCCCGCGCCGGCCGGTTCAAAATTGTGATACTTGAACTCTTGCAAAAAGTGCAGGGCGCTGCGAAACCAATCATCATTGATCTCGACCATTGCAACCACGTCTGGCTTGCGATCTGCGATGAGCCTGCCCAAAAGATCATGACGAATATTATGTTGAAACTCGGTATTGTAATTGAGCAGTGTCAATACTCTGCTAGGAGCGCCAGCAATCGGCAGCGCTGGCAGATACAGCTGCGCGACAGGCAGTCCATCGATCAACATGGCCAATAAAGAGATGGCAAATGATTTTTTTGCCTTGATAATGCCCAATATCGTCGATATCGGTAAGAGCGCCCACAACCATGCCAGTCGCAATTGGCTGGCCAGATCGCAGAGCCAAAGGCCTGGGATATAAGCCGCGAGGCTAATCGCCAATGAGGCAATGGTCAGGATGAGCAAGCAAATTGTGAGAGTGTGGCGCAATTGCATGAAAAATCTCGGGGCTGAAGGCATCATGATAATATGATTTGATTGGCAATGCAGGCGGACAAAACATGCGGATCATATCCTGTATTATTGCTTTATTGCTGGTCAGCACGCTGCCGACAGGGTCGTCCTGGGCCCAAACAAAGACAAACAGTCGATCCACTCAGATTGACAGCTCTGCACTATCTCAGGATATAACCCAGATTTTGACGGGCATACCACCTTGGGATCAGCCTATACCAAAAGAAAAATTGACAAATAATATTAGATGCGGCTTTGGACTCAATATTGCCGGATATGCTCACGGATTAAACGCCGACAGGGCCCAGAGAGATCACCAATTTGACTTAGCCATAGCTGAGTATTCACTTGCCATAGACGAATGCTTGCAGCATCGAAAGCCAATCAACAAGCAAGCATTATCATCTTATTGCTTAAAACGCGCATGGCTCTATATACATAACGATCAACCTGTGGAGGCCATCCAGGATCTAAAAATGGTCGATCAGGATAATAAGCTCAAAACCGTTTTGCTCGTGCAGCTAAAGCAATATCAAGATGCCAAACAATCGTTTATGAGAGCTCGACTGGATCAGGATCAAGGCAACCCCCGCGAGACAGCAGCAAGCCTGTACTTGATTGCAATCATCGACCACCAACTGGGCGAGATTGAGTCTGCGCGCTACCACATGATGCTGGCAGCAAGGGCTTTTTCGACAATTGGCCTTCCAAAATTGGCACAAAATTGCCTGGCATGCAGCGCCATTCTCGACGGGAAAAAATCCAAAACCCCCAGCCTCAATCAATTAAAACCCGCTGATTTTAACAAAACCAATGTGCAAAACTTGGTTCGAGCGATGCTAACGAGAAACGACATATTAGATACCGACGTGATTAAACAATATGCCGATGTCAGCTCCGATTATGAAAGATATGCCAAGATATACCCAGCCTGGCAATTATCTCAAAATCGCAATACGGCACTAGGGATGGTGCAATACCAAAACCACCGAGATCGGGGCAAGAGTCTACATGTAGTCATCGATCCGGCAATCTGTGCGATCGATAAGACTTTTGTGATCGACCTAGTCAAACAATATGCAGCCACTCAGTATGCACCTCACCACTCCGTAGTCTACAAAATACCTGCTGGTTATCTAGAAGTAATGGAGCGGAGCACTGCATTGAACTTTGTCAGCGATTTGATCGTCTCAGAAAAGAATCCAATGCAGGAGAGTCGCAGGTGATATTTAAAGATCGGCTGTATAGAGCAGGACTGGCCTGCTTGCTCGCCACCTCTATGCTACCGATGGGCTCGAGCGTTGCTTGGGCTCAAATAGATTCAGCGGATGATGCAGAGAGACCTACTCTCAACAGCTTGCTCGAGGCTAATAGCAAGATCCCCAGGTATCCTGCAGTCCAAGTAAGAGTGGACGATAACAACGGCGTTATCATATCCAACTACTTCAAACTGCCAATCGAAAATGAAATCTTTGGCAACCTGATCTCAATCGATGGAGTCGCACTCAAAGGAAAGTCATGGATAGAAATTGTTGAGCTTTTGGGCGGAGCAAAAGACTCGGTCGTCAATATCCAGTCGATGGATTCAAATGGCTCCATAAACTCGACTCCCTTACCGAGGAGAGTTATCGACCCGCGCTCTAATTCCTTGGATATGACATTTTATCGATTACTACGCCAGGACTCATATTGCGCATTTGATGGCATGGATAGAGATCTCAACACAGGTAGTTCTTACATCGGTGCCAGTCTCGAATTGCTGGCATCGAGGGAGCTACACAACTGGTGGCTAAGGACGCAATTCAAGAGCCCGACACCACATTTTGATTGGAGAAGTATCGCAAGCCTCTATTCACAGGCAAATGAGATCGGCGATATCAAATTGGCGCTCAAGTTTGCCAATTTCCTCCAAAATTATCAACCACAGCAATGGGAAAGCTATGATCGCAGCTTTGATCACGACATGGCTTATTTCGTTTTAACTGAAGATTTTCAAACAGGAGAAAATCTGTGCAAGCGGTTGCTTGCAAAAATCAGCAGCAATACTGATCTACAACAAAGACAAAGTCTTATAGCCAAAACCCAGATCTTAAAAGCATTAGCTTCACTACAAGGCCGCAATCTTTCACCTTTTTATCTCCAAAAAAATCCTCAAGCGCGTCAAACGTTGATGGAGCTGGCCACTTTGATTATGCCAACAACAAATCAAACTGTTGACTATCAGCAACGATTTTGGTGTGCGGACGCGCTCTGTGCACAAAATGAACTCAAATCGGCACTGGATCTCTTTGCATCTACTCAAGACTATTATCTCAAGCAAGGTGTCTACAATCAAAAGATGACGACATTGTCTATGATAAGGCCCTTTGCATACGCGGCATTGAGAGCCGCCCAAATCAAGGCAATGCTGGGAGATCGGCAAATTGCGTTGGCAGATCTAAAGGATCTGCAAAATAGATTTACAAGCAATTTGCCACCAGGTGCGGTGCAAGCCGCGGAGATAATGCCGAGTTTTTATCCGACTCTCAGCGACATCGCGCAGACGATAACACTCATAGAAAACAGCGATAGTGACAAGCAGCAGCGACCAGCGCTGACCTTTCCCATACCCAGAACCGGCAGCGATCTATTTGACACGGCCGCGACTAGCGCAGCGATCCTACGCTTGACGAGCAACAAATCGGCCACCACAGATCAGATCGATTCCGATATCAAGACGGTTCTAGCGGCTTTGCCAGCTGCGCAGTTTTCACATCGTCCAGCTAATGGCATGCAAAATATCTTTTGCACACTGCAAAAGATTGCTCGCAGGCTTGCCGATCGTGGCCAATACGATCAGGCGCGCCAAATCCTCCAGGTACTCAAACAGCGAATAGCGCTACAAAAACCAGATAACAATATGTTTTTCTTGATCCTGGATGACACCATGCTTAGCTGCATGGAAAGTAAACAGCAAGATATTTGGCAAGACTTTGATAAATATGCAATCTCGCACAATAGCACAAAGGACATCAATCCAGACCTGGCTATCCAGGACGCATTGATCGGTGCTGCCCTGATTTACTCTGATGCAAACGAGCCCGAAAGAGCAGCGTTGATCCTCAGTAGAGCAAACACAGTCAAAACCAGGACTACTAGCTCAAACCTATCATCAGATGATAAAGCAGCACAGAGAGTGCTGGGTATACGGTTGGATCTAGCGCACGCGCAGCTTGCTTTTAAATTGGGCAAAACAAACCAAACATACATTGCACTGCAAAATGCACTAAAAGCGACGCCAACTTCGGATTCGCATGTATCCATAGAAATAGCTAACGCTTGTCTGACACTGGGCGCCGGACTGATCAGACATTATTACCAGTCTGCCGACTTTGTCAAAGTTCAAAAGACTGCAGACCTCATGATCAGTGCGTTTGCCAATAATCCGAAAGGCAACGTACAACATGATATGAGAGAGATGCGTTATTTTAAAGCTGCGTCACTCTACCAGGCAAAAAACTATAAAGGCGCCTGGCAAGCTTTATCTATAACTAAAATGGACATAGAGCGCCCATTGGATAACTTTAGCCTGGATCTAGCTCTGAAAATCGCAGAACGGCTAGACAATCTGGATCAGCTTGCCATGCTGCAATTGATGTCGGGCAATTACGCAAAAGATCGCGATGCAAAGCGCACAATGCTGAGAGCTGCGTGCACAAATATGAAAAAATGCCAGCAAATACCTGTAGACACAAAGATCATGGCGTACGCCTTATTATTTAGAGACCTGGAGCAAGACTACAAGCAAGAAACCTTCCAAGAGCGTGTGGAGCTTTTGCATATGCTGATAGCGCAAACACCTGATACATATCCTCGCAAGCTAAATGTCTGGAATAAATTCAGTCAGTATTATGCAAATCCAAACTTCGCAAAATATAAGCTGGAGATGTTGTATTCCAAACAAATAATCGATCAAGCCATCCTAGATCTGCAGATGATGCGTCCAGACCCTAGCAACCATCAATATGTTACTTATGTTTTCTCCAAAGCTCTGACTTCGGCAGAGCAAGCAATAGATGCAAATGATCCAGAAAGAGCGTTCAAATCATTTGCGAAAGGCCTGGACGTTTGTACCGTTAGATTTGATCCTATGCTCCCCTATGACCAACCATATAACAGACTGCCAACAGCCTTACTGCAAAAATTTATCAGCAAAGGTCATCCTCAATATGTCGACAGGATCCTCGACCTACTACAATCCAAGGTCCTAGCTTTCAGTGGCGTGCATGGCTATGATTACGCGATGCTGATGAGATCACAATTTGACTACGCAGTGTCAATAGGTGATAAAGCTCTGGCTATAGCAGCAATCGACAAGCTTGCACAATCAAGCCTGCGAGTCTTGTATTGCGGTTCAAATTTGCGCACTCTGTATTATTGGGCAAATCGCTCCACCAGCGGTATCACAAACAAAAACACGCTTGACATGAGAGAGATTTTGGTACGTAAATTACTCAAAGCCGCTCAAACACAACTAAACCCCGACAGCGTTATCATCGCCAATCTACATATCAACATGGCAGATCTATTGATCACACAAAATAATCTGCAAGAAGCCCAAAGGGAGCTCGACTTTGCAGAGGCGATATTGCAAAAACATCAAACCGATTTTGAAATTGCGTCCACCTCAGGCGAGTGTAACGTAAACCAGGTCAAACGCAGATTGGCAGCAAGCAATAATAAAACCGAAGCGCCCATTTTTGATATAAACGAGCTCAGAATAGAATATCAACAACAAGAAAATTATCAAAAAGAACAATATGTAAAATGGAATCAGACTCACGACATTAATATACTCAAAGCCTTATATCGAGCAAATAGCTCAAAAGTACCTTATGGACGAAATACCTTAAAATGCTTGAGGGAGCAGTTAAGATGGGCGCAAAAACAAAATGATAAAGTAATGATCCTCGACATTGCAAACAAAATCATCAACATCGAAAATTGCAAGATCGATAAAGATTTGGGACGCAGGATGGGCTGCGTGCCACCAGACAGCACACCATCTGACGCCTATTTTTTAGCTATCCAGGCCTGTCTTGATCTCAAAAAACTCGATCTGGCAAAAAGCTATGTGATGATAATGCACACAGAGCTCCCGGAGCTCCCCCCACATCTTATGAGCGAAGCGGCCATGATGGCTCACAAAGTCGGTGAAGATGCACTGGCTACAGAGTGGCTTGAGCGAGCACAATTGACCACATCCATATCTTATTGGCCATCACGTGACATTATCTACGCTTGGCGATCGATTGGACGGCCAGACAAAGCTGAAGCACTTGCCAAACGCGTAAATGAGCTCCAAACGCTCCAGCAAGCCGTTAGGTCAGACCTTGACAGCCCACTCAGATATTTCAATTGATCCGGGCTACTGACGCCAAAGGTACACTCACCATTCTTCCCATAAAATCTCCTCAGTTCCTCAAATCGGCCATTATCATTGCCAGCTCAAATCAACCATTTTACTTTGACTCAACTTTGCTGCCAGCGTCTTTATGGCCACCTGTCTTTGGGCTGGCGACATTTTGCTAGTGATGCCCAGTCGCTGCGGACAGAGCAATGCAATATCCTCGGCAAGCGCGCGCATATCGACCTCGGGCTTGCCAATCGATGCTACCAATTTTTTGCGGTCGCCACCGAGGACATCCAGCCCGCACAAATCTGACCATTTGTTGACAAATCGGTCGAGCGCCGTTTCGGTGAGGTAACCAGCTGGCAGACCATAAAAAGTCCTGATGTGATCAAGCGGATACTTTTTGGTTATTTCCGATTCGGAGTCTTCTTCTTCTGCCTCACTCTCGGCATCCTCACTCATTTTGGTCTCGCCATCAGCTGCCGCATCGTCCTCGGCCATTTCACCTGGCTCGGGCATCAATAAAGTCGCATTTTGCTGGTCTGAAAAATTGCTGTTTAGGCCGACCAGATGGCAAAACTGACTCCCTGACAGCTCGCTAAAAAGCGCAAACTCGTGTTTGCCCATCACATAGACATTGACCTTGCTGTCTCGAGGCAACATAGCGCGTAGCTCCGCCAGCTGCGCATAATCATCCTTGCTCGGGATGACAAATTTGACGCCGTTGTAACTCGACAGAGGATCATCACCGATACGGCCCAAAAATGTCTGATGTCTAGCGGCACACATCGCTGGCGACACTATGTAATCGGCTCGAATGTCGAGATATCGGTGCATAAACCCGATAATTGCATTGTCAAAGCCCAAAAGGCGAAAGACCTTATTGAGCCGGATAAAATCACGACGCAAATCAACTGAACGAGGGTCGAGGTCGGGATTATCGATGATATAGGTGTCAGGCTGGCTATGCGTCTGAGCCGCGATCCCTTGTAGGATACCGGGAGACAACACCAAACGCTCTGACATCTTTTTGAGTGTATCTACAGGCTGGGACGCACAGCTGCTCAGCGCCATCGTGGCAAATAGCGCGCATAATCCGTTTTTTATAGTACCGATCTTGGTCATGTTAATTGATATGCCCAAAACCTCACCACATTTTCACGCGCCCTGGCACTATCAACGCACGCAATATGCTGGATGATTAAAGGCCCATCAAAAATCGGCTTCTAAGACAATACGATAACGTGCTTTGCCAGATTCGAGACGAGCAAAGGCCTCATTGATCTCACTCATCTTAAATGACTCCACCTGTGGTGCTATACCATGACGCACGGCAAACTCTAGCATCTTGGAAATGGCATAAGGCGACCCTACCGGTGATGCCGAGACTGCATTGTTGCCAAATATCATAGGCGTCACAGAAACCTTGATGGGTTCAGAGATCCCGCCTAATATGTGCAACCGCCCCTGAGGAGCAAGACATGAGATCAAAAGGTCCCAATCGAGAGAGGCGCTGGCAGTCACAAGTATGAGGTCAAAGGTGCCTTTAGCCTGCCCCATGGCCTCAGCGTCTTTGGAGCTGATGACTTTGTGCGCACCAAGGCGCTTTGCTTCGTCAAATTTGGAAGGGCTGGAGGTAAAGGCTGTAACTTCACAGCCCCAGGCACGCGCAAACTTGAGCGCCATATGACCAAGACCGCCGATGCCGACTACTCCTATCTTATCAACAGGACTAATGCGGTACTCAAGGAGAGGTGCAAATACAGTAACTCCTCCGCACATCAACGGCCCGGCAATAGCTGGATCCATGCCATCAGGTATGGTGATAGTCCAGTTTTTATGGGCGCGGAGTTTGTTGGCAAAACCGCCATGGTGATGGACGATAGTGGGTTGGGCTTTGGCGCACAGGTTGTGATGGCCGCTAAGGCATTGGAGGCAGTCCATGCAGCTCTCGACTACCCAACCTACGCCGACTGTTTGTCCGACTACGAGATTGTCGACCTGAGCCCCCACCTTGGTGATGGTGCCAACGGCTTCGTGGCCGCCGATAAACGGGTACTGTGAGATGCCCCATTCATTTTTCCACATCGAAAGATCTGAGTGGCACACGCCACCGTATTTAATATCAATCTCGACATACTCAGGGTCGAGTTCGCCTACTTCAAACTCTTTTTTGACAAATGGAGCGCCGAGGGCTTCTGCGGCGTATCCGACAAATTTTTGGCTCATTTGATCATCCATGGCTATGTAATCTAGACTCAGTGACCAAATATTTTACATTATGTCCATGTGCCAAACGCAAAGCGCGAAATGGATATAATCTGCTTAGCCGCTCGGTTGCGGCACATATAAGAGGATAGAGACTAATATCATGACATCAAGCACTGCAAATATGTACGACATCCCCCTAAAAACCATCGCCGGCGATGCGGCAACACTCAACGATTACAAGGGCAAGGTTTTGCTCATCGTCAACGTTGCCAGCAAATGTGGTTTGACGCCACAATACGAAGGGCTCGAAAAGCTGTATCAGGCTCACAAGGGTGAAGGCTTAGAGATACTCGGTTTTCCTTGCAATGATTTTAAAGGGCAAGAGCCTGGCTCCGAGAGCGAGATCGCGTCGTTTTGCTCGACAAATTATGATGTGCATTTTCCACTGTTTTCAAAGATCACCGTCCTTGGTGGCGACCGCCATCCCCTTTATAGCGCTTTGATTGCCCAGCAGCCGGATGCAATCGGCGAGGGACCTATGAGAGAAAAATTGAAGGGTTATGGTGTGGAGCGAGCAGATAAGAGTGAAATCTTGTGGAATTTTGAGAAGTTTCTCGTTGGTAAAGACGGGAAAGTGATCGCTCGTTTTGCTCCGGATGTCACCGCAGATGATGCACGCTTGGTAGATGCAGTGAAGGGTGCGCTCAAGGCGTAGTCTAAAGCTTGAGCGCGATTGCGTTGGATTTTTGACGAAACAATCAACAAATATCGTTCGGCCGTGCCTCAGATCGGGGTGCGGCCGAGTGATTTTTTGGCCTTAGTAAAAAGTCGCCATTTTGGCTAAATTACCAACATCTTCATTGTTTTTGAGCCCTGAAAGGTACTCTCCACGGTGCCACCAACCATCCAAATAATTTCTCCCTCCCAAAATCCCTTGTGGCACATGCCTTTATCGCCAGTGAGATAAACGCAAATATTGCTAACATTTAGCATTTTTGGGGTATAAAGTATCATTGGATAATGGCAAACGAAACCGGCGATATCATCTTTAGCATCATGGGCGCGGTCGTCACGACTTATCTGGTGGCGGTTTTTGCGGTCACGGTCATCCATAGGATGCGCACCATGCGTAGCCTGGCCGTCCTGAATTACGTCATGCATGAAATGGTGCGCAGACTTGCGCCTTATCCAACATTTTTGCTGCCAAAACCTAACAAATACTACGAAGAATATCGTGCGATTGCTTACGATCCTAAGTTGCCTCCGATTGAGGCTCCGCCTGGTTCGGCCAAACATTTATATCTTAGTACCAAACAAAAATTGGAAAGAGGTACATACAGTTGGGCAATTCACACGCGCCTACTGGAAAACTGGGATGAAGATACGCGTGCCTATTTACTTGAGCGCACGGCCGGCGAGCGACTTGAACCTGAGACTGAGTTGCCGATATGGGCATGGTACTCCGGCCCAAATGACTGGCACCTGGTCACCACGCGACAGGCGATTTGGCCGCAAAATGACTCAAAGATGACTACAGAGCCTAACTGCACGATCGAGCATAAAGACGTCAAAGATTACAAATGGTCTGAAGGACAAGCGGTCGATGCAAATCCAACTATGCCTTGCAAGGTGCATTCAAAATTGCGGGACAATGGCCACAATGTCTGTTTTGAGTGCTTGATAGATGGTCGATGGTTCGGATTTGAGAGAAATGATGGGCGGATGATGTATATGCCATGCGAACCAGGCAGCCTTCTGGAGATTTTGCAAATGGTTCAGATCCTCGAGAGTGTGATTCGAAAAGCTGGTGAATGCGCACAATAATTTGGGGATGATGTGGGGAGCAAAAATCGAGCGCACTACAGTCCCAACTCACTCAGCTCCGCATGGCCATCCGGTCTCACTCCGGCTAAATCCCACAAAAATTTCCTCTCACTCTCATCGATCGCCACATCATTGATGGAGGCGTGCCGCACCGCCATCAAACCATCAGCAGCAAATTCCCAATTTTCATTACCATACGACCGAAACCACGCGCCAGATTGATCGTGCCATTCGTAAGCAAAGCGCACCGCTATCCGGCTTTCACCAAAAGCCCAGATCTCTTTGATCAATCGATACTCCAGCTCACGCTCCCATTTGCGCGTCAAAAACTGCACAATTTCCGATCGCCCAGTAAAAAACTCCGATCGATTGCGCCATCGACTATCCAGCGTATAGGCCTGACTTACCCGCTGCGGATCGCGACTATTCCAAGCATCCTCAGCTGCACGCACTTTGGCAATGGCGGTTTCGAGAGTGAATGGTGGCATCAGCATTTCGGCAGCTCCCTGACCTTTAGAAAGAGTTTGTTCCACCACAAAATGGAGATCAAACCGTTCTAATAAGTGAGAAAGCTGCCGAAAAATCTGTCAGAAATTTAGACCATCGCAAATTCCATGCCATTCAACTGCTCAAACACTTGATCATATGAGCCATTGCCTTCTGCATCACGCAAAGGCTTAACGCGTTCGACGAGAATCTCGCCCCGAGCGGTATTGCCCGATTCGAGGATCTGCATGACTTCGCTTACATACTCATCCAGCGGCATGGCACGCGGGTCTTTCTTTTGCGCCTCACCACCGAGCTCTGTCTGCACATAAGGCGGAGCCAACTCGAGAATCTCCACGCTCGTGCCTTTAAGCTGCTGACGCACGCTCTGCAACCACGAATGCAAGAAAGCCTTAGTCGCACTATAAGTCGGCCCGCCAGCCAGGGGCACAAAGGCCAGACCCGAAGTCGTAGTGATCATGGCTGCATCCTTTTGCTTTTTGAGATGCGGCATGAAAGCCTGAGTTAGCCCCAAGACAGCGGTGATGTTGGTGGTGATGGTTTCCGTTACTTCGCGCATGTCGACCTTGTCGGCCTTCCAGTCTTCCATGCGAGCCATCCCGGCATTGTTGATGAGCACGTTGAGGTCAGGATACTTTTTGAGGACATCCGCAGTAAAGCTCGCAATCTTGCTCTGATCGGTGACGTCCAGGACGATGCCTTCCATGCCAGGATTGGCTGCGACGATCTCATCGATCAGTTGCTTGCGGCGGCCGGCAATGACGACTTTATTGCCCTTTTTGTGCAAGGCCTCGGCTAGGCCGCGACCAATGCCGCTGGTGCCACCTGTGATGAGGATGGTGTTGTTGGAAATTTTCATTGTCTGAATGCTCCTTTGTACTGATCTGATCGCACTGGTGGCCTGAGCGAATCTCATGCCGTAAACTTTTAACAAATTACAAAATTTGTCATTTGTAAGCATATCACCCCTTCCTTACATTTGGCAAGTTTTGTAAGATATATTTGAGGAGACCTTACAGATGCCCAAAACTGGCCTTACTGCCGAACAAATAAAAGACCGCGCCATAGAATGCACCATGGAGCGCATGCGCAAGTTTGGCTACGAAAAGGTCCGCCTCAGCGACATAGCAAAAGACCTGGGCGTCACTCATGCCGCCCTGTATGCGCACTTTGCCGACAAGGCTGCACTGTTTGACGCAGTGAGTGAGCGTTTTATCCGAGACTTGGACGCAAAACTAGAGCGTTTTTGCCAGCCCGGCGCCCGCGGCACACCACTAGAACGCATCACCGATTGGTTTGTGACCCTGCACAAGACTAAATGCGAAAAGGTGCGCTGTGATCCGGAGTTGTATCGGGCATTTAATTTTTTGGCTGTGCGGCAAAAGGTCTTTGTCTGTCAGCACCTCCAATCGATGGATAGACAGCTCATGATGCTGGTGAAAGAGGCGATTGACGGAGGGTTACTCCAGGGCGATGCGGCAGAGATAGTGCAGTTGCTCTTTAATGCCACGATTGGATTTCACTATCCGGCAATGGTGGTGGAGTACATAGACCAAGACCGAGAGCCTTTGCTGAGGGCTGTGCTGGATGCTTTGTATAGAGGGCTGCGAGATGCATAGATCGACAACTATGCAAGACCGGGTATAGGACAAAAAGAGTCCCATATAAAGGCAGTTGCTAATGTCACAATGGCAATTAGGACACAAATTTGTCCGGCTTGGTAGTGCAATGCTTTTGAGCATTTTACCAACTGTCTTGGCGGCGATTGCAGTTCCGCAAATGTCTCCGCCAAGATCATCAAACATTACCGCCCAAAGTTTTTTGAAAAATAAGCAATACGCTCAATACGCTGAGGCCCTAAAAAGCGGCGCCAGCAGTGGAGACCAGCAATGCGAAGACGCATTGGCAAGTCTATATTTTGATGGCCGTATCCTTGCAAAAAACCGCCCTCTTGCTTTGAAAATATGGGCCGCACAAATTACCAAAGGCTACGCACCAGCCATGCTACATCTGGCGATGAGCAGCGACAATCCAAAGGACAAAAAAAATGTTGCTCTTTATGCAAAATTGAGCAAACAGAAGGCGCCATACAATTTATATGGTCTGGCTATGATGAGCGCGTACGTCAAAAAAAATCCTGCTGATGCCACCAAATACCTAAAGCAAGCAGGTGACGCTGGGCTGAGAGAAGCTCGTTTGACGCTAGCGCACCTTTTATATGATGGCGACGTTTTGCCAAAAGATCTCAAAAGAGCCCGCACGTTAGCCCAACAATCAGCCAATCAAGCCGATCTAGACTCTATGCTCCTCTTGGCCGAAATGCAAATGTATGGCATCGGAGGAGAGAAAGAATGCGAGACCTGCCTACAAACCTTACATGCTCTTGCCGAGCAAAATGTGGCAGAAGCTGAGAATAGGCTAGGACATGCATATAGAAGTGGCATATGCGTATTTAAAGACATAAAAGAATCAATAAAATGGCTCAGTCGTGCGGCCGAACGCAACTATCCACCAGCTCTCAATGAACTGGCCGATATATACGGTGAGGGAGATGGCGTCCAGCAAGACTACGAAAAAAGTTTTGCTTTTGACTCGCGCTCGGCTACGCAACCCCAAGCCAACGGACGAGTAGATGCCATTTCCGCCAGCCAATACAATCTGGGATTGCGTTACGAAAACGGCCAAGGAGTCCAAAAGGATCTTGTCAAAGCACGTGCCTGCTACGAAAAGGCAGCGCAACTCAATAACCCACACGCCTGCAACAATTTGCAAAATATGTGCCGATTTGGTTACGGCGGTCCAAAACAACCCGAGCGCTGCGACGCGCTGCTTAAAAAAGGTGTAGCCAATGGATGTTGGATGGCCTGCGTCAATTTAGGCAGGCAATATTTAGATGGAACACCAAATGGCAAAAGAAATATCCCTGAGGCAATAAAACTATTCAAACGCAGTCTGGAATTGAGACCAGAAAATGCCGATGCCAACTACTACCTCGGCTTGATATATAGGAATGAGATCAAAGACAAAAATCATGACCAGATCGCCCGACAATATTTTGAACAAGCCATTAAATACGACTGTACTTATGCAATCCGCTATCTTGGCACGGAGTCCATCATTAGCATAAAAAGCCCAATCCCTCCGCCGGCTCATCAAAGCAAATATGTCGACTACAAAATAAATCAAAGCCAGGCAAGATTTTTTATCAGTGTCCCCAAAGACAAACCTTGCAAGGGCGATTATGGACTTATCGTCTACCTAGACACAACCGATCGATACGTGGATTTGCCATCCGGATGGCCCCAGGTTTTAAATCAGAATGGATTTATTTATATCTGCCCTCAAAATGCTGGAAACGACACCCCTCCGCCCAAGAGAGCGGGTCTGGCAGTACTTGCGGCGCAAGAGGCCATGCGTCGATACAAGATTGATACCGCAAAGATCTTTATCGCAGGTACCTGCGGTAGCGCTCGACAATGCAGCAAAGTAGCTATCAATCAAAGTGACTTGTTTCGCGGCACCATCCAGAGTTTTGGCAGTAATTATTTTAGATCTATCAAAAAAGCCGAGACATCTCTTGAGAAAGATGACCAAACAATGGATGTATTTGAAGCCAGTCCGGAAGAGATTGCCAGTGCACGACAAAAAGTCCGCTTTGCTCTGATCGGCAACAGCGATCTCAAAGAAAGGCAATATGTCCGGATTGTATACCAAGAGGGCTTTTTGAAAGATGGCTTCAACGCACGATTTTTTGAGCAGAAGAGCCCTGATGGTAGTGATTGCAGCGGCGAGGTCTTGCAAGAGGTATTAAACTTTCTTTGATTTGAATGGTTTGTGTACTCAACCCGCGGAACTTTGCCTCGATCCAACAGTCCATAGCTTTTGTCCGTTTAAACAATCTCAGAAAGGAAATCGCGTCATGCAATCTTTCAAAAAATTACTAGCGGCAGGCGTTGCTGCCCTGGCCGTCGTTGCGGCTTTTGATATCGCGGTGCCACAAGAAGCCCAGGCTAGGCACGGCATGAACCAATGGGAAATGCAGCAAGAAATCAACCGCGCCGCGTTTAATCGCAACAATCGCGGATATCGCAGACACCGTGGGCATCGCAACAAGCGGCATCACTATCGCGCTAGACGCCACCATGGACGCCATCACGGTTGGCGCTAAGTTAGTCAATCAAAGCATATCGTATGAGCGCTGCCTAATTAGGGTGGCGCTCATTTAATTGTGTGATGCCTGTATTAGCAGGATCGTAGGGGTTGAACTCTATACAACCATCAGCAGCCGATTCGGGGGAAGGCGGTGATAGCAGCGTATTTCTTGTTGAAAGATCTTTATAAAATACCAATTCTCCCTTTTTGAGCGGGCGAAGTGCACGCCTCATACAGGCAGTTTCTACAGATTTGATATTTGTGCCATAGATGGGAAATCCTAATGGAGCATTGAGCTGAACTTGCATCAAATCTTGAGTCTTAGTCTCCTCTCCAACCGCGAGATCTCTAGTCATACGCACACCCATATAATCCCAGTTGATCGGTTTGAAATAAGAAAATGCGGCATATTCAAAAAAAATTGTGACGGCCACAATCAATAAAGGGCTTAATTTGCAAAACATCATGCGAAGCGCCTTGAGGTGAGATTGCCACGTCACTTGCCACCCGCCAACAACCGTTGTGCCTCTTTGAGCCGCGCCTCATCCTTGGGGCTGCGCGCCTCCATTTCCTTTAAACCATCCACCGAAAACCTTAACGCATCCCTCTTACTCGTCAACAGCGGCCCCCAGATCTTGCAACCAGCGCCATCAATAAACAACCTTTTGACCTTGATGATCTTGCCATCCGCAAAAGTCACGACAAATGAGGGCTGCCCCAGGCAAGGTTTACGTAGTCCGGCAAAATGCACCACGTCACCACCGGGATCGAGTTCCAGAACGCCTTTGTAGCGCTTAGCGATATCGTCGCGAGTAAGGCCATACAACTCATACTCATCGACGCCCCAGGACACGTATTTGGCTATGAGAGAATGAATATGCTCGGCCGCGAAAGCAGGCACATCGCTGAGCGCCAAGCTAAGCGAAATCGCTAAGAGGCTGACGATCTGTGATACGGATGTGTGGTTGCGCATATCTCCGCCTTTTCCCCTGTACCTTTGCTGTGCTCATATTGATTATGCCCCAGTGGACGGGCAAAACATAAAATCTAATGGCCTTTCTCCCACTGCTTATGCATGCTTAACCTAGAAAAATGCATAATAGAACCAGGTTGACGTGGCAGGTGCGCATGACAAAAATCATAATCGTCTTTGCTATTTTGATCGTAACCACACTAGGTCTGCTCTCCTATCAGATCAACAATCCCCTGTCTGACAAATTGACTCCTGACCAATGGTCTGACACACCGGTATTCTCTCCAGACAACAAATACATTGCAGTCGAATACAGAAGCGACCTGAGCAGGCAGTGGGAGGAGAGTTTGTCTCATCGTCCTCTAGTCCAAATATTAGATCGCGCATTCGATAAGATAGATCCGATAATCAATCCGCGGGGCCATACTTTTATCCTCAACGCTCGCAATTACGCGATTGTCGGCCGCATCAGAGGATTTGGTCCATATTGGATCGACAACGACACACTGAGTTGCCTAGGACCAGGCTCACAATTGTACTCGGTAAAAAATAAGCGATTTTTACCAGCTCAAAAGCAAATGCATTATTTTGAGGACAATCAACCATTTGTGAAGCACGAAAGGGTCGTTGACGCCAGGACAGGTAAAATTGTTTTTGATGCCGACTTAAATCAGGCATATGCTTATCTACCGCGCGGACATCACCTTATCCTGATCGAACCGACTTTAAAGGGCACCGTCACGACCGCACCCCAATCAAGCCTGCTAAAAATAATTGATCTCGACAAAGGTGATGTGAAATATTCCCAGATCATAAAGGCGAAGCCTGGCTTTGCATGCACAGTTGATGGTAGTCAAATTGCATATCAAGACGATAAGCTTAGAGTGATTGATTTGAAAGGGGAAAAAGAGATTTACTCGATCCCATTGCCACAAAGAGCTTATACAAAAATGGAGTTTGCTACAGACGGCAAGCGCATCGCTCTCACCGACGACAAACATGCTATACACTTTTACGATCTTGAGACAGGCACGTTGATGTGCAAGATACAAGGTGACGATTACACAGAGATTACATGGCTCATGGATGATAGAGTCACATTAAAAGAGTCGCAAAAAATCGGCATTTTTTCCTTACAGGATGGCAGATTTTTGGGCGGAGAATCGTTTAGCGCGCGAAAAACTCCTGTGATATCTATGAATTCCAGAAAACTCTTTTATATCAATGCATATGATCGAGTGTCGTTACGCGGATTAAGTGTAGATCCCGTGACACAATCCATTACTGGCTGGTCTAATGCAAGTTCCTGGGTCCAGTGAGACGTCATCATAAACCTTGAGCGTTTGATAAGTAGACCAAACATGACTTAAATCATACAGCATCCAAAGCCCCATGCCTTGCAGTTTTTGCCAAGGTTTAGAGAAGGGAAATAATTTTCTCGATTTGCTTGCGATGGATTCTTTGATGCATTCCGGCTAAGGTTAGCCAACCATGGGCATTCAATTGACCAAACCACGGGTGTGGGAAAGTGGCTGATGGAAATGCACCTACATTTAGTGGTTTCATTTCAGCTATAAAGGTATCTGACATCTGTTTGAACTTGTTTATGATTTTTTGAGCATCAACATCCGGATTAGGCTTGACGTCTGCGGTTCCGCGAGGTGGTCGTTTGCTGCCACCATTTTTAGACAAGTCAACAATTACTTGCGTGATGCCGCCGCCAACTATTACTAGATGCTCAATAGTCATCGCAACCGACCAGTAGCGCGAACTATCCTCCAAACCCTTAAGACGTGGTATCAATCTGCGTTCAGTCAATAAATCAGGCTTCAGCTCAGCAATCAATGCGATAATTTTTTCAGTTTCCTTCGCAAAAACGTCGATTGCTTTTTCTTTCGATGTCAATTTTCGCAGCATCGGAAACATGATATATTTTGCCACCGCCAATTCAACCAAAGGCAAACCAGCTCCCGGCTTGTCGAGCTCTGGCTCTGGAGGTAAAGATGTGCTGGACATAGTTAAATCTCTCGTCTGCATTTGACCTTGTTTTCTGTTCGAGATCTGCTCACTACTTACTGAAATATTTGATGTATCCCCATACAGTAAAACCCGGGACAGGATCAAAATCGATTTCTGCAAAGCGCATATACCCGCGTCGCTCATACATTGCTTTCGCTGTTTGCATCAGCACCGTGGTATGCAAAGTGATTGCCGCATAGCCAGCAGTTTTTGTTCTGTTCTCGCATTCATTTATCAAAAGTGAGGCTATCCCGCCGTTCCGGCATTCTGGCA
Source organism: Candidatus Melainabacteria bacterium (assembly GCA_017307165.1). Lineage (GTDB taxonomy): Bacteria > Cyanobacteriota > Vampirovibrionia > Obscuribacterales > Obscuribacteraceae > JAFKGK01. Next base: position 105,742 of record JAFKGK010000014.1, read on the forward strand.
AAATTCCAAGCAAACGCATCTCAGGATAGGGATTTTGAAATTCAGCCTTACCAAATTTGCGATTATTGGGCTGGCAAAGAAGAACCGAGCCAACGATTTTGTCATCGATATCCACGACTATCCTTTGTACGGATTCGTCATTTAATAAAGTCTCGCTGGTACTGGCTTGATATAAGCTCCAGAAGCCAGGATCGGACTCCAGAGCATACTCGGAGTAAGAAGCCCTAAATATCTCAACGATCTCCGGACGTTCGACGGCAGTGGCTTCCCGAACGATTGGATTAGCTTGCAAACTCACTGCGACAGATCCTTATTGATTGTGTGCAACAAAGCCGATGACTCCATGCTACTTGCATTTTGCAACTAACTCAATAATAGCAGCAGCCACTTGCGTTTTGCAAGCGGATTGCTAGAATGGCAATATATGGCAGACTCAAAAGATATCTCTCGCTCGCCTTGCGTGATTGGCAATTTTCTTGACATTCTGGGGGATCGTTGGACGCTCCTCCTAATCCGAGACATCTTATATTTTGGCAAACATGAGTTTAAGGAGTTTTTGTCCAGCCCCGAATCCATTGCCACCAACATTCTCTCTGATCGGCTCAAACGGCTCACCTCTGCTGGGATTATCGCGGAGATTTCCCACCCTACCAATAAGTCCAGAAAGCTTTACTACCTGACGAAAAAAGGAAAAGACTTGCTGCCGATTCTTGGCGAGATCGCAGTCTGGGGCGAGAAACATTTGCCTTGCCGAAAAGAGATGAATCCTCTTTTTGAACGCATTCACAGCACAGGACCAGAGTTACTTCGCAAACAGATTTTAGAGTCACATGAGGCATGGGAAAAAGCCAATTTGAAGACAAGGGAGTGAGAATGTCATTGCTGTACTCGAAGTGAGCAAAAAGCTAAACTGATTGCCCACGCTTGCCTGAGAGGTATCCCGATGAAACCCACTGCCCTGACCGAGGCGCACCACTACAAATGCTGGACCGAGGTGACCTTGCGCTTTGGTGATACCGATGCCCTGGGTCACGTCAACAATGCAGTGTTTGCTACGATGTTCGAGCAAGGCCGGACGACAGCCATCTTTAACGGGGTGGAGTCGCTGAGCGAGCCAGGCACCACTTTTGTCCTGGCCAGTCTCAAGCTAGATTTTTTGGAGGAAATGCATTTTCCTGGTACGGTGCGCGTAGGGACGCGGATAGCATCTTTTGGGCGGAGCTCGCTCAAAATCAATCAGGCATTGTTTCTCAATGAGAAATGTTGTGCGGTGTCGGAGGAGATCATCGTATTGATCGATCTAGAGACTCGCAAATCGACGCCGATCAGCGATGCAACCAGGGCGACTATCGAAAGGATCGTGAGGATTTAGCCTTGTAACGAAAGGTAAACACCTCGGTTGACGACCTAGACCGACCGGTCTAATATATCAACATTCACTGCGACCCGACGTCTGGGTCCAATCCAAACATCACACACAGAGGTCCACACCATGTCACCAGCACAAACAGCAGTCAAAGCAGCAGCAATCCCCAAACGACTCACCGACAAAGTAGCTGTAGTTACCGGCGGATCTCGCGGTATCGGCGCCGCCATTGCACAGCGCCTCGCAGCAGAGGGCGCAACCGTCATCCTCACTTATAGCGCCAGCGCCAATGCAGCCGAAAAAGTCGTCAGCGAAATCACAGCTCAGGGCTCCAAAGCAGTCGCCGTCAAGGCCGATATTGCATCCGAGCAAGACACTGCTGCCTTGCTTGCCGAGATCAAAAAGCATGGCAAGATCGATATCCTCGTCAACAATGCCGCAGTTTTTGAAGGCGGCCCTATCGACCAGATCACCCTCGATCAATACGACCGTGTTTTTGGCGTCAACGTCCGCGGCCTTGTTGCCACCACCATTGCCACCTTGCCATACATCAATGATGGCGGTCGCATTATCAATATCTCGTCCGGCGCAGCCCGCGCCAGCCTGGCAAGCTTTGGCATCTACTCGGCCACCAAGGGCGCTCTCGAGACCTTGACTCGCGTTTGGGCACAAGACCTCGGCAAGCGTCAGATCACCGTTAATGCCGTCGCTCCTGGTGTCACCGTCACCGACATGATGGAAAACGGCCTCCCCAAAGAAGCCCAGCAAGCCATGGCCGCCAAGACTGCTCTCGGTCGCCTTGGTCAGCCTGACGATATTGCTGACGCTGTGGCCTTTCTTGCATCTAACGATGCCCGCTGGGTCACTGGCAAGACTATCGACGCCGATGGTGGCTTGACTTTCTAGTCAAACCTGAGGATTAGATCTTTTCGAGACGCACTAGCAAGCGCAACCACACCCTAAAACTCTCCGCACCAATCATGCTATCAAGCATCGGCCGCGGGGAGTTTTTCGGGTAAAGGGACCTTGGTCATCATTGCCACCGCCAGTAGGCTCACTACGCAGACCCATGCCAGGGTCATAAAACAGTCATTGCATGCCAGAGTCAGAGCTTGCTGCTTGAGATTTTTGACAGTCAAACCCATTGCAATGCTCGCAGCATTGCCGACGCTAGCGGCCTGAGGCATCACTGCAGTACCCAGATGTTGCACTCTTTGCTCTAGATCGTCAAACCAGGCCGATCCTGAGGCCAATTGAGTCTGCCAAAAATGCTCCCGCACCAACAGATACCTGCGCAAAGCAGATACTGCCGATGCACTGCCAAAGAGCCTGACCGCTTGAAAAAATGCACCCTGACAATAAGCCCCAGCACGATTGCGATAGGCGCCAGTCATACGACCCTCAAAAACGATACCGCTCATAGTGCCCATTGCGACCATGCATATGCCTATCGCACCACACATCTGCGCTGGCACAAAGTCAATACCGATCCAAGTCACTAGCGAGTGCGCATCGTAAAAATTGCACAAAGCCAATATCGCAAAACCGATCATGAGCATGAGTCGCAGATCATATTTTTTGAGCAGGTAGGCGCACAAAGGCATGGCAATCAAAAATGGCCCCATTGACAGCATAAACAGATTGCCCAATTCGGTAGATCGATATTGATGCACTGTCTGCAAAAAAGTAGGGATGATAAGGCTAATACGGAGCAACATGGTTCTAAAAGTAACGAGCAGCACGGCAAGCAACAAGAGGTTGCGGCCGCGTAGATAGCTAAAATCCAGGTGTGGATTGGGCTTGTAACTACGCCGCACAAAGGCCGCGATTAGCAAAAATGCGCCGCCGATAAATAGTCCATTTATGAGACCGTTATTAAACCAATCCAGCCTCTCACCCTGGTCGAGAGCTATATAAAAGAGTGTGAGCGAGCAGGCCATGTACATGATGCCGCGATAGCTAAACTTGGGCAATAGCTCGTGCTGAGGTGTGTGAGTGATACCAAAATAGACGCAAACTAAAAAAGGAAAGGCCACTAGAGCTTGATTCCAAAAAAGCCACTGCCAGGAGAGATTGTCGATGTAAAAACTCTCCAGTGACTGCACTATGTGATTGGTGCCTAACAGGTCAAAATTGTAAGCAGCGATACCGTAGGTCACTAGTGATAGTGGCAGGTTGCGCGTGATAAAGCTCAGACAGAGCGGATAAAATGTGCCAGCGGCCAGTCCTGCCACCACCAGCAAGGTGAGGATGGGCACTATATGTGGCAGCAAAGGCAAGAGCAGCATCGTCAGAGCAAACACGCCTCCGGCAAACACCAATACGCGCCTATGGCCAAAACGCGCCGCCAGCATGATGGAGATTGGTCCCATAAACATCTGGGCGGCATTAAAAGCGGTCGGCACATAAGCAGCGTCGTCTATACCAAGATGCCAGGCGCCGCGGAGGTCTTCGAGGCCAACCGATAGCATGCCGGAGGTCAAAGACGACAGGATGGCTGCCAGCGAAACCGCCACGATCCCCACCAGTGCATGCTGCGGACGGATTGGTTTCTCGGCTTTAATAGGCGTCATCGGCGGTTGGTCCAGACTTTTGTGATGACAGTCATGCCGGGCTTGATGCGATTGATCGAGTTTTGATCCTTTTCAAATACGATCTTTATCGGGATACGCTGGGTGATTTTTGTGAAATTGCCAGAGGGATTGTCGGGTGGGAGGAGGGCAAACTGAGCCTCGCTGGCTGGAGAAAGCGATTGAACATGACCTTGAAGTGTCGCGCCACCAAGAGCATCGACACTGACTGAGGCCTTGTCACCTACGGCTATGTGTCGCATCTGTGTCTCGCGATAGTTTGCTATTACCCATGGTATCGCCGAGACTATCGTAATCACTTGCGTACCAGCGTTTACTTCTTGGCCAGCACGCACTCGGCGCTCACTCAGAGTGCCGTCGACCGGCGCATAGATCTTTGTATAATCCAGCTCGACGAGGGCTTCGCGATAAGCAGCCTGAGCACTTTCCAAATCGGCTTTGGCCTGCTGGAGTTGAGCTGAGAGTACCAATTTTTCTCTTTGCTCGGTGAGCAATGCAGATTTTTTACTATCCAATGCATACCGTGACTGAGCAGTACTGGCGCGGGCTGCGGCAAATTGCTCGCGCTGGCGCTTGACCTCGTGCTTGCGCTGGTCGACAAGGCGATCCAGCCTCAAGATCTCAGCTTTATCTGCAGCCACCAGAGCTCTGGCGCGATCGTGGTCTGCCACCACTTGCTCGACGGTCTGGCGAGTGGCAGCATCGTCGTTAAAAAGCTCTTCCTGGCGTGCCTTCTCTTGGGAGGCTCGCAGCAACAAGGCCTCATCAGCATTCAATTTTTCCTGTGCCTGCACCTTCTGCGCTTGCGCTTCCTCGCGGGCACTTTCTGCTGCTGATACCAGGGCGGACTCGGACTCGGCAGTCGCGGATTGTCGATCGACATCTTGCACGCTGGCGGATTGCAAATAGCCCGCACCCTGGATCTTGGAATCCTGCACGGCGAGCTGGTGCTCGATAGTCTTGATGGTGGCGAGAGCACGATCGCATTGAGCTTTTGTGCGTTCGACGCGGGCACGATAGTCGTCGTCGCGCAGCCTAAACAGCAATTGGCCCTTTTTGACGGCCTGGTAGTCGTCGATCAATACCTCAGCAACCGTCCCGGATACCTTAGTGCTCAAAGGCGTGACATCGGACCGGATATAGGCGTCGTTGGTAGTTTCGACGGCGTTCATGCCGTCCCAGAGCTTCCAATCATATGCATACAGGATGACTAAAAATACAGTGACAAAAAGCACCAGCAGTGGTATGAGATCGCTGGGGATCTTGGTAAAAATGCGCCTGACACCATTAGTGGTGCCGCTAATGGTGCTGGTATTTTCTGGCTCGCTCATTGCTCTCCTTGCCTCGGATCACGACCGAGTGCCAGATCCCAGTCTACTTGGGCTTCGGCATAGTGGACCTTGGCTTTTACGTTAAAGGTGATCGCCTCACTGTAGTTAGATTGCGCTTCGGTGACGTCTTTCATGAGAGATGATCCTGCTTTGTATCGTTTGGTGAGTACGCGCAGATTTTCGGCCGAGCTGGATTCTTCGAGTTCGGCGGCCTTGAGCTCTTTTTCGATCAGGAGCAAAGCTCGACGCGCGTTGTCGGCCTCGATCGAGACTTTGTCGCGCAAGTCGGCAAGCGCTATCTCGGACTGGCGTCTTTGGCGTTCGGCGATCTTGGCGACTTCGAGACGGCGGCCCCAGTCCCATGGCTCCCAGGTGCTCAAAAAGCCTACAGAGAGGAACGTCTTGGGCAATGTGATATCCAGACGGTGCGAAAAGATGCCGGTGGCGCCGACGCTAATATCCGGGATGTAACGCGAGACTTCAATCTTTTGTTTGAGCCGAAATTGCTTGACCTGAGCGTCATTTTGATGCAGCTCGGGACGGTCGGCGAAGGCGCGGGTGGTAGCAAGTGCCTGGGTGTAGACCGGGGATGGTGGCAATATATTGGATGGCTTGCCGCGGTCCTGCAATTCGAGTACATCAAAATCGCGGTCGACGGGACGGGCAAGCAGCCTGTTAAAGGTTTGTTTGAGTGTAATGAGATCGTCGCGGTCCTTGTCGAGGTCGTAGTCGGCGTGGGCGACTTTGGCGCGGATGAGGGAGGAGTCGACGTGGAGCGCGGAGCCGGCGCGTTCTGCAGCGGTGACATATTTTTCGAGCTGCTCGAGAAAGGCAAGATTGCTTTCGCGGCTCTTTATCGAGGCCTTGAGGGCAACTATGTTGAGGTAAGTCTTTTTAAGGGTGGCGATGGTTTGCTGCATCGTCAATCGGAGCTGCTCTTTGCTGACTTTTACGGCCAGACCTGCTTCTTTCACCTGCATATCGGTCCGGTAAAGCTGGGTTATAGGCTGAAAAACACCAGGCAAAACAGCAAAATTGGCGCCGTGGGGCTGAGTGACTTGTTCTCCCCAGAAGGTGAGGGCGCTGATCTTAGGATAACGGGTGGCAATAATTGACTTGAGGGCGGCTTCGGAACGCGAAACCTCCAAGCGAGCGCGCTTTATGTCGCGATTTTGCGTTAAGGCCAGGGATTGGGATTGATCGAGGGTGAGGGTCTCGGCGATGGTGGCGCGGAGGGGTTGGAGCTCTGCCTGGCTGGGCGCGGGCTCGGCAGCAATGGCCGACAAATGAGTGCCTGTGACCGTCCCAGCTGCGATGAGCAGTACAGAGAGGCGAGTTAATGAGGTCGGCAAGGGCATGATCAGGCAGGCGCGGTTAGATTTTACGAAAACTCAAGTATAACCGGCTACGCTTATACCAGTTTTGCGACACGCCAATACCAGTATAAAATTTACATTTGAGAAATAAATTGACTTGGTATCGGTTGCTACCGTGTATTCCAACCTTAAAAACCAGGCATCTACCATCTCGTTTTTGGACCGGGCCAATCGTCTCAAAAATCGGTGACAACAGTATACAAACTGTGACTAAGTCGTCGCCGCTTGTCACCGGTCGTCGCCGTTTTTTTCACTCTCCAAAAACAAGACAACCCCATCTCAATTGTGGGCCTGCGCATCTGCCCCACTTGGCGCATCCGGCACGCATACCTCATTTTGAGGACATCAATTTGTCCATTCGTCCCTTTAGATCAAAATACATAGGGCACTCAAATGCAATTATGTTGCGCTGCAACAGCTTTTCATAAGCCATGGCGGCATTCTTTCGATCTCCATCTTTTTCCAACTGTCTCGCCAGGCGGATTATCACAGGGGCATTGCGCCAGGCTTGACCAGATAGAAGCAAATCAACAGCAGTCGCAGGCGCATCAATTTTTTGCCCCAACCGCATTTTTAGATCTACCACTTTGACATTTGCCCACTCAACAATCTCAAATCTGTTTTGCGACTCTTTTTGGAGCACGTACTGCCAGATATCCAGGGCTTGTCGATAAAAGCCACGCTGTTCGCAAGCATTGGCAACATCCATAAATCTCAAGACGAGGGTATTATCGTCAGACGGCCTGGTACTAGACATCAGCTTGCAAGCATAAGCCACCAATGGCGATGCCTCCTGTTGGGGCTGGGTCGCGATATTTGCCGCAAAAAGTGACATCTGGTCGACATTTTGATAGATCAGAGCGTTTTCCGAATCGCCACCCTTGTATGCGCGTGCACACTCTATGGCTTTGGTGAGCGCGATCTTTGCACGTGTGTAATCACCACCAAGCAAAAATGCCTGCCCAAAATAATCAAGTAAGACGTAATCACGGACATTTTGGTTATCGGCCGAATACGGCGAAATTGCATGAATGGGAGCAAGGAGGCGCTGCCATGCCTCGTCCACATCTGCACCCTTCCCCTGCCTTTGCGCATTGATGGCTATTTCTAGCCTGATTGCAAACAGGGCGATCGAGCGTCCGTTGCGCTTTGTCTGGTCTTGGGCCAGCTTGATCTGCAATTGATCCAAAACTTGATCGCTGAGATCGTACCAGCCTTTATCGCTAAATTTGCGCGCTACATTAATTGCAGTCAGAAATACGCTGCGATAGGCTTCGCTTTTTAAAAAGGCATCGTAATCAAAACGCTTTAATAATATTTTGAATTGTTTTTGCGCACCTGCATTATCACCGCCTGTGATGCACTTATCAATGGCAAACGCTACCTGCAACTGGGCTTTTAACGCAGGTCTATTTGCATCGCTTACGACACTATTGTTATTTTGCGGCTTCCGGTGACTTGATTCTGTGCCGTATCGCTTATCACTATCCCAGGCATTTAAAACGCGACTCTTTAGGACCTTAGCCTCAGCGCCGGGGATCGCATCAAGCATTTTGATAAGGTCTGCATCGCGCCCGGCGTAGCCTATTAGTTCGTCTGGCACTTCGAACATGACTTTGCACAAGTCCAGAGCATGAGAGATGTGTCCCAGCGAAACCCACCGTTTGACCAGGTCAAGGGCATCGTCGCCGGTGTAATGATCGTCGCGAGGATTTGCCTTTAAATCTGCAATTAAGATCTTGGTCCAGATATCAGCCTTGGCAAAATCACCAGCCTGTTGATATAGCTTGATCGCAGCGGCTGCGGTTTGGGCATAGATGGGCAAAATAGTGTCGTCATTGAGATAGCGAGGCAGTTGGGATTCTACTAGACACGCCCTGGCAAAAAGATCATTGTCAGGCCAAAATTTGCAGAAAAAAACCGAGTCGACACCGCCAGAGAGACATTGAGCGGAGCGATGGTCCAACTCGAAAGGATAGGATTGCAAATCGCTGAGCAAAGCGAGTTGGGTGTTGTACTCAGGGGTGGGAGATGGTGGGATAATGACAGGATTGCTGGCGTATGCCGGCACCTGAGCCAGGCCAATACACGTGCTGATTATGCACACTATGGATTTATTTAGCACAGCACGTTATCATCCTGTCGGGGTTGTATTCATGAGGGCACGTTAGATTGTGCCGTGCAGTTTGAAAAAGCGCAAATGAAACAGTGGATTACGGTGGGGAAATTACCAAGACACCCTGCTGTGCTAGCCTACTTCCTCAATTGATTTCCATCCCAAAGGGGCGGCATCATCATTTCTTCTAAATAAGTCCCCTCAAAATTCTTCGGATCGATTTCATTTTCGAGCCCCATGTACCGTTCAAATTGCTGCAAGCGCGTATCATAACTATCTGTGGTTTTGGCCGGCTTGCCATCAAACAACTCTTTCGCAAGATCGCTGGCATAGCCATCTTTAGCATCACCATACAGCGGCAGCCCCTTTTCCGAACGCTCCCTCAGTTGCACAAACATATTGTGCTCCATGGTAAAGTTTTCGCGCCCCTCTTCTTCTGGGGTCATTTCTTCTTCAGAGCTATTGGGGCCAGCAGGTCCGATCGGACCATCTTTGCGCAAGTCGCTCGTGCTAGTGTTCTCCTCACTATTGCGAGCACTATCGATACTCGGATTATATTGCGCATAATCTTTTGCATAACCATCGGCGATTTCATTGATGATTTTATTGCAAGCTTGGGCCGATTCGGCTTCTGGGCCAGAGACGCTTACGTCCTTGCCGAGGCAGGAGTAGACTACGTTTTCGGACTCGCGCGTATTAGAAAGATCCATAGTAAATCGCCTCGCAAAGCTCTAAGGCCGTGATTGCACCATCCAAGTCGTGAACATGACGTGACATTGCACCCGCCCGTGGTGCATAATAAGGGCATGAAAAGCACGCTACCCAACATCATCAAACCCGCACTAGTTGCGCATCTCGCAATTGCACTCACCACACTCACCGGCCTGTCAGTGCAGGCTGAGGATGCAAGCTCTTCACAAAAAATTCACAAGGTTGCACAAAAATGCGTCGACAAAGAGATGTGGCACGGATATGGCTTGCCCAGCGGCTATTTTGGATGTGCGGCCGCGGTTTGCAATGTGTTGAAATTGGCCGGAATAGATGGTGTCAGCACAGCGCTTGTCACGGGCATGCGCAAACAGCTATTGCAGCACAAGTCAGGCGCCATGGAGATGACGATACGCAATGGGCAGGGCAGAGAGATCGATAATGCCACATTGCTCAAATATTCACACCCTGGAGACATACTCCTGGCTTTCAAACAACCACCGACCAAAACCAATGGCGGTGCCAATGCACATTGCGGCATTATGGGTAGTGGCACCACGGTCTACAGCAACTATTGGAACAATGGCCTCTGGACAAAATGCGACGTGCACCAGATGTTTGACACCTATCCATATGTGCGACTCGTGCGCCTGGGAGTCCAGACAGCGCCTGCTAAATAATGCCTGACGCCATTTATTTCGCACTTAAAGCACTTTCTGGTCCTTAAGGCGCTTTTCTTCAATGCGAGCTTGCGCACCATAGCCTGTTTTTTTGAGCAATACGATGTATTTACGGCCTACGATGCGGGCAAATCCAGGATCGTATTTTTTCTTGTTTTGTCGCAGCAGACCAAGTGCCTCTCTGCATTTGGTGATGGCAGACAGATATTGTTTTTCGCTTTCTAACTGCTTAGCCTCAGCGTACATTTGCGCCGGATCGGCCGGCTCACGCGGGTCAGACGTTTTAATTATTTGTCGGACCGTGGTGTCCATCTGAGTAGTAAACCCGCCATAGCGGTCAACACCGTACCAATCCTTTTGCCCCTGCGCAACTGCCGGCAAAAAGTTAAAAAATCCAACCACTGCAGCTGCAACGATCTTTAAGCGACGCCTGGCGCGCTCGACTATTTGCACGCCGATGGGACAGTCCCGCGTGAGGATGGTACCGTCGAGTTTTCTAAATAATTTGAGGCAGACGCGACCTTCGTTTTGACCGATGAGAGCTTCGGCCTGGGCGCGGGTCATCTCAGAGAGATTGTAGACATTGAGCGCACACAAATCGCAAAAGCGCACGCGATCGTCGCCGGTCATATCTTTCCAGGTTTTATGACATGGGCTCGTGATGGCAATCTCATCCCAGTTAATGATTTTGGCTGTCTCGTTGTCCATTTCTTGCCTATAGATGTAGAGCGCGTCCAAAAATTATAAGACAGCCGAAACCATTAGAACCCAATTTCACCCGTTAATGATAACGTGCTATCATTAACGATCTGCCGCTCCAGCCATCAGCGACAGGCCTAAACACTATCAGGACACGATTACCCATGAAAAAAAGCGACCGCATCATCATCCGCATGGCCTGCAGCTCAATGGCTTGCAATTTTATGTACACCACCAGCAAAAACAAGCGCAACAACCCCGAACGCCTCACCCTACGCAAATACTGCCCGGGTTGCCGGGTGCATTCGGATTTTAAAGAGACCAAAAAATAGCGCTGCCGACCGGCTACAATATGCCGCATACCACCCCCTCCGTCACATAAGCGGGTATTTGCGCATGAAACTCAAATCTCTTATCGCCCAGACTACTCTCGTCGCGGGCATTATTGCGGCTCAAACGGCGATTACGGGCGCTATAGCCTTGCCAGTGAGCGCTCAGCAGCAACAAAGGCCCAATGTATCGGTGGTGCATCTGCAGGTGCAGCCTGGTCAAAACGGCCAGCAGATGGTGCTTACCCCGCGGGGATTTTTGGTGCCCCTGCCGGGTCAGGGTGTCAACGGCAACGTTATCGACGTCTACATGGGCAATAATGGCGGCTATTGGTACACCGATCGCACCGGCCAGGTTGAAGATCTGACTCCATATGTGCAAAAGCTCCAGGCCAAGATGGCAAGCATGGGCCAAGCCCAGGCAACCCCGCCACAGTATGCTCCTTATGGCAATACTACAGTCAACAACTATAACGGCAATGGCAATGGCACTAACTCCGGCAGCAGTGCAATGGGGACGGCAGCGGCGGCAGGTCTTGGCGCGATGGCCGGGAGCGCTATGTCAGGCTTGTTTTACAACAATGTCCCTTATGGCACGCCGATGTATTACGGCGCGCATCCATATTATGTGGGAGCTGACGGTCGCAACGTATTTGTAAACGGTGACGGAGACGTCAACTGGAACCACGTCGCAGCCGCAAACAATGTGCACAACAATCAGCAGCAGCAAAAGATGGATGAGGCAGCACAGTTTCAAAACCAAAACCAGGCACAACGTGCAGCAAACATGAACGCCAATCAGGCTCAGCGTCAAAATGCCTACGCACAAGCAAATCAACCGCGGTTCGGACAGCAGCAAGAGCATTTTCAGCAGCAGTCGGACTGGTATCAAAAGCAAATGGCAGGTAATGGCGCACAGGCTAAGGCATGGCAGGAGAGTGCTGGCGGAGCCAATCCTTTTGTGCGCGATAATGCGGCAGCAGATAGGTCAGGGGAAAGAGCCGGGAGATTTGGTGGAGCAGCAGATGGTGCTGCCGATCGTGCCGGCAGGTTTGGTGGAGCGGCTGATGGCGCAGCCAACCGTGCAGGAAGATTTGGTAATGCCGGCGGTGCTGGACGGTTTGGCGGCGGTGGCCTCGGTCGTCGCGGGCGCTAAAGTCTAAGATTTCGTATTTCCACGTATTTTTCACGTAGGGGGGTTTTAAATAAAACTCCCCCTCTCCCCTGCGAGGAAAATACAAAGATGGATAGACACGATACCTTTAAGCAAACCTCCGAAAATCAATTTCAGTCGATCAACAGCGGTGACAATCTCAATCAGGCCCTAGCAGAGCGTCGCGGCTGCGATGCGAGCAAAATACTCAACGAAATGCCAAGCAATGGTGCCCGTCTCGATGCAATCCGCGATTATCAGCGCGAAACAAAAAATGATTCGCAGCATTTTCCCAAGATCGATGTCAACTTTGACAAAGATGGTTATGAGATCAAGGCACAGCCAAATAAAGATATCAATGACGTTAAAGGAGACAAGTCGCAATCGATAGCCAAAGCAGGCTTTGACATCAACGACAATCAGACTGATGGCTCATGCAAAAACATGCCCATCAAAGACAATCCTATCGTTGGTGGCTCACATTCGATGACTGACAGCACCAGTCAACCATCTCTCGATTGGAGATTTGATAATAACAAAGGCGCAGCGTGGGATATCAGAGAGCATTACCTAAAAGCAAATCCTCCGGCTCAACAACTTTTTGGCAAAGATCAATGATAATTGGCGCGTAGTTTTTTTATTGCAAGAAGATTTTAGCTCACAAAGCGAATTGATTGTCCGTCAGATTCGATTCGTAGCTCAGAGCGTTCCATTGGCAGCCCTAATCTAACTTTTGCAGCGATCCAATCTGTTATCGTGTCCCATCCTCCATCCTGTAGTGCAGTCTTTGCTAGTTCGGAGGTTCTCCTATCTATGGCATTGACAGAGATGTACCAATTATTGGCAGAAAGGCTGCTGTCTCGAGATTGTTGAGATGCAGGAAATGCCCGTCGCCAGTAAATTAATTGGAGGCAGCGAATCGTTTTTTCCTTTGTGCATTTAATATTGTCGAAAGACACTGTGACTGGGAAATCACAATCGATCCCAGCCAGGCGATCTTGCAGATCTTTCAACTTGCAGCAATAAAATTGATCCTTGCCGATTTTTGCTTTACTTAAAACCTGCACTTGCATGACATCACCCCTCGACGCTTGTAGCACACGATCAGAGATTAGTCATCGCTTCGAGTCTTTCAGGATAACGCGCACCATGCGCCTCAAGTGTGCTGGCACCGCGATCTAGTTCGGCTAGATCGGCTGCTGACAGCCTTAGATCGAGCGCACCGAGGTTTTCTAATAAACGATGCATCTTGGTAGTGCCAGGGATGGGAGAAATATACGGTTTTTGGGCAAGCACCCAGGCGAGAGCAACCTGAGCGGGGGTTGCATTGATACCTGCAGCAATGCGCGAGAGCAGATCGACAAAGACTTGATTAGCCTTAATCGACTCAGGCGAAAACCTCGGCAGGATCTTGCGAAGGTCTTTCTCTGCGAACTCTGTTTTTTCGTCTATCTTGCCTGTCAAATAGCCCCTACCTAGTGGACTGTAAGCCACCAGGCCGATATTGAGCTCTTGGAGCATCGGTATCAACTCTTGCTCGGGACGTCGCCACCAGATCGAGTACTCGTTTTGGACCGCAGTCACTGGTTGTACTGCGTGAGCCTTACGAACAGTTTGAGCGGAAGCCTCAGACAAGCCGAAATGCTTGACCTTGCCTTGCTGGATCAGATCTCTAACGGTGCCGGCGACCTCTTGGATCGGAACGGTTGGATCGACGCGGTGCTGATAGAGAAGATCGATCGTGTCGATCTTAAGGCGCTTGAGCGATCCCTCTACGGCTTGCTTGATACGCTTGGGGCTGCTGTCGCAGCCACTTATGGGATCACCGGGTTTGATATCAAAACCAAATTTTGTCGCGATCAAAACTTTGTCACGCTTTTTGGCGAAAGCTTCCCCAACGAGCTCTTCATTTGTGTAGGGTCCGTAGACCTCGGCTGTATCAAATAATGTCACGCCTCTGTCGACAGCGGCATGCAAAATCTTGATCATCTCGGCCTTGTCGTTGATAGCACCGTAGCCGTGGCTCATGCCCATACAGCCGAAACCGAGGGCTGAGACCTCCAGATTGCCTAGCATTCTCTTTTGCATAGTTTGCGAACGCCTCACCTTCTTATTGCATATCAGACATTAAAACGCAGACAACCCAAATGTTGAATGCCAATTTCTGCCAATCGTTTGCCTAATTGTGCTGAAGGCTTACGATTGGCAGAAGGTGGTCGCTACAATCTCTCTATCTGCTTTGCCGCAGCATCAATGATGTCGCTGATCTCAATGATCTGCTTTTGCGTCAGAGAATCACTGCGCATGCGCAGCACCAGCTTCAAATTTTCCATTGCACGCAATATAGGTGTGGGCCTCTCCCGAGCATTGGTTTGACCAATATTGCGTAGGCGCTCGAGAGCCGCGTCAAGCCGCACTCTATTGCTCTCCAGCTCCGCGAGTCCAGCATCTGTGATGGTGTACAGTTTGCGCGCACCTTCTGCGGTGACATTGGCAAAACCCATTTCTTCTAGCATTGTCAAAGCAGGATAGATGGTACCTGGGCTTGGCGCATACAATCCCGACAGCTCTGCCTCTATCAGTTTGATGATCTCGTAGCCATGCCGGGGCGTCTCACTGATGAAGTGCAACAAGAGGATCAGTAGATCTCCGCTCTCAAAAAATTGAGAGGCCCGCCCGCGCCTACGGTGCTCTTTAAAGCCCTGGAAACCTTCAAAGCCACCGCCTTCGAAGCCACCGCGGCCAAAACCAAATCTCTTCATAAATCTGTGCCCCCGGCCCCAATCACCCAAGTCCTGTGTATCAGGCCCCAAGAATTTTCGCATAAATCTCATTGATCTTTCTCCTTTATACATAAGGGATCAGCCTCCAAAGCTGATCTAGTGACTAGTGGTCTAGCGGCCAACTAAGGATGAAAATGGCCAATCAAGGATTTGTCTCAACCCTATATCGTCATATTACCGATATATCGAAAAACAGTCAAAAATGTTACAGATTAAAAAGGTTAGACGCGTTTGATCAGCATAAGGTTCAATCTAAATTGCCCACGCAAACTAAGCGTTGGTAATATTTCTGTTTTTCAAACTCTCGATAAATGCATGTGACACATGGCATTCCGGCCTTTTAGTCTAGATAGCAGTCTATACAGCCCCACGCCAAATCAGGCGTTTCGAGACGCGAACAAAAGTTTTGGTTGGCAATTTGGCCAAAATTGGTACTTTTAACTACGGCCCATCAACCGATGGATCCGCTGGCGCAGCGTCATTGACAGGAGCAGCCTCCGGCTCGGCCTTTTTACGGCCAAAAAGCTTACCAATCGCTGCAGCACCAGCTGCAATGATCACGATGATAAACTTTTTCATTACCAAAAGCAGCCCCAGAGCCCATTTCCACAGTCCACCCAAGACACCGAACTTGGCTGCAGCAGCCATAGCGCCGCCCCCCAAGATCAGCCCGGCAAGCCCATAGCCAGCCGCCTTATCCTTACCAGGCACATACTCTGCATAAGAATGACCTTTGATAAACGAAGTCTCTTTGAGCAAATTGGCAATCTTGCCTTTGTTTTCTTCCAAATTATCAGGGCCAGTGATGAGATTCATCGAAAGCACGCCACGCCGCCCCAGCATTCTGGTGTTGTAATTGATATCGACGACGGGAGCCTCGGCCTTATCTTCCTCTTTGACTTGGATAGCCCACACCACCTGATGCTTGGCCTTGTCATAGCGTGGTTTTTCAGCCCAATCACCAACAAAGATCGGCGGCAATTTCATATCAGCCCGCTCTTCGTTTTGAGCCTTTGTGCCCTCTTTGTAGCTTTCTAAGATCTCGTTGGCATTGAGCTTATCGGCATCATCATCGTTGACATAGCCTACATCTTCAAAGCGGCAGACCACCAAAAAGTCTTGCTTTTGGTCACGCGGCACAAATATACCTAGCACACCTTGAGTATTGCTGCCTTGCCTTTTCAAAAAGGCTTGTGCTTTGTCAGCAGGGACAAACTCGTAGTCAGGTCCCATCTGCACACGGGCCAGTCTCTCGCCAAGAATGATCTCTTTTTTGCCATCTTTACCACCGGCCTCGACAAAGTCGCCTTTGCCACTATCGGCAGTGCTTTTACTGACAGCAGTTTGAGCAGTCGGGGCGCTCTTTGCCGCCAAAGCCTCGTAAGAGATGGAAATGCTGATAGCCGCTGCAAGAGGCAGACACATTGCCGAAGAAACCAACAAAAAATGCGAGAACCTCATTGCAACCACCTTTACATAACGACGTGCATCAAAGTGACCCCACCCCCAAATCTTGAACCAAGCCAAGTAGACGATTGAACATATTTGAGTCATAGTTTCAATCAGTCAGGAGAAGGTCGAAATGAAAAAGAGTCGATTCACGGATGAACAGATAGTCACGATTCTCAGAGAGTCTGAGGCGG
>JAFKGK010000015.1 GCA_017307165.1 Candidatus Melainabacteria bacterium
TCAAGATTGGCTGTAGTCAATATTTCTGGTGCTGCTTTCGGCATATAGCTATTGTAGAATCTCGCGATCATGCAGACCAGGAGCCGGATATCGCAAATTCAAAAATGAGCAATGATTCAATTCCACTATGCTATACAGTGAATATTTTCGATATTTATGCCTGAGCTGGGCACATATCTAGAGCCACTCTGAGGTTTTGCCATGCAGTCAGGACCAGGTTACAGCTCTATCAATCCGCAGCAAGGCAAGGGCTCGGCGATCAGAGACTTGATGCGAGCAGGATTTGATCTATATATGTCTGCCGATTGTGATCACAAGCAGTTGAGCAACAAGCTCCAATCTCAAATGCCCGGACATCAGATTGATGACTACCAATCAGCGTCCCGCAAGGTGATCGATTTATTTGACCTGGCCTGCAAATTGGCATTTAGATGGGCTAACGAAAATGCGCCTGGAGTGCAAATAGACGAATCGACGCTAGAAGACATCTTTTTGCAAGAGTTGGCGAGCAAGGCCAATGGCTTCAGCTACGAGCAGTATCGTCGAGCCCTTCATTATGGCTTTGACAGAGCTATTTTTTGAGTAGTTTTTTTAGAAATAGGTCTAGCTTTTGTTTTGCTAGCCAAACTTGATGTCGTTTTCGAGCCTCTGGCAGTGGATGATGAGCTCGTCGTGCAGATAACTGTCGGTGTTCTCGGCAATGGGGACAAAGACTTTGCGAGTCTCATCCAGATAGGCCTGTTGCCATCTTTTGTCAGCTAACTCCCTTGCTTCGCGGACATTGTCTAATCTGGAGGCGAGCTTGACTAGTTTTGTCTCGACCGAAGAATGGCTGATGCGATCGTGATAAGTATTGAGCTTTTGATCTCTCTCTATTTGCGTTGCTTGCGACGAGATCTGCGGTTTGCTGAGGATCGATACCATCATGGCGATTGCCCGACCAAAGTTTTCTTCGATAGTGCCTATAGATACTCGCCCACGCGAGGATTCGACAACATCATGCAAGAGGGCCGCTGCCACCGCCACTGGTTCTTTTAATTCTAGTTCGTCGACAATGATCATGGCTACGCGCATGGGATGGACTATGTATGGCGCGGGTTGGTTTGGAGTGTATCTAGCGGGCTTGCGCAGTTCATCAACGTGCACTTCTTCGGCTAGTGTGAGAGCTCGTCCCAGCATGACTTTGTCCTGGACCTTGAAAGGATCGATGGACAGTAGAAGCCGATGCCTGATGGAGCCGGCAAGGAGCTTGCCTGTGGGCTGGGGGGCATTGGGATTGGATGAATTGGTTGACGATGTTGGACTCATCAAAATATGGGATCTCTGTGATTTCGTTTGGGTAAACTTGATATGCCCATCCAGTTTCTCCAATATCTCCTTTGCCAATCTTTCAAATTCTCACATTCTCATATTCTCACACGAGATATTGTGCTCTATAGTAAAACTCGAAAAAATGGCAAGACAGGGGAATGCGCGGTTCTTCCGTTCTCCCTTGTCTCGCCATGATCGATCAAATTTGCTTACTTCTTTTTGGATTTTTTCTTCTTCTTGTTCTTTTTGTTTTTTGCTTTTCCTGCTTCGTGCTTGGGTTCGGCTGCAGGAGCAGGCGATGCCACAGGCTCCTTGTCGGTGCCTTCGCCCTGGACGGGACCACCGAGAGTGCCGAGAGGAGAGTCCAGCGGGATCGGGCGATCCAGTTTGTCGACGGCGACAAAGATGGCCTCTCCTTCGGTGACTGGAAAGATCTCGCCGCCCCGCTCCGCCTCGACACGCACGCGGATGGTGATCGAAGTCCTGCCGGTCTTGATGATCTCGGTCCAGAAAGTGCAGATGTCCCCGACTTTGACGGGTTTTTCAAAGACCACTTCTTTCATGCACACGGTGACCGTGCGGTGATGCGTCACTCCACGAGCGGCGACGCCGGCAGCGATGTCGATATAGCTGAGGATGACACCACCAAAGATATTGCCGGCGGGATTGGTGTCTTTGGGAAACATGACGACGCGGATGGCCGGACAGCCGGGATTGGCTGCCTGACCACCGCCATTGGTGTTGCAGTACATAGTTATTCCTGTCTGTTTATGAGGTGAGAGGAGAGAAAGAGATCAGATGACGCGCTTTGGGGCAAAATCCGAAAGGAGAAAATTGCTCGGCCTATAGCGTGGCTCGATGCAGATGAGGCACTGCTCTTGATAAAAGCCAGCGAGGATGGAAATGACTTTTTGCGCTGCCTGTTCGCGCTCTGATTGGCTCATCTCGCTGCGATCGCACAGATCAAGCAGATGTGCGCATATGACGTGACGCGCCTCGGCTTCGAGCAGATCACCAGCTCGAGCTTTGGCGGCGAGAGTCTCATCGCGATCGCTCCAAGTCATCACCTGACTCAGAGTCTTGTCGCCGAGGCTGGCAAAACGATACTGCGTGCAGGTCTGAGCGATGACAGCCGCAAACTGGTGCAGCAATTCAAATAAAACAAACGAGCCAGAGCCATCGATCTCCTCCTCCATCTGATCGCCAAATCGTCTATCGATCAAGCTACAGTGAGCGAGTTGCGCAGCAAAGTCTAGTTGCTGCATGAGCTCGAGAGCCAGGGCATAGCGCAAGGCGAGCGGTGGGTGGCGATCGCTTTCGAGATCTGTGTCAAAGGCCGATGAAATGTCTTGTTTGAGATGCTTATTGTCACGCATCGAAAAGTACAGACACAGACCGTGTGCAAATGCCGGTCCAAAGTTGAGGGTGCCAATAGCATCGGCACTCAGTTCGACGGCATAGGCATCTGCTAGATAGCGCAAGACGGCCGGTTTAAGCGTGCGTTCGCCGGGGCGTTTATATGCGTTTACCTTGCGAGCGATGGCGCGTGGCACTCGCCGCATGCGAGCCTTAAGCAGACCTTTGGCTAGTGAGTCTTCAAGTTGATCCGCCAGAGCCTGTTTAAATTCTTGAGTAAAGCCAGGCACCAGCGCATGCACACCGTGACCGGCAACCTCATGACCGTCGATAATCCACAAGGCAGGCAACTGAGCAAGACTCAGAGGCTTTGCGATGATGGTCACCGGCAATGTCCTGTCAGGCAGTAAGGTAAATGGTCCTGTTTGCTGATCGAGGATGAAATAGCCGAGCGGGTCGAGGTTGTCGACGGAGGAAATGTCATCGATAGTGGTGAATCGATGGAGGAAGCGCTGGTAAAGATTGCTGGTGAGGGCGTTGTGGGCTTTGAGATGCTGGTCGAGACTAGCAAAGCGCAAGTCCGTCAGCTGCTGCGCTGGAGCCAGAAGGTCAGCAAATAGCTCGCGCATTTGTTTTGGCTCGAGCCCTGCCTTTTGGGCTTGCAAGATTGCTCTGGCGAGCACATCGAGATAGGTCGAGTGGTAGCGCTCCGGCAGTACTTTGGCGGCTCTGGAGAGGGTTTGCAGTGCGCCGGCGGCATCAAAGACAGACTTGAGGTCCTTATCACGACTTTGTGTCGATCTGGCCTGCGAATCGAGATAAGCGAGCATGCGGCTGAGATCACCCAACCGAGCTCTCTGGCTGATATTGGTGGCCATGTGGCTCCTGAAGGTTGATCTGATCGATCTGTTTTAAATTTGTGTTTCTCTACGCAGTATGGGGGAAGATAGTTATTAATCTGCTTAACCTAATCGGACTAGTGTTTTCAATGAGATCTAATGCTTATAATGCAGATTTTGGACTTCGCGCCGCTCGGCTAGCACTTGGCAGCGCGTCGATACTTTGATTGGTGACAGGACAAGGATATTTGACTATTACGAGCAGCGATCACCAGTCTCATCGTCCCAATCCCTTTGTGGCAGTCAGCATCGGCTTGTTTGGTGCGGTCCTCATCATCGGACTTTCCTATTATTTTTTTGCTCCAACCCCTTATCTGTTTCGCAGTCTGGATCAATATCTCGACAAGAGCGTCAGGCTGCCAAAGTCTGCTGTGGGACCCTCCAAATCGGTTTGGCCTATTTCTCTCGAAGAAGAGCAGATGCTATGGCAAGACGAGTTGACCAAGGTCAAGCTCAATCTAGTTGGTGCTAAGCCGCTCTCGCACAAACGCGATTTGATGCTGTATCTGGCCGATGCCTATTATCGCCATCCCCAGACGGCAGAGCAGGCCAAGAGTCTATATCAGTGCATCCTCGATGAGCCGGTGCTGCCGCACGAACACGCCTATGTAGTCCCTCCCTCGTATATCAAACAACGCATCGGCCTGATGGCATACAAACAGCACAGATACGCCGAAGCCGAAAAATATCTGCGCCAGGCACTCGAGGGCATTGGCAAGACTAATCTCGATAAGGACCAGAAGCAAGTCGAGTCGAGTATAAAAAACGACTTGCGCGACCGACTGGCTCGGGTTTTGATCATCGAGGGCAAATTGCCGGAAGCCGAGTCGATCATCGAAGCCAGGAGAAAAGAGATTGGAGTCGCCGATTTGACTAGCAGCGTCGAAAATCTGCTTGTACTCAATGCTGCCAATTTGGCTCTGGCCAAAAAAGACCTGCCACGTGCTGGCAGTTTGTTTGAGACCATCAATCGCAATTTTGCCGAAGAAGAAGACAAACGAAAGATCGCTCCATTTAGCCCCCAGGATAACGACAGGCTGCACGCCGAAGCCCTCATCGACTACGCAAGATATCTGCGATCGCCAGGTCTGTCCAAAAATGAAAATCGTGCAGCCGATGCTTTTGAGGCTATGCGTCGGGCCTATCACATCAACGAACAAGAGCCCTGATTACAAATCGATAACGGTTAGCATTGCTTGCGCAATGTCTTTATCTCTTTTTGAATTAATACCTGTTCAGATACACCCAAAGTATCATGACATCACCATCTCTTTTTCTTTAGAAAAGAGAGGTCCTTTTTCTTTTCTCTCCAGCAAACATCAAGCACAGTTTAGCTAAAGCAAACACCCGCTCAATTTCACCCCACAGCCTCCTCTGCAAGCAGGAAGCGCGTCGAACCGGGGTGCTGGAGAGCTCTGATAACCAGTCCTTTTGGACGCCTGCCCCTGGCAGGTAAAAGTGGAGTTCCACATGACTACTGAATCGACCAAGCGGTCGCTCTGGCGTCGTATCGTCGACATCGCCAAGCCATTCTGGTTTTCGCGCGAGCCCTGGACCGTGCGCATCCCCGTCGTCGGCACCCAATTTACCTTGCAGGAAAAGTGGAAAGCACGCGGCCTATTGGCCCTGCTCGCCCTGTTCCTGTTTTCGGTCAATATGCTCAATGTGAGCATCAACTTTGTCGCCGGGCGCTACCAGGACGCGCTGCAGGCGATGGACGCCGACACCTACTGGTATTACCTGTTCGTGTATGCAGGCGTCTTTGTCGTCGGCACGCCGATCGTCGTGTTTTACAGCTTTATCCGCGACAAATTGAGCGTTGTCTGGCGCAAGTGGCTCACCGAGCACCTTTTGACCAAGTATTTTGCCAACCGGGCCTACTACAAGGTCAACAACGACGCCCATATCGATAACCCCGACGAACGTATCGCCAACGACATCTCCGGATTCGTCGGCGGCACTCTGAGCCTTGCGCTCGCGATCGTCGACTCCATCTTGACCTTCTGCTCGTTCATCACCATCCTGTGGATGATCTCGCCCAAGCTCGTCGGTGTGGTTTCGGCCTATGCCCTGATCGGCTCGGTGATCACTATCCTGCTGAGCTTCCGCCTGATCAAGCTCAACTACAACCAGCAGAGGCTCGAAGCAGACTACCGCTACAACCTCATCCACGTGCGCAACAACGTCGAGTCCATCGCCTTTTACCAGGGCGAGGCTCACGAGTCGATGGGCGTGCGGCGGAGGTTTGCCGAGGCGATCAAAAACTACAACTTTTTGATCGGCTGGCAGCGCAATGTTTCGATGTTTACCACGGGTTACAACTACATGGTGATCATCGTCCCGGCTCTCGTCATCGCTCCGATGTACTTTGCCGGCACCGTCAAGCTGGGGGCCTTCACCCAGGCCAGCCTGGCGTTCTCGCAGGTCCTGGCGGCGCTCTCCATCGTGGTCTCCGAAGTGCGCGGTATCAGCTCGCTCGTGGCCTACGTCAATCGTCTCGGGGGCTTCCTCGACGCGATCGATCGTCCGTCCATCTGTGACATGCCCGGCAATTCGCGCATCGAAAGCCGCATCGGTGACGATGTGGCCCTCGAGAAGCTCACTCTGCAGACGCCCAACTATGAGCGTACCCTGGTCACTGACCTGGATATGACCGTGGCCAAGGGCACCGGCGCTCTGATCAAGGGCCCGTCCGGCAGTGGCAAGAGCTCCATCCTGCGCGGCATCGCCGGTCTCTGGCGCTCGGGCCAGGGCACAATCGTGCACCCTGCGATCGAGGACATGATGTTCCTCCCGCAGCGCCCCTACATGGTCCTGGGCAGCCTGCGCGAGCAGATGCTCTACCCGTCGATGCGCACCGACATCACCGACGCCGAAATCGTCGCCCTGCTCAAGCAGGTCAACCTCGGCAACCTGCCGGAACGCTTTGCGGGTGGCTTTGACGCCATCATGCCCTGGGCGGATACCCTGTCGCTCGGCGAACAGCAGCGCGTGGCCTTTATCCGCCTCCTCCTCTCGCGTCCCAAGTACGCCATCCTCGACGAGGCAACGAGCGCGCTCGATGTCGCCAACGAGGAAAAGCTGTACAAGATGCTGCAGGAAAGCGGCACGACCTTCGTCAGCGTCGGCCATCGGCCCACGCTCGACAAGTACCACAAGCAGACGCTGACCCTGGACGGGATCGGCGGCTGGGAGCTCTCCTCCAACTGAGCTCTGCTCGTGGTGATCTAGTCAATTTCAAGCCGTCGCTCTCAGCGGCGGCGAGTCTCACGTCTTGACAGACCAAACCAAACAGTCAAAGGAAATATTTATGAGCAAGCCTCAGACCCCGGCCAACGACAAGAAGGCCAAGACCGCTGCCAACCTGGACACCGTGCTGACCCTGGCGACCGACACCGCTCGCGCCGAACTCGGCGAGGCCGGCAACAAGGGCGTCACCGCGGCCGCCACTCTGACCGTCAGCGCCACCGAAAACGACACCACGGACGAGACCGGCGTCAACGCCTCCGTCTCGCTGGGCGTCACCACCTCGACCAAGACCGTCGCCGGCAAGTAAGCCGCGCTCGGCTGCTTGAGAAAATAGGCTAAGCACCTGGCTCGCAGACTCGTTTTACGAGATCCTGCGAGCCAGGTCGCTTTTTTATTTTGTAGATGAAAAATCTCGGTATCATGGGTGGGGCTTTCAACCCTATCCACTCGCGTCATCTCATGGTCGCTCAAGCCGCTTGCGATCAGCTTGCGCTCAATGCGATCGTCTTTGTCCCCTCGGGCCAGCCGCCTCACAAAAAAAATCTGCTGGACAAGGAGGAGCGTTATGCAATGGTCCTCGCGGCCATCGCTGACAATCCCAAGTTTGAGGCCAGTCGCCTAGAAGTCGACGCTCCGGGCACGTCCTGGACGATAGATACGTTTAAGGCGATCATTGCCGATTATGCTGCCCGCAAGGAGGCGGTCAAGCTTCACTTTATCGTCGGTGAAGACAATCTGCCGGTCTTGCGCGATTACGATCGCCGCAGCGAGTTTCTTTCTCTCTGCAGGCTGGTGGTCTCGCCTCGCGCCACTGCCGACAAGAGCCTGGCTCGAGTCTGGCAGCCGCAAATGCCCGAGGCCGATCTCGCCGTGCTCGACTGCCCTGCCAACGAGGTCTCAAGCACGATCATTCGTGATTGGGTCAAGGCAGGTCGCTCGGTCAAATACCTCGTACACGACAAGGTGGACGAGATGATCAAGGCTCGCGGCCACTATCGGTAAATGGCTTTTTTGGCTTGTGTTTTATGGCGTCGCACTAGAAAGAGAAGAGATTTTCTTTTTAGCGCGACGTCTTTTTTTTGAGCTTTGGTCTACTATATCGCGTCGGCTGACAAGGCTCGCGCCACAAGCAAGCATTGAGAAAGGGTGATGAACATCACGTGACAATGATCTTTCTCGGAGCTTGGATGCCCATTGCATGGGCTTTTGAGCAGTGTGGCAAGATCGGGATTTTTCTCCACTCGTGCAAGCCCATCGTTTTTCTCCATTTTTCTAATAGTCTCAATGGCCTGCCGACCTTTAAAACCATTTGTCCACTGTGCTAAATCAAAGTGTTCTCGTTTTTTACGCCAATCAAAAGCAAATCCGCTCCAAGCAATATCTCTGCACCATCGATCAGTTATTACCTCGCTTTTTTGCGTCGTGATGCGGATCGTGGACGGTATGCCAGGGCAAAACGAGAATCTGCTCAACCGAGATCGATGTATCTCATCCAGCAACGGAGACTGAAAATGACCAAGACCGGTACCACCCTCGGCGATCGCGGCAAGGCTATCGAGGACGCCTGGGCGCGCGAAGAGGATCGCAAGGCGATCGAGCGCATGAAGGAAAAGGACGCGCAGGGCAAGGGCAAGGACGACAAGGGCGGCGACAAAGGCAAGGCCAAGGGCGACACCAAGTCCAAGGCTTAAGCACCTTCTCTCTCGTGCGCGCTGATCTCTAGCTGATCGGGCGGGACGTGTGATGTTTCGATTTTTCGAGACTCATGCGCCCCGCTCCAATTTTTTAAATTTTGTCTTGATTTGCTATAAAGCGTAGTAACGATTGCTTAGCTTTCTCATGACTATTTGCGACCCTGTCGTGTAAATCCGATTTTGTAATCGTTTTGTAAAACGGCCATCCATGCGCCTTTCGCAAAACCTATCGCTAAATCGCGTGAATTGTGACTTTATGAAAAGCGCTTGATGTCAAGCATTTTGAGCTCTAGCGCAGATTAGTAGTGGTATTGAAAATGCCCGGATAACGGCTTTGCAGCTGGTTGTAAAGCGCTGGTGGCAAATTCCGCATGCGAGCGCGGTGTTTGAGAAACATGACCTGAAAGTGCTATCTGAGAAGAGTTATATATCCCACCATTCTCTCAATAAAGCCAACCGCGCGACACCGAACAACCCACACGTACAGCAAACGACAACTTTTCGTCCGCATCAAACGGGCGTGATCTCTGCCGTCTGCCAATCCCTCTGTGCCGCCCAAATAGAGAGACACGACTATGAACTATGTTGCGATCGGTCGTCAGACCGCCCGGCGCCTTTACAGCATCGGCAAGCCCTTCTGGGTCTCGTCGCATGCCTGGAAGGCGCTCCTGCTACTTATCACGGTCCTCGGACTGCTTTTCACTGTTGCTGCCGTCAACGTCTATGTCAGCTCGATCGCAGGCAAGTTTACTACTGCCCTGCAAGCCAAAGATGTCTCCGGCTACCACTTCTACCTGCTCATGTACGCTTTCGCCATGATCGCCGGGTCACCGGTGGTGGTGCTGTATCAGTTTTTGCGCACCAAGCTCGCTCTTATGTGGAGGCGCTGGTTGACGCAACACTTTGTCGATCGCTACCTGGATAAGCGAGCCTATTATCGCCTCTCCACGCGGCACGACATAGACAACCCCGACGAACGCATGTCCCAGGATGTCGAGACCTTTTGCAACTCCGCAGTCGGTCTGTTCATCGCCATCCTCGATGCCTTCGTCACAGTAGTCAGCTTTGTCGGTGTGCTGTGGCTTATCTCGGTGCCTCTGACCTTTGTCGCCATCGGCTACTCGTTTTTGGGTTGCCTTTTGACGATCTGGATCGGCAACCGACTGGTCAACCTGCAGTTTCAGCACACCAAGCTCGAAGCAGACCTCCGCTACACCCTGGCGGATGTAAGGCGCGACGTCGAATCTATCGCCTTTTACCGCGGCGAGCAAAGTGCTCGCAAGGTCATTTTTAAGCGCATTGCCGAAGCCATCATCAACCTCGAGTTGATGATGGTGCTGCAGCGCAATCTGACCTTTTTTACCGTCAACTTTAACTACCTGGTCGTGCTGATCCCAGCAGCGATCATCGCTCCCCTGTACTTTGCAGGGACGATGGAGTTTGGCGACATCACGCGTGCCGGCATTGCCTTTGGCCAGGTCTTTGGCGGCATGACTCTCTTGATCGGGCAGTTTACCGGCATCTCCGGCTTTATTGCCAACATCAATCGTCTGGGCTCCTTTGTGGAGATCCTCGATGAGGTGGAGGCCGAGGCCAAGGCGCCGTCGTCCGACGGCAAGGGCGAGATCGAGATACTGGAGACGGATGGCAAGCTCGTGCTCGACAAGGTATCCGTCGACGTGCCCAATACCGAGCGCAGGCTCGTGGCCGATCTTGATCTCACGGTCGGACCCGGCGAAAGCCTGATCATCATGGGGCCCTCGGGTAGCGGCAAGTCTTCGCTCTTGCGAGCGATCGCCGGTATCTGGAAGTCCGGGCAGGGACGGATTGTAAGGCCAAGGGTCGAGCACTTGATGTTTTTGCCGCAGAGACCTTTCGTGCCGCGCAGCACCCTGCGTGAAGCGATCTGCTACCCGATCACGGCGGCCTCACGTATCGTCAGCGATGTTGAACTTGAGTCGGTCTTGAAACTCGTCAATATGCCCGACCTGGTCGAGCGTGCTGGCGGTCTCGATATCGAGCAGGAATGGCGGGATATGCTTTCCCTCGGAGAGCAGCAGCGCCTGACGATCGCGCGCCTGATCCTGGCGCGCCCCCGTTTTGCCTTCCTCGATGAGGCGACCAGCGCACTGGACGCCGACAACGAGAGATTGCTCTACAACCTCCTCAAGACTCTCAGGACCACCGTTATCTCGGTCGGTCACAAACAGAGTCTGGTCGAGCACCATCAGCGCATCCTCCGGCTTACCGGCGATGGCGGCTGGGAGGTGATCAAAAACTGATTTTCTCAATACCGCATGCTAAACCCTTAACGGAAAGAGAGCATGAACATGGTCACAAATACCAGAAACATCGCCCGCGCGGACGAGCTCCTCCTGGAGCGGATCTCCCGGGCGCACTTCCAATTTTTCGTCGACTTTCAAAACAAGGACACAGGGCTGATCCTCGATAGGACCAAGCTTTCTGGTCCGGCCACTATCGCCGGTGTGGGCATGGCCTTGCCTGCCTACGCCAGCGCTAGCGAGCGTCACTGGATCTCGCGTCGCGAGGCCGTCGACTACACGCTGCGCGTGCTGCGTGTGCTCTGGAGCGTGCCCCAGGGCGAGGCGATCGATGGAGTCAGCGGCTATCGCGGCTTCTTTTATCACTTTCTCGATCCGGCCACCGGCCAGCGTGCCACCAAGCCCCAGTTTTGGAACTCCGAGCTGTCGTCGATCGACACGGCCCTGCTCATGGCAGGCGTGCGCTTTGCACGGCACTATTATCTCGGCAAGGATGCCGCCGAGACCGAGATCCGCGAGCTCGCCGACAAGCTCTACGAGCGTGTCGAGTGGGACTGGCTGGTGCGCGAGGATGGTCACATCGGCCATGGCTGGAGCCCCGAAGGCGGCATGATCAAGAGCGTGTACGGCGGCTACAGCGAAGCGCTGTTGCTGTACCTGCTCGCGATCGGCTCGCCGAACCACCCGGCTCCTGCCTCCAGCTGGCAGACCCTTTGCGCCAACTACAAGCTCGAGCGCGCCATGGGATCGGGCAAGCCCTTTATCACCATGCCGGGCACGCCCTTGTTCTGCTACCAGTATCCGCACTGCTTTATCGACTTTCGTGGCATCAGGGATGGTGTCAACCGCGGGCTGGGTTTCGACTACTTCGAAAACAGCAAGCGCGCGACTCTCGCCCAGCATGCCTATGCTGTGGCCAATCCCGAGCAGTGGGTCGGCTACGACAAGCACAACTGGGGCCTCACTGCCTGCGACGGTCCCGGTGACGGCAAGCGTGTCGTCAACGGTCGCGAGCGCGAGTTTTCGTGGTATCGCGAGCGAGGCGCCCCGTTTGGTCACGACGACGGCACTATCGCGCCCACAGCTGCGCTCAGCTCCCTGCCCTACGCGCCGAGACTAGTGATGCGGACCGCTCGCTATTGGCTTCTCAAGCGGCCGGAGTTGTTTTCGATTCACGGTTTCACCGATGCTTTTAACGACTCGTACGCAGTCGATGAGAGCGGTAAGGGTTGGGTCGATCCCGAGCGGATCGCCATCGATCAGGGACCGGTGGTGATCATGTTCGAAAACTACCGCTCTGAGCTCATCTGGCGCACCATGCGCCGCGACCCTGCTTTGAAGCGCGCTCTCAAGCTGGCGGGCTTTACCGGCGGCTGGCTCAAGTAGTCGCATTTGAAAAAGGCTCACCGCAATGGTGCGGTGGGCCACCTTTGAACAAGCTAACCAAAAAGGGTCTGCATATGAAATTCCCGAAATTTTCCGCAACCAAGAGCCCAGTCCCCGTCAGACGTTTTGCCTTTGGGCGTGACTTTGTCTGGGGAGCATCGACATCAGCCTACCAGATCGAGGGCGCGACCGCACAAGACGGGCGCGGCCGCTCGATCTGGGAAGACTATTTTGCCAAGCGGCCGCATCTGGACAATGGCGAGGTCGCATGCGACCACTACAACCGCATGGTAGAAGACGTGGCCATGATGAAGAAGATGGGTCTCAAGGCCTATCGCTTTTCGGTCTCCTGGCCGCGTGTCATCCCCGATGGCAAGGGCGCCGTCAATCAGGCAGGTCTGGACTTTTACAGCCGCCTCGTCGACGAATTGCTCGCCAATGGCATCGAGCCTTATCTCACGCTCTATCACTGGGATCTCCCGGCTGCGATGGAGGCGATTGGCGGCTGGCAGAGCCGTGAGGTCGCCCAGCACTTTGCCGACTACGCTCGAGTCGTCGTCGATCGCCTTGGCGACCGCGTCAAAAAGTGGTGCACTTTTAACGAGCTCGAAGTGATCGTGGCCGGATACATCGGCGATGGCCTTGCGCCTGGCCTCAGCGATTACAAGCTCAGGGTCAAGGTCGGCCACAACCTGCTCGTCGCTCATGGTCTGGCACTCAAGGCCTTGCGCGAATGGGATAGCCAACATGATGCCGGACTCGATCTGGGCATCGTGCTCAACCTGGTGCCGGCCGAGCCTGCCACCAAGAGCGCCACCACTGCTGCTCGTCGGCATTGGCAGCGTTTTTATAGCTGGTACATGGACGGCCTCTTTAAGGGACGCTATCCTGATGTCGTACTCCAAGAAGCGGCCAAGACCGGCGTCGTCATCACCGCCGAGGATATGGAGCTGATCAATCAGCCCATCGACTATCTCGGTGTCAACTGGTATCTCCGTCAGGTCGTCAATCGTCGCGGTCGCGTCATCCGCGTACCTGCGGCGCAGGAGACCTTGATGGGCTGGGAGATGCATGCACCGGCCCTGACACGCATGCTTGTGATGATGCAGGCCGAGTACGGTGCGCTCGGGGCAACCAGCATGCCGCCCATCTATATCACCGAGAACGGTGCGGCACTCGAGGACAAGGTGTCGCCGGATGGCGTCCATGATGTCGGGCGTATGACCTACACCTACGACCACATCTCTGCCCTGGAGATGGCCTATCTGGCGGGAGTCGACATCCGCGGCTATTTTGCGTGGAGCCTGATGGACAACCTCGAGTGGTCCCTGGGCTACACCAAGACCTTTGGCATCGTGCATGTCGATCGGCAGACGCTGGAGCGTACGGTCAAGGACACAGGGCTCTGGTACGCCGCGACGATCCGCAAAAACGTCAGGTAAGAGAGACAGCAAATGAAAATCAAGCTGGAGCCTCAAAATTGCAAGGTCGTCACCACTGATGGTGTTACGGCCGAGCTTTTTGCGGATGCTCGAGCGGATGGCCGAGGCCTTAGACTCGATTTTGAGTTTGCGGGCTCTGGCTATGCTCTCATTCGCATCCCTGTAGCTATCAAACTGCCTGACGACTATGTCTTTTCCTTTTCGGTAAAAGGCAATTGTCCGGTCAATACTCTCGAATTTAAGTTGCTTGATCAGTCTTGCGACAACGTCTGGTGGGTCAATCGTGCAAACTTTGCCTTTAGCAATCGCTACCAGAGGCTGGTCAACAAAAAGCGCCAGTTTACCTACGCCTGGGGGCCGCGCAAAACTCCACCAGACGAGGTCGCATATATTGATCTGACCGTAACCAATGCCAATGGTGGCGAGCGCAAAAAGTGCTCGGTCTGGTTTGCCGATCTCGATTTTGTCGAGCGGCCCGGCAATCCGGAAGGCAAGTCGGAGCCTGGCGATGATTGTCAGGTCTGGGCCTCGAGTAACCGAGCCAGAGCGGGGCGAGTGCTCGATCAGGACCCGGATACTCTCTGGGCCTCGGCGAGCAGGCAGGCCAGTGGTCGCGATCGCGAGAGCATGATCTTTCGCTTTGCCCGACCGACCGAACTCTCGGCTATGGTCGTCGACTGGGGCAATGCCTGGGCTCAACGCTATCAAGTAGATGTACTCTACACAGGGAGCAAGACCTGGAAAAATACCGATACCATAATCGGTGCGCAATCGGGACGGCAATTTTTGCTGTTTGCCGATCGTGATATCGATGCTGTGCGTCTGGTGATGCGTGGTTCGAGTACCTCGGTCAATAGCGGAGAGCCGGCTTTCGAGATCAGGTCGATCGAGTTTAAGGGCCTGGACTGGGCTGCCGATCGCAATGCGCTTTTTAAGCGTATCTCTGCCATGTACCCTCGCGGATATTTCCCCCGCTACTTTAGTGGTGAGCAGTCCTATTGGACCGTAGTGGGCGTCTCTGGTGGACGACAGGAAGCCATCATCAACGAGGAAGGCATGCTTGAGGTGGGTCGCCAGACTGTCTCGATCGAGCCCTTTATCTTTGGTGGCGAAAAGGGCAAGGCATCGGGCGCAAACTGTCGCCTGCTCACCTGGCGAGATGGCAGTCACGAGCAATCGCTCGTGGACGGCTATCTGCCTATTGCTTGCGTCAAGCGCACACACGCCGAGGAAAAACTCGCGCTCGAGGTCAAGACCTTTGGACGTGGAGATCCTGAGTCGGCGACGCTCTACGCACGTTACACCGTTCGCAATCTGGGCGACAAGCCGAGCGCAGGTAAGCTCTTTTTGGCGATCAGGCAGTTTCAGGTCAATCCTCCGTGGCAGTTTCTCAATACTCCAGGTGGATTTACCCCGGTCAAGAGCATGAGCCTCAACGGCAAGGTCGTGCAGGTCAACGAGTCGCTCAAGATCGAGAGTCTGAGCCCGCTAGGAGGATTTGGCGCTACAAGCATCGCTAGCGATGACGTCGTGCACCATCTCAACTACGGGCTCTTGCCAGAGGCTGACGGTATCAGTGACGCACGGGGTTTTGGCTCCGGCGCGCTCATGTATCAATATGCGCTTGGTGCTGGTGAGACTGCGGTCTTTGACGTGGCTGTACCCTATTCGAATGCTTCGGAGGTCGCTCCTCTGGACCGAGCCCTGGCAGCGGTTACTATGGATTGGCGCACGAGGCTGGATGCAGTAGGATTTGATATCCCGGCGGCACCGGATCTGGTGCGAGCCATCAAGAGTCAGGTCGCCTACATATTGATCAATCGGGACGGCGATGCCATCCAGCCTGGCTCACGCTGCTATCGCCGCACCTGGATCCGTGACGGGTCATTGACCAGTGCGGCCCTCCTGCAGCAAGGCTTTGACCAGGAGGTGCGCGACTTTATCCAATGGTTTGCGCCCTATCAGTACGAGAGTGGCAAGGTGCCTTGCTGTGCCGACAAACGTGGATCCGATCCGGTGCCGGAGCATGACAGTCATGGGGAGTTTATCTACCTCGTGGCCGAGTACTATCGGTTTACCCGGGACATCGACTTTTTGCGCTCGCTTTTCTGGCGCGTGCTCAAGGCGGTGGACTATATCCAATACCTGCGTCGCGAGACCGAGACGCCCGAATTTGCCGATGGTGGACCCAAGGCGCATCTCAGAGGCATCCTGCCTCCGTCTATCAGCCACGAAGGCTATTCGGCGCATCCGGCCTACTCCAACTGGGACAATCTGTTTGCCCTCAAGGGCTTGCAGGACGCGCATTATTGTGCGGTTGCGCTTGGCGAGCACCAGGAAGCCGAGAGACTTGCGGAAATCGTGACTTCATTCAGGATGGCCCTTGTGCGTTCGATCTCGATGTCCATGGCTCTGCACGGACTCGACGTCATACCAGGCGCCAACGATCTGGGTGATGTCGATCCCACCTCCACCACGATCGGCCTGGATCCAGCGGATATCCTCTATCTCCTGCCTGGTCCGATGCAGCGTACCTTCGATCTCTACATGCGCAATTTTCGCAAAAGGCGCGACGAGCCTGGGGCCTTTGTCGGCGACGACTGCTATACGCCATACGAATGGCGCACAGTAGGGTCATTTGTCCGACTCGGTCAGATCGATCGGGCGCACGAGGTGCTGGAGTACTTTATGCAGCACCGCCGTCCGCTTGGTTGGAACCACTGGGGAGAGGTGATCTATGCCGATCCCAAGACGCCCAAGTTTATCGGTGATGCACCGCATGGCTGGGTTGGCTCTGACTTTTTGCGTTCGGTGCGCAATCTCTTTGTTTTTGAAAACCGCGGCACGCTGATAGTGGGTCGGGGTTTGACAAGCAGCTGGCTAGATGCGGGTGTTTCGATCGAAAACCTGCCCACACATGATGGGCGACTGACCTTTAAGGCGCGTCGTCTCGCGGATGGTACCGTTGAGTATCTGCTCGATGGTTTTGTCAGCGCTCCCATTGATCTGTGGGTTGGCGATCGCTTTGTCGAGATCACTACTCTGCCTGCTAGAGTCGTAGCCTAGTTATTGGACAGGCGGAATGGCACCTCATATGGTGTCGTTCCGCCTGTCTTTTTTTTTATGACAAATACTCTGATATAAGCTAGTAGATGAAAATTTCAGGCCTGTACTCGCGCGTATAAACACCGGCCCCTGGCCCTGGATGCAGGCCGAAAATGGTGGCATGTACGATAAACTAGCAGCCTCGCTGCAGGATATCAGAGCTCGAGTCAAAGTGCCATTGCAAGCGATCCTGATGGTATCAGGTCATTGGGAAGCCGATCGCTACCTGCTTTCATCAGCAGCCAATCCAGGCATGCTCTACGATTATTTTGGCTTTCCTCCTCACACTTATGAGATCCAGTACAGGGCTCCTGGGCATCCACAACTGGCTGCAAACATAGCCTCGATGCTCGTAAAAGCTGGTTTTGATGCAGGCACGGACTTGCACAGAGGATTTGATCATGGCACATTTAGCGTTATGCAAGTCATGCACCCTGAGGCGGATGTACCCGTAGTCCAGCTGTCCATCAACACCAATTACGATCCAGGACAGCATATCGGAGTCGGGCGGGTGCTCGCACCACTGCGCGACCAGGGTGTATTGATCGTAGGATCCGGTCTCAGCTATCACAATCTGCGACAGATGAGATCCCAGGCTGGAGTCGAGGCCAGCGCGGCTTTTGATGAGTGGCTCCAGGAGACTCTTCTCGACTCGGATCCGCAAGAGCGATACGAGAGGCTTTTGCGATGGAGTGAGGCGCCATCGGCACGTGCTGCTCATCCCCGGGAGGATCACCTGCTACCGCTCATGGTGGCGGTTGGCGCAGCCTGGTCCGAGCCTGCTAGGATGATCTATCAGCAGTCCGACTTTATGGGCGGCATCTCTGTATCCAGCTATTGCTTTGGATCTTGATCGCAGGGTTGTATTCGTCAAAATTTTTATTATATGCATTAGTAATTAAGTTTAAAATTTAAAATCGAAAGATTTGAAATCCATGCAATAAAGCCATGAGTAAGTGAACTGCCAGATGCAATTCACTTACTCATGGCGGAGGTGCTAGATTTTGTAGCTCGAGACGTTTCAGGCGACCAGTGGGCATCCACGCTCCGAGTTGGGGTTTTTGAAATAAGCAAGCAGAGTATCTGCCAGCGCACTCGCGATCCTGTCCTGGTAGGACTTGGTGACGAGGAGCTTGCGGGTGCGGGCATTGGTCAGGTAGCCGACCTCTACCAGCGTTGCCGGGACGTTGTTGTCGTGCAAGACCTTGAGCGTCCTCTGATGGCTCCACTTGGGCGTTTCCTTGAGATTTGTGGCGACGGTCGAGAGTGACAGATCCGCCAGCGCTTGATCGCGCTGATCGTACCAGTATGTCTCGATGCCATTGATGGCCGAGCTTTTGACGGCGTTGACATGCACGCTGACAAAGACGTCAGGGCAGGTCTGATTGCTCTTGTCGAGCCGGTCCTGCAAGGCGACCGTCGTATCGGTATCGCGCGTCGTTTCGACGCGTGCACCAAGAGCGATTAGCTTGGCCTTGAGCGAGAGCACCACGGCGAGGGTGATGTTTTTTTCTTTGTAGTTGCCCCACATGGTGCCGGGATCGGTTCCACCGTGA
The DNA here is from genome assembly GCA_017307165.1 of Candidatus Melainabacteria bacterium. Lineage (GTDB taxonomy): Bacteria > Cyanobacteriota > Vampirovibrionia > Obscuribacterales > Obscuribacteraceae > JAFKGK01. Next base: position 18,281 of record JAFKGK010000015.1, read on the forward strand.
CCAGCATCCAGCAAGACCACCCGGTTGGCCAGAGGCCTTGGCGCCTGAGGAGCCACCTGCTGGGCGGCTGGACTGGGATCGAGCCGGGGCTTGAGATCCGGCTGCCTCCCAGCAGCTGCCTGACAAGGCGCGGAGCTGAGGGAGGCGCTGGAAGGCAGGAGCGTCAGGGCTAGCCCGAACGCCGCACGAGCCGAGATTTTGAAGAGAGAGAGCGGAAAACCGCGAGTTTTGCGTGACACATGATTTCTCCTTATGATTTTTTGCTTGTTTAGTGGATCAGACCAGCTTCAGGAGCAGTCTGGCGATATTGTGACTGTCGTCGTCTGCACGATGCGGCGTGCCGACAAAGTCCAGACCGAGACGATTTAATTTGTGCTCGAGTTTGACGTTGCGAAAACAGTCCGTCTTGATCGACCACAAAACCGAGACATTGAGCTCCTCATCGCCAAAGGCGGGAGGCAGCCCAAAGATCGCGCATTGCCAGTCCATGGCCTGCTTGTCGCCAGGCGAATCTGTCACCAGGAGGCGAGAGCGCGAGCCGTAGAGATCGGTCAGACGCCTGATGGCTTCGCTAAACTCGACGCCTTGCTTTTTGAGCGAGGCTTCGGTCCAGCCGGTGAGCTCCGTGCAAAACGGGCTGATCGAGGACATGGTCGGGATAATCGGTATACTGCGGACCTTGAGGATCTCGCGAGTAGCGAGGTTAACAGTGGTCAGGCCGATCTCGATGATTTCCTGCCTTTCATCGGCAGGAAAGATATTGTCGGGATAGCAGCTGAGCTCGAGATCGAGCACATTGGCTAAATGAGTTTGCATGATGAGGTCGTTTCTTTTGGTTACGGCCTCGAGCTCAGCTTGAGGCCTAATTAATGGTCATGGTCCTGATAAAGTGTGTCTTCTAAGCGCATGGGAGCTGCTTTGACGACAGCTACGCGCTTAAATAGCGACTCGTGTGCCTGAGCGCAATCCAGCGCGGACTGCGCTAAAAGAGCCAGGTATTCAAATCGTTCTCGATCTTTGGTCTCTTCTCTTGCCTTGAGGCGCAAAAGCCGACCAATCGAGACGACCTCGCGAGCAAAGTTTGCTCGCGCGGCCTCCGCCTGGGCAAAGCGGATCGCAAGATCCGCCTTGACGGTCTCAAATCGACCATAGAGCTCCAGCGAGATCTCGCGGCGTTCCTGATCTTCGACTTCTTGATCCATGCGCCTCTGCTCGGCGATGTTGTCGCCGAGCTCGCGAGCTGCCTGGTCCAGGGAGTCTTGGCTGGCCGAGTGCATTGCCGAGAGTTCGGTCCACTGAGCGTAGGCGCTGTCGCTCGACAGATCGAGTCCATCGAGTGTCAGTGCCTCAAAAACGTCTTGTATGGCCGTGGTCACGCACTGGCCGGTGAGGGCCAGTGCGTTGCGCAGAGCGGGTTCGATGCGACTGACGCGATCGACTGTCGCGAGGATATCTGTCATGTCTTGCGTCATTTGCACCTCAGCAATAGGGCTTGAGCCAGAGAGCCGAGGCGTTGGCGACGTCCCGGTCAAATTGCGAATCGGCCGAGCTCACGGTCCAGCCGCGCGACTCGAGTTCGAAAATGGCCAGACCGAGGGTCTCGCGATCGATCTCCGGAAGGAGCTCGACGCGGATGACGCTACGGAAGGGCGTGCTCAGGCGTTCGCGATGGTACGCGTCCACCAGGGCGTCGGCACATGCGGTCGACTCGGACGTTCGAGCGAGGCGCACGGGGTTGAAACCGGTCTGCTCGACCTTGACGCGCACGGCAGGCTTGGGCTTATTGGGCGCGTTGGCGACAAAGCCGCCGTTGTTGACCACGAGAGTGAGATGCGAGCGATCGCGAGTCTGCATGTCGTTCATAACAAATTCCTTTCTCTCAGAGGTGTTAGAGATAGGGCTCTAGTTTGTGGAGCCCATGGCGGCTTCGAAGGCAGCGAGTTGGTCATCGTTGCCGTCGACACGATATGCGAGGTTGTCGAACGAGCTCAGCCGGACTCCGCTGAGGGCGAGAGCCTTGAGTAGCTTGTTGAACTGGTGCGCCTGGGAAAGGGTGCACCTTTTGTCAAAATCGAGCATGCCGGAGACAAAGATCCGAGGTGCTCGCGGTGGGCGTGCCGTGGCGTTAAGAATCGCCATTTCGTCGTCTAGAGGTCTTGGAGTGGTCAAACCTCTGACTCCTCTTTTTCGCGTTTCGTATATGCACTTCAGCTGGTGCCTGACAATGCATAGCCTCTAACCAAACAGGTCTAACGCAGGCTGAGACACCATATCGGCAGGCCACGCGGACGAGAAATCCGACATGGTCTTGGATGTGTGGCTCTGGGATAGGGGCCTGGCTTTACCTGTAATGCAATGAAAAATGGAAAGAGTACAAAATCACCCTAAGAAAATATGGACATCGCAGTAAACATGTTCTTGACTTCTTTAAGTAAAAATACAGTCTCTAATAAAATCTCAACGCATGGCGCAGTTGGCATAGCTCCCTGTGCGCATATTAACCATATATATGGATAAAAAGGCCTGCAAAGGCCCACGGGCTCTTGTAAACCGGCAAAATTAGAGGCGTTAAACTTAGATGTAAAGCTGAGAAAATTGTGGAACCAATTAAACAAGCCTGCGTCGAGTCAGGCGTACCACGGGAGGAAAATCCAATGATCAACAATAAGAAGGCCGTAGGCCCTATCCTGGCAGCTATCGCTACCACCGTTGCCGCAATCGCTCCTGCTTTTGCTGCTCAGACCGTCACCACTACTACCGTCACCACCACTACCAAGCCTGTCGTTCTGCAAGGTTCGGTCATCACTTCGCCCACCTGCAATGTCACCGGATTTGGCGGCAAGTCGGTTACCGCTCCTTCGCCCTTCCCGATCCCCCTGACCAGAGTAGAAGCAGCCAATGGCATTGTTTTCTACTATGCCGGACCTCGTGAAAATCTCAGCGTTCGTCGCGATGATCTTTTTGCTCGCATCCTGATCGAAGAATCCGCTGGCTTCATCTCGTCTGGCGCTTCTAACGATTTCGTCAACCGTCTCGTTTCGATCGACAACCGCAAAGCCTCGACTCCTTCGGACTCCAATAGCCGTACATACCACAAGTACGTCAAGGATACCTACAACGAGTACGACAGACTGGCCCAAGACCTCAAGAAAAACTCGCATCCCCACCAGGGCGATGGCCAGTTGGCAGGCGCCTATCAGTACACCGTATATTAAACCGGTGCTGAAGGCTTAGAAGGCCTCGCAAACTTAAAAACTAGAGAGGTCCCGATTTTCATCGGGGCCTCTTTTTTCTTGATGCCTTAGCTAGCGTAGACGTGTCTTGCAGCGCATAGATTAATACTCATTTCTTGAATATCAAGCATATTGACCTTTAAGCCAAATATTAAATAGGGTCAATGATATATCACCATTTCTTTAACCACGAGATATCCAGGACAGCCAAATAGATAACACCAGATTGGGCATTAGTGCTGGCCATCGCCAGACAATGGATGCCGCCTTCAAATCTGGTGCGATTTTGCGCTTTTCTGTTCTCTAATTTGAATCAAAGGAAAATGTCATGAAAGCTGTAGCTCTCGCTAACAATAGCGTGGGCTTCATCGTGTGGCTCCCTACCGGAGATGGGGCCAAGACCGAGACGAGCAAGATCGATGGCTGCCTGGGTTTTCACCTGGAGCGCATCAACGTCAACACGGGCACGGTGAAGTCACTAAAATCCTTCGTTCCGTTCAAGGGTGACAAAAACTCAGCATGGAAGCCCTCAACCACTGATATCTGGCCGGTGCAGGGCTTCAAGTGGAAAGATTTTGAAGCTCGCGAAGGTGGCACCTACAAATGGCGCATCACTCCCATGGGAGGTGTGCCAGGCAATCTGGTGCCTATGAGTCATCTCGCGCAAGAAACCAATGTGGTCACTCTCAACAGTGATTGCGGCGACTTTGTCAGGGCTTGCTTTAATCGTGGCATTCTCGCTACCCAGGCACTTGCGCACAAATTGCCCAAGCTCGCCGACGGCAGCCCGGATCCCGATGCTCTGATCCGCGAGATCGTCAAGCCGGACTCGGAGATCAGGCGAATGCTCGCTGGATCGCTGCCGAGCTTTGTCCAGGAGTTTGTGCAAAAGGCCAGAGCCGAAGGCGGTCATTGCTTCGAAGCTCTCTACGAGCTTTCTGATCCAGAGATCGTCGACTTCTATCTGCAAAACACCGACTTCTTTTCCATGGTCCTGGCCAATACCGGACGAGATGATTTGACCAATCAGGCGGCTCGCAAGCGCCTGCACGAGGCCGGTGCCGATGTCCTCGACCGTATGTTGCCTGCCAGTGCCATCGGTCACAACAAGTCCTCGGTCTACGTTGACAAAGCCGGCAAGGCACGACGCTTTATGTCTGGCAGCGTCAATCGCACAGCAACCGGCTTTTGCTGTCAGACCAACAATGCCTTGCAGGTCATCTCCGATCAACTCGCTCAATATGGCCTGGAGTACTGGAAGCTCCTCGAAGCTGACACCATCGACGGTGCTAAGCAGAGCGCGGCTTTTCGGCAAGCCAATGCTAAGCGCAAGGCCAATGCCACCCTGCCGGATGGGACCTCGCTGACCGTCTGGTTTTCGCCCAATACCCAGAGGCGGAGCAAGCCGCCCAAGGACGCACCGACTCCTCCGGACATGCAGGAGATTTTTGACTGCATGGACGAGGCCAGGGATGCGCTTTATTTCCTGGCTTTCTATCCGGGTTTCCCATCGATCATCAGCAAGAGCGAAGAACTCCGTAAGCAAAAGCCCAATCTCATGATTCGTGGTGCGGTCTCGAGCCCTCAGGCTCTGCCGCGCACCGGTCGTCGGGGTTTTGTGCCCAAAGGCGCCGTGCAACTCGTGCGGCCCGAGGGTGATTCGGAGATCATCGTGGCCACTGCGCTCGAAAGAGTCTTTGGCAGGTGGGAAAAGGAGATACTCAAGCTGCCGGATGCTCATGCCATCATCCATGACAAGGTGATGGTTATCAATCCGATGTCGGATGACGCCATCGTCATCCTCGGCAGCCACAATCTGGGCTTCAAGGCGAGCTATGCAAACGACGAAAATCTGCTGATCATCAGGGGCAATCGCGCCCTGGCGATGGCATATATGGTGCACATCCTCGATGTGTACGATCACTACAATTTTCGTCGCATCGTCGGCTCAGGCCCGCAGCCGCGCAGAGGAGACGTGGATCCTAGCCACCTCAACAACCTCAAGCGGCTGGTGAGCGAAAATTACTACTTTGACGGCTTTCTCGAACCTTCCGATCGCTGGCAGGCAGCCAAGTTGTCGGGCCGCTCCCTCAAGGAGCTGTCCTATTGGCTATCTGGCCCCTCCACGCGATTGGATTGAAGACAAGGCCTGGACGCTCGATTGTTGCCAATTTGGCTACTTTCGAGCGTCTTTTTTTAGGGGTCCTATTAGAAATTATAGTAATAATGGTAAAACAAAAAGATGACCGGATCAAGGTGCTTCCCGCGAGGGTTGCAATTTGATCCGGTCTCTTTCTGTCAGGGGCTCGCTCGATCAGTAATCGTGCGAAACCCTTTTGCCCTCGCGCCGATCGCGACGGTTCTTGGTCTTTTGATCGGCGTCGTGGTAGCCCGAACCGCGCAGCGGATTGTGACCCGAGGCGATCTGGGCATCCCGACGAGCGGCTCCGCGGCTCTTGATCGCCATTTCGGTGGTCACGACCACGCTGATGGTGTTTTTGGATGCCCTGGGGCCGCGGGTCTGGTGCGACTTTTGCTTGGCCATATCTACACAACTCCCTCTCGAGGTTGATGGTGAAACCTTGGCGAATCGAGACCGAGAAGATCGTGGGTGATCTCGATCTGCGATTCGCTGCCAGTCTCATTGCTAGTAAATGCGGCTCGATGAACCGCTGTGGCTCAGGCACCGCAGACGGTGGCCAGGGCCTGCTCGAACTCGGACCAGTCCTTGATGATGACCTGGACGCCGGCTTCTTGCAGGGCCTTGGTGATGTCTGCATGCTCATGCTCGTGGTAGGCTCCGAGGTAACCGATGACGCGAATGCCGGCACCGACAGCCGCGAGGGCTCCGGTACGCGAGTCTTCGACGGCGACGACGTTCTCGGCCGCGACCTTCTGGGCCTTGAGGGCTTCGAGGTAGACGCGGGGATCCGGCTTGGACGAGCCGTAGCAGGCGGCGCTGTAGACCTGCTCGCCAAAGTACGCAGCCTGGGCGGCGCCGGACAGGCAAGCCTGCACGCGACGCAGCGCCGAGCTGGACACGACGGACAGATCGTAGACGCCATCCGCCGAGAGCTTGGCGAGCAGGCGGTTGACACCCGTGGTGGGCTTGATGTCGAGCGCCAGCCTGGCGACGACGGCGTCGACTTCGTCGGCGACGAGGCGATCGAGCTCACCGTCCTCGAAGCCAAAGCCATGCTCGGCGGAGAGGTCAGTGATCATGCGCCGAAAGCTGTAGCCGACGAAGCGCTTCATCAGCGAATCGACGGTGAAGTGCTTGTCGGCGGGGACGCCCTTGGACGCGAGAGTCTTGTTGACCACTCCGGTGCAGGCGGTGAAGGCCGGCAGCTCGGTCATGCCGAGGGTGTTGTCGTAGTCGAAAAAGATGTGGGTGATCTTGGTCATTGCTGTTTCCTTTTGGTTAAAGATACATGGTTGGTACACATAAACTGCGAGGACTGAACTCCACGCCCTTAGCGGGCGAGGAGCTCAGCAACGGCCTTGTTGGTACCCTCGCGGGTGAGCGTCGCCAGCGCCCAGGAGAGTTCCTGGATGAAGGCATCGACTCCGGCCATCTGCACGAAGCGGTTGTCGCGAACCGTTTCGCCGATCTTGCGCAGGATGCTCGCGAGATCGTGGTTTTGCGGGTTGGCCGCGCGGGTCCAGGCGATCACCGACTGGTGGACTTCACCGAGCTTGGGCAGCTCGACGTCGTCCTGCTGGAAGGTGTTGCCCAGCTCGTCGGTATTGCCCAGGTTGAGCAGCCAGCAGGCAAAGACGAAGGTCGGGGCCTTGAGGACCTCCTTGCCTTCGCTCAGCTCGAGCGCCCGTTCGACCGCAAAGAGCAGCCGCTCGGAAGCCTTGCTGGTGCCACGAGCGCCGACGCGACGCAGCGTGTCCATCGGTGCCTTGTCCGAGAAGCGACGGCGGATCTTGGGTCCGTAGACGGACATGCGATCAGCGCCGAGGATCACGGACAAGTCCTGGTGGAAACGGCTGAGCAGGTCGCCGATGCCGGGGTTGGCCATCGCCTCGTGGATGTAGGTGGCACCCAGGCGCAGACCGACGATGGCCGGGACCTGGTGAGCCGCGTTCAGCCCGAGGAACTTGAGCTCCCACCAGCTCGAGCAGTCATCGACCATCTCCACGCCCACGGATTCCCAGTCCGGCAGCGCAAAGCGACCCTTCTCGACCACGAGCTGGCGGAAGACTTCCGTCCCCACCACCACGTCGGCTTCGAAGCCGATGTACTCGCAGGTGTCCTTGCGGAAGGCCTGCGTCACCTCGGGCGTGATGCGGTCCACCAGGGTGGTGAGAAAGTCCACGTTGGACTCCACCCAGGCGAGGAGGGCATCGCGGACGCCGGGCTGCTCGAGCTCGGACTGGCCGGAGGCCTTGATGAACTGCAGGAGGCCGCTCTTGAGCGACTTGCTGTTCTCGGGCACGTTGTCCAGCGAGATGATCGTGAGCGGCTCGTTGGAGGCGAGGCGCTGGATCAGACCGTTGAGCAGGTACCAGTAGACCGTGCGGGGCGTCTTCTTGTTCTCGCCTTCGACTTCGGAGATTTCGAGCTCGAGGTCACCGACGATGTCGTGGTGCGAGAGATCGAGATTGCCCTTGGCGTCGGCGAGGTAGTAGCCCTTGTTGGTGATCGTCATGGTGACGATCTTGGTCGACTTGTCGGAGATCAGCTTGGCGAGAGAAGCCGGAGCATCGGGAGCAAAGATGCTGCCGACGATCGGGGCCAGGACGGCAGCCTTGCGGGTGTCTTCTTCGCGCTCGACCAGGACGTAGAGGTTGTCCTGCTTGCGGAGTCCAGTGATGGTGCCGGGCGAGCGGAGGCTGGCCACAGTGATGCCCCAGTTGAGGTCATTGGACTTGGCCATGTAATCGTGCACGAAGTGCGCGAAGTGTGCCATGAAGAAGCCGCCAGGACCGACATGCACGATGCCGTGCTTGACGTTCTTGGGGTCGTAACCGGCAGCCTTGACGTGGGCCGGCAGGTTGTTGAAGCCGAGGGCGACAACGGGAGCGGTGGTGGTGTTGATCGTGTTCATACGTTTCTGTTCCTTCTTGAGGTTTTGTCCGGTAGGACTGTAAAGTGAACAATTGGCATTTCTGCCGGTTACATGAAGACAGGCAACGCTTTTCACGAGAAAAATCTCGATCAGAACGTCGCCTGAGGACACCTCTTGCGAGATGCGTGGCCGCTGCAACAAAGTCGTGCAACGATCTCTGCTCGGGAAAGCAGAGGGGATGATTTGTCTAGCTACTGATACTGGCTGTCTGTCTGTTTCGTAGTTGTTCCGGGTGTTATGTGGTTAAAGAGATAACTTGAAACTACATATGTCTATACAAACTATGCAAATATTTATGGGGTAGGTTGCTGACTGTTCAGGCAATAGGCAGCGTCGTTAAAGCGCCCATATATTCCAGAAAACGCCTAAATTGGGGGTTTAAGATAAGAATTTGAGAGCTAAATTGTCTCCCTCAAACCGTCAAATTTTCAACTTGACATCTAGCGCTAATGCGCGAGGATGCGAGTTCAGCTAATTCTTGTAATCGCCTGAGTTTATGCCGCTTTGAATGAGCACTATGCATGATCGTAGCTAGCTTTACAATTGCGTGAGCAGGTGTAAGATCGCACTTTTGATAGGGAGTACAATTTCGTGACCTACACCTAGTTTTACGAGTGAGATTTTTATCCATGACTAACACGACCGCCGCTCCAGTTAACGAGCAGACTCTCAAAAATCTGCCAGCCAATGTCCAGGGTCCAGGCTATGATCGTAATGCTCTCAAGGAGGGCATCCTGCACATTGGTGTCGGTGGTTTTCACAGATCGCACCAGGCTCTGTATCTCGATGATCTGATCGGTGGCGGTGAGTCGGGAGCTGATCAATGGGCCATTTGCGGCGTAGGCATCATGCCTCAAGACAAGGCCATGCACGATGCTCTCACAAAGCAGGATTGTCTTTATACGCTCGTAGAGCGAATCGGTGACAAAAGCACTGCTCGAGTCATTGGTTCGCTCAAAAACTATATCTTTGGTTTTGAAAATCCAGAAGAAGTATTTGCAAAAATTGCCGATCCAGCAATCAAGATCGTTACTCTCACTGCGACCGAAGGTGGGTATTGCTTTAATCAGCTCACCGGCAAGCTGGATCTCGATAATGCAGGCGTCAAGAATGATCTCAGCGATCCTCTCAAGCCACGTACCATTTTTGGCTATCTTACCGAGGGCCTCAAGCGCCGCAAAGCCGCAAATGCAGGTCCCATAACTATTCTTTCCTGCGACAATCTCCAGGGCAACGGTCACGTAGCAGAGTCGACTTTGCTGGCCTTCTGCTCGCAAAACAACGCTGATCTTGTCCCCTGGATCAAAGCCAATGTCAAGTTTCCAAATTGCATGGTCGATCGCATCACTCCAGTAACTACCGATGCCGAAAAAACTCTAGTTCGTGATGTTTATCACCTCGAAGACAAGTTTCCCGTAGTTGCAGAGCCATTTAAACAATGGGTGGTCGAGGACAAATTTGCAGCGGGCCGCCCTGCACTCGAAAAAGTCGGAGTGCAGTTTACTGACGATGTAGCGCCCTACGAAAAAATGAAGATAAGACTGCTCAATGCTACTCACTCGGCGATGGGCTATCTCGGCTATCTCTGCGGTTATCGCTATATATATGAGATCGCTCAAGCACCCGAATTTATCCCTTATCTCAAAGCCATGATGGATCAAGAAGTCACACCTTTGATCGCCAACGTGCCTGGTATCAATCTAGACGAATACAAAGCTAGCCTCATGGAAAGATTTGGCAACGAGTCCATCAAGGATCAGGCTTTGCGCATCTGCATGGATGGTTCTTCAAAGATGCCCAAATTTATCTTGCCTTCAATCGAAGAAGAAATCGAACGTAAGGGACCTTACACTCGTCTCGCTCTCTGCGTAGCGAGTTGGATTCGTTTTCTCAATGGTAAGGACGAAGCCGGTCAAGAGATACCCTTGCAAGATCCGCAAGCAGAGCGCTTGCGTGAGGTCGCACAAGGTCAAGGCGGTAGGGATGTCCGCAACTTTTTGGCCATGGAAGACATTTTTGGCAATCTAGGTAAAAATGCAGATTTTGTAGAACACTTGCAAAAGTTGGTCGATCATCTCTATGACAAGGGAGCTAGAGCTACTCTCGATGCGGTGGTAGCTGGAAGTATCAATTGAAGATATTGATCTAACGATCTAATCGATATTGCAAAGATCAAAAGAGAAGCCGGTTTGAATGCCGGCTTCTTTTTTGTCTATCTATACTACCGACCTTAGTAAGGTAGCCACAAAAAATGAGATTCGAAAAGGCGCTAGCACCATCTTTCTAAATGAGGTTATTTAATTGTGCTGGTAATCTTTGCCAATCTAAACGCCAATCTCGTTTTATGTTTTCCGGTCATAAGAAATGAGGGGAATTGCGGTCAGGCGGTGTAACAAATCTACTAATCAAGCGAAACTGACTACCAGCAAGATCTTTCTAGCAAACGGCCTTATGCTTAAGCAAATTTCCTTTGTCTGCTCTTGGAAAATGTGCCCGACTTTGATGGCATGGCTCTAATCTAGCGCTTGGCATTTTGATGGGCGTCTGATTTGGCCCCACGTTTAATCTTTTGATTTCTCTTTAGTCAATAGCGCGGCTCTCATATAGGCATATGGCGTGGCTATGCAAACTGCTTTCTTGACAGCTGGCCCTAATTGCTTGGCTTTTTAATTTTAATTATCAAGATGTGGGCTCTCGATCTCTATCAATACGGACCTTAGTTCTTCTAGGGTAGAGGTCCTACCACTTTTTTTCTCTCCAAAGGGCTTTTTCGACAAAACAGCAATCCAAAGGCATTCAGCAGATTTTTTCGAGACCTTTATCGGTTTTGGACTCTGCCGTCACGAATGCTCCGCCTTGCTGCAGCTCGAAGACCCTCTGGCATCGAATGTTTCGAACCGGGCTGTTTCCTCAGCCCCTGATCTAGAAGGAGTCTCTTATGAACAAGAAGCAGAATCCCAAGAAGTCCGTGAAGAATGTTCTTCCGGCTGTCGCCAAGCCGCTGACCGAATTTGAGCGTCAGCAGCTCATCGCCAAGTCCCAGGCCTATACCGACGAGGTGCTCGCCAACTCGGTGGTCTATCCCGAACCCGGCACCTTCGACCTGCTCGGTCACGAGGATGCCCGCGAGCTCGGCTTTACCGGTGTCGACGAAACCGACCTCGCCTCGCTCTTCAAGCGCTCCAAGCGCAACAAGAACCGCGGCAAGGGCGGCGGCGGTGGTCAGGGCAAGGCTCTGCCCAACCCGGCCATCGTCGAAGCCATGGTCAAGAAGCTCGTCGGACGCATGGCCGTGGTCGGCGGCGCCGGAATGGGCATGACCGGTAACCTCGTCCTCGGCGAATGCAACTTCGAATTTGGCTCGCTCAGCAAGGCGCGCTATTTCGAGGACAGCTATCGCCTGATCGTCGAGCGCCACCACATCATCTTCGCCTCCGAGATCGACGACCAGTTCCTGGATCATCTGGCAACTCTGGCGCCGGGTTACAAGGCCTTCACCTCGGTCGCCAACACGCGCAACCAGGCCGTCGGCTTTGTGGTGCATCCGCGCCTCAAGGTGCTCAACCAGATCTCCTATGACGAGGTCGCAAACGTCCAGGGCGTGCCCGATCTCCGTCCGGCCTTCCGCCTCGACCTGGAGGATACCGTCACCGGCGACAAGTTTGCCGTGGTCGTGGTGCACCTCAAGTCCATGCGCGGCGGTCCGCAGGTCTCCGGCAAGGTGCGCTATCAGCAGTGCGCCATCATGGCCACCAAGCTCGGCAAGGGCTTCGTCGGTGTCATCGCCGGCGACTGGAACACCTTCCTGGACCGCACGAGCGATCTGGATCCGCTGATCAACGCGGGCTTCAAGATCGTCTATCCCAACGACACCACGGCCACGCATGCGATGGGCGGCCGTCTCGACGGCTACGTCCAGCTCAACATGGGCGGTCTCGGGTGCATGACGGTGCGTCAGCTCTTTGCTGATCCGACCATCGGTCGCGGTCTCACCGACCACGGCCTGGTCACCGTGCGCAATCGCGCGGCCGGCGACAAGAACGCCCCGTGCGATGTCGAGGACGGCGACGACAACTAATCCGATCTCGTCTCCTGACCTCTAAAGGCGGGAACCTTATCGGGTCTTACTAGAGAAGCGGCCGCAAGCAATTGCGGTCGCTTCTTTTTTTTCTTCTCGACTACTATCTCACTTAACAAGGGGTAAATTGGATGAGTTTCAAGAACAACTTTATGCGGGGTCTGCTTTTCGTGATCCCGATAGCCGTGACCATCTGGTCTTGCAACCTCATCATCGGTCTTGTCGACCAGTGGTTGGGCCAAACCATGACCTGGGCCGTCTCCGCCTTTCTCCCTCCGCAAGTAGAGCAGATGCCTGGTTTTCAGGCCACTCTTTCCGTGATCTCTCTCCTTTTGCTCTGCATGGTGCTATTAGGACTCGGAAAGATCGCCTCCTATCGCATGGGCAAGGAAGGCATGAGCCTGGTTGATCATCTGTTTATCCACATCCCTGGCGTCAATGCGATCTATCGATCGACGCAAAAGATGGTGGAAGCTTTTGGAGATGGTGGCGCCGGTAGTTTCAAGCGTTGCGTGTATCTGCGCTTCCCTTCGACCCATTACACTCTGGGTTTCGTCACCAAAGAAGCTCGTGAAGCCGAAACCGGCCGCAAGCTTCTAATCGTTTTTGTGCCGACTGGACCCAATCCGACTGGTGGATTTACTCAGATCGTTGCCGAGCAAGACACGATCGCGTCCGATATCTCCCCAGAAGAAGGGCTCAAGATAGTCATCTCCATGGGTGTCCTCGCCGGCGGTACCATGCCCAGATTGTCCTAGAGCGAAAGGCGGTGTCTTGTTCTGCAAGATATCCGCCTTTCCTCTTTTTTGCATGTTCAATTAAATGTTATAGTAAAAATCTCTTTGTGTGCATTTCGTCAATAATAAAAATAGGCTTTAGGGCGATTATTGCTTGATCTTGATTAGACGCGTGCCATAAATGCACGACTTTTTTGGGTGTATGCGAGCCTCGCTAAGCACTCGAGTTTTATATAAAACCAATCTTGGCTACCAGGGGGCTTAAATAAAGCCATGTCGCTTTAGATAACGTAAACAACAGCCCCTTTCTATTTGAGATGTCATAGATCAAAGCCTTAGTTTAGATCTTGTACTTTGCATCTTCTTTCTCCTCAGGTTCACCAAAACAGTCCAAGCCAGCAGCACAGCAGCCTATCGCTATTTCTCCCCAGACCTCCCCGGTCTCGTGAGATGTCGACGCTATATCCCGCTCTGCTGCTCGAGTCCTGGTCTAGTCTGGAGTCTAGAAACCATGATGAAACATCTCTTGAAACGCGCTGGTGTAGTCCAAGACTCGCCGCGCAAAATCGGTGTCTATGGCGGAAAGTTTGATCCTCCCCATGTCGGTCACCTGATGTGTGCCGAAATGACACGCGAGGCCTTTGATCTCGATCTGGTGCTCTTTGTCACCAGCGCCAATCCTCCTCACAAAAAGACCGGTGTGTCGGATGCTCGCATCCGGCAGGCCATGGTGGAGGCGGCTGTCGCTCCTAACTGCTTCTTTCAAGCCTGCGATATCGAATTGCGTCGCGAGGGTCCCTCGTACACGCTTGACACGATCAAGGCCCTCAAGGCGCAGTACGGCGATGCCGAGCTGTACTTGATGCTCAGCTCCGAGTACCTGGACCCCGAGCATCCCTGGCACATCACCAAGTGGAAAAACTCTCACGAGCTCTTTGCCCTGTGCCGCCTCTTGATCTTTCCCCGCGAAGGTCACACCGTCGCGCAGTCCACGCAGTGGGCTGAGCTCATCACAGAAGCCGATATTCAGATCCTGAGCTTTTGTCCTTCGCCTCCGGTTTCCAGCACCCTCATCCGCGATCGCATCGCCAGTGGTGCATCGGTCTGGTACATGGTGCTGCCCGAGGTCTGGAACATCATCCGTCGCAAGCGGCTTTACGGCTACACCGTGGCTCGCCGCTGCACCTTTTGCCAAAAATACTGGAATCGTCTCAAGGCGCTCGGACGCGCTGTCACTCTCGTTTTTAGCCGCTGAAACCAGCGTCTAGCCCTCTATTCACTCTTTCGTCTCGTCGAACAATCAAACGAGGAAATACATGAACAACAGTCGCAAGGTCTCCGACCCGTTCGCTCGCGCTCGCGCCAGCATGCTCCGGTCACTCAAGTCGCGCATGTTTATGCTCGGCGGCTTTATCGGTGCCACCGACACATATAAGCGCACCATGTGGTGCGCCGTGCCCGAGATCGCCATCGCGCATTCGGCTTATTCACTCACCATGCGCCGAGGTCTCTCCGAGCCTGGCGCCGGCGACCAGCTCATCATGGCCGGTCACGAGATGATGCTCGCTCAGTGGTTTCATAAGCCCCTGTCGCGCAAAAAGATCCTCCTGGCCAAGCAGTGGTTTCAGGAACGCTCGAGTGTCAAGGCCTTCCCCACCGAACTCTGGGATCACGTGCTCGACACCGTCAATGGTGGCGCCGAGTCTGTCCGCCTGCCCATCGACATCTGGGGCTTCCCTGGTGGTCAAACATTCGTCAAGGGCGTGCCCTGCATGTCTTTTGAAGGCCCCGGCGGTCTGACCAGTTACACCGAGCCGGCCATGTGCCGCTATTTCGCTCCGATCATCCAGGCCACCAAGGCCCGGCTGATGCTGGAGGCGACCGACCGCGACGCTGAGTTTGGCCTGCGCGCCGCCGTCAATGAGGCCGCCAACATTGTCCTGCTCATGGCTCGCTATGTCGGTGGGCGCGGTCGTTTGACCTCCAACGACACCGCCGAGTTCCTCTTCCCTGGAGAGCTCAAAGCCATCGGCACCATCGGCCACGAGATGATGTGCTCCAACCAATCTCTCGATCGCTCGCTCGCCGAGGCCGAATACGAGATGATGGATCGCTTTGTCTCGCGCATGGGCACGGCATCGCTGCTCTGCGACCTGGTGGATGCCACCACTGTCGGCTACCAAAACGCCATCAGGGTGATCAAGGCGCATCCGGAAGCCAATCGCGTCGGCATCCGCGTCGACTCGGGCGACATCGCGTCGCAGTGCGTGCAGTACTATCAGGGCATGAAGGCCGCCGGCATCGAGCCCCGTACCATCGTTTTCGAAGACGAGGTCACGCCCGACGCTGTCCGCCAGGTCTATACGACCTTCAAGCAAGTCACCGGCGTCGAGCCCACCATGCTCTTCCCGGGGGCTGGCGGCTACTGGTGGAAGCTGGTGCATCGCGACGAGGTGTCCGCGGCCTTCAAGCGCACCGCCACCGGTGCCAATCCCAACGTCAAGTTTAGCAACTCGCCCGGCAAGGAGTCGCTCTCCGGCTACCTGCGCGCTTACGAACGTGGCGATCGTCTGATCGTCGCCGACGCCTCCGAGGAAATCGACGGCAAGCCGCTCTTTGTCAAGCTCGTCGACCAGGGACGCATCGTCTATCGCGAGTCGCTGGAGACACAGGCCCGTCGCGCCGACGAGACCTGGGGCAAGTACAAGGGCTTTGAGCTATCACCGCAGGTGTCCGCATGGCAGGAGGCATTCAGGGCCAAGCGCGCAGCGGAGATTGCCTCGGCCAAGGAGCTGATGGCCTGAGTTTCGATTTTCATCTCGCAAAATCCAAAGGACCAAAACATGGCTTCCAATAAGAAACCTATCCTGATCGCTACCGGGTCTTACGGGTACCTGGCCGCGGCGATGATCTCCTCGGGCTATTTTCAGGCCGGCAAGCTTGGGCGTGGCCAGGGCGATAAAGGCGAGCCTCTGCTCGAGGACAAGCCCTACCCCGACGGTGAACGCTATCACCGCCTCCTGACCGATGTCGAAGGCCGTAAGGTCGTGCTCGTCGGCGGCACCATCGACGATCGTGAGACCATGGAGCTCTTTGATCTGGCCAATACCCTGGTCGATCACGGAGCCCAGGAGCTCAAGCTGGTGGTCCCGTATTATGGCTATAGCACCATGGAACGAGCGATCAAGGATGGCGAGGCGGTCAAGGCCAAATATCGGGCGCGCCTCCTCTCGGCGATACCGCAGGCGGTGACAGGCAATCTGATCTATCTCCTCGACCTGCACTCCGAGGGCATCCAGCACTATTTTGAAGGCGGACTGCACGCTCGTCACGTGTATGCCAAGCCCGTCGTCATCGAGTCGGTCAAGGCAATGCTGGTCCGCGACGCTGGTGCGACCACGCCCGCTCAGATCAAGGCCGCTCTCGAGCGGCCCTTCGTCTTTGCCTCGACCGATGCCGGTCGCGCCAAGTGGGTCGAATCCCTCACCTCAGACATGAACAAACTGGGCATGGCAGCGCAATCGGCCTTTATCATCAAGCGCCGTGTTTCTGGCAGTGCCAGCGAGGTGCGCGATATTTCGGCCGATGTCGACGATGCGCTCGTCATCATCTACGACGACATGATCCGCACCGGCGGATCCTTGCTCAAGGCAGCCGCTGCATACCGAGACAAGGGTGCTCGCTCGGTCTCGGCCATCGCCACCCACTGCCTCATGCCCGGTGCGACGCGCGAGAAGCTCGCCGCCAGCGGTCTGATCTCTCACATCGCCGTCACCGACAGTCATCCGCGGGCCCTCAGCCTGCAAAACGACTTTTTGTCGGTCCACACTATCTCCAATCTGCTGGCGGAAAAGGTTTCCAAGGGACGCATGCAGCTCGCCTAAGCGAGCCAAATTTGCTCCAATAGGGAATAATTGCGTCAGAGCCAAAGGAAATAAAGATGAGTATTCAGAAACACAAAAGTCTCTATCTAGCGGCAAATGACCCCCACGCCTTCGGCTATGCCAAGGTGGCTTGCGTGGCGCCGCGTCTCAAGGTGGCCGATACCGGTTATAACGCAGGCGAGATCGTCAAAGCGATGAAAGAAGCCGGCGCCGCCAAGGTCGATGTCCTGCTCACTCCCGAACTCTCTTTGACCGGCTACACTTGCGGCGATCTCTTTCATCATGCCGCACTGCTCGATGGCGCCCTCCAGGGCCTCGAGACCATCCGCGTTGCTTCGCAGACTCTCTTTGACGGCATCGTCTTTGTCGGCATGCCTCTGGTAGTCGATGACAGGCTCTACAACTGTGCCGTAGCCGTCGGCCGGGGATTGGTCCTGGGCGTCGTGCCCAAGACCTATCTGCCCAATTACAAGGAGTTCTACGAGCAGCGTTGGTATGCTTCAGAGGGCACTACGTCTCAGTCGTATGTAGTCATCAACGACGAAGAAGTCCCCTTTGGCGGGGACCTGATCTTTGCCTCCAAGTCAGGGCCGGCTCTCAAGATCGCCGTCGACGTCTGCGAAGATCTCTGGGCCGTGATCCCGCCTTCCAACTTTGCGGCACTGGCTGGTGCCAATCTGATCGTCAATCTGTCGGCCAGCAACGAGCTCGTCGGCAAGGCCGAGTATCGTCGGGATCTGGTCGTCGGCCAGTCCGCGCGCCTGATCGCTGCCTACGCCTATGTCTCGAGCGGCGTGGACGAGTCGACCACCGACGTCGTCTTTGGCGGTCATTCGCTGATCGCCGAAAACGGCTCGCTCTTAAAGGAGGGCAAGCGTTTTGAGCGAGACAGCGCGCTGATCATCTCCGACATCGATGTATCGCGCATCCAGACCGAGCGTCTGGTGTCGAGCACCTTTGGCGAGTCGCAACGGCGTCATGGCGGTCGGACCAAGTACCGCTCGGTCGTCTTTGCCGGTGTCGACAAGCGCGTCGGGCAGCCCCTCGATCGTTACATCGAGGCGCATCCTTTTGTGCCCAAAAACAAGCAGACTCTCGATGCTCGCTGCGAGGAGATCTTTGCGATCCAGGTCAACGGCCTGGCGCGGAGATTGCACAAGATCGGCACCAATAAGGTCACCATCGGCGTGTCCGGTGGTCTCGACTCGACGCTCGCCTTGCTCGTGGCTTGCCGCGCCTTTGATCTGCTCGGCCTACCTCGCTCGGGCATCCTTGGCTACACTCTACCGGGGTTTGGCACCACCAGTCGTACCAAGACCAATGCTCTGGATCTGATGCAGGAGCTGGGCATTACCTCTCACGAGGTCGATATCCGGCCGATGTGCCTGGCCCAGATGCTGCAGGAGGGCCACAAGCCCTTTGGCATGGATCTCGCAGCCCTGGCTGCCGAGACCCGCGCTGATTACGAGGCCGAGGTGCGTGCCGGGGTCAAGGCGAGCAAGGACATTGTGGGCGCCGAACAGCGCTTGCTGAGCCGTTTCAACCAGGAGCTGATCGACCTGCAGGTCAAGGTGAAAGAGCTCAAGGATCTGCACTTTGAAAACGTGCAGGCGCGCGCTCGCACCAAGATCCTCATGGACAACGGCTTTACGGTTGGCACTGGCGACGTCTCCGAGCTGGCCATCGGCTGGTGCACTTACAACGGCGATCACATGAGCATGTACGGCGTCAACAGCTCAGTGCCCAAGACCTTGGTCAAGTTTTTGGTGTCCTGGGCGAGCAATACGCAGTTTGACGGCAAGACCCGTGGCACGCTGCAAGACATCGTCGCTACCGAGATCTCGCCCGAGCTGTTGCCGACCGACAAGGATGGCAAGATCGTGCAAAAGACGGAGTCGGTCGTCGGCCCTTACGAGCTGGTCGACTTTTTCCTCTACCACATGATCCGCAATGGCTTCAGGCCCGAAAAGGTTCTCTTCCTGGCACGCCATGCCAAGTTTGACGAGGCGTATGACGATGCGACACTCGAAAAGTGGTTGCGTCTCTTCATCACTCGTTTCTTTAACAGTCAGTTCAAGCGTTCGTGCCTGCCCGACGGTCCCAAGGTCGGCAGCGTGAGCCTTTCTCCGCGTGGGGACTGGCGCATGCCTACCGATGCCGAAGGCACGCTCTGGCTGGCCTGGGTCGAGCACAGCTCGCAAAAGGCCGGCTCTTCGCAAAAGCAAACCGCAGCCAACTAAGGCTAGAAAAGGGATACATCATGAACAAGATCTATCGCGTCCTCCTGCGCGTCGACATCCAGAATGGATTCGTGCCGGGGGGCAATCTCCCAGTGGCCGATGGCGATGCCATCGTGCCGCTTGCGAACGACCTGAGCCGCAATGGCGGCTATGACGAGGTGATCGACAGCCAGGACTTTCATCCTGCCGATCACGGCTCCTTTGCTTCGCAGCATGCCGGTCGCCAGCCCTTCGTGGATTTCATCATCCTCAACGGCGTCAATCAGCAGCTCTGGACGGACCACTGCGTCGAAGGCACCACGGATGCCGATTTTCATCCCGGCCTCGATCGCTCCATGGTCAAGCACACTGTGCAAAAGGGGCGCAACAAGGCGGTCGACTCCTACAGCGCCTTCTACGACAACGGCAAGAGCGCGGCTCCTGCTCTCAAGGCGCAGTATCCGTTCCTCGGCCAGTCCACCGGGCTCGCCGACTACATCCGCGCCCAGGCCGCTGCCGCCGGCGCCGATACCGTCGAGATCGACGTGATCGGCCTGGCGCTTGACTATTGCGTGGCCTTTACCGCCAAGGATGGCGTCGGCGAGACCTACAACGGCAGTCCCTTTGCCGTGCGCGTCATCGTCGATGCCTGCCGGGCCATCGGTGACGTCAACAATGCCGTCGCCGATCTCAAGGCGGCCGGCGTCGGCGTGGTCGACTCGACGAGCGTGCTCGTCTGATCCTTAAAGGGGAGGCACCAATGGTGGTGCCTCCCCCTGGCCTCTAAGAAACAGGATGCACAAGATGAAATTTGCAGCCTCGCTGCCATCCCCGCTCAAGTGGATGCTGGGAGCGATCGCACTCGTGCTCGCCCTCGGTGCCGGAGCCTACGGCGTGTTTTACCTCTATCTGCTCTTTGCCGTGCTCGGCAATGTCTTTGCGAGTTTTTGGCCGCTCATGGCCGGTACTATGGCGGCCGGCACCGCACTCGGTGGCTATCACGGATATCGCAGTGGACAGGGAGCCAAGGGATCGGTGCGTAGCACCCTCCTCGGTCTCGCTTATTCCACCTGCGTCGTCGCCCTCATAGTCCTGTGCGTGGGCGTCGTCGCAGTATTTAATTTTAACTGACAGGTCCCATAAGTTTGCACGCTCATAGGAGCGCATTACCGCAGGCCTCTTGATCGGAGGCCTCCTGGGTAAATGTCGAACCAGCCGTTGAAACGGCAGAAAGCATCCATATGTCACAAGCTAACATCGCTCGTCTGGCGAGATTTGTCTCTCTCCTCGTCAAGGCGCGGGTCAAAGACTCGGCTGGCTGGAAGACCTGGCGCAATCGTGAAGGCAATGAGGCCATCATGGCCGAGATCTTTCAATACGATCGCCAGGATGACATGCCGGCCGTGACCAGTCTGGTCAAGCCATTCTTTCATCCCTCTCTGCCTCTGATCGGCCTCAACTATACCCAGGTCGCTCACAACACCCTCCATGCCTTTCCCTCCGGATGGACCGATCCGCTGCGCCTCTGCCGCGGTATCGTCTTTAGCCGGCGCGGACGTCTGGTCGCAATGCCGTTCCCCAAGTTTTTTAACTACGGCGAACACGCCGAGACCCGCAAGCTGCCAGATCTGCCCTTTGTGGCAACGATCAAGCAGGACGGACATCTCGGCATCATCTTTGAATACGAGGGACAACTGCTGGGCACCACCCGCGGTTCGTTCGTCTCGTCTTCGTCGGAGTTGCTCGGCGAGATGTTGCCGCTTGTTCAGGACGCCTGGATCGGCCAGCACAAGCTACCCAAAGACGTGACCGCGCTCTGCGAGATCATCGATCCTTCGACGCATGTGATCGTCGACTATGGCGACAGTCGCAAGCTGGTATTGATCGGTGCCTTTAACCGGCGCACGCTCGAAGACTACGATCACAAGGCCATCGCGCGATTGGCGCGGCGCCTCTCGATCGAGGCCACTCCCGTCTGGTCGGGCGACAAGATCGAGGATCTCGCTCGCGTCGTCTCCAACAAGACTTATCTCAACCAGGAGGGTTTTGTCGCGCGGTATGCCAACGGGCTGCGCGTCAAATTTAAGTTTGCCGGCTACATCTCCCAGATGCTCGCCGACAAGCTCAATCACTCCTACATCATGCAACGCCTGATGGATGACTCTTTCGACAAGCGCTTTGGCGACCTCGATGCTGAGATCCAGATGGCGGCGCAGAGTCTGGCGTCCGAACTCAAGGCAGTGCTGGACACCTCCAGGGTGCCGGCCGACAAAAAGTCGCGCTGGGGCTACCTCTACGCGCTCGATGCCGAGCGCAAGGATTCGGCCTACTACCGGGGCATCTGCCGCAAATTTTTGGCCTGGCTCGAACAGCAGGCCCAATAAGAGGAAATAATAATATGAATCAATCTCTCTTAGACTCTCTCACCGAGCAGCGCAAGCTGCTCGATCTTTTGGAAGCCTGCGTCAAGGCCGGTCGCCTAGACTGGGCTCGCGAAACCGCAAGCCAGATCGCGCTCGCGAGCGCGACCATGGTGACTGCTATCTCGGGTGCCGCAGCCCCTCTAGCTCTGGTCGAGGTTGCTCCTGCCCCCGAGGTCCCTGTCCAAGAAAGCAAGCCTGGCACCGGCCGCAATCGCGAGTATACGCCGCCTTCGCCGCGTCAGGTGCAGTCGGTGCTGGACAAGATGTTTGCCGAGCGTGCCGAAGTCGGCACCGACGGCAATATCGTGTTTTGCAGCTTTAACGGCCATTTGCTCGATCTCGAAAAGGCTCAGCGCCTGATCGAACCCCTCAAATGGTTTATCAAGCGCGCGCACGTGATCGCCTTTCAGGAGACCAATCGCGACGCGCTCAAGTATCTCTCCAATGCCACCGGATACGGTCTCAACGTCAGTCATCGCAACGAGCGTGGCCAGGCCGTCGGCATCCTCTTTCATCCGCGGATCAAGTGGCTCGGTCAGCCGATCTACCACGACTATCTGTGCGACATCCCTGGGCATCCGGAGTGGAAGACCTCGCTGCGTCCGGCGGTGCAGCGCAAGGTGCGCGATCTCTATTCGGGTACCGAGTTTGATATCGTCGACATCCACACCAAGAGCAATCTCGGCGGTCCAGAGGAAACTGCTCCGGTCCGGCAGCTGCAGTTTGAAATGCTCGTGGCTCATCTCAAAGAGCAGGATCAGGCCGGCACCCTCGGTCCGGTCATCCTGGCCGGCGACATGAACACGCCGATCGACAATCCTGCCACGGCAGAGATCAAGCCGCTCCTGGATTACGGTCTGTCGCTCGTGCCCAATCCCATGGGCCGTTCGACTTATTTCTTCCGTGGCGAAGCCCGCGGACAGTTTGATGGTTTCTTTGCTCGCGGCCTTACCGGGTTGTCGCCCGTGTGGATTCCGGTACCTCCGGAGTCGCGGGGCGATAAGTGGTTTTATCGCGAGTTGACCGATCACATGCCGGCTTTTTGCGAGCTGGCTGTGCTCGCCAAGCCCGAAAAGCAAGACTAAACAAGGAGCTCAGCCATGAGTTTGGAAACACTCGTCATCTTTAAGGTGCCGGGCGGTCAGCTGTACAGCCGCAAGGCCGACACGCTGGTGCGCCTGCCGCAACTGGGTGAAAAGACCCTGATCGCGGGCACGATGTATGAAGTCGAGGATGTGATCTACAACATCACTCCCGACGACGGTAACGTGCAGCTCATCAACCTGCTCGGCGTGCTGGCCGGTCAGTCGGGTTCCAACCCGGCTGCGGCTGCCGCTGCGCTCGCCAAGATCACTCCGCTGGATCCAGGTGGTGCGATGTTCGTCACGCGTGGATTTAGCACGCCGGATCTGGTGGTTGTCGTCGTGCTCGGCGCGATTCAGCCGGCCAGGATCTCTCTGGCGAACGGTGCTGCTGCTGCCGGCCTTGGCTCTAAGAGCCAGTTTGCGGCTCCGGATGCCGAAGCGACGGCGGAAGCTGGTGATACAGCGCAAAGCTGACAGCGTCTGAGTTAAGGGGGTGGAGATCGTCTTGATCTCTGCTCCCTTTCTCTTTTTGATTTATTACTAAATAGAGTAGTGTATTTTTTTTTGTTTGGCATCCTCTGCATCCATCTCTAAACATGAGCCATTTCTCACTCATGTATTTACTGATTGATTACAAAAGCAGAATTATAGTGCCAGGATCACAGCCAATCTCTATATGATTACCTCAGGCGCAGATCCGATCGAATGGGTCCGCGCTGTTTTTGCATGCATCACCATATGTAGTGGCGCGGCTAGCGTAGCGCGGCACGCTGATATTTCGCTTATTTACTTTGATATCTCATTGATTCGAGAGGCTCTTGATTGAGAGTCTTGGCTATCTTCTTTTATTTCTCATACAAGCAACAGGCCCCAGAGACAAGTACACCAACACCACCGAGCCGCATCTGACGAGATATTTATCTCGATGTGCGCGCACGGGTCTTTGCGGTGGGATCTAAGAGAAGAAATCAAACTCAAAGGGAAATAACATGTCGAAGACAAAACGCAGTTTTGCAGCACGTCTCGATCGCCTTGCCCAGGTCGCGGTCAAGGTTGGTCTCCGTCCTGCTGTCGGTCAGCAGGTCATCCTGACTGCTCCAGTCGAAGCTCTCCCTCTCGTGCGGCTCATCACCGAGCATGCTTATCGCGAGGGCGCGTCGCTCGTCACCACTCTCCTCGACGACGGCCAATGCGCCGTTGCGCGCTACAAGTACGGCCACGATTCGGCTTTTGACGTCGCTCCCGACTGGCTCTTTGCCGGCATGGAGCATGGCTTCAAAAACAACGCCGCGCGCATGGCCATCTCTGGCGAAAACCCAGGTTTGCTCTCTGGCCAGGATCCCGCCCGCATTTCGCGTGCAGCCAAGGCTCGCGGCCTCGCCTACAAGCCAGTCTCTGAGCTGATCACCAGCTCCGCGATCAACTGGAACATCTCTTCGTGCGCCACTCTCCCGTGGGCCAAGATGATGTTTCCGGAACTCTCGGACAAGCGTGCTCTCAACAAGCTCTGGGACGCGATCTTTAAGGCCTCGCGCGCCGACGCAGACGACCCCGTCGCAGCCTGGACCGAGCACAACAACACCCTCCTCGCTCGTCGCAAGATCCTCAACGACAAGCGGTATTCGGCTCTGCATTTTCGCGGGCCAGGTACCGATCTCGTCGTCGGACTCGCCGACGATCACCGCTGGGCCGGTGGTTTGTCGGAAGCCGCCAACGGCATCACCTTCAACCCCAACATCCCGACCGAGGAGGTCTTTACCACGCCGCACTACAAGCGCGTCGACGGATACGTTTCCAGCACCAAGCCTCTGTCACTGCAGGGCAACGTGCTCGAGGGCATCCGCGTGCGCTTTGAGGGCGGCCGCATCGTCGACGCTCGCGCCGACAAGGGCCAGGCCGTCCTCGAAAAGCTCATCCAGACCGACGAGGGCGCAAGCTATCTGGGCGAGGTGGCCCTCGTGCCGCACTCCTCGCCGATCTCGGCCAGCGGACTGCTTTTCTACAACACCTTGTACGACGAGAACGCCGCCTGCCACATCGCCATCGGGCAGTCGTACTCCAAGTGCATCGCCGACGGTCGCACCATGACCCGCGAAGAACTCGCGGCCAAGGGCGGCAACCACTCCAACGTCCACGTGGACTGGATGATCGGATCCGGTCAGGTCGACATCGACGGCATCACCGCCGACGGTGCTGCCGAGCCGGTCATGCGCAAGGGCGAATGGGCCTGAATGCAATAAACGAAGTGGCACTGCCCGGCCAGATCTGATTTGATCTGATCCCAGCAAAAAGGAGACGCAAATGACAAACGCCATGACCGCCGCTCTGGCCGTCACTGCTTTGATCCTGGCGAGCGCAGCCTTCGGCTGGCTCGCTATCGGTCGCTACCGTCGCCTCGCGCGTGAGCAAGTCGCTCTGGCGGATCGCTTGAGCGCGTTTGGCCTCGCACAGTTTGCAGCGCTCGCTGCCAACCGTGCGGAGGATCAGAGCGAGCAGATCGTCCGCGAGGACATCGAGCGCGCCCTGTCCAAGAGCGTGGTGACTCCGGAGGACCGCGAACTACTCGTCGCGCTTTCGACTCGCATGCCGGAGATCGGGCATGCGATCGGCACCAAGACCATGCCATCGCTCATGGTCGTGCCGACCCGGGGTTCGGTGATGGTCCTGCCATCGACCAAGACCGTGACGATCTATGCCATCTCGAGGCAGGATCTCGAGACTTATCCGGCCCGTCGGCGTCACGAGTGGCGTCGCTGGCTGTAATGTGAGAGGTCGGGGGCGCAAGCCCCCGGCCTTTTTTATCAAAAAAGTAAAATTATACTATAGAGTATCATAATAACCAGTAAAAAGAAAACGGGCTGCGGTCAAAGGAAAATGATCCTCTTTTCGCAACCCGTTTTCTGATCAAGTACCAGCAGCCGATCAGGGCTTGTTGGGGGTGATCGAGGTAAAGTTCTGGATTTCTTTGCGCAGACGCGAGACCGTGATGCTGTGCGTGGGCTCGACGACGCCGTTGAAGGAGTCGGTGATGATGCCACGGAAGGCCGGCTGCACGCTGGTGATGGCGAACGAAGGACCGCCGTCCCACTTGCGACCGGTCAGGATCGGGTAGAGGCTGGGGCTCTTGTCCACATCGACGCGAAAGAAGTTGACCTTGCCGGAGTAGTTTTTGGCTTCCTGCACGATCAGCTCGATCTGGCGGCGCTGGGCAGGCGAGTCGTCGGCACCGGAGTAGATCACGATGAACGACACGGCGTTGAGTCGCACGAGCAGGTCGTCGGCGTTGTTTTCGTTCACCTCGACCAGATCGGTGTAAGGCTTGCCGAGCGTGTGCGTCTTGGCCGCGACCTGGGTGGCGGTCTGGGCAGAGGCCAGCGAGGGAGCCAACGCGAGACCGCAGGTCAGAGCGAGGAGGGCGGCGAGACGGAAGGTGATGTTCTTGAGAGTCATAGCTTTTCCTTTCGGATGTTTGAAAGACAGGCGAGACCAAACGGCGGACCTCCTTGCTTGCTGCGTCTAAAGCAAGTATTGGTTTTTGCGCTGGTTAATCTCTATAGAGAAAAAGTCGATGGATGCCTTGGTTGCGGAAGAAAAAGAAAGATAACTATTAATACCAAGATGGCCGGAGTAAAGACAATCAAACAGAGCCGACCATACAAAAAATTCTTTGTCCTGCTTTCGATGAGTTTCCGATAAACCATTAAGCCATGGGCATTTGCAGCCATGGGTCGTATTACCCCTAGATTAAATCTTGACATCCGCTTGCGCTAGCTATCGCGACCCTAGCAATATAACCTTTTGCCGGCGAGATAGCGCTGTAGGTAACGCACACGATTGTTGGTCAAATCAGAGATCGCCATCGAATCGACAACGTCTGTTGGTAAGTCCAGCGGCACTTTGCGCTCCTTGCCCGAGCGACTGATAGTACGAAGCATGCTCTCCTCACCGGCACGATACTCGACCACTGTTTGCCAGTCGCCCAAATCAAAATGCTCGAGACGATGGCTCACGTATTGTTTGCCATCGGAGCCATGGAGGATCTCCATGCGGATGCGGCTGGCCGCCTCCAGTGCGTCGGTATCGGATGTAATATCACTTTCAAATTGGCGTTTGACCTGGACGGGTGGGACGCGGTTTTCGGCAAGGGCCTGACGCAGGCCCTTGGAGCTGCTGCGCGGAGCGTATTCAAATCTGATCTGCTCGTGCAACCTGGCCCTCTGCTGCTTGCGATAATCTGCGATTTCTTTGCGAGTCGGCAAAAATATCGTCGTGCCAGGCGCAAACTCCAGGCGTATACTACGCTTGTCGTGGCTGGCCTTGCTGGCCCAGAGACCTTCATTGATCTTGTAGATCAAGTCGGCAAGAGTAGCATCTCCGAGCACTTTTGCCGCGATGGAAGCCAGCGTCTCACCCTGCTGAATGACGTGCACGCGGCGCTTATCAGGGTCGTATTGCTGCGTGTTGGGACCAGTCGTTTGTGCCTTTTTCTTTGCGGCATCAAGTATTGCCTTGTAGGCTTGATCCCGCTCGTCTTGTTCTTTCTGAGCCCTTTCTTTCTCTGTGAGCTGTTTGATGATAGTCTCGTCGTCTTTTTCTTTGCCTGTCTTATCCTCTTTTTTGTCTTCGGTTTTGCCATCTGCCTTGCCATTTTCGCCTTTGCTATCAACTAATGTCAGCGCAGGTAGCGGGTCTTTGTCCTTGCCATGCTCGGATTCGGTGATGACATTTGCAGGAGAAATGGCACCGGTAGTGGATGTGGTAGCGGTCGTGATGGTGGCTGTGTTTGTGGGTTTGATGACCTTGCCTTCGATGGTGGTTTCGGTACTGCTGTTGGTCTTGATCGTAAAAGTCTTGATCGGCAGGAGGTTTTCGGCGGCTGAGGATGTCTTGGACTCCGGTTTCGCCGACTGGTCTTTAGCTGCAGTGGGTGCCAGCTCAGTAAAAAACATTTTTTGACCATTGACCTGTCCAACAGTCAATTCTGCAATTTTTGCGGTAGCGACTGGTGGCTCGAGGAGGCCATTGGTGAGCGTTTCGAGGGATTTGAGAGTACTGGCAGTAGTAGGAGAAATGTCGCGAATTGTAATGGTAGCATTATGAGAAATTGCTGTGGTGGATGTGTGGGTGAGCGCTGATGCAGCAAGCTCTCTAGCTGGTGTTTGCTGCGATGCTGCTGTGTTTATTTCGTTTTGACGGAAACCTGTGGCGCTACTGAGATTGGAGAGTAAGGTTGTGGCGTCTTTCGCATTGCCGATCAACGCATTGGGAGTCGGCGATACTGCATCTTTTGCATTTGCGGCAGTAGCTATTGGAGAAGAGGTATTGATTTCTGTTTGGCGAACAATTGGGTTGGCTGCGGGTAAGGCGGTTGCGACTTCGATGGATTTAGCAGGGACGGCAGTTCTCGCCAGTGCTTGATCGCTGGTGAGGGGAGCAGCATTGCCACCGAGATTGGCGAGGAGAGATGTGGATTCTTTTGCGTTTACGGCTGTGGATATCGGAGAAGTAGTATTAAGTTCTGTTTGGCGAACAATTGGGTTGGCTGCGGGTAAGGCGGTTGCGACTTCGATGGATTTAGCAGGGACGGTAGTTCTCGCCAATGCTTGATCGCTGGTGAGGGGAGCAGCATTGCCACCGAGATTGGCGAGGAGAGATGTGGACTCTTTTGCGTTTGCGGCAGTAGCTATTGGAGAAGTAGTATTAATTTCTGTTTGGCGAACAATTGTGTTGGCACCGGGCAAGGCCGTTGCGACTTCGATGGATTTAGCAGGGACGGCAGTTCTCGCCAATGCTTGATCGCTGGTGAGGGGAGCAGCATTGCCACCGAGATTTGCAAGGAGAGATGTGGATTCTTTTGCGTTTGTGGAAAGTGCGGGAGTTGCGGGCACTGCTTCTTTTGCGTTTGCGGCA
Organism: Candidatus Melainabacteria bacterium; assembly: GCA_017307165.1. Lineage (GTDB taxonomy): Bacteria > Cyanobacteriota > Vampirovibrionia > Obscuribacterales > Obscuribacteraceae > JAFKGK01. The sequence continues at coordinate 46,928 of JAFKGK010000015.1, forward strand.
GTAGCTATTGAAGAAGTAGTATTAATTTCTGTTTGGCGAACAATTGGGTTGGCGCCGGGCAAGGCGGTTGCGACTTCGATGGATTTAGCAGGGACGGCAGTTCTCGCCAATGCTTGATCGCTGGTGAGGGGAGCAGCATTGCCACCGAGATTAGCGAGGAGAGTTGTGGATTCTTTTGTGTTTGTGGAAAGTGCGGGAGTTGCGGGCACTGCTTCTTTTGCGTTTACGGCTGTGGATATCGGAGAAGTAGTATTAATTTCTGTTTGGCGAACAATTGGGTTGGCTGCGGGCAAGGCGGTTGCGACTTCGATGGATTTAGCAGGGACGGCAGTTCTCGCCAATGCTTGATCGCTAGTGAGGGGAGCAGCATTGCCACCGAGATTTGCAAGCAATGACGTGCCTTCTTTTGCTTGTGTATTGTGGGCAGCCGGCATGGCGTCTTTTGCGTTGGCTGTGAGGATTGCGGGATTTGTAACTGCGGTTTCGGCTTGGCGGATTTGTCCGCCGACTGGATTTCCAACTGCAGTTTCGGCAATGCGGGTCTGTCCGCCAACTGGAACAACGTTAGTTTCAACTGCGCGAGTTTGAGTCGTCCCCGTCAAAGCTGGAGAAATGGCTGCGACGTCTGTCTGACGATTTACAGAATTAGCAGTTACAAGCTTGGATGCAGCAAGATCACTGTTGACGATCGGTGAAGTGCCGCCGAGATTTGCAAGCAATGACGTGCCTTCTTTTGCTTGTATATTGTGGGCAGCTGGCATGGCGTCTTTTGTGCTGGCTGTGAGGATTGCGGGATTTGCAACTGCGGTCTCGGTCTGGCGGACTTGTCCGCCGACTGGATTTCCAACTGGAGTTTCGGCAATGCGGGTCTGTCCGCCAACTGTAACAACGCTAGTTTCAACTGCGCGAGTTTGAGTCGACCCCGTCAAAGCTGGAGGAATGGCTGCGACGTCTGTCTGACGATTTACAGAATTAGCAGCTACAAGCTTGGATGCAGCAAGATCACTGTTGACGATCGGTGAAGTGCCGCCGAGATTTGCAAGCAATGACGTACCTTCTTTTGCTTGTGTATTGTGGGCAGCTGGCATGGCATCTGTTGTGCTCGCCGTTAGGGTGGCAGGTTTTGCAACTGCGGTCTCGGTCTGGCGGATTTGTCCGCCGACTGGATTTCCAACTGGAGTTTCGGCAATGCGGGTCTGTCCGCCAACTGTAACAACGCTAGTTTCAACTGCGCGAGTTTGAGTCGCCCCCGTCAAAGCTGGAGGAATGGCTGCGACGTCTGTCTGTGGATTTGCAGAATTAGCAGCTACAAGCTTGGATGCAGCAAGATCACTGTTGACGATCGGCGAAGTGCCGCCGAGACTTGCAAGCAAAGACGTGCCATCTTTTGCTTGGATGTTTTGGGCAGCTGGCATCGCGTCTTTTGTGCTGGCTGTGAGGATTGCGGGATTTGCAACTACGTTTTCGGCAACGCGGGTCTGTCCGCCGACTCGCACATCGCCAGCTTCGCCTGTGTGAGCCTGAGCAGCCCTCGCTGCAGCAGTATCGCTATTGACGATAGGTGCAGTCCCGCCAAGATTGGCCAATAAAGACATGCTTTCTTTGCCAGGCGCTGCTGATACATCGGTCTTGGTGCCAGTTATTTGAACATCTGTCAAAGCGCTGGCCTGCCCTGTTGACTGATTGCGAGCGAGAGTCGATTGCTCTGCTGGTTGCAAATCTAATCTGCTGCTGGTACTGAGAGCCAGAGCTGGCAAGGCTTCAGAGGTTGGACGGCTTGCAGTTGCATCTGCGCTCTGCTGAAAATTGTTGCTGGTTTCGACCTTGCATGCACCATTTGTATCGCCGGGTGCGCAACGATAGGCGTCGAGTCTGGAGCTTTCGATGCTCAAAGCAGAATTATTGGCAATCTCGGTGAGACTATCCTTGGTTTGTACCTGCTTAAGCTCGTGTTTTTCTGCACCGCCTGTAGTGGCGATGGCGTTTGGGTTGTCCATGATCTCTTTGGTTTCCAGACGCGTTGCCATGAAAGCCCCGCGCTGGCAGGACTCAAGCGAATGCGCTCGTTTACTAAGGGTCGTTTTTCTATATCTTAGATATAGCTAATAGTATTCATCCACAACCAACCCATCCCCAAACGCTTGCCCAGATTAAATAGGCGGGAATGTATTGCTGACAACACTTTTTATCAGTCAATCATAATCCGGTATCGCATGTGATACCTAATCCGGTGCGCTGTGGTGTCGCGTTTGGTATTGCCTGCTATTAGGCCAGACTGGATAAAAACAGGGGGCGGTTTTCAAGATAGCTCAAATAGCGTAGCGCCTTAACTTATTATCTGCATATTTACCCTCTAATGCCGATTGCATGAGGTCTGACCATTTTGCTAATACAAAGAGCGATACCCCTATTTTTTATTTTCAAAATCCCGCTCTTTCTCCCCAAATAATCTCTCCACCGTCGATACCAAACACCATGAGGCCGTTATTGGTCTGCGTGCTCGTTCGACGTCAACCAGGCCTAGCGCCTCAAACAGGTCCAGGAGACCGATATGAACATATCTCGACTCCTCTTAGCGGCTGTCTTTTGCGTGGGGCTCAGCTTCACCAGTCCGCTTTCCAGCTCTGTCACAACGCTCTTGTCACCGTCAGCCGCTTACGCGCAGACTCTCAATGAGCAAGGAGATAAGCTTAAAACATCAGTCGTGCAACGCACTGACGCTGTCAACACTACCGAAAATGCCCCGGGAAGCACCGCTTATAAGGCAGATGCATTTATCGGTAGCTGGCTTTTCTGGGGCCTTGTAGCCGCGCTGCTTGTCACATTTTGTCTCTGGCGCCGAGCTCGTAAGACTGTTGATGAGCAAGATAACCATATCCACGCTCTCAAAAACACCGTCAAACGCTTGACTCCAAATACTCAGGAGACTGGCAGCCCCAATAGTCTGCCGGCCATCTATCGCGATCAAAACTGGAGTAGGGCTCATACCGAAGATGATTTTTACGGGCACAAGATGCAGTCGCAATCACATCAAGGGGGGCAGAACAAGACTGCTCACAAACTGATTTTGCCGACTGACAAGGATCGTAAGACCTTTGGCGATGTCGCTGGACAGCCTGAGGCTCTAATGCGCCTCAAAGAAGTCTGCGACTGGTTGAAAGACCCAGAGATCTACAATCGCCACAACGCCAAATTACCGCACGGCATCCTGCTCGTCGGACCTCCTGGCACAGGCAAGACTCTCCTCGCGCGCGCTCTGGCCGGCGAAGCCGACGCCTCGATGTTTGTCACAGCCGGCACGGTCTTTGTCGAAATGTATGTCGGTGTCGGTGCTGCGCGCGTTCGTGCGCTCTTTGAGGACGCGCGCAATCAGCGCAAGCGCACCAATAAGCCTGTCATCATCTTTATCGACGAGATCGACGCCGTCGGTGGACAGCGCGGTGGCAGTGCCAACAGCAACAGCGAACGCGAGCAGACTCTCAATCAGCTCCTGATCGAGATGGACGGCTTTACCAAAAACGAGGGCATCATCGTCCTCGCTGCCACCAACCGCTCCGACATGCTCGATGCCGCTCTCAAGCGCAAGGGGCGTTTTGACGTCGAGATCTTTGTCGATTTGCCGGATCTGGCAGGCCGTGAAAAAATCTTTCGTCTGCATGCAGCCGACAAGCCAATCGCGAGCGAAGTCGACTTTGAGCTGCTGGCTCGACGCACCTTTGGCTTTAGTGGCGCCGATATCGAAGCCGCATGCAACGAGGCCGCCATAATCGCCTCGCGACTGCAGGTCCTCCAAGAAGCGCAGCTGGCAGCAATCTCCACACGGCAACCTGTGGTGGTCGTATCTCCCAGCGGTCAGGCAGTGATGCAAGGAGGTGCGCAAAACCTACCTGCACTCTTGCCTCACATGCGAGTGACAAAAATCACCACTGCCATCTTTGATGAGGCGATTTCGATTGTCGAATCAGGGGAAGCCCGCAAGGAGCGGCTTAAGGCGATGAAGGTGGAGGACAAGCAGCAGACTGCTTATCACGAGCTCGGCCATGCTGTGGTGATGCAGGAATTGGGCGGTGATCCGATCACAAAGATTACAATCCTGCCGCGCGGTCGCGCTCTCGGCTACGTGCAGACCCACACTGAAGGCGATCGCTGGAATCTCACTCGCACCGACATGACCAAGCGCATATGCTCGGCCATGGCTGGTCGCCTGGCGCAGGAGATCTTTATGCAGACCGAGGACACTGGTGCGTCTGGAGATTTTCAGATGGCCTACTCCATGGCGCGCAAGATGGTCACGCAATACGGCATGTCCAAACTCGGCCCTCTCTATCTGCAAGAAGGCAACGGAACGCCTCTGACCATGCAGGTCGGACCGGCGCTTGCTGACGCCATCGACGCAGAAGTCCGCGCGATCATCATCGCCGCAATTGAGCAGGCGCGACAGATCATCGAGAGCAAGCGCGATGCCATCGAGCTCATGTGCCCGATCTTGATCGAGCGCGAGACTCTTTTGGGAGATGAGTTTGTCTCCTTGCTTGCTAAAACTGTGATTTAACCTGGATTTGATCGAGGGCGAGCGATTTTGCTATTGCTCGCCCTCGTACCTCTTGGTAACATGTCTAATATCACATACGATATCACTGGTGCACTGATGCCTGCCTGCAGTAGCCTTCGCGCACGCTTGCGCAAATATTTTGGTCCTGGTCTTTTGGCATTGATCGATGCCTCTCCCTTGTTGCAGGCTGATCTCCGCAAACTAGAAAAGTTGCGCGTGCCTGTCAAACGGCTCAAAAACCGCGCGGACGCTTATTGTCTGGAGTATACCGACGCCTCCCCTCACGGTGAGATCTACATCGGTGATGCTGCTTCTAATTGCGATCAGGCCTTGTTTTTGGCGCATGAGGCTTATCATATCCTGCATGGCACCACCACCAGCAATCCCAACACCCGCCAAATGAGCCGAGAGCGCTATGTGAGCAAGTGCCTACAAGAAGAAACCCGGGCATTGATGCACGAGGCCAAGGTGTCTGCGCAGTTGATCGATGCTGGTTATCGCCTGCCTTACAAGCACCTTTTTTATTTTGCTGCTTATTTGCGTGGAGGTTATCGTGCTATCCATGACCTCTTGCTACTCGATACTTCTGCTGATGGCCGGAGTGGTTTTAGACAGCTCTTTGTCTCCAGGTATGAAAAAAGTCGTGGGCGTCGGAAGGCATCATGAAATTAAAAAATACTGGTTATTTACTATAAGATGTAAGCAAAGTCCAAAACGAAAATGATTGTCGTTTTGCATGGCTGCGCTAGCTATGTTTCAAAAATTTCATCTTTATTTTGTTAGACACCGAACGAATGTTTTGCTTGATAAGCCGATGGTGTGGTGATTTTAAAACTATCGGCAATCCTGCTGTGCTGGGGCTTTGGGCCTGAGAGTCTATCTTTTGAGAGCTCATTTGTGCCTGGATTAATGTGCACTTATTTCTTTTATCCAACGGAATCGTCCTCTAGAGCTCATCACTCTCACTAGATCTTTTGCCTCGGAATTTGCAAAGCAATGCGCGCAAAATGACCGAGCACGATTTTTAGTGCGTTTGCGAGACCTGGACCTGCAGACGTATTCCACAAAATCGGGATTATCGTCATGACACAAGCACTCATGTATGGCTTCCTGGCGGCTCTCGCTGTCAGCGCAGTCTCTCTCATCGGGGTCGGCTCCCTTTCCCTGTCCGAAAACCGGCTCAAGTTCATCACCCCATTCTTTCTCTGCATGGCTGCTGGCGCGATGGTCGGCAATGCCCTCTTTCATCTCGCGCCCGAAGCCTTCGAGTACTTCCTCGAAGCCCAGGGACATGATGGCCTCAAGCTGGCTTCGTTGCTCATGGTCGGTGGTTTCTTTGGCTTTTTCGCTATCGACCTGATCCTGCATTCGGTTGGTAAGCACGACACGCCGCACGAGCAGCCCATCGGCTATCTGATCCTGCTCGGCGACGCGCTCGAAAACCTGGTAGACGGCATCGTCATCGGTTCGGCCTTTATGATCGGACCCGAAGCCGGTATCGCCACCACCATCGCCATCATCGTGCACGAGATCCCCATCGAGCTCGGTGACTTTGCAGTTTTGATCCACGCTGGCTTCACTCGCACAAAGGCCTTGCTCTGGAATCTGGTGTCGGGGATGGTATCGCTCTTTGGTATCGTCATCGCCAACGTTGCTGGATCTTACAGCGAAGCCTTCCCTCACTACATGGGACCGATCGCGGCGGGCGCTTTTCTCTTTATGGCCGGTGCTTCGCTGGTGCCCGCTATCAGGCAGGACGCCAAGCTCTCCAAGGTCTACATCAGGCTGCTCATCGCTGTTGCGGGTGCTGGCATGATGTGGCTTCTCCTTGCAGGCGAGCACGCTCACTGATCTGGAAGGCAGGTCCAGGTCGGTGATTTTATGAGGATGGCGGAGGATCTCGTTTGCGAGACTCTCCGTCATTTCTCATTTTGCAAATGTATACTATAGCGAGTAATAAAGCAAACCAAAATAAAAGGCGAGTCTGGCCTCATGCCAAAAACTCGCCTTAAATCCAAACTTACCGTAGAGGCATCTCGCCGGTGAGCTCGTCGATGACGTCCTCGGGCAGAGGACCTATCGCGAGAGTCGTAAAGGTCGGCACGCCGTGAAATTCGGTATGCCCCTTGTCCGTCACGAGATAGTGGTTCCAGCCTCGCTGCAAGGTCTGGCGATAGAGCTCCATCAGCTCCGCCTCATCCTTGACGCTGACGACGATCTTGCGAAAGTCGCTGGCGAGCCAGGCCAGGATGTCTGGTGTCGTCTTGAGCTTGGGGTTGTCCGGATCGCTGCGGTCCAAAATCGCTTCCTGCACAGCGTGACCGACCTGACCTTCGCTCTTGCCCCGGCGCATGTTCAAATCTTTGCGGACTGCAATCACCATTTTCATATTCATGCGCTTATCCTTTCTTTTTGATCGGGACTAGTGAACGCTCGGCCACCGCCCCTTGTTGTCCGGCACAGGCGCTGAGTCGGACTCGACTGCGTCGGTATTTTTGTAGGAGTTGATCGTGCCGATCAGCTCCCGGGCCTTCTTTTCGCCTGTGGCATAATCGTCCGGAGAGCCTTTGGCATAGGCCGCGATCTCGATCTGGCTGGCGATGACCTGATCGACAAAGGCAGTGTCCTTGCAGCCGGCGAGTTTGATCAGGGCGACTTTGAATGCGGTGTTGATGGAGAGCATCATGGCCGCGTACTGGGTGTCAGTGTTGGACATTGCGAGACTTTCTCTCTTGATTGCGGTTGGTTTTTTGACTATCTCTTTGCTGATCACGTGCAGGCGTTGCGACACATCCACCGATCACATGGGGATTGAGGGGATGAAATTGCCAATGGTCTTTTGTTTTGGAAATGCTGGAGATGACCTGCTGGATGAAGAGAAAAGAGAATGACAATTTGAATCTATGGTCGCAAAGGCAGTCAGAGCAATGTTTTGCTAAGAGAAATACATAAACGCGCGCGTAGAGAGGACAGACGAGCTATCGCAGCTGTGCCACCGCAGGCAATGCCACAAAAGCGGTCATTATAAAATGCGTTTGTAATCGACTTGTAAAACGAATCGGCTCATGAAGCGGGTTTTAATATCGTGCGTCGAGGTTTTCAATAGCTCGCGCTATGGGCGCCATATGTCGCCTTGTAGATGTGCAAATTTGAATAGTTGCTCGAAATTTTGCCAGGTAATTACGGGTGCCCTCATGCTAAGACTAGTAGTCAAATTGCTCTTTTAAAATCCTCGAAGCCGAAACCAGTAAAGTCAGTCATAAAAAAAACCGCGTGAGCGCGTAGAAATAGCAAATACCCACCCACATGACTGGCGTTTACTCGTCTCGGCTGGTGCCAAGCTGTTGGATTTTGAAAAATAGCTTTTGAAAAGCGACGAAGCACAAACAGAAAACGCAACCAGCAAAAAGAGAAAATTCAAATGACTGCTAAAGTCATCACTATCCTCGCCATCCTCGTTGTCCTGCTCTGCGGAGCGGGGTTTAAAGTCGCTCAAGCCCGGTCGACTGCAACTAAGCGCACGCCAAGCAAATCGACTCGCAAATCAGTGAGAGCGTATGTCTCGCACAGCACGGCTCATTTTGCCGCAAAACCTGTAGGAGAACATGCGCAAGTTGCAGGCGAACCGCTCACCATCACTATCGATGCCGCCAGGACCTATCAGTCCATCGTTGGCTTTGGTGGTGCGTTTACGGATGCAGCCTGCTACATGTTTGACCGCTTGCCTGCAGACTCGCGCAAGACCCTGTTTGCAGAGCTCTTTGGCAAAGATGCCATGCAGCTCAACGTAAACCGGGTTTGCCTGGGTTCTTCGGACTACGCGACTCACGTCTACAGCTACTGCGACGGCCCTGCCGACCCAGAGTTGACGCGGTTTTCGCTAGACCATGATCGCAAATACATCCTGCCGATCCTCAAGGAGGCACGCTCGATCAATCCCGAGATCTTCTTGTTTGGCTCGCCCTGGTCCCCTCCGGGCTGGATGAAGTCCAATAAATCGATGCTTGGCGGCAACATGCAGCGACGCTACATGAGCTCCTATGCTCAATATTTCCTCAAATTTTTGCAGGGGTACGCTGCTGCGGGAGTGCCTGTGCAGGCTGTGACCGTGCAAAACGAGGTCGACACCGATCAGGACGGCAAGATGCCGGCGTGCGCCTGGCCGCAGGAATACGAAGTGGACTTTGTCCGCCATCATCTGGGGCCTGTCCTCAGGGCCGCCGGCCAGGATACCCAGATCTGGATCATCGATCATAACTACAATCTCTGGGGTCGTGCCCTCGGATCGCTCGATACCGAGGGGCTCACCGACTATGCTTCGGCCATTGCCTGGCACGGCTATGTCGGTGATGCTACGCGCATCGATACCGTCAAGCAGGCTTATCCGGCCATCGACATGTATTGGACCGAAGGCGGCCCCGATTACACCGATCCCAACTACAAAACCGATTGGTGCAAGTGGGGACGGTCTTTTACCTCCAACCTGCGCAATCACTGTCGTGCCATCACCGTTTGGAACCTCGCTCTGGACGAGCAGGGGCGCCCCAATATCGGGCCCTTCCCTTGTGGTGGGCTGGTGACGATCGACAGTCAGACCGGTGCGATTTCGCACAGTGGGCAATACTACGCTCTCGGGCAGTTTTCGCGTTACGTCAAGCGCGGAGCCATCCGCATCGGATCGGAATCTCTACAGGGCACCGACACCGATAGCATCTGCCACGTCGCCTTTGTCAATCCCGATGGCGAAAAAGTGCTGGTTGTCACCAATAGCGGTGGCGCTCGCGCACTCGCCCTCGTGGTCGATCAAGACACGACCGTGAGCGTAGATGTCGATGCCGACTCAGTGACCACCTTTGTGTGGCGCTGAGCTTTTCTCGCAATTAATCTATCGATCAACCTCTGACCGAACCGTGAAGGGGCGTTTCTCTTGCGCTTGAATGCTTGAGAGAAACGGCCTTTCATAGCCTGTTCAAAAGGGTTTAACGCCATGACGCCTTCGACATTCACTCGACTATGGAAGGTCGGCAAACCATTCTGGACTTCTGAACGGCGCTGGACTGCGCTCGCGTATCTCATCGCCGTTCTCGTTTTGCTCACCGCCAACGCCGGTGTGTCCGTCTATGTCAATATGACGGCGGGCCGCTTTATGACTGCCATTGAGCAGCGCTCGGTGAGCGATTTTTATTACTATCTTGCTCTCTATGCCGGTGCTCTGGTGGTGGCCACTCCCATCCAGGTCTTTTACGGCTACCTCCGCACCAGATTGGCCCTGGTCTGGCGTACCTGGCTTGCCACGAGCCTTTTCGCCGGCTATTTCTCCAATCTCGTGTATTTCAAACTGCTGGGCAACAAGGATATCGACAATCCCGACCAGCGCATGACGCAAGACGTAGACTCGTTTTGCAACTCGTCTGTCGGGCTCTTTATCTCGATCCTCGACGCCGTCGTCAACGTCGTGACCTTTATCGGCGTGCTCTGGGCGATCTCGCCGACGCTCACCTACACGGTCATCGGCTACTCTTTTGTCGGCTCTTTGATCGTTGTGCTCATCGGCCGCGCGCTGATCGGTCTCAATTTTATGCAGATGAAAACCGAGGCAGATCTGCGTTTTGGCCTTGCCGAAACGCGCCGCGAAGCCGAGTCGATCGCCTTTACTCGCGGCGAGGCAATCGCTCGCAAACAGGCTGAAAGTCGGCTTAAGCGCGTAATCGACACGCTCTGGTCGATGGCTGGAGTCAACCGCAACATCCAGTTTTTTACAAACGGCTACAACATGATGGCACCGCTCATCCCGGCCGCCATCATTGCTCCGCTTTATTTCGCTGGCAATGTGCCCTTTGGTCACATCACCCAAGCGACCATGGCCTTTACCATCGTCTTCAACGGTTGCACTTTCATGATCGCCCAGTTTGGCGGTATCAGCAGCTACGCCGCTACCATCAATCGCCTGGGTGGTTTTATGGAAATGCTGGAAAAGATCGGTGTGGAGAAATTGCCTGAAGGAAAGTCGGTGGAAGTGGTGGAAGCCGATAGCATCGTCTTTGATCACGTCACAGTCTCGACTCCAGATCATGCGCGTGATCTGGTGGTCGATCTGAGCATCGATGTGTCTCGGGGTGGATTGCTCGTAACTGGTCCGGATGGCTCCGGCAAGTCCGCTCTGCTCAGGGTCATTTCGGGCATCTGGACTGCTGGCCGTGGTCGGTTGATGCGGCCGGACTTCAAACGCGTGATGTTCTTGAGTCAGAGCCCTTATCTGCCTTCGGTCACCTTGCGCGAAGCCCTTTCGTATCCATGTATCGACAACTGCGCAGACGATACCAGGCTGGCTCAGGTCCTGGAGATCGTCGGTCTGGGGCAATTGATCGAGCGTGCCGGCGGCCTGGACGTGGTGCAGAGTTGGCGCGACTTTTTGTCGGCCGGCGAGCAGCAGCGTCTTTCGATGTGCCGGGTCATCCTGGCTCAGCCTGAGTTTGTCGTGCTCGATGAGGCGACCAATGCACTCGAGGGCGAAAACGAAAAGCTCCTCTACGGTCTTTTGGCCGGCATGGGCGCGACCGTGGTCAGCGCTGGCAATGGTCCAAATCTGGCACGTTATCACCACAAGGTCGTAGAATTGGCTGGAGATGGCAGCTGGAAGGTCTTGCCCGCCAAGACCTACAAGCCGACCTTTTCCTTTGTCAAAGAAGACCGCATACGGTTGTTTGCGGAAAGAGAGACAGAGAACAAATCCACAGAAAACAATGAGGGCTCGCATGAGCGCTAAAGAAAAAGAGGGCTATGCCTTTCCCCAGGGCTTTGTCTGGGGCACCGGCACCTCGGCCTATCAAGTTGAAGGGGCCTGGGATGAGGACGGCAAGGGCGAGTCGATCTGGGATCGGTTTAGCCATACACCCGGCAAGATTGCAAACGGCGACACCGGAGACGTGGCCTGCGATCACTATCGCTTGTATCCTGTCGATGTGAGTCTCGCTGCTCAGCTCAATCTCAACAGCTATCGCTTTTCGATCGCCTGGCCGCGCGTGCAGCCTGACGGTGAGGGTGCCTTTAATGAGGCCGGCATGGCTTTTTATGATCGCCTTATCGACGAGCTGCTGGCAAAGGGCATCACGCCTTTTGTCACACTGTATCACTGGGATCTGCCGCAAGCATTGCAAGATCAGGGAGGTTGGGGCAACCGCCGCGTCACCGATCTCTTTGCTGCTTATGCTGCCAAAATGGTTGAGCGGTACGCAGATAGGGTGCGGTTTTGGACGACTTTCAACGAGCCGTGGTGCACCTCGCATCTCGGTCATGAATACGGTATCCACGCTCCCGGGCTCAAGGATCCTGCGCTCACCAGACAGGTCGCGCACAATCTGCTCCTGAGCCATGGCAAGGCCGTCCAATCGATGCGAGCAGCTGCTGCGGGTCTTGGTCTCACGCGCGAGATCGAGATCGGCATCGTCCTCAATCTGTCTATCACGGAGCCCCTCAGGCCCGACGACCCAGCAGATTGCAAACTCGCGGAGGACGCATTTAAACTCGATTGCGGCCATTATCTCGATCCGCTATTTCGAGGCGTGTACCCACAGGTGGTGGCACAGGGCATAGGCGATCTGCAGGCTGGCGATCTTGCGCAGATAGCTCAGAAACTCGATTTTCTGGGCATCAACTATTATTTTCGCAATATCGCGACTGCCAAGCAGGGGCCCGTTCACCCCATAGCCGGTCAGGAGTACACGCAAATGGGTTGGGAGGTAAACGCCGACTCCCTGCGCAACTTGCTCGTGCGCGTGGCTGGTGACTATCCGGAGGCGCCGCCTCTGTATGTCACCGAAAATGGTGCGGCTTTTGCCGAATCATTTGATACCAACGGGCAGCTCATGCCGGATGTGCGTCGCCAAGCTTATCTGGAGTCTCACATCTCGGCCATGACTCGGGCAATGCAATCCGGCGTCGATGTGCGAGGATACTTTGCCTGGTCTTTGCTCGACAATTTTGAGTGGGCCGAAGGCTATGCGCGTCGGTTTGGCCTGGTCTACGTCGACTTTGCCACGCAAAAACGCACGATCAAGGCCAGTGGGCATTGGTTTGCGGGTGTGGCTGCAAATAATGCGCTCTAAATAAAATTGGCAGCCGCGATCCTCCTATTTCTGGGGATCGCGGTTGCTTTTTTTTGCTTTGATACTGTAGAGCATAGTTAGAGGGGGCCCCCTGCATTATTCATGGGAGTGATACCAAAGTAATCTAGAAAAACGCACAAAAGCCCTGTCATTTGGCTCAGAATCTGAAGTTACCACACACCAGAAAGAGCAAAAGAAAGGGCTTTTGATATGACACAGTTTAAACAGATCAATTTTAGTTCGCAAGGCCAAATGCAGCTAGATTTGCCAGGTTTAAAGCGAGTGAAGGTTAACTGCGCTGGGGGCTCAGTTTGCAGCGATGGCGGTCTCCTGCTTTTGCGAAAAGCCGATGAGCGCCTGGGTTTGACGAAACTCGCATCTTACGCGATTGATGACAAGCGGCGCCCTGAGTATATTCGGCATTCAATCGTTGAGATGCTGCAGCAGAGGATTTACGCAATAGCCTCTGGATATGAGGATTGCAACGATGCAAGTTTACTCAGACGAGATGCTATGCACATGCTTGCTGCTGGCCAAAATCCAGACTCTGGGCAGCATTTAGCATCGCAGCCGAGCATGTCTCGTTTTGAAAACAGTGTAGATAAACAACAAATGCGGCTTTACAGAGATTGCTGGTTCATCTGTATGTGAAGCAGTTTAGGAAAGTGCCTAAAGTAGTACGTTTGTCGATGGACACAACTTGCGATGAAACTTATGGCACGCAACAATTTATCTTTCTACAATGGCTATTATCAAGCGTTTTGTTATGCTCCGCTATTCATTTTTGATCAATCTGGGTTTCCGCTGTGCGCATTACTGAGGCCGGGAAACTTTTGGAAGATTCTGGCATTACTTACTTTGTATCAGCCGCTGGGCATGCGGGTTATGCATATCATGCAGAGAGCACCGTTTTTCAGTGTAAACGTGAATTTGGTGAATTTGGTTACGAAAGTCCGGCGCTGAAAAAGTACGCCACGATGGTATCTCCGGGCGATCGAAAAATTGCTTGGCGACAATTAGAGGAGAAAAAAAGGTTTGGATCTAAGTTGGCGGGCCGCGTTCAAGAGATGCACGAGAGTGTCTATTCAGTTAAAAAATATGCTGAATTTAGCTACATAGCTCGAGAGTGGCGATCAGAGCGCAGAGTAATATTCAAAGCTGAAGTCAGCAGAAAAGGCCCAGATACGAGTCTGTCAATAATTTTGTGTCAAACCTCAAACCAGCGGTAGCCTTCCTTTAAACTCAATTGAGAATCAATTAAATGCTACTCCCCAGTTGCGAATGGGCATTGTCCACTTCTTCGAGATGTTCTGGGCTGCCAGATATATTACCTTGAGGGCGGATTCGTCATCTGGAAATATTCGATGATTGCGACTTGCTTTGCGCAACAGTCTCTTCTGAAGGAATGATGCAGAACCTTGTGAGGATTTACGAGTCCCCTACTCGCTTTCAAAGTTCATATGAGGAGAGAAGAATTTCTATTCCTTATGATGTAGTGGCAAAAGAAAAGGTAATTTCTTCTTTCGTGAAACATGCAATGTGCGCTCTTAAATGGCTAAGTTCGATTTCCATATTTCAGTGTCATGCTATTGCCGAATTCCATACCGAATTATTGAAATGTTTTTTGTGGTTGCTAACACGAGTCTGCATGCCTGTCTTGAAAGATTCATATTTTTGCAAGAATAAAAGTACGTGAAAAGTGCGGCACTTTGCAGCCCCAAAATAGCTATTCATCTACCTTTTAGCTGGAGCTATTGATCTGTGATTAAGAATCGGGTTTGCGTCCTTTATATAGGAATGGCTGTTTGACAGAGTTTCGTTAACGGCCTCTTACGATGATGCGTTTTTAAAAGCGGCTAACAACTGCAACAAATGCTCACAATGAGCCCTGACTAAGGATTCTAGACATTATCCGACAAGCTAGTTTTATTTTATCAGAAGTGATTTTGAAAGTTGCTGACAACATGCGGGGCTGAAAACCATTGTGTGTTATGGCTTTCGGGAAGTGCTTTATGAATTGGATCGTTATGGCTGCAAGGTGTAAGGGGTTGATTCGGGGTGTGCGAATAGACGAGGGTAGTGGTCCACATTTTTTTCAGTTGTCCCTTGGTGCCACTTACTAGTTTCTGAATTGTTGCTTGTTCTTTCCTTGTTCCCCACGTGCTGTTGCCAGTATTTATGAAGCCAGCTATGTAGAAGAGAGAAGTTTGTGGGCTGGGAGAATTTCTAGTCCCGAAAAGGAATTGACCGATCACTTGGCTAGCGATCCCGCGATCAGGTTTGACAAGGAAGCGTGTTTGTGAGAGTGGGCTCATTAAGAGCGGTGGCAATAATGAGTGGTGGTTAATATAGCGGGCGATAAAAAGAGGGGCTGAAGTGTACTGCTTGCGCTAGCTAGGGTTGTCAATATATAGAGCTTTGGTTGGGTTGATTGTCATGTGGTTGGCTTGGAATGCGATGCATTTTAGCTGTAATGTCAGAGGCAGAGAACGCACCTTATGCTCGATTGGCGACTGAAACCTTATCTATACCCCAATTCCAATTTGAATTAATTCTGGAGCCTCCCAGGCCCTTCTAAGAGCCTATTGCTAAGCGTTGGTAACTCAACTCTTAGCAGTGTGCTTTAGCACCAAGACTTTCTTTAACCGATGTATTAACCGGAATCCCTATATGACAATAACTAAAGAAACAACCTTCCCCCTCCTCCTTCCTTATCGAGCTGCCGGGAAATCTGCGCCACATCATCATGAAGCGCGCCTATTTCTTGAGAGCCCTGCCGACTCGCAAAATGTTCTGTCTACAAAAGCTTGGGCCAATGGCCTGGCTTGAAATTACTCCCAAAGAAAAGAGCGAAGCCAATGCCTGGGATGTCTGCCACGGCATTGCCGCAAAAATTAAGAGTGAATTGAGGCAGGAATCCTATGTAGAACCAGCTTCTATTGCCGGGCGTCATCACTATCTAACAACGCCTGCTGAAGCTCAGGCTGACGCTTTTGACTTTGGTAATTCCAATAATTTATTGAATCAATTCAGTCCTCATTCTCATAGCAATGCAAATTCAATAATGGACACCATGGCGGCGCTTGCTGGCGCAGGCAAGAATATGATGCCGGGGTTTGGTGGACTGCCGGGCCATGGCATGAATAACATTCCTGGGATACCGCATATTCCAAGCATCCAGGATTTCTTGCCGGCCAATATGCAGGGGCAAAAGCAAAGACCAAAGCTTGCCTTTGGTGCTAATAAGGAATTGCCTGGTTGGGAGGAGCTTGCTGAAAACACCAAGCTCATGTTTGAAGTGGAAGCGGCTTTGTTGGCTCAGGACGCAAGTGCTGTGATGACGGCTCTGGGAGAAGTTTCGCTGTTATTCACGATTGCCGCTGCTCCAAATATCTCGAAGAAGTTCAGGGCATTCCTTGAAAGTGCCGGTACTAAGGCTCAGGAGTAGGTCATGGCTTCTCTAATTCATCGTGTGATTGGGCCGCGGAATCCTCCTTCTGATTTCAAGGACAGTGATAGTTATTTTGAAAAGCTTTTGAAGGCGGTACCGGCTGACATTGTTGCTACCTACATTACCATTCAGGGAATACTGGCGGAGCATAACAAGCAGCCTCTGTGGCTTTCGTGGGCAGTGTTTGTCGTGCTTCTTGTCCTCATTCCGCCATATGTTTGTTATGTTAAAACAGAGCCCACAGGCTTTGTGGCAAACAAGGCTTTTCACAGGCTTACTTCTTGCATAGCATTCTTTGTGTGGGTCTTTGCTATGGGTGGTCCTTTTGCCACTACTTTCGATTGGCACCGGCCTTATTTTGGTTCCATTGCCTTGATTGTCACACGCTTATTCTTCCTGTGCTGGAGGCTTTGGTTTATAACCAGCAGCAATGGCCTGGTGATGTGGGCCCGTGAGGGTAACTTGTTTGGTAGATCTTCTCCCAGAGACTGGTATTTGTCTCTGGGAGAAGTATTTTGTGACGCCTTAATGTAGGTGTAATTTTCGGCTTTAAGTGTTTTGTGAAAAGCGGCTTTGTTGGCTAATAAAGTCAATGTTTAGTTTGGTGGATTAGGTAATGGAATGTCTTTGTTCTATGCTGCATTTGAGAGATGGCATGTCCACTAAACTTTGTCGTGTCAAAGCGCCAGAGAAGAGTCTCGAATACTCGAAAATTAGACTATAAAGGCAAACGCTAGGGGAAACAGCTTTGAAATAGGCTCTTTCCCCCAGCGTTTGTTAGCTGGTTCCAGTCTTGCAATTGACCTGCACTAAATTCTTTCATTGAAGAGATCAGAGGTAGCGGATTCAATGTAAGAGGCTTAAATAAACATTCTTTCGATTCGCTCCTATAGGAGACAGATTGTTTCCGAGGAGTTTTTGCAACCAAAATATTGAGGAAATATCGATGGACAGTGTAACTTACACTTTTGATGCTTTAGGCAGATTAAAAACAGCAACCTTCACTTCAGGCACCGTAATAACCTGGAATTATGATTCTGTCGGCAATTTAACCAGCATAGTCATCAGCTGCCCCAGTGGCACCTGCTAGATAGCTTCTGCTCAAACCATTACTTCAGTTAAGCACTTTATTCAATTCCGATTTTTCGGCGGTGTGAGATTTCTCATGCCGCCTTTTAAATAAACCCAAAAGGTATCCAAATGACTACAAACATTGGCCAAGACCGCCAATTGCAAGCCTCTCAAAAAGGCTTTGTTCACAATCCAGACTCCAGTCTTACTCCTGCCGCTCAAAAAGATGCGCTGGATAAAGCTCCTGCTCCTGCCAATATCTGGCAACCTCAAGCCCCCAGCAAAGTAAAAGCTTTTGCTGCTGGCATTGCTTCCAACACCACCGCTGCTCCGGCTTCAATCGTTGAATTGGCCCGGGGCTTGAAATCAGATGTCGATTTAATTCATGAATATTGCGCCACGCAATTAGACTTTGTTCCCGTGATGGGGTTGCAAAAAGGGGCTCTGGGCGCCATCATAGACCAGCGCGGAGGGCCATTTGACTTGGCGGACGCCATGGTACAGCTCTTGCGGCAGGCCGGTTATACAGCCAATTATATGTTCGGCGAGGCAAGATTAACACTGGCTCAAGCAAGCGCCTGGTTTGGTACTTCCGCTACTGACATTTGGGCTTCTCGAAACTTACTTCAGAATAATGGCATTGCCGTCTCGGTGGTGAATGTAGGTGGTATCGACTACCTCGATTTCAACCATATCTGGGTGAAGGTTTGGATCGCTGGCACAGCTTATTTCTTTGACCCTTCTCTGAAGTCTTACACCAATAAAACAGGCGTGGATCTTGGCGCGGCCATGGGCTATAACCAGACGACTTTTCTGGCAAACGCTCGCTCTGGAGCCACAATTACCGCCGATTACGTAAAGAGCTTAAACAGAGCCAATATTCGTAACGACTTATCCACCATGACCACTACCCTGGTCAACTGGATTAAAACCAACAACCATGCGGCTTCTGTGGAAGATCTACTGGGTGGAAAAAGCATTAATGCGATTACCACCGGCCAGAGGTTGACGGCTCTGCCTTACCAAAAGCCGGGCACAACGCCCACAGAGTGGACAAGCATTCCTGCCGGTTACAAGGCAACTCTGAATCTTCTATATGATTCTCCCAACATCAATGTCACTTTTTATTCTGCCGATATTTACGGCAAGCGTCTGACAGTCTTCTTCAACGCTTCGCATCAGGCTGAATTGCGTCTTGATGGCACTCTTGTGGCTACAAGCTCAGCGCAGGCTGTAGGTGGTTGGAACTCCATGCTCTTTACTGTCAACCATCCTTACGGCAGTACCTGGGCCGATCAATCGGTATGGATGAGGCTGTACACAGACCAGCGCTACCTCGTTGCCAATGCCTGGGGAACGGCCAGCTCACGTATGGCTAGTCTGCACAACAACCTCTTCTACAAGAACCTGGCTGCCGGTGGCGCTGCTAACTCTGAAGCAGTTCTTGGGGAGCAATTGGCCGCTCTTTATTATGCGCAAAACGGTGAGAATAGCCGTTCTATCGACTTAATTAATCGCATGACCAACTGCAATACGGTCTTGCATCATCAGCTCGGCCTTGTCGGTACTTATAACGATGTGCCACTGATGGACATTTCTCTCTTTATTGGTTCAACTGCGGCTCTCGATAACAATTACAATCGGGTGCAGTGGAATGACACGGTTGCCGCTATGCACGGTGTCACCTATGAGGCCAGCTCTATTCAAGAGAATACAGGCCCTGTAGGTGTAAGCGCTACCACCATGATTGACCTGGCAGCCCAGGCCGGTCAAAAAATCTTTGATGGTAAATCGGCCAACTGGCTCTCTAATGTGAAGCCAAATTTGCTGAATTACTCGGCAAGTTTACTCACAGACATTGAAAACTGGTACATAAACGCCGGCTGGCGAGTGGCTATTCCTGAAAACGGTAGTATCACTTTGGGTGGCTTCAATGGCTATGGTTACTGGGCTCTTCCAAGCTATGGCGCTTTCGGTATTCTTGGCGGCACAAAAGGCTCTCAGGCAACGGCTGTTAAAAATGCTAATCCTCTACCTGTGCCGCTGGATGGCAAGAAGACTCAGCCTATAACCATTGCCTTTCAGGACGGTAACTTTAACTGGAACCATACTGATTTGACCATCGGCAGCCAGGCGGCTCCATATGGTCTTTCTTTCAGCCGCCATTACTACGCCTCTAACGGCAATGTCGATGGCCCTCTTGGTCTTGGCTGGACTCACAACTTTTCAATTAGTGCGAAAGTAGGCAGTTCTTCCATGCAAGGTTTGGCCGACAACAGCGCCATAGCAGGAGCGCCCGCCCTGGTTGAGTTGTTTGTGGCCAATGATCTTTTGTCTGATCTGACAAGACCGCATGACAAATTTGTCATTGCTTCTCTGGCAGCGCAATGGTTTGGTGAAACACTGGTTAATAACGTGGTGAGCATTTCTTCGCCCACCGTGAGCGCTCAGTTTGTGAAATTGCCCAACGGCACTTATGTCACGCCACCCAAGTCAACCGGCACCTTAATCAAAAACGCCAACAACACTTTTACTTACAAAACGCCCCAGCAGGTGGCTTATAACTTTAATCTGGACGGCACCATCGGCAGTATTGTTTATCCGCAAGGAGTAACTTGGAATTTCTCCTATACCTCAGGCAAGTTGACTCAGGTGTCAACCGGCATGGGACGGGTGATTAACCTGGTTTACACCGCCACGAGATTGACCAGCATCAACGACGGCACCGGCCGCAGTGTCAGCTTTACAGTAGATGCCAGCAAAAACCTCACCCAGGTGACCGATGCCAACACCAAGCTTTTAAAGTACGGCTACGATATTCCGGGACGTCTTGCCACGGTATATCTGCCGGCAAACCCTCTTTCGCCAATTCTGACCAATGTTTTTGATTCTCTGGGTCAGGTAAAAGAGCAGAAAGACGCCTACAATAACAGTACCTTTTATTACTATGCCGGTTACAGAACCGAGATAGTGAGCGCCAATGGCAAGAAAGCGATTTCTTACATGAACCGCTTTGGTGATGTGGTAAAAGCTGTGGATCAGCTGGGGAAAGTGACTCTAGCAGAATTTGACGCCCTGCGAAGAATGACCAAGCGCACCCTGCCGGAAGGAAATCGGGTTGAATACACCTTCGATGTAAACAACAACCTTACCGGTGTAAGGGATGTCGCCAAAGTCGGTTCCGGTTTGGCGGACATTGTGCAAAGCTTTACTTATCATCCCACTTTTAACTCTGTGGCTACTTCTGTGGATGCTCTCGGGCAGACCACAATCTTTACTTACAATGCCACCACCGGCACTCTCACCAACATTCAATATCCGCAAGTAGGAGGGCAGACACCTCAGGATAGCTTTACCTACACCGCGCGTGGCCAGATTGATACAATCACCGACCCGGTGGGCATTGTGACCAAGATGATCTATGACACGGTCACGGAGAAATTGAACTCCACGATTGTAGATTATGGCACCGGTAAGAAAAACCTGACCACAAACTTTGGTTACAATTCTCGGGGCGATGTCACTTCGGTACAGAATCCACGGGGCTTTACGCGAACCTTCGGATTTGATGTTTTACGCCGGAACAACCTGATTACCGAGTCTGCTCCTTTCAGTTACCAGACGAAAATTACTTTTGACGACAATAACAATGTCACAAAAGTGGAAAGACAAACTGGCGGTACTCCTGCCTGGCAGACCTTCCAGTCGACTTTTTCAATCGATAACAAAGTGTTGACCAGTCTAGATCCCTCAAACGACACGGTAACCTACGATTACAACAATTTGAGACAGCTCTGGAAAATCACGGATGCCTTAAACCGTGTTACAGAGTACCTCTACGATGACGCGGGGCGGGTTGCTACCGTTCGCGATCCATCGCTTGGTACCAACATCATTTCTCAAACCTACACGGATAACGGCTTACTGGCCACCGTGGTCGATGCCCGAAACAACAGCCGCAGCCTTACCTATGACGGCTTTGACAGGGCCAAACGTACAACTTTCCCGGACACAACTTACGAGGAAATTCAAAGCTATGACGCCAACGGCAATGTTTTAGTCGCCCGCAATCGCGACGCGCAAACCATTACCAACACCATCGATGCAAGAGGCAGACTCTCCACGAGAACCCCTCAGGGCGAGGCTACTACCATTTTTGTTTACGATTTAGCCGACAAGCTTCTCACCGCAAGCAAACCCGTGGTTGCAGGAGACCCGAGCACCGGCACGTTTACCAAAAACTATGACTCTGCAGGCCGTTTTTATCAGGAGGTTTATCCCGATACGAAGACCTTTACCCATATTCTGGACGCCAATGGCAATCCTACTCGAACCACCTGGTCGGATGGTTACTACATCGAAAGAAGTTTCGATGAAATGGACAGGATGACGGGCTTGAAGTTAAACGGTGCGACGACAAACGCTTTGACTTACTCTTATGATCAACTTTCTAGACCGTATCAAATTGTCCGTGAAAACAGCATAACCACAACTTATGGCTTTGAAATTGACAATGACCTGGCCACGGTGAGCCACGCTTTTCCGGGGCTGAATCTTGTTCCTTCAACCCTTACCTACACTTATGGCACAAATGCCGCAGGAGAAAATACCAGCAAGCAAGTTTCAAATAGCCTGTATATGTGGCATCCGCAAACAGCAGGTACGAAAACTTTCGGCACAGCCTCAGGTGTTGACACTTATCCCACAATTAACGGAGTGGCTCAAACCTACAACAACCGGGGCATGCTCACTTCTGATGGAACGGCAAGCTTCGGCTACAACGTGGATGGACAGGCGGTTTCTGCCACAAAAACCGGCGCCAGTATTTCCATGAAGTACGACCCTCTGGGCCGGCAAGTCGACAAAACCACCAACAGCGTTTCAACCAGGCAGTACTTTGCCGGTGATCAAAAACTGGCAGACTACAACTCAGCCGGTGTTCTGCAAAACCGCTATATCTATGGGGCTCAAGGAGAAATAGCTCTTAAAGTAGACAGTGCCGGTACAAAAACCACTTACCTCCATGAAGGTGATGGTTCCGTCATTGCCACCACAGACTCAGCCGGAGCCGTGCTCAACAGATATTCTTATTCGCCCATGGGTGAATCGAATAACATGACCGGTACTACTTTCGGTTACAAGGGCCAAGTTTATGACGCAAGCTTGGGTATGTACACCCGCACTGATGGTCTGATTTATGCCCCGGACAAAGGACGAGCCAATCAGCCCCTAAGTGGTTCCTTCTTAGGTGACAACAAGTACGGAGTGACAGCGCCAAGGGCACCAGTGGCCAATGGTGTAGATAACTCTAATGACGATAATGAGGTTAACCTCAATCCTTCCATTCAAACTGATTATATAAATGACTGGGGTGATAACGCTATTCCTCCATATCAAGCAACAGAGTCTCCTGTTGGGCATTTTGAGCCAAATTGGATATTTGATGAAATGCGTCGAAGAGGCGGGGCTGGCAGTGATAAGAAGAAAACCAGAGAACTAACTCTTCGTGAGATCAATGAATGGCTTCAAAAATCTGGAATTAGAGAGACTCTTCGTGATACTGCCGACATAGTTGAGCAAGTTGCTGACATTCTAGATAAGTTGAGTCATTTGGGTCAGAAATCATCTGCAAAAGAAGTTTTCCGAAGAATGACCGACTCGTTGCTTCCTGCTCGTCCGAGTAAAAGCTATACAAAAGGAGCAGCACATCCCAACAGCGCTAAGTATGTAGGTAAAAATACAGTATATGCAATTTACAATAAGGTCACAGGAGAAATTGTAAAAATTGGTCAAACTGTTCAAAAACTCGCTTCTAGACTTACTCAAAACACTCGTCAGGCTGTGAAGGAAAATCGTATAACCCAAGACCAAAGAAATAAGTTTGGTATAGAACCAATCCGAACCCATGACAATACAAACTCTGCACTTAACCATGAATCGGGAATACTAAAGGAAATGCTAACATCCATGAAGAAGCTTCCTGATTGGAATAAGAAAACTAATTAGTTCTTTTGAGTGAGAACTGTATACAGAAGGGACTTTGTCTGCAGTTCTCACTTCGGTTTGTCAGGGAGGCAAGAATGGCTGACTCCCTGACAAACAACTAGATTTGTAAGATGCTTCCCTAGCACCTTTGAGGCTTTGTTTAAGCTTTGGACATTAAATTTTTAGCAGTAAGTCTTTCTATTATCGGAGATGAAGTTATTTGAGTTAGATTTGTATATGATGCCATTTTGTGAGTGTAAGGATGCCGTGCCAAGATTGTTGAATGATATTCGAATTTATAATCTTTCTGAAATTGATAAACGGTTTCTAAGGTCGGATTATAGTTACATTGATCAACGTTTTGCCTTAGTGCTTCGTTCTCTTAAATTTGACATTGGTAAGGATAGCGGTGATGTCTTTAGTTTGAAGTGGGACCCTAGTAAGTCTCATGGTGTCGTAGAGCCTAAAGATGGCCTAAGTAGAGTCTTCCTGTATGGTCTGGAGCCTTTGGTATTTGCGGGACTTTCTGATAATTTGAAGTATTTGTTTCTTGCAAAAATAATTCGAGAAATGATGTTAGCTATTGCGATTAAAGAAGATTTGGATTTAGCTAAGATAGAAGAGGCTTATGAGCAAATAGTCAAGTATGGGAAAGAGCTGGAAATCGTTGGTATAACTAAAAAAGTCAAAGATCTTCGCCTTTCTCTTTTGTTTACTGTTTCGGATGCAGCTTATTTGGCTCTCTCTGTGGAGTCTGTTAGCGGAAAGAATTTGAAAAAGATCAGAATACTCAATTTGGAACAATATGAAGATGCCTTTAAGTTTTGTGGCAGGCTGGCAGTAAGGAAAGATTTTATTTTTGTCTATCCAAGGCAAAATATTGTCGCAAAACATACACTCAAACGATACGCTGATGTTTTTAGGAGTAATGGATTTATTGTTTCAGATGATTTCAATTGTGTTCAGGTTCCTTTGGAAAGATTTGGATTATCTCTTGCTGGTCAATAAGTGTAGCGACCTGCAAACATCCGGGGTCCCTGAATTTTGGGATTGCAATCATCGGCTGGTTCGGGCGCAAATTATCTGCGAATGGAGAAGTGCCACCACGTCCAGAAAACGAAGGTTTAATAGACAGGGGAGTTTTTGGACAAAACCACCGGTTTGGGTCCGTTTGTTGGGTCTAAAAAACTATTCCAAAAACTGAATTTGACTTTCGGTGATAAGTTGCGGGTTTTTAGGCTTCTTGGGGCGTTAAGGATGATGCCCTTTTTTTGGGGGGGGCTAATTTCTCTTTTCGGCGAACAAGGAATTTGTTGATACTACCAATAGTGGCGGTGCTATTTTTTTTGTTTTTTGTCAGCAGGCTGACCGGTCTAGCGAGATTCGTGCATTTTACTGATTCTCCTCTTTGCCAATGTTCGCTTGGTTGTCTCGTTGAGGTGTACCCCTGTGAGACAGTCTCGTGAGACAAAAATTGCGTCTCAATAGGGTGGATTTTTGACTTTTGAGACAGTGCTATCGCAGGCTCTAGTTCCTATTCCCTGATGAGATCAGGCGTTCAATCTACACGACCAATGCAATTGAGTCTGTAAATATGACCTTGCGCAAAGCAAGTCGCAATCATCGAATCTTTCCAGATGACGAATCGGCCATCAAAGTGATGTATCTGGCAGCCCAGAACATCTCGAAGAAGTGGACAACGCCCATTCGTAACTGGGGAGTCGCATTTAATTGGTTCGCGATTGTCGTCGGCGATTTAAAAGCGCGGCAATACGGCGAGCGTGACAATCTCCGCAACATAGAATATCTGCTGGATATAAGTCAGTAGGCAGATCCCGGTCGGTTTGAGAAATTAAAGGTGCAAAAAGGTAGAGGTCCGAGCTGCAACTCGA
>JAFKGK010000016.1 GCA_017307165.1 Candidatus Melainabacteria bacterium
GTGGTGGATTGGCTCAAGAATTATTTAAAGGCAGTGGCGGTCAATGGCGGCGCTCCACCTTCAGATATCGAGCAATTTCTACCCTGGAATTTTCAGAAGGCAGAATGAGGGGCGCTGCGCGCCCCCATGCTCCCCACTGACCATTTACTCTTTTTAACTTTAAATCTTATAGCGTGTAGTAGATCTGAGCTTTTAAAAAAAGAGTTCGCGTAGCCGCAAAGAATGCAAGCAAACAAGAAATGATTTTTGTCATTCTTGCTTGCTTGCTTGCGGCCACGCTATCTCATTTTGTCCGGCTCACAGCGAGAGCTCGACTCCCAGAGCGCGCGCGACGGCACGACTCAGAGCATCGATCGACATCGACGAGCTGAAGGAGATCTTGCCCGGACCTTCGTCACAGCCAAAGAGCTGGAAGCGAATGCCGAGGTTTGAGGCCTCCAGATTGACGATGCGGATCACTTCGCCGCGTTGGGTGTCGGCGAGCTGGAAAAAATCGAGCTTGCCGCGCTGGTAGTAGTCGCCTTCATCGGTGAAGCCGGAAATTGCCAGGACAGGATCGTGATCCCGTCCCGAGCGATGCGAGGGGGCCCGCAACTGCACCGTTAGAGGTGGCAGCCGCGGGCGTTGCTTGGCTCGTGCTTGTGGATCGGCTGACTGATGGGACATCCGAATCCCCCATCAGGCCGCAAAGCGCGAGCGGTCGACGATGAGCGCGACGACGGCGTCAAAGGCGCCCTGCCGAGCGAGGTCACGTGGCGACTGCCCTTCGAAGAGCTCGAGGGGCAGAGGCGTATCGGCCCAGGCGACGGCGGCCTTGAGGTCGCCTGCGAAAACCTGGGAGACGAGCGAGTTGATGAAGGCGAGCTGCTGGTGAAACTCACCACGCACCTTGGCCGTGTGCTCGTCGATCGTGTCGGTGGGCGAACGCCGCTTGTGGGCGGCGTAGGCCTCGATCATGGGCTCGATGTCTCGCACCAGCGAGAGTTTGAAGACGTCGAGCGCGGCGTACACCTCCACGAGGCGCGTGTCCGGAGTGCGGATGAAAGGCGCGGAGATGAAGGTGGTGGCACGGTTATGCATGTCGAGTCCTTTCTACGATTTGAGCGTCAGAGACGCTTGCCGGAGAGATTTCAGGCGTCGAGCGTGGCGCTCACGCAGCCGGGATTGGCGGCTTCGTAGGCGAGGCGGCGCTTGTAGGCATCGCCGTCGGTCGGCTCGGCCATAAACGACTTGCCTTCGGTGATGCAAGCGATCGAGCCATCCTCGAAGGTCATGGCGCGAGCGTGGCAATGAGGGCAGGCGACCTGCTCGTCGATGCGGAGGGCCTTGCCGTTGATCTGGGTGTTGGTGACGAGTTTCATTTTTTCCCCTTTTGAAAAAAGCGTTTCGAAGATCGGCACCCGGACAGCCTTTTGGCTTGCCCGGGTGTAACAGAGATAAAGATCAGGACAGAAAGCTCAGCAGGCCCTTGGCCTCGGGGCTGTTCTTGAGCTTCCTCAAGGCCGAGACTTCGATCTGCCGCACCCGCTCGCGCGAGATGCCGTACTTGGCGGAGACATCGGCGAGGGTTTCTTCCTCGTCATAGCCGACGCCAAAGCGACGCATGAGCACGTCCTTTTCGCGTTCGTCGAGACGGCTGAGTGCCTGCGCGAGCAGACCCTTCATCTCGTCTTGAGCCATGGCCTCGATCGGATCGACCGAATTGTCGTCGACGATCCGATCGAGCATGGTGCCGCCCTTGCCGTCCTCAAAGATGGGAGCGTCGAGCGCCACCATCCCCGAACGAGCTTGGGTGAGGACGGCATCGGCTTGCAGTTGGCCCAGGCGCTTGTAAGTCGCCCGGGTCCGCCGCTTCTTGCCACCGTCCTCGGTGCTGGTCTGGACCTCCAGGTCGACATCGCTGGAGACGTCGACCTCCTCCGCGTCTGCCTGGTTGACCGCAGCCTCGGTCCGAGCCCTGTGGGCCTGAGCCAGACGAGCGGTCGCCTTTTTGACAGACTGGTGCGGGATGCGCACAGCATGCGCACCTTCGTTGACAAGGATTCGCAGCCGGTTGGATACCCACCAGCGGGCGTAAGTGCCAAAGCGCGCCTTGCTGGGGTCAAAGTTGGGCACCGCGTCGTAGAGGCCGAGGATGGCCTCCTGGATCAGATCCATCGTCGCGATGCCACGCCCGCGATAGCGCGAAGCCATCGAAAACGCCAGCGGCTGGTGCGAGTCGACCAGGCGCTTAGCGGCTTCGACGCTGTCTTCGCCACCAGCCTTGATGCTCGCAGCCAGGCTCGCTTCTTCGGCGGGCGTGCAGGGCTTGAGCTTCTTGAGCGAGCGAATGTACTTCTGGAGATCGGCGTCCTGCGCCATGTAAGTGGCTTCGGTCTCCATTGCATTACTCCTTCGTCCTTGAGGGATATTAATAACGCTGTAGTACTAGAGCAGCCCGATCTGGCAGATCAGGCCTTGGCCTTTTTGCGCTCGAAGGCCAGAACCTTGCATGAGGCGCTGGCCTGGCCGGAGCCGACGGGCGGGGTGGTCGCGCGGTCGAGATGACGCCGTACGCCCGGCTGGTAGAGCACGATCTGCTCGTCGTCGGCCCGCCATTCGATGAGACCCTTGCGCAGAGCCTCGTCGATGGTAAAGCCGTACATGAGCGGGATCGAGCCAGGGTAACGAGTCCGGAAACCGCGCATGGCGATTTCTTTTTCGGTGGCTTCCAGAGCAAAGAGGATCTTTTGCTTGTCGACCAGCCTACCCTGCATGGCTCCTTCCACCGGCGGCTGGCCGCGACGCAGTGCGTGGGCCGACGCCAGGATGTTGGAGGTCTGGCGCAGAGCCTCGAGGTAGTTGCGCAGATAGCTGATCGTCTCCTGATCGAGCTCGGACAGCCGCACGCGGCGCTCTGGGCTCGCGACTGCGGACTGGCGGCTGCCCAGATCCCACTCGCCCGCGGCGCGGTTGGAGAGGCTGGGGGCAGCCAGTAGCAGGACCTGGGCCGAGGGCTTGCTGTGCTGGCTATCGCTATTGCGCATCTGCCAGAGGCCATGCAGAGCGCTAGCGCAGAGGCTGGCGATGCGAGAGCCGATCTTTTTGGAGAGCGAGAGGGACTTGCTGGTCATGGCTAAACCTTTCTGCTAAGGAGGCTCAGCTTTTTAAAAGCCGAGCCTGTGCTGGTTGCAAAAAATCAGTGGACTCAGTGGCGAAAGGCGGAAAGGTCGACGACCTTTGCGTCTTTGTGCGGTTCGGCAAGGTGACGGCGACGGACGTCGCGGGTCGCCTCTTGCGGGCTCCGGGCCGACACGGCGTATTGCCTGGAGATGTCCATCATGGTGATGGGATCGAGGGCCGGCTTGACGGCGAGGCCTTCGATCGATGCAGGAAGCTGTCTTACGGCGTGGTCGTACATGTACGGATCGACAAAGACCGAGAGGTACGGCGTGTGCGCACGATCCATCGAGATGTGTGCGCCGAGGATGCCCTCGCCGATGTCCAGGTGTTCGTTGATGAAGGCCTTGAGAGCAGCTTCGAGGCAGGCATTGGTCTTGTGGGGGCCTTTGAGAGCCTTGTTCATGCAGACATCCTATCGTTTGCGTTTCATTTTTTTGTCTCCTTCATATCCAGGTCCCCATCCAAGATCTTTTTGCAACAGGCTTTCCACAGATGTCGGCTCAGGTCGTCTTGCAAATATCGCAAGTGAAAAGAGGCGAGATGTCTGGATTACCTGTTCTGGGTTTTTTTCTCTAAGAAAATTAGGGGAAATGGATATGAGTAGACACTACTAATGACAACCTCGAAAAGTACATGGTTGTTAGTCTTTGTGATGTCATAGACAATAAATATCTTGAATTCTAGTTAGCGCAGCTTAACTAGTCTCTAATCTACTTACCTTCATTTGCTTCAAGCCAGTGGCACGGTAAAGTTAAATCGTGAGCCCTGGCCCTCTTCGGATTCGACCCAGATTTTGCCGCCGTGAAGCTCAACTAGAGCCTTGCAGATTGCCAGACCCAGACCAGCCGATCCTTTCATCTTGGTCCCAGCACCCTGTACCTGACTGAACCGATCAAAAATGGCTTCTCGCATATTGGCTGGCACCCCCGGCCCTTGATCGCTGATGCGTATCTGGGCTAGTCCGTCTGCTGGCAGGGCTCTGGCATCGACGATGACACGGCCGCCTTTAGGTGAAAATTTGACGGCATTGGTGAGTAGATTGGTGAGCACTTGTTCGAGTCTGTGCACGTCGGCCATGATCTTGAGGTTGCAATAACGCAGATCAAGCATGACCTGTTGCGTGTGCGCAAGCCCACCAACCGACTCGGCGGCACCGCGGATGATATCATCTATCATCGTCGATTCTAGGGAGAGCTCGAGACCGCCCTGCTCCAGACGTTCCATGTCCAACAGGTCGCTAGTAAGGTTGAGTAGCTTTTGGCAGCCGCGTGCGCCCCGCTCGAGCAAGAGTATGCCCTCCGGAGATAATTTGCCGTAGCGACCAGTCTGCAAGAGAGTGAGCGAGACCTGCAGCGTGGTGAGGGGTGAGCGCATGTCGTGATTGACCATGGCCACTACTTCTTCTTTCATCCTTTCTGCCTGCCGTCTTTGCGTCATGTCGTGCACCACGCAAAATAAAACGCGTTCCTCCTCGGACCAGTAAGCCGACCAGAGCGTGTCCACCAGAGTGTTGTCAGCCTTGATCATCTGTACTTCGAGCGCACGCACAGGCTCCTTGCTCTGTACTTTGTGAAAAAAATCGAGAGCGCGGCTGATCTGCTCCGGCTGGATAAAGTCGATGGCCATCTGTCCTTTTAGCTCACGCGGCGAGCTACCCAAAAGGGCTTTGGCAGCTGGATTGACCTTGATAAACTGCCCATCTTCGTCGATGGAGCAGATCATATCCTGGGCATACTCGATGATGGCGCGTTCCTTGCGAGCAGCATGGTGCAAGGCCTGGGCCATATCGTGAAATGTATTGTCGAGCTTGGCTATCTCGTCGGAGCCTTCGAGAGGCTGGTTGAGAGGCCTGTTGCTGGCGAGTCTATAAGTATTGTCGAGCATGGTTTTGAGACGCGAGACGACTTGCTGGATCAGCAAGAGTGCGATTGTGACGGTGGATACGACGCTAAAGAGGCCGCCGACCACGAGCAGGATATTGGCTCGATTGCGAAAATCATCCTGTATCTGTGGCGATCTTTCTGCCAGAGCTTTTTCTTCGCGACCGATGGTACGCAAGACCGAAAAAATATCTGTAGCCGCCATGGCCTCGAGTTCGCGCCAGAGCGGCGCTCGCTGACGGTAGCCCGAAATACCTGTGCTGTCCCAGTTTTTACGGATGGCGACAAACAAATTGTAAGCACGGTGCAGATAGTGTTCTGCTGCCAGCACCTCGCGATGTTCTTTTTCGTTGTCGGCGGTCAACTGCTTGAGTTGTTCAAAGGCCTCGATCGCTCTCTTGAGGCCGACCAGCACCTCGCCCGTGCTGACATAACCTGTTTTGAGGGCTTGTTCTCCATTGTTAGCGGCCATCATGTGAAATAGCTCATTGCTGAGATCGCTCACGGCTGTTGCTACTTTTTTTGCTCTGGTAGCTTGCTTGGCTTCTTTGACTGCTTGATCCTGCAGGTAGGTGAGACCGCCTATGGTGGCTATCTGTCCGGCCAGAGGCACAGAGAGCAGCAGCACGACCTTTTTTGTGAGTGAAAGGTCTTTGAACATACTCTAGTTTTGGATCACCGTCATGTGGGAAAAATTGGGCCCGGAGCCAGGGCATTTGACCAGGGGAATGACATAATTGCCGAACTTGGTGCGCGGCGACCATAGATAGGCATCGGCGTAAGCTGGTGAAGGCGCCAGGATGGCCGTTGCCGAGTCGGTGACTGAGGTGTTCATCGGTAAAAAATCGAGTTTGTGAAAGAGCGGCATGTTTTGATTGGTAATGGTGATCTTGATTGCCGCGCGGCCAAAGATGGTGAGGTTTTCTTTTTTGACTTCGAGTTTGGACACCGGTAGATCCATCGATTGCAGGATCTCCTTGGTAAAGTCGACGATGGTGGCGTCCTCTAGGTTGGGCTCTTGTGCGCATTCGGCTGCGATCTGGTTGGCCACGAAGGCGATCTTGCCCTTATAAAAGAGCACCATGCCGTAGCTCGTAAGAAAGCTCAGGGCGATGACTGTGGCAGCGGTGACGAGGCAGATCGATAGCACTCCCTCGACGAGGGCGGCGCCGCGGTCGGATCTCGATGAATTGAGGGTTTTGACCTTATGCTTTTTCATTTCAATTGGGCCGCGATTTTTGTTTTTGCTTTCACGTCATTTTCACGCTTTCCACCTTAATCTCTATTCATCGAAAGCGGCACGCCGCAGGAGAGCTCAAGAGTCAACAGATCAGTGAAATGAGCTAATTAAAGCACAGTCACGAGCGCTCTTTGGCCAGTCCGTCGCAAAAATCGAAAATCTTACCGTGGGGGTAGAGGCGTTCCCGGTGTCACTTGGTGGCACCGGGTTCGACTTTGCAGGGACTTTTGCTTACGACCTTTATCCATCCTGTCACACCTTCGTCACTGCTTTTTTCTAGATTGTCCTCATGGAACAACAATCCGTGATTACCCTGAGGACGAGGAAAGAACAATGACTCAAGCAGCACGTGGTATTGAAATACGAGATCTAAACGAAGGCCCCAGGCCCGGAGCTGATATTGGGCGAGACGTAGAAAGGCCGGGGTTTAATCTGGTCGATCTCGCTGCTAACAGCGCCACTCCTCGCGATGCCGGCCAAACTACAAATCCTGCTCAAAGAGATGGCACCCTGCCGCAACTTACTATTCAAGATCTCAATCGGCATGAGCAATTTGGCAGAGACATGGGCACCGCTGGTCGCGTCATCGAAAATCAATCTTTATTCGATCGGATCGATCGCCCTGAAGGTTTTCTCGGGTTATCCGGCCGGGATGGTCGCCTGACCCGCGAGGAACTGGAGGCCGCAGTCAACATCCCTGGAGGTGCAGGCCGTGGGCGCGGACCAAGCCCAGAAGCGCTCGCCAATCGCGAGGCTATTCGCACCATGTTGGATAACTGGGATAAGCCTGAGTTTCAGCGCTTTAAGCAAGACGGCGCTGTCACTCCCCAATCTTTCCGCCAGGGTATGGAGCAGGAACAGCGCGATATTGCGGCTGCACGAGCCTCGCGCGACTTAGCGCAAACTGCTCTGGAAGACAGGCAAGAAGCCGATCGCCATCGCAACGTGCAAGAAGCCCAGAGAGAACTGGCCAGACGTGAAGGTCGCACCAATCCGGTTGATTCTCTACCTGATGCTATTTTGCAAGCTGCCCGTGTGCGCCGTGGCGAGGGCCCTTATCAGGTCGCAGCCAGACTGCTCTCTGCTCCAGGCGAACATGGCGAAAGAGCAACCAGGCCGAGCCATCAGGACGTGATGGCACTGACTCGTGCCTTGCAGGCTCAGATGCCAGAGAGTGAAAGAGGCAAGGTTTTACGTGTCAATCAGGGTCTGTTGACCAGGGAAAACGCCCAGAAGGTAATGGAAGCGCTGAACCCGGCCCTACGCGCACGACTGTTTAGAAGCTAAGCTTTGCAAGCGCAGCGATTGGCCAGGCAGTCCATATGGTCCTGCAAGGTCCTGTGCGTGCCAATCATGAAAGCCTTGCGCAACAAGGAGTCGCGTGAGTCAATGGTGGTAGCTCCGTTGTCCCAGCGCACAGTAAAAGTATCCTGTGCGTCATGAAAGACCACGGTGCCGCCACAATTGCGCGGTACCACATAGTCGCCGTCGACGAAAATATCAAACTTGGACCAGAGCCTGCGACCCTGCATATTGTTGAGCATGGCCAGCTGCGGGAGCTCACTATAGGCTGAGCGCTTGGTTAGACTTTGGGTATTGAATACCAGACCTTGTTGCATGCCGACCACCAGTAATTGTTTGCTCTGAGCAGCGTAATCGCCTGTGAGAATTATTCTCAATAAATTGCTGCTTGGCCACTATCTTGAAAGGAATGTTATCAAAACTATAAAAGCCGACATGTGAGAGGCATTTTTGCACGTTTTGCAAAATTACCTGACAGGCTCAGCTAAAATAAGTTGTCACGATGTGCGACCTGCGATATTGATCACAGGCGTGTGTGGGAAAAAGACGCCTTCAATTCTCAATAATTTCTCTCCAGAATCATTTACGATGTTTGTAGGCCTTGTGTTCGTGGTGGACCTGTTGCTAGGGTGAAACGTCATTTTTTTCTTTCTCCCCACAGGTATCTAAAAATCTCTCGCGACTCATAGGCAGGCTCAAGATCAGTCTAAATCTGCAATTTATTGCGCTTTGACGACAATCGATCCAAACCGCACTGAGCCAGCTTGAGACAATAAACAGAAAAGAGAAGCCATGGCTGAAAAACTCAAGATCTTTGTCTGCACTAAAGGCAAGAAATGTCCCAAGAAGGGAGCCGATGACGTCTGCCGTGCCTTCGAGCAAGCAATCGCAGAACTAGGCGCCGACAATATCACCGTTAAGGAGACCAAGTGCCTCGACCTCTGTAAAAAGGGGCCTGTCGCGATGGTAATGCCCGACAAGGTCCGTTATGGCAGATTGGACGAGGACGACGCTCGCAAGATCGTTCGCGCTCACATGCAGGGTGAAACGGTAGAGAAGCTCACGATCAAGAAAAAATAGTGAGACTCTGGCGTTTTGAAAATCAACCGATTGTTCTCCAGGAGAGAGCATGACCGCCCAAAATTTTGGCTCAAGCACGCCCCTGATTTATCAGGCTGGCGATCTCATCCACGTGCTCAAGGATTTTTTGCCCGAATCGGCCAAGCGGACTTTTCATGTCTCGTGCAAGGCTGGTGACGTCCTCACGGTCGATGTGGATTTTGCTCATGGTACGCTGACGCGCACCTCGACAGGCATGATCTGCTTTGTCACCGAGGAAGAAGTCTACAAATATTGCCGTTACGAGGCCAAAGGCCAGTAAGAGTACGGTAGAAGTGTTGTAAAGCGCATCAGTTTCGCTCGCCCTCTGGGATCGGGTGGAGTGATGCGCCTTTTTCTATTGTTGTTTCTATGCTGGCATATAGTTGTACTGCGCTTTAAAAAAATAAGGGTGGTGTGCGGATATCCGCACACCACTCTGTTCAGGCATTTTTCAATGCCTTCCATTGATCCGCAAGGAGAGTTTCTTTTATCGCCAGTTCTTGCGCAACACGAATGATGGCGTCTCTATCACGAAGGATGATTTTAAGCACCTCTTGCCGACACTGCTCCAGTATCTCCCGTACTTCGTGTTCTATAGATTGCTTGAGATTTTCCGAAAGCGAAAGAGCTACTTCGGTGCTCTCCAAACTCCCAGCTGATAGCGCTGCAATAATGCCCAGATCAGACATCCCGTATCGAGTGACCATGTCGTATGCCAGGCGTGAAGCTCTTTTGAAATCATCGGAAGCTCCGGTGTCGGAGACTTCGAGAATAATCTCTTGAGCGATTCTTCCAGCCAGTAAGGTAGCGATTTGTCCCCGCATTTGCTTTTCGGTGTGGCCGACTGGTTCAATGTTGGGCAGGATCATGGTGTATCCCATCGCTTGAGACCGGGGCAACACCGTAATTTTGGCTACTGAAAAATCAGGCTGCAGTTGATCCGCAATCCAAGCGTGACCCACTTCGTGAACTGCTGTATTGTACAGCTGTTCCTGCGTTAGAGCTTTGGCACGCTTAGTTCTGGCAACGCCCATCTGGACTCGATCGATGCCTTCAGCAAAGTCAGAGATTTTGATTTTGGTAATACTTTCACGTTCATCATCACTCATCGACTTTACGCTAGGATGACGCAGAACACGACGAGCCGCAATAGTCGCAGCTTCGTTGCAGGCTCCTTCGATATCTGCTCCGCTAAATCCGGGAGTCAGGCGACTCAGTTCGGTTAAGCTGACCGAGTTATGCAAGCGCTTGCCCTTGGTGTGTATGCGAAAGATGGCTTCGCGGCCTTCGAGATTAGGTAAGTCGACAAGGATCTGACGATCAAAACGTCCGGCGCGAATCAAAGCTGGATCAAGAATATCGATACGATTAGTAGCAGCGATTACTACCAGATTCTCGGTTTCGACAAACCCGTCAAGTTCGACCAAAAGTTGATTCAGCGTAGCTTCTCGCTCGTCATTTCCAGTGTAAGCTCCGGACGATCTTTTTCGTCCAATTGCATCGATTTCGTCGATGAATAGGATGGCTGGAGCCCTTGTCCTGGCTTCTTTAAACAAATCCCGTACTCTGGCAGCACCGATGCCGACAAACATTTCTACGAATTGGGAGCCGGATATGGAGATAAAGGTGGCATTTGCTTCACCAGCTACCGCCTTGGCGAGAAGAGTTTTGCCATTGCCTGGAGGTCCAACTAACAGCAAACCTTTGGGCAGTCGCACGCCCAAGTCTTTGAATACATCGGGCTGGCGAAGGTAGTCGACGACTTCCGACAATTCGTCCTTTGCTTCATCGCAGCCCGCAACATCTACAAACTTGGTCGTTCCAATTCCTGCTTCGACAATAACAGCACCTGATTTGCTCAACTTGCTGTGCTGAGGCGAATTCACCGAAACCGGTTTTTCCTGTGGAGTTTTCTCTTCAGACTTCTCTCTTTTTGCCTGGCGTCTAGAATAGAATGCCAAAGCTATGAAGAGTGCAGCCATCCCGCCCAACATGGGAATAAAAATTGCAAGCAACATGATGTAGTCGCTCAACAGCCGCATCCTTTTGGCTTGCGCGTATCTGTATGCACTTTCAAGCGCGCATGATACTCCTCTCTCGCGGCAGCGGAAATTTTGGTAGCCGCTTGGTGAGCATCGATTGCGTCCTTGTATTGTTGGTACCAGGCGGCCTCTTTGGCGGTGTCAGAATCGAACTTCTCGAGGCTAGCCTTCGTCAAGTCTTCGGCCTGAAAATTGCTCAGCTCGCGAGTCTCATGCGCTCCTCGCCAGTGATTGGCAAGATGGTAAATCTGAGCTGCTGCTTTAACTTCCTCCGAAATTGCATCAGCAAGGATCGAACGTGCTTCGCAGATCGGACATGCGAATTTTTGCTCTTTGTTCGTTTTCATCTAGGATTTCCTTTGTGTTTGATTGGCACTCTTCAATAGCCGCTCGCTATCTCCTCGACCGAACGAGGGAAATGAGGTAGCTAGGAGCAGGAAGGTTGTTTGTGTCTGCAGATTTGTCCGAGACAGATGGCCAATGAAGAGATATCTATCTCTAACAACTTTAAGTCAGCCTTTTGAATCAAAATTGCGATCTTATGATCAACACTTAAGCGAAATTGGCTAGTGCAGGCAGATGACCCCGTACCCTGGTTGGAGCAATGATTTCAAGAGATGCTTCGCTAGCGAGACTCTGTAACCCTAATCCCTAGATAGGGCTCATCGCATAAATATGGTCGATTGCGCTAGGGGGCCAGGGAAACCTCGAAAGAATTTTTCCTTGTCTGGGTATATACAGTGTGGCATGGCAGCTGCGAGGCATCCCTTATGGCTAGAGAAAGACAGGAAAGACGCGATCGCGTAGCACTAGATAAGGCCTATGATTTTTATCGCCGGCTCGTCATGGACGGGTCAAGCAATGATTTGCACCTTTTGGCCAATTCGCTCAAGACTGTTTGCAATGCTCTCGATGCCAGCGAAAATGGCGAAATGCAGCTGACTTTGCGCCTTTGGCGCAAGATCAGGCAAGCTCTGTTCGACAAGTTATTGACGAGTTTTCCTTGCTATGTGGTCGCTATCGGACCCGATGGCAATGCCATCACCAGCCGCCAGGCCTTGCCTGACGATACCCTTATCGAATTACATCCCGAAGGTCTCAAGCGAGATGATGATGTTTTTCATCTGCAGTTGGACGAGTTGCACGGGCGCACCCGCGAAATGCTGGACAGGGCCTGGCAAGAGCATGGGCCGTCCATGCGCCGCGAAGACTTTGAACGGGAAAGAGAGGAGAACGAGGGTCTGCCGTACGGCGATGGCGGTGGGTGCCAGAACGGTGTCTGCGCCCTACGTACGCCAGGTTTTGGTTCGGGCAGTGGTTTTATCCCTGGGGATGAGGTCATGGCGCGAGAGGCTTCGCAAGGGCGTGCCCGCGCCTATCAAGACTACTGGCGACTGTACTGGCAATCATATTGTTCGCCCAACGCACGCGAGAGACAATATCTTTCACGGCAAATGGCCAGTCTCGAAGCCGTCTGGGGCAATCTGCATTATTGATAATCGGCATTGATGATTTTATCCAGGCAGTAGCTGTTGGCTTTGTAGCCTTTTTATACGCCGCCGTCGGTCACGGGGGCGCTACCGGCTACATTTCGGTGCTGACCCTGCTGGGCGAGCCTTCACGTTTGATCGCCACAACGGCTCTGATCATCAATACAGTGGTGTCCACACTTTCCTTCGCCAATTATGCCCGTGGTGGCCACTTTATCTGGAAAGTCACCTGGCCCTTTCTCATCTCATCCATCCCTGCCTCTTACCTAGGCGCGCTCATGCCTCTATCCGGACGAGTGGTAGCCTGCATCATGGGTGGTGCACTGCTTCTGGCTGCCTTGAGATTTTTGCTGGGAGCCCTGGGGCTTGTCAAAAACAATGATAGAGAGCCGATCCGACCGCCACTACCTCTTGCCTTGATGGTCGGAGGTCTGCTAGGACTGTTGTCCGGTATGATTGGTATCGGTGGTGGTGTCTTTCTCTCGCCGGTTATTATCTTTGCCCGCTGGGCCAGCACCAAGCAGAGCTCGGCCACTGCTGCGCTATTTATCCTGGTCAACTCCCTCGCGGGGCTGGCCGGCCGCTATCACGCCCAAAAACTGACCGCAGACACTATCGATCCCGATCTCTGGCTATCGATGATCTTTGCCATTCCCATGGCCTATCTCGGGGCTTACCTGGGCGCTTCTAGATTTTCGAGCCGCAATCTCCAGATATTGTTGGCCCTGGTCCTGATGATAGCGGCCATCAAACTCTTTGTCACCGGCTCCTGACCACTGTGCATTTGCACATATCGGCCATTTGCATTTCCCCTTAGGATCTCTGTCACGAGAGAGCGTCCAGGAGAAAAAATCATGCAAGCAAGACATGCCGATATCGTCTGGGATAACTACTATGAGATTGCCACGCAAGCGCTCAAAGCAGGATGCTTTACCACGTCGGAAACGATGTTTAGGGCTGCTCTCGAGTTTAGCGACCGGGATGAGCAAGTGCATCTCAATGAGCGCGCGCCGCATTTTGCCAGGCAAGCTGCTTGCGCTCACGGTCTCGGTTTGTGCTTGCTCGCCCTGGAGCGCTCGCAAGAAGCACAATCTATGCTGCGCAAAGCTGTACGGCTGTATCTGGTAGTCGGCACACTCGACTCGCGTCTCGTGGCCCAAGCCGCTCTTGCCCTGGCCGACAGCTACTGCGCTGAGCAAAAGATCTCCCTGGCGCTTCCCATGCTCAAATCCGTTTGTCGTGCCATCACTCGTAAGGACGGCATCGATTGCGATCTGCTAGCCGAGCTTTTTACTCGTGTCGCTGCTATTTATGCAGATCACAACTATTTTGACCGGGCCGAAAAATATTTGCGCCGCGCTCTCAAATTGCATAAAATTGGCGGAGATAGTCGCTGCGTGTGAGGAGATAATTGTCCAAGGCCGTTTTTAGATTAAAGACGATGGTTTTGGCGAGGATCTTTGCCGAGCTCACAGCCATTATGCTCTTGATCGGTCTACCGTTTTTGCTCATCTTGCTTGGCAAATACAACGAGATCGCCATGCCCTGGCGCTGGGTGACGGGTGGGCTGGCGCTCGCGGCTGCTTGTCTCTTGCCTGTCTATGGTTTTATCACCTACCAGGTACGCTTGACTGACGAGGAGATCGTGGCTTCGCGTTTTTTTGGCAAGTTGCGTTGCCGATTTGACAAGATCAAGAGCCTGAGCCGCAGATCCAACTTTAATATCGTGCGTTATGTCGTCGAGTCCACAGAGGATACAGAGCTTTCTTTCCCTGTGTGGCTCAATCAGTGCGAGCTTCTGGTCTCGATCTTGCGGGACAAATTGCCGATCGGATCGGGTGGCAAGAGCGCTTTTGGGCGAGTCTACAAGCAAGACACGGTGGCGGTGGCACTGCAGATGGTGCAGGTTGTCCTCAGTCTCATTTTTATCGTCATCGCCTGGTTTTTTGCTTTTGGGGTCAAGGGCGGCTCGAGTACGCAAAATGGTGACGTCATGCTCTTATTTGCCTTTGCTGCCATAGCTAGCCTGCTTTTGCTCTATCGGGCCTGGCGCATCTTTATGATACCGCTTGCGGTGTCGCTCGATGATGATTCTTTTGCTGTCCGCACCCTCGTCAATAAGCAGACATTTCTCTTTAGAGACCTCATGAGCGTGCATGCACCCTGGCCTGTGCTGCCAGAGGGCTTTGAGATCAAGACCAAAAGAGGCAGCTATCTCGTGGGCACTGGCATGAACGATGCCGACGAACTCGAGTCAGCGCTCAAGAGCAAGCTGGTCAAGCCGCAAGCAACGTCCTAGCACTAAGCTAGCTGGCGGCGAGGCTCATGTTTGGATTGCCAAAAAACTCACGCACCATCTTGCGGTGCAAATCAAAGCAGATATTGGGCGGCAAGGCCTCTTGTCTGAAGGCACGGGCATCGCTAGCATCGTCACCGGGAGCGAGTAAGCCACCGACAGGAGTGGCCAGGTAAAAGAGGATGATCACATTGATCCCGCGCCCTGGAGCCGATGCTCCGACGAGTTGCTTGATCTCCACTTCGAGGCCGGTCTCCTCAAATACTTCACGACGTGCCGACTCTTCTGGGCTTTCGTGGGCTTCTATGAAGCCACCGGGAAGGCACCAGTCGCCGACGAAGGGCTCAAATTTGCGCTCTACCAGGACCAGTCCTCCATCTAGAGGGATTAGGGTTGCTGTAACAGGCTTGGGATTGTCCCAGTGCACAAAGTCGCAATGCCGGTTTTCGCAGGCCAGGCGCTCCCTGCCGCCGATCTCTATAAATATGAGTATTTGAGAGCAGTGCGGACAATTTTTCAAGGCGGTGTTTCCAAAAGAGGTACTAGACTAGATTTTATGATATCGGCAACAAAAAGCGATATAAAAAATGAATATTGACTGGCAATACTATCTGCCCTTGGTAATATCTCGGGACTAATTTCCTCGCAAGAGGCTAGTCGGAGCTCATATGAAATCGGAATCCCTCGGTACCCAGGTCAGCGGCCTCAATCTAGACGAAAGCAATTGCGCCAAGGGCGTCTGTGAAATCGGCTGGAAGCCCGTGCAAAGA
Organism: Candidatus Melainabacteria bacterium; assembly: GCA_017307165.1. Classification (GTDB taxonomy): domain Bacteria; phylum Cyanobacteriota; class Vampirovibrionia; order Obscuribacterales; family Obscuribacteraceae; genus JAFKGK01. The sequence continues at coordinate 15,284 of JAFKGK010000016.1, forward strand.
CGCGAACAGCATGCAGATGCCGCAGGCAGAGCACAGTCGCTGGAGCTGGAGATAAATGGCAGCACAGGCGAGAGGAAGTCTGCTCGGGGCGCATATGCAAAAGACATAGCCGGCGCGAGATTAAAGCAGGCCCATAAATAATCTGGTAAGTCTTAAAAGCTTTGAGATGTCATGATATCCGTTCCCTGTCTCTGTAAGGGTTTGCGGGTCTCGTTGAGTTTTATATCGTGGTGGAGCCGCGCTAGGTTTTTGGCTCGGCTTGCGGTCGCGTTTTGTTTAAAGACGTTCACTTGGCAAAGTGCTGATCGCCAGACCCTTTAAATCATAGATAAGTCTATTGTAGGTTCTAGACGAATCAACCCCTTTACATTCTCGCAGCAAGTAGTAGAAAAGCCCAACCAGTCACCAGTTCACCACAGCAAGCGTTTGAAACCTCACAACAGGGGGTCGATTCGCAGCGCTTGCTCTTAGATGGTCGGGCTCTCCTCGTTGCAGAGAAATCATTTCCAGAAACCTGGAGCTCGTATGAAATCAAACTCGAATCAGACGTCAGGCGGCAGCAAGATCCTGCAATTCTGCCTTGCGCCCTTCGTTCTCCTCGCCATGGCGATCTGGGAGCCGACCAAGTACCTTTGCCGCAAGGCCTACGGTGGCTCGTGGTCCCGTGCTCTTCTGGTCGGCATGGTCGGTCTCGTTGCCGCCGTCTTCAGTGGCGTGCAGACTTTCAGCATCCTCGGCGCCGGTCTCGGCATCAACGGCTTCGCGGCCTTCGCCGGTGGCGTCCTCGCCTCCTACCTGACCTTCGGTATCGTCTGGCCGGGCCTCTACCTGGTGGTCTTCAAGCCACTCTGGAATTTTGGCGACTGGCTCTTCAACAAGACTCGTACTCTCGTCAAGGACGTCATCGCGCCTCTCTTCAATGGTGCGGCCGATGTTGCGTCCAAGCTGCCTCTGGCCGGTCATCTGTGGCAGGTCGTGCGCGGCGAGGGTGAAAACAAGAAGCAGTGGGGGCTCGGCGTGTTTCAGGTGATCGTGGGCATAGCCTCCGTCGCCGTCTCTGCCTGGGCTGGCTACAACACCCTTGACTGGGCGGGGACAATCCTGCCGCGTCTGGCCGGCATCGACATCCCCAACGTCAACCTGACCCTGAGCTGGGTCCTGGCTGCTACGGTTTTTGGTTTCTGCGTGACTCCGCTCATGCAGTTGCTGGATCGGGCCAAGGCCGGTTATACCGTCGCCGCCACCGCTGCCGGTGCGACCTACGCGCTTGCGACCTTTACCGGTCTCTTTGGCGGGCTTTCTGGCCTGAGCTATGGTCTGGCCTTCGCTGGCCTGACTGTCGCGGGTTTCGTCTGGGGCGTGCCGCTGGTGATCGCCTTCTTGCAGGGCGGGCTGGTCGAGGCTTTCCTGCGCAAGTGGGGCGAGCTGCTCGAAGCCGTCTACGATGATGAGCCCAACAAGGCTTATCGCAAGCTTTTCCACCACTCGATGAACCTCGTCCTGTCGGTTGTCGCCGGTTACATCGGCTACGTCGTCTGGCAGGCCGTCTCGCTCCCGGCGGTGCTCGTCTGGCCGGCGGCTGTCGTTGCTGCGCTCTACGCCTACGTGGCCGCCTTTGATGACGTGATCGATCGCAACACGGGCAACCCGATGTTTGGCGTTACCACTGCCATCGCCGCTGGTGTCGGCAGCTGGTGGATCCTGCCTGGCCTGACCGGCATGAGCCATGGCGCTGCTGTGGCCTGGGCCGTCGGCGTCACCGCTGCCACCGGCCTGGTCGCCTATCCCCTGGCCTATCTGGTGGTGCGCGCGCTCACCTCCTGGGCGGCGGCTCCGCTCGGCGACGCCCTGGCTGCTCTCCACGCGCATGCAATCGCGGCCTTCAAGGGGCTCCGTGCTCAGGTGCGTCGCATGCAAAAGGCTGCTCTTGCCGATCATGGCGACTACAGCAATATGGTCGGCCATGTCTTTAACATCGCTGTCGTCGGCTATGGCGTGTATCAGGCCTGGCCGCTCGCCGTGGGTGCGCTCACGACGCAGTTCGGCCTGGCTGCCTGGATCAACGCCGTCATCGTGGGCTTCGTTGCCGTCAACGCCTTTATGCTCCTCGGCAAGCTCTTTAGCCGCTGGGGTGCCGAAACGCTGATGTGCACTCTGAGCCTGGCTGGTCTCGCCTGCGGTGCTCTCTGGGCATGGGGTGTCACCGGCAACTGGTGGCAGTCCGCCGTGGTCGCCTTGACCCTGGCTGGTGTCGGCGGCGGTATCGTCGCTCCGGCGCTCTACCTGGCCGTCCGCCCGGTCGCCAACCTTGTCCTGACGCCGTGGCTGTCGCCCCTGCTGACCAAGGTCTTTGATGGCCTCTGGATCGTCTACAAAGGCTTCTGGAACATGTTCGAGGGCGTCTATCGCGTCGCCTACCGGATCATCGCTCCGATCGCGCGCGGCGTGTGGAAGCTCGCCGCACCGATCGTCGTGTTGGTCTGGTCGCTCGTCACTCCGCTGGTCAAGATGGTCAAGGCCACCTGGAACTCGGTCTCCGAGGCGATCAGCGGGATGTTTGGCGGCGGTCGCAAAAAGTAAGTCCGGTTCAAGGCCAGATCACGATTTCTTTGTCGGGCGCATTGCTGTCCACAGCGATAGTGTGCGCCCGGCAATTCTTTAGTTGTTTTGGTGATTTTTTCGCAAACAAACAGAAAAGGTAACAACATGAATAGCATTCTCGCGCTGGTCGTCCTGATCCTGCTCTACTACTTTGTCGGCACTCGTGTCGGCACCTGGGCCCGCATCAAGGCTGCGCCCTACGTCAACGGCATCCGCAACAGCACCGGCCGTTCGCTGGCCGACTCATTTGTCTATGCGCTCGCCACCGTCCTTGTGGTCGCGATCATCGCTGGCCTGCTCGGCATCGGCGTCCCTGTGATCTCCGGTGTGGTCATCCTCACCATATTGGACATGCTGCTCAAGCGCTGATCGGCGTCCAAGCCTCAACAGGAGGGCATCCAGACAATGCGTAGTCACAGCTAGACCTCGCTCTTTCGGGGCAGGATGAAATGCAGGAGATTGTTGTTGAAATCCGAGCCATGCAAATATGTGGCAGGAAAAATCGATGGCGGTCAATTGATTTTATCCCGGTTTGAGAACCAGCTGCTCATGGTGAGCAGTCGCCCTTCAAAAGCGAGAAACCGACATGACGACGTACGACAAGCACATGCTGAAGCAAGCGCACATGCACTGCACCGATAACCGTGAGGCTATCAGTGCAAGCCGTGTGTGCGGGTGCTTCTACTGCCAGGCCATCTACGCGGCTACCGAGGTGAACCGGTATACGCCTGGAGGTCGGGGCAAGGGGCCGGATGCTGTGTGCCCGCGATGCGGGATAGACAGCGTGCTGCCCGATGCCTCAGGCCTGGACCTGAGCCCGGACTTCCTCGCAGCCATGGAAAAAATGTGGTTCGGTGACGAGGAAGACGAGGCCTAAAGTTAACGCGGCAGCATGGCTCTGGATCTAAAAATCCGGGCATGCTGCCGCTTCTTTTTTGATTTTTATTATTAGCTCATATAGTTGGATCGGCTTTTTAAAGAGGCCTTACGGCCTCTCGTTTTTACATCTTTAAGTCAGAGCTGGCTCTGGTTTGTTTTCGGTTTCATCAACAGAGATGATGCCATTGGGATCTAGCACTGCCGCTGCGATAAAGGCATTGAGTCGTTGATTTTGGCAATTGAGCTGTGGGGTTCCAGTAAAGCGGTCAAAATGGCATTGCCCCACCAACTATGATCATCTAGCTTGAAAGGTTTACATAGTTCCAATTCGGTTACGAAATGGTGTGTAAGCATATTGAGCCGCTTGAACGTAAGTCAGCATGAACCAATCTCCTTTAAGAGAGGGCTTGGGGATATCTTTGTCTCCGATTGTTGAATAAATTAACCAGCCGACAAGCCTGAGGGAGATTAAATGCTATTTGCGGATTTTGCTGCATATCGGGCCATGCCTGACGCTGCACGTTTGCCCATGGCCAGACATGCCGTCAAGAGATAGCCGCCGGTCGGAGCCTCCCAGTCTGCCATTTCGCCGGCCACAAAAATGCCCGGCATCTTTTTTATCATCAAATCCTCATCGAGCTCGTCCCACGTGATACCGCCTGCGGTGCTAATCGCCTCGGCGATCGGACGTGTCGCTAGCATCTGGATAGGCAAGTGCTTGATCAGACCGGCAATATGATCAGGGTCATCATACCGGTCGCGCTCGAGATATTCGAACAGGAGGGTCTTTTTTACGATGTCGTCGGCAAGTACGCTCGCGAGATGGCGTGAGAGAGAGCGCCCTTTTTTGCGTGGCCTGGCGACCAGGTCGCGCACTTGCTGCAGAGTGCGCTCTGGAGCAAGGTCCAGATATATGGTGGTCTTGCCGTATTTGTATATGGCATCTCGGATCTGAGCCGAAAAAGCATAGATCAAGCTCCCTTCGATCCCATAGTCAGCGATCATCAATTCGCCGCGCTTTGTCTGGGTATTTCCCAGCACATCTGTGTGCGTCAATGCCACTGCCTTTAGCGGCAGATTAGCGCATTTTTCTCTCAGGTGTGCGGTGAAAGCCACCTCGAAACCACAATTGGCAGGCACCATCGGCGATACTGTAATCCCGCAATCGGACAACCAGGACGCCCATTGGCCGGTCGATCCCAATTGCGGCCAACTGGCGCCACCCAGAGCCAGCAGTATCGGACCACGATCGGGCGAGATGATAAAGGCACCGTCGGGTCCCATCATATCGAGGCGACCATCCTTGCCAATCTGCGTCAAGGCATGTCTGAGTCTGATCTCCACGCCTGCTTCGCGCAGGTGGTGTACCCAGGAGCGCAGGAGGGGAGCGGCTTTCATTTGCTTTGGGAAAACCCGGCCCGATGTGCCGACGAAGGTCTCGATGCCCAGGCCATGCACCCAGGCGCGCAGATCGTCTGGTTTGAAAGCCTCGATCATCCCTCGGAGTCGCTCGCTTTGTGAGCCATAGCGCATAATAAAACGCCCCAGATCCTCGCTGTGCGTGATATTGAGGCCGCCCACCCCTGCACGGAGAAACTTGCGGCCCAAAGTCGGTCCTGCCTCGTAGATCGTGACTCTGTGGCCATCGCGTGCCAGCAACCAGGCTGCCATCAAGCCGGCTGGACCGCCGCCGATGATGGAGAAATGATGCGTATGCGCTGTCGGGATTGGCAAATCGGGCATGGGAGTATTCTACAATTTAGCGATGCGAGAAAATGCGACTACAGACAAAATCGTCAATGTATCAGGATTGCAAAAGACTTTTGGGGTCTACAAGGCAGTCGACGACATCTCTTTTGCTATCGAGGCAGGGGAAGTCGTAGGTTTGCTCGGTCCTAATGGGGCAGGCAAGTCAACGACCATCCAGATGCTTTTGGGCTTGATTGCTCCATCCGCGGGGCGTGTAGAGATCTTTGGCATGGACCCCTGGCGGCAGAGGGAGCGTGTTTTGCAGCGCGCCAATTTTTCCTCCGCTTATGTCGCACTCCCTTACAACCTCAAGGTGATGGAAAACCTCAAAGTGTTTGCAGGGCTCTATGGGGTGAAAAAGCCCAAAGAGAAGATCGCTGAATTGATGGAGTTTTTTGAGATCTCGCATCTGGCAAACAAGATGACTGGGGGGCTTTCTTCGGGAGAAAGCACGAGGCTCAATCTGTGCAAGGCCTTGTTGAACGATCCCGATCTCTTGTTGCTGGATGAGCCGACGGCATCGCTGGATCCGGATATTGCCGACAAGATGCGCAAAAAGCTCATCACTGTGCAAAAAGATCGAGGGCTCACCATCATCTATACCTCGCATAATATGCAGGATGTACACGAATTGTGCCAGCGTGTCTTGTTTTTGCACAAGGGTAAGATCATCGCCGAGGGGCATCCGGACGCGATATTACAGGAGTTTGGTTCGGAGTCCTTAGAGGATCTGTTTATTTCTATTGCTCGAGGAGGCCACCAGGTACCATGATCTTGAGATTTGATCGGATCCTCGCTCTTTGTCGGCGCTTGATCTATGTTTATCTGCGGAGCAATTTTAGGATCTTGGATCTGGTCTTTTGGCCGGTGATGGATCTTGTGGTGTGGGGCTTTGTCAGCGTGTATTTTATGCGATTGGGGAGCGATGCGCCACCGCATGCGGTGACTTTTTTGATCGGGTCCGTTGTTTTTTACAATATCTTGATGAGGGCTCAGCAGTCGATCTCGGTCTCATTTCTCGAGGATGTCTGGTCGCGCAATCTGCTCAACGTATTTTTGTCGCCGATCTCGCTGGCGGAGTTTGTCGCTTCGACTTATCTGTTTGGTTTTGGGCAGATCGTGATAGTGTTTTCGCTTTTGTCGGTGCTTGCGGCGTCTATGTATGCTTTTGACATGCTGTCCTTTAGCTATTATCTGGTGCCGCTTTTTATCAATCTCGTCGTCTTTGGCTGGTCGCTTGGGATGATAGCGACTGGACTGACTCTGCGTTTCGGGCATCAAGCGGAGCCATTGGCCTGGGCCCTGCCGTATCTGGTGCAGCCGGTATCGGCGGTTTTCTATCCAGTAACTGTCTTGCCGGCCTGGATGCAGCCGGTGGCATATATGGTGCCGGCTACTTATGCTTTCGAAGGGATGCGAGCTGTCTTGAAAGGTGCGCCTGGTGCAGATATCTTGTTTGCAAAGGCGGCGGTTGCAAATCTGATCTTGTGGTGTTTTGCGGCCTGGTTGCTTGGGCGCATGCTGAGAGGGGCGCGGGAGCGCGGGGCTTTGGCAAAACTGGTTTCGTAAAAGTGGTGCGCTTGGGCTGCCATGTGTTTTTGAAAATGGAAATGGTTGCCACTTTCGGAACGCTGAATATGTGGGCGTTTTGAAGAATTTTTATAATTTGTTTTGCTTGTGGCGAAGGGCTCATGGTGGCATGGTTTTGTGGTGGCGTTGGTTGTGATTTTTGACCGTGCAGATGGTGAGCTTGTTGACAGTGGTGGGAAATGTATTTAAATATGAGGGTATGCAGTCGGCTTGAAACGCTCATTGCGGGCTGGTTTGCAGGTCAGAATGTGCAAATGAAAATCGTTTTTAAAATCAAATTTGTTTGAAAGTCGTTTGTTAGAAATATATGGAGATTTGAAGAATGGGTTGCGGATCCGAACATAAATCACACGATCATAAGCATGGTGCTAATTGTGGCCATAAGGCTATCGAGCATGATGGTCATGTAGACTATTTGCATGATGGTCATTTGCACAATGTGCATGGTGATCACGTAGATTGTCATAGTATTGCAGATGGTGGCTCTAACCCTGCTTCGTGCACCCCTCAACATACCTGCAAAGGTCATGAAGCTGGTCACAAGCACGGCGCTGAGTGTGGTCACGAGGCTGTTCCTCACGGTGATCACGTTGACTATCTGGTCGATGGACACCTGCATAGCCCTTGCGAAGGTCATTGCGATAACCATGGTTCTGTAGCTGTAAAATAGCTGGTCGTGGCCTGGATCGAGTCATTTTTATTAATGAGGCGCAAAATCTGCCTTTAGGCTCGGTTAATTTGCGTGGTTTCAATGAGAGGCGCCACCCTTCTTTGGGTGGTGCTTTTTGCTGTGACAGAAATTGAATTTAAAAATCTGCAGCGCCGGTAAAGCCCCCATCGGGCTGCACTATGGTCAACTGATGGCCCTTTCAGAGGGCGCAGATTTTAGGATGAAAATTCTGACTCGCCGCAAAGCCACGATCCAAAAGGGATAGCGGCGCCTTTTTCTTAATTAATTGATCTGCCAGGTTTGCATACTCAGCGACAATATTTTCTTGGCCTCTGTGTAAAGGCGATCAGCCTCTTGCTCCCGTTTCAATCTGCTCAGCAAAACTGCATGATCTCGCAAAACACGTGCTAACGACCTCTCACGCTCCCGTAAGACGCGCGGCGGAGTATCGATATTTTCTTGCAAAGAGGTCTCCACTGACAAGCATTCTGCCGCCTGCTTGAAATGTTTTTCTGCCTTGAACATCAATCCCAGATGGCAATAGCAAAGGGCTAAACGATGATTGACCAGGCCCAGATGGGCTTTTGAGATCTGGCTGCCTGAGGGCGCTTCAGTGTGCTTCCTTTCCAGGTCATCCAGCACCCAGCGCAGTAGCTTTTCGGCTTGCCAGCTCTTATTTTGCTTTAGATACAAACATGCCAGATATTGACGGTCTCTTACAAGTGCATCGCCGCCACCGCCAGATCTATCGACATCCTTGGCATTTGTTAGACCCAAGTTCTGGGCTAATAAACACGCTGCTTTTAAATGTTTTTCTGCCTCGCCGTACTCTCGCCGCTTGAGCAACTGCCGACCCATCCGCGCATGCAGATCGTGCAAATGCGTCAAAAGATCGATTTTGTGCGCCTGATCAAAGTAATACTCACCTTCAAAGTCATTGAACTCTTCGTAGGACGGCGAATTTTCGAAGGCGGATATCAGATCCTCGATTTGTTTGGCCAGTCTTTCGCGTTCTTCTGCTCGCGCAATATCTATCTGCGGCACCATTGCCGGCAATTGCGTACTCGTAATCTTGGCCGAAGCGCTTGTCGCTGCATCGAATGCGCGAGGGGGCAGATTTTCGCCTTCTGATTTGAGCATATTGAGCTCTAGAAGTGCTTCAGAAACCGACTTGTTGCCATTGTAGACTTTGACCAGGCATGCCGTGCCCTCGCCAGCGCCCAATTGCTTGCGGCTCATCATCTGTTGTATCGATAACGCTGCATCTAAGAGGGAGTGTGTGATGAAATTGCGTGCCACAAGCATCTGACCGATTGGATGGTTGTGATTGAGCGAAAGCTCCAGTGCCTGCTTGATATCGCTCTTTTTAAGAATGCCGGCTCTGACAAAGAGCTCTCCGAGTTTGAGGCCGCTCTTGTTTTGCGTATTTTGTGGCGACACTATATGCGGTGCTATCATGTCCAACAGCCTGCGTGGATCCTGCTTGAGCGCCTGGATTGCTTGCTCGCGAGTAAACATGCCGTCGCGCACACGCACCTGCAGCTCGAGCGCCGCCTCGAGATAAGTCGCATCTACAATACCGCGTTCGACGAGCAATGCACCTAGAGGTTCACCATTGTCTCGGCTGAGGATCTGCAAATCCTCCAACGTCTCCCTCTCGATTCTTCCGGCCTCTAACAACATTTCACCCAAACGGCAAGACTGCCCCATGCCACCACGGGTGATGAAGGCATCATTTAGATCGCAATCCGTGACAGCCGCGTGATTGAGTGCCTTAAAAACATCCAGCGGTTCACGCAGTCCATCGCGTATGATTGCCTGCGCATCGATCGAGAGCTGCAATTGGCGCTGAGTGATAATGCCCGTTGCAACCAGGCTCTTGCCTAGCAAGCGCTGGCGCGTGCCGTTTTGGGCAACAGCGTCATCAATCTGGGTCTGACTGGCAAAGCCGGCCCTGACGAGGATCTCACCGAGGGGCAAATCTGAGACGTAAGAATGCACTCTGGAAACCTCATAAAGGGTGCGCCGGGTCGCCGGAAATGTGACCTTTAATTTAGCAAAAAAAGGGGAGATGCGCTTGCATCCCCCCAAATTTTCTTTTTTGATTAATGCGCTAAGGCAAAGCCTTAGGCGATTGTGACGTCTTTGCAGAGATAGACGTCCTGGATTGCATGGAGAAGCTCCACGCCATCCTTGACGGGCTTTTGGAAGGCCTTGCGACCGGAGATCAGACCCATGCCGCCTGCGCGCTTGTTGATTACGGCAGTCTTGATGGCTTCTTCCATGTCGTTAGCGCCGCTCGCGCCACCTGAGTTGATCAGGCCCTGTCTACCCATGTAGCAATTGGCCACTTGATAGCGGGTCAGATCGATCGGATTGTCGGTGGTCAATTCGCTGTAGACGCGGCTGTCGGTCTTGCCAAACTTGATGGCATTGTAGCCGCCATTATTTTCGGGCAGTTTTTGCTTGATGATATCTGCCTGGATGGTCACGCCGAGGTGGTTTGCCTGACCGGTTAGATCGGCGGACAAATGATAGTCCACATCGCCTACTTTAAAGGCGCTGTTACGCAGGTAGCACCACAAAATAGTGGCCATGCCCAATTCGTGGGCGAGGCTAAAGGCTTCGGAGACTTCTTGGATCTGGCGAGCAGACTCATCGGAACCAAAGTAGATGGTCGCGCCGACTGCCACTGCACCCATGTCCCAGGCTTGCTTGACGTTGCCGAACATGATCTGATCGTACTTGTTGGGATACGAGAGAAATTCGTTATGGTTGATCTTTACGATAAATGGGATCTTGTGAGCATATTTGCGAGCTACCGAGCCCAAGACACCGTAGGTCGAGGCAACGGCGTTGCAACCGCCTTCGATGGCGAGCTTGACGATATTTTCGCCATCAAAATAGATGGGGTTTTTGGCAAATGAAGCGCCAGCGGAGTGCTCGATGCCCTGGTCTACAGGAAGGATCGAGAGGTAGCCGGTGTTGGCCAGTCTGCCGGTATTAAAAAGGGTCTGCAGGCTCTGCATGACGCGCGGGGTGCGATCGCTGACGGCAGTGATGCGGTCTACAAAATCAGGACCCGGCAAGTGCAGTGATTCTTTAGGGATGCCCGTGCTTTTGTGTTGCAGCAAGGATGCGTCCTTGCCAAGGGCTTTTTCGATATTAGAAAGTTCGGTCATGACTGGCATTCGAGAATGGCCTCCAAACGCTTGAGAATTGGTATCTGTGCCAATGTAGCAGAGAGAGCCCCCAAATGGGCTCAATTGCTATAAATTGGATGAAATCGTCACCGATTTTCATCAAAAGGCTAGTCGTGCTGCGACAGTTCCATAAGCACCCCGCCTGTGGCCTTGGGATGCACAAAGGCTATCTGCGCGCCTCCTGCGCCTATCTTGGGTTCCTGGTCGATGAGCTTGACTTCTTTTTGCTTGAGCTTTGACAGATCGCTCTTGATATCGTCGACTTGTAAGCACACGTGATGCAGGCCTGGACCTTTTGATGCAATAAATTTGCCCACCGGTGATTCGGCAGATAAAGGCTCGAGTAGCTCGATATGGGTATTGGCAAGCTCCAGTTTTGCCACGCGCACGCCTTGCTGCTCGACTATTTCTATATCTAATGTCGGCAAGCCCAGGGCATCTGCCCAGAAAGTCAGTGCAGCCTCAAGGTTGGGCACTGCGATAGCGACGTGATCGAGGGAAGGGAGTTTATGGTCCAAAGCCGGAATATCTCTCGAAGAATTTGTTGACGTGATTGAATTTGCGGTACTGATTGGCTTGGTCGTATTCTGGCCAGGTGGCCATTTTGCGCGTGGCTCTCTCGATCAAGCTGATCTGATCGAAGGGGGCCCAGACCTCGCCTCGCCATTTTGGATCGTAGTAAAACCCATTGATGGCATCGGTGAGATTGACGGTGTTATCTATATTGAGGAGAAATGGTTGGCCGTCTGGGCGTACGGGAAAATACGCCTCTTCGCCAGGGGGTGTGACTACGTTATCCGGTGCAGGCCTTGGTGCCGGAGGTTGCATTAGAGAATTTTTCTTGGGCTTGCATTCGGCAAGACTGGCACAGGAGAGCGCCAGGACGAGCGCCAGGCAAAGTGCACTCAATGGTGCATTGGTAGGCGATTGTGCTGGCCGCTTTGCTGTCATTATGCTTTTGCTCTCGGGGCTGCCCTTGGCAAGGTCGAGGCTCTAAGGCCTTTTCCAACGAGCTTGATTTTACCGATTTTAACGTGGTGCGGACCGTTTTTGCAGCTTATTTTAGTAAACTAGCTGCTCTAATTTGATGGTTCGACGTTTATGCGGAGTGTTTTTCCAATGAGAAACTGGTCATTGTCAGGAGCTGGATTAAGGTTATTTCCCGCTCTTTCGCTATCGCTTTTTCTGATTGGTGCACAACCGGCCCTTGCTGTGGGAAAAGTTGGACAAATCACTGCCGATGGGCAGAACAATCTCATTTTTTCTCTACGTGGAGATGAAAGCCCAGCCAGTCCAAAGTTTGTGAAAGTAGGCAGTGGTGAGAATCGGCTTGCGATTCAGTTTCCAGAAGTGATGCTGGACCTCAATGCACTGCCTTCGGTAGAGGATCTAAATGCCGATCTAGCGGGGCGCTTGCCTGGTTTCAAATCACTCAAATACAGTGCCGTGCCCAGCCCTGATGGTCGGCCAACTACCACGGGCATGGTTATAATCGAGTTTGAAGAAGGTACTCGGGTATCGCCGACGGTGGCAACCCTCAATCAAAGCGTCATCGCTGTCAATCTTGGTTTGGGTGGTGCTGGTGCTACTCGGGCTGCGGCGCCGGCGGCGACTAACTCATCGGCTGATGCTGCCGGTTCGACTGGCTCTGGTGCTGGTAGCAAGAATGATTTGCAAAATGCTTACGAGCAGTACTACAAGGCTTTTATGAATCAGAAGATTCAATCGACTGCTGAGAGCGCCGAATGGAAGCCACGCGTTGAGAGCGTTAACAACGCCGGTGCTCTCAAGCCCAAGGCCATCGTCACTGATACCGCTCTCGATATCAACAAAGAAGTGGGCGCAAACGAGCTGAAGAAGGTAGCGGAGTTGGCTTCGAAGGATGTCGCCGCACCAAAGGCTGGACCTGGTGCGGCTCCTGCCGATTCTAGTGCGATTGAGTCTACAAATGAATTGAAGCTGGATATAAAGCCGATTCCGGTCTCGAGTAGTGTGACTGCTGAGTCTAGCGCTTCTGGCGCGATTGGCGCGTCTAGTGCGACTAGCGTCTCTGGCGCTGCTGTAGGAGATGCTGGCAAAGGTATTGCTGCGATTGCGATGTCACCAAATGCGGTGGCGACTCCCCGGCCGGTTGCCGCTGCTAAACCCAAGGCTGCTGCCGTAGCTGTGACAAATACTGCTGGTGCTGCTGGTGCCGCTGGTGCTACCGCAAATGAAAATCCCAAGCTCAAGGCGCGTAAGATTTTTAATCAGGCTGTGAGCGATCATTTGCATGGTCGACTAGATAAGGCGATCGAAGGATACAAAGCCGCGTTGGCTATCGATGATGAGTTGGGTACTGCTTATAGCAATCTTGGCCTGGCCTATAATCAAAAAAATAACTATGCCAGTGCAAAGATCCAGTTTCATAAGGCTCTGGCGATCAATCCTCGCGATGCCATCACCTATAACGGGCTGGGTGCTGCTTGTAAGGCTGAGAACGATCTGGCGAATGCCATCAAAAACTTTGAGTCTGCCGTTAAGAATGATCCTAAGCTTTCGGTGGCGCACTACAATCTCGGTACGGCTTATGAAGCTGCTGGTGATTTCGACCGCGCCGTGAGTTCATACGAAGCGGCGCTGCGTAACGATTCGAGATTAGGCGAGGCGCATTATCGGATTGGTTTGATCATGCAAAAGAGAAAACGGGTCGAGGATGCCAAAGAACAGTATCAAAAGGCTCTGAAGGCCGATGAGAATGCAGACTATGCGACCGATGCCAAGAAGCGCCTGGCTGCTCTTGCTGCGGGTGGTCCGGCTAAGTAAGAAATTGAATTGCGAAATCTAGCAGTTTGGCGATTTGGCAGTCTGACCGGCTTTTTCGACCACGTTGGTAGTGCTGCGGCCAGACACCAAAGGCAAGAGTTCGATCCGTCCTCCGTATGATTCCACGACGGGGGTTTCTGCCAGATTTTCCTTCTTATAATCTGCACCCTTGGTGTGGACATCCGGCCTGACAAGATGCAAAAACTCGAGTGGGGTATCTTGATCGAAGATATACACCGCATCGACGGAAGAGAGAGCCAGTAGCATCTCGGCTCGATCATCCTGAGAATTGATTGGGCGGCTGGGGCCTTTTAACCGTTTCACAGACTCGTCGGAGTTCAAACCGACGATGAGGATGTCGCCAAAAGAGCGTGATTGTTGCAGGCTACGAATGTGGCCGACATGGAGAATGTCAAAGCAACCATTGGTGGTGACAATTCTTTTGCCTTGCTCTCTAGCGGTGCGGCAAAATTCTTTTATGTCTTCGGTCGTCAAGAGGCCTTGCATGGGCTTGTGGGCTCCGTTTCGGGGAGGACAGATTTTTGTACGAAATTTCTGTCCAGATTTTATCCTCAAAACAAAACAAAGTCGCGAACCAGGCCCTAATTGCTTAACTTGGCCTCATAAAATCGCCCCTAGCGCAGCGAGGTCAGGCCTATATAAAAAATCAGCCCTACTTGTGATCATCATTTAAGCTTATATGGTCCTATTGTCATGATGATTAAATCAGGCTTCTTGCTTAGTTCTTGGCCGCGCGCTTAGGTTTGAACTGTCATTTTATTTTCTCACCCGGGCCCCACTCTACTCCCAAGCATTTCGCCATCACTATCCTTCCAAACGGCCGCCCGGCAGTCTTTCCAAAAGATAAGAGGCATCACAACCATGACCACGGAAAAACGCAAACCGATCGTTCTGATCGTCGGTCACGCATCTTCGGCCCTCGCTGCACAGCTTGCGGCAAAACTCTTGCCTCAAGCCGACCTCGAACGCGTCGTCGTTTCCACCGATCCTCAGGACGTGGAGGCGATCGAGGCAGGCTCGATGGTCTTTCTCACCGGAGTCGATGACGGTACCCTCGTGCCCACATGTGAAAGAGCCCTCGCCAGAGACCTCGAGCCGATTCTCGTCGTCGACGCGCTCAGGCCGCTCCAAACAACGCCCGAGGCCGCCAAAGACTTTACCAGCACACTCGGTCATCTGGTCGAAAAGCGGGTTCAAACAACCGTTTCGGCGCAGGTCCCGGGCCTGGTGAAAATGTCGCGCCTCATGCACTACAGCTATCCAAAGGCGGATAGCACCACAACTCTGCTCGTGGTGATCGATTCTGGTACCGCGGATGCCGCAGTACTGACCATCGAACGTGCGAGGGCGCCTTTCAAGGACATGCTGTCCTTCCCTGGAGGCTTTCTGGATCCGCATCTCGAGAGCCTGCCTGGCTGTTCGAGTCGCGAAGCGTTCGAAGAAACCCACCTCGAAGTGCCTCCCGAGGCCCTCGAACTCGTCGATGTGCGTTCCAATCCGGAGCGCGACGAACGTGGCCATGTGATCGATCACGGCTATCTCTGGCGTGTGCCGGCTGGTATGCGCGCGAAAGTCCTGGCGGCCATCAAGGCCGGTGACGACGCGAAGGCGGATTCGACGCGCTTCACGAGGGTGGCGACTCTGCTCGCTGCCGGTGAAAGCCACCAGCCAGGCAAGGCGTCGGGCTCGCGTGTCCTGGCTTTCGATCACATGGATCTCTTGTTAGAGGCCCAAAAGCGCTACGCTCTCGTGCCCCCGCGCTCGCTTTTCAGGCGGCTAGCGCATCGTCTGGGGCGTTACCTCCTCTCGCTCTGAGGTAAACATGGAAAACCTCCTCGCTTTCGTGCCGAGCCTCGATGTGCTCGGCGCGCTCTTTACGCTGACAGTGCTGGAGATCGTTCTCGGCGTGGACAACGTGATCTTCATTTCCATCCTTGCCGAAAAACTGCCCGCATCCATGCAGGCCCGAGCGCGCATGGTGGGTCTGGCTGCAGCCATGCTCACTCGTATCGCGCTGCTCTTTTCGTTGAGCCTTATCATGAGTCTTACGGCGCCGCTTGTCGCGGTGGCGGGGCACGAGTTTTCGGGCCGCGATTTGATCCTTCTCTCTGGAGGTCTCTTTTTGCTCTACAAGAGTGTGAAAGAAATGCACCACAAGGTCGAAGGTGCAGGGGAGGAGGGCAAAGGAGCCGAAGGGGCGGTGAAAGCCGCATCCTTCTCCTTCGTCTCGACCATCGCGCAGATCATGGTGCTCGACATCGTGTTCTCGCTTGATTCGGTGATCACGGCTGTCGGCATGTCCAACAACCTCTACGTCATGATCGGGGCGATCGTCATCGCTGTCGGTTTCATGATGTTTTCGGCTGGGGCGATCTCGAGCTTCATTAGCCGTCATCCGGCGGTCAAGTTGCTCGCGCTTGCCTTTCTTTTGCTCATCGGTGCTACCCTGGTGGCTGAAGGCTTCGGCCAGCATGTCGCCAAGGGTTACATCTACTTTGCCATGGCCTTCAGCGTCTGCATCGAATTGCTCAACATTCGGATGCGGCGTAACGGCCTGAGGAAGTAGACAGATTTTTCTTCTCAAAATCTCAAGTCTCGAACGTCCCAAAGGACAAACTAATTCGAAAGGTTATGACAATGACGACCAATCTTCAGGCGAAACCCGCCACCACTCTGCCCGCGCGTGCCGATGTTCCGGTCGAGCACACCTGGGATCTCACTCTCATCTACAAGACCGAAGCCGACTGGGAAGCCGATTTTGCGCGCGCCGCCGAAATGGTGCCGTTGGTCGCCGCTTTCAAGGGCAAGCTGCGTCGCTCCGGCAAGCAGCTCCTGGCCGCGCTCAAGCTCAAGGAAGAGCTGGGTGTCATCTTGGGCAAGCTGAGCGTCTATGGTCACCTGCACGGCGACACCGACACCGGTAACACTCATTACCAGGCCCTCAACGGCCGCTTGCGTCAGCTCGGCACCAAGTATGGTGCAGCGACCGCGTGGTTCACTCCCGAGCTGCTGTCGATCAAGCCGGCTACGCTCGAACGTTACATGGCAAAGGTGCCTGGTCTCGATCACTATCGCTTCTACTTTGCCGAACTCGCTCGCGAAGCTGCTCACGTCCGCTCGGCCGAAGTCGAGCAGGTGTTGGCTCTGTCGGGCCAGACGGCTGGCGCTGCTTCCAGCATCTTCGGCATGTTCAACAATGCCGACCTCAAGTTTGACCCGATCGTCGACGCCGACGGTGTGACGCGTGAGCTCACGCACGGCAACTACTCGACCTTCCTCGAAAACCCCGATCGCTCGGTGCGCGAAGCGGCCTTCCGCTCGGTTTTCGGCGCGTACTCCAAGTGGCGCAATACGATGGCCGCGATGTACACGGCGCAGGTCAAGCAGGATGTGTTTACTGCTCGCGTGCGCAATCACGCCAGCGCGCGCGCTCGTGCCCTCGGCGACATCAACGTGCCGGAGTTGGTCTACGACAACCTCGTCAACACGGTGAATGCCAACCTGGACAAGCTGCATCGCTTCATGGCGGTGCGCAAGAAAATGCTCGGCGTCGACAAGCTGCAGTTCTGGGATCTGTACGTGCCGCTGCTCGGTGACTACGACTTCAAGGTCACCTACGAAGAGGCGCAAAAGATCATCCTCGAGACCGTGTCGGTGTTCGGCGATGAATACGTCCAGGTGCTCAAGGGCGGCTTCGAGAATCGCTGGGTCGACATCTACGAGAACCAGGGCAAGCGCTCCGTCGCCTACAGCTCGGGCACTTACGGCACCGTGCCGTACATGCTCATGAACTGGCAGGACAACATCGGTTCGCTCTTCACCCTCATCCACGAGGGTGGGCACTCGATGCACTCCTGGTTCTCGCGGACCAAGCAGCCGTACACCTACTGCTTCTACACGCTGTTCACGGCGGAGACGGCTTCGACCGTCAACGAGGCGCTGCTCGCACATCACCTGCTCAAGCAGGCCAAGAACAAGACCGAGCGCAAGTATATCCTCAACGAGTACCTCGATCGGTTCCGGGCGACGCTTTTCCGGCAGACGCAGTTTGCCGAGTTCGAAAAGATCGCTCACGAGAAAGAAGAGGCCGGCGAGCCCCTCACCCTCAAGGTGCTGTGCGACATCACGCGCGAGCTCAACGAAAAGTACTACGGTGCTGTCGTCGAGATCGATCCGCTGATCACCATGGAGTGGGCGCGCATTCCGCACTTCTATCGTGCGTTCTATGTGTACCAGTATGCGACGGGCATTTCGGCGGCGACGACGCTGGCGGCTCAGATCCTCGAAGAGGGCGAGCCGGCGGTCAAGCGCTATCTGGAGTTCCTGTCGTCGGGCGGTTCGGACTACTCGATCAACCTTTTGGCTAAGGCTGGTGTCGATCTGTCGACGCCGGCTCCGATCCAGAAGGCGCTCGATGTGTTCGGCCGCTACGTCGAGGAGCTGGAGCAGCTTTGCGACGAGGAGTGAGTGCTTCTCCTTCTCTGATGCGGATGGGGTGAAAATGCGGGGCGGTGACGATTGGCTTGAAGAGCGGGTTTAGCTCTTTGAGGTGATTTGTTGCCGCCCCGAAATGATTGGTGAGTGGAGGTTGAAGGGGTTAGTTTGGGGCGGTCAGAATTTGGAAAAAAATTTCTGTCGGCCTCCAGTCTTCTCAAAAAACCTCCTCCCACTTCCTCATTTTTCACCCCGGCCTCCTCACCAATACCCACGCGCCATTCATCCCACAAACCCACGTCCACCGGACAGAAAGTGGTCGAAATGAGCAAACCAAAAATCACGATTGCCCAGAGCGATCTGGAAGCTGCCGCTCGCGCAGGCGCGATGTCGCTAGCCGATGTCGAAAGCCTCTGGCAAGAACTCTACAGCCGCGCCGCTGGCACGACCAAACTACCCGAAGAAGTCGGCGCCAACAACCGCTTCGACATGGCCCAACTCGCCTGGTACGCCGGCGGCTTCCTGGTGTTGATCGCCATGGGCTGGCTGCTGGAGCGCGTCGGCAGCGCCTTCGGACAAGACGCGGTCGGCCTCACAGCGATCGCATACGGCGTCGGCTTTGCCGCCCTCGGCTACAAGCTGCGTTTCAAGGACGGCATCAAAACTCCCGGCGGCGTGCTGTTCGCACTCGCCACGCTGATGGTGCCACTTGCCTATGGCGCCCTCATCGGCGGCATGGACGTTCTCTCCAACCTCGGCCCCAGCCGCTTCGCCCTTTCGGTCGAAGCGCTCACTCTGGCCGTCGCACTGCCCACGGCCTATTACGTAAGATCTTCGGTCCTCAGCGCCGTGGTGTATTTCGTACTCTGGCTCGCCTCGATGACCCTCGCTTCCATCATGGCTGGCGGGCAGTCGAGTTTCTGGGGCTTCGGATCCGACTATTACCTCGGGGTCTCTGCTACGGTCGGTCTGGCGATGCTGGTCTCGGCTGTGGTCGTCGACGTGCATCTCGGCCGCAGCGAAGACTATTCGTTCTGGGGCTATCTCTTCGGGGCGCTGGCCTTCTGGGGCTCGCTCTCGCTCTTGCTCGTCGGCAACGGCGGCGAAGGACACAAGCTCGTCTACTTTGCCATCTGCCTCGCTCTGATGGTGTCGTCGGTGGTGCTTGCGCGTCGCAGTCTCCTGCTGTTTGGTTCACTCGGCGGAATCTACTACATCGGCCATCTGCTGTCGACTTTCTTTGCCGGCTCGATTCTCTTTCCCTTCGCACTCATCGCGATGGGCGTAGGCGTCATCTATCTCGGCGTGCAGTATCGTCGATACCGCCTCGAAATCGAAAGCTACCTCGTCGGGCTCATCCCCGCCGGCCTGCGCAACCGCCTGCCAGGCGACAGCGCTCGTTGACGTAATAGCCACGACCAGCGTCAAAAATGCGGCATGGCCCGCGCGGATCTAAGCTTCCAAAGCTCTAGATACCGTGCGGGCCTCGCCTCTCGGCGCTTAGCGCCACCTCAACACCTGCCTTCAAAATGCATTATCTTTCCCGCTCTTTCTTTCTGATATTTCTGATCGCTGCCATCCCCCTCCATTCGTATTTTTTCAGTCCTTGGCCGGCACTGGCTTCGGCTGCGATCGCCATGTGCATCGCGGGCTTCCAGCGCTTGTCGTTGCGTTCTGGGGGGCTCTATGTGTGCTCCGCCCTGGCCAATCTCTTTATCGTCGGCGCTCTGGCGACCCCGTATCGGAGCTATGCCGAATCTCTTTGTGCCTTTCTCGCAGTTTTGTCCATAGTCTTCGCGTGTCTCGAGTTTTCGATGAGCGCAGATAGTCCCAAGGGCAAGACGCATTACGAACGCAGTTTCTTCTCCGGTCTGTGCAGCCTCATGGGGCAGATCGGTGATGAAATTGTTGAAGATTGTCGCAAATTGCCATGGGGTGGGCGCTTTGCTGCGCAAATCGCCTTCTGGGTGATGATTCTAGTGGCACCAGTGATTGTGTTTTTTGCTCTGCCCCGGCTCATTGCGTTCCTTGCGCTGAGCATCGCATACATTCTGGCATTTTCCTATAAATCCAGCGACTGGCGCCGCATGCGCGCAAGCTATGCGGTTTTTGGATCGTTCTTTGCTTGTCTTGCTCTCAGTGGCGTCCTGGGCAACATTGCCTGGGCCTTGACTGCCGTCTTCGTCTTCATGACATGGAGTAGCGGGCTCGACCAATCCTAAAACGTTTCTCGCTCTCGCCTTTGGCGAGGGCTCCTTCAGTTTTTGCTGATAGCGAAAGGAATCGATACCAATGAGCGACTATAAATTTTGTCCGCTGTGTGGCACCACTCTCGGTGTCATCGTCGAAGAAGGCGTGAGCCTGCCTCACTGCCATGGGTGCAAGAAATTTACCCATTATGACAATCCTAAGGGGGTGTCGGTGCTGATCGTGCCTCGCGATGGCGGCATCGTCATGGTCAAGCGTGGCGTCGCGCCGCAGATCGGCAAGTGGGCACTGCCTGCTGGCTATATTAATAAGGGCGAAGGTCCGCGGCAGGCGGGCGTGCGCGAAGGCAACGAGGAAGTCGGTCTCGATCTCGAAATCGTGCGCGCCCTCGACGAGATGCCGGTGCCGGGCGCCAATCTCTTTATGGTCTTTTACGAGACGCGTGTGGTCGGCGGCGTGCTGAAAGCTGGTTCGGATGCGCTCGAAGTGGGTGTTTTTGATCTGAGCAACTTGCCGTCTTCCGAGGAGATTGCCTTTTCTTTGCACGAAAAGAAGGCGCGCGAGTGGCTCACCCTGCAGCAGGCGCTGGCTTCGCATCGCTAAGCCTTGCCTCGATCTGAATTGATGTCTGGTTTTCGTGGTGCGGATGGTCTCAGTAGAGGCTGTCTGCACTGCGAAAATCTTTTTTTTGCTTGTATTGCGATAAACTGTAGTAGGCGCGGCTTGATTTTTTATTTTCATGGTCAAGGATTTCTCTCGCATCGTGGGCAAAATAGTTCTGAAAGGAGTCGGCTAGCAGATTTTTCGCGTGTAGCGGATGAGGTGCGAGGGTGTTGTAGACAGCCTCGCTTTCTGGCATGTTTGCTAGTTATAGCTATGTGTTAGTCGGGTGCAGGCGCTACCTCCAACATAAATGGGTATTTTCTATGGGCTGGCATTGCTCCATACAGTTTTGAGAGTTGGTTTTCTGATGCCAGTGGTACATGTGTGTTGGCCGGTATCAGTGGATAGACCCGCTGCTCGAAATCATCTACGCTAGGGATTTCCAATAGCCTGCGGAGCCAATTGGGCAAAAGGCCGGCTTGGTCGCGAATGCGTCGTTTCTCTCGTGCGGACCAAGGTAAGGGCGGCATTTGATCTTGAGGACATTTGTCGAGGATTTTTTTGCCGATGGAGCGCACAGCGCTTATCCATTGGCCTCCTGGTTCTGTATATGAGCGGATTTTGTTTGGGCAAAGTTTGTGCAAGTGCATGCGTTTGAAATCGCCGTCGCTGCTCAGATAGTAAAATCGTGAAGAGTTGCCATTTGTGTGATAGCGATTGACTTCGCGCTTGGCCCTGCCGGGCGCTGCTTCGTTTTTTATGGTGTGAGGTTTGTTTTTTGGATTTTTTGGTTTAAATTGCAGAAGTTCTGCGATCGTAGATCCATGGTGCACTATTAGCTTGCCGAAGGCTCTTGCTTTCTCTGTGGCAATCACTAGTGGCGAGGGTATAGGTTCAGTGCCTAGTGGTGTGTTTTGATATAGGCCCCACGCGAGACGTCTGATGCGACCTGCTTTATTGAGGCGAGAAAGGCACGTATCGAGCGGCCCGCGCTCAGCTATGTGGGTAATGCTCTGTGTAGAAAAAATGGCTCCCGATTTGAGGGCATCGATGAAGAACAAAACATTTATGGTGGCGTGCATGGTGCTTTGTTGCTCCGTCTCATCGGGGAGGTGATGGATGTGAAAACGGAGGTGGGTGGAGAAAAGTTCAATGGTTTGAGGTTGATGGTGTGAGGTTCTTTTTTTTGCTTAATGGATGGGGCAGATTTTTATTCTTGTTTTCTGATGCGGTGTCGTGGGCTATCTAGATTGGCTGTGGGTGTGCGTTTTGTTGTCTAAAACCTCCTGCCAGAAAATGGAAATTTTTTCTGTCCTTCTGCAATCGCTCAAAATTTCTCCCTCTCCCCACCACCCAATTTAATCTTTGACCTCGATTTTCACCCTAGTCTGCAAACCTGAACACACTAACAAAGCGCAAACTCGCCCGCCTCACTATATTCTTCAAAACTGCGTATTTACTACAGCATGTCACAAATACAGCAAAAAAACACGCGCAGCCAAATCACCTCCTGCCCATCTTACATGGCATAAGGAGAGTTTCGACCGCGCGCGTTTCTCAAGACCCCGGTTTATTTATTCTTGAACAATCTCCACCTTTGTTCGACCGTTCCGCATGCGCACAGCAGTCAAGTCAAAAACCCCTGTGCCACGATTGGTGCTGTCGACGCTGCTCTCTGAGCCCGAGCGCCTTAATCCCCGAATTTCCACTCGATTAAGGAAATCAGGAAGCGCCGCCTTAATCCGGCCAGAACTATTGAGCTGCGAGAATCCCAGACAGGCCGCCAACATCATCAAGACGCTGGCTGCGGCCCACGCCTGAGGTGAGCACGAAACAGGATAGCGGACGGGTGCTTGATTGCCCACCCTCTCAAAACCGCAGAACAATTCAGGCAGGCGAAGGTCAGGCTGCGTCAAGGCCACATCGAACATCGCCGAAAGCACTTTCGCTGCCATTTCTGGTTGGCCAATCGCAGCCATGCCCCAGGCCGCGATCCCATTATCGTGTGGCCATATCGAACCATCATGATAAGAGAGCGGATTGTAGCGAGCCTCACTGCTGGCAAGCGTTCGAATCCCGAAACCAGAGAACATCTCAGGCGCCATCAAGCCTCGGGCCGTAGCCAGAGCCTGCTTGCGAGATAAGATGCCCGTAAAGAGCAGATGCCCCGCATTCGATGCCACCACATCGCACTGCTTCTGATCCGCACCGCACAGCGCCAGCGCCGGAAAATCACGATCTTTCATCCAGAAGTCTCTCTGGAAGCGCCGCTTGAATCTCCGCGCTTTCGCCGCCAAATGATCCGCCATCTCAGTCTTGCCGAGGCGCAGTGCCATCTGCGAAGTCATGTTCCAGCTGTGGTACAGGTAGCCCTGCACCTCACTGAGCGCAATCGGCGCATCGGCGAGCTTTCCGCTGGCATCCATCACCGAATCATTGCTGTCCTTCCATCCCTGATTGGAGAGCGCAGCATCTGCTTTTCCGCCATACGAGAGGTAGCCACCGCCATCCGTGAGCTGCCTGTCGATGTAGGCGAGGGCGCGTTCGACCTTTTCCCAATTGCTTGAGACGAAGTCGTAATCTGCCGACCAGCGCGCATACTCCGCCATTAGCACCAGAAACAGTGGCGTCGCATCCACAGTGCCATAGTAAGGCAGGAAGGGATGCTCGTGCAGTCGCGCCATTTCACCGGTGCGCAGCTCGTGCAAGATGCGCCCCGCCCGCTCCTCGGTATACTCGTTGTCCTTGGTGCCCATGTAGCCGAGCAAGACCTCGAGGATCTGCCGAGTCGCTTGTGGCATGAAGGGCAGGGTGGAAAGGCCCGTCACTTCCTGATCGCGGCCGAAAGCCACGGCAAACCACGGAACCCCTGCCGAAACGCAGGTCCCGCGCGGCGTCACCTGCCTGAGCATGTAGATGTCGCGATACGTACGGTCGAGCAGCTCGTTAAACTTGGTATTATCCGTGGTGATTTGCGCGCAGCCGGCGAGCCAGTTCTGGTAGGCCTCCTCGCTGGCAGCGCGGACGTTCGCGTAATCAGCGTCAGCCTTTTGATCGTGAGCCGGCGTGTCCTGCAAGGGCGCGATCGAAACCTTGATCTCAAGCGTTTCGCTTTCGCCAGCACCGAGATCGAAAACGCATTCGACGCGCTTGTTGGTCATTTCGACGCGACCATCCAGGGCGCCAGAAGCGCATCGCAGCTCGATCGTCACGCTACGCTGCATCCAGTCGAGACCCATGTACGAGAGCACGACGCGGTTTTCTTGCTGATAGATAGAGGTGTCTAGCCGGTGGCCGCGCTCCTTGCGCACCCAGCCGCGCACCTCGAACATATCCGCAAAGTCGCTCCCATATTCGAAAGTCAGCTTGATCTGCCGGCGCACCACGTCAAAGTTTGTCACGCGGATGCGCTCGTTGAGCGTCTGATCGACGCCGATCAAGACTTCTCGATCGATGAAATAACGCTGCTCGCTGAGGCGATCCTGGCCCCCGGAGGCATTCTGCAGTATCTGTTCCTGGTTGCTATAGGCAAAGCGCGCTGCAAAACCTTCGCGGGTGTCAGCCGAAATCAGCACGGGCGCGATGTCGTTGACGCGCATGTCCCAGACATGCAAAAACCTGGTGTCGTCCGAGTAGAGCCCCTGTCCGACGTTGTTTTCGGCAGGCACCAGGCCCTTGCCGTTCATGAGAAAAAAGAGCTTTCCGTGCTTGACGGTGGTGTGCGGCTGATCGGAAACGAAGGCCTTGGTCGGAATCTCGGTCGTCTCCGGTATGCGCAGGGGTTTGACCGATGCGCTGGCGGCTACCATTGGCATGGAGGTCATGGGGATGATCCTTTTGCTTGTCGGTTAGATATTTCGCAAAGCCTGCCACTTTCTCCAGGACGGGAGGTGCAGGCTGGTGTGGGCATTGGTACTGTGCGTGTTTCGAGCTGTAAGTGTGAGAAACGAAAAAAGAGGTTGGTGAGAAAATACTTCTTGAGGTTATGAGATCAAAGGACCAATTCTCAAGAAATAGAGATTTGTTTGCTTTCAGCTATGGCTTAGCGCTTGCGCAAGCTGGCGATTCTTGGCAGCTATTAGTGGGCTGGATGCAATGGTGTTTTACTGTATTAAATAATAGTGTAAGGTTTTTAAAATAAAAATCTGTCATGGCCGTAACTGCATATTTGCTGGAGAAAACGGGAGGCACACAATTGCGTGCCCCCCGCCTCCATCGAGCAAAATAGCGCCGGATCACTAGATCACCAGATCACACCGTCATGGCATGGCGACTCCAGAAGAGGATCGCCTCCATAAACTCCTCGGCCGTGTAGACGCGCGCAGTGCCACCAATTCCTTGGGGCAAGCCGAGATGTTTGGCCATGTTGCGCGCCATCGCCATCGGCGTCGGCGGCTCGGGTTTGTCGCCCGGGCTCGCATTGACGCTGACAATCTGCCAGTCGCCATCGACTGAAGTACCCGTATCGCTACGAGTCCTTTCTTCGATCGTCAACGCATCGCGGTGGTAGAGGCTCGCGACGGCATGGCCGGCGCGAGCCTTGGTGCCACCGGCGGTGACTTGCACATAGGGAGCCTCGTCAGCGACTGCCCCCGGGCGTTGAGCAAAAGTCACATTGAGCGGAGTCTGCGGGCCGATCTCGGTAACTCCGGAGAAAAAGCGCCGCGAGAGCTCCGCACCGAGATCGAGCTTGAGGATCTTGCCGTCTGCGCGCAGTAGATCTGCGGCTTGCTCCGAGGAGCGCTCCGCGATCGCCTGCCGCATTTCTTCCCAGCCGCCATCGAAGTGCGAAAACCGCGACTCGGCAGTCTGGCGCAAGACCATCGGATTGAGGGCGATGGTCTCGCGGTGCGGGATCAGGTACGAAAGACTCATGCTTCTTCTCCTTTGCTAAATCGGTCGGCATTTGCTGCCAACCACGCCAAAGCCCCCGCCTCGTCGGCAAATTCGCCATCGTGCTGGGCCTCCAGTGCTGCGTCTTTGATCACCCGATACACCGGCCCGGGCTTGAAGCCGAAAGCCTTGACGTGCGAGCCATCGATCAGCGGGGCGGCATTGAGCCTCCGCGCTGGCGATGCATCATTGGCCATTTCCTCCAGCAAAGCCAGGTAAAAGGCCCGGTGAGAGCTCGCCATGCGATCCTCCAGCGAACGAGTGGTGCCCATCACATCGGCGTGCTGCATCCGGATCAGATCCATGATGTCATCACGCTGCATGAGGCTCACCAGCTTGCTGCGCTTGATCGCAGGGTCGTTGAAATCATGCATCTGCATATGCATCCGCACGATCTCGGTGACCCTGTGGGTGGTGTCGCTGGAAAGTTTGAGGCGATTGGCGATCGCACGTGCGATCGGCACGCCTTTCTCGGCATGACCGCGATTGGAGATACGGGTGATGACCGTGCCGTCCGCCTGCGTTTCCTGCCTGGTGGTCATGGTCTCGGGCTTGGCGATGTCGTGCAAGAGCACGCCGAGCATGAAGGCGAACGACTTGTCCGCTGCAGGCTCCTTGGCCGCTTCGCCCAAGACCAGCATGGTGTGCGTCCATGCCAGGCCTTCTGGATGCCAGATCGGATCGCCCATTGCACGATCGCCGATCAGAGGCATCATCTCCGGGAGGATCTCGGCCAGGAGACCGGAATCCATGAGGATCTGCATGCCGGTGACCGGATCTTTGCTCAGGAGAATGCCTTCCAGCTCCTTGGCCACGCGCTCGTAAGAAACTATGCTGCCGGGCTTGAGGCTGCCGGCATGCTGCTCGAGCGCGTCCATCAGCTCGGGAGAGATGGTGAAACCGAGCTTGGCGGCGAAGCGAGCGACGCGCAGCATGCGCAGACGATCTTCGGCAAAGCGCTGGGCGGCATCGCCGACAGCACGCAGGGTGCGGTCAGCGATATCGCGGCGTCCGCCGAAAAAGTCGTACAGCTTGTCCGCGACCGGATCGTAAAACATGGCGTTGACCGTGAGGTCGCGCCGCGCTGCGTCTTGCTGCAGGGCCTCGAGCGGATCGCCATCGAGCAGGACGATCTCGTCGGGGCGCCGGCCGTCGCCGTATTTTCCATCGCCGCGAAACGAGGCGATTTCGATCTGCTCGCCATCGCGCACGACGATGACGACGCCAAAGGACACGCCGACCGTGAGGACTGTGTCGCCGGTCTGTGAAAAGACCGCGATCACCTGCTCGGGGCGCGCGTTGGTGGCGATGTCAAAGTCCTTGGGCTCGACGTCGAGAAACTGATCGCGCACGCAGCCACCAGCGAAGACAGCCATGTAACCGGCTTGCTGCAGCTGACGCGCGACGGCGGTAGCGATATCGCGGGCGGTGCTGTGGGCCGTGCTGATCGTGGCGCTGGTTGCGCTGTCGATATTTGAGGTCTTGCTCATGTCGGGTCCTTTTATCTGGTTAAAAAAGACAACGAAAGGCAACGCTCATGCCCATGCATGCTTAAACATGCAGGACATGGCGTCGCCCTCGCCGAGCAAGACTGGTCTTGCTCTAGTGCTTACTTCTTGACCTCGAGTTCGGTGGCCGAAAAATTGCCGGTGGCAAGCTCGTCGGAACCGGTGTCGAGATAGGTGAAGGTGACGTGCTGACCCTTTTCGACCAGCGGAGCCTTGGCGTAGGTCTCGCGCGTGAGGATGAAGGTCCTGTTGTCGCCCTCGATCATGAAGAGATAGGTGGGCAGGTTCTGGTTGATGGGCAGATAAGCGATCGCCTTGATGACGCCGTTGATCTGGTGGCTCTTTTCTGCTGCCTGCGAGATATTGCCGCCGGCCATACGCTTTTGCGCCAGCTGGTTGGCATAGAGGGTGAGCGCCCGATTGAGGTCGGGAGCAAAGATGACCTCGGCAGAGTTTTGGCCGTGGGCATGCAACATGCCGATGCCGGCAAACGACCTGCCGACCGCCTGGTTGGAGGTGTAGATCGCCACCCAGGTCAGCTCACCGTAGATCGAGTACAGTTGCACGTTCTCGACCGGATAGTTCTTGACGTTCTGCGGGGCGTGCAGCATGGTTTCTTGCACGCTTTCGCCGACGTTGAAACCGTTCAGGCCGGGATAGTACACCGCCTCGTTATCTGTGGTCTCGTAGACGAGGACGCCCGAGACAGCATGCTGTCCCGAACGCGTAGAGGTCATCGGAATGACCTCCACGGAGTGGTTGTCGGTGGTGTAGTTGAGGTCGTAGTCGGCAGCCTGCATGGTGCCGTCCTTGCGCCAGCCGAAAGCGACCGACCAGTAGTTGCTGCGAGCGTATTCGCCGCCCCAGATGCCCCAGTTGTCGACGTACTCCTTGATCAGCGACTCGGGCATGACGCGTTCGATCCACTCGGGCTGCTCGCCAATTTTGTAGGCGGTCAGCTTGGGAGTGGCGGTCGAGACGTCGACGACGATGACCTTTTCGATCTCGCGACCGGTGATCTCGCCGAACGGACGCTTGGCGTAGGTCATGATCCAGTGCGGCGCCCAGTTGTCATCGACTTCAAACTTGGCGTCGATGAGCAGGCCATCGGTGTAACCGTGCTGGTAGACGAAACGCTCGAGATTGAGGCCGAAAGAGCCCGAAGCAAAGAGCGTCATCTGGTAGTCGAGCTTGAGCGCGGCTTCCTTGTTCTGGTCCATGGCGTCGACGACCACATAGCCCGGGCTTTTGGGTTCGCCAAAGTTCCAGCTGTCGCCGGTGTTGGCAAACTGCAGCGGTGCGATCCAGTAGCGACGACCATTGACCGCCTGCAGCACGTAGCTGTTGGGGTCGATCATGTAGGTGCTGTTCAGGTTGCCCTTCGTGGTCAGAGCCGTGGCGCCTTTGAAGGCCGCAATCGACTTGGTCACCAGCACCATCTTGTTGGGATCGGTCGGCGGGATCTTTTCGTCCTTGCTCGCGACGCGAATCTTGGCCTGAGCCGCGAAACGGGCAGCATTGGCGCTGCCCCAGGCGTTGTAGCCGTATTGCACCATGGGCACAGTGACAAAGACGAGCCAGGTGGCGCCGGCGGCGAGGATAATCTTGCCCGGCACATTGTTGAGCATGAGTCCGAGGACGGTCGCGGGCAGCAGCGCGCAGAAGATCAGCTCGAAATAGCCGCCGAAAGAGCCCTGGAAGGTCGGCTGGTAGTAATACATCACGAAGCGCGAGAGGAAGAGCGACGCGATGAAGGTGCCGATGGCGCCGCCGATGATGGCCTTGCGCGTGGTAGTGCCGGTGATGGCAATGAGGCCGAAGAGGCCGGTGGAGATTGCCGCGAACAACAGTGTCAGCGGCCAAAAGTGGCTGTCGAGGATCATGTAGATTGCCTTTTCTGGTGAAAAATTTGTTTGGAGACTTGGAAGGCCGCGAAGATAAGGTCGCGACCTGCACTTTTGCTACATGGTGGGGCTGGTGGCCTTCTCCATTTGTGCGATCAAAGCGAAAGCCTCAAACCTGGACGCACCACAGGTATCGAGGTTGGGCGGGAAGCTCGAGCAGATGGCAGGGCGCTCGCTCTTTCCAAAGAGATCGCACCGCATCGCATCGTTGAGATGGAGGCAGCGGACGCCGGCTGGCTTGCCATCAGGCATTCCGGGGATCGGAGACGAGATCGAAATAGCGATGCAGCATGCGCCGCAGTTGCTACGACAGTCCATGTCTTGCTCCTCAAAAATGTGAGTTGAAGATCTGCGGAGACATCTGGTCTTCGATAGTCTTGGCTAGTTGTTGCTTGCCGGGTTTTGTTGTTTTGATTTGTATTCGCGAGAAAAAGAAAAAGAAAGAACTCTTTGAAACTATCAGTTCACAGATGGGAGCTATATAGCTAATTGGGAAGACCCCCATGGTTCCCGAGTTTATTTATCTCACATAGGGGTTTGCTAGCTCTGCTAGTTGTGGTCATTGGCGTTAATTTGGTAGTTAGTGACTGTTAATTACGCGTGCGCGAAGCTACGCTAGATGCGATTGTATTAATGGGGTAGGTAAGCAGATTTTGGGATGAAAATTCTTACCGCTTGAAATCCTGCGCCCTTCAGCATCCCCGCCTTTCCCCTTGAGATTTGATCGTCCTACCCACTAGTTTTATAGAGTCATCTCTTTTCTAACCGTCAACTTTTCTTACACCGAATTCTCTAATCCCCCTCATGAGCTTTTAAGCTATCCCGTCGCCTTGCTGTTTAAGCGCGCGATCTGTCGGTAGCCGCATGCCAACGGCGTTTGGGCGGAGAGAGAAATCGAGAATCAAAATCTAACCAATTGGAGACATATCATGCGCATGGGAAAATGCCTGCATGAAGCTGGTAATCGCGCGGAAATGCGCCGCCAGCTCTACAAGACTCTTGCCAAAACCCTCGGGGGCTACGCTGCCATGGGGCTTTTGGTTTTCGCTGCTTTCGCCGGTTTCGGCTATTCGTATCAGTTCAAGTTGGGCTTTGGCTTGTTGTGGTTCCTCGTGCCCGTTCTGAGCTGGTGGTTTTCGGCCAAGGTCGCTCTTGCTATGACCAAGTCTACGCCTGCCGATCCTGCCAACCCTGAGCATCAGCGGCTCATCGCCATCGTCGATCGAGTCCACGCCAAAAGCGGGCTCAAGTTTAAGCCGCCGGTCTATATCTCAGACAACCCCTTGCCCAACGCTTTCGCGACCGGCCCCATTCATCGCAAGGCCGTCGTTGCTGCCACCAAGGGGCTTTTCCTCTGCGGCATGACCGATGAGGAAATCGAAGCAGTCTTTGCTCACGAGCTCGGTCACGTCAAAAACTACGACGTCGCCATCAACTCGATGCTTTCGGTGATCTCGATGATTTTCTTCATGATCGTCGATTCCGGTGTGCGTCTCTTGCTCTCGGGCATCCGTATCTTTAATCCCTCCTTTGGTGGCATCAAGCGCGCCGGCGAACGTCGCGGCTTTTTCACCGGCATTCTCGAATACCTGCTCATGTTCGTGGTTTTTCAGATCACTGGTCAGATGACCAAGGTCATCCAGATGTTTGTCATGCGCTCTCGTGAATCCGCTGCTGATGCGACCGGATCGCTCATGACGGGCAAGCCGTGCCATCTGGCATCAGCGCTGCTCAAGCTCGTCGCTTACGTCGAAAAGAATCGCCCCAAAGGCCGCGAAGCTGAGTTGATGCGCGCGATCCGCCCGATCATGACCATCGACCCGATTTTTGATGCTACTGCGTCGCTGCCTGCTGCGACTGGGATCTGGGAGCGCATCAAGCGTTTCTGGCGCTTTGTCCAGCTCACACACCCGCCCGTGCCAGAGCGTGTTGCCGCTCTGGAAAAGATGAACGGCGGTCCGTGCTCGCTCTCGTAGCGGGTTTGCTTAAGCTCTGATCAGGGACAAATGATGTGCACATCAAACTGAAAAGAGCCTTCTGGAGCGCCGTCGCCTTGTGCGGCGGCGCTCTCGTTGTGGCTCTAGTAATGCTAATTCAGACCGGCAGTCTCGATCGTACGGGACTGGGTGCGTTGTTTGGATTGCAAGCGGATGTAGTTTTGTCAGGTTCGATACCGCCAGCGGTGTCCGAGTCGAGCTATGTGCGTCATGCAAATCCTGAAGACCGACTCGAGATAGTCATATCGCTAAAACTTCGCGACGAGCCTGATCTCGACGCGCTAATTAAGGCGCAGGAAGACCCCGATAGCAACGAATACCAGACT
Source organism: Candidatus Melainabacteria bacterium (assembly GCA_017307165.1). Lineage (GTDB taxonomy): Bacteria > Cyanobacteriota > Vampirovibrionia > Obscuribacterales > Obscuribacteraceae > JAFKGK01. The sequence continues at coordinate 46,675 of JAFKGK010000016.1, forward strand.
TTTATCGATACTGCACAGTTTGCTCAACGCTATGCGCCTGAGCCTGCAGCAGTTGATCGCGTGACTGGTTATCTGCGCGCAGCAGGAATCAAGGTCAAAGACGTGACTCCAAATCGATTGCTTGTGCACGCTGAGGGGACTGTCGCTCAACTCGAGTCTGCTTTCAAAGTAACGATCAACCAGTACGAGCTTCTGAGCAATGTGCCGGGTGGTCCTACAGTTTCATATTTCAGCATCGATCGCGATCCGACTATCCCGGCCTCGCTCGGAGATACTGTGCAGGCCGTTATTGGTCTCGACACCTTTGCCGAGATGCAGAGTCGCATGATGATGGAGCCCAAAGCAGCTGGAAGACGCATCGTCCAGCCGCCTCTGACTCCTCAGGACGTTGCCACCGTTTATGATTATCCCAATGCCAATAATTTGGGGACGGCAGGGACGTCGCGTAGAAAATTTAGCGGGAAAGGCGTCACGGTCGCCATTGCCACAGCTGAAGGCTACGACAAAAAGGATATCGACGAATATTTCAAGCATCACGGCGTTGTCCGTACCGGTCAGATCTTGGATGTGCCTGTCAATGGTGTGAGTGGTATCGCTAATGGTGAAACGACCCTTGATCTTCAGCTGTTGGGTTCGCAGGTCCCAGATGCCGATATCTACATGTACATGGCAGTCAATCCAAAATTCATCAACTTTGTTTTGACTTTCAATCGCATCGTCACGGACAACAAGGCGAGTGTAATGAGCCTCAGCTGGGGGCTTTGCGAGTCCGACACGGGTTGGCTCACCATGCAGGCGGAAAACGCCATCTTTAAACAGGCCAAGGTGCAGGGAATCGCTATGTTTGTCTCCAGCGGCGATGATGGTGCTTATGACTGCAAGCAAAAGAAAGCGGTCTGGGCGGTGGATTTTCCATCCTCTTCGCCTCATTTCACTGCAGTTGGTGGCACCTCGTTGTATATCACGCATGATAGTGCTGGAGTTGCTCATCGTTTGCGCGAGGAGGCCTGGAGCGGCGCAGGTGGTGGAATTTCCAATCATTGGCTGCGCCCGACTTGGCAGCTTGGTTCGCCTGGTGATCCGCGTGTCAACGCCAATATTCCGAAAGGAATGATGCGCGCAACTGCCGATGTCTCGATGAATGCGGATCCCTATACTGGGTATTCGTACTTGTATAAGGGAGCGTGGTCGAGGATCGGTGGAACCAGTGCGTCTGCTCCGCAATGGGCTGCCGTGTGGGCACTTGCAACTGAAGCCAATGGTGGAAGACGTCTAGGGTCGGCTAATGCCTATGTGTATCGATTGGGAAATAGTGTGGATTATGGGCGCTATTTCTATGACGTACGGGTCGGTAATAATGGCCATGGGCTCGGTTCTGGCTATCCTGCTCGTCGTGGATGGGATCATCCAACGGGTTGGGGCGCACCAAATGCAGAGGCATTGGTGCGGTGGCTGGTGAAAGTCTCGCGGCCTCATTAAAGTGAGGTGACAAAGCTTGCTTTATAAAGTTTGACTGGAATTCCGGTGGTTGGATGCGACATTGGTCGTGTCTGATCACCGGGATTTTTTTGTTTGAAATGTTTTACTATATGTAGTGGTTTGATATTGTGTGGTTTTGGGTTGGAAATGGTGAAGGTGGTTGCGGGGTGGGGATTTGCGGGTGGACAGAAATTTCGTTTTAAATTCTGACTATGTCCGAAGCCAGACAATCCATTACAAAGCCTCTGGACCGAATGAGTCCGGCAACATTTCCTCAAGCTCCGCTTTGCGGGCGTTTCCGGACTTATCAAAAAGCCAGATCGTTGCCTCTTCGCCAAATTCACGAAGAATCTGCAAACTCTCTCCATCGAGAGGATTATGCTCTTCTGTATCTTCTACTAAAACATACAAGATCCGATCCCGGCTATCTGACAGACTTAAAAGACCTTCCGCCCTGGCTCTATGCATCGCCACGCTTTCGGCATTGATAGAAGCGCTATAGGCCGCATTTTCGACACTGACGCCCTCATAACTGTGAGGGCCTGTATCTCCGCCTGACGTTACAAAAATTGCCGATCTTGCACGTTTGGAATATGGAGTGTGTGCATTTTTAACAAGTGCCACCAATCTTTCGCCAATTTTTCTCACATCTGATGACTGCATCTCCGGTGTGATCAAAGGGGAGGAAACAGCTGGTAAAAGGTCGCAACCATGAGCTTTTCTCACATTACTATCTTTGTCGACGATATTTAGCAAAACAGCATCCTTGCCAAACTCTGTCAGGACCTGGCGGCACAAGCCACAAGGTGATCCAGCCGGTGCCTTAGCGCAAACAGTGGCTACGAGTAAAAATTTAGTGTAACCGTTGTAGACAGCTGTAGTTGCAGCATTTCGCTCTGCACAAATGGTTGCTGGCATAAATTTGTTTTCGACATTACAGCCGGAAAACAGCTTTGTTTCACCTGCAGCATTTTGTGCCACAATCGCCGAGCCCACCGGAAATTTTGAAATATAGCAAAGATCTAAATCGCGAGAGACATTTGCTGCTTCCCAAGCAGTTTTGACCGCTATTTTTTCGTCTTGGCTGAGGTCGGCGAAATGAGTGAAAACTCCCAGGGGTTTGGCCATGATTTAAAACTTTCCTGTAGCAGTATTTTGGGCAGATATTGTGTTTAAAAATCTGACGCCGCAGACCGGCTATTCTAATATAAATAAATGCTGAAGGGTTGGTGCAAGCTACGCTAAATTTATAGCGCTCAAAAGAGTCGATTTAGAACAGCATTTCATACAGATTAGGTTACGTTTTCCGCACGAGAGTCCGCAGACCTAATAGGCTCGGGTGTATCCGTCCGTACCCCAGCACCCAACAGACCAAAATAAGAGAAACCTAGATTTTCTACAATAAAAAGCACAGACAAGCACCGGGAGACGAATCACCCGCTGCGCGGTTTCGTGCGGATCAAAATCCTCATTTGTCGCTTAAGACAAGCAATCAACAGACTGATCTCCAGGAGAATCGAATGAAGCAAATCCGCACCTTCCTCTTCACCGAGGCTTTCCGCCATTTCTCCCCGGAAGGCTCCGCCATCGACTCCGTCACGCGTGATGCGATGAAAGAACTTCTCGGTGGAAAAGGAGCCGGCCTCGCCGAGATGGGCGCATCCGGCGTCAACGTGCCGCCCGGCCTCACCATCACCACTACCACTTGCCACGAATACTACGATCAGGGCGGTCGACTGCCCGATGGGCTCATGGAGCAAGTCCGCGAAAAACTGGCAGTCGTCGAAGGTCAGCTTTCTCGCCGCCTTGGTGACCCCTCTGCCCCGCTTTTGCTGTCCGTCCGGTCCGGTGCAAAGTTTTCGATGCCCGGCATGATGGACACTATCCTCAACCTCGGCCTCAACGACGAGACCGTTCTCGGCCTGGCTGCGCTTTCGGATACACCCGAGCATCGGCGTTTTGCCTGGGACAGCTACCGTCGCTTCATCCAGATGTTTGGCAATGTCGTGCTCGATATCGAGAAGGAAGCCTTCGAGCACGAACTGAGCGCCGTCAAGGCCCATGCCCAGGTCAAGCTCGACAGCGAACTCGGCGCCGAAGACTTTGTCAGCGTGGTCGATCGCTACAAGCGCCTGGTGCGCGAAAAGACCGGTGGCGATTTCCCGCAGGATACCAGTGAACAGCTCGCCATGGCGATCGAAGCGGTGTTCAGGTCATGGAACAACCCCCGCGCCATCTTCTACCGCGATCTCAACAAGATCGATCACGACCTCGGCACTGCTGTCACTGTGCAATCGATGGTTTTCGGCAACCTCGACGATAAGTCCGGTACGGGCGTGTGCTTTACCCGCAATCCCGCCACCGGCGCACGTGAGCTCTATGGTGAATATCTGACCCGCGCACAGGGCGAAGACGTGGTGGCGGGCATCCGCACTCCGCGCAAGATCGCCGAACTCGCGCAGGAAATGCCGGCGGTCAATGCTGAGCTGCTCGAGACTATCGCTCGGCTCGAGCATCACTACCGTGATCTGCAGGACATCGAATTTACCATCGAACAAGGCCGGCTCTACATCCTGCAGACCCGCAGCGGCAAGCGCAACGCCACCAGCGCTGTGCGGGTCGCCGTCGAGATGGCGCAAGAAGGCATCATTACTCGCGAAGAAGCAATCGGCCGCGTCGATCCTCGCGATTTGATCCAGCTTCTCCTGCCGAGTTTTGATATCAAGGCCAAGGCTCGTGCCAAGGACGACGGTCGCCTCCTGGCTACCGGTCTCAATGCCTCTCCTGGCGCGGCTATCGGTGAGATCGTCTTTGATCCGGACACGGCTGCCGAACGTGGCGCTCGAGGCGACAAGGTCATTCTCGTGCGGGAAGAGACTTGCCCGGACGACATCCATGGCATGGTGCCGGCGCAAGGCATCGTCACCGCGCGCGGTGGCATGACCAGTCACGCTGCCGTTGTCGCCCGTGGTATGGGCAAGCCTTGCGTGGCTGGTTGCGAGACTTTCAAGATCGATGTGCATGCACGAACCTTGAGCGTGGCCGGCAAGGTCTTTCGCGATGGCGACGTGATTTCGATCGACGGAGCGACAGGCGAAATCTTTGCAGGCTCGATCGACACCGCCGAAATCGCAGGGTCAGAGCACCTGGATCTGCTGCTCTCGTGGGCCGATGAATTGCAGGGTCTCGGCGTGCGCGCTAATGCCGATACCCCGGAAGATGCCCGGCTCGCTCGTGACTTTGGTGCTGTCGGCATCGGACTGTGCCGGACAGAGCACATGTTTATGGCTCAGGAGCGACTCGCCGTCATGCAGCGCATGATCCTCGCGGACGACAAGGCCAGCCGCCAGGCTGCCCTCGACGAGCTCCTGCCGATGCAACGAGCCGATTTCGTCGGTATTTTCGAAGCCATGGATGGTCTGCCTGTCACGATCCGTCTGCTCGATCCGCCGCTGCACGAGTTTTTGCCGCGGCTCGAAGAATTGATCGAAGAAGTTGCCACTCTCAAGGCCGCCATCAAGTACAAGCGGAGTGGCGGTCGCAAGGCTGGCTCCAGCAATTCCACCAGCAAGGCTCCAAAGCTTGAAGTCCAGCTTGCTGAGCGCCAGGCTCTGTTGGCCAAAGTGCGTGATTTGTCGGAATCCAATCCGATGATGGGCCGTCGTGGCTGCCGCCTGGGTCTTGTGGATGCCGAGATCAACGTGATGCAGGTGCGTGCGATTTTCGAGGCGGCTTGCGATGTGCAGTCGCGAGGTGCTCGGGTCTTGCCGGAGATCATGATCCCGCTGGTCGGCCACGTCAACGAGCTGGCTTTTGCTCGCGCGGTGCTCGAAAAGACCGCTCTCGAAGTCATGTCCGAACGCGGTGTCAATGTCGAGTACAAGTTTGGCACAATGATCGAGGTGCCGCGAGCTGCGCTCACGGCAGATGAGATCGCTCAACATGCCGAGTTCTTTAGCTTTGGCACTAACGATCTGACGCAGATGACTTTCGGCTTCAGTCGGGACGATGCTGAAGGAAAGTTTCTCAACCACTATCTCGAAGGCATCGACGTGCTTGGAGAGAAGAAGCGCGTGCTGAAGGACAATCCTTTTGCTCAGCTTGATGTGGGTGGGGTGGGCAAACTGATGCGCCTGGCAGCTGATGGTGGCCGGAGCGTACGCCCCGGCATCAAGTTGGGCATTTGTGGCGAACATGGTGGTGACCCTGCTTCGATTGCTTTCGCATACGAGCTCGGTTTGAACTATGTGAGCTGCTCACCGTATCGCGTACCGATCGCTCGTCTGGCAGCGGCTCAGGCCCGTTTGAGTGGTGGGCAGCGGGACAGGTAAAGTGATAAGCAAGCTTTGCGGCCCGTGATGTGACTTGATAGAGGGGGCTTTTTGTGCGCTAATGCGTGCCTAGGGCCCTCTCTATTTTTTTGTTTATTAGTAATTTTGGGGTATGGGTGGAGTTGGTGTCCATGGTGGGTTTTTTGGGCCCAAAAATGGAGTGACAGAAATTTATTTTCAATTTCTGCAAGTCTCCAAATCCCCTCGTCACAACGGTTGGCCGGCTTTCCTGAGCCTTAATCAATAAACTGCCCCATGAATTTTTGACACAGCCCACAACACTAAAAAATCGCATTTATATTATAAAAAGTAGTACACTCAAACATTTAAAAAATCAGCCGCCGCCAAAAATGCTTTAAGCATCTCCAGCGGCGGCCCCTATTTAATTAGATATTTTCAGCATCAACGATCAGGCAGCGACCAAGTCGAGATCCTGCGCCTGAGCCCGAGCCCGAACTTCGATCGATTCGGCCTCCTTGGCGAGAACGACGACTTCTTCTTCGGTCAGCGATTCGCCACCGAGGAAGGCCCTCACTGAAGCAGCAGCACGACGGGTCAGTCGGGCGGCCTGAATGCGCAGATCATTGTCAGAGTCGCTCAGCAGTTCCGTTACGGATTCGAGATCCTGCGCTGTGATCTCGACGCAACGACGATAAAGGTCCTTGTCTGCGGGCTTGGCCCGACGAAAGTGCGCAGCATCCGCCAGTTGATTGGCCAGCAACCGCAGGTAGAGTGCGGCCATGGTCAGGTCGTGGCTGGAGGGAGCGGCGTTCTGGTTCTTGGTCATTGACATGGACTCCTAGTCTTGTTCTGTGACGCTATATGCGTCGATCATTTCTTGTCTTGTCCTACACACCAGCTCAGGCAGGCGCGACAAGAACAGGGCCTAGAGGAGGGCTCGCAGGAGGCGAGAAAGGCCCAGGGGAATGAAGATTACGGCGAAGCTACCAAGACGGCGGCAAGGACCGTATAACCTCCATGGTTACTTTTTTAAATGCGAGCAGTGCAGTAGCTGATTTTTTGGCTAGCGAACTCCAGATGTTGATGAAAAAAAGGGACATATCGAACCTAGCTCACCTGCTTGGCAAGGTGCTAGATATGTTGCGTAGTTTTATCGCTATGGGCCCACAAAGGCCTAGCGCGCTTGCGCGAACGCGATTGGAAAGTAAAAAGTAAAAAGAAGAAAGTAAAAAGAAGACCTTGGAAAGTCAGCCTTCTTTTGCTTTGTTGAGCATCATTTTTGAAATGGCCTTGAGAGTGGCAAAGACGCCTCTCCCCTCAAAAGCCACCGCTTCGAATGAGGGCACTTTGTGACTGTTGAGCTCCGCTTCCATGCGTTCGAGAGACATAGCCGTCGTCAAATCTCGCTTGTTGTACTGCAAGACCCATGGAATATCAGTGACCGTCAGACGGTATTCTTTGAGATTTTCCATCATATTGGCCAGGGACTTTTGGTTTTCTTCAGAGCGCGTCACGTTGGAATCTGCAACGAAGACTATCCCATCCACATCGCGTAAAATCAGCTTGCGGCTTTTGTTGTACTCTTCTTGCCCTGGCACCGTATACATCGAGATGCGCGCTTTGAAGCCATTGATAGTGCCTAGATCGATCGGCATAAAATCAAAGAACAGGGTCCGTTCAGTCTCTGTGGCCAAGCTGACCAACTCTCCGCGCGTGGTCGGCGAGAGCTGACTGTGTATGACTTTGAGATTGGTTGTCTTGCCGCCCAGGCCAGTGCCGTAATAGACGAGCTTGAACGTGATCTCTTTGGTACCGTAGTTGACTAAGGCCATTTGGCTGAGATTACCTGAAATGTCTTGCGAAGAAAGTGATGCCACTTATTTTACATGCCACGCTTTGAGCAAAGTTGTCGCTAACTATCTGGATGCCTTGCGCATTTTTTTATCCTCGTACATTTGTCTGTCCGCCTCTTGCATCAGAGCTGCAGCGCTTTTGCGCCCGCCACGCGAGCAGGCGAGTCCAAGTGAAATGCCTACTGGATATTGTTGTCCCGAATTGTTGGACATCCGTATGTGTGCAGTTTGAGAGAGTCTCTGCATCAATACCCTGCCCTCGGCCAGAGTTGTCTGAGGCAAAATGATCGCAAACTCGTCTCCACCTGTACGAGCTACGCTATCGTAAGGCCGAAGGACTTGGGAGATAGCATCGGACATTTTGCGCAGAGCCAGATCTCCCTGTTGATGACCGAGTGCATCATTGACAGCCTTGAAGCCATCAAGGTCTCCCACTATCACGCAAGTGCTGGTATTGTTGCGGCTTGCCCGGTCCAACTCGGTGGAAAGCTGCTGATCGAAACCTGCCCGATTGAGTTTGCCGGTAACTTTATCTGTGCGGATATCGGTTTGGAGTGTATCTATCCGGGTCTGCATCTCGGCTTTTTCTCTGATTTTGCTTATGCCTACCTCTGATTTGCCGTGCAATACCCCGAGTGCTGCGCCAGTAAAAGCAAAAGCATAAGCGTCGATCGCAGCCTCTTTGGCAGAGGTATGCCTGCTTGTCAGAGCATTATCGACCGCTCCTCCAGCAAGCCCAGCAATAAAACCCTTGCCCGCTGGATGAAGTGCAGGCAGATGTGTGGATAGCTTGTCGTGAGCGGCGCCCATGACTGCAAATGTGGTGGCTCCCACAGCCGCATGCTGCAGGCGCGATTGGATCTGCTCTCCAGGATCATCTCCTTGCGCTGGTCTGGCCAGACCCTCGTACAACGCGCCAGTAGTAGCGCTCCTCCCGATCGATGCAAAAAATGGTTGTGGCCCTTTGACCTTGCCGCGCGACAAAATCGATACCAGTGCGATATCCGCTGTAGCTCCCAGACCACCGCCGATCTGCTGAGCGTGCCATTTTGGCGATAACGCTGGTGCAGGCGAGGGCTCGTGAACTATCTCCAGTCGCGGCAAAATCTGCTCCGCCATTTCCCTCCTAACGCCCAGACTGCGTGCCATACAGCGCGCCATCTGATTGCCGCTGTCCATGGGCATCTGGATGCCCGTATACAAAGCCGACTCTAGCGTGGTACAAGCCAGTCCACTGATCTCGCGGCAATCGATTGTCTTAGCCATGGTCTTTACCTCTGCTTGGGGAAAAGCAGTGTAAGCCCGTTTTGGACGTTTGGAACGCAACTTGTCCTTATACAGAGTTTTGCCTTTTTAGATTAAATCTCCAGGCTACTGCCTTAGCAGCCAACCTTGCCAACGCATGACTTCGGCTACAGCAAGCGCAGATGAGGGGCAACCACGCGCTATGTGCGGAGCAGTACCATCAAATATTTCTGATATGCCTCCCAATAAGCCATCCTCGAGCAAGTGCGCCATGAGAGGCTGCAAGAGAGTTTTTGCCTTTTGCTGGGTTTCGCCACCGCTGCCTTGCACGTGTAAGAGAGCGTCCAGATACGGCCCTATTAACCAGGTCCAGACGCAACCTTGATGATAGGAGAGATCGCGATGATATTGATCGGCGTGCTCAAAGCCGCATCCATACTTGCTTTGGTATTCCGGATCCCTGATGCTGAGTGAGCGCAGCCCATATGGAGTGAGGATCTCTTCCTCGATTTTTTTGAGGATTGCTGCTTCTTGCGTCTTGTCAAAAGCCCTGAAAGGCAGAGAGACAGCCACTATCTGATTGGCTCTTACGGTCTCGATCCGGCCGTGCTTGCCGGCAATGCCCAGTACGTGACTATCGATGCCATCGTACAGACATTGTTTTTCTTCATTCCAAAATCTTTTTATACCTTCGCTTGTGGTGGCTAACTGTTTTTGCACCACATCAAGGCTTTTGTGTTGCCATCCCGTCTCAGCAGCTAGATGCAGGATGGTCTTGAGAAAATTGAACCAGAGCGCGTTGATTTCAACCGGCTTGCCTGCGCGCGGCGTGATGGGGATCTCGGCAATACGTGAGTCGTTCCATGTGTATTCTTGATCTGGCAGACCGCATACTACCAGTCCATCAGCCTCGTCCAGCTTTACCCCATCATGCTGATTGCTGGCGATCATGGCAAATGTGTCCATGAGCACAGGCAGATGCTCTCTAGTAAAATCCTTGTCCTTTGTGAGGCGATAAAAATTGTGTAGAGCTAAAGCATAGGCAAGGGTGACATCGAGAGAATTAAACTCCAGACCTGGCTCTGTAAAAGCGTTTAGTGGCCACTTTGGCTCTATCGTCCGGTTTGCCACCATGCCATCGGCCCTGCGTGCAGCAAATGCACGCAGTATGGCCCGGGCTTCATCAAAGCGTCTAACTGTCAAAGTCAATCCCACCAGGCCAAATAAGGCGCTCCGCCCCGAATCGTTAAACCAGGGGTAACCCTCGATTACTGATCTGCGCATCGGGTGTTCGGTGGCTTTCTCAAATGCATCGTTGACTATGAAAGTATCAGCGGCCAATATGAGCGCATCCACGCCTTGCGACCTGGGCAGTGAGGCCTTGCGGATCAATCCTAGCTGACGCTCGACCACGGCATTGACTTCGCTCTGGCAGTCAGGATCTTGATGCGGAGTTTCGAATGATGCTGCGATCGAATACTCTTCGTCAGACTTGAGAGCGTGGGATAAAGAACCGACAAGGTAGAGATCTTCGGTATCCGGCTCTCCACGGGCCGTTTCCTCTGCCCATGCATAATCCCACCACCATTGTTTTTCTGCCTGGTATTGGCCTTTCGGCCAAGAGAGGCACAATCTATTTTTTTCTTCGTTGAGTATGATCAGGCTTTGATGAGGGCTGACCAGTTGCGGATAGCTCGCCTTAGCCGCGCCTTTCACCTCCATGTGATGGTTGCGGCAACCCACCAGAAAGCGGATATTGATCTGGGCATGCGGCGCACGCTTGCCGCTGTCCGGATTGGGGATAAATGTATAGCCCACGGTGACTCTATCTTGACCATGCGTCATGACCATGCGCTTGATCAAATAATTGCCGTCTAACTGATAAACCCAGGTGGGGCTGGGCAGCATCGTAAAGCATTCGATATGCTTGTAGCCCATGGGTGAAATCACGCCACTGGCCCAGGTGTTGGAGGCCAAATCATAGTCATTGCCATTGATCGTGACTATTTCTTCGATACGTGACAATACTACCTGCCGACCCACGGGTGGCACCAAGGACGATACCATGGCCGCATGATATTTGCGGCGGTTGATGGTCGAGATCGTACCGGAAGCATAACCGCCCAGTCCATTAGTTATGATCCACTCTCGATTGTCCGGCTGATTGCGCGTTGGAAACCATACAGGTATCTCGTAGTCGATCTGCCTGTGTCGTGATTTAAGCCAGCCGGTAAGTCCAAAAGTCATGTCAGTTGGAAAGAGTCTCTGATTCGGGGGCGACGCTCGGCATCGCCTGCCAATTGCCTGTTTTGCGCCAGCTGGTCGCCTTGACCTTTTCGGCTAGTGCTTTGAGTTCGCGGGCCTCTTCGACTCTCTCTAGCATGAGCAAGAGATCCGCATAGTTGCCCAAAAGACTGATAACCTCCGGGTGACGACCACCCAATACTCTGGTTTTGATCGACATGGCGAGCTTGTAAAAGGGCTCGGCCTCCACGTATTTGGACCAGGAGTGATAGAGCAAGGCCAGATTGTAGGCCATGGTGCCAACATCTGGATGATGGTGACCTAGTTTTTGCTCGTAGAGCCTTAGAAGCCTGCGACAAATGGGCGCTGCAAACTCGTGCTTACCTTGATACCAAAACACTTCGGCCAGACCTTCGAGGCTGGTCGTAAGCATGGCATTGTCAGGCCCATAGTCCTCGGCTACTTCGAGAGAGGCCAGCCACAATTTTTCGGCGTCGCCATAAAGACCGGCCTTGACGGCGGCTTCTGCCGACGAACGATAAATCTTCCAGATGTCGTTGACGATTGACACGATTGCCCTCGAACTTTTTATAGCACTTATTTTCCCGTCTTGGGCAAATTCTATCTGCTCGACAAAATGGTTTATACTATGATGTTTAGTATAAAAATTTAAAAAGAGAAAAGTCCGGTTGTGCCGGACTTCTCTCAGTTGTAGATCAGGTCATCGGCACGTGAAATGCCTTGAGCGCCTTCCACTCGTTCTTGTCGTCGTCGAATTGGTATCGAACGCCGTTGAACTCGATGCGGAAGAGGAAGCCCAGGCTCTTGGCGGCGCGACCACAGGAATGGAAGCGCTTGGCATAAAGCGAGAGGACCTCGGTGGCCGGTGCGACCTTTTCGTCGAGATCGAGCTTGAGGACGATGGCGCCGGCATGCTCGCGATTGAAAGCATCGTCCGAATCGACCATCAAGCTCGCCTTCTTGATCGCAAAGTTGACGCGATCGTGTTCGGCATTTTCCCAAAAGTTGTGACCTGCCAGACCCACCGCGCGCAGAATGCGCAGGGCGAAAGCCTTGCCGGGACGGACGCGATCTTCATCACCGACGCACTTGTCGGCAATGACGACGATCGAGAGTTCCGGCACCTTCTTGAGGTGTTGCATGGAAAACTTGAGATACTGCTCGGAACGGTGGCAGGCGACGATGGCGGCAATGCGCTTGACCTCGTCGGTGGGGAGGCCCTTGCGATCGAGATAATCTCTACTGAGCTTGGCGCCGGCACCGGCATGATCGTTGACGTCGATGGCGCGGCCGACGTCGTGGAGGAAGGCGCCTGCCGGGATGATCACCTGACGGGTCACGTCTGAGAGCATCTCGGGAAAACGCGCATGGATCTCGTCGGTCAGTTGATTGGCGAGAGTCAGCACGCTGAAGGCGTGGGCCGCGTCATGCTTGGTCTGGGCGGAGGACATCTTGTCTCCGGCGTCATACAAATTGAGAAGCTCCGGGTCGGCAAACATCGCCTCCACGATGGCAACCTTGGCTTCGAGGGTCAGTACAGTCATTGAGACTCCTTTTATTAGTGCGCACGTCGATCTGCTCCTTTGCAGGAGCAGGAAAGCGTGTGCTGGTTAAACAAGTAATCACCCGGATCTCACGACAAGACGATCTAAATCACAAAAACTAGGACGAGGCGCTGGTTTTGTGGTTTAGGGGTCTCCTTGCAATTAATGCGAAAAATGGGTACTTCGAACCTAGCACATGACATTTGTGCATAACAAGGCTCTCATAGCGATTTAATATGGCAAAAAAGGCAAGAGCTCTGGCTTGCAGAGCTTAGCTAATTGAGTCTAGCCGACCTGTTCTTTGAGCAAGGCGATCAAGTGTGCCACTAGTTTTTCGGCCTGACTGCGGCCAAGCTCATCCCAGTGGGGTACGCCAAAGGTCTTGAGCGAGTAGGAGTCGGCCTGCTCGTCGGTCCAACCAATGAGATCCAGAGCCCTACCTAAGACTGTCAGATAATTTTGGTCGGTGACCTCACCAAGGCCAAAATTGTCGTCTACTCTCTGCGGTGCTACTTGTGGCACTGGCGCCGAGACATTGGGACCAAAATTGACCTGAGGGCCAGGGGTGATGGGCATGGGCTCGTGGACTTTTGGCATCTCGGGAGCCTGTGTTGTCTGAGCTAGCTCTGGCATAGCTTGAGGCATATCGAGGTCGTTCTCTTGCTCCAGATTTTCTTCTTCTGCTTCCTCTTCTTGAGCTAGATCCGGTGAAAAACTCTCTGGCACACCAGGCATGTCGATCTGGGTTGCCTGGAAGGCCAGCTGCGAGTCTGCGTCAGTTTGTGCCGGAGTGGTCTCTGTCGGAACTTGAGCGATTTCGCTAGTCGAAGACCCTGCGCTAAAAGAAGAGAGATTTTGCCAGCTGGAAGCTGGTAGAGCTTGAGTCTCTTGCTCGAAGAGAGACTCGTCTACTGGCTCTGGCTGGTCCTTTAATGGGGCATCGACGGTGTCGTGTGCTGGAGCAAATGCATTGGACACGGGCTGTGCCTGTATATCGTCTGACTCCAGGTCTACCGTTTCTTCTTGATCCTTTGGTTTTGGTTTGAAAGGATTTGGCGGAAGGGGAGGATAGACGGGGCTGGTGCTAGCCTCGGTCGCTTCGGCAGTCTCGGCCTTTTCTCCCCCATAGTTGGGTGGTGGAATGATGGCATTTTTTACAATGGGTTGGGCTAGAGCCGGTTCTTTAAAAGTGCGGTTTAACTGGAGATTGAGACCTGATTGAGGAGGCACGCCTGATATGGGCGAGTTGATCTTGGAAGGCGGGTCGATCGAGATCTGTGGCCCAAAGGTAAACTCCTGAGCAGGCATGGGTCTGGGGCTAGGGCCTGGACTCAACTCAGTGGTTGTTGTGGTCATAGGCTGCCATGGCGAGCTCTTGTCCTGTGCAAGCTCTTGCTTGAGTGTCACCGAGATCAAGAGTTGTCTGAGCTCGTCGATCTGCTTCGAAAGCTCGATAAAACGCCTTTCCGTAAATGTACGGAGACCGATTATTGATTCGGTAAGCATTTCTGGATTGTCTGGATTAGGTGTCACGCCGATCAGGCGTGGATTGATCAAGCCTTCTGCTTCGAGTTGCGGTCTTATCTGAGAGGTCGGCCAGCCCTGCTCAACCAGCTCTCTGATGCGCTCGAGCACAGAAAGGTCTTCTGGGCGATACTGCCTCTGCTGGCCACGTCCACGCTTGATATTGAGTCCAAACATCAGCTCCCAGCGGCGCAACTGATGCACGGACAGTCCCAATCTGGCAGCAACCACATTGATCGACAGCATGTCTTGACCGGTCATGAAAGCCTCCTAATCTCCCTTCAATAGCCTAGCACTAAATTAGCGCAGCTGGGCTAACCCTGGATAAATCTTTCTAGCCCCGCGCCCGTCAGCTTTAAACTGCTTGGCAAGTTTTTGACTGCTTAGTTTGTGCAAGAGCTGCTAGTGCTGGGTCGTCTCGTGCTAGATACTATATCAAGTCATAGAATTTAATAAAAAAGGTAAATGGTCAGTGGGGAGCATGGGGGCGCGCAGCGCCCCTCATTCTGCCTTCTGAAAATTCCAGGGTAGAAATTGCTCGATATCTGAAGGTGGAGCGCCGCCATTGACCGCCACTGCCTTTAAATAATTCTTGAGCCAATCCACCACG
>JAFKGK010000024.1 GCA_017307165.1 Candidatus Melainabacteria bacterium
ATTCCGCCGCGCAAGAATCGTAAGCACCCGAGGGAATACGACAAGGCGCTCTACAAACTGAGACATCTGGTCGAGAACGCCTTTCTGCATCTCAAGCGGTGGAGGGGAATCGCCACCCGTTATGCAAAGAACCTCTCTTCCTTCGTTGCAGCTGTGCAGATTCGCTGCCTGACACTTTGGTTGGCCATCTCGTGACGACACTATCTAGGCATCTGATGGAAGATTTTCGTTGTCACAACTACACAAGAGACGCCTCTCGCTGGGGCTGGGCAATTGTGCGATTCGATTTTCTGACTGACAGCACAGTTCAAGTTGCTGCCTTTGGCTTCAACAAGAATGTTGTTGACGGAAAGACAGTAGAGATCCCAATTGAACCAGGCGAGTTGATAGCTCTATCCATGCCGGATGGGACTGCGCTGTACGAGATCATGCGCATCTCCTACAAGTTCAACCCAGACGATTTGTACGAGGCTGATCTAAAATATGTCCAGCATCTGACAGGCATTCGCATTGTGGGTATCGGCTCTGACCGTGAAAAGCATGCCCGAGCACTGGCGTGGGGCCAAATGCTTAGAGCATCTGAGGCGTCGGGGTCAGATGCCTAACAATTCGTTCAAGCCGACGTTGCTTCGCAACGCGGCTTAATTCAGGCGTTAGTCCGCTCGAATATCCATCTATGCAGACTGCTATTTACTCCAGCGTTTCATCTTTCTCAAAGGTTTCTCCTTTGGGGTTTTTGTGCTGTGCCGGGCTTCGCCTGAATACGCCGCGCAAATTTCAAGCCTTTTGGGCCTCTAGCTCGTGCACAGCAAGCGCTACCCACTATCATCATTGCAGCGCTGCGCCGCTTCCGTTGCGCAGCGCTTTTTGTTGCGACACCATGTGCTCTACCTGGTTTGCCTTGGCGATTTCATATGTACTGTATGTAATCAACAAACCCTCAAGAAAGGAGATTGACGATGATTACGCGTTCTGAGCTGTTTGAATTTGCCAAAAACCATTTCCATATCGAGCCCGACTACCCATTTGATAAGTTCCCTAAATATGCCGTCTTACGGCATGGCGATAACAACAAATGGTTTTGCTTGGTCATGAATGTTCCCCGCAATAAGCTGGCCATGGACGGTGAAGATGACGTGGATGTCATTGATATTAAGTGCCATCCCGAGAAAGTTGAAAATCTTCGATCAAAAAAGGGTTTTCATCCTGCCTACCATATGAATAAAGAACACTGGCTTACTGTCATGCTTGATGGAACGGTGCCGAAGAAAGAAGTCTTTGCTCTGATTGGCGAGAGCTTTGATCTAACCAAATAGCTCACATTAACTCTCGAGCGGCTTGAACAACCACTTTTTGGAAAACCCGCTTCCGTGGCCGGGTAAATTTGAACGTTAAGGGCGCCACATAAATCCCGAGATATGACTCACTTCGAGGAGACTGAAATGGCCATCACGAACACGCAATCCGGTACCAATGTGCAGGAGATCGCCGACGGGATCTACCGTATCAACACACCGGTGATCATTCCGGGCGGTGGTTTTTCATTCAATCAATATCTCATCGTTGACGACGAGCCACTGATCTTCCACACGGGCCCGCGGAAGATGTTTCCGCTCGTGCGCGAGGCGGTCGCGAGCGTGCTTCCGCCGGAACGACTTCGCCACATCGCCTTCTCGCACGTCGAGGCCGACGAATGCGGGTCTCTCAACGAATGGCTTGCCCTCGCCCCAGGCTCCGCGCCCTTGTGCGGGACGGTCGCGGCCATGGTTTCCATCGATGACCTCGCCGACCGATCGCCTCGTGCGGTCGCTGACGACGAGGTGGTTTCGCTTGGGCAGCACGCCGTCCGGTGGCTTGACACGCCCCATCTGCCGCACGCGTGGGAATGCGGTTTCCTGCTCGAGGAACGTACTGGGACGCTACTGTGTGGTGACCTCTTTACTCAGGGCGGGGCAACAAATCCGGCCATAACCGAATCGGACATTCTCGGGCCGAGTGAGGCGTTCCGTCACGGAATGGACTATTTCTCCCACACAAGGAATGCGCGCCACATGCTCGAGAGGCTGGCTTCAACGCACCCCACAACCCTCGCGTGCATGCACGGAAGTGCCTGGCGCGGCGACGGCGCGAAGCTTTTGTGCGCGCTCGCCGATGCGATATGTGTGTGAAGGGCACCGCCGTCCAACTGTTCGCCCAACCGGACGCTCGCCTGCGGCTCGCGCCGGTTGACCCCAGCGTTAGGCATCAAAAACAACCACTGCGTTATGGTCTGCCCACTCATAATGCACATCCACGGGCAAAGGAGATCTTATGAGAATCGTATCGCTCACAATGCTGGCAACTGTCCTGGCCACGGTATCTATTGCGTCTGCGGCCGCCACACCGACAAAAGGAGAGAAGGCGCAGGTCCAGGCCAATCTGAAAAAATTTGATCAGCTTGATTTTGATGCTTATAGTCAGCGTAAGGACATGAAGTTATTTAAAGAACTGCATTGTTCTGATGTAAAGGTAGTGTTTCCAGATGGGAGAGTAACAAACGGAATCGAGCAACATCTCTCGGATATGGACAACATACTTTTCAACGGCACTCCTGATTCGCGCATCACCTCACATCCTATTTCTTTCGGTTCGGGCGAATGGACTGTGGCAACTGGTGTATTGGAGGCCACATTCTCCGAGCCAATGAAGTTGCCGGATGGAAAATCCATTCCGCCCACTGGCAAAAAAGTAAAGATGTCAATGGTCACACTCGCGAAATGGAAGAATGGATGCATCGCTGAAGAGCATCTATTCTGGGACAACGCTGAATACATGAAGCAGCTGGGTCTTACGAAGTAACGAGCCTAACCACTCATTCCAGCGGACGCCCGTCTACGACTCACGCCACTAAATTCGGGCGTTAACCGCCAAAGGCAAGGGTAATCCCCCCGTAAAACAGCAGGAGTCAGAAGTGGAATTTTCTCGTAATCTAACCCGAGGAGGTTCCCTTGAAGAAATCGCGTTTCACCGACAGCCAGATCATCGCCGTGCTCAAGCAAGCCGAGGCCGGCACCCCTGTACCCGAG
>JAFKGK010000025.1 GCA_017307165.1 Candidatus Melainabacteria bacterium
GATATCCTTGATCGTCTTTTCGGCCGCCGATGTCTGCGGCCCGGTTTTCTGTCTCATCTTCGCTTCCTTTGATAGAGCTACGATGAGCCGAAAATCCTCTCTTCTCAATTAAACCAATTCTGTCTCAAGGGCGCTGATGTCGGACAGATTTGGATTGCAGGTATTGTTCATCTATTTCTATGTATATGTCTGGTACTTCAATGAAATTAAATGGCGAAAGCATTGCTAATTCAAAAAAATTATTCTACACGTGTTTATCGGATTTGCTTCGTTAGCTTTGTTTCTGCGTGCAAGCGCATTTGCTGATCTTCCCTCTCAAGCTCGATCATTGATCGCCCGCATATCTGCGGCGTCGTAATTTCATGCGATTGAAAGGACATCGTCATGGCTAAAGGCATCGTGAAATTCTTCAACATCAATAAGGGGTTCGGCTTCATTGCTCCGAGTGACGGATCTGCGGATGTGTTCGTCCACATCTCCGCGGTAGAGCAGTCCGGCATGTCTTCTCTCAGGGAAGGCCAGACGATTTCCTTCGACTTGGTACAAGATGTGCGCAACGGCAAGAACGCCGCGCAGAACCTTTTATCCGCCTAATCAATCAGGCGATCTGCTCGCATCGCTTTGCCCCGAAAGCACCAGCGTTGCGGGACTGAGAGCTTTGAAAAGGTCGGGCAACCCCCGGCCTTTTGTTTTGGAGAGACAGAATGACAAAGACAAATGCAGAGAAGATCCTTCGGCGAGCGCTGCGCCAAGTCAACAACACGAGTGGCGGCGGGCATCTGGGCGGCACGAATTTTGGACAGGCCTTCGATGCGAAAACATCGTCTAGCAAGAGCAGGAACGATAAATCCCGCAAGCCGCCGCGCATCAAATAGCCTTAAATGGAGAGCGATACTGATCTATCAGTGTCGCTCTCGTCTCGCCTTGACCAGTATATCGCGATCCTTCGAGGCTATGGAACGGCTTCTTGTAAAGGCGGCTCTTTGCGATGGCCGCACCAAGCGGCTAGCTCGTCAGTGCTCGCTGCTCTACGCTCCAAGAAGGAAACAGCCATGCAAGTCGAAAATCTCCCCCCTCCGTCCGGATTGGGGGTGGCGTCAAACTCTCCTGATCCGATAGGTGCAGAAGTACTCGGGCCTCCGGATTTGAAGGTCTCCGATGAGGCGGCTAGAGAAGCCTATGAGCGTGGCGGCGAAGCCGGCATGCGGGACGTGGCAGATGAGGAAAATCCTTATCCGGAACGAAGCGTGCTCGCCAAGGCTTACGAACACGGCTATCTTGATGGCCAAAAAGTGCAACGATAGAACTGCAATCCATTGAAATGGACGGGTTCTTTTCAGGATTTCGTGGGAACTGTACCCAGCCCTGTTGGAAGAGCCGTAGTGGGGTCCGCGAATCCTTGAGGGTCCCAAATTGACTTGTCGTATCGGTTGCCACCGCAGATATTTCCCTCTGCGAGGGTGTCGGAGAGGAAATTAGTGGGCTCTGTCATTAACGTCGGATTCTCGCTCATCTGGGAGACGCCGGTCCTCATCCAGGAAGCTGGCTTTTGCACCCGAGCCATCAGCGGGCCAAGAGAAGCGCTTCGATATCTGCAGAAAGATTTCGATCAACACTCCGGCCAGCTTTATTGGGACGCGGTTTTTTCCTGTATGACAGCGCTTCGATATCGCTCCGCCCCGAGCGTTGCCCGTCAGTATTTTCTTTTCGCCTGCGACAATGCGCATATCGACGCCAGTTAGCCTGGCGACTTTGTGGTGACTATCGAGTGGAAAGGAGCTAGCGGTTCAGCGTTCACGGAATCACGGAACCGCTCCATCCTTGAGATCGCGAAGACTCAGATTAAAGCGGAAGTAGGATCAGGCAACACGCGCCGCAATCTTGCTCGACAAGTCACGATTCCTTAGCGCACCGTTCTCTTGGAGCAGAGCCATCCCAATTTCTTCAAAAGCTCAATCAATATTAGCGGGCACCGGAAATGGAAACGATCCAACGACCGTCTCCTGCTCCTCGACGTCGTCCGGCTATTTGGCTACGTGCCAGACGTTGCCAATGCCATCGCCGTTCATCTCGCCTGCCTTTTTGTCTCCGGCAAATGTATAAAGCGGTTTTCCGCCATATGCCCAAATTTTCTTGCCGTTAGCATCCTGGACCAAAGACCATTCGCCCTCTGCCTTGGCTTGGTCGGCAGCGTGAAAAGCTGGCCACTTTTTGAGGCAATCCTTGTCGCAGTTTGATTTACCTTGAGCATCCTTGTCGAAGGTGTAAAGCGTCATGCCCTTTTCCGTGGCCATGATCTTGCCCATTTTAGTGTCGACCATCTTGACGGGCTCGGCTGCCAGAGCCGGCAAAGTTGTTGCGGCGAAAAGGCCGATCGCGATCAGCAGCGTTTTCATAACTTCCTCCCATTCGGACTGCCGACGGAATGTCAGCAGTGCCCGACACAGTCGAGGGAAACGTTCGGAAATCAATGTTTTTCCATTGAGCGCCCGGGTACACGGCCACGGCAACCGCCTTCAATGTCAAAACCACTCTTGATTGCTTTTGCTCTGCTTCAATCAACTCAGCAATGCGCCCAGGCGGCTCGTAAGCCAGCGTGTTCTTCGGATGGCCACTGTTATAGCGGGCTCGGGCCTCGCGACGATCATGAAGGATGCCGGACTGACGAATGGCGCCTTTTATCCGCACTTTCCATCAAAGCCAGCTTTCGGAGGCGCGGCCTATATCGAGACGGGCCGTGCGAACGGCAAGGTCGTGATCAAGGTGCATTAACTCCGGAACCGCCAGGCTAGGCATTCGCCGGTCGAAAACGCGACCAGTCGTTTCATTGTAAGCGCCGTCTTTGTCCCATTTTGTCCGCTGCTTTTTGAGCATGGTTTCTCATGCGAGAAGGCTTCCATGTTATCTGGAAGCTGAATGATGGATGATGGATTTGTTGGTCGCTATGAGGTTGTTGAGCCGCGCGGCGGTAACCGGCG
>JAFKGK010000017.1 GCA_017307165.1 Candidatus Melainabacteria bacterium
GCGCACCATCACTGAGGAATGGAGGCAGGACTACAACACGATCAGACCGCATGGATCGCTGGGAAGAATCGCACCTTCGGTATTCGCTCAGCAATTTCGAGAACAGCAATTGTCTGCTTGACGTGGTACAAGAAAATGGGTGGGGTCAAAAGTATACAACGATCGCCTAACCGATCGAACGCACCACGCCACCGTCGACGCGCACGGAAGCACCAGTCGTCGCCGAAGCCAAAGGGCTGCAAAGATAAGCAATCAAATTAGCGACTTCCTCAGGCTTGGCCAATCTCTTGATCAAAGAGCTGGGACGAGCCATCTCGATAAACTCACGCTCAAACTCAGCCTGTGATTTGGTCGCTTTGCCAGGCACATTCATCTTGTCGATAAAGTCTGCCACGCCTTCCGAACCTGTCGGCCCCGGCAGCACAGAATTGACAGTAATACCAGTACCAGCCACACTCTCGGCGATACCACGGGCAATGCTGATCTGTGCAGTCTTGGTCATGCCATAATGCACCATTTCAGCCGGTATCTGTAGTCCTGACTCTGAGCTGACAAATATGATGCGTCCCCAATTTTTCTGCTTCATTCCCTTGAGATAGGCGCGGCTCAGGCGCACTCCTGACATCACATTGACTTCAAAAAACCTCAGCCAATCTTCATCGGTTATAGCCTCAAACTCCTTGGGCTCAAATATGCCTAGATTGTTTACTAGTATGTCCACGGCATCCAGTTGCGCAACCAGCTTGGCGACGCCATCTGCACTGCCCAGGTCCAGGGCAATACCATGTACATCGGCTCCCGAATGAGCCGTTTTGATCTTGGCTACAGCTTGATCGACGGTCTCTTGCTTGCGACCATTGATATAGACGATGGCGCCTTCGGCAGCTAGAGCGCTAGCAGTTGCAAAGCCGATGCCCAGCGTAGATCCCGTAACCAGAGCCTTTTTGCCTTTGATCTGCAAGTCCATAATAATCCCTTGGATAATTAGTCGAAGTAATGATACTGCCCTTGAAGAGAGTAAGTCAGCGTATGCACCCAATTATGAAGGATGCACGAAATCCAATGCGTCTACAGCTTTCCGCAAATCTTCAGACAACTCAGTACCGATTTTAGCAATAACATACAATTTTTCGGTTGCGCGAGTCATTCCAACATAAGACAATTTCCGATTTGCTTCCACATCATTCTTAGCCTGAGTCAAGCCACACAAAATTACGTTAGGAAATTCCAACCCTTTAGCACCATATACAGTGGATAAAATAACCCTTTGTTTTGCAGTTGCTAGACCTGATTTAGCTCCATAATTGAATCTTTCATTTGCATTGTAAAAATCCAAATCAACATGCTTCCAATGTCGAGCGAGCATCTCACCACGATTCATACCATCCGTACCTGGATAGAGTACGGCGATTTTTTGATCCTGTGGCAGCGCAGTTATCCATTCCAATAACTTGGCAGTCGCTGTTTTTATCTCAAGTAATGTAGTTGCAACAAATTGAACTTCAGGCTTTGGGCCGGTTCGCTTTGAAGATTCTGGAGATATTACAGAATGCTCGTCCTCTAAATCAGCCAGATCATCTACTTTTACTTCTTTACCTGCTAACAAAAACTTATTAGCTAAATTCAAAATCTCATTCGTGTTGCGATAATTGGTTCGCAAAATTCTTGTTCTGCCCTGGGCCTTAATACCAGCTTGACGCCAATTAAATTTACGTTTGTAGATATTCTGGGCCGCATCAGCGACTATAACCAAATCATCAGCACCCTCTTTCAACAAGCCTACAACAAAACGCAACTCATCAGAAGTAAGATCTTGGGCCTCGTCAACTAATATAAGATCATACCTGGGACCGGCACCGGTCCCGACGCCCTGCAATGCGAGTTCGGTGATCTCATCCCACTTGTTATCACCCACTGGCATCATCAACTTTGCGTCAGCAATCACATCTTTTTTTAGACTGTGTAAATGCGAGACCTCAATATTTACGTACTCCTTCAGCAGCACCCTGAGCTGTGCTGCTAAGGTTTGCGTAAAACAGGTTACTAAAATTTTCTTCTCAGGAGAAATTTGCGCGATCAACTTTGCCCGAAATACCAAAATAAGAGTTTTTCCACTTCCCGCGACGCCTCTGATAACGCGATGTCCGTCACCGAGACTTTTAGCCATGGCCTCTTGCTGACGATCCATAACTTTAACGACTTCTGCATTGTCGATGCTAAAAATTGCTAGTTTCTGATCTGGAGCTTTGAAAGCTGGGGAACTGATTACAATATCTGGTTGAATAATTCCTCTAAGCGTTTTATCTACGTTGGGAGAAATTTCATCGAACAAAATTGGCCCAATGATACGGGTAAAAGCACGCATCATTGCAGCTTCTCCGTTTCCGGAAATAGCAGCTTCGATCTCGTCTTTGTAAAGGCTGTTCTCTGCTGCAATTTCTTTCAATACTCCAATCTCTCTGGCCTCTTTTGATGTCACATTTATGAGGCACGATGCATACCCAACCTTTAACCCCAATGGGTTCAGCAACGAATTTTCTGAAATGCGTGCTGTCAAGCTTTCAGCTAGTTTTTGCGCACGTAGAATCGGGTTAGCAACAACGACACCATCTACGGTGTATGAAGGCTTACCTTTAAACATTAAAAAGGTAGAGCTTTTCGCATCGGCCACTTCAAGCAAACAGATACCACGCTCAGGCATTAAAACTACCAAATGAGGTCTGGTTCCCGCAGGGTCAAAAAGTGGCTCATACCAAATGGTTGCAGAATCATCTAGTGCCATTTCCAGAGCACTAGCACAACGCCTAATAGCAGACGGAACATCTGCTCGGCTCTTTAAATTATCGGGAATTAAGCGCCCCACAGGAAAGCTCTCGAGTCAATTGGACCTTCTGTATCCGATTATCGCACGCTCAATGACGTTTTTTGCATCGCCACTAACGATGGCAAAATAGCTTTCTGCAGAGCGACCGCCAACGACCATACTCTGGCCGTGACAAGATACAAAAAATTGACTAGGTTTAACAATTTGCCCACCCAGAATTTTCCCCAAAACAGGATCTGAAATTAGCATTCGCTCATTAGTTTTGGGGAAATATGAAGGAACCCTGATATCTTGACAGCCCATTGTTCTAGCCAAATGGCAAATTTTGGGAAAGATTGAGGCAAAGCCATATGTCCAGTCAATTGTATTACAGGACGGCAGGAAATCAGATACAGAAATAGTTCCGTCCTCTTGCAGCAATTGCAAAAGCTTGCGCGATGGTGATCTCCCAGAATGCTGAACCTCAATAAAATGTTTATCCAAAACAATAAAAAGCTTACCTTTGGTACGTGATATGGCTACGTTTATCAAACGCGAGGCCAACTCAGGATCATGGCCTGTAAGAGCACTCGCTTTTTGTTGCGGATACGCATCCACTAAATCAAAGATGACAAACTCTTTTTCAGCCCCCTGAAACCTATGCACGGTCGATACAAGTATGTCCGCCTTAAAACCAAAAGTACGTATCAGATTTTCCAAAAGGCGTGCCTGAGCAGCATAAGGAGTTATAACTGCAATCCGATTTGCACCTTGAGCAAGTAGGTTAGCGATTAAGCTGATTATAATTAGACAGTGATTGACATTAAGGCGAGAGAACGAATCGGGTCGATTTTCTTTTATACACGAAGACGCAAAATCAGACGTATCAACCAGAACTATCGGTGCTCTCGGCTTAGGTGCAAACAATGCAAATTTGGATGCACGCCTAGTTGCGGATGGATCGGTGTTTAACTTGTTGCTGTAAGACAAGGCGCTAACTAGGTTGCCAACCTGCTCTGGCATACGGTACTGAATGTCGAGCATAGTCACTCGCGAATCCGGCGATCCCCCATTTACTTTTGTCTTAATGCCAAACATTTCAAAGGGATCCACATTTAGCCATTTCTGCGCCTCAGTCTCATCCGCCAGACAAACCGGAGGCAACTGGCGAAAATCACCAAAGAACAACAAGCGCTTCTCTGGTCTTCTCGCTGCTAAATAAACGAATGGAAAAGACAGCATACTGGCTTCATCCAATATGATGTTATTAATTGCTTCACGATGAAGTCGCTCATCCAAAACAAATTTGGCAGTTGTAGCCAAAATGACCTTTGCATCAATAAGTAATTGCTTTTCAGCCTGCGCCAAAATTTCTTGCAGCTCTTTTAGGCGCGACTTGATAGATGACAGTTCAGACTTTAAGCCAGAGCTGTTTACTCCACTATGTCGATTTCTCACAATGTTTCGTCTTCGCTCATTCAACTCTTCAAATTCACTTAGATGTGCCGGAAACTTGCGCCGCAAAACTCCATGAACAGTGAGATCAGGCCTACCTCTAACCGCAGCATTAGCTCCAGCACCAATCCGTAAGATCTTACCTTCAGCCAGCTCAGCAGAATTTTTGAAACTATCAGCAATCTTTAGTGCCGCAACATCTACAGCAGCATTAGCATGAGCCAATATCATCGTTCTATCGCTCTGACCGGACAGCAAATAACAAAGCTGCGCGAGTGTTGCAGTTTTACCAGTTCCTGGAGGCCCCCAAACAAAATGAGACGATTGAGAAATACAAGCCTGAAGCGCAGCCAATTGGCTTTGATTTGCAACAAATCCATTTGCAATCAAGGCATTGACACTATCTTGAAACTGTCGTAACGAATAATCCACTTTGTGTGTAACACAGTTAAATAAATAATTTGAATGAACATCTGAATGTTTCTCGTCGAGGAGTGCTTTCGCGGCTTTCAAAATATAGGTGAGATCAATTGACGCTTGATAGAACCGGCCCCGCGGCAACTCTTCAGTAATTGCAACGAGTACATCGAAATCATTCTGCCCAATCCATTCGCCCTTATAGCGATTACCCAAGTTATCTCGAATAATTACTGGACTCTCAGCAGGAATATTCGTCGTAATTTCAGCCTTAAAACTATAGAGAAGCCCATCATTCGAAGTATCCAAGACTTGAGGCAAATTGAGATCAAACCACTTTGATTGATTTCGAAGCGCAGCTCGAATCTCACAATCCAATGCTAATTGCATAGATTCAATATGACTTGTGAGATCCACGGCCTAACCTCAAAGGTACTTCTAAACTTGCAAACAATGATAACAACGAAAGAGCAGAGTGAATAGTTGTATTGACCAAGTGACTGCTACACTTAATCCTGCTATAAACTGGAAGAAATTTTGGCAACAACCAATCTCCCCATCGACGCCGCCCTCCCCGAGCTCCTCGAACGTCTCGCCGCCCACGACACGGTCATACTCATCGCCGAGCCAGGCGCGGGCAAAACCACGCGCGTCCCGCCCGCGATCCTAGACGCTGGCCTCGCGCACAAGCAGATCATCCTCCTGCAGCCTCGCCGCGTAGCCGCCCGCGCCGCCGCCACATACATTGCCCAGGAGCGAGGCACCAGAGTCGGTGAAGAGATCGGCTACCAGGTCCGACACGAAAGCCGCATCAACAAAGACACGCGCATCATCGCCTGCACCCAGGGGGTCTTCCTCCGGCAGTTGCAATCCGATCCACTCCTCTCTAAGGTCGACGTTGTCATATTCGACGAGTTTCACGAACGCTCTCTCGACGGTGACCTGGCACTGGCCCTGGTGCGTCAGGTACAAAAAGAGTTGCGCCCCGACCTCAAGATCATCATCAAGTCGGCCACGCTCGATGCGGATGCCATGCGGGGATACCTACCGGACGCACCACTCGTGCAAAGCGCTGGACGCGCCTATCCGGTCGAGATCGAGTACTTGCAAGCACAGTCGCGCGAGCCCATCAACAAGCAGATGCTGCAAGCCCTCAAATCCGCCTGCGATCGCACCGAGGGCCATATCCTGATGTTTTTGCCAGGAGTAGGAGAAATAAACAAAACGGCCACAACGATAGGCGATTTTGCACATAGCAAAGATCTGGAGCTATACACACTCTATGGAGACATGCCCCTGGCCGACCAGCAGCGCGTTTTGGCGCATTCGGGAACAAAGCGCAAGCTGATCCTCGCGACCAACGTGGCCGAGACCTCGCTCACCATACACGGTGTCACTCAAGTCATAGACTCAGGTCTCGCCCGTGTCAACAGACTAGATACAGCACTCGGGCTCAACCGTCTGGTACTAGAGCAGATCTCGCGGGCATCTGCCGATCAGAGAGCCGGTCGTGCCGGGCGGACCTCCAAAGGCCATTGCCTGAGACTCTGGCAAGAGTCGCAAAACAAGCACATGTCTGGCTATACATCACCAGAAATCGAGCGCGTCGATTTATCCGAGGCAGCCCTGCAACTTTTGTTCTGGGGCGAAACAAATCTCG
Source organism: Candidatus Melainabacteria bacterium (assembly GCA_017307165.1). GTDB lineage: Bacteria > Cyanobacteriota > Vampirovibrionia > Obscuribacterales > Obscuribacteraceae > JAFKGK01. Next base: position 6,336 of record JAFKGK010000017.1, read on the forward strand.
CAGATTTTCCCTGGTTTCAAAAGCCACCAGCGCAGTCCCTTGCGCAAGCCTTGTCTTTGCTAGACCTGCTAGGCGCGACCAACCAGGGAGCTATTACCGAGCACGGCAAGGCGATGGCCCAACTCCCGCTGCAGCCTCGCCTGGCTAAACTCATGTTACAAGGCGCCGCACTGGGCTGTCTGTCGCGCGCTGCGATCTGCGCAGCAATGCTGTCGGAGCGGGACCCGATCAAGAGACAGCAAAGCACCGACCGGCAAACACCCGCCACCAATCACAGCTCCGAATCAGACGTCCTTGACAGAGTCTGGGCTATTGAAAAATATCGCGATGACGGCCAGGTCTTTTCAATAGTTGGAGAGCTTTCTGCAAATGCCGCAAAAAACATACTCAGAGCCGCAGACCAATTACAAAAATTATTTAAGACCGACAGCCACCAGATAGAGCAACAAAACAAAAAAGACGACGACACTCCACTACTCAAGGCCATCGCTCTCACCTTTATAGATCGCCTCTGCAAGCGCCGCTCTCCCAATAGCGAACGGGCCTTGATGGCCGGTGGCAGAGGCGTCAGGCTGGCTCCTGGCTCCGCTGTCGACAAGGCCGATCTCTTTGTCGCAGTCGAGCTCATAGAGACAGGCACGAGTGAGACATCGGTCAGACTGGCATCAATAGTCGAGACTAGCTGGCTGCCACCAGAGAGCATCGTCACGCAGATCGAAGCCACCTTTGACCCACAAAAAGACAAGATCACCGCCTACAAACGCACTCGATGCGAAGGCCTCATACTCCAAGAAACCATCGCGCCCCTGCCACCAGATGTAGACGCAGGTGCAGCTCTAGCCCGCGGACTGATCGAGTCTCGCTACGATCTAGAGACATTGTTTAGCGATGCAGATCGCCAATTGATCGCACGTATCGCCTGCCTGCACGATGCCATACCCGAGGCTGGCCTACCGGATGCGACTCAGCTAGCCGATAGCTCATCTCCATTGTTTAGAGACCAGATCCTGCCTGAGTGGTGCTTTGGTGCCACCAGCGTGGCCGAGCTCAAAACTCGCACCTTTTCCTCCATCCTCCTCAACCAACTCGATCGCGCCCAACAAGCTCTCCTCGCTAGCGAGGCCCCGGAGACTATCACCGTCCCCAGTGGCTCCAAGATTGCCATCCATTATGAGATCGGCAAGCCACCAGTGCTTGCCGTGCGCATCCAGGAAGTCTTTGGCATGGCCGCCACACCGCGCATCGCACATAACCGTGTCCCGGTGCTCATGCATCTTTTAGCACCAAACTACCGCGTGCAACAGATCACAGATGATCTGGCCAATTTTTGGGCCAACACATATGCCGACGTCAAAAAAGACCTCAAGGCCCGATATCCAAAGCACTCATGGCCGGACGATCCGATGCAGGCCGAGGCCATCAGGGGCGCAAAAAAACGCCCGACACCTGCTGATAAAACGCAAAACTAGACGCGCTTGAGATTTTTAAGCGTCTTGATTCGATCACCCAGGTCCTCCTTGGTGCAGATCTCGGTATAAAAATACCCGCAGACGGAGTCGACAAGCACCAGGGGATATTCAAAGTCTTCTTCTTCGTCCATAAAATTGGCGGCACGTACCTTGTCAAACTCAGGCAAATCGCCTTCAGAGATGATCTCGCCATCCTCGTAGCGCGACTTCCACAGGCACTTTCCATCCTGCCACTCTTCGCCGGAGGCAAACATCGGCCCTTCCCAGACGGCACCTGCCACTACGCGCATGTTTTTGGAGAGCGAGGCGAGGAGGTCTTTGGTGATGATCTTATCGCTCTTGGTAAAAAAGACTGTCCAATCAGCCGAAATATCGGCAATGGTGTCGGCTTCACGAGTCGGGATCAAGTCCTGGGCCTGAGCCCAGTCATCTTCTTTGCGCTTGAGGCCGTCCAAAAACTCCTTGCGCTTGTTTTGAGGGCAGGCGACAAAACTAAAATTGAATCCCATTTAACCATCTCCATTTGCCAAATCATTGCCAATTTGTGACTCGATAATCATATCTGGTAAACGAATAGAAAGCATATAGATGTATGTTATGGTGTCGCCAGGGAGCAATCACTCAAACTCAGCCATAGGAGCCAGTTTTGGCCAATTGCACGCTCGAGCTCACGCGCGATGCGCAGATCGATTTTAGCTGGAAAACCTATCTCCCGGCCATTTTAATTGCCGGCCTGGGTTTTCTCGTAGATGTTTACGATGTGTTGCTCTTTGCCGTCTTGCGCGTCCCGAGCCTGCATGAGCTTGGTGTAGCGGCACCGCAAATGCTGCAAACCGGCGTAAATTTAATGAACATGCAGATGTTCGGCCTTATCGCCGGTGGCGTAGTATGGGGGATGGTCGGAGATCGCAAAGGACGCAAGGCGGCTCTCTTTGGATCGATTTTGGTGTATTCGATCGCTACTCTCCTCAACGGCATGGTGACGAGCGTCGCGCAATATGCTGCGTTGCGCTTTATTGCTGGCTTTGGTCTGGCTGGGGAGGTGGGGGCGGCAATGACCATCGCGGCTGAGATGACACCAGCACGGTACCGCACGCTCGGCACGGCAGCCGTATCATTTATGGGCGTTCTTGGCTCTGTTCTAGCGGCTTACACTGCAGAGTCCACCACTTGGCGCAACGCTTTTTATATTGCAGGCGCTGCCGGTCTTGCGCTTTTATGCATACGCATCAAGATGAAAGAGTCGAGATTATTCGAAACAGCAAAAAAGAGAGCAGACGCAGCCGGGATGACCGGATCAAGCCTTGCGTTATTGCTCTTGAGTCCCACGCGTTTACTCAAGATCTCACGCCTGGTACTGGCCGCTCTGCCCTTGTTTTTTGTCTTTGGAGTATTGGTGACATTTTCACCTGAGATAAAGGCATCACAGGCAGATGCAGGGGGCCTGGTGGCCCGCGTAGCGATATTTTACTCGATCGGCGAGATATTGGGTGAAACTGCCAGTGGTATCATGAGCCAGCTCTTGCGCAGCCGCAAGCGGGTGATGATCGGCTTTCAGATAGTCGGCCTGATCGTCTGTCTATACACATTGCAAGCGCGAGCAGAGCAATATGCCCTCCTCTGCCTCCCGCTGGGCTTTTGCGTAGGCTACTGGGCCTTGGTGATCACCACAGCCTCCGAACAATTTGGCACAAATGTACGCTCCACAGTCACGACCATCGTGCCAAATCTCATGCGTGCGAGCCACATCCCGATCAACTTGCTATTTGCCTGGCTAGCCACCGCCTTTGGCATCAGCCAGACTCTGCTGGCAATGACTCTGGGCGCCTATGCCTTGGCATTTATAAGCGTCATCGGCATGCAAGAAACCGCAGGCAAGGACCTGGATTTTTTGGAAGAATGAGCATATTAGGCTTTCTGATTTAGGCTTTCTGATTTAAGCTTTTTGATTTAAATAAGACTGCAGAGCAATCAAACGCGAGTGCGTGAGGCGATTACGCGCACGCGAGGGGTCTTCGGTCTTGCACACGGCCTCATCAGTCTGGACGACTGTCCGCCCGCGCAGATCATGCGCCATTGTGTCTAACTGTGGCGTACGGCTCGCAGGAGCATGGCGCACTGCATCATGACAGTCATTTATCTTTGGTAGCTTATGGTTAAAACATAGGAGCAATCGACCTAGCAGCGATCTGCACTCAAATTGCTCGAGCTTAATTTGCATATGCGGCCTCAGTGTCAGGGTGTATTGCCATCGTATCGTCGCAAGGCGAGCTGATAATCCCCCAAAAAGGTGATAAATCGCAAAGCGGCCATCGGTCAGATGACCGGTAACCAAAAAGTAACCATGGTGCATCGCTCATCCATACAGCGATTGGGCATCTGCGCCCCACAACTGACTAAACACAAAATCGACAAAATAAACCCAAGACAAAATCCACATTCAATGGAACCTCAGAGAGCTTAGCAAGTCAGGTTGCCGGGATAAATCCAGATATTTTGGAGCCAAAATATGCACGATCTGCAAGGACGAGCTGCGCAAGCACAACTGATCTATATACAGGATTTTAGTATCGGCTTTACCCGCAAAAAATGCGGCAAAGGCTTTAAATACATCGACTCGAACGGCAGAGCGATTACGGACAAAAAGATCCGAGACCGCATCCTTAGCCTCGTGATACCACCTGCCTGGCGAGAGGTCTGGATCTGCATGGACCAAGACGGTCACATACAAGCAACGGGCTTTGATGACGCCGGTCGCAAACAGTACATATATCATCCGAGGTGGCATGAAGCCAGCTCCTTGCACAAGTACGGCAGGCTCAAGGAGTTTGGCAGCCTGTTGCCTACGATCAGGAGAAAGGTGCAGATCGACCTGGTGGGAGACGAGCTCACAAAACGACGCGTGGTGGCGGCTGTGGTGCGCCTCCTCGACAAGGCCTGCATCCGGATAGGCAACAAGCAATATCTGGAGGCAAACGATAGTCGTGGTGCCACCACTCTCACCTCCGACCATGTCACATGCAACAAAAGCGAGATCACCCTTGATTTTAAAGGCAAATCAGGCAAGCAAGTCCAGTTGCAATGCCATGACGAAGGATTGGCGGCAGTCATCGAAGACTGCGAAAAATCCGATGGCGAGTTTCTCTTTTCTTATCCCAATCATGCAGGCGAGATCATCCCTGTTACATCGGCAGACGTCAATGCCTATCTGATCGAGATCTCTAAAAATCCTGTGACAGCCAAGGATTTTAGGACATGGCGCGGATCTCTCGTAGCATTTAAGCATCTCTGCGCGATGGCCGACGGTCTATCAAAAACTGCAAAAAAGCGCTATATCACCGAGGGCGTCAAGCTTGCCGCGGCAGCATTAAACAATACTCCTGCCGTCTGTCGTCGGAGCTACATACACTCGGCATTGCTGGCGGCAGCCGAGGCAGAGACCCTGACGCAGATCATGCGTGACCTGGAATCATCATTGAAGCCATTCAAGAGACGTACCGGTCTAAAACAGGACGAGATCAGACTGATGGCCTTTCTCGCACATCTCGAAGAAGCCGGCCAACTGCCAGCCGCAGTGGCATTGGCGGACGCAGCATGAATCTCACCTGTCTCTATGTCTGGACCTATTCGTTCCAGTGGGCCATCAAGGCCTTGCGAGCCTTGTGACCGGCACGGGGAGACAATAGCATCTCCTCGGTCAAAATGGTCTCGAGACGCATCATACGAGCGATCAAGCCTGTCCAACCGGTCTGGTGACTGGCACCGAGGCCGGCACCATTGTCTCCATGAAAATACTCGTAAAAGAGTATGTGGTCTTTAAAGTGCGGATCGGTCTGAAATTTTTCGGCGCCGCCATAGACAGGACGACGCCCGTCCTCGTCAGGGAGAAAAATCTTGGTCAGACGATCGGAGATCTCGTTGGCGACCTGCATGAGGTTCATCATATTGCCGGAGCCGGTCGGGCACTCTATCATAAAGTCATCGCCATAATAGCTGTAATACAAATACAAAGCTTTGACGATCAAAAAGTTGACGGGCATCCATATCGGCCCGCGCCAATTGCTATTACCGCCAAACATGCCATTGTCCGACTCGCCGGGCATGTACTCGACCTTAAACTCGGTATCGCCGAGCTTGTACACAAATGGATGATCGCGATGATAGGCCGATAGAGAGCGGATGCCGTAAGGACTGAGAAACTCGTTTTCGTCGAGCATGCGATGCAGGATGCGGCGCAATTTGTCGCGGCTGACCACAGCAAGCATGCGCCTGTTGGCCACGCCCGGCTTGGACGGCAGATGTATCTGCGAGCAGAGCTCAGGATGCCGCGCCATAAAGTCATTGCTGAGCTTGCTAAAGAACGGCAATTTGTCCATGTAAGACTCTTCGATGACTGCCACTGCCGCCAGTGGCAAGAGCCCGACCATCGATCGTACTTTGAGTCTGGTCGCAGATCCATCAGGCAAGCGCATGACGTCATAAAAGAAACCATCGTCGTCGTCCCAGAGAGAGTCACGACTCTCATCGCCCCTGTCCATGGCTCCGGCAATCCACAATGTATGCTGCAAAAAGCGCACTGCCATTTCCTCATAGAGAGGATCATGCATAGCCACCTCGATGGCTATACGCAGCATCTGCTGGCTAAAAAAGGCCATCCAGGCCGTGCCGTCGGCTTGCTCCAATCGGCCGCCTGTCGGCAGAGGCGCGCTGCGGTCAAATACACCAATGTTGTCCAGCCCGAGGAATCCCCCTTCAAAGACATTACGCCCCGTCGGGTCTTTGCGGTTGATCCACCAGCCGTAGTTGACCATGAGCTTGGTAAAGGCGTATTTGAGAAAATCTATGTCCCCCTGTCCCGAGCGCCTCTCCTTGTCAAAGAGATAGGTCTCCATGGTGGCAAAGGCATGGACGGGTGGGTTGACGTCGCTAAAATTCCATTCGTAAGCGGGCAACTGGCCGTTAGGGTGCTGGTAGTCGTTGCGCAGCATCAGGTCGAGCTGCTCCTTGGCAAAGTCGATGTCGATGGTGCCATAAGGAATGGTGTGAAAGGCTAGATCCCATGCGGCGTACCACGGGTACTCCCACTTGTCCGGCATCGAGATGATGTCGTCGTTGTACATGTGGTACCAGTCGTTATTGCGCTGAGTCCGGGAGGCGTTAAAGTCGCCGAGAAAGCCGCCATTATGCTCCTTGAGCCAGCGATCGAGGTCATAATAAAAATACTGCTTGGACCAGAGCATGCCGGCCATGGCTTTGCGATAGATGCGACGGCGCTCGGTATCCTGAGCAAGCTCATCTGTATAGATGCTGTTGTAAAAGTCGTCGGCCTCTCCCAGACGGACCTCCATGATCTTGTCAAAATCGGCAAATGGTGCGGTGAGCACATCAGGCGCGAGCTTGCACAGGCGCAGCTTGACAGTCTTATAGCTGCCGGTAGCGATAGTCAGATCATAGTGCGGCGAGACCTTGGTGCCCTGGCCATTGACGTCGCAAGCCTCGCGATCACCATAGATGACATAGTTGCCGATACCGTCCTTGGTGTGAGCAGACTCGTTCTCGCTGCCAAAGAGGCGCTGATTGTTGGTCTCGTTCTCGCAAAAGAGCAGCGGTACATTGCCTTCACAGTACAAATAATAATCTTTCATGGTCTCTTGAAAGAGTGGATCATTATGGTGTGTGTGCACGACAGAAGTGCCACTAGGACCAGCGATCCTGTGCATTTCCGGCTTGCAGTGTGCCGCGGCACCATTTTGCTTGCTGTGGTGCCAGCTCCAGGTATTGCGAAATAGCAGAGTCGGCAGTATATGCAGTGGTGCCGGCTTGTCACCGCGATTGTAGGCAGTGATCTTGATGCACATATCGTGGGTATCGGCCTTGGCATACTCGACGTAGACGTCAAAATACGCGTCATCATCAAAGACTCCGGTGTCGATGAGCTCGTACTCGAGATCTGTCTTGCTGCGCGCCCGGTTGGTATCGACTAGATCGGCATAGGGAAAGGGTTTTTGTGGATATTTGTACAGATATTTCATGTACGAGTGCGTAGGCGTGCTGTCAATGTAGTAATAGATCTCTTTGACGTCTTCGCCGTGATTGCCCTCACTATTGCTCAGGCCAAAGAGCCGCTCTTTCAAAATAGGATCGCAGCCGTTCCACAATGCCAGCGAAAAACACAAGATCTGGTGTTCGTCAGAGATGCCGCCAATGCCGTCCTCGCCCCATCTATAAGCACGGGAGCGCGCCTGATCGTGAGTAAAATAGTTCCACGCATCGCCATTGGTGCTGTAGTCTTCGCGGACGGTGCCCCACTGGCGTTCGCTCAGATATGGACCCCATTTCTTCCAATTTTTCTCGCCTTCACTGGTTTGCTCGAGCCGGTCGATCTCTGCGCGTCTTACTTTTTTCCACTTATCGACCATGACCGTTACTACCTCCTACTGTTTGCTTTTGTGCTTGCGATTGCAGTGCCGACTCCAGTTTAAATATTTGCGCCTGCCATGGCCCGAGCTCCACATATAGGCCCGGATCGCGCATCTGCCAGGCATTGCGCTCGTAAATCCGGTCAGAAAGCTGATCTTTGAGGACGACGACATTTTGTTGGTAGTTGCCCAGCGGTATGGGAATGTAGCACTGGCTATGGTGCGGTGCATAATTGACCACGACGAGCCGCTCTATGATGTCGGAACCCGGTGCGCTCCAGGCATAGGCGATAAAATCCTCATTGGTAAAATTGCCTTGCCAGGCACTGTTACCAGCCAATAGTCGCCAGTCTCCATTTCGCACCACTTCGCCATCCAGCGCCTCGAGCAATCCCGCGTAAAATGCACGGATATTTTGATCCACAGACTCCTCAGGACCACGCACCAGATGCGGAGAGATCTTGATACGCTTTCCCTCAAATTGCCCTTGATGAAAAAAACGCATCCCCGGCGCCAGATAGCTGATGACAGCGGCAGCCTTTTGCATTTCATGAGGGAAAATGACGCTGGCGCGAGCCTCGTCATGGTTTTCTAAAAAACGGACCATGTGTTTTTGATAGTCGACGCCAGCATAGAGGTGCTCGCGAGCGGCGTGCACCTGCCGCTCCCTGAGACGGTCGTATAGCCTCTTGTCATAGGTATAGTCAAAGCCTTGCTGCTGTAGCTCCCATTCGAGATCCCAATAGACCTCCGCCATAAAGCAAAAATCAGGACGCCTGGACTTGACGGCAGCGATCGCGCGCGACCAGAATGGCTCGCACGCACGTCCCCAGGTACGCTCAAAGATCTCGGGCAGCACCAGCATCGCCATATCGCAGCGCAATCCGTCGCACCGATCGGCAAGATCGAGGAGGATGGCGATCATCGCATCCTGCAAGGCGGGATTGGCATAGTCGAGCTGCAAAGTGTCGCACCAACCATCAAAATACGGATCGCGGCCATGAGCAAAGATCTTTTGATCGCCATTATCCAGAGTGAGAGCAATGTAGTTTTGCGGTGCGGCGGCGATATCGTCCGCGGTGCCCTGTATGAAATAATCGGGATGCTCGTTGACCCAGGGATGGTCGATAGCCATGTGGTTAGGGACAAAATCGAGCATCAGTCGTGAGCCTAATGCATGCACACGGTCTTTGAGGCGCGCCAGCGCTGCGTTGCCACCGAGGTCTTTATGGCAGTTATAAGCGGTGACGGCAAAGCCTGACCCAGCGATATCGCGCTCGGCAAGGTCGGGCAGGGTGCGGCGAAACTCCTGGAGCCAGCCTGGATGCTGCCGACTGATGCTCTGGCCGGTCTCCCCGGTCTGCCAGACACTGAGAAACCAGTACCAGTCAAAGCGATGCGGGAGGGTAGAAAGATCGAGGTCATCGAGGGTCGCTTTGAGTGCCCCGTTTTGCCTTATCTCGGTCAGCCAGACCCTGGTATTGAGCTGGTAGAGGGAAGGATTGCGAGCGCCAAAGGGCGATTTGGGTGGCAAATTATGTGACATGGTCAGATTATTCCACGGTTGACTTAAAACATGTGGGAGATTTGCAAAATAGCACGCACCCCTCTATATAAAGCTCAAAACCCGGGAATATTGGAGATGCCGCAAATATAGGCGCTAGATGCTCCCCACCCCCCAATATTGCAAACGATGCATGATGCCAATACTGCCGCGCAGCCAGGAGCTGTCGGACACCTCTTTTCTTTTTGCATCATTGCATTGCCTCTGCCACGCCCCGCGTATGGAGGCCAATAATGCAATTCCACAATTTTGTCCGATCTGCAAAAAGCGCAGCCCCAATCCCAACAGCCGCCCGGAAAGCTTCACAGCATTTCTCTTTAGCGCCACCCGCTGCCAATGCGGCAAGTCCGCCAGAGCCGCCGGTCCAATAGCGACAAAGCTAGAGCCCAGCAAAGAGCACGGCCTTACATCCATCATTCGCCCCTCCCCTCTGGAGCGCGAAAGACAGCGCACACGAATCGCCAACCGTACTCAAGCCCTCGTCTCCAACAGCCGTGCACGCGCCATGATGAGCGTCTCGCCGGGCGAGACCATCGGCGGGACCTATCATCTAGACACCCAGATCGGCCAGGGCGGCATGGGTTTGGTTTTTAAGGCCACGCACACTGTGCTTAATCGGCCCTGCGCCGTCAAATTTTTACTGCCCGAGCTAGTCACCGAACGTAGCTGGCAAATGTTCAAAAATGAGGCCAAGATCCTCAATAGCCTGGACCACCAGAGCATCTGCAAGATCTACGACCTCGGCCTCCACCAAAAAGCCCTGCCATTTCTCTCTATGGAACTCATCGAGGGCATCACGCTCGAAGATTATCTGACGCGCCACGGCCCCCTCTCGACCGGCGCGGCCCTCCAACTCATCGCCCAAGCAGCGCGCACTCTTGCTTATGCACACCGTCACAACATCATCCATCGCGACCTCAAGCCGGCCAATATCATGATCTACAGCAGATCAAATGGCGACGCGAGCATCAAGATCCTGGACTTTGGCATATCACAGACCATAAATCAGGGAGAAATGACTGAAAAAGACCGTGAGATAGTAGGCAGCGCATACTACATGAGTCCCGAGCAGTTTCGCGGAGATGAGCTTTCGCCTGCGTCGGACATCTACAGTCTGGGCTGCACGCTCTTTGAGTGCCTGACGGGACGGCCGCCATATGTGGAGGAGGCTTATGACGATCTGTCCGAGATGCACCAGAGCGCTGATGTCCCGTCGATCTTTGCTGTCACTGATATCAAGGCATCTCCGCAATTAGAAGCAATCCTGGCGCATTGCCTGCAAAAACATCCGCTCAAACGATACAAAAACATGAGCGAGCTCGCAGTCGATTGCGAAAAGCTCATCTTAGAACGCCCCCTGCAGTTTGCTCATGTAGAGTCGACCAATCATGATGAGGAGAGGACAGACGCACCCACCGCTAATAAGGCTGCGCTGGTTATAATCGCTCTAATGGTGCTTGTATGCGGAACAATGGTGGCAGGATATTTTGGGATGTCCGCAAAGCAACCAGTGCCCAAAGTTGCCTCTAGCAAGCCCAGTACAGACTCTATGGTACTAGCCAACAATGCCTATATGATCGAGGCAAAGCCAGCAGATGGCCCTTCGATCTCGAGAGAAGAAGCAGTGGTTGAACTGACCTCATTCATCTCGCAAAATTCAGTGCTGGGCGCACCAAAAGTAGTGCAGGGCAAAAAAGTCTGGGCCTTTGATTTTCCCAGGCGTCTGCAGGTAGCAAAGCTCACATGGGCTGGAGATGATGGTGTGCAGGTGAGTCATTCATCTACAGAGGTGACGACCGTGCCGCAGGATAGGATGATTGCCGTTGAGATCTCCCAATGCAGCGCGGAGCGAAGCAGAGCCTTATTGCAACGCCTAAACCCTGATTGCGTACTGAGTCTATTTTTATTTACTGTCGATCTCGAAGAACCCAAATTGCTATCAAGATTTAAAAAGATGCAAGCGCTGTCGCTGCATACTGTACAACTGACAGACAAGCTGCTCGAGACAATCGGTGCCATGCGACAGTTGCAGACCCTATTTTTGAGGGGAGGCAGCGCATCAGGAGAGAAATTGGCAAAGATGCTGGAGGGCCACCCATACACATATCTGCACTTAGACGATATAAAAATTGAGGGAGGACTAGCAGCGATACTGCCGACGATACTGGCTAACAAAAAGCTGGTGACTTTGGAGATCAGCCTGCCGCAAGACAAACATCTCATAGATAAGATCGCAAAGTGCTCCAATATCCGTGCCGTAAGATTTGAGACGGACATCATAGGCAGACAGCAAGTGGAGTCTATAGTCAAGGCTCTGCCTGGCAAGCGGGTCGAGATATCCTATATCTCGCCTAGATACGAGTTTGAGGACCTGCACTCCCTTGAGCGCAAGTATCCAACACTGCATGTGTCAACACGCAGTCAGGCACCCACATCGCATATGGTGCAGTGATGGCAATCAATACTGATAAATCCAAATACTGTAAAAAATGCATGATGCCCGTCTTACCCAAAGCGGCCTCAGACTCAGATGTGTCATTTCTCTTTGCCTCGATGCACTGCCTGTGCGATGCGCCACGGATCAATGCGCGTAGCAAGGGAGATGCAAGCGAGACCTGCAAACGATGCAAAAAACGCAAACCCAATCCTGCCAGTCGTTCCGGCAGCCTCACATCATTTCTCTTTGCCTCCACCAGATGTCAATGCGATAGCTCGATTACACCCAACAGCCCAACCGTCGCTCACGATCTGACATCGATAGTGGTGCCGACCGACGCAGACCGCAAAAAAAACATCGCGCGCACCCAAATGGTGCAACAAAACAAGACGCGCATGTTTAGCCGCACTCAGACTTTTATTGCAAACGACAGCACACGCGCGATGATGAGCCTCCAGCCAGGACAAACCATAGGCGGTGCGTATCAGTTGCTCGAGCAGATCGGCGAAGGTGGCATGGGTAAAGTATACGGTGCCAGACACAATGTACTAACCAGACCGTGCGCGATCAAGTTTTTGATGCCCGAAATGGTATCAGAAGCCAGCTGGCAGATGTTTAAAAACGAGGCTCGCATCTTAAACAGCCTCAATCACGAGGGCATCTGCAAAATCTACGACCTGGGGCTGCACCAAAACGCACTGCCTTTCTTAGCTATGGAATTGATCCAGGGGATCACGCTGGAGCAATACCTGGAGCGATTTGGCCCGTTGAGCATGGGCGCCGCACTGTTATTGACAGCACAAGCAGCCCGCACACTCGCCTACGCGCACCGCCACAATATAGTGCATCGAGATCTCAAGCCCGGCAACATCATGCTGGCACAAATCAACAATAACGGCGATATAGGCGTCAAAATCCTCGATTTTGGCATTTCGCAGACCATGGCACAGGATGAAAGCGCTCAGAACGAAGGCGAAATCGTAGGCAGTGCGTTTTATATGAGCCCGGAGCAATTTAGAGGTGACAATCTTACGGCTTCGTCGGATATCTATAGTCTTGGATGCACGCTCTTTGAGTGTCTGACGGGTCGGCCGCCTTATGACGCCCAAGAGTACTCCGATCTTTCAGAAATGCATCAGGGGTCAGATTTGCCAACTCTGAGCGGTGCAACGGGATTGACGATGCCACCGGATCTAGAGGCTATCATTTCGCATTGTCTGCAAAAGCACCCTATCAAAAGATACAAAAACATGAGCGAGCTAGCAGTAGATTGCGAAAAACTGCTAGAAGCTAAGGCTCTGCAATTTGCGCATGTAGAACTTGAAGGCAGAGCCGATATTAAGCAAAAAAATGCTTACCACACGCCTGATCTCAGAGCCTCCCTAATGCCCATCGTCGTAGGCGGATTGCTTGTTGCAGGGCTGGCAGGTCTTGCCATAGCAAATCAGCACCACATCACAAAAAGGTCCGATCCCGATATTACAATCCATGCATCCGGGACCCTGGCGGACGTCAAACCAGGCGACCTGGACAATGCAGTGAATAAATACGAAAAGACGAGAAATAAAAAAAACAAAACTCACCAAAACGATCCTATCAGAATGGAGGACAAATTAATCGAGCAGGAACGCGAGCAATTTTTAGCGGACAAGACTAGGATTGGGCAATTACGCACGATAGACGGCAAAAAATACTGGACATTTGATCTGCCACCACATTATGAGATAGGCAAAATCACCTATAGCAATAAGACCAAAAGATTTTTAGGTGGCCCGGCGCATGGCCGCTTCATCATCCCTTACGGATACCAGGTCGGCCTTGCGGTCGACGAAGATCCAGGGCTTGCCGAAAACCTGCTCCCAAGGATCAATCCAGACTGTTTGACCACAATCTCCTTTTCTAAAGCCCAGCTGGATTCTCTGCAGGTATTAAAGACCTGGACCCAGCTAAAGCGACTTGGCTATACTCGCAGCAAAATCGGCGATCAAGTCAGCAAAGACATCGCCGAGCTTAAAGGGCTGGACTCTCTCTTTCTAGACGGCTCCAATCTAAGCGAGGCCAACTTGATAAAAATACTAAAGGACAAAGACCTGCTTTTTTTGAGCCTTCCCGAAACCGCCGAAAACGTGCCCCTCGAAAGAGTGTTACCAGCCATACTAGCAAACAAGCGCTTGCGCTATCTCAGCATCAACTTGCCAGATGACAAACAAGTGCTTCCAAAACTAGCAGAGCTCAAAAGCCTCGACTCGATCAAACTACACACAAACACCGTAAACGAGCGCCAGGTCCAATACCTGAGCCAGCTGTTCGCCCCTAAAAAAGTAGAATTGGACTTTGATATGCCACAGTTTGGTCCGAACCGATTTGCACCGCTCCAGGCACAATACAAAAATATGCGACTCATACCTTCGCACAATTATGCCTTTAACAAACCAGCGATTGACGTATTTCTTAAATAATCTGTGCGCAAAGCAAAAACCCCTTACGCCGTATGGATTATAGAGATATCGACCGCCCAAAATCTGCCAGCACTCACAAACTACAAGGGTAATAGCATGTTTGCCCCAAGCTCAGACGACAATCCAACCCGCAACGTACCCGACGTCACCATCACTCTGCTCGTCATAATGGCGGGCATTTTCATCTACCAGTCTTTTTATGGCGATGCAAAATCGCTGATTGCCAACTGGGGCTTCAATCCGCATCTGCTCATAGATCATTTTTCTCAACACAATGCCGCAACGCTAGTGACTGCCATCTTTTTGCATGGTTCGATCATGCACCTGGTAGGCAATGCGCTCTTTCTTTATATATTTGGCGACAATGTCGAGGACGAGATGCGACGCATCCACTTCCTTATCTTTTTTATTGCGGCAGGCGTATTTGCCAATCTAGTGCAGGGATATTTTACGCACTGGCAGAGTGAAACCATAATTGGTGCCTCCGGCGCAATCTCTGCGCTGCTTGGCGCATACATCGTGCTCTTTCCGGACGCTAAGGTAAACACAGTGTTTTCACCGGCGCAGGGCATATATTTGCGTCTCAAAGTGCCTGCCTTGCTCTATCTGATCGCCTGGTTCGGTATGCAAGGCCTTTATCTTTTTATCTCGCACAAACATTTATTTCCGGGTCTCGTCTCGCCCCACATCGCTTATCTGGCTCACATCGGTGGGTTTGTCTTTGGCTGCGCTTGGGGACTTTGCTTCTCGCCATTTCGCCGTCCCACCGATGAGGCGATCGCTGCAAAGGCGGCCAAGACAAAATGGAAGCGGGTAAGATAAATCCATGATTTTTCCAAGCAATATTAGATTGACCCTGTATCCCCTTGCAGCGGCTATCATTTTTTCTTGCATTTCTCCCCAGGCCTCAGCCCAGCTCAGCACTCAGACTCAGGTACGCCAAAACCCGGTGATGGAGGTCAGAGACCGTACCGTTGGCAATCACGTAGATATCTGGGCTTATCCACTGACGGTGACCGAGTGCACCTTTGATCTGGAGTGTACAGCCCAAAATATGCGGCTGGACCGATCGGTGCCCTATACCATCGAGATCCGCACTCCGCCCCAAAACCTGCGCAAGCCTATATGCGTACTCAATGCCGACATCGTCGACCCAAACGATCGCTATCGCTACGATTACAAGTATTCATGGCGGATCGGCCTGCGCGGCGGGCGGCATGACGACAGCTATGTGTATGCGCTGCCTTTTGCGGCAGGGACGGCGCACAAGGTGATGCAGGGATATGGAGGGAAATTTAGCCATCAGGTGGGGTCCGATGGAGAAAATGCAATTGATTTTGAGATGCCGGACGGGACTCAGGTACTTGCGGCCAGGGATGGCATAGTGGTGGCGATAAAAGACGACTCTACCGAGGGCGGTAACGACAAGCAGCGCTACGAAAAATGTGCCAATTATGTCACGGTCAAGCACGTCGATGGGTCATACGCAGACTATGTGCATCTGACCGCAGGGAGCTGTACGGTCAGATTGGGCCAGGTCGTCAGGACTGGACAAGTGCTCGGTCAGTCTGGGCACTCGGGATTTGCCAGTGCGCCGCATTTGCACTTTATTGTTTTTATACCGGTGTCCGGCAGCCACCGGCGGTCTTATCGAACGCGATTTGCTACAGCAAGTGGGCTGGTCTGTGATCCACCGCGTGGCCAGATCCTGGAGGCGCAGCCGCGCTAAATTGCCAATCAGATCAATTGAGACATAGTGCTAAAATGCTGTTATGAAAAATCTTGCCGCTTTTCTCACACCCGTGATATTTCTCTCCACATTATCTATCAGTGGATGTGCCAATTTGCATCAGGAGCACGAAAACGATCCCGTCAAGCACGTAGGCTATGCGCTACGCGATATAAAAACAGGTACTATCATCACTGCTGATGATGTGGTTATGAAAGAGATCCCCGGCTCCTCGATGCCGGCCGACGCCGCGCCATGGGCAAACATCCTAGAGCAAAGGGCCGCCTATGATATTACGACCGGCAATATCATCGGGGTGCGCGACATAGATCAGCCCTATACGCCAGAAATGCTCCAGAGACTGACAATAGATGAGATGCCCAAAGGGCCTGGTCCGACAGCCTCAGTCATAATTGCGACAAGGGATGTGCCGGCAGATCAGGCGATCGTCGCCGAAGACCTGACGACGGCTGAGATAGCGAGCAAGGGGACGCCAATTGATGCGATGTCGACAAAAGAGCATCTGGTGGGGCGTCAATGCAAGTTTGCAATCCAAAAAGGGCAGCTTTTGATGCAACACGATCTCAAGGCCAAGTAATAATGTCTTGCGTGCCCACAATAAGGTTCTTTGCGTTTTTTCTAACAGCCTTTGCATTTTTTGCCAATTTCATTGCACCTGCTTTGGCCCATCCCAGTCAACCATCCTCATCACCTGCGATGATGCGGCCAAAATTTCTCACCATTTCCAACCGCCCCATCGCCAAGGGGCAGATTGTTACTGTGACAGATGTCGCATCACGGCCGGTGATGCCGACAGACCAGATCGATCAATGCCTGCCAGTACCATCACTTGCGGTAGGACATATCACCAGATGCGATATCAAAAGAGACGCTATCTTGCATTACGCCGATCTCCAATGCGGCTTGCCAATTGACTCCACGCATAAGGCAATGGCAGACACCGAGGTAAAAAAGGCCTTGCAAAAATGGAGCAGCTCTAGAGAGCGTTTTGATTATGATCGCAATCTAGTGCAGGTGGCACAGGTGGTGCGGCCGATAGCAAAAGGCACGCGGATGTCGGCTCAGGATCTAGATAGCCGGTTGATCTATCTGACTTGCTTTGCTGATGGGCTTTTGGCTTCGCCGATCTCAGCGGTCGACCGTCGCGCAGATAAGAGTTTTAAGGCTGGTGATTTTTTGCGGTACAAAGATTTTGTGACACCAATCTCAATGGATCGAAGCCAAAAATTGGCTCTTAAAAAGCTGCTAGAAAATTGCCTTAAAAAATGGCAGAGCGAGATAGATTTGCGCGAGTTTAGAGCTGAGTTTGCCGGTGGTCGGCTTAATGGAGTACAACCCTGATGTCATACTGCAAAGCACTCAAAGCCATGAGCGGTGACCGTCTCGCGCTGCACAAGGCCTATCACGACCATCTATATGGGTTTGCGATCGAGGACGATAATGAGCTATTTTGCCGTCTGATTTTAGAGATAAATCAGGCGGGATTGAGCTGGGAAACCATCCTGAAAAAAGAAGCATCATTTCGCGCGGCTTATGCTGACTTTGATGTGACAAAGGTGGCGGCATTTAAAGAGAAAGACCGCGAAAGATTGATGAATGATGCAGGGATAATAAGAAATCGCTTGAAAATAAATGCAGCGATTGAAAATGCGCAGGCGATCTTGCGGTTGCAGCAGGATCATGGGTCATTTAAGGCCTGGTTGGACGAGTTGCATCCAAAGAGCAAAGACCAATGGGTCAAGATTTTTAAAAAGACCTTTCGCTTCACGGGTGGTGAAATAGTCAATGAGTTTTTGATGAGTACTGGATATTTGCCGGGCGCCCATGACTTGGACTGTCCGGTATACAAAAAGATCGCAAAATTGGGTCAAAAATAAAGCACTGCCCCCATCATTAATCAACCAATGGGGGCAGTACACTAAACAACGTTCGCGAGCTCGATCAACAGCTCTACGCCGGCTGCAAGACCTCAGCATTTAATGCAGGCACACCCGTGCCATCCAGATAAGTCTCCAACTGATCCAGACTAAACTGGACGCCCGAATAAAAATCGCCAAAATGACCATACTTGGAGCTGGCTTCGTCAAAGCGCATCTCATAGATCAATTTTTTAAATACCATCGGATCATCAGCATAGAGGTCCACGCCCCACTCATACTGGTCAAAGCCGATCGAACCAGAAATAACCTGCGTCACCTGGCCATGATAAGTACGGCCGATCTTGCCGTGATCAAGCATCAAGCGGCCGCGCTCCTCGTAAGGCAGCGTATACCAATTGACTTGTTCGCCACGCTTTTTGTCCATCGGATAAAAGCAGACATAGCGACGTTGCGGGATCCGCGCCCACAAACGACCACCAAAATGCGGGCTCTTGCCTTGCTCGGCGACCATTTCGTCAAAAGCGGCGTTCCATTCAGGGGTATTGGCTTTAAGCTCACGTTGTGCCAGAGCGGCATGGATCTTGGCGGTGGCTTCGTACATGCCTAGCTCCAAGACCGAGACATACGAAAGCGCAGGCATCAGATACTCAGATAGGCGCAGCTTGTCGACGACTATCTGCGCATGAGCCAGCCCTTCGTAGTTACGAGCATAATGCGTGATCATAAAATCGGCCTTGTGCCCTAGCAACTGGGCCAGGCCGCAATCGGCATCATTGTGTTTGAGGCTCTCAAATGCCTTGACGGCCTCGGCCACGATCTCCTTGCGTTCGCCGGCATCGAGCCTATCCCATGCAATGCGGTCGAAAGAATACATGCGGTGGAGAATCCACCAGCCTTCTAAGGATTCGGGAACGTTAGGATGGCGCATGATTGACCTCGCACGCAGAGCAGAAAATATACGATCCGCCCAGTCTAGACCACGCGACCGCGCCTGGTCCCATTGCTAAGCAAAGATTTCATGATTTTTTAGGGTAAAACCCTCTTGTCAAGTGCCGCAAATTGCGCGACATTTCTAACAAACGGCCAATCTAAACAATCACAAGAGCCAACCAATGCTTCACAAACCCATCGCCATCGGCTGCATGCTCTTATCCAGCTTCATAACCATTTGGAGCCCCGCCGATCCGCAGTACTCGACTATTCCGGTAGTATCACCAACTGATTTTTACCATCAAGCCTGGGAGTGTATTGGCTCGCGTTTTTATGACATCTCAAAGACCCGTGACTGGGCACGCTACGAACATTGTTTCGACAGCAAAATCAAAACAAATCAGGACGCCGTAGACTGCCTGGAGCTAGCTATAGCTAACCTCAACGATCCATTTACTCGGCCATTCAATAGCACCGAGAGTCGCCAGCGAGACCGCGAATGGCACCACTTATACAAAGGGATCGGCATCCGCATGAGCCAGACGGTACCTGTGCACATCGTACGAACCAATCCGGGCAGCCCTGCGGATCTCGTGGGTATCAAAGCGGGCGACACAATGATGGCGATCGGTGACACCGATCTCACCAATAAAAACTACCTACAGGTTGGCGACCTGCTAACACAAGCTCCATCCCAGATCGATATGACCCTCATGGGGGCTAACGGCATTTACAAGGTCGCGATTAAACGAGAGACGATAATCTGGCAAACCGTGCAGAGTCGAATGCTGCCTGCAGATATCGCCTATTTACGACTGGAGAGTTTTACAGATGATCAAACCCTCAACCTGATGCAAAAAGCAATCGCGCAGGTCGGGAGTGCGCGCGGGATGATCATCGATCTAAGGGGAAATGGTGGAGGGCAGATCGAAACAGTGGTCGACTGCCTTAGTCTGGTGATGCAGCAGGGGGCGGTGGCGATAGACGTAGTCCGCTGCGGCAAAGAGTCATACGATCGTTGCTATACACTGCTACCTACCAAGCTACAAGAAACATGGGTCTGGGAAAGCGACAAAATAGCCCTCAAAGCAGCCCGAGAAAGGATGCACACGCTGGATTTTCGCAAGCGACTGCCGTCAAGCTCGTATTCTTCTAAAAGCAAATCTCGTCTCCCAGCCATTTTTGCCGGTAAGCCAATCGTATTGCTCGTGGACAGGGGCACAGCCAGCGCCGCCGAAATCTTTGCCGCTAGCCTCCAAGACAACAAACTGGCCCTGCTTGTAGGGGAGCGCACCCATGGCAAAGGTATTTTTCAGCAGAGCTACTGCTTTAGCAACGGTTGCACGGTCGATGTCACTGTAGGACGGGTAATTCGCCCAAATGGACTATGGGTCGGCGATGGCAAAGCACAGGATTATCAAAGTCTGCTGCAATCAAAGGCGATGTCGCGCGAGGCATATGCAGCGCAAGGGCGTGGTATCACCCCCGATATCGCAATTGCTAACCCTGTAGGCGCAGAATACCAGGCGCCAGAGGATATACAGTTCAGAACGGCGATCGATCTGCTCGCTGGAGCAATTTGGGGTAAAGGCACCACTGTCAGTGCGGCTTTAGCTCAGTGATTTGAGGATCGGACTTGGGTGATCGCTCCTTGTCCTGTATACCCTGCCCAGCAAATGCAATGCTTTCGACAGGTGGATTTAATGTGTGGTACTAGGGAAAGCCCCCATCACCACGGGTAAGATTCGGGATTTTGGGAAAATTAAAGGGTTAGATAGCCTTGCATCTGTAGGTAGGATGAGCACAGACGAGATCAAGCAAGACACAATGCCAAGCCTCAAGGTGGCCAATGGGTCATCAGTGGATGATGGCGAAAAAAAGTCCGGGATAGTCGCAGATGCTGGAGGTGGTCGCTCAATTTGCAGCAGAACTGCGATTGAAAGAGGCGAGCTCAAAGAGGTTGGGGATGCTGAATGTTTGGAAAAGCAATCCAATGTTGGCGGGGCGCGTGAGCAATCGCAAGCCGACAATTTTGACCGCCCCGACCTCGACGATCGTTTTGAGCTTCTTGAGCCAATCGGCGAGGGCGCCATGGCATACGTCTGGAAAGTCCATGATAAGTCGATTGATCAGATCCTTGCGCTCAAGCTCTTGCGCAAAGAGCTAACGCAAGATCCTGAGGCAGTCTCGCGCTTTCAACAAGAAGCCCGTTTGGCGATGGAACTACAACATCCACACATTGCAGCTGTCTATGAGCCAGGTTTTGACCTCGATGGCAGACCATACATCCTCATGGATTTTGTACCTGGCCAATCACTGCAGCAACTCTTAAAGCAAGAAGGCAAACTTGCAGAAGACCGCGCCATGGTTATTTTCAAGCAAATCTGCCAGGCGCTCATTTATGCTCACATGCACGGAGTGGTGCATCGCGACATAAAGCCGAGCAACATAATGATTTCTACCACCACATCAGGTGCCGAGTTTGTGAAAATCGTCGACTTTGGCATTGCTCGTTCGATCCATGAAGAGGTACACAATACGCAGGCTTTGACCCGTCCTCTCGGTGATTTTGCAACTCCAAGATATATGAGCCCCGAACAATGCCTCGGACAAAAAGTGACAGCCCAATCGGATATTTACTCTCTTGGATGTGTCTTACACGAGATGATTTCCGGAACGCCACCATTTACCGAAACAAATCAAGTTCGATTGATCATGCAGCATCTCAGCGAAGCTCCCAACCTGCGAAACTTTTCAAAAAGCGTAGGACCGATCCTGGCAATGATGCTAGAAAAAAATCTTGAATGCAGACTTGAGAGCTTGGATCACATTCCAGAAGTTACAGAGAATACCAGAGACTATTATATGGTGGGCCTTCGAGCTTCGCTTAGGATGTGCTCAGCAATAACATTGCTCGGAATAGGAGCATTAATCATACAGATAGCTCCTTTTACATCGATACCATATCTTTTCCTTTTTGCCTCTCTGGCAGTGGGTTTGCTTACATTTGGCTGCGGAGCTATGAGCTACGAAAAAAATAACACATTGCAAAAAACTACTGCTACTGCAGATACATTGCACGCTCTCCTATTTTACTTAGCCGTTGATATAGGAGCAATTAGTGTTTTCAACATACTGCAAAGACTGGAAATAATTTCAACTTCGACAGAAATTATTGGCTGGGTGGTTACTGCGATTGCATTGATCTCAGCAGCAATCTGGCTGCCAGATTCAAAAATACACACCTGTCTTATTTTCGTATTATCAAAAATGCAAAAAGCCGCGTTTAAAACTTCCTCAAATGTCAATTTCAAATTATTGATGGCTCAATTTGTTGTATTCATTATTTGCGCGACTCTCTTTATGCACGAAATCAGTATTAGCATATCTGTTGAGCCCTTTCTACTTATCTGCCTTTTTTTCGGGATACTGCTGTTATCGCCGCTGGTATATTTCAGTACTCACAATTCATATATTAAAGAAAACTTCCAATTAACAGCGAGGCAATTGAAATGCGCTTCTTTAACACTATTAGCGAGCCTGTTAGTACCATTCGGCATCATGCCAACTTTCTATTACTTTAATCCACATCTTGTTAGACCTGACGGGCTAGCGCTCAACACAGCTTCAGATTTACTGAAAGGTCATAACAACAAATCTGCGATCCCAGGCTTGATTGATAGATTCTTGACCAAACACGAAATCACAACACGCAAAGATTTTGAAAACGCCATGAGAGCACTAGAGATACGCATTTCACTGGCCGCAATCCAACATGATACGGCTGCTATAGAGCAGTATACAGACCGCATGATCAGTATATTGCAAAACCAGATAAAAAGAGAAATCGCATTAAATCCCGCAGCTTATGCGCAACAGCCGCCAGAGCGAGAGATTAAGCGTCTACTGCGCCTTGGTCGCGGCAAAGACGATCTTACTCAACAAAAGATCTCAAAAATGATATCTCGTTTTGTTAAAACACTTCCCGAAGCAGAGCTAAATAAGTGGCCAGGTCTAAAAGCGCAATTTCGCATAAATAACACCCAACCCGGTAAACGCTTATGACCAGCGCCAAAAGCCGAGCCAATGAAATTAAAACTAATGACGTATCAAAAGTCGCATTTAGAGTCACAGACGGGTCCGAAGACAAAAAGACCATTTTGCCTGCCCTGGAGCATCACTTTGACCGCCCCGACCTCGACGATCGTTTTGAGCTGCTGGAGCCGGTGGGCGAGGGCGCCATGGCATATGTCTGGAAGGTGCGCGAAAAGTCGATCGATCAGATCCTGGCACTCAAGCTCTTGCGCAAGGAGCTGACACAAGATCCCGAGGCTGTCTCGCGCTTTCAACAAGAAGCCCGCCTGACCATGCAGCTGGAGCACCCTCACATTGCGGCGGTGTACGAGCCGGGTAATGACAAAAATGGTCGGCCATATATCTTAATGGATTTTGTGCCGGGCGAGACCTTGCAGCAGCTATTGGCTCGAGAAGGCAAGCTCACCGAAGAACGCGCATTGGGTATATTTGAGCAGATCTGCCAGGCCCTCTCTTATGCGCACATGCATGGGATCGTGCATCGCGACATCAAGCCAAGCAACATAATGATTGACAGTACCGAATCTGGTGCTGATTTTGTAAAAGTAGTCGACTTTGGTATAGCTCGATCGATCCCCGAAGAAGTGCAAAATACTCAAGCCCTGACGCGGCCACTGGGCGATTTTGCAACGCCACGCTATATGAGCCCAGAACAGTGCCTGGGACAAGAAATCACGCCGCAATCTGACATCTACTCTCTGGGATGCGTGCTGCACGAAATGGTCTCTGGTGCGCCACCATTCACAGAAACAAATCAGGTGCGGCTGATCCTACAACATCTCAATCAATCTCCTGCACTCAATCATTTCTCTTTTCCACTTCGATCAAGATTATTTCTCTGTCTGGCTAAAAATCCACAAATGCGCGTGCAGTCAGTCGATTGGCTGATAGATCTGAGTCTTGATGATATGAAGGGCGAGGACCTCTCGAATCCTGTGCCACAGCATACTTTTGCCTTGCTCACGGCAGCGTGCGTCTGTATCAATCTGACGCTGTGTGCTCAATCAATGGGCATGGCTGGCTACTTGTTGATGCAGGCAGTGCTGTGCCTCACATTAGCAATACTTTGCTGCCGTGGCACGCAATTTGCCTTTTTCAAAGATGCATTCAAGATAAATCTGGCCACATTTTTTGTAAATATTTCTCTGAGCGATCTACTGATGTCTTTTAGTTGCCTCTGCGAGCCACCATTTAAAGAGCTCATTATATTGGCATCTCTGCTCATTCCATTTATTGGGAACCGCGCCAAGGTCGGCGCAAAGTTGAGTGAGCTATATTACGCAGCACATCAATATCAAATCAAAAAGACCAATAAGCAAATGCGCTTAAGCAATTTGTGGATAGCCATATTTGCCGTGATTACCACGTGCGTACTAGCAAATCTGGTGGCATGGTTTGCCTGGCCATTATTACTGATAGCCTCAACGACTAAAGACGCGATCATTATGGCTGGTATGTTGATCGTCGCTTGCTTTTTAAATCTGACAACAATAACCGGAGAGCCCATCGCACGATTGAGCAGGCAACAGGCCAAGGCGAAATTGACGCGTGCACTGATCATAACCAATGCGATTCTGTTGCCTCTAATCGGCACATATCCGCTGGCAAAGTTTTTTCTCCTGACCAATGCATACACGCAGGGCATCACCGGACCATCAAGCGGCCTGTGGCCGATATATGTACCACCACAAGAAAAATTGGACACATGTGCCCAATTGATCGATCAAAGCCAGCACAGCGCATACTTGGGACTTTTCTTGCAGCCCCTTGCTGATGATTGGCACACAGGCCAGAGCGCCCTGGAGCGATCACGATCGATTGCAGCAAGCTATTTGCAGGTTGAAAATGCAATCTTGGAGGGGGACAAAAAGCATTTGATGACACTCATTGATGGGTGCATGAATAAATTGCAGGCAGAAGACGATTTTGTGCCCTGCCTGCGTCCCGCGGCAGATGGTGAGGCGCGATCGGGCATGAGCAAAGAGCGAATGCTGACTAATCTTTATGAATGGAAATTTGGCAAAACTCCTTTGAAAGAAGGAGGCGATAAACAATGACAGCAGAAAATCTCAAGCTAAAGTCACCAGAACTCATCGAGTTTCCTGAGCTGGTTGCGAGTCCAGAAGTTTCCGAGGAAGTCAAACCGGCAGAGGCAACAGCGCCTGACTTTGACCGCCCCGATCTCGACGATCGTTTTGAGCTGCTTGAGCCAATCGGCGAGGGCGCCATGGCATATGTATGGAAAGTCCGCGATAAGTCGATTGATCAGATCCTTGCGCTCAAGCTCTTGCGCAAGGAGCTAACGCAAGATCCGGAGGCAGTCTCGCGCTTTCAACAAGAAGCCCGCCTGACCATGCAGCTAGAGCATCCTCACATTGCGGCGGTGTACGAACCTGGCAATGATAAAAATGGCCGGCCATATATCTTGATGGATTTTGTGCCTGGCGAGACCTTGCAGCAACTGCTGGCGCGGGAAGGCAAACTCACCGAAGAACGCGCATTGGGTATTTTTGAGCAAATCTGCCAGGCCCTCTCTTATGCGCACATGCATGGGATCGTGCATCGCGACATCAAGCCTAGCAACATCATGATTGACAGTACCGAATCTGGTGCTGATTTTGTAAAAGTAGTCGACTTTGGGATCGCTCGATCGATCCATGAAGAAGTGCACAATACTCAAGCTCTGACGCGGCCACTAGGCGATTTTGCAACACCACGCTACATGAGTCCAGAACAGTGCCTGGGACAAGAAATCACGCCGCAATCCGACATTTACTCTCTGGGTTGCGTCCTTTATGAAATGATATCGGGAGCGCCACCATTTACAGAAACAAATCAAGTGCGCCTGATACTTCAGCATTTAAATGCAATGCCAGACTATTCAAAATTCTCGTCTGATCTTGAACAATTTCTCTCACTAATGCTCGCAAAAGATGCGGCTTTCAGAGCACCATCCATAGATGTATTTCGCAATATAAATCCAGAAGCTGCAACATCAACAAGATATCACCCAGACCAACAGCGCGTCACGAGCAATGTTATTGCATTAGTGATCCTAACTGCAAGCCTTCCTTTATCCGGATATGGCACACACAACCTTTCCGCCTTGATTATTTTTTTGGCAGTCTTATACGCCGGCCATTTCATAATGTCTTTGCAGCAAAGTTTATCCTTTAACACAAAAATCGCAACAACCTCCCTGTCGATGTTGCTTGGTGTGTGCTCGGGAATTGCGATAGAAACCCTAGTATTTGATGCCCGAATGGGATGGCTCGGGATACCTTTGGCCTATATGACATGCCTATTTTTCACTAATCTAGATCTAACAACTCCTATGGCAAGAGTAATGGCTAAGGCTGTACATCTCATGCAACTCAGAACTATTGATAAAACAGAAAAATATCTGAAGTTGTCTACTAAGCTCATGAAAAGCATAGTTGCCTGTAGCATATTGCTATCGGCGATTACACCGATAATCCTATTTAAATACTTTCCAGTAATCTATTATGGGTCTGCCGCATTTGGAGGGCTATTTGGCCCAATGGCCATCGTTTGTTATATTCAATTTGCATTGATCGCAGCCAGCTACGCTTACTTCTCAAATACCACAGGCAAGTCGCGCTCATTTAACGTGCTTTCATGCGCTTTAGTCGCGGCCCTGTCAATAGTTCTATGCGAATTTTGGATAGTTACAATTGCTCCAACAATACTTAAGCAACACCCGCAACTACTAACAATCGAGCAAAGACTCGAGGCCGCAGTGCGTCTGTACTACTACAACAGTCTGAGCGATCAATATGCTTTGGTCGCCGATATGACCAAAATAAATCCAGCCATCGCGTCTGCGAGCGATCGGTCACGCGCTCTGACAGCTTGGTTCTCGTTAGCAAAATGCGCGAGATATAAACATGATTTGACGGATTATCAGTTCAATTTTGATCAATGCATCAAAATACTCGACGACGGCAAACCAATAGCCGAGTGGGATCCAAAGTTAGCGGGCAAGAGTAAAATTAAGCAAAGACCGCACATATTGTTAGAGCTTACACAGTCAGCTTTGGAGCTTGGAGACAAAATACGCTTTTTAGAAGGCATGATTTTTTTAGAGGCTCTGCCACCAGAAGAAATGAAACAAGTCGAAGACTCTATGGATTATTTACGACGTCACCATAGACTGCTAAAAACCTAAGCCTGAACTCCCATGAGAAGAAATACCAATGTCTTATGACAAGCTCTCAAAAGAGCAAAGAGCGCACAGCACACCTACCGAAGCACTACTACAAGAGTGCAGCACTCCCTCCTTGGTAGTACATGCGGACGATGCAACACCAACGGTCAGCGAGCACAAACAAACACAGCAGGCCGCAGATGTAGCCGCATCTGCTCATCTATCCTATGACCGCCCCCATCTCGACGATCGTTTTGAGCTGCTTGAGCCAATCGGCGAGGGCGCCATGGCATATGTATGGAAAGTCCGCGATAAGTCGATTGATCAGATCCTTGCGCTCAAGCTCTTGCGCAAAGAATGGATCGAAAATGCTGAGGTCGCCGATTTGTTTCAACAGGAAGCTCGCCTGGCAATGACCCTGGATCATCCGCACATCGCCGCTGTGTATGAGCCGGGCAAAGACCTCAACGGCCGCCCATACATTTTGATGGATTACATCCAAGGCGAAACCCTCCAGCAGCTAATGGCGCGAGTCGGTCCCCTAGACGAGGTCCGCGCGATGGAGATACTGCATCAAATATGTCAGGCATTGGCTCATGCGCACATGAACGGCATTGTCCATCGCGATATCAAGCCAAGCAACATCATGATCGACACGTCCAAGACAGATGCCGACTACATAAAAGTGGTAGATTTTGGGATCGCGCGATCGATGCATCATGAGGTCAATCGCACCCAATTGTTGACAAAGCCCCTGGGTGATTTTGCGACTCCGACTTATATGAGCCCTGAGCAATGCCTTGGACAAGAGGTAACGGCACAATCAGATATCTATTCTCTGGGATGCGTTTTGCATGAAATGATCAGCGGCAAGCCACCATTTACAGAGAAAAATCAGGTGAGGCTCATAATGCAACATCTCAATGAGGAGCCAAACTACCGCAAATTTAGTGCAAAAGTAGCATCGCACCTCTACATCATGATGGCCAAGGATCCTCAATATCGTGCGCCAACGGTAAATGAGTTTTTGTATGCCAGTCCTTTTGATAGTGAAAAATATAAATGGAATGCAGACAATGAAAAACTGATAAATACTGTGGCAGTGGTGCTACTGATCACCTTTAATTTGATCATGGCGAGCAGAAATATCGAGAATTTGCTCGTATTGACAATAAGCGCCTTCGTAATGACAGCGTCATGTCTATTTTGGAGCCTCCGAGATGCTATGCGTATCACCAAGGATCATGCAATCGCCAGAATCATATCGATTCAATTAGGTGCCGCAGCGGGATTGACCCCAGTCCTGCTAAACCTTTTCTTGCCACAACAATTGCACATTCCGATTCTCGCAGCAGGATATGCTCTTGGGATTTATCTGGCCAATTCGGCATCTGGATATCGGATCATTAAAGCTCTGCTATCCAGCGCATTTTGTGACCGAATGCGCGAATTTCACAATCCAGAAATGAAAGTGCGAGTGCACGACACGACACTTGCCATCATCTCAAGGATAATCTGGGCATTAATTGCCACTGTTGCTTTGATTGAAATTGTCTTTGCTTGTCCGGCTATTTATTATTCGGGCGGCGACCCAACATACAACAGAACTGTTTTTCAAATTTCATTGGGATTAATCGGCATCCCATTATTGACTCCTGGCTTGATATATTTGTCGAGCAAAAAATCGACTCTAGTTAAGCAACATATCCTTAGACCATTAGTCGGACCATGCATGGCCATCATGGCCATTTCTCTGCCTTTATTGCTACCCATAGCAATATACAATCATCCCGCAATCTTGCCGGGCTTCGCAAGGTTAGGATTAGCCTTAAGAGATTACAGACATGCAGGCATGCTGAATAAAGATGCCTACAAAATTCTCAAAACTCTAGCTAGTCGTGATGTCACTCATTCTCTATTACCTCTCGAAAAAGCTGAAACAGCATATGCTAATTATCAAATGGCGCGCTACGCGACAAACAAAAACGATTTTCTGATCTATTTTGATCGATTCGTAAATCTGGCAAAACAATCCGCGCCTCTAATGGACGTATACATACCTGGCACCGGTGCAACTATCACTTTAGACAGAGCCATCATGGAGTTGAGAGGAGGAGGGGGCTATCAACTTGACCGTTCTCGTGTCGACGAATTATACGCTCTTCTAAAAAATCTGAAAGGGACACTGACCGATATGGAAACAACCGATTTTTATAAACCGCCTATCATTATAGGGCCGAGAATGCTAGAGAGAATTGAATAATTTACCCACGCAATGCTTCGAGCCATTTGACACACCTAGCGCCAAATCGCTGACCAATACCGAGATCACATCTGTGAAAAACGAAGAACCGGTCAAAACTAAGTCTCCCAATCTCAAGGTATCGGAAGATAATTTGATTGAGATAGACATAGATACTGATACGCGCCCTAACACTTTGCAAAATGCATCTGCGTCCATCTCAAACGACTATGACCGCCCCGACCTCGACGATCGTTTTGAGCTCCTTGAGCCTATCGGCGAGGGTGCTATGGCATATGTATGGAAGGTGCGCGATAAGTCGATCGATCAGATCCTGGCGCTAAAGCTGCTGCGCAAAGAGCTAACGCAAGATCCGGAGGCAGTCTCGCGCTTTCAACAAGAAGCTCGCCTGACCATGCAGCTAGAGCATCCGCACATTGCGGCGGTGTACGAGCCGGGTAATGACAAAAATGGTCGGCCATATATCTTGATGGATTTTGTGCCGGGCGAGACCTTGCAGCAGCTATTGGCGCGGGAGGGTAAGCTCGCCGAAGAACGCGCATTGGGTATTTTTGAGCAGATCTGCCAGGCCCTGTCTTATGCGCACATGCATGGCATTGTGCATCGCGACATCAAGCCAAGCAACATAATGATTGACAGTACCGAATCTGGTGCTGATTTTGTAAAAGTGGTCGACTTTGGTATCGCTCGATCGATCCACGAAGAAGTGCACAACACTCAAGCCCTGACGCGGCCACTGGGCGATTTTGCAACGCCACGCTATATGAGCCCAGAACAGTGCCTTGGACAAGAGATCACGCCGCAATCTGACATCTACTCTCTGGGTTGCGTCCTGTATGAAATGATATCGGGAGCGCCACCATTCACAGAAACAAATCAGGTGAGACTGATACTTCAGCATTTAAATGACAATCCGGATTTAACAAAATTTTCGCCTAAGATAGCATCGATCTTATTCTTTAGCCTTGCAAAAGGTAGAGATGAGCGTATCGATAAGGTAGACCTATTCCTTGCCAAGACTAAGCCTTTAGACACCTCACAAACAAACTTCGACTTCACAGCCATTGCTCTCAAACCTGTTGCAACCATTATTCAGATTTCTATATTCTCAATTGCCACCATTACAGCCAGCCATTTTGAAGGCAAGATCTTAGGTTTTCTAATGTTTTATCTTCTTTTGGTTTACTTAATTCCGTTCGCTGCCGTGGTTCAAAAATTCCACTCTTCCAACTCAAAACTGTATACCTTTGCGATCACACAAGCATCAAACAGTTTCTTTGCCGTAGTACTGTTATTGATTTCATTTTTTGCTCATAAGCTTGAATGGCGACTAATTCTGTGTTTGGCATATATTACGATCGCACTTACATCAACCTATTCCCCATTAGCACAAAGGCTTTTTAGCAAGCACTTATTCAATCGCCACGCCAATTTGAAAAAAGTGTACACGCAAGCCCAGAATTTTGACAAGAAGATCATAATCGCTACTGGAATTGCATTTGCATTCATAATTTGCGTTGTTACCATAACCGTGGGACATATTTTAATTTTTTCTACTATCCCTGCTTCTATTTACAAAATCATTATTGGTATAGTCGCCACTTCATATCTTTTTGCAATAGCATTGCTGTGGATATTTAAACGATTTCGCATCACAAAAATTTCCTACAAACAAGTTATTTTGACTGTTTCTTTTTTAATCAGCGCTTCAGCTGCAGGTTTGATACCGATAATCGTAATGCGGACTTTTCCCAATGCGTTTTCCAATTTTGAAAGTCGCTACGAAACCGCATCTTATTTGATTTTCCACGACACAACTGAAAGAATGCAGTCTTTACTGGAGCCAGAGGCATCCCGGGACTATAAAACTTTGACCAAAGATAAAGACAGATTTGACAACATTCTCGCTCAATATGCAATCGTCCAAAATGAAGTAGCAAAAGGTCTGACCGGGTCTGAGAAATTCAACTTCGCAATCGACACAATCCTTGGCAGCCTAGAGGCACATTTCCCTAAAGCTGCAGCAAGCCCTCAGTCGTGGCACATGCATACCCTTCAAAAATTCAGCGGTGCTCCGGATCTTCGAAGTCTCTGTCCAAAATATGCAATGGTTGATTCAACTTGGGTTTTATATCAAATCATGGACTTCACTAATTCGTCCGATGATCTGCGATTTGATAGAGCTCGCAAATTACTGGAGATCCACAAGCCCAAGGATCAGAATCTCCAAAGAGAAATACAAAATCTTATAGATTTGCACGAAAAGAAAATCCAGCCTTGAGAAAGTTCGTTCAGAGCCATAGTGACATGTTCTCACGCACATCGCCAAAATCTCCCCCGTTCCACTACACTTAAGTGTATGCAAACCGACCAGTGGCCCACAGACAAAGCCGAACGAGACGAATATCAGCGCAGCGCCCATCTGCTGTTTCAATCGCACGGCCTCCCAGCGCAGGCCCCGCTATTAGCCCTCGCTCAGGAACTGCAGGCGACCCTACCGACCGAGGACAAAAAAGCCATCCAGGACCTGTCCAACCAGATCTCACGCATCGTCTGCGACCATTTCTCTATAAAACCTGCCCCCATACGCATCCTCGGCACCCGCAAACGGCAGGACCGCGGCGAGTACTATGACGAGCTGTTTGGCGACTACGACTTTGCCTCCACCAAGATCCGCCTCTGGATGCGCACTGCAGTTCAAGAAAAGATGACGAGCTACGGCACTTTTCTCAGCACCCTGTGTCATGAGCTCTGCCACCACATCGATGTCAAAAAACTCGAGCTACCCAATACGTTTCATACGCAAGGCTTTTACGAACGCTCCGGACTGCTGTATCACCATGTTCGCGGCACACCTATGAAAAAACTCGTCTGGAACGAACATCGCGACGGTACCAAATCGATAAATTGGCCCAAGACGATGGGCAATAAATCCTGACAAAAGGAAGGGAAAACATTTCTCAATTCCAAACTTGCAAGAATATCAAGTCACAATTTGCGCACAATCATTAGTTATCATTTTGCGGTTTCCTTAATATGAGGGCTATTCGTACGATGATTGGATGCAATTTTGAATCTCGAAATGAGCCAAACACATTTTTAAAGAACAGCAAAAGCTCGTGCGCGCACCAATTTTATGGCAAACACTTTATATCAAATTTTCTTGAATGCGACTCATCTCAGCTAGCAAACAACAGTGGCATCATCGAAACGATGAGAGAAGGTATAGCGTTATCAGGCGCCAAGATTCTCGAAACTTCCTTTCATATTTTTGAAGGAGGCGGAATGACAGCGCTTTTTTTATTGTCTGAAAGTCATGCAAGCATACACACCTATCCTGAACAAATATCTTGCTTCATAGATATGTTTACTTGTGGGGAAAAATGCGATCCCCAACAGTTTGCCAACTTGCTGAAGAGCTTTCTCAAACCTCAAAAAACGCTAGACAAATTTGTTCTACGAGACGCAACAAAATTAGGCGAGTAAAATTTTAGGAGAAAATCATGCCCTCCTGGCAGTATACAAAAGAACAAAACAGCCCCACCTATAAAAGTGAAGTCTTTGCCGAAGAAAAATCAGATAAATTTGACAGATATCTATACGAAATAGATCATATTTTCTGCAATTTTAGATCAAAGTTTCAGCAAGTATTGATTGCCAATACAAAAAATTACGGAAAAATCCTTATGCTAGACCATCATATTCAAAGCGCCGAATATGACGAGAGGCTCTATCATGAATTACTTGTGCAGCCGGCCATGTTAGCTCATCCCAATCCCAAAAACATTCTTATTCTCGGTGGAGGAGAAGGAGCTAGTTTGCGCGAGTGCTTGGTGCACAAATCTGTTGAAAAAGCCACCATGGTAGACATCGACGGAGAATTAATCAATGTCTGCAAAAACTACCTCCAAGAATGGCACAGAGGTGCTTTTGACGATCCGCGAGCGACTATACTGAGCCTTGATGGACGCAAGTTCATCGAAGAAACTAATGACAAATTTGACATAATAATAATAGATATTGTAGACATGCTCGACAATGGGCCAGCACAGAAGCTCTACACGCAAGAATTCTATGAAATGACTAAAAATAAACTAAATGAACGAGGAATTGTAGTCGTACAAGGTATGGAATTCTCGAGCAGACAAACAAACCATGCAATCATTGTCAGAACATTATCAAAAGTATTTTCTCAAGTGCAATCCTATAGGGCTGTAATCCCGTCATTTCTTTCAAGCTGGGGATTTATATTGGCGAGTGACTGGCTTAACTACGATAGCCTTACTTCGCAAGAGCTAGATAAAAGGATTTC
Organism: Candidatus Melainabacteria bacterium; assembly: GCA_017307165.1. Taxonomy (GTDB): domain Bacteria; phylum Cyanobacteriota; class Vampirovibrionia; order Obscuribacterales; family Obscuribacteraceae; genus JAFKGK01. The sequence goes on from JAFKGK010000017.1 coordinate 40,082, forward strand.
CGAGCGCATCCCTGAGTGGCTATGCCACTTAGATGGAGATTTTTTAAAAAGCGTTTTTATTTGCTCCAAACGTGACCGCTTCTTGCTTAAAGCGCCTGGCCCCTGCATTCTGGATGACCATCCTATAGGTGAAATACCAAATTACAAGGAAGTAAATAACAAATGGCAAACATTCCCAGTGTAATGAACACATTTCCAAATGACATAAAGGAGCCGGAACTCCTAGATGGAAAAAGCCAACGGTGCATTTCTTTTAGGAAAACAATCGCAATCGAAATTGACAAGCCAGGCACCTTTAACCTGAGCCAAACTCCAGTCATGCAGTCTTGTAGTCTGGAGCAAATATCAGATATAAACCTGATAAAGGACCAGGTTTTATTTATTTATCGCCCAAAAGAAACAAAAAACGACATCGATCTCAATAACTGGTGTTCAGCGCAGGGCTTAGCAGCCGTATACAAAGAAAAGCACATACAAATATACACAAACGAAAATCTATATTTGGTAGTCGGGCCTCAAGATTTAGAACAAACCTTTGCTGATACCTTTGCTGCGTATATCAACTGCGTTCTGGCACTGCAAAATTTAGAAAAATTGACCTCTTTAAAATCAATGGACATAGCAGACGATGTCAAACTAGTGCACAAAGTAGACAAGACAAGTCTGCATAAATGGCCTGACTTGCAGATAAAAACCGAGAACACCTATATGCTTCGGTTGCTTGCCAATCAAGTATCCCAAATGCTATGGCATTGTTTGCGAAGCGGCACTAAGCATAAAGATTTACCCGATGCTCTTGAGGTTCTTGTGCAAGCTGATCAGCTAGAAGCTCGTGTAGATACACTAGTGGACAAGATCGAAATACTAGACGATTTATACAGCACGGCCAATGACAGACTCTCAGAGTACTCATTTTTTAGAGAAGAATGCCGCCTGGAGATAATTATCATAGTAATTCTTCTGCTGGAGCTAGTCATTGCATGCATTACGCTTATGGCCGGTTGAATACACGACTATTAGCAATGGCCACAACTCTACTGCTGTCCTCAGCTCTTATCAGCCCTGCCTGCAATTGCCAGACGCCAGTGAAAAAGTGCGTGATTGAGCAAGACAATATTTATTTTCCTAGAGACAACCTAAGCATCACACAGCAATTGGGAGGCACGCTGCAAAACCTCATCGACCGTGAACTTGAAAATGATCAAGAGTATTTAGCAATACTCAAGGAAGAGAAAGTAAAGCATCACTTTAAAAGACTCCTGGAAAAAACCCTCACAGCTACAGAAGAAGTTATCAGCCTTAATGCAAGTGGATCTTCAAAGGCAACGGCACGCTCACTGCTAGACAGGAACGACCTGGATCTGGAAGCCGAAACGGACTTTCAATTTCACAAACAGATTTTCATCCAAAAATATCATTATAAATGCCTCCTTTGTTTACTACAATTTGCTGAGAGCAATGACTGCACAACGCATATAGACGGTCTCAGCGAAGAAACCATATCTAAAGCCAAAGCCACTGTACAAAACTGGTCAGATAACATAGGGCAGAATTGTTTTGCAGATGACGTGGGCTCTGTCACTGTGAGTGATTATGGAAAAATGGAAGAGACATTTAAAAGCCAGGCTATCAAATCCGATCCTTTAATAAAAGATTTGAAGATGCAGCTATTTAAGATTGCTTATCCAAACAAATTAAAGGATCACACTCGCAACATGATTTTGACCGCTTTCGATACCTCTGCCTATATGATGCCAACAGCACCCATTGCAGCTGCAGTGGAAGCCATCAAAGGACTTGTAGTGGTCTCCACCGGCGGCTGCGAAGAAGACAAACTCATCCATATAATCCAGATGTGTCAGCGACTCAAAAGCAGAGAAAATGCACTCGCACAAGAAATATCTTTGGCACTGCACGCAAGGCAAAGCGGCTTACAAAGCAAAAACTACCTATTGGTCTTGATAGCAGAGGCGCTGATCAACAATCTAACCTCAGAGACATAGATGGCCTGGCCAAATCTCAATGTGCAAGCTATCATTTACTTTTGGACATTCAAAAGATAGTTTAAATGAGCGAAAAACCCTCTGTCGACTTTATCAATAGCCGTCGCTCTGCGGGTTTTCCTTCGCCGGCCGCTGATTATTTGCAGCTCAAACTCGATCTCAACCAGCTCCTGATACAGCATCGGGAGGCTACGTTTTTTATGCGTGTAGATGGCGATGCCATGATTGGTGATGGGATTCACTCTCAAGACCTGATCGTTGTAGATCGGTCACTGCCGCTGCAACACAAAAAAATCGCTGTAATAGTTTTAGAAGGCGAACTCCTGCTCAAACGCGTGTTGCTGCAAAACGACAAGATCATCTTGAGCAGCTCCAATCCTGAGTATGAGGACATCGAGCTCAGTGCTGAAGCCCAATTTGAAGTCTGGGGCATTGTCACAGCTGTGATCCATCAGTTTTAAGCTAGAGGTTGTTTGAGATGCCTGCGGCGCAAAAACTCTTTGCTCTCATCGATTGCAACAATTTTTATGTAAGCTGCGAACGCATCTTTAATCCGCAGCTGGCGCAAAAGCCTGTGGTCGTGCTGTCCAACAATGATGGATGCGTAGTCTCGCGATCAAACGAGGCTAAAGCCCTGGGCGTCGCCATGGGAGTGCCGCTATTTAAGATTGCCGACCTGGTCAAGAGCGCGGGGATTGTCACTCTTTCGTCCAATTATGCCTTATATGGGGACATCTCTGAGCGCATCATGAGCATTCTTGGCACCTTCAGTCCAAGTCAGGAGATTTATTCGATCGACGAATGCTTTCTCGACTTTACAGGCCTGCCTGATCCCGATGATATCGGACGAGAGATCAGGCAAATCATCAAGCAGCAGATCGGAGTACCGGTGTGTGTAGGGATTGCGCCAAGCAAGACTTTGGCCAAGCTTGCCAATTTTTTGGCTAAAAAGCTCGCCACTCCAGACGGTACTTTTAACCTGGCGAGCCTGCCACCCGAAAAGGTGGAAAATCTCCTTGGTCGTATCCCTGTCGAGGAGGTGTGGGGTGTAGGGCGCAAGCTAAAGCCTCGATTTGAAACGCTTGGGATCCGTACTGTGCGCGATTTGCGAGATAGCGATGCGGAGCTGATGCAAAAGCAGTTTAGCGTGGTGCTCAAACGGACAATTTTGGAGTTGCGCGGTCAGTCGTGCCTGGATCTGACGGAAATGGCACCGGCGCGCAAACAGATCGTATCGTCGCGGTCTTTTGGGCGATATGTGTACACTCTCGAGGATTTGGAACAAGCTGTAACTAGCTATATGTCAAACGCGGCGGTCAAGTTACGTACTGACGGTAGCATGGCCGGTGCCCTGTCTGTCTATATAAAGACCAATCGCTATGCAAAGGCGGATGAGCTCTATGCGCAGAGCATGACGATGACGCTGGACCATGCAACGGACGATACGCTCATATTGGTTAAAAAAGCCATCCATGGTCTGCGCGAGATTTATCGGCCTGGATATGCATATCAAAAGGCGGGCGTGACCTTAATGGATCTGAGCGCAAAGGCGGAGCGGCAATTGTCTTTATTTCAATCAGAAGAAAAAGTCACCAAGTCAGAAAAACTAATGAAGCTCCTAGACTCTACCAATGGTGCCCTCGGTAAGGGTTCTTTGTTTTTGGCGAGCGAGGGTTCCAATCAAACTTGGAAGATGAAAAGCGATTATCTGACTCAGGAATATACGACCAAATGGCCTGAGCTGGCTGTAGTCAAGGCCCGGTGAGTTCAACGCAACCGCAACAGTTTTTCAAAAATTTTCGTTGGAACTTCTGTCACCTCTTTTGGGTCGGTAAATCCATCAGCCCCAACTGAGAGAGATTGATTATTATGAAATTGAATTATAAAGCACTCGGCGCACTTACCATGTTGGTTGCCCTTGGTGCCGCTTCCACCGCCAGCGTCATGGCGTATGACTATAAGGACTATCGTGAAGACCGACGCGAAGCCTACCGCGATCTGCGCAAGGCCGAACGACGCGCACAGCGTGCAAGAGTCTACGATTGGAACACCGAACGCAGTATGTACGGCAGCCGCTGGAACAACATGTCGGCCTGGCAACGCAGACAATATGACGCTCAGATGCGTGCCCAATGGCGTGCCTACAAGGGTGCCAACTACAATGGAGCCTACAACTGGAACGTGTACAACGATCCCGGCTTCTTTGATTATTTGCACAATCGCCAACCGGGATTGCTCACCAATATCCGCAACGCGATTGGATTCTAAAACGAGCCTGAGTGGCTCGATTCAGCAAGACCAAAACGGAACCCGAGACTGGACGGTCCATCATGCAAATGGTGGGCCGTCTGGTTTGTCGGCTTATACCCGTAAAATCGATTATGGTACAACTTGTTTATGTTTGACAAAAGGATATTTATAGTCTTTTCTGCGATGGCCTTTTTGTGCATCTTTGTTGTGCTGCCCTGGCAACAAATCCAAAACAACGGCACTGGAGACGCGGTCAATACCTACATTTCTTTAGGCTATGCTCCAATTTGGGCTCAACCCAATCTAGCGCAGGGCATGCTGGCCGACACACTACAGGTCGCACGCAGCGTGCAGCCCGATTGGGGGGTGCTTGGCCTTGAGCTTTCCATATTGGCACTGATCCTGTGGTTTGTGAGGCCGATCGGAATGGCTCGCAAGGGCAAACCAGAAGCATCAAGTCAGATCAAGCCGGCGACCTTCGATCTTGATACTCTTAAAATCACCACGCGGACATTGACAGGTATCGGACTGCTCGTCTGTGTATCCATAATGCTCATGGCAGGCCTGGTGCTAAAGCTCAAGGAAATGAACGAATGGACCATGCATACCTATCAGGTTATAGATGAGATCAAGACAATAGGAACAGTATGGAAAGACTGGGATAGAGAGCAACGCATTGATTCGCGCCGCTCCAACAATGACCTGCTCATGCAGCACTATCAAAAAGCGCGTGCCATGACCCTGGACAATCCAGTGCAACAAAACAATTTTAAAGACTTGAGCGCCATTATATCTACTCATGACGCGCCTCAGGGAGACTTTGTCCGTAGACATCTGGATCTGCATTTAGCCAAGATGGTCCGTGTCGAGATGGATCTACTCAACGCACGCATGCAAACGGTAGGACAGATCCGCAACAGGTTGTGGCTATGCGTAGCAGCGCTCTCCATTTTGATCCTGGTTGCATTGATTTGGATCGCACGATTTATCAATAATGCGGTGCGTACTTTAAAAAGAGAAATAGACGAGCGCATCAAAACTGAGGATGCACTCAAGATCTCTACGGCAAATCTAGAGCGATCCAACAACGATCTACAGCAATTTGCTTTTATTGCATCGCACGATTTGCAGGAGCCATTGCGCGCCGTAACGGGATTTCTCAATCTTTTGGAACGTCATCTCGGAGATAAGCTCGATCCAGACGGGCAAAAATACATCGGCTTTGCAGTCGATGGAGCAAAGCGAATGCGAGCCTTGATCGATGATCTATTGGCTTATGCACGCATCGAAACAAGAGAAATGAAGACATCCAATTTAAATTTGCCAAACATATTAAAAGAGGTGCAAAGCGATCTGGGCGAACAAATCGCCGAGAGTGGTGCGCGGATAGAAATCAATGAAAAAATCCCAGAGATTAGAGGCGATGAAACCCAGATACGGCAACTATTACAAAACCTCATCAGCAATTCTATAAAGTTTAGAGGCAGCGAAAAACCACTGATCAGGATCGATGGGCAAAGACAAGATGACAAATGTTTATTGAAAATTTGCGACAATGGTCGCGGCTTCAAAATGGAGCATGCTGAGCGGATTTTTGTGATATTTCAGCGATTGCAGACTAGGGACCATGCACCAGGAACAGGCATTGGTCTTGCTTTGTGCAAAAAGATCGTTGAAAGACATGGTGGGCAGATCTGGGTAGAGTCGGAGCCCAATAAGGGTACGACGTTTTTATGTACGCTGCCCTTGGCCACTTGATAGGCAATTGCTCGATGCAAGCGCATACAAACTACGCTAAGATTAGGTGATCCACGTCTATTGCAGTTTGGCGCAATTATATTGAAAGGGACACGCAAGATGGCAGCAGCAGCGACTAAAAAAATCAGGATACTTATGGCAGAGGATAGTCCTTCGGATGCTGAGCTGGCGCGCATGGCTTTTAGCAATGGTGGCTTTGAGAGTGAGTTGACGATTGTAGAGGATGGCGTAGAAGCCATGGAATATCTGCGCAATGTGGGCAAATATGCAGACTGCGCCAAACCGGATCTGATCATACTCGATCTCAACATGCCTCGCAAAGACGGCAAGACAGTACTGTCCGAGATCAAGGCAGATAAAGAGTTGGCCAAGATACCTGTAGTCATACTCACCACCTCGCGTGATGAACAAGACATAGATGATACCTACTCGATGTTTGCAAGCTCTTATGTGGCAAAGCCTCTCGACTTTGACCAGTTTGTGGATGCCACCAAATCAATCAAAGAGTTTTACTTTAAGGTCGCCAAACTCCCTGGTCGTGGCTAAAGCAATCTCGATATCGAGGAAAAGTACAAAAAGGCACCGCTTGCAGTGGCAGGCGGTGTTTGCCTTTATGGACACAAGGGTGCGGGGGAGACCGCTGACTAAGCAGCTTGCTCTAGATAATACTGCGTGACGTCCTTGCCCCCGCGGAGGTTGTTGACGACCGAGCCGATCGTATAGATTGGTCCCCAGGGAAAGCCCCACCAGCCAAACAACAGAGAGATCGCGGTAAAGCCCAGCCCCTTGACGATCGCATTTTCGTCAGCTTTGACAAAATAGACATCACTAGAGCGCTTGAATGTCATAATCAAAATCGATATGGCATACTCATACATGACAAACTTTGCCCCTTGCTGGACCAAGCTCTGCATCTCCTCAAGAGAAAGACCTTCGATGCCGTTTACTTTCATTGGAATAAAACCCTTCACAGCCTAGCGCGCATAGTAACGTCGTGGGGCATTTATACAACCCCAAAGTATGACTCTTCAGCAATGATAGCTCATGCCTCCACGAGTATTAGATGAAAATCGAATCTATAAGCCAATATTTGCAAAAGCTAAAACAAGAATACAAAGCCAGTAAGCAAGGTTGATCAAATGCATAATGATTTTGGTATCAAGGACAAATTAGTATTTGCCACCGGCCATGGCGGCTTGACCATGGGCACGATCAATACAGATGTCTGCACTGCGTCCTTTTATTTGCATGGGGCTCACGTCACAAACTGGCAACCTGCCGGCCACGAGCCTGTGCTTTACCTGAGCACACGATCAAACTACGCTCCGGGCAAAGCCATCAGGGGCGGCATTCCCATTATCTGGCCCTGGTTTGGAGCAAAGACGATAGGCGATCCAAAAGGATCACCGCCAGCTCATGGATTTGCTCGTAATCGGCCCTGGGATATCATTGCTACCAGTATCAGTGATGGTGGCGCGGTCCGTGTCACCCTCACGCTCCCGCCTCAGCAAGAAAGCTCCGACAAACCATGCCTTGATGAATTTCACGATTTGCGCGCCGTTTGCGAAATGGAGTTTGGTGAGACAATCCGTATGGCGCTCCAAGTAACAAATACTGGGGCAGAGGCTATTACCTACGAACAAGCATTCCACTCATATTTTGCTGTATCTGATATATCAAAGACCCAAGTGCAGGGGCTAAAAGGCATCGATTATCTGGACAAAGTAGACAGCTTTAAACAAAAAACGCAGAAAGACGATGTCATCACATTTAACAGCGAAGTCGACCGTCCATATCTAGATTGCAGTGGCGCTGTAACAATAGATGATAAGGCTAGCCAGCGCAAGATCATAATCAATCGCGATCACTCAAATAGTGTGATAGTCTGGAATCCCGGCCTCGAAACCGCCGCAAAATTGAGCGATCTTGATGCAGACGGCTGGCAGCATTTTGTATGCGTAGAGGCCGGCAATGTGGCTAAAAACGCAGTCACCTTGCCGCCTGGAAACACCCACACCATGAGCATGGCAGTGTCAGTCATCAAATATGCAATCTAAAGCTAGACTGATTGCGACACTGTTGCTGGTATCGGTCCTGGGCGCCTGCAGCAAGGCTCACCAGGCCAGGGTAGCTGTGTACGAAAAGAGCATGGTGTCACCTGCAAGATGGAGAAATATCCCAAACAAGTACGACGCGGAGCTGCACAAGATGGGCATGCCACCAGCACCGCCCTTGTATATAGCACCACCGCCTTTGCCCCACCCAAAGAACACAAAAAGCGATGCTCTCGTCTCCTTTGGGCACCACAAAATACATGGCATCTCTTTCTACCAGACAACCATCGATCTAAGCCAAAAATCGCAATACATGTCGATCTTGCTGCCTCATGATGTGGCCGAAGCCAACTCGGTGACAGTGCATCATGGTGCCGAAAACTTTGCCGAATACGTACGCTTACACAAATGCGCGGTGATGACAAATGGCACCTTTTTTAGCAAGGACAAGCAAGAGCGCGTGCTGGGCAATCTGCGCACCGATAATCAGTCTCTAAAATATAGCCCCTGGGAAGATTACGGCACCACATTTGCCATCAAAAAAGACAATGTATTGGAGATGGTGACGGCACGGGCAGAGGGGAAACCGCGTTTTGATAAGCACATATTTTCGCTGACTTGTGGGCCGCGTCTCTTGCGGAGAGGCAAAACATGGGTGCATCCGACTTTTGAAGGATTTCTCGATGCGCATGTCCTCACGGTTGGGCCGCGGCAGGCACTGGGCTACAGTGCTGACGGCAAGCGGATCTATCTGGTGAGTTTTTTGACGGCTTTATCGCTGGAGAAGGCAGCGGAAATGATGGCAACAATCGGGTGTGCGGAGGCGATGAATCTCGATGGTGGCGCATCGCGCGCGCTGGCGCATGATGGCAAGATCTTGATCGAGGCGGGGCGACCTCTGACCAATGTGATTGTGGTATACGATCGATTGCACCCGGCACCGGCCAAGACCATTAGAGCATGGGAAGAATCTCCGACCACTTTACGGTAAACCCCACTGTGGCCGATGATTTGCGGATCTCGGGCGTTATCTTGGCGATTTTTGGTGCATAATCGATATATGCGTGCCTATAAGCGTCCGAGTCATGTAACCATTTGTCTGCTGCTTTTGGTGGCGGCGATTTTCATTGCTGGGCCTGTCACAAAATTTATTGTCTATTATAAAAAAAATGCTCACCCCTGCATTTCTCCTTCCAATTGGAGCAATCAGCCAGCCTATTCGCCTGATTGCAGATATTTAGTCGTCCTGGAAAATCAATTGCACTTAAGCCTAAGTAACTGGCCACCGGAAATTAACGAAAGGAGGAGATGGGTTTTACTAAACGCCAAAACTAATAAACTTGTCCGCAAATTGCCTTCAGACACCAGTGCAATCGCATGGTTGCCAGACAACAGACTTGCTTACATATCAGAAAACACTTTGATGTTGCTAAGGCCAGACTATGCATATGCCAGGCCCAAGCGTATAACTACATTCTTGGGTGCAGGTAATCTCACTGTAGATCCGAGTCAGCCTTCGATACTCGCAATCAATGACACGAATAACGCAAGATTTATTGATTTGGATAAAGACGAAACAATTGCAACAATAAAATTGGCACCCGACGAAAATGTGGACTACGTTGGCTATCCCTTTGTAAATACTCGGGAGTTGAGAAAGCAGGACGACTCTTCTGACGCATACACCTATGTCGTCAGGCGCTATGAAATCACCAAAGGTAATCAGGTGCGAGCAAGTCTTGCAATCAAATGCAAAAGTCAAGGATCAATGATCTCGACAAAACAATGGTGGGTGTTTGCTTATGGCAATGAGTTTGAAATATATAAATGTATTCCAAATTCCTTGCCAATAAAGATACAAGCCGAGACCCAATATCCGGATTGGTTTATTGCTAAAGATGGCCGCTATTTCATCTTTTTCGATAACGGTTATAAAATATATGATCTACAAAATAAATGTACAGAAAGAAAATTTGAATCTGATAAAGCTATTGGGCACCTCCGACTAAGCTCAAATGGATCATTGTTACTGATGGGATTTAGGGATAGATACGAAATCTATGACTTTGCCCAAAAGAAAGTGACACACTCATTTGCGCTAAGCAATCATGACAAAGACCTAGAATGGCTTAGTGACTCCTGCCATCTGATCGAGAGTCGAGAGCCATATCGTATATGTGATCTAGATGGTCGTTTAGTAAATCCCGCGAGACTGTAAAATATTTTGTGTCAAAGAATAAGGATAGCGGCCGATAATAACTAGAGAGGAGCCGCCATGACACCAAAAACAAAAAAAAGGGATTTGCTGGATGAACTGATCCGCGAGCACTTGGCTGAAGGCAAACATCCGAAGGAGC
>JAFKGK010000005.1 GCA_017307165.1 Candidatus Melainabacteria bacterium
ATTTGCGAATCCTTTAACGGGCGATTTAGAGATGAATGCCTGAACGAAGTATGGTTTCGTTCAATCGATGAGGCGCGCACCATCACTGAGGAATGGAGGCAGGACTACAACACGATCAGACCGCATGGATCGCTGGGAAGAATCGCACCGTCGGTATTCGCTCAGCAATTTCGAGAACAGCAATTGTCTGCTTGACGTGGTACAAGAAAATGGGTGGGGTCATCTGCAGTCGGAATTGATTTTGGGAAGTGGGGATTTATCGACAAGACCGGCAAATTTGTTATTCCTCCAAAATATTTTCAAGCTAGACAATTTCATGATGGGCTGGCTGCCGTTAGCACCTGGAAAGATGGTCACGGCTACACCTGGGCATTCATTGATCATAAGGGGCACCAAGTTGGTCCAGTGTTTAATGATGTCAAAGACTTACAAGATGGTTTTGCGATTGTGTCTCTCGTGAGCAAAACTGAGCAGGCAGGAGTCATGAGTAAATATGGCAAAGTGACAGTCATTGATGCATGGGAATTGGATGACTACCAAGAAGGTCTCATGGGTTTTATCAAAAATGGCTTAGCGGGTTTTATGGATAAGAGTGGAAAGGTAGTGATACAAGCAAAATTTGCCGGAGTTGGGAGATTTTCAGAAGGACTTGCACCTGTTATTCTCAATGACCAACCGAATGAAGTGAGCAAAGATCGTTTTGAACACCGGTACTATTCAAATGACAAAGATAGATTTGTTGGATTTATTGATCGAACAGGAGAGCTTGTAATTCCGGCACGCTTTCGCATCGATCATAGTAGTACACCTTTCATAAATGACGAAAAATCCAGCTTCAAGAATGGTTTGGCAGTGTTGCGCGCAGCGGACGGAAAGTTTGGTGCCATTGATAAGGCCGGCCGCTGGGTGATAAAGCCAACGTTTGTTCAGTTAAACCAATTTTTTGATGGTCTGGCTGCGGCGAGAATTGCAAAGTAATCAAATTTTGTCGTGACTGCTTGAACAAGTTGCGCGACTACAGATTATTCTCTGAGGCGCTCTCGATTAGCCGTTACTGATTTCTCAATCAGTCCCAACGTTTTCTCGCGGATGGGTAACTTGCCAACAAGCTTGTGCCAAGATTGTGACACCGTCAAAATTCGATCAATAGATTTGGCGGCGACGCTTTGCTTAATTCCCGTTTTTTGCGCCAACTCCAAAAGATGTTTGCGAGTCGGGTTGCGTGCTTCGCCGCAGATGTCCATCTGGTGTTCACCATTAGGTCCCGGGCTGTAAGTCAGATCGTAAGCTGGTGAAAATGTCCACCTACCGGCCTTGCTCATCAGAAAACAAAAATTTTTGGAGTGATCGTCGCGATTATTGAATAGTACGTTGAAGATGCAGCGTTCGAATGCTTTGTGCACCTCGCGTATGTCTTTTGTCATAAAATTGGTCAATCGCAACAGCGAAATATAGTCAAGCTGTGGGTGACGGAAATCCACGTGGGCTGCGCCTGCGGCTGTATGCATGGGTACGCGCATCCCTTCGACGCGGTCAAAACGTTCGATACCAAAAGCAGAATTGTATTTATCCAGATCAAAAAAATAATAAGCCGGAACGGTTATGCCGCTCGCGTCCGCGAGTCCGCAATACAGCGTTTCGATAGCACATGTTTCCTTGTGCTCATTCTGCGCCGGAAATTTGACCAGCATCGGCGTTCCGCGACCAGACTCTGGTGTAGAAATGAGATTGGTATCTTTGTCAAAATTTACCAGTACCTTGGGTCTGGCACCGTGCGGCGAACCTCCCATTGATACGAGCTTCCTGAGTATTGCTTCGCTTTCATCGTCTTCGAACACTTGGTGGACGTCTTGCGCGAGTTCTATTAACTGCACATCTTCTGGTGGCAAACCATCAATTTCGCAAGGCTCAAATGCGAGAGCGCCCATAGCAGTCTTGCTGATGTATTCCAATCGGTCAAGCGGTGAAACCTCAGCTGGATCACGTCCTTGTTTGCGAAAGAGCCTGTCCATCACCAACATGCCCCAGCCGTCTGGCAATGAGTCGCTTATTAGACCTGGCAGTCGAAGCTGATGGGTGGGATGATTTCCAAAAGTTTGGCTGCTCAGTGGCATTTTAAATGGCGAAAGGTCTAATCCGCGCTTGATGGCTTCAGTCGAGTATTCGAAAAGAATATCTCTACCGTTGTCGGCTAAGACTCCAAGTAAAAATTGTTCTCCCCAGCCCGTATAGATGACATTCAATTTTTTCATGGGTGCCTTCGCGATGCTCGTTGTCGCCGCTGCTCAGCTGCTTCCATCTCTTTAATAGTTTGTTGCTTGAGTTCGAATAGTGTTGACAGCGACTCGGACAACCCAAGGGCGGCGACTATGCGCAAATACACATCCATTGAAACTTTGCCCGAGTGTTCGAAGGTAGTTAGAGTTTTATGTGATATGCCGGCGCGGGCCGCCAATTCACTTTGTGGTAGGTTCTGTGCGAGTCTGTGCGCGCGTAGCCTCGCTGCGAGTTCCTTGGCTATCTCATCTGTGGTTGCTAGTCCGAAATGAACCACTCAAGTTCTCCTATATAATGCGTAAAATATTACGCGTTATGTGTCAAAACCGCGACTAATAGATATTATTTTACCACTTATGGCTAGTAGCCACTTAGGGGCATCCGTAGTTGCACAGATTCAGAACTATCGTCCGGAATCAAACCATAATCGCTTCATCTTTTTCAGAAGATTTTCTGTCACGGCAAGACCCGATTTGGATCCAATGACCGCATCAATATGGCAGTTTGGGCACAGCGCCGTTTTGTCTCGATCTATCCAACGCTCGATACTGCTTGGTGTAAATATACTTAGGCAAAAAAAGCAACCACAAAGTTTGCTCTGAAGAATTTGTTCGCGATGGTTAGACGAAAACTTGTGCGCTATGTATGCTTCAGGATTATCTTGCGCTTTTTGCTGGAGATGAAATGAGTTGTGCAATGCGGTCAAGCACCAATGTATGGAGTCTAGTTGCGGCCCGCTTTCAAAATCTATCACGTGAATCTTTGCAGATTTTTCAATAATTTCAATTGAGTCCCAATTGAGCCTTTCTATCTCCCGACTGTGTCTTGATTCGGATTTTTTAGCGATCTTATTTTGTTCCGCGGTGCCCATTGTGATTGACTTTATTTCATTCCAAGCAAGTGCATTGATTTTTGATGTGTCAATGGCCCATATCAAGCGCTGATTGGAAATCACAACAAAATTGTTCGATGAATCGAAGCGGGCGAGAAGGTAGCGTTCGTTATCGTGCAAGTTGAGTATTTCAGATAGCTTACTTTGCACTGTTGGATCAAGGACTTCATAAGGCCTGGTGAGGCTATCGCTTAGGTCTGATGTTCGTTTGGAATAGACTTTAAGCAAATGCTTCTCAAACTCACGTTGCTCTGTTTCGTTGGTGATGATCATAGTGGAGTGCCGGTGATGGCAGCTGGCTGGTATGTATTAGCATTTGTAGCATAAATGGCATTTTTTGCATGAGATGCGTGTTCCGGCTATGATCTATAATGCTAAAAATTTTTGGGTAGTTAAATGCCCAGATTAGATCACGGTTTGAGAGAAATTGCTAATGTTCTGGATGCCCGGAAAATCCCATAGCGGTCCTTTGCCACCACTTACGGATGCTGAGCGCCATCTCGCAAAACGCTTATCCGATCATGTCTGGATGCTCGCTAGCGATATAGGTCCGCGCAGTCTAACAAGCTCTCCGCAAGGCCTTGCTCAGGCCGGTGGCTATATTGAGCATATGTTAGCTGTCGCCGGATATGCAGTTAGCAGGCAGGTGTTTAGCGTCGAGGTTTTTGATCAAAATCAGCGCAAGATCACTGGTGAGAGTATCAGCTTTGCTTCGGCTAGCCATCAGACTTTTAATATCATCGCCGAGAAGGTCGGTCGCGTCGCTGATAGTGGCATCATCATTATTGGTGCCCACTATGATTCTGTTTACGATTGTCCTGCAGCCAATGATAATGGCAGTGGGGTAGCCGCACTCTTAGAGATTGCAAGGGCTTTGCGTGACGAAAATTTTGATCGGACGATCAGATTTGTAGCATTTACAAATGAGGAGCCACCTTTCTTTCGCACTGAGCAGATGGGTAGCTACAAATATGCTGAGCAATGCCATCAAAACAAAGAGCAGATTGCGGGCATGGTCTGTCTTGAGACGATCGGTTTTTATTCTGACAAGCCTGATAGCCAAAAATTTCCACACCCAATCTTTAAAATGGCCTTTCCTACTAAAGGCAATTTTGTTTCTTTCATCTCAAATCTTCAATCCTCACAGCTCCTCAAGCGCAGTGTAAAGGCGTTTCGGCAATCTGTGCAATTCCCCTCTCAGGGGCTCGCATTGCCTTTAAATGTCAAAGGCGTGAGTTTTTCAGATCAAGACAATTTTTGGCAGCGGGGTTACCCAGCTATAATGGTCACAGATACAGCGTTTTACCGCTATCCTCATTATCACGAAGCTTTGGATACTCCCGACAAACTAGACTACGAGACATTTGCCCGCGTCGTCGTTGGTTTGGTAGGCGTCGCGCGTGATTTGTGCACTGCCAGGTAAAGCTCCGTCGTTGCTTGGCATATGATAGTTTTGAGGTGAAATGGCAGAAATCTATCACGAGATCTACAAGATTGTGCAGACCATCCCCAGGGGACGCGTGCTTACTTATGGGCTCATCTCCCACATGATCGGCAAGCGCATGAGCGCTCAGGGTGTCGGCTGGGCTCTAAAGGCTCTGGGATCGGCCACTGCTGCCGCAAACAAAAATGGTGGCAAGCAGCCTTTATATCATAGCGATAACGTCCCTTGGCAAAGAGTCGTCAACGCTCAGGGTGGCACGAGTACGCACAAGATTCCAGATATACCTCCTGATTTGCAGCGTCACTTGCTCGAGTCCGAAGGCATTGTATTTAATACCGAAGGCCATCTCGATTTAGATAAATATTTGTGGAAAGAGGGTATCGGCTCTGATGGTACTTGAGTTGGCCGAGTTAAAACTTGCCATCGAAGGCAAAATATTGTTGAGCTATAATAAATTTTCATACCAGATATTTACCCGGTACCATGCCGCAATCACTGCTTACCATCCAACAATACCTTGCCCTCGCTGACTGGCGTTTTGCGCCGACAATGGAGGAAGGCCAGCGTGATGGTTTTTATTGGCTTCGCTCTATGCACTTGGTTGTCGTGGATCCGCTGGATCTGGTACGGCCAGCGGTACCATTTGCGGTGCTTGCCACTTATTTTGATTGGCATGGTGGCAGTGCACAAGTATATGGCCATGAGCCAGGATGGCGCGCTCTCGGTCATTTTGCCCTGAGTGAGACGGCAGCGGTGCCTCCTCGACTATATACAGAGGCAGACTGCGCATTTTTGATTTTGGATGCGCAAAAATACGATGATGATCACCTTATTGCTACATTAGGCGATTTTGAAGAGCCTTATCTCTTTGAGCCTGTATCTCCAGATGCACCTCAAGCAATGCCATTTTGGCAAGCTCTCTCGACATTGCGCCCCTTTTGCTATTTTTCTTATGGATTGAGCCAGGGGCTCACATTGATAATGCGCGAGCACGATGACTATATGCGATTTATGGATAGATTGCCATGGGATATGATCGAGAAGACGTACAGAGATGATGAATGCAAGAAAAGACGTGAGGAGTTTGAGTTATTTGGCCCAGAGCTAGGTCCTGAGGTCTGCAGCGTGCCTGATTGCGATCGCTTGCGCCTCAAAAACATTTTTAAATGCTTTATGCATGCCATCGCATAGTATCTAGCAGTATAATTAGCCGGCAACCGACCTGAGACTACCGTGCCCATTCTGCCTGTCATCCAGATGCCAAAAGAGCCAGGAGACAACGACATTGCCGTCGTGGAGATCCTGCAAGAGGCTTCGGTTTTGCCACTCTCAAAAGGCATTTATCCTCAATATCGAGAGCCTTCATTTTTTGAGGACAATTTTGTCTCGACCTGGTCGCAAAATGATTTTGCCAGGATAAAGCGCATGTCCACGCACAGCCGCGAGCTTTGGCAGCTTGTGCACGCGCAGATATCAGCTATGGAGGGACATTTTGAGCCGGGCGAGTGTCGCCACGGCATTATATGTGATCTGAGGGATCGGCAGGCTGGTGTGCGGCATCTCGGCCGCGGTCTTGAGGTGACTTTTGATCAGGCTGATAGCGCTCGTCTGGCGATGCCGCGCAGTTGGCAATACGAGTTGGGCATGCTTGCTAGTATCAAGAGCAATACCAGTATTACTTTGGTCCTCGATGCCCTCCAGGACAAATACGGTATCATGGCTGTAGACAACTTCCTTGATGCCTTTTATTTAAGAGAACAAGAAAAATCCTGGCAACGCGAAGTCTGGGGCGGCGATCTGCCAATAGACAATTGGGAGGAGCGCTTGCTCGCGATCAAGCGTCGAGTCAAGCCACATGGCTATGAAGCCTTTGCCTTGCCGCAAAAGACATTTATGTCTTTGCATAACGCTTATGCCACTGCCAACAGTATCAAAACCACCCTGGAGCAGGGAGGGCACCATGTAACTTTTCTCAAGGATGAGGCCTCCCAGGTAATCATAGATCGCCAGGCCAAGCTGATAAGCGCGACGGGCAAGGCGTTTAGGATCATGCAAGATACTCCTTACGATAAGCAGATGCAAAGCATGACCAAGGCCGTGCGCACCGTTAGCAAGGTCGCTTCTTTTTTTGGTCGCCCAGGCCTCGAAAAGATGCTCGATATTTACGGCGATTTTAAATATATCGGTCCAGTCTTTCAATTCCAAAACTACAATGTCAATTGGCTGCCACCACATGCGGAGATCGAATACCTGGATGACGGCAATATCCGCATTGCTATTCCGGAGCGCTGGATACTGCGCTACAGTGCGCGTCAGTTTTTTGCTGCAAGAGATTTTAACCAGTACCAATACCTGGTGGCAGAGGGCGTACAAGGTATCAATCATGGTTATAGCGGGCGCGACATCATAAAACAATTTAAGGCCTGGGATCAAGCTTACGGCCTTTCCATACTCAATGCGAGCTATGATGGCGCAAGTTGCAAACTGGATAGTCTGCCACAACACATAGATGCTTTTGTGGCCGAGCTAAAGCGCTTTTGTCCGGACATCGAGAGTCCAGACGCAAAAAAACAACTGCTAGAAAACAAAATGCTGCACTTCTGGTGGGATTGAGCGCGATGTCGCTAGTGGACGATTTTAAAAGAGATGGTTTTTGCTTGTTGGCAAACGCCATAAGTCATACTGATTTGGAGCAGGTCCAGAGTGCTGCAGATGTCGTTGCCAGGCATCAACCCAAGCAAGCCGCTGGTCTGCGAGGCCTATTGGCCAAGAGTGCCACCATTTCGACTCTGGCTGATACTATACTCAGGGATATTGCTGCGCGCATACTCGAGCAGCCCTCGCATAGATTGCGTGCAGTGCGTGCCATCTTGTTTGACAAAAATCCCAAGGCAAACTGGTATGTGACCTGGCATCAGGATCTAGCGATCCCAGTAATCGCGAGGCACGAGGTACCTGGTTATGGGCCATGGTCGATTAAGGACGGTGTACCGCACGTGCAACCGCCTATAGCAGTACTCCAAAGTATGGTGTCCTTGCGCCTTCACCTAGATGACTGTTTTGCATCCAACGGGCCGGTGCTTTTTTTGCCGGGTTCTCATGTCGCTGGTCTATTGGATGCGGCGCAGATTGCCGAATGGCGCGCCCGCATATCGCCGGTTTCAGGTATTGCCGCCAGAGGCGATATCATCGCGATGAAGCCGTTGGTGTTGCATAGCTCCGCAGAGGCAGAGTCACCTGCTAAGAGACGAGTGCTGCACGTGGAGTTTGCAAATGTCGATGTACCTCTGCCGCCTCCTTTGGAATGGGGGCGTGCTTGAAGCGCCTCATTGCCATTTTTTGCATGATCCCGCTAGGCTTGCTGTCTATAGCTTCGGCTGCTGGGTTCTTTGGACATGCTGGGCAGATTTGTGAGCTTTGTAGCCATCTGCGCGCAGTTTATTTTGTCGGTTTTGCGGTGTTTTTACCGATTTTGATGTTTTGCCGCCATTTTAAGGCATTTGCTCTGTTTGCCTTATTTGCGGTGGCAAATGCTGTGCCCGTAATCGATCTCTACGTGCCCTCCTCGCAGCCCGAGGCCGACGGCCAGGTTTTTTCGGTTTTGCAGTTTAATCTGTGGGGTGGGCGCAATCGCAATTATCGGTCGGTGATCGATACAATCAACCAGTATTCTCCTGATGTGGTGGGCTTTTCCGAGATAACGGCGACTTGGGAGGAGCAATTGACGCAGGCTTTGCCGCAATACAAGCACAGAGTTTTTGAAACCAGATTTGGTGGCGTCGCCCTTTTAAGCAAATGGCCTATCAAGCATAGCGAGATCCTGTATTACGGTCCAAGACAAAGACCGCGCATCGAGGCACAGCTGCAAGTTAGTAACACTTTGATCGATTTGTTTCTTATACACCCAGTTATCCCCAAAGATCGATATGCAGAGCGTAATGGGGAGTTGGCGCTGGTGTCGGAACATGCGGGTGAGAGCAAGTTGCCGCTGATCTTAATCGGTGATCTCAATTGCAGTTCGTGGTCGGCTTATTTTGAGGACTTTCTAAGAGTCGGGCATCTGAAGGATACACAAAAAGGCTTTGGCTTTATGCCGACGTGGTCGACATTTTTGCGCGTGCCTTTTCTCGTCATTGATCACTGCCTGGTGACAAAAGATATTGCAGTGCAAAAACGACAGGTGGGTCAAAATGTCGGGTCCGACCATTTGCCGGTTTATGTTGAGTTGAAACTGCCAAAACGCTAGCAGGGCCTCTCAGATCAACGCGCCACAGTCCTAAATTTTTCCATAAATTTTTGATTGCCGGCCCTGTTTGCCGCCTCTGTCAATTGCTCCCGGCTCCATTCGCCAGGTGCAGTATCCAAAATCAAATTGCCAAGCTCCTCGGCTTCTTTTGTGCGACCAGTCGCTACCAGGACCTCAAAGCTAGCGATAGGCTTTTTGAGATATACGCGCTTTTTGTTTTTAGGAATGATCGGTGAATTTTTGACATAGTCGAGGCTCGT
This sequence comes from Candidatus Melainabacteria bacterium, assembly GCA_017307165.1. Lineage (GTDB taxonomy): Bacteria > Cyanobacteriota > Vampirovibrionia > Obscuribacterales > Obscuribacteraceae > JAFKGK01. The sequence goes on from JAFKGK010000005.1 coordinate 9,120, forward strand.
GCGAGAGTCCCGAGCGCTTAGCCAGGCTTCTTTTTCGGCCTCTGCGTACTTTTTGTGCTTCACCAGATCAAAAAATCTATCATCTGCCACCACCATTGTGACGGCCTTTCCCTCATCTGCATGAGCAGCATGGTCATAAAAAGCAACACATCCGATAGAGGCAAACCCAAGTCCAAGCAAACAAAGATAATTATATAAACGCAAGAGATTTCCTTATTGTTTCCCAAATGCAATTAAGACAGATTTTCCCTCATATTGCATTTCTTACACCTTTCAGCTCTGGCAGTCGCCGCTCCAGCTCATCCTTGCTACAATGCAGGACATGTTTGATGACGAAAGCCTCCGCCACCTCCCAAATGCCCTGGCCGTCCTTGCCTCTGGCTATGGCAATCTCCCTCCTTTTGAGCCTCTTGGCCATAATGAGGCGCAACAGCGCGCCATAGGCAATATCCTCGGCGATGTCGCCGAGCGTATGCAAAACAATTATCCCTATGCTCACCCGTTTTATGCTGGCCAAATGCTCAAGCCACCGCATCCAGTGGCTCGATTGGCTTATAGTCTGGCCATGTATGTCAATCCCAACAATCACGCTCTTGACGGTGGCCGCGAATCCAGCGCCATGGAAAAGCAAGCCGTTGCTTCAATAGCCGCCATGTTTGGTTATGACCCCGACCATTTTCTCGGTCATCTTACAGGTGGTGGCACTCTCGCTAATCTGGAGGCTTTGTGGATCTCAGGCCTATTGCATCCCGGTAAAGCTATTGTCGCCTCTGACCAGGCTCATTATACGCACAGCCGTTTGACCGAAGTCCTCAAAATACCTTTCCAAGCTATAGCTTCAGATTCCACAGGTCGCATGCGCCTGGATGCGCTCGAGGCCTCACTAGCAACCGGTAATGTCGGTACGGTAGTAGTTACACTTGGTACCACCAGCAGTGGCTCTGTCGACCCGCTCCCGCAGATTCTCGATTTGCAGCGGACTTATGACTTTCGCATACATATCGACTCTGCCTATGGTGGCTATTTCAAATTGGCTACCAATCTAGATCAAGAGGCTACTGCCTCTTATTCGTTGATGCATCACGCCGACTCTATCGTTGTGGACCCGCACAAGCACGGCCTTCAGCCTTATGGCTGCGGCTGCGTGCTCTTTAAAGACCCTGCTGTCGCTAAATACTATCACCACGATTCTCCATATACATATTTTAGTTCTGCTGATCTCCATCTCGGCGAGATCTCGCTCGAATGTTCGCGCGCAGGCGCATCAGCTGTCGCGCTCTGGGCTACCATGCAATTGTTGCCGCTGGAGGCGGGCAAAGAGTTTGCACGCCATATTGAGATGTCGCGACAGGCAGCTATTAGATTTGCCTCTTTGTTAGGGGCTGATCCGCGATATGTAGTGCCTTTTGCTCCAGAGCTCGACATCGTCTTGTTTGCAATCAATGCCCCAAGTGCAAGCTATGCCTCGAGACTGGCTCGCGAGACTTTTCAGACCTGTGCCGAGGCGGATCTGCACCTGGCCGTCGCTCAGCTCCCCAGGCGGTTTTTTGAAAAATCTTTTGCCGCCACAAATCCTGACTTTGTCTGGGATCAGGACAACGTCACCTGTCTGCGCTCTTGCTTGCTCAAACCCGAACATCTGGAGTGGATCGATCGCATCTTTGGCAGGCTGTCAGAAAATACTGTGGTACCCGTTTAGCCTGTTTTCTTGCCCCTGTAGATTAAATACCTTCGTATAATCACCACTAAAGTCGCCTTTTGGGGTTGTCAGTGGGCCGTTGGCCGCCTACCATGGGCCCAGATCCACCGCCTGTACTCACCCCCCTGAGATGCCGTAGCAGCCTGGCGGAAATCTGGATCGATAAAGGAGGCCCGTTTTGGCTCAAGAGCAAAAAAGCCCAGATCAACCCAAGCAAGTGTTTCTTGGTGGTGCTTGTGGACTTACCACCTGGCGCAAGGACATCTCAATACCATTGTTTGAGGCGGCAGGCGTTACCTATCATGATCCTCAAATGCCTTTGGGCGCCTGGAAAGAAGACGACCAGTTTGAAGAAATGGATCGCAAGGATGCTTGTCTGGTACAGCTTTTTGTCATCAATGGCGCGACACGGGGAGTCGCATCCGTAGCAGAGGTTGCTTATCTGATCGGCGCGCGCAAGCCTGTCGCCATCGTCATGGAAGACATCAAGCCAGAGACCGATGTGTATGGCAAGATCATCGATTCGGTCGAAGCCGACGATCTCAATCGCGGCCGCATATTTGTCCGGGCCATGGCCGATCGACATAGTGTGCCGATTTTTACTGATATTGCCGAAGGCACAAAATACTGTATCGAGCTGGTCAAATCGCTCGAAAACTCGCTCACTCTTGGGCAGGTCAAAGAAGCCCTCTCCGGTGTCGAATACGAAAATGCTGCCTTCAACGTTGAGGAGACTATGGGCGGGTACAATATCTGGTTGAGTGCACTCGAAAAATGCTCTTATTCGGGTGAGTTGTCCATGCAGGAAGGACGTAAATGGTTTGTGTCGATCAAATGCACGCCATCAGATGTGGTGCGCACTGCCTTTAAGGCCGTGGTCACCTGGGTAGAGCATGAGGCTCGCGAGACGTTTAAATACAACAACAAGAGAGTGTTTAGTCCTCATCTCGACCTTGTCTCCAAAAAAGTCAAATATATAGACATACCCGAAGAAGGCCAGCCCATGCCAGCCACTGCCTGCTCGGTCTAATGAGATGAGTACTCTTTATCAAACGCAAACACAGGCACCAGGCCAGATCCAGGTCGAGACCCAGACCTTGCCGGTCATCGATGCCGGGCCATTTTTTGAGCATCTTGACTTGAGCTCATTGGATCTCGACCGGAGCAAGGAGGGGCTCGAGCGACTGACCAGCAGTCCCAGAGCCCGGGCCCTGGCGCGCGAGATCGAGTCCGCCTGCCACAAGCAAGGCATGTTTTATCTCATCGGGCACAGCGTACCCAAAGCCCTAATGATGAGGGTTATGGCTGCTAATGCATATTTTTTCAACCGGCCCCAGGAGGAAAAGGATGCCATATCAATCAAAAATTCGCCGCATTTTAGAGGGTATGGATTACTTAAAAACCATCGCGATTGGCGTGAGCAGATCCATCTCGGCTTTGAGCCTAGAGAGCATGCACCAACCGATAAGTCCAGTACGAGTGCCAGTAGAAACAAGGTCAGGTTTGTATACCAGGACCTTTCCGGCCCCAACCAATGGCCTTTGCATGATCTCGATGGCACCTGGCGATCGACCATGCTCGAGTATTTTTGGGCAATACAAGATCTGAGTACGATCGTGCTTGCATTACTGGCGGTATCACTCGGCAAGCCGGTGGATTATTTTAGCCAGCGTATGGGCACAGATCCTTATCTCCTGATCAAGTCAATGTCTTATCTGCCGCAACCTGCTATGGCGGATGCATCTGAGGCAAGGCCGCGATCTGGAGTGACCGCGCACTGCGACTGGAGCTGGCTAACTTTTCTAATGCAAGACGACGTCGGTGGGCTCGAAGGGCAGGACATCTACGGCAGGTGGCATCAAGTCACTCCTCTTGATGGATCTTTTGTGGTCAATACTGGAGAGCTGCTTGAGATAGAGACGGGAGGCCATTTGCGGGCTTGCCCGCACCGTGTGATCAACGAGCGCATCGATAGACAAAGATATTCTGTACCGGTCTTTATCAATCCTGCACTGGATAGTCAGATCCTGGCCGCGGCCTCTGCGGCGGATTATGCTAAAAAAACCTCTGCAATATCGCAAAACGAGCACGTGCACAAGGTCGTGGCACCCGGCACCAGGCTAAACGACTTTTGCTTCGGAGAGAGTGAATGGCAGCGCAAGGCGCAAGGTCAGTGGTGTTTTGCTGCTGATTGTTGTAAGCCGCTCTAAAATTGCGTGCCTGCATCTGGCAATGCGGATGCATTGTCGATGATGCCTTTGAGCATTTCTTTTACTGCGCAGACAAACTGTTCTTCGGAGGCCACCGATTTGGTCAAATGTTTGGTGGCTCCGAGTGTGAGCCTGATATCTTGAAAGGCTATGACAGCGCCGATGACCTGACCATCCTGCACCAGAGGAGAACTGACGTACTCGACCGGCAAAAAACTCCCGTCTTTGCGCTGGAACCAATCCTCTGAAACTCGGCTTACCATGCCGGTTCTGACGACGCGAAAGAGCGGGCAGTCGCTCTTGGACCTGGGTACGCCTTCGGGACTTTGCGAGTGTATCAGAGCATGCATTTCTTTATTGAGCAATTCATCCTGTTTGTAGAGGAGTAGGCGCTCGGCTGTAGCATTGACGTATGTAAAATTGCCTTCTGTATCGATCTGGATAAGACCTTCGGCCAGGCTCGCCAATACTGCGCGTAGTCGACTTTCTGAGGCCTCGATCAATTGATGGGCTTTCTTTTGCATGGTAACATCGCGCCCTTCGGGCAAGAGGTAGATGACGTCGCCATTGTCGTCGAGGATGGGGGTGAGGGTGAAATCAATATCGATCTCAGTGCCATTTGGCGATTTGTGGGTCGTCTCAAATCTAACAAACTCACCGTCCGCTGCTCTTTTGAGAGCCTCGTCGACCTTTTTTTGCTCTTGTGGCGCGTGCATCCACCAGGGGGTATCGGCAAAATGACGGCCTTTGAGATTGGAGGGCTCTCCCTCGATAAAACTCAAGGCCGCATTGTTGACCTCGATTATCTCACCGTGAGGCGACAATATCCCCATAAATTGGTACGAATTGTCAAAGACGCCACGCACTAGTTTTTCGCTATTTTTGCGTGCGATATATAGTCGATAAGTCGTGATAGCGGCCGCCAATAAAGTCACAAGACCAAAAAATGCGAGCAAAAACAAAATTGTATTGGTGCTACGGATGGTGCCATTAAAACCCTGCCTTCTGATGACCAGCAGATTGTCTTCGGTCTGGCGCATCTGATGGATGAGTTGCTCGATTTGGCGCGTCAGGCTGGATGACGCTTTGACAAAAGTCAATTGCTGAGCTTCGGTTAGATCTTGGGCGCGGGCTCTCTGAACAAAGTCGCTCCCCAGATCATAGCGTTGCTTGCTCAAAGCGATCAGTTGGTCGGCATAGGCGCTCTGAGTGGGATTGTCCGATGTCAGTTGCTTAAACTTGTCGATGCTCTTAAAGCATCTCGAGGCTGCAGCCTCTCGATCTTGCAAAAACCTATCATCTCGAGATAAGGCATACGCCCTGATATTGCTCTCTGCCCTGATACTGGCAGTAAAGATAGACTCTATGCAGCCCAGGGATTCGTAGGTGTGGGTTATCCATTGGTTTTGCTCGCTCGACAAATTGTTTTGTTTGACCAGGTAAGCAACCGCCGAGCCGTTGAGCGCGAGAGTCAATAGCCAGATTGCAGCAAACTTGTACCTGCCCATAGCTTATCCGCCTAAAATCGCCTTGATATCATCGGCAAGGGTCAAAGGATCAAAAGGCTTAATGATGACACCAGAGGCTCCCAGCTTTTTGTAGCCTGCCACCTCATGCTCCTGTACCTTGGCGGTCATAAAGATAATGGGCAGCTGGGCATATTTTGCCTGCTCCTTGATCTTATTAAATACCGTTATACCGTCCATACCGGGCATCATCATATCCAGCAAGACAAGATCGAACGATTGTTTTTCCATTGTACTCAATGCTTCCATGCCGGATGATGCCTCGGTCACATTCCATTCGGGCATGTCTTCGAGGCCGATCACTGCAATCGTCCTGATATTGGTATCGTCATCAACCAGCAAAATATTCATTTGATTATCAAGCTTCCAGTTTTAGAGCAGCCAATTCCAAATTATAAAGTCTATACTGTAATGCCCAATTTTTCCTGCAATTTCTCAAGACTGATGCCTTTAGTCTCTGGAAATAATCGCCAGACCAATACCAGCTGAAGTATCATCATCAGCCCAAAAAATACAAAAGGCAGAGAACTGGACATCTGGGCAAAGATAGGAAATGCACCAGATATGATGGCATTGCAGATCCAGTGAGCGGAGCAGCCCAGCCCCTGGCCGCGCGCACGTACTTTTGTAGGAAAGATCTCCGAGATATAGACCCAGATGCAGGCTCCTTGAGACGCGGCAAAGAAGCCGATATAAGCCACTAATAGCCAGATCAGTAGGTGCTGATTAGTGTGCGTACCAAAAATATAGGCGACGCCTAAAAGACAAGCAGCGCAGCCCACTGAACCGATCAAAAGCAAGGGTTTGCGACCAAACTGGTCGATCACTGCCATGGCGATGAGGGTGAAAATGAGATTAGTCGCCCCGATGGCGACGGCCTGCAGATCGCTCGAGACCTTGTCAAATCCGGCTTTGGCAAAGATGTCGTTGAGGTAGTAGAGGATGGCATTGATACCGGTAAATTGGTTGAAAGAGCCGAGGATGAGAGCCAGCATGATCGGCTTTTTGTACTTGCCATTAAATAGACTCTCTTGCTTATCGAGAGCTTCCTCGCCGATGGAAGTCTTGATCTCGGCCAGTTGCGCCTGGGCCGCGCTTGTCGAGCCGGTTGCCTGCTCCAGGACGCCAAGCGACTCGGCGTCCAGTCCACGGGCAGCCAGCCATCGCGGTGAGCGCGGTATCGTAAAGAGCATGACGGCAAAGAGCAGAGCCGGTATGGCCGATACGCCGAGTTGCCAGCGCCATTCGTCGGCGCCAAAGTGCTGCAGACCAATCAAATAATTGGATAGGTAGGCAAGCAAGATACCGACCACTATATTGACCTGGAAAAGCCCTACCATGCGTCCTCGATACTGAGCCGGAGCAATCTCGGAAATGTAGACGGGACCAAGCACGGATGAGGCGCCAATGCCAAGGCCACCGATAAATCTAAAGGCTATGAGGAGCCACCAATTGTGAGCGAGGGCACAACCAAAGGCAGAAATGACATAAAGGATGGCGGTTATGCGGAGGGCTTCGCGCGAGCCGTATTTTTCACCTGGGATGCCTGCGGTCAGCGCGCTCAGGACCGTACCCCAGAGTGCCGATGAAACCGTAAATCCTAACGCTGCCTCGTCAAGGGCAAATGTCTGTCTCAAGGTCATAGTCGTACCGGCGATGACCGCTGTATCAAAGCCAAACAAGAGTCCGCCGAGGGCTCCCACCAATGCGCTCTTGACGAGAAAAAATGCTGATTTTGACATATGGTTTGCTGTAGCTCTCGAGACGATCGCAATAGCATAGTAATAAGACTATCGGTTTGCAATACGATAAATGGCCTTAGCAAAAGAGGGTGCACCAATTGTGGTGCACCCTCTTTGATAGAGATCTGGTTTGATCTATTGCTTGAGCGTGGGCATCAAGACTGTGTCTACGATATGGATGGTGCCGTTGACACAGGGGACGTCAGAGATTGTTACCAGGGCCTTGTTGATATAGACCTTGTCGCCATCGACACGGATGTTGAGCTCTTCGCCTTCCATGGTTTTTAGCTTGCTCATCTTTTTGATTGCATCAGCGCTGAGCTTGCCTTCGACGATCGAAAAAGTCATGACTTCTTTCAATTTCTTTTTATTGGATACCAGTCTTTGCTGATCGTCGTCTGGTATCTTGCCCCATGCCTTGTCGGTTGCAGCAAAATAGGTAAAAGGTCCCTTGTTTTTGAGTGTATTGTCTAGACCAAACGCTTGCGGCAGGTATTCCTGCAGTTTGGTAAAGCGCTCGACATCGTTGTCTTTTAGTGTATTGACGATGTCTTTGGCTGGTCTCTCAAAGCCCTCTTTGCATTTGTATTGGACAGTCTGATCGGCCAGGGCCGGTACTTGAGCGCAAAAGGCTGACACTAATGTCGCAGCAGCGAGCGCAGTGCCGGAGATCTTTTTGAGGTTCGCACTATTCATATATTTTCTCCACTTCGCAATATTGCGGTGCTAATCGCGGGGCAAGACGGCATTTTTGCATAAAAGATGCAACAAATTTGCTTATATTGCAAATTTTCAACATTGGGAACAAAGCCGCATGGGGGCCGTCTTTCGCCGAGTTGCTACAAAAATAGGCTCAGTCGATCATGTTATCCGCAAACATCAAAGCCGCCTTGTGCCTGGCTATTTTAACCCTTAGCTCATCCGTATCGTTGGTCACAGCCCCGGTCGCGTTCGCTCAGACTACGATGCTCACTGGTTCTGCTTACCACAATGACAACAGTCGTCCACTCGTTGAGCAGACGGCTGTAATGGATAGGCAGGTCGTCACTAGGTCTGCGCCCCCTGTATACAGGGCTGCCGCTGCTCAGCAACATATCGCGGCTGTGGCTCCAAAGACCGTATATGTAGATCGGCCGGTCTACCGCAATGTCTATGTCAAAGACAATCGCACATTTTTTCAAAGACATCCCAAGGTCAAAGCCGCTACTATCGGAGCGGGAGTCGGCACCGCAGCTGGTGCAGTGACTGGTCTGGTCTCTGGTCGTGGCGTCGTGCGTGGTGGCGTGATTGGTGCCGGTACAGGCGCTGGTGTAGGTCTGGTCCGGTCCAGCAATACCCTCAAGCGCCACCCTATTATGCGTGATGTCTCTACCGGTACTCTGGTCGGACTGGGTCTCGGTGCTGCGTCATCTCGCCGGAGCAAGCGTGCCTGGCAGGGGGCTGGAGTGGGCGCCGCTGCCGGTCTTGGCTGGGGCTTGCTCAAGCACGGTCTGCGTTAGTTTTTTACATTCTGATTTTTGAGGAGTTTTATCATGGCCAGCAACGAGTCCCAAGGCAAGAGATCGTTTTTTATGCAGCCGAGATTTGTCATGCCGGTACTGGCGGTATCTTTGCTGGTCGGCGGCGCATTTTTATATATGAATAATGACGCGGACTTTTTATTGAAAGATGGCGTCAACGCTGCCAAAAGCAATGATCTCGCCAAGGCTCAAGCTGATCTCAGTCGCGTCATCGAAAAAGAATCCGATCGAGTACAGGACCTCGAAGCCAAGCTCGATAAAGATGTCAAAGCTGGTAATGACGACAAACCTGCAATCATCAATGATGCTCATTACGATAGATTGGCCAGAGCGTATTATGAGCGTGGCGATGTGCTGCGTCGTCTAGGTCGTCAGGACGAAGCCCAGGCCGATTTTCAGCGGGCAATGGACATGCATCAAAAAGAGATGCGTCCTTATCTCCTCAAGATGAGTGCTAATCTCAACGGTCTTGGTCAGAGCCTGATGGCTCAAGGCAAGTTTGGCCCTGCCGAGGACGCCCTCGAAAAAGGCCTCAATATAAGAGAAGACAATCTCGCTCCAGGCTCATTGCAAATTGCCGAGAGCGAAAACAGCCTGGGGCAATTGTATTTTGAGAGCGGCCACTATGGCGAAGCCGAAGCCATCCTCAAAGAAGCTCAGGGGCACTACGAAAAATCAGCTGGTGTAGAGTCTATCGAGGCCGCCAATGTCCGCAACAACCTGGCCAGCTTGTATTTTATGCAAGGCAAGTACAGCCAGGCCGAACCTCTATTTAAATGGTCGCTTGCCGTTTTTGAAAAGAATAAAGGGGCTGACTCTATCGATACTGCCAATGTGGTCAACAATATCGCCGAAGTCTACCGTGCTCAAAAGCGTTATACAGAGGCCGGAGAACTCTATGCTCGTGCCCTCCGTATAGACGAAAAGGCCTTTGGCGCTCAAAGCCCCAACCTGGCTGGCATACTCAACAACATGGCTCTATTGGCTAATGCTCAGGGCAATAAAGAGTTGGCCGAGACTTATTTTAGGCGCATAGCAGGCATCTACGAACGAGGCGAAGGCCGCGAAAACGCCAGTCTAGCCAGTGGTATGCGCAACTATGTGGACTTTTTGCAAGCCCAGGGCCGTCAGAATGAAGCGCAGTCAGTCGCCCGCAAGGCCAATATCAACCTCGCTAGCGCATACTGAGGATATTTGAGACAATTGCACGACAATGTCCGATTTGTCGCGCAATAAGCCGCTTTTGATACTTGATCTGGATGAGACCCTGATACGGGGCACGACCCTGCAATTGCCACAGGAGCATTTTGTCGTGCTGCATCCTTATTTTGTCTACAAGCGGCCCCATGTCTCTGATTTTCTCGCTTCAGTCTCCGAGCATTTCTCCCTTGCGATCTGGTCCTCCGCCAATATGCCGTATATCGCGGCTATCGCCAGACCGCTCTGGCAAGGGCTGCCCGAGCCGCTTTTTGTCTGGGATCGGGGCTATTGCATGCACCGCTATAATCCTTACACAAATGAGATCGTTTATATCAAGGACCTGCGAAAGGTCGCAAGTAGAGGGCGTGAGCTCAATCGCACCCTGATCGTGGACGATGATCTGGGCAAGGTCACCTTGCATTATGGCAATGCTGTCCTCGTCAAGCCTTTTTGCGGGGAGCCGGATGACGCCGAGCTCCCTCTGCTGGCTGATTATCTGAGGGCTCTGGCGCAAAACCACGAGGACCTGCAGCGGGTTGACAAGGCCGGTTGGAGAAATGCCGGCGGTCAAATTGCTAAAATGCAGGTGGAGATCTAATACATGAGTCTTGGTTTGTATCTTAAAGGGCAGTTTTTGCCATCAGAAGATTCTGATGGTGAGCCACAGATATTTGACCGCGCCAAGCTCGAGGATCTGGAGCGCTGGATCTCTAACGTCGCCAATGACGAGCTCGAATGGACTCAGTGGAGCGAAGACGAAGAAGGTGCGCCCTTTTTGATGGTGGCCCTGCATCCTGGGGCCGAACCCATCATGCTGTCGACCATTGAGAATGGCAATCTGCTTGTTTCTGCTGCGACAAGTAGCGCTGGTCCTGGCTATCACATCTTTGTCTGCGATCTCTTGCGCAAACTCGGACAGGTCATGCATATCGAGTGGATCTCGGATATAGACGGTGATTATTTTGATGAGACCGGATATTTTGAGACCGGCGATCGAGACAAGCTCTACAGTGAGTTTGACAATTGGATCCGCTCTCTTGCCCGCACAGTGCAGGATCTGGCGCGCGAAGGCGCCAAATTTCATATGGCCATGCCCATCGATAGCTATCAGTTTGATGTTACTCTGCCGATTTTGACGCAGATGGGGCCGCGCTCCTTTGACTGGATCAAGGCCGTGGAGCAAGACCCCGCGAAGGCGCGCGGTATTTTTCCCTGGTGGGAAGGCGGGCATGGTGCCGAGTACTATCTGGGGCGCGCCCTTTGCCACATGTGGTATACGGTGCGCTGGCGTCCCCCGCTCGTAGAGCTCGAAGCAGAGCTTTTGACTTTGTGCTTGCAATATCTCGAGACGGCTTTTTCGCTCGATCCCGATCTCGACTATCCATGGCGGGAATGGGCTGAGATAGTCGATTATCTAGAGTGCGAGTGCGAATATATCGAGGATGTAAAACGCAAGATCGAGCTGATGGATACAGATGAAATGCTGGTTGGTTATCGGAGACGCTCTCTGCGCAAGGATCTCGGTGGAGGATGGTCCATCGCTCTGCCAGGAGATTTTGTCGAAGAACTCGAAGAAGGCCAGACTTTTCTTGCTTATGATGAGACAAAAAATCTGCGTGTGACCTGCATGACTGCCTCTGACACCACCGGGCAGCCGCTGGATGCAGTGGAGATCCTGACCAAGATAAAGGTGATGGACGATCCGCTCAAGCACGAGCGAGGCAAGATCATTGCCAGAGCGTTTTTTGAGAAAGCTCAGGAGGATGATGCGACATTTTGGATGCTCAGGGGGGTCTGTGCCTGCCTGGGGAGTTTTGCTCAGATCACCATATGCTACGAAGACGAGCGTGACCGCGATTGGGCGCTCGATGTATGGCACAGTCTAGATCACAAGCAAAATTACCAGCAGGATCAGTGATCAAATATCAGGCGTCCTGACAGGACAAAGTCTCCAGCAATGATGCAGCCGGCAGCCATGGGTGTGGTCAGCATGGTGGTATCGGCGGCGATATCAAACTCTCCGCCCAGGACCTTGAGTCTTGCCCATTGAAAATAATAGTGAGTGAGAGGGTTTTCTAGCACCTGGCATTCCTGCACTACACCAGAGATAAATGCCTCGGGGCTGTTGCCCGCATTTTGCGAGGGCCGTAAAGACTCCTGGGGAAAGGACCGATCGGGATCATGATCAAACTCATGCCTGCTGCCATAGACCTTGATTTTTTGAGCAAAGGCGGTGAGTTGCACCTCGACCTGGCAGGGCACTTGCAAAAACGAATACCAGGCATAATCGGGTGCTTCGAATAGGATCGGATAATCGCCTGGATGTTGGTGGGCTGGATTGTGCGGATCGTGGTGCTCGTGTGGATTGATCCATCCTAAAAACCGCCCGTCCAGAGGGCTGTCATTGTATTTGACTCTCTGCATGATCATGATCTTATTGCGTGACTTGCCTTGAAAATGCGCGTTGATCGCCCGGCAGTTGTTGTCCTGGTCGAGGCGTCCCCAGAGCTGAGAGCCATTGCCGGTCGTGAGCTCCATGTAGTTGCCCTCAGCGGTGCCTACTCGGCGTCCTTGCTCCATCAGGGCCCTGGCGAGATTGATTGTGTCTTCTTGGCCAAAGAGCTTAAAACCGATATCGTCGAGTGGAGTGGTCATGACAAGTCCTGCTAAGAGTGCCCAATTTTACCAATTTTGAGAGAAAGTGCGAAAATCATAGGCCTATGAAAGATGCAGAACCCAAAAAACAGGCACAATATCAAGCACCGCAGGATGTCCACCTCACCGAGACCCTGCGCAACATCATACTCGAGACCCAGGGTGCAAGCCCGATCATGCAAAAGGGTTCGGGTGCCAATAATACAAGCAAAAATCCCAATGCCAAACCGAGCAAGGTCGTGGTCTATGGCATCAGCAACCATAGCTTTGCTTCTTTTGGCGATAATAATGCACGCGAAGGCGGCTTGTTGGCCACAATAGCCGAGTGCCAGAGGGATTTTCCTCTGGTCTGGGTCGATGTGGAGGGCCTAGGCTCCGTCGATATCATCGATCAATTGGCCAATCATTTTGATATCCATACTCTGATACTCGAAGACATCTATCATCTGCACAGACAAAGAGCCAAGTTTGAGCAGTATGGCGACAAGTGGTTTTTTGTCACTTATATGATCGAGGCAAAAAAGCACTTGCGCTGGGAGCAGCTCAGCATATTTGGTGGCAAAGGGTTTCTTTTGACCTTTCAAGAAGGCCCCCTTGATGCCACTGCCGACATAGTGGCAAGACTGGAGCATGGTCAAGGACGTATGAGGACAGAGTCATCTGGCTATCTGGCGTATGCCATCGTAGATAGTGTCATCGATGGTTACTATCCTGTGCTCGAGTATTTTGGCGACAGACTCGAAAACCTCGAAGAAGAAATCATGGAGCGGCCTTCTCGCAAGGTGGTGCCGCGCATCCATAGGATCAAGCGTGAGTTGCTTATTTTTAGACGCGTCCTCTTTCCTATGCGCGAAGCTATCAACTCTATCTTTAGATTGACTCCCGATAATTTTGACCAAAATACTCTCATACACCTACGCGACTGCCAGGATCACGTGGTACAGATCACTGATTTTCTTGAGACCTATCGAGAGTTGAGCTCCGATCTGATGGACGTGTATCTATCCAGCATTTCTTATCGTCTCAACGAGACTATGAAAGTCCTCACTATCATCACCACCATTTGCGCTCCACCCACCTTGATCGCTGGCGTGTATGGCATGAATTTTCGCACTGATGTCTCTGCCTTGTTTGTTTTGCGGCCGAGCATCGATAAGAACAACAACCTGGGCACCAAGCTCCATGATCACGCTGAGTGAAGTCAAGGCAAAAGCCTTTGATCATGCGCAACTGAACGCAATATCTGGTGCCGTGTTTGATCGCAGGCAGGAGCACCGGTATCTGTTGTGGCGCAATTTTACTGGTAGCGATTGTGGTTCCAGTATCGCCTTTATTATGCTCAATCCTTCTAGCGCCGATGCGTCTTATAGCGATCCGACCATCAAGCGGGTGGAAGGCTTTGTCCGTGCTTGGGGCTATGAGCGGTTGCTGGTGGTCAATTTGTTTTCTCTGCGGAGCGCCGTGCCACGCGATCTCTTGCTCTCGAGCGATCCCGCCGGCATCAAGCGCGGTCGAGACAATGATGACTGGATTGGTTTAGCAGCCCAGTGTGCTGATCGTATTGTCTTGGCTTGGGGTGCCTTTGTCGACCATCGGCCGCATTTTGCTGCGCGCAGCAGAGATGTTTTGTCCCGGCTGCCAAAAGACAGGTGCAGCGTATTAGGCCTCACCGCCGGTGGTGTGCCGCGCCATCCGCTCTATCTCAAAAAAGACACCCTGCCGTCGGATGCACCGACTACACTGTGGCTTTAGAGCTAGAGTCCAGATCGGCTTTTTGATTTTTTGCCTTGATCATGGCTTCGACCAGGCCGACAAAGAGTGGGTGCGGAGTGTCCGGACGGCTCTTGAGCTCTGGGTGAAACTGGCAGGCCACAAAATAGGGGTGCGTGTCAGTGGGTAGCTCTATGACCTCGACTAGACGTTCGTCCGGTGAAAGTCCGCTAAAGACCATGCCCTGTTTGGCGAGATCGGCGCGAAGGGCGTTGTTGACCTCGTAACGGTGCCTGTGTCTTTCGGAGATCTCGGTTTTGCCGTAGACGCGAGCGGCAGTGGAGTCGGCCGCGAGGATGCAAGGGTATTTGCCGAGCCGCATGGTGCCGCCCTTATGGGTAACGCTGTGTTGATCGGGCATCAAGTCGATGACCGGGTAAGGGCTATTGGTGTCAAACTCGGTCGAATGCGCATTGGTCATATTGGCGACGTGGCGGGCAAACTCGATGACCGCGATCTGCATGCCAAGGCACAATCCGAGATAAGGGATCTTATGCGTGCGGGCGTATTGGGCCGCATCCACCTTGCCTTCGATGCCTCGATCGCCAAAGCCTCCGGGCACGAGGATGCCATCGACATCTTTGAGATAGTCGTCGGCACCGTCTTTTTCGATGTCTTCGGACAATACCCATTTGATATTGACCTGGCAGCCCAGCTGGATGCCGGCGTGCTTGAGGGCTTCTACCACTGAGAGATAGGCATCGGAGAGCATGACATATTTGCCGACGATAGCTACAGTGACTTGCTTGTCTGGGTTTTTGACTCGCTCGACCAGCTCTCTCCAGGCCGTGAGATCCGGCTCGGTATTAGGCAATCTGAGTTTTTCGATGACGCGTTCGGCTAGGCCTTCTTGCTCCATATACAGTGGCACTTCGTATAGGTGCTGTACGTCTCGGCACTGGATGACGCAATCAGAGTCTACGTCGGTAAAGAGCGATAGCTTTTCGCGGATCGAGCTGGGCAAGTGCTTTTCGGTACGGCAGACAAGGATGTCCGGCTGGATGCCTCGGCTCCTCAGTGTGTCGACTGAGTGCTGGGTGGGTTTGGTCTTGAGTTCGGAGGTCGTGCGCAGGTTGGGTATCATTGTGACGTGGATATAGCAGACATTATCTCTGCCCACGTCTTTGCGGATCTGCCTGATGGCTTCTAAAAAGATGAGACTCTCGATGTCACCGACGGTGCCGCCGACTTCTACGATCACCACGTGCGCCTTGCTCTCAAGGGCGCCTTTGCGGAGAAAGTTTTTGATCTCATTGGTGACATGCGGGATCATCTGCACTGTGCCACCGAGATAGTCGCCCTTGCGCTCTTTTTCGAGGACTCGCTTGTAGATTGCGCCAGCCGTGATGTTATTCATACGGCTGAGATTGACGTTGATAAAACGTTCGTAGTGGCCCAGATCCAGGTCGGTCTCGGCTCCGTCTTCGGTGACAAAGACTTCGCCGTGCTGGTATGGGCTCATAGTGCCCGGATCTACATTGAGATAGGGGTCGAGCTTGACGATAGAGGTCATGAGTCCGCGAGCGCGCAACAGGCGGCCGAGAGATGCGGCAACAATGCCTTTTCCAAGGGAGGAAACGACCCCACCAGTGACAAACACAAATCGGGTGTTCATATAGCCTCCTTAATCTTGGTTAAATATACGCTCTCTAAACATAGGGGTGGTGAGGAAGGGACCTTCGCAAGTCGCTTCCTCGATAGATCTTTGTATGGCATCGCTGGCTACTCCCCTATCTTGGGTACCTTGAAAAAGGCACCCTCCGTAACTGGGGCATTGGCCATCAGGGCCTGTCGATCGAGATCTCTGACGATCTCGTCATCGCGCATGACATTGACCACAGGTATGGGATGGCTCATGGGCTCGACGCCCTCTGTATCCACCTCATTGAGTTGCTCCATGTAACCAAGGACACGACCGAGCTGCTCTGTAAACTGAGCGGCCTCGTCGTCGGTCAGGCTCAACCTGGCCAGCTTTGCTACATGTAGGACGTCTTTTTGAGTGATCATATATAAATATCCTGGAGGAAATCCAGAATCATGAAAGTATACTTTGCCAAACTTCTGGTATTCTCGCAGAATTAGTGCCGGGTGTGAACTGTGATTCTTGAGATTATTATTCTTGTATTGACCTTAGTGTTCATAGTGCTGGCTTCCGAGCTCTTTACAAATGGCATAGAATGGCTGGGTCAAAGGCTGGAGCTCTCCGAAGGAGTGGTCGGCAGCGTCTTTGCCGCAGTAGGGACAGCCCTGCCGGAGACCTTGATCCCGGTGGTTGCCTTGCTTTGTTTTGGCAACAAGCATGGCGCCGAGGTGGGCATTGGCGCCATCGCTGGCGCGCCTTTTATGCTGAGCACGCTGACCCTGGGGCTTTGCGGCATCGCCTTAATGGTCTACAAGGCGTCCGGACGTCGTAGTGATGGTCTCAATATCAACGATGTCGTGATCAAGCGAGATTTGAGATTTTTCATCATTTCATATTGCCTGGCTATCGCCACATCCTATTTTTCTGACAGCGCTATGGTCCGTTACATCATGGCGGCGGTCCTGGTACTCATCTATCCTTACTATCTTTTTCACTGCTTTAAGCACGAGGGAGAGGTCGGCGAAGAGCCCAATCCTCTCTATCTGGATCGTCTCTTTAAAGTAGGATCTAAAAAGATGCGAGCAATCGTGCCTCAGATCCTTCTCGGTCTGGCAGGCATCACAGGCGGTGCCTATCTTTTTGTCCAATCCATCAACGGTCTTTCCGATGATTTTCATATCCCGGCACTGGTATTGTCTCTGATCATTTCTCCTGTAGCGACTGAGCTACCCGAAAAGATCAATAGTCTCCTCTGGATAAGAGCCAATAAAGATACCCTGGCGCTGGGCAATGTCACTGGTGCGCTGGTGTTTCAGTCATGCTTTCCTGTCGCCTTTGGCGTGGCCTGTACTAGTTGGCATCTGGATGCCGGGACAAGGCTCTCGGGGTTTGTAGCGATCACCATGGCCTTGATGTATCTCTTGCTCTTGTCTGCAAAAAAACTGAAGCCGCAGCATCTGGCCTTTGGTGCCGTCGCTTATGCCTGCACCATTGGCGCCATCATCTATATGGACCTGCCGGCGGGGCATTGAGGCGCTTTTAAGGATATATGGCGCTGTTTGGTATCTCGTCGAGCTTATTGAGCAATTTGCGCGTAAACATATCATGCATGACTAGGGTGTAATCAGAAGCCATGCCGAGCGATTGTCTGATTACCGATGCTACTCCGGTGCGGTCTTCATCCTTGCCGTACTTGGGTTGCAACTCGACTGCCAGTACGTAAAAGGGATATTCTGGAAAAGTGTGCAGATGCATTTTGACAAATTGCACTTTTCGATACAGGTCTGGTGCATGGCTAAAAAATGAATGCAGGACTTCGATATCATGCTTGCTGAGGTCGTGGGTCTCAAATGTGCATTTTTCGTTGATCTTTGAACGCTCGTTGGCAGATGCTTCAAAGCGTTTGTGAAATTCTTCGCGCCTCTCCGTAAAAGCTTTTGCTTCTTGTGGCTTCTTGCGCTTTTCGAGATATGATGCGGCGATCATACAAATCTCTGGTTGCAGCAATATTTTTTTACTGGCTGCGCGTTCGAGGTGGATGATGCCATCGTCGTCGTCTTCGTCTAGTTTTATTCGGCCGACGACGTAATTGGCATTGACGTCGATTTGATCAAGCTCCAATATCTGTTCGTAGACCGGCCGTGCACGCTTTAAATCGTGCAGTCTGGCTATGGCTGCTGCTTTTTCTCTCAATAATTCGATGCGTTCGGCAAGAGGCTTTTGTTCATCTAGTTTCGCTATTTCGACTTCTAATTCTTCCAGTCTCTTATGTTGCTCCTGATAATATTCGTAGTCATTGACCCAGGATTCTGAGATGTTTTGCAGCCATTGCTCAGAAAGACGGCTGAGTGTTGTCTCCATGTGCGAACCGAGAAATGCTCTGGCTGCAGATTGTTCGCTGGACATTGGAGCGAGTAGCGTGCGCAAGCGATCCTCTGTCGGCAGGCCTTCATCAGTGAGTTGGAGGTCGCTTGCAAACAATCCATTGCATACTCTGGTTTTGAGAGGTGGGTGAGTGTCGTATCCAGAGCCTTTGTCGGCTAAGGCATCTTTGAGAGAGTCAAAGATTTGAGTGCGCACGCTCTTATCGTGACCTTTTGGTACTGCCTCCAAGTCTTGATTGCCGAGATAAGCGGCAAAGCGGTGATAAACATCATCCGGAGCTTGCGGGACCGTTTTGCGAGTGTCGACGAGCTCTTCCCAAAAGATGTTTTCGATGACTGACTCCTGAGGCAGGGACAGCATCGAATTGATGAAATTATCCTTGCCAGCGATCTCTGTCGCGTTAAGATCGGCCTCGAGCTCGTGCTTGCGCTTGATACTAAATGTGAGGGCATTGAAGCGTGGTGTCACCCAAAAGAAATAGAGGAGGAATGGCAGGCCGAGGATGCCATCTTGCAGATTGTTGATGAGATTGTCAAAACGCATGCTGAGCTTGTAGACCCAGGCATTGCTTTTGGAGTGATTGCCTGAGAGGTGCCCGAGTTCGTGGGAGAGTACGGCCTTAAAATAATCGGGACGCTGGGTGAGCATTAAAGGGAGGCCGACATAAAGATAGTTTTTGTGCCAGCCCAAAAAGCCCAGTCTGGGTATTTGTGTGACCATGGCATTCATGTCGGCAGTGTAAAAAACCTTATGTACAGGAGTTCTGAGACGGCTGGAGATTTCATCGATCAGGCTAAACAATTGCGGAGCTTCGGCGCGCTTAATCTCAAAGCCTGGAGGTGGAGTGATTTTGACAAAGAGAGATTTAAAAATGACAACGATCGGCACGATCAAGATGAGCGAGAGCTTGGCGCCAAGAACGCTTGCATGATGCGAAAAAAGAAAGCCGATTATGGCAAGAGTCATAACTGAGTATGTAAGTAAGACGGCCGCAATAAAAAAGTAAACTGAACTCCCGAGCAGTTTTACTTTGAGACTGTGCAAACCAGGGTTTTCGATCAACTCCCGATCTGCATTTTTTGCAGCTGCCTCAAATGCTTCATCACTGAGTCCAAGTTTTGCGCCCGATCTGATCAGCTTGTCTACGAGTGTGTCTTTAGTCGAAAAAGTAGCCATATCTATTATGCAAAACTTAGGTAGACGGAGGGTCGTCTTCGTGTGGCAATATGATGCGTGATTCGTTGTCTTCGGGGGGATAGAGAAAATCGATGATTTCTTTGATCGAGGCTGCTACAGGAATGGCAATCAGCATGCCGAGTGCACCAGCCATGACCTCGCCGCATAATACGGCAAAGATGATGGCGAGAGGGTGCAATTCGACAGCGTGCCCGATAAAGCGTGGCACGACTACGTAGTCTTCGATGAGACGGGCGATCCAGTAGCCGAGGATAATCCAGATGGCTACTTGTACACCGTGCTGGGCGACACCGACTATGGTGGCGATAGTGATGGCGAGAAATGGCCCGAGTACGGGGATGATCTCAAGAAAGCCGCTCAAAATAGCAATCAAAAGAGCGTATTTGATCTTGAGCCAAAAGTGCAGGATGCCATACGCAACACAGCTCATCAAGACTATGAGAAACAATTGGCCACGCACGTATTTTGAGAGCATGACATTCATCTGATTGGACAATTTGCGGACTGTTTCGCGTTCTTTGGATGGTACGAAACGCAGGAGAAAATGACCGACTCTGGCCGAGTCGATGATGAGATAGATGCTCGATACGGTGCAGACCAAAATAGCAAGGAGGCTCTTGGAGAGTATGCCGCCTAAGTGCATGATTTCTTCGGGTGAGCCATAGCTTTGTTCGAGGTTGGCCATCAATTCGGCTGTAGTGTGCTCGATGTCGATGTTCCAACCAAAGCTGGTGGACATCTGGCCCAGCAAGTTGCGGACTATGTCAGAGCGCTGGGCGACGAGCGCTTGAAACTGGTCGGTGATCGATTGGCCAAACCAGGCGGTGGCAAAAAAAACGGTGATGGCAAAGCCTATATAGAGGATGCCGACTGAGATCGCGGGCTTGATCTTGAGACTTGCGCTCATGCTATTGACCACGGGGATCAATAGATAGGCGATGATGCCTCCGACTATAAATGGCGGAAACACTTCTCTAATCTGGTATAAAAACCAGAACAGGCCCATGACCAGAAGCCATTTAAACAAATTACCGCTCTGCGTTCTTGCTGACTCGCTCATGTTCAGGATTCGTCTTTCTGTTTTTGGTTTACTTGACCGCTTGCAGGGTCTTTTCTTTTTCGTTCTTGAGGGATTGGACTCCCGCGGCTACTAGCTTGGTCAAAAGCCAGCTAGGCCTAAATCTCTCGCCCTGTTCTTGATGATAAGCGAGGATGTCTTGCAATGTCTGGGCAAGGCCTTTTTTGTCAGCTAGTTCGAGCAGGCTAAACTTGAAGCCGCAGCCCGAGCGCATGCCGGTGTTGATGTCATCAGCTTGTACGACTTTTTCTTGCAGGCAGTAGAGAGCCTCATTAAACATGGGCAGGAGCACGCGGTCTGGGCTAAAGGGGCGTGATTGCCCTTTTTTGCTGGTCTTGCACTCGCTATCGACCTGGGCGATGAGCTTTTGCAGTTCTGGGTTGATGGGCTTGGCTTCGCCTTTTACCTGATCTTTGCTGTGGACATAGAAACCGACTCCGGTTTTTTGGCCGAGCATCTTGGCCTCGACCATCTTTTTGAGCAGAGGCGCTGGGCTAAACCTGGGACCATATTGTTGGTGCAAAAAGGTGTTGACGTGGGCGCAAACATCGACACCAGTGAGATCAAAGAGGGCAAATGGGCCCATGGGTAGCCCCTGAGCGACGACTTGCTCGTCGATGGTCGCGACGTCGGCCAGACCTTCTTGCAGGGCGTGTACTGCCTCATTCATATAGGTGAAAAGCACACGATTGACGAGAAAGCCGGGGCATTCTTCGACCTCTATGGGTGTCTTGCGTGCGCTCTTGCAAAGCTCGATAGCGGCTTCGACAGTTTCGCGGCTGGTCTTGACGCCGGGGATGACCTCGACGAGTTTCATAAATTGGGCAGGGTTGAAAAAGTGCATGCCGACCACTTTGTCCGGGCGCTGGGTCGCGGCTGCAATTTCTGAGATGGAAAGTGCCGAGGTATTGGATGCCAGTATGGCGTGAGGAGGGCAGATGCGGTCGAGAGTCTTAAAGATATCGAGTTTTACCGAGATTTCTTCAAACGCTGCTTCGATGACGATGTCGACGTCTTTAAAGTCGTCGTAGCTGGTCGTGCCCTTGATGAGGGCCATGTGTTGGTCGGCCTGCTCTTGCGTAAGCGATGCCTTTTTGACGCGCGAATCATACATGCGTTTGATATTGGAAACACCGCGGTCGACGAAAGCTTGATCGACGTCTTTTAAAAGTACCTCGATGCCAAGTTGGCTCAAGACGCAAGCTATGCCCGATCCCATGGCTCCGGCGCCGACTACGGCCGCTTTTTGCAAACGCATTTTTGACCCTCTCACGAAAGTATCTGGACAAAGGGCTATGCTAGCATCTTCTCGCATGTTTAAATTATGTGAACAGCTAAAAACGACCTGCCCCTCGGGCCGGGTCAATATGGTGTCCCTGGTTCTCAGTCCCGATTATTTGTCCATTTGATTATATAGGTACAAGACATGGCCCTCATGACATCATTGATGAGAAGACCCTCCGAGGACAGTATCTCGGCATTGGATGCCAATACTCCCAAGCACCTCAATTGGATCATGCTGACGGCGCTCGGCATCGGTGCGACTATCGGCGCGGGCATCTTTGCCATGCCTGGCATCATCGCAGGCAAGGCCGGTCCAGCTGGTATCTTGTCCTTTATCATCACCGGCCTGGTGATCATGATCGTGGCAATTTGCTATGACAAGTTTTCGCAGCGTATCCCCACTGGCGTATCTGCCTATAGCTATGTCTATCATTCGATAGGTGAGTTGGTGGCCTGGGTAGTTGCTTTTGGTTTGTTTCTCGAGTACAGCTTTGGTTCTTCGGCGGTGGCGATCGCCTGGGGCGAGTACCTCAAAAATGCCACCGGCAATTCGACATTTCTCCCAGCATTTTGGTTTGGCCCAACTCTTGGGCCTAATGGCGAGTTTGTCTTTGGTATCAATATCATTGCCATGGCTGTGGTGGCGGTCGTCACCTTGATTCTTGTCTTTGGCGGCGTCGCAAAATCCGCCAAGCTCAATTTTTTGCTGGTCTTGCTCAAATTGGGTCTATTGGTGACTTTTTTGGCGGTTGGCATCCCTCATATCAATCCCAAAAACTGGCAAAATTTTATGCCCTTCGGCTGGGAAGGCGTCATGGCTGGTGCAGCCACAGCGGTTTTTCCTTACGTGGGCTTTGATGCTCTGTTTACCTTTGCGCGTGAGTCCAAGAGTCTCAAGGATACGAGATTGGCGACTTACTGGTGTGTCGGTATCGTAGCGGCGCTCTATATAACGGTCATGGCCGTTGCTACCGGTCTGGCTCCTTGTTTTATCAATGGTCAGCCCAATCAATTGTTTGTCGGTTCGGATGCTGCTGCTCCTCTGGCCAAGTTGCTGGATGCTGCAGGCGAGGGTTGGACCGCCAAGTTTATTTCCACTGGCGCAGTGCTAGGCATCTTTAATGTGTTGCTGGTTTTGTGCATGGGTGGACCGCGCATTTTTAAAAACATGGCTGAGGATGGTTTGCTGCCTCCAGTCTTTGCAAAATCTCACAAGGGCAACCCGACCCTGGGTATCATCCTCAATGGTGCGATAGTGGCTCTGACAGCCGGCTTTGTGCCTTTTGGCAAGATTGCCGACATGATGGTGCTCGGCACTCTGGTGGCATTTATCTTTGTGTGTCTCGGCGCCTGGCGTCTCAAGCTGGTCAACCCGGTGTTGGCTCTGGTTGGCGCTCTTGCTTGCGCCTATCTCGGTGCCAAACTGGATCCAATGGTTTTGCAAGTCTATGCAATTACTTTGCCCACAGGTCTGGTGATCTATTTTGCTTACGGTTTTCGTCATAGCAAACTCTCACGTGCCAAAGCCGCAGATGCCTTGAGTGCAGGGGTGTCTGGTGGCGTGGAGCCAGTGGTGCCGCAGAGTGAAGAGTTGGTCAGCAAATAGACGCAATCCTGAGTCTTTGTGTTGTAGGTGGATGGAATAAATAGCCGCCCGCTTTGCGAAGCACCGGCGGGCGGCTATAAATTCCATCCACCCAAACCTTTTATCAGAAATGTATGGAAGGTAATTGGCCTAGAGTGGCTGGCAATAACGCTTTTGATTGACTGATTTTGCTGAAATGAAGGCGGAAATGAGATCAGTGGTGCCAATTTTGCTGAACTGAGATCAAAAAATAAGGTAGATATTGGGATTGATAAATCAATGACAGTAGCGGATGGGGCAAATTGTGTAGGCCGCTTTGCGCAGCACCGGCGGCCGGCAATTTGTGCCATCCGCGTCACTGCCTAATGCATTAATCACTATTCGGGATCAGCCCTATGTGCCATCCGCGTCACTGCCTAATGCATTAATCATTATTCGGGATCAGCCCTATTTGCAATCCATCCAATTTTTAGCAGCCGACATATCTACTTTCAGCGGCACCTTGAGATTGTGTCCGGTCGTCATGGCTCTATCTATCACTTCTTTGACGCGATCTACTTCTTCGTCGGGCACTTCGAGCACAAGTTCGTCATGCACCTGCAGTATGAGCTTAGCCTTGAGATTGGCAAACTGCAGCTCTTTGTCCAGGTTGATCATGGCCAGTTTGATCAGATCTGCAGCCGAACCCTGGATCGGTGCATTGCAGGCCGCGCGCTCATCGGCACGCTTGATGTTTTCGTTGCGATCATGCAGATGCCTAAAATACCGTTTGCGATGCCAGAGGGTCTCAGCGTAGCCCTTGTCGCGGGCATCCTGTATGGTGCTTTGCAAAAATCCCTGTACCTTGGGGTAGCGACTAAAGTACTTATCGATAAACTTTTGCGCTTCTTTTAAGGTAATGCCCAGATCCTGAGCAGTCGCAAATGCTCCTTGCTGATAAACCAGGGCAAAGTTGATCGTCTTGCCGACACGCCTCATGTCAGATGTCACTTCTTCGATCGACGGTACTTCAAATATTTCCATCGCTGTGCGCGCGTGGATATCCTGATCTTTCTCAAAAGCATCCAATAAGAGCTCGTCCTGACTCATATCGGCCAGCAAGCGTAGCTCGATCTGCGAATAATCTGCCGAGATCAGCGAATGATCCTGTCTGGCCGGGATAAATGCCCTGCGGATGCGCCTGCCCAACTCAGTCCTGATCGGTATGTTTTGCAAGTTTGGATTTGAGCTCGAAAGCCTACCGGTTGCGGCGACTGTCTGATTAAACTCGCCATGCAGTCGATTGTCATGCGGGAGGATCGACTGTGGCAGAGCATCTACATAGGTCGAGCGCAATTTGGCTATGTGCCTGTATTCGAGAATCTTGCCGATGATCTCGTGCTCTTCTTTGAGAGCTTCGAGAACGCTGGCATCAGTCGAGTAGCCCGTCTTGGTCTTGCCCTTGGTCTTGAGGCCCAATTCTTCGAACAAGACTTTTTGCAATTGTTGAGTCGAGGCTATGTTAAAGCCATGCCCGGCGAGTGCATAGATCTCGGTCTCGAGCCTGGCAAGCTCGCTCGATAGCTCGGTCGAATAAGCTGCCAGATATTCTTTATCAAGGCAGACACCAGTTTGCTCCATCTTTGCCAGGACTTCGGATAAAGGCAACTCCATCCCATAGAGCAGGTTGAGCTGCTCCTGATCGAGCTTATTGGCATAGTATCGCGTCAATTCTAGAGCCACACGAGCATCGTCGCCAGCATAGGGCGCAACACGCTCGATCGGCACCATATCCATGGTGAGTTGCTTGCGGCCAGTACCGATCAACTCGTCGATGCGCACCATCTTGTATCTAAAAACTCTATCGCACTGGTCTTTGAGGCCGTGCTTTTGATCGGGGTTTTCGATATAGCTTGCCAGCATCGGATCAAAAACCATCGGTCCAAATAAGATGCCTACCCGCGAGAGTGCATTCATCTCAAATTTGCCGTTTTGCGCCACCTTGCCGATGGAGCGGTCTTCAAAGATCGGCTTGAGTTTGGCTGCCACTAGATCCGGTGATAGCTGCGTGCCCACCATGTGTTTGACTGGTACGTAATACACCTTTGTCGAAGCAGGATAGTACTCGGCTGCATTGCCATCCTCGTTGTGGGCGATCTGCTGTTTTGTATCGAGTCGCAACGAATCATCAAAGGCAATTGCATAGCCGACGATCTGAGTATCGAGTGCATTGACCGATGTAGTCTCCAGATCAACCGAGATCACCGATTGCTGCTGCATCGCTGCAATCATTTCATCCAGAGCTGCCTCATCTTGCACTATGATCGGCTGACAGGGGGCGATCTCGTTTGCCAGCTGCACTGCTGGCGGTGTCATTGCCGCATCGTTGCTATTGTACGGGTTGGCCGGTGGCGCTGCATTGCCGCCAAAGAGCGAGAGCTGCACGCCCGCTCCGATATCGGTCGCCTGACCATCGGTGGACATTTCTGATTGGATTGCCGCGACCACCGCGCCTACACGCTCAGCTTCTTCGGCTGTCAATTCGCCTGTAAATCTGTTTAGCACCCGACCGAGACGAGTCGTGAGCTGTCTAAAATTGAGCCTTTCAAAATATTCTTTGATTTTTTGCTCGGGCGGCTTGGTGAGCTTGGCGTGAGCAAAGTCAAAATCGAGCGGGACGTCCAGTTTGATTGTCGCAAGCTCTCGCGAGATGTATGCGATCTCGCGTCCTTCGGTGAGCTTCTTTTTCATCGAGGCTGATTTGATATTGTCGAGATTGGCATAGATGCCATCGAGAGTCTTGTACTCGGCGAGCAATTGCTGAGCACCTTTCTCTCCTATGCCTTTTACCCCAGGTATATTGTCAGAG
Organism: Candidatus Melainabacteria bacterium; assembly: GCA_017307165.1. Lineage (GTDB taxonomy): Bacteria > Cyanobacteriota > Vampirovibrionia > Obscuribacterales > Obscuribacteraceae > JAFKGK01. Next base: position 35,401 of record JAFKGK010000005.1, read on the forward strand.
GCATCGCCGCAAAGAGCTTTAAAATCGACAACTTGCTCCGGCCAGATGCCCATGCGTTCAAAGACTTCGTTGCGACCGCAATTGACCAGGCCATCCTTGGTAGTCAGATGGATCTCGATGCCGCACTCGTCGGCGTCAACCAGTTGAAATGCGTCGCGATCCCCGGTCAGCACCACAACCTTATAACCGCGTGATTCGCCTTGCTTGGCCAGAGTGCCTATGATGTCGTCGGCTTCAAAACCTGCCGACTCTAGCACTGGGATACCAAAGGTAGCGACCACATCCTTGATAATAGGCCATTGTACGGCCAGCTCATCGGGCATTTCCTTGCGGTTGGCCTTGTAGAGCTCGTACTGGATATGGCGAAAGGTCGGCTCTGAGCGATCAAAGCAGACGACCAGCATGTCGGGCTTCTGACGTTCGATTTGATCAAAGAGGCTGGAAAAGAAACCATGAATGGCCCAGCTCGGAGTACCATCCTTGGTGCGCATGGCCGTCCGCATCAAGGCGTAAAAAGCCCTAAATGCCAGTGAGCTACCATCTACCAGTACCAGTGTTTCTTTTTCTGTCATTGTATTGGGCCTTGACTTGATCGGTTTACTTGTCTTTTGAGTCTTTGTCGGATTCGGCTTGTACCGGTGCAGCCTGTCTCGAACGAGGAGGTCCGCTAAACTGGCCCATGCTAAAGGACAGAGGTGTGCCTTCGCTCATAGCTGGTGCGTCTATGCCAAGGATGGCAGCCAGGGTCGGAGCAATGTCGGCGGGGCTGGTTGCCTGACCGTAGCGACCTGGAGAGATGCCCGATCCGGCCATTACCAATGGCACCTGGCTGTCGGCAGTAAATGGTGAACCAGATGCGGTGCCGGTCGACTCCCCGCTAAACACATAGCCGGCCTTGGGTACGATGATCAACTCGCCTGAACGGCCCCAGTAAAATGACTTGCGGGCTGCTTCAGCGAAAGGACCGCTAGGCACCTGATTGGTGTAGAGTTGCGCTTGAGTGTAGACCTCTGCCACACCTGGCACTGAGTGAGCGATCTTGGCTGCTAGTGATTCTACTTCGGGTTGGCGGTACTTGTTTTTGTCGATTGCCGAAAAGTTGAGATAGACATTAGGTAATTCGACTGCTTCGATCCAGTCGTCCTGACCGAGTCGATTGTCGAGCTGGCCATCGATAGTATTTTTGACCGACTTGGGATCGATACGACCACCTTCGAGACCACGTTCTTTTGCAAACTCGGGTATGGGTTGGGCGCCACTATTGGCGGTGAATACCACCAGTGTGTTGTTGAGACCGATGCGCTGATCGATCAGTCCAAACAAAGATGACAGGCCCTGATCCATACGCATGACCATATCCTGAGTCTCTTGCGAGTTGGGACCAAAATAGCCGACCAGATTTTTGCCTGCTGTCAATCCAAGTACAAGCATGTCTGGATCCGTGTGCGAGCCGAGGTTTTCTTTGGTGATGGCTTCTTTGGCCAGGTCGATGACCATCTGGTTGGCCATAGGAGACATGGCGAGGGTCGAGTAGGCGCCTTCGCCGGGGACTGCGGTGCCGATCATATGTGGAAATGCTTTGCCATCGCCAGGCAGTGCTCGCTCGTAGCTGGCATCATCGCGTGTAGAAGCACCATATTGGGCTTCTGGTGCTACCCTCTGCCACGGCTTGCCGGTGTATGCTTCGGCTGGACGCGTATCGTTATAGGCCTTGGCAAAATTGGGCAAGCCACTGGTGTATTGATTGCCAGTGACAAAGCCCCCGGTCTTTTGATCGAGCCAGAGCGCGCCGTTGATGAGTTTGCCACCAAGCAGGAGCGCATCGGATGAGTGCACTGCCAGACTAAATACTTTGCTGCGTCCATTGGTGGCCAGTTTCATCTGATCGCCAATGGTGGTGCCTTGTAAAAACTTGAGCCCTGCCGCCTGCCCATTGGCACCGACTAGTTGCGCCTGCTCGTCATAGACTGCGTCGATGGTCTTGTTGCGCTTGCGGTCCAGCCATTGATCGCCCACTATGCCATTGGACCAGGGCAGAGAGCCGGTCGAGATCACGGCGTCGCCAGCAGCTGCCTGAGTCGTGGCCTGGGGATATCGGCAGCTGTTAAAGACTGCTCCCTGTTCTATTAGATAACGGATGCCGCTCGAGGAGAGACGATCTTGCAAACGACTGAGAGTCGATGCAGACATCTTGTCTGCTACCACCATGAGGATGAGCTTGGGGCGGGCGATCGTGCTGGCTGTCTGTGCCCTTGCCGCTTGAGGCGCCATGAGGCCGAGAGCCGAGACTGTGGTCAGCGCAAAGGGTGCAGCGACTACGAGCATGCTGAGGCTCGTCAACAATTTTGTACGCAATGCCAAGGTGATCTCCTTTTCAAGTATCCCTGTCGACACTGTAATTTTATCTACTTGGCAGAGCCTTATTTCTGTGAATTTGTGAAGAAAAGACCGTGATTGAGCCTATTTTAGAAACCATGGGCCTAGAATAGCGTCTATCATTGCCTTCAATCACACAGGAGTGAGAAATGAGCGACCGTACCAAACTTTTGAAAAAGGCAGTCATGACTGGCGTCGGCGGTGCTAGCAATATGGACCGCGTCAAAAAGGCTCTCGAAGAAGCCATGCAGGATCTCGTCAAGGTCGGACATGACCTTATGGAAGACCTCGAAGAAAAAGGCAAGGTCAAGACCGAATCGACTCAATCGTTCCTGCGCGGCTTCCAAGACGAAGCTGCCAAGCGCACCGGCGATATCGAAAAGAAAGTCTCCGCCAAGCTATCCAAAAATCTCAAAAAGGCAGCCAAGGGCGTAGGCATAGTGACCTACGAGCAATACGAAGAATTGCTCAAGCGTCTCGATCATATCGAAAACCACATCGGCACTAGATACGAAGCCCCCGTCGACACTGTTGACGTCGAAGCCTCCGATGCATCCGAAGAAGAGCATCACGAAGAAGGCGAGAACGGCAAAAAGAAAAAGAACAAAAAAGCCGAATAGCACTCTAAAGCACTTATCTAAAGCGCTTATCTAAAGCACTAAAAAGATCAAAGATCAATCAAAAAAGTTCTAAGCCGCAAGGCGGAATCTGAGGCAAACGCTGACCGGTCCTGGGATCGGTCAGCGTTAGTTCTTGCAGGGGCTCATCCGCCTTAAATATCAGCGGGCATCTGACCTGTACTTCGGCTGCCACACCCGGGCAATCAAGATCCAGGTTTGATTGGTAATAAGGTCCCAGTCTCTTGCACCATCCAATATCGTCGCTCGGTATGGGCATGCCGATCTTGAGACTTTCGTCTTTTACATGCACATTGTCTTTGATGAGCATCGACCAGGACACTGCTGGCGTGCCGGTCTTGATTGCGCTTTGATTGTAGTAGGCGAGCTGATCCCGGGCCAGAGAGGCAATACGGCTTTGCCCTGCATTTTTGTAGGCAGAAAATGGATTGGATGAAAGTACGTAAGATTTGCCAAGACCTGATTTGTAGATGGCCCTGGCATCACAGATTACTGTTTGAGCCGGACTTGGTGCTATGGGGTTTTGCTGGGCCTCGAGCTCGGCTAAGGGCATGTTTTCGACCATGATGCGTGTGTTGGGCCTGGAGTCCATCTCCGCAATCGGACCAAAGACTCTAGGACCTGATTGCGGCGCTAACCAGACATTGTTACTGTCGGCTCCATCGATATGATCGAGCAGCTGGGATTCGGTCAGTGCTTTGACGATGGGTGCAAATATAAAACGCTTGCCCAAGAGAAACCGCGTCTCAGGTCCATCCATACGATGCAAGCCATGCGCAGTGAGGGCAAAGAGTTTGCTGGATATCTCAAAGCTTTGTGCTGCCACCCTCTCTGCATCGTCTTTGAGTTTTTGGGTGGTCGTAATCAGTTTGCGCAAGCGGATTTCGTTTTGCTTGATCATCTGTAACTGGTTGATGTGCATCTCGACGGCTTCGTCGATCTTTCTGGATCTGGGAGACCGTTTGAGACTTGCGAGCTCGGTCTCGATCAAAAATGACCTGTCGTTGAGCTGGTTGAGGCTGTGCTCGGCAAAAGACCTGCTGAGCGTTGCGAGTGAGGCGGTGTCACGAGCTGCCAGATTGGTCAGATAGAGTTTTTCAAAAAAGTCTTTAATCAGATTGCTGTCAAAGTCGTTGCGGCCACCGAGATAAGGCTGGCCCTCTCTAGATACTATGGCGCTGAGAGCCGTATCGGGGAAATCGACTGGTTTGCCGGAAAAGGCTGCTCGGAGAGCCTTTTGGCCGCCTTCTCCCGGGCCGCTCTGCCTTAGAAAGGCATAGTCTCGCACGTCGCTGCTCATCACCAGGCAGCTATTGCTATTGTCCTGGTCGACTGCCTCCGGATTTGGTATCGGTGGCGACCAAACATGAGTGTAGAGCGACTCTAATAAGACCGGATCGGGGCAGTCTTCGAGATTGCGTAGCCAATGATAAAAGGCCAGTGCGCAGCTCTCGCCGAGACCGAGCCTGGCTAGAGACGCATCGGTCGGAGGAGATAGCGAGCCTGAGCCGGGTACTGCACCACCAGCGGTTTGCAGCCAGCGTCCAGGGCTATGCCTGGCACTGTCGACATCCTGGGTCAGGGCAAAGAGGCTGGCAAGACTATCTATCTTGTCCGGTCGACCCTGAGGGAACTGCACTGTAAAACAAGATGATCCGCTACGCACGTCCTGCGACTCGTCCTTATCGGCGATGGCAATAATGGTGCGGCGCGGCAGGCTAGGTACGGCTTTGCCATTACTGGTGGTGCCAGAAAATATAGCGTCGATCTTGAGTACGTCTGGTAACTGGTCGCTGCCTGGGGCAATAGCAATGAAGTCTTCATCATCCACAAATTTTTTGTCCATCGCCCTTGGCGTGCGTTTGCCCAGGGTGAGCTGCAGACTCTTGAGTCTTTCTTGCCCCCTCACCGTACGCCGCAATCGATTGCGTACCATTTGATAGACCTGGCCGTCCATGGAGACCAGCCCTAGCAATCTCAGGGCCATGGTATGCCTGTGCCTGGTCAATGCCTCTCTGTCCAGACGAGCCTGGTGCTCGATAGCAGGGAGATGATGGCGCGCAAAGAGCAAAGAGGCGATTTGATTGGTGGCGATAACTGTTGAGAGACCGCGCTGCTTTTTTTTGCTGCGCAGGCCGAGATAGCCAAAGTCCTCGTCAAAGATCTGCTGTTTATCGAGGGTGGCCGCAGCCTCGATTGCTGTCCTCTCGAGCGGATCAGCGTCGGCCGAGTGCATGTCGATCCAGGAGATGCCGAGTACGTAGAGACTGATAAAAAGCCCGGTCGCACTGGAAGCGAGGATGATGCCCGGCCAATTGGAGCGAGATTGTTCGGTCAACGATCGGTCATCCTGCTGAGTCTGCTAACATGCAATCATGTATTTAATAATACTGTTGATGATCATTTTTTACCCTATCGTCTCACCGCCTCACGCCCGAGCGGACGATAAGACTGCGATAAAATTGGAGCTTGCCGAGGTCGAGAATATGATGGCTAGCGGGGCTCTCATAATGGCCAGGCAAAAGATCGAGCCTCTGGTGGCGCGCTACCCTGACGACTGGCGGGCGCGGTTGGTGGCGGCGCGCATCTACAGGCAGATGGGTCTCACGAGTTTTGCAATAGATACATATGAAAGAGTGAGGCGCCTGCGCCCCGATCTGAGTGAACCTCTGGTGGAGCTATCTCGCCTTTATCTGGACAATCTCAGCACCGAGCTTGCTCTTGGTCTGGCACGGCAGGCCGTTGCCGTCGATCCAGGTTCTCTCGACGCGAGGCTGGCGCTCGCCGAAGCCCTGGTCGCCTGTCAATCGATACAGTCGGCCCAGGTGCAGAGTCAAAAATTGGCGAGAGATTTTGCAGATGATGTGCGGGTCTTGCATTTGCAAGCGCAAGTAGCGAGAGCTGCAGGCAAGACCGAGCAAGCCCGTGATTTTTTGATCCGTGCTCTGGCTACAAAGGAGATCTCTACCGACTGGCTGATGGAACTGGCGCAGATCAATGTCGATCTTGGTCACTATGCCGCTGCTGAGGCGAGTCTGCAGCGCATCCTCACGATCAATCCTGATTCTTTCACTGCTAATCTGAGACTCGCGCAACTCTATGAGCTCAAGATGCATGACTATGTCAAAGCCATCGGCGCCTACAAAAAGGTGCAGGAGCTAGCGCCTGATTCGGTGGAGGCTCAGACTGGCTTGCAGCGCAGTCTCGCATGTCAGGCCGATTGGGCCTTGTGTCTTAAAAATTTTGTCCACAGTATTTTTAGGTAGCAATAAAAAAGGCCACCAGTGGTGACCTTTTTTGCTTTGTTTTGTGGCCTGGCCTATTGCGGTACTGCGTGTGTCAGTATGCGCTTGGGTCCGTGGATGGGGTCCTCGATGATGATGGTCTTGTCGCGGGTCGGTCCTACAGACACGATGGCGACAGGGCAATCGAGTTCTTCGGCGATAAAGTCCAGGTAGCGTTTGGCTTCGACTGGTAGATCTTCAAACTTGGTGATCTTGTAGGTAGGTGTCTTCCAGCCTTTGAAGGTCTTGTAGACAGGCTCCATGCGTTTGAACATGGCTCCGATGGAGGGCAGCTCTTTGTGGATGGTGCCGTCTACTTTGTCCTTATAGGCTACGCAGATCTGTATCTCATCAAACTCGTCCAGTACGTCGAGCTTGGTGATGGCCAGGCAGTCGAGTCCGTTGATGCGGACAGAGTATCTGCCGATGACGGTATCAAACCATCCGCAACGACGTGGGCGGCCAGTGGTCACGCCTACTTCGGCCCAGGGCTTGCCTGTCTGTCTCAGCATATCGCCTGCGGCGCCTTCTTGTTCTGTTGGGAAGGGACCTTCGCCGACGCGGGTCATATAGGCCTTGGAGATGCCGATGACGCGGTCGATGGTGGTAGGGCCAAGGCCGGTACCGGTACATGCACCACCAGCCGAAGGGCTGCTAGAGGTCACGTAGGGATAGGAGCCATGATCGAGATCGAGCAGGGTGCCTTGCGCTCCTTCGAACAAAATATTTTTTTTGTTTTTGATCGAGGTAAAGATCATGTCGCTAGTGTCGCAAACGTATTTGCGGACTTCTTCGGCGTAGCCTAGATACTCCTGGAGGATCGCATTAGGATCAAAGGGAGGATGGTTGTACATGCGCTCTAACAGTACGTTTTTGCGAGGAACAATCCACTCGAGCTTTTCTTTGAGGACTTCTTTGTCGAGCAGGTCTTCCATGCGGATGCCGGAGCGTGCGCACTTGTCGGCATAGGTGGGGCCGATACCACGTTTGGTGGTACCGATCTTGCTTGCGCCGCGTGATTCTTCTTCGGCTGCATCGAGCGCGAGGTGATAAGGCATGGTGACGTGCGCGCTGCTGGAGATCTTGAGGCGGCTATCGTCGAGGCCTCGTTTTTTGAGTGCTGCGACTTCGGCAAGCAACGCTTTGACGTCGATGACCATGCCGGGGCCGAGTACGCAAGTCTTTCCTTCATAGAGGATGCCGGACGGGATCAGGTGAAATTTGTAGGTCTCTTCGCCTACTACTACGGTATGGCCTGCGTTATTGCCACCCTGATATCTCACTACGATGTCGGCGTTTTTGGCGAGCAGGTCGGTTACTTTGGCCTTACCCTCATCTCCAAATTGTGCTCCCACAACAACTACGTTAGCCAAGGTCTTATCTCCAATTGAGCTATTTATAGATTTTTGGCCACAAAAAGGTTGCTCACGGTCTCAAGCCCTGCTGATTAAAAGGCTCTAAACGCGAGATAGGCACTGCGGCGCAAAACGCCCGGCCTGCTTTTTTGACCCCGATAGTGTAAGACACTCGCCAAGAGCTGTCAATTTTTTGGCCCTCTAAGTACGTTAATATTACTTACATGGACAAACTCTTTTCTGCTGCTCTGAGCGAGAGGCAGCCTCATGTATCGCAATTGCTCACGGCCGCAGTCGAACGAGACAAGCTCGCGCATGCCTATCTCTTGACTGGGCGCGCATTGGACGACAAGTGGCTCATTGCCAGGCATCTGGCACATTATATGAATTGCATGAAAGAAGACAGGCATACAAGAGGCTCCTGCCTGGCCGATTTTTTGCGTGTCCATCGCGGCGAATCGGACACCTCGACAGCACCTGCCGAAGCCATCGAAGCCGCCTGTCAAAACTGTCGCTGGCTGTATCTCGACGAACATCCCAAAGCCTGGTATGTGCTTTCGGCAGAGGCCGGTAAGTCCGGTAAGATCCCCGTCGAGGCTGCTCGCAATCTATCTGAGGAGTTGAGTCGTATAACCAATTACACCAGGGTAGTAGTCGTCGAAGAAGCCAATGAGTACGCATTGCACCGACCATGCGCAAACGCGCTGCTCAAGACCATCGAAGAGCCAAAATCACCCTGCCTTTTTCTCTTGTTTTCGCAGTCTCAGGATAGTGTTTTGCAGACCATTGTCAGTCGCTGTCAGGTGGTGCCTCTAGTCAATGACAGAGAAAAAAATCTAGGTCTATTGCAGCAGATGATGGCTGGTGGACCAATCTCGAGTCAAGTGAAGGACCTGGTTGATGGCGAGATCTGGGCGCAGATCGAAGGACTGAAGAGAGAAGAGTTTTTTGCCGGGACCTATAGTTTTGACAACGGCCGGTTGACCTTTAAATCAAGAGGCGGAGCGAGCCCCAAAAGTGCGCTGGCACTGGCTGCCAAGCTTGTAGCAATTCTTGATGAAGAATTGGAAGCAGAAATATTATTTGACGCTCTCATCGAAGCCGAGCTCTCATTATTGGACAAGGCCCAATTGCAGCAGATCATTGTCTCACCGGTGTTTTCAAGGTTTTTTTCGAGTCTCATGGCGCAAAATCAAGAAGCAATCCGTCAGATAAATCAATATGTGGGCAAAAAAGCGGTTTGCGAATCTCTTGTTTTAAGGTGGCACGAATTGCGGCACAATCTAAAATAGGAAAGACGTTAGCCGTCGATTATGCGTTTGGAGATTGGAGTCTAAGTGTTTATCAAAAAGAAAAACAAGGACGGAGCCGGCAACGACAAGGGCAATGGCCAACCGCTTGATAGCGAGAGCCAAAAGGCCCTCTCTGCCGCCCTCAACGAGATCCCGACACCTGGCGCCGGTGCCCCTGGGCCTGCTGCGGTTCCTGGTCCCGATGTCTCGGCCTCATCGGCTGCTGCATCCAATCCCAATCTCCGGGCATCACTCAGCAATCTTCCCTCCGCTGATGTCTTGCATCAACAAAAGGCCCTTGCAGAAGGCAAGGTCAAGGATCCGTACAAGACCAATATCATCTTTGATCTTGTCCTGCCTCTGGTGCTCGCCGGCACAATGGGTTGCGGCTATATCATGTCGATCAAGCAAGTCAAGGACAAGACCGAGATCTACGGCCGCGATGCCGATGCTGTCTATCACGACATCAAGGACAAGTCATTAGCATCCGAAAAAGTCCTGTCCGAAGTACAAAAGATGCCCCCTTATCAGATGTTCAATGAGGGTGAAAATGCAAAGGCATTGGCTGCAGCAAAAGATCTGATCGCTAAGAAGCCAGATGATATACGCACCATGCTCTGTGCTGGCGAGATCATGATCGCTACCGGAGGCAAGGCCGATCAAAACAAAGGTCTAGAGTATCTGGCCAAGGCCGTCGAAAATGCGCAGTACAGTCGTTATATTCGCTATGTCTACGCGATGGGCCTGGCTCATCTCAAAAAAGATGCCGAGGCCATCGAGCAATTAGAAAAGACAGTAAAACTATTTGACGACCAGGGTCCCTGGTCGCCTCCTAAAAAAGAATTGGCCAAACTTTATATGAAGACTTCTCGTGCTGCAGATGCCGTGACGGTCTTAGAAAACCTGCTCAAGACCGATCCTAACGAACCGGGTACGCAAAGGATGCTTGGGTTGGCCCTGGCTCAGGACAGCAAACAACAAGAAGGTTTCGAAGAGTTTCAAAAAGGCTTTACCCGCGAGCAAGACTTGCTTGGTTATCCGGTTGCTGTCAAGGATCTGGTCGACCAGCATGCCGGCATCCTCGATGCCGCCGTCCGCGATACCGAAAAGAGACTGGCCAAGATGCCTGATGACGTAAAGACCATGGTCACGCTGGCGCGACTCTATATCGGTAAAGGCAAGATCAAAGATGCGCGTGATCTGCTAGAAAAAGCAAGGACCAAACGCGAGTTTGATCCGGAGGTCCGTGAGGTCCTGTCCGAGGTCATGTGCAGGCAAAATCAATCGCAGTCAGGATTTGAAGAGTTTAGAGCTGCTGTCAACAATTGGCATTTGAAAGATTAGATCTAAATATTTGAACTGGTAGCAGATGGAATAATCTTGACTTGAATGCATCTAATTTTTTAAATGCACCTTATGCAGATGCATTTTTTCTGCCTAATGCTCCAGGTCCAAAAGCTCCTGATAAAGCGCCTTTTGCTTATCCGTCAGGTTGCTGGGTATGATGATGCGCGCACGGACCAAAAGATCTCCGTTGGCAGAACTATTGAGTATGGGCAATCCCTTGCCCTTGAGTCTGAGCATGCGGCCATTTTGTGTGCCGGCCGGTATCTTGATCTTGACCGCACCTTCCACAGTTTTGACCGTGATCTCGGCTCCCAATGCCGCCTGGGGTGGTGAGATCTCCGCCTCTGTAATGAGATTGTCGCCGTCCACAGTAAAATGCGGATGCGGCTTGACCTTGATGCGCAAGAACAGGTCACCGCGGGTGGTGCTACCAGCCATCGATCCGCCTTCGCCAGGCACCCGTACTTTTTTGCCTGCACGTACTCCCTTGGGTATCTTGACCTCGATGGTGCGCGCTTTTTCGTTAGGACCTGCAGACACTTGCAAGGTCCTCTTGGCTCCAGTCGCCAACTCCTCTACCGTGAGATCGATCTCTGCCTCTTGATCCAGGTTGCGTCTTTGAGAGGCACCACCCTGACCACCAAAATTTCCAAAATGCTGATTAAAAAGCACATCAAAAAAATCAGAAAATCGGCCGTCACGACCAAGGTCTTGAAAGTTGCCAAAATCAAATTTGAAGTTGCCGCCTTGACCGGCATAGTCCGGCGGTGGACGGAAGGCATCACCGGCCTTCCAGTTGGCGCCCAGTTGATCGTAGCGCTTGCGTTTTTCGGGATCTTTGAGCACCTCATAGGCCTCATTGATCTCTTTGATCTTTGTCTCTGCGCCGGGATCGCCCTTATTGGTGTCAGGGTGGTATTTGCGTGCGAGCGTGCGATAAGCGCTCTTGATGTCCTTGTCGCTCGCCTTGCGATCGACTCCCAGCGTCTGATAGTAATCTTTAAACTCGACCAAGATGTGCCTCTGCTAAATCTATTTGCACTATCTAGTTTAGCGAATTGGTGTGCTCGATGGCACGATGACTCGAGCAATTGACAAGGACGGGGCCACCTACGATCGGTATCGATCCGAGGCCGGGCACTCCGCCCAAATTGAGAAAGGGGCCGACGTTGAAGGTCGATTTGACAGTGTATTCGTAGATATTGTTGGTGTCATCCACCGTCCCGCTATACCCGGTATCGGGACCGTACTCGGTCGGGGTGCTGGAGCCTAGACTGGTGACGGTTATAAAGAGCGAGGTGCCGGAGCCCTGATAACCACCTTGCGGGACCAATTTGGCAAACTGGCCGATGCCCGAGCCAGTGATCTGCTGCGCCTTGGCCACCATCTTTGCTCTAGCCTCTTTGAAGCTAGGCGCATTGGAGGCATCGATCGCGCATTGGCTGGTCAAAAAGTAGAGCGAGGCATAACCCATGGCAAAGGCCAATAGATTGATCAGGGGAAAGGCAATGATCAAAAGGAAGACAAAGAGGGCGGGGCCGAACTCTGCCATGGACGAGCCACGTCTGCGCCGCTTGTGTGGATGGTGCAAGGTGTTCAAATCGGACCTCGATGTAGTATTTTGGAATTTGCCCTCACTGCTGTATACCCGTCTACGGGGGCAAATATGTGAAATAATGCGAAAAGGATTTGGAGAATACTCACTTGTTTTTGACTATCAACTCACGCAAGAGACGCTCGCTGGGCCAGTCTATGATCGAGCTCACGGCCGGCTTATTTCTCGTCGTGCCGATCGTGCTGGTCTTGTTTGACCTGGCCGTTATCGTCATGGCAGTGCAGATCAACGACTCGACCTGTCGCGAAGCAGCCCGCATGGCCAGTAAAGGCGATCCTCTCACTGCTAGCCAGCGCGCCAATGCCGTGGTCGGTCGGGCCAACAAACAGGGCTCGTCCATGCTCTCCAAATTTGCAGTGGTTTCTTGCAATAGCACAGTCACCGCAGCCGACATCAACGCTCTCCAGCCCTTTGGCGGTCCTGTCTCGGGCAATGTCACCGTCGTCACCGAGGTCGAGGTCAGACCATTTGTCGTGGCCATCGTCTACCAGGGCGGAGGACCGATGAAGTTTCGCTCTTCGCAGACCTATCCGATCACTTATGTAGTGCCCAACACGGCCGGCACCACGCCATAAATCAAGCCCCGGATATTTGAGTATCCGGGGCTTTTTTTAGTTTTGGTTTTTGTCTTAGATCTAAGACTAGTTGGCGATCGACTTGGCAATATCTTGCAGAGTCGAGAGGTCTAGCTTGACCGAAGGACCTTGAGTCGAAGCCAGGTATACCGACTTGATGTATTGTCCCTTGACCGAAGGAGGCTTGATCTTGGTGATCTGGTCGACAACGGCAACGAGGTTTTTGAGGAGACGAGTGTCATCAAAGCTCAGCTTGCCGATGGCCATCTGCACGACGCCGCCGTCTTTTTCGGCACGGAAGGCTACTTTACCGGCCTTGAGCTCTTTGACAGTCTTGCCGACATCAAAGGTCACGGTGCCATCCTTGGGGTTGGGCATCAGGCCTTTGGGACCCAGTACCTTACCGAGCTTGGACAACATGGCCATGGCATCGGGAGTCGAAACCAGCTTGTCAAAATCGAGGAAGCCTTCGGAGATCTTGGCTACGAGCTCTTCTGCGCCAAATACATCAGCGCCTGCATCCTGTGCTTCTTTGATTTTTTCGCCCTTGGCTACGACAGCGACGCGGACTTCTTTACCAGTACCACCGGGCAATTGCACGGTAGAACGGATCTGCTGGTCGTTCATCTTGGGATTGACGCCCAGTCTAAAGTGCACTTCGAGAGTCTCGTCGAATTTGACAGACTTTTGATCCTTGATCAATTTGATTGCTTCTGCAGCAGTAATCGCATCACTGTTTTCTTTATAGAAAGCAGCAAAAGTCTTCTGTCTTTTCGTTTGCGTGGCCATTTTTCTGTCCCTGATTTGTTTGTCTATCTATAACTATCGATCTATAACTACCGATGATCTGGCGCCGCAACTAGTCGACGACGGTAAGACCCATATTGCGAGCAGTACCCATGATCATGCTTTCGGCTGCTTCCATAGAGGTTGCATTGAGGTCAGGCATCTTGACCTTGGCGATCTCGGTGATCTTGGCGCGGGAGATGGTGCCGACTTTCTTTTTGTTGGGCATAGCGGAGCCCTTTTCGACATTGGCCGACTTTTTGAGGAGCTCGGCAGCCGGAGGAGTCTTGAGTACAAAGTCAAAAGTGCGATCTTCGTAGACGGTGATCTCAACCGGAACGATGGTGCCAGCTTTGTCCTGGGTCTTGGCGTTGTACTCTTTGCAAAATTGCATGATGTTGACGCCGTGCTGACCGAGTGCGGGACCAATCGGGGGTGCCGGATTGGCTTTGCCAGCTTGGATTTGGAGTTTGATCTTTCCTACGACCTTTTTCACGGTTTTCGATCCTATTTATTGCCTGTCTGTAATCTGTTTGTGCTTAGTTTTGCTCACGAAATATCCATCATATGGTAAATGATGGGTATGCCCCAAAGCGTTTACACTTTTATAACCTGGTTAAACTCCAGCTCTACTGGGGTTGCGCGACCGAAGATGATAACAGAAGCTTTGATGCGTTCGCGCTCCAGGTTTACTTCTGTTACTTCGCCTGTAAAGTCGGCGAAAGGCCCGCCAGTGATACGTACAAAGTCTCCAACCTTGACGTCGATGGCCGCTGGCTTTTTGCCTTTGAGGCCCGTCATGGCCATTTGACGTCTGAGTATTTTTCTAATTTCGGAGTCTTGGACCGGCGTAGGTTTTTTGCCTGCGCCAACATATTTCGTAACACCGGGTGCCTCGCGAACGACTCTCCAGGAGTCATCATCGAGGATCATCTCGACAAATACATAGCCAGGGTATTCGCGTTCGCGTTTTTCGACGCGCTTACCGTCCTTGACCTTGGTCACCATTTTTTCTGGGACGATCACGCCAAAGATGCGATCTTGAGCGCCCATGGTCAGGATGCGTTTCTCGATGTGCTCTTTTACTTTGTTTTCGTGGCCGCTGGCAGTCTGCACTGCATACCACTTGCGTTGTCCGTCTGTTTTGATGAAAGCCATTGTCTTTAAAGGACCTTTTTATCTAGACCGTAATTAACCGCGACCAAAGCCGGCTCCATAGAGCCTTGCCCAGTGCTCGATCGGACCGAACACTGCATTACCGAGGATCCAATCGACACCCAGTACGATCAGGGTGAGAGCCGTTACGAGGACCAGGACACTCCAGGTCTCTCTGATCACTTGAGCCCGATCCGGCCAAGTGATCTTGTTGTTTTCGATGGCGCACTCTTTTAAAAACTGGATGACGCCGCCACCCTTGATGGCCTGGCCGGCATGAGCGTGCCCTTGTGCCGGTTTAACGGCTTGGGGCGCTGCATCCTGCTTTTCTTCAGTTTTTTGCGAGTCTTCGACCATCATGTCTTGCAACCATGTAAAGAAAATTCGCGCCTTGAAGGAGTCGAACCCTCAACAAAGGTTTTGGAGACCTCCGTTTTACCATTAAACTAAAGGCGCTTGGAAAGCCGCTCTGACACCCGTATTTGTCATATGGGGCCGCGGCGGCTCAAGCTAAGCGAGACCAGTGCTTATTTTTTGGTCTCTTTGTGCTCGATATGCTTACGGCAAGTAGAGCAGTATTTAGCAAGGTTCAATCTTTCGGGATCGTTTCTCTTGTTTTTCATGGTCGTGTAATTGCGTCTTTTGCATTCGCCACAAGCCAGTGTGATGATGATCCTGTCATCTTTCTTCGCCATGATTATTCTCCAGGCATAAAAATACGGACAAAAAAAAGAGCCTCCTGCGAGGCGTCAACTGAAAGTATATCCACCACCTCGAAAAACTGTCAATAAAAGTACAATTACACAGGCGACATTGTTGCCGCTTCCTTACATATATCTATTGCAGATTGCCATTAAAATCCGGACACCCTTGATATCTCGTCGTTTTTTCTCCATTTTCCTCGTCCTCGTCTGCACGGCCTCGATGCTCACAGGCTGCGGGCAGGGGCGTGCCCGCTATACACCGGACACCTTGAGAGTCAATATAGGCAACGAGCCACCAGGCCTCGATTGGCATACTGCTACAGACTCCACCTCGTTTGACGTGGTCTCCAACATCATGGTTGGTCTCACCCAATACACGCCGGACGTCAAGTGTAAGCCTTCGTGCGCAAAGTCCTGGGACATATCGCCGGACGGACGCACATACACCTTTCACTTGCGCGATGACGTCAAGTGGTCTGATGGCAAGCCAGTCACGGCCTACGATTTTGAGTATGCCTGGACGCGCTTGCTCTCACCCGAGACAGCCGCCTCATACGCTTTCTTTTTATATGATGTGGAAAATGCAAAAGAATGGAATGCAGGAAAGCTCAAGGACGCTGCGCGATTGGGGATCAAGGCGGTCGATGCCCAGACTTTTAGAGTCACACTCAAAAAGCCTGCCGCATACTTTATATATCTCACAGCCTTTTGCGCGAGTTTTCCCATGCGTCGTGACGTGGTGCAAAAGTATGGCAATCGCTGGACCGAAGCCGGCAATATGGTCACCAACGGCCCATTTACCCTGCAAAAATGGCAGCACGAGTACAAGATCGAGTTGGCGGCCAATCCAGATTTTTTTGAGGGCGCACCAGGGGTGAAGCTCATCAGGATGTTTATGGTGCCTGAGCAATCGACTGCTTTTGCTCTATACGAAAACGACGAGCTCGACTTTATCGATAACAGGTCTTTCGCAACGCCTGATGTAGAGCGCTATCGCGAGAGTCCGGAGTACAAAAATTTTCCGCTCTTGCGCGAGAGCTATCTGGCATTTAATGTCAAAAAGAAACCATTCGACAATGTCCTGGTGCGACGCGCCTTTGCTATGGCCATCGATAAAAATGTCTTTCCCAAGATCTTGCGGCGCGGCGAAAGGCCTGCCGATAGCTTTATTCCACCTGCACTGGCCGGTAGCGCAAAAGACTCTGGCATGCCTTTTGATCCAGATCTAGCCAAACGAGTCCTCGCGCAAGCAGGCTATAAAACCGGGGCGGAAGTGCCGGCCATCGATCTGCTCTATCCCAATCGCGAAGACGTCAGACTCATTGTCGAGGCCACTCAGGACCAGCTCAAGCGCAATCTCGGCGTGCGCGTCAATCTCGTCAACCAGGAATGGAAGGTCTATCTCGCCACTGTGCGCAAGGACGCCCCACCACTCTTTCGCAACTCCTGGGGCGCGGACTTTCCTGATCCTGAGACCTTTATGAATCTCTTTACCAGTTATAACGGCAATAACGACACCAAGTGGTCGTCTCCTGCATATGATGCGCTGATCGAAACGGCAGAGGCTGAGCGTGATCCAGTCAAGCGTGCCGACATGTATCGGCGTGCCGACCGCATCATGTGCCGCGAAGCATGCGCGATCGTACCGGCCTTTCTCGCTACGCAAAATATCATGGTCAAACCCTGGGTCAAGGGCATCGCCATGAACCCTCTCGATCTGCAGTTTTTTAAGACGGTGACGGTCAAATAAGCATGCTTACTCTCATCTTGAAAAGAATACTCATGGCGCTTCCGGTATTGTTTTTGGTGGCGACTCTTTCCTTTTGCCTGATCAGAGTGGTGCCCGGCGGACCATTTGACGCAGACAAAAACCTGCCCGACGAGATCGTTGCCAATCTCAAAGCAAAATACAATCTGGACAAGCCCCTGCCCGAGCAGTACGTGCTCTATATGCAGAGACTAGGGCGAGGCGACCTCGGCGTCTCATACAAATACGTAAGCCGGACTGTAAACGATATACTGCTCGATGCTTTTCCCGTGTCGCTGGTACTTGGCGGACTGGCTCTGGCTCTCGCTGTGCTCGTGGGTGTGCCACTGGGAGCGGTGGCGGCTCTCGGGCGTGGTCGTTGGCAGGATACCCTGGCCATGTTTTTATCGACATTTGGCATATCGGTGCCGGGATTTGTCATAGGAGCATTGTTTATCTATGTATTTGGCATCCAGTTGAGGATTTTGCCTGTCGGGCTGTGGGAGTCTCCGTGGCATATGATTCTTCCTGCCATCACCCTGGCCTTTTCTCCTGCCGCTTATCTTGCGCGTCTCACCCGGGCCTCGGCCCTAGAAATAGTGCAAAAAGACTGGGTGCGTACCGCGCAGGCGAAGGGGCTCAGCGGCTCCGCCACAGTGCTCAAGCACATCATGCGCAACTCGCTCGTGCCGGTCATCACCGTGCTAGGGCCTCTGACCGCAATCCTGATCACTGGCTCCTTTGTCGTGGAGTACATCTATGCCATACCAGGCATGGGGCGCTTTTTTATCACGGCAGTGATGAATCGCGATTATGATTTGATACTGGGCACCACACTTATTTTTGCCGTTTTGCTCATCATGGCCAATACCTTTGTCGACATTGCCTACCAGATCCTCGACCCGCGTATGAGGATATCCGACTGATGGCTAGCCAGGGCAGTTTTAAATACGTGGCCGGGCGACTGGCCAAGATACCACAGGCGGTGCTTGCCCTGACTCTCATCGGGCTGATCTGTCTGGTGGCGATCGCCTCGGCCCTGCAATTGCCTTTGTCTCCTTATGCCTACGATCAGACCAGTACTCTCTATCTGGCGGGTCCCAGCGCTCAGCATTGGATGGGCACCGATGAGCTCGGGCGCGACCTCTGCGCGCGTGTCATCTATGGCGCGCAGCTATCCATCGCTATAGGCCTTACGACTGCGGGGGTGGCCTTTGTGATTGGCACTGTATACGGTGCAATTGCCGGATATTGCGGCGGCAAGATCGACACCCTGATGATGCGCGGTGTCGACCTTGCTTATTCTTTGCCCGACCTGCTCGTCATGATCCTCATCGGTGTCTTGATCGGGCGTGGGACTTTTGGCATTTTGCTTGCGCTCGGCCTGGTGAGCTGGATGGGAACGGCCAGATTGACTCGAGCGCAGTTTTTGCAGCTCAAAAACGAAGAGTTTGTCGAGGCCGCCCGGGCGCAAGGACAGGATCATCTCAGCATCATCTGGAAACATCTCTTTCCCAATGCACTCGGGCCCATCATCGTTGCTTTAACATTTACCGTGCCTTCGGCCATTCTTTCTGAGTCTACATTGAGCTTCATCGGTCTCGGGCTTTCACCTCCCGCCTGCAGCTGGGGCACTCTGGCATCGGATGGCTGGCGCTCCTTGAGGGCTCACCCGCACCTCATATTTTTCCCCTCCCTTTTTATCTTTGCGACCGTATTGTCTTTCAACTTTCTCGGGGATGGACTGCGCGATGCACTCGATCCAAGAACGAGATTGTCTAAGCTCAAGTGATCTTTGGCTAAACAGGGTAGATTTAAAAAATAGCTCGCATTATTAATCGGGAGTAGATGATTTGGGGATGTTTAAAGCCATAAATGCCTTAATGGCGACGATCGCTGTTGCCTTGCCCCTATCGACCGGGGCGGCGCAGGCCACGCCTGGCTGGATGCTCACTCAGCGCTCTATGAGTCTTGGCAATCAGGCCGTCGATCAATATGTGTATGTAAGTCCCAATGGGCTCAAGCTCAACATGCCGCGGCAAAAGATCAATATAGTCATGAGCGCGCCGAGCTGGACGGTTTGTTTCTATAACGAAAACACCAAAAATTTTTATACCACCTCCTTTGAAAACTGGATGCTCGATATCAACAAGCGCATGGGAGGCAAGGCCGACCTCGCGCGAGGCAAGTGGACCAAAGGGCCTGGCGGAGATGTTGCCGGGATGAAGGCCACTCAATATACTGCCGGTGGAGCTACAGGCACAGGCAAGGGCGCAAATATCAGACATGCCGATTGCTGGGTCTCCGACCAGATCTCGGTGCCACCAAAGATCTCGACTATGATCTCCCGTGGCTATGGTCTACCCGATACTCCATATTTCCCTCTAAAAGTAAGCTACGTCCTCAACAATGGCTCGCTAAACAATGTGCTCGATACTTATCGGACACAGCAATCCGATATACCGGACAATTTTTTTGGCTTGCCGCAGGGATACAAGCAAGTGGCCTCGCAAGCCGAAGTCATGATGGATGATGAGACACAATCGATCTTGCGCGATCTGGTCAAGGATTAGGGATTAGGCTTGAGCAAACTCCGAGCGTGGAATACTCTTAGGTATGCTCACCGATCGCCTACCGTTTAAGATCAATCTCAAGATCTCGCACAAGGGTTTTATCCTGGTGCTCGTGCCGCTCGTGTTTGAGTTGTTTTTTTTGATCGTCTTGTCGGTCCTCTTGCAACAAGCCGAGTTTGAGGTCCAGAGACAGGTCCGATCCAAGGCCATCATTTCGCAGGCAAACGCTCTTTCCAAGCTCTTTTATGATGCGGGTGTCGCCATGGGCGGGTATTCGATCACCAAGAGTCCCTTGTTTTCGGATAGATACGACAAGATCGTGCGGCAGATCCCTGTCGATCTGCAAGAGCTCAAAAATCTCGTCGGGGACAATGACAAGCAGCAACAGATACTGATCCGGCTACAGACAATCACATCGGACGGTCTCAAGATCCTGGGCGAGGCCAAGTCAGCCATCGATGACAACCGTGTTGACGTGGCGCAGTTTAGGGCCAGGCATATGTACAAGCAGATCCGGCAATTGGCGGACCAATTGCAGGACGAGCTTAAAGGCCTGACCGAGGACGAGCGCAAGATCGAGAGCGAGAGTCCCGAGCAGCAAAACAGATCGCGGGCGGCGGTCAAGATGTTTTTGGTCTTTGGCGTTATTGCCAATATCACCGTTGCCTTTGCTCTCTTGTCTTACTTTATACGGACTATCTCCGGCAGGTTGAGTGTCGTCACCGAAAACTCATTGAGGCTGGCTCGTGGGCAGAGGCTCAAGCCACCACTGACCGGCAACGACGAGATCGCTCAGTTGGACGATGCTTTTCGCAGTATGGCCGAGTCGCTGGCGGAGGCCAGCCGCAAAGAAAGAGCCGTCATCGAAAATGCCGCCGATGTCATCTGCTCCATCGATATGGATGGCAAGTTTGTAGCCGTCAATCCAGCATCCTACGAGAGCTGGGGGTATTATCCCGATGAGCTCATGGGACGTAGATTTATCGAGGTAGTCCTGCCTGAGGACGTACCCGATACTATCCGTGCCGTCAGATCGGTACGTGGTGCCACAGGCAAGGTCAATTTTGAAAACAGGGTCAAGCGCCGCGACGGCACGAGTGTCGATGTATTGTGGTCGGCGGACTGGTCGGATAAAGATCGAGCCTTGTTTTGCGTAGCGCACGACATCACCCAGCGCAAACTAGTCGAAGAAGCCATCAAAGCCAACGAAGAGCGCATCCGCCTGGTCATCGACCAGTTGATCGTAGGTCTGATCATCATCAGCAAGGAGGGGCGCATAGAGTCGGTCAACCCGCGGACCGAGACCATGTTTGTCATGCGTTCCAACGAGATGGTCGGTAAGCACATCATGAGTCTCTTTGCCGACTCTAGCTTCTTTAATGTGGCCGATGCCAACGATCGCACCGCTTTTATGGACACTCTCTTTACCAAGTGCCTCAACCGTATCGGCGAGTTTGACTGTCTCAATTCGCGAGGCGAGGATTTTCCTGTGGAGATATCGCTTGCCGAGTTTGCCTTTGGAGACGGTCGTGTCTCTTATATGGCCAATGTGCTCGATGTATCAGAGCGCCGCGAAGTAGAGCGGATGAAAAAAGAATTTGTCTCGACAGTCAGCCACGAATTGCGCACCCCGCTCACATCTATCAGGGGCTCGCTGACCCTGCTCGCAGTAGGCGCCATGGGCCTTTTGCCCGAGCAAGCCAAAAAAGTAGTATCGATAGCAGAGCGCAATACCATCCGTCTCATCGGTTTGATCAACGATATTTTGGATATCGAAAAACTCGAGGCTGGCAAGCTCGATATGGTCATGGAAGACGTGCCGCTCTCCAATGTATTTGAGAGATCGGAGCAGGCCGTCAATACTTTTGCTGCCAATAATGGTGTCATCCTCGATATCAGACCCAGCCAGCTGGCAGTCTATGCCGATGGCGATAGACTCGTGCAGGTCATAGTCAATTTGGTGTCCAACGCAGTCAAGTTTTCGCCCAAGGGTGCCAGCGTCACTGTCACCAGCAAAGAGATACCGGGCGGCCTAATCGAAGTCCACGTAACCGACAGAGGTCGAGGCATACCCGAGGCCTTCAAGAACAGATTGTTCCAGAGATTTCAGCAGGTCGAGGCCAGCGATGCCAAAAAGAAAGGCGGTACTGGTCTGGGACTGGCTATCTGCAAAGGCATCGTCGAGCAACACGGTGGCACCATCGGTGTCGAATCCGAAGAAGGCAAGGGATCGACATTTTGGTTTCGCATACCCAAGGCCAAAAATATACAGGTACTGCCGCCGGCACCGCCTCCGCCTCAATCTCCGCCTCAGTCTCCACCGGGGGCGCCGTCGAATAGCGGACCTGGGTTTGGGCCCGGACCCAATTTTGGACCAGGACCTGGCTTTGGTAATGGCACCAATGGTGGTGGCGGAGCGCCAGGAGCTCCTCCAGCCAATCCTTTCCAATCACCTCAAGCACCTGCTGCCCAGTTTGCGGCCCCCGCCAACCCGCCTCTTCCTAATCAAAATCAATGGGCCACCCAGCCGCCGTCGATTTTTCCCAGACCATTGCCTGATGCCAATGCAGGCAAGCAAGAAAACCAAGACCAAAATTAGAGAGCCGATTTTAAAATCTTGATGTAAAAAGGATAGATCAAATGAAAGTGCTGATAATCGATGATGAAGAGGATTTTCGTGTCGTTGCAGCCTCCTGCCTCGGATTGCTGGGGGGCGTGGACGTGGCCGAGGCATCGAGCGGCAAGGTCGGGCTCGAGATGGCCCTAGTCGAAAAGCCGGATGTCATACTGCTGGATCTTTGCATGCCTGAGATGGATGGTACCCAGACCCTGCGCAATCTAAGGGAGCAGGAGGGAACGCGCGACGTGCCGGTGATCTTTTGCACCACCAAGGGCAAGTTTGATGGCTTTGACGAGATGCAGCAATTAGGGGCGCTGGCGGTCATCACCAAACCTTTCGACCCGATACGCCTTGCCGACCAAATCAAAGATATACTAAAGGCCGCCGGTCACAATCTATCCGAATTGGCATAGTCGTCGCTTGGTGACCATATATTTTGCTTTAGTGCTGGGTATTAGATTAAAGAGTGTTTCGAGATTTTTCTATCAATTAATAGGTGAATAAATGAGAGTTCTCATCATCGACGATGAAGAAGATACCAGATCGATTGCAAGCATGAGCCTCAGCATCCTCGGCGGCCTCGAAGTCATCGAAGCCGAGAATGGCCAAGAAGGCATCAAAAAGGCTTCGGTTGAGAGACCCGACGTCATCCTGCTCGACATGATGATGCCGATCATGGACGGACCATCCACCCTGGAGGCGCTGCGCACCAATGTCGCTACCGCCAATATCCCCGTCATATTTTTGACTGCCAAGGCCATGACCTCGGAGATCGAGAGACTGCGCCGCATGGGAGCTAAGGGCGTCTTGACCAAGCCCTTCGATCCGACCACCCTGGCAAATCAAATGAAGGCCATTCTGGAGGGCTGATGGCTTCCTGGCAGGAGACCTTTTCCGAGCTTAAGACGCAATATGTGCAGCGATCCACCGATCGCCTGACTCAGATCGTCGATCTGGTCAACAAGTTTTGCGCCAATCCTGCCAACAAAGACCTGGCTCAGCAACTCTCGCGGCATTTTCACTGGCTGGCCGGTTCGGGCAGTATGTATGGTTTTCAAAGAGTATCGACTCTAGGACTCGAAGGCGAAAAGCTAGCCGACCAGATCGTCAAGCAGCAGGGACCCGCGCAAGCTGCTGAGCTGGACAGACTCAAGGGCATATTGACCGAGCTGTCGGCGCAGTTTGCCACCAATATCGAGTCGGTGGAGACTGCGGCGCCGGGCCGACTCAAGACCGGTCCTCAAGCCGGTAGACGCGAAGTCCTCGTCGTCGGCGAAGATCAAAAAGAGATCGCCGCCCTCAAAAAGATCCTCGAAGACAACAATCTTGCTTTTAGGCACGCGCGCTCGGTTGCCACCACCCTTGGTGAGCTCGAAAAACGCATGCCCGAGGGATTGATCCTCGAGTTGCCTCTGCCAGATGGCGACGCCTACGAAATGATCGAAAAGATACGCACCATGCCTGGTGGCGACGAGACATCCATTATCGTCATCTCCAAGCAGACAGTATTTCTCGATAAGGTCCGATCCATACATGCCGGCGCTGATGCGCACTTTGAGCGCCCGATCGATTTTGAAGCCATGTTTAGACGATTGAGATACTTGCTCGATCGCCGATTTCAAGAAACGCCCCGCATTCTGTCTGTGGAGGATGATCCGGATCAGGCGGCCTTTATCAGAGCCTTTCTCGAGTCAGCAGGCTATCAGGTCAGGACTTGTACCGATCCCCGCAATTTTGAGTCTTATATAGCGGCATTTCTCCCCGACCTAGTCCTATTGGATGTTATGCTGCCCGGCATGACCGGCTACGAACTGGCCAAGTATGTGCGTCAGGACGAGCGCTATGCGACTCTGCCGATCATTTTTTTGACGACCCAGGGGCAGGTCGATGCGCACATCGAGAGCGCTCGTGCCGGTGGCGACGATCACCTCGTCAAGCCGGTGCCTCCCTCGCTCTTGCTGGGCACCGTCTCATCGCGTCTGGAGCGTGCACGGTATCTGCGTACTCTATTGCATCGCGACGGACTCACCAGTCTCATCAATCACACATCATTTCAAGAACAAATCAAGACAACTGTTGCGCACCGCAAGCGGCATCCCGGCCAGACTTGCTTGATCTTGTTGGATGTCGATTATTTTAAATCGATCAACGAACGTCATGGCTATCCTGGTGGTGACAAGGTCTTATTGGCACTCAGCCTGCTCTTGCGTCGGCGGTTGCGATCGAGCGATGTGATCGGCAGATTTGGCGGAGACGAGTTTGCGATTTTGGCAGAAGGTCTGGACGAAGCTGAAGCACTCAATCTTGCCTCGCGTATTTTGGCGGAGTTTCAATCGATCCAGCACTCGACCCTCTCTCATGCAGGGTTTTATGCGACCTGCTCGGCCGGCATCTCAGTGCTGGAGCCCAAGGACATGACCAGCGAGACCTGGGTGGAGAGTGCCTTTAAGGCCCTAAACGAAGCCAAGGCGGCCGGGCGCAATTGTGCGATCTCTTATAAAGGCAATAAGGGCGGGCAACCGGTACAGGCTTGAATACACGATCAGACGATAAACAGATCGCAAACGAGCATATTGCCGTCATCGGAGCCGGCAGCTGGGGCCTGACGCTGGCCAATCTCTTTGCTGCCGAAAGAGCAGCGCTCGGCTTTGGTGCAGTACGAGTCTACACGCGAACACAGGCCAAAGCGCAAGATCTCGAGACATTCAGGCGCACCGAAAAGCCTCTGGTGAAGCCGATATCTCCCATCATTTCTTTCTCCCATGATCTGGAACGCACCGTGCATGGTGCCAGGCATGTCGTCGTCGTCTGTACCTCCCAGACAATGAGCGAGGTGGCGCAAAGACTAGGAGACTTGCCTGGTGCGGCCGATCGATACTACGTATCCGCAGTCAAAGGACTGGAGTTGTCCACCCTCCGACGCATGTCCGAGATCCTCTCCGAAAGTCTACCGCCAGAAAAAATCGCGGTTTTGTCGGGGCCCAATCTCGCCCACGAGGTGCTCAATGACTTGCCGACTGCTTCGGTGGTCGCTTGTCGCAATCTAGACGTGGCCAGAGGCCTGCAAAAAGTCTTGAGCGGCAAGAGATTTAGGGTCTATGCCAATGACGATTTGATCGGCGTAGAACTCGGCGGCACCCTCAAAAACTATATCGCCATTGCTGCCGGCATCTGCGATGGACTCAGCCTTGGCATCAATGCCAAGGCTTCACTCTTGACACGAGGGTTGTCCGAAAATATGCGCTTGGCAATCGCTATGGGCGCCGAGCGCGCTACTTTGAGCGGACTGGCCGGTATGGGGGATCTATTTGCGACCTGTGCCGGTCCTCTGTCGAGAAACTATCGGGTTGGTTTTGAACTAACCGGGGATAAATCATTAGAGGAGATCGTGGCCAATCTTGGTTCGGTCGCCGAGGGCGTGCCTACGACGCATGCGGTGTGTATACTTTCGCAACGACTGGGTCTCGAGCTGCCCATCGCCACACAAGTGGCCGCCACACTAAAAGGACTTTCGACCTGTCAATCGGCCATCATGGCCCTGTTGTCGAGACCATTGGCCAGCGAAGCCTAAAACAAGAAGCCAAGAGAAACGAGGAAAAAAAAGTGCCCAAACGTGTATTGATGCTTTCCTGGGAATACCCGCCTCGAGTGATCGGTGGTCTGGCGCGGGTTGTATGGGCTTTATCCAAGGAGCTTGCCGAGAAAGGCCTCGAAGTGCACGTGGTGACGGCGGATCATCCAGGACAAGCCGAGCATGAGATGGATGGCAAGGTGCACGTGCATCGGGTCAAGAGCCAGACCGATATGACTCCTGACTTTGTCACCTGGGTCAATCGCCTCAATTTTGGCATGCTCCAGCATGCTATCAAATTGCATATGCAAAAACCCTTTGATATCATCCACGCCCATGATTGGATGGTGACCGATGCCGCCTGGACGATGAAGGCCGGCTTTGGCGTGCCGATGGTAGCCACCATGCATGCCACTGAGGCCGGGCGGATGCACGGCGTGCATAGCGATCTGCAACGCTATATCCACCAGATGGAGTGGCGCCTGACCTATGAGTCATGGGACGTGATCGTCAACTCGCAGGCTATGTATCACGAATTGCAGCATCTCTTTGGCATGCCTGGCAACAAGATCGCCGTCATCCCCAATGGCACCGATCCCAGTCATTTTGATTTTGACTTTGATCCACGTGGCTTGCGCTCCAGCTATGCCCGCGAATACGAGCAAATCGTGCTCTATGTCGGACGCATGGTGCGCGAAAAAGGCGTGCATGTTTTGCTCGAAGCCGCCCCGCACGTGTTGGCCGAGCGCCCAGGCACTCAGTTTATCTTTGTCGGTACTGGCTATTATCTCGACGAGCTCAAACAACAAGCCTGGAACATGGGCGTAGGACACAACACGCATTTTCTCGGCTATGTCGGTGATGCCGATCTGCTCAAGCTCTACAAGATAGCTGATGTCGTCGCCATCCCCAGTCTCTACGAGCCCTTTGGTATCGTCGCACTCGAAGGCATGGCCGCCAATGTACCGGTGGTGACTACCGATGTCGGTGGCCTGCGTGACTTTGTAGAGCATATGAATACCGGGGTTTCGACCTATGCCGGCGACTCTGGCTCCCTCGCCTGGGGGCTCTTGCAGGTGCTGCGCAATCCTGACCTGGCAGATCACCTGCGCCGTACAGCCTACGAAAAAGTCAATCATGTCTACAACTGGAAAGTCATTGCCGACCGCACCTATGAGGTGTATAGCAAGGTCGTCGATGCCGACAATATGATCAAGGCACAAAATGCTGCTAGCCAGGAAAGCGAAGAGCCTGTAGCAGCTGTAGCAGGCAAGAAGAAAGGAGTGTCCAAATGAAAGCGGTAATCATGGCAGGCGGTTCTGGCACCAGGTTGAGACCGCTGACTTGCAATCTGCCCAAGCCCATGGTGCCCGTGGCCAATAAGCCGATGTCCGAGCATATCGTTAATCTGCTCAAAAAGCACAATTTTAAGGACATCATATTTACCCTGCATTATCTGCCAGATGCCATCAAAAATTATTTTGGTGACGGTTCTGAATTTGGTTGCAATATCAGCTATGCAATCGAAGAGGGCAAGCCTCTGGGTACTGCCGGTTGCGTCAAGGCTGTGCAAGACCAGCTCGATTCGACCTTTGTCGTCATTTCGGGCGACAGTCTTACAGATATGGATTTGAGCAAAGCACTGGCCTTTCACCGCGAAAAAAAATCCAAGGCTACTCTCATCCTCAAAAGAGTAGAAAATCCGCTCGATTACGGCGTGGTCATCGCAGATAGCGATCACAAGATCCAGCGCTTTGTCGAAAAGCCCGGTGCCAGCGAGATCTTTAGCGACACTGTCAATACCGGCACTTATATACTGGAGCCCGAAGTCCTCCTCTATATCGTCATGGGCCGCGAGCAGGATTTTAGCAACGACTTGTTCCCTCTCCTCCTCTTGCGCAACGAGCCCATGTACGGTTATGTGGATGATGGCTACTGGTGCGATATAGGCAACCTTGCCATGTACCGCCAGGCCCATAAAGACGTGCTCGAAGGCCGCCTGGATATCAAGATCGATCTGCCGCAGATTGAGCCACGAGTATGGGTCGGCCAGGGCACAGAGATAGACTCCAGTGTCAGGCTCGAAGCTCCGGTGATGATCGGGGAAAACTGCCGCATCGGACGCGAAACGATCATTTCTGGTGGTACTACGATCGGTGACAATGTCGTCATCCAGGAAAAGGCCTCGCTCAAACAACCAGTGATCTGGCCCAATGTCTTTGTCGGTCACAATGCCGAACTGCGCGCCTGCGTCATCTGCAATAACAGCACCGTACATAGCCAGGCCGAGCTGCTCGAAGGAGCCATAGTCGGTGACAATTCGGCGATCGGGCAAGCTGCAACGCTCAATCCGGATGTTCGCATCTGGCCGCAAAAAAATGTCGAGTCTGGCGCCAAGGTGCTCGAATCCGTCATCTGGGGCACACGTGCTCCTCGCAGCCTCTTTGGTGCTCATGGTGTCAGAGGGCTGGCCAATGTAGATATCACGCCGGAGTTTGCCGTCAATCTTGCCGCCGCATATGGTGCAACGCTCAAGGGTGGGCCCGTACTCGTCAGCCGTGACTACTGGAAGGTCTCGCAAATGATCAGCCGGGCCATGATCTCTGGTCTTATGTCCGTCGGTATCGAAGTGCAAAACCTCGAGTCCATGCCTCTGCCTTGCTCTAGATATTACGTCAAGACCCAGCGTGCGGCCGGTTTGATCCATATCAGAGTCTCTCAGAGAGAAATAGACAAGGTGACGATCGAGTTTTTTGACAACCATGGTGTATCAATCACCAAGGCAATGGAAAGAAAAATCGAAAATACCTTTTTCAAAGAAGATTTTCCTCGTTGCGAGCCGGCCGATGTCGGCACCATTTCTTTTCCGAGCCGTGTCCGCGAATACTATGTCGACGAGTTTCTCAAGCACGTCAAGGGTCAGGTCTTTGAAGAAGACAAGGTGCCGTTTTGCATCGTGCCCGGTACCAATTACACGAGATTGACCAAGGCCGGTAGCCTGGCGACCCATGCGCCAAAGTGCATCATCGACTATGCCATGGCTGAGACAGGTGTCTTATTGCCCGAACTGCTAGGCGAGCTAGGCATCGAGACAGTGGTGCTCAATAGCTCGATCCGCAACATACCGCCAAAACAAGAAGAACGCATCACCATGCGCAAGCAGTTGACCGACGTGGTCAAGGCTCTCAATGCGGATGTGGGCGTGCAGATTGGCCGCAACGGCGAACAGATGACACTGGTCGACGAGACGGGACAGATCATCAGAGGTGAGCTCTTGTTGGCTTGCGTAGCCGACATCATCCTGCGCGACAAGCCAGGTCGCTCCATCGTCGTGCCTGTCAATGC
Organism: Candidatus Melainabacteria bacterium; assembly: GCA_017307165.1. GTDB lineage: Bacteria > Cyanobacteriota > Vampirovibrionia > Obscuribacterales > Obscuribacteraceae > JAFKGK01. Next base: position 64,384 of record JAFKGK010000005.1, read on the forward strand.
CAGCTCGGTGATCGAGCGCATTGCTGCTCGCTACGATTGCAAGGTGGTCAGGTGCAAGGCATCCGAAACCGAAATCGGTACCACAACTGCCCGTCTCGAAGGAGCTGTGCTTGGTGGCAGCGCCAACGGTTGTTTTATCTTCCCTGAGTTTCAAAACGGCTACGATGCCATGTTTGCTGTGGGCCAGGTGCTCGAGCATCTGACCTTCCAGGGGCGTACTCTGCATCAAGCAGTAGCCGAATTACCGCCTCTCTACTACCAGGTCGACTCGGTCGAATGTCCCTGGGAGAGGAAGGGCCGTGTCATGCGTCTTTTAGTCGAAAAGCATCAGGATCGACCGATGGAATTATTGGACGGTGTCAAGATCCAGACCCGCAAGGATCACTGGATACTCGTGCTGCCTGACGCAGTCGATCCCTACGTGCACGTCTATGCCGATGGCTCGGATCTGCAGCAAACCGCGGCCGATCTGAGCGAGTACACGCAACTGGTCAGGTATTTGCAAAGAGCCTGATTGCACCATCATGAGCGTTAGATTTAAAAGACAAAAGACTGGGCATAGGAAATATGGCGAGTTAGGAGATATTGGACATGCTTGGAAAAAATGACGGCCGTCAGCCTCAAAACAGAGATAGAAATGCCAAGCAGGACGTCAGAAAATTTATCGACGGCAATCCATCCTTGCCTGCGCAGCAAGCGCAGGGCAATATGCCCAACAAGCAAGTGGACCGTTCGATGTTTGGCTCTGGCTCTACACACTCGCAAAACCAAGGAGGCGACTGGTCCGTCGGCATCAACGAGCAAATACTGGTCTATCACGAAAACGACCAGGTGAGCCAGGGTACGGACTGGATGGCGCAGCTCAAGCAAGATTCATTGCAGTTTCTCGCTGATCAAAGAGGCGTGCATCTGCAAGAGGTCTATCGAGAGTCCATCTACAAGTCCGGCATCGCCATACTGGTAGACAAGATCTATGGACTCTTGCAACGTTACATGTACGAGTTTAACCAGGTCGCTCAGGGCACCGATCTTTTTATCACCGGCTCAATTGCCGGGGATGTCACCGAGGTCACTCGCTACAATCGCTTTCGCGAAGCCGAAGAAACCAAGACCTATTTTAGAGCGCGTTTTTCATCCAAGGTCTGCTCTTTAGTGGTGCGTGGCTGCGATGATACCGTAGAAGCCTTTATCGTACCCACCAGCAAGGTGATGGCCCTGAGCCGCACCGAAAATGATTATCAGCCGATAGCCACTATCCAGGTGCGTATCACCGAGCAAGGCATGATGTGGCGCATGCGCGACAGCAATCCTCCCGTTGATACACTCGATCAGTTGTGCATGTGGCTCTTTTCGGCTCTGGTGCAAGAGACCAAAAATTATGCTCGACTCGGCGGTGCCGAAGAAGCCGCAGGCTGATTGCTCGGTCTACTAAAAAATCGTGCTTTAATAAATTCAATTTTCTAGAATCAGGAGCCATTTTCAGATGGTAGCTATCAACCCCGAAATGTTGCGGGAGCTTCTCGCAGAGTTTACAGAAAAAGAAGCTGTAAATCGCGAAGAAATCAATGTGATCAACCAGCAGCTCGAAGAGCTCGACAAGCGCATTGATGCCAACAAGAAAAAGCTAGAGGGGCTTTCTCGCGACCGCGAAAAGATCCTCGCCATGAAAGAGCGTTATCTCAGTGGCAATTGGCCCAATGTCTCGCGGGCTGCGATGGCTCAGGCCGCCTCCAATGCTCCGGTTGCGCCTGTATCTCGAGTAGAGCCAGCGCCGGCGCCTGTTGCGCAAGTCGCGCAGGTCGCACCTGACTTATCTGCTGCTCCTGCTCCTGTTCCTGCTCCTGTTGTCCCTGCTCAAGCTCCGGCTCAAGCGCCAGCTCAGCTTTCGGCTCCAGCTCCCGTTGCATTTGACCATCCAGAGAGCACCGCCACTAGTACCGCAACCGATCTGCCGGCCTCGGCCAGTCCCAGCATCACTATCCCTGCTCGCACTCACAATCGTCTACAAGCAATGCCGCCCGTGGAGGCCTATACGGCTCCAGAACCTGCGCAAGCAGCTCCCGATCCCTTGCCAGCGCCCATCCAAAGCGCCGCTCCACAGCCTACTCAGCCTACTCACACAAATCCTGCTTTCGGTCAAGCCCCCGTACAAAATGCCGTCGATCTCGATGCAGTTGATGATCCCATTCTTTCATCTTTTGGCGGGCAGCCTCAAGCAGAGGTTGATATCGATTCGGCGCTTTCCGAACCCATCGAAGAAAGCAATGATCAAGCGGACTCTAATAATGACTTTGCCTGGACCAGCACAGCAAAAGACTTGGGCCACCAAGAAGACTCTCCCGCTCAGCATCAAGCCGCTGCGATCGAACCGCAAGGATGGGGATCGCCCACTGCTGCCAATCCCTGGGGCCCCAGCCCATCTCCTGTAGAGTTTCAGGCCCAACAAGCGAGTCCTAATCCTACACATGCCCCCGTCACGATGCCAGAGCCCCAACTTGCTCAGCAAGTAGAGACTCCTGCTCCGCAATCGGGGCCGGACTACGGTGGCAGCAATCCATGGGGTGATTTTGGCGACGAAGAATGGGGCCAGCCCGCAGCAGCTGCGGAGCCACAACCAATCGAGAGTGCTTGGGGACAGAGCACCAATGCCAGTACTGCCAGCGGCGGCGGTTGGGGGCAGAGCAGCCAAAGCGACAGTTGGGCTGCAGCAGCCGCCAGCCAACCGCAAAGCAACAATGCTCAAGAAGGAGGATGGGGGCAGCCGGTGTCTTCTCAACCCGTGCCTCAGACTCAGTACCAAGACACAAATCAAAGCCACAATCCCTGGGGGCAGCCAGCTCCCCAGGAGCAAGCAAGCAGCATGCAACAGGCCTGGGGGCAGCCAGCCCAGGCAGCTGCACAACCATCGCACCTCAATAATCCATGGGGAGGTGGTGGGGATGCCCAGCAAGCCTCTCAGGGCCAGACTCAGGACCCAGCGGCGGCTGCAAATATGCCGCAAGAGCAGGAGACCAGATCAAGTCTTGCTCGTGCAGCTGATGGTGCCTTGATTTCACCAGTTAAAGGTCGTCGCAAGTCCGGACCTGGTCCAGCCTTTGATTGGGGCTCCGACGAGCAGCAACAGTAAGCAAAAGCAACAATAATTAAGCAATCGGGCTTTGTTCATAAGACGGAGGTCATAAAGATATACCTCTGTTTTGTTAACATATCTTTTTATTTACTGCTCTGATAATTATCTAGATTGGAATCAAAATGAAACAAGTTTGTTCAATGATGGCTGGCGTGGTGATCGAGATCCTCGTCAAGCAAGGCGATGCAGTTGAGGACGGCATGGATGTCGCCATCCTCGAATCCATGAAAATGCAATTGCCGGTGGCTTCATCCGAAACCGGGAAAGTGTCCGAGATCAAAGTGGCAGCCGGTGACTTTGTCAACGAAGGCGATTTGATCCTCACACTCGAGTAAGCAGCAATGTTTGAACATTTGCCGCAAACGGTCACTGTTTTTGAGGTTGGACCTCGGGATGGCTTGCAAAACGAAGCCACCCAAGTACCTGTGCAAGATAAGATCGCCTTGATCGAAGCACTGGCTGATGCTGGACTGGCCGAGATCGAGATCACGAGTTTTGTCTCGCCTAAATGGATACCGCAATTAGCCGACGCTCGCGAGCTTGCTTACGCGCTCTTGCAGGATACTGCCAGGGAGGCCCAAAACAAGCGCTTTGCCAGATCAAATCTAAATCTGTCGGCTCTCGTGCCAAATATCAAAGGCTACGAGACAGCCAAAGAGACTGGACTCAAACAGATCAATCTCTTTTTGTCTGCATCAGAAGCCCACAGCAAAAAAAACATCAATAAGTCTGTAGCCGAAGCCATGTCTGTTATGGGTGAGGTAGCCAGCGTCGCTAAGGCAGATGGCAAGCGTGTGCGCTGCTATGTCTCGACAGTATGGGTCTGCCCCTATCAGGGGCAGGTAGATCCTCAGGTGGTGTTGGATATGGTGCCACGCCTCTTTGCCATGGGCATAGATGAGATCTCGCTCGGCGATACGGTTGGAGCAGCAACGCCGAAGCAGGTATTTGACCTCGTCAATCGTCTCCGCAATTACACTGATTTGAGCAAGATTGCCTTGCATTTTCATGATACCAGAGGCGGTGCGCTAGCCAATGTCCTTGCTGGGCTCGAGGCCGGTGTGACCATTTTTGATAGCTCGATCGGTGGACTGGGCGGTTGCCCATATGCGCCGGGGGCATCGGGCAATCTAGCTACCGAGGATCTCGTCTACATGCTGCATGGCATGGGTGTAAAGACTGGTGTCGATCTGCAGAAACTGACCGAGGCAGGTAGCCTGGCTCAAAATATATTGCACAAAACATTGCCTGGTCGCTATCTCAAGGCGCACCTGGCCCAGAGTCAAAAATGCGAGGCCGTGAAATGACAATGACCGAAGTGAAGGAAAGCGTATTGATAGTAGAGCGCAAAGGCGCACTGGCCTGGCTCAGGCTCAATCGGCCCAAGGTGATGAATTGTCTTAATCGAGCCCTGCTAAAAGAGATCCTAGAGGCCGTGGCGGCTGTCGAGAATGATCCGGAGATCAGGGTGATCGGTATTATCGGCGCAGGGACCAAGGCATTTTGTGCCGGAGCGGATCTGGCTGAGCGCAAGACCTTGACTCAGGGAGAGACTCTCGACTACATCGCTCTCATCCAGCGCACGATGCGCTGCATCGAGACTAGCTCTAAGGTCGTGATCGCGGCCATCAATGGCTCTGCCTGGGGGGGGGGATTTGAATTGGCCCTGGCAGCCGACTTGCGGGTGATGGTCACAGGGGCTCAGCTTAAACTGACCGAGGCCCGCCTTGGTATCATACCTGGTGCTGGCGGAACGCAGCGCTTACCGCGCTTGATCGGAGTCGGTAAAGCCAAGGAGCTGATCTTTACTGCAAGGGGCGTTGATGCGGCCTATGGCGAAAAACTCGGCCTGATCAATCAGACTGTCGTCGTCTCTGCCGATGAAATTGCAGCTGTGGCATCGGATGCGTACATCCCCCAATTAGAAGCAGCCGTAGAGGCCCTGGCTGCTGAGATCGCGCTGGCTGCGCCGCTCTCGCTCAAGCAAGCCAAATATGCTATCAACGAAGGCATAGAGCGAGATTTGATCGGTGGTCTGGCTGTGGAGACTCGCGCTTATCTGGAGCTCGTCAATACCAAAGACCGTCTCGAAGGACTTGCTGCCTTTGCCGAAAAGAGACCGCCAGTCTTTAGAGGAGAGTAGCCAGATGTCCGACGATATCGATCTGGTCAAAGCGCACCAACATATCATCGACACCCCGGGGCGTGAGGCACTCCCTCTGCCGCTCACGGCTTTGATCCTGTGCGGCGGTCGCTCCAAGCGCATGGGCAGACCCAAGGCATTTCTCCCTTATGGTGGCACTACTATGATCAATCACATGGTCAATACTGTGCGCGACTTGTTTGCCGAGACTTTTATCATTGCTAACGAGCCCGAACAATTTGAAGACCTCGAGGTGGATGTGGTCAAAGACATACTGCCTTATCGAGGACCTTTAGGCGGGATACTGTCTGGTTTGCTCGTCGCTCAATACAATCATGCCTTTGTCATTGCTTGCGACATGCCACTGATAGAGGTGTCTCTGATCAGGCAGCTGGTATCACAGAGAGAAGGGCACGACGTGGTCGTTGCCGCGCATCAGGAGGGCATCGAGCCGCTCTTTGGCGTTTATAGCAAGGCTTGCATAAAGCCATTGGAAGAGTCGCTTTTTAACGGCGATCTTTCGCTCAAGGATTTTCTTTCTGGGCTGGATTCGGCGACTTTTGAGATCGATGCTAAAAATAATTCAGATTTGGAGCCCGACTCCGAATTGGACGGCAGCCTGCCACCATATTTTAACGTCAATACGCCACAAGATTATAGTCGGCTGGTCACGCGCGGTTCGGTGCATCCGCTCAATATCAACTCTAAACGTAACTAGGCATGCGGCAATCTTTTTCATGCCCAAGCCTCGATGCGGCCGTCCTCAAGCTATCCATCTGGAAAGAGCTCCTGCATGCCTTTAGAGACAAGCATGTCTTTATCTATACTTTTTTAGTGCCGGTCGTTCTCTATCCACTGATAGTGATCATGGCCTTTGACTTTATCTCTCTAAAAGAAGCAGCGCGTGAAAAATCCGTAAAACAGATAGGTCTAGCTGGTAAGCTCTCAGATTACGATCCTGCACAGCGCAAGGCCATCGATTGCTTGTTTGCAAATAAGGATTTTAAGCGCTACGAGCCTGAGGCTAATACCCAAGCAGACCTGGATTGGCTCATCGCTCGTGGTGCTATCTCCGGCTATGTGACCAAGGGCAAGGACAAGCAAAACGGCTTTGGCTTGGCCATGGTGATTAATCACGATCTCAACGGTATTGCTCTGGTGGCAGCGGCTAACGAGTCGGTGGACAAATGGTACGACCAGGCAGTGCGCGCTGCCTATAAGCAAAAAGGACTGTCTCCTTTCAATGCCAGACCCTTTAAGGTCAAGCTGCAAGATAGTGCGCCCGATCAAAAGGGTATTTTTTCTCTGGCACTGGCATTTTTTGTCTTTAGCATCCTCTACCTCAGTCTGGGTGCTGCCTATCCTGCTATATCTGTTTCAGCAGAAGAGTCCGAATTTTTTACTCTTGACACTATCCGTATTGTGCCGGCTTCAGCCTGGTCGATGATGCTCGGCAAATGGTGGTCTGTCTCGGCTATAGCCTTTTTGTCTGCCGTGCTCAATCTCGTCAGTATGCTGGCGGTGTCGGTCTTTTTGTCTCAGCAAGCCGGCAATCTCATCAAGGGTTTGAGCCTCAAAAATGAATTTGCCTTGCCTGCGACTAGCTATGCCTGGCTCTTTGTGGCCTATGTCGCCCTGTCTCTGACGATAGCTGCCTGTATGATCCTTACGGCCTCATTGTGCCGCTCCGTCCGCTCTGCCCAACAATGGGTGTCCATACCCCTGTCTCTTTTTATTTTCATCCCTGTTTTGTCTCTGTATCCCAAAAACATCCTGAGCGAGCAGACGGCCCTGGTGCCCCTCATGAACCTCGTCCTCATGGTCAAGGCCTGCGTAGTGGGAGAGATTTCGCCGCCCCTCTTTTATACGGCGATGGGCATCTCATTGTGTCTGGCTGCTATCTGCCTCTATCTGGCTAAAAAGATCCTTTTTGACATGGAGACCGACCCTCTTAAACTAGTATCGTATCTGGTGAGGCAAAGCAAAAAAGCATGACTCTCGTCGTCAATCATCTCAAGAAGCGCTTTTACGATCCTGGTCGTGGTGAGTTTTTTGCCTGCGATGATATATCTTTTGAGGTGGCCAAGGGTGAGATCTTTGGTCTTTTGGGCCCAAATGGTGCAGGCAAGACAACGACACTGCGCATAATATCGACTATCTTAAAAGCCACCGAGGGCAGTGTCACCGTCTGTGGGCATAATGTAGAGAAAGAGCCGGAGGCTGCACGCGCCTTGATTGGTTTTTTGTCGAGTACTTCTGGCCTTTACGAAAGATTGACCGTCACTGAGATCCTGCAGTATTTTGGTCGATTGTGCCAGGTCGACGAAAAAACGCTTGCAGAAAGGATCAAGCGCTTATTGTCCAGCTTGCAGCTGGAGCCTTTTGCAAAAGCCCGTTGCGGGTCGCTTTCCCAGGGGACCCGGCAAAAGGTTGCCATAGCTCGGGCTATCATTCATGAGCCTGAGCTGATGATTTTGGACGAACCGGCCAATGGGCTGGATGTATTGGCGACGCAGGTCATGCATGATTTTGTGCGGGAGAGCAAAGCGCAGGGCAAGAGTATCGTATTATCGACTCATATCATGGGCGAGGCAGAAAAGCTTTGCGACCGTATCGGCATCATAAATAGCGGTCGCTTGCTTGCCTGCGGCACCCTGGATGAGCTCAAGCAGCAGACGGGTGGCAATAGTCTGGAGGAGGTCTTTATCAGTCTTGTCCAGGACAAAAATCTGGAGAGGTCGTGAGTTGATCGTCTTTTTAAAAGAACTGCTCGAGGCTCTGAGGGACTTTCGCTCTCTCATTCCCAGCATGATCGTAGCTCTCGCCATCGGACCGATCGTGACCATCATCACCCCCAGGGCGCTGGAAGGCGAGGTCAAAAAGGTCTTTTTTGAAAAGTACACAGTAGGTATGACGCCTGCTGACAAAAAAATCTGGGATGAGCTTTTTCCTGATATTAAGCGTCAGGAGTTTGAATACAAAGTGATCGCGCCGCCTGCTTTGCCTGATCTCAAGGATGCAAGCCAGGGGCTCGATATAGTGGTGCATTTTGACGAGCCGCGGTTAACCGGACACGTCATGGGTGCTGAGTATACAAAGGCGCCGGTGATAGAGGTCGCTAACGACAATCGCAAGCCTCAGAGCCAATTGGCCGGCTTGCGTCTGGGTGGAGCTCTGTCGGTGCAGCGCGAATTGTTGGCCGACAGGCTCAAGGCGGAGGCTGGCGTCGACGTCATAAGGCCGGCGCATTTTGAGGCAGGGGTTTTGCATGGTGCGGCCAAATGGGGGACGGCCAGTCCTTTCTTGCGGGCCAGTCTACCGGGCATCCTGCTATTTATGGCCTTCCTCGGCACCATCTATCCTGCTCTCGATGCCATTACTGGAGAGAGACAACGCGGCTCTCTCGAGCTATTGCTGGTAACGCGGGCCTCCCGCCGGAGCTTGTTTTTTGGCAAGCTCATGGCGGTCACTGTCTGTGCCTATCTGCCATGTTTTGTTGCACTGAGCAGTTTTTACGTCTGCCAGTTTTTTCAACCACCTCTGGCCGAGATCCTACCCATGCCCTTTACGGCGATCTTGCCGCTCGATTGCTTTGCCTGGGTAGCTCTCTTGATCCTGCCGATTTGTCTCACTCTGGCCTGCGCGGCCCTTGCTCTTTCGGCCTTTGCACGATCGGTGCAACAAGGACAGGGCTATTTTTTGCCTTTGATGCTGATCACTTTTTTGCCTGCCATGCTCGTGACAGATGGTGCGGTCAAGCTTAATGCCGCAGTCTGCATGACGCCATTTCTCAACTGCCTGGCCTTGATGAACAATATTTTGGCTGGGGACGTGCAAGCCGGATATTTTATCCTGGTCGTGGTGTCATCTGTGGTGTTTGCCCTGGGCTGCGCCTATGTTGTTGCTCCGGTGATGGAGCGCGAAGAGCTGCTCTTTAGTCTGGAAGAGTCGCCGCATCGCCGCTATGTCACAGGTGATTTTAGACGGGAAGTCTTTTTTTTATTGACTCTAGACTTTGTCTTGATGTTTTATCTATCTCAAGCTTTGATCATCCAGGCCAAGCTCTGGGGCATCATCATGACGCAATTGCTCGTCGTCTTTTTGCCGGCCTTTGTCCTGGTCAAAGTATGGCTCCGTTTACCCATCGGCAAGCTGGCCGCTCTAAAGGCGCCTCTTGTCTCGGGCAAGCCCTCATTTATGGTTTATATCTGGGCTATGGGTACCAGTCTCTTTAGCGTCGGCATCTCTCTTGCCTTTTTAACCATCGTCAACAAATTGCTGCCAGGAGCCCAGGCGCTTGGGGAAAAAATGTCCAAGTCTATTGGCTTGACTGATTCGCTCAATACTTCTGCACCACAGACAATAGCATTTATTATCTTTGCTCTGGCCTTGATGCCGGCCTTAATGGAAGAATTTCTCTTTCGTGGCGTCGTTCTTGGCCTTTTGCCGCGCAAGTATTCGATTCGTCTCAAGGTGATTGTCGTTGGTACTCTATTTGGTCTTTTTCATATGAGTACCCTGCGATTTTTTCCTACTGCCGCCCTTGGTTGCGTACTCACTTATCTCCGACTATCTGTCGGGTCCATATATCCAGGCATTCTTCTGCATTTCTGCCACAATGCTCTGACTCTTTCTCTATCTATTTTGCTACAAAAGCAAAATGCAGGCGCTATGCCCGAGTGGCAGCTGATTGCGATGATGATAGCGATCGGGGCAGTATGCCTCGTGATGCTGTTGCGCTTAAAGGCTGACTCAGGGCCTGATCGAGGGATCGAGCAGGTCGATTGAAAAAACGCTAGTATTGCGAGTCTTATTGCGATTATTCATCTTCAAATTGTTTCTAATAGTATTAGTACTCAGACTTGTACCAAAACTATTTGCGGCACCTAAATCCGGCACATCAAAATCTGTGCGAAAGTCGATGGTACCAATTTTGGTGTCGATGCCACTGGCGTCTATCGGGTTGAGATCCAGCTTTTGCAAGGCCGGGGTGGCAAGCCTGGTTGGCAATGCTGGAGAGGCGGAGGTAGGTGAATAATTGAATCCTCCCATGGCTTCGGTGGTGGTGGCTTCGGTCTGGGCATATGATGAGCCGATGCCTGTTTGCCTGCCAAATCTATGGTGCCTCGTACCTGTGTTGGTAAAGGAGTCCTTGCTATTGGTACCGCTAAAATCGAGGTCGGGGTAGTCGATGCCAAAATGGTTGGCACGATCCGACTGGATATTGGTGTAGTCGGAGGCTATAGCAGAGTTTATGGTGCTGGCCAGTATGAGAGTCATCCCTGCTATTATCGATTTGTTCTTATTATTATTCATTCGCCTCCTCCACCTGATTGCTTAAAGGCCTTTTTAATATCCTCTGCATTGGCAGGGCGGGTAACGATTTTTTTTACTTGCTCTAGCTCATTCGTAGCCTTGAGAGCTAGTTTGTCCAGAGGCCTTAGAGATGTCCCCGGTGCTGGAGTGATCTCGACCAGTCGGCCCATTTGTGGGCCGCGGGCCACCTCTACGCGCACTGGCCGATCGCCATCGATTTTTATCGCATAGGTGCCTTTGAGATCGTCAGCTACGGCGGAGCTGAGCACAAATAGCGAGGGGGCCGTTCTTGCGACCTGCCATTGCACGGTGGCAAACATGCCAGGCTCTAGCTCTCCGGAGGCATTGTCTACATCCAGTTCCACTGGCATGGTGCGCGTCTTATTGTCCAGGGCAAAACCAAGCCTTGCGATTGTGCCAATAAATGTGCGTCCTGGAAATGCCGGGACGGTAAAGGAGATCTGGCTGCCTTTTTTAATGCCGGAGACATAGCTTTCAGGGACGGCGACGATCAGGCGTAGGACTGACTTTTGCTGCACTCTGACGAGTGGTGCGCTGAGCCGCGAAGCATCGACGGCGACGATGGAGCCCTCGTGTACGTTGCGCTCGGTCACGACACCATCAAATGGTGCCTTGATATCGAGATAGGTCTCCATGGCCTTGAGCGACTGCACCATTTGCATGGCCGCCGCGATATTGTTTTTTTGCGAGTCGACGAGATTTTTTGCAGCCTGGATCTCTGCCACTATGGACGATACTGCGGCCCGATCGGCTTCTACTCCCTTGCCTGACAGGTCGACTTCGTTTTTGGCGATGGCGCCAGGAGTCTTGGCTGCTTCTTTCATGCGATCAAAGGTCAGAGTATCCGCCTCCATTTTTGCCTCGAGCTGAGCTTGCTTGCTCAAAACACTCTCATACGCAGCCTGAGCCTGGCGATAGGCAGAGTCGGCGGCAGCAAGCTTGGCTTCTGCTTCTTTTACTTTTGACACCAATTCTGGTGCGGCCACCTTGATCATCGATTGATTTTTCTTTACTCGTGACCCCCTGTCGACTCCGATCCATGTGATATAGCCCTCTACCTTGGCGTGTATGGGCACGTCCTGGTAAGCGGCCAACTCGCCGGGTAAGGACAGGTCGGCTTTGAGCGGCTTTTGCTCGATTTGCACATAGGGCACGGTCATGACAGGAGGCAAGACGATGGATTTTTGATCGGCGCCGACTGTCGAGTCATGATCGCCGTGGTTGCAGGCCGAGACGCTCAGCGTGGCCAGGCACAAAATGGCAATCGTCTTGAAAGAGGCTGTCTGCATATACTGTCCCGGTCTAGACCGGCGTCTCCTGTATCAGTTTGGGAAAATCTTGCAGGAGCGAGGCTCCGCGTCTGCTGGTGCGTTTTTGAACCAGCCCATATATGATGGGCAGGATAAAGAGAACCGAGGTGGTGGAGGCGATCAGGCCTCCGATTACGGCTCTACCCAGGGCGGCCGTGCGATCTCCGCCCTCTGACATGCCCAGGGCCATGGGGATCATGCCGACTATCATAGCCAGGCTTGTCATCATGACAGGTCTGAGTCTCGCCGATGCGCCCAATACAGCAGCGGCCCTGGCTGACATACCAGATAGCCGTTTTTCTTCGGCAAAGACTATGACGAGGATGCTATTGGCGACACCGACGCCGGTAGCCATGATCGAACCCATGAATGACTGCACGTTGATGGTGGTACCAGTCAGGAGCAAAGCTGTGAGGGAGCCGAACAATATCGCAGGCATGACAGAGACGATGATGGCCGATAGCTTGAAGGATTGGAAAAAGGCCAAAAGCAGCAGATAGATAGAGACTATCGCAAAGAGCACACCCATAAAGAGCGAAAAGAAAGTATCTTGCATGATCGGTACCTGACCGGCCATGGTCACCTTGACGCCTCGAGGTATTTGGCCTGCGTCGTTGATGGCCTTTTGCACAGCATTTCTGGCTCGTCCGAGGTCGTTATTGGCGCTAGTGGATAGATTGGCGGTGATGGAGATCTGCCTTGCCATGTTGTAGTGGTCGTACTCGCCAGGGACCTGATCGTAATAGAGTCTGGCAACGTCTCGCAAAAACGGCCCCTGATAGCTGCCTGTCTTGACCGGTATCGAGCCGACCGAGGCCAGATCGTCAAAGTCGCCTTGAGGGATCTGCACTTGCACCTGGTAGGCCAGACCGTTTTTAGGATCGCGCCAAAATACTGGAGTAGTAAATCTGCTGCTATAGGTCGATGCCACCATTGCTCTGCCGATCTCGCGGGTGGACACGCCGAGCTCGGCTGCTCTGACGCGATCCACCTGGATGTTGAGCGTCGGGTATTCGAGTGGTTGCGAAATAGTCACATCGACTAGTTGCGGCAGCTTTTGCATATTTTGCTTGAGTCGTCTTGCATAGGCCTTGTCATTGGCAAAATCAGGTCCGGTGACGTCAACCTGGATCGGCGTGGCGGAGCCAAAATTGAGGATCTTGTTGACTATGTCCCCTGCTTCGAAAGTGATGCCGAGATCGGGGTATTTTTGCCTTATTTTTTGTCTGATCGTATCCTGAAAACGGTGCATATTGATATGGGCATGCTCATCTAGCGAGACCAGGAGCACGGCCTCGTGAGGACCGGAGGTCCAGATATAGATGACGGATACGGCATAGGCTGGGGGTTGCGAGCCGGCATAGCCGATTGTGACTTTGACATTTTGTGGACCGGCCTCTTGTTTGATCATTTGCAAGACATCGCGAGCGATCTTTTCGGTGACCTCAAATCTGGTGCCGGTGGGTGCCTTTAGTCTGAGCTGAAAGCCGGAAGGATTGCCGGAAGGAAATATCTCTTGACCAAGAACGGGGTAGATTGCGATGGATGAAAGACCGCATATGATAAAGATTGCAATGACAGGGACCTTGTTTTGTACGAGACGGATAAGGGCTCTTTGATAGCGGGTCTTGATCCTGTCGACAAAATCCGGTTTATGCTTGGTGTCTTTTATTTGTGTATTTGGCAGATTCTGTGCATGCGAGCGCATCATCCAGGCCGCCAAGATGGGCACCATGGTGCCCGATAGCAGATAAGAGGCAAGCATGGCCAGACCTACGGCCAGTGACATTGGCACAAAGAGCGACCTTGTAATGCCGGTCATAAAAAAGCTCGGCATAAATACCGAGATGACTGAGAGCATCGCCAATAGCCTGGGTACGAGGACTTCGAGAGAAGCCCTGTAAATAGCAGGCACAAGGAGTTCGCCGTGATCGATATGGCTGTGGATGTTTTCGATTACTACAGTGCCTTCGTCGACGAGTATTCCAACGGCCAGGGCCATGCCGCTGAGAGTCATGATATTGATGGTCTGGCCGCATGCCCAGAGCCCAAGCATGGCTGCCAGGAGAGAGGATGGGATACTGAGTATGACGATCAGGCTGGCGCGTACGTCTTTTAAAAATATGAGTACTGTCAGCCCAGTGAGAAAGGCACCAAGCAAACCCTCCACGAGCAGGCCTTCGATGGCTTGTGTGACATAGACCGACTGGTCAAACTCAAAACTCACCTTTATGTCTGGCGGCAAGAGACTCTGCATGCGTTCTATATTGTGCTTGACTCCATCCACTACTGCGAGAGTCGATGCCGAGGCTTGTTTTGAGATAGCCATATAGACAGTGCGACGGCCATTGACCAGGGCATAGCCGGTCGTGATATCTGTGCCGTCCTCGATCTTGGCGATGTCACGCAAAAACACGCTACCGCCGGTATCGTTGCGCTTTAGCGAAATATTGCCCAAATCCTGCACGTTGCTGACGACCGAATTGATCTGGGTCATGCGCTGCAAGTCTCCGGTGCGCACTATCCCTGATGGCATTACAGTATTGCCTTGGTCGATAGCCTTGACTACGTCGTCGACCGACATATGGTACTGGGAGAGCTTGTCTTGTGCGACGCTCACGACAACCGAGCGCTGGTTGCCGCCAAAGGGGGGAGGTGAGGACACCCCGGGTATGGTAGAGACCACCGGCCTGACGCGAGAGTAGACTAGATCCTGGATGGTGCCGACATTTTTTGTCTCGCTGCTAAATACCAAAAAGCCTACGGGTACGTTGCCGACATCAAAGCGCTGAATAAAGGGGGTGACCGTGCCTGCCGGCATATAGGCACGGGAACGTTCCACCTGTGCCACTACCTGCGCCATCGCATCGGCCATATCTGCGCCAGGTTGAAAGTAAACGTCCATAACCGCTGCACTCTGGATGGATCGCGAAGAAACGTGGTCTACGCCGGAGATGTAAAAAAAATGCTGCTCGTAATAGGTGACGATATAGCCTTCCATTTGAGCAGGGTCCATACCGCCATAGGGCTGGATGACTGTGATGCGTGGCAGATCCAACTGGGGAAAAATATCTATTTTCATCCGTGATATGCCGAGTATGGCCAGTATCACGACTGTGGCTACTGCCACCATTATGGTGAGCGGACGGCTCAGGGCTAGGCGGAGGAGCGACATCTATCTATTTTTCCTCTGTCTTGTCTCGGCATAAGCGATCATCGGCGTCAGATCGCCGTTGGCAGTAGAGATAGCGAGCATGGCACGCCACACGCCTACCTTGGCTTGTGCATCTTGCAGGCGTGATTGGGCGAGCAATTGATTGGCTTCGGCCACCTGGGCTACGCTGCCCAGGCCGACTTTGTAGCGGGCGAGGGCTCGTGATACTGCTTGCTTTGCGGCAGCTACCTGGACTGGGGTATTGCGGGCGACTGAGATGGCTGTGGCCAGCCTGGCCCTCGCCTGCTTACTTTCTGTCTTTATGTTTTGCAAGACTTGTTCGTATTCCAAATTTTGAGCGATGATTCGCTGGTCCTGGATGCGTTTTTCTTGCTTGATACGAAAGCAATCCAAAAAATTCCAGTTGACTATAACGCCGATTTGATAATTGGGTATGGACGGCAAAAAGCCAGCGGCATTGTTGTCGGTGCGGCGGGTGCCGTCTAGAGATAGATTGGAGCCACGGTTTTGTACCCCACCCATAAAGTGCAGCACGGGGTAGTATTCTTTGTCCAGGACTCTGCGCTGGGCTCTTGCCGTATCGACACTCGAGGCAGCGGCCTTGAGTATCGGGACGCGACTGGTATCGAGGGCTGGCTCAGTGTGCAGATTGGGATGGCCGTTGTCTGTCTGCTCCGGATCTTGCAATAGCCCATCTGTGATGGCCTTAACGTCTGCGCCCCCTAGTCCGACGCTATTGGCCAGGGCCGCGAGCGAGATGTCTTGATTGAGACCGGCTCTCAAAACTTGATTGCGGGCATTGGCCAATTGTGCCTCTGCCAGCGATAGATCCGCCCCGGGCTTGAGGTCGGCATCGACTTGTGCCTTGACGACGATTCTAAAATCATCAAAGGCTTTCATGTTTTCCTGTGCTGCGTCTACTTGCGCCTCGGCTTCTACTACGTCAAAAAATGCAGCTGCACTGGCTACTTTTGCATCAAATACAGTGGCAACGGCCTGCGCCTGGCTCTGCTGGTATTGCTTGCCTGCGAGTTGAATCCTGGCCTTGTGCAAACCAAAATCGAGTGGTGCCCAGTCTAGATTAAAGCCGACCCCTGATGAAAATGCCGGCTCCATATTGACTGACTTAGGCCCGGCTCCAGGGTTGGCTGGAAAGACAGGGCTGCCATAGATGATCTGGGTGACTTTGTTGTGCGAGGCCATGATCTGTTGATATTGCAACAGAGAGTCAGGCATGTATTCATTGATTTTTTGGAGTTTGACATTAATCTTTGCCGCCTCCACCTGAGCCCGGGCCTTTTTGGCTGCCGGGTAATTGGTCTGGGCCAGAGTGATGGCGCCTTTGAGAGTAAAGGCCTGTACATCGGTCGAGATCGATGGTCTCAAGATCGTCGTATCGGTCAATGCTTGTTCCGCGATTGCAGGACAAGTATGCAAACTCAGCAATGCGGCCGCCACGGCCGCTCTCGTGAAAGGACGCTTGTACATGATCGTCTCAATATAGCAGCGATGCCGTGATCAGTTGTGTAGCATTTGTGTAGGTCGGCTCAGCTTGTCATCTACAGTTAGACTATTGGTAGAATATTGGTAATTGCAGACAAAATACGCTGCCCTGGCCTATTTTGCTTTTTACTGATATTTTTGCGCCTATCGTATCGCTCAAGCCTTTAACGATGGCCAAGCCCAGACCGCTCCCACCGGAAAGCCGGCTGCGCGACTTGTCGGCGCGATAAAAACGATCAAAGAGGTGCGGCAGATCATTGTCTGCGATGCCTATCCCTGTATCGCTGACTGTTATCTCGGCAATGCCCGGCGAGTCTTTGAGCCGCGATGAGGCAATCCGGACTGTGCCACCACTATCGGTGTAGCGCAAGGCGTTTTCGAGGAGGTTGGCGACTATCCTTTGGACTGCATCAACTGGAGCGTAGAGTTCGATCGGCTCATTTTGCTCCATTTTTAGTTCGATATTTTTTTGTGCAAATCTATCGTTAAAATCTTTCAGCATTTCTCCCAACAGATCGTCCAGCCTCCAGGTCGTCTGGCACGGCAACAGAGATCTGTTTTTGTCAAACTCTAATTCGGCAAGCAAGAGCATGTCTTGAGTCATATTGCGCATCCGCTCGAGGGCGCGGTCGATGCGAGCATGCTCGGCCTCAGGCAGATCGCATTTTTGTTGCAGGATTTCGAGATTGGCCTGGGCGATGGCGATAGGCGAATTGAGCTCGTGCGAGGCGTCCGTCAAGAACTGCTTGAGCACTGCCAGAGCCCGAGCCATTGGAGCAGTAGCGATACCAGAAATGAAATAGGCGAGAAAGCCCAGGCCAAGGAGCAGGATCGGTGCAAGCAAAAGGATGACGGTCAGCAAAAGGTGGAGGATGCGGTCGCGCTCGGCAGTGGGCATGCTCAGTTGCAGATGGCCGATGAGTCTCGCCTCCTTGGACTTGTCTCGATCCAGGCCGCTATCATCTTTGTCTTTATCATCCTTGCCTTTAAGTATCGGCGTGCTGGTGATGCGATAGCCCTTGTCTTCGACTGTAGCACTTTGTGTATCATGAAAGAGCTCTGGTCCTTTCGGGAGACCGTATTTTTCGATGAGACGGTGATGTCCGTCAAAAATCTGGATCGCGATCATCGATCTTTGCGGCTCGATCTGGGTCTCTCTATACCAGTTGCGAAAGCGCGGTCCCTGTTCGGTATCTTGGATGGCATGTCCTAGCTCGGAGCACAGCACTCGTAGTTGGCGATCGGTAGTCAGATCGATCAGGAGTTTGAAACCAATAGTGGTGGCAGTTGCCATTGCTGCATAGAGCAGGGTCGAAAGGGTGACAAAAAGTATGGCGATCCGTCGACGCGCCCGTCGGGTGGCAAAATCATTCAATCTTGTAGCCCTGCCCGTGCACTGTCAGTATCGTCGAGGTGGCCTCTCTGGTGCCATCGTCTATTTTGCGCCTGAGCGTCTTGATGTGCGATCTTACCGTCTCGTGTGTGATGTCCGAGCCTGAGCCCCAGATGCGATCTATAATATGATCTGCAGAGACGGTGCGGCCCTGGTTGCGCAGCATAAGCTCGAGCAGGGCAAATTCTTTAGGGGATAGGTGCAGAGTCTTGTCCGATTTTTTGACGCTTGCTCCCTCGACATCCAACTCCAGATCGCGATAGCGGATGATGTCCGGCTTTGTCGCCTGCCCGCTCGATACGACTGGTGCGACTGGTCTGCGTAGATGGGCTCGTATACGAGCGGATAGCTCCCTCAGGTGAAAGGGCTTGGTCAAGTAATCGTCAGCCCCTGAGTCGAGGCCGACTTCTTTACTCAAAAGCGATTTTTTTGCTGTCAGTATGATCACGGGGGCCTGCCCGCCTGCTTTTCGATATGCGCTGCAAAGCTCGATACCGGTGACTTGAGGCAGCATCCAGTCGAGGAGAATCAGATCATAGGTGTTTTGGTGCAAATACTCTTGAGCCGATTTCCCGTCCCGAGCCCATTGGACCACGTGCTGCGCAATGCCCAGCCACTCGACTATAGCTGCGCCCAGGTCTTCTTCGTCTTCTACTAAAAGTATCTTGGCCATCTATGCATTTTCACCTGGTATTTTTATTTTATAGCAGGCATAACGCATGTGTGCAGCTCGCCGCCTTCGGCGACGACCACCCTGTGTCCATCGCTATCGATAGATTGCAGATGCATGCCATGAAAACCTTGTCCTACTCTCAAAACAAACTCTGCTGGCCACTGATTGGCACGAGCAGCAATGCGGTCGGTGACTGTAAAAAACGCGCGATCTTGCATGATGCCTGTCAATCTGATCTTGGTCGATACGAGTTGAGAGGACGGTGGAGTCGGCAATTGGTCGACGGCCAGACCTGATGGCAGGGTATCGATCACGCCAGGAGCACCATGGGGTGGAAATGCCCCCGGTGGTGGTGGCGGCACTAGCATATTTGTGTGCGATGAGGAGTGGGAAAAATTATGGATAGACGTTTTTGCTGAGCCGGTATTGGCATCGGCATGCATCCCGGATCCAGCTATCGGCATAAATGGATCTTTTTTGATGTAGCCGTCGCCAGCCGCAGCACGAGCTGTCTGACGTGCTTGATCCTTGGAGGTAGCCGGGATGCGCGATGATTCGGCGAGTATATCGGTAGGGCTGGTAGCAGCGCTGTTCTTATCGATCGAGGTGCCCAATACCGCCGGTGCGCCTGGAAGGCCCGTTTTGGCCAGGTGTGTATTTGCCTTGATCGTCTGCGTCACTGCCAGATCTGTCGGACTGTCTTGCTGATCTGCAGACCGTGTAAAAAAATAGGTTGCACCAATGGCGATGGCGCCGACAAGGATAATTATCATTAGACGCATGCTTTCACCAGCCATTCTCTCCGATCAAGGCAAATAATAGACATTTAGCAAAAAGCTCAGCACTGGAGTCGAGAGTTTCATTTTTTGGGCCTTGTCTTGCGCCTGTGTCCTTAGCTGATTACGGGACTGGCCGCCAAAAGACTTGGCCTGCACTTGATCCGCACCGATAGACATGTCTTTGATGGCGAGTACTCGCTGGTATTTTTCGAGTGCACGTAAAAATGCAACCAGATCTGCGTACTGTCCTGATACGTACAGTCTTCTTTGGATCTGCTTGATGCCCAATGGGGGTGCTTGGTCTTTGCTTAGTGCTGTGGTGCTGCTCGTGACCGTGTCTTTTGGCTTGAGCAGGGTCTTGTCTTTATCTCTGTTTATACCGGAGATATTGGCAAACATAGCCTCTAGCTCTTGATCTGCCGAATATGGATCTCGGTCTTTTTCGCCATTGTGATTATTGTTATTATTGGCCTCAATGGAAAGTATCTCGACATTGGCCATCCTGGCCATTTTTTGCAAATCGAGTATGAGTACGTCTAGATCAGCAGTGCTGGGCACGGCGCTGCGCAAGTGGATGATGTCTTGTTCTAGAGTATTGCGTGCGCCGATCAGACGATTTTTCTGCATCATTCGATCCTGCACTGCCCTGTACTCGATCTCCTTGCTGTCGACTTCTTTATGCTGCTTCTCGGCTTCTTCCCATAGAGGAGCCAGGTAAGAGGCCGCCAGGGTGAGTGATATCGCGAGCGGTGCATAGACAGCGATCAGGACCAAGTTGCGATTTTGCTGAGTGATCTGCATCAGTGCGTCCCCTGCTCGACACTGGATGAAATGGCAAAGTCGATCAGGTTCTCGGCGCTGCTGTTCTTGTTGTCCGGACCTGTTTTTTCTGGTTTGCCGGCAAAGTCTATGCTTGTGTCTCTCAGCATTTTTGAGTCGCCCAGATTGATAGAAAAATTGGAGACCTGAGGATAGTCTTTGGCTCTGCCCTCTATCTTGAGCTGATTGTCGGCTATGGAGACCTGGGTCAGCTGTACGCCATCCGGGAGATCACGCTGTATGGTCTCGAGGTATCGAGACCAGTGCCTTTCGCCAGCGACGAGTTGATCGAGGATGCGCTTGCGCCTGGACAAAAGCGCGTTTTGATCGCTTATGGACTTGATGTCGCTGAGTGATCTTTGGCCCTCGGTGATCTGTCTGTTCAATTGCTCTATACGACTGGCGCTATGAGGGAGATCCCATAGTTGTATGTATGACCAGGCCGCTATGGTCAAGAACACCGATAGAGCCGAAAGCCCAATGCCGACCTTGTACCAGCGCGGCATCGCCTCTGCTTCAAAGGTCATTTTTTGCGTGCGCAAGACATCAAAAGATAAGGGTATGCGCCCTTCTTTGTTGAGGTCCATGTCGACCGTGACCGATGGATTCCATGTTGTTTCGATCGATGAGCCTGTCAGGGCTGCGAGTATGGGGCGCATGCGCTCAGAGATCTGATGACTATCCACCGCCATGTCTCGCATGGGGTCGCCTGTGATTACTTTTAGCTTGAGCTTGGAGGCAAAATACTGATCCACATTGGGCAGCATGCAGCCGGGACCAGTCAGGATCACCTGGTCGATCTTGATGTCTCCGACTTGAGATTTGTAAAAATCGACGGACTTGATCAATTCATCGGCTATGTCACTAAATACGGTGCGGGCTACTTGTCCGGCCTGGCCCAGACGCATATCGGTAGGTGTAATGTTAAAAACCGGCACCTCGGGCAATATCTCCATTGCCTGGTCGAAAGACATCTCCAGACTAGAGGCGATGGCTTCGGTGAGGGCTTCTACTCCTAATATGATAGAGCGGCCAAAGAGGGGCATTGCTGAGCGGACGATATTGATATCAGTGGCATCTTGCCTGATATTGACCACTAGAGACAAGTGGCCCGAAGACCCGAGATAGCCTGCCAGAGCCAGGCCGCGTATCACCGCCAGCGAAGACACTTCGACGCGGCCGAGTTTGACGCCGGCGACATCGCACATGCGCCAATAGCTATCGACTATGGTGTGCTGAATGGCGGAGAGGATGACGTCGACACGCCTGACGCCATCCGGATCGGTGCGCTCTGTGGAGTGCATCTGATACCAGTCAAGATTGGCTTCGGTGATAGGAAAAGGCACATGGTTGGTGGCTTCTTGTGTGACTACATCGGCGAGCTCTTCGGCAGGCATGCCTACCGGCACCGGCATCAGGCGGATGACCACCGCCTGGGCTGGAACGGCGAGATTGATGGTGGGAGCCTGGCTGGTAAGTGGTATCTGAGCGATGCGCAATAGCTCTGCTAAAAGCTGACCCATGGCATCCGAGTCGATGATGAGACCCTCGCGTATGCAATTGGGAGGAGTCGGCAAGCAGGCAAAGCGCGCGACCTCTATGCCCGCCTTGGTCTTTTCTAGTTGCACCAGGGTGCAGCTATCGCTATTGATGTCGAGGCCGAGGGTGACCCCTTTTTTCTTGCCAAAGCTAAACATGCAAATATTATGCCAGCTTATTTGATAAAGCTGTCGAATTGGTTGCCCGAAGCCCAGTATAGGCTGATCAAGGCGGCAAGTACGAGGGCCGGGCCAAAGGGAAAGGTCTTGGTCAATCGCAGACCCTTATTAGTCATGCCGAGGATAGCGCCAGCCAAGCCGATCAGAGGCGGCAGGCTCCAGATGGTGGGACTGCTCAAAAGCTCGGTGTAATGGGTGAGGTATGAGGCCGTTAACAGCAGGGCGACAGGGATGGAGCCAAAGATGAGGAAGCCCCCGAGAGCAGGCCTGAGGACCTTGTTCAATTGATGACGGGCATGGAGGTCGAGCAAGAGATAGATCAGTCCCATTACGGCGCCGACGATAAAGGCGATGATCACTGTGGACATGAGGCGCTCCCAGCCCAACCAGGCACCGATGAGGGCAGCAAGGACTGCATCGCCTCCTCCCATGACTTCTATCGGTTCGTAGGTTCTGCCGCCTCTTTCGTTAAGCTGCAAAGACAAAGAGGCGTCTAGATAAGGATCGCAGTGGATAGTCTGGGGAGCGGGGGTGACGGGCTCTGGAGATTTGGTGTGTTTTTCTCTCCACTTTTCTTTGTAGAGGCCAAAAAAATCAAAAACAATGTAGCAAAGGCCCACGGCACCGAGCGCTCCGGCAATATCCTGGCGGTAAAAAAAGCTATAGGCGATGCCCGATACGATGATCGGATAAAGGATATCGACGCTGATGCGTGGCAGCCTGGGAAGGCCAGCGATAAAGCCCAGAGCGATAGTCAGTGGCATCCAGTGCAGTCCTAGAAAGCTAGCTGGGACCGAGGCCATGACCGGATCTCCAAAATATGGTGTTTCTTGAGGAGCAGGCTCTAGATGATCCTCTATTTCATTTTTTTGCAGGGCAAGAGCAAGATTTAAATCTAGATCTAGTTCTAAGTCTACATCTGGGTCTAGATCGGGGTCTTCGTCTGGTGGGCACTCTAATAGCTCTGGATCAAAATCAGGATGGTCTGGATTGAGCTCTGGGTGCAAATAGAGATAGATCTTGAGTCCATAATGGGCGATAAAGTCAAAGATGAGATAAGACATCCCCACGGCCATCATGCTGCCGACAAAATCATTGCGTACCAAATGAGCAAATATAAGTCCTAAGATGATGGACGGATAGGTGATCTCATGTGGTATCAGTTTTTCTTTAAAATCGGTAACTGCCACTGCCATCAATACTATGCTCAAAATCGCCAGGCCAGCCAATAGCTCCCAGACAAATGCAGCGCCGCGACCGGTCTCGGCCAAATATGGCACAAAATTGGCATCGACTACATAGAGCATGTAGACAAATACTACTCCGGTGATCGTCTCCACGACTGGGTAATGCCAGTGGATCTTTTGCTTGCAGTAACGACATCGTCCTTGCAATAAGCAGTATGAAATGATTGGTATCAGATCCGGTGCAGCAAGCCGATGCTGGCAGTGAGAGCAATGACTGGCCGGATAGAGGATCGATTGGTTTGCGAGACTGCGAAGGGCCAGGACGTTGACAAAGCTGCCGGATATGGCCCCGAGCACGAAGGCTATAAAATAGGCGACATGGTATGGAGCCTTGATCAGATCGACCGGATCCATCAAGCGTGCTCCCGGCGATCGGTCACCATGGACGATACCGCAAGCAGGATTGCTGTATAGCAAGCCAGATAGGCCAAGGCGCCCGAAAGTACAGTCGCATCGCATAAGATACCGGCAATCAGGCTGGATCGGATTTTTGTCGCGGTCTCGAGGTCGGGCAAGAGCCAGTAGGCTCCTTGTAGTAATTTTGCTGTGGCAAGAGTCGGATTGAGTCTGGCGGCAGCCAATAGAGAAGCATTAGCATGAGCTGCGATCCAGAGCGCCAGGGTAAAGACCACGGACATCAAAGGCGAGGTAAAGCAGGCAAAAAATATCGACATTGCCACCACAAAGGCTATCTCTGCATAAGTCAGTGCTGCCGCGCAAGCCAGATTGCAAAATAAGGCTCCAGTGGCGCTTGAATCGATCGGTCCCGTGGCAAAAATGAGCATCAAATAGAGCCAGATAGACATGAGGACTACCAGTACTCCGAGGCAGGCGCTGATACCGGCAAATTTGCCCACCACATATTGTGCTGCTCCCACCGGTTTGCTAAAGACAAATTGGATGGTGCCTCTTTCTCGCTCTTTGTAGAGCAAATTGGCGCCAGCAAAAATGGCGATCGCCGAGCCGATCAGATCTATTGCGGCCAGGCCGATGTCCTGGATGATACGCACTTGTTGACCGATGGACAGAGAGCCAAGGACCTGGCCAAGGATCAAGAGTCCGATAGCAAAGGCAAAAAATGCATAGACGATCTTGTCGCGCGATACCTCGCGAAAAGTGTTGAGAGCAATGGCTCTGGTGGCTCCGAAAAATGGATCTTTCAAGGCGCTGCCTCTCGATCCTCAATGGCATCAAAAAAATAATCCTGTATGGATATGTTTGCCAGATCGGCTGTCAGTGCTCTTTTTATGATACGGCCCTGGTTCATCACGGCAATTTCATCACAAAGTATCCGCACATCCTCCAGGAGGTGGGTATTGAGAAAAACGGTCTTGCCTCTCTGCTTGAGCGATTTGACGATCTCTCGCACATCGTGGATACCGATAGGATCGAGACCAGACATAGGCTCATCGAGAAATAATAAATCCGGATCGTTGATGAGGGCCTGAGCAAGGCCGGCGCGCTGCAACATGCCTTTGCTATAAGCCGCAAGTCTTTTGTCCGCATGAGGCATCAAACCGGTCAAGCCCAGCATCTCTGTGACCCGGTCTTTTTTTGCACGGCCTGTAAGCCCAAAGAGCGAGGCTGCAAAATCGAGAAACTCACGTCCGGTCAAATGGCCGTAAAAAAAAGGGTTTTCGGGTAGGTAGCCGATTTTATGCTTGACGATCGGATCATTTGGGGCTCGACCTAAAATAGTGATCTTGCCGCTATCGGGACGCACCAGATTGATCAGCATCTTGACCGTTGTGGTCTTGCCGGCTCCATTTGGGCCAATGAGGCCAAAAACGCAGCCGGCCTCGATCGATAGATCGAGGTCGGTTACGACTCTTTTGCGATGCATGAAAAAACCAGAGACTCTGTCCTTTTGTAGGTTAGAGGCCTCGATTGCCTTCATCGACACTATGCCGCCAGATCAGGACTTGCTGCCTGGGGCTTTTTTGCTCTGGGTGATGATCTTGTTGAGCTCGGTAGTGGCGGCCCTCAAACGTCTCGATACCTGCATCTGCGAGATGCCGAGACGACGTGCGACCTCTGTTTGGCTCAGATCTTCGTAGAAGGTCAATTGCACTACCTCGCGTAGACCATCGCGCAGCTGCTTGATGGCTTCTGCGAGCATAAAGCGGTCTTCTTTTGCGAGCTGATTGGTGTGGTAACGCGAATCGACGAGGGTGTCGATCAGCGATTGCTCCGAACCTGCATCGTTTGAAAGAGCCTGGTCGAGAGAGATCAGAGTGCGGCGACGATCGACTTCGTAGGCTTCGTTGACGCGGCTGACCGGTATCTCGAGCTCGATGGCGATCTCGATGTCGCTGGGCTCGCGGCCTAGCTTGGCGGTGAGGTTTTGGACAAGACGGTTTATGCGGAATGACAGCTCCTGCAACTCGCGAGGAGCGCGGATCATAGCTGTCTTGTCGCGCAGATAGTGCCTGATCTCGCCTGTAATCAGGTGAGTGGCATAGGTCTGAAACTTGGCGCCGGCATCTGGCTTAAACTGGTCGACGGCCTTGATCAAACCGATCGAGCCGACCTGGATGAGATCTTCGACAGGGTCGGTGGATCTACGCGCAAGGCCATAAGCAATGCGCTTGACCAGGGGCAAGGCTGCCTGGATGATCGAATCTCTCAGTGCCGGATCGCGAGACTCGGCATACATCGACAACCAGGTATGGATCTGGTCCTGGTTTTTATTGTCGGCCTTGGCCGAGATCGGGGACGGAATGTCGTCTCCACTTTCTTGCACTTCGTTTATCACCACGGCTTGCGTCTTTATGCTGGGATTAATTTGTAATTCTGGGGACATCGTTTTACTGCCTTCACCATATCTATCATCTATAGCCCTAAGGCAGAGTACCAAACATATTAAACAATTGCTACTCTTTCATGCGGAAAACCGGATGCCAAGAAAGAAAGTCGCATCGTTATCGGCTGAAACCATGCCTGGTGGCATTTTTTTGCCGACCTTGGCCTGGATGCAATAAGATGAGCGCCGGTTAATCAAAGTTAATTATAGCTAACGCAGCTGATTGATCACGGTAAAGATAGGGAGATACATGCCAACCACTACCGAGCCTACGATACCGCCAATGCCTACGACCATTATCGGTTCGAGCAGAGAGGTCAGAGCTTCGACGGCGTTCTCGACTTCCATGTCATAAAAATCAGCGACCTTTGAGAGCATGTCGTCCAGCCGTCCGGTTTCTTCACCGACTGCCACCATCTGCGTGACCATGGCAGGAAAGACCCTGGAGCGGCTCATGGGCTTGGATAGGCTGCCGCCCTGTCTGACTTCGTTGTAGATTTTTTGTACAGAATCAGCCACCACAGCATTGCCTGCAGTGTCCTTGACTACGTCCAGGGCAGTCAGCATGGGTACGCCTGCTCGCAAAAGGGTGCCAAAGGTTCGCGAAAAACGAGCAATGGCGATCTTCCCGATCATTTCACCCACCATGGGGAGATTGAAGAGAAACATGTCGATCTGGTAGCGGCCAAGCGGAGTCTGGTAATACCTCTTGAGCATAAAGATGCCGACAGTCACTGCGATGGCAAAGAGTATCGCCCAGATGGAGCGCATATATTGGGAGAGTGAAATGAGAAATTGAGTATAAGCCGGCAGTTCGCCGCCGATATTGCGGAAGAGGCCCTCGAAGATCGGCAGGATGAAGGTCAACATGCCCCAAAATACGCCGATGGCTATGAGCAATACGACGGTCGGATAGACCATGGCTGAGCGTACTTTTTGATTGAGCTTGCTCTTGTATTCGAGAAAATCGGCCAGTCTTTTGAGGACGTCGGCCAGGATGCCACCAGTCTCACCAGCGCGCACCATCGATACGTATAATTTGTCAAAGATGTCCGGATGCTTGGCGAGGGCGTCCGATAGCGAGATGCCTGATTCGATAGAGAGGCGCACGTCATCCAGCGCTCGTTTGAGCTTGCGATTTGGACATTGCTCGACGATGATGGTCAGCGTGCGCAGCATAGCCACGCCTGAGGAGATCATGGCCGCAAACTGCCGCGAAAAGACCACCATGTCTTTGAGTGAGATAAACTCAAAGAGGCCCGATTGCATGATGTCGGCAAGACTGCTCGAGGACAATCTGGCAAGCATGTCACTGCTGGTGGTGCGCTCCCTGATCTCCAGCACGTCAATACCACGGGCCTTGAGACGGGCGCGCAATACCGAGGCCGAGTCCGCTCTGGCCGTGGCTTCTTGGATCTTGCCTTGCTGATCCCTCAGTTTGTAGACAAACTCCATTTATCTATACCGATCTTATTTTGTCTTGTCCCGATCAAAATCTGCCAAAACTGCTGCCACCATATCGAGTGTCGAGGCGAGTCTCGGTCTTTTTGGCTGCTTGCGAGGAGTTTAGCATCGACTCGAGGTCTTCGGGACGGCTAGATTTGGCCAGGGCCTCGGCCTGATGTATCTTGCCCTGCCTGACCAGGTTCGCAAGGCAGGACTCGAGGGTCTGCATGCCTTGTGCACCTCCCATCTGCATCGAACCGTACATCTGAGCGGTCTTGGCTTCGCGGATGAGGTTGGCGATAGCTGGAGTGTTGGTGAGGACCTCCATCGCGAGTACGCGGCCACTGGTGATGGGGGACTCGCCAGCGCTATCATCCGCTCGAGGCAACAGAGTCTGGGAGAGCACCGCTACCAGTGCGTGGGAGAGCATGATGCGGATTTGCTGTTGTTGATCTGGGGGAAATACATCGATGATGCGATCCACGCTCTGAGGTGCGGAGCTGGTGTGGATGGTGCTAAAGACCAGATGCCCGGTCTCGGCTGCCGTGAGGGCTAGATGAATAGTCTCTAGATCTCGCATTTCGCCTACGAGTATGACGTCGGGGTCTTCTCTCAAGCCAGCTCTGAGGGCATTGGCAAAAGATCTGGTGTCTGAGCCGAGCTCCCTCTGGCTGACAAAAGATCGCTTATTGCTGTGCAAAAACTCGATGGGATCTTCGATGGTGAGTATGTGCCTGGCGTCGCGCTCGTTGATGGCATTGATCATGGAGGCGAGGGTCGTCGATTTGCCCGAGCCTGTCGGACCGGTGACCAGGACCAGCCCGCGGGGCTTGTCTATGAGCTCGTTGACGATTGGGGGCAGATCCAATTCTTGGATGGTCGGGATGCGCGACAGCACCACCCTCAGTGCTGCTGCAAAATTGCCGCGGTCTTTGTAGACATTGACCCTAAATCTCCCCAGTCCATCGATGCCAAAGCCGCAGTCCAGCTCCCAGTGCTTTTTGACTGTCTCTCTTTGATCGGCATTGAGGCAGCTAAAAATGAGGCGTTCTGTGTCCTCGGGCGATAGTTCGGGCAGGCTGGTCCGGATTAGTTTGCCAGCGACGCGCATGATTGGCGGCTCTCCGGCCTTGATGTGCAGGTCGGATGCCGTGCGATCCACGACCAATTGGAGCAATTCTTGCATCTCGATCATCTTGATTACGCTCCTCTTTAGTGCTTGTGGCTCTGACAGTAGGGACAGACGGACCAGTCTCCGTGTATTTCGGCATCACAAGTGCGGCATGCGTATTCCTGATCTGCATCTGCTCTGGCGAGACCGCATTTGGGGCAGCTGGCCCAGTCTTCTTGCTGCAGTGTGCCACAACGGACACAACTGGTCTTGAGCTCGTGTTGGCAAAAAGGGCATTTGACAAAGTCTTCGGATATAGGATTGCGGCACTTGCTACACAATTTTTCTTCGGCAGAGTCGGAGAGAGTAACTCGCACTACTTCTTCGCTAGTTGTGTAGCCCTGACCTACCAGTCTGATGCTGTAGTCCTTGAGAGAGATCATTGCCGATTGCTTGGCTGCAAGCCTGATCATGGCCGTAGGGGAGTCCTTGCAGATGAGGTCGCGGATCTCGTCGTTCATGCGCATTACTTCAAAGACTCCGATCCGGTTGCGGTAGCCTGTCTGGTGGCAGTCGTCGCAGCCTCTGCCCTTTTTAAAGACAGGCCATTGCTTGTCGTCCAGCTCGAGCTTGTAATAGGCCACCGTCGAGTCAGCCAGTCTGTCTTGCGTCTTGTCTAGAAGGCCGAGATACTCCAGAGTAGATCTTTCTGGGCTATAAGACTCCTTGCAGGATTCGCAGACCCTCCTCAATAGTCTTTGAGCGATGACGCCGATTGTCGCAGATGCCACCAGATATGGATCGACCTCCATCTCGGCCAGGCGTGTCACTGCTCCTGGTGCGTCGTTGGTGTGCAAGGTGGTAAAGACCAGGTGGCCTGTAAGTGCAGCTTCTACTGCTATTTTTGCCGTCTCTCTGTCCCTGGTCTCACCCACCAGGATGATATCCGGGTCCTGCCTCAAAAATGACCTGAGGATGCGTGCAAAATCCAGGCCTTTTTCTCTCAATACCTGCACCTGCGTAATACCGGCCATCTCGTATTCGATGGGGTCTTCGGCAGTGAGTATATTGACCTCGGGAGTGTTTTTTTCGGCCAGGGCTGAGTAGAGGGTCGTCGTCTTGCCGGAGCCGGTGGGGCCGGTGACAAAGATAATGCCATAGGGCTTCATCACCATCTCTCTGATCAGATTGAGAGTCTCGGGCTCAGTGACTAGGTGCTCGAGACCAAATGTAGTGCCCGACTTGTCGAGTTGGCGCATGACGACTTTTTCGCCGTGCTTGCTGGGGATAGTGGAGACCCTAAAATCTATATCTTTGCCACTGAATCTAACGCGGATGCGTCCGTCCTGCGGCAGGCGGCGTTCGGCGATATCGAGGTCGGCCATGATCTTGTAACGAGAGACCAGAGCGGCTTGAATGGCCTTGGGCAAGCGGCGGTCTACAAAGAGCACGCCGTCGAGTCGGTAGCGCACTATGACGTTTTTGTCCTGGGGCTCGATGTGTACATCCGAGCACTGTCTCTTGATCGCCTTGGCGAGGATCTGATTGGCGAGTTGGACGATCGGAGCGTCCTGGGCCTGGCGAGCCAGGTCGAGGTCGTTGATGGCTTCTTCGTAGTCGATCAGAACGTCCAGGCTGGAAAGGTCTACCTCAGACTCGATAAATGTCTGCTCTGCCTGGTGCTCCCATTCGTCCGATAATTCTTCTTGGCGGCGGGAGTAGACGGTCTCCATAAAGTGCTGGAAATCATCCTCTGTGCATACCACCGGCCTGACCGTTACGCTCTTTAGCCTGTATTTGATGTCGTCCATGGCCAAAAGATTGTTGGGATTGACCATGGCAAGAGTGAGATCCTTGCCCTCTAAGCTGAGAGGCACGACCTGGTGCTGTCTCATCACTTTTTCGGGCAGGAGCTCCAGAGCCTGAGCCTCGGCCGAGACCTTATTGAGCGAGACGTATTTGCAACCATACTGGGTCTCCAGTGCTGATTTGAGGTGGTTTTCGTTGGCCAGCCCCAGGCGCGAAAGGATCAAAGAGATAGGCTCGCCGGTGCGCATCCTCTCTTGTTGTACGATCTTGAGTTCTTCGCTGGTGATCAGCCCGTTGTCCACGAGCAGTTCACCGATCTCTTTTTTGATGAGGGCCATGATAAATAGGTCGCCTATTGGAAGACAGGATTTGCAATCATCCCTATTTTAGATCTGCCCCGTTTGCATCGTCCTTAATAGGAGCGACTGACTGTATGCGCATCACTCTTTGGCCACCATTGATGCCGACAAATCCTTTTACCCTCACTCTTTCCCCCACATAGGGCAAAAGCAGTGCATTGCAACCCTCGTATCCCCGGTATTTGACGGCGAGAAACAAATTGTCCGTCCCGTCCTGGACTATGCCAGGAGTGATACCGCCACCGACGCACTTGAGAGCGCAAGCTTTGTGGCTTTTGCCGCGACCAGGGCCCATGGTCTGGGAGGCATAGCACCAGGCATCCACTACCTCGCCCTCAATCTCTACGATTTGCATTTGGGATTTTCTACCTTGCAATTCTCCAGGGCCGCGGGCGATTTGGATTTTTTTTCCTTCGCCTTTTAAAGAGTCTGGCGCCTTGGTCTGCATGACTAAATACGTTGCGGCAGCACCCGTGGCAAGGCCTAAAAAAAAGATAGATATGGGAGTAAACTTCATGGGAATAAAATTGTGCTCTTATTTGATCTTGAGCTCGCGCTTGAGATTTTGCAGGCGAGCTTGAGTTTCTTTGTCTTTGGCATCGAGCTTCAAGGCTGTCTCGTACTCGCGCAGAGCGCCTTGCTTGTCTTTGCCATAGCCTTCGAGATCTATACCAAGCCGCAAGTGTCCTCGAGCAAAATCTGGATTAAACGCCAGACCGGCACGATAAGACTTAATGCCCCAGTCGGGCAGATTGAGCTGATCAAAGACATCGCCCAGGCAAAAGAGCATGCGTGCCTTGAGCTTGGTGTCTGTAATGCGGGCAAGGGCGGCATTTTTGGCGGATTCGACTTGTGAGGGCCTCAACTCTGCGATCAGGGTCTTGAGCCTGACCTTGAGCTGAAACATCTCATTGCCTTGCGCAGTAGCAATCAGGCAAAATGAGACCTCGAGTGCTTTGACCGGGTCTTTTTTGGGGTTTTTGCTGTCGCTCAGCATATTGACGTAGGCTAGATTGGACTGGCGGTTAAAGGGATCCTGATCAAAGTTTTTCTCAAAAAAATCGCGGGCTTTGTCCCATTCTTTGAGATTTTTGTGCACCATGCCCATCTGATAACGCCAGAGATTAGTCTCAGGACCCAGCTGCCTGGCTTTTTGGAGATAGGCCAGCGCACCCTTGTTATCGCCGTCGCCCATGGTGGCATCGCCCAGAGCAATGTAGATCTGCGGATTTTTGGGCTCGATTGTCTGAGCTTTTTTGTATTCGGCCAGGGCACGGTCAAAATCGTTTTGGTTGTGATAGATATAGCCCGAAGTCAAATGCGCACCATAGCTATCAGGAAAGCGTTTGACTGCTAGATCCGCTGCTGATCTGGCTTTGGTGTATTGCCGATCCTGTAGATACATCTGGGCCAGCCGATTGAAAGCCTCGGCTTTAGCATCTTTGCATTTGGTGGCAGCAAGATATTGCTCTTGTGCTTCGCCGGCAAAGCCGATTTCTTCAAAGTATTTGCCAGCCTGCAGTCTTACTGCGTATGACTCGGGGTTGCTTTTGAGAGATTTTTCGATTTGAGCCTGGGTGATCTTTGGATTGGCGGCCATGCAAGAGTGGGCGCAAAAGATTGCTACCGCGACCAGCACGGATGCAGGCAAATAAGAACGATATCGCATCTCAACGCTCTATGGTCAACATGATCGTGGTCGGGTCCTGTGCCGTCTGACCCTGGACAATATTGACCATGGCCGTTTGCGACTCTTTATTGCACACGAGCATTGTGCCCTTGGGTGTCTTGCGGGGTTTGACCTCCCAGCTCATCGCGCGCAGACTGTTTTCGTACCAGCTTATGAGGTTGGTAGGAGTCTGTTCGCTCGTGACTCTTATAAAAGCCGTGATGCGTTGACTGGTCGTGTACTTTGCCTCGTAGCCTGTCACAAACTTGGCATTGGGTGGCAATGGCACTCCGAGATTGCCAGGTACGCCTGTGTATTGCTTGTGCGTGGTCTGCATCATCGTCCGGCTAGGGCTGGATGGTTGTTGAGCCTGGGCCATGATCGAGGATGTTTGAGCGAGCGCCAGGGCAAGCGAAAAAGCCGCCAGCGATCGAGATGGGTTTAGCATGCGAATCGTCCTTTCGTTTTAGCAGGGACCGGTGTAGTCGCATCCGCCACCACTCTGGCAATAGCATCCGGCGGGCATGTTTAGCACGTCGTTGCCACCATTTTGCTGGATGGTGAAACTCGAGGTCGGATTGGAAGAACCGGTAGGGCAGCAGTTGGAAGTGCTAGCACCCATGGTGACCTGGCCGAGCAGGTTGTTCCAGCCGGAAGAGCGAGTGAAGGAATACCAGTTGACTACACACACGCGGCCTGGATAGTCGTATGGTGTGGGGTAACCCCAGTCTCCAGGCACGTCTACCATCTGGAAGGGTTCGAGCTCTACAGTCTTCATCTCAGTAGGATTGGCTTCTTGTTTTGCGTCAGCCTTTTGGCCAGCAAAGTCTTTGAGCCAGGGAGCGTCGGCAAAGGCCTGGCTCTCTTCTTTTAGAACGATTGCACCCTTGCCGCCATTGGCATTTTCGGAACGGTAGATGTAGCACCGTCCTCCCATGGGGATATAGGCTTGCTTGAGGACTGCGTCCAGGTCTTGATTCCAGGTAGGATCGATCTGGTTGCAACGGTTAGTGAGAAACTTCCACATTTTGCCGTTTTTGGAGATGCCTTCGGGGCTCTGGCTGTTGAGCCATACGCCCTGGTCTTTGGTGATGCGGAAATCAGGAGCACTCAGAGGACCGCGTCCGGTGGTGGGTATGTGCGCCACGCCGGAGTGGTAGGTAGTGGGGTGGAAATCATCACCAGTGGCTCTAGCAGTTAAGAGAGCGAGGTTGAAGATATCAGCCACGTTGACGGACTCA
Organism: Candidatus Melainabacteria bacterium; assembly: GCA_017307165.1. GTDB lineage: Bacteria > Cyanobacteriota > Vampirovibrionia > Obscuribacterales > Obscuribacteraceae > JAFKGK01. The sequence continues at coordinate 98,049 of JAFKGK010000005.1, forward strand.
TTATTGGATCCTACTGGAGTAGGTTTGGGAATATTGTAGGCATTTTCTACTATAGGTCTGGCCCAAAGATTGCGGCTGTCAGGCTGGTTGTACATCTTCATAGCCTGGTTGGGCTGGCTGAGTGGATTGTTGAGATCGTTGTTGTCAAAATCCGTGCCGCCGATGCCATTGATGGTGGCGCAATTGGCGGTGCTGACACCATTTGAGCCGAGCGAATCGCCGGAGAGGGCAAAACCCACGCGGAGAGCGCTGCAATTTGGAGTCTGACCGGAGTTGTTTGCATTGATGATGTTTTGCAGATATTGAGCAGGCGAGAGACCGCCGAGGCCGGGATCGCCCTGGCTTACGAGGTAGGGTAGAGGCTTGCCGTCAGCGCTGGGATAGGAGAAAGGATGGTCCATGGCCTGGACAAAGGCGTCGGTGCCACCGCCTGCAACACCGGTAGCAGGCGAGGGGGATCCATTTTGCAGGCGGATGAAGCCGCGAGGGATAGCCACAGGGTAGCCCTCTGGATCGATCGGAGCAACCAGTGCGAAGGCATTGAAATTGCCGAGATAGCCTTGTTTGGAATTGGCCTTGGAGGTCAAAGAAAGGGCGTTAGGAACTGCCTTGTCCCAGTTGAAGGTATTGGCTCCGGCCTTGGGATTGGTATTGAGTACGAAAGAGGCCTGGGAGACGAGGTGTGGCTTGGTGCCGGGCATCAGAGGGACAAAGTAAGTGCTGGCGAGTGAAGAATTGGGGGTAATGCCGTCTAGGTATCCTTTGAGATAGGACTTGCCGGGATGGCTGGATACATTGGTCACCCAGTTTTTGCCCTGGCTGTTGAACATGACCGAAGCATTTGTGCTGGAGTCATAGTCAGGAAACTGTTTGGGATCTATATATACATTGCTGGCCGTAGCTCTCTCCATAAAGGAGGGCTTGGCTGCGCCCATGGCATTGATGTCATCTGTGCCAAATTGCTTGGTGGGATTGAGCTGGGCGATATTGGTAAAAAAGCTGTGGACGGCGCCGGGCTCTTGCAGTTTGTTGGCAAGATCGCCTGATACGACTTTGAGGACATTGTTGACCTGAGCCGAGTGGCTGAGGGCGCCAGAATCGAGACCATCCTTTTGGATATCATAGGCGTTGATAGCAACGAGAAGGGCCTGAGCATTGAGCTTGTTGATATTGCGCAGGTTGACATTGCCGTTGGTATTGCTCTCCGGATCGCTGCAGCCATTAAACTGCACCTGGTCTCCAGACATGGCTAAAGGCACTGAGACCTTGGTAAGCGCCGAGCGCACCAGCGATAAGTTGCCGGCATCTGTCGCTCGCTGCATCTGCTGACCACCGCCGAGCAGGTTGATGAGGGCGACGATCCCCACTACCAAGACCGCGAAGGCAAATAGCAATGTGGCAACAAGTGCCAGCGATGCGCCTTTCTGTTTTCTCTTGTTCATGTCTATACCTGATTAGTAAGTGCGGACGGGGTAGATACTAAAGCCATGTTTTAAAAGATTTTGGCAAATTATCTGGTTGATGTCACAGTTTAAGTGGGAAGATTGCCATAGGTTTAACTATCTGTCAGGCTCAGAGTGCAATCGAGAAGCGATAGACTCATAGAAGCGATAGAATAGTCGGACTTATTTGCTTAGATGCTTGTCTAGCTGAGGTCTCGTTAGATTATCAGAATAGATTGTCAAGCTTAAACATTATAGCGACTTAATTTTATTTGACAAGGGGTATCCAGGACTTAGACTCAGATTTATGACTAAACAGCCAGAACATCTTTTATACAGCCCACACAAGCCGCGCAGACGCAGGGGCAGTGCCATCACCGAGATGGCACCAGCGATGTTTATCTTGCTCATGGTCTTTTTCTTCCCTGCGGTCAATCTAGTCGCTTTGGGCCTTGGCTATGCCGACTGTCTCTACCTCCACGATCTGCTCCTGCGCGAGGCAGCCCTGCAAAAAGTCCTGATCATCAATCCTTCACCGCCACCGCCTTACTCAGTGGACTATAGCTGCAGCACCGATCCTAATGGACCGCTCAATGAGTTGATCAAAAGCTGGAGCTCCCAGGGGCTGGGGAGATTTGTGCAGACAAATAACACTCCAACGCAAAAGATCTATATAGATCTCACCGAAGGATCCAATAATGCCCGCTATGTCCATTGCGATCTCTATATAGAGATACGTCCATTTTTGGCTTTGCCATTTCCGCTCAAGGTCCCGGCTATCAATGCTCCTGTGCCTTTTACCATAACTGGTAAGCGCGTCATCGAAACCATGCCGGTCTAGGGGAGAGGTAGCAAGAGCATGAGTCGCTTTAGGACAGGCAAGTCTAAAAAATATGCGAAAGGGCAGAGCATCATCGAGGTGATGGTCGGTGGTCTTATACTCATCCCGCTCTTACTGGCAATCATCGACGTCTCTGTAGTCGCCATCGGTGGTGAGCTGGTCAATAGGCTCTCAAAAGAAGCAGCCCGTGCTGCAGCCAACTGCAGCAACAAGACTCTTGCTGATGCGGCGGTGGTCGACATAAAAAATACTTTTCAGCCCTCCAGCACTTTCAAAAACCTCAATATCGCCATCACCGACTACGTCGGTACTGCCGATGGACAGCTGACAGTGGTTTGCGACGTGACTGTCGTGCTGCCGGTCTCCGTGCCATTGCTCAAAGTTGGTCCGACCATACCGGTCAAGACTCAGTTTACCGAAGCTATCGTAGGCATAGCTCCTCCACGTTGATATAGAGCAAGACATGGAGACCTCTTACTCGATCCAGAGTTTCAGACCTTCGATCGTCCACCGCATCTACGTTTTGATTGGCTTGGCCTGGCCTGTCTTCGGCATCATTTTCATCTATTTCCTCTGTGATGCCTCCTGGCTTTCCGGCGATTTCAGATTGTCTCCCTATTTTCCACTTGCTACCATTGCCGCTCTGGGCACAGGTTATCTGTTGGCCAGATTTTTATCGAGCAGGCTTTTGGCTCGTCTGTTCGCCTTTGTCAAGCATGGCCAACCATTTTTGTATTTTGATCGGGCAGTGGATATAGCTGTGCCTACTGATCCAGATAAGCCTGCTTTGATAAAAAGTGGGCTCTTGCAGTTGGATATGACCAGGATCAGCAGATTGCACCTGACTCTTTTGGGTGTCATGGAGATGCGATCTGATGATATTACAGGCGGTGGCACAAGCTATGTGCTCGCCCGGCTGCCCTTATCCGTCTTGTCCCTAGCAGATCAAAAAGACCTGGTGGAGGCATTTAAAAAGTATCGTCCTGATCTCATCGTCAGCGACAGGCTGGCCAAGCGTCTCATGTCTTCCGTGGTCAAAGGTCAGAGCATGGTGCAGGCACTCGGCGCTCTTGTCCTGGTAGCTGCCTTGATCGATGTGTCATACGCCAGTTTTGTCTGGCTAGACATACTCAAGGAGCATTATGCAGCACAGACCCTTGCACGTACCGATGCTATATATGGTGGCACTGTCCAGGAGAAGCTCGAGCGTGCACGCAATAGGCGCACTCTGCGTATGAGCTGGACAGGCGGTGCGGATGATCAGGACAGTCTCAAAAAAGAAGCAAGCAAACGATATCGGCATGCAGAGCAGATGCGCGTTACCCCCTTTCCATTGTCCTGGGCTTTTAAGGCGCTCTTTACTGGTGGCAACTCGGCTAGCCAGCTGGATATCATCCGAGCCGAGACCCTGAGGGATCTGGGACGTCCAGAGGAGGCATGCGAGATATTGCAAGGAGTAGTCGCTAAAAAGCAGCCTGGGATCAAGGCTCATCTGGCTCTGGTGCGGCTTTTGATCGACATGGGCCAAATCAAAGCCGCTCAAAGCGAATTATTGACCATCGAAGACGCGCATAAAGATTTGCTCCTGCCAAAGGTCTTGCGCCTCGATCTCGAAAGACGTCTAGGCGCTGATGCAAAAGAGCGCGCCAGCTTATTGGCGCGCTCCATGCAAGAACTAGATGAGCAAGTCTTTGGCGATGAGCCTGCCTGGCCACCAGGCGGCGAAAGGCCGATCACTGAGATGTGGCACAGACAGGACCTGGAGATCCTCGGACGAGATTATTGAAAGATCAATAAACCCGACGGGGCACGCCTGAGATCTGCGCCATCTCTGGCTTGATCTGGCCTGGCTTGCGACCAAAGCAAACGCCCAGGGATTCGTACATGGCAACATCCGACTCGCTCACGTGTCTTTGCACGATGGCATCGGCAACGGCCATGTATTCGATCTTGCCAGCCTGATAGCTGGCCACGGTCACGCCGTACTTACCGGCTGCTGCCAGTTCGACTGCAGCTGCTCCTGCCTCTAGACCAAAATTGGCATCGAGAGCCGAGGCAAAACCACAGCGTACCAGGTGGCTGGGTCTGATTTCGCGTACTTCGGGGATTTCGTAGACGCTCTCGACAAATTGACCGGTACGTTTCATAAATTCTTTGATTTCTGGATCTTTTTTGATGCGATCCTCGATCTGCTTGCAGACATATTTGCCAGCACCCATGAGCTTGCGATGTCCAAAAGAGTCAGGCTCAGAGCTCATGTCTACGAGCTCATTGCCGGAGGCGTCGCGCAGTCCCTCTGCCACCACTACTGATGCCGTGCCGGCATGGACATCGGAGTTTTCGATGCGTTTGATAAAGGCTTTTTTGATGTGATCGTAAAGGACATCAAAATCGACAGGGATCTCAGGGATGAGGACGGCATCGGTATCGGCGGCGATACCGCCTCTGAAGGCCGTATGACCTGCGTAGCGGCCAAAGACTTCCATGACGATGATACGGTTGTGAGTGCGGCCCGTGGTCTTGAGGTCGCGGACGGCTTCGGCGATGCGGTTGATCGTCGAGTCTCCGCCAACCGAATAAGGCATGAGATCGAGATCCATAGTCTTGGGCGCGTGCACGCAAGGGATGCCTTGATCGGAGAGATCCTTGACCACTGAGCCCGTGTCATCACCGCCGGCGATGACCAGAGCATCCAGTTTAAATTTTTTGAGACCCTCTTTGATGCGATCGTATTTTTTGTCATCCTTGATCTTGGAGACTTTCACCCGCGAATTGCCTGCCTCCGAACCTGCAAGATAAACAGGTATCTGTTCGATGCGTTCGGCTGTCAGCTCCGTGAGCGCCTTGAGATCGACGAGATTGTAAAGACCAGCATAGCCATTGGGGATGATCCAGGCAGTCATGCCTTTATTGAGGGCAGTGAGGGCTGCACCCTTGATGACGCCGTTGAGGCCGCCGCAGTCGCCGCCGGATGTGATTATGCCGATGTTTTTCACAAATTTCTCCTGATGCAAATGGACCAATCAAAATTTTGGCACGTATCGAGCGACTTTGAAAGCAAGGGATTAAGACCTCTTAATTCATGACTGAAAGCATCTTCAGGTGCCCTTGACATTAATGCGCTAGCATTAGCAGATCATGATGCTAGCAGGCAGATCAGCGATCTTTGAGAGGGCCGGGGCCTCGAGCTTTTTGGCCAGCCTTGCTGTGTTTGCCTGTCTAAGTGCGCTGATCGGAATATTGCATCCATTGAGCCGCATCAATACTGTCAACCTGGAGCGGGGAGAGTCGTTTAATGCTCTGGCTTCTCTGCAAAAGGAAATGGCGGCTCAAAATACTAAACAGGATCAATGCCTGCTCTTTGGTTCCAGTCTAGTGCTTGCTCCGGCCCTCCAAGATGAGGCGGCCTTTAGAAATGCTCCTTTCAAACGATTTTTTGAGAGACGTTTGACAGCACTCGAGAGCGATCTAGGGCATAAAAAGCGGGTCTATCTTCTGGCGGTGGGCGGTGAGATGGCCTCTGATGCTTTTTTTGTGGCACAACAATTATTGGACTCGCCTGCATTTAAAAATGGTGGCGGCACTAAGACAATCGTCTACGGTATCGCTCCTCGGGACTTTAGCGACAATCTCTTTCCTCGTGTAGACGCCAGTCCAATATTTAGGCTGCATGCCGGTCTGCGCGACTTGCCCTTTTATTTTGCCCGGCACTGGAGACAAGTCGATTTTAATCAGTCTGCCACCATAGTCTGCGAAAAACTCAATCCGCTCTATTGTATGCGCACCGACTGGCAAAACCTGGCGCAAATACGGGCCAAGCGTGCTCTAGAAAAAATCTTGCCCATGGTGGTTTTTGAAAAATACAGCGACAGTCTGGAGCTCAAGGCGCAAAGACGTGGACTCTTGCCCGGTGAGGCGATCGGTACGCCACAGGTTTATCCGGGCTTTGCTCTCGAGCACAATGATAGCCAAAAGACGCATGCCGAATACATAAGACGTTATACGCCCTATGACAAATCAAAGGCGGATGTGCAATTTGCCTATCTCGATCGATTTATCTCTTTAGCCCGCGAGCATGGCATCGACGTGACCCTGGTCAATATGCCGCTTTCGCGGCGCAATATGAGTATCATGCCAATTGACGCCTATAGCGATTACCTCGCTCGAGTTAAGGCCGCTGCCATCAAAGGTGGTGCAAGACTCGTGGATCTAAATCAGGGTGAAATGCAGAATGACGATCGGTATGCCGATACCGTGCATATGAAACCTGCGGTGAGCAGGGAGTTTATGCAGATCATGGCCGGGGTGATCGGCGGCAAAACCGATGGCAATCGCTCTGTTTCGGTTTTAAATGGCAATAGGCAATATTAAAAGCAGGATATTGCAAATATTGATTTGTCGTACTGGTAACGGCCGCAACTGATTGCGCGCCCCGCTCATAGAATGCGGGGCTTTACAATCAGATAGCGGCCTTAAGAGTAAGAGAAAGATTGCAATCTGTGATTCTAGATTGTCAGATTTATCATTGCCTATAATCAAAAAGGCTATGACCAGATGATTTGCCACGCATTCTATGAGCGGGAGCAGATCATCTGGTCTGGCCTGTTTAAGTTGGATGCAATAAAGCCAGAGCTAATCCGGCAATCTCCTCGCTTCTGCCTCTTCTTTCAATTTGCGCATGAGATCTCTTGTTTCTTGTTGTTCTGGATTGAGCGCGAGCGCCGTTTCTGCTGCTCGGATCGCGCCTTCTATGTCTTGTTGCCCGATGGCTTCGTGTACTAAAACTAGCCAGGCCTGTACGAGATCGGGATTGAGAGCGAGGGCCGAGCGGGCCTCTTTGGCTGCGTACTCGATTTGATGGCGTCGCAAGTCTATTGCTGCCAGGCCCATATAGGCCCATTCAAATTGCGGATAGAGACGCGTGATCTCCAGATAGCCATTGCTCGCCTGGTCGAGGCGGCCCTGGCTGAGATCTCTGTCGGCGCGTCTAAAGCGCTCCTCGCAGTCCTTGGGTACAGGATGGAGAGGCAGTTCGGTATTGAGGATGATGGCGGCGGTCGAGGAGTAAGGCGGCACATTTGCTGCTTTGATTTTATTAAAAATCATCATCGCCTGATTTAGTTTCAAATCGGCTCTGGCCTTTTGGCCTTGCTCGAACAATCTTTTGATCTCGGCCAATTTTGCCGGTCCAATAGTATTAGCTTTGCGATCTAAGGCATCCCGTTCTTTTATTTGTTGATTGGTCTGATCGTCTCTCCAGACATCATGCTGGTGCTCAGGTGCAAGAGCCCACGCTTCCCAAAAATGACCAGGCGCCATGCATGACAGCGAGATCGAAATAAAGAGAAAAAGCCTGCCAGATCTCAGTGCCATTGGGATTGGCTGGCGGCCGTCTGCCTGCTATCTTGGGAAACAGGCCGGGTAAGGGCTGCGACGATGGTCGGATCGCTCGTCACAGCCTGTGCCATGCGGTCTACGAGCTTGCTGCCACCCCAGCGATTGAGGTGGACTGTATCCAAAAAGTCGTGCTTGCCAAAGTCGGCATCGTTAAAGAGGCTGATGAAGCGAGCGCCATGACTGGCTGAGGTCTGTGCAAGATAGCCTTCGAAAGATTGCCAGAATGATTGGGGCAAGAGCGCCTTATTATTGGGCAGGCTGGGCATGCCGATAACGATGGTCTTGACCTTGTTTTGCTGTAGATAGGAGAGCAAGGCCTCAAAATATGCTTTTTGTCCGGTCACGCAAGCTGGTTTAGTGGTCTTGTAGCGTCTAATGTATTCGTGGCTGTTGTCGATATAAAGATAATCAGGATTGGCAGGCAGTCTCCAAAATCCTCTGCCGACATCTCCTGCGGCACCCGAGATGGCTTGCAGGACCTTGGTGGCGCCAGCGGTGCGAGCAATGCCTCCGGTGGTCTGGTCTTTTTCTAGACCCTTTCCTTCGGGGTTGGTAAATGTAGCTACGTTGCCCAGACTGGGGGGAGCGTCCCCGGCTGCGATCTGAGCGACTTGCTTGAGTGGCAGGTGATTTTTAAAAAAATCATCCATCAAGCCAAAGACATCAGGATAAGAAACAAGGGAGAGCTTGCCTAGATCGACATATGGGGTGAGAAAGTGAAAGCTGTCTGTAGCAGAAGCCGCAGGCAGGGTATTGTCGATAAAATCTCGAGGATTGACGCCGATTATCGCGACTTTTGGCAGTCTGTCTGGCTTTAAGAGGGTCTGCGAGATCAGATAATGATCGGAGGCCATCGCTCCGCCCATGGAAAAATTGAAGGCCTTGAGATTGTCTATGCTGCTATTTAGATCGGTGCGCGAAGCGATTGCGTGTTCGAGGCGCTTTACCTCGCGTTGATCGGTCGTGTCAACGGCTTGCTGTCTATGATTGGCCTCAGCCGAAAAAATCGCCGAGCCCATCTGGCTGGAGCCAAACAGCACCACATCCGGTGCTTTGCCCCAGGTCTCGACTTCGGATAGGAAGCTACGGCATACCCACCATATCCAGGGGCCTTCTTGGCGAGCTTCGTAATTTGTGTTTTTAATGGCTTCCAAAGTCATGTTTTTGCGGGCCGTGATGCCTTGAGCCTTATAGATTTGACCCAGTGCGACGTTGACCAGGGCAAAGGCTGCGAGAGCAACAGCAAAGGCGTTGACCTTGTGACGCTTTAATTTGGTAGCCTCAAATTTAGTATCATCTGCAGTACTGTTCACTATGCTATTTCTCACATGCTCAATTGCTGTTTGGGGCCGATACGCTTTGAGTTTTCGTAGTCCAGGGCTTTTTCGATATTTGGCTTGAGCTTTATGCGTCCATCCCTGATCTCCTGCCCAAAAACATTGTTGATCTCATCCGGTCTGATGTCTATGCGGTTTTCGACCAGGACACGATCGCGAGAGAGCTTTTGTCCTGAGATCTCCATTGTCGATGCCAGTCTGTTATTGCCGGCGAGCGCCTCGGTGAGATTGTCAAAAAACTTGAAACCACCAAAGGCGTTGAGGTGGACATAGTCATGATAATCGGTGAGCTCGTAGTTGTATTGGCAAAAGTCATTAAGGTCAAAGGCCGATACTTGCGAATCGAAGGCAAATTGTTTGAGTTGCCCGATAAATTTGATGTAGAGCTGCGGTTTGAGCACCATGATGTTTTGCTTGGTAATAGGCATATTGACCAGGACCAGCTCTATACGCTCCTTGCGGCAAAGATTGACGAGCTTGCGCAAAAAGTAAAATTGCGTGGAGTAGGTATGGCGATCCGGTCTGGAGTAGCGCTCCATGTACTCGGCATTGTTATCGCGAAATTGCTCGCTCTTTTGCGCTGCCGTCATGGGCAATACCATCAGACTGCGCGGGTGAAATTCCCCGGCCTTGTAAGAAGGAATGATGGCATTGCGCTTCCAGAAGTCATAGACCTGTCCGTTGGGCGGATAGGCAATTTTGTCGAGCAATAGTTTTTGGTAGTCGCCGACCTTCATCTGGATGTCCAGACCATGGTGGGCAAGATAGAGATTGCGGTTGATAAACCATTCGAGACGGCCGAGCGGATCGCGAAAGAGTCCCGAAGCGCATTCGTCGGTAGAGACCAGACGAGTTAAAAACCTGAATGGCTCGGTATCCGTAGGATTGGTCATCGAGCTATCGATAAAGTCGCGCGGTGCCACCCCATAGATCACTGTATCTGGTCTATGAGCTGTCGCCAGCATGGCTTTGAGGGTTAAGTAAGCGTCTGAAGGCATCTGTCCAGGTGCAGACAGATTGAATGTATGAAATTCGCCACCAAATTTTTGCTTGAGCTTGTGATCGAAATACTCTGCATTGTGATGCGTTGTCGAATCGAGCGGACGATTGAGATAGTTGGCATCGGCACCAGCCACTGCCGACACCATGAGCGAAGAGCCGAGCAAAGCCACATTGTGGGTCTCGGGATGGTGGCGCAAATCATTGAAGGTCCACCAGGCCCAACCCTTGTAGGGAAACCTATAGAGGTTGAAATTGATAGGGGTGAAAATAGACAGGAGTATATTTGCAGCCATAAAGAGGCCGACGGCAGTGACAAAATTGCTGCGACGGCGCGGCTTGCTCATAGTGGCTGCTCCTTGCGACCGGCGAGCTGCTTGTCTTGAGCATCATCTCTGGCTTGGAGAGCGGTTATAGTCGCAGTGTCCTTGGCCATCACTCTGGCCATTTCATCCAGCAATTTGGCTCCGCCGCCTGCATGCAAGTGCACGGTATCCTGAAAATCCTCGAAGGCAAAGAGCCCACTGTCATGCATGTCGTAAAAGGAGGTCTCGTAATGGTCGGCGAGTGCGCGCAGCCTCGTCTTGTAGAGCTCCCAATTGGCGTCGCTCAAGAGCTTGCGGTTGACCTCGGTGATGGGCATGGCCACCACCATCACGTGTATGTTGCGATCGCGGGCGGTACTCAATATATCGGCCATAAACTGCATCTGGCCTTCGAATGTTTCTTTTTTGAGGGTCTTGTAGCGCTTGGCATACTCGGCCACGTTGTCCGCAAAGCCTGGACGTGGCGTTTCGGTCACAGGGCGAAAAAAGCATTCGTCAGGATTGATCTCGAAAGGATTGTGCTCGGGCACGAGTTTGCGCCTGAGAGCAATCGCATCTTTGAAGGAAAGGACGCGATCAGGTGGGCAGGGTACGATGGCATCAAGCAGACCGGCGACCTTTTTGTTGGCTGATTGCGAGATTTGCTGCCTGTTGCCGTATGGATAAAACAAATGACCCAGCTCGTAATTGAGTCTCTCTTGCCATTCGGGCACGATGAGCGAGACCCGATCGGACCAGTCGCCAAAGCGAGAGAGATAACGAAAAGGATCTGTGGCTGCTGGACTGGGCAGGGTATTGTCGATGAAGTCACGCGGGCCGACACCATATACGAGGACCTTTGGTGCTTTTTGTCCCTTGAGGAGAAATTTTGTGATCAAGGCGGCATCGGAAGGCATTTCGCCCGGTAGAGCAAAATTGTAGGTGGAGACCTTTTGACCGCCGGTGTATTTGCCAAACTTGTCCTCAAAAAACAAGCTCTTATGGTGCAGCGCACCATCTATGCGTTTATCGGTAAAATCCGCATCTACTCCATCAAGAGGCACCAGCATCAGTGACGAGCCTAAAAAGACAACGTCCGGTGCGGTTTTGCGAGATTGGAACTCTTTGATGGCCCAGCTGGTCCAGGTATTGACGGGAAAATCATCTGGAGAGACTGCACCAAATTTGATGGCAGAAAGTCCAGCCGATAGCGCACCAAAGATCGCCAGAGCGGCAAAAAACTTTGCTACTTTGAATCTCGAGGGCCGAAGGCTCGTGCTATTTGCTTGAGCGGTTTCCACAGATGCGACCTTTAGCTATCCGATGTGTCTTAGAACTGGAAGTAAATGAAACGCGGCGAGCTGTCGGGGCTGAAGATGGTCAACAAGCACATCAAAGCAACCATCACGCCAACCTGAACGGCCCAGGGCGGATTTTTGTAGAAGGACTTGTCGTTGAGCCAATTGACCACGACATGCGAGATCATCAGACCCGGGATCAATATGATTAGAGCAGGGAAGATGATGGGATCACGCAATTGTAGGATGGTCAGTTGGTTGAGGCTGAAATGCATCAATTCTGCAGGCACGGTCATGAGCTTGCCGATGACGTCCCAGGCATTTTTCATATTTTCGGCGCGGAAGAATACCCAACCAATGCAAACAATATGGAAAGTGCAGATGACTGAAAAGACGTGATAGACCTTGGCGAGAGTCGGGTTGTTTTGGATCGCCTTGGCAATACCGGTAAACTCGAGCAGTCGTAGATACTCTTTGTGCAAGATCAAGACCAGACCCTGGTAGACGCCCCAGGCGAGAAAGTGCGGTGCAGCACCGTGCCAGAGACCACCAAGAGCCATGGTGATAAAGAGGTTGCGATAATTGAGCCATAGGCTGCAACGCGATCCGCCTAGAGGAATGAAGAGATAGTCTCTCAACCATGTGGACAGAGAGATGTGCCAGCGATTCCAGAAGTCAGAGACGTTGTGAGCCAGATAAGGCAGGTTGAAGTTGATCGGTACCTTGTAACCAAAGAGCAGCGCGGAGCCACGAGCTACATCGGTATAGCCGGCAAAGTCAAAAAAGATCTGGAAGGCAAAGGCATAGGTGATAAAGAGGGTATCCACCGAGGAAAAGTTTTCGGGGTGGGCAAAACCTGCTTGTGCCACTAATGCCAGGTTGTCTGCGAGCAAGACTTTTTTTGCAAGGCCCATCAAGATGAGCTGCATGCCTTCGTCGACATACTCCCATTTAAATTTGAATTTTTCGGTCAACTGGGGGACAAAGTCTTGATAGCGCTTGATGGGACCAGCAATCTGCGTCGGAAAAAATCCAGCGAAGAGAGCGAGAGCCATAAAGGATTTGACTACAGGCTTGCCGCGATAAACCTCTACTGCGTAGTGAATGAATTCGAATACGAAGAAAGAAATGCCAAGCGGAAGGATGATGTGCAGATGCGGTTCCTTCCAGTCTATGCCAGCCAGAGACAAGCCGCCCTTTACCATGTCCAGGGTAAAGTAGGCGTACTTGAAGATACCTAGCAGCAAGAGGTTTATCGAGACAATGATCGTCAGCCAGGCCTTGGCACTAAAGATATGCTTGCCGGTCTCAGAAAGACGAGCCTTTTCTATAAAAGGAACAAGCAAGAAAGTGCCGAGGGTAAGACCGAAGATCAAGAGACCATAGATTGGCCTCCACGAACAATAAAACACATAGCTCGCTACCAAAAGCAGCGGTACTCGTGCCTTTTGTGGCAAAAGCCAGTAAAGCAAAAATACCGTTGGCAGAAATACTAGATACTGCAGACTGTTGAATAACAAGCTGGGTTCTCCTTGCTCGAGATCGCCTTATGAGGACGCTTTGTCGGACTGGTCCCGATAAATGATATAAGGTGGGTTTCCAATATGTCCAGCAAATCGGAAGCCGATTTACCTAAAACGTTTATAGGGAGCTTTGACAAGTGCCAGAAATGCCAATGCAGTGGCTTTTCTGGCCTCTTGACTAGAATAAGTTTCATCAAGTGATTATGAGAGAAAATTAGGCCTGATCGCCGTTCTTGTCTTTGCTGAAGCCTTCTGCCACCAGCTGATATCCGCCACCGTATACGGTTTTGATATATTTGCGTTCGCCTTTTTCGAGGCGCGTGCGCAAGTGTCTGATGTGTACTCTGATGGTGTCTACATCGTCATCAGGAGCGTAGCCCCAGACTTCTTCGAGCAATTTGCCAGTCGAAACGGTCTGACCGTGGTGCTGCATCAAGCAGTGCAAGATTTCAAACTCTGTCGGTGTCAGTTTTTCGACGCGAGAACCGACTTTTGCCTGAAGATTTTCGGGGATGAGAGTGATCTCACCTGCGGTGAGGATCTCTGGCAGAGAAGCCGAGGATGGGACAGAACCTGCCCGGCGCAAGAGCGCTCGTACGCGCACCTGGAGCTCTGGCGTCTCGAAAGGCTTGGCGAGATAGTCATCCGCACCTGCATCAAAACCTGCCACTTTGTCTTTGGTGGTCGAAAGAGCGGTAAGCATGAGGACTGGGATGCCCTCGGTCTTGTTGTTTTGCCTCAAGCGCTGGCAGACAGTAAAGCCATCCAGATCGGGCATCATCACGTCGAGGACGATCAGATCTGGAGTATTTTGCTGCGCCATCGCCAGACCCTTGATACCGTCGGGTGCTGTGATCACCTGGTGGCCGAGCAGCTCGAGGTTGATCTTTACCAGTTCTGAGATAGATTGGTCATCTTCGATGACGAGTATTCTTGACAAGGTCAGGTCCTTTTTTTATACCTAATTGAAATTGCCCACCGTCAATTTTACTGGAATTTTCAAAACTCGTTGGGCCCTTATGATAGTCAGTGTAACCACTTGGTTTGGCTTCTTGCTTTCGACATAGGACAAGAGAGCGTCTGCCGAGTTTACGGGTTTCTCATCTACTGCCAGGATAATATCGGCTGCATTCCAGTCCATCTGCCGCCATTCTATGCCCGACCAGTTAAAGAGCACAGTCTTTGGTCCAATCAAGCCTGCTTTTTCTGCTGCTCCGCCTTTGCTTACACGGCTGATCCTCAGGCCAACTTCTCCAGCTGGTACGACGTCAAGACCCAAATCGGGACGCAGGACGCGACCGTGCTCGATGAGCTGGGGCACGATGTTCTTTGCTAGATTGACGGGCACGGCGAGACCGATGCCGCTCCATTGACCAGATGGACCGATGATCATGGTATTGATGCCGATGATCCTTCCCAGGGTGTCGAGTAGAGGTCCACCCGAATTGCCCCTGTTGATGGCTGCGTCCGTCTGGATCAGGCCCTTCATCATGCGGCCTGATTCGGTAGTGATGGCTCGGCCTTGGGCGGAAATGATGCCCGAGGTAAGAGTGCGATCGAAACCAAAAGGATTGCCGATGGCAAGGACCCGTCTGCCAACTTCCATTGCATTGGAGTCGCCAAATGGGATGGTGGTGAGAGTCTTGCCGGGCTCTACATTGATCTTGACGATGGCTAGATCGCTGATGGGATCGAGACCCACCACGGTGCCTGGATAGCTCGAGCCGTCAAAGAGCGTGACCTTGACGTGCTTGCTGTTTTCTATCACGTGATTATTGGTCAAAATATGACCATCAGCACGTATGATGGATCCGGATCCAAAACCTGTGGTGGAGACGGTCTCCATCATGAGATCTTCGGCAGTGGTTACTGGGGCAATGTTGACCACGCCTTTATTGGTGGCACGATAAACTTTGATATTTACTGCTTCGTCTGGTGTCAGACCGACCAGAGAAGGCAAGGTCGCCGCCCGCGTCTGGGCCTTTGATGCAGAACTCGAGACCAGAATGAGCATCAAAGCCAGGACCAGACTCTTGACACTTGAGGGCATCATTTTTTTCATGACTTTTTAGCAGCACCTATTTTAGGCTCTTGTCCCTTAACCAGACGCGCGATATTGGCCTTGTGCCTCACCACCACGTAGAGCCCGGCTGCGAGACAATAGATCACATAGGGCATCGGACCGTGCAAAAGATACATCATGATCGACACTGCTATGCCGGCCACGATCGACGCCAATGACACTAGCTTGGTCGTGAGTACGATGGTGATCCATAAAGCAAAGATGATGACACCGCAGATGGGGTTGAGCGCTAATATGGTGCCCAGTCCGGTTGCCGCACTCTTGCCGCCTCGCCAATTGATAAAGATTGATTTGCTGTGACCGATGAGGCTGGCTAATGCCACCAAAACCGGTGCCAGACCCTGTATGCCTATCTGCATCTGTGCGGCCAGTGGCCCTTGCTCCAGGTATTGAGCCAGGACGACCGGGAGGTAGCCCTTGAGCAAGTCGGCGACCATAACAAAGGCACCTTCTTTTTTGCCTACCGACCGCCAGACATTGGTTGCGCCGCTGGAGCCAGAACCGACTGCAAAGATGTCGATGCCTCTGGCTTTAGCCACCAATACACCTGTCGGTATTGAGCCGATGACATAGGATACGATTATCAGGCCGATGATGATCAACATATTAGCTAATTTTGGGTCTTGTTGCGCATGATGAGTCGGATAGGAGAGCCCTGGAAGCCGAAGGCTTCGCGGAGTTTGCGCTCTAAATAAGTCTCATAGCTCTTTGGCATCAATTTGGCGTCGCTGCAAAACAAGACAAAAGTAGGAGGGCCTACCTGCACCTGAGTGCTGTAATAGACACGCATACGCTTGCCCCGCTTGGAGGCTGGAGGCGGTACTAGAGCAACGCTTTCATTGATGATCTGATTGACCAGGCCGGTGCCGATCCGTCTGCGAGATTGCAAAAACGCCTTACCGGCAGCTTCGACTATTTTTTGCACGCGCAATTTGTTTATAGCACTCGTAAAAATTACTTCGACCCAGTTGAGGGCACGCAAGGCGCTTTTTACTTCTTCGGTATATCTCGTCATGGCCCCTGAAGACCTGTCTTCGATCAGATCCCATTTGTTGACTACGACTACGCAAGCCTTGCCGGCTTCTTCGATTTTTGAAGCGATCTTTTGATCTTGATCGGAGATCTCGAGGCTGGCGTCGAGTACGAGTACGACTACATCTGCTCGATCGAGCGCCTTGAGAGATCTCACGACCGAAAAAGCTTCGATGCCGTAATCGACTCGATTTTTGCGTCTGATACCAGCAGTATCGACCAGGGTGATCTGCCTGCCGTTAAACTTGACAGTAGTGTCGATGGCATCACGGGTGGTGCCAGGCTCGGCGCCTACGATAGAGCGCTTTTGGCCGCACAGGACGTTGATGATCGAAGACTTGCCTACATTGGGACGACCGACTACTGCGATCGAAAATGGGCAGGTTTCGTAGTCGATTTTTTCTTCTTCGACTTCTTCTTCTTGGATATAGCGATCTTTTTCGACTCTTTGGATCTTGGGAAAATGCGAAACGACCAGATCGAGGAGGTCGCCTACGCCGCCCGAACCCTGCAGGGCAGAAAGACAGACTGGCTCGCCGAGGCCGAGAGCATAAAAGTCTGCTGCATTGTTTTGGTCGCGCATAGTGTCGATTTTGTTGACTGCCAATATGATTGGCTTTTTGACACGTCTGACGATATTGGCTACTTCTTCGTCTGCTCCAGTCATGCCTTCTTTGCCGTCTACAACAAAGACGATCACGTCTGCTTCTTCGAGGGCTTGCTTGACCTGGTCCAGGACCTCGCCGTGCATGTTTTGGCCCTCATTGGCCTTGTGGCGTTCCATCATCACGCCACCTGTATCGACAAGCAAAAATTCGTGACCGTTCCAATCGGTCTCGCGATAGAGTCTATCGCGAGTAACGCCTGGCAGATCATCTACTATTGCGTGTTTTTCGCCGATACAACGATTAAAGAGGGTTGACTTGCCTACGTTAGGCCGTCCTACGATTGCTACTACTGATTTGGACATTTTTGATCTTTACTTTTTATTGTCCGGGCCCTTCATATTGAAGGGTTTACCGGCTTCGGGTTTAGCGCCACCAAACTTTTTACCGAGTTTGGGACTGGAGTCTTCGAGCCATTTGAGCAATTGCTCTTTGGCTATGTTCAAGTAGATGGCCGACTCGTGATCGCCACCTTCTCTATCGGGGTGTACTTGCGTGATCTGGGCTTTCCAGGCTTCACGGATATTTTTTTCGGTCAGTTCTTCTTGTCTGAGGCCCAACAACATGCATGCTTTGCGGATCTCAGGTGGGAGGGCCTTGGGTGCTGGCGCTACATTGCCGGCTTGTCCTCCTGATACCGCGCCGGTAGCTGGGCCTGGGCTTGCTCCTGCGGGTTGGGGCATACCGTCGGCTGTGGCATGAGCCTTGCCGCCTATAAACTTGTTACGCGTGCCGGGTCTGAGCATCTCTGCGGTAGGGATAGGCTCTCTGTGCTGGTTGCCGTGCTCTTGAGTCTCCGGAGGAGAAACCAAATTGGGATTGCCAGCTGGATGGGGGGCCTGGGCCTGCAAATTGTTTTCGGTGATTTTTGCCGATGGTTTGGCGTCTTCGCCATGTGTCTGCGCTTGCTGGATCCGGAGCTTGATGAGATCTCGGAGGTCGTCTTCGGAGACGGATTTGTTGGCTGAATCCTGACTGGCCTGCCCTTGAGATTGCTGGTCCAGATTGGAAGTGCTGGACATTTCAGGCAGTACTACGTCTTCGATTACTTTAATTTCTCGCAGATTTTCAAAGTCGTCGAGACCCTCAAATATATCGAGCTTTTCCAGGTCGAGTTCGTCGGGGGCTTCTGCGCGACTTTCTTCGAGTGTAGGCACTGCGTCTAAGCCGTCAAAGGTGGCAGTATGAGGATCATAGTCGATGGGATCGGAGGCAAAGATGGGCTTGTGGTCTTGTGGTGGCGTAGTTTGACTGAGCTTGCCCACGGGAGGGAGATTGGTCCCAGTTTGACGAGCCTTATTTTGGATAGCCTGGGTTTCTTGTTGAGACTGAGATTTGGGAGCCTTGGGAAAAGGCTCAAAATACAGGTCGGTATTGGGTCGACCGGCGACAGTGCTGTACTGGTAGACGGTCTCGATATTTTTCCAGCTCAGATTGCTGTATAAATCACCACCATTGATCGGGGTACGATTTTCGACTACGGCATTGTAGATTTGATCGTTGTATCCGGCTGGTTGAGCGACAGTTTGAGTGTGAGGCTCTTGCAGAGGCTGATCTTCGACGACTGGTTCGGTATCGGATGTGGTGCTTGGATCGCTATCGTTTTGGTAAAGGTCTTGCGCGACTGCTGGCCGGGGAGTTTGCTCTACCTGATATGCGGGTGCTTGATCGAGGGTCGTCTTTTGTGAAAGTACATCGGCCTGGCCCTTTTTGTAGCCTAGTGCGTAGCTGTTTTGCAATTGCATGGCCAGAGTCTCGGCTTCTTGTTCGAGCTCGTCGACTTTTGACTCGAGCTCGGCTACTCGCTCCTGGAGCTCTACCGCCTTGTTGTAAAGATCTTCGTTGATTTCGACTGCACGGACGAGATCAGCCTCGAGGCGCTCACACCTCTGCTCGGCGGTCTCCTCCTGGTCCGGTGCTTGGTTGTATTGGTCACCCTGACTGGAGGCGTCCACAGGCTCTTGGTCTCGAGACAATTGTCAAAATCCTAAATAGCAGGCCGTATATTATATATACGCTTTATCCTGCAATTCTATCAACAATCATGAAGATAATCAGAGTAAGGGTGCGTGGTCGCGTCCATGGAGTTTTTTTTAGACAGTCGACCCGAGAGGTGGCTAAAAGGGCCGGGGTGATCGGTTATACCCGCAATATGGCTGATGCAAGTGTCGAAATCGTTGCTACAGGCTCTGATGAGGCTTTAAGCATACTGCTGGATTTTGTCGGCCGGGGGCCAGAACGTGCGCGCGTGGACGATCTCGAGGTTGCCGAGATATCGTTGGAACATTTGCCTCAGAGCGATAGACTGATTTTTGTCGAACGGCACTTGCCCGATAAATTATTTGATATCTGGCCGGACGGCTAGCTGATAAATCGCGAGCCTGGACCTTCAAAGAGTTTGTAGGCTTCTTTGACCATCAATGCCTCGTCCGAGTCACCGCCGGTCATAGCCGGCGGCTTTTGCCTGGCTGCCGGAGCAGGGCTCAGCTTTGCTGGGCGCCTTAAGTCATCCTCCTCGTCCTGGCTTTGAGCCATGGACGAGGAGGCTACAGGGGTCTGGCTCTGGGGGCTCTGCGTTTCACGAGGGCTACCAGATTGGGGTGGTCTGGCCGGCGGTACCCCATCTGCCTGCACCTTGACTTTGATAAAAATGTCCCTTCCGTCGATATTGCGGGCTGCAGTCTTGAGAAACTCGGCTTTGTTCTCAAGCATCTTGACGAAGGCTTCTTTGGGGACGCCTATGACCAACTCGGTATCGGTGAGCGCTAAAGGAAATCCAAATTGGGAAACGAGGCTATAGGTCGGTAGGTGCTTTTGCTGTAAGTAATCCATCATTGCCGACCAAAATTGGTCGACCTCATTAAATCTAGTGCCGTGATTTGTTGGAGGCGCAGAGGCTGCTTGTTGCTCGTGGGTGTTTTCTGCTACTGGTGCTTTTGGCCTTGGAGGCGGAGGCGAATCTGAGTGAGGCGGCTGAGCTTGTGCAGAAGCGGGTGCAGGAGCCGGTGCGGATACTGGAGCTGGAGACGACACTTGAGCAGGGGTCGGTCGTGCAATTGGCGCGGGCGCATGAGCGACTGGGTGGGGAGCGACATAGCTGACGCCTGACTGCATGGAGGCTTCCAGGTCGGCGACTCGCTTGGCTAGTTGTTTGACTAGCAATATCTCATTGCGATGGCAGAGATTGAGTAGTCCTGATTCTAGAGTCAGGGCCGGTTGACTGGCTCGTCTGAGTTGTGATTCGAGCTGATCCAGCCTTTCTACCATTTGGGTCAATTCGGCTGCTTCAAAGGTTTGCGCCGACTCGATACAGCTTTCGATATAACCTTTGGATCCTGTGATTAATGCACGCAGATCGTTGGCCTGATCGAGGCTTGCGTGGTAAGCCTTGGCCAGGTTGAGAAAATGCTTGGATAATTCGAGTGCCACCAGGGATGGTTCGCGTCCCTGGGCCAGGAGACCATTGACTGACTGCAATACTCGACCTGCATCGTGATCTCTAATGGCTTCGCTCATCTTGAGCAGCACGTCTTCGTCTACTGCTCCCAGCAAGGCCAATAAGTCAGGCACCGTGGCTGGTTTTTGTTTAGTTGCCAAAAGGCTGGCCTGATCGAGTAGACCGAGGGCATCGCGGAGGCCGCCGCCGGATCGACGAGCGATGAGATCGAGTGCATCGTCCTCGATGGAGATCTCTTCGATGTCGGCGATCTTGCGTAGATGCCTGGATAGCTCTTCGTGGTTTGCCAGTCTAAACATCAGGCGCTGGCAGCGACTGATGATCGTGGGTGGTACCTTGTGTTCTTCGGTGGTGGCTAAAACAAAAATGACCTTGGGCGGCGGCTCTTCGATAGTCTTGAGCAGGGCGTTAAATGCCTCTTTGGTCAGCATGTGGCATTCGTCGATGATATAGAGCTTAAACCTGCCACCTTGTGCGACCAGAGGTGCACGCTCGATCAGGACTCGAGCATCATCGACCGAATTATTGGATGCAGCGTCGATCTCGAGTACGGCTGGCGAAATACCCCTTTTGATTTCTTCGCAGGTAGAACACACCATGCAGGGCGTTGCAGTCGGACCGTTTTGGCAATTGACCGATTTGGCCAGGATACGAGCACTACTGGTCTTGCCGCATCCACGTGGACCGGTAAAGAGATAGGCATGAGCGATACGATCGTTTTCTATCGCATTGGTCAGAGTCTTGACTACGGACGCCTGCCCGACGAGATCGCCGAGTGTCTGTGGCCTGTGCTTGAGGTAGAGTGGTTGATAATTGTCCAAGACGCCGCGCCAATGGGGACGGCGGTCTCTCTTTCGAAACCGCCGTCTTAATCATAGCCTATTTTTTAGAGCTCAATTTTGGATTTGCTTTTGCTTTTTATTTTTGCTCCAGGCGCTTTTGCAATTGATCTAAAGGCACACCCATCTGTATGGCCAATCCCTCGGCATATACCTTTTTGGCCTTGTCTACATCGCCACCCTCAACCAGCGCCTGGCTGTAGATGATCCGACTCAGGATGCGATCCTGGCTGGCTTCTTCTGTAGTTTTTTTGAGCTCCTGTACCTTTTGCATCACCGGCATCGCGTCTTTTTGGGCGCTTTGAAAATCCTTGGCTGATTGCAAGAGGTTTGGAGTCTTGTTGATTTCATGCTCTAGAGCTTTTTTGAGCTGGCCAGAATTGCCTTCTGTGTTCCAGAGATTGATCACTGCTTTGACACGCTCCTTATCTCCTTCTGGGACTGTGGAAAACGCATCGTTGAGCTTTTTGTTAGTGTCTTTGAGATTGCTCATGGCACGATCGAAGTCGGGCTGGATCTTGGCACCTTCGACCTTCAGATTTTCACCAGCCTTGGCAAAATTGGCGTCTGTATCGGCGATAGATTTTTCAAATGCTGGTCCTAGAGTCTTGATGGCCTGTTGCTTGTCTGTCTCGCCTCTAAAATTTTCCACCAGGCCTTGCATTCCTCTCAAGGCAGGCGAGAGATCCTTAGGATCTTGTTTGAGCAATTCGGCGAGCATATCAGGCATGCCGCTAGAGCTGGCATCTCCGTTTGCATCTGCGACTTTTTGGGGCTTTGCAGCACTGTCGACGATCTTAAAGTCATCATCGGCCAGTGCTGCCACTTTGCGCATGGCTTGATTTTCTTGGGGATTAAAGTAAATGGCCTTATTTGCTTCGAGTTGCAGACTATTGCTGGTCTCTAAATTGGGTGTATTGATGGGTGCTTCTTGGAATTCCAATTTGCTCATTTGTCTAACCCCTTTTCTCTTTGCTCAGGCACCCAAGCTAGCATGGCCGGAGAGGGATGTCAGTAGGTGCAAATACGTAGAAGAGATTAAGGTGATTTTATAAAAAGCGAAAAAGCATGAGGCTCAAGATCTGTGGCTTGCTCTGAATCTGCGACTTGCTTTTGTCCTGCAATGGACGAGCAAGTTGAAAGGAAATCTGGGAGACCGGATAGACATAGTTTTTGGCATTTTTGACATTGGGCTCTTCCAATATAAAAGATGGTTCGCCAAACTTTTGCTTCATTGCAGCAAGATTGTCAGAGATGTTGATACCGAGGCTAGCAGGGACATATTTGGGATCAAAGACCCTAAAGGCCTCGGCCCGATTGTTGCGCAGATAGACCTGGAGATGAGGCTTGCCTGATTTATCTGTCAGGGTCCAGACCTTAAATCCGCCGTAGGTGGTGCTGGATAGAGGGCCGCGGTCTTTGAGATAAAGAGTGGTTTCCTTTTCGGAGGCACCAAGAGAAAGGCCCGAAAGGCCGTGCACTGCTGATGGTGGCAGGAAGGCGACCTGAATCGGGCTGCCTTCGTCCGACTCGATAGTGATTTCGTTGTCGGCTCTTTTTTTAGCCTTGGCTCGGCTGACAGATATGGTGGCTGGTTTGGTTGGGGGCTGCCTTTTAAACTCGAGGACGGCATCTTTGCTAGTGCTGGTGCTGGCGGGAGGAGGCATGGGAGCTATCTTTTTGTGCTCATAGATGTATTTGTAAAGGCCTGGTTGCTCGCTCGGTCTGATGATGCTGGTGATACCGGATACAGTACCGCCGTCTTGCTGCTTTGGCTCGGATTCTTTTTCGCGCCCTTTTTCTTGTCTGCTGTAATCCCTGATATTGCTCGATTCGGCTACTGCTTGAGCTGTACGAGCCTGACTCCAGGTCTGGATATTGCCCTGCGAGCCTAGAGTCTCGGACTGTACTGGTGGCGCTTGGGCTAAGTCCGGCTTTTCGCTGGCAGGCGGCAGCAAGGCCACCGCGTTATTGCCGGCATTGACTTCGATCGGGGTAGTCTTGTTGATGACCGTGCCGTTTAGATTGATCCGTCGCGCCGTCTGAGGTCTAATGGTAAGAGCTGGATCGGTATTGTTGTGGATATTGGCATTAAACTGGCTTGGCGCTAATGGCCTGTTGGCCAGGCTTTCGTTTTTTAGCGCAATTTGCGGTTCGTTGCCGAGGCGATTAAAGATACCCAGCAAGAGTTTGACTCCAGATTGGGCACGCCAATAGTTAGCGTCTTGCCCTGGGCGATTATTGTTTGGCTGGCCTGGATTGGCGACCGGGACTTTTGTCGCTGTCTGGTTTTGAGGTTGCGATGCGGCTGGACGCCAGGCAAAATCGTAGATCACGGCCACAGTCAGTGATACCGAAACGGCAAGAATCGAGATTTTCGAATCGAGCGTGTTCATTGCTATTTTGTGGCTTCCTGTAGTTTGTTTTCCCAGTCGTCGAGCTCAGACTGATTGATCAAGCCTCGCCTTGTAGCGACATACATGGCTCGGCAGCGCTGATTAAACTCTGTCTCTTGCGAGTCGGAGCGGCCGGGAATACCAAGCTTGCTATAAAGAGATTTGAGCCTCGATTGCACGGCTTTTTCTGTCAGATAGAGCTTTTTTGCGATTGCATGGTCTGTCATGCCCAGGCTGATGCAGACAAGCGCTTCGTATTCGGCTGCGGTCAGGGAGGTCGCGCGGTTTTGCGTGCGTTGGATGACGCGAGCTATACCAGGATGGATCCAGCAGTCTCCTGAGTAGACGGCCCGAGCTGCTTCGATTACTTGCTCGTCCGAGGCGCTCTTCAGGACATAGCCAAATACTCCGTTGGGAGGCACCACTTTCCAGAGTTGTCTGACATAGACTTCGTCAGAAAAATTGGAAAGCATGATCACTCCAGTATTTGGCAAGGCCTTGAGGATCTGTTCTGCAGCCTTGATCCCCGAAAGATTGGGCATCTTGATGTCGAGAAAGGCAATCTCTGGCTTGTGTTTTTGTGCCAATTCTACAGCTGCCAGACCATCCTGCCCTTCGACAATTGGCCCCTGGTCGGCAAACTGGCCGACAAGCAGATTTTTTAGCCAGGTCCTGTCCCTTTCTTCATCATCGACTATCAATATCGTCATGATTTTCCTACCTGTATTTGCTGATTGCTGTTGATGGCTATTGACACCTGGGTACCTGAGGCAAAATCATTTGGCTTGCGCCATTCGACCTGCGCCCCGATGAGCTGGGCTCTTTGTCTGATGTTGACCAGACCATGCGAGTCCTTGCGGATCAGGTCGGGATCGATGCCCCGACCATTGTCTGTGACGGCGATATAAAGGGTATCATCTAATAGTTCGATTGAGAGTACTACCCTGGTCGCACCAGAGTGCTTTTGCACGTTGTTGAGCGACTCTTGCACAATGCGATAGAGTTGCAAGCGCACAAATTGATTGTAGCCGAGATCGTCGTGCAACTCTGGATTCTTGTCGACAAATTCGCAAGCGATCGAGCTGTCTCTTTCGAGGATGGCCAGGAGGTTTTCGAGAGCTGGTTTAAAACCCATCGTCTCGAGTACTGAGGGATGCAGGTCGTTTATGACACGTCGCATCTCTGAGATAGCACCATCGAGTTTTTGTCTCATCTCCAGAGGGACCTGGCTGTCCACCCCATCAAAATGCAGTTTGTCCGCCATGCGCGCCACCGCTGATAGGGCGGGTAATGTTTCGTCGTGGAGATCGTTGGCGATTCGCTGTCTTTCTTCTTCTGCTCGGACTTGCATGGCTTCGCGGGCTTGGGCCAGCTCGCGGTTGCGTAAGCGCAAGTCGGTATCGAGGTAGATCAGAGTGCCAAAGATATAAGTCAGCATCAGCACCGCCAGTAGCGGCAAGACCGGGACATGTATATTAAAGGCGATGAAACCGATCTGGGTGGATACCATCAAGAGCATCGCGGTGGTGAGAAATACCCTGGTGCGACGCCCCATCGGCAGCGCCGAAGCTAGCGCGCCCAGTCCAGCACCGAGCAAGAGGAGCAAATGGTGCATGATGGAACGCGGAAAAGAAACAATGGCTTCGCTATTCATCAAGGTTGCAATTGCCTCTGCCTGGATCTCGACATTTGCGACACGAGACTCGATCGGGGTGCGTACTGGGGGAGTGTTGTCGACTTTTTGGCTAAAGCGAGTGCCGATCATGACTACCTTGCCTGCAAAAATACGAGGATCGGTCCTGCCGTCGATCACGCTAGAGACGCTATAGCTAGGATATTTTGTCCCTTTAAACTTTATATAGATAGGGAGGTCTTCCTGGCTAAAGGCCGTGATCTGCGATTTGGACGGGCCAACACCAGCGCGCGATGAGACCAGGGGGGCGACGACCTCGGGCAGTGATTCGAAGGCTTCGCCAGCAGCAGAGAGCCCACGGGCATAATCAGCGAGTCCTGGTGGCAAATAGAGGTTGCGATCGTTGCGATCGGGAAACTTGATGCCTTCTGGCTGTGGATCCAGAAATACATTGGCCGAGATCGGCATGCGACAGACCAGACCATTCGGTTCTTTAAGCAGGTGGTCATAGGCACAGACCAGCACGCTCTTGCGCAAGTCTGAGGCAGGAAAGTCATTGGGATTGTCGAGATTGCCTGAGAGGGCAAGCACCGTGTTATTGCGATTGGCCTTGAGCGCTTGCACTAGTTGTTGGTCGGCCTTGCCGCTGAGATCTATATCGATGACGACGAGCAGAGGGTTGCCGCTCTGAATGATAGGTATCAGCCGAGCTAGCACTCGCTGAATTGGTTGAGGCCCGCCTTCTTCAGCCTCGGCTTCGAGGTCGAACTGGTCTTCGTCATCGTAAGTGACCAGGGCAATGTCTTTTGCTCTGCGGTCTTCTTTGGGAGGCAGATTGCGTGTGATCTCATGGCCTATGCGATAGCGCCATTCGAGCAAATTCATTTCCATCGTATCGAGCACGGGAGACTCCGCCAAGAGTATGGTTGCTAGCCCACCTGCGGCAGCACCCCAGGATAGCCTCTGAAAGAGGAGCCCATCTTTGTGATTGCTTAGTAGTGGTAGATGGCGCCTTATGTTTTGGGCTGTCCATCTTAGCTGCATATCGCTAGCCGCATGTTTGACCTCGAAGCCTCGCAGCTTCAAGATTAGTCTAGCTCGACCGCATTGGCAAATACCCAGGGGAAAACCTAGATTTCAAGATAGGTTTTGACTGATGGCGATCCATTGCATATCCGGCAGTCTTTATCTCCCAGTCGTTTTAGATTGAAAGCACTAGCGGAGCTGCACATCTATGAAAAACGCATCGAGAACGGTTATCCCCAAATACCTGTCGGCCATCGGTCTCACTGCTTGCTTATCGGGGTTTGCCGTGCCTGCTCTGGCCGCGGGTTTTATGATGGTCGATCGGTCAATGTTGCCACATACGCCAAATATCACCAGGCCAAGACCAGTGACGCCTATTTTGCGTGGTGGAGTATCCGTGGGCTTGCATCTATGCGATCAAAATATAAGAGTGGAAATAGTCGATCATATTGCAAAAACATACATCACTCAGACTTTTCAAAACGACACGGACTCTGATCTCGCGGGCACCTATCTTTTCCCCTTACCAGATGACACGACTTTTTCGAGTTTTTCACTCCATATAGACGGCAAGCCGGTGGAGGGCAAAATCCTCGAGGCCGGTCAGGCTCGTGCCGAATACGAAGCCATAGTCAGGGCGATGATCGACCCGGGGCTGCTCGAATATGCCGATCGCAAGACTGTGAGAGCTCGTATCTACCCTATTCCAGCGCATGGCAAAAAGAAAGTAGAGTTGGAATACACTCAGCTTCTCAAGGCTGATGGTGGTTTGCTAAAGTACAAGTATCCTTTGAAGGGGAAGGGCACCGCGCATGATGGCGCATCCGGTGGCACGGTTTCTGGTGCGGATACACATTTGTCCATCCGTATCTCCGGTGGCCAGGGTATCAAGACGATCTGGTCGCCTTCGCATCCAATCCATACAGATCGTGATGGCGTGCATCGTGCTCGCATAATTTATGATCAAAAAGACGATCAAAGCGATCGAGATTTTCTTTTGTACTATAGTCTTTCTGATAAGGATATTGGTGCCGATCTCATCACTTATAAGCTGGATGGTGAGGACGGTTATTTTCTCTTGACCGTCAATCCCAGCCTGGGCAAGGGATCTATGCAAGCGCAAGGCAAAGACCTAGTCGTCGCGGCCGATGTTTCGGGTTCGATGATGGGCGAAAAACTTGATCAGCTCAAAAAGGCATTAAAATTGACGATCAAGAGCTTGAGCACGCAAAACAATGATCGCTTTGGCATCGTAGCTTTTGGCACCGATGCCGACTCCTTTGCCAATCAAATGATGCCGGCCAGTCCTCAAAACATCAGCCGGGCGCTGAATTTTATCGATGATCTGGAGGCGCGGGGTGGCACCAATATGAGCGATGCGCTCAAGGTGTCGATGAGTCTTTTTGAAAATCGCGACAGTAAGCGCCCAGCTTATTTGATCTTGATGTCTGATGGGGAGCCGACCGTCGGGGAGACCGACGAGACCAAATTGACAAATCGGGCCGCGCGGCAGCGGGGAGTGCGCATTTTTGATTTTGGTATCGGCTACGACGTCAATACTCATCTGCTCGACAAGCTGGCGCGCGAACATCGAGGGACGAGTCAGTATGTAGAGCCAGGCGAAAACCTCGAGCAAGCTGTGTCGGCTCTGTGTACCAAGATCGCATCCCCAGCGATGACTGACGTGCAGATTCAATACGAGGGGGTGACGGTAAAAGATGTCTATCCGCGCCAGGTGGGTGATTTGTTTGCGGGCAATCAGGTGATGCTCTTGGGGCGCTACAAAAATGCAGCGGAGAATGCACGTATCAAATTGGTTGGTACCGTAAATGGTGTCACTCGCTCGCAGGACTTTGCTGTGCGTTTTGCCTCAAAGGAGACCGGACAAAGTGCCCTGCCCAGACTGTGGGCGATGAGGCGCATCGCGCATCTGACCGAGGCTGCGCGAGCAAATGGGAATAATCGCGAGGTAGTGGATGAGATAGTCTTATTGTCTAAAAAATACGGCATCATCAGTGCCTATACAAGCTTTTTGTCAAAGGATCCAAATGAAAATTCCAGCATGAGTTCAAGTGGTGGCATGGCCGGTGCTTTTGGCGTGCCGCGTCGCAGTATGCATAATCTAAGGATGGGTCAAGCAGAGGGTTTGGTTGCTAATGAGGCCCGTGCTTTGTTTAAGCAAGACGCGCCTCGTTCTGGTAAGGGAGCGGTGATGATGGCCAAGGCGGAAAGCAAGCTAAAATCAGCCGAATTTGCAGGTGCCCTGGATAAATCAGTGGGTGGCGCCATTAGTAAATGTGTGGATGGTAAGTGCTTTGTGCGCGATGCTTATGGGGTCTATCGAGAAAGCGGCTTAATGGAGAGAGATGGGGGTGCAGGGGAGAAAAAGCGCATAAGGGTGGTTTTTGCCTCTAAGGAGTATTTTGCCCTGGCAGCTGCTCATGCAAGATTGGCCCGATATTTTGCGGTAGGGCGATTGGTGGTGGTGGAGTTTGAGGGGAAAGTCTATGAGGTGGTTGCTGGGTGAGGTTTTTGGATCCGTTAGAAATTGATTTAGGAATTTCTAACGGATTCTGAGAATCTCAAAATCTCGACTCTTCAAATAATCCTTGATTTTCCTCAGAGCCCGCTCCCTGGCACTCTTGTCGGTTTTATCCCGCATCACTATGGCGATACAAAGGGTTCTACTTTCTCGACCGGGAAGGGGAAGCAACTCTATTTTGTCCACGCCCTCGAGACCACTCGCCTCAAGATCGCTCAAGGCTTTTTTTACGCATGCCGCACAACCCGGATTGCGGATCTCTATCCGCATTGCTGGCTCAGATCCCCATCCAGGTCCAAGGCTGAAGACCGAGAAGGTCAGGGATAGAGCAATCGTTATCCTTGCTGCTGCTAATTTTGCTGATTGTGAGAAAGGCATAAAATCCTCGTGAGTTTTTGGATCCTGGCCTTTCTGTCCAGCCCAACAAAATAAACTGGAGCTAATCGAACCGGCTGGCAAAAATTGACAGGAGAATCAAGACTCGCTTTTTTGACTTTATATTAACTATGAAAGTAATGTCTTATTTTTATCCAATATCTTGTCTTTAAAGCTCAGGTTTGCCACCCTCGGGCACTCTGCCGCCAAAAAACGAGGAGCAAGGCAGTCGATTGTCAAGAAAAGGGCAAAAGTATCGAAAATATTTATGCCCTTTGCCTGCCGCCGTTGCTATGATCTTAGCCAGATACGCCCTTGGGGCGGCTCTCTGGCGATTTCGGAGAATACAAGGGATCCATGCATACGCTAGTAAAACAAGCGACAACCTTTCTCGACGCCATCATCACTCCTCAGGAGTTGAAAAAGCTGTCTAACACTGATTTGCAGGCTCTTGCCCAAGAAATCAGGCAAGAAATCATCAACAGTCTGGCCAAGACCGGTGGGCATTTGGCGTCCAATCTCGGCGTGGTCGAGATCACCATGGGCTTGCATAAGGTCTTTGACTCTCCCAACGATTTGTTTCTCTGGGACGTCGGTCACCAGGCCTACGTGCACAAGATGCTCACCGGCCGCCGCGATCAATTTCCCACCCTCAGACAATACAAGGGCCTGTCCGGCTTTATCAATCCGCTAGAGAGCGAGCATGACGCCTTTGTCGCGGGGCATAGCTCCACCTCTATTTCCCTTGCCGTGGGGATGGCTCTCGCTGCCGACATCAAAAAGCAAAAGCGCAAAGTCGTAGCGGTCATAGGTGATGGTGGCTTGACTGGTGGCATGGCTCTCGAAGCCATCAACCATCTCGGTCACATACAAAAAGACGTCATCATCATCCTTAACGACAACGAGATGTCCATATCCGAAAACCTCGGCGGCATTTCACTCTACATGAAGCGCATCAAAGAGACTTTCTTTTACAAGGACATCAAGCAAAAGATCGACTTCATCGAAGACAAGCTCGATGAGGCCAAACTCAACCCGGCTCTCTGGGAATTGATCGAGATGGTCAAGAAAGAGGCTAAAGATCGCTTTGATACACCAGGCATAGTCTTTGAAAAGCTTGGCATCAATTATTCTGGTCCAGTGGACGGTCACGACATCGAGGCTGTGATAAAGGCTCTTGAGTCAGTCAAAGACAAGTCGACTCCGCAATTGATTCACATCATCACGCAAAAAGGCAAAGGCTACGCTCCTGCCGAGTCCGATGCAATCAAGTATCACGGCGTGCCGGCTTTTGCTTTGGAGCCTGCCCTGACCGAAAATAGTGAAACAGCAACCAGGCCTAAAGCCAAGACCTATAGCGATATCTTTAGTCAGGCTCTCATCGACATTGCCGCCATGGACAAGGACATCGTCGCCATCACTCCTGCTACGGCTGAGGGATCGGGCGTGGTCAAGTTTGGCAAGGCTTATCCGGACAGATTTTTTGACGTAGCTATATGCGAACAGCATGCCGTCACCATGGCTGCTGGCATGGCAAAGCTCGGACTCAAGCCGGTCGTGTCGATATATTCGACCTTTTTGCAAAGAGCCATGGACCAGGTCGTACATGATGTGGCCATCATGAATCTGCCTGTCGTCTTTGGTATCGACCGTGGTGGCCTCGTCGAGGATGGTGAGACTCACCAGGGCGTATTTGATATCTCCTGGCTCAGAGCCGTGCCCAATTTTAAGGTGTGGGCCCCTCGCAACGCCAGAGAATTGCGCAATATGCTCTATACTGCAACGCAAAAAAATGACGGGCCGGTAGCAATAAGATTTCCCAGGGATAAGGCAATCGATGCTGTCGATTCTGAGTCGGGTGCTAACGGCAAGCAAGTGCCTTTCGAACTCTTGCAAGTCGATCAGTGGCCCATAGTCAAAGAAAGCAAAAATGCCGACTCCGGCTGCTACATACTTGCCTATGGCGCAATGGTGGATGCTTGCGAGTCGATCCTGCCAGAGCTTGCAAAGCGCGGTATCGATGCGACCTTGATCGATGCCCGGTCGGCCAAGCCCCTGGACGAAGCGCTTTTGACTCGATTGATGACAGAGGCTGGCGCCCGTATCGTCACAGTCGAAGAAGGGGTAGAAAGCGGTGGTTTTGGGGCCGGTGTGCTCGAGTTTCAAGCACGGTTGCGCATGCAACTAAAGAGCAATAATGCTGGTCTGGACAAACAAGGCAAGACCAGAGTGCAGGCCGAGATAGGCGTGCTCGCCATCGACGATACCTTTGTCGAGCATGGTGCCCGCGGCATTCTCCTCGACCTGGTCGGATTGTCTGCCAGCAAGCTGACTCAAAGCCTGTGCGATTTTTTTAAAGACTAGATTTCAAATCTCACGTCGCCCTTCGAGCGCGCGGGTCAAAGTGATCTCATCGGCGTACTCGAGGTCGGCTCCAACCGGCAATCCAAAAGCGATGCGGCTGAGTTTGACGTCGAGAGGTTTGAGCAGTCTGCTGATATAAAGCACAGTAGCGTCGCCTTCGATAGTTGGATTGATGGCTAATATGACTTCTTTGACTCTTTCGTCTGGGGCTCGATTGACGAGCTCTCGCACTGTCAATTGCTCGGGGCCTCGACCCTCTAATGGTGAAATGAGACCGTTGAGTACATGATAGTAGCCACGGTATTCCCGGGTTTTTTCGAGTGCCACCACATCGCGACTATCGGCTACTACACAGATCGTCGATGGGTCTCGACGATCGTTGACGCAGATTTCGCATGGATCATCCGCAGATAGATGAAAGCATCTGGAACAATGCTTGACCTTCTCCTTTGCTTGCACGATTGTTTCGGAGAGTTTTGCCACATCCTCGGCCTTCATGTTGAGCACATAAAAAGCCATGCGCTGAGCCGATTTTGGACCGACTCCGGGAAATTTTTGAAACTCTTCGATCAGCCGTGCAAGCGGCGGAGTAAAGTACACGATGCTTATCTATCTTGGATTAGAGGCCGAAACCTGGCGGTAGATTGAGACCACCCATAGAAGCTGTGAGCTTTTGCTTATGCAAATCTTGTGCCTTGCGCACAGCATCATTTATTGCTGTGAGCACCAGGTCTTCGAGCATACTCATATCGCTCGTATCAACTGCATCCGGAGAGATCTTGATCGACTTAAAGTTAAAATCGCCAGTCGTAATGATCTTGATGGCGCCGCCGCCTGCCTGACCTTCGACAGTCGCTGTCTCCAGTTCTTTTTGTGCGCGCATCATGCCTTCCTGCGCTTTAGAAAGGGCTTGCATCATTTTGGACATATCGGGTTGCATTAATGTGATCCTTTGATTTTATGCCGTCAGAAAAATTTTAGTAGAGCTGATTATATAACTTTCTTAAGGCTTTCTGAACCGATCAAGCTCCAAGGATGTACCATATCTATACTTTAGGTTTATCTCAGATGTGCTACAGGAGCTCAGCCATGCAGGAAAATCAGGACGCCGATACCGATCGTGACGAACTGGACGACGAGCAGCCTTCAATCGAAGAAAAATCAAAGACCATCATGCGCGAAGTGCTCAAAAAATTTGTGTTGGCACTTTCTTTTGGTCCTGGAGTCCTTGGTTTCATCTGGCTGCTCGGCAAGATAGTCAGGAGATAATAGTGAGAGAGACCGGGAGTGCCCCATGCCCTGGAAAATACGTCCTAATCTAGAGAAAGCCGATCCGGCAAAGACATTTGCTCAACGTAAGCCAGAGTTTGTCGCGCGGTATAAGGACGATCAAGATCCATTTGATTATTCGATCGATACCTTTGCGCGTTCTGAGCCATTCTTCAAATTTTTCTACGAAGAATATTTTAGAGTGCAGATGGAAGGAATAGAAAACATTCCTGATGAAGGCGCAGCTATCATCGTCGGCAATCACTCCGGCGTGATCCCGGTAGATGGTGCCATGATGGCTATAGCTCTGCTCAACAAGCCAGTTCCCAGACGCATCCGTTATCTAGTGACAGATTGGTTTTTTACTCTGCCTGGTGTCAAAGATTGGATCGCCCAGACCGGACAGGTGAGAGCCAGCCGTCAAAATGCGCGTATCTTGCTCGATCGCGGAGAGCTGGTCGGCATCTATCCTGAGGGTGTAAAAGGCATAGGCAAGCCATTTCGCGAACGCTACAGGCTGATGGATTTTAATCCTGGTTTCGTCAAACTTGCCCTAGAAAAACAATGTCCAATTGTCATCGTCTCTACTCTGGGCGGAGATGAGATCTATCCAGAGCTCTACAATATGAAACCGCTGGCGCGTCTGCTCAAGATGCCGTTCTTCCCTATCACTCCGGCCTTCCCCTGGCTGCCTTTCCCTTTGTTTATGACACCGATGCCGGTGGCATGGCGGGTCATGGTGCATGAGCCGCTCTATCTGCCCTATGGCCCTGAAATGGCCAAAGATCGCAAGCTCGTCCTGCAGATCGCAAGAGACGTGCAATATACTATCCAGCGCGACCTCAATCGCATGCTGCGCGAGCGCAAGAGTTTGTTTTAATTGATCCAAGACTCTTGACCAAGGAGGATCCAAAGTGAATCAATTTCTTTCTAATTACAGAGCCTTTTTAAAAGAATCTGCCAAGTCCGATCGCTATCATGGCTTCGATATTAGAGGCCTCATCAGGGTCGAGCCTTTTCTTAGTTTTTTGTTCCATGACTGGTGGCGCGTCGATATCAATGGTCTCGAAAAGCTCCCCAGTGATTCGGGTGCTCTCATCGTCGGCAATAGTGGTTCTTTTTTGCCCTGGCCAGCATTTATGCTGCTTTATGGGTTGATGTCGGCTCGTCTCAACCCGCGTCGCGTGCACATCGCCTTTGATATGGATTGGATCGCCGATGAGCGCCTTCACTCGCTCTTGCGCGAGCTGGGCTTTATCCAGTACACAGCAGATAACGTCAAGACTTTGCTCAATCGTGGTGAACTCGTTGCGGTATTTCCCGAAGGCGCCGCCGGTCTGGCCCGCCCATTTACCTGGAGAGAGCGTTTGATCGAGTTTGATTGGGTCAAGCTGATGCCAGCTATCGAGACAAAGACTCCGATCTTTCCTCTGGCCACTCTGGGCTGCGATGAATCTGTGCCGGTGTTCGGCAATCTCGATGGTCTGGCCAAGTTTCTCAAGCTACCAGTCTTTCCTGTCACTCCATTCTTTCCCTGGCTGCCATTTCCTTTTAACCTGGCGTCTCTGCCCTCTAAATGGAATATGAGCATACTGAAGCCCCTGGACTATGAGGAGCCACAGGATCGCGACGGTCTAGAAGAAACTGCAATGAAGCAATCTCAATTTGCAGAAGGCGAGATACAGGCCGAGCTCAATCGATTGCTGCGTCAGCGCTGGCGCAATGGCAACAAAAGCCAGTCGGAAAGTGAGATCATTTAGCTAGAGGACTTGAGCCTTAAGCTGATCGCAGCTCGGAGACCTCTCTCAAGATCCGATAGATAGTTTGCTGGGCACGCGCAGCTACAAAAGGATTTTCGTCTTCTGCTAAGACCTTGAGCACTGCGATCGGTATGGTGTAGCTCTCGGCCAGTCTGAGACGAACGTCGGGACTTTCGTCGCGGCAGAGTCTCCAGATGGTTTTGATTGACATATTTGTGTTTTCTGCTACTGCAGCTCGTACCTGCGCATCCTGGTGCATGGCGAGCTTGGCCAGCGTGGTGCTGTGAGTCCTGGGATTTTCGGCAACTCGCTCCAGCAATTGGGATGTCCCATTGACTGTGAGATGATCGAGCACAGGCGCAGGAGTGTTGGGATTGATAGCGAGCAGCCAGCGTATCTTTGCCGCCTCCAGGGCTGCTTGCGTATTGGATGGTTTGCTTAGTTTTTGGTTTTGAGTTTGCATCTGGTTGTTTGGCATTGCTTTGATTGCACCATCATGTCTTGGATATGACACTAATGCGCCTCCTCACTAAATTTTTGAAATGCAAAAAAACGCGTATCTCTATTATTGGCCTTTAAGCATCCGGCCAAGCAATGGCTATCCTATAAATCCGTATAGGTTAGAGAATATAGCGACAATCGAAGGTTGATTTAAAGGCTAGTTCAGACGCACAGTTTAATGATTGTCAAGGCGTAATGCCGTTGGCAGAGAGACGTGATGAAGATCGGACATCCGGTCCCAAATATCCAATACTAGAACAGGGCTCTCACCATCAGGCTTTTGGAGGGTAAGTCTCTGAAGCTCATGGGGATCGCGCAGCATGTCATAAACTACAAGAGGCTCACTGGATGTGGACTTGCGAATGTACACTATTGCGCGAGATGCATTGGCGTTTTGTTGGAAAGGTTGCAGATAGCTTGCCGGAGCAAAAAGAGCCTTATCAAAGGCTGCAAAATTGTCTACACAAACACGTATTTTGCCTGGCTTGTCGGACAGGGCTTTGATGGTGATCGTCGGCTGCGGTTGAGCCGACTTTGGAACAGGGGCTTCAAGACTATCGCCCTGATCATCCGGGGTCTTTGTCTTTTTATCGACGACCAGACTCTCATCTGCTTCTTTAAAATAATCCTGGCCTTGGGCCTGTGTGCTCGCTGCCGTGATCCATGTCGATGTCACGGCCAGTGTCGCAAATGCCGTAATCGCCTTACTTGCCCGACTAACAAATTTTTTCATCATTTGCTGATTGTATCAGGCTCTTGTTAAATCAGGCCCTTGCAAATAAAATCAGGCTCTTGCAATAAAATCAGGCTCTTGTAAATAAAATCAGGCTCTTGCAAATAAAAAAGAACTGGCACTCAAGGCTAGAAGAATCAAGAATAAGTACACCCAGCGCATGCGAGCGCGTGCTTGAGCCTCGTACATGGCTGCGTCGTATTTGACTGACTCGAGAGTTTCTGCCAGGTCTATTTTGCTATTGGCTTGAGTTTTGACGACCATTGTTTTTACTCTCCAATTGGCGGGCGTTGGGCACCATTCTGTCAAAATGCAAGGACGCAGGCCATGGATCATGGTTCCCGATGTTTTTAATCAAGTCGCTGTTCGTCAGTGGAACCGATAGCAGCCTGCACAGTCACATTTTGCAGAATAAATTGCCAATGGATTTTCCAAAGAGAGGATCGATCATGAATACTAAGAAAATCACCGCCGGCGCCCTGCTCTTGATGGGCTGTCTCGCTGCGATTCCTGCAGCCAATGCAGACATGCATGATGCTATCAAAGAAGAAAGGCACGCTCGCGAAGAGATGCACGACGCCTATAAAGCTGATCGCGATGCTTACAAGCATCGATTGAGAGGAGACCATTTTAGAGCTCGGCTCAACGAAAAGCATGCAAGACACGAGCGTGAGAGAGCTTATAAGCATGCTCGCGAAGCTGCACGTGAAAGAGCAGACTGGGATTAGACCGCATGGTTCGAGGCAACTCTAGTATGTGAGTCCTATAAAAAAAGAGGGCTTGAGCCCTCTTTTTTTTTTGACCTTTTTACTTAGAAGACTAGCTGAGAGCTTTTTCTTCTAATTGAGTCTGGATATTTTTCATATCGGCTTCCGGAGCGCTATCGAGCAAGGCTGGATAAAAAGACTCTTTGCAAAACTCGAGAAAACGATCGACTTTAGAGCCCATCGATTGCAAGACTTGAGCAAAACCTGGTTCGTCGACGTGGATCATGATCAGACTATCGATATCTTGTTTGATCGCTTTGATCTGAGCTACAAATTCATTTCTGGCGGCATCTAGATTTTCGCTATCGGCAAGATTGTTAGAGATGATCTTTTGCTTGTTAAAGTGCTCGTCGAGAGAAGCAAGTGCTTTTTTTGTCTGTTCGAAAATACGGTCTTGAGGCCATTCTGAAAGGTTGGCTATGGTTTCGTTGAGCATTCCCTGGATGTGTTCCAGGTCTTCTGTCAAATATCTAAAAATTTTCATGGTTGCAAATCCTCCGCGCACAGAGACTCAAAGCCATCTGTTAAGTTCCCTGGCGGCGTTCTTTCAGGAACTTTGACGGTTTAGCTCCGACAATTCAAAAATGAATTTGTAAGGCGGAGAATATCAATGAGTCGAAAGGTGAGATATGCTGTCATGGGACTGGGCCATTTGACTCAGACTGCGATTTTGCCGGCATTTGCCAATGCCAGCAAAAACTCCGTCCTTACTGCCTTGATCGGCCACTCTGGTAAGAGGCACGTGGTGGATGAGCTGGGCAAATACTATGGTTTAGATCATCTTTACACTGATGACGAAATTGACAGGGCATTTCGCGAGGATACTTTTGATGCACTATATATAGTGCTGCCCAATCATCTGCACAAAAAATACTGCATCATGGCTGCTGAGTGTGGCATACATGTGCTATGCGAAAAGCCACTGGGTCTCGACCAGGAAGAATGCCTGCAGATGATCGCCGCTTGTGAGCGTAACAAGGTCAAGTTAATGACGGCCTACAGACTGCATTTTGAAGCCACCAATATGCAAGTCGTGCATGATATTGGTCTAGGCAAGATTGGTACGCCGCGATTGTTTACTGCCAATCTCAGTCAGATGTTGGTGGAGGGCAATTATCGCGGTGATCGCACACGTGGCGGCGGCCCCTTGCTCGATATTGGTATTTACTGCATCAATGCAGCGCGCTACATTTTTAAATCCGAACCTAAGATGGTGACGGCATTGGCAGTGTCTGCTGAAGCGACAGAGCCCAGAGTAGCGTCAAATGCAGAGTCAAATATTGACCAATCAGTAGCAGCGGTAATGGAGTTTGACGGTGGTGGGCTAGCGACTTTCAACACCAGTTTTGGTGCAAGTCGCGAAAACTGGTATCAAGTAGTCGGGACCGAAGGCTCGATCAAGGTGGACCCAGCCTTTGATTATGCTTGCCAACTTAGTAGCACTCTCAAAATGAATAATGGTGATGTCAAAACCACCAATACGCCTTTGCAAGATCATTTTGCACCGGAGCTCATTCATTTTTCTGATTGCATCATCAACGATACCAGGCCCGGTCCGGATGGCCACGAGGGGCTTGCTGATGCGATTATTATCGATGCTATCAATGAGTCTCTGCGTACCCGCAAGGCGGTGCGCTTGCCGGAGATTGTGTCAGTGACGCCGGATCCAGGACCTGATTTGGTGATTCAAAGGCCTGCTCCAGATACCGATCAAATCCCTGTGATCGATATCAAGGCCGGTTCTACATAGAGAGGTGATGCCATGACTGATTCAAATTTTTCTAAGACCAAAATCATCCATCAGCTGAATAGGTTTGTCGCTAATGAGCTTTCTGCTGCTGATGTCTACACGTGCGCAATTGATAATATTTTTCATGCAGATGTGAGAGAAAAACTCGAAATGGTGCATGATCAGCACTTGGAGCGTGCAAAGCTCTTGCAGATGAGGATCCTGGATTTGGGAGGGATGCCGCGATCCAAGGGGGATTACGCCCTTCCAAACTATCAACTCTATCAGCTATTGGAAGCCTCAAATTGTGCACCGGGTGAAAAAGTAGTATTGATGGCATTAGAAGATGAGGAGGCCAAATCATTGGAGGATTATCGACACATCTCATGCATCCTCGATGAGGCCTCGGCTAATCTCATCCTTACGGACTTATTGCCGGGCCAGACCAAGATAAGAAAATCGATGAAAACTCTGCGTCAGTCTTTAGATGCGCTTTAGGCTGCGTCGCTGACCTGCAGTGTCTGTCCGGCTCCGGCCAGGCGGCAGATTTTTTCTACTGCATGGATGCTGTCATCAGGATCGACCAGCACGGTGACTATCAAGTTGGTCTCGACCATAGTGTTGAGATTAGATCTCAGGGGCGAGGCGTCCAAAGTTGGTAATGCTGACTTGGTCTTGAAAGTAATAACATTGTTTGAGTTTGCGCGCTCAGGAGTAAATTGGCCTTGTGTTGCGCTTGTATCGATAGATGATCTTGCGCCAGCTATCGATGCTCCGATGATGGCGCCGATGGTCCCACAGAGAGTCGCGCCACAAATGGCTCCGGTGGCCAGGAGTAGCCAATCGCTCACGCCATGCATATTGCTTGCACCGCTCATCGCTGCTCCAAGCAATGCGCCCATGTAGATGCTGGCCTTGGTAGCGTAAAATGATTCGTCGTCTTTGGCATCATCATGCGAAAGATCAAATCTACTCAGGACAACATCGCTCTCGTTGTAAGTGAAACCCCTTTCTCTAAGCTGTGAGAGCGCATTCTCGAGCTGATCGTTATGGCAGAATGTACAGATCACTCGATGCTTCATTGCTAGAGCCCCGCTCATTGTATATAGCAAAAATAAAGACCTAATTAAGTCGGGGTAGTTCCTGAGACTTATCGGAGATGATTTGGCGGCTGGTTTAAAAGAAAATTGAAATATTTGAAATATTTGGGAACTTCCGTTTACCTGGTTGGTCTGGCCGCAATGAGTAATAGAGGTACAGTACTATGAGCATTCGAATAAAGCTTTCGAGAGTGGCATTTATGGCTGTATCCCTTTTAGTTTCGATTGAGGGAGTCGCACCGGCTGTGTTTGCAGCAATTAGACCGGAAGTCCAGCCCTCGCCTTATGATGGGGCGCCCAGCCAACCCAGGCAGATAGTGCCGGTGCCGATGCCGCCTGATGTCGTGCCCGATCGTGCCAATCCAGTTAATCCGGCTCCTTCGCAAATAGTGCCTCAGCCTGGTGTGCCTGGCAATCCGCGTCAACCGGAGCCTTCTCCATGGCCCAATCCACATACGCCGGTGCCGGATCCCAATCCAAATCCGCCCTCAACACCTAAAATACCGGATCCAACTCCTTTACCCTGGTCTGAGCCACGTCCTCTTTGATTTTGTCTCTTATTTAGTTTCGGATTTGAGTTTTCCAAAGCCCCGCCCTTAGGCGGGGTTTGCGTTTATTTCGAAGCTATCGCCTTGGTCCAGATCTCCAGGTGTTCAGGGCTCATATTGCCCATTGGCTCGGCACGTGCATCCGCAAAATGCCAGGCGCCTATATCTACAAGGTACTGCTCCCTCGACAAGAGAGTCCCTCGGCAGACGTCTTCCTGATCGCCTGGCTTTTGCTTGGCCACCACCGACTTATCAGTCTCGGACCTGGCTCTCGTCAAAAGATAGTTCATCACTTGTGGTGGAATGCGATTTACTTCGTTGGGATAAATGTAGTTGAAGAGAATAAGATGTGCTAGCAAGACCGGCCAATGCTCGCCAAACCTCGAGATCAGATGCTGCCAATCCATCTTATCTGCCATCGAGAGCAAGAGGTGAGCGATGTCGCCACCATCATATCTTTCGCGCTCCATGATAAATGCCTTGGACCATATGATCTCCTCCGGCGGCACCAATTTTACAGGCAAGCCAAAGACCACGCAGTCTACTGCATTGTCAAACCAGTAATCATCCACTGGGACCAGACCGTTGCCAGAGTTGAAAATGATATCGATAAACTTTTTCTGCTTGGGATCTAGATCTAGATAAGCCTTGCCCAACCAGTGCGGAAAGGTCAACTCAGTATGATAGCCAGACTCTTTCAAAGCATCTAACACTGAAGCGCAGTCTTGTTTTCTCACAAAGAGATCGAGGTCGCGAGTGTGCCTGTAGATGCCTGCATAATTGGCCAAAGCGTAGGCCCCTCCTAACAAATAAGGTATGCCGGCCTGGTTGAGAGTTTTGAGTGTATTGATGTAAAACTCTTTGGTTTCTTCATCCAATTGGGGATTGAGTTCTATGTCCATAATCTTGATACTCGATTGATCTACATAAACTGCGGAAACTAATCATTTCGATCTCCGTCGTGACAGCCAAGATGGGATAAGTCGTTTTAGGTTCCCTCAAGATTGGACTTAATGGGATGGATACAAAAAGCACGGTAAAAATTGCAGCGGTTGGCGACTTGCATTGCACAAGACAGTCGACCGGCATATACCAAAAGATTTTTGCCAGGGTCAACGAAGATGCCGATATCCTCGTTCTATGCGGCGATTTGACCGACTACGGGACAGCCGAAGAAGCTCAAGTCCTGATAAGAGAACTCAATAGCGTCGTGAGAATACCCATAGTGTGCGTCTTGGGCAACCATGATTATGAGTCTGGTACGCCAGAAACAGTCAAGCAGATACTCACCGAGGGTGGTGTCAAGGTGCTCGACGGCGAGACCTGCGAGTTTTATGGTGTAGGCTTTGCCGGTGCCAAAGGATACATCGGTGGCTTTGGCCGTTATAGTCTCGGTGCCTGGGGTGAGGAAGGCATCAAAAATATAGTGAAAGATGCACAATCCGAAGTCATGAAAGTTGAATCAGCTCTGGCACGACTGCGTACCACGCACAAAGTGGTGCTCTTACATTACTCTCCCATACGCGCTACTGTCGAAGGGGAGCCTGTGGAGATTTTTCCATTTTTAGGCAATAGCCGCCTCGAAGAGCCCCTCTTGCGCCATCATGCCTCCGTGGTGTTTCACGGCCATGCACATAGAGGTACGTTAGAAGGTGCTTTGATGTCTGGCCGTCCCGTCTACAATGTGGCTTTGCCGCTTTTGCAATCTTGCATGCCGGATAAGCCTGCTTATCGTATTTTTGACTTAGCCGTGTCGGACGAGAGTACCCCTATTGTTGGAGAAGAGATAGATGCGCTACATGGCTCTAGCCTGCGACTATGACGGTACGATAGCTCAAGGCGGGGTGGTAGCGCCGAGTACGATCGAGGCTCTCGAACGTCTACAGGCCTCCGGTCGACAATTGATCTTAGTATCAGGACGGCAAGTAGTCCATCTGGAAGCGGTGTTTGACCGTCTTGATTTGTTCAGTATCGTAGTCGCAGAAAATGGTGCAGTCCTCTACAAGCCCGCTACAAAACAACTGAGGCTTTTGGCTCCTGAGCCTGACATCAGGCTGGTTGCAAGACTCAGCGAGATGGGTGTGGCACCGCTGGTGGTGGGCAAGGTTGTGATCGACACTATGCAGCCTAACGAGGTCAATGTCATCAAGGCCATTGGCGAGCTTGGACTCGAAAACCAGATTATTTTTAATAAGGGAGCAGTCATGGTCTTGCCTCCAGGTATCAATAAGGCATCTGGTCTGACCGAGGCCCTCAAAGAGCTTGGTCTTTCGCCACACAATGTTGTGGCCGTCGGTGATGCCGAGAATGATCATGCTTTTCTCGATTTATGCGAGTGCGCTGTCGCTGTCGAGAATGCCCTGCCTGCCCTTAAAGAAAAAGCGAACTTTGTCACCAAATCACCACGCGGAGCTGGATGCGAAGAGCTCATCGCCGAGTTGTTGGCAGACGATCTCAAATCTCGCGAAGACGCCATCACCAATCGTGGTATCACAATCGGCGCTACTCCGGATGGCCGAGTCGCTCAATTTACTCCTTATGGACATGGGTTGATGATTGCCGGACCGTCGGGTAGTGGCAAGTCGACCACCTGTCTGGGCATTGTCGAACGCATAGAAAAGGCTCGCTATCAGTATTGTCTTATCGATCCCGAAGGCGATTTTAGCTCCATGGACAAGGCCGTGATCGTTGGCAGTATCGATAATAAGGCAGAGGTGGATGCCGTCATCAAGGCTTTGCGCGGTCAGGCCAATGTAGTGGTCAATCTGCTGGCTATTCCTCTTGCCGATCGCCCTCTCTTTTTTGCTGATTTGCTCGGTCGCATCCAATCGCTCCGCGCCGAGACCGGGAGGCCCCATTGGATTATAGTAGATGAGGCGCACCACATGCTTTATCCAGAATGGAAAGCATCCGCTCACAATATCCCAGTCGAATGGCGTGAATTTATCGCACTTACCGTGCATCCCGATATGGTGGCGCAGATTGTTCGTGACAAGATCGATTCGATCATTGCGGTCGGTAAAAATCCTCTTGAGACGCTCAAGTCATTTGATCCGGATATCCAATTGCCCAATGTCGAAAAAAATCGGATAGATAATGAGCGCAAAGATAACCAGGTAGTTGTTTGGACTCGTTCGCAACCTGACCAGGTGTTTATAGTCACACCCGAACCCGGCACCACGGAGCGAAGGAGACACATACGCAAATACGCCGAGGGTGATGTACGCGAAGGATGCTTTTATTTTCGCGGCCCGCGCAATCAGCTCAACCTCAAAGCACAAAATCTTTCTATCTTCTCGCAAATGGCTGAGGGCATCGATGAGGAGACGTGGCTCTACCATCTCAAGCGCCGTGATTACTCAGACTGGTTTAGACGCATCATCAAGGATGATGAGTTGACCACACTAGCAGAAAAGCTCGAAATAGATCCTGCTATCTCAGCAAAAGACAGCCG
The DNA here is from genome assembly GCA_017307165.1 of Candidatus Melainabacteria bacterium. Taxonomy (GTDB): domain Bacteria; phylum Cyanobacteriota; class Vampirovibrionia; order Obscuribacterales; family Obscuribacteraceae; genus JAFKGK01. Next base: position 141,464 of record JAFKGK010000005.1, read on the forward strand.
TGAGCAGATCCTCTCTGCCATTAGCCGCCTATACACAGCTCCTGCAAATCACTGATATTGCGACTAAAAAGCACCGCCGCGGCGGTGCTTTTTATATCTGCAATTATTTAGCAAACCGAGATACTAGTTGAGATCACAAGACTTGCAAAACTCATCCATTTCTTTTTGGACTTGTTCTTTTGCATAGCCATAGCGCTCTTGCAATTTGCCGGCGATTTGATCGCGTTTGCCATCGAGCACGGCCATATCATCATCTGTGAGCTTGCCCCATTTTTCTTTGACTTTGCCCTTCATTTGATTCCAATTGCCTTCTACTTGAGTCCAGTTCATTGTTTACGCTCCTTGTGTCTACGCTTCTGCGCACCCCCTGTGACATGCAATAGACTGATTGGTTCCTGTATATGCTGCATCAAATCTATGGTTGCCCCTAACGATATTATGGGTTTCCCGGCTAGTTGCGCGCTCCTTGGCGCGGTTAGATAGTAAGAGGGCATTGCGCGGCTCTTGCATGGGCTTTTTTAATGCTTTTGATTCTGTATGCTTTTGATTTATGGCAGGGTGAAAATCTTATGATCGAAGAAAACGAAAACCGCGATACTGTCTTTAGTACCGCCGAGTCCGTCGACGGTGAGTTGAGAGTACGCTGGCTTTTGGCCAACAACCCAAACACACCTCCCCAGGTACTGGACAGCATCATCGCCAGCAACCATCTCGGCCTCATCCGTAGAGTTGCTGAACATCCCAGGTTATCCCTGCCTTCTCTTGAAGCGCTATGCTCGCATACCGACGCGCAAGTCCGCGAGGCCGTCAGCGAAAATCCCAATCTCCCACCCTCTCTAATGTGGACATTGGCTCAGGATGCCTCCGAGGACGTGCGCTTTAGATTGGCCGAAAGCTATACGGTGGATCAGGAAGTGCTCAGCTATCTGATGGAGGACGAAAATCCATATGTAGCACAGCGAGCCAGACAAACCATGCGTCGACGCAATATGCACTTGTATGCGGCAGTTGAGTTTCCAGCCATCCAGCACGATGATGCGGTCATCGACTTGCGCCGCAGGGGCAATGGTTAGATTTATGCTTTGACAGTTTAGTTTAGCTTGATGTTAGCTGCTTGTTCGAGTTTGACTTTGTCTGACTGTCCTCTCTAGAGATTGATAGGCTATGGCCCAGAGGCTTTTAGCAGATCGATACACTAGAGAGGAGATCGCATGGCAGGCTTTGCAAATCAAATATTGGTCGGCAAACAAGTGGATGAAGGGCGGAAGCTCGATTACACTGGTTGGCTGGATTATTTTCGCTCCAACAAGAGCAAGTACGCCAATCTCGTCATGCCTCAGGCATTGATGTGCCGGGATAAGGCGCGTAATGCTGCACTGGCTGCTACGCTCGCGCGCTTTCAGATTGGCGAGACCGGTGAGGGCAAGCATCTTAAGAGTCAAGCCTTAAAAGTTGAAGGGCCGGTCTATCTCGAGACCATGGATCTCTTTTTAAGAGAAGAAAACAACCATGCCGATTATCTTGCCAGGGTGATTGGCCTTTTGGATGGTCGATTGCTAAAAGGACACTGGACTGATGCTTTTTTTATCGTTTTTAGACGGGCGCTGGGTCTCAAAACCGAATTATTCGTCTTGTTGGTAGCTGAGATCCTCGGACAGGTCTTTTATGATTGCGTTGCCCATAGCCCTGAATACGAAGAACTCTCCGAATTGTTTGCCACCATCGTTGCCGATGAAAAAGCCCATCTGGAGTTTCATATTCAGTATCTTGGCCTGAGAATGCAAGAGACCTTGCCGGGTACTCTCGGAAAGGTCTCTCGTACTATCTTGTATGCCGTCTGGACAGCATTTTTTCTTGCAGCAATGATTGTCTTTATTGCCGACAATCGTCGTGGTCTAAAAGCCACCGACACGTCTTGTATCGATTATGTGCTCAATTGCCTCTGCTTGTTGGAAAATGCAGGGCGGCGCATCTTTTAGAATTATCCTTTCTGGATAAAATCTACGACTTGCTGTTTGGAGATATTGCCTGTAGCACGTCTAAGCTCGGCTCCGTCTTTGAAGAGGATCAAGGCTGGGATCGATTGGATCTTGTAGGTGCGGGCAAGATTGGGGTTTTCGTCGACATTTACCTTAAAGACCGAGACCTCGGACTCCAACTCGGCAGCCACAGCATCGATGGTCGGAGCCAGTTGGCGGCAAGGACCGCACCAGGAAGCCCAAAAATCAACGAGTGCAGGCTTATCGGACTTGAGGACATTAGCTTCAAAGGTTTGTTCTGTTTCTGGTTTGACAGCGGTAGACATTGTTTTACTCCTTTATAAATGCTTGGCGGCGGTTGGGTTTATGATGCCGCCTGTTCTAAATATAGACTAGACCGGTCGTCTCATTTGGGTCTTACCAAAAATGTTAAAGATTGGCTTGGCATTGCTCGATATTTTACATCGAGTTGATCCTTGGTTTGACGATCTCGCCAGTCCTCTGGCGTCGCTCGAAAAAGTCCTGATCCTCGCTCGATCGGACAAAGCAATCCATGATATTTTCGATGCGGACATAGCCTGCTAGATTACGTTGATGAGCCGATATGACGACCGGCAAACGCTTGAGATTATGATCGCGCATGGTCACCAGAGCAGTGGTGATCGAGTCGTTTAGCGTGAGTGCGACAGGATCTTTGACCATGATGTCGCGCACCAGCATGTTGATACGGCTATTGGCAGGGTTATTGTTGTTATTGCTCGTATTGGTTCGCAGTGTATCCGCGTGCGCTACATCGATAATGCGCAATAGATCGGATCTCGTCACTATGCCTTGTAGTCTGCCATCCTCATCGACGATGGCGATAAAATCGACACGCTGCTCGTTAATGATCTTGATCGCTTGCTTGACGGTATCATCGGCGGTGAGAGTCTCCGCTGGCAGAGGCTCGAGCACCACATCGAGCTTAAACTTGTCGAGTATGCTGGCTGCCTTGCTCAAGGTGCTGGCAAGACTCGAGCGTCGTTTCATCGCGTGCGCTATGGCGTCAGCCAGTGGTGTCAGGCTGCCGGCCATCTCAGAAAAAATGCCGCGTCCCATCACCATCATTTCGCAATCGGTACGCGCGCGCACCGAAGCAGTGCGTTTGGTATTGCCAACCAGGGCGCTTTCTCCAAAAAAATCACCGCGGCCCAGTACCGCTACTATTTCTTCTGAATCTTCGGACTCTTTGATTACTTCTACTTCGCCTTCTTCGATCGAGTAAAACTCGTTGGCAATATCGTCCTGCTTAAAGATGTACTCCCCTTCCGCAAAAAATGCTCGGCTCAGCCGTTTGGTCCGATCAGCTTTGACGTGCGCAAGGGTCCGCGGAAAAATGATATCGATAAACCATTGCATGCCTACCTTGCACTGTTGTGCAAAAGACGGGAGTTTGGCTAGATAAATGCCCCTCCACATAAACCAGGCAGGAAAACCGGCCATGGTCATACCGTTAAACTCCGCCACCGCATTGCGTGCTCCGATCGAGCATAGCTGGCCCATCATCTTGTATTTGAAGGCATGAGTTTTTTGTCCTTTGATCTGAGCGATGATATTTTTTGCGCAAGCAGTACCCTGTCTCTCCGCAAATTGAGCGGTCGTCGGGCATGGCTGCTGGTCTAGAGCATTGATGACATTGGCGCAGTCACCGATGGCAAAGGCATCCTCATAGCCCGGGAGGCTCATGTCTGGCTCTACTACGAGGCGGTTTTTTTCTTTGGCGACATTGAGCCTCTGTATCACCGGATGCGGTGCACAACCGATCGTGCAAACTACAGTCTTGGCCGGGATAGTAAAACCTTCGGAGCAGTTAACGCCTGCTGCCGAAACACGCTTGGCGCGTTTGTTTAGAATGATCGTCACTCCTGCCTTACGCATTTGGTGCTGGGCAAACTCGCGGAGCCGCGGCCCTACTTCGGGGAGGATTTGATCCTGGCTGTGGATAATGGTGACCCTGATCTCTTCTTCAGAGATATTTTTGTAAAAGCGCTGGCTGCGTCGCACCAATTCGTTGATTTCTCCGGCTAACTCAACACCAGAAAATCCTCCGCCAATAACGATAAAAGAGAGATAGGCCGATTTTTCATGCGGATTGTCGCAAACCTCTGCTTTTTCCAATTGCTCCATGATATGACCTTGAAGCGCAAGAGCGTCGCCTATGGTCTTGAAACCGAAAGCGTGCTCGTCCACTCCCGGGATGAGGGCAAGGTTGGCCTCGTTGCCGCAAGCAAGGACGAGATAATCGTAATTGATTGTGGCACGGCTGCCATTGTAGGCCTCGTACTCTATGGTGCGCGCATCAAAGTCGACGCCCAGCACATCTTCGGTGCGGCAGATCGCGCCGAGCAGCATTTGCCTCAGGGGAGCGGCGACATCCTGCACCTGCAGGGCTGCGCTTGCGATCTCCGCCAACAAAGGGTGAAAAACCATATGGTTTTGACGATTGAAGACTATGACTTCGAGCTGATCCTTGAGGTCGGACTTGAGCAGAGTCCTTGCGCATTTGACGCCGGCAAAGCCGCCTCCGAGGATGATCACTCTTTTTTTTGCCATCCCTGCTCCCCTGACCATTAGTGCTTATAATTTAGTCTATTGTCTCTATCTTTATCTTACAGGTCATACCCTTGCTCGAGCCTTTACAACTGCAGAGTTGGCCCCGAAACCAGATCCCGCAGCCAAGGCCGGCAGGGGCTGTCACTCAAAGCGCTCAGCTCTATTATGCGATCTTCGGTCGATTTGCTCAGCCGCTCGAGCTTTCGGCTGCACGGTACAAGTTTGCAGGTATACCCGATGGGCTCAAGGTCTCCTTGCTAACTGGCGAGCTCAAGCAAGACGTGCTCGACGATTGTCACAGTATCAAGCCATTGCGCGAGTCCTTTGAGCAATTGGCGCCTGAGTTGCAGCGAGAGGTCGATGCCGCGCCCGAATGTGTCTTGATGATCGGTGAGTTTGACGGAGATCGGCTAGATAATCTCGATTATATGCGGGACACGATGGGATTTGTCTCTGCCCTCTTTGGCAATGGTGGTGTGGCGCTCTACGATCCGATGCAGTTTCGCTGGTGGTGCGAGCTGGACTGGTTGCGCTCTGTGTATGAGCCTGCCATGCCCAATCCCCTGGATCATGTTTTGATCCTTCAGTCGCCTGACACCGTCTTTGACACCAATTGGCTTTACACGCGCGGCATGCGCAAATACGGCCGGCCGGATCTGAGCTTTCACTGCGTCGAGAGCGATCGATTGGCAGCAGCGACTGCTCTTTTGGAATGGCTCATCGAAAAAATGGCCGATGGCTGGCTCTTAGATATAGATGCGGAGGGTCTGGAGATCAGAATGCCGGGTGCGGCCTCGGCCAACAAATTGTTGCCGCCAGTGATATGTAGGCCTGGCGGGAGCCTGGATGATCCTATTTTTAACAACTTTCATGTGGACATCACGCTTAAAGCCGATGTCACTTGATTTTCACGTCTTTTTGCGGTTTTCACCATGGTCTTTTGTCCGGGAAATTGATATCACTTACTTTGGGCAAAAAATCAGTATGCGAACGGGGATCTCTCGGAGGGGTTATGAGCAAGGAAGGCGGCAACAAAGAAGTAGCTAAACCTGCGGATCAGGTGCAGGAAACCCAGACGTCTCATCATCACGCAGCAAGGATGAGACTTGGTTCAGAAGCCGCCGTGTCTTTGTCGAGTCCACCCGCCGCCGCTGTCGGTGACTCCAGCGCTGCCGCTCGTGCTGAGACCGCCCCCACAGGTGACGGTCATTCGACGACTCCCGGCAAGCGCGCTCTCGATCACAAAAAGACACCCGAGCAACTGGTCAAGGCCGGTGCCATCGTCGATAAGACAAGTGCCCTAGATGTCCCGCCTGCGGTACATCCGGTCACCGATAAGACTCCGCCCAAGATCCAGGTTGCCATGGAAGACCGCGATAATCCGGTCGACAAGCAAAAGGACAAGCCCAATTTTGTCGTCAAGGCCGACGGTCAGATCGAGATGCACGGCAATCCCGATGCATCCAAGGGCAAGGACATCAAGGTCGTACTGGAGCGCAAGGACGGCCAGGTTGATCCTACCGACGAGCAGCAAAAGGCTGCAGACAAGCTGGTGAGCTACCTTTCTGATCGAGTCAAGGCTGGATATCCAGAAGCTGCAAAAGGCGTCGTGCTCGAGGACAAAGACGATGTTATCTCGGATGCCGTGCAAGCTCAGGCCAAGACCAAGCCCGCACCCGCCGAAGCCGCCATGTCGCCCGAAACCCGACATGCCGTAGGCCAGACCAGGAGATTTAACGGCTCTGGCGGTGCAGACATGCCGATGACCCAAGCCGAAAACATGGGTTCGTTCCGCACTAGAGACGTGCCAAGGCAGCCTAATGAGACCGATCGTCAGGCTGCTACAAAAGAAGCCTGGGCCGGATTGTTCAATCCCGAAAAGCGCGAATCATATGACACAGTACGCAAGTCGCCGGACGGTCATGGTTATAGAGTGGGCCGCTATGGCTTTTCGGGCGATCAGCTCGGTGGCTTTCTTGCTGGCCTCGGCGATCCGCCCGACCCTGCCTTGATCGATAAACTTGTCAAAGAAGGCAAATTGCCCAAGGCCTTTGCTGAAAAATTGAAAAACCCCGAATTTATGGCCAAGATGAAAGAATTTGCGGCCAAGATGAAGTCGGGAGATGGTGAGATCTCCAAAGAAGAGATGCGGCAATTTTTGCCCAAGGACGCGCAAGAAGGCATGGCCACGGCCATGGTCGATAGCATGAAGGGCAAGATCGGGGACAATCCCGGTCAGCTTGCTGCCGCCATGATGTCGGGCAAGTCTGCCGATAATATAAGCCAGGCAGATCTCAATACTCCAGAAGCGCGGGAAATGGCCCAGGCTGGACAGACACTGTTTGATATCGCTACTGCCAGGCAGAGATCGGAAAGCAATGAGCGCGTAGTGGGCCAGGTGCCGACTGGCGATCGTCGCCATCTGATCGAAAATGCTTTGCGGCTTGCTGGAGTATCGCCTTCTGATGCCAATATCGCAGCTGTGAACACGATCGTCCAAAAAGAATCCTCTTGGAACCCCAATGCCGTCAATGACTGGGATAGCAATGCTCGTAAGGGCACTCCATCTAAGGGCTTGATGCAGACCATCGGGCCTACTTTCAGACAGTATGCTCTGCCTGGTTATGACAAGGATATGACCGATCCGACATCCAACCTGGTAGCAGGTATCAGATACGCCACAGCTCGTTATGGCTCATTGCAAAACGTGCCTGGCATCCGGGCGATGGCCAGAGGCAATGCCTACAGAGGCTATTGATAAAGAGCCAGACCTTTTTATGTTTGTTTTGCTGTCTAGCTAAAGGCGTGCAAGACATAGCTGTAGCCCTGGATCAAGCTTGATCCTGAGCCGCCGTTCAGTGCATCAACGATATCTGATTCGATCGTCGTCTCGTCTATGTAATGAGGGCCGGCCGGGGCCACGGCTTTAAACAAACCGGCGTTTTTGCTCCGATCACTCGATATTTTGGCAAAGGCAGCCCGCATGGCCGCGATTTGCTTGTCTTGATCTTTGTCTGAAAAGGACTTTGATTTAATATTGTCGCTTTCGCTCTCAAACTGCGCGGCTTTGCCTTGATCGCCAGCAATACGGCAGACATTGGCCGCAGCATAAAAATAGAGAGAGCGACGTGCCGATTGACTGTCGGCATTCATGGTGCCGGCTAGTGCTGCAAGATCGTCGGCAGCAGATTTGTAGTCTCCCATCTGTAGTGCCAGGCCTGCCTTTATTGCAAGCAGTCTACTCAGATAGCGATCAGGATCTGGGTAGCCGTGCTTGATAAATTCGGCGAGCATTCGGCTTGCCTCGACTGCCTTGCCTTGTTTGTATAGAGCCTGGGCTCTCAGAGCCAAGAGCAATCCATCTTGTGGCTTGATCTCGCATTCGTGCTCTAAATAGGTCTGAGCCTCAGAGAGTTTTTTGCCACCTTGTGCCATCAAAGATAGTGCCTTGGCTGATTTTAAATCGTCGTCGAAGCCAAATTTTGTCAATCCTTTTTGTGCTATGCGTTCGACATCCGCAAAGCGAGCAGCACGCAGACCTGCACGGACTGCGTTTTTGTACCATCTTTGCGAGTCTGGATTGAGCTCTGACATGCGCTGCGAGTCTGCAAAGCATGTGGCAAAATCGTTCTGGGACGCGGCAATGCTGGCTCTAAATCCCAATGCCTGCTCGTTGTCCGGCTCGGCTTGCAAGACTAAAGCAAGGTCCTTGAGCGCGTCTGCGGCACGTCCCTGTTGATACAGATTGCTGGCTCGGTAGATGCGGTATTTGCTGTAGCCTGGTTGCGACTGGATGATTTTATCGATTAGAGGCAGGGCTTCGTTCAAATTTTTTTGTGCGATGAGGCGGTCATGCTCGGCCAGCAAAAATCTTGGCTCACCGTCTATCTCAAATGCTTTTTGTCCGGCGGCAAAGGCTTGTTGTGGATTTTTGCCAAAAAGATACGCATCAAATGCGGTGGCATGGGCGCGGAGCTTGCTAGCGTCAAGGTCGAGAGCCTTGGAGTACTCGTCCTCGATCAATTTGTTGTTGCCGACGGCAGCGTTACGTGCCATGAGTGCGAGCGAGACCTGGAGTAGTGCCTTTTTGTCCTGCAATGACTTTATAGTCTGGTCGCAATCGGCCAGGTCGATGTGAGCGCCTGCGATTGCTTTCTGCGCGGCAAGATCGTTGACGATCTCCTCGTCCTTTATTTCTAATGTTTGGGCGATCTCTAGACCATTGGCGGAAATGGCGGCGGCTCGGTCGTGGCGGCCGGCGGCATTGCATATAGTGGCAGCATAAGCGAGATCGCCAGGGCGTCGTGATTTTTTTCCTGTCTCAGCCAGCCAGTCGGCTGCTAGAACGGCTTTTTGCTTGTCATCGAGGGCCAGATAGCAGCGAGCAAGACTTGCAAATAGACCGCCATAGCTGCGATCGATCTTTAAAGCCTTTTCATAGTCGACCAAAGCTGCGGCATAGTTTTTTTTGCTTTCAGAAGCAGTGCCTTGTGTCATCAAAGCCTTGATCGCTGCAGGTGGCGGTGTGTCACTCGAATTGGCATGAGAGCTCTTGATGCTTGCCAGCACTTTATTTTGCAAGTCTTGATTGTCTTTTTGCTGCATGAGCTGCGGATCGACTGATTTTGCCTTATCGAGCATGGATAGGGCTTCTGCATTTCTTTGCAATTGTGCGAGTGCGCGTGCTCTCTTGATATACAGGGGAGCATACTTGTCGTCATAGCTAGTGATACCGGCATTGTAAAACATGGCAGCATCGAGATATTTACCTGCTTTGTAGGCAGCGTCTCCTCTGGTCTCGGCGTCATCGCGAGAAGTGGCGACCGATCTAGAGTTTTGCAGGCTGGGCTGCTGCTGCGGTTTTGCTTTGAGAGGGCCGGTTTTGACGCCATTGAGGATGAGGTCCTCAAATCCTGTTTCTGCTCTAGCATGATCGGCATGAGCGATAAAAAAGCTCAATGCTAAAGGAAGGACGGATTTCCAGGTGTTTATGCGCATATAAATCTTGTTTTAGCGAGGTCTTGTAATAGCGAATTTTTGCTCTTATAGGCTTGCTATTGTAACGCACGGTTTACTGGTAAAATGCCCCAGATGAAAGAAATAGGATTTGAATTTGGCCGGTTGCATTTCTCGCAGGATACCCTCGAGATGATACCCAGCCTCAATATGCAAGTGGAGATGCGCATCAGGCTTTTTGCGGCCGGTGACGAAGGTTTGATCGAGGCACCGTTTTTAGGATTCGAATACTTGCCCGATATATTACAGACCAAGAGCGCGATCTGGCTGCATATCAGTGGGGCACCAGGGCCAGAATTTTGGCAGCAGTTGGATAATGCCCTCGATCTGACGCAGGAGCAGATCAAATACCTGCGGTCGCCGCACAAGAGAGCATTTTTTGAAGATTTTCACAATGGTGTTTTCTGGACTGTGAAAAAGCCGGTGGTATCGGATGTGGTGGATGCCATCGAAACCGTCAACTTTTTTCTCACCGAAAAAATCGTAGTTTCCCGCCAGTTTAGCCATGATAACGTCATGTCTATGGTCAGTCATAAATTGATGGAGCGTGGCGAGCATTTTCGCTGTCGCGGCGCCGATCGTATCGCGGCCGAGCTGATGCAGGACGTGATCGAAAGCTACGTGGAGGTCCTGCAGCTTGGCGGTACTCGTCTGGAAGAAATCCAGAACATGGTGATCAGGCGCCCTGGTAAGCAAGAGTTGCTTTTGATCAATCGGGCGCAGCAGCTGGTTTGGATCTTTCTCAATTTTGTCTGGCCTATCGAGACCGTTATCCAGGCTATGCTGCGCTCGACCAACCCAGCTATCGGCATCGAAGGCAAGCAGCATTTTTTGCATCGAGGCAATGAAGCTGAGGCTGTGGTCAAGCTATTTGAGACCTATCGGGCCATGTCCTACAACCTGATGGATGTATACGTCTCAGGTCTGGGATTGAAAACAAATGAAACAACCATGATTCTCACAGTCATCGCGACGCTATTTTTGCCGCCGAGCTTGATCGCCGGTATTTATGGGATGAATTTCAACATACCTGAAGTGCATATAACTTTTGGCTATTATCTGTGTCTGGGCCTGATGATTGGTGTATCCGGCGGTTTGCTGTGGTGGTTGCATGCGCGCGGCTACATAGATTTTAAGGGTGGTTGAAATATAATGGGCTCTTGGCCGCGATTTAAGATGATCGGAGGCAGGGAGAAAATTATATGGAAATGCGTGGCGGAAGATATTTGCTGGTTTCGAGACTGGCTCTAGGTGCAAGTTTGGTGCAAGCTTTGCTATTTGCGCTGGCAAATCCTTGTCCTTGCCTGGCAGACAATCTGGTGACCAAGGTGGTGCGCGGTGTGGCCAAGGGGGCCGAGACAGTCGTCGTGGACACTGCCAAGGGTGCTGGAGTTGTGGTAAAGAGTGCTGGTCATGTGGGCGAAGTAGTCGTACAAGATGCAGCCAAAGGCACGGGCACAGTGGTGCGTAGTGCAGGGCATGCCGTGGGTATCGGCAACGGTGATGCCGTGCCATACACCCCGCCTGCCAATGGCAATACGGTAGTCAATGCAGCAGCGCCTGTGGCACCTGCTGTATCGGCCGCTGCTGCGCCGACGGCTCGTCCTTCGTTAGCTAATATCGGCAAGGCACCCAAATCTCCTCCGCCATCGACCTTGGCCTTGATTGGCACCACCCTTGGTGTTGCAATCGATGGGGCTGGCAATATTGTGGATACTAGTGGCAGATTGGTGGGGCGAGTCTTGGCGAGCTCGACGGATGCGGCCGGTCAGGCTGTGGATCTGGGAGGTCAGACTCTGAGCGTGTCGGTAAATGCGGCGGGTGAGATGGTGGATGGGTCTGGGCGTATCGTCGGGCACATACTGGGTGCACCGGGGAGGCCGGCACAGCCGTCTGCTGGACTTGCAGCGCCGGCTACTACTGGTACTACTACAACTACTGGCAGCTCCTGGAATGATGAGTCGGCTTTGAATGATGCGGCAGGTAAATTGCATGGGCCTTTGCAATCTAAATAGCTTGTGAGATCTTTGCATTTTTATTTTTAGGCTGCAGGTTTAGGTTCAGGTTTAGGTGAAATAAGGCAGGTCGGTTTGTGCTGATTGGGCCGTTTTACTTTTGTTAGAAAATAGCTCTGGAATTTCTAACAAAAACCAGATCAGCCAAACTCGCCCCCCGACACCCTGCGCCATCCCCATGATTTAATCCAAAATCCCAATTTGCACCCTAAAGCTTTATAAGTCCATCAGACATATATCACCCCACCTACTCCCTTTAAGGCAATGCGCCACGCTTCGGCCCCCAATTTTTACCAACAAAAATAAAGGCCATCCCATACGGATGGCCCTCATAACACAGGTCAGTATCTAACAAAATAAGCTGGATCAATATCACTGCCCGAGCAAGTCAGACACGATCTGCTTAACCACATTGCCATCGGCCAAGCCTTTGACTTTGGGCATCACTGCCTTCATCACAGCCCCGGCACTGCGCCCCTCTACCGGCAGTCCATCGATGATCCCCTGCACTATGGCCTTGATCTCATCGGGAGACTTTTGCGCTGGCAGATATTTGATCAAGATATCCCGTTCCAGGATCTCCTTGTCAGCAAGCTCCTGGCGCCCGGCCTTGGTAAACTCGGCAATCGAATCATTGCGCTGCTTGACCTGCTTTTGAATCACGGCAAGCTCTTCTTCGTTAGAGAGCACTTTTTCTTTGCCGACTTCATTTTCTTTGTATTTCATGGCCGAGAGCGCTGAACGCAGAGTGTCCACCTTTACTTGCTCTCGTGCCTTCATTGCTTCTTTGAGGTCTTGAGAGATCTGCTCTTTGATAGTCACGCTGCTCATCGCTCGGTCCTTTCTGTATAAAGCGTTCGAAAAGCATATTTTACCGCATTGATCAGGGCCGGGCGCCGCTCTCTATCTAATCATCTATAGCAAATGATTGAGCGCTGAAGGGCGCACGCCATCCATCTTCCACTTTCAAAATACCTTCCACCGTTGCCTCAACCCCTACTTTGGCCGTCTTGAGGATTTGACCTGGGCCAGAAGCCAGCATCAGCGCTACATTGCCATCACGCGCGTTCATTTCGTCTGAGAGCGACTCTGCGTACTGGCAGGCGTTTTCGATCTGTCTTTTGGCTACATGCGTAGGTACGCCAACTGCCAGTGCAGTAGCCGAGCCCAGCAAGCGTACCGGCAGATAAGCCGTGCTACGCAGATTTTCATGCGAATCCGCTCTCGCTGCATCTTTAAACCCGCAAGCCATCCCGACTCCTAATGCTGTCGCCATTGCCATGACTGTCAACTTTTTCATTTTCAATACCTCGTTAAAGCAAACCTTGCTCTATCAAGATATCGTCACGATGCTTGTCTGCTTGCCGCTTTCAACACTTTTGTCACTGTTGCGACGATTTTGCATTTAAAATAACGTGCAAGTCATCGATAAACATCGCGGGTGTCTGTCCATGCGGCTCGACATAATCCAGGGCCCGTCTAAAAGCTCTTCTTGCCTCTTTGTATTGATCGAGCGCCAGATAGCACCGCCCTTGCTCCATATAGATCATCAAATAACGAAATGGAGAGATCTTGGTGGCATGCGCACCACCTGCGGCACTATGTGCCAAAGCCAGGGCTTGTTTGCAAAACTGCAGACCAGTCTCCGGATGATTGCATTGCCGCGCGACCATTGCTTCGCAATTGTAGACAATGAGACGAGCGCGTTTTACGGCATCGTTGTTGGGCGAGAGATTGTCCCAGGCCCTCGCCGAATTGACTACCTGCGCCAATTCGAGTTGTAGTTTGTCGATCTTGCCTTGCTTGGAGTATATATAGGCCAGCCGTTCCGAGGCGACTGCTACTGCAAAAAAGGTCTCCACTGATTTTACATAGTTGAGCTGCAATGAGCGATATAGGCTCTCTGCGCTTTCAAAATCCCCTTCGCCGGCCAGCGTGTCGGCAAAGACAAGCACCGCCCCTGGTGCAAAAGGTTGAAATTCGTTGTGCTTAAAACCGACCGCATTACGCACTGCCATGTATTTGCCCATTTGCGCTATCTGGTGCTTGCAAGCGGCCGCTCCTGTCTTGTCGCCTGTCCGCTCGCTTACTTCGATCAATTTGCGCAGGGTATTGAGGACTCTCATATTGTCCGGCCTAAAGCAACCTGCATTATCGAGGGCCTCTTTGTATTTTTGCTTGGCCAGAGCATAGTTGTGATTTGATTGCTGATGCTGGCCCTCTGCTGTAAGTCTCTGAAACTCCGCTTCTGAGCTGTATGGTCGCACTGCCAGATCAATGCCCGCAAAAGGAGAGGCCTCTTCCTCGATCCAATCGCCCTGGTTGGCTGGAATAGGAATAATCTCGGCATTGGTTTGCGCATCCAGCTCGCTTGCCAGCGCTCCTGGCATTGCGCATCGAATTAAACCGGCGCCAAGACAGGCCAGTATTATCGCGGGGGCGCGCAGCCATCTCAGATCGGCGAGCAAGATCCTAACCCGTGATAGGGATCAGGACTTCGTTGCGCTTGAGAAATGGCAGAGCAAAAGGCGGATTGTAATAAGCATGGATCGATTGTCCTGCCGCCGACATGCCCATGCCGCCTATGAGTTTGAGCAATTCGTCGCGCTTTTTAGTAAATTGCCTCTCCGAAGCGCTGCCGGCAAACTTAATGGTGGCCAGTTTGCGCTCTTCGATTTGAGTGATCTCGATACGATTGTCGATTGGTGCCGGTAGAGTCGCGATATTTTCGGCAAATTGCTCAGGCATGATAAAGGTGATGAGCCAACGGCGCCCCTCTAGCTCGATGGTCACAGGAGCGACCATGTCGATCTTTTGTCCTTTAGATTTGGCGCTAGCCGTCGACAAAGAATGAGTCTGGCTTGCTTCATCTTCGCGGCCTGCAGGCTTGTTTTTGCCAAAGATATAAGCAGCCAGGATACGAAAACCCTCATTTAACGCCGAGCCTCGATCTCCATCCACACGGACGCGCGCGACGACGATCTTGGGATAAAGGCGGATCTCGCAATTGCCGTGCCTCGAAAGCACTCTAAACTTGGGCTCCTTGGCTCTTGCCTTGGCTTCTTCGGTCATTGTATAAGTGACCGCCGCTGCTGCCAGGGCAAATATCATTTTGCGTTTGCGAATGCGCATGCTGTATCCTCGTGTTTGCGGCAAGCCGTGAGGTCTCGCCTACCAGACAAGTTTGGCAGATTTTGCCCCTTGGAGTCACATTTAGAGAGCGTTTTTATTTTATATGATACTGGCTGAGAGCAAGATCCGATTTGCAGGAGATATCGACAAGGCCTGGGCCAAGATGGTCGATTGGGAGCATATGCAAGATTGGGATCATTTTATGGAAAGAATGGAGTTTGAAGGTCCTTTTGCCCCGGGCATGGTCGGCACCCTGACAATGAAGGGCGGCCGCAAAGTGCTGTTGAAAGTGACAGAAATGGTCGCAGAAGGTGCTGAGCGTCATTATACCGATGAGTTTAGTTTCCTCGGATCGCGATTCATCTTTCACCATTTTATTGCCGACTTAAAGACCGGCCAAGAAAATCTGGAGATGCGTTTTGCCATAGAAGGTCAGGGGCTGATGATTTCGATTTTGCGTCTGCAATTTGCGCGGGCCTTTAAAAAGGAGCTGCCACGCTTGATGGCCAAATTTAAGGAGCAATTTTTAGCAGCCTAGATCACTAGACAAATCATGGCTGAGACGCAAATCGTGATGATCTGACTTCGGCCAGTCTATTCAAAAGACTGGCCAGGTGAGCGGGATCCTTCATGTAGTATTGCGCCTGACTCTCACCGGGGGGCCCCACTTTAAGGCTTATGCCACCTGCCTGATTGACCCAGGCAAAGGCTGGCTCATCGCCATCGCTGTCTCCAGCAAAAAAGAAAAGCCTGCTTTTGGCCTTTTCTCTGGACTGTTCTTGTCCATTTTCCTTGGTGCTTTTTTCTTGTGCGGCTTCCAGGTCGATCTGCGCTGCCGATTTGAGATGTATCTGACTGTCGGCCTTAGGATGAATTGCTTGTCCGTAGAGCCTTTTCGTGATCGCTTCCAGCGCGAGACCCTTGTGGAAGGTAACACGCGGCAAGACCTCATAGCTGGTAGGTTGAGCCGCAAAAACAAACTCACCATGGCGCCTTTCGACAGCCTGGACTCGTGCATGAACCTCATCCAAAAGCTCGGCTGGAGTGCAGTGATAGTGCAGGCAAAGAGTAAATTGATGATCTTCAAAAAATAATGCGTATCGCATATCACTTGCGATTTCTAATAGCTCTTTTTTTACTGCTCCTAGATTGCTTGCTTGTGCTGCTGCTCCAGCATCCACGTCGACTTTGCCCTTATTGTTGGCATATTCGATCTCGAGGCCGTAATTGCCTGCCAGAGTAAAGGGAAATGATCCAAAATCGCCCCGTAGCATGCGTAAAGAACGTGCCGAGACGATGGCGATGTCGGTGTCCGGGATATCGGCAAGTCGATTGAGTGCTGCCAGACTGGCTGGATATACTGGAGCCAGATTAGGGTCGGATGCGATATTGGATATGGTGCCATCGCGGTCGAAGGCCATCAATAATGGACGATCTGAGATCGTGTCGACCAGCAGGTCTATCAGTGGATCTCTAGCAATCTCGATCTTTTTATTTATTTGCTCTTGCGTAGACATTGGACTTCTCGTTTTGTTTTGGCGCCGCGCCTACGAGCTTTTGATAGACAGCCTCATAGGCATCGGTCATGGCTTCCTTGCTAAAGTTTTTTCTCACTCTCTCGACACAGTCGCGGGCCTTGATGCTCAGGACTTCAGGAAAACGCTCGACCATCTGGGCTTCTGTTTCGACTACCAATCCGGTGACACCGTCCTCAATCAATTCGGGCACTGATCCACGTTTAAATGCTACTACAGGAGTGCCTGATGCCATCGACTCGGCCATCACCAGACCAAAGGGCTCTTCAAAGTCTATTGGATAAATAGTAGCGATGGCGTTTGCCAATAAGGCTTTCTTTTGCTGATCGTCGACTTCGCCGATGTACTCGATTTTGTAATCGCCAAAATCACCAAGATGAGGTGCGACTTGCTCTTGATAATAGGCTTCGTCGGCTGGGTCTACCTTACCGGCTATCTTGAGAGTTCGTTTGAGTGCACGCGCCACTCTAATGGCTTCGGCAGTGCCTTTGTCCTGGCAGATACGACCAAGAAAAACCAGATATTGTCGATCGGCGGGATCTTTTAGTTCGGATGTCTCATACAAGTCGAGATCGATGCCATTGTATACAGTGGCAACATAATTGAGCTCGTCAGGATGATTGAGCCTGCGATAAGCATTAGAGATAGAAATGTACGGCATGTGTTTGTATGTGAGATAGATGTCCAGGCAATAATCCTTGACGGGATTATGATTGGTCGATACCACGGGCACGTCTAGCTGATCGAGAAAGGGCAGGGCTTGCCAGCCCATATGATTGTGGATGATATCGTATTGCCCAGCCATGCTCTTGAGTTTGAGCAAGGCCCTCTGGTCGTACGCCTGCCAGCGTCTCATCGGGATCTCGGTGGCCAGGCGTAGTGCCCTGTCGCAAACAGAGACCAGTTTGGCCTTTGTAATCGAATCACCAGAGGCAAATAGGGTGACATCATGACCACGTTGGACTAGTTGTTCCGTAAGCAGACTCGCCACAAGTTCTGTGCCGCCATAACCCTTAGGCGGGACGCTTTCGGTCAGTGGTGCAAATTGTGCAATACGCAGTTTCATGTAGTACTCCGGTATTTATCTCTAGTTTTCGATGATGACTTTGATGGTGCCGGTTTTTTTTAGGATACGGCAAGAGGTCATGCCATCCGAGCATTGAAAGGACAGATCGAGGGTGGCATTGCCGATCCTCAGACCACGAATGACAACATTGGACAGCCAATCCGGCAGGGCTGGTTCGACGATCCTGACTTGGTTTTTGAGGGCGTCTGGTTCGATATTGAGGCAAGCCTTTAAAAGCTGAAACATGGTGCCGGCGGCCCAGGCTTGAGGCGAGCATGATACCGGGTATTCGATCGGCGGAGCCGAACCAGTGCGCTGGAAGCCGCAAAAGAGCTCTGGCAATCTAAAATCAGTCTGGCACTGTGCCGTCTCGAACATCCCCTTCATCACTTCGTGCATTTCATTGATAAAACCCTGCTTACGCAGGCCCTCGGCAATGATGGCATTGTCGTGCGGCCAGACCGAGCCATTGTGATAGCTAATGGGGTTGTAAGACCTCTCCTGCTCGGAGAGAGTCCTGATGCCCCAGCCGGTATTGAGCTCCGGGCTCATCAAGCGCGCTGCCACCATATCGGCCTTGGGCTGGTCGAGGATGCCGGTCAGGAGGCAATGACCTGGATTGGATGATAGGGCCCCAACTTGCTTGGCCTCGCCATCCAGTGCAATGCACAGATATTGGTCTTCTTCCATCCAGTAGTCTTTGTTAAATCTTGCCTTGAGCTCGTCGGCTGTTAGATCCATTTCGCGTGCGTATTCTTGATTGCCCAGGATGGCTGACAATTTGGCCATTTCGCGGGCCGCCATGTAGTAATAGGCCTGTGCTTCGCAGATGGCTATGGGCGGATTGGCGAGACGGCCGTCTTTGTGCATGACCGAGTCTCCCGAGTCCTTCCATCCCTGGTTTTCGAGGCCTTCTTCGGAGATGCGGCGATAGTAGAGATAGCCATTGCCGGCAGTGGCAGTGCTTGCCAGCCACTGCATGGCCTTTTGTGCATTGGGCCAGTATTTGTTGGCAAAGTCCAGATCACCAGTCCAGTGTACATAGTGGCAATAGAGCATGACCCAGAGTTGGGTGGCATCTACGGTGCCAAAATAGGGAGAGTGCGGGATTTTTTTAATACGCGCCAATTCGCCCAGGCGCAATTCGTGCATGATGCGTCCAGGTTGTTCGGCGGTAAAGTCGTTTGTCTCGACTCCTTGATAGGCGGCCAAGACCTGGAGGCACTCACGCGCAAGATCAGGCGAGAACGGTAGCATTTGCCAGGCTGCTATGGCCGAGTCCCTGCCAAATACTGCCGAATACCAGGGGATGCCCGCTGCCAGTCCATAGCCGTTTGGTGTCGCCTGTCTAAGGATGTAGAGATCGCGCAGTCCACGCTTGAGACTGAGGTCAAATAATTCGTTGTCTGTGCGGATACGACAGGTCTTGCTGGCCCAATCTGCATAACCCTGCCTGGCCAACATCAAGGCTGATTCAAAGTCAACTTCTGCCGGATCATGCTCGACCTCTTTTTTATCCATGCGAGTAGCGATGCGCATCTCAAATGTAATGGATTGGCGCACCGGTATCTTGATACGAAAGTGCACCTCGCCATCATGGATGCGATCCGGCACGATGTCTTTAAACTCTACGGTCGTCTCCATCAAAATGCCGTCGAGACCTTTGTAGGCGAGATAGAGCTTGTGCCCGCTCTTGGAAGCGGCCGGCATCATGCGCTCACCACGGGTGGTGAGATTGAGGCCACGGACTTCGAACATATCGGCAAAGTCTGACTGCATCGATATGGCAAAATCAAACTCGACAGGTTCGTTGTGAAAGTTTTCAAAGGTCAATCTCTCGAAAAGCATGTCGTGCAGTACTACTTCTCGCAGGACAGTGACTTTTTGCTGTGGTAGATTGCCGATTTGAGGATTTGTATAGAGCAGCCTGGCTGCATACCCTTCATCGATAGCCGTGGACAATAGTGAAATTGGACTGCCTTCGATAAACATTTCAAACTGGCTTATATAGCGCGTATCGTTACGATAATAACCATAGCCCAGATTGTTGCAGGCCGGCATGAAGGCCGATCTATCCAGGACGAGAAAATGTCCGTGGTGCTTTAGCACTAGGCGCGGGTGAGCAGCATCTGTCAAGACGAAGGGCAGGCCCTGACAAAGAGGTCTGACGTCAATCTCGTATTGATGGTCGTCCGTAAGTACAGATTGCGATTCCGACATAGCGGTCCCTTTTTAGGAAGTTTTGCTGTTGCGTGCTTCTCTATCTTTGCGTTGGGAGCCTTTGAGAGGTGGCAGGATATTTTCGAGAGACAGGCCAAAAAGCGCAGCGCCATATGATTCTGCACCTCTATCCATGACCGATTTTTGTATGATTGGCTGGATCAGAGCTGCATTATTGTTTGTTTTTTTGAGGAGCTGCCTAGTGGTCAGATCTGCTCTCGGTAAGAAAGATCCGTGATTATCCGGCAGATAACCTGCGAGGATCAGCCTGCTTGGACCAATAATATTGATCAGGCTGGCCAGCCCATAGGCCACGCCGTCGGCGGCCAGATCGAGCAGATCGATTGCAATAGGGTCTTTTTTACTAGCCAAGATAACCAACTCATCCAGGGTTTCAACTGCAAGACCGGCTTTTCGAGCGTTGCTTAAGAGCATCGGCTCTCCCGCCAGTTCATTGATTGAGACACCGCTCATGTCGGATGGTTCCCACAGCCTGGCTAGTGTTGCGTTTTGCATTGGGAAAATTAATTCACCTAGGTTGCCGCCCATTTGAGAAAACTGGTTGAGAAAGGCGTTATTTTGGAGAAAAGTCACGCGTAGATTGTGGCCGATCCGAACGAAGGCCAATAGCTCGTCCTCGCATTCTGCTTGCTCAGCATGCGTTTCGGCTAAGGCGGCCATCTCGATATTGGTAGCCAAGGCCAGTTTACGACCAAAGTGACCCTCGAGCATGGTGACGAGCGGAGCAAAGCGGTCAGGGGCAGCCTTATTTTGACGATCGCTTCCTGTGATGTGCAAAGGTCCAGGGAGTGCCAGAGTAATGGCATAGATGCGCCTGAAGTCCGAGTGCGTACGCAAAATCTGCTCGAGCAGCTTGATTATGGCTGCTTGTCCATCCAGGTCTATAGCCTTGTAAACCACCTGCTGGCTGGCCAATTGCCGGCCGTTCAAATCGCATAGGGATATTTGGGCTCGATTGTCCTCTATCGATATGCCGATCGAAGTCTTGCTATTGGGCTTAAAATTGAGCCCAATTGGCTTACGTCCCCTCAGGCTCGTTTTTGATCCTGATTCTTCGAGGATCTTGAGGCCGATCAATTCGTCGACGATGCTGGATACAGTGGCCCTTGCCAGATCGACCTCACGGGAGAGGTCCGCTCTAGACACGCCTGGCTTACGCCTGACCACGTCCAGGATCATTTGCGCGTTGCGACGCCTCATTTCTACAAAGCTTGGACTGGTCATGCTGTTATCTTCTCAGAAAAGTCATCCATCAAACAGGCCGCCAGCGCAAATTCTTGCCATTGTTCATTTGTTTGACAAGTAAACAATACATGATATATTGGTACTTAGGGACATATCGAAATATCAGCCGAAACAAACTGAAAGGTTAATGGTGTAGAGTCTCTTTTACATCAAATTTCAAGATCAATTTTTTGGCAGTGGGCTCGACTCGCAAGAGTGGATAGGAGACCAAAATGCACTTAGTCACGTACCGCGGGCCTTCAATGGCTGGCGGTGTATCCGGCGCTTTTTCTTCTTTATGGCAAAATTTTGCGCAAGCGCAGGATTTTAATGCCTGGACCTACCTCGTCGATGATGAGGTAGTAGAGATGAGAAAGGCTGATGACGCCAAGGCTTTACTTGGTTGCATACCGGCCGAGATCCTGGACGGACATTACCGATTTTGCAATCTGTTTATCTGGCCGGTCATGCATGATATGGGCCAGAGGGCGCATTATGCGGCTTCGGATCGTACGGCTTTTCGATCTTTCAATCGGCTTATCGCCGATTGTCTCTTTCGCAAAGGGTTCAGGAAAAAATTTGCGCAAGAACGCGAGATGCAATTTGTGCAAGACTATCAATTAGCCCTATTGCCCGCTCTAGCCCAGGATTATGGTTTTAACAGCACTCTGTTCTGGCACATACCCTGGCCTAAGGAGGTCCAGACATTGCATGTGCCACCGCTGGTGGAGATAGCTACTGCATTGCTCGCCGCTGACACCATAGGCTTTCATACTCAAGAATACGCTCACAACTTTCTGCAATTTGTCGATAAATATATTCCCGAGCGCTCAGTCAATCTTCGCTCAGGCAAGTGGAGATCATTTCCCGCTGTGGTGGCCAGGCCTTTGGGCATCGATAATAGCGGCTGGCAAAATGCTGCGATCAGTGGCGGCAACTTTATGCATCCGGCGCTAGAGCATGTCAAAGGCAAAAAGATCGTGCTATCTGTAGATCGAGCTGACTATACAAAAGGCGTTTCCGAGCGTATGCAGATGATATCGACTTTTGCGGAGCGATATCCCGATCTTTCACAAAATGTCGTTTTCGTGCAGATCTGTACACGCACACGTGCTGGTTTGCCGGCCTTTGACGATTATTGGGAGCGACTCGAGTTTAGGGAGCAACAGCTTGCAACTCGCAAAAACGATCTTCTGGTGTGGTTGAAAGATCCCATCGATCCTGCTCAATTAGCTTTATTGTATAAGCGCGCTGACGCCATGCTGGTTACGCCCCTGCGAGACGGGCTCAATCTCACCGCAAAAGAATTTGTCCTGTCGCAGGCACCGCATGCGATGACTCTGCAAGGCAAGGCCCCCGCTCCGCTTTTGCTCAGTCCAGGTGCTGGCGTCTTTAACGAACTCGGTCGTTACAGCATCGCCGTGGATCCCATTGATGATATCGATATGGCTGATTCTGTTGCTTACGCCCTGGGTATGGATGATCGCGAAAAGACCAATAGGCATCACCGTTGCGTTGCAGCTATGAGCAAGCATACCTTGACCGATTGGTGGAATTATTTTGCAGCCATAAATAATTTTAGGAACCGTGACATCAGGCCCTCGTCTGTGTCTACATGAATCCCGCACAACGCAACCTGCTTCAAGAATTTTTTGATATCTGGAATTATCCTCTTTTGGCTCTTCGCGAAGACTCGCTGACCATTGGGGGACTGGTCCTGCTTCTAGTGCTTGGATATTTGCTGTTCCGCTATGGTCCCAAGTGCAACAGTCATCTTTTGCGTTTCATTCAGGGTAAGGTGGTCATTCCGGCAGAGTATCGTAAGGGTATAGTGCGGGTGACGCGCGCCCTTGTCTTTATCGCCGGTGCTTGTTTGATCGTCAAGATAGCAAAAATCGATCATTTTATTTTTGGTCAGATCAACGAGCTTTACGACACCGTGCATGGGATGTTTGATCTGAAGCTCTTCAAATTTGGCAAGACCGATATCACGCTCTGGGCTTTGACCTATCTAATGGTATCATCCCTGGTGCTGGTTCGTGGTGCCTCTGCATTCAGGCACTGGCTCGGCGTGAGGGTGCTAGCACGCACCAAGATGCAAGCTCAGGCTCAATACGCAGTTGGTGCCAGTGCTCAGTATGTCGTTTTGTTTTTGGGCTTTGTCGTCTTGCTGCAGAGTGCAGGTATAGATCTCAGCGCTATCACCGTGATGGTCGGTGCGCTCGGTATCGGTTTGTCTTTTGGCTTGCAACAGATCACAAACAATTTCATCTGTGGCCTCATTCTGCTATTTGAAAGGCCAATTCGCATAGGCGACAAGGTGCAGGTATCCGATGTCGTCGGCACGGTACAAAATATTTCTCTCAGGGCCACTACTATCATCACCGGCAAAAACATTGCCGTGCTGGTGCCCAATGCCGAGTTTATCACTGCCAAGGTCCAAAACTGGACCCTCAATAGTAATTATATTGCCGTCAATCTGCCATTTAACGTAGACAGCACGCGCGATCCGCAGGCCATCGCCGATGATATCAAGGCCTGTGTCGCCGAGCATCCTGGAGTCAGCCGGGAGGCCGAAACCAGGGTCTTGTTCGAGGAAATCTCAGGGAGCAAGTGCAAGTTTAATGTGATCGTCAATACCGAAAAGTATATAAATGACCCCGATCAATTGCGCTCGGATCTATTGCTTGCCTTGACCAGGAGATTTAAAAAGCCTGAGAATAAAAATAAGCCCAGCAATATAGTTATCCCCTTTGCAGCCAGCATTGAGTCTCCGACTTCACTCTAATTTCACAATAGTGCTTTAATTTTTTCGGTTAGTACAATAAAGTCCCAAGGCCAAGTTTCTCGACAAAGGTGTAAAAAAATAGCCAGTCAAGAGCAGATCAAGATCGCCATCATGGGAAGTGGCGGCGTAGGTGGATTATTTGGCGCTCGTCTGGCCGCCAGCGGCGCTGATGTGCGCTTTATTGCTCGTGGTAGGCACCTGGCAGCAATCAAACAAGATGGGCTTATCGTCGAGAGCGAGCATTGCGGGGATCTCAAGCTCGCGGTAGAGGCAACCGACGACCCCGGCCAGGTCGGACATTGTGATTATGTCCTGTTTTGCGTAAAACTCTGGGATACCGAGGCAGCATGCCAGGCTATCGCCCCGATGGTCGGCAAAATGACCACCATTATTTCCTTTCAAAACGGCATCGAACGTGACCAGATATTGCAGGATGCCTTTGGTGCCGACAAGGTAGCAGGCGGCATCAGTTATGTAGCGGCTACTATCAAGCAACCGGGCGTCATCACGCAAAAAGGCCATGTCCAAAAACTGGTCTTTGGCGAATACTCGGGTGAGCAATCATCGCGACTATTGCGTTTTGCCGATGCTTGCCGATCTGCCAACATCGAAGTAGAGATGCCGGCTGATATCCGGCAGGCTCTCTGGTACAAGTTTATCTGCCTGGTGGCTATGAGCTCCATGACCGCCGCTACTCGGCTACCGATCGGACCAGTTAGAAATAATGCCAAGACGCGCAGTCTGACTCGCAAAGTTATGGAAGAAGTAAAGGCTGTAGGATTGAAGAGTGGAGTCTCACTGGAATCAGACATAGTCGATCGCCAAATGGCCTATCTCGATGGCCTGGCCGCCGATGTCACGGCATCCCTGGAGTATGACCTGCGTACTGGCAACAAACTTGAACTACCTTATCTAGCAGGCTATGTCGTCGAGCTTGGCGACCGTCTAGGAGTCGATACTCCCAGCTTGGATACCATCTGTGCCTTGCTCGATCCATATGTAGATGGGCGACCGGTAATCGCATAATGAGCACTAGCGAGATCAATAACAAAATCAAGATAATGCTGGTCGAAGATCACCAGATAACTCGGATTGGTTTGCGCTGCTCACTCGAAGTGATCGAGGATTTTGAGATTATCGCCGAAGCCGAAGACGGCAAATTAGCAGTCGCAAAAGCTCAGGAGCTTTATCCTGATGTCATTCTGATGGACATAGGCCTGCCTGGATTGAGTGGCATCGAGGCTGTCAAGGCAATCAAAGGAGCGGGCAAGGCGATCAAGATACTCATGCTTACTTCGCACGAAAGGTCCGAGGATGTGTATGCGGCCCTGTCGGTCGATTGCGATGGATATTGCCTCAAAGACATTGATACCGTGCAATTGTCGGCAGCGATTCGTGCTGTGCACAATGGAGGCGTCTGGCTTGATCCAGGCATCGCCAAGCATGTGGTCAAGGGGCATTTGAAGGTCGGACCGGCAAAGGAAAAGGATTCTAGCAATGATGCCGGTCTTTCCGAACGCGAGCTCGAGGTGCTGAGCCTGGTTGTCGAGGGAATGAGCAATCAGGAGATAGCAGATAGGCTTTTCGTCAGCGCCGAGACTGTCAAGACGCATATGAGGCACTTAATGGAAAAATTGGCGGTGAGCGATCGCACCCAGGCGGCCGTCAAGGCCTTACGTGAAGGTCTGGTCTAATCTCCCTCAGCAGGTTTATCCCCAGATCGGGTGATGAAAAGATCCAGATTGCCTAATATAGGTCTAGAAATCGAAAATGCCATCGCTAATATGCCGGCATCCTGTGATGGCGTCATTTCTGAGATGTTGAGGCAGATCAGGTTGAGCTTGATCATGGCCATAGCCTATCGTGATACCAGTCTTTTGGACTTGGCAAGATGCCAGGCGAGATATCTCGTCCTTTCAGATAGAGTCCGTGCTTGTAACGGAACTCGCGCCCTCGTCCTCAGTTTGCATACCATCATGTCCAGATTGAATGATTTGAGCGTGGATGCCGTAGACATCATCACCGAAGAATCTCTGTGTCGCGAAATCACAAAATGCGCTGCCAAGAGGCATTAATCTGGAACCGAGCTTTCCTCGATTCGTCACTTAGTAAAATATCTTTTTGGTATGACATATTTTGTTAGTAGACAATCAAAGGAAAATCTCATATGCGACTAAATCTCGCCATGGCCTCAATTGCAGTGGTCGGCATACTTAGCACCACCTGCGGTATCCTCGCTCAACCAGCTCAGGCTCTGGGGCTTGAGGACATTTTGAGAGGGACACTCAAAATCAATCCAGGCAATAGTGCAGAGCAAAATATCATCCGCACCAATTTTGATACCAGACGTTCGCAGCTCGAAGCTCAGATCCAGACTGGCGTAGCCAGTGGGCAGTTGACCCCTCAAGAAGAATCTGAACTGCGTAATGATCTCAATAATATTTCCAACATGCAAAATACCAGCATGATGGATGGCAAATTTGATCAGAACGAGACAAATATGATCGTGCAGGCCTTTACCAATGTCTCAACCAAGATCGAGACCTATCTGACCAATGCCAATGTCACCGGCACTGCCGTCAATCCCGTTTCCAATCCTTATTGGTATCGTCGTGGTCTCGGCAATGGTCGCAACCGCTGGGTCCAGAACGATACTCAATTTAGAGCCGATATCGACGCCAAGCAAGCCCAACTCGAGGCTTCGATCACGCGCGGTACGACATCGGGGCGTCTCAATTGGAACGAAGCGCAAAGATTGCGCAATCAGCTCAACCAGATCCATGCCGATGAGGCCCGATATCTGGCTGATGGTCGTCTATCCTACAATGATGCCAAGCGCTTAACCGACTCTCTCGATCGTCTGACCGACGAAGTACAGCGTCAAAAGCGCGACAATCAGCGCGCGGGCAATCGTTATCGCAATCACTGGTAGAAATATCTAAGTATTTCCCCCTAAAATACAGGCACCCCCGGTCTATCTATCGCGAGGCCGGGGGGCCTGCATTTAAGAGGGTAAGCAAATGGCCGGGACTATGCAGATCGCAGACATGACTATAGTCAATGCTCAACCAGCTCAGGGCGCGAGTCTGGGTGGCACTTACGAGATCATGAAGCCTCTGGGTAAGGGCGCGATGGGCTGTGTCTTTAAGGCTCGTCATCGGTTGATGAATCGCATGGTGGCTGTCAAATTTTTGCCTGAGGATTTATCGAGCGATCTGCTTGCAATCAAACGTCTCGAAAGAGAAGCCGAGACCCTCGCTCGTCTGGATCATCCCAATATCGTCTCTACATATGATTTTCGCTGTAACGGCTCGGGCGCTCCTTATCTTGTCCTGGAGTATGTCGAGGGCCGCACCCTGGCCGAGATACTTGCCGAAGAGGGCTGTCTGCCAGCATCCCGAGCCATCGGCATTTTTAAACAGATCGCCTCGGCAATGGAATACGCGCATCAGCAAGGGGTCGTCCATCGCGATCTCAAGCCGCAAAATATAATGATCTCGGCGGAAGACGAGGTGAAGATCCTCGACTTTGGTATTGCCGCGCTCAAAAATCACGTGCAAAAACTAACCGCCGAAGGCGAGATCTGCGGTACGCCGCATTATCTCAGCCCCGAGCAATGTACTCGCGAGATGGCAGACAATCGCACCGATGTCTATTGCCTGGGTGTTTTGATGTTTAAGGTCCTGACTGGTAAGGTGCCTCTCGTCGGCAAGAGTTTTTATGAAACTATGAATCGTCGCATGACCGAGGACGCTCCGCGCTTTCGCCGGGTCGCGCCTGACAGCAACGTGCCGGAGGCGCTGGAGGCGATCGTGCTCGAATGTGTCAAACGCAATCACATGGAGCGCTATCAATCGATGCAGTCTCTTTTTGATGATCTCGATCGATGCTGTTTGAGTGGTGGATTAGATAATGGCGCTAAGCCCCGGGTGAAATTGCCTAAGGGTGCAGCGGTAAAAGGGCGCAACGGGTCTAGTGTCGTACTCGCCCTTGTATCTGTGGTTGCGCTTGTTCTGTGTATCTTGGCAATTATGTGCCGCATCTAATGTGAAATGCCCAAAAGCCTCAAATAAGCTATGTAAAGCTGCTCTTTGACATCTTGTTCTCATGCGTGCCATACTTTGCCTTATTTAAGGAATAGCATTTGAATAAGTTTGCAGAGCTTGGTCTTTCCAAGCCGATAGTCGATATTTTGGACGAGGCCGGGTTTGTCGAGCCAACTCCCGTACAAAATGCCGCAATCGAATTGATTTTAAACGGCAAAGACGTACTCGCATCGGCGCAGACCGGCTCAGGCAAGACCGCAGCTTTTGCATTACCGATCATCGAAAAATTGGCTAAGCCAGGCGATAAGCCGCGTGCTCTGGTGCTCGTGCCTACTCGTGAATTGGCCTTGCAGGTGACGACGCAGTTTAAGCTGTTTGGTCGTAACAAAAAACTCAAAGTGGTCACCTTATATGGTGGCGTAGGCTTTGATGCTCAGTTGCGTGCCTTGCGTGGCAAGATCGATGTGATAGTGGCTACGCCTGGACGTCTTAACGATTGTCTCGAGCGTCGTTGCGCTGATTTGCGCAATGTCGAGATCACTGTTTTAGATGAGGCAGATCGCTTGATGGACCTGGGCTTTATGCCGCAGGTGCGTCGTATCATCGATAGAGTGCCGGCCGACGCACAAACTGTCATGTTTTCGGCTACCATCGATCAGCGTGTGACCCGTATCGCCAATGAGTTTGCGACCGATCCGGTGATCGTCAAGATCAATCCAGAGCGAGTGGATTCTAGCTCGATAGATCAAAAATTTATGCATGTCCATGAGTTTAAGAAAGACGCTTTGCTTATAGAGTTGCTTTCTGAGTTCAATGCTGACTCGGTCCTGGTCTTTACACGTACCAAGCGCAAGGCTGGTTGGGTCAAGGATAGACTGCGCGATGCATCGGTCGTTGCCGAAGAAATTCACGGCGATCTCAGTCAGTCGCAGCGTGAGCGTACTCTCAAAAAATATCGTGCTGGCGAAGTTGCCGTGCTGGTGGCTACCGATGTAGCAGCTCGTGGTCTAGATATCCCGGCAATCAGCCATGTGGTCAATTATGATCTGCCTGACTCGCCTTCTGATTATGTGCACCGTATTGGCCGGACCGGTCGGGCGGGGCGTTCAGGGACTGCCGTTTCCTTTATTTCGGATGAGCAGCGCCATTTGGTGCGCGATATCGAAAAAATCGTGGGCCGACAGTTAGATCCGAGCCTCAAGGCTGGTGCTGGCGGAGCAAAAATGGCGGTTGGTGCGGGTCGGCCTGGTGCCAGACCGGGCGGTCGTCGTTTTGGTGGCCGTGGGCGTAGACGTTAGACCGGATAGTTGGCGCCGGGCTGTAGTTTTTTTTGATTGATGCCCGGCGTTAGATATTCGGATTTTATTGTGGGGCGGTCGCTTTTTGGAGGGGCCGCTTTTGCTTTGGGAAAATGGTGAGGACCTTTGGTGGGTGTGGGTTTTGGATTCGTTAGAAAAAAGGAAACTATTTTCTAACCAAAATAAACCCACTCAAATTTCCAAATCCCTCCTGCAGTCATAAAGATCAGGATGCTCCAGGCCCAAAAGCCCACAAGCCAGTGACAGCGAGACTTTCAAGCAATTTAGCTGCAAGCTCCTCAAGGTCGACGACGGGTGAATATCCGGCAAAGGCGCACGTGCCGCCCAAAAACCAGCCAGCATCGCCAAAAGATGCCCATCTGCCGCTGATAGCGGCAAAAAGCAATCTAAGGTCCCGCCTTCCATAATAAGGCTCGGCAACCAGGCCAGTTCGTCCATGCGCCCGTTACCCTTCAGGATCCAATTCCAATCCACGATGATTGGCCTGTCATCGTCATCAAAGCAAATATTGTCAGAACGCACATCAAAATGCAGGAGATCATCTCCACTCAGTACTGCCTCTCCCTCTGCCTTCAGCAAACCATCTCGATTCTTTTTCCACCAATCGTAAGAGCATAGACCCAGACCCAAAAAACCTTCCGGTGAATCGATAATGTCTTGCCAGTTACAGAGTTCATTGTGCAAATCGCTCAAATGACCCACCCACGACCAGTCGCACCGCTCCTCCTTGAGCAAAGCCGCCACACGATCGAGCATTTTCAAAATGCTTTTCTGCCGCTTCCAAGTCCAATCGTATTGCCAATGCAAGCCGCTCAGGTCTTGCAAGAGCAAGCAAGCTGCACTTGGCCCCAGATCCGCATAACCCACAAAATCAGCTATATATGGCAAATCCAGAGGCTCGACCTGGCGATAGACCAGGGCCTCGATTGCCATCCAGCCAGCCACATGCTCTTCTCGAGCTATTTTGGCAAAGTATGTCGAGCCATCCTCAAACGCCACTACCTTGCGCACCGCCGTCGTGTAGCCGCCTTGCCTTGAAAGATCTCGCCAAGTCGAGATTTTCTTGCCGGCCAAATTTTCTAGTGCCGTGATTTCGGTTTCGGTTAGATGGGTATCTTTCATATGAGAGTTATTCATAAGTGAGTGATTCTAGCTTAATCCACACATCTACTGATCCAGCGCATGCACTATTTTTTGATCGCTATGCTCGTCATCATCTCTGCCAGCACCGTTATGCCAATCTCGGCGCGTGAGATCATAGTGCCGGCTCGCGGCGAGTTTGCCAAGATAGACATGTCCAGGATCAAGATGGCTATATCCGCTCTCCAGTCAAAAGATCCTGCACAAAGAGCCGCGCAGATCGCCGAGATAGAGGCACATTCGGAGCGATATGCGCCGCCTATTTTTTATTATCTGTCGAGTATTCTCTTTCGTGAAGGCAAAAAGGAAAAAGCTGCGTTTTGGTTTTATGCCGGTCAATTGAGAGGCCGCTACGATGCCAATCGCTGTGCTGATGCCACTGCTCGCGGTGAGATCGATATCCTCAACATGGAGTTTGGCCAGCCCATCAATGTCTATATGATGCAAAAAGAAAATCTGGATAGATTGGAGCAGACCATCGAAAAAGTTTTGGCCTGGGATAAGCAAACTCCCCACGACTATGACCAGCGTTGGATCAACCTGCATGGTATGGGGGCAATGATGGAGTCTTTGGAAGTGGCCAAAGATAAAGGTAGCGCAGTCGGTTTCGGACAGGAGCAGAGCGGCGATAAGCCTGCAATGATGTCTTTGCCGGAGGATCAGTGGCCTCAGATACTCCAAGCTACCGGCGACAAATACATGCAGGGGTTTGCGCAAACGATGAAAAAATTGAGGGAAAGGCAATGAGATTTTTTCGGGCTGCAAGGTATGGGCTAGTTGCCTGTATACTGGCCTTTTTGATGATGTGCCATGCACCACTGGTAGCGGCTCAGCAAATTGATGCCGCCGCCCGCCCCATCCGTGACAAGTGGGCTCTGGTTATAGGTATTGGCGATTTTGCCGACAAATCGGTTCCCCGGCTAAAATACGCCACCAAAGACGCACGCGACTTTTATGATTACCTGATCAAAGATGCGCATTTTGCGCCCGATCATGTTCGTCTCTTGCTTGATGACAAGGCCAGCGAAAGACGTATCATGTCCGAGCTGGGCAGCAAGTTTTTGGCTCGCGTAGTCAAGCCGGACGACCTGGTCGTCATTTTCTTTTCTACTCACGGCAGCCCGTCGCAAATGGACATCCGCGGCAAAAACTATCTCTGCGCCTACGATACAGAGCCAAATGATCTGTTTGCAACAGGTATAGAAATGCAAAAGATCCTCGACTCTATACAAGGGCGCGTGCTCACCGACCGCGTTTTGCTGGTCTTGGACGCCTGTCATTCGGGATCAACCGACCCCAATGCCAAAGGCATCATTCGTAGTGGCAATTTTGATGCCGAGCAATTAGCCGAAGGCTCGGGGCAGCTCGTGATCTGTTCGAGCAAGCCCGAAGAGCAATCATTCGAATCAAAGCGCTATGACAACGGTGTTTTTACTCGTAGCCTCCTCAATGGCTTGCGCTCCAATAGCAGCAAGGCAACTCTTGGAGCAGCTTTTCAGGCCGCCAAGTCTGCCATTGCAGACGAAGTACGCGAAGACCATCCAGGTGCCCGACAGACTGCCACCATGCATAGCAAGTGGGTTGGCAATGATCTCAATCTCGCGGTCAAGGCGGATAAGCCTCAGGCGCTGCCGGTCTCGGTTGCCAGCGAGCTCGAACCTGACAGCTCGAGTGCTAAGGTCGCTATGGCTATAGAGAGCAAAGCGGCAGAGGTCCCAGCGGGTCAGGCCAAAAAACTCATTCTCAATGTCGATTACTTTAGCCAAGAGGCCAATCCCAAAACAGCCTATACTGAGGCTTGCGCTCAGCAAGCGGCTCATTTTAATGAGCCTGCCTATTATTTTCGCAAGGCCAAGATATTGATCCAACTCGGCAACTATTCTAAAGCCGAGCAAGAGCTCAAGGGACTCTTGGTAGACGAACCCAACAATTGGTCTTATCACTTGGCGCGAGGTTTTTGCTACTATAAACTCGGCAAAAAAATAGCGGCGCAGGACCAGCTCAATTTGGCCAAGTTTCATAATCCTAGCTTGCCGGTTGAGATCGGTTTTGCTGACTAGGTTTATACATAGACAGGAGTGCTCGGATGCAAGGAAAAATGATGGCCGCTCACATCACCCGCTCAGCCGCGCTATGCGCAGCCGTCCTTTTTAGTGGCGTTTTTTTTACATCTATACTCGAGGCCGATGCACAGTCTGGATATAACAGCGGCAAGACTCCGGTGCAAAATATCGCTCCTGCACCAGGTCAAACTCCTGTTTTGAATCAAGCTCCTTCCCAGACCTTTCCAATTCAGGCCACGCAAAATATAGCCGTGCCGACCGAGCTCATCGTTACGACTACACCAAATGTAGATGGTTTTCGCATCCGCGAATACCGCGGTATTGTCCGTGGTGTCATGGTCCGTGAGCCTACGATGGGACAAAATTTTAAGGCCGGCTTTCAAGGCATTTTTGGAGGCAAGATCGGGGCCTATACTCAGCTTTCCGAGCAAGGCAGGCAGCAGGCCTATGATGCAATGGTGCAACAGGCCAAGGCTCTCAATGCCAACGCTGTAGTCAATGTGCGCTATGACAGCGATAGCTTTTCTATGGGTAATGGTCTTTTTGCCTCCTCTGTAGTTTGCTATGGCACGGCTGTCATGCTGGAGCCAGCCGTAAATAGACCTTAGACAGAGAGAGGACTTTTGGAGATGCTTACGCCGCAAAATCTTGCCAGACTCAAACGTGCTCGCGACCAAAATATGGGCGAGGTCCAACGCCTGATGGGGCAAGGCCGCTACCTCGAAGCCGAAGAATACCTCAAGCCATTGCTGGATGATTGGCGCAAGGAGGGCGGCCCGCGCGAAGACGAGTATCAGATGATCTCGCAGCTAGGCAAATGCCTGGAGGGCCAGCGCAAATACGTAGAGGCCTATGAGCTATACATGAAGGCTCTCAATTATTTGACTGGTGCTGCCTATGACGATATCTACAGTCAGTTCCTTTATCTCAATGAAAAAATGGGGGCTTTCGATAGAAAGCCCCAGTGCGGTTTGTAAAAATAAACAGGTAAAATCAAACCGGTAAAATCAAACAGGTAAAGGATTCCTCTCCACAAACTGTCTCTGATGCCAGTAAGGATAAATCGGCGTCACGTCCGATGCGGCATCCAGCCTGGCTACTTGTTCGGCAGTCAGGTCCCAGCCGACGGCATCCAGGTTTTGCTTGAGTTGCTCCTCATTGCGCGCCCCGATCACGATATTGGCCACAGTAGGTCTTTGAGCCAGCCAGTTGAGCGCGACTTGAGGGACAGTCTTGCCGATTTCTTGAGCTACTTCTTCGAGTGCATCTACTACTTGGTAGAGATACTGATCTTGGACAGGCGGTCCCATGTCACTAGTCTTGTGCAAGCGGCTCTCGGCAGGCAGTGGCTGCCCACGCTTGATCTTGCCTGTCAGCCGTCCCCAGCCAAGTGGGCTCCAGACCATGGTGCCGACCTTTTGATCAAGACCTAAAGGCATCAATTCCCATTCAAATTCGCGCCCGATCAATGAGTAATATGCTTGATGGCAAATGTAGCGCGACCAGCCGTATCTTTCAGAAATGCTCAGAGACTTCATTAGATGCCAACCCGAAAAATTGGAGCAACCGATATAGCGTATCTTGCCTGATTTCACCAGGTCGTCCAGAGCTGAGAGGACTTCTTGTATGGGTGTCAGTGCGTCGAAGCCATGCATAAAGTAGACATCGATATGATCTGTCTTGAGCCGTTTAAGGCTATCTTCGCATTGCTTGATGAGCTGGTATCGTGAGGAACCCTTGTCGTTAGGCCCGTCGCCCATGGCAAATGTCGCCTTTGTCGAGATCAATACTTGATCGCGCTTTTTGCCAATGGCTGCCCCGAGGATTTCCTCGGATTGGCCGCGGGAATAGATGTTGGCTGTATCAAAAAAATTGACTCCCCGGTCCAGGCAGATATCGATCAGCCTGGTGGCTTCTTTGACGTCGGTGTCGCCCCAGGCCTTAAAGAACTCGTTGCCACCACCAAAAGTCGCAGCGCCAAAGCTCAATACAGGCACTTTGAGGCCAGAATGGCCCAGTTGTCTGAATTGCATGAAAAACTCCCTTTCACAGCTATCTGTACAAAATGATTGCAGATATCTTTAGACGATTGGTCTGGATGCATGGCTTGTGAGACAATTTGCACATTTCTTATCATCGAGTTATCCAAATGCTGCCTCATGGCACTATAAGCACCACACTGATCGCCCTGTCCATGTTTTTTTGCTTCCAGGCATCGGCGCAGGGCCAAACGCCTGGTCGTCCTTTAAAAGACCCCGACGCTCTTCTTGTAAGGGAAAGATATATAGATGCATTGGGCGATCGGCTGGAGCCTCTGGATCAAAAGATAGACGAACAGGCCGGAGAAAAAGCAGAAGGCTTTGATCGTGGCGTTGTGCAATCATCGGCAGTGCGCGTCGCACCACCAGTGGTGGAGGCTGTCGATGATCCGACAAAGGATTTTGCCGTTCCCCCTGGGCAGCCCCAAGCCTTGACACCGGTCATGACTCTCACCAGCGCTGCGGATAGGCTGGACATCGAAAACTGGAAAAAACGCTATGCCGGCGGACCTAAGGCGCTAGGGCGCAAACCCAGACTGGGCCTTGCTCTTGGTGGCGGCGGGGCACGGGGAGCGGCCGAGGTGGGCGTCCTCAAAGTGTTGGAACGTGAGGGTATCAGTTTTGATTATGTGACCGGCACCAGCATTGGTTCTGTTATCGGTGGTTTTTATTGTCTCGGCGCTGATCCTAGAGTCATGGCCCAGGAGTTTGTCTCTGGCGACGTCATGTCAAAGTTTATGACCGTGCCACTGGCCTTTCGATTGATAGTCGCACCAATCACTATCTTGCCGCGTTTGTTCGGATTTGATTCTTATGATGGTCTATATCGTGGTTCGGCCTTTCGCAAGTATCTTATGGGCAAACTCTCAGCCGACAACAAACTCATCGAGCTCTTGCCCAAAAATTTTGCCGCCGTTGCCTTTAATGTCCTCGATGGCAAGCCCTATATGCTGCGCTCCGGCGATCTGGGCTATGCCATGCAAGCAAGCACCGCCGTGCCGTCCTTGCGTAAACCTGTAGAGCTGGGCGACAAGCTCTTTTGCGATGGAGGCATCGCTTGCAATCTGCCCGTCAAGCAGTGCCGCGAGTTGGGTGCCGACGTGGTGATCGCGATCAATATCGACCCGGTCTTTTTAAAAATGCAGAAAGACGATTTTCGCAAGTTTGGCTCTATGACCAGACGTACTGTGTCCTGGTCGATCTATGATCCAGATAGATTTCAGAGCGAACTTGCCGATCTATGCATACATCCAGATGTGGGCCAGGTCTCATTAATCTCCACTAGCCGATCCGACGCCCGCGATTGTCTCAAGGCAGGCGAAGATGCTGCCGAAAAAGCACTTCCTGCAGTAAGAAAATTGCTTGATGACTGGGGCATCAAATATGGTGTCAAAGCTAAATAGTAGTACAGACCTGAGAATTAGTTGTCTGTACGGATAGCTCTCAAAGAATGAGCTCCAAATTGGTCTGACTCGGCCAGTTGCACGATCTTTTTGAGCTTAGCCTGCAACTCGCCTGATTTTTCGCTTTCTGCCTTGCAGATCTCCAGTACTTTTTTATGCTGTTTGGCATTCATCCAGAGCGAATAAGCTGCTGCAGCGCCAATGGCAAATTTGGGCGTGTGATCTGTGTTTTCGCGCATCCAGGGCAGGGTGGTCATGATCTTTTGCACGTATCTTTCGTCCCCTGTAGCCATAAAGCACCCCCAGAGCATATCCAGGTTTGATGGCGACGAGATGTAGAAAGTATTGAGTTTTTCGGGAGAAAGATTGGCTTTTTCAAACTCGAGATATTTGCTGTCCACTGGCATATTGAGTTTTTTTAGCTCATCACGAGCTGCGTCGGTGTCGGCCCAACGTAGCACCAGAGGCAGTATCGTCTCCTGTGTCTTTGGGCTGAGTCCGTGCATTTCCTCTACCCACTCATGCACCTTGTCTGGATTGGCCTCAAAGATCTTGCTCAAAAATGCGCATACAGGAAAGGAGGCTCCGAAATCCTCCATATAGCCCATTTTTTCCATGGCTTTCATGGCAGGTATAGTCAGCTGTGACTCAGGAAAGAGATAGTAATAGGTCAGCCAGACCTGCGCGTCCTGGTTGTTATCGATAGCCTTGACGGCAGTCTTTGGCTCCTGGATCGGCTTATAGTGAGGCAGTTCTCTCAATTTTTCGGCCAGACCCTCGTCCTGTTTGCTCGTCAGTCTGCGGGACGAAGCCTCGACTACTTTTAGACCAGGGGGCGCCTGAAAAAGCGACGCAGTAAAAGGTATTTCTTGGTAGGTGCTATATGCAAAAGATGTCTTGCCTTTGCGCCCATCTATCTCGAGGAGCAGGGGCTTGCCTTGCTTGCTCGCAAACATCTTGACGGCATTGCCGTCTTTTGCGTATTGGTAGACGCGGCTAGGCTTGCCGTCTATTTTTGGGCCGGGTTTGCCCTCGATATCCAGAGACTTAAAAAACTCCATCTCCCTGCCAAACTCTAGATCTTTAAACGCCTCGTCCCGCCTAGAGAGGATGGGCATCCGGACAGCGGAGGGCGGATTGTTGTCGACAATATGTTTGGCTACGTTTTCGACAGGATCGATCATCCATATATCGGGTGCCGAGACCACCAGCATCCCGGAGGGTTTGGTCCCCTCGCTCAATTGCTCTACTCTTGCGAAGGTTGTGCCAGCCCGATAATAGACACGGGGTTTGCCTGCAAAAGACTCAGGATCGATGCTATCGCCCCTGGCTGTGACGATTATCTTTTTAGTGACGATTTTTGGGACTTTGTCATTGGATTGTTTCGTGGATTTCGTGGAGGCGGACTGATCTCCAGAGCTCTTTGCAGCCGAGGCCGCCCAGGGGCTCAAAACTGGCATAACCGTCAAGGTCAAAGCCAGAGCTAGGCCCAATGCTCGAGTTTGCCTCAAATAATCGTTAGACATTACCGGCTCCGTTTCTGTTAGGTCTAAAAGTCGCCCTCTCTTAAATAATAGTTCCCGGGTTTGGCAATTTATTGCGCTTCTAATCGTGACTCGTTCTCAAGATGTCGGGATATTCTTCGATCAATCCCAAAATGCTTAAAATCTTTTGCAGGTGAGCGTCTCTTTCTAGTCTTTCTCCCTGCTGCGGCCAATCGGGCTCGAGTATAGGCACACCGTGTTTATATACCAGCCGCATGGGAATCTTTGCAGTCTTGGTGATGGGTGAAATATGCGGTGGATCTTTGAGATTGGCCAGTATCACCTGATCGGTTGATACTGCCAATGGTGTTGTAGAAAAGTCGATCGAGCGGTGCTCGTCATTTTGAGTCTTGCATGCGGTTTCGATCAATGATTGCGCCATACCACCCATGAGATAGCTGAGTCTGTGCTCATCGTCGGTGAGATCGCCCATCTCGATCTCGGGCAGCTGAAATCTGGACAGGCCTACCGTATTAGTTGTGACACGGTCTGGATGATTTTGCGATCGTCCTTGAACGAGCATGATAAACGGATTGAGGCTTGGGGCCTTGGGTTGAATGGACTCAAATCTCTCTAGTATTTCGTTGTCATAGCGGTAGGCCTTGAGCGAATCGGGCTCCAAAATCGTGCCTTTACTGTCCATGGCCAGGTGCGCGGCAAGAAACTGCATGATCTGCAGGCCCAGCAACTGCGGATCGAGCCATTCGGTAATGGAGATCTTGATAGCCGTGGCCGTGGATTTTATTTGTTCAATACTGGTGGCAGGTAGTTTCGCATATGGTGCAAACTTGATGTATCGGTCTTTGACTTGATCGAGCTCCACTACTTCTAGATGCGGCTTGAGTATCTTGCATAACTGAGCAAAATTGTCGGCTTGCGCCTCGCCAGCCTTTTTGCGCATGGAAACGATCAGGCGTTCGATTAAACTCTTGCAAGCTTGCTCCTGATCATAGCTCGGACCATTGAGATCGGAGTGGCCACAAAGTACATATAGCGCCAGCCTAACGCCATTGGCAAGCTTGTATCTCTGGTCGAATGGGGTTTGTTGGTTTTGCATGGATCAAATTGAATGATTATATAATTGACGGACTGGAGGACAGTAGATGCCCATTCTAACCAATCGAGCAGCAGTTTTGACGAGTGTCATGCTCTTGCTTTCTGCCAATACGGTGCTAGTCGTTCAAGCGGCCGAGCCTCTGTACTCGATGTACTATCAAGAAGGCAGCAAGCTCTTTAAAGAAAAGCGGCTACAAGAGGCGCTGGACAAATTTAAAGAGGCAGAGAAAAACTCCGAGCATCTTAAGCCTGACAGTCTCGATAAAGCCAAGTTGGACGAGTTTATCGGGCAGATCTATTGCCGATTGGGCGAAGACAAGCAGGCCGAGGACTATCTCAAAAAGACCTTGGCCATCAAAAAAAATGTGCCAAAGATCGCCGATTGGGAGATCTATGGCACGATGATGATGCTTGGCACTGTCTATCGCAATGCCAATCGTTTTGAAGAGTCCGAGCAGCTGTATAAGCAAGGACTGTCGATGTTTCAAGGCAAGGGACCGCTCAAGGTCTTGATCCAGGCGACCACTCTCTATGCTCTTGGGACTCTTTATCTAGAAATGTCGCGGCCGGCTGATGCCAAAATGACGCTAGAGGCTGCGATCAAGCTGCGCAATCAAACAATGCTCAAAGCCAATCTGGATGAGCAAGGACTTTTGGACGCTCTCGGGCGAGCCTATCGTATGGAGCAAAGATTGGGCGATGCCGAGATGTATCTCAAAAAGGCTCTGGCCATGGCCGAAGACAAAAAATCTTTAGATAGTATTGCCTTTACCAAGGTCAATCTAGGGTCGGTTTATGACGATCAGGGGCGCTATGCCGAGGCTCGTAAATTGATGGAAGAGGCCCGCGAGATCCTCGAAAAGCTACATGGCCCTGATAGTTCGCAGGTCGCTACATGCTGTTCCAATCTTGCTGAGGTGGCAATCAATCAGGATCGCTATGCTGAGGCTGAGAGCTTGATCGCTCGGGCTGTAGGCATACATGAGAAATTGCATGGTGCTTCGCATACATCGGTGGGATGCGACCTGAGCAAAATGATTTCGATCCTGCGCAATCAAGGCAAGTATGCAAAAGCAGAAGAAACGGCGCGGGTCTGTGTGGATCTGTTTACTAAGACTCTAGGTCCCGATAAGCAGGAGACTGCGCAAGCTCATCTGCAATTGGCTCTGGTCTTGTTGGACGAAAAAAAATTGCCGGAGGCGGAGAAAGAGTCACGCACGGCTATTGCTATCTTGGATAAGCTCAACAGGTCAGTGGCGCGAGCTATAGCCTTGATCAATCTTGCCGAAATCGAGCAAGAAATGAAGAATGTCGACGAAGCACGCAAGTTGTTTAAAGAAGTAGCAATTGTGGGCGAGGGCAATAAAGATTTTGATCCTGCTGGCTTGGCGCGGGTGTATAGCGATTTGGCCAAGATGGATATCGACCAGGAAAAATTTGGCGATGCCGAAGCCAGTTTGCGCAAGTCTCTTGCTGTGCGTGAAAAGCTCTACGGTATTGACAGTCCTCGTACTCTCGGGGATCGCAAATTGCTTGAGAAAGTGCTCGAGGAACAAAAAAAGACAACCGATGCTCAGGTCGTGATGGCTCAGATTCAAAAGATCGTCATGGCGAATCCCGATCTAAAAGAAAAGCCGTCCAAGATCAAGACAGGGATGATTGGTGGTACTGGTACTGGTGCTGGTACTGGTGGCGATACCACTACCAGAACCACTGTACCTACATCTCCGGTATCTGCCACTAGTGCTAATGCTAGTCCTATTGCCAGCAAGGACGCGATTCGCAATCGTTATGCGCTTGTAGTCGGGATCAGCAACTTTGCCGATCCCGCGATAAACCTGCGTTATGCAGCAAAAGATGCGGTAGATTTTGCCAAATTTTTGACAAGCGATGCTCATTTTCCTGTCGACAATGTCAAATTGCTGACCGATAAGGATGCCACCAGGGACAATATCATCAAGCAATTGGGTGGCGGATGGTTGGGGCGCCGGGCCGGGCCTGACGATCTAGTAGTGATCTATGTCTCGAGCCATGGTAGTACAGCCAAGGACGAGGCTGGTGGTGTCAATTTTTTGGTGGCCCACGATACTGAGCCTGAGGCCTTGTTGAGTACGGGTATCCCCATGCAATGGCTGTCGCAGATCATCAAAGAGCAGGTGCATGCTCGGCGTGTCGTATTGGTGATGGACGTCTGTCACAGTGGCGCTTCGGCAGGTGGACAGAAGGGTTTGATCCGTGAAAATCAATTTGATCTGACCAAGGTGCCGATTGGCGAGGGGCAGGCCATTATCTGTTCGAGTGCTCCGGAACAGGTATCGTGGGAAAGTAAAACCTATGCTAATAGTGTGTTTACTCGCAAATTGATCGAGGGTCTAAAGCAAAATAATGGGCAGGCGGACCTAAATCAGGCCTTTGCTTATTTAAAAGACCAGGTTGAGGCAGAGGTCTTGCGAGATCGCGGCAAGTTGCAGACTCCGATCTTTTTTAATAAAAACTGGCAGGGGCCGGCGCCTGTATTAACCGTGTCGACTGCGGTCAGGGCTCCTGGTGCTGCTGGAGGGACAGCGGGTGCTGCTAGTGCTGCCAGTGCAAACATCAATAATCGAACGGGTGTTAGAAGCAAAGTTAGATAACGTTTGTTCGTTATAGGGACTAAGAAAGTAGTCAGTTAGGAGGCGCCGCTTGGATTGGCGAGGCTGATAATGGTCACTGTGTGGGAGTTTTGAATCCGTTAGAAAAAAGGAAATTATTTTCTAACGGATTGTGGACCGCCATTCTGTAGATTTTCTTACCAATTTGCTTTTAGTCACACTTCCAGCACAAACCCGCTATATCCTGAGAATAGCCCCCTTTATTACAAGCCACATTTTTCAATGAGATGAAATGGCAATGCGGAATCCCAAACTTACTAAAACTAATCTTTTGATCAGTTTTTCGGCCATGGCTTATATCTTGACCGGTTGCTCGCATGACAGCATGCGCAAACTCGAAGGGGCCAGCGCGGCCACGCCTGCCGAAATTGGCAAGGCCGAAAAACGCGATCTGGACAATCATCGCGTCATCGAATTATCACCAGAGGCCGTCGATTATGCCCATCTAAAAATGGCTGTCGTTGGCAGTTGCAGTATGAAGGCCAATGTCGAGACCACAGGCGAAGTCCAGGCCGATGCCAATCTAGTCACCCACATCAATTCTCCGGTCAATGGCAAAATCGCCAAAGTACTCGTATCGGTCGGTGACTTCGTCCACGAAAACGCACCAGTATTTTTAGTACGTAGCTCCGATGTCGAAGCAACCGAAGCCGAGCTTTTGCAGAATGAAGCACAGATAAAATCAGATCTAAAGCGCGATCTCTTGCAGATAGACAGCGATCTAGCCAAGGAAAAAGCCCAACTTGCCTTGTCGCAAAAGACCTTTGAACGGATCAAGAGTCTGGTCGATGAAAAGATAGCTTCCAAAGCAGACTACGAATCAGCATCCACTCAACTCGACAAAGACACGATCGAGCTGAGTGCTCTCATGCGCAAGCGCGAAGCTACCATCAATCTCTCAAAAGAGAGATTGCGGCTTATCACCGAGCCGCTCAAACAAAAATTGCACCTCATGGGTGTTTCGGAGGCTCAAATTGCAGGTTTGCTGCGCACCGGACAGATTGATGCTGCTATCGAGGTTGTTGCACCAGCTTCTGGTGTCGTCTGTGAAAGATCTGTAAACGTTGGCGAACAAGTCGACACCTCGAAGAGTCTCATCACTCTCGGCAATTTCTCAAAAGTGTGGCTTAAAGCAGATGTGCATGAGAAGGACATCGAAAAGCTTTCACTCGGCGAACCGATCGAATTGCACGTAGACGGCCTCCCCGGTCGCACCTTCAGCGGTCGACTCGACTATCTCTCCGACTCCGTCAATGCGGACACCAGGACTTTGACTGTACGAGCCGAAGTCGCCAATCCCAATAATCTCTTGCGGCCCAACATGTTTGCTCGCATGATCATCAATGTTGGAGATAAGAGTGTCCTGGCAATACCAAAGACCGCAGTGCAGATTGCCGGCAGTGACAGTGTAGTTTATGTCGCGCAGCATAAAAATCAATTTGAAGAAAGGCCGGTAAGACTTGGGCCCGAAAATGCCGGCAACGTGCAAGTCATTTCGGGATTGCAAAAGGGTGAAAAGATCGTCACAGACGGTAGTTTTATCTTGCGCTCCAAATCTTGTCGCGAAGACGACTAGATCATGTTTATCGATTGGGCACTCCGCAAGCGCGCGTTAATAGTCTTTTTTGCTCTGGCCATCTTGTTTTGTGGCTTTAAGGCATATCTGCATCTGCCTTTAGAAGCCTATCCTGATGTGGCCAACATGCAGGTGCGCATCATCACAAAAGTCCCTGGCAAGGCTGCAGAGGAGGTCGAGCGCAATGTCACTATCCCGATCGAAAAAGAATTAAACGGCATACCCAAGGCTGAACCGCCACGTTCCGCCAGTATTTTTGGTCTGTCTGTCATCACCGTGGTTTTTGATGATGGCGTACCATCCAATGTCGCCAGACAGCAAGTACTCGAAAAAATCGCCCAAGCCGATCTGCCACCAGGCATAGCTCCTGAGCTTGACCCGGACGCTAGCCCAGCCGGTGAAGTCTATCGTTATACCGTGGACTCCAAAACCTGGAATTCGATGGATCGCAAGCAATGGCAAGACTGGGTATTGGTCCGTAAATTTAAGTCGATTCCTGGCATCGTTGATGTCACCAGTTTTGGTGGCCCGACCAAAACCTATCAGATCGAGCTCGATCCTGCTCGCATGCGGGCTCTAAACATCAGTCAGGATGATGTAGAAAAAGCCCTGGATCGCTCGAACGGC
This sequence comes from Candidatus Melainabacteria bacterium, assembly GCA_017307165.1. Classification (GTDB taxonomy): domain Bacteria; phylum Cyanobacteriota; class Vampirovibrionia; order Obscuribacterales; family Obscuribacteraceae; genus JAFKGK01. Next base: position 184,516 of record JAFKGK010000005.1, read on the forward strand.
TCCACCGGCGGTAGTTATATCGTGCGTAACGATCAGGATTTTATGGTGAGAGGTCTGGGCCTTTTGCGATCCAAGGATGACGTCGAAAACGTCGTCATTGCCGCCAGCTCAGACGGCTCCCCGGTGCTGGTCAAGGACATCGCCGAGGTCGAGATCACACCGGCAGTTAGAGTCGGCCAGGTCGGTCAGGGCAATGATGATGACGTAGTGGAGGGCATCCTTTTGATGCGCAGGGGGGAGAATCCTTCTCGTGCCGTCGCCAATATAAAAGATGCCTGGAATGACGTTGCCAGCGCCCTGCCCGCCGGCATGCATCTCACACCCTTATACGATAGAACGGCACTGGTTTCGCGCACGGTCAATACGATTGGCCATTCTGTAGCCGAAGGCATTGTCCTCGTCGTAGTTATGCTGGTCCTCTTTTTGTTTCAAGTCCGAAGCGCCTTCATCTGTGCCACAGTCATTCCTCTGGCCCTTTCTATCGCCTTCATTTTGCTCAATTGCTTTTCAGTCCCAGGCAATCTGCTCTCACTGGGAGCCATTGACTTTGGTATCATCGTAGATGGTGCAATCGTTATGGTCGAAAATATCGTCCGGCTGCTTTCCAAACTGCCTCAGGGCTCTCCTGCCCGCGATGTTGTGTCCACTATAGGCAAGGCCGCACGAGAGGTCGCCAAACCGATCCTCTTTGCCACCACCATTATCATCGTTACTTTTTTGCCGATCCTGACTCTCGAGTCGGTTGAGGGCAAGCTATTTCGTCCACTTGCTGTGACTATGAACTTTAACCTCATAGCTGCCGTGGTGGCATCACTGACTGTGATACCAGTGCTGTGCACCATTGTATTTTTGTTGCGCCCGCCCAAAGAGAGACACTCGCCGATCGTCACCTGGGCTAAAAGAGTCTACAAGCCTTTGCTCGAGACCTGCATGAGCCGTTCCCGTCTAGTCGGCCTCGTCGCCCTGGCTATAGTATTTACCAGCCTGCCTTTAGCACCATTACTAGGGTCAGAGTTTATCCCCGAGCTCGAAGAGGGAAATATATGGCTTAGAGTGACAGTGTTACCAACGAGTGTTTCGCTAGATCGTAGTGTATCCCTAGCCAGAGAAATCAGGCAGATCTTGAGCCGGTTTCCCGAAGTCAAGACGGCCGTCACGCAGATCGGTGCCTCCGATGATGGCACTGATCCAAATGGCTACAGCAACATAGAAGTCTTTATCGATCTCAAACCTCAAGAAGAATGGCCCAGCGGTCTGTCCAAACAAGAGCTCGTCGCCAGAATGAACTCCCAATTGCAAGAAACTCTACCCGGCCTCTTGTACAACTTTTCACAGTACATCAAAGACAATATGGATGAGGCCATTGCTGGCGTCAAAGGGGAGTTGGCGATCAAGATCTTTGGGCCAGATCTCGTCCAACTGACCAGGCTTGGTCGCGAGGTCAAGCACCAAGTCGAGCAGGTACCTGGCATGGTTGATATAGCTGCCGACGAATTGCTGGGTCAGCCCCAGATCGTGGTCGACCTAGATCGAGCAAGAGCAAGCAGGTATGGTGTCAATACTCAGGATGTGCTTGATGTCATCGAAACCAGTGTCGGTGGCAAGGCCGTTACCAATGTCTACGAGGGCGAGCGCAAGTTTGCCGTTGTACTGCGTTACGCCAAGGGATTTCGCGCCGACTCAGAGCAGATAAGAGACATACTCGTCAAGACTCCTCGTGGATCTTCGGTACCTCTAGCCCAATTATGCAAGATCGACGAAGCCCCAGGCGCTTCATCTATCACGCGTGAAAAAAATGAGCGCAGATTGGCAGTCAAAGCCAATATACGAGGACGCGATCTTTGCTCTGCGGTCAACGATGCCCGTGCGCGCGTCGATAAGTACGTCAAGATACCCGAGGGCTATCACATGGTCTGGGGAGGGCAGTTTGAGCGCGCCCAGCACGCCGGGGCCCGACTGGCTATGATCATCCCAGTAACACTCCTCCTGGTCTTTATGCTGCTTTATGCGGCTACAGGAGAAGCTCGCATTGCGGCTCTAGTAATGCTTGCGGTGCCACTTTCGATACCTGGTGGTTTGCTTGCTCTCTTGCTGACGCATACACACTTTAGCATCTCGGCTGGAGTCGGCTTCATAGCTCTCTCTGGGGTGTCGGTGCAAAATGGTGTGATCCTTGTTTCACTGGTTTCCGAGCTTGTCAAACAAGGCAAGACTCTAAAGCAGGCTGTTTTTGACAGTGCTATGGTGCGTATGCAGCCGGCCCTGATGACTACTTGCGTGGCTATGGCCGGTCTCATACCAGCTGCGGTGGCAACAGGCATAGGTTCGCAATCGCAAAAGCCTTTTGCTATCGTCATCGCCGGTGGTCTAATGCCTGCTATCCTGCTGTCTCTGCTAGTCTTGCCCGCGATGTACCCTGTTTTTTATAATGCCTTTAGACCTAAAGGCGAAATGGAAAAGCAGCCAATGCCGGTGACTGACTGATTGATGTCAATGACTCGCCTATTCGACTGTCATTTTTTCTCCGTCGATCTCGACTACGTCGCCTAAATATAATTTGCGGCCGCGACGGGTCTCTAGTACTCCGTTGACCTTTACTGCTCCTGACTGAATGATGTGTTTGGCTTCGCCACCTGATTGAGCAATGTTTTGGTATTTGAGAAACTGGTCTAATTGGATGTGTTTTTCGGGAGAAGAGCTCATAAACTGCGTTAACCATAGGGATTTTGCTTGATCTGATAGATTTTAACTCAGCATCAAAGTTTGTTCAAACTCAGATCTCGCGACCTCTCGTCGCGGTCTGCATGCGGGAGACATCGTCCTTGGCCGTGGAGGCCTTGATGCCTCCTATCTCTATGTCTAGAGCCAGACCACCCGAATAAAAGCTTCGTCTTGGCTGGAAGGCCAAAGGCGAGCCTTCGATGGTGCGAAACGGGGAACGAGTGGCATCTTGTACCGCTTCGTCTACGGAAGCACTGCCGGTAGGATCGATCAAAAGCAGATTGGTGCCGAGCCTTCCCTTGCCTAAACCTCTCGCGATGTGTTCGTCACCTCCATATTCGTCCAGCTCGCACCAATTGAGTGGGAATCCTTCGAGAGGCTGCCCGCAATGCTTGCCACCACTTGTAATGCCAAGATTTTTGACATCGTTGCGAAATATGATCACAGGACTGACCCCGTCTCTAAGGCTGGTGTCTGCTACTGTTTGGAGCTGAGACTCGGATGTGACGCCGATAGGGAAAGGGTCTTTTTCTAGTATGCGCCTGGAGATTCGGCCATCATGTGTGAACTCGAAGGCAATGATCTGATTTGCCTCGCTATGAAAGTCATCACCTAGCATCTCGATGACTTTGTCCATATGAGGCAAAAGATGGCCATTGCGCAGCCAATAGTAAAAGTGCTCTGAAAACTGCTGTGTAGTGCTGGGTGCGACTTCTGGGGTGACTTGTACCATCCTCGCTTTCTCGTCGCGTGGATAGTCTCCGCCTGTCACATCATATGTGGTGATCTTTCTATCTTGAAATGTGCCCTCTGTCAAAAAACTCCCGAATGACCTCATCTGCCCTACCTGGGTGCCCGTAAAGCGTAGGGTCATGATGCCTTTTGGACCCAGGTCTGGCAGGCTGTAGGGTTGTGCGCATGCAGAGACCTTGATTGTATCCATTGTCATCATCCCTGGTGGCAGAATGTTTGGTCCGAGATTTTGCAGCTTGTAGGTGCATGTAACCTTGACGATGGTGTTGAGAAAACGAGGATCATTGCTCGCAAAATTGTCTTTATCGACGAGTGATGCGGTACTGCCTATAGCGGCAAAATGATAGCGATTGTCATGTGTTGATACGTCAGTGAATGCTCTGTATTTGCCTTCGAGTTTTTGTTCGTATTTTAGCTGTGCCCATTGCTCGGGCTTAGGACAAGCAATTTGTGTCATCGGTTTGTCGATGAGATAGCCGTTTTCTAGAGAGACATTAACGAGTTCCATATAATCAGGTGTGTTTGCGGCGAGGTATTTTTTGACGTCCAATAAAGTCGTGACTGGTTTGCCATGGATGTCTTGCAGAGGCTCGCCATCGTCCTGGCTCATAGATCGCTTGAGCTCTTTGTTTAGATTGGCGACGGTGCGATCGAGCATGACTGCGTCCTTTGCTACTAGCGCCCGGATGTAGGGATTTTGCATGGTTTGCGCCACGCAGTCGCACTGGCGAATGGTGCCCGTCAGGGTATTGATGCCGGTAACGGGCAATGGTTCACCATCCGGAGCGCAGGTAGCCTGGCCTATTGGTGGAAAATTTGACAAGCCGACGAAGCCAAAATGATCGTCCTCAACGATCAATCGGGATATCGAGTTGGCGGCGATCAGACCTGCTCCTTCGACCAATGATTGGGCTCGCGCCCTATCGATGAAGTGCATCGACGTTCTAAATCCGATGATCAGGCTCGGCATTACTATCATGCTTGCGAGCATGCTCATAAGAAAAAGCATATTGCCGTGTGCAGTTCGTTTTGATCTGGTCATAGGTCCGACCGCCTCCTAGCTCGACTGGGGAATCTGATTTGGCCACTACTTATTGCGACTGGCCTCTATCCTTTGTCTTTCCAATTGAATGGCCGCTCTTTGAGCGTCGATCTGAGCCTGTCGTGCTTGGGCCTCCTGTTGTCTTTGTTGTTCTACTTGCTGGCGCTGCAATTCTGCTTGTTGGCGTTGAGCTTCTGCTTTTTGCTGATTGGCAAGGTCACGAGCTTGCTGTGCGGCTTGTGCTGCTTGCTGAGCGGCCTGGGCTTCCGCTTGGATTCGCTGTCTCTCGAGTTCGATGGCGGCGCGTTGCTGCTCGACTGTTTGTTGGCTCGAGTTATTTGAGTTGTTGTTGTTGTTGTTGTTGTTGTTGTTATTAGAGCCGGAGTTAGAGCCGGAGCCGGAGTTAGAGCCGGAGCCGGAGTTAGAGCCGGAGCCGGAGTTAGAGCCGGAGCCGGAGTTAGAGCCGGAGTTAGAGCCAGAGCCGGAGTTAGAGCCAGAGCCGGAGTTAGAGCCAGAGCCGGAGTTAGAGCCAGAGCCGGAGTTAGAGCCGGAGCCGGAGCCAGAGTTAGAGCCAGAGCCGGAGTTAGAGCCGGAGCCGGAGTTAGAGCCAGAGCCAGAGTTAGAGCCGGAGCCGGAGTTAGAGCCGGAGCCAGAGTTAGAGCCAGAGCCGGAGTTAGAGCCGGAGCCAGAGTTAGAGCCAGAGCCAGAGTTAGAGCCAGAGTTAGAGCCAGAGCCGGAGTTAGAGCCGGAGCCAGAGTTAGAGCCGGAGCCGGAGTTAGAGCCCGAGCCGGAGCCAGCGGTGGTTGCAGGAAACTGGTTAGTGCTACCAAGATTGTTAACCAACACCTGCATTTGTGGCCGATCTTGACCGTTTTTAGGCTGGATCAAAAAGATATAGTTGTCTGGATACCAGGCTCCGGCTGTCCAATATGTATATCCGCTCCATACGTCTTTGTTTGAGTGCATGTATTGCACCATCGCATTGAGCGACGCCAGTGCGCTGGAATTAGCTGGTACGCCAAACTCGCTCAAAAATGCAGTCTTGCCGTGCGATCTGCACCAGGCGGTAAAGCCGCTCAGTGTCGCTACTGCATCCGCAGGGCTCAACGTGTCTGTGTGTTGGCCGCTGCCATCGTAGTCGAGATATTGGTGCACATCATAGGCCCAATTGTTGAGCGGATCTTGCACATTCACCATCACTGGTGCATTGAGCTGGACAAAGTTGACTGGATGTTCCCAATATGTGGAGGGCACCAATATTAGATTTTTTGCTCCAGTGGCGCGAATTGCATTGATGGCTGCTTGCGCTGTCGCCAACCACGTCGTGCTGGTCATGCTCCCGCCGATTGGCTCGTTCATGAGGCCAAAGACAACGCTAGGGTAATTTATATAATGCGCTGCTAACTGGCTCCAGAGGCTAGCAAAGACTGAGTTTGCATGGCCTCCAGGGACACCCACGGTCTTGTTCTGATAGGCTCCATAGTTATGAGGATCCAGGATTACTGATAAACCGCGAGTCGTGCAATTTACCACTACCTGGTCGAGCAGTCTCAATTCGTTTTGGCTCAGGGCGCCACCAGGGGTGGTTTGCATTCTTTCCCAGCAAAATGGTACTCGTATACAATTCATACCTTTTGATTTGAAATAGTCGAGGTCGCTAGTCGAAGGATAGATATAGTTGGTACCGATAACGCCTGGCACAGCAGAAGGAGTAAATTCTCCACCGGAAATGTTTACTCCCTGCAGTTTCATTCCCGAATTATCTGCGGCGCTAGCTGCCAATGCAGATAGGTAAAAGCCCGCTGTGAGTGCCACTGTGTAAGAGCATGCCGTAGCACATGTAGTAACTTTTCTGAGCAAATTGTTGGACAGTGAGACGTGTTTATTCCAGGCGCTGAGGGGCGCCCAAGCTGTTTTATTATTCATGGTTTAACCTCAGAAGGGGTCTGTATCTGAAGAGCACGCTAGCGATCATCCTGCCACCATTGGGAGTGCGGCAGAAGGAACACTATGGGTCTATCTAATTGTTTGGTGTTGGTTCAGCAAACCGATCTTGGTTTTGTTGGGATTAGCAATGAGCGGTTTGTTGTTTTGTACGGGGTAATTTAGATAGGCCCATGAGCAATTGAGCGGTAACGGTTTGGAGGACAATTAATCTGATCTTTGTTTGCAAGCAGTGATCGAGATTGTAAAAGGCTTATGATTAGCAGCTCCTGCTATAGTTATGCATTTAAGAATATATTTTTCTTGAATGCAAAAAAAGGATATCAACTCGTGACTCAAAGCACCCTGCCGTCTATTTACCTTGTTCGCCATGGCCAGACAGAATGGGCCCTGGCTGGTCGTCATACCGGTCGCACTGACATGATTTTGACGCCAGAAGGAGAGCGGCAAGCCAGCACTCTCAAAGAAAGATTGCAAGGTTTGCAATTTGCACAGGTGCTGACCAGTCCTCTATTGCGTGCCAAAAAAACCTGTGAGCTGGCTGGTTTTGGCGATCGCATGCTTGAGGATGCTGATCTTATGGAATGGGATTATGGAGATTATGAAGGACTCACCTCCCGAGAAATACGAGCTAAGCATCCAGATTGGTCGACATACAAACATGGCTTTCCAAATGGCGAAAGCGTCGATGCCGTGGCCGCTCGTGGAGCGAGGGTCGCCACTCACCTCAAAAGTCTCAGCGGTAATGTCCTGGTGTTTTCACATGGACACTTTCTGCGATTTGTTGCGGTGAGTTGGTTGGGCCTAAAGAAAAAACAGGCTGGTCTTTTGATGTTATCGACTGCTTCAGTCAGTGTACTGGGATTCGATCACAACAATATCGATGAGCCTGCCATCGCACTCTGGAATGATAACCATCATTTAGTCCAATTACCATAGGTCAAGTGACCTATCCTGATCAGCTGATTTTTTCGATCGCATCCGCTATTTTGCTGGTAGCTAGAGAATGATCAGCCATTTGTTGCCTCGCCCGATCGCACGAAGACCTGAAGCTAGGCCCCATCGTAACTTGTTCGATTGCCTGTCGCCAACTAAAATGTGAGCCATCGATATCTATTTTTATACCGCATCCTAATTTGACTACCCTAGCGGCATTATCAAATTGATCGTGGCCAAAGGGCAAGATGAGCTGGGGCTTTCCTGTGTTTAGTGCCTGAGCCGTGGTGCCTATGCCACCATGGTGCGCGATGACGGCAGCATTTTTGAATAGCAGATCAAAAGGCTCGTAGTGGCTGTGGTGGACGTATTCTGGCAAATCGGCTGGGATCTGATCGGTAAACCGGGATACAAATATCGAGCGTATCTTTTGTTCTGATATGACTTTTAGAGCTTTGGCAAAGTAAGCACGAGAATGGGCCATAGCCGAGCCCGCCGTAAACACTATGGGCGGTGCGCCCCTCTGCAAAAAATCCTCTGTTGCTTGGCTGATTTTTTCGTTTGGCTTAACGCTATAGAGTGGAAAATCAGTACAGACAGTGTGTGGTGGCCAATCAGTTTGTGGTTGCGCAAACCATTGCGGAAAGGCGCAAACTACACTGTCTGGCGAGTGTATCCACTTGCCCATCGCGTTCTTTATGGGCTTTAATCTCAATTTCTTTCTAAATCTGTTGAGGTCCTTGAGCATCACGCGATCGATGACAAATTTTTCAATTGTATCTATATACAGGTCTTTCAACCATTTGGGCATTTTTTCATCAGGTGTAAAGCCTGGTCCCGCTGGTGGTGCTTGTCTCGAGAGAATGCAGCATGGTGAGAGATGCATAGTCACAAGTCTGACTCCTCTCACTTCTTGCAAAATACGAGCAGAAATAGCCATTGTGGTAGCAATAATGGTGGCATCGCCACCAAAATCATCGAGCGTCTGAGCCAGTACATCATAACCAATTTGCAGCGTTTCTCGCATGTGGCGCCAGACTCCACTAAAGCTCCTTGTTGGATGCCATAGATCGGGCTCGGCCAGTGCTTGCTTGAAAAGGACCTCATCACCCAAGGGGACAAAGCGCAAACCAAGAGCTTGTACTTTAGAGCGATAGTGCTCGTTAGAGACAAATGCTATGTTGTGACCACGGCTAGCTAGTTCTTGCGAGACCTCTATCATCGGATTGATGTCGCCGTCGCTGCCCGCTGCCGCAATGATGATATTCATAACTATAGATTATCAATCGATCAGGCTAAATGCACCTTTTTTAGGTAAAGTAAGCTAGATGAAAGTATATTGTCAAGCGATTCGGGCCACGACTCTCAGTGCGATTGCCGTCACTGGGCTAGTCGCGCTTTTTGCGCCCCTTAATGCTCTGGCCTTTGATGTTCTTGCCAACAATCGTGAAGACAAGGATGTCCGCCTGATTCGTCCTGCTCGCAACCGTCCTGAGCGCAGCAATCTGGCTAGTAGACCTACACGTACGCTTTTTGTCCCTCTCAAGCTCTCAGACTTGGAGCCTCACACTATCGAAGTGGCCAAGCAACTTGAGATCTGGCCTTATATACAAGAGATAGATTCGAGTCTTTCGACCATGTCCGAAGAGCGTAAGACCTTTATCCGGCATAAGATCATGGACACGGTTTTTGAGGCATTTTTTGATGCTGCGAGCCTCGAGGCAGAAGCGGAGCGTGAGAAGGCACTGTTCGAGGCCCTTCGTCGGCGGTTGGCAGAGCGCCGTGACAAGGGGATCAATACCAACAATGCGATCAACTTCATGACCTCGGGCACTCTCAACACTATAGGTTCTGTCTTGGGTTTTACCAGTGACATTTCTCCATTTCCCGGCAACTTTAACCAGATGATGTCTGGTGTAGTCTCCACCGGCATGTCGATGTATGCGCTCAAGCAGGATGCCGGGCCGCGTTCGACCAATCCAGGGCGTCCGACCGTAGTGGCTGCCTTGTTTGGTAGGCCGGTAGACGAGCATACAGATTATCCGGAGAGTGTATGGAGGTTTTTTCACGGTCCTTCGACCGAAAAAGCCGGTATGAGCAGGGCCGAAGTACTAGAGGCTAATTGGATTGAGCGAGAGTGGCTTGAAAAGCCCGGCAGCAAGCGCGACAAGTTAAAGATTGATTTTATCTGCGGCGTCCCGATCAAAGAAAAAATCATCACGCTGGATGATATAACCGATCAGATTAATATTATCGCTGATATTTCTTCGAGTGCCTCGCTAATGGGGCATCATCTCCAAGATCTGATGCGCGTTGTCGATACCGACGACTTTAAAGATTACATGCGATCAAGCTCCAAGTAGTTCGGAAGCTGTTGCTAGATGAGCCCGCGAACGAGCTACTTCTTCGGATGGGCTTGCGCCAAAAAAACGTTTGAATTCTCTACTAAATTGGGATTGGCTTTCGTAGCCTACCATATTGGCAGCAGCACCTGCATTGATGCCGTCCTGCAGCATCAACTGTCTTGCTTTGTGCAAGCGGACGGATTTGAGGTATTGCACTGGCGAGGTGGCGGTGACCTCTTTAAAGTTGTGATGAAAGGCTGAATTAGACATGCCGATGTCGTCAGCGAGAGTCGAAACGTCCAGGCCTTTGCTACCATATTCGGTGTGGATACGCAGCAAGGCTCGATTGATTAGACTGCTCCGGCTGTCCAGTGTCGCGATCGAGCGTAGAGAGCTGCCTTGTTCACCACAGAGTACGCGGTAGACTATTTCGCGTTTGATGCTGTGGCCTAAAATAGATGCTTCGTTTTTATCGTATAGAGTCTCAAGCAATCTATTGGTGGCATCGGCGAGCTTAGTATCGAGTCTGGTGCAATAGATAGACTGCGAGGCCGCTGGATTTTCTTGTGGCAGTTTTTTGGGCTCGGTTTTAAGCATCAATTCTGCGAGCATAGGCACGTCGACATTAATCGAGAGGCCCAATAGAGGCTTTTCAGGGGTTCCTTCCGTATCGCACTCGAAGGGTAGGGGCACGGAGAGCACCAGATAGTTGTTTTGATCGTACACAAATGTCTCGCCCCCGAGATAACCGCGTTTGCGGCCCTGGGCAATGATGACGATGCTTGGTTCGTACATGACTGGTTTACGCAGCATAGCGCAGTCCGAGCGCATCAGGGAGACGCCTTGCAGGCTAGACGGCGATTTGCCATTTTCGTTGACCAGACCCTCGATCAGTTGGATCATCCTTGCATTCTGTGTCTCGAGCTCATCTGGGCGCTCGGGGTGTCTTAGCTTGCTCATGCCTGCTCCTGGTTTTTTATCCATGTTCTAAATAGAAATGTATCAACAAATAGCCCTTTTTTGCGTCAATTTGGAGTTTTCTTGCAGGATTAGGCAAAAAGACTGGAGCTTTCGGCATTCACTCCCGGGGCCAGACATTGTTCAATGATCATATAAAAATGCGAAAGGAAGTGAGGTGCGGTATGCAAATCAAAACGAGATCGCGCGTCTGGTTTATCACAGGCATTTCGCGAGGCCTAGGACGGGCGCTTGCTCTCGAGGTGCTGGCAGGCGGGGGCACGGTCATCGGGACGACGCGTAGTGGTGCTGTGGATTACGTAGATGAGATCGATGCTGATGATGCGCAGCGTTTGACCGTGCTTAGACTCGATGTTTGCGATGCGCAGATGTGTTATCAGGTCGCCAAAGCAGCTATGGCGATATATAAGAGGATTGATGTTCTCGTCAATAACGCTGGATATGGCTTGATTGGCGCGGTCGAAGAAACAGCTTTGGCTGACGCGCGTGATGTTTTCGAAACCAATTTCTGGGGCACTACTAATGTCACCAAAGCTTTCCTGCCATATCTTCGCAATCAATGGCACGGGCATATCATCAATATTTCGTCTATCGCGGGCGTCGCTCCAGGAGCTGGCTCTCCTTTTTATGCTGCAGCAAAGTTTGCTGTAGAAGGTCTATCTAATGCGCTTGCGCAGGAGATAGAGCCTCTCGGACTAAAGCTCACGGTGATAGAGCCTGGTGCATTTCGTACTGAGTTTCTCGGCAGTGATTCATTGAGGCATGCCGACGTTCGACTCGCTGATTATGACAGTACTTGCGGTGCTGCAAGGCTTGCCTTCCAAAATATGGATGGCAATCAAGGAGGAGATCCGCAGAAAGCAGCAAGAGTGATCATTGGTATTGCCCTGGCCCCGGATGCACCCCTGCATCTTTTGCTCGGGTCGGATGCCTTTAAAAGAGCAAGTGCCAAGCTAGATCAACTGCAATCTGAATTGCGTGCAAATGCCGAACTAACCATGAGCACTGACTTTGCTTCTGCTAAGCAATGTGCCTCGGCTTGATAAGGGTTTAGCTTTTGTCTCGTATTTCCCGAGTCAGTATCAAGAGTCTCTCGATATCCTTTGTCACCATGCTGGCAAAGGGAGGAGTGGGCAGTGTCCACCTGAAGGTTTCTGCGATTTTGTGCCACCATGCAATCGGGATTCCTGTTGCGTGCGGCTTTTTATTGGCCTTTTGAAAACGACTGCAACGTTGAATTAGCCATTGCTTATCAAATTTATCCCAGGCACCAGTGACTGCGAGGAGATTTGGGCCGCAAACGGGGGCAACTTCGTGATGGGCTATTTGGCGGAGTTGCTCGATGGAGTAGGGTGTTGCGGCTAGATCCTTGGCCAGTCTTTGATAGTCGGCATCATCTAGCTCGGTGTCGAGAAACAGTTGTGAAAATGCTTCCCAGGCCGGATAACGCATTAAAAGGTCGTCTGAGGCTGCCACTTATTTTTCCAGTTTATCTACGTGACCGCTCTTGTCCGAGACCTTGTGCAAGTTGATAGTTGTAGTCGTTGTGTCGACTTTGTCTAGTAGACGTTTTTCTCGCATGTTGAAAACGAATCTGTCCGTGATAAATCCATCAGGTGTGAGCGCAAAGCTGCCGGAGAAAGGATAGCCGTACAAATAGACCAGATATATATTGAGAGAAACACTGCCGGCGACGATCGCTGCCATGGCCGCTTGTGCCGATGCGCTGGAGAGGCCAAAAAAGAAAGTGAAAATTGTAATGGAAATGCCACCAAAAATCAGCACTGCCCATAGTATTGTCGGTACCTTCTGGAGGCTGGAGAGTAGTCGTTTGCGCCTGTCATTGCCGATCTCAGAAAGTTGATCGAGTATTTTGGATCGTATGTCCATATGGGCTTGTTTCGGTGAGTCGGTGGCCAGAGCTGTGTCCCACATTTTGACAATGGTTGCTGAGGCTTTTTTGCTCATGGAACAATTGCGCATGGCAGCCCATTCTTCATCGACTACTGATTCGACATAGTTTTTGGAGAGGAGCTTGAGCTCCTTGCCTTCTTTGGCTGGAAGCCCTTCGGATAGGATAAAGACATTGGCTATGCCATTGGCTTCGTGCTCGATGGTTTGCCTGATTTCGGTCATTGAGTTCATCGTGTCTACGACAATCAGGCCGAGGAGAACGGCATACAGTGTGCCGACGACTTGAAAGATTGATCCGGCTACATCATTGAAAAAATCATCGTTGCGCCTAGTGAGGCGACGGTACACGAGCGAACAGATAGCGGCGACGGTGGCGCTGCTGGTGACAATCGTTAAGCCGATGAATAGCGCTTCCAAGCAAGATCCTCAGGATTGTTTGTGGGGTTGGTTTGCGAATTGCGATTGAAAATGGTGGTTAGAAAAACATGAATAATGATAGCCTAAAGCGTGATTTGAGAGGGTAGTTGTAATGGGAAGCGGCATAGAAGTCAATGACACTTTGAATCTGAGTGATCAGCAGGGTTTCCCTTGCGATGTCTTTGATCTGGAGCGGCATAAAGTCAGCCCGATCACGCTTGCGGATGTGCGTGATCGGATTTTTTCCTTTGCAGATAAGCCGGATGCGCGGATCTTTCATCTTGACCCGGTGCGGGTATTTCTGGTGCAAAATTTAGGCGGCAAATGGTTATTTTGGGGCAAAATTTTGATGCAGAGTCAAACCATCTATAAAAGTGTTTTGTCTGGATCTGAGTGGCGGGCTGGTGAATGGATGACTTCGGGGACCTATAAGGTTATTGATGTGTTTGAGCCGGATTATCAAAAACTTTTCACAATGAGGGAGTCACCTCCCGGAAAGAGCTTTTTTTAAGTGGGGGTGGGATTTTGTTTTGTTGAGTTCGGATAGATCGGTTAGAAATTTTGAGACTATTTTCTAACCGATGGAACTTTCAGGTCACCCCCTGGTCATCTCCCTCGCTAAAACCCAGTGACTCGCATATGGATGCGAGCGCATTAAGGAGAATGATTATGCGAACCAATAAAGTAGCCGGCGCCGCGTTTGCCATGGCTCTTATGCTCAGTCCTGTAGCCGCTATGGCTGATGAACTCCGTGCCGTTTCGACCACCAACGTAGGTGATGCAGCTGAAGTCAACAAGATCGAAGCTAAGTCCGGTCCTGGTGGCGCCGAAGTCAAGACCAGCTCTGAAGCAATCAAAGAACATGCCGATGGCAGCGTTTCATCTAGCGAACGTAAAGAAAGCCTCAAGTCCGATTTCACCGGAACTTCTCGTAAGTCCGAAGCTTCCAGCACCATGGTTTCACCCGATGGTTCGATGAGCTCTGTCAAAGAAGAAGTCCGCTCTGCTCACTAATATGTGATTTAAATGATTTGAGCTTTATGCACTAAATCAATAGAGAGCTGCAGGCTTCCTCCCATTTAATGGGTGGAGGCCTGCGGCTTTAAATTAAAGACGGGATATAATTCGTGGTTGATTTGTTTCGTCCTTTCTTTAACAAACTCCTCGTCCAGCCCCTTTAAAGCAGAAGCAAAAAGGCAGTGGACTTCCGAGTTGTAATCGATTTCAAGATCGGCAAATATCTCATTGAAATTTTTGATACGCTTGATTTGCCATAGTTTGGTGGCAGTATTTTTTGCCAATTCGACCTCGATTACTACTTCCGAGTCAGTGCGTTTGTTCAAAAATTTAAAACCAACGTGTGCTATTTCTTTGTTTTCGAAAGTCTGACCTTCGCCAAATCGTGTGATGCCTTTAAATTCGCCGGGGGATAGTCCATGTTTCGCAAGCAAATCCAATAGTGCGGCGCCACGATTAGTTTGCGGCAAATGATAGACCTGGCTGATGAAATAGTCTGGATTGCGCTCCAGAAATGCAATCATTCGACGATAAGTGTCATTTTTGAAATCTTCTGCTGTCTTGCCGATCTGGCGTCTGTAATTTTTCATGACTTGCTTGATCTCGCGCGGATCTAGTACGAGCCCATGTTTACCATCAACGGTATATTTATCAGGTCTAAATTCGGAGGAATCATCGATCTGATTTGCCAATGCAGGTTGCAGAAGAGAGTTTTCAATTGAGGTTCGCTTTTTGAAATGCTCGTGGATTTGCAGCGATAGATTGGTAATCAGCTGTGATTTGGCCAGCTCGATTGCGTTCATACCGATTGCAATCTGCATGCCGCTCATCCCAGGGGTGGTTTGAGCAGGTTTTGCTAGCAGATCATCGATGGCGGCGTCGAGGAAGGCATTTTCATCGATGCGATTGAAAAATCTTGTCTCATCCTGCGATTTGTAGGCGTCTGCCAGGTCAATGAAGGCAAAAAGAGGGCTCATCGTGAAGATGATAGTTAGGGTGATGAGTATTGTTATAGCCGTTAGAAATAAGCTGATTTTTCTAACCAATCCAATCCCCCCTCTCCACAAGCCTTCACCCGATCGGCCTACTGTTATACTCAACCATCAAAACCCTGGCAATAGGGCCAAGATAAATTCGGCGGCCCGAGTTTCAAGCAAAATTACGTCGAGGACTTACCCTGTGATTAAGAAAGCTCCCAAGCCAATCATCTCGTTAACCCTGGCAGCTGCTTCTATTATTTCCAACACGGTCGCAATTCCGTTCAGCGCTTTGCCCGCGCTCGCCAGCCAATTACAGTCTGATATAGCCATAGAGCGAGATGTCAGACCAAATTTTCAAAATCCGCAATTGCAAAATTACTGCAAAACGGATTGGACTCGCCCCGAGTTACTGGAACTTCTTTCAGAGCTTGCAACACATGGCACATTAAAAATGCGGCGTTATAGCAGCGGAGGCCATTCTGCGGTCACAGTAAATGACGATCAGTCTCTGGAAAACGCCATTGATGGCTTGCTGATATTGCATTGGGATCGCGATAATATTATGCAAGCCATTGCAGAATACCGCGCTTCTCAAAACCCAGAACTGTCCAAATTGCTCGGTTATACCAGCGCAGCCAGTAATGACGCTGCTTTAAGAGGCCTTCAGGCCTCTGTAAAACACCATGTAAAGCATTTTAATCGCTTCACGAAGATCATCGAGGATCCGTCTCAGGCGAGTAATTTCATGTTGAGGCCTCACATCCGCTACAATCCCATTAGTCTGAGCGAAATCAGCGATCCATGGGGCCATGCGCAAAATGATGCTCTGGCATTTATAGCGTTCATGATTTTCTACATGGATTCCGCATCTGATGCGGATCAGCAAAAACTTGCTGCGATCATCCCACACTATTTCAAGGCAATCCAGGTGTGGCAAGACTGCGACCTTGGAGCCTGGGAAGATAAGAAAGCTCAGCATTCTTCGTCGATCATGCTGGCTGCCATCGCCATGCAGCAAGAATTGGAATACGTGAAAAAGCATGGGCCGATTGCCACCACTGTCGATGGCAAGACATGGACTGCGGACCAGCAAATATTACAAGAAATTGTGGACAAATGCATGGCTGCTCTGCAACGTATCTTGCCTGACGAATATCGTATTGCCGATGATACCGATACTAGAGCGGATCGCAGCAAAATCCGCAAATTTGATGCAGCTCACGTCAATGCTCTGTTTTTGAACAGTCTATCGAGTCATAGACTTTTCGATGATGAGATGGCGCGTTCGTTGATGGGAAATATCGAGAAAAATTTGATGGGGCCGATTGGCGTTGCCCGCTACAAGACTGATATATGGGATGGGAGAGTCGATCGCAAAGACTTGAAGGAGCATGAAGAGGCCCAGTGGTCGCATGTCTCGCCGATGATGTCGTTTGTTTACGGTGAGATGTATCTGAGAGGAAAGAATGATAATGATCGTGTGAAACAGTCAGAGCATTTTTGTCGCAGCATCTCGCACATCAATGAAAGATGGAAAATCCCCGAAGCCTACATTATCGATCCGGTCACGAGGAAATGGATCAGCGACGCAAACGAGCCACTGGCTTGGGCCCAGGCAGCGACTACTTTAGCATTTGATGGAATGTTAAGGACGCTGGATCAGCTGGCTTCTTCTTCTTCTTCTTCTTCTTCGATAGGCACCAAATAGACTGTAAATTCGTGATGGTCGCCTTCGCTATTGTCGTGTACGATTACCTGGGCGCGTTGACCTTCGCCAAATGATTCTTCGCGTCTTTTACGAATGACTTCGACGTCGGGTGCCACGCCTGAAAGAATAGCCGCGATGCCGTCTTCGATAATGATTGTGGAGCCGGGCCATCTGACGCCTTCTTTCTTTTGACGATAATATTCGCGCTCGTCCATTTGTTTATTCAAGCCGTGATCCTCGATGTGTTTACTCTTTTTGTAGTTTGATAAATTTTAGCCCAATTGCCAGTGACGCTTGGCGACTGATTGAATTATGTTTCCGAATGAGATGTCAAATAGTGCAAATTGATTAGGTCTTTTTCTTCTTGACTCAAATCGTCTATACTTGCCCTATCCAATGTTCGAGCTGATGCGGTTGCATCGGCCAGCTTTTTAGTGAGGAATTATGAAACGTAAAGCATCTGCTAAATGGGAAGGCGGACTCAAGGACGGTAAAGGTACCGTTTCGACTCAGAGCGGCGTTCTCAACAAGACCCAGTATTCTTTTAGCACCCGTTTTGAAGAAGGCGCAGGCACCAATCCTGAAGAGCTGATCGCTGCTGCTCATGCTGGCTGCTTCTCGATGGCTCTCTCGGCTCAACTCGGTGAAGTCGGTCTGACCGCTAAGTCGATCGAAACCGAAGCCATCTTGACCATGGAAAAGACCGATGCCGGTTTCACCGTAACCGAAATCGTTCTCGACCTCGTTGCACACATTCCTGGAGCTGACGAAGCTAAGTTTAAGACTGCTGCTGACAATGCTAAGACCGGTTGCCCGATCTCCCGCTTGCTCAACACCAAAATCACCTTAAACGCCAAGCTGGTAGCAGCAGTCTAATCTAGACTGCATACTGCGACAAATGATAGCGGCGTCCAGCGATGGGCGTCGCTTTTTTTATTGGCTTGTGCGATAAGTGAAACAGTCAGAAAAACAGATCAAAGTCAGGTCGGTCTGCTTGTTTAAAGTCTGGATAGATGGCATCGAGATATTGCCGAGGCAGAGGCTCCAAGCGATCTGAAGTCTTTGGTGGCGCAAGAAATTGGGTCTTGTGATTTGGAGGATCTAGATCATCCAAAACTTTGTACAACCACTTTGGAGTCAAATATTGGCTGCGTTGCAGATCATCTCTATCTACTTTGCTGGTGGGCAATTGCTGCAAACACAGTAATTGGTTTTTTTCAAAATATGCCTTGCCCAACGTGCGAATAGCGTTAATCCAATAGCCACTGCGCTGACTAAATGATCGCATCTTTTTGTCACTGATCTTGATAAATTTGATGCGAACATTGTGGAGATGCGAGATAAAGTTGCTTGCGGCACCGTCCGTGTACATCTTGATGGTCGGCAGGAGATTGGTGCCGGCTTTGCGTCTGAGCTCCATGATCTGATCTATGAACGATTTTTCTTGATCCAGGGTGCGTGGATCGATGATTCCTTTTGCATCCGGGTGTGGTGGCAATAATTTTAGTGCTCGAGCGATCGTTTCTCCATGCGGGATGATGGTCTTGCTAAATGCGCGAGCTTTGAGCTCTGCGATCTCTCTAAGAGACGGAATATCTGCGTCTCTGGTTGAGGGGGCTTTGAAAACTCCGCGGGCTAGACGGATAAGATCGCCGCTTTTGACTTTGCGGGATAGATACATATCGATTGAGCCACGAGTGCCGATGTGCAAAATTTCTTGGGTAGAGAACCGTTGATTTGGTCCCAGCCTTTTGATGTGGCTGTTGAGAAGTGCCGTGGTGGACATTGTCTAGATCCCTCCAGAAAAACTACGGGGGAGTCTTTGAATGAAGGCAACTCTTATCAAAGCACAGGATGGGCCATGTGAAACCTGACTCGACCTTATACCGAATTTTGATGATTTTGATTAATTGTGGTTTGGGGATGGGTGTAGGTGAGGGCGATTTTTGTGGTATGGGATCGGTTAGAAATTCCAGAGCTATTTTCTAACCGATCTAAAATCCTCACAATCCGCCACCCACCCCCTTAAAGTCCCACCGGCCCGGGCGGGCCGCAACCACCCCACCCCACCCAAACCACCTTCATCCCACCCTTACCACCCTCCGCATAAACCCATTCTCATAGCCAAATTTCATCAAATACCCAACTCAAACCGGCCAAACAGTCGTACTTTTAGGTCGTATCTATCCAGGGTATATGTGCAAGTGCACCTATGCCTGAAACCCAGATCACGATACAGTTAACGGTAAGTTTTCAAACATTGTCAGGTCTGATGCAACTCAAAGACACGCAAAAAAGCCAATCAACAGAAGCACCACAGGCCGAGTCGACAATCGAACGGGTACTTCACGAGATTTTTAAACTCGATCATCTCCGCGACAAGCAAAGGGAGACTATCGATCATTTGCTCTCAGGACGTCACTGTCTGGCCCTCCTCCCGACTGGCTACGGCAAATCACTTTGCTATCAGCTTCCTAGCCAAATACTCCCTGGTCTGACTGTAGTCATTTCACCCCTCATTGCCCTGATGCAAGACCAACTCGACGGATTGCAGAGACGTGGTATCGAGAACGCCACCATTCTCAATTCCACTATTTCACTTGCCGAGCAAGATCGCCGAATCAGAGGACTTATCGCTGGCCAATACAAGCTGCTCTATATTGCACCTGAGCGTTTCGACTCGCCCCGCTTTCGTGGCCTGCTCAAATCGCTCAAAATTTCGCTTCTAGTAATTGACGAAGCCCACTGCATCAGCCAATGGGGGCATGATTTTAGGCCACAATACCGCAATATTCGCAAATATCTAGAGATCTTGCCCGATACCACCGTACTAGCCGTGACGGCCACAGCGACTCAACGCGTAAGACAAGACATAATCGACAGTCTACAACTCCCTCAGATGCAGGTAGTTCAAGCATCGTTCGACCGACCAAATCTGCATTTCGAAGTCGAGCAACACACCAACTCCGCTGCTAAGGACGAACGCCTTTTCGAGCTATTAGATAGACGACGCACGCATCCGGACGGTGCTTCCATTGTTTACGTCAGTAGCCGCAAAGAAGCAGAGGCCCTCGCGCTCAGGTTGCGTCACCAACGTATCGAAGCCGCTTGCTATCACGCGGGCATGCCGGCCGATCATAGAGCACGAGTGCAAAAAGATTTTGAACAGGATCGTTGTAAGGTAATCGTTTCGACCGTTGCCTTTGGTATGGGAGTCGACAAAGGTTCGATCGATCAGGTCGTGCATTACAATCTGCCTGCATCTTTGGAAAACTACTTTCAGGAGGCGGGGCGAGCTGGTCGCGACGGACGTGATGCCACCTGCACCTTGTTCTACCAAGCCAAAGACGTCAATACACAAAAATGGCTAATGAAGCAAAATTATCCAACTGATGAGCAAATCGCCGACATTTACGATCTTCTTGCTAATAAGGCACCACAAAACCCGGTTTCGATCAAAGCTCAGATAAAGATCAGCGATGTAGCACTAAATGCGGTGATCGATCTGTTCAATCAGTTGCGTATGCTAAGCGGCACAATGGATGCTATTTCATTTAAAGAAGAGGTAAAGCAAAAGCGAGTAGGTCTGGCCGGTCCTATCGCTGGCTTGATAACGCGCTGCCCTGTTGATACAACGCTCTTGCGAGATCGCGAGCGTCGAGATATCACTCGCCTTGAGACTCTCATCAACTATGCTAGTCGCCAAAAATGCCGCCGTCTTCAATTACTCAACTATTTCGGCCAACCATTGGAACAACCATGCACTGGTTGCGATGTATGCCACGACAAGCATAGCAAGGATAGTGCCAAGGGTATTAAAGTGAAGGTTAAACCGCGAGCCATGCGCATCAAGGCTTAAAAACAGCGCTAAATCCCTTTAATTTTTGCGCCAGATCTGCCACCACTTTTTTTTCTTGCCGTCTTCTTGCCTATCTGTCGGAGAATTGGCCTGATCAGGGCCATTGTGGTCATTTTGGTCATTTGGCTCACTGCCATTTCTGACTGCAACCTTGATCAATTCTTTTTTGCGAAACTCGACTACGGTATCAGCGTGCTCGGTTTTGCATCCATCCGGGATTATCTCGAGATGATATTGTCCTGGCATCAACTGAAAGCGCGGCGTATGAAAAGTGGCCTCCTGGCCTTTTTTGTCAAAGGCCTTGACGGTCAAGCCATTGAAGGGTTTGTCGGTGACGATTTCGACGTCTCCGACATAAAAATTGGCTGAAAGCCAGACGAAAACGGTACCTACCGCACCGAGCACTGGTAGCGCTGTGGCGATGACCGCAAATGTTTCTCTGGCTTTTGCTGTTTTGCTCATTGCGATTTTTCTATTTTAGAACGGCTGCCAAGGAGTCGGAACCGTTACAGATGATAGCAACAGACTGAAGAGTCATATGTCGTATGTGCCTTTTCTTAATCTCATCGCGTCATAAATCGTCAAAAGCCCTCTAAAACTATTAAGAAGGCTAAACGGTCACTCAAACCATCTAAAATATAGGTCTGAGTCCTTACTGGACTCGATCAATACAGAGATCGCACGCAGCGGAGTTTTCGTCATGGTCATGAATCTATTTTCGCCCGTCAAACCTAATCATTCGCTTTTCGACAAGCACAAAAGCGTGGTCGAGCAGGCAATAGACTCAGTACACAAGCGCGAATATTTTGCCCAATATCCCGAGATGCCTTCGCCTAAAGTCTATGGCGAAACCGCCGAAAGTGAGCAAAAAGCAATCTTCGAAGGGCAAGTCAACAATTTTTTCTCCCGCCTCATGCAGAGCAGCGACTCTCAGCTTGTCTGCGAAGAATGCAGCCCTTATACGGGCAAGCCCCTCTCAATCAGTTATCCAGCTTGCTCAAATGCGCGCGGATATATCCAGCACGCCATGTCTGCCGCTCCTGACTGGATGCGTACAGATGTGCAGACCCGAGCAGGTATTTTGGTAGAAGCCCTCGAGCGAATGAAAGATGCGTTTTTCGAGATTGCATTTGCCACCATGCATACGACTGGACAGGCTTATCTGATGAGCTTCCAGGCGTCAGGCCCTCATGCCGCTGATCGTGCTCTCGAGGCCATAGCCATCGGCTTTCAAGAATTGACGAGATTTCCTCAGCAACAGGTCTCCTGGGATAAACCAGCAGGCAAGGTAAATCTCAAATTGCTAAAGTTTTACACCACAGTGCCCCGCGGGCTTGCTCTGGCGATTGGTTGTTCCACCTTCCCTGTCTGGAATACTCTGCCGGGCGTCTTTGCCAGTTTGATTACAGGCAACCCGGTCATTGTCAAACCGCATCCAAAGGCCATCTACCCGATTGCGATCGTAGTTGCAATCATTCAAAAAGTGCTAGCAGAAAATGGTTTCAGCCCAGATCTCGTGATGCTTGCTGTGGATACCGAGGCCAAACCCATCGCTAAGCAGCTAGCCGAGGCGGCCGAAATTAAGATTATCGATTTTACCGGCGGCAATTCTTTTGGCCAATACGTCGAATCGCTGCCAGGCAAGGTGACTTTCACCGAGATGGCCGGCGTGAACAGCGTCATTATTGACAGCGTTCGTGATCTTAATGCCATGGCGCAAAACCTAGCCTTCAGCATCTGCCTTTATAGCGGTCAGATGTGCACCGCTCCACAAAATATCTTTGTCCCAGCAAGTGGTATCAAAGCCGGTGGCGAGCATGTGAGTCTCGCTCAAGTAGAAGAAGCCCTGATACAGGCAATCAAAGGACTCGCC
Source organism: Candidatus Melainabacteria bacterium (assembly GCA_017307165.1). Taxonomy (GTDB): domain Bacteria; phylum Cyanobacteriota; class Vampirovibrionia; order Obscuribacterales; family Obscuribacteraceae; genus JAFKGK01. The sequence continues at coordinate 207,003 of JAFKGK010000005.1, forward strand.
GAACATCCCAAAGCCGGTCCCGCCGTACTGGGTGCGATCCAGAGCCGAGCTACACACGAGCGTATCGCTGAGGCAGACAAATCCGTCGGCAAGGGCAAAGTCTTGTTGGCTAGCCAGCCTCTGACCAATCCCGACTTTCCCGATATTCTCGCTGCGACTCCCTTGCTTCTAGAGATACCTGCAACAGAGCAAGCTGTCTACAAAAAAGAGATGTTTGGCCCTATCGCTTATATAATTCCGACAAGTGATACACAGGAAAGCATCAAGCTGGCCAGCGATCTTGCCACTGCATGCGGTGCAATCAGCTGCGCCGCTTATACAACCGAAGACGATGTCATGTTGCAAATCGCCGAAGCCATGGCTAATTCCGGCACTCCCGTGTCCTTCAATTTGACCGGCGGTATATATGTCAATCAGAGTGCAGCTTTTTCCGATTTTCACGTTACCGGTGGCAATCCCTCTGGCAACGCGAGCCTGACTGATCCCGAATTTGTGCTCAAACGTTTCACCCGCACCCAGGCGCGTGTCAATCTAGCCGACTGAGCGAGGAAATAGAATGCTTCGTAGCCTTTATCCAGAGATCGAGCCTTATCACACTGGTATGCTGGATACTCAGGATGGTCACCAGATTTATTGGGAGCTGTGCGGCAACCCAGAAGGTGCTCCTGTAGTCTTTTTGCACGGCGGGCCAGGGGGAGGTTGCTCTCCATCGCACAGGCGGCTTTTTGATCCACAGAAGTACAACATCTTGCTCTTTGACCAGCGAGGTTGCGGCAGATCCACTCCTCATGCGGATCTCACCAATAACACGACTTGGCACCTCGTGTCGGATATCGAGCGACTGCGCAGTTTACTTAAGATCGATAGCTGGGTGGTTTTTGGCGGGTCGTGGGGCTCTGCACTGGCTTTAGCCTATGCAGAAAAGCACCCAAATCGAGTCAAAGCCCTCATTTTGCGTGGCATTTTTACTCTCAGGCAGATGGAGTTGGACTGGTATTACCAATCTGGTGCTTCGTACTTTTTTCCCGAAAAATTTGCCATCCTACAATCGCCTTTATCAGAGAGCGACTGTAAAAACATGATCTCAAGCTATAACCGCCTTTTGACGGGAGATGACGAGGCCGCTCGCCTCGAGGCGGCGCGGATCTGGAGTGTTTGGGAAGGCGAGACTACCACGCTCTTGCCCAACGCTGAAAATGCAGCGCATTTTGATGATCCTTATTTTGCCCTGGCCTTTGCTAGGATCGAAAATCACTATTTCATCAATAAGGGATGGATGGAGGAAGGGCAGTTAATCCGTGATGCAGTGCGCTTGCAGGGCATACCAGGGGTCATGGTGCAGGGGCGCTACGATATGGCCTGCCCTCCCGTGACTGCGTACGATTTGAGTCGGATTTGGACCGAAGGACAATTGATAATGGTCGAAGACGCTGGTCACGCCTACAACGAGCCCGGCATTTTGCATCATCTCATCGAGGCAACGGATCGGTTTGCTGATCTTGCCTAACTTTTTCTGAGCAAAGCACTCATAAATCCTTTACGTGCATCCTTTTAGATGGGTGTTATCGATCTAGAGGAAAACTTTATGAGTAGAAAGAAAATCAGGTTATTGATCTGTGCGCTTTTACTAGGCGGGGGGACGGCTGCGAGCTTTGCTATTCCAATTGGTGCTCAGGCGTTTGGTCCGGAGGCGGGACCATGTGGTCCTGGGCTACCGCCAGGCGGTCCTCTTTTGGGGCCACTTGCCAAAGAGCTGGGATTGTCTGATGTTCAGAGTGAAAGATTGCGCTCATTGCAAGATGATTCGAGAGATTTTCAGGCTATGAAAATGATCGAGAAGGGGAAATTGCATCGCAAAATGATGGATCTGCTTGATGCTCAAGTAATAGATAAAAAAGCGATAGCAAGTCTGCAGTTGCAGATTAATGAGATAGATGGGGCCATGGGGGTGGAGAGGAGCAAGACGGCTGCCGAAATTGCTGAGGTTTTGACCCCGGAACAGCGAAAAAATTTGAGGAAAAAGAGGTTGGAAGGGCCGTCCATGGGGCCTCCGGGGCCCTTTATGATGCCGCCACCACCGTTCTCGTCTGCCGGTGGCCCTCCGCATAGAATGCCACCTCCGCCTGCTTTTCCCCCTCCCTCTCCCCCTCAAAATGGGCAAGATGAGGCAAAGAGGATGGAGCCGGCAGCTTGAAAGTCATGGTTGTGTGTGATTAGGCGGTGTAGAGCTATGGGTGTAGCTGGCACGCGCGGATAGATGTTAAGTGGCGCAGGGCGGAGTTAGGGGAGTGAGGAAAGATTGAGGGAATGGTGCGGGGATGGGGTTTTGGATTTGTTAGAAAATGATTTCGGAATTTCTAACGGATCCAAAACCTCCTCCCCCAACAGCTCCCCCATCCCCTTTTCTCATCCCCAGAACGCCCAAATAACTACAATTTCAAAGACTGTCTTCGCCCCCGACATTTTCCTTTCGTAAATACCGGTAATCATCTAATTTACGCATCGCATCTGCCCCCTTGATTATGCGCAAAAACTATGGCAGCCTTACTCAGGCAGCGATACGGCGCAATCTGAGACAGATGGAAACACCAAAAAAGCCAGCGGCACAAACAAACCCCAATACGCCCTGCATGACTAGCTCTTGCAATCGACGCCCCGGTTCGATTAGAGAAAAGCTGCGAGTAATCATCTTTGAACACGAGACCACGGCTGGCAAGCTTTTTGATCTGACTCTCACGATCATGATCATCGCCTCGGTCTCCACGGTTATTCTTGATAGTGTCGCCTCGATACAAGCCCAATACGGCAAGATCTTGGGCATTTTAGAGTGGACATTTACCGCCCTTTTCACAGCAGAGTATTTTCTTCGCTTAGTCTGTATCGATAAGCCCCGCAAATATGCATTGAGCTTCTTCGGCGTCATCGACCTCATATCAATGCTGCCGAGCTATCTGGATCTCTTTTTTGGCGGCGCTCATTATTTAATGGTGGTGAGGATTTTCCGCCTTTTACGCATTTTTCGCATCCTCAAGCTGTCCCGATATCTTTCTGAAGCCGACGTATTAGCACGAGCGCTCAACGACAGTCGGGCCAAGATCACTGTTTTTCTTGGCTTTGTCCTCACCGCAGTCGTCATCATTGGTTCTCTCATGTTTCTGATCGAAGGACCAGAACGCGGCTTTAGCGACATTCCACGCAGCATTTACTGGGCGATTGTGACACTCACTACAGTCGGCTATGGCGATATTGCGCCGAGCACGCCTTTAGGGCAGCTTTTGGCTTGTGCGGTCATGATTTTAGGTTATGGCGTTATCGCCGTCCCCACAGGCATCGTATCGGTTGGGTTGCACACGGCCTCAGTCGGGTCTCATACCCAGCAAGTGCCGACCGATCAAATTCCTGAGCCTCTGCAACCTATCTATACCGTACAACCTGCCAGTATTCCCAACTTTGCCCAAGCTTCCACGGTCATGGCTGACTGCGAAAATTGCGGTATCCGCGAATACGAGGCAGAAGCGCGTTTTTGCAGATTTTGTGGTGAGCGTTTAGCCCTTGCCTATCCGAGGGCAAAAAATCCTAGTAGCGATCCGATGATCGAGAGTTTAAACGCTCGGTTAGTTTCTGAAGAAGTCGCCGAGGTCGCCATGGACAGCTTCAACACCAATGTTAATAAATGAATTTTGGCCTTTCTAATTTCGAACTCATTCCAGGTTCGATTTTTGATAGGGATTACCAAATCATGGCTCCGCTTGGATCTGGAGGCATGGCTTCGGTCTTTCTTGTGCGTCACGTGGCGATGGACAAGATCTTTGCTCTCAAAGTCCTACGAAATGCCACGCAGGATCGCAACCAGATCCTGCGATTTCAAAACGAAGCAAAAGCCATTGCTCGACTAGAGCATCCGCATATAGTCAAGGTTTACAACACGGGTATCTGCGAAGGCATAGGCGGCGGTTCGCTTGCGTACCTGGTCATGGAAGTGCTCGAAGGCAGATCTCTCGATGTAGTTTTGCAATCAGGCGAGGGTGATGATTGTGGATTGGATCTCGAGCGCGCACTGCATATAATCGAGCAAGTGGCCGATGCTTTAGGCGCCGTGCATAGCTCTGGCATTATCCATCGCGATATCAAACCTGCCAATATCATGCTGATCACGCCACCGATCGGCTATATGAAGGGGCAGGATTTTGTTAAAATCCTCGACTTTGGCGTGGCAAAAGTCGATCGCGTAGAAAATCAGGATCTAACAGCCAAGGGAGAGATCGTCGGTAGCCCTCTCTACATGAGTCCCGAGCAATTGCTGGGCCAAGCTGTTCGAGAGCAGGGTGACGTGTATTCGCTCGGCATCACTTTTTGCGAACTAGTGGCAGGCAAGCCACCATATTTGGGGCGCACCATGGCTGATACTGCCAATATGCATTTTTCCGCTCCTCCTCCCGATCTCTCCATTTATTCACCCGGTCTTTCCTATCACGTCAAACAAATCCTTGCGCGCTTTGTCGCTCGTATACTGGCTAAGACAACTGATGAGCGCTACAAAAATATGGCCGAGGTCAAAGCGGCTATCCGGGAAATAATCGAAGCTCTTGAAGAAGAAAGAGAGGCTGAAGAAGAGGATAGGCGGGTTTTTCGCTCGGGCTCAAAAAATGGCGTCATTCTCCGGCCGCCAGCTAGTCATGTGAGCGGGATCCAAGATGAGGCCGAAACTCTTTCGCCTCAAAACAGACCAGCGGTCTGGCTCGCTTTAGGATTTGCATTGCTGCTGGTTGCCAGCGGGATTGCCTTAGTCGGGACTGGCATAATGGATTTGATGGGAGGAAAAAGCGAGAAGATTGGTAGTAGCAATGGTGCCAGAGTGCATACAAACGGTCTGGATCCTTCATTCAACGCTCTACCCGCCGCCCGCGACCTTTCTGTGGTAAGCCAGGAAGAGGCCGAGGCTCGCTTGAAAGAGCATGCTCAGGAAAAGGCCGAACATCAAGCTTTACATTCTAAAAATGGCGTAAGTGCTAGCTCTGGGCTGGACGACTCATTGCCTAAGGGAGACCAGGCGCAGCTCGCCATGGAGGGCGATCCTTATGGTCGTATTAAGGTTTTTGCCAATGAGGGGCGTCCGCGGATCGGCAGCATAGGGATTCAGCAATTTTTGGCAAGCAATATCAAGTTAGAGCATGTCGATCATTGCGATCTGTATCCGACGCATCGGCTGCTCAAAGAAACATTGTCTGGTGCTGCTGATGGTATCATCGCCCGCTTGCCACTGTCCAAGATCACCTGGCTGAGCCTGATAGAAGCAGAGGAAGAACATTTTAGAGATCCGGAAGGTCTCAAGACAATCTTGACTGGTGCTATCAAAATCAGTAAGAAAACACCTAAACTGACCAAGATCTCCACTTTCGGTTGGAAGGAAATCGATAGTAACTCCCTACGCAATTTGTTGCAAAATGCCAATTGCCACAAATTTGATATTACTGACTTCGATGGTGCTTTTTTCAATCCCCGCGATAAGTCTCCGTTGCCAAATGTCCGTGTCATTGCTTTTAGAGACCGCATGCTGCTCCGCAAAGATAGGCCTGCCGATGCTAGCTTTGCGGTCTTGCTCAATTATCTGGTCCCCGACGCTAAGACATCGATTGACTTTAACAGCGTCAGGCTCTATCGCTCTGACCTTGCAGCTGCTGCCAGACTAAATGGGCATGTGGAGTTACGGGAACCAGTGTTTATCGATTCGCCGATGGCCAAACGTTTTAAGATCTATGGCGATGATGCGGATGTGATGACCGATGTCGACCTCGATCGACTTGCTGGACCGGCAATGGGATTTCTTGGCGAAGAGGCCGATGCATTGGTCAAGGCTAAAGGATCTCAACGTAAGGAGATCGATGAAAGTCTCGAGACTATGCATAGTACTAAATTGCCACCAATCGCGGTGAATAAATTGACATATATCGTGCGCACTAATGAAGAGTTGCGGCGGCCTGGTTGGTTTGCCATGATTACTCGATATCTTTCGACTAATATCAAGTGTAAGATTCTAGGGGCATCGTGCAAGGCCTTTTCGAGTCGTGAAATCAACAATTTTGCGCGATTTGCTGATCTAAAACAGCTCGTCCTCTGGGATGGAGTGATTGATCCAAAGGCGCTTGGGCTGCTAAAAACCAGCAAGACTCTGACCTATTTAGAATTGCAAAACTGTCAACTCCGCCTGAACGATCTGGCCGATCTTTCATCAGAGCGCCCTGACCTGAAAATTGCCATATCTAAAAATACTTGCAAACGCTCGGGTTTTAAACCCAACAATGAAAGATTGAAGAAAGTATCCATCATCTCCGAAACGATCTGGTGACAAGGCTTTTACGGGAATGTGAATGTAAAAAAATGCAGTTTTGGGAACTTAGCGGTTTGAGCGTCGACTTTCGTATGCATACTCCTGAAAGAGCAAGAGACCAAATGCGATGCGCTTCGAAAAATGTCCAAACGACCAGAATAGTAACGTCGTCCGTGATTTCAATAGTAAAAAGTGGCAGCGCGGCTCTAATGTGGTAGATCATGTCTGCTTTCAAAACAGCCATGATTATGATGCCGTAACGGTGCCTCTTTCTATAGCGCATTTGCCCGGTGCACCTGATGAAACCAGAAAGGTCGAACCTCTCTCTGATATCAGTCAAGGCCCGATAAATGCTGGTACAAAAAGTGCTACACTGGATTCTCTCCTTTCGACAAAGATGAAATATCGGCGCACTAATAGATCGGCTCTCAAGGTCTGCGATTTTGCAAGGATCGCGGCATTGTTGATTGCGTTTATACCCTGCGTTCTGATCTGCGTAGGTTGGCTCGCTGATGCTAAGCCTCTACGCAATATCTTGTTTAATGAGACAGTGTCTCTTCCAGCAGCGCTGTCCTTTGCATTCTTGATCCTGTCGATAAGCCCTGCCGTTCTTAAAATCAAGTCAAATCTCTTACGCAATGTCGGTCGGACAATGCTGTCCTCAGGATTGATACTAGGTCTGGTGATGATTGGTGATCGGATTTGTGGTGGCATATTGCAAAATAGTATTGCTGCTCTCGGTCCGATTTTTCCTTCAATCGAAGTCGCCAGTTATTTGACGATTTTGAGTCTAGCCGGCCTGCTTTTGGAGTTTGCCGGTAAAAAGCGTCCGCAGATCTTTCAAATCATAGCTTTGTGCCTAGGTTTGCCTAGTTTGTTTTTGATGATCGGTTATGCATTCGGTATCAGTAAAAATATGGAGCTTTTTTGCTCGGCATCTGGATGTATCGCGATTCAATTCTTCAATCATTTTGTTTTGGCCGCCGTATGTGGTGCGCTCTTTTTCGCTCGTCCCATGCGGGGACTGGCTCATTTTTTCTTTTTGTCGAGTTATGGCGGTCGGTTGATCCGGCTGTCTGTGCTGGGACTTATTACTTTGCTGCCGATCAGCTATGGGATCTACCTGCTCGGTCGTGGTGAAGCACCTATTATTGCGCCTGCTTTAGCCGTATTGCTAGAGGGAGTTTTTGTGGCTGCCATCGTGGGCGGTATCATCGCCTACAGCGTGCGCAAAATCGAAAAGATCGAACTCGAGAAGTTGGCAACCGAAGAAACCTTAGCTGAGTTGAGCGCGGCGGTGCAGGAGCCATCTCACAAGTTTAAAATGCTCTGCTTAAGCTGTGGTAAAGAGTATCCGGATAGCTTGCAGTATTGCCCTGTCGATGGTGTAACACTCACTCGCCTCAATGATAAATTGGGAGCTGGGGCTATTTTTGCAGAAAAGTACGAGATTGTCGAAAACCTTGGCTCAGGAGGGATGAGCACGGTCTACCGAGCCAGGCACAAGTTTTTGGAAAAAGAAGTGGCGATCAAGATATTGAGATCCAATCTGAGCTCGGATGCTGTTGCGATCCAGCGTTTTCAGATGGAGGCCAAGGCCGTCTTTGACCTAAACAATCAGCATCTGTTAGGTGTGTATGATTTTGGAGTTTCGCCTGATGGTCAGGCTTATATCGTGATGGATTATCTCGAAGGAGAGAGTCTAGCCGAGTATATCGAGCGAGAGAAGATACTCAACCTGCCCTTTGTCCTGGCTATTTTTAGAGATATCGCCTCAGGTCTTGCGCATGCTCATGCTCATGGAGTGTTGCATCGCGATATCAAGCCGAGCAATATCATGCTAGTAAGGGGAGACAGCCGTATCATTGCCAAGATAGTCGATTTTGGCTTGGCGAAAAGCTACGATGGTACTGATTTGCGTTTGACTCAGACTGGCGAAGTGTTTGGCAGTCCTCTGTATATGAGTCCGGAGCAGTGTCAGGGGCTTAAGTTGGACCAGCGGTCTGATTTGTATTCTTTTGGTTGTTTGATGTATGAGACCCTGACTGGGTATGCGCCAATCTTGGGTAATTCGGCTTATGAGACCATAAGTCTGAAGTTTAAAGTTAAGCCTAGCGAGTTCGATCAGCATTTGCATATTCCGGATTGGCTGTCCCGGTTGGTTTTTTCGATGCTGAGTATCGATCCGGCACGGAGGCCACATAGTGCGGATCAGGTGGCGCGCATACTGACTGGTCAGTCAAAAATAGCTTGATTTTGTGTCCTCGGTAGTGGTGGTTGGTGGAGTCGAGATGGCTGTGTTTTGTTTCGTTAGAAATTGATTTAGGAATTTCTAACCAAATCAACCCAGCCAAAAAACCGCTAAGCCCTTACCTCACATCGATTAGCTTATGCATTTGCAGTGTCAGCCTATACCCAAACTTTAAAGCCGCATCCCTACAGGCCGCCCTGTTGACATCATTGCGCTCTCCATTTTGCTCATCCATCGGCATCACGTAAATAGGCAAAAAATCATGATTTTCTAACCGGCCCTCAGGACCACGCTCACTTACATCAGTCATAGTCTTTGCATTTACTCTGGCCACCCCCCTGGGCAAACCGTCGCGATCATCGATTTCCCCAGCCTTAAGCACATATTTTAGTGCGCTGATATGCGGCACCAGCCGAGCATCCAATTGCCCTGTCTTTGGGCTCACGATCACATGCAGATCTTTGTTACCCCAGGGCAAGTCCACAAACAAGGTGCCATTAGATTCGATTTGTACCACATGACCGCCAGCGAGGAGACGCTCCACCAGTGGTGCAATATTTTGCCGAAATGGCTCACCCCCTGTTATCACAACCAGCTTGCAGGGCGGTTTTCCTTTCGTGACCTCTGTCATCGTCTCGGCTATTTCATTTAGATTGGGCCGCCAATCACTGGACTCAAAATCTGTATCGCAAAAATAACAAGTGAGATTGCACCCGCACAATCTCACGAAAACCGCAGGGTGACCGGCAAATGGCCCTTCACCTTGCAAGGTGTAAAAGATCTCCTGCACCCATAGACTCTGCCCATCATGCTCCAGCTCTTGCTTGCGTGGTGGATTGTTGCCAAACATCAGAGCGTGACTTCGACGTAGCAGTTTTCGGTTTCCCACAGAACGACCTTACTCAAGGTCACAGACGTGCCGCTCAACAACTGAGGCCCCAGCTCGTGCAAGAGAAAGAGTGCCATGTTTTCGGCTGTCGGATTGGTTGAGAGCCTGAAGACTTTTTGGCCCTCCACTTGCTTAAGCGCTGCTAGAGCTGGTTCGTCGTCCTGCCAGACGATAAAACCATGATCCCAATTGCGCTCGATCCAGGGTGCAAAAACACTCTTGAGCACGCCAAAGTCGATAACTCGACCCAGCTCGTCGAGCTGATTTGTGGTGGCATGCAAAAAGAGCACGTAATTGTGCCCATGCAGATTGGAGCACTTGCTTTCGTGGCGATAGACCCGATGCCCCGCGCAAAACTGCAGACGGCGCACCGCGGTTACAGCCGGCATCACGGCTTTGTCGGCGTCAGGCATTATGCGTGACCTCCGAAGCGGAAAATTTGGAATTGCCCAAAAGCGGATCATCGACACCGGCTTCGGCAAAACCCTTTTGCCTCAAGATGCACGAATGGCACGTGCCACATGGAGGAAAGTGCCCTTCGTAGCAGGTCGTGCTGTAAGCCAGAGCTTGCATGCAGTTCGGCAAGGTGACCGCGAGTTCTACAGTTTGCTTTTTGCTCAAATGCATGAGCGGTGTTTCGATCTTGATGTGCCGGTCGAGTCCAGAGGCCAATGCCGCCTCCATCTTGTCGATAAAATCCTGACGACAATCAGGATACCCACCAAAATCTTGCTGCGCGACACCAAGGACGATGGCATCGCAATCAAGTACATAGGCTCGATTTGCTGCTATGGTGGCAAAGAGTATGTTGCGCCCTGGCACAAATGTCGACGCCAGGCCGCCAGGCAAGGGCTGACCCGGCTCGTATTTGTCGACTGCCCGGCTGTGATCGGTCAGAGGGCTGAGGCCGGCAAAGAGCGCTCCAAGGTCGATGATTTCGTGGGTAAAGCCAAATTCGCTGGCGATCCGACGGGCCGACTCGATCTCGCGTCTATGCCTCTGACCGTAGTCAAAGGTCACGGCACAGGCCGATCCGTAGTGCTCCCGCGCCCAGAATAGGCAGGTTGTACTGTCTTGGCCGCCTGAAAAGACGACCAGTGCTTTCTTATCTTTCATGCAGAGATTTTAGCAAAAAGGCCTGTTCAATCGGTCTTAGGTTAATTATTTGCCAGGACGCGTGTAGACCGCCTTGGGCCAAAAGGGGATGCCGCCGCGTGGGGTAAAACGCCCCTCAACAGTGAGAGACACGGGTTTGAGACAATTTACCAGGTCGTTGGCAATACGATTGACCGAGCCTTCGTGAAATTCTGGGAATTGTCTGAAAGCGCCCAGATAAAGCTTGAGAGACTTGCTCTCTACGCAGAGCTTGTCTGGTTGATAGTCAATGACGATGGTGGCAAAGTCAGGCTGCCCAGTAATGGGGCAGACAGTCGTAAACTCCGGAGCCTCGATGTGGATTGTGCCTACGACAGAGTTTGGATTTTCGCTCTTTTTGTCAAAGGGGCTGGGAAAGACTTCGAGGATCGCAGGATCGGGATTGTCATAATTTTGCTTGGTCTTTGACTTGCCCAACTCTTTGAATTTTCGCTCTTTGGCCATTTTATGCATTTTCCCGTGTTATGGACTGGATAATTGTATAAGATAATGGCATGAGCGACAGCAAGACAGACTCCAACAGTTACAGATTTACCAGCCAGGACGCCGTGCATATCGGCAAGTTTGCTCTGGACGAGATCGGCAAGCGACTAAAGGCCGGTGGCGATGCGATCAAGCGCACGATGGACACCATAGGCGAGTTTACCCGCGAATTGACCGATGTCCAATATTGCAACATCCGGCCTAAGCCTCCGGCAGAGATAGAGGTCGATATCAAACTAGGCAAAAAGCGCTCTTTGCCAATTAAGCAATCTCTAGCGCCGTTCGTTGACATGCGCGAGGTCATACTTGGCGAGAGGATTCATTTTCAGGCCCTCATTGATACGCAGCATAATGGTGTGCGTTGCAATATCAATGATGGTTTTGCAGTGCGCATCGAAAACCCCTTTGGCTCTAATGTCATCGATATTAAGGGTAGTGCCATACTCAAACGAGACAAAAACAAGGAGGTTGTCCTCGAGACAACCGTGCCTGTCCCAGGTATCAATGTGCCCATCACAGTATCCATCCCATTGCGCCATCTCTTGCATGAGGCGCGCAAACGGACAAGACTCTAAACATGTCCTCTCGTAGCATACTCGAGCTGGTGCCAGGGTCCATTTTTGACGGGACCTACCAGATCATGGCACCTCTGGGTGTGGGCGGAATGGCTTCTGTATTTCTCGTACGCCATATTGCCATGGATAAGATAATGGCGCTAAAAGTCTTACGTGATACCGGGGCTGAGGGCATACAACTCAATCGTTTTAAAAATGAAGCGCGATCTATTGCGAAGATAAAGCATCCGCACATAGTGGAGATCTACAATTTTGGCATCTATGAAGAACCTTCCGGCCGCAAGTTGCCATATCTGGTCATGGAGGTCCTCGAAGGAAGATCTCTGGATAATTTCCTGCTTAAGGAAGGTCCCCTGGCTCCAGAGCTGGCTCTCAGCGTCGTAGAGCAGGTGGCCGAGGCTATGCAGGCCGCTCATGCCCAGGGCATCGTTCACCGCGATATGAAGCCAGCCAATATCATGCTCCTGGCAGACAAAAGGTCGATCAAGGTGCTTGATTTTGGTGTTGCTAAAGGTCAGAGCAAGCAAGCACAAGGTCTGACCAGTCAGAGTCTGACAGCTCATGGCGAGATAGTCGGGAGCCCTCTCTACATGAGCCCGGAGCAATTGATGGGTGATGCTGTGGACGAGCGAGGCGACATCTATTCGCTCGGAGTGACATTCTACGAGCTGCTGGTTGGACGGCCGCCCTTTCTCGGTCGCACTCTAAACGAGACTGCGGCAATGCATTTTAATGCGGACACACCATCAGTAGCCCCCACATGTGGTGGCGAGTTGGGAGAGGCGCTCGATCAATTTATAAGTTATCTTATGGCTAAGGATCGCGCAGACCGGTGTCCGGATATGCAGTCTGTACAGGCTGATGCTCAAGCGATATCGAGGCAGTTCTTTGCCCGGGATCGGATGGTCTTGCGCTCGATTGCGAGCGAAGCTCGTGCTTCGCGCACTACCCGACCGATGACTGTCAGTCATAGAGAGAAAGATCTGGAATCCATGTCTGATTCCGATGGAGGATCTGATGGTGTGGCTCTGGCAGGCTCAAACAAGACGATGTGGCTCCTCTTGGGCCTGGTTACAGTGCTTGTGGTCACGGGCGGAGCCTTTTTTGTCATCAACGGCATTGGCCGTTCAGCCCCCAAATTTGCCTATGCAAAGTCTCATGATGTGGATAATGGGACGGCTGTCCTGGTTGGTTCTACGGCTCACGTCGTCTCCAAGCTGCCGAACGATGGCACTGGGCCTCAAGATGTAGAGCCGGACTTGACTGCAATCGATGTAGACAAGCCTACCGACCGCATGCGGCGGGCCAATGTTTTTGCCCTGGACAGGCTGGGGCGGGCAAAGGTTTTTTCAAAAAATCCCAATCTCACCGACCGATTCGTTACTTTCAATGATCTGAGACACTATCCGTATATTGATCAGATTGAGACGATGGAGTTGGGCCCCACATACAATACCACCACTTATTTCTCTCAATTGCCTCGATCTGTAGTCGACAAGATTACCACTTGCGATCTCAGGCAGATCTTTGCCACCCCTGATCTCGACCCTCAGAAAGCTGACGAGGCCATGCTAAGGACCAGTAAATTCCTGGCGACATTACCTAATCTCAGACTGGTTAAATTTCCATTCAATCCCTATCTCAGAGCGGATGGCATTATTGATTTCTTTTCTCGCATTCCTCGAATGCAGCGTATCGACCTCTATAAGTTTAGGGGGGATCAATTTTTACCTAAAAAGAATCAGGTGGTGATGCATCCAGATCACCTCTTTTTTAGCGGTTCTGCAGAGATATATAAGATCTATCCCTTCGTTGATTTTAGTCGCATCAAAAACTGCGAGATGATCGAGTGCGAAGTATCGGCCGATGATTTGATACCTTTATCCAGACAAGATGTCGAGACAAAGCTGGTCTCGCCGATATTTGTCGATCATACTTCGAGAGTGCTCGAAAGGCCACTGCATTTTTCGACTTTTTGTCTTGCTCTAAGTCTCAAGAGCGGCGTGATCGATGATTTCAATCCTTTCGCTCCTAATCTTGAAAGAATGATCCAGTTAGTAGAGGCCGACTGGCTGCAGATTCAAGCGCAAGATCTCGATGTGAAAACTGCTAAAAGATTCAGTTATTTGATGGGCGTCAAAAAAATGACCATGCGTGGCTTTGAGATGGCTCCGGGGGCACTTTTACAATTGGGATCGATGCCCAGGCTTAAAGAGTTGGAATTGGTCGAGTGCAAGATCCCACCGGTCGATATCGTCAATCTGGCTCGCAGTCACAAAGGACTCAAGGTGACAGTGGATAAGCGTACTTCGCACATGTCGAGCTTTATCTATCTCAAGACGATGCCGCCAAACCTCAGTCAAAGGGCCATTCACATGACTCTTTGAGGAACTTTACCGTGGCCCAGGCGTCATCTCCCGTTGCCGCCCCTAATCTAGCAAGAGAGCACGATGATGTCGGTCCTGCCAAAGTCTGACCCCTTAGCCGACCAGATAAAAGATTTGCAAACCTGGGGTGGCAGCAGTCATTCCATATTGTCCATTTATCCTGAGATCTCGCAGCATCGCGTGCAAGGGGTTGATGGCTTTGTCCCGTATGTCGAGACCGACTCGTTATTTTTGGTGACTGGGGAGCCGGTTGCTCCAGTTGGTGCGTTTGGTGCACTATTGTTGGATCTCAAGATGCTGGCCGATCGTGCAGGTAAAAACTTTGGCATGCTGCCTTGCCGTAGGCTTGATCTTGGAGCACCTGGACTGAAGGACATGCAGTTCAGGGAGGTCTATATTGGTCGCGAACCCATATACAATCTCAAAGCTCTGGCAAGGCCGAGCAAGTCTACTCGCTTAGCTGTCAATCGTGCGGTGCGTTGGGCCTCAAAGTCGTCGAGTATGACGAAGTCTTTGAATCACAACTGCGCAAATTGACCGATCGCTGGCAGGAGAGCAGGCAATTGCCGCCAATGCAGAGCCTTTTTAGCTTGCAGCCTCTCTTGCATCGAGATCTAAAACGCATTTATTTATGCCTGGACAAAAATGATACAGTGATGGCATTTATGGCATGTGCCCCAATCTATGCCAGACAGGGCTGGTATCTCGAAGATTTGATAAGATCGGAAAATGCACCCAACGGAACTACTGAATTGCTCGTGACAAACGTCATGGCGCGTCTGGCTGAAGATGGATTTGAAATGGCGACTTTTGCAATTGCACCACTGGCGGGGCTACCTGATGTGGATGAGGAGCATCCCTGGCTCAACAAGATGCTCAAGGCTGCATACAAATACCTGGCCTTCGCCTATCATTTCGAGTCTCTTGAGTATTTTAAAGGCAAGTTTAAACCGGCCTATTGGGAAAACAATTATTTTTATTACACACACCCGAGCCAGCCACTGGCCCTGCTCAATGGTCTTCTCGAGGCCTTTGTGGGTGAAAGTCTATGGTTTTGCATGCGGCACAGCATGAAGCGCAAATTGAACTCCAGGCACAAATGATCCCCTTTTGGGGCTATCATGGTGTTTCTAAATTTGGGGACGGAGTCTGTCTTGATTGCTGTAATCGGTGCCACTGGTTTTACGGGAAAGTTGGTCGCATCCTATCTTGCGAGCAAAGGCAGTCGTTTGCTCTTATGTGGACGCAATCAACAAAAGTTGGATGCCTTGCGTGAAAATTTGCTTGAGCAAGCTGATCCAGGTGGTGGCACGAGTTTTGTCTCGCCTGTTGACCTTTTGGTGCGCAAGATGGATGTGGCTGGCGATAGCATACAGGATATAGCAAATAGCCTGGCTGGGGTATCGGTGGCGATAAATTGTGCGGGTCCATTTACTCGTCTAGGCGAAAAAATCGTCACTGCTTGTCTAGAAGCCGGCGTGCATTATCTGGATATTAGCGGCGAAGCTGGTTGGATTGCGCGACTGGTGCGAGATTTTGAAGAGCGCGGGCGGGAGCGAGGCGTGATGCTGATACCGGCATGCGCCTTTGAATATGCCATCGCTGATAGTGCCGCTCAATTGTTGCATGAGGAGTTGCGAGATCTCGATCGTTTCGAGTCGACATATGTCATCGATGGTTTTTACACTAGCGCGGGGACGCGTGCGAGTATTTTGGAGGCTTTGAAAGGGCCGGCTATGAAATTGGCCGAAGGCCGGCTTTGTCCGATCGATCCGGGGGCCTTGCGTTTGCTGGATCTTTCGGATGGGCGCAGGCTGACGATGTATCCGTTTGCCGGAGGCGAGGTCTATCTGGTGCCCCTGCATACGACTGTTAGAAATATCGAGACTTTTCTTACCAGTGATAAGTCGCCGCAATTGATGGCGCTGCTGGGGCGTGTTTTGCCGACCCTGGTTGGGGCTATTAGTTTTAAGGGGCTGGGATTTTTGAGAAATATGGTCGAGGCGATTGTGTGTGACCCAGATAAGTGTCCTACGCAAGAAGAGAGAAAGACGACTAGATTTACCTTAATTTGTAGGGGCTTTAGTGATGCTGGGGAGTCGTCCGGTGTTAGAAAGCGTACTTTGACTGTTGGCGGGGTGGATCCCTATTTTCTTACGGCGGTGATCGCAGGTGAGTGTGCTCTGGTGATCCAGTCAAGCAGTGAGAAGCCTGAGGGTGGGGTGACGAGTCCGGCGATGCTGGGTGGGCAGCTTTTTATTCAGTCTATTACAAGGGATAATGGGTGCGTGTGGCATTTGGGTGGGTGAAATTGTAGGCTGGTATTGGTAGCAAAAGGTTTGATTAGTTTTGTTAGAAATTCCGAAATCATTTTCTAACGGATGCGACTTCCCCAGTCTCGACTCCACTATCCCCAACCAGCATGGCCCCAGCAAGCTCATTAACCGTGTAAATAACACTTGACCAGTTAGTCGGTCCGCTTGTATAAAAACGCTCCTATCCTCCACCTGGAACCCTCCCCGGCGCAAAAGCAAATTGACCAAAAATCTAGATATTACCAACAATCCCGACCCCAAGAAGCTCAAAGCCATCACCGAGCATATACGCCTCCTGCATCAGTGCAGTCTCTGCCCTTTAATGATCGGCCCGGTTGTTGCCCCGGCACCCATTGTCACCAGGATTTATCTTATTGGTCAGGCCCCTGGCCCGCATGAGGGCAAATTTGGCCGTCCATTTGCCTGGACCGCAGGTAAAACACTCTTCCGCTGGTTTTCCACCATTGGCATGGACGAAGAGCAATTTCGCTCACAGATCTATATGGGAGCCGTTTGCCGCTGTTTCCCAGGCAAAGCCAAGAGTGGCGGAGATAGAGTCCCCGCCCCAGACGAAATTGCCAATTGCTCCGGCTGGATGAAAGCCGAATTTGACATCTTTAAACCACGCCTCGTTATTCCAGTCGGCAAACTCGCAATCGAGCAAGTATTTGGCAAGATCCAATTGGTCGACGTGATCGGACAAAGTTTTGAGCGCACTATATATGGTGTGACTTGCGATGTAATACCATTGCCACACCCCTCGGGGGCTTCGACATGGTTTAAAAAAGAGCCTGGCATCAGCCTTCTGGCGAAGGCACTGATAAAGATTGCCAACCATCCTGAGTGGCGCTCTGCTCTTGAAACTGTTGGCTCTAAGCAATAATCGAGAGATTTCAAGGGCGTCACGAGACTAATATCGATCAAATGGATCCAAATTGTAGACTTTTGTTGTGAGAGCTGCGAAACTCATTGTCTCTTTGCTCGGGACAAATATGCTTGCTAAAGGCCAAAGGAAAGCCAATTTTGCAACTCGTTTGACTTTTGGACTGGTTTGTCTTTTATCGCTGCAGCCATGGCTGCAAATGTCGGCGCTTGCCGTCACGTCAGGATCGCCAGCTCTTAATTCGCCCATCGAGGATACGACGCCTAAGGCGACACAGACTGCTGCCAGTGTCATGCCGGGCTTTAGCGCCGCGTCTCATCAGACGGCGCATTTGCTTGGTATCGATGACGATATCGCAAGCCTGCAGGCCGATCACGGGCTGTCTAGCCGCACCAATAGTTTGAGATCCAAGGTGGTCCGCCGTCTCATGCACGGCATTCTCCAGGTTCAAATCGCCGAAAACCGCCTAGAATCAGAGATGGCTTACACCTATGATGTGCTTTCGCGCGAGCAGCGCAAAGTAGCTACCGTCAACCAATTTTTCAACGTCCTAAACTTTATGCAGTTTAGCGTGCTGTATACGGTCGAGCCTTATTCGCGTATCCACAAACAGTTTAAGCAATCCGCCATTTGTACTTGCATCGGTGCTGGCCTCGGCATCACTATCCCAGTCGTCGGCATTCTCTACAACAAATATTATCGTGCCAAGCATCTGGCGCCGCCTGCCTTCCTAACGCATGTGATGAACGGCAAACCGGTTGATGCCTCGGATATGCCGCCACTAGTGGTGCAGTATCTGGATCAACCGAGTGCTGGTGCCATAAAAACTCGTCGCGAAACACTCGCTGCTATATGGAAAGAACGATATCAGGCAGATCTTGCAAAGAGAGAAACACTTGCCGGCATTGATGATGGTAAAAGCAAACCCCTAGGCGTGCTCAACAATCGCATTGTCTTACTGTGGTCGCTCTACACCGTTGTTCAGGGCCTTAATAAAGACCTCTTGCAATTGATTAGCGAACTTAATGCTGCCACTATGAGTGATATCAAATCGCAAGCCGATATTGCCGTCGGTGCTAATCCGTCTTTGTCTGGCCTATCTTATAAGGGAAGGGAGGCGGCACGACTCTTGCGCCTCGAGGGTCTCGTCGGCAGATTGAAGGCAATGGATGCTTCACATGACTCTGCCATCGAAAAGACCGGTCTGCGGCTCGCTCTGATGCAAGCCTGTCTTGCTGGATTTCTTGATCTACAGGTGGCCGCCGATCGCTGCCAAGAAGAATTGAATTATCAATACGATGTCGTTCTTGCCCAGATGATGGCTAGACGCGGCAAATTTTTGCAGAGAACCTACGAGTTTAACTTTATCCAGTCGGGCACTCTTGGTGCCTGTGCTGGTTGGAGTTACCTGCATGGCTATGGCAAGGCTGGCAACGAGATCTTTTTGGTGGCTAACAGCGTTGGCACCGCCATCACCACCATTTCACTGTTGGCGATGCATGGTGGTTGGCGCAAAAATACCACCGCTCCCAACTCGCTTGCTGACTTTTTCGAGTTGCGTGTAAACGGTCAAAGCCAGTTCAGCCCTCTGGTCCACGATTTTCTCGATTGTCCCGAGCCGGATAAAGGCAAAGGGCAATCTCGCAGGCAATACCTCTTTGATGTCTGGAGTGGCCGTGCTGTTACCACTATGAATCTCGACGACCGGAAAGATCTCGAGAAACTAGGCAGCATGTCCTCGTGCAAATGGGATACGATCAAATTGGTAACAAACCGCATTGCTCTTTTGACTTCTTTGCAGGAAGAGTTTGGTCAATTTACCGAGGATCTGCACGATCTTTTTAAATATGCCTGGCCAGAAGGGCCCATTGAGACGATAGAGGCAGGTGGGACTGCTATGTCTACGCAAGGCCAAGCTCAGGCTCAGCTCGCTCATGACTCTATTCGTCTTTTAGGTCTGGCTGCGGTCTTTGAAGGCCTCCGCAACGGAACTGCTGTCGAGGCCAACAAATTGTTGGCAATGAGAAATATCTTTGCGTCTTTTCTTACTACCACCTGCGATGGCAACTTGCTCGCTCATCAAATACTGGTCGAGTCGCAGGTCCTCAATAAAATGATCAGACAACGAGATCAGATCGTGCAATTGACAAACATCGTCAACTTTTATCAGATCGGCATACTTGGAGCCATATCCAATTGCCTCGGACTTTCTAACAGTGCAGGCAATGTCCTGGCAAGCAATCGGATTAATATCGTATCCGGTATCATGATCGGGTGTTTCGCTCTCGCTACAATAGCCGAAAAAAGAGGTGGCCTGCGCCCTGACGGCAAGCCTCAGGTCAACCCGCTTGGCGGTGTATTCAATAGACCGTCCGAAGGCATCCCCTTATCGCCCGTGCTAGTCGCGTATCTCGACAGCAAGTCTCCCTTTGGTAGCGAAATGACTCGCCGGCAGGAACTCATCAAATACTGGACAGAAGCTCGCATTTTAAATGTCGACGTTAAGAAGCAGAGTGTGGTGTCGCGCCTTTCGGCAGAAGAAAAGTCACGCCAATGGTGGTCCGAGACGATCACCCTCATCTCTAATCGCGTCACCATGCTCTATGACTTGCGCGCTACTCTCAGGACTTTCAATAGTACGCTGGATGCCAGCCTTGCTTGTCTTGACTGATTAGGCGAGCAGATCTTTAAGCCTTTGCGAGAGAGTCGTAGTTCTGAGATTTGCTTTTTTGTTTTGGCAAGCCATCTCCAGTGCTTTATCCTGGCCGATAATGACCACCAGTTTTTTGCCTCTGGTCACTCCTGTATAGAGGAGATTGCGTTCAAGCATCATGTAGTGCTGCATGGCCAGCGGGATGACAACGGCTGGGTATTCAGACCCCTGTGATTTGTGTATCGATGCTGCATATGCAAGATTGAGCTCGTCGAGTTCGTTAAAATCATATTGGATGAGACGTCCATCAAAATCTATATAGAGTTCTGATTCTTCGGGGTCGACTTTTTGTATGGTGCCGATATCGCCATTAAAGACTTCTTTATCGTAATTGTTAATGATCTGCAATACCTTATCGCCAACACCATAGCTAGTACCAAAGCGCTCGACTTTGATACCGGCATTCTTGTTGAGTTCTTTTTGCAATTCGACGTTGAGAGAGCGGCTGCCTAAGGGACCCCGATTCATCGGGGTAAGAACCTGTACGTCTCGCACTGCATCCAAGCCAAAACGTTGAGGTATGCGTTGTGAGACGACTTGCAGCAATTTTTTTGTAATGTCCTGTGGATTATTGCCTTTGATAAAATAAAAGTCGGTTAAATCCGGATCGTTTTTTTGATTTGGGATGTCGATTATAGGCATTTCTCCAGCATTGATGCGGTGGGCATTGACGATGATGCGCGAGCTTGCCGCCTGCCGGAAAATCTCTGTAAGCCTCACTGTGGGTAGTGCTTGCGAGGCGATGAGGTCGGCAAGCACGGCACCTGGTCCGACGGAAGGCAATTGATCAACATCGCCGACCACGATGAGCGCAGCCTTATCGGGAACGGCTTTAAGTAGATGATGCATTAGATTGACATCGATCATCGATGCTTCGTCAATGACCACTACGTCAGCCAGGAGTGGGTTTTCTCTGTTGCGTTTGAAGCCCATGCTCTTGGGCTCGAATTCCAGCAATCTATGTATCGTCTTTGCCTCCATGCTCGTTGATTCGCCGAGCCTTTTGGCTGCTCGGCCTGTAGGAGCGCAAAGCACCAGCTGCAGTGCTTGCTGGTCTCTATTTTTGTTTTGCAGGATGATCTTGATGATGCTATTGATCAGAGTGGTCTTGCCTACTCCAGGTCCTCCTGTCACGACTACTGCTTTGTTGCTGAGCGCTAGTTGCAGTGCTTGTTTTTGCGTCGTTGAGAGCTCTATATTATTTATTTGCTCTACATGAGGTATTGCCGTGTCAAAATCTATGGTGCCCCACGGCAGTGATGGCGGACTGCCTTCGCTGCCATGATTCATGAGGCGTTGCAGATTTTCGGCGCAACCAGTCTCGGCCCTATGGAGTGAGACTAAAAAGACTAGTTCTCGCCCATCTGGAGCGGTTTCTGATATTACATTGGCGCTGATTATCTCTCTTTCGATCGCTTCACCGGCCAGGGACTCTGCAATCTCCAAAATCTCCGCGATTTTCTCCGTCAATTTTTCTCTATCTGCTGCACAATGGCCCTCTGCGGACAGCTCCTGCAAGGCGTGCCTGACGCCCGCGCGAGCTCTTAAAATAGAATCTTTAGGGATCCCCATCTTGAGCGCGATGGTGTCTGCCGTCTTGAAGCCCACGCCATGAATATCAAGTGCCAGGCGATAGGGATTTTCGGAAACCTTGGAGACAGCCTCGTTGCCATAGGTCTTGTAGATGCGCACCGCTCGTGATGTCCCCACTCCATAGGATTGCAAGAAGACCATGATCTCGCGTACGGCCTTTTGCTCTGCCCAGCCCTGGACGACCATTTCGCTGCGTTTACTGCCTATGCCCGGTAGACTGCGCAGGCGTGAGGGATCATTTTCGATGATATCAAAGACCTTGTCCCCAAAAGCTTTGATCAAGGTGCGTGCAAAGTGCGGTCCGATGCCTTTTACCATGCCGGAACCCAGGTATTTTTCTATACCATCTAGAGTTGTCGGTTGGATTGGCACCAGGCGCGTCGATTTAAACTGCATGCCATAGTTTTTGTCATTGAACCAATTGCCAGTGCATTCGATGTATTCGCCAGGGTTGATTGTGGCAGCCGATCCTGTGACGGTCACCAGGTCCTTGTGCCCTTTGACTTTTACTTTGAGTACGCAAAAACCGCTTTCTGGGCTGTGGAAAGTAACTCTTTCTATCGAACCTTGCAAGGTCTCAGCCGTGGTCTGCTTGCTTGGTGGTTGATTCATGCTGCATTGCCCGCCAATTTTATGGTGAGCTGCGGATGTTCTTTGCGTAGCCTATCCAGTGTGCCATCGGGCATGTTGGGCGGTACCGTTTTTAGTATCAGTCGATGGAGCGGTAATTTGACGATGGTTTGTAAATCGTTCATCGAGAGACCATACCCGTCGATAATCAGCTGCTTTAATGTGGTCATGCGGGCTAGCTGATCCAGGTCTTTTTTGTATAGTGGGGCGCTTAAGATCAATTGGTTGATGGTGGCGCCCGCGATGACTTGCTCGAGGATCTTTTCGCGTTCTGCAGAACGCTCGAGGCCACTGATGCCTAAAACTGTCATTTTGCTGGCTAAATTGGTTTGCTGTAATTCTTTCGGTTTTAGAAAGCAATCTGTCAACACCAACGCCTTGAGGTGCTTGAGCTCAGCGATCTTGAGTAGATAACCCGAAGGAAATCTTGCTTGGCGAAACCGCAATGTAGAAAGCCTAGTCCAGGTCTTGAGGTCATTGATGTCCGGCAATTGCGTATCTACCCCTTCGATGACAAACTCGGTAAATATATCCTGATGCGCCTTGCGTGACAGTAGGCCTGCGATCTGGGTATGCTGACTGGGTATCAGAGCAATATGACTGCATTGCGGGATCCTAACTACGCCTTCGCAGTTTACCATTTGAAGGCTATAGTCATTGCTGTAGCCGATCTTGCAAATGTCCGCATCTAGGGGAAATGAAAATTCCCAGTATTTTTTGCCATTGACTTCAATTGGCTTGCCTAACCGGTCCGAGTTGAGGAGAAAGCGGCTGATAGAATTTGTACTGGCTGAGGAGCGAGTCGTATCGTTAATAAATTTGTCAAAGTCCAATTCTTCTTTTGGTGCCAATGGCAGTGGCATTTCAGTGACATCTTGCTTGTTATTTTTTTGCTGGATACTATTTTCAAGACCATTTCTATATGGGGGCCTTGATACAGGAGAAGTGAAAATCTTGCCCGTGAATGCAATGAGCAGGCAAACCGCAGCTAGAGCTCCAATGGTGGTGGCAATACGGGCTTTGGCGCCGCGGCTCGAGTCTGCTTTTTTAGGCGAAATGCTATTTTCGGCTAGTTCGGAGTCAATAGCTTTAAAATACTCTGGTTGGGCAAATTGAAGGGGTTTTTCATCGAGGATGTTTTGAGCATCGATGGCAAATTGACTCATATTTTGATAGCGTTGTATCGGTGATTTTGCCAGGCATTTGGCGATTAGCGCATTGATTTCGGCAAACAATTTTTTGTCTGTGATCGGCAGGGGCGGCACTGGTTGCGTCTGATGCAGATGAGACAGAATCGCGATCTCGTCATCCACAAAGGGAGGCAATCCAGAAAGTGTCTCATAGAGCGCACAACCCAGGCTATAGATATCTGAGGTGGCTTCTAGCGGTTCATTGGTAAACTGCTCGGGGCTCATATAAAATGCGCTGCCTATGACACCGCCTTCGATACCGGCTCCAGAGATGCCAAAGTCGAGGATTTTTACGTCTGCCTGGCCTCCCGGTTTGGGCGAAAGCATAATGTTGCCCGGTTTGATATCTCTGTGCACGATGCCATGCCGGTGGGCATAGGCGAGAGCCTGTGCTACCGCTATAAAAATCTGTAGAGATGCAGCAATGCTTAGTGTTCCTTGCTTTACTAGGAGATTTTCGAGAGTGGTGCCATCTATGTATTCCATGGCAAGATATGGCAAGGCAGATTGGTGAATGCCGATATCATAAAGTTTGCACATGCCCGGATGATTGAGAGTATTGAGGATCCTGGCCTCATTCTTGAAAAGCTTCCAATTGGCTTCTGATACTGCGGATGGTATGAGAAATTTTAAGGCGCAGGTGCGACCGAGGATATTGTGCCTGGCGCGAAAAACTATGCCCATTCCGCCTTCGCCGACAGGGGCTTCTAGTTTGAAAGTGCTGGCGATCAAATCTCCTGGGGCAAGAGTTAAAAGCTGCCTGGCCGAATCATTTTGTAGAAAGGCCTGGGTCTGATTAAATCTGGTCCTTTTTGCGGCCTGAAATAGTCTGGTGGCGTGGGCTTTTGAGTCTGTGTCGTTTGGTCCATCGGCATTGGGGCGGTCTAGGCGCTGCAGTATGCGGGTGTGGTGCTTGAAGGTATCACTGCCTTGGGTATGACTGTCCATTGCGTGATCAGATGAAGGCCGATTTGCAGCATTAGAGCACTGGCAGCGAAATGGAGCAAAGATAAAGCCGGTCATGCTGCCTGATCGAATTGAGGAGGCTATCTGCTTTCCGCAATTAGTGCAGCGGGGGAGTGATGCCTTGGCTTTGGCTCCAGGGCCGGATTGCTGTCTTTTTGCATTCGAAATGGCAGGAGAATTGGGCGTATCGCAAAGACAGTGGAGGGATGCAAAAAGATATGAGGTTTCGCTGAGTTGCTGATCGCGGTCCAGTTTGGGCAGCAGGCATTTTTTGCAGATCTTGTTCTGGTAATTGGCCTTAAGAGTCATTTTTGTCCAAATGATTAATTATATTGCCTTTATAGCAGGTTTTTGAGAGGTGGGTGGATGTGCATTTTCTTGGTTTTGGATCCGTTAGAAATTAAGAGATTTTTTTCTAACCGATTCGCATAACCCACGCCAAGCAAGACCTTCCGGCCCCCAAATCATTCACGCCAGCCGTGCAACTAGCTGATTAGTTAGTCGCAATTCTCCTTGCTGCCATCCAGGCCAATCGATCAAAGATGTCCTGCGTCAGAAAAATAATTGCTGGGGGTCCGAACGATCGACAAGCTGCCTTTATATTTATTACAAAGCACATTTCTCTCTTCCTGACTCATCGACCTGTCATTCACGTTCACCTTTAGCTCAGGCACCTTCAAAGACTTTCGCCATTGCTCTATCGTTGCAGCTTGTGCATCCCTTGCCGAGACGATCAAGACTTGCAGGGCCTTTGTCGCATTGAGACAATCAATTTCAGCAAGACTGAAAGGCCCATCGATTTCTAAATTTTCTAAATACCGTGCCTTTTTCAATCCCATCATCACAGCCGACCTTTCTGCATTTTTCTTTCCAAATCGGCAATTTGTGGCCTTGAGATCTTGCAGACTACTCTCTTTCAATAAACCAACCAGCTCCTCTCCCGACACACGAGCACTACTCAGATTAAGGACCTTGAGTTGCCTCACTTGCGCCAGCCCTGCAATAAAGCCCCGTGGTACCTCAACTCCAGCACAATCGACTTGCCTTAGTACATTCCAGCGTGCCAGTGTCCTTGGATTTGGCCACTGCGAATCCCGTGTCACGATCAAGCCGGTCAGCATCGATTTGTTTAGGCGACGATAGGCCGCCGCGAGTAGTTTTGCATCCCCAGTCGGATTATAAAAAATCGGTCTGTCGCCAGGCAAAACCAGAGCACCATGCGCCTGGTAATCCTTATCGTCTGTCGTAAAAGTCCCTAATGTCGCATCGGTCGGGCAGGCCACCAACCACTCGACCCGTCCCGACTTTGCATCCACCCGCGGAAATCCAAACGGTTCTTCAGCATGCAAAAATCTTTCGACAGTCATGACTGGAGCTGTACTTTCTAGCAGAGACGGTGCCAGATCATTGCTCAAACTACTGGGATCGTGCACAGTATTGTCGACTGCCACCGTTGTTTGCTTAGCCTTTACGCTAGATTTTTCGGGCGCTTTTGATCTGCTACCTGGACTTGATAGAGCAATACACATAAAAGCTGCTACACCGATGAAAATCACAGTCAGTGTCACTGGCAGGCCAAAACGCATCGAGGGAGCGAGCCCCGTCAACCGAGTGTCCCCATTGGATTCTGTATCTGCGCCTGAACCGAGTCTGGTATCTAAATCGCCCGGATCTCCCGCAAACTGAAGATCCTTGTCTGCCTGCAACCGATCCAGGTCTATAGCCAGCTCAGACATGTTTTGGTAGCGTCTTATCGGCGATTTTTGCAAGCAATGATCCACTATGGCAGTAAGGCCTCTTATGAGTGATCCAGAGCGAGTACCGTCCTCGTGACCTACCTGCACTAAGGGTGGTGCTTTCGACTCGTGCATTTCGGCCAATTGGGCAAAGCTCTCGCCATCAAATGGAGGCACTCCGCACAAGGCCTCATACATGGTGCAACCGAGACTATATATGTCGGCAGAAGGGCCAAGCGTTTCGCCGCAAAATTGCTCCGGGCTCATGTAAAATGCGCTGCCCACCACGAGATCCTCCTGGGCCTGCTTTTCTTGAGCGATGCCAAAGTCAAGGATCTTTATGTCCACCCTCCCACTCCTTTGCGGGATCAGCATGATATTGGCTGGCTTGATATCTTTGTGCACGATCTGGTGCCTGTGCGCATAGGCAAGTGCCGCTGCTGCACTATTAAAGATTTCTAGAGCCGCACCAGGCTCCAGAGGTCCATTTTCGAGCAATCTGTCGAGCGTTACACCTTCCAAGTATTCCATTGCTATGTAGGGCAAGGCGTCTCCATGGATGCCAAAATCATAGATGGTGCACATGCCCGGGTGGCTGAGCTTATTGAGGATCTTTGCCTCGGTCTTAAACATCCGCCAGCTTGCCTCCGACACCATCGATGGCTGCAAAAACTTGAGCGCGCATGTTCGCGCCAAAATCTGGTGGCGCGCTTTAAAAATCAGACCCATACCGCCTTCGCCTATGGGCTCGATTATTTTGTATGCACCGCCGACAATATCACCTGGTTTGATCGTCAGTTGCTCGCGCAATTGGTCGTTGGCAATCAAAAAGCCGGTGCGGCCTATCTGTCTACTCTTGAGCAGAGTTTTTCGCGTCCTGGGCGCTTGAGGCGGACACTGGCACTTTATCGATTTGAGAGGAGCAAAGATGAAGCCCGTCAAAGAGCCGGAGCGGCTGACCGTATCTATTTTTTTATTGCATCTTTTGCAAATCTGGTTTTGGCTGAGTTTTGCAGACGAGCTTGAAACAAGAGCCTTTTGTAGCCTCGAATTTTCGGTATCACAGACGCAATGGATAGATGCAAACAAAAGGCTCGTCTCTGTGGCATCCACTGGGACGTCCGTCAGCTTGGGCAGATAGCAGCGTTTACAGGTGATCATATTTTTGATGCTTGCCAAAAGCCAAGAGCGATCATGACCGGACTGACATATAGAGCGACAAACATCAAGAGCATGATGCTATTCCAGAAGAAAGAAAAGATAATCAAAAACCATTTGAAGTGCTTGTTGCCTGGATAGTCTACGAAGGCGCTCTGCTCGGGCGCGAGTGACCAATATTTTACCGGGACTGCTCCACCGTCAGCCACTGTACTATAAAAGCTGTATTCTACACGAGGATTGACGGTATAGGTCTTGCCATTTGCCTTAAAGGTCACCTCGAGTGCCGGACCATCTTCAGACTCGGAAAATGAGCTGCTAGTTTTATTCTTTTTTGATTCTTTGTGCGCTGTACCTACGCAGCTGGTGCCCGCGACCTCCGGTGCTACCATCATTACGCACAGATAAAAGATAAATGCGCCCGCTATCATATGCGGTAGCACAAAGATTCGCAGGCAACCTGGATTGCTTCGACTATCGGCTACTTTATTTTCCTCTCGGTGGTCGCCTCCGCCCCATCCTGCAGTCTCGTGCTTTTTCTCTCTACCCATCTGGCTGGCTGCTCCTTATTGAAAAGCATCGAGGATTTTTTCGCTCATTTCGTTGGATTGTTTGACCTTGGCTGCCTGTGCTTTAAAGATTATGTAAGGATGCCCATCCTTTGACTTGTTGAGCCGAGCTAGAAAGTCAGGCGTGGCAAACTCTGGAAAGGTCCAGATATTAAGGACATCGAGATTTTTCATGGCTGCAAATCGATCGTATGACTCACGATCGAGACTATGCCCGTCGATAATAAATTGCTTGAGCCATGTGTATGACTCCACCAGGTCTACTTCTTGCTTGGTAAAGGGCGCACTTAGATGCAGAGTCCGCAAGTTAGTAGACCTTGAAAGACGTTTGAGCAATTTGAGTCGACCTTGACCCGCCTCCATGCCGCTCACATTGAGATCGAGCAACCTGTCGACCAGGTCGGTGCTTATCAATTCGTCGACGTTAAAATGACATTCGTCCAGGATCAAGACATGAAGGTTTTTGAGTTGCGCTAGTTTTTGTACATAGCCATCGGGAATGGTGCAGAAACGAAACTCCAGACCAGTCAGCCGCGTCCAGTGGCTGACCGCCATAGGATCGGGCAGTATTTCTATGGAGTTATCGATGCTGATTTCGTTGATCAGATTGGGATTAAAGCGAGCCAGCAAGGCCGGGTAAAAGCCAAACCGATTGTTTGGCTCTAAAAAGACCATATTTTTGACATCTATGTCAAAACGTCCTTGCAGCGGCTGGGCATATTGTTCTTCTTCTGGTTCTTCTTTGCCGGTTTGGGCTGGCGAACGTACTTGAAAATTACCGAGAGTCGACGCGTAGGGAAAATCAAAAGTCCAGTATTCACGATCTTTGCGAAAATCCTTTTTGCCGATTGCTGTTCCTGTCTTTAAGAAGCCAATGTACTCTTGTGGATAAGTCGACTGCGCAACTTCATGTGCAAGTCGTGACTCAATTGCCTTTGCAGGTCTGCGCTGAAATGCAAATTTGCCGTTTGCCACCATCAGCGAAGCTACGGCAGTCAAGCTCAATGATACTGCAAGCAATACCAATATCTTGCTTTTGTTAGAGGTTTGTCCTGTCTCTTCGCCTCTTTGGCGTTCTAGATCTGATTTTACTTGCTCTTCTTCGGCTGCCGCAAATTGCAGAGGCTTGTGTTCGGCGAGGTTTGAGATATCGATAGCCATCTGACTCACGTTTTGATACCTTCTGTCCGTATTTTTTGCCAGTGATTTGTGCAAGATAGCCACGATGCTCGGGTCAAAATCATTATTCAGAAGGATTTGAAAATCCGGCAGATCAGTCTGATGCATCTCGGACAGTGCATCTATAGTTTGTGCAACAAAAGGTGGCTTGCCAACAAGGCTCTCGTAGAGCGAACATCCAAGACTGTAGATATCCGTGCTCTCGGTTGGAGGTTCGCCTCTAAATTGTTCTGGACTCATGTAGAACGCGCTACCGATAACGGGTTCTGAAACGTCCACGGATCTTGCCCTGATCGATTTTGATTCCGATGACTTATAGGCTTCGGCGATGCCAAAATCTAAAAGCTTTACGTTTACCTTATCGTTCGGCCCCACTGTCAGCATGATATTAGCCGGTTTGATGTCGCGATGTACGATGCCGTTGCGGTGCGCATAGGCAAGAGTCGAAGCCACGGCGCCAAAGATTTGCAAGGCCGACCCTAGATTGAGACTGCCTTGCCGATTGATGAGATCTTCGAGAGTCATCCCTTCGAGGTATTCCATCGCCAAAAACGGCAAGGCATCCTCGTGCAGACCAAAATCAAAGATTTGGCAGATACCTGGGTTGTTTAGCGAATTGAGGATGCGGGCCTCGTTTTTAAAGAGCTGCCAGCTCTTCTCATTGATCATGTCGGGCAGCAAAAACTTGAGTGCGCAGGGACGCTTGAGAGTGGCATGGCGAGCTTGAAAGACCATGCCCATCCCGCCTTCACCGATCGGTCTAACCAGCTCGTAGCTACCGCCAATGATATCGCCTGACTGAAGGCGCTCAAATCTTTGCTTTAGATTATGCGGGCGATGCACCTTAGTTTTGGTATTGGTCTTGCTCAAAATACGCGTTGCCATTGGATTGGATCTCATGGCACCACTACGCTTGCAAGTGCAGCGTGTGCTCTGGAAAAGAAAAGAAGTCAAACTGCCTACTCTTTGTTCGACTATGCGCTTGTGGCATTGGGGGCAACGAGGATGCTCATCGCCGGTAGATCTGGATCGAGCTTTGACTCGATCATAGCCATAGCCTCGATCCAGCCCCTTCTCCTGATCACACATGCAGTGCAGAGAGGCAAAAAGCATGCTCGTCCTGGCCATATTTGCTCCTTGCGGGAGCCTCGGCAACAGACAATCCGGACAAGTCTCGCGATGGTTTGGCTTTAGATGGGGGCTGGAGTGCATATGAATGATATTTTACGCTCTTTCACCCTGCCTCAGCCGCTTAAGGCAAAAAATGAGCCTGAATGCCTGGTTAATGCATACTGTCCGCTCAGCTGTTATAAAAACGGAGGGGGATTGTTGCTTGCTGACAGAGAGACAGGTCTGGTATCTATTTGGCGGTGCTGTAGCTCAAGCTGGACAGTCCATGGTCGATGCCGGACTGGTGAGCGAGTGTCGCTACAGACCAGAGATTTATTCGCTCGATGCTCAGGTTGCAAGCGATAATGCTGCCAGATCATCGCCTTACGATGTGTCGATCCAGTTTAATTACAGACTGACCAAGGTACTTTTGGCCAATTGCAATTGTTCAACCCGCCGGTCGTGTGCCCATGCAGCGGCGGTGCTCTTATACGCGCTTTCTAACGGCCTTCTCGTCGATCCTGATGCTCCTAAATTGGAGAGTCAGGCACCTAGCTTTGTCGACGAGTGGGTTCGCGACATCATCGATGCAAATACCAAGGCCAAGACCTCACTGGCTGGAGCAAAAAAACGAGGGGCGCCGGCTGAGCTTGACGATAACGATCCTGCCCAGTCCCCGATGACGACTCTGCGTGATCGGATCGACAAGACCATCATTCTCTACGTACTTGATGTAGCCTCGGACGGTTTTTCGATCAAGCTCACCCTCAAGAGAGGCAGTCTCTGCCGTGAGCGCGACCGCGAGTACTACATGCCAGACGCCACAATTGATATCGATCGCCTGATCAACGACCCTTCGTCTTTTATCGATCCAGTCGATCTCGATGTAGTGCAGCTTTTTATTGCGACCAGGCGCCGTATTCTCTTCAATTTCACGCAAAATTTTGGTGATTCTACCAATAGCCGCTACGCTCTCGAGCGTATGATCGCCACAGGACGGTGTTTTTGGCGGGACCCATCCAATCCTCCGCTTGTGATGGGCCAACCCGTCCAGGGCGTACTAGTCTGGGACCAACTCCCACACAAATGCCAGCAGCTCAAGATCGCGGTTCCGGGTGTTAGTGAAGATAGCCAGATACTCTTGGCTGGGGACCTGTGGTGTGTCGATCTGACCGAGTCCAGCATCAACCCGGTACAAGTAGACATGGATCAGCGCTACCTGCGTCGTGTCCTTACTGCCCCTGTCCTCAATCTAGAGCAGGCTCGAGCCATCGCCACCATGTTTGGCGACAAGAGGATCCCTTTGCCTGCACCGCTCTCGCATATAACCGAAGAAACCCAGATAGTACGTCCCCGACCAGTGGTGAAGCTGTCCAAGATCGATATGAGGAGCCCCTCCTTTAAGCAGTCCGGCCACATCGGTACGATGAACGTCCAGAATGTCGGCAGCATAGATTTTGTCTACGAAAAACTAGGTCGCGAATTGGACGGCAACCATGTCATCGATCGCAAACGCGACAAAGAATTTGAGGCTAACTGTCTTTGCGAATTGGAGCGCTATCATTTGCAAGCCAATCGCCTGCAATGGCACAAGGATCAGTCACCCATCGATATCAGAGCAGACAAACCGCGTGACTGGGCGATTTTTACAGGGGTGGGTATGCCCCGATTGCGTGAGCTGGGTTGGCAGTTTGATATCGACCACACTTTCGATGTCTCGATCTGGACAGCAGAGGATCGCTGGATTGCCGAGTCCAACCAGGAAGCCAGCAACTGGTTTACCCTCAATGTCGGCATCACTGTCAATGATCGCAAGATATCGCTTTTGCCGATCTTGTTCCAGGTACTCGATGAGATCGAAGGCGAAGATCCCCTCGCCGAGCTGCAAAGATTTAATGTCGATGGCGATTTTTATGCTCAGATGGATGACGGAGACTTTGTCAAGCTGCCCTTCGATCGAGTGGCAGAGATCATCGGCGAGCTGGTCTATTTTTATGATCGCGAATACGGGCCAAAGCGACCAAAGATCTCAATCACAGAAGCTCAAAAAATTGCTCGCATAATGCGCGGCAATAAGCGCAATCATCAATGGGTGATGTCCCAGCATTTGAGCAGCCTGCTCGACAGGTTTGAACACCTGGGCGAGATCAACGAACAGACCAATCAGCAGCCTGCTGGATTTCTTGCAGACCTCAGACCATATCAAAGCGCAGGCTTGGCCTGGCTGCAATTTATCGAAGAACAAGGCATTGGAGGCATCCTGGCGGATGATATGGGGCTCGGCAAGACGATCCAGGCTCTCGCTCATATTCAGGATCAAAAAAATGCCGGTCGGCTTGATCGCCCCGTGCTTGTTATCTGCCCGGTCTCCGTCATGCCCAACTGGTTACGCGAAGCCCGCCGCTTTGCCCCCGATCTCAAGACAGTCACATATTACGGCACAAACAGGCACAAGCGTTTAGAGGCCTATATGGAGCCAGGTGGTGCTGATCTGATCGTCACGACCTACCATACTCTCAAGCGCGATGTCGGCAATCTCAGTCGCATCAAGCTCCGTGGCGTCATTTGCGATGAGTCCCAATACATAAAAAATGCCGAGACTGGCTTCAACAAAGCTGTGCGAGCCCTCGACTCGCATTATAGAGTCTGCCTTACCGGTACGCCTATAGAAAATAATCTGATGGACATCTGGTCCCAATTTCACTTCGTTATGCCTGGTTATTTGCCGGGGCGATCTTTGTTTAACAAGCAGTATCGACGACCTATAGAAAAACAACAAAATATGCGACAGATGCGCAGGCTAAAAGAAAAAGTGGCGCCCTTTGTTTTGAGACGCACAAAAGAGACTGTCGCCAATGACTTGCCACCAAAAACGGTGATAGTCCGTACGGTCGATCTCGAGGGCGCTCAGCGCGATCTCTATGAGACGATCCGTCTGGCGATGTATCGCCGAGTCAATCATGAGATCGCGCACCGGGGCCTAGAAAAGAGCTCGGTCTATATAATCGAGGCCATGCTGCGCTTGCGCCAGATCTGCTGCGATCCCAGGCTCTATATGGCCGAGCATGCTGGCATGCCTTCATCCAAGCTCGATTTTCTCATGCAAATGCTCCAGGAACTGTTGAGCGAAGGCAAAAAGATCCTTTTGTTTTCGCAATGGACGACCATGCTGGATCTGATCAAAGAAAGGATCGCAAAACTGCCCGATCCAGTCGATTATGTGGAGTTACGCGGTGATACCAAAGACCGGCAGGGAGTGATCGACGCTTTTCAGAGTGGGCAAGTACCGCTTTTTCTTTTGAGCCTCAGAGCCGGTGGAGCCGGGATCAATCTCACCGCAGCCGATACAGTCATCCATTACGACCATTGGTGGAATCCCGCCGTGGAGCACCAGGCCACTGATCGTGCGCATCGCATTGGCCAGGACAAAAATGTTTTTGTCTTTAAGGTCATCGCGACTGACACTATCGAGGAGCGTCTGATGGAGCTGCACGACAAAAAGAAGCTTTTAGCCGGCGGCATCTACGAGAGCGATATGTCCCTCCCTTCCAATCTTTCTCTCCAGGATATAGAGATGCTCTTTGGTCCTTAGCCCAGTAAGGGCATAAATGGCCTTTTGATGATCTTGAGCCCTTGCTCGTTTTTAAGAGCTCGCCACTCTGCTTCGTCATCGCCTTGTGCAAACTCCAGATCGATGACGTGCTTTCCGACTTTCATGCCCTTAAGCACCAGCTCGGGCATCCAATAAGGCAGCACTGGGTCTACATACAACTCGTCTGCAGGCGCATTGGCAGAAAGTCCGAGGATCGATTGCAATAGATGAAAGACAGTGCCAGCTGCCCAACCCTGAGGGATATTGGCGCCGCGATATTGCACGGGAAAGTTTGCGCCATCAGGGGCGATACCGGCCCAGAGTTCCGGCAGCCTGTATTCTTGAAAGTGGCTCGCGGCCTCGGAAATGCCCCTTGCAATCAAGGCGCATTCTTTGTCATATCCGTATCTTTTAAAGCCCATGGCTATGATGCCGTTGTCGTGCGGCCAGATTGATCCTGCATGATAAGAATGCGGATTATAAGAGATGTGGTCGCTTGAAAGTGTTCGCATACCCCAGCCTGTCCACATGTCGTCTTGCATTAAGCGGTTTTTGACCATTGCTGCTTTTTCTGGTGTAGCAATACCGCTCCACAAAAGATGTCCCATATTTGAGGCCACCGTCGGCACGGCTTTTTTGTCCGGGTCGAGCGTGAGAGCAAAGATCTTATCTTGTGGGCACCAAAATGCTTTCTCAAACCTCTCTCTCATCGCCAGGGCCTTTTGCACGAGCTCTTTGCTCCTGCTCGTATCGCCCAGATAATCAAATAGCTCGGCCATCCTGACCCAGGCATCAAAGACATAGCCTTGCAGCTCGCAAACTGCCTTGGGCTGAGGCACATTATCACCGTTTGGATAGATAATGCAGTCTGTAGAATCCTTCCAGACCATATTTTCGTAGCCTTGATTGGAGCGGGTCCTGTACTCCTGAAAGCCGTCCCCATCAATATCACCGTATTTGTCGATCCAGTCCAGGCAGCGCAAGGCAACGTCTTTTTGCTTTTTGACAAAGGCATCATCGGCCAACCATTTCCAGCTTTCGTGCAGAGTCACCAGATATAATGGCGTCGCGTCCCACGAGCCAAAATAGGGCGTGTGCGGGATTGCTTTAAAATGAGCAAGCTCTCCCGTCCTGAGCTCGTGCAGGATCTTGCCGGGTTCTGCGTCGGTATATGGATCGTCGGTGCTTGCTTGTTGCTCTCCTAGAGTCTGCAAAGTGCCGATTGCCAGTTGGGGTTGAGCCATCATCAACTGCAAGGCAATGATCAGGCTATCTCGTCCAAACAAGCTAAAATACCAGGGCACACCTGCCGCCGGAAACCAGGATTGCTGATCGGTAAAATCATGGTCGAACATCCTGAGTCCGCCCAGATCACTGATTGATTGGTTGTACAGGCGATAGACGTCTTCGTTGACTGAGGTCAGTCGTGTTGCTCCCTCATCCCAGCTTTTATGCAATTGTTTCATTGTCTGAGCATCTGCTAGCGCATCAGTGCGTCTCTTGCCGCCGCAAATCAACTCCATCCGGCTCGCTGCCGACCAGACCTGTTGCGGTAGGAGCGCAATCTCAAATGTCAGACTGCCATTGGCATACTGCACTGGCGAAGAACAATCGAGGATACGATAGAGCATCTCACGGTCAAAGTCTTTGTTTTTGTAGCGTGTGGATAATTCGCGCTGCTCTGCATCATAGGCGGTGACGATCGATCCGCGTCGCACTACTTTGTGGGACCTGACCTCAAAGATATCGGCAAAATCCGATTCGAGTTGCAATTCAAAGATAAATTGCACAGGCTTGGTCGAATAATTGCAGATCTCCAGGTCCTCATTGATCGCCGTCCCGGCCTCTCTCTTTATCTTGAGCACCAGATGACCTTCTTTTATTTCTCCTGCCACTGTATCGACTAGCGGATTGCTCAGATAATATAAGGCTTGATAATAGATGGGCGCGCCACTGGAGAGGCGATGCCATTTTTTGCCGTTGATCGAGAGGGCGTAGTGGCTGATAAACCTGGTATCGTTGGAATACACTCCCAGCTCGGTATCGGCATTGATCTCGCCATTGAGCTCGGAGACGAGAAAGGTATTGCCCTGGTTGATCGTGATGATCGGTGGTCCGACTGAGATTTCGAGGGGCATGCTGCCTTGGCTCCAAAGTGTATTAGATATCTATTTTTGCACACAAACCAGAAGAATGGCGTTGCCATCATATATGGTGCCTAGCCTCGCCTTTGCTTTGTCATTGTCCTTTTTAGACCCCATTTACTCCTTTTAATAACCTTTTGGTTTGTAAACTATAATACTGGGGTATTTTTGCCATGGCGGGGTCGCGCGATTATAATCAGTATTTTGACTCTCGAGAGGGGTTTCGCGTGCCTAACCACGATCAAAACAATCAGGACCAGGAGCAGGAAGCCTTGCAAAACACCCGCAAGGAGCGGGCTCGCAGCCGTGAGCTGAGCATGACCCAGGAGCTTATGATCATCTCGCACGCCCCGGACGCGACTCCAGAGGAGCGAGCCCTGGCGCAGCAATTGCAAGAAATGAGAGAAAAAGCCAAGGATATCGGTGCACCGCTCGAGATATTGGATCAGTTTGCAAAAGATGAGCTAGCTGAACCCCTGGACAAGACTATAAAGCCCGGCGAAGCCGAGTAGTGTCGTTAAGAGCAGCTAGTCTTGCAATTTGTAGACGCAAAAATAGAAATACCCGATAGTGAGTTTGAGTTTAGCTTTGCTCGCAGCGGCGGCCCTGGCGGGCAAAATGTCAACAAAGTCAATAGCAAGGTCTTTATGCGCTGGCCCATAGCAATCAGCCAGAGCGTCAATTATGCGGTCAAGGGCCGCTTTATGGCCAAGTTTGCCAATCGTCTCAATGACGAGGGTGTGCTGGTGCTATCCAGTCAAAAGTTTAGGGATCAAAAGAGAAATATAGATGATTGTCTCGCCAAATTGGATGAGATGCTGGCGGCAGTGATCAATCCGCCCAAATTGCGCACAGCTACCAGGCCTACACTGGCGTCAAAAGAGAGACGGATCACTGGCAAATTGATCAATAAGGCCAAGAAACAGTCAAGACAAGGGCGGATCGATTTTGACTGATGCTATTGTCTAGGTCAGATACTTTTCGATTATGTTTTTGAGATTTTTGAGTTCGATTGGCTTGGATAGATAGTCATTCATGCCTGCGGCTATACAGTTTTGGCGATCTCCTTCCATAGCGTGGGCTGTCATCGCAATGATGACCACGGGCTTGGCAGTTTTTTGGGATGATTCGAGGGCACGGATCTTGCGGGTGGCTTCGAGACCATCCATCTCAGGCATCTGACAATCCATCAAGATCAGGCTGTAAGAGTGAGTCTTTAAAGCCTGGATTGCTTGCTTGCCATCACTGACGGTGTGGTAAGCAAGACCCAATTGGTCGAGGTATAACTGTGCTACACGCTGATTGATGGCTTGATCGTCGACGATCAATACCGACGGCTCAGCTTGTCGATTTTGTGTTTTGATCGACATTGCCTCGCCGACTACTTGCCTTTGACTTTGACATTTTTGATGCGCCCGATATGCCACGTTTTTGTAGGCCGCAACAATGCTGCTACGTAGCTCTGATTGACGCACAGGTTTGGCCAATACAGCCGCAAATTGCGCGGCTGCGTTTTCTTTCTCTTGATCGGATAATTCGCCAAAGGAGAGTAGCACTGTTTTCAAATCTTTTAAGCGTGAGTCGGCCTGGATGTGATTGCGCAGGCTTATGCCATCGAGGTCGGGTAGTTTGCTATCGATAATGGCTAGAGTATAGGGATCGTTTTCTCTATGAGCCTTTTGCAGCTCACCCATGGCCAGGGCTGCTTCGCTTACAGTGTTTGGGCGTAAGCCCCAGTGGCTGAGATAGTTAAAGAGTGTTTCCTGAGCAAAGGGTTCGTCATCGACTATGAGGACGCGTAGATTTTGCAGGCTCTTCAGCGCATCAGGAGCAAATTGACCAGAAAAATCCATTGCTTTCTCGGTATTTTTCTCATCCAAAGGAGCAAGATTGAAGGGCACTCTGCACCAAAACATAGAGCCCACGCCGACCGTGCTTTCGACGCCGATTGCACCATGCATCAACTCGATCAATCTTTTGCTGATGCTGAGACCGAGACCTGTGCCGCCTGCGCGCCTATTATTTTCGGCGTAGACTTGTACAAATGGCTGAAAGAGCTGTTCTTGATCGGCCTGAGTAATGCCTATACCATTATCGGTGACAGAAAAAACTACATCACAGTTGAGGCGACTACCAGCACCTTCGCGCATGGCGCGTACAAGGATCTCTCCTGAGTCAGAAAATTTGATGGCATTATTGGTGAGATTTATGAGCACCTGACGCAGGCGGTTTTCGTCTCCGAGCAATACATCGGGTAGGGCCGGATCAATATAAGTCATGAGCGAGAGATTTTTTGCATGCGCCTGGGTCGCCAATATCTGACAAACACCTTCAACTAATTTGATAGGCGAAAACTCCTTTTTTTCAAAATCAATCCTGCCTGATTCTATTTTTGAATAATCAAGTATGTCGTTGAGGATGGTCAAAAGACTTGTGCCTGCATCGTTGATCAAAGTGGCGCAGTCACGCTGCTCGTCGGTAAGGTCAGAGCGCAAGAGTATGTTGCACATGCCCAGGATGCCGTTCATCGGCGTTCTTATCTCATGGCTCATGTTGGCGACAAATTGCGATTTCATCTTTGAGGCAGCGAGAGCCTCATCGCGCGCAGCAAGCAGATTACGATTGGCTATTTCGAGTTTTTGCTTGGCCTCGACCAGCGCCTTTTCGTATTGTTTTTTAGTGCTGATGTCGCGGGCTATCTTGGAGGCGCCGATCACCTTGCCTTTCTCGTCGATAAGAGGAGAAATAGTCAGAGACACTTCTATGAGCTCGCCATTCTTGCTGCGTCGGATTGTCTCAAATTGACTTACTCTTTTGTTTGCACGCAAAGAGCGGATGATCTCCACCTCTTCTGCTAATCGATCTGCAGGTATTAGTTTAGATACATGTTGTCCGATCATCTCAAAGGCCTGGTAGCCAAATATCAGCTCAGCGCCTCTATTCCAGCTCTGGATGATACCATCCAGGTTTTTAGAGATGATTGCATCATCGGATGAGTCGACTATTGCGGCAAGGATGCTCTGATAACGTTCTTTTTCTTTGGTGGCGGTGATATCTCGGACGATTTTGGCTGCACCAATTACCACACCTTGTTGGTTGACTATCGGCGAGAGCGAAAGCGATACATCCATGATAGTGCCGTCGCGTCGTTTGCGCTTGGTCTCAAAATGCTTGATGCGTTCGCCTTTAACAAGACGAGCCATAAAGTCGGCTTCTTGATGCAAGCAATCATCAGGCATCAAAATTGTGACGGGCTGGCCGATCATCTCCTTGGAGGAATAACCAAAGATGACTTCTGCAGCCTTGTTCCAGCTTTCTATAATGCCATCGAGATTTTTGGAGATGATGGCATCTTCTGATGTTTCGACAATAGCTGCGAGGCGCTTTAAACTAAGGTCAGTAGCAATGGTGTTGGTAAAATCGGAGGAGTCGTCAAGCCTGGATTCGTTTGAAAACATAAGATGGGATACCTGAATCAAATTATCTAGCGCCTATGTCCATATTACAACAAATGGTTATGGCAAGCGGCCAAAGAAAAGAATAGAAAACAAATTGCCAATGCTGATGACATGGCTCTCAGTAATTCCTGCAAATAAGCACTTATTCAATCATGCAAGTTTGCAATTGCTCGTATAAATCTGGGTTTGCACTTGCTATTTGATAGACAAATTTAAATCCGGTGCAAGATCCAACAAACGCTCTTTATCACAGTCGGCACAAGCATTTTTTCTGGCCACCAATTTCTCGGCAAATTCTGCCTGATTCTTTTCCAGCCAAGCATCTATAGTTTCAAGGACCTCCGGCTCTACTTCATCACATTCGAGCAGCATATGTCCTTTACCATCAAATACTTTTAGATCGCTCTTTTTTGTGCCCAATCTTGCAATCGCCTCTGGCAAAGCCTTGGTGTCCAGGACGCGGTCCTTGCCACCAGCGAGAAAGAGTATCGGCATGTCCTCGGGTATTGCTTGCATTTCTTTTAGAGCAGCATTGTTGGTCACTGCGGCCTTGATCAATTCGACAGTGCTCATCGATGTCACAGTCTCTGGATTTTGCATCAATTGTGCTGTTAGATGCTTGTCCTCTGTGAGTACAGGCTTGATATATGGCTTGAGGTCCATTTTCTTTGATGGATTATTGAGACCCACAAAAAAAGTCTTGACCCAATAAGGTCGCGGATGGATGCGAGTCTTTGCCCCAAAACCTGCTGCAATCACCCCATCCATCAAATCAGGGTTGGTGGCAGCCTCCCATACGGCCATATTTCCCCCAAAACTCTCGCCAACTAAAAAGATGGGTTTGTCGGGAAATTTGCGTCGCAGCACTTTGAGAATATCGGTCAGATCTTGCTTGCTCTGGCCAAAATGCACCTTGCTATCGCCTTTGAAGCCATGGTCCGGTTGCCGCCAGTCGCCAAATCCCCGGACGTCATTGGCATAAACGTAATAACCGAGACTGTTAAAATGCTCGGCCAGCGAGCTGAACATCTTGCCGCTAAATATCAACCCTTGCAAGGCAACGATCACGCCAGTCGGCTCCATCTCTGGATTGTGCCACTGGTGCACCGGGATCTGGAGTTCGCGGCCTACATCGGATTGATTGCTATAAAAAGAATGCGGTCCGATTTTTATCAGCTCTGGTTTGACGAACTCATCAGTAGCCAAAGCCGCTTGATTTGCCCAAAGCGCAATGAGAGCCGCAAGGCCAAGCTTGCAGACAAAGGTGATATTTGAAATAACAATCGTTCGAAGTGTGATCACGTATACAGGATAGCAGGCCGGGCTTGCATTTCAGTCTCTGTGTGAAGGCAAAAAGAAATTGATGAAAAAATTGGCAGAGAGGCCTGCGAGATAGAGGCCGAGGGCAGCGGAGAGGGCACCGGCCATCTCAAATCTCGAGCCATGCGCATTGCCCATGATCAGGACCGCACTCAAAAATCCAGTGCCAAGGGTGCCACCCAGCGAACGAAAAAACTGCGTCATCGAGGTGGCTACTCCCAGCATCTGCGGCGAAGCCGAGTTTTGTACGATGATCGTATGGACAGGCAGCATCAAACCAAGGCCTGCGCCACCTATTGCGGCATCTAGCAGGATCTTGGTTGGACCCAGATTTGCTGGCAGGTCGTGCAAATCAGCATAGATCATTGCTGTACCCAGAATTAAGAGTGCTAGAGCTATTGTCACGAGCCATTTGCGTGCTTGCGCCCGCGTAGAGATAAAACCGCCGATTACGCTAAAAATTGCGACTTCCACCATTAGTGGTACCAATGCCGTACCGGTCTCCAAACCGGTCTTGCCAAAGATCTCTTGCATCACTAAAGCCAGGGTGAGCATGCTTCCAAACAAAGCGATCCCACTGTTAAAGACCGTTAAAAGACAGATCGCGATCGTTTTGTCAGCAAACATGCTCATGGGCATCAAGGGCTCGGCAGCGGTCTTTTCGCGATAAATAAAGAGAGGCAGGGCAACGCATGAGGCGATTGCTAGTACGATGGTCCAGGTGTCGTTAAGACCACTCTCGGCAAATCTATCTGCTGCCATCATCGTTGGTGTCAAAAATGCCACCAGTAACAATATCCCTTGATAGTCGATTATTTTTTTTGCAAGCGGCCTCTCATTTTTTGCAGGAGGAAATGCCGTGGCGAATAGGAGGCAACCCAGGAGTGAGAGGGGCAGGTTGAGATAAAAAATGTAGCGCCAAAACTGCGCATCTGCCATATATCCGCCCAGGGCTGGACCGATGAGGGCTGCCACTATAAACGATGCCGCCAAGAATCCTTGATATCGGCCACGCTTATCTGCCGTAAATATCTCACCGATGCTGACAAAGCACAGGCCGATCATGGCACCACCAGCGAGGCCTTGCAGAGCACGAGCAAGGATGATCCAGCTCATGTCCTGCGCCATGCCGCATAGAGTGGATGCCAAACCAAAAGCCAGGGTCGCGGCCATAAGCATTTTTTTTGTGCCAAAAATGTCGGCAAATTTACCGGCAATTGGAGTGGCAATGGTGGCAGTCAATAAATAGCTCGATATCATCCAGGGAGACATAGCCGCATCGCGACCGTCTTTTGCCAGGTCTGCCGCTATATGTGGTATCGCGGCGTTGAGGATGGTTTGATCCAGCGCGGAAAGAAATATGGCGATCGAAAGACCGAAAAGGGTAAGGATCAAAGTACTGTCGTCTCTTTCGGCCTGCTTGCCGGAGTGCTCTTGCCTACGGCTCGTTCGATCATAGCCTTGAAACGTATGGCCAGCGTTTCTTCATCAAATCTTTGCATCACGTCTTTTTGCAAGGCCAACCTTTCTGCCTCTACGATCTCTGGATTTTCTTTCATCCATGCCAATTTTGCAGCCAGATTGCCCGGCTGCGACATGTCAGTCATCCAAAAATCTCTGGCGATCACATAATCGGCACCATCATGTGGATGTGTCAAAACTGGCAGGCCGCAGAGGGCGGCCTCGAGCAGCACATTGCCAAAAGACTCGCGCAGACTCGGCAAGACAAAGACATCGGCAGCCTGCAATATCGAGGAGACCTGTTGCGGTTGTACCGTCAACCATCGGACCCGGTCACCGAGCAAGTCTCGGCCCATCTGCTGCAATTCTTGAGCATCGACCTCTGGTGCGCCGCAGAGCACGAGCTTTACCTTGGGGTCTTGCAGACGCTCGATCTCCTGCAAGAGATAATCGATACGCTTGTGATACTTGTTCCAGGCTGCGACGCAGACTACCACTCGGTCGTCAGGAGCTAGATCGAGCTTGCGACGCATCTCGGCCCGATCAGCATGGGCGAGCTCCTGCGGTTGCGGCATGCAATTGCCGAGGACCTCCATTTTATGAGGCGGAATGCCTGCAGCCAGAGCCTCGGCGTAGGCACGCGGCTGTAGTTGTTGGATGAGATCAAAATCTTTGTATGTACTGGGCTTGAGCATGCCACCATTGGCAAGGACGATCTTAAACTTGAGGTTGAACATGATACGTGAGGCAATCAATAGATGCGCCAGCGGGATATCCTTGACCCAGACAGCGTCCGGCTGCCAGGCAATCAAGTGAAAATTGAGGTGGGACCAGAAGGACACCTGCTCCACTCCGTATTGAAACTCCCAGCGATGCTGCTCGGACATGAAAGGGATGTATTTGATCGGCTTGCACCAGAGGCTGGCTCGTGGAAAGCTCCAGAGCGGCGTAGCATCTGGATAGCGTCCACCTGTATAGAGCTTGAGCTTGAGGCCGCCATCCCCGGGAGATTGCGAGGTGCAATGCTTTTTTAGTGATTCGAACCATCTGGCAGTGGAGATCTCGAAGCCGCGATTGATGTGGC
This sequence comes from Candidatus Melainabacteria bacterium, assembly GCA_017307165.1. Classification (GTDB taxonomy): domain Bacteria; phylum Cyanobacteriota; class Vampirovibrionia; order Obscuribacterales; family Obscuribacteraceae; genus JAFKGK01. The sequence goes on from JAFKGK010000005.1 coordinate 250,172, forward strand.
CGAGTCCAGTAGAGATGAGGACGAGTTTTGTATTGTCAGTAATCTCATTGTGCGATTTCATGACTTTATCTTGTCAGCAAAAAATTGCTTGACGCCTTCTTTGGGATTGAGATGACTTACTTTTATTTGAGCGTCGGCGACACCGGATGCGGTGAGATGACGGCGAAAAGCCTCATAGCCTCCGCTCTCCAGCACTCGCGCAGTCACATCTGACAATCTGGCGGATTCGCGCTTTGTGGCATACTCGACGTTGATCTCGGATAGCCTGCGATCGACTGCTCTGGACAAACTCTCTGCAAAGTCCTCTAGTGTCGCGGTATCTGCGTGTGCGTGCTCCGGTTCGGCCCAGATCTCGTAATGGGGTTCGGGGCGAAACTCAGGTATCACAGTAAAAAATCTCAAACGTGTATTGATGTCGCGCTCTGCTTGCAAGACGGCAGTGGTCACTTGCAGTTCCGTGATTTTTTCTCCTGTGAAAGAGGAGATATTACCGCCTTTGTATTGAAACTCGAGGCAGGGAGTGCGATTGTACATGCCCGTCACGCGCACCACATCGTTGATGTTGTAGCGATAGAGGCCGCTCGAAGTGGTAAAGAGGATAAAGTAGTTTTGGCCGACTTGCAATTGATCGGCCAGGAGCACGGGGGCATCGGGCTTACCCATCTCGGATTCGGGCACAAACTCAAAAAAATGCGATTGCAAGGCCAGCATCTGCTGGCCCGGGCCCATAAACACTGTGCCTCTTCCCTCGCTGGCACCATATGTGATATCGCAGACGGGTATGTCGCCAAACTCCTGGGGAAAGTCGGTCAGATAATACGCTGCCGCGGCCTTGGTCCAGCAACTCACCAGTGAGAGTGTCGGCCAGATCCTGAAAGCACGCCATTGATCCGAATCCAGTAAATACTGCAAGGCGTCCGCACGTTCTGGATCGGCTTGCATAAAGCGCTTGATGGCTTTGAGAGTCTTATCATCCAGGGCATTGGAAGGCGGCGTGATGCTGCCTTTGCGAATGTCTGCTATCAATTGCGGTGCATGCTGGCGTAAGCGTCGCATGAGCAGGTTGATCGTGCTGGGGTTGAGCGTATAAAAGAAAGACAAGGGGAGGACGAGGGCCAGACGTAACAAGGTGTAATAACGATTTTCGTAGTCCGCTATTAAAAATACTTCATAGGGTATTGGCGAGATAAACCTCTTGACGAGAAAGGGCTCATGCTGGAAAAGCTGGCCGGATATTGCTCCGTAGGGTATGCCACCCTCTGTCAAGCCCTCTTGTGCAGGAGAGACGACAGATAGGGCTACGCCTCGATCCAGTTGTGGATAAGTCTGATACAGGTGAAAGCCGGAAACGACCGAAGCTTGCCTGAACTCTTCCATATATTGGGCTGTGATGGGGATATATTTTGGTTTGGCCGTAGTGCCGCTAGTGGTCGCAAACATCAGTGGATTTTGAGCGGTCAGGACGTTTTTTTCGCCATGGGTCGCTCGTTCTATATATGGACGTATTTGCTCGTACTCGCGGATCGGCACTGCGCGTTGAAAATCCTCGACCGATCGGATCAAGCCGAAACCGTGCTCGCGACCAAAGGCAGTATTGGCGTCACGCTCTACCATGGCCATCAGGCGTTGGGCCTGTGACTCCCTTGGAGCCTTGCTGGCTGCAACTATGGCCTTGATCTTGGGACCGGCTATCGCACTGAAGCCGCGATAGAGTGCCCGCCTGATCATATCCAGATATCCTATTGAAAAATTTCTTTTAAAACACGCGCAAATCGCTATGGCATTATACTCTTCAAATGCCTCTAGTTTTGTTCTTACTGGCGATCACAGTAATTGCCACTTTTTTGCAGACCAAAGCCTTTGTCAGGCTCTGGCGCTACGTCGATCGAGAGATGGCGAGACGGCCAAACGGTTATCATCCGTATGCCACGGTGATCCTGCCTTGCAAGGGCCTGGATCCCGGCTTTCGTGAAAACGTGCAAAAACTCCTCGATCAAGATTATCCTGAGTTTGAAGTAATCTTTGCTGTTGCTGCCGAATCGGATCCTGCCTATAAGGAGCTGGTAGAACTCTCTGCCCGGGCTTCGCGCAAGGCTCGAGTCGTCGTCGCCGGCATAGACTCTAGGCGTGCGCAAAAGATCAACAATCAGCTCTGCGCCCTCGAGCAGGTCACCGAACAAACGGAAGTCCTGGTATTTGTAGACTCCGACGTGATTGCTCGCAACGACTTTCTCTCGCGGCTCGTCGAGCCGCTGCGCGAGCCGGAAGTGGGCTGCACCACCGGATATCGCTTTTATATCGCTTCTCTGGCCAACTGGCCTTCGCAACTGAGATCACTCTGGAATCGAGTCACTGCCTGGGAAATGGCCGATCCTGGCCATGCTTTTGCCTGGGGCGGAGCGATGGCCATTAAACGCGAGACTTTTATAAAGGCAGGCGTGGCTGAGTCCTGGGACCGTGCTGCCGATGATGATCTTTCATTGACCACTGCCGTCAAGGCCATCAATCTGACTGTGCATTTCGTCCCTCAGTGCCTGGTGGCATCGGATGGCAATTCGGCTGTGGGTGAGATCATCGAATGGACTAACCGTCAGTTGATCCTGACCAAGGTCTATTACCCCAAGCTCTGGGGCCGGGCCATTGTTCGCGCTATGGTGATGGCTCTCTGGCTAGTGGCAATGGTTGGAGCCGGCCTTGTGTACGCTATGGATCGCGACCCAGTCATGCTCAATGCTTTGTGGGCAGGGGCGAGCCTTGTCTTGGTTGAGTTTATCTTTCTCGTCATCGCGCGTCGGCTCTGGCAGCGGGTCCTGATCGACAATAAAGAATACATACGCGAGAGCTTTATCACTTCGTGCGCGGCAATCCCAGTCGCCCACATGGTCTTGCCCTGGGTGACTTTGTATTCGCTCCTCACCAATCGCATCCAATGGCGTGGCATCACTTATGAGCTCAAGAGTCCCACCGAGACCTTGATTATTTCCTCCTAATATTGCGAAACCTAACGCAGGCGACAAAAACCAGGTTTTAGTGGGGAAAAATAAAACCTTTCAAGTGGAAAAATTCGATCGAATTATATACATTTGATGGAGATCAAATCCTAGCGAGCTTGTACCTGTGCCGGCAATAAATTTCGTCGCCCTATCCCCCGCCGCTCCTTGCGAGGCATACAGAGAGCCGGCAATCGCCATTGCTGCTGCTCGTGCCGGGGCAATCGGCATAGTCGACCTGGCTTTTGTCGACGATCAAGCAGGCATGGCCGCTGCGTTTGCTATGCTCGTCGAGCACGGTGTGGACAGGACTGAGCGTCTGACCAAATTGGGTGACAAGCCCATCGCCGGTCGCATTGGTTTTCGCAGTCTTGTCGGACATTTGCCGCATTTTCTTTCTCAAGGCGCACCTCAGGCCGTTGCTGCATATGCCATCATTGCTGGTGACCTGGCACCTTATGATGCCACTCTCCTCGCCGCTGACATCCAGACTGCTAAGCAAGCAGGATTTATCGTAGCAGTCGAAGTAACTTCGGCTGCCGAAGCTGCCCTGGCCGCCGATGCAGGGGCGCAAATCCTCATAGCCAAAGGCCACGAAGCCGCAGGTCGCGTTGGCGAAGCCACAACTTATATCCTGCTGCAACAATTGGTAGGCACATACGAAATACCGGTCTGGGCACAGGGTGGTATCGGATACGATACCGCAACCGCTGCCGCCATCATCGGCGCAGCAGGTGTGGTGCTGGATAGCCAATTGTTTTTGTGCCGTGATGCCGGACTCGATCAGAGAACGATCGAAAAATTGGAGAGACTCGACGGCAGCGAGACTACATTGGTGAGCCTCGAGAGTCCGGGGCTTTACTTGAGATTGATGGGTGAAATTGCCAGAAGTGATGCAAAAACACTGAGAGCTGCAGTTTCCGCAGCTGTGAACGATGGGCAGAACCTGGATAGCTTGCTCCTGGTCGGTCAAGATGCTTGCTTTGCCAGCCGCATGGCGCAAAGAGGTGGTACCGTATCTGGGGTCATCGCCACTATGGCTCAGCACGTCCAGGATCAGCTGGCCGTGGTAGGCAAGGCCAATGTACTTGCAAGCGGCTCAGAGCTCGCTCTGGCTCATGGTACTGCCTATCCGATCGTACAAGGCGCAATGACGCGAGTCTCCGACAATGCCGACTTTGCACTTGCCGTAGCGCGTGAGGGTGGCTTGCCTTTTCTCGCTTTGAGCCTCATGCGCGGTGCAGAGATCGAGACTTTGCTGGCCGATACGGCTCAAAAACTAGGTGATATGCCCTGGGGTGTGGGTCTTTTAGGCTTTGTTCCGCCTGCCCTGCGCCAAGAGCAAATGGCCGTTGTCGACAAGTATAAGCCGCCTTTTGCCCTCATCGCCGGTGGGCGACCCGATCAGGCCAAGGCTATGGAGCAGGCCGGCACCAAGACCTACTTGCATGTGCCTTCTCCTCTCTTGCTCTCGAGCTTTATCGAAATGGGCTCGCGAAGATTTATCTTTGAGGGCAAGGAGTGTGGAGGCCACGTCGGACCGAGATCCAGCTTTATCCTCTGGCAGTCGATGATCGATGTCCTGCTGGATTGCTTTGCCGATAATACGCTCAAGGCCAAACCATCAGAGTTTTGCATCCTATTTGCCGGCGGGATTCATGATGCAGCCTCTGCTGCCATGGTTGCGGCTCTTGCTGCACCTCTCATCACTCGTGGTGTCAAGGTCGGTTTTCTCCTGGGCACTGCCTATCTCTTTACCCGCGAAGCCGTAGATACCGGTGCCATCGTCGACAAGTTTCAAAAGGCCGCTCTGGCCTGCAACGAGACAGTTTTGCTCGAAACCGGACCAGGGCACTCGATCAGATGCATCGAGTCACCCTATAAAAAAGTCTTTGACGAAAAGCGCGCCTCGCTCGAAAAACAAGCTCGTAATCGTGATGAGATCAGAGAAGAACTCGAATTGATGAATCTTGGCCGTCTCCGCGTAGCAAGCAAGGGACTGGGACGCCAGCAAAAAGCATTGCCCGATCAAGAGCAATGGGAGACCGGCATGTATATGATCGGTCAGATCGCTGCCATGCGCGATCAAGTGGCGACCATCAAAGAGCTGCACATGCAGATTGCTGATGGTCAGGCTATCTTGAGCAATGCTCGTGTCAATGCCATGCTCTTGATCGAGGAGCAAAACAGGCAGCAAGCACGCGAGCAGCAAGCAGAGCCCATCGCTATTGTCGGCATGTCCTGCCAATTTCCCCAAGCAAATGACGTCGAGACTTTTTGGGCAAATATACTCGGCAAGGTCGACGCTATTGACGAGATACCGGCTACGCATTTTGACTGGCGCAAACTTTACGATAAGGATGCTCTCGCTCGCGACAAGATGGTGAGCAAGTGGGGCGGGTTCTTGCCTGATCTGGTTTTCGATCCTTCTCCCTATGGCATACCACCAAGCTCGCTCGAGTCCATCGATGCAATGCAGGTACTGATCCTGGAGGCAGCCCGCGCTGCTCTTGTGGATGCTGGCTACAAGGATCGCAAGTTTTTGCGAGAAAAGACCTCGGTCATCCTTGCTAATGCTGGACATGGTCCAATCACAGCACTGTATTCGCTGCGCTCCATGCTCGACTGGAAGCTCAGCCATTTGAGCGAGAGCGCAAAAGAAGAGATCAAGCAGGAACTCCCTGAGTGGACCGAAGACTCTTTTGCCGGCTATTTAGGCAATGTTGCAGCTGGACGTGTAGCCAATCGCCTCGATCTCAAAGGTATCAACTTTAGCATCGATGCTGCCTGCGCCAGCTCTCTGGCTGCGCTCTATGTCGGCATCTCCGACTTGCGATCGCGCGCATCGGATGTAGTTTTGCTTGGTGCCACCGATACCCACAACCAGCCTGGCGACTATCTATCTTTCAGCAAGACCCATGCCCTTTCTCCTGACGGGCGCTGCAAGACCTTTGATGCCTCTGCCAATGGTATCGTCATCTCCGAAGGCATCGCTATCCTCGTCCTCAAGCGCTTGAGCGATGCAGAGCGCGATGGCGACCGCATCTATGCTCTGATCAAAGGCATAGGTGGATCTTCTGACGGTCGCGACCTCAGCCTCACTGCTCCGCGCCCTGCCGGACAGATGCTCGCTCTCGAGCGTGCTTATCGTGATGCCGATATCTCGCCTGCCACTATCGGCATAGTCGAGGCCCATGGTACTGGTACCGTCGCTGGTGACAAAGCCGAAGTAGAAGCCCTTTCTCGGGTCTTTGCTGCGTCCGGAGCCGAGATTGAGAGCTGTGCCATAGGCTCGGTCAAGACCAATATCGGCCATACCAAGGCCGCAGCGGGTCTCGCTTCGATCATCAAGATCGCCAAGGCCCTGCACCACAAAGTCCTGCCCCCGACCATCAATGTTACCGAGCCGAGCCCGTCTTGCAAGTTTGGCCAAAATCCCTTTTACGTCAATACCGAATCCCGTCCCTGGATCACTACCGACAAAGATCATCCGCGTCGTGGCGGCGTGAGCGCTTTTGGTTTTGGTGGCACCAATTTTCACACCGTACTCGAAGAATACGAGCCTCCGTGTCAAAAAGCTGCCGATCAGGCCCCCGGTCTGGAGGCCTGGCCTGCTGAGCTCTTTGTCTGGAAAGCGGCCAATACAAAGGACTTGCTCAAGGCCGTGGCTCAGACCCAGGCCGCTGCACGCAAACTAGAGCAAGACTTTTCAATCGAAACCACCGCCACCAGTCAGTCGAGACGCAGGCTCTTTGATCTGGCTTATGCTCTCTATAGCCGGCAAAAGGGTAAAGGCCAGAGCACAGACACAGACATAAATAATGATGTTGCGCTTTCGATTGTGGCCAACTCCCTCTCCGACCTTATCGCTAAGATCGAGGGCGCTATAGCCCAAATCACAGCTCAAGGCAAGGCGTTTACAATGCCTGGTGGCATCTCTTTTGCCGATGAGCTGATCGCCAAGCGCAAAGACAAGATTGCCCTGCTCTTTCCTGGTCAGGGCTCGCAAAAGATCAATATGCTCAAGGAGCTTTCTCTTTACTTCCCTGAGATTTCCCGGACCCTCAGCCGTCTCGATCGCAAGATCGCAAACGGACAGAGCGAGGGGCAAAAGCAGGGACAAAGAGACCTCACGCTCTCACATTACATCTATCCACCCGCCACTCTTTCTGCGGATATAAAAGAAAGACAGCAACAAGCTCTCACCTCTACCGACATTGCACAGCCAGCGCTCGGTATGGCCGATCTTGCCATGCATGCTCTATTAGCCAAGGCCAATATCAAGGCTGATATGGCAGCCGGCCACAGCTTTGGCGAGCTCGTTGCGCTGAGCACAGCCGGTGCATATGACGCTGAGACCCTCATGGATCTCGCTGTCGCCCGTGGCAGCATCCTGCGCAGCTGCGCGGACCGCAATCCGGGTGCTATGGCTGCTGTATCCGCTAGCAGGGAGCAGGTGCAGGCCTTTATCGACAAGGCCAGCCAGGTGGATCGCGTCTATCTTGCCAATGTCAATGCTCCCAATCAGATCATCATCGCTGGCAGTGTCGAGGCTATAGACAAGGCCATCATCGCGCTCAAAGAGCTTAAGATCGGAGCCAAGCGGATACCTGTTTCGGCGGCTTTTCACTCACCCTTGATGCAGGGCGCCGATCAGCAAATCGCAAGCGCTGTGCAAGATGCTGCTATCGTCTCACCCACTATCCCCGTCTATGGCAACACTACTGCCACTGTCTATGATGGCAAACCCGAGGCGATCAAGAATCAGCTTGCCCGTCATGCTCTTGCGCCGGTGCTCTTTGCCGAGTCGCTGCAGGCCATGTACGCTGATGGAGCTCGTGTTTTTGTCGAGGTCGGACCTGGTGCCGTACTCACCGGCCTGGTTGAGAGTACCCTAGGTGATCGGGGCGATGTGATCGCTCTTAGCTGCGAGCGCACTGGTGCAAAGAGCGCCATTGCCCTCGAACATTTTTTGACGACCATGGGAAGACTGGCAGCTCTATCCAGTACTTGCGATCTAGGTCTGCTCTTTTATGGGCGATTGGCCAATCACAAATTGCGTATCAATCGCAAGATCAACTCTCTCGACAAGCAGCTCCTTTATAGAGTCAATAGTGCCTTTATCGAAAAAATCGGTGCTCCAAAGACCAAGGCAAGGCCTGCTATCCCCAGCACTCCATCAGCTTTAAAAACTGCACCTCTCTCACAGACTGCACCACAGGCAATGCCAAAGGCTTTGCCACCTGCGCCACCGACAAGACCACAGCACAACGGACAGCACCCAATGGATCCAAATAAGCAAAGATCACCCCTGCCCACTCCTCAATTGCGCCAGGGCCAGAGCCAGGGCAGCAATGTCGACCGAGTCATGCTCGAGTTTCAGCAAAGCATGCTCGAGATGACCAATAGATTTTTGGAGACGCAGCAAAATGTGATGCTTGCTTATCTGCAGGCCAATGGTCGCATGCCGGGCCAAGCGCAAATGCCGATGCTGATGCAAATGCCAGAGCCAATGCAGATGCCTGTATCTGCTTATAGCAATGGCAACGGAAATGGCAACTCCAATGGCAATGGCAACCATGCCTATAGCAATAACATACCTTTGCAAACCGCTCCAGCATCCGATCACGACTCTGCCCTCGATGCAGTCCCAGACAAGCAAGAGCTAGTCGCCGAAGCCTTGAGCGCGCCAGCTCCAGCAGGAGTCATCGACACTGAGGCACTGGTAGACAATCTATACGAGATCGTCTCTGAACGCACTGGTTATCCGCGCAGCATGCTCGATCCTACTCTAGATCTGGAGGCCGATCTCGGCATCGACTCGATCAAGCGGGTGGAGATTCTCAACAATTTTCGCAAACTCCTGCCCGAATCCACTCAAGCCAAGCTCGAAAGTGGCATCGAAAAGCTAGCCGGCACTAAGACCTTGCAAGGCATCATCGATTGGATCGGTACCCTCAACGACCTCGATGAGGCAGTGGCCGTCCAGTCTGTCGCTGACAATGCGGTTCAAGCAAAGTCCACAACAAATTATGAAAGAGTCGCCCGTGGCCGTGTTGTACAGCAAGATTTGCCTGCACCCCAGCCTACCGTCAAGCAAGCCCCAGATCTCACTCTCGTTGTGGCCAGTGAGGGCAAGAGTGCTGCCGTCAAGCAAGTAATCTCGATGCTGACCGCCAGTGGCTACAAAAATGTGGTCCTTGAACGCGCTTCGCTAGCCGACCAGACATCCATTTCGGCCAATCTCGATGCTTTGCGCGAAATGCACGGCTCGATCCAAGCGGTCATTAATATTTGCGATGGCGAAAACGCTGATGTGCTGTTGCCGACCTTTGCTCTGGCCAAAGCAGTGGAAAGCGAGCTCAAACTAGCAGCTGAAGCCGGCAAAAATGCCTCCTGGATCAATGTCACTTATCTAGGTGGAGACTTTACCGGTCAGAGTAACAAAAATGGAGCAGGCCTTGAGGCGCTCGCTCAGCAAGGCGGTGTGGTAGGCCTGACCAAGACTATAGCTAAGGAATGGCCAGAAGTACACGTAAAAGTAGTGGACGTCTCCACCATCATAACTGCCAAAGATCTCGCCTCCTGCATCCACTCGGAGCTTACTGCCGCAGACTCTATCGTCGAAATCGGTTATAGAGGCAAGCAGCGTACGGGACTCGATGTGGTCGATGCTCCTTTCCGCGATCTGCCCATCTTGCATGATGCGGCTAATCCTGTGCTCGACGAAAAATCAGTTGTATTGGTGACTGGTGGAGCGCGTGGTATCACTGCCCGCATAACCCTGGATCTGGCCCGCAAATATAGGCCCACATTTGTCATCGTCGGTCGTATGGCCAAGCCAGACGAAGTCGAATCCAAGGTCACCTATGGTCTGCGTACGGCCAAGGAGATCAAGGCTGCCTTGATCGAGGATCGTCGTAGCGCCGGCGAACAAATCAATGTGCGCGAGATCGAAAAGACTTATCAACAGCTCTTGCGCGAACGTGAGATCCGCACCTCGCTCGATGCTCTCAAGGCTGCTGGAGCTACTGTCAAATACGCTTCTGTCGATATAAGCGACCAGGAGGCCTTTGGCGAGCTCATCGACAATATCTATGAGACGGGCAATCTTGATGGTGTCATCCATGGTGCTGGCATCATCGAAGACGCTCTCATCAAGGACAAGACAGTCGAATCCTTTGCTAGAGTTTTTGACACTAAGATCAAGGGCGCCATCACTCTTGCTCGCCATGTCAGACTCGAGACCCTGAGCTTTATGTATTTCTTTTCTAGCGTCGTCGGACGCACCGGCAACTCCGGTCAGGCCGACTATGTCTCTGCGAATGAAGCCCTCAACAAGATCGCCCGCGATCTCAAGGCCAAGGCGCCTGCTACCACTCGCATCGCTTCATTGATGTGGGGACCCTGGCAAGCCGGCATGGCTCCGCCCGAGCTCGAAGCCGTTTTTGCCAGCCATGGTTGGTCGATGATCCAGCCTCAGGATGGCAGTCTCTGCTTTATGGAGACACTGGATCGTGATTGCGATCAGGTCGAAGTCATGCTCGTCGGCAAACTCGCTGGCAATGGTGACCGTCCCATGCAATCCAGTCGCAAGACCTATGTCGCACCGCAAGCTATGATCCAACCTCAAGGTGTGCTGATCAATGGCTCTGCTGCCGCAAAGGCTGGTACGGGGGCGATCGGCGTCACCGTCGACACCAGTAAGCATCTGTATCTCAACGACCACAAGTTTGATGGTATACCCGTCATGCCGATGGCCGGGGCTTTAGAGATCATGTTAGAAGCAGCCCGTTCGGTCTATCCAGACAAAGAGATTGTCGAGGTCGCCGAACTGGACATCCCCGCTGGCATTGTGTTTCAAACAGCCAAAAAAGACTTTGTCGTAGAGATCGGCGTGGATACTCAAGATAGCGACTTGCTTTCGGTGCAGCTGCATTCAAAGGATCCTCGCAAAGCCCATTTTCGCTGCAAAGTAAAGTTTGCGGCCAAGCGTGCATCCTTACCCAAGGATGGGGTCATCACCACCGATCTTTCCTCCATGGTGCGCACTAGGTACAGCGCGGATCAGCTCTCCAAAGGCTCTGTCAAATTGCCGCCCCCTGGGCAGCTCTATGGATCTTGGCTCTTTCACGGCCCTACATTCCAGGGCATAAGCGAGGTGCTCACCATAAACGAAAGCGAGATCTCAGGCGAGGTCAAAGGCTCTGCTCCAGCAGAGGTCGTCACCACCGCCGGTGACAGCAAATGGATCGTCGACCCGATCAGATTTGACAGCGCCATGCAGTTGGCCGGTATCTGGGCGCGTCACCATCAGGATGTGACCGTTCTGCCTACTGGTTTTCGCAAAATGCATGTCTATCAGCCGATCAAAGGCGAGACTGCGACAGCACGTGTTTTTCTCGGGCCAGCTTCGGCTTCTGATCTGCTCTGCGACCTGGCTATCTACAATGCCGATGGTAGCCTTGCATTGATCGTCGAAGGGCTCGGCGGCATAGCCAGCAAGACTTTCAACCGCTTTGCCGCCCAACCGGTGCAAGAGCTGGCTAAATAAAATGAAGGTCGCCATCATAGGCATGTCCTGCATGTATCCGGAAGCCGCCGATCTGGCGGCTTTCTGGTCAAATATAGTCGGCGGGCGCGACTCGATTACCGAGGTCACCGACGACGAGTGGTCTACCGACTTCTACTACGATGCCACCGCTAATGGTTATGGCAAGAGCTATAGCAAGCGCGGGGGCTTCATTACCAGTGTCGCTTCATTTGACCCCCTCAAATATGGTGTCATGCCGAGCGCCGTTGCCGGCAGTGATCCCGACCAGCTACTCACGCTCAAGGTGGCTCAACAAGCCATGGCCGATGCTGGTTATGCCACAGGCGACAAGGCCAAATCCCTGGACCGCGATCGCGCTGAGATCATTATTGGTCGTATCTCTGCCCCTGGTGCCGGTAGTCTCAATCTGGTCCATCAGTCAAAGACTGTTCATGAGATAACCGAGATTCTGAGGGCAGTGCTGCCTGCAGGCAATGAGAAAATATTGGAAGATGCTGCTAGACAGATACAGCAAAACCTCGTGCCGATCAATCCGGACTCGATCCCCGGAGCCATGCCCAACGTGCTGGCCGGGAGATTGGCCGCCAAATTGGGCTTCAGAGGGCGCAATCTGATCGTCGATGCCGCTTGTGCCTCGTCGATGGTGGCCGTAGAAATCGCCGTCAACGACTTGATCGAGGGTCGCTGCGATCTGGCCCTGGCTGGTGGCGTGCACGTCAATTCGAGTGCAGTGCTATTTCAAATGTTTTGCGGTCTTGGCGCTCTCTCGCGCAAGGATGTGATCGCGCCATTCGATGCCACAGCTGATGGCACCATGCTCGGAGAGGGTGTCGGCATCATCTGCCTCAAGCGTTACGACGATGCCATTGCCGATGGCGATCGCATTTATGCCACTATATGCGGCGTCGCGACTTCCAGTGATGGTCCTGGTGGCAGCGTCATCGCTCCCAATGCCGAAGGCGAGGCTCTTGCCATGCAAAAGGCCCTGAGGATGGCTGGCGTCAGCCCTGCAACGATAGAATTGCTGGAGGCCCACGGCACAGGTACTCCGACTGGTGATGTCGTAGAGTTGCAAGCGGTACAAAAAGTATTTAAAAATCACGAAAGTATTGAGCCCGCCGCATCTGGCTGGTGCGCCCTTGGCTCCATCAAATCGATGATCGGCCATACTCAATCAGCCAGCGCTATTGCCGGTATCATCAAGACTGCGCTCTCCTTGCACCACAAGATATTGCCACCGACACTCAATGTCACGACCCCGACACCTAAGATAGATTGGTCAAAGCACCCTTGCTATATCAACAGCAAGGCGCGCCCCTGGCTGAGCAATGATCGCAAGGGGCATCCACGCCGTGCCGCCGTCAGTGCCTTTGGTTTTGGTGGCATCAATGGGCACATGGTCTTGCAAGAAGAGCCCGAGTCGGCCACTGCTGTCCATCTACAGCAGCGCTGGGAAAACGAGCTCCTCACACTCTCGGCGCCCGACCGCTCAGGCCTGCTCCGACAGATCGAGCGGCTGCGCAGCTACATATCCAATAAGCCCTTTGCGCTCAAGGACCTCGCCTACACTCTCAATTGCAAGACGCAAAAACGCGATGGCTATCGTCTGGCCATCGTCGCCGACGATCATGATAGGGATGAGGCGCGTTGCCAGGATCTGCTTACCAAGCTCGATCTAGCTCATCGAGTTATCGCTGACCCGCAAAATGACAAATTTAGCGAAAGCAAGAAAGGGATATATTTTACTGCACCATCTGCGTTACTCGGTGGCAAGACAGCCTTTATCTTTCCTGGGCTGGGCTCAGCCTATACCAATATGCTGTCCGATCTTGCGGTGATTTTCCCAGAGATCAGGCAGGTTTTTGAGATCGTCGACAATGTGGCACTTGCTGCTGGGGCTAAGGAACCGCCCACCAGAACGATCTTTCCACCTCCCTTTACCGACGGTGAGCGCACGCGGCCTTCGGCGCTGGCCGAAGCGGATTTTGCGGTCGTAGCGGTTTTGCTCGCTGAGTATAGCCTCAATCATTTTCTCGAACATCTCGAGATAAAGCCTGATGTGATCATGGGTTGTAGCACCGGAGAGTTTGCTGCTATCACCACTGGTGGTTCGGTGGATGTGCTTTCGGTCGCCACTACCTTTTATCGTCTCAGCACCGAAGTCGCCCGCTCCATCCCTGCCGACCGGCTTGCCGAGCTGCGCTCTCTCCGTGTTTTTGCTCCTGCTGCACGAGTCATGGCCATGGCCGCAGCAATTTGCTCAAAAGATGATCCTGTCTATCTCAGCGCGGACCTTGGTGATGAGCACATCATCGTGACTGGTTCGGCAGCCGCCATAGATAAGCTCAATCAGAGCCTGACGGCAGCTCATCTGCCTTTTCAGCCCCTACCTGAGGCCATCCCCTATCACACTGCTCTGGTGCAGTCAGTGATGGACGGCAAGGAGGCGGAGGTCAGGGCGGTGCAGGTCAAACCACTGGCGGTGCCCGCCTGGTCGTGCTCCACCGCGCGGCAGTATCCGGATGATATCGAGGGCATCAGATCTTATTTTACTGAGCTTTTTACGAGACCCGTGGCTCTCAGGCAGACCATAAGCGAAATGCACCAGAGTGGTGTGAGAAAGTTTGTTGAGGTGGGACCAAATGGGGTCTTGACGGCGCTGATCTCCGGGATCCTGCCGGACAAGCCACATCTAGCCGTTGCCTCCAATCTTGCAAATCGCTCCGGCCTGACCCAGATCCATCATCTTCTGGCAGCCTTGTACGTGCAAGATGTACCTGCCAATTACAATTATCTCTACGAACGTCGTGCACCCATCGAGCTTGATATCGACGACCTTTCGCCTGTGCCAACCCCTTCGAGCAGGTTGTTGCTCAAGCATGGAGAGCTCAAACTGCTTGAGCCTTTATCTCTGGTATCGCCAATAGAGGTCGAGCAGTCTCTGGAGTCCGAAGATCTGGTGATGGAGAGGTTTCTTGCCACCAATGCCAGTTTTTACAGCAAGCTAAATCAAGCTGCCGGCAATGTGATGAGGGGCTTTTACGAGCACAATTACGAGCCGCCTCAGCCAGAGCTTATGCGGCCGGATCCCGCACAAGCAGATCATCAAGACTTGCCCTTCCTTGCACGTGCCCAGGCCTATCAGAGTGATACCGGTGCCGATGTCTACCTGACCCTGAGTCTGGATAATGATCTGTACTTGCTCGATCATGCCATCGGGGGCGGTGTCGGTCGCCGGGGCTCGGCGGATAAGTCTCTGCGTGTCCACTTGGTCCCATTGATGGTTTCGCTCGAGATCATGGCCGAGGCAGCCTTTGCTCATTATGGACAGTATGGTGATGGCAGCCTGGTGCGCATAGAGCAAGTCAAGGCATTTAAGCGTCTGGTGGTCGACGAGCACAATCTGTCGCTACATATGATGGTGAGCAATGGTCGTGACAAGCATGGCAATGAGCTGTCCGATACCATCCACGTAGAGATGTTCGAAGCAGGTGATACCACTAGCGCTCTGATGATGGCGGATTATGTATTTGCCACCACGTATCCGACTCCTGACGCCCCGCGGATACCAAGGACCGGCAAGCCGCCGGCTCGACTTAATGCGCCATCTACATATTATGGTCCAGGTGGTGACAGGATGTTTCACGGACCGACCATGCAAGCCGTACAAGAGATACAGTACATAGACACCAATACCGGCTCGCGCACGATTGGTGGTACTGCAAGCGGTGCGCCGGCACGCGACTGGATGCCTGCTTATCCGATAGCGCGTTTTATAGTCAATCCCTTGCTTTTGGACAATGCCAGTCAGTTTGTCCTCTTTTATCTCTACGAGCAATCTTTGCCTGCCACTGCTCTCTTGCCTTTCTTTATCCAATCCATCGATTTTTACCGTGACCCGCATTATCTGCCGCATTCGGTCGATGTCTCGGCCAGCCTGTCGGTTGCGTCCGACCGTGCCACCGAGGCCTCTGTCGAGGTCATCGCAGATGGTGCCCCTGCCATCCGTATCAATAGCATCAACTCGCGCCGTGTTGCGCTGAGTCCACTGTGGCAGGATTTCGTCAACGATCCAATGCATGTCTATCTCGGCAATCAGATCGATTATCCGGCTTCTATCGGTGACAATACTGACGGGCACGTGCTTAGCCAGGTCGAGGCCTCGGTCTTGCCTCAAGATGATGTGATCCTGGAATGGTGCTCTGATTACCTCTTTACTCGTGCTGAAACTCAGATAGCCAGCTCAAATAGTGACAAGCAGACCAAAAAGCGCAAACTAGATCGCTTGCTCGGCCGCATCGCTGCCAAAGAAGCCGTCCGCCGTCTGATTGCCCGTGCACCCCAGACTGACAAGAGAGTGCTAGGGCCGCAGGATCTGGAGATATTTACTGCTGCCGATGGGTCCCCCTACGTGGTCTTTAAGGATCGTTTCCTGCCGCCCGTGCAGATCTCGATCAGTCACACAGCGGATCGTGCCGTCGCTCTGGCGAGTTTTTCGCAGACAGCGAGGCTTGGCATAGATCTGGAGTCCATACGTCCTCTCGAGCCTGAGTTTCTCGAGACTTTTATGCAGCCGGCGGAGCGCCAGGAGCTGGAGGCATTGCACCAGGATGAGAGTATGCTGGACATGGAGAAATTGCCAATATTTATATGGGCAGCTAAAGAAGCTCTTTACAAGGCCAATAAAGGTAAGATCTTGGCCAGTACTTTTGAGTTTATCGCCCGAGACGGCGATGGATTGATGCACATGGCCGAAGGCTGCGATGGCGGCATCGTCCAGGCTTACAGCATGCTATTGGGCCCCAAAAAAGATGCCCTGGTTTACACCCTTTCGGCTCCTTCGAGCAAAAACAAGAGCCATAGACGTTGTTGTCAACCGACACGGCGACCACAGCTTTAGGCTTTTGAGGTAAAATTTCCCTTTTCAACGAGGCATTCAAACCGTGAGTTCGTCAGCACCAGCACCAGTCAAGCACAGCGATTTTATCCGCGACATCATCAATGATGATCTCGAGGCCAAGCGCCACAGCCAGGTCGTGACGAGATTTCCACCAGAGCCCAATGGCTTTTTGCATATCGGCCATGCCAAGTCGATCTGTCTCAATTTTGGCCTGGCCAACGAGTATGCCCAAAAGCTGCCTGGTTCGGGCAGCCGTTGCCACCTTCGTTTTGACGATACCGATCCAGCTAAAGAAGACACACTCTTTGAGGAAGGCATCCAAGAAGACGTGCGCTGGTTGGGCTTCGAGTGGGGCGGATTTTTTCACGCCTCCGACTATTTTGAAAAAATGTACGAGTACGCCGAGCATCTGATTTCGGTGGGCAAGGCTTATGTTTGCTCTTTGACCGATGCCGAGACCAAGCAATACCGTGGGGACGTCAAGACTCCTGGTACCAATAGCCCGTATCGCGACCGTAGCGTCGAAGAAAACCTCGATCTCTTTCGCCGTATGCGCAAGGGCGAGTTTAAAGATGGCGAGCACGTCTTACGTGCCAAGATCGATATGGCTGCTGCCAACATGAAGATGCGCGATCCCATGCTCTATCGTATCCGGCATACTGCGCACCACATGACTGGCGACAAGTGGTGCATCTATCCGATGTACGACTATGCCCACCCGATCTCGGATGCGATCGAGGGCATCACCCATAGTATCTGTACTCTTGAGTTTGAAAACAACAGGGAGCTTTACGACTGGGTTGTAGATAATTTGATGGAATACGCAAAGTTTCCCAGTCGTCCGCACCAATACGAGTTTGCCCGACTCAATCTCAACTACACTGTAATGAGCAAGAGGCGCCTTTTGGAGCTGGTGCAAAACAAGCATGTTTCTGGTTGGGACGATCCTCGTCTGCCGACGATCGCTGGTATGCGCCGCCGTGGTATCACTCCCGAGGCTCTGCGTGCTTTTTGCGCTTCGGTCGGGATAGCTAAGGCCAATAGTACAGTCGACATGGCTCAACTAGAGTTTCATATCCGTGATGATCTCAACCAAAAGGCACCACGGGTTTTGGCGGTACTCAAACCTATCAAAGTCGTGATCGACAACTATCCTGCCGACCAGGTCGAAGAGCTCGATGCTTCCTACTGGCCGCACGATGTGCCCAAAGAGGGCAGCCGCAAGGTGCCCTTTAGCCGAGAGATTTATATCGAGCAAGACGACTTTATGCTTGAGCCACCCAAGGATTATTTCCGCCTAGCGCCAGGTAAAGAGGTGCGACTCCGTTATGCCTATTGCATCACTTGCACTGATGTCGTCAAGGATGCGGATGGCAATGTAACCGAGATCCATTGTACCTACGATCCCGAGACCAAATCAGGCAACAATCCGATCGGTCGCAAGGTCAAAGGCACTATCCACTGGGTCGATGCCAAACACGCTCATGATGCCGAAGTGCGTCTCTACGACCGTTTGCTTTCGGTCGAGGCCTCACCGGTGGGCAAAGATAGCGACTGGCTGGAGAGTGTCAATGCTCAGGCACTGCAGGTGGTGCATGGTGCCAAAGTCGAGCGCTCCCTCGGTGAGTGTCAACCTGGCGACAGATTTCAGTTTGAGCGTCAGGGATATTTTGTCGCTGACGTCAAGGACAGCAAGCCGGGGCATTTAGTTTTTAATCGCATCGTGACACTCAAAGATAGCTGGGCCAAGGCACAGGGTAAAAAATAATGCAAAAACTGCGCAACTGCCTGTGGTTTGACGGCAATGCGATCAAGGCCGCCGAAATGTATGTGCGCTTGTTTGGTGGCAATAGCAAGATCGTGGCCGTCACTCATTATGACGAGGCAACGTCCAAGGCTGCAGGCATGCCCGTGGGAGATGTGCTCACGGTGGATCTTTTGCTGGCTGGTTTGCCTTTCCTCATTCTCAATGGCGGCCCGATGTTTCAACCGACTCCGGCGGTATCGTATGCGGTGCATTGCGATGATGATGCAGAGATCGAGAGATTGTATGCGGCCCTGTCAAAAGACGGCCTGGTACTCATGGAACTGCAAAAGTACGAGCTGATCCCAGGCGAAAAATACGCCTGGGTCAATGATGAATACGGTGTTTCCTGGCAGTTGATCCACAATAAAGGGATGTGCGGTGCGAGGCAAAAAATCGTTCCCTGTCTGCTCTTTACCCGGACTCAAGCCGGTCGTGCATCAGAAGCGATCAATTTTTACACCAAAGTCTTTAGCGATGGCACTATTTTAAAAATCGAAAAGTATGCTGCCGGCGAAGACCAGCCCGAAGGGCACGTAAAACACGCGGTATTTACCATTAGCGATACCGATATGGTGGCAATGGATAATGAGTCCGGTCACAATTTTGGCTTTACGCCAGGCAATAGCTTTATCATCATGTGCGATAGCCAGGATATGGTCGACCGCTATTGGGACGCTCTCACTGCCGATGGTGGCCAGGCCGGGCATTGCGGTTGGCTCACGGACAAGTTCGGCAATTCGTGGCAGGTGGTGCCGGAGGTGATAATCGATCTCATGGTGCATGGGGATAAAGAGAAATACAAAAATGTGAACGCAGCGATGATGCAGATGAAGAAACTGGACATCGCCGCATTGCAAAAGGCCTACACTGGTTGAGCGTCATGCAGAAGCAAGAACATACCAAAGGTAATGCAATAAAAAAAATTGGGATTATCGGTCTTGGTGCCATGGGCTATCCGCTGGCAGAGAGGATCTTGCACTCTCCTGAAAACTACGAAGTAACGGTCTACAATCGTACTCGTCAAAAGGCGGATCCTCTAAAAGATCTGGGCGCGCGTATCGCCAGTGAGCCTTATGAGGCGGCGCAGGGCGATGTGGTGATCTCTATGTTGGCCAATGACGAGGCCGTCGAGGCTGTAATCCTGCATGATGATTTTCTCCTGGAGCATGCAGCTACTTGCACACATGTGTCGATGAGCACCATTTCTATCGATCTGGTGCAGCGTTTGACGCGAGAGGCGGCTAGATCAGGACGGTCTTTTGTGTCTTGTCCCGTGATGGGGCGGCCGGATGTGATGGCTCGCGGTGAGGCGATCAGCATGCCTGCCGGAGCTTACGACGCGATCGCAAAGATTTCTCCATTGCTGATGGCTTTTTCAAAGGTGATCAGGGTGGTGGGAGATCAGCCTATGCAGGCTAATGCAGTCAAACTAGCCGCCAATTTTATGATCAGCTCGATGATCGAAACCTTTGCCGAGGCCTTTGCTCTGGTGCGCAAAAATAACGTGGATCATCATATGTTTTACGAGATCATGGCCAATGATTTTTTTGCCTCTCCGATCTACAAAAAATATGGCGCGCTGATTGCAAATGGTGATTTTGCTGGTGGCGCATTTAGTGTTGAGCTGCAAGAAAAAGATACTCGCCTCGCGCTTGAGGCGGCCATAGCATCCAGAGTGTCTATGCCCTTTTTGCATACCTTAGAAAATGTGTTTATCTCAGCGATAGGCAGAGATAAGGGGGCGAAAGATCCGTGTGCGATCGCGGAGATTGCCTGGGAAAATTCAGGATTATAAATCGGTTATGGTGATATGAGATGACAGTTATTTCTGACCCATCATCTCCACAAAAAACTGATCCTGCCTCTTTTTCATTTCTTCTGGCGACAGGTCTTCTTTGTGGGTTGCTATTGCCCAGCGATAGCCAAAAGGATCTTGCAACTGGCCATAACGATCGCCCCAAAACATGTCGGTGACTGGCATCTGTGCTATGGCACCGTTATTGCAGGCTCGTTCAAATACTTTATCCACATTATCTACATACATCATCAGCATTGCTGGTGATTTGCCCAGTGTCTCAGCCGACACTGACCCATGCTCTGCCATTTCATCGCTCATCATCAAAGTCGAATTGCCGATCTTGAGCGCTGCATGCATGATCTTGTCCGAGTTTGGCCACTGCAAGAGATCTGCTACTTTTGCATCAAACACTTTTGCATACCAAGCGATGGCTGCTTTGCTGCTCTTGAAATACAAATAGGCATTGAGAGTGTTGCAGTTTTCTGGAATGCAATTGACTGACATTTAATCACCTGCGGATGGGATAATTTGCTGCTCTTTCTTTTTCAAAAATATTTCGATGCCAATCACGCCAAAGGGGATGGTTGCGGCTATTACCATGCCGAGCACCTCTACCAGGCTCCACTTGCCATGCTTTGCCGTTTTGTGCAAAACCCACAGATAGTACATAAATGCACCGCCGTGAATAGAGCCCAGGATCATCGTGGCTATCGGCATGTGTGCGAGATACTTGAGTGGCACAGCGATAAACATCAATAAGATCAGCGTGATACCTTCGATTGCGGAGATACGGCGCATTTTTTTAAACTGAGCGGAGACCTGCGACTGGAGAGGCGCATCGCTCAAACCTTGGGCAGTTACTTGGTTTTCGGTGCCGAGCATTATGTGTTTCCTCGCTTGAAGCACATAAATAATAAACCCAAAATTTGCGACAAATCTTTTGGTCTAAAAGATTGTCTTGTGTTGTTACATGCGCATCGCCAAAGCTGCCGTCAAAACAGCCGCATTGGCCATATCTTCGGCTGAGCACCCCCGCGACACGTCATTGACCGGTTTATTGAGCCCCTGCAGCATCGGTCCCGTCGCTCTTGCCTTGCCCAGTCGTTCAGAGATCTTGTAGGCAATGTTGCCGCAATTGAGGTCAGGAAAAATAAAGATATTGGCACCCTCCTCGGCAAAAGGACTCTTTGGCGCTTTACGCGCGGCGATCTTAGGCATCAGCGCCGCATCAAACTGCATCTCTCCGTCAATCACGCAATCCAGATTCTTTTCTCTGGCAATCGCGACCGCCTTTTGCATTTTTTCTACCTCAGGGCCCTTTGCGCTCCCATATGTGGAGAAAGACAGGAATGCCACGCGGGGCTCGACTTTTAGCCAGCGCACTGTCTCTATAGTTGCATGCGCGATCTCCGCCAGTGTCTCGGCATCCGGGTCGATATTGACCGCACAATCAGCAAAAAATAGCAGCCGCTCGGGCCATTCGAGCACAAAGACCGAAGACGCACGCTTGTAGCCATCGCGGAGCTTGATGATTTCAAAAGCCGGCTTAAACGGCTTGGTTGCTTCATTCAGACCCGAAACCATCCCATCGGCCCTTTCCTCATGCACCAGCATCGCTCCGTAATAATGGGGCTCACGGATTTTTTTTGCCGCCTCGTCCTCCGTCATCCCCTTGTGCTTGCGCAAGTCAAAGTATTTGGCCGCATACTCATCGATCCGCTTATCGCGCATGGGATCGAGGATCTCTACATCTCCCAGATCCAGACCCTGCTCCCTGGCCTTTTTGCGGACCTTGTCAGCATCACCCACCAGCATCGGTACTGTCAGACCCTCGTCCTGCAGGATGCGGACCCCCTGGAGCGTACGATCCTCATCGGCCTCGGCAAAGAGTATCCTCTGCCTTTTGCCTTGCGGGTTGGCTTTGAGAGTATCGCGCATCGAGTCGAGAAACATGTTGAGCTCCTGTTGGTTTTGGCTGCGACGATGTCATGGGGTGGAAAGTTGCTCTGGTGAGAAAATTAGCGATTTTTTGGGGCTGTCTAAAAGGTTTCGGGTCGGTATATAGATGGGAATAATTTGTTAACTTAGTAGTTTTGCATACATGACAGAAAACAAAGCGCCAGTAAAAGATCATGTGAAAGAGACGGAAAAGGCCAAAGATAAAGGGCCGGATCATCTCGTGCACCAAAATACGGGTGCTGATGCCCTTAAGGTAATCAAAAAGCATGATGAGGCCAAAAAGGCCGATGGACTGGGGCATGTAGAGATCGTAGATAAAAAAGCAGACAAGCCTGCTGACAAACCGGGTGATAAGCCGGGAGACAAGCCAGGCGAAAAAACTGGAGAAAAACCCCAGGACAAAAAGCCTGTCGACGTCGAAAAGATCAAAAAGCAGGCCGACGAGATTTATGATGCCACCGAAGGCAAGTGGTTTGGCAAAGACAAAGAAAAAGTCAAAAACATCCTCAAAGATCTCAATGAGGACGAGCGCAAGGTCTTACGCGACCAGTACCAGCAAAAGCATGGTAAACCGCTCGACCAGATGCTGCGCGAGCAAATGTCAGGCAAGGATCTGACCGAGTCTTTGACCCACCTCAATGCCCGTGATTCGCAAAAAGGCGCTGACCGTGGACGAGCGGACCGCGTCGCCGAAGCCATCGATAATGCCGCAAACGGTGGTCTTCTGGGTATTGGCACCGACAAAAAAGCTATCGAAGAACAATTGAAGGGCAAGACTCCTGAGGAGTTGCGCGATATCGACGCGGCATATCGCGCCCGCACCGGCATTGGCCTGCGTGATGAGCTCAAGGATGAGCTTTCGGGGTCCGATCTCGCCCGCGCTATGGACCTGGCCGATGGACACCATGACGATGCTGCCCGCATCCATGCTGGTTTGATCGAGCGCAAAGAGTGGGGCTTTGGCACCAGATCAAATGGCAATATCGACAAGGACATGCGCGATACCATCTCTACGATGAATAGCCAGCAACTGGCCGAGCTCGATCGCACATATCAGCAACGCTACGGCACAACCGCCCGTGAAGCCCTCCTCAACAATCCCGACATTTCTGCCGATAGCAAAAAAGCACTCGAGATCTACTTTAAAGGTACCGACAAGCGCACTCCCGACGATACTCTCGCGCTTGCCGATACGGCTCTCAAATCCAAAAACATGGAGATTTTTCAAGAAGCCTTTGCCGGTGCATCTCCTGAGGCCCGCGCCAAGTTTATGCAAAACGACGGCGAGGCACGCGTCAACAGAGCATTTGGCAGCAATTACATAGACGATATGGGCCAGATGCACTCTGACTCCAATGACGAAACCCGTCGTGCCATGGATTACGTCAAGCAAGGCAAGCTCGACACCGCTACAAAGATCGCCGACAACACCGGATTTTTTGGTGACAACGAAGAAGCCATCCAGCAATCCATCGCTCAGATGAGCGATCGCGAGCGCCAGCAATACATCAATGGCCGTCGCCTCACCGAGTCTGCCTCCAATGGCACACCCACAGAAAGCCAAAAAGCCGATTTAGAAGTCTACAACCGCATCCACGGCGCTCTCGCCAAGGCAGGCAACGAGCGCGAGATGGCCAAATGGCAGGACCAGATCGCCAATGGCAAAGACGGATCGCTGGTCTCACATATCGCCGATCATGGCGGCATGATGCGCGATGGCATCGATAGCTATCTTAAGACTATCGAGACCATGCCCAAGCAAGATTGGGAAAGACTCAAATCCGATCCCGAATACCGCAAACAAGTAGAAGGCTCGCTCGCTCTCGACCTCAATGCCGAGGAGCGTCAGCGGGCCCTCGATGTACTCGATCGCAAGATTGCTGCGGAGACTTTTGAGCAATCACAGACTCAGCAAAGATCGGTGCTCGACTCGATCAATGACAAGACCGGATTTTTTAGTAACGACAAAGAAGGCATACTTGGTTCGCTCCAGGCCATGACCCCTGTCGAGCAAGAGAGATATCGCAAGGATCCCGAGTTTAAGGCCCAGCTCGACAAGTCTATCCAGGACAGTATGGGTTCTGGCGCAGAGCGAGATGCGGCCATGGGTATACTCGACCGTGTTGCCAAAGGCCAAAAGCCGGAGCAAGACATTGTCTCTAAGCTCGAGATGCACTCGACCCACTGGAATACTGACGAAAGTAAGGTCGTCGCTGATCTGGAAGAAGCATTTCGCAAAGACCCCAGTCTGCGTGACCGCATCAACAATCCCAAGACCGATGCCGATCGCGAGATGTCGCAAAAATTTGATAGTGCTTTGCGCCGCTCGCTCGATCCCGATGAATACGACAAATATGCTAAGCCTCTGCTCGAGACCGGCCGCATACCATTTGGCACCAAGGCCGAGCTCTACAAGGGAGTCTTTAACGACGACGAAGCCGGCGTATACGATGCACTAAAAAAAGGCCGCGGCACACCTGAGGATTACCGCGAACTCCTCGCCGATCCCGAAAAAACTCTGCCCTTTATGTCCAAAGAAGAGCGCGAAGTCGCGGTCAACATCGCTCGCCAGAATGGAGAGATGAAGCCAGAAGATGAGCTCCGTGCTGCCATGCTCGGTGCCGGTACCGACGAAGCCAAGATCAAAGAGATACTCGGCGGGCTGCCTCCTCAAAAAGCAAAGGAGATCAAGGACGCCTACGAAGTCAAATACGGCTCCAATCTGCTCGGCGACACTATGGACGAGCTCGGTGGATCAGATAAAAAAGAAGTAGCCCGTGATCTCCGGGGACCGCAGTCTGCCCGCGAGGCCTACAACGAGTCTAGATCTGAAGTCTACGAGAGCGCTGATGGCGTCGGCCGCTGGGTCGTCAAAAATCTCTGGGATGGCACGGCCGATATGACCCAGGATCAGATGCAGCAGTATTCGAGTGCGATGGGCTCTTACAGCCAGCGCTTTCAAGAGATGCCGCAAGACGACCGCGCCAAGTTTGCCGAAAATCTGCAAAAATCACTCGAGCTCTACCAAAAATCCGAGTCTGCCGCAGCTGACATGGCTGTAGACGGTGCTATCATCGCAGCTGGCGTGGGCGGTGCTGCCTTTACAGGAGGCGTGTCGCTGAGCTTGCTCGGAGCCACCACCGTCGGCGGTGCTTTATTTAAGGTCGGTGCCAAGTCTGCCATCATGGGCTCGGACTATGACTTTGCGAGTGCTCAAGTGCTTTCTGATAGTGCCACTGGTGCCATCGATGCTGCCACCATATTTGTCGGACCTGCTCAGGCTGCTCAGATGTTGCGCCTGGGCGAAAGGAGCGCTGTTACCGCGGCCCGCGCGGTCTTGAGCGAAGCCGACAATGTCGCTGTGGCTGGTGGCCGTCAGCTCCTAAAAGAAGGTGCGCAAGCTACCATCGAAAAGGAAATGAAAGAACAGGTCGCAGTTGCAATCGCCAATGGTGCACATGGCGTCAGTGACAAATCAATCGGCCAGATCGCGACCAAAGTCGCTGCCAGTCCCGAAGACATCCCCGCTGTCCAGCGGCTGCTCGCCGAAAATCTCAAAAAGGCTGTCGAAATAGAAGCAAAGGCTGGTCTCAAGGCCCAGATGAAAGAAGTAGCCCTCAATACCGGTGCCGGTGCACTCGGCGGCGGCCTCTCCGGTGGGGTGCGCGGGGGAGTCGAAGGCGAATCTGTAGAAGCAGCCCTTACTCAAGGCGCGATGGGAGCCCTTGCGGGTGGCACCATGGCTGGTGTCATGACTGTGGGCATGAAAGGTATCAGCCGCAGTATTGAGGCTGTCCGCGGTTTGCATGGCGAGATGCCCCGCGATATTCCAGGCGGCGCCCTCCCCGAAGTCAGACCCCTGCCCGAGAGCCGTCCTCCACTTGAGCTGAGATCCTTTGATGAGTTTGGTCTCAAGCCCAAATCCAATACAGATGAGCTGGGACGAATCACGCATTTGGAGACTAGCCAAGGGCGCATCAAGATCGCCTACGAAAATCCAGCCGATCCCAAGATGATTACTCAAGTCGAGTTTCCCAACGGCAATATTTCCAGGACCAAGGATGGTATCAACTGGCGTACCGAAGACCCGAGCGCACCTGACGGCTACTATGATAGCCGCACCAGAATGCGTATCAACGAAAACAATGGCCTCGAGGTCATTAATGATGCCAATCACAGCATTCACGTCTATGAGAGCATGCCCAGAGCGGGAACTATAGATGGCCGTGAAGGCAATCATCTCAAAGATATAAAAGCCAAATTTGTAGAAATGAATCCCGAGATGCAGGCTGCATCAGTCAAAAATGTCAGCCGCGAACTTGAGCAAGTCAGAGCCATCGATGCCAATGGCGGAGAGACAAGCGCTTTCATGAGCCTTGCGGGCGATCCCAGACTCACCACTCAACAAAAACAAAATATCCTAGAAAACCTCGCCATAGTGCGTGAGCATTTTGCGACTTATAGAGATGGCGCTCGCATGCATGCCGATCCTGAGGTCAACTGGATTCACACCCAGGGCGAAATGGCCAAAGTTTTGGAAGTCAGTCGCAAAGCTGGTCTCAGCGGCAAAGAGACGGAAGATGCCATATTGGCATCGATGTATTCTGATTCGGTCAAGTTTGCTTTTCCCGCACCCAAGGGGGCTCAGCCCAATTTCTTTACTCATCATCTCGATGGTGCGCTGGCTGCCCACGAAAACCTTACGCGGAGGGGATTTCCCCCCGAACGTATCGAACGCATAGTCCAGGCAATTAAAGAGCACCAGATTGCTCCACCTGAGTTTATGGGACAGCTCTACAATTTTAGAGTCAAGCAAGGTCTGAGCGAACGGCTGGCCAATGGTTCTTTGACTGCCGAACGACACGCCCAACTCCAAAAAGTGTTGGACGATATGACTGTCACCGGTCCTGACAATATCGCCCGCATCAAACCTCTTGCAGAAGTTAATACCTGGCCCAAGGTCAAAAATGCCGATGGTAGCTACGAGTTAGCGCTTTCCAAAGATCAGCGCGAGCTATTGAGCTTTGCTGGTGTCGATAGATGGAACACCCCCGTCAATCCTGTTGACGATCCAGCCTTCAAGACTCTCGCCAAAGGCGAGCAAGAACGTCTCACCAGCCAATACAAAATCTCTACCGCTCTCATCAATGGTGACGGTATCGACAATTATGCCACTCTGGGTGGTGCTAGCAAGATCGTCACCATTCGTGGTCCAGAGACCATGTTTCAAGATGGCAATATCTGGAAATCCATCGGCTCTATCGATACGAGCTTTAAAGACGCATACTCCGTAATGACTCCCGAAGGCCGCATGCTGGCCGATCAAAGCCTTGCTCATCGCAACGCGCTCTTGCATGATCCCGAAAATGGTGTCATGACTCAAATGAATAAGTGGCTGGAGACCAAGGGGCTCAAGCCAGAAGACGTAGTCTATTTGCGTCCTGATGGCCAGCTCAAGTACCCAACCAAAGATGTGCCGCTAACCGGCGAAGACCTCAAGCAATACGAGCTCGCTAAAGAAGTCCGCGCCAAGATGGCCGACCTTATGCGCGCAGGCCACCGTACTGATGGCTCTCTGCCCGGCAATTTTGAGCCTGCCACCATTGGTCGTGTCGATACCGATCGTCTCATCCCTAAAAAAATACGACCTGCCCGAAGCTACAGGCGCGCCCATACAGGATGCATCTGGAGCAAGCATCACGCCGACTGCTAACGGCCGCATCATTAGAGACGTCAATGGCCGAGTGCAAGTCCGCGATGATGTCAATGATTTTACACGCACGTATGATCCCAAAGGGCGCATCATCAACACAGTTGAACGTGGCCATAACCGTGATTTTTACTACGATCAAGCAGGCAATTTGTCTGGCGTGAGATTTAGCGGTGGAGACGTGATCAATGTCGATGCTCACGGCAAGTGGACTCAGTCATGGCGTGATCGCAACAATCAGATCGTGAGCCGAGATTTTCACTTTGGCCATGCTGTTGCCGATCAAGATGGCACTCTGCGTTTGATGGATGGAACGGGTATCCTAAAAGACGAGCGTATGGTCGTCTTTAAGCCAGACGGAGAGCGTGTCATCTATAATCAGGGCCGCGCCACATACGCTGCAGACCTCTCCAAAGAAAGTCTTGATCTCAATGTAAGAGCTGCTCAAGCATTTACTGACGCAAGTCATCTTGCCAGATTTAGCAAACTTAGATCTGATTTTGAAGCTGCTGCCATCGAGCGCGGTATCACTCCCGAAAAACAAGCTCTATTTTATAAACAAGTCAACCGTCTCCTGGAGCCAGCACCTGGTGCCCCTCTCAAACAGAGCGAGAGAGCTTTGCTCGCCGAACAGTTGATGGCGCACGCTGCACGTCCTCAAAGCGTCGATCAAGGTTGTTTTGGTACATGTAACGTGACCACACTCGAAGTCCGCAATTATAGCCGTGATCCAGCCGCCAATGCGCAAATAATCGCTGACATAGCCACTACCGGCAAATTTACGACAACCAACGGTTTTGAGATTGATATGACCAAGGTGCAAGGTGGTATCAAACCCGACTTGCACAGTATGGAAAGTCTCAAATTACAAGTTCAGGGCACCGACCTGATCAAGATCGACGGTAGCAGAGATTGGGTCAGTCAGCTCAACGAGCTCGCCATGATCAATTCGTATTGGCAAGCACGTCCGACCATGGTTGCAAATGGGCAAAGAGTATCTGGATGGGATTTGGCTTACGATCGAAATGGTGCCATCATAGGCAGGCAAAATGACCGCACTGTGCCCTTGCCCAAGTTGTACGACGACAAAGGCAAGCCGATCGAATCCTATCAAACTGGTATGAAACTCTACGATCGCAAGGGCAATGAGCTCAATAATATCAATCATGATGATATTGTTTTTGACCTAGCCAGAAAGCCGATTGGTCTCTTGGACGAGTCCAAAATCACGACCTTCACCGACGCCAGCGGTCGGCGCATTTCCAGAGATCAGGTCGGTGCCAATGGTTTCGACAAGAGAGGCGAGCATTTCTTTAGCAATATCCCGCCTGGTTCTGGTCGTTTCAAATACGAAGTCGCTGGCGATAAGTACGCCAAAGAAAGATTGATGTATGACGATGGCTCTGGCTTCAAGATCTTTAGAGATGCTAGAGGCAAGCAAATGCACAATCCTGGTATTGCCACCACAGAGTTGGCCTATGTCAATCGATTGGCTGGCGATATCCCTGAGCGCAATTACGTATTTAGGGCTGATACCACTCCTGGCAGTTGGGGTGCTTACACCAATATCACCAGTGTCGAAGACTTTGGTACCAGGCTGAGCGAGCTCAAAGCCAATGGCCAATTGCCTGCGGTTTTGCAGGTGCATTCTGCCAATCCGCCCTTTGACAGCCGTTTCGGCACCCAAGCTGCCTTTGGCAGCGGTAGTTGGCATGTGGTCAATATTCATGACTATGATCCCATCAAAGGTACCGTCAAATTTTCTAATCAATGGGGCAGTCACAACGACTTTCTCTCGGATGAAGGCTATCCCATCGACAAGCTCTACAAAGCTATGAGCGAGTCACGCCTTCACAAGTTTATGGCTTCTGACCGCGGTAAAAATGCCTTGCTCGCAGGCAAGATCGTCGGTGGCTTGGCTGCTGCTGGAGCCGCTGCAGGCCTTGGATATGGTGGAGCCTATTTCTTCCTTCGC
Source organism: Candidatus Melainabacteria bacterium (assembly GCA_017307165.1). Taxonomy (GTDB): domain Bacteria; phylum Cyanobacteriota; class Vampirovibrionia; order Obscuribacterales; family Obscuribacteraceae; genus JAFKGK01. The sequence goes on from JAFKGK010000005.1 coordinate 279,865, forward strand.
GATGACAGGTAGGGCGGATGCATAAGACACAAGAAATGGTGAAAGGCATAGGGCAGATCAAACAAATGACGCTGCCTATGGGATATGTATTGGACAAAGATCCTACCGATCTATTGCTCAAGGAGTATTACGCCGAGTCCGATGATCGAGTGCGATTTTCGTTTTATTACAGAGGACACCGTATTCCTGAAGCTCAGGGTGAGATCTTTAAGCAGATGCTAGCTGATGGTCCTCGTGATCTTGGTTTGCCCGATCTCGAGCCTATCAGCCTCATCGTCATGAATGTGGTGCTACCAGAATATTTTGATTTTGGGCATGCGCGCATATCGGATCTATGTGGCAGGCGAGTCTTGATAGTAGATGGCTATTGGAAAGGCGATAGCACCTCTGCATTTGCTGTTTATGTAGATTCGGATGGGACTGGGACGGCGATCCAGGAGATACATTTTGTGGCTCCTCCACAGCTCTATCCGCTTTATCTAGAAGCCGCCGAATCTGCGCTCAAGACCATCATATGGAAGAAATAATGATGGATACCACAAAGATATTGACACAGTCAGACTCAAAGAGTGACGCGAATGCGGATCAATCAAAAACGACTGCGAGCATCAATTTGTTTGATGAGTTTTATGGCTCGTTAAAATACACTGCTTTGCAAAAGCCTTATGATGGCATATCGCAAGCAGTCAATCATCTTGGTGGCAATATAAGAGACCGGCAAATCGCCGAGGCTCCTCAAGAAAGAGCAGCTTTTACAAAAGAATGGGCGGCTCAAACTGCAGGAGCAGGTATTGCAACCATTGCCGGTATCATGCTGACTCACAAAGCTCTGAGCTCTGCTGGTCGGGTTGCCGCGGTGGAGACACAGTTGCCGCGATCGTTTGGTGAAAAGATCGTTGGACGCACGACCGCGGGCAGCTTGGCAATCTCGGGTGCAGTTTATGAGGGACTTACTGCAAAAGCCAGCGATCCAAATAGCTTCTGGCAACAACGCATAGGCAATGCTGCAATCGCTGGCGCCAGTATTTATGGCGCTGCCAAATTGCATGGCAGTTTGACCGATCTGGCTAGACTCAATCAGCCGATATTTGCCAAGGGCGCCAGCAGCTTCGCGGAAAGGCAGTTGATCCATGGTGGTATCGGATTTGGCTCTGGTGTCGCAGGCGGTGCTTTTTCGGCTGAGGCCCATTCGCTTTTGAAAGATGGTAAATTGGCTAATACTAAAGACCTTGCAACACAAAGCCTTACAGGAGGTATCATGGGTGGGGCTTTCGGCCTTGCAGCCCGTCCAATCAAGACCTCAGCTTTCTATACCCGCGAAACAGGCCTGGTGCCTGGCAATGATTCAGGTTTTTCTGCCATCAATAAGGCCATCAATGACGTCATACCAGGCCCTGCCAATCTGCCGCGTCTGGTTGCCGATGGTGCTGATGTACCGGCAGGTGTTGCAAGCTCTCAGCAAAGACTCGACATGGGCCATTTATCCAAGATTGCAACCCAGCCTCTCGAATTAAGTGGGGGCAAGATTATACCAAGTCGCGTCGTTGATGATTCGCTCAAATCTAAGCTGACGCCATCTGACAGACCTGTGCACCAACATGTACCTCGTGTATCGATCATTGATGAGCTTAAGGATGACGTCAAGCCAGGCCTATAATTTTTGGAACTTACCTCGACCTTGCTTGTCGTGTCTGACGATAGGAAAGGAGAGGTCACATGAACGACAAGATTAAAACTGATACGGAACACCGTGAAAAGCTCGCCAAGATGATCAAAGATATAGACTTTGGCATGCTGACGACTCAGGATGAAGATGGCACTTTGCGGAGCCGGCCCATGTCAGTCAATCGGAAGGTAGACTTTGATGGCGACTTGTGGTTTTTTACCTACGGCAATTCGCATAAAGTTATCGAAGCAAAAAAACATCCCCAGGTAAATGTATCTTTTGCTGATATCAAAAACAATAGCTATGTCTCAGTTTCGGGTACTGCCGAGCTGGTGCGCGACTCCGCTAAGATCGAGTCTATGTGGGAGCCGGAACTCAAGGCTTGGTTTCCTGATGGACTCAACACACCAGATCTTGCTTTACTTAAGGTAAATGCAGTCAAGGCCGAGTTTTGGGATGGTCCTTCTTCAATGGTGGCACATGTGATGGCCTTGATGAAAGCCGTCACCGGTAAGCCTGAGACCCTGGGCGAGAACCAAAAGATCGCGCTTTGAGCCTATTTGAAATATGGTCGGGGCACCATCCAATTTCAGGGTGGTGCCTAGCCCATCGAAACATATCTAGTACGGTTTAAATCTCTCATCCACTTCCATTTGATATCCATTAGCCAATCGATTGGTCTCATTTGCCAATCCCACCACCGCCAACAATTCTCCATACATTTCGTCCGTCATACCCTTGGCCCGGGCCGCCGCGGTATGCGAATGGATGCAATACTCGCAATTGTTTGTCACGCTGACGGCTACATAGATCATCTCCTTGGTCAAAGGATCGATGGCTCCAGGCCCCATCACGATCTTGACGTTTTCCCAGATCCGCTTGAGTGTGACTGGCGAAGTAGCGAGCACTTTCCAAAAATTGTTGATCCAGTCAGTCCCTCGCGTTTTTTTGATATCGTCAAACACAGCCTGGACTTCTGGTACTGCGTTGCCCTCTTCCACCATTTTCACCATGACCATTGCTATTTCTCCTCTAGATCAACCTGTTTCGCCTATGACTATGCGCGCTGTAAAAGTCTGTACAGTGTCGCCATGTTGGTTGCGCGTGATACTGTTCATGATGATTGTTCCGCGTCCAGGACGGCTCCGCGATGCTTTTACGTCCATTACTGTCGACTCGACCTGCAAAAAATCGCCCGGTCTTGTAGGTTTGAGCCAGGCTATTTCGCCGCGCGATCCGATCATGCCTCCGACCACTGGGACGCTCTGCACAAATAGCCTCATAGCGATGCCCGCAACGTGCCAGCCGGAAGCTGCGAGGCCTTTAAAGAACGACTGTTTGGCGGCTTCTGCGTCTAAGTGAAAAAATTGGGGATCATATTTGGTGGCAAACTCGATGATTTCATCGGCGGTGACCTTATAGGTCTCGCTCATAAATGTGCGACCGATGGTGAAATCGGCGAGGGTCATTGGAGGTGTGATGGTCGGGGTGCCGAAATGATTGGTCATGGGTGTTGGGATTGTTGCTCTTGATTGGTTTTTAGCGGCGGGCAGATCAAAAATAACTGTTGTTTTTCGGAATCGTAAAGTAGAATTTTGCGAGTTTTGGGGATCCATCGTGCTTCGGTATACACCATATTTCCAACTGGAAATTTGTACATCTTATCGTCAGTAATTATAAAGCCCTCAGAACCTGCTCCAGTCAGTAGCAAATCATTTGCTTCATTCCACTCGACTGTATGGACCTGCATGGGAAGCCGCTTGTAAGTTAGCGGAGTAGCACCTTTACGTTCGATTATTAGATCTCTGTCCCATTGATAGGCTATTTTATCGCTATTTTTGTTTTGAGCCAGTTTACTCAGATCCTTGGATTGGGGGCCACTATTTGCTGACAAGTCGAGATCTCGCCAATTGATGGCTTCTATTGGCTGCTCTATGCAGTGCCCACTCTTTGAGTAGTAAATGCAATTATGACCTTTGCTGGACCATGCAATTTGTGGAAAGCCTCTCAAGACCTTTGTATTGATGAATTTGCCTTTCTCCACGTTGTAAAATCTGATTTGAGTTTCAGAATTTGGCAGAGAATTTTCGATACTTATAATCTTTCCATCTTGTGATGGCACGAATGTAGGCAAAATGCCAGGTTCACTTAAAAATTTTCGGCAATGTCCGGTTTCAGAATCAATCAAGAAAGCCTCATCTATCGTTACTGCCATGAAAGTGGATTGATTAATAAATTTACTGAAATGAGGTCTTATTTTATTTGAAAAGTTTACTTTTGTGCTTTGCTTGAACGTGGTTGGTTCGCAGAAGGAGATTTCCTTTTGGTTGATAAATGCTATTTTGCCGCTCGAAGATACTACTGGTATACCTCTGATAGCAATTGTTTTTAAAACTTTCCCAGATGCAGCATCTATTAGTGTAGCGACCTGTGGCTGATCTCTTATCGAGCCAATATAACTCGGCCCCTGCGCAGTCTTGTAGCAGGTCACTAATGCCCCAGAGGTGCCTGGTATAAATTCTGGTGGCGCCGCGACATTGTCGAGATTTACGAGTCGGGGTTTTAGGTCTTTTGGTTCATTTGCGAGGCAGGGATTGTTTCCTAAAACAAGCGCGCAAACCAAAAAATGTCTTAGGCCATTTCTAGCATTCAATCCGATGGATGCGGCCATTTATAAGTAGCTCCTTTTAAAAAATATCGTTCTGAGCCAGGAGGGACATATTGAAACAGATTGTATGATTTGACTGCTTTCTCTACCAAACGATTATCAAACTGGACTTCAATTTGCTGTGCTTCCGGTAATGAGTGCTGAGTCAATGGTATCAATAGCGTTTGAGTTCCTTTTGGCTTTAGCTTGAGGGCTGGCGCGCTCACGTTATATGTGCCCTCGGCTAGTTGTTTCTTTCCTTTATCCAACCACCGATAACGTATCTGCGAAAAAACTCCTTCGTGGTCTTGGCCAGCACCCTCTGTCATGTTTTGATTTCCTTTGCCCCACCTCGAGCACAGCGGGATCACGATTTCGCTGGAGGATCGGTTGGTAAAAATCAAATCGATAGCGTTTGGAGTTTTGGTCGAGGTGAAGGTCAATGGTGCAGAAACCGATAGGTTTATGTCTTTGGCATCACCCTCGACTTTGCTTTCTGCGAGGGTCTCTGGTTGCAAAAAGACAGATAGCGCAAGTGCTAAAGCCAATTGCCTAATAACATTTCTCATGGCTCTTTTATAAAAACCCTTGTTAAATACCCATCAGCAAGTTTACACTAGAAAAACTGGCAGCAGCGCCCGATCGACGCGGACACAGATCCCATGCAACTCCACGCCAGGTTATTTGCAGCCATTTTTTTGGTGATCGGCATCATCATCATCTACATCTGCTCGTCTGTGGATGGGCCACCGGCCGATATGACTGCATCTATGATCCAGGCCAATATCCTCAAGGCGGTCTTTTTCAGCTCCGCTATCACCGCCATCCTGGTGCTAGCCACCATGGCCTACCATTGGCTCATCATCTACAGATACACAAAGAGCCGCATCGATTTTAAACCCGACCTGCTGATCTGGCTGGCCGTGTTCATCGGATCCAGTTGCTTTCGCTGAGGCGGGAGATTAGACGCATCTAACCGGCGGCAGGAAACATGTCTCGAGCCCCCGGCGTCGCTTTTAAAACACAGGCATCCCGGTGTCCCCCTCCCTTTCTCTCTTTTTTGCATATAGAGGTGCAGCTTGCTCCCCATTAGATTTTCACTTTCGCTGGCCGGTACGGTCAGCGTTTTCAGTTTGCTAGCCCATACTGCCGTTCCAGCATTTGCTCAAGGCAATCTCGCCACCAGCACACCATTCTTTCGCAATACGCCTACCTATCGGGTGATTTCTGGCGACAAGGCCGACAATATTGGCGGCGGCACCGAGCTTAAAGTCGACGATCGGCACATCGGTGGTTGCCTTCAAATAATCGATGGGACAGGCGTCAATCGCGGTCTGTGCCCGCTCAAGCACACGGCATACACATCGTCTGTTTCGGGCTTCGTCAACCGTACCACGGTCGAGCAGACATTTTCAAACCCTTATTCCGAGACCATCGAGGCTGTCTATACATTTCCCCTCTCCAATCATGCTGCAGTAGATGAAATGAACATGCAGATTGGCGATCGCACCATCAAAGGGCGCATAGAAAAGAGGGATGATGCACGCAAAGCATACGAAGCCGCCCGCGCGGAAGGCCGCAGCGCGGCATTGCTGGATCAAGAGCGCACCAATATTTTTACGCAGCAAGTCGCCAATATCCCGCCGCATAGCACTATTAAAGTGATCATCAAGTACACCGATCTGCTCGAGTTTAAAGACGGTCGTTACCAGATGGTATTGCCCATGGTGGTCGGTCCTAGATACATCGGTGGTACTCCTACTGGTGCATCGGGTTCGGGACAGTCGCCGGACACTCGCACAGTGCCTGATGGCTCCAAGATTTCGCCGCCGCATGTATTGCCGATGGACAGGGCTGGCCACGATGTTTCCGTGACTGTCGATATCAATGGTGGCTTGCCTATTTCTGATGTCAAATCGGCTTTGCATGATGTAAAAGTCGATGCTTACGGCACCAGCGCCAAGGTAAATCTCAAGGATGAGGACAAGATCCCCAATCGTGATTTTGTCTTGAGTTGGCGTGTCGCCAAGGACGAGCTGGCATCCGGATATCTGGTGCATAAGGATAAAGGCGCAGCCAAGGGTTATTTTAGTTTGATGATGCTGCCGCCTGCGCGCGTCAAGAGTGAGCAGGTCTGTCCGCGCGAGATCAATTTTATCCTTGATCGTTCCGGCTCTCAGAGTGGGCAGCCGATTCAAAAAGCCCGTGAGGCGATGATTTATATCATCGATAGGCTCAATCCCCAGGACACTTTTCAGGTGATGAGCTTTAGTAGCGGCTATGACTATCTTTTTACGCAGCCTGAGCCAGCCACTGCGCAAAATAAAGAGAAAGCACGCTCTTACATTGCAGCATTGGATGCTAATGGTGGCACGGAGATGCGGCAAGCAGTCGAGAGCATAGCTGTCAAGCCTGCGCCAGCCAATCGGTTACGTATTTTTGCTCTCATGTCGGATGGTTATATCGGCAATGAAACAAACATCATTTCGCTTGTCAAAAAGACGCGTGATACGTCGCGATGGTTTACCTTTGGTACCGGCAATAGTGTCAATCGCATGTTGATCGATGGCGTTGCCAAGGCTGGAGGTGGCGAGGCTGAGTATGTCTTGCTCAATAGTCCTGGTGACAAGGTGGCGCGTGAGTTTTACGAAAAGCTTGCCAATCCGGTCTTTACAGATGTAAAAGTGAGTTTCAAAGGTTCTGGCAATTTGCATTTTGAGGATGTAGAGCCTCAGGTCATCAATGATGTGTGGGACGAAAGGCCCGTTTATGTGCTGGGGCGCTATACCGGTTCGGGTAAGGGCACGGTGGTGATGCAGGGTATCGCCGGCGGCAAAAGGGTCGAGCATACTTTGCCTGTCGATATGCCTGATGCGGCAGCGGGCAATGCTGTATTGCCGTCCGTGTGGGCAAGGTATAAGGTCGATGACTTGATGGATCGCATGCTGACCGATGCAGGACGCACCGGCGAGGATCGCGAGAGTATCAAGCAAGAGGTCGAAAAACTTGGTCTCGAGCATCACATCATGACGCAGTACACGAGCTTTGTGGCGATAGATGATAGCGATAACAAGCTCAGGCCTGCAAACAAATCTGTGACGGTACCTGTGGAGATGCCGCAGGGCGTGACCATGGGGCTCAACAACGGTCATATTAGTGGTGCCGCTACAGGTGGAGCATTGGGCACGTCAAGCCAGCTTTCTAGCCTCAATAGTGTCGACAGATATCCGTTTTTCAGTAGTCCTATGCGATTCCAATATCGCGCAGTCGGCCGCATCGAAGGCCCCCGAGACACAAATATGTTTCAAGTGGAGCCGACGGTTGTAGACGAGCGCCATTATTCGAGCGGTCGAGCCGAAAGGCATCAAAAGACTTCGCCGACGCTGCCTGAGGGAGCCCCCATCCCGGACAGTGACGGAGCGGCGGCCAAGCCGACGCCAGTGACTGCTCAGAAGCAGCCAGCCCAAAATGGGCCTTCCAAATCCAATGGCAAAATCAGCGTGGACCTGGCCAAGTCTTTAGAAGCCTGGGTCAAGGTGGCGGATGACAAGCCGACTCTACAGTTGCAGCTCACCCTTAAAGACCTGTCGCCGGCCACTCTGGCCAGGCTCAAGGCTCTCAAGCTGGTTGACATAAAGGAAATCGCCCGGACTGCTGCAACGGTCGAAATCACCGCCACGGTGCCAGTGCGGCGGATCAGCGAGCTCGCCAAGATTAAAGAAGTGATATTTATGGCCCTGGCGGGAAAAAATTAGTTAGGGGCGGGCTCAAAATCTATTTGGGCACGTCTTGAGAAACTATCTGATTCAAACGGATCCCCTTCCGTAACTGCGAAAAAGAAAACCTCCGTAGGCTCCTCCTGCCTCCACGGGGGTTTTCTTTTTGGATTGTTTCAGTCCCAGCGGGGAAAGAGCTGCTCGAATGGCCGTCCTAAAATGAGACATTTCTGTCCTACTTTCATGCAACTAGATTGGCTAGCCGGAGTCGATAATGACTCTTGTATCCAGCTCAAAGGTCTCATATGCAGGTCATTTCGACGATTGTATTACTCACCATATCCAACATATTTATGACATTCGCCTGGTACGGTCACCTCAAATTTAAGGTGTCGCCACTGTGGCTGACCATCCTCGCCAGTTGGGGCATTGCGTTTTTTGAGTATTGCTTTCAGGTGCCGGCCAATCGTATCGGCAGTAGCACGCTCAGCACAGCGCAACTAAAAATAATGCAAGAAGCCATCACCTTGATAGTCTTCTCTATTTTCTCGCTGAGCTTCTTGCACGAACCTCTCCGCTGGAATTACCTCGTCGCCTTCGGTTTCATAGTCGGGGCCGTGTATTTTGTTTTTGCATCTAAGTAATACATGCAGGTATCCATGAAAAGCCAAAAAGCTCTAGACAGTCTAAATATGTTTGTCGGCGATGTCATTGGTGGCATCGGTCCGTATCTGGCGGCCTACCTGCGTTGTCAGCGGCACTGGGACCAGACCGCGATCGGGGCAGCTCTGTCGGCGATGGGGATAGCGGCTATTGTGGCCCAAGCGCCTGCTGGTGCTTTAATTGATAATACGCGGCACAAGCGTTTGATTTTGTTTGTTGCGATCTCAGTGATGGCTATAGCGGCGGTGAGCGTGGTCTACATGCAATCGTTCGCTGCAGTCATGGTGGCGCAAGTGATGTATGGAGTTGGAGCCGCGGTGGCTGCACCCGCTATCGTGGCGGTTTCTCTAGGCATCGTCGGGCACGCTTGCTTTGCAGACCGCATCGCGCGCAACGAGGCCTTCAATCACTTTGGCAATGTCCTCGCAGCTCTTATTGCGGGCGTGCTTGGGGCGCGGATCTCACCAGATTATGTTTTTTACACGGTCGGGGCATTTGCGGTCGGCAGCCTGATCTCGGTGCTTTTTATCGCCAATCGCGATATCGATCATGATATCGCTCGTGGTGCCGCAGCTTCCGATGATGAGTCTGGGCATGCTCATTTGCCGATCAAGACTCTGGTGCTTTTTGGGCTCTCCGTGGTGCTTTTTCACTTTGCCAATGCTGCGCTACTGCCGCTGGCCGGCCAGTATCTATCCGAAGGCTCCCCAAAGGACGCACCATTTTACATCTCTGTATGCATCATCATGGCGCAATTGGTGATGATACCGGTGGCGGTGCTTGTCGGCCGTCTTTCGCATCGTTTCGGGAGCAAATCAATACTTTTGGTCGGTTTTGCAGTACTGGTGGCTCGAGCGTTTTGGTTTACCATGGGCAATGCACCGGCGATCATAATCTCGGGCCAGGTGCTTGATGGGATCGGGGCGGGTATCATCGGAGTTTTGTCATCGGTGGTGGTGGCGGATCTGACCAGGGGCAGCGGGCATTTTAATGCAGTGCGTGGTTGTGTCATCGCTGCTCAGGGCGTAGGTGCGGCGGCGAGCAATGTGGTGGCTGGTGCTCTTGTGCAGCGGTATGGCTACAATGCTGGGTTTATGACCTTGGGAGCGATTGCTGCGGTGGGTTTGATGGTATGTTGGCTGGGGTTGCCCAAGATGAAGGGAGCGCAAACTAGATGAAAATCGCACTCATCACAGCCAATCAAGACCTTGCCGGGACTGCCAATGTTATTGGCGAGGTCGTGGCTGATCAAAAGGGAGAATTGATGGAGTTGGCCCCTGATGCGGAGGTGGGCGGAGCGCTGTGTGATCTATTGATTTTGCTCGATGATGCGGACCTGGCTTGGCTGCGTAAGCATAATGATCTTGATCGGCGCGAGGTGCCATTGATTGTGGTGACACCGCAAGTATCAGGTGAGGTGGCGGTGCACGCTCTGCGTCTTGGCGCGAGCAGTCATCTCCTTGCGCCCGTGGATGTGGGTCTCTTAAAAGAGGCTATCCAGGAGGTAGGTGCAAATTTAGATTTAGAAAAAGGATCGCGTCAAGCTCCCATGGGGATGTCGGATTTTGGTCAGGGTAGATTTATTGCTGCTTGCGAGGCCATGCGTCCGGTGGTCAAAGCAATCGCCAGGGCAGCGGCAGTACGCGTGCCTGTGTTGCTGACAGGGGAGACTGGGACTGGTAAGGATACAGTGGCTCGTCTGATCGCAGGAGAGACCGAGGGTACTTTTACAGTCGTAGATTGCACTGGTCTGCCGGATGATTTTGATACCTTTGAGTGCATTGATGCGCAAAGTGGCGGGTCGGTGCTGCTTGATGAAATCGGCGATCTAACGTCTCCCCAACAAGCGCAGCTCTTGAGGGCATTAAAGGCATCGACGGATGCGCCTGTGCGTCCTCGTATCATCGCTACTACTCAGTACGATCTGGCCGGTTTGGTGGAGCAGGGTAGCTTTAGGCTCGATCTTTTTTATCGTTTAAATGCCTTGCGTATCGACTTGCCGCCTTTGCGGGATCGTGGGTCTGATATCTTGCTTTTGGCTGAGTATTTTATGGGTCAAATTGATCCAGGGGTTGTGCCAAAGCTCGCAGGGGAAATGGCGGCTGGTTTGCTCGATTACTCTTGGCCGGGCAATGTGCGTGAGTTAGAAAACGCAGTGTATTCAGGGGATCTTAAAAAGCCAAAGGCGCATGCCGTGGCTGATCAGTCTGATGTCATTGGTGACGAGCTGGATTATTACGCGACCATGGCTCGGGTCGAATGCGATCTGATCAAAAAGGCCCTTGCCAGGGCTAATGGTAGTCGGTCTGAGGCGGCCAGATTACTGGGGATTAATAGGCAGTTGTTGTACTCGAAATTAAAAGCCCATGGGCTTATGCAGGATTTTCAGTGAGTCAGTTTTGTTAGAAAATAATTTCCTTTTTTCTAACGGAAGGCTCTCATCAGTTTTCATCACAACCCTCTAACAAACAAAAAGGGAGCAAAAAATATGCCAGAACCTAAAAGTAAGCCCAACCCGCCCAAGGCACCAAAGCATCCAGTCTTGGATCCAGCGGATAGAGCCCGCCTGCGGGCCTTTAACACCTCCGAAAACGCCGAAAAAGCAGTTAATCTCGTTAGCAATAACCTGGAATATCTAACCGATCCGACCCTGGCCTTCAAAACAGCACCTAAGGGTGAAAAGGAGCTAAAGGCAACCTTTCATATAAAAAACCAACCCGCCCTTTCTATAAACATCAATCCAACCGACGGGGCCATCCTGCCCAAAGGGCTGCATGGACACGACGATCTAGATGAAAATGAATCACAGCAGGCCATCGACCTGGCGACCAAGACCCTGGCCGATCTGCAAAAATCCTCCGCTCCTACATCTCCGTTTACGGTCCTGCCTGCGGCCGAGTTTAGGGAGCCCCACTCTTGCTGGGCCGTACCCATAGCGCATCGTGGTCGCATAATCGGACATATCAAAGTCTCAGCCGACGGTTCTCGACTGTTAGACGCCTAGATTAGGGCATATAGAGATCCTGAGCACATAGACAATAGTACTCAGGATTTCTAACAGCCCTATCTATTACATACAGCCGTCGCCGCCCCCAATAAGATCCTCATGCACCACTCATCCGCAGCAAAACACGCGTTCACCTTCGCCCTTTCCTCCCTGATCGCCATCTCCATATCCCACTCACTGTCGGTTTGCACTGCATACGGTGCCTCTCCAACCCGACGCGTCAATCCCCAAGCTGAGCTGCTCTACAACAAAGCAGATCCCAAGGACACTACCCTCGCCACCCGCGCCCGATCTCTCCAATATATTGAGCAAGCCCGCAAGATCGACCCAGATGATCCGCGCTATCAGCTATTGCATGCACAACTTTTATTTTCCTTTGAAGAGGACGAAAAAGCCCAGATCCTCCTCGACAAATCGATCGCGGCCAATCCCCAAGATCCCAGTGCCTGGAGTCTCAAAGCAAATTTGCACCTGAGGCGCCATCAATACGACCAGGCGATGCAAGCCGTCGATCGGGCCCTCGCTCTATCATCTACAAATGTAAATTATCGTTTGTTGAAGGCTCGCATTTTTGCCACCCAACACAAATACGACCAGGCCAACAAGATCCTCGAAGCTTTGATGAAGGAGCAGCCTACAGTTTCGATGTTTCGCGATTTGCACTGTGATATCGCTAAAAATCAAAAAAACTGGCCTGTCGTCATCAAAGACAAGACTGCATTGATATCAGCCTCCACCAGTAGAAAGATGCTGAGCTACGGCTACCACGTCTATGGGCGCGGCCAGGCTTACATGATGCTCAAGCAATATCCTCAGGCCGTTGCAGACTTTAAAGAGGCGTCCCGAGTGCTCCAGTACGATCATGGTATCGCCTATGCGCTTTTGGATGCGTACAAGGCTATGGGCGATAAGGCCGGGATAGCAAGTCAGACCCGGTATATCAAGCAACTAGAAGCTGACATGCAGCCACCCTAACTGGGTTTCCCAAAAACCCTTAAAAGCTAATCACCCGCCACGTAAATCATAACGGAACAATTTTTTGTCGCTTCTGTCACACTAATAGTTAGCTTTGCTAACTGTTTTTTCTTGTCGATCGCGATCTAACGGCTAAAGGCATGCTAATGCTGACACATGAGCCCCTTACTGGTAAAGACACCCGCCTCGTGGCCCAGACTATCCTGGATGCCGCGCCCGTCGTCATGCATTTTATCCGCAGTCGTGTCAAGAGGCGCCCTCCTGGCGGTGCCATGACTTCGGTGTCTCAGATCCGCGTCCTCGCGTTTATCAAAAAGCATCCTGGCTGCACCCTCTCGGCTATTAGCGAGTTTCTCGGGATAGCTCGTCCCACTGCTTCGACCATGGTCGGCCGTCTCGTGCGCGACGGACTTATCACCCGTGGGACCGATCGCGCCAATAGGCGCAATCTCTTGCTCAACCTCACCCCCTTGGGCGAAGCCCGGATTGATGAGTCACGTCAGGCCACTGTGTCCGACTTGGCGTCCGTCCTCGCCGATCGCGATCTTTCCAGCGACCAATTGGAGCAGATCGAGGGGGCAATGGGCCTTCTAAGAGAAATTTTTAGCACCATATATCAAGAAAATGATCACCAAGAGAAAGCAAATCAATGATGGAAGAAAGAGAGATCGCTAAAACAGAAGCCCAGAGGGCGTCCGACAAAGGTGTTGGGCCTAGCCCGGCGCCTTCGTCGCGGAAAGCGATCGTGATCGCACTGATACTACTTGTGCTTGGTTCGGCCCTCATCCTGATCCTGCCGCGCTTTTTAAACAGCAGCGCTGGCGATAAGGACAAGGCAAAAGCCGCCAAAAAAGAACGTGTGGTACCCGTCACAGTAGCTACTGCAGGGATGCAGATCGTGCCCATCGAGGTGCGCACCATAGGTAATGTCCTGGCGTATTCTCAGGTCAATGTGACATCGCAGGTGGGAGGTCAGCTCACCAAGGTCTATTTTACCCAGGGCCAGTTTGTCAAAAAAGGTGAGCCCCTCTTTCAGATCGATCCCCGTCAATATCAAGCCGCTGTTGCTCAAGCCGAAGGCATCGTCGCCAAGGATCGAGGCGCAGTCGAGTCCGCTGAGGCCAATCTCAAACGTGATAAGGCCACGATCGGCCAATATGAAGCCAATCTGAGCCGTGACAGAGCTTCTCTCAATTTTGCCAATATCGAAAAGAAACGTTATGCTCTCTTGCTAGGCCAGGGCGTTGTTTCGCACGAGCAAGCCGATCAATACACTACCAATGCCGCCACCGCAGAGGCCACTATCCAGGCGGATCTTAAAAACATCGAAAACGCTCAAGCTGTCGTAATGAGCGATCAGGCCGCCATTGATACCGCTAAAGGTACGCTCAAGTCCGATCTGGCTGCCCTCGACAACGCTCGTCTGCAACTCAGTTGGACGCGTATCTTGTCACCCATGGACGGTCGCACCTCTTCGCTCAGCGTGTATGAGGGCAATATAGTCTCTGCCAATAGTAACCAATCCTTAGTATCGATCGTGCAAGTAGACCCAATTTATGTGACTGTTTCAGTGCCAGAAAAATACCTCAATGATATGCGGCGCGCCCAGTCTGAGGGCACACTCAAAATGCAGGCATCTCTAGAGGGCAGGCGCAAAGACTTTGTAAAAGGCACCATTTCCTTTATGGAAAATACCGTCAACACCGCCAACGGTACCATCACCCTGCGAGCCAGCTTCGAAAACAAAGAAGTTAAGCTATTTCCAGGGCAGTTTGTAGATGTGGTGATATCGATGCCGCCTAAGGGGCCATCGGTGACGGTGCCTACGCGTGCTATCCAGACCACTCAGCAAGGGACTTCGGTTTATGTCGTCAAGCCCGATCAGACCGTCGCTCTAGTCCAGGTCAAGGCCGGCCAGGCATCCGGAGATCTTACTGCCGTGCAGACTGGTCTCGCTCAGGGCGACATCGTCGTGACTGATGGTCAACTGCAGTTAGCACCTGGAGCCAAGGTCAAGGTGCAGCCGGATGATGATCCTGCCAGGGGGGCGCCTGCTAGCCAGAGCCCTGCAAGGCCGACTGCCGAGTAGTCCTCATACTAGATGAATTTTTCCAAGCTATTTATCATCAGACCAGTCATGACGACGCTAGTGATGGCGGCGATGGTGATATTTGGCATCATCTCGTTTTTTACTCTGCCCGTCACCGACTTGCCCGCGATAGATTATCCATCGATCACCGTGTCTGCATCGGTGCCTGGTGCAAATGCCGAGACGATGGCGTCGGCGGTGGCGACACCTCTCGAAAAGCAATTTAGCACTATTGCAGGCCTCGACTCCATCAATAGCACCAGTGCCCTGGGCACATCCACCATCACTCTGCAATTTAACCTGGATCGAAAGATCGATGGTGCCGCGCAGGACGTGCAATCCGCCATCATCGCAGCGCGGCCATTTCTGCCGGCCAATATGCCGACTCCGCCGACTTTTCGCAAGGTCAATCCCGGTGATATACCGATTTTGTTTATTGCTTTGAGCTCCAAGACCTTGCCACTGTATACGGTGGACGAGTACGCAGAAAATATCATCGCTCAACGCATCTCCATGGTGTCGGGAGTCGCGCAGGTCATGGTTTTTGGCTCGCAGATCTATGCTCCGCACGTACAAGTAGATCCGCGCAAGCTCGCTAGTTATGGCATCGGTATCGATCAAGTCGCGACGGCCGTACAGCAGGCCAATGTCAATCTGCCTTGCGGTACTCTGTATGGGCCCGATACTGCCTACAATATCATGGCCAACGGGCAGCTCTTTAATGCTCAAGCCTTTGCCCCGCTCATCGTCACCTATAAAGATGGCTCGCCGATCAGATTGCAGGACATCGGTCGAGTCGTGGACAGCGTACAGACCGACAAGGTCGCGAGCTGGTACAACGGCAATCGTGCAGTGGTACTGGCCGTGCAGCGCCAGCCGGGTACCAATACGATCCAGATCGTAGACAGCATCAAAAAAATGATGCCGACATTTAGAGCGATCCTTCCTGACGCTGTCAATCTCGAGATCTTGTTTGATCGCTCGATTTCGATCAGACATTCGGTCGAGGACGTGCAGAGGACGCTGGTTATCACCGTAGGCCTGGTGATACTGGTCGTGATGCTATCGCTTGGCAGTGCTTCTACTACGGTAATTGCTTCGTGGACCTTGCCTATCGCGATCCTTGGCACCTTTGCCGCTATGAAACTCTTTGGTTTCACCATGAATACCATCTCTCTGATGGCCCTGACACTGTCTGTCGGTTTTGTAGTTGATGATGCCATAGTAGTGCTCGAAAACATCGTGCGGCATCTCGAAAAAGGCGAGCCACCACTCATGGCGGCAGTCAATGGCTCGCGAGAGATATCGTTCACCGTCATTTCAATGACTATTTCTCTCATAGCGGTCTTTATCCCGATCTTGTTGATGGGCGGCCTGGTCGGACGATTGTTCTTTCAGTTTGCTGTGACGATTAGCGTGGCAATCTTGATCTCTGGCTTTGTTTCGTTGACCCTGACGCCGATGCTGTGCAGCCGCTATCTAAAAAGCTTTGAAGGTGACAAAAAGAGCTGGTTGCACCACCAATCCGAAAGGGCATTCGAGCAGTTGACTCGTGCCTATGATTGGTCGCTCAAAATAGCACTAAATAACAAGCCTATTGTCTTAGTGTCGTTTTTTTTGATGATGCTGGCTACATTGGTGCTCTTTAAGGTCGTACCCAAGGGATTAATGCCTAGCGAAGACACCGGGCAGATATCAGCGACCACCATCGCTGCCGAGGGCACCTCATTTGAAGCCATGATGGAAAAGCAAAAGGTCTTTGCGGACATTGTCCAAAAAGACCCCAACGTCCAGGGTGTGATGTCTAGCGTGGGTGTAAGTGGCCCCAGCCCGGCCGTCAATCAAGGCCGGATGAATATCTTTCTGAAGCCACGCGCTGAGCGCAAAATAATGGTGGACGGCGTCATCGATAGTTTGCGCAAAAAGACCACCGGCATCCCAGGCATGAACTTATTTATGCAAAACGCCGGTGGTATCAGGATTGGTGGACAGCAGACCAAGGCTCTGTATCAGGTCAGCCTGTCCGGCTCTGATACAGCCGTGCTCTACGACACTGCCAAGAAAATGGAGCAGATGCTCAAGAAAGCACCGGAGATGGTCGATGTTAACAGTGATTTGCAGATCAAAAATCTGGAGATCGCAGTCGAGATCGATCGCGACAAGTGTTCCAAGCTGGGCATAAGCGTACAGACTGTACAGTCTGCTCTCAATAGTGCTTATGCGGCGCGTCAGGTATCGGTCATCTATACGCCTTTTAACCAGTATTGGGTTATCCTGGAGGTCTTGCCCGAGTATTATAACGATCCGAGTATGCTCAAATGGTTTAGATTGCGCACTGCCGCCGGTGATCTAATCCCTCTCGATACAGTAGCTAAAGTGAGTCGTGGCGCAGGACCGCTGTTGATCAGTCACCTCGGGCAATTTCCCTCAGTCACCCTGTCTTTCAACCTGGCACCAGGTGCCGCACTGTCAGCCGCGGTGGCCAAGATCGATGAGATCAAACGTGATTTGATCCCGACTGGAGTCAATTGCAGCTTTCAAGGGACGGCGCAGGTTTTTCAAGACTCTATGTCCAATATGGGGATCTTGCTCTTTATAGCCGTCATGGTCATTTATATAGTGCTTGGCATATTGTATGAGAGCTTTATCCATCCTCTCACCATCCTCAGTGGCTTGCCTTCTGCTGGATTAGGCGCTTTGATCATCCTCTTGATCTTTAAGATGCCGCTGGATATTTATGGTTTTCTTGGCTTGATCATGCTGATAGGCATCGTCAAAAAAAATGCCATCATGATGATCGACTACGCCGTCGAGCTCGAGCGCAATACGCATATCCATGCTCAAGAAGCCATATATAAGGCTTGCCTCACGAGATTTAGGCCCATCATGATGACGACCATGGCCGCACTCTTGGGCAGCGTGCCTCTGGCTCTGGCAATCGGCGAAGGCTCCGAGTCTCGCCAACCCCTCGGCATGTGCATAGTCGGTGGTCTTTTGGTTTCGCAGGTGGTGACTCTCTATATCACGCCGGTATTTTATATTTATCTGGACAGGCTGCAAGATGGTGAAACAATGAAAAAGTGGCGGCAAAGACTCATGCGAGGCAGCAATAAATGAACCTCGGCTCGATATTTATCGTCAGACCGGTCATGACGACACTGGTGATGGTGGCGATCCTCTTTTTTGGCCTGATCAGCTATCGTAATCTGCCAATCTCCGATTTGCCAAACGTCGACTATCCGACCTTGCAAGTGACGTCTTCGCTCCCTGGTGCCAGTGCTGAAACGATGGCTTCGGCTGTCTCGATGCCATTGGAGAAACAATTTGCCACCATTGCCGGCCTTACCCAGATGACGAGCACCTCGACTCTTGGGCAGTCTCTGATTACCCTGCAGTTTGATCAGGCGCGCAATATGGACGGCGCGGCACTGGATGTGCAAGCAGCGATCACGGCTGCCAGCAAGCAGATGCCCCCGCAGATGACGATCCCCCCGACCTTTGCCAAGGTCAATCCGGCGAGCCAACCGGTCATTTATCTGGCCGTGAGCTCAGACACACTGCCCTTGCACGAGGTCGATTATTATGCCGAGACTTTGATCGCCCAGCGTGTCTCGCGTGTGGGCGGCGTGGCGCAGGTGCAGGTCAACGGATCGCAAGTGTATGCCGTACGCGTGCAGGTCAATCCGCAGCGTCTGGCCAGTTACAATCTGGGCATCGACGATGTGATGAATGCAGTCGTCAATGCCAATCAAAACCAGCCTACGGGCACGATCTGGGGCAAACACCAGGCCTTTACGATCCAATCAACCAACGGCCAATTGCTAAAAGCTGAGGACTATCAGCCTGTCATAGTTTCATACATAAATGGCGCCCCGGTGCGTGTTAAAGACGTGGGGCGCGCTATCGACAGCGTGCAAAACGACAAGCAGGGCGGTTGGCACAATGGCAAGCCTGCAGTCATCCTGGCTGTGCTCAAGCAGCCGGGCGCCAATACTATCAAGGTTGTGGACGATATCAAGGCGCTTATGCCGACCTTCAGGTCTTTGACGCCAGAGACCGTCAAACTCGATGTGCTCTACGACCAGTCCCAGACGATCAGGGCCTCGATCGATGACGTGCAGTTTACGTTGCTCCTGACTGTGGGGCTCGTGATCTTTGTCATCTTTATCTTTTTGGGCAATCTCTCTGCGACCCTGATACCGAGTTTGGCACTACCGATATCGGTGGTCGGTACATTTGCTGCGATGAAACTCCTCGGTTTTAGTCTCGACAACCTTTCGCTCATGGCTCTTTCGCTCTCGGTTGGCTTTGTCGTGGATGACGCCATCGTCATGCTCGAAAACATCGTCCGTCACATGGAAATGGGCGAGCCCCCCATGGAGGCAGCGCTTAACGGCGCGCGCGAGATTGGTTTTACGATCTTGTCGATGACTCTGTCCCTGGTGGCGGTGTTTATTCCTGTGCTCTTGATGCCGGGGATTGTAGGGCGGCTATTTAATGAGTTTGCGGTGACGATCAGTATTGCTATCCTCATCTCCGGTTTCATTTCCATCAGCCTCACGCCAATGCTTTGCAGCCGTTTCCTCAAACCGCATAATGCTGGTCACGATGACAAGCCTCGTGGATTGGGCGCTCGCATGACAGCTGCCGCCGATCGCGGCTTTAGTGTAGCTCTCGATTTTTATCGTCATACTCTCAATATGGCTCTGGCTGCCAAACCTGTGGTTATGGTGCTTTTTGTACTCATGGTACTGGGGACGGGGCTTTTGTTTGCGTTCATTCCCAAAGGCTTTATGCCGGCAGAAGACACCGGGCAGATCGTCTGCATGACCGAGGCCGGCCAGGGCACGTCCTACGACAAGATGGTACGCCTGCATACGCAGCTGACACAGATCATTGCGCAAAACAAAAACGTCAAATCCTACATGTCCAGTCTGGGCGTGGGCAATGGTAGTCCAAATATCGCGCTCAATCAGGGGCGCATCTTGATCGTTCTCAAGCCAAAAGAGGAGCGACGTGCTGGCGTTGCTGATGTAATCAAGGAGTTGCAGGGCCCACTTAACAGCGTGCCCGATATCAATTGCTATCTGCAAAATCCGCCTACCATTGCCATCGGTGGACAGGTGACAAAGTCTCTGTATCAATTTACCCTCTCGAGCCCCGATCGGACTGCTTTGTACAAGGCTGCGCGAGAGTTTATCGGTCTGGTGCGCGGTGTGCCTGGTATCACCGATGTGGCCAGTGACATGCAGATAGACAACCCCGAAGTGCACCTGCAGGTCGATCGCGATAAGTGTTCGCGGCTAGGCATCACAATGCAGCAGGTAGAGGATGCGCTGGACAGTGCGTATGCGCAGAGGCAGATATCCACTATGTACACGTCTACCAATCAGTATTGGGTGATAATCGAGGTGGAGCCGCGGTTTTATCGTGATCCGGCGGTGCTCAAGACCCTGTATGTGCGTGCGGCCGGTAACACTCTTGTGCCACTGGATACTATTTGTCAGATCAATAATGGTGTGGGTCCTTTGTTGGTCAATCATCTAGGGCAGTTTGGGTCTGTTACGATCTCTTTCAATCTGCAACCGGGGGCCTCTCTTGGTGATGCGGTGGCGCGGGTCAAGCAATTGGCCGCCGAGCATGTGCCAAAGTCAGTGACGACTGGGTTTCAGGGGACGGCTTCTTCGTTTGAAGACTCTTTTGCAAATCTATGGGTACTCTTGCTGATCGCAGTGTTGGTGATTTATATCGTGCTGGGGATCTTGTACGAGAGCTTTGTGCATCCTTTGACGATTTTGTCGGGACTGCCGTCGGCTGGTCTCGGGGCGCTATTGGTGCTTTTGCTGTGTCACAAGGACCTGGATATTTATGGGTTTTTAGGACTGATCATGCTGATCGGCATCGTTAAGAAAAACGCGATCATGATGATTGACTTTGCGGTAGAGGCAGAGCGTGAGCGTAATCTTGCGGCTGAAAAAGCAATCTACGAGGCCTGCTTGACTCGGTTTAGGCCGATCATGATGACGACGATGGCGGCCTTGATGGGGGCGGTGCCGATTGCGATTGGCTTTGGAGCTGGCTCGGAGAGTAGGCAGCCCCTGGGGTTGACGGTGGTCGGTGGGCTTCTGGTGTCGCAGCTTGTTACCCTGTATATAACGCCGGTTTTTTATATTTATCTGGATGAAATACAGAGGAAGTTGCAGAGGCGCGGGGGCTGATAGTGGCCGTGGCGGCGAGGGGTATGTTTTTTTTTGAAGGTCGCTGACTGGCAAAAATCGTAGACAACCGGTGACAAGTGGCGACGACTTTGTCACCGGTCGTCACCGGTTGTCTATAAAAATAGAGGGTCAAGGCTTTTCTAAAAAATAAGATGAGGGATTGCACCATTCAGGCGTGATTATGACTGCGTGTTTTGCATCATCTCCGTCTGGACAAAGGTTTCCATCCAAGTCGAAAAGTCTAAAAGACACATTTTCTTGGACGAGGGTTTGCGAGTCAGGTAACCAAATCAGCATATTTGCGCCTTCGGGACCTGCAAATTTGTGCTTGATGATTTTAGACTTTAGGTCCAGGATTTGGTAATGATTGTTTATTCGGATCATGAGTTTGTACTATCTGGAGAAAACGCCGCAGTCCAATAGCTGTGGACAGGCTTGGTCTTGTGGATCAATTGGCAAGTGACGAGGTCGTAGAGGCGTCGGGTATAAAATTTAAGATGGTCGCAACGGACGCAAGGCGAGGCAATTTGTGAAAAAAATCAATGTTGAACACTTTGAGCAGCCGGGCGATTCTGCGGTCGTCTTGCGTGTGCCAGGTCGTCATTTTCCTGGTTATTTGATACCAGGAGACGCACTGCATGCTCTTTTGCAAGAGGCGCACGATCTCACCTCAAGATCAATGCAAGGCGATAATGCGACTTTAACAGACCAATGCCGCCGCCTAGAAACAAAAATCAATCACATGATGAAGAGCTATGAGGCCGCTCTGATCTCTGAAGGCGAGGCTTTACCCTATTCAAAGCAACTCTGGGAGATTTAGAGTCGTCGCCACGTGTCAGAATTTGACTAAACTGATTTTGTAGATCCGCGGGATTGGGACTGTCAATAATTTTGTGTCATTGAATTAGTCCAGCGGTAATCGTCCTTTGAACTCTATGGCTAGCCAGTTTCTAGCTTCACCCCAGTTTCTGATCGGCATGGTCCATTTTTTCGCAATGTTGCCGGCAGCGAGATACAACACTTT
>JAFKGK010000018.1 GCA_017307165.1 Candidatus Melainabacteria bacterium
TTGGTGTGTGGATTAGCTCCTAAATCCGCGCAAAAAAATTGTCTTTTTGACTATCACGTTGCTGTTACTCTCGTCGCGATATTGGTGATGCCATTGATTTTAGGACTGGGGTCGCGTTGGTTTAGAGCCAGGGCTTTAATGATTGGTCTTATTTGGGCAGCATTTATCGCTTATGCCATTCACTTTTCCAGTGGTGCTTTGTGTTGTATTTATTTGCGCACTTATCTCGACATCGTTGATCCTGAGCATAAGATCCCGCGCTAAATTTCCCGGCCTACGGCCTGACAAGTGGCCGAATTCTCATGGGATTTGTTATCTGTTATTTTAGTGAAGGGCACGGTGATAACCACTCTAATGAAAAAATCTCTCTCTAGATGGATCTGGCTGGCATGCGCAAGCATCGGCCTGTTGATTGCTTTGATTAGCTTGTCCTTTACGTTTGCTTGCCGCGACCCTTATTGTCAGCACGAACGAGATCAGGCATTTAGGCAGTCAATCAGAATGATTTCTTTTGGTCAGCCACTCTCAAAGGGCGATTACAAGGCTACTACAAATTTTCTGCTAGCTGAAAACGACAAAATGTCTGGTGACGCTTTTGTTTTAAAGGCACTTGGATAGCATCAACTGGCCAATCGCTGCTCGCACTCAGCTATTTTAGTGTCAATCTCCGAGCAAAGTTCTTCGCCTTTAATTTCGATATATAATTCTTTGTGTCGATTATATGCACGCAGTGCATCACCCCATTGTTGTAGTTCAAAGTAAGCGTTAGCGAGTGAGAATGTTGCTATATAAGCGTTATCCAAAGCTCTTCCGCTCCATTCTTCGGCTAATCTAAACCAGGTAATCGCATTGTGGAGGTAGTCAGGTTCATTTTGTTTTCGCAATGGGTGCCGCAGGTAGAGGGTGCCATATGAATTTGCTAGACCTGCATTGTTGGGTGAAACTTCTAGCGCATGAGTGAGAATGCGGTGCATATCTTCTGCCACTCGGCACCGCTCCTCAACTGTTAGGTCATTATCTTCAGCCATGAAGTGATCGAGTACAGTTGCTTGCCACATGATTAAAGCGGGGAGCTGGTCTTCTGGCGGCTGTGTCCGAACTACATAGTCATAGATTTGTGACATCACCTCCCAACCAAAATCTGCACATCCCATAGCTAACAACATCAGTCTGTCAGATCTACACAATCGAGAATTTACATCAGTTGCCGTCAGGAAGTTGTGGATCTTAGTCTCCGAAACAGTCTTATCTCGACCATGGTCGGTAAAGACATCAATCTGTTGTTGTATCACTTTGAGGGTTTCCTCATGATAAAAACTCAAAGCATTACCTCTTAAGTATCCTAAAAGCCTAACAAGTGCGCCGCCCAGAATGGAGATCGCTCAAAACTTATCCGCAAAAGTGCTGCTCCTAAAAGAACCACCATTATATTTATTGTAATTCTTGCCGATGACCATTTTTCTTGTTTCTGGAAAAAGTAAAGAGGAAGGCATATCCAGAGAGTAAAATATGGTACCAGTAAATCCGGACCGGTGAATAGACTGAACTGAATCCACAGGGGGCCCAGTAAAACAAGAATGACTAGAATGAATATGTCCGGTTTCTTAAGGCCGTAATCTCTTTTCATTGTTGCTTCTCCGGCATGACCATAATTTTGTTGGTGAATTTTTAATTGATATCTATAATTTGTTCTGTATCCGCTTGGAAAAATGAATATTCATCATCATAGAAATCACTGTTTGTACAAGCTATGTTTTCTAGGTTGCGATTGTCAAAATGAATAGATAACTTGTATCTGCCTGGACTCGAAGGGATCTTTATAGCCACCCTCAGGTTTTCATATGAGTGTTTAGCTATGCGCATGCCGTTACTGCTTAGCTCGCACGTGCCTGAAATGACAGGCTCTTTTTCTGAGGATACCCAAATATAATTCAGTCTAGCAAAGTCACCGCCACGACTACCACGAGGGTAGCCAAAAAGCTGTTTTAGGTTCTCACCTTTTTTCTTCTCTTCATCGCATGAGGCACTGCATAAAACTGCAGAGAGCAATATTCCGGTTTCGTTATTTGATTTGTTGATAAAGCCGAGCTCTAAAAAACCGTTGTCCGCTGGAGAAGATACTCTGCGTCCAAGGGAGTAAATGCCAATAGCGAAATCACTAGGATTGGGGATTGCCGATCTATTTTGTCCATATACAGGGGTGTTGTGTAATAGAGGAATGCTTGAAATTATTACAAGCACAAAGTAGACGAAATCTTTTTTGTTGATTTTCGCTATTTTCCAATCATTTACTTTGATCACGGCAGCTCTCAAATTTTTAAACCTCGTGGCAGATTTTTCAATCTCTATTTTTGTAGAGTGCGGTGGGCCTGATACCAGATGCCGCTAGACGTTTCAACTGATCGATCTCGTTTTGTAGATCGCTATCACGTTTATCCATGGTGGCTTCGGATAGAGGAATGTATAAAAGGACTCTGTTTGCTCCACCTCCTCGCGTTAATCGAATCGCATCTCCGCTCAACTCGGCCCTGCAGCACGGGAAAACTGTAGTGCTGTTGATTTTGTTGGCAAAGTGTTCACGGACCCATTGTTTTATTGCTGGAAATCTAGGATCACCACTGGCAATGACTACGTTTTTTTGAAAAATTCCAAATTGCAACAGGATTGTGTCACAACCTTCGATTACTGCAGGGCCAAAATGCACCCATGAAGAACTGTTTGGTATTTTGATTTTATCTTCCACTGCATAACAAAGTTTTTCTCCATATTGCAATGTTAGGCAGGTCAAAATTGCAAAACCAAATAGAGCTGCCAATCTCGCAGGCTGTCTATTGAGCACGATCTTCATCGGTGCGCCTTCTTCTGTGATGTAGATGACACGAGTCGTTTCAGCAAATCTATTTCGCGTTCGAGCGCTTTGCCGGTTTTGCCAAGAGTAACCTCGTTTAAAGGTATCTCCAAAAGCAGATTGTTGGCTCCTTGGCCGCAGTACAAAGATATTGTGTAGTCGTGCTGCCGTTTGTAATAGCTTGGGAACATCGGGGGGCTATCCAGCTCGTCATTGATATTGTCGTCTAGCCATTTTTGCAAGGGTAAAAATCGATTATCACCAGCTGTTATTATTGTTGGTTCTGCGGCATGGCCAAGCCTCAACACTATTTTGTCGCAACTGTCGATGATTGCCGGACCGTATTGAAACCACGCAGAGCTATTGCGGTTTCTAAGTCTATCGAGCACAGCGGTAGCCTGTAAGCACCATAATAAAAGTGCGATCAAGACAATAAAGCCTATGATTATCTTTGAAACGCCATTCGACAACATCGATCGATTTGCGACCTCATCTCATCCTCTTATCATGCCCCCGGACTCACCCAAATGACAAGACTATTTCCCCTCGCCATTTCCTCCCTCCTCATCATCACATTGAGCTCCTGCAGCTCCCCGCACGACACGCCCCAGACCCTCGGTCTAGACACGCGACTCGCCAGTCTCCAATATCTCGAGGCCGCAAAAGTACTCGGGGCGGATCTCGACGACACCGGTGGCACCACCAACACCAGAGACAAGATGTCGCGCGCGGCCGATTACTACCTCAAGAGTTATCTCGAGGAGTTGGGCAAGGACGACATTGCTAAGACGGAGAGCGCTGACAAGGCATTTGCCTTGGCCGACAATGACAAAAACGCGCTAGTGGCCAGTCTCATATCCAAGGGGAAGTTTCTCGCAGGCGATCGCTCCAATGGCGAGCTGCGCAATGCCTATTGCCGTGCCGCTGTCGGCTTGGCGCGAGCCAATTTTGAGGCCGGCAATCCGGAGGACTCGACTTTGCTGCTCAGACTCGCTGAGGCGCTCAACAGCCTCGCCGACTGCTACAGCGATACCGATAAGCCACGCATCGCTGCGCAGGCCTATGAAGAGGCGATTGCCAAGGCTACCCTTGCCCGCGATCTGGGCAGTGCGGACATCAAGGCCAGGGCGACAGTGCTGCTGGAGCAGGCGCAAAAGGCCAACAAGGATCGTTTATTTGTGCCCTGATTTGTGTAAGATTGCTTTATGGCCAAACTGCTTTTAGTAGATGACGATACCGAATTATCAGGCGTTCTGGGCGAGTGGCTCCAGATCGAAAACTTTACCGTCGAGGCTGCCGAGACGGGTGAGGATGCATTGTCTCGTCTCAAGCATTATGAGTATGACGTGGTCATCCTGGACATGGGTCTGCCAGATATAGATGGCTCCGAGGTCTGCCGCCGCTACCGTTCTAATGGTGGCATGTTGCCGGTGCTGATGCTGACGGGCAAGAGCGGCATCCAGGACAAGACTCTGGCTTTTGAGGCTGGGGCTGACGACTATCTAACTAAACCATTTCATCCTCAAGAGCTCACGAGCCGTATCAAGGCAATGTTGAGGCGGCCGCGCTTTATCGTGCCCGAAAAACTCGTCTTTTCGGGAGTCGAGGTCAATCTCGGGACTCGTCAGGTGATGGTGGATGGGATGGAGGTAAGGCTCTTGCCTCAAGAGTTTTCGTTGTTGGAGTTTTTTTTGCGCAATCCCAATCGGGTCTTTAGTCCCGAGGAGATCATGGCCAAGGCCTGGTCCAACGAAAAGGACACGGCGGTCGATACCGTGCGGGTGCACATAAATAAGTTGAGGAAAAAACTGGACACTGGCAATGGCGTGTCTTTTATAAGAAATGTCCACGGACATGGGTATATTTTTGATAGACCTGCGGGCTAAGACAAATTTTTTGGTTAGCTCGCGTTTTTACAAGTTGGAAACAATTGGGCAGTAAAAATATTGTCAAGTAGAGAACGCGTATTTTTCCCAATGAGGCCGCACTAAATGTTTCTCATCAAACTACTTACCATTGCTCTCATCGCAACCTCTGCATCTCTGGTCGCAGCGCCCGCCATGGCTCAGATGACCGAGTCGGTCAGCACAATCGAGACCAAGGGCTCCATCTCAGGCTGGGAAAAGCCCCTGATCGAGCAAGACAACAATCTCCGTCATTACTATTGGACCGATATCTCCAACACCAAAAAGTATCGTATCCAGTCCTTGAGCCCAGTCAAAAATCAGTATCGTGTCATGCCTCGCGTGGCCACCAGCGCCAAGCCCAAGGTCGCTCCTGCTGTCAGCAACAAGAGCATTGCTCGCTCGGAGGCCAGCCTCAATGGCCGCCTGCGTCCGCAAGCTGCACAATACGCCACCACGGCCACTGCTCTCTCGTATGGCTCTTATGGCTCCGGCGCTCCTGCCAGCTATAGCAGCGGCGGTAGCGGCTCTGCCAAAAACGTCAAAGCCAAGATCTATACCGGTATTTAGTCTAGAGATTGACGACTATCTTGCCAAAATGCGCGCCGCTCTCTAGATGTTGGAGGGCGGCGATTATTTGATCGGCTTCAAAGGTCTTGTCGATGACTGGACGCATTTTGTGATTGGTGATCGCTCTGTTCATTGCTTCAAACATGGTGCGCGAGCCGACAAAGATGCCTTTCATGTCGATGCTGCGCATGATCAGGTTGATCGGGCTTACGCCGCCGCCTGCTCCAGAGAGCACGCCGATGACACAGATGATGCCGCCAAACTTGACGGCATTGGTAGATTTTTCGAGGGTGCCGGAGCCGCCGACTTCGATAACGAGGTCTACGCCTTGGCCGTTGGTGACTTTGAGGACTTCTGCGTCCCATTTTTCGGTGGTTTTGTAATTGATTAGATGATCGGCGCCCATATCTTTGAGGCGAGCTAGCTTATCGTCGCTGCTGGATGTGGCTATCACAGTGGCTCCGGCCATTTTTGCAAATTGCAGCGCAAAGATAGAGACGCCGCCGGTGCCCTGCACTAGTACGGTCTGTCCCGGTTGGAGATCGCCTTTTTCAAAGAGGGCGTTCCAGGCGGTGACTGCGGCGCAGGGTAATGTGGCTGCTTCCTGGTAGGACAGGTGCTCGGGGATGTAGACCAAAGAGGCCTCATCCATGACGACATACTGTTGGAGCATACCGTCTACAAAGGCACCGAGGGCAGTGCGAGCGCCATCGAGGGTGGGCGGGCCACCGTGCCAGTCGGGCATAAAGTTGGGCATAACGCGGTCGCCGACTTTAAACTTTTTGGTGTTTTCGCCAACGGCTACGATCTCGCCAGCGCCATCAGAGCAAGGTACGAGAGGCGTTTTGATGGCCTTACTATAATGCCCTCGAGCAACGAGCAGCTCTCTAAAATTGAGCGAGACGGCTTTGACCCTGATCAAGACCTGGTGACCTTGCGGTTTTGGTATGGTGCGCTCGGTCTTTGCGATCGATTTGTAGTCAAATGATTGCAGCTCGTAAGCGGTGTATTTGTCGGACATCTGTCATCCTTTTTGTTTGCGGGTTTAGAGTGCGTAGCTGTAATTGGGCGGCAAGACGGTCTTGGGCTCAAAATCGGCTCCCAGTGCACCGGCCTCTTTGAGGGCGCGGGCGGCGTGATAGGGCCATTGTGGGTCGCGCATGCTTTCGCGGGCGATCAAGATTATGTCTGCCTGGCCCTTTTGGATGATGTCGTTAGCTTGTGCTGGATCCTGGATCATGCCGACAGCGGCGGTGGCGATCTGGGCGCCGGATCTGACGGCATCGGCCAGGGGGACTTGCCAGCCGGGCTTCATCTCATAGCGATCGCCGGGACGGACGCTGCCGGAGCTGCAGTCGACCAGGTCTACGCCGAGCGCTTTGAGGCGCTTGCTGAGCTCCACAGAGTCGTCGACGGTCCAGCCACCCTCGACCCAGTCGGAGGCCGATAGCCTGACTGCCAGAGGCAGGTTTTGCGGCCATACGGCGCGGACCTTTGTGACGGTCTCAAGGATCATGCGTATGCGGTTTTCAAAAGAGCCGCCGTACTCATCTGTACGAAAATTGGAAAGAGGCGAGTAAAAGCTGTTTAGCAGGTAGCCATGCGCTCCATGCACTTCTAGCCATTTAAAGCCGGCTTTTAGAGCTCTCTCTGCCGCAGCTGCAAACTTATCCTGGATCTCTAATATTTCTGCCTTACTTAACTCGTGGGGTACGCGGCCCTCAGGATAAAAAGGTACGGGGGAGGGGCCGACGATCTCAAAGCCGCCATCTTCGAGGGCGACGTTTTCTTTGACGTGGCGATTGCCTTCTTTCCAGGGATTTTTGGTCGAGCCCTTGCGGCCGGAGTGACCGATCTGGATGCCGGGGACGGAGCCAAAGGACTCGATAAAGGAGGCGATAGTCGAGAGTTTGGTGATGTGTTCGTCTTTGTAGATGCCTAGATCATCTGGCGAGATGCGTCCGCGGGCTTCGACGGCTGAGGCCTCGAGTATGATCAATGCGGCGCCGCCGATGGCGCGTGCACCCAGGTGGACGAGGTGCCAGTCAGTAGCAAAGCCGTCGACGCTGGCATACTGGCACATGGGCGAGATGCCGATACGGTTTTTGAGCTTTATGTCTTTGATCTGCAAAGGCGTAAATAGATTAGGCATGGGGCACCTGCGGTTAAGGGCTGACGATTTGATAATAGACCGGTCGTCTAGAGCCGTCAAGTCTCAGGCGATCAATTGTAAAATATTGGAGTCAAATCAGAGGTGTCTTGATGAAATTGCAGAGAAATCTGACGGCAGCAGCATTAGGGGTAGGTCTGGTAGGGATGCTGGGCTCTGATAGTTGCCAGGCGGCCAGGTCTGGCGATGTCGTGGTGCAAAAAGATATCGTGCCGATGCAAACGACGGTCGGGGCACCAGAATTGGTGGCAAGATTTAGCGATGCCATGCCGACTGGAGTCGCAGTCTCGAGGCGGGGACGTATTTTTGTCAATTTTCCCAGGTGGGAAGATGGTGTGCCTTTTACCGTAGGAGAGGTGCTAAAAAATGGCAAAGTGGTGCCTTACCCAAATGCCGCAATGGCTGGTGATATGACTTCAGTGCAGTCGGTGGTGATCGATAGCAAGGACAGGCTGTGGGCGCTCGATACCGGCTCTGTCAAATGGAGCGCGCCGGATCAGGACAAGGCAAAACTAGTTTGTTATGACCTGGCGACAAATAAAGTGATACAGACGATAAAGTTTGGTCCAGATGTGCTCCTGCCGACGACCTATCTCAATGATGTGAGATTTGATCTCAGTCGCGGCAAGGCAGGCACGGCATTTATCACAGACTCGTCGCGTACCGGTGATGGTGCGCTCATCGTCGTCGATCTGGCCTCCGGGCAGAGCATGCGTCGCTTGCACAATCACGTGTCTTGCAGACCTGTCTCAGGGTTTGTCCCCTTTGTCGAGGGCGCACCGCTAATGGTGCTCAATCGGCAAGGAGAAAAGGAAACTCTGAAGGTCGGATGCGATGGCATCGCGATGGGTGCGGATGGTAAAAATCTATACTATTGCCCGCTGTCATCGCGCAAACTCTATGCTGTATCGATAGACGCTTTGTGCGATCCTACCGTAGACGATCGCAAACTCGGCGAGCTGGTCTGCGAAGTGGTCGAAAAAGGCGCTTCGGATGGACTCGAAAGCGATGACAAAGGACGCATCTATACGACCGACTATGAGCATAATGCCATCCGTCGCGTCGACCTCAAGGGGCAACAAGAGACAATAGTCTGTGATCCGCGTGTCTTGTGGCCGGACACCTTGAGTCTCGCCGCCGATGGGTATCTGTATTTCACCTGTAACCAATTGCACAGGCAGGCGCGCTTTAATGCAGGCGTGGACAAGAGGCAAAAGCCCTATGTGCTCTTTAGAGTAAAGGTCTCGCCGGACTCCAGGCCCGTTGCTCTCTAGCTATTTGTTGGGATTGTAAGCGCCGTCGCGCTGTCTGACATCGGGCGGCAGGTCGGATGAGAGGCTGGCATCGATGCCGATATCGTCGTTTTTGCCGACTGGAAATCCTATGGCATTGCAGGTGTTGACCCAGCTTCTGCCGACTGCCGCAAAAAATCCTGGTTTTTTGGGTTTTTTGCCGGCGGCCAGTTCGGCTTTGGCCTTGGCTTCGCGTTTGGCTTTCTTTTCGGGGTCTTCGGCGGGCATTTGCATTAGATTGTCGGCTGGTATGGAGGCTTCTTCCATAGAGGTGGCATCTATGACCGGGCCGGAGTTGAGAAATTGCTTGAGGTTGGTGCCGTCGATTGTGCCGGAGGGCGGCACATAGGTACCGTCATCACTGCGGCCCTGAGCCTGTGCTGGTTTGACGTCGGCAGACTGGGCCTGTGCTTGCGACTGGCCCAGCAAAATAGTCGTGGCGCAGACGAGGACAAGAGCTCGGGGGACAGTCATAATTGTTTTATTCATAATACGGCTCAAGATTCCTCTAGGTTCAACATCATAGATTTATTCCATCCATGCTTTCTAACACATTAATTGCGAGACTCAAAGGCCGGCCGATTAAGGTTGGCATGGGCATATCGGGGAACCTCCCCTCGAGGCCCACCGTCCAATTCTTTTACCCTGAGGACGGCATCATGAAAATTAGCCAATCCGCCATCGCTCTTTTGCTTATCATTGGTATCGCGATGCAAGATGTGCCCGCTATCGCACAAGGCGTTGCTCCCTTGCACGGGCAGGTCAACCAAAATACCTCGGGGCAGAGACTGAGTCGGCCAAATACTCGCATTTACAGCGAAAACACTGCGCAGGCCCAAACAGTCGAGAGCGAGATGCCGCCTACTGCACCACCTGCGGTGCGTCAGCCGATGGCGCCCATCCAGGGAGTTGTAGATTCAAATGCTTTTTCGGCCTTTGCCGAGACCAAAACCGCTGCGCCAGCCCCGCAGGACAGAGGCCGCCTGCAGAGCGGATTGCAGCAACTCGGCAATATGCTGACGGGCGGTACCAATGTCACGACGGTGGAACTCAAGTCACTCGATCCTTACGACATCGTCGTCATCATCGACAAATCTGGCTCGATGAGTGCGATGGACTGCCCTGGTGGCATGAGTCGCTGGGAGTGGTGTCAGAGCCAGCTGCTTGGTGCGTCACGTTCGCTCAAGACTGTGCTCGATCGTCCCATTACCCTGGCATTGTTTTCCGACAATTACAAGATATTTCCGCGCAGCGAATACAGTGCCCTCTCCTCGGCCTTTGCAGCCAATCGGCCCTCGGGCGGCACCTATCTCTCCAAACCTCTGCGTGCAGTCTTTGATGATTATTTTAGTCGCAAGGCCTCAGGCGGTGCGGCGGTCCGTAAACTCATGATCCAGATCATCACTGATGGTGAGCCGTCCGATCGCGAAGCGGTCATAGCCAGCATCAATCAAGCTGCCGAGCGCGTCACGCGTCCTGATGAGATCAAGATCAGCTTTTTGCAGATCGGAGGCGACTTTGAAGGCTCGCGCACAATCCAAGAAGTCGATCAAGCTGGTTCTTTCCGCAGCAATGATTTTGTCGTTTCTCGTACATTTCCCCAGGTGATCAGATTGGGCCTGCTGCGCTGTCTGGTTGATCGCGCATTAAATTAATAGTCAGCGGGATGCGAGTAGTTTAGACCACAGGTGCGGGAATAATATCTGGAGTGTTGGTTGAGCCAGGTTGGGTTTTGCATAAATGGAAATCTCCAAGATAGTCATTGCCGATGACGATCCCAACATACGAAAGATCGCCAAGATCAGCCTGATGAGGCTAGGGCCGTGGGCTGTCGAGGATGCTGCCTCGGGCGCGGAGGCGCTGAGATTGGTCGAGGAGTTTGAGCCGGATGTGCTGCTTTTGGATGTGATGATGCCAGGCATGGATGGCCCATCTGTCTTGCGCGAGCTGCAGAGCAAGCGCAATCCGCTTGATATACCGGTGATTTTTATGACTGCCAAAGTGATGAGGCACGAAGTAGAGGAATACCAAAAGATGGGGGCGGCCGGTACGGTCGTCAAACCCTTTAGTCCCAAGGATCTGGCCGATCAGATCAGGATGATCTGTGCGACCTGGAGGGCACCAGCCGCCAATTGATATGAGCCTCAAACCTTTGCGATCGAGTACTCTATACGTCTTTGTAGCGATTTGGGCGCTACTGGCGCTTGGCGGCTATGTGGCAATACTGGCTTATGCGACGACACCGAGCGATCGCCCGACTCTGGCGGCGAGACCTCTGTCGTCTCTATGCCTCAATAGCTCTGTTGTCTCTCCTACATTGCATATTTTCTTTCATCCCAAATGCCCCTGCTCCATGGCCTCCGTGGCCGCTCTCGAGTCCATCATCGCCAGGTGCCCTGACCGCGATCTAATCATTGATGCGCATCTTTTGGTGCCGGACAATGAGGGCGAGAGCTTTGCCAGCGGAGAGATTGCAACTGCTCTGCGCGATCTGCTAGGCCAAGTGAAAAATAATCGGGACGGTCGTGTGCGCATGGAGATATCGGTGCAAAGAGAAAAAGATTGTGCGATGGCTATCGCTAACCATGTGAATGTATCCGGACATACGGTCCTGGTACAGCCTGACGGCAAGGTCGGTTTTAGTGGAGGCTTGACTGCCGAGCGCGGATGCCGTGGCGATAGCGAGGGCGTGGAGTCCATTGTCGCGCTATTGCACAATCGATCTGTGGCAGTGGGCACTCGCACTACACCGATCTTTGGATGTGCTTTACGATGAGCCAGGGCATGACTAGCGCGGCCGAGGCCCTGTATCAGCAAAACCTGAGTGAAGTGCGGGTGGCTACCGATCAGGGCTTTGGTTTTTTATTGGTCTTGCAATGGGTCTTTGCTATTTTTATAGCCATTGCTTTTTCGCCTCTGGCCTGGTCTGGCCGCCAATCGTATGTACACCCTCATGTGCTCTTTGCTATTGTATTTGGTGCCATCATCACCTTGCCACCATTGTTTCTCATCCTCAAAAATCCTGGTGCGGCCATCACGCGTCATCTCGTGGCTGCGTGCCAGATGCTGCACTCTGGGCTGCTCATCCATTTGACCGGCGGTAGGATCGAAACGCATTTTCATGTATTTGGATCGCTGGCATTTTTGAGTTTTTATCGTGATGCTGGTGTGTTGTATACCGCCTCGACCGTGACGGCCGTCGATCACTTTGTGCGTGGCTATCTATTGCCTCAATCTATATTTGGCGTGCCCTTCGCCAATCCCTTGCGGGCTCTGGAGCACACTGGCTGGGTGATTTTTGAGGATATATTTCTCATTATCGGCGGCAAAAAGCAGTTGCAAGAGATGCAGACCATCGCCACGCAGATGGATGAGATACAACAAAAGACCACGCGGATAGAGGCTCTTGCCGATCAGCGGACTCAGCAGTTGCAGATCAGCGAAAATAGATATGAGATCTTGTGCCGCACGCTGCCGGTCGGGATCTTTCATATCAACGATCGTGGTGAAGGTATTTATGCCAACGAAAAATGGCAAGAGATCTACAGCATGACTCTGGATCAGGCGCGCGATGGGCAATGGCTCGAGAGGATACACCCAGCCGATCGTGATGATGTCTTGCAGGCCTGGCAGACCTTTATGCAAGGCGGTGATAGCCTCGAGCAGACCTACCGCATGAGCACGCCTCGTTTGCGCTGGGTGCGCGCGCAGATTGTTCGTGTGCCTGGTATCACAGGTGAGGGCGACAATTTTGTCGGTGCTCTCGAGGACATCGACGAGCGTGTGCAATCCGAGCAGAGGCTCAAGATGCAGTTTGCCGTGTCGCAGATGCTGGCGCAATCTCAGGCTTCGGCAGAGACGATCATGCCTGAGATCCTGCAGGGCATGTCGCAGGCTGCCGACTGGCAGGCTGCTCGTTTTTGGCTGCAGGAGACAGTGGCCGGGCAGGCCAGGCTCAGGTGCACAGCCTTATACGATAATGCCTCTGTCGGCGGTCATGATCTGGCGGATCTAGATCGCGATAGAGCCATGGTTTTTTCGCCGCCGATCAAGCCTCCGTCCGCCGACAGTGGGATACATGCGGCTCTTTCGCCTATCGATGCCTGGCATGATAAGCGCGTTATAGTCATCGACAATATCGTCGCTCAATTGGCAGTGGATCGCAGTGCTGTGGCTATCAATGATGGCATCAAATCCGGTGGCGCTTTTCCCATCCTCGTGGATGGCCAGGTCTATGGTGTGATCGAGTTTTTTGCTCATGAGACCAGATTGATGGACGAGCGCACACGGACCGTGCTGGCGAGTCTGGGGACTGAGATCGGCTTGTCCATCGAGCGCCGGCGCGCTGAGCGTCTACTCAAGGCGAGCGAGGACCGGTTTAGCCGGGTGCTCGATCTTTCGCTCGATGCCTTTGTCATGGCTGATGGCGAGGGCAATATCACGCACTGGAGCCATCAGGCCGAGGAGCTAGTAGGATGTACTGCCAATGCGGCTCTTGGGCGCAAAGTGCACGATATGCTTGTGCCCGATCGCTATAAGACGCAGTTTGACAGTCTATTTGCCGACATGCGCAAGGACGTGGAGGGCGTCGGGATCAATTTTCGCAAACGGATGGAAGGGCCCGTAAAAGGTCGTGATCAGACAGAATTGCCGGCCGAGATCACGATTGTTGCTAATCAGTTTGATGAGCATTTTGAAGTAGCGGC
Source organism: Candidatus Melainabacteria bacterium (assembly GCA_017307165.1). Classification (GTDB taxonomy): domain Bacteria; phylum Cyanobacteriota; class Vampirovibrionia; order Obscuribacterales; family Obscuribacteraceae; genus JAFKGK01. Next base: position 13,491 of record JAFKGK010000018.1, read on the forward strand.
ATTTTTGCGTGATGTCTCAAAGGAGAGAGAGCACGAAAAAGTCACCAAATTGTTGGCTCAAATCGTCCAGTCGACCTCAGATGCCATAATTGGTCGTGATACTCGCGGTATCATCCAGTCCTGGAACAATGGCGCCGAAAAGATGTTTGGCTACAACGCCCAGGAAGCCATCGGCAAGAGCTATGTGGATCTGCTCGTGCCGGCCAGGCTAAAGTCGCATATAGACGAGGTCGAAAGGCAGGTGATGAGCGGTCAGGTCGTTAGCGATCTCGAAACCGAAAGGCTTAATAAAGACGGCTCCACAGTAGACGTGGCACTCACCGCCAGCGCTCTCAAAAATGAGTTTGGCGAGGTCGAAGGGGTCTCTCTCATCTACCGTGATATCCGCCAGCGCAAGGAGCTCGAGCGCAGGATGAGCGAGTTTTATTCGATCGTCTCGCACGAGTTGCGCACTCCTCTCACGTCCATACGTGGTGCTCTGGGCTTGATAATGGACGGCATCATCGAGATAGATTCGGATGAGTCCAAGGAGATGATCGGTGTTGCTCTGTCGAGCTCAGAAAGACTGGGTCGATTGATTAACGACATACTCGATATCAAAAAGATCGAGGCAGGCAAGCTCGATCTACGTATAGAGGCTATCGAGTCCAGTGTCCTGATCTCTAACGCGGTCGCAGTCATGGATGGCATGGCAAGACAGGCCGAGGTGAGCATCATGACTGATGTAGATGAAAGCTATCAGGTCAAGGCTGATATGGACCGCATCACGCAGGTGCTGACTAATCTGATCTCCAATGCCATCAAATATAGTGCTCCTGGTGGGGCTATCAATGTATCTTGTGAGCTCTGTCATGGTCGATTGAGATTTATGGTGACCGACGAAGGCACGGGCATTGCCCAGGAGTATATGGGCTTGTTGTTCAACAAGTTTCAGCAGATCGACTCCTCGGATACTCGTGCCAAAGAGGGCACAGGCCTTGGTCTTGCCCTGTGCAAGGCAATCGTCGAAGAGCATGGCGGCACCATTGGCGTGCATTCTAAATTGGGCGCCGGCTCGACGTTTTGGTTTGAGTTACCCCTGGTGCAGTCTGTAGATGAAATCTGCGAACACCTGGCGTCCAACGGTGCCACCAAGCAGATCCTGATCGTCGAAGACGACGACAATCTAGCGCAGATGCTGAGATTGCTCTTGCGCAAGTCAGGGTTTTCGTCTTTACGGGCGGCAAATAAAAAAGAGGCAATGGCGGCCATCGACGCGGGATTGCCAAAGGTAGTCCTGCTCGATCTCAATTTGCCGGATGGTTCTGGTATCGAAGTGCTGGATCATCTAAGGCTCAAGTCTGGTGACGACAAGGCGCCGCCGGTCATAGTCATGACAGGCCAGGAAGAGATCGACAAGGCCAATTTGCCTTATCCTTTGATACTGGGCTGCTTTTTTAAACCCCTCAATCTCGTGCAATTGCTGGACACGATCAAGCAAACAGTCAATATCAATACAGTCAAGACCGTGCTCCTGGTCGAGGACGATCCCAATACCAGTCGCGTAGTGTCAGCGCAAATCAGATCGCTTGGTGCCGCCTGCATCGAGGCTCGCAATGGTTTGCAGGCACTTGCTCTGACCGATGAGCTGCACCCTGACCTGATCGTGCTGGATGTCGGCCTGCCAAAGCTAAACGGTTTTGAGGTGATTGAGGTTCTAAAGAAAGGCCCTTATAGCCATGTGCCTTTGCTGGTCTATTCGGGACGCGAATTAGAAAAAACGGAAAAGCAAAAATTGACCCTTGGCTTGACGACTTATCTCAATAAGGGTCGCGTATCGCCAAGCGAGTTTGTCTCGAGTGTGCAGTTTTTGCTTAAAAAGGTCGAGGAAGGAAACAAGCAACAGTAGATCTATCTATTTGTTTGTTTGTTTGTTTGCTATCAGCTATCTGCCATGTGCGCAGACCAGTGCGCCCTGCAATGCCCTTTGCCAGCCCTCGACATCGCTCTTGCGGTCGTTGCCTGGTGTCACTCTCAGATCGCTCTGCCAGGCCTGGGCAAACTCTTTGCGGTTAGGGATCAAACCGCACTTTAGTCCAGCCATGGCTGCCACTCCCCAGGCGGTCGACTCGACTTGCGAGGCACGAGTGACCGGGACATTGAGCACATCCGACTGAAACTGCACCATAAATGCATTGCGCGTGGCGCCGCCATCTACTCTCAATTCTTTCACTATTATCCCCTGCTCGCGCATGGTCGCAACCACATCGCCTATCTGATAGGCCATGGCCTCGAGCGCTGCGCGGACCAGATGGGCGCGACTGGTGCCGCGAGTGAGACCAGATATGGTGCCTCGCACTTCGCTATCCCACCAGGGCGATCCGAGCCCGGTGAGGGCGGGGACAAAGTAGACGCCTTCGTTGCTATCGATGGACTGGGCGAGGTTGTCGGTCTCCTCGCTCGACTCGATGATGCCGAGGCCGTCGCGCAGCCACTGGATGGCGGCACCTGCCACAAAGATGGCGCCCTCGAAGGCATAGACCGGCTCTTTGCCCTCGTGCTGCCAGGCCACGGTGGTAAGCAGGCCGTTGGCGGTCTTGAGCTTGTGTCCCATATTGGCGAGCAAAAATCCGCCTGTGCCATAAGTGCATTTGGCCATGCCTTCGGTGAGGCAGCACTGGCCAAAAAGCGCCGCTTGCTGGTCGCCCAGCACTGCCATGATTGGCGCGCTAAAGCCCACTTTGGAGGCGTCGAGCATGCCAAAGTTGCTATCGCTCGGCACTACCTGCGGTAGCATAGCGGCTGGCACTCCCGCCATATCGAGTAGCTCGTCATCCCAGGTCATGGACGAGATGTTGAGCAGCATGGTGCGAGAGGCATTGCTGCCTTCGGTGAGATGGTTTCTTTGCTCAGTGAGATTCCAGATGAGCCATGTGTCGATGGTGCCAAAGAGCAACTGGCCGTCACGGGCTTTTTGCCTCGCGCCTGGCACATTGTCCAGTATCCACCTGATCTTGAGACCGCTAAAATAGGCGTCAGGCACAAGCCCGGTCTTTTTGAGGATCTCGTCTGCTCTTGGCTTGAAGCTCTGGGCAAGCTCAGCGGTGCGGCGGCATTGCCAGACTATGGCATTGTAGATGGGCTTGCCTGTGGTCTTGTCCCAGACCACCGTGGTTTCGCGCTGGTTGGTGATACCAACTGCGGCTATGTCACTACCAGCGATACCGCCTTCGGCAATCGCTTGCTTGATGCACTCGATCTGGGTCGCAAGTATCTCCTCGGCATCGTGCTCCACCCAGCTCGGTCTGGGAAAGATCTGCTTGAACTCCCTTTGGCCCACCGAGACAGTCTTGCCGTCTTTATCAAAGACTATGGCGCGACAGCTGGTGGTGCCCTGGTCGATGCTCAATATGTATTTCATTTGTTTTTTTATTTGGTCTCATGGGGATTTTTGATGCCATGAAAAGAGTCTTGGCTATTGGCTAGGCTGTAGTCACGAGTAAATGTTTTGAGCAGGTCTTGCAAGCTGGACTCGATTTTTTGTTGAGCATCGACTGATTTTGATACACCAAGGCAATCATTGGTCCAGACTGGTGCCATGAGATCTTGCTTGTTGCGTTGCAATTTCAATTTTTCTACTAGAGAAAGATTGAGAGAGTAAGCCAGGCGGTCGTCATCTTTGTCGCTCTTGAGCTTGAGATAGAGGACTGGATCGTTGCTTGGCTCGCAGCCTTTGGACTCAGCAGTGACGATTTTGAGGTGGCAAGGTAACAGGGCATCAGTGATGGTGTGTTCGAGTTTTTCTTGGGAGAGGCCGAGGCTGGTGCTCTCTCCGTCGAGCTTGCCGACGTAGACTTTGAGCGCCTTGAGATTGGTCAGGGCAAAGGTCTGATTGAAGCCCTCTTTAGCTTTAGCCTTAGCCTTGATTTTGTCGCAAGTTGCGCCCTTGCCTTTGCAGCAGGTTTCTTCCGTATTTTCGGCTTTTTCTTGAGCTTGTACCAGTGCTGGAGCGACTGCCGCACCGGCTACAAATATGGCTGCACCAAGACCCACTGTCATCAAAATATTGCTACGCATTTTTTCTCCACTCTCTGTGTATTTTTCTCTTTAAATCACTGCCAAAATCGCGATCAAGTCTTGCACAAATGTTTTGAGGATGTCGACGCTCTCCATTTTTTCACCTTGATTTGGTGCCGCGCCCACTGTCTTGCAGACTGCCTCCAGCGTCGGCAAATCGGGCGTGTGCACAAAGAGCGTGGACTTGATCCTCTTGGAGAGATCCTGCAGATAGAGGGCCCTAAAATAGACCTCATTGCAGATGTAGGTGCCAGCATGATTGGAGATCTCCACAGGCCAACGCTTTTTGCCGAGCTGAGCAGCGATGTCGACAAGGTCGAGGTGAGTGCGCAGGGCCAGCGGGGCCGAGCCCTCCACGGGGCGGTCGGCCGCCATGCGGCCTTGATTGTCGGCGATGCGATAGTCTTTGAGATTGAGGGCGATGCGCTCTAGGCTCAGGGCATCGCTTTTGTGGGCCAGACCAGTCATAAGGATGTGGAGAGGACCCTTTTCTTCTTTCAATATATTTTTGATCGTGCGGGCCAAGAGTTTTTGGGCTTCTTTGCCGCTGGTTGGCAAGAGTTGCTTGTGTAGATAGATCTCAAACTCGCGGCCATCGCCGGCTGGCGTAACCACTTGGGTCTGCGGCAGCACCTCTAGTAGTCGCTGGGTGGGATTTTGGTCGTGGCCACCAAACGGATCAAAGCCTGTGACCAAAAAATGCACCCGCTTGGGCTTTTGAGCTCTATCTGCTTGCATCTCTCTCGTTTTTCAATCTTTCTCAACAGTTTTGCTATCTTTGCAGATAAGAGTGTATGATATTTTGCAAGTTTGCTGGGCGTTGCGCGGCAATCTCCTGCCCAATCACTTGCCGAAGTGGCGAAATGGCAGACGCAGTTGACTCAAAATCATCCGGGGGCAACCCCGTGTCGGTTCAAGTCCGACCTTCGGCACCATTTTTAATTTCAAACCAAAAGTTGCTGCCGGCGCCTTCGTGGCTGATGCAACCAATATTGCCATTGTGCTTGAGGATGATCTGCTTGGCCGCGGCAAAATTGCCGATGGCGCCCCGATAGCCGGTAAAGATCGGCTGCACGGCCGGCTCAAAAATAGTCGCTTGTTCTTGGGGCGTGAGTCCTGGGCCGCGATCGATAAACTCGACTTTGGTGGTCGTATCGGTATTGTGTATCTCGATGCGGACTTTTGCGCCGCGTGGCGAGTTTTTGACGGCAAACGTACATAGTGTCTTGATCACCACGAGCAGGAGAGGCTCGTCGGCCATGATCTCAGTATCGGGGCCGTTGAGCTCCAGTGAGAGTTCCTTGTCGCGGATGTCGGACAACAGCAGCATCAGAGCCTGCTTGATGGTGACCATGATGTTGTGCTGAGCGAGCGAAAGCTCAAACTTGCCACTCTGCAAGCGCTCTGTCTCGAGCATATCCTCCATGTATTCCATCAACTGCCGCGTCTCGTTAATCAAGATCCGTGCGCGATTGGCGGCGTGATCGGTGACCGCACCGTGGTAGCCCTCCACGGTGAGCTCAAAATACTCGAGCACTGTCTCCAGCAATTTTCCCGTGCGCCCCTGAAAATCCTCCAGCATGCCTGCCCGCGAGGACCCAGCGCTTTGCCCGTCGGCCATGCTCGTGATCGTGCCGATCAACATCTGCTTTCCACTGACATTGCTCTCTTTGAGCGCAAATTTGATGGGGAGCTGTCGACCTGCCAGATTGGCAATGCTCATGGGTCGCTCGCCAGTTAGGTAAAAATTGAACATGCCCTGTGAGGGGCCACTGTAATTTTCGCGGAGGGGAAATATCTCGGTGATATTGCGCCCCGCCATCGTGTTGGCGCCGTCGGCCTCCATCAGGCGATTGAGGTAGCTATTGGTGTGCACTATCGTCCCGTCCATGGCGGCGAGGAGGAGGGGCACCGTGATGCCCTCAAAGAGCGCCGGCACATTGTTGTTGGAGACCTCGTCCGAGATAGTCGCGGCGGCCGGAGATGCCGAAGGCTTGGCGATCAGGAGCATACCCTGATCTACCTTGGAGTACTGAGCCGTCCAGGCCATGGGAAAAAGCATGTTGTGCGGCCCAACCACGCGAGCGCTAAACTGCGTCATCTCCTCGATAAAGCTGGCCGAGAGCAAGGCGTGCTGAGCCGCTGTGATGTCCTCGATATAGAGCACGTCAAAGATGGACTTGCCGATCAACTCGCTGGTAGGCACCTGCCAGGCCTCGAACGCATTGGACGAGACCTTGGAGATGTTTTCCTTGCTATCGAGAAGTACCTTGACTTCGGGAGGGTTTGCCAACTTCACATCTTCCCTTTAATATCACCTGATTATATAAGATGACATCGGTGCCTGGACTGGTGTCGCATGTGGTGAGGTAGTCATGGCCGATAAAATCACAGTCTACGAAAAGCCGACCTGCTCCAAATGCAGGGAGATGGCAAAACTCCTACGGGATAGAGGCGTGGAGTTTGAGAAGATCAATTATTATACCCAGCCACTGTCGGCCGCAAAAATCACCAGTTTGCTCAAAAAAATGGGCCTCAAGCCCGTGGACATCCTGCGCAAGACCGAGGCGGTCTACAAGGAGCTGGGTCTGGCCAAGGCGCAGCATACCGACAAGGAGCTGATCGAGCTTATGGTCCAGCATCCGGATCTGCTCCAGCGTCCGATAGTCGAGCGCGGCGATCGCGCCGTGATGGGTCGGCCTACCGAAAACGTCGAGGATCTCCTCGACTGAGGCGTTTATATAGGCAACCATATATGCATTTATCCCTGAGGCTATAGCTTGGGGCTCCAGGCGCTGCGATAGGGTGGGTATTACACCTGTATGGCGCTTAGAGGCATTTATATGGCAAAAGTACCGTCGATCACCGACCTCCTCAATCGTTTGCAGGCGAGCTTTACCGGCCGCCAGGCCGAGATCGGTGCAGAAAAAGCATTATTGGCCAGGCTGAAAGAAAAAGAGGCTGTGAAGCAGGCGCAGATAATGGAGGCGGATGCCGAGATGCAAGCCGCTCGTGAAGCTGCCGGTCTGCCCCCAATGCCGTCCGCTGAGGCCGACGCTCAGGCAAAAATACTGCAAGCCTTGCAAGCCAAGGCCTACGAACGTATGCGCATGCGCCAGACTGTCCGCGAGCCTGCGCTTAGATGGTCGACCAACCCGGATGCCCATCTGCAAATCGGTCAAAAGATCCGCCGCAGTACGGACATGAGTGGTGTCATCAAGGGCTTTGATGTCGACCCCATGGCCAATATGCCTATTCAAGATTAGAAACCTTTGAAATTTGTTGCTAGTATGTTGGTCTGATTACATCCGACCGAGGAAGCAACATGGCAAAAGTAGTAGACAACGACAAGCCAGAGTCTTTGATCATCGAGTTTAAGTCTCCTAACGGCGAAGTCTGGGCAACCATCACCGCTCCGGCAAAAGACTTTAAGACCGGCTCCTCTGGCTTTTATGCAAACGGCAAGGTCAAAAATCCCAAAAACGGTCTCCCTTACCAGGTCGGCTGCAACATCATCCTGGTCGGCAGCAAAGAATAGACCAGTGGTGAGATGAGCAGAGATATACCGGTGCGTTTTGCACCGGTATTTTTTTTGCGTTTACCGACTGCTTTATAGCTTTTAAGCAAATCTAATTTACTAAGCCTTCAAAAAGGCGGTTATTACGTAGTTTTTGGCCTAATATGACTTGCTTTTCCAAATCGAAAGCGCATAATACTGCTCTACCAAGCAAACAGCTCTTTCCGACACTCGCTCTCAAGGCATCAGGTGATCAAATGGACATGATCGAACAACTGGATCCTCTCTCGCTCAACTATGGAGCGACCATGCTATCTACATTGGTCTCGGGCTTTTTTGGGCTCAAGATGGCGATGCAACGCGAGGCCGGGCGGATCAATTGGAGCAAGGTATCGGACGCTGCTTTGATCGCTATTGCAGTACCTGCCCTGGTCTACTTGACCGGTACGCTCATCGTGCACAATGGTGGTCCGATGATAGTGCACAATAGTGGCACGCTCTAAGAGTGACACAATGATTTTTGCAAGCCAGGTCTAGGCCTGGCTTTTTTATTAAAGGTCCAATATAAAGGCAGTGAAATAAATGGCAATGAACTGGGCGGCGTTGGATATCGATGTATCGAGCGATCACGAGGATCTCGCATGTTGGCTTTTGATCAAGTGCGGCGCGGCCGGTTGTGAAGTCAACGCCTTGCCCGATGGTGAGCGCATCACCATCCGAGCGACTTTTGACACGGAGACCATCGCGGATACCGTGGTCGATGAGATCAAGTCATCATTGGAAGAATACGAGCTAGGAGAGTCGCTCCGGACTCTGCGTTTTAAAAATGTCGAGCAACAAGACTGGCTGGCAAAATTTAAAGAGGGCTTTGAGCCTTTCCGCGTGGGCACAAAGTTTTTGATCTGCCCTAGCTGGTATCTGCCAGGATACAAGGATGATTATCCCGAAGAGCTCAAACGCGCTCTACCCAATCGTGAGATCAACAAGACATATGAGCTGGACAGCGATCTGCTCGAAAATCGCATTGCAATATTTATCGAGCCAGGTATGGCTTTTGGTACCGGTCTCCATGCCACTACGCAGTTTTGCTTGCGGGCCATGGAGAGTTTTTTGCCCAAGGGAAAGATCTTAGATGTCGGCACGGGCAGCGGGATACTCGCCATCGCTGCGCTCAAACTCAATCCGACCTGTCAAATCACGGCGGTGGACATCGATCAGGTAGCGGTAGATTTTGCGCAAAAAGATTTTGAGCTCAATGGAGTGGATGGGCGCATAGAGTTACTGCAAGGGAGCACTGATGTGGTCAATAGCAGACGCTTTGACATGCTCTTGAGCAATCTCACCTGCGAAGATATCATCGCACTCCTGGGCGATTACAATGTCATGCTCAAGCCTGGAGGCTATGTTTTATGTGCTGGCATTTTAGCTGAAAAATTGGATCGACTCGAAAAAGAATTGCCCCGCAATCACATGCGCATAGTCCAATCCGAACAAGTCGGGCACTGGGTCGGCGTGGTTTTGGAAAAACTATGATAATTTGACTGCCGTAAATAAATCGATCAGGCCTTCGGGCATGGTCGGATGCGCAAAGACAAAATCTCTCACGCGATCGTAGGTGAGATCGGCTGCCATGGCCATCTGTACTACTGCCATGATATTGCCCGCATCGATACCAAATGCGGTGAATCCTATTATTTGCTTTGTCTTTCTGTCGATCAGGGCTTTCATATAGCCCTGAGTCTGGTTGGCGACTTTGGCGCGTGGCACGACAGACATCGGCACGTGAGCAATGGCATAATCGATATTTTTTTGCTTGGCTTGTTTTTCGGTGAGGCCAACGCGCGCATATTCCGGCTCGATAAATAGTGTCGATGGGACTTGACGCTCGTGAGCACTACGACTGGCTGTATGTGGCTGATTGAGCTGATCGAGCACGATGCGGTGATCGTCAAAGGATATATGAGTAAATTGCGGGCCGCCGTTGACGTCACCTATGGCAAAGATGTTTTTGTTCAAGATCGCTCTCAGATGCTCGTCTACCCTGATAAAGCCTCTCGGGTCCAGCTCGAGCTTGGCTTTGTCGGCGGCGATGGCTTCTGTGTTTGGCGTGCGTCCCAGGGCTGCCAATACGTGGGAGCCTGTAAGACTCTGCTGCCTATCCTTGATTTGGAGATCGACTTGATAAGCCGTGCCGGTTGTTTTTGTGATTTGCATCGTTTTTGCGTCGGATATGATCTCGATGTCGCAAGCTTTTAGAGCTTCTGTGATGGCATGCGCTGCGTCAGGGTCTTCGTTGGTCAAAATCTGCGAGCCGCGATTGACTATGGTCACTCGGGAGCCGAGTATGGCAAAGAGCTGGGCAAACTCGAGCGCGATGTAACCTGCGCCTAGTACGATCAAATGCTCGGGGATCGAGTCGATGCGTTGGATTGTGTCAGAGGTGAGGGCATGCTCGGCTAGACCCGGGATATCCGGTAGAGCTGGTCTGGAGCCAGTGTTGACTACTATGTACGGGGCCTTGTAGAGATCTGTGCCGACCCGGATACTGCGTTCATCGACAAAATGCCCCTCGCCCATGATCAAATCGAGATTGGGGGTGTTTTCAAAGTTGTCGAGGTTAAATTGGCGCATCTGAGAGACAAGGCTCTCTACGCGCCCTTTGATGCGTGGCCAGTCAGGGGTGGCAGTGTCGCAGGCGATACCAAAATAGCTGGCTTCGCGACAGGTGAGGAGGGTGCGGGCGGCGGTGATAAAGGCCTTAGTTGGAATGCAGGCCAGATTGATGCATGTGCCTCCAATCATCTGGGCAGATCTCTCGATCAGGGCCACGCTCTTGTTAGCTCTAGCGTACTTGCTGGCTAGGGTCTTGCCGCCCTTGCCGCCGCCCAGGACGATGAGATCGTAATCTTTTGTAGGCACAGCCTTTGGCTCCCGCATTTGGGTACTTGTTGTGCAACAAAATATACTATAATCAAATTAGTGGTTTGAGCTCCCCTGGGTGAGCTGCCACTCTTTGCACCCTGAAAATTTGACGATGACAGCCATGACCGGCCTTGTTGACCCATGCATCACACATGGGGGCGTTTAGATTCGACAGGGATGTAGGGTCGTAGGTGGCAAGCCGGGGAGCTTGTGCCCCGTACCAAATAAGCAAAACAATAGATGCAAATAACGTCATCAAATTCCCTGGCCGCAGCATGGCTGCGGTTGCCTAACTAATTTAACTTAGGCTCCAGGACTCGACAGCGACTTGACTACCCGTTGCTGAAGGGTAAGACACGGTGGTTGCTCTAGAACGAAGTTAGCGAGTGCTAGTTCTAGTTAAGACATAATCGCGAACCCGGTCGGCAGTCTGAGCCGACTTCAGCGGGCCGCAAGGCACTGAGGAAATGTCAGACTAAGCTTGTAGAGGCCTGCCTCTCGACATTTTTGGACGCGAGTGCGATTCTCGCCGCCTCCACCATTTACTTTTTAGACAGGGCTCAAAGATCGTCGATGCACGCTTTCGAGCATTCTCAATAAGGGGAATGCTCGAAAGTGTGGCCCCTTTTGTGCCCCGTCAAAATATTTTGGGGAACCGAAATCACCTGATTTCTGTTCGGATTTTTTGGGTGGTTTCGCCCGTTAACGCGTTCTATACTGGGTGACTATCGCTATGCACTCGGACCATGCGTGATGCCAGAATTTCTTCCAATTCCAATCAAATCGTCATCATTGACGTATGAACCTTACCAGTTCTCGGGCGAGTCTTATTTCTTTTGGCTATGGCGAGTTGAAATTGATGGAGAGGTGTTCTCGAAAACGATGTCCCCGATTCAAGCATCAGACGCCCGAGTTGAACGATATGGTTGTACTAATTGTGGTGTTGCAGGCGATGGCACCGGGTTTTATGCAGTTCGTCGACTGGGCGGCAGGGTGGTCTGGATTTATGAGGAGCTATTGGACTTCGAAACGGTCCGAGAGTTTGAAAACCTACCTGAATTTTTTGTGTTTGATAGGAACGACTACGGGGCGATGCTGGGCGCAGGGAGCGATGCCGAATTACCTGAATTGACAATGTCTGAGATGCGGACATTGATCCTTCGATATCTTCCGCCGGCGTCCCTCGGATTATACATCAATCCAGAGTGTCCCTACGATCCGAGTGGAAGTGCATTGCTGAAGCATGTCCATCTTGTGCTGTCGGGGAGCGGAGATATTACACCTGTGTCCGAGCCTCCAGAGCGGCCGATTGAAATACGCATTGGATTGGACTTGCCCGGCGCGCCAGAATGCTGCTGGTTTGTCGGAAAGAATGATGCAGGGACCTGTGCGATGTTTGCCGCGTTTCCGAAGTTACCGTGCTGGCTTGGTGGGCAACAAATTGCCACGGCCTTTGATACTCCTGGTATCGAACGATTACTTCCGCAAGGACAGAACTAGCTTGGCAGCTGTCCTTTGTTATTCAGATATTCCGTGATCAGTGAGACCATCTCTTGCGCGAGTATGTAACTTGCTTCAGAAATAACGCAGATTGGGCAGGTGTGAGCGCAATCGCTTTCCGTGCTTTCGCTTGTTGTAGCTGAGGTTTCGTAAGCGTAATGGTGAGTTTCTTGCATGTTATGTGATTCCCAACTATGGGTAGTCCTTCGGCATGAGCGGAAACGCTTATCAATGCCAACGCAATACCAAACATCAATCCGGGAAAAGCTTTAATAAGTGGTTTTGACATAAACACCATATCCGTAACAGGGATAACCGCTCCGATTCTTATGTGTGTTCAAGGAACTATCCATAGACTTGCGCCTGAACGTCTTACCGCAAGAAGAACATCGGTAGACATAGGTTGGTCCGCCGCTCGCCGAGGATGTCGTGCGCGGACTTCTTTGTGTAGTTCGAGAGCCTGTTGGTGTTGACCGGAGTTGTGCTGTTGATTCTGCAACGGGCACGGGACCGGTCGCCGTCAGTTCAATCACGTAGCGCGGTGAGAAGCTCTGCGAGGTTACTGATGCCCCTTGTATGCGATCCAGTCTATACGAGCGGTGTTCACCCGAGTCGCTTCGTAAAGCGTGTAAAACATAATTGCCTTCGGCAGTGCGCCGCAGCGAATAGGGTTCAATCCGCCGAGTCTTGTTTTCGTAGACGAGATCGACGCAAAGATAGTTAGCCGCTGCAAAACGAATCGTCTCAAGTGCTGGTCGTGTGCGTATCGGAATCGACATCGGCAGTGTCCGGCTGTAAATGGGCACTTCCTGCAAGCCGGGCTTGATGATTGTTCTCTGAGGCGCCTCCGCGCCAGTGTGTATCCAACGAAATATCTCCGGTAGCGCATCCCAGAAATCGGTTGCTGAGGGAAGGACGGACAATTGATGCCCGAGCATAGCTGCCCACTTCGCTTCAAGGTCAGTCCGGTGTGTTACCAATGCTTCGAACGTGGGCACAACGATTGATTTGAAGTCGCATTTCTGCTTGAGTACGTCGCGCAGAACACCGGCAGAAGGGCGCGCGTCCAGGTGTCTATAGAGATTAACAACGTCGTAAAGATCCCGCGGTCTTGTTCGTTCTCCGAGTGCTCTCACTTTTTCGGCGAAGGCTTCCTCGTACGCATAGCAATTTGTCCAGATGCCATCAGGTGGCGCATCTGAATAAGGATGAAACACGGGTTGTCTGACAGAGGGCAATACAATTTTTTCGTCAGCACTCAAATCGAGTTTGATTTTCGGCCAGCCGCCGGAGCTCGGAGAAACCGGACCACGATAGCCAATTTTGCCTTGACACGATGGCTTTCCGCGAGGATTGTCGTAGATGTCTATCGAAATCTGATCGGGTGGCATGTTCAGACCCGACTGATCAGCGACCCATTTGACGACCTCGGTGAGCTGCGTTTGCAGAAATTCCTGGTCAATATGACTAGGATCTCGAAGCGTAAAATCCAAATCTTCCGAAAACCGGTACGTTTCGAAAAAGCACTTCTTCAAACAGGTGCCGCCTTTGAACACCCAAGAGTTAGCGAGGACGGAGTTAGCATTGATGCCACCAAGTATCCAACCGAGGACATAGTCTTTCTCGACGACGTTTGGCAGCAATGACAGAGTCGATGCTGCTTCTAAGATCTCTCGCTTATCGATCATTCGCAGGCACCCACAATCGCCACGAAGTTACTAATTTTTCACAGGACAGCGTTGGATCCAGTCGAGCATATCCTTGCGTTAGATGGTCGCGGCAAGCCGCCGACAACTTCTCATCGTGCAAGCGCGTTTCCGCCAAGTATCCTAGACGCTTGAAGATTGCGCCATTGCCATATTGCTTCGCGTAATCGATTAACAACTCCCGTTGCGCGTCTTCGCTTGTCAGAAATGCTGCAATGCAGTCCGCAGTATGATCGATTCCACCGCCGGTGTCCGGACTCGCGAGCATGTCAATCAATGTCCGTGCAGGATCCGAAATCATCACGCGGGTTGATCCGCGCCAAATTGTCTTGAGTCCAAAAAAGCGTTTTTCTTTCGTGTGTCGTAAACTGAATGTAACGCCTTGTGCGGCATACTTTTCGGGCACTCGTCGCGTGGTGAAGACCAAGATCTCATTGAACAATTGCTCAGTCAAATCCCAGTGGTGTGCCGCTGTCCAGCCTCCGACATAAGATTCTCCGAACAACGAAGGAATGAGAACCCACGGATCTTCCACCACTTGCTGACAGGTAGCAAGGTCTAGCGGTACTGGAACATAAAGGCCTGGACCAATGCGCCGCAGCCACCCTTGTGCTCGCCAGCGCGATAAGAGTTTTGCCGCCTGGTGCTGTTCGATCTGCAACGTGTTTGCGGCCAGTTCGATAGTAATTACTTCTCGACTGGCGCGGAGCACCGCGGCAAGTCTTGCTCGCGAAGCCGGTAGTGATAGGGATGAGTCGTCGGCTTGGTGCATGAACTACATTTTACTGCGGAAAATTCGCACTTTGGGGGAATTACTAGCAACATGATATAGCATAACCGCTAGTTGCGCTAAGTTCTCATTTATCGTGAATTTTATGCGTATCCGTGTAGTTCATGCCATCAAGATACCCCAAAATTCATCCAAAATCTGTGGCCCATTTTGTGTCTATTCGTGACATTAGCGCCGCTTCGCACAGGCGGCAAAATTCCCGAAACCCGCACCATCAAACAAAATCAATTGACGAGTCTTAATGAGAATGACAACCCAGGCGATTCTCGCTGCCTCCACAATTTTTTTGTTTTCGTTTGTTCTAATGGCTTACTTTGTCTAATGGCGATTTGTAGTTATAGGATAGAGTCTGACCCAATGACTAAGCACGGCCGGTGCTGCGCAAAGCGGTGCTTAGTCATTGGGTGCAGACTCTTAAATCATATGACTGAAAGTAATTGAGCAAAGCGATTGCAGAATAACGAGAACTAAAACGGCGTCTCGCAATTTTAATTGTCGTCGATCAATTGCAACTGGGCGCAGTTTTGTTTTTAGCATTTTTTGTGCTGCTTTCAAGCTTCTCCGACATGCTCTTCCGACGCATGGCTTTGTTCCTCATACTTTCGATCCCATCCTCAAGCGAGTTGAGTTGCTCTGCTTTATCACAAGCCTCCAAGGCCTCGTTATATCGACCCAAAATTGTTAAACGGTTTGCAATTTCGACATACTTTTTTGCCGTTGGTTTTTCTCGGATGGCTACTGCCAGTCTATCCAAGCCTTTTTTGACAAGTCCATCGCCCCAGCCAGAATCGACTGGTTGATCAGTTTCGGTCGGGCTGGTACTACCAACGGTTTCTATTAGATGGTCAGTCGCCCCTGGCAGTTTGGTTGGCTTTTTGCCTTTTATGTATATTTGAAACACATCGACGCCGATTGCATGCTGTTCTCTTCGATACCATACGCATAAGCCGTCGTTTCTCCAAATATATCTCACTGCGCCGGGCTCAAGAAATAGCCAGTTTAGCGCTTTTTCAACTGATTCGAAATTCGCGAAATTTTCTTCGGAAACACCGTGGACGGTGTCATTGAATCTAAGCATCGATGGGAGTAACCAGAACTCGTCCTTGTACCAGGCGGGGTTATAGATCCCAAATGCACGAGGATTTGTTGCATCTCTTCTCCACATTAAGACTGATCGTTCGCCACCTGCCCACGCGTATGACCGTGTAAGGGTATCCTTTGCGATTATCGAGATACTTCCGTAAGGGGTTGTGGCTGCAATCTGCGAACCTGGACTCATTACGATGCCTTTTGGCGGTAACCGAGAGTCTTTATCGGAGGCAGTGATTGTCGGTGCCGCTGTCAGACAAAGTATGGCTAAGCTGATCATAAAAAGGCCAGAATTTGTTTTCACATAAACTTTCCTGCGGTAATAGCATTGACGATATCGTGTTAAAGAGGCCATTTGAACGCAATCAAAACACTTTCAAGATTGCAGAATGGCGGTCCTTTCAGACATCGGCTGATTGATCCTGGGTAGGAGTTGCATTTATTGCATCTATTGCATTTGTTGCGTTTGCTCCGTATAATAGGCGTGGGAGGAGTCAAACATGGCAACCGTTCTAGATCGTCCGTTTATTCCAAGCGAGGCTGAGGCAGCTCAGGCAAAAGAAACGTTTGAGCAGCTGCAAGCCGATAGATCCAATAAGCACTTCATTCTTGGTGCCCAGAGTGGACAACGGGCTGCAATTCCAGAGAGCGTTTTCAAACTCGTAGTTGCACTTCTGGGTGAAATATCCCAGGGCAATGCCGTTGTGGTAATGCCAGTGCGGGCGGAGTTGACGACTGTTGAGGCTGCAGATTTTTTGAACGTCTCGCGTCCGTACCTTATCAAACTTCTGGAGCAAGGAGACTTAGATTACCGGATGGTCGGCAGGCATCGTCGTGTTCTCTTTGATGACCTTCTGAAATATAAGGAACAGACCAAGCGGCGGCGTCTTAAGGCTATCGCTGAAATTACCGCAGAGGATGACGCTCTGTTCGGGCTTCAGGACTGATGAGTCAGGCCTGTGTGGATTGCTTTCCTCGATTCATCCGTATTGTTTCCTGTCTTCATCAGCAACTTGCTGTTGTTCTTGAGCGAAGCAGAGCTTTTTGAAGTGCGTTGGAGTCGCGATGTTCACAAAGAGTGGATGGAGAGGTTCGTCGAGCGAAATCCTGACGCTGATCCGTCGGCTTTAAAGCGAAAGCAGCTACGCATGGACAGCTTGTTTCCTGATGCTCTCGTTGAGGGATATGAGCCGTTAATCTCAACCTACGATCTTGACGATGCAAATGATAATCACGCAGCAGCAGCAGCGGACCGCGCAGGCGCAAATGTCATTGTTACTGATAATATCAAGGACTTCCCGGTCCATAAGTTGCGTAACGGAATGTTCGCGCAAACGGCTGATGACTTTATAGCCGACCAAATCTATCTCACGAGCAAGAGCGCACGCCTCCTCGCGATTGCACTAATAAGGCACAAGAAGAGTTTGACGAGATCGCGTCCGAGCTGGCGACAATATTTGGAAAAATTGCGCGCTCGGCTTCCACACACGTTTGCTCTAGTAAATGATGCATCTTTCAGGGCGCTGATCGCTGAAGCATTGGCAAGCGGCGAATGGAAATTCGAATGAGCCAGGAGCCTGGCGATTTTTCCTGAAAGTGCTTGCTGGCGTCGGGAATGCAGCGAGGGGAGGTTATGAATGGGACTCGATTCTGTTGAGCTTGTTATGGCAATTGAGGAGGAGTTCGGTCTAGACATTCCTGATCGCGATGCGGAAATGATGACTACAGTTGGCGAGATTTATGAATGGCTCAAACTTCGCATTGCTACTGCAGATCCAGTTGCTTGCCTCACTCAACGGATTTTCTACAAACTTAGAAGAGCGTTGATTGAGAATTATCGGTTGGAGCGCCACTTAATCGCACCAGATACCCGACTCACCGATCTCCTATCTCTAGATTCGGTTGAGGAAGGTTGGCCATTTCTGCAAATATTCATTGACCTCAAGACGCCACCATTTAGAGTGGCAAACGAATTTCTTGGATTTAGGCTCACCGACCAGACCTTGACCATGAGGGAGTTGGTCGAATCCTTGATCATGATCAATGGAAAAGATCTCGCACCTCAACGAGACTCTGAGCAGGAGATTTGGAACCGCTTAGTCCGTGTTTTCGTGCGGCAGGTAAATGTTCGTCCTGAAGAGGTGGTGCCAAGCGCATCTATTACTCGCGACTTAGGCATTGACTGAGAAATCCCTTTTTCTCAAAAGTGCTCTCGCGTTATCCATTGTCGTGTGTCTCCGTGCTTTCGGTGCGCTTAAAGCGATCGACAATTTCGATTTTTCCGACGATATTATTGTTAAACTCGGCCAGTTGCTCTGCTGGGATCCAGTATTCTTGATGCACTGCGGCTGCGCCTACCGTTTGTATTTCGTATTGGTTTAGGTAATCTGATCGGACGTGAAACCTCGTGACGTAGCCTACAAATCCTGAGGCAGCGTCTTTCGTGTTCCAATCTCGTGCGATTTGAGTTGCATACTCCTGATTCAAAACGGGATAAAAGATTGGCTGCATTTCCAAGCGAGGTGGAAATGCTGTAAAGTCTGAGGCTTCAATCAGCTCAAATTCTTTCTGGCCGATCGGCCTAAATAATATGGTTGTGTCTTCTTTCATGATGAGGTTAGTGTACAGTGAATATGCTAATAATCAACCTTGCGAGCTATCTTACAAAGGGTTTTGAGTAGATGCAACCTAAAAAGGATTATCAAAAGATCAGGCGCGATTTTGAGGCGATGCTCGACTTTTTGCCAGCAAATCAGGGCGGTGCGAGTGCATATGTATATTTTCAATGATGAGTTGCGTCACTCTGTCCACGGTAAGCGCATCAAGCCTGGTGCCAAATTTTTTGTCATGTCTGGCAGCCAAAAATTAGCCAGTGGTGTCGTTCTTAAAATTCTTAGTTTGTATGATGAGGATTTATAAGATCTTTACTTATAGGTAACGGCCTGGTGAGCTGCAATAATGATTGATTGTCATGACTAAAGATGTTTTCCACGCTGCAAACCAGAGGATCGACGAGTTTGTTGTGTCGGACATCCACACACATGCAGAATGGCAATCCTTTTTTGCAGACGGGATTCAGTTGTTGGATCATCCAGAAGAGCGGATGAAGGATTTTGCCATAGAGCGGATGCAGAAAGGCATTTGGGCGGAAAATAGTCAGCAGTTTAGGCAATCTAACTTTAAGGCAGCTCCAGCAGATCAACGTCTGCTCCCCATTCTCGATGCGATAATGCGGCAGGATCAGAGCGAGCGATGGTTGCTTCGTTTTACAAAGTGGTCGTCATTTGAGCCGGAGCAGAAAGAAATTTTTTCTCGATGGTTGGCGGATGCCGAGACGCGAGGGCTTGTTTCTCCTGACACTGCATCAATAGCAAAAATTCAGGTAGAACTGTATGCGACAGATGACTGGGCGGAGGCTAATAAATTTCTGAGCCCATTCTTCGATCATTCAAATGATCTTCTGAGGGCTGCATCAGCCGCTGCATTTGGAGAAATGTATGTTAACGGAGCTGATAATTTGCCGGACCTTAGCATCACCATGCAGCAGGTTAAAGCCTGGGAAATTGAGCGTCCTGGATTTGCAGGTGCATTTCTCGGCCAATTGTTGATGGATACTGATGATGATGGCGAGATTAGTGATAGTGGTGTCAAACTGCAAGACTGGATTTTGGAAATCATCGCAAAGCGAAAAGCGGATGAACCACAAATACCGTTCTATAATGGCATTGATTTTCACGCACACGAAATCCTTAGTGGCAACCCAGATGCTGTACAGAAGCTAATAGAATTTGGTGCAGAGTCTGTGGCGGCGATGGCTGCTACAGAAGAAAATCGCCCTGTTCTAGGTATGCAAAGCGTCCTCGAAAAGCTAGCGGTTTCGTCGGACGATTTGGTCGCTCGCATTTGTTCCTGGCATCTCGCCTATCACTATCGAATACTTCACGCAGAGGGACTGCGCCGCGGGTACGTTAAACTCGTTGAGCGCGACGATGTAGATATTTTTCTTGTTCTTAATCCGGCAGAGCATGGAGATCGTCCGTATGCTGCGACAATTTATCCAAAAGGAACTGTCCTGGCAGATGATGTCGCCTGGAAGTGGATCGATAGACTTATCCCTCCAGATTTAAGACCGCCCATGGAAGATAATGATTGGCCATTTCAGACTCCCCAGATTATGCCTGATCACGCGATGTACCAATATGGTGCATACATCATTGATTTGTTCGGAGACTCCAAGATTAAAAAGTGGGAGCGAGTTTGGGTTAAATGGCCCCGCTTCACGCAATGGTAAAATAGATTGAGTTGTGCTTCGTCTCACTGGAACCATCATGCATTCTTCACTTTGGCTCCGAGTTGCATTCTATCTGTTGGCGGTCTCGTTTGAGGGACTTGCATTGGCAGTGCCGTCCGCCGATGCCGATGGGCTTCCCCTTGTCCGCAATCATCTTACATGTGCAAAAACGGTATTAAAACTCACCACTGATCAGCGCCAATCTGCCATTAAGCAAAGCACAATAGCCTTGACGCAAGAACAAAAAAATAAGCTAAATAAACAGGTCGGTTATGCGCCGCGCAAAGTGTCGATCATTACACCAGTACAAGCAAAAGGCACGTGTACTTGCGAAATGGCAAACGTGGCTGTGTTAAGTGACGCGGCCACGATCGAAGTGCCTCATTTTTTATTGGCAAGCAATCGACAACACCTCAATTTTTACGGTGATAAAGCTTGCAATAACTGTGTTTGGGGATATATCAATAAAGAGGGAAAGTGGGTTGTAAGGCCGCAGTATGTGCGCGTATTCGATTTTGAGCATGGGATCGGCAAGATACTTCGGGGAAAATATATTTTAGATGACGACTATGGATTCGTTGATTCAACTGGCAAGGCTGTTGCAGAAAAGGATTTGCCAAAGTTGGTGCGCTTAGGCGTGGGGCAATTTCACGAAGGTTTGACCGATTGCTGGGACGGGAAGAAACTTGGCTTCGTTGATGA
Organism: Candidatus Melainabacteria bacterium; assembly: GCA_017307165.1. Lineage (GTDB taxonomy): Bacteria > Cyanobacteriota > Vampirovibrionia > Obscuribacterales > Obscuribacteraceae > JAFKGK01. Next base: position 34,064 of record JAFKGK010000018.1, read on the forward strand.
AAAAGGCCGTATGAAAATTCCGGCAAGATTTGCTGTTACGCCTTACCAATCAGGTTTTTATGAAGGATTGTCTGTGACCCCACCCCCAAATCTTGAACCAAGCCAAGTAGACGATTGAACATATTTGAGTCATAGTTTCAATCAGTCAGGAGAAGGTCGAAATGAAAAAGAGTCGATTCACGGATGAACAGATAGTCACGATTCTCAGAGAGTCTGAGGCGG
>JAFKGK010000006.1 GCA_017307165.1 Candidatus Melainabacteria bacterium
ATACGCCTGACGTTCTTTGCTTTCCATATCGCACCCCGCTCTACAACGAAGAAGATGAAAACAGCCGCTTCTTCATTGCAATATAGACCTGGGCGATTTACACTAAATTATTCGCCCAATTTTGTCTCACTCATTATTGGCACAGAGGGGATCGCCATGATGATTGCAGCAATCCAAAAATACTGGCGGTTAGCGCGAATACAACCCATTTGGCCGCGCCAGCCGATCTTGTCTCCACGAATATAGGCGTCCACATCATTGCTTATTTGGCGTGTGCCCGAGTCGAGGCCGCAGGGCGCTTGTATTAGACCGGCGGAGGTTGCGATGGGCACGCGAAGGGCTTTTTCTTGTGCCTCTAATAACTCGCAGTTGATGGCGCAAAATCCCACGACGAGCGTGGATACGATAAACATTGCATTTATGAGTTTGAGGGGCATCTAACTCTCCTTGATCTCAATTTATCATTTCGCGCAAAATGACCACTCTTTCTCAATACAGGTTGGAAAAATTGCAAAATTTCTAACCCCTTGTGATCGTATGTCCCGCATCGGTTTTGAGGAGTGCAGATATTTCCAGTGAAAATCTGTCCACCGCCATCACAGCATTTGCAGACACGGTTTTTGAATATTGGTTGGTAATTTAGCCAAAATTGCACATTTCCACTTCAGCCCAAAATCTACCTACAGGCCCGCATTTAGAGACTTTCGCAGCAGACCAAATTACCGCCGCCCCATCTTCTGGCACCGCGGACAAAAATGCGTCCCCCGCCCTCCCAATTTGATACGCGAGATTTCGCCGCCACACTGTCTGCATGCCCCACCAGCCCGCCCGTAGACGTAGGCCTCATTTTGGTAGTTGCCATTGACGCCTTCGGCATTTGTGTAGTCACGCAAGGTGCTGCCACCAGATGCAATGGCGCGCTCCAGCACCGCGCTGATATGATGCGCCAGCCGATCCAGCTCTTTAGCAGAAAGTGACCCCGCCGCCCTTTGCGGATGTATCGCGGCCAAAAACAACGACTCATCGGCATAGATATTGCCGACACCTGCCACAAGCGTCTGATCCAACAAAGCCGTCTTGATCGCTTGCTTTTTGCCTTCTAGCAAGGGCCTCAACATCTTGCCGTTAAAATCGCCCAGAGGCTCCGGCCCCAAGCTCGAAAGCGCGGGAATAATCTCATCAAAACTTTGATTGCCACTTTTAAACCACAAGCGACCAAAAACGCGCATGTCTTCAAAATGCAGTTGCCGCCCGCTATTTAGCTCAAAGCGCACCCGCAAAAATTTGTTGTCGTCAAAAGCACCAATCCCGTCATCCGCACGCGGGGATTTTACGATCAATCTCCCCGACATCCGCAAATGGCACGCCATCCCCATTTGGCCATCGAGATCCAAAAGCAGATATTTGCCTCTCCGCTGCACACCCGCAAACTCACGGCCTTTCATCCGCTTTGCAAACTGCGCCGCTGATACTAGAGCAATCGAGTCTTTGCGCAAGACTTCAACCGCGACTACTTTATCGCCAGTCAAAGCCTTTGCCAGCCCACGCCTTACAGTTTCTACTTCAGGTAATTCTGGCATCCATCAAATCCACGATCGCTACGAAAAAAAGAACGCTGCTCCCAATATAAAATACACGGCGAGCAGTTGCACACCTTCGAGCCAATTGCACTCACCATCAGTCGCGACAAAAGCCAGGATGATGACCGAGACGACGATCGCCAATAGCTCCATCTCCGAAAAGCACAAATCGAGAGGCTTGCCGATAAAATGCCCGGTAAAGACGATGATCGGTGCAACAAAAAGAGCGACCTGAGAGCCGGAGCCCAGCGCGATATTGATCGCCAGGTCCATCTTGTTTTTGAGGGCCATGATGATCGCGGTCGAGTGTTCGGCGGCATTGCCGACGATCGCTACGAGTATCACGCCGATAAAGACGTGCGAGAGGCCCATGACGTGCGCGGTTTCTTCGACGGCTTGCACCATATGCTCTGATATCACTGCCACTGCGATGGTGGCAATCAGCAACACTCCGATAGCCGTTTTTACGCCCCACTCGTTGACGCCCAGGTCTTCGTTTTTTTCGCCGTCATTGGCCGAATAAAGCTGTTTGTGCGTCTTGAGGCTAAAAATCAGCGACAGTATATAGGTCACCAACTGCACTCCAGCTATCGCGAGTGCAAGGTTGTACTCATTGACTTTGCTGTGCATCGGCCCGGCGCCCATCTGAGCAGCGTTCATCACAGGAGTGTGAGCGAGGTGGCTGACGGCAGGTACGGTGAGAGAAATAGCAGCGAGCGCTAACAGGGTCGCAGATGTGGAAGCCGCAGTGCGGTTGAAATATTGGGTCTGAAACTTGAGACCGCCGGCCAAAATGGAAGCCCCGAGTACCAGGAGGATATTGCCGATGATCGAGCCGGTGATGCTGGCTTCGACGACATCGATAAGGCCGGCTCTTAGCGCGGCGATGGCTATTATCAATTCGCAGGCATTGCCAAAGGTGGCATTGAGTAATGCCCCTGCTCCGGCACCTACTTTATCTGCCAATACCTCCGTGGCCTTTCCCATCAGACCTGCCAGCGGAATAATCCCCAGGCAGGCTGTGATAAAGATCGCCACAGCTGGCCAGTGCAGGTAATGTCCGATAATCGGCAGCGGCACAAAGACCAGAAATATATTGAGAATGTGCTCTACGGAAAATTTGAAGGTGATTGGCATGGACTCATTATGGGTGACAAATGGCGGTTGAGAAAAAATTAAGTGCTGATTTGTGACGATTTTCCACCATATCGCTTGGATATCGGAGTTAACATATTGCAACGACGGATTTTCTGTCGAGCTGTCTGCCAAATAAATGGGACAGCGGGACTATTGTCCACAATTGCACGCAAATGCGTAAATCCTATATTTTTTTGGGGGTAGCGATAGATGGTAGCGATTTCGTCGGTGGAAAGACCGACTATGGAATGCGAAACCGAACACTTTTTGATGGCCCAGCGCCAACTCGATGAGATCGCTCTCGAGATGGGCCTCGATAGGGAGCTGCACGAGAGGCTCCGCTATCCAAAAAGAGCTCTGATCGTGACTGTGCCAGTCCGCATGGATGATGGCTCGGTCAAGACCTTTACTGGTTACAGAGTGCACCATGACGTCACCCTCGGACCCGCTAAGGGCGGCATCCGTTTTCACCCAGAGGTCAATCTGGGCGAGGTCTCCTGTCTCGCTATGCTGATGACCTGGAAATGCGCTTTGATGGGCCTCCCCTACGGTGGCGCCAAGGGCGGCATCCGCGTCGAACCCTGGAAGCTTTCCGCTGGTGAAACCGAGCGCCTCACCCGTCGCTACACCTCCGAGATCATCAATCTCATCGGTCCCGACAAGGACATCCCCGCGCCCGACATGTATACCAACGAGCAGACCATGGCCTGGATCATGGATACCTACTCGATCAACGTCGGTCACACCGTGCCCTCCGTCGTCACCGGCAAACCGGTCTCGATCGGTGGCTCCTTTGGTCGTACTGAGGCTACCGGCCGCGGTGTCGCATATTGCGTCCGTCGCGCCGTAAAGCACTTTGGCATCAAAAATGAATCGCCCAGCGTAGTCGTCCAGGGCTTTGGCAATGTCGGCTCTGTAACTGCCAATCTCCTGCATCAATCCGGCTACAAGATCGTGGCTGTGTCCGATGTCTATGGCGGCATCCACAATCCCAAGGGCATCGACATCCCGCGCCTTTTGGCCTGGCTCTCCGAGCATGGCAAGGTCGAGGGCTTCCCGGGCACCGAGATCGTCACCAACAAAGAGCTCCTCGAGATCGAGTGCGATGTGCTCGTACCCGCTGCTCTCGGTGGCGTGATCACTGCAGCCAATGCTGACAAACTCAACTGCAAGATCATCGTCGAAGGCGCTAATGGACCGACGACTCCAGAAGCCGACATGATGCTCCACGACCGCGGCATCCCCGTCATTCCAGATATCCTCGCAAATGCTGGCGGCGTCACTGTCAGTTATTTTGAGTGGGTACAAGGCATGATGCATCTTTTCTGGTCAGAAGACGAAGTCAATCAGCGTCTCGAGCAGATCATGGGACGTGCTTGCGATCAAGTCTTGGAGCTCGCTACCAAAGACAAACTGCGTCCTCGTATGGCTGCGCTCCGCATCGGTGTTTCGCGTATCGCCGAAGCCAAGCGCCTCCGCGGTCTCTATCCTTAAGAGACCTCTGGACGACCGATAAAAACAAAAGCACCGACCCGGCCACGGATCGGTGTTTTTCTTTGTTTTGCGAGATTCGATCCGGTATTTTTGTGGCAGAAATAATGAAGTACCTTGGGTGGTCTTTTAAAATAAAGCATATGTTTTCCAGTCGCTCTGCAGGCAAGCCTAATCAACCATCACCTCGTAACTTTCGCCTGCCAAAGCAGTCGGTCGTGCCGAGCCCTCAAGATGTGGAGTTTTTAGCGCAAGAGGCGCACAAATTGCGAGGCGGCACCGTTGAGATGCCTTTTTCGGTTACTGGCGGCTCGCAAGAGTTTTTGATTTCGGTCAAAGTCGATCAATCGGTGGCTTATGACCCGATCTGGACCCTTGTAGCAGTGACTCCAAGTGGCAATCAGGCGATTTTTCAGCATCCTGAGTCCGACATGTCGATGGTTGCCAATCTGATCATGAGTGGCTGCGGTTGCGATGTGCTCAACGATATCGATGAGTCCTTTATGGGCGCATCGTCTATGTCCAATCTAAAAGCAGTCGGCTCCAGTGATTCGCTCGAAGTCCCCACTCTTACTACCGAGACCAATCCTGTCTTTGACTCGCCTAGACCCGGCATCAAGGCTACACTCGAAGGCGATCTGACTAAGATGCAGGCGCCCAACCTACTGCAATCGATAGCTCTGTCCAAGATGACTGGCCGCCTCGACGTCAAGGACAAAAACGAGTCGATCCGCATTTATTTTGTCGAAGGCACGCCTACACACGCCGAGGTCAAAGACGTGACCGGTGATATGGCTCTCCTCGAGTTGATCACCTGGACTGCAGGCGAGTTTAGATTTTGGCCGGATGAAACCAGCCCTACCAATAGCGTTAAGCGCAGGTTAGATGCCGCATTGATGGAGGGTGTGACTCTGCTCGACCAGCTCAAGTATCTCGAGTCGGCCGGTCTCAAGCAGGATAGCTGTCTTGTCAAGCGTAACGCCATCATCTCCGAGCAAGAGTTTGTGGCACGTTTGCAAAAGGGCGCGCCAATTGCCTTGCAGCCGCAAATTGATTTTTATGAAATGGTCGACAATCGCACCTCTTTTGCTGAGATACTCGCAAAGAGGCCGATGGTCAAGACTGAGTGGGTGCCGATTTTATTTAACATGCTGAGCTGTGGGCTCTTGCAGGCGACCGAGATGCAGTCGCGATCCGGGGCCAGCCGTGGTCTGGGCATCGACGAAAGCACCGTACAGTCAGTGACCAAGCAATTGATCCGTCAGGAGACGGAGATTTTGACTTACCCGGCCTTTTTGTATTTTCTTGAGCAGGAGTATCTGCGCTATGAGTATTTCAATTTTCCTTTTTCGTTGATCATTTTTAGCATGGGGCATCGTAAGGTTGCGCCTGGTGGTCAGGCGGGTCCGGTAGAGTCTCTGGCCTTGCTCGCAGTCAAGCGTGCAATGCAAAGAGTGGCTCTGGTCAAGCGTCCTATCGATATGCTGGGTCATTATGAGACATTTGATTTTGGTTTGATCCTGCCCAATACCAATGCCAAGGCCGCTGGGGCTCTCGCCAACCGGATCGTTGACGTGTTGCGTGAGGCGCCTCTGACTGCTGATGTCGATCCACGGAGTCTAGTATTTGCTTTTGGGATTGCCAGCGTGCCCGAAGACTGTCAGGAGCCCGATAAGCTTTTGGCTGTGGCCAAAAAGGCTAGAGATATGTCCAAACAGACTCAGAGAGTGGTATTGGCACGGGAAGTGCCTCAATAGCACCGGGGCGGCAAATGTTGGTCTATCTGAAATAGAAGCAACAAAAATCTGCCTGATCTTCGTAGTTACCGTAACGCTTTCGTTTAAGTTCTCTTGACATCGCATATCTGAAGAATAGAATCAAATAGTGATTTACATGGTGTTTTAGAGATACGGTCATACTTTAAATGCGACTCGACAATATGCAGGACAAATTTTCAGCGCATTCGATACACGAGCAGTTTTCCCCTGCCAATCAGTACTCTGGCAATGGATCGGCTGCCGCGTCACCTTTTAAAGCTTTTGATACTCAACCCCTACCTCCTCGCGTAGCCCAGAGTGGGTCTCAATTTGAGGCACCTGTATTCGGCGCACCACCTATCGAAAAGCCTAAGACTCTCGACTTTATGTCAGCCTTGAGAGGTGCAGAGATTTCGAAAGGCAGTGAGGGTGCTTTTGACGCTAGTCCTACCAAGGTCGCCAAGGTCGACCCGTTCGATTCTGAAAACTGCTATCAATCCATTCATATCAACCCCTTAGAGGGATATTCGCGCACCATCACTAGCCTGCCCGATCTTTCTGCGACCCGCATCCACACCAAATTTGAAGACAAGAGTTTTTCCCTGGCATACACAGATGAGCTCGGTCGCCGAACTAGCGAAACCAATTTTGATAGCTCAGGCAAGCAAGTCCAGTCCTCACGATTTTTTTATGATGACGCCAGCCGGCCTGGTCATGCCACCCGATCGCAAGTGACACGTGATGGTGTTACAAAAGAGATTTTGCTTTAAAATCTCTGCATGCAAAAACAATACAAAGACTTTGTCTGTGATCTGATGCGCGCAGATATAACGACGATAAAGGCGGATGCTATCGTCAATGCGGCCAATACCTCTCTATTGGGAGGTGGTGGCGTCGATGGTGCTATCCATGCCAGGGGCGGCCCGTCAATTTTGGAGGAGTGCAAGCAGATCCGCGCACTCAATGGCAACCGAGGCATCGCGCCAGGAGAGGCGGCCTTGACTGGGGCTGGCAATCTACCTGCCTCTAATGTCATCCATGCTGTTGGCCCCATTTATCGTGGCGGCACAAGTAACGAGGCCGAGATTCTTAGCGCTGCTTATACCAACTGTCTCAAGATCGCGCAGCAATACCAATTGATCTCCATTGCTTTCCCCTCGATCAGCACAGGTGCCTACGGCTACCCTGTAGAAGAGGCTGCTCGTATTGCGCTCAGCACAGTTTTTGACTTTGTACGGGATGCGCTGGATAATCCACCGACCGTTGACGATTTTGTGCCGCCCCTTGCTTTACGCAAAGCGACCTTTGTCTTGTTTGATGAGGCGACGCTAGGTGCATACGAGCGTGTCATGCATGCAATGGGCATAAGCTGAAGCTAATTCTGCTTTTAGTTCTATTTCTGCTTCTAATTCCAGTCGTCATCGCGGTCTTCACGGTTGCGGCGTTTATCTTGCGATCGCTTGTCGCGACGATTTTGCTTGCCGCCGGTGTGGCCCATGTCAGAAGACGCATCGACGTCTCCACCGCGCCAGCCCTCTGCAAGTGCCTCAAATGAGTTGAATGTCTTGGGTTTGTCTCTTTTGCCGCCCTTTTTGTCTGTATTTGTCAGCTCGATTGCCTCTTTTGCAACCGAGACTGCATCGACGGCGACGGATGGATTGGTTGACTCGACCTTGGTCTGCGTCGACTCGACCTTGGGATTGACAATTTCTACGGATGAAGAAGTCACCACATCTGGTGGCGTTGCTGCTGCCTCTGGCGATTGCTGAGATGTCTCATTGGCTTGAGTCTGGTCTTGATCCCGTGGCTGATCTCGATCTCTGCGTGGGCGATCGCTGTATGGGCGGGATGCCTGACCGGTCTGCTCAAAGTTGCGACCTTGTCCGGGGCCATTGCGGCGGAAGCCGCCCGGGCGCAGTTCGTCACCAGGTCTAGGATCGCGAATGCGACCAGAGATGACATCATTGATGATGCGCTCCACTCTGGGCCAATTGGCGTCGTTGTGCGGGACCAGGCGGCTGGCGAGAGATAGGGCGATGGCCTGGTTGGTATCGCGGCCGGCATCATGAAACTCAGTATCCCGACCATCGCGACGAGCCTTGCTAGCATTTTCGCCAGACTTTTTGGCAAAGTGGATAGCATCCATCAAAGTCTTGACCTCGCCGATGTTGTTGGCATGCGGCATGACCAGACCGAGGAGCTCGGCGTGTTCTGGGGCGTTGGTGGTGGGATCCAGCTTGGCTGCTATATTTTTGGCTGCCGATTGATCGTTACCGCTCAATCTCAAGATCTGATCGACCAGTTGTGGATTGCTTGCGCCATTTCTCAATACTGCATCGAGATTGGAGAGCCGATCGCGAAACTGATTGGGAAACTCTCTAGGCGGCTTGTATCGCGGATTTTGCATTTCGACTACGCGATGCGCCTCTAGCCACTGGGCCAGATTGGCATCAAAATCGGCAGGATATTGGTAGTGGCCGTCTTCTGTCTTACGAGAATAAGTCTCTCGCAAGTTTTTCATATACCAGGGAGGCAAAGCGTCTTTGAGCACTTGCATCTGGTCGACAGGTAGCGGGTTGCCGTCCTGGTCTAGCTTAGGATTGATGCGAGCTCTCTCGAATGCCAGGCTCAAACGCTGACCGATAAAGGCCAGCTCGGTATCGGAGAGATTGCCAGGTGCCACTTTTTCGGGCGCGGATAAAAATCTGTGCAGGCTGCTGGTTTTGATAGGACCTGCTTCGCCATTGTTGATGGCGTCGATTACTTCCGGACGCATCAGGACCGAGCTCTCGCCGATATTCATTGTGGCGAGGTTGTTGATCTCTGGATGCATGCCCGGGCTTGCCGTACCGGTTTCGTGGGCAGAGCGATATAGGTATCGCATCCACTCGGCAAATTGCTCGTTGGACATCTTGCCAGTAAACTCAGTCAGGATGTGCGCTTTTGAGTGCTGGGAAATGCCATCGCTCTGTTGAAACTCTTCAAAGAGTTTTTCGGGAGTGATGATCACGCGTCCCGACTCGTGCCTGATGCCCGCCTGCTCTTGTACGGGTGTTTGTTCGCGCTCGACTACTTGTTCTTGTTGTTTGTTGGCTTCGGCGACAGGTTTTTCGACTTGTGCTCCCCGTCTGCTAGGTGCACCCAGTTGTTGCAGGAGGTCTGCCTGCATTACGCTATGTTGGCCGGGAAATTGGGATAAATAATCGGTGCCGAGCTTGCCATCGATCACAGCAGCATGCAGACCATTGCGAGTCTGAGCTCCATACAATCGTGCCATAAAGTGATAATCGGGATTGGCATCCAGCCATTGATGCATGCCGTCCCTGAAGGCCAGATGACCTTCTGGAGTGTCTGTCGGTTGTTTCATCACTTGCCGGAAAGACTCTTTTACCTCGGGCGGCACGTATTGGTCCAGCGGCTTTGGCTGTACGTTGTCGCGGGTGAGCTTGTTGGCTCCAGCGTACGCTTCTTGTAGAGTGTGAGTCATGGCATCGTTGCCAGTGACTTCGGCGATCATGCGCAATGGTACTTGTGCCGTTTTGCCTTGAGCGCCATAGGCAAATTGCAAGAGATCGAGGCTTTGTTGGGATGTCGGTTTATTGCTCGAGGCCAGTGTGGCTAACTCGAGTCCGTCTTTGATGTGAGCATAAGACTCGGGAGTGGTCTCTAGAGCTTGTTTGATCAAACGCTCCATCGGTACGTTTGCATAATCTTTGGCTTGCTGGGCTACTTGCTCCAACTGTGGCCTGACCGTGGCACTACGATTGGCTCCAAATTCAAACAAGGCCAGCACGTCATCTGCCACCGCATTTGGTTCGACTGCACGAGTCGCCAGTTTGACGCCCTCTTCGAAGATTGGCTTGCTATTAGCATCTAGCGTGTATGAACGCGTGGTCTCGGTGGGGACCGGTGCGGCATTATTATCGCTAACGGGCTTGGAAGCTGAAGACTCGCCTGCCGTAGATACTGGATCTTGGCCAGCAAAGGCTCGGCCGCGTGCATCCAGTTGCGTATTTTGGTTTGCGTCAAGAGCTGCTTTGTCGGCGCGCATCACGCGTCCTGCTTGCATAGCGCCGGCTCCGGTGGCACCAGCAGCACCATCCGTGAGCGCCTGCAGTGCACCACGTTTGAGGATGGCTGAGAGATCGTAGCCTTGGCCAGCGTCTTTTTGGCGAATAAACTCGCCTGTCGCGCCGGAGGCAAGACCAAAAGTGGCGCCCATGCCAGCATTTTGAGCCATATTGCTTTCACTTAGAAATTTGCCGACAGCACTTGAGCCAAGTGTCTGAGCCACATTTGTGCCTTCGAAGGTGCGTGCTGCCACCTTGCCCATGGCGCCAAATGCTGAGTGCGCGCCGACAAATAGCGTGGCGTCCATGGCCATGGCTTTGCCATCGAGCGTGTTGCTCAAGGTCCGACTGATGCCGGCTCCGATGCCATCTTTGTAGGTATCTGTAGACAAGGCGTTTTCGTAGAGTCTAGATGTACTGCCCAGGGTCACACCCTTTAGGCCGACACCGACCAGTTCTTGACTGAGGATAGAACCCTCTTTGCCGAGTTTGAATGAAGATGAGCCGACCTTGTCGAAAGTAGCCTTGAGCGCAAAGCCTTTGGCACCCCCGAGCGCAAAATGTCCTGCAGCCTCGCCGACCGAGTCTGTGCCCTTTACTGCATCCAGGCCGTATATGCCTATAGATGTAGCCATCATGGCCTTGCTTTTGGCGCCAGCAAACAAGGGCACTGCTTTGGCAAAGGTGCCGGCATAATAGTTGACTTCGTTTTGGGTCTTGAGTGCAGATTTGTCGTGATCGACTGTTTCTTTGATCTGATCGCGAGCACCCTCGCGTGTCACCCGGCCAGATTGCAAATCATCCTTGAGCGTCTCCATCTTTTGGAGACTCTCTTGCCGAGGATTGTAAACGAGCTGCACAATGCGATCGAGGGCGCTGGCGCTAGCCTGTTGCTCTTTGTTTTGCTCGATCTGTCGCAATAAGGACGCGGCCGAGCCATCGCTCGCCTGCTTGTCGATTTGCCTGTTTAAAGTTTCGGGATTTTCAGACATGCACTCACAGTACGCTTTGCAACATCCGGCATCAATGGGGAATCCCCCATGCCGGGCCACCTTATCGGCCGCACGACCAATTTCCTCTTATATATACCCACTTGAAGGTTAGACCATCCGTGCCAGTGGCATTATTAAGTCATGGCCCATATCCTCATCGTCGATGACGACAATGATTTTTTGAGCCTTGTCGCCGCCAATCTGGTTGCGCAGGATCATCGCATAGTGACCGCCAAGAGCGGCCTGGACGCGCTCGGTCTTCTGGCAGAGCAAGCACCGGAGCAAGCATTTGATCTGATCATGCTGGACATCGAACTGCCAGCTATCAAGGGCACTGATGTTTGCCGCTCCTATAGAGATGCCTCGGGGCAGAGTCCTGTTTTGATGGTCGGCGTCAGTGATGACGACGAGCTCAAGGCATCTGTTCTCGATGCCGGCGCGGATGATTATATGACCAAACCACTGGATCTAGCCGAATTATCCAGCCGCATACGGGCACTTTTGCGGCGACCGCCTACTTTTGCAGGACTAAATCTCAAAGCTGGCGATTTGACTATTGATGCTCGGTCTTTGAGCGTCAGACGTGGGGATATGCCTATTGTTTTATTGCCAAAAGAGTATGCATTACTCGAGTTTTTTATGCGTCATCCCAATCAGGTCTTTAGTACAGACCTTTTGATCAATCGTCTATGGCCTGCTGACGAGTCGATTTCACCTGAGACCATAAGGACGCATATAAAAAACCTGCGCAAAAAACTGACCATGTCACCTGCATGCAAAACTGGCTCAAAGCTGGCTACAGTACACGGGATTGGGTACAAATTTGAGCCTTGATATGTATCCACTATTAAAATATGCCTCGATCTTTTGTCTTGTGGCCATGCAAGTCTTGTTTTGTTGGAGTCGTTTTTGCATCCTACAGCTCGAAAGAAGCCACGCCACCTGGATCTCTTTTGGTATTTTTACACTCGGCTTCATTGGTTTTTATTGTGCTATTGCTTGCAAGCACGATCGATTGCAGCAATATAATCTCATGATTGCGGCCTGGTCTCTAGTTTTGTGGGAGATCGCGTTTTTGGGGTCGAGGATCGAGGGTGCGCTGTGATGACGGATAGTCGACCAAAAGATATAAAAGATTCGGGCAAGGACTGGGTATTGGCTTGTTTGACAATCAGTCCGATATTTCTTGCTATGTTTTTTGGCACTATCTTTGGCTTTTTGCCCCGCCACATTTATATCGTTGTTTCGCCCGTGGCGATGCTGACGTGTTTTGCTGCTCTGTATTGGGCCCGCGATTGCCGCACTTACAGAGCGTTTTGTACGCTTTTGCCACTCTCATTTTTGGCAAGCACCTTTATCTTTGAAGGCATGTACAACTGGTGTCGATGGCCGGAGAGATTGGCCGATCATGCTAGCAAGGCATCGAGTTTACCGGCTCCATCCAATGCATACAGGTCATCGCATCCGCCAATGTGACGGTCATCGATAAAAATCTGAGGTATGGTCTTTTTGCCATTCGATTTCTCCAGCATCTCCTGCAATTTCGCCTCGTCCTCCCTCACGTTGTACTCGTCATAAGCCACTCCCTTTCTATCCAAAAGCGCCTTGGCCTTGGTGCAAAATGGACAAAAAGGACCAGAATAAACGACCACGTGTGCCATGTCGAACTCCTGAAGAACTAATGGGACTTGCACAATTTTGCCACACCATCTGCCTAATCAAAAGAATTGAGCTCGGCGGGTCTTGGATGTCTATCAGGGGATCTTTTGTATATCGATTCGGTTCGACTTGGATGTGTAAAAGGGTGCAAGGAGAGCCTTTTTTGTTCATTTTGCGCACTTGACAAAAGTGGCTATAGATCTCATTCTCAAATCAGAGCGGCTTTATTTTTTAGGTAAAAGAGAGGGTAGACCCATCGAAGCTTTCGACCTCTTGAGTTTTCAGAAAAAGGCAAGAGAGACTTGCTGTCCCAAAAAGCTCTATCAGCTCTGGGAGGATGTTTGTGCGCGTCTGGAGCGGGGTGAAATTGGCGAGTATCAATATGAGGAAATGAAAGAAACCATTTGGCCCAATCTCCTGGCTCTGGAGCTATTGCGCAAGGTGATAGATGGAGATGCCGGAGACGATGCCGGCCATGATGCTCAGCGTCGCACAGGCTAAAAACTCAGCAAATATGATAGCTTTAGCGTGAATGTTTTTAGAGGCTTTCGCGTGGCTATTTATGGCAGATTAACACTAGCTTTCAGCCTTGCCCATCTGGTGTCCTGGTCTTTTGTATTGCCGGTACGAGCGGCGGATTCAGACTGGATCGAGGGTGATGCAGATGAGGTAAGGCTGCACAACAATAGGTTTCCTACCGCTGGCGCTGGTAGCCAGCGTCCCACGCCTCTCCGCTCAAGGCCGGAGCCTCAGGCCGAGCAGCCAGAGTTGTTTCAACCGAGATCGGAGCGTTATGTGCGTGATACTCGGTACAACGGTGCAGATGACGAGGATGTCGCTCTACAGGCCGATAATCCTCCTCCTCAAAAGGGAGGTGAGAGGGAAAGACCGGTGCTCAAAGTGGGCTCGGGCAACACCAAACCATTGCAGGGTGGTGTTTCGTCCATCGGCACACCCCCCAGCCGGTTAGACCGCGGCAGAGATTCTATGGCCGCTCAATTGCTGCAGCAAGCCCCCTATCTGGATAGACCCAGTACCATTGCTGTTTCACCCAGTGCTTTTAAGGCCTTTCTCGAAAAAAACCATAAGGGTGAGGCCGCGGCATTCGGCAAGACGACCATTATCGAAATAAAAGGCAAATGGGATGACAGCGGCCATATCATTCGCTCTTTCGGCCTGCCGTCCACCAAGGTGCCCTCATCCAAATTGCCTGAGACCGACCTTTCGCAGACAAGGATACTCGTGGCCAATTGCGGTGCCGAGTTTAATGAGGCCAGTATCAAGACCATCCGAGATTTTGTAGCTCAAGGCGGCTTCTTGCTTTCTACTGATTGGGCTCTCGATGCTTGCCTCAAGAAGGCTTTTCCTGGTTATGTCGAATGGGACGGTGGCTATACCGAAAATAGAGTAGTCGACGCTGTCATTGTTGATCGTGATCCCGTCTTGCTTGCTGGCGTGCCTCGAGTCGCTCATTGGAAGCTAGAGGACAAGAGCCAGACTGTACGAGTGCTCAAGCGCCGCGAGGTGCAGGTATTGGCTCGCAGTCGTGCCTTGATCCAGATGCAGATGGGGCCTAATGCTACATTCGTGACTCAGTATTCGCATCCAGTGCTCAATGGAGATCCGGTCTGCGAAGGGACTCTGGCACTTACTTTCTCTTATGGCCAAGGACATGTCTTGCATTTGATCGGGCATTTTGACAATAACGCAGATCGTGCATTTACCAATGCTCTTGCTGACCCTGCACCGATCATAGGCATAGGTTTGCGTCAGGCAATCGCTTGCAATTTCATCATGGCTGCCATGCCTCCTGCTTCTGAATGATTAGAAAACGCCAATCTGGCCTGTTTTTGCAGAATAACGGTCTTGGCCTTGCTCTTTTTGGGTAGATAATTTTTAGTCGGCGCCTGGGTGCTGGCTTTAGCAGAGAGAGACCATATGCACGACCAATTTGACGAGCGCAGTTTAAGGCCAATCGACAATCATCAACATGATGAGCAGTCCGATCGCATTGATCCAATGCAGGCTGCCGGCGATAGGATGCGGTTTGAAGGGCTTGCTGTTAGCGACGGTGTGCGTCAGCAAGATAGCCCTACTGGCCGCTACGAGGCTATGCACCAGGTCAATCAATCATCCATAGAGGTCATGCTCAATAACAGGACTCCTATGACTGAGCCTCGATTGCGCAATGTCATGGCAGTGTTGGAGCTGGATCATCAAGCTCTCAAGGCACTTGGCCCACAAAGTGGTGTGACTGGTTTTACCAAGCAGCATTATGGTCATATAGCTGATGCTCTGACTCGTTTGCAAGATAATGCTGACCCCCGCACTCAAAATGGCATCAAGCAAGTAGTGCAGGGCTTGAGACAGATATCTGGCGCAGCTTGATCACGATTTTATCTAGGTAGCTCGTTTAGCGCCCAATCGTATGGCAAAAAGCTGACTTCTAGATTGCCTGCTTTTACTGCTTTTGTGAGCTCTTGTTGCAAAGGCTGGTTTTGATAGAGGCTGATGTAAGTAGCGATAATGTCTTGATCTTTGGGCGGCGGAAACTTGGTTTTGCCAAAGCCTGCCTTGCAAGCAAAATCTAAAGTAAACCAGTTAAAGATCTTACTGACCCGCAATTCGTTTGATTTTGCGTCGAATGAAACATTGGCCGGATTTTGCAAAAACTGTCTAGTCGAGTTTTCTAGTTGTTGGTCGAGCCGGGTGGGATCTGAGGAATAGGGAACAGACGGCAAGCGGCCTGAGCCCATTGCCGCGCATACCACGGCAAAGTGGACACGCGGATCGCGAAAGCCGCGCCGCAACTCGTCGTGCTCGATTGAGTAAAGGGTAAATTTGTTGTCCATGATATTAAACTCTAATGTCTCCCAGCCATTTGGGATCTGACGGAAAGAGTTTGGTGGATAGTAGGCGAGATTGCCGTGTATAGGGTAGTGCTGCAAGACTGATTTGATCGTCAACGCATTGTAGGCATTGATCCAAAAGGCTTTTTTTTGGGCCTCAGTAAAACCATCGTAAGCAATTGGAGATAGGTCGTCTATCTGCTTGAGAAATTTGTCGAGATTGCCTTGCTTGCGCTGCCAGCGAGCGTAGTCGACAAGGCCGTTTTTGACATAGAGTGCAAGGTCATGAGCAAAGAGCTTGTAGCTGTGATCAAAATGCATCAGTGGTGATGCTTTTGAACTCAAGGGCTGGCGCGTGGACAAGGTCTTGCTCACCACTTGCGAAGCTGTCACACCCTCAGCCTGTGCCGCATCGGCAGCGATAATGCTGGTTGATGCCAGTGAAATCAAGTTGGCAATAGCAATAGTCTTTTTGAGGCTAATTGTGCGCTGGTGCATCTGATTGAGATCCTGATCTTATGGTCCTGACCATTTTTTTGAGGGTGGGCGCATCGTAGGCAGGCATCGAGCATCGACCTTGTTGGCAGCTGAATGCAGCAGGTCGCGGCATCTCTGGTAGGTCCGTGTCGTTGTTAGGCAAAGGACCCTCTTTCTTATCGAGCCATTCTACTCGTTTGTAAGGCTCAGGCAAAGCATTGGCGGCAGCAAATAATGATGCAGCCTGTGAGTCTTGTTTGGGGCCTACTATCGTAATATGCAGAGGCGGTTGGTTGAGTTCTAAATCTGCCAGGAGGATGCCTGCCACAAGAATCTTGCGCTTGTTGATTGCTTGTGGAGTGCACAGATAGGCCATGGCGTGCTCGGCCACTGCTTTAGCAGTACTGGATTGATCATATTGGTGCAGTAGATTTGCGAGTCTTGCAAGGCCTATATTTTCGTCGAGTAAGGGACTGGCCGGGACTACTGCATTTTTGTCCAGAGCAGTAACATAACCAGAGTCGGCCTCAAAATGTTTTTGGATGAAAAGCAAGCAAGCAGAGGCTCTTTGTAGATAGGAGCGGTCTGCAGTTGCCTGGTAGAGTGCCAGATAGGCTCTCGCCATTGCTAGAGTGTCGCCGAGAAACAAGGCTGCAGGCTGGTCCTTGTCGATACCAAGATCTGATGCGTGGATAAACCCTAGCATATTGTGATCTGTGGACTCCATCCCGTGAGATTTTTGGATTGTTGCCATCGCCCTCTTGGCCATGTCTAGATACTTTGTGTTGCCACCTGCCATATAAAGCTGCGTCAATGCTGCAATTGCCCAGCCATTTTCGCGTGCATAAATGTGCTTGTCGATGTGTGGCAGACCAAGAGCCAGTCTTTTGCTGCGATCCAGAGAAAAATAGTCGGCAGAATGCTCGCCTTGTTTGAGATCGGCATCCATGCTGGTATAAAAGGCGCCTGAGGGATCGAGTAGAAAATCGTTGAGAAATGCAGCTATTGATTGGCTTGCATCTAAAAATCTCTGCTCGCCAAACGCAGCATATCCCAGGCTGAACGCGCGCAATGCATCGCATTGCGTCTGCATGATTTTTTCGAAATGAGGATGATCCCAGTCTCCATCGGTCGAATATTGGTAGACGCCGCCAAACTCTCCGTCCAAGAGGTGCAGCTCGCCTGCCAGTGCCGTCTGAGCCTGCTCTGGATGACGGTGTAAAGCGTATTCGAAGGAGTCTGCATCGAGAAATTTTTGATAGGTGCCCCAGCCACCATATCTAGGGTCATGTCCTGAGTCGTGCCTGGCGATCAGCATCTCCCGATCGGCTGTGGATAGTCCTTTGTCTGGGATTTTACCTGGGATTGAACCGGTAGCGACCTCGCTTGCCTTGTTGCTGTCCTTGACTGTGGACCCCTTTTTAAAATGTGGATCGGCAATGAGCTGTTTGAGGAGGGCCTGCATTTTTTGCGGGTTGATATAGCCTGCTCTCTTGGCGAGCTCGTGTGTATCTGCATCAAAAACGATGGTCGCTGGCCATCCATAATCCTCGTATTTGTTTGCGAGATCGGGCCGCGAGTCCTGATCGATGCGGCAAAAGAGAAATCTCTTGCTCAAGAGAGCCTTTACTGCCGGATCAGCATAAGTCTTGGAGTCCATGACGTGACACCAGTGGCACCACACTGCCTCCAGATCGAGGACGACCATCTTGCCCTCTTTTTTTGCTCGAGCAAATGTCTGAGCATTGAAGGGCAAGGAAGAACCGGTCTCAGAAGCAATGGCATTGGGGGGAAGGCAGAGAGCAGCTAGAGCTAAGGCCGCAAAGAGCCTCATGTGTGGGGCGGTCATGCTAGGTCCTTTGTGAGATAGATGCGTGAGGCTCCGGTGGGAAAATCCTCTAGAGTGCCAAAAATCTTGTAGCCCTGCTTTTTGTAAAAGTCGGGTGCCTGAAAACTAAAAGTATCGAGGTAGCTGTGACGGCAATTGCGATCTCGAGCATATTGCTCTGCGGCAGCCAGAAGAGTGCCGCCCAGCTTGGCTTGACGGTGGTCGGGATGTACTGCGAGGAGTTGGACATGGAGCCAGCCCATATTGAGCTCGCCCTTGAGCCCGCCCAGAGCCGTGCCATCATTGGCTCGAATGACGAGCACAAAGGGATGTGGACGATAAGGCTCTGCCCCGACAGAGTCGCTATGGCCTTGCAGCAAAGAGATGATATGGTCGACTGCGTGATCTAGTGTAGACGCTGGCGGCTCGATCAGCTCTAGGTTGATGTGATGTGCCTGGTTTTTGATAAATCGCATTTTTCTTTAGTCGCGTTTTGGAATGATTTGGTTCAATTTAAAACCGGTCAATTTATTGCATTATTCCAGAAAGAATTTGGCGAACCGGGCTTCGTTATAGAAAATCAGGCGGGATTAATTTTTATTATATGGAATAGTAATACATGAGAGAAAAAGAGACCATCGCTTTGTCCATGGGACAGGCGATGGTCTCTTTAGACGATCCAGACTCAGTTTAGTCCGCCGTACTCGGCCGCAACCACCAGAACAGCCTTGACGACCTCAGTCATGTAGGGCATGTTGCAGTTGACCACTCGGTCATTGAGCGAGTGATAGTTGGGGTTGAAGCCATCGTCCGAAAACTCTTCCGAGATCAGGACGGCCTTGTAGCCGTGATCGAGGAAGCCAGCCTGGTCGGAGCGATCGGTGACTGCGTTGTTGTGTGTGTCGACGGGGTTGATATTGATCCCGTAGCGCTTGATCGCCCGGAAAAACTTGACAACAATCTCGTGCGAACCGTTCTTATTGACACCATCATGGATGTCGAGACGATTGCCCGGCTTGTTGCAGTAGGCGATCATGTCGATCTGCAGCATCGCAATGACGTCGGTCTTGGCCGCGGCGACTATGTCGGAATAGGCATAGCTGCCCCAGAGGCCCTGCTCCTCGCCGGTAAAGTGCAAAAATTGCACCGTGTACGGGAGTTTGAGGCCCTTGATGATGCGCGCCATCTCGAGCACTGCTGCCGAACCGGAGCCGTCATCGTCGGCACCCGGAGCCTTGTTTTCGATGCCCCAGGGCCGACCAGCGGTCGAATCGAGGTGCGAACCAAGGATCAAGACCTTTTTGGGATCGACCGAGCCGGGGATGACGGCGACCAGGTTTTCAAATGTCTTGCCACGGACCTTGTAGGGGCTCCGAGACACGCTAATGCCCAGTGCTTTGTAGGCTTCTTCCATGTAGGACATGGCGATGCCTAGCTCGGGATGATAAGTGTTGCGAGTGGCGATCTGTACTGACTTGCCGCCGACCATCATCGGGATTTCACCCGAGAGCTTGAGCATGGTGTCTTTGAGATTGTCGATGCTGACCTGATTGATGGCGGCGACCACGACAGGATTGGGAGCCGGCAGATTGGTCGTATCGATCTTAGGACCGGCCATAAAGCGCGAGCGACGCACTTCGGCAGGATCAAACTTGCAACCGCCAGTCCACTTTTTGCCTGCGTGAACAGACGAAAAGTCGCCTTCTTGGGGAGTCAGCAGGACTTGGTCGGCTGGCGGAGCCTGGTGATTGTGGCCAGCGTGATGATCGTGGTCGACAGCGGAATCGACCTCGATTTTTTCTCCACGCTTGCGGACGAGAAACAAGGAGATGAGGGCGGCGAGCGCGAGCAGCGCGAAGCCGACCCAGACATAGGGGTGGTCAAACATGGCTTTGCTCCAATGTTATTTGCCTTAGCGGCGGTTTAGAAAAGAGGTTTCAGATGTGTTCGCATCACAATGGATCACCATATGTGGTGACTTTTTCCTGGCTATGTGCGCGGGAAGAGAAGATTATCCTGGCTTTTTGAGAGCTAAGAGGCGACCTCGATGTGAATCAAATAAAATGAAACAGGTCTATAACCTAAAGCTCTTGCAGGTACCGGTACAAGGCCTCCATCGGCACTGGCCTGGTTGGGGCGCTATAAAAAGCTCACGCGAGTTAGCGCTGCCTGCCCCAAAATAACTCATTTCTATTTGTTCCCATCCCTTTGATTGCCGCGTCTTTGGCTTTGCATCTATTGATCGTAGCGAAGCTCGCTCAGTTTGAAAGCCAGGAGAAGCATTGCAGAAAAATAGCTGTTTACTGTTAGCCCTGTTGCGCTAGTTGTCGGTGCGCACAGTTAAGCGCACGAACTTAACAAATAAAGTCGACTTAAATCGACATGTGAATACCTGCGCTAGCATATGCAAACATCAAAACCCCAGGGAAGGACATAGCAAAAATGGCAATCAAGGAGTTTATCAAGCATCATTTTCGTCACTTTAACGCCGCCGTGGTCGTTGATGCAGCCGAAGCCTACATCGCTCACCTCGATAAGGGCGGCAAGATGTTTATGACTCTTGCTGGAGCGATGAGCACTGCCGAACTCGGTCTGTCTCTGGCCGAAATGATCAGGCAAGATAAGGTGCACGCCATATGCTGTACGGGAGCCAATCTCGAAGAGGATATCTTTAATCTCGTCGCACACGATCACTATGAACGTGTGCCGCATTACAGACAGCTCAGTCCTGCCGAAGAAGTCGAGTTGCATTCACGTGGCATGAATCGCGTTACTGACACCTGCATCCCCGAAGACGAAGCGATACGCCGCATCGAGAACGAAGTCCTCGAGCTCTGGCAAAATGCAGATAAGAAAGGCGAGCGATATTTTCCCTATGAGTTTATGTATCAATTGCTGCGCTCCAAAAAGATCGAAAAGCATTATCAGATCGATCCTAAGGATTCGTGGATGATTGCTGCCTGCGAAAAGAACATCCCGATCTTTTCACCCGGTTGGGAAGACTCTACTCTCGGCAATATCTTTGTTTCGCATGTTGTCCGCGGGGACATTAAGAGCGTACAGACCGTCAAATCCGGCCTCGAGCAAATGGCTTTGTTGATCGACTGGTATAAGGCAAATAGCAAGGACGAGTCTATCGGATTCTTTCAGATTGCCGGGGGGATTGCAGGTGATTTTCCAATTTGCGTAGTACCCTTGATCCAACAAGATCTACAAGAAGACTGCAAACTCTGGGGCTATTTTTGCCAGATCTCCGATAGCACGACCAGCTACGGGTCGTACTCGGGTGCCGTACCCAATGAAAAAATCACCTGGGGCAAGCTTTCTGGCGATACACCACGCTTCGTTATTGAAAGCGATGCATCAATAGTTGCACCTCTTGTGTTTGCCTACGTTCTAGGTCAATAGTTTCAAGACTAAATGTTTGATACCGTACGCAAGGCCCCAGACAGATCCCTGGGGCCTTGCGTGACATTTGTCTTGGAGAGGGTAAAATCGCATTAGGCATCAGTGATTTTTGGATTCTCTCTCCTTCAATTGTCTGAGGATATTGGTGCAAGCTGATCAAAACCAGGCTTGGTGGGCACGAGTGCCTATTTCTGTAGGCTTGAGCGCTGTCGTTCTTTTGATGATAGCGCTTGGCGCTTTGTCCTATGACAGCGCAGAGCAGCTAAAAAATGCCCGTAACAAGGTCGAACACACCTATCAAGTGCTGTTGGGTCTCGAGACCTTTGTCTCGACGCTTAAGGATGCCGAGACAGGACAGCGGGGGTATTTGCTGACTGGTCGGCCCGTTTATCTCACCCCGTTTCATAGCGCGAGGGCACAGATATCCAAGGAGGTACAAGTATTCAGAGGCCTGGTCCATGATAATCCAGAGCAAATGGCTCGTTTTGACCAGTTATACGAGCTAGCACAGCAAAAAATAGAGATGATCGAGACTTCGATTGATCTCAAGGCCGCCAATAAGACCAAGGATGTCGCAGCTCTGATAGATAGCGAACGTGGCCGTGAGTTGATGGATCGGATCCGCAGCATCGTCGACGAGATGAGACAAGTCGAAAACAAGCTCTTACTGGAGCGTGATGCCTTTGAACAAGAACGTTCCAGCCAGGCCAAAAAGCACACACTGGCCGTGACTATTGGTGGTTCTATACTCCTCATCCTTGTAGGATGGCTCTTGATAAAGCAAAAGAACGCTACTGCTGCTGCTCAGGCTCGGGCAGACGAGACAAATACAAAGTTACGCCACAATCTCGATGAGTTGAGTATCCTCAATGGCGAGCTGAGCAAGGCACGCGATCAGGCTCAAAATGCCTCCAGGCTCAAATCGGAGTTTGTGGCAAATGTCAGCCATGAGATCCGAACCCCTATGAATGGCATTATCGGCATGAGCTCGATTTTGCTAAAGACAAATCTAGACGACGACCAAAGACAATTTGCCGAGGGTATCAAAGCGGCATCTCATTCTCTTTTGATGGTCATTAACGATGTGCTCGATTTTTCCAAAATCGAGGCGGGGCGTCTCGAAATAGAAAACATCGAATTTGATCTGGTGTCCATGGTCGAAGGCACTTGCGATATCCTTGCCTCAGCCGCGCACGCTAAGGGTATCTCGCTCATGAGCTTTATCGATCCCGGCTTGCCGCGACGGGTCATTGGCGATCCAGAGCGGATCAGGCAAATATTGCTCAATCTCGTCTCCAATGCGATCAAATTTAGCGATGAGGGCGAGGTCGTGGTGCGTGCCGTCTTGGCTTCTTCGATCGGGCATACGATGACGATCAGGTTTTCGGTTGCTGATCAAGGCATTGGTCTAAGCCCCGAAGAGCAATCCAAGCTATTTCAGCCGTTTGTGCAGGCTGATGGCTCTATTACCCGCAAGTTTGGCGGCACCGGCTTGGGGCTGAGTATCTCTAGATCTCTGGCGGAGCTGATGGGTGGTTCCATTGGTATCGAGAGCAAAAAAGGTGTAGGCTCCGTGTTTTGGTTCAATATCACCGTCGATTGCGTCGATCAGGTCTCTATTGTCAATGCAAAAGAAGAGTTGAAAGACTTTCGCATCCTGGTGGTTGATGATGAGCCTAGTGCAAGAGAAATACTCAAGACTTATCTACTTTGCTGGGGGATGAAAGTAGAGGTTGCAGAGGATTGTCGGACCGGTTTAGACATTTTGAAAAGGTGTGCTGCTGAGGGCGATCCTTGCCGCATAGCCATTATCGATCTGAGGATGCCTCAGGCATCGGGCTTTGAAATGGCAAGGGCAATACAGAGCGACGCAAGTATTGCTTTTACGCAGATGGTCCTGCTGACTGCCTTTGATGCTCAAGGGCTCGGTACTCAGGCTAAGCAGCATGGGTTTAAAGCCTATATCACCAAGCCGCTCAGGCAGTCTCTCTTATTAGATTGCTTGATGGGTATGCTTTGCGCCAAGAGCAATGGCCGCAAAAAGATCGAAGCACAACTCGATACTGGTGGGGATGCCAAGGAAGCGCCTCGCAAAGAGTCGATCCTCGTGGTCGAGGACAACAATATCAATCAGACTGTCGTCATGAAATATTTGCAGGATCTGGGCTTTAGCTGCCAGATCGTCGAGAGCGGCGAGCAAGCTTTGCTGGCAGTGGAGGCAAACAATTACGATCTGATCTTTATGGATTGTCAGATGCCTGGGATGGATGGCATGGAGGCAACCAAGCTGATCAGGCGTAAAGAGGCTCTAAGTGGACGCAGAGCCACTATTGTTGCGATGACTGCTCATGCCATGCAAGGCTATAAGGACAAATGCCTTGCGGCGGGCATGGACGACTACATAGCCAAGCCACTCGATATGGCCATGCTCAAAACGATGACCGAAAAATGGTTGCCGGAGGATCGTAGCAACTGGTTCAGATAGGTCTGAGGAAATTTATTGATTATTTTCAGATGACTTTGAACTATTTTTCAAATGCGAGCGTCAAAGTCATAGTCTGTTCGCAAGCATTTGATTTTTTGAGGGGTTCTTATGATGTCCAACATTATTTCGGCCAGAGCGATGTCTTTTGCACTCGTAATCGGTCTCATAGGCGCAGCTTTGCCTGCTTTTGCTCAGGCTAGCTCTCCCGAGCCAGTTGCAGGCTCCAGTGCCGCGCCTGCTCCGGCCCCTGCTCCATCGGCTGGTGCTGGTGATCCTAATGCGGGAGGCCGGGGCTTTGGTCGCAAGCATCGAGGTGGTGGTCAGTTTGGCAAAGGGGATCCTGCGGCCAGAGCAGCTCGCAAAGCCAAGATCATGCAAAAGTTTGATACTAATGGCGACGGCAAGCTCGATGATAGCGAAAGGGCGCAGTTTAAGGCTTTTAGAGAGCAGCGTCGCGCACAACGCGCCGCAAAGCGTGGTGCCGGTGGACCTGGTGGCTTTAATGGCGCCCAAACTGGTGGACAGCCTCCAGTCAATTGATCCATATCAACGCTTGCTTTTGGCTGCAATTTGATCGATCAGATAGGCTACTTGCCATTTGCGTTCTTCAATCTCGCCAGGACCGCAAAACATGGTGACAAAATCTGCTCTTTCAGCTTTGTCCGGTCTCGATGGGTCTGGGGGCATCACAGCGGTCATGCCGACCATAGGGATCATCAAAGGTTTGCCATTAATGCCTGCGTCCAGCTGATAGGTAAAGGTACATGCTATGGTGCCCGGGGATCGCTTGTCCCAGGGTGCCAGCTGTACCACTTTGAGGTCGCTATAGGCACCTGAGCTCTGCGCCTTGCCTATGATCTGCGCCATCAGAGGCAGACCTGTCTTGCCGCGAGTGGCCAAATTGCCGATGGCCAGATAAGACTTGTTGAGTCCTTGTCCACTTGATTGGTACAAGCTGGCCACTTCTCCAGTTGGACTTATCGGTGGGGTCTTGATGTACTTGTAGCTGCCAGGCAGGAGCAGTCGGGTGTCGAGGGTGGGCACTTCTTGTACGTTAGTCAAGACTTGAGCGATCCGAGTGCTGCCGATGGCTACGAGTGTCACTGCCAGTCCACAGCCGATCATGCCGATCTCCCTCGATATGCTCGTTTTGTCGTCATTGTGCAAGAGCCTGGCGATGCAAGCTACAAAAAGCAAAGCGGCCAGGCCGGTGATTGAGATCATGGCGCCCGATGCCCTTAAAAAATCCTCTTGTGTTTGATATGCCAATTCGATCCCGATCGCCAAAAAGCAGGCAATTGCGGGATAGGCATAGTAAAAGAGTCTCTTTTTCCTTTGAAAGCCCATCGCGACAAAGACCGGAGGTAGCCAGGCGACGAGATAAGTGATCAGGACATGTACAGTAAAAAACAATTCGTTTTTAAAGGGGAAAGTCGCAGCCGCGAGCGAGCCGGTTAGACCGATGTCCAGGTTTGACTTGCTAAAAGAGGCAATGCCAGAGCCAAAGGCCAAAAGGACAAAAGCAACGGCAAGCTCACATGCATCATGCTCTTTTTTTATAAAATATCTGCGTGCAAACCAGCCGATGCAAAAAATGATCAGGCTGTATGCAAGAGTCCTGATTATCACCCAGTCTACAGGCAGATGCATGTCCATGCTGCAGTCGCCGCTCTGCGCGAGGATTTTGCCTTGATTGCTGATGAGAGAGACAAAACGCTGCCAATCCCATCCGCATACAGACATTTTATTGAGTGCATTGAGTGGCATGCTGATCAATGCGCCAGCGCAAAATGCACCAAATATAGTGCCAAGTGCTACTGGTAGTTCTTTGAGTCTCCTGCCTGCATATACATAAAGAAAGTACGGAAGCCCCACATCTATGAGCCCACGTTGCATGCTCATAAAAATCTCGTCCATGATCTTAAAGTCTTGCATAGCTGCCCGACTGTGGATCTCGAGCAGGACAAAGACGAGCAGTCCACCATAGATGGGCAGTCGACCGAGATCCGGCCATAGTCTCGAAGATCTGGTACTCATAGATAGCCCGACCGTGTGCATCAACCACAAGAGCCAGATCGAAAAAAACAAGAGCACGATCACAGAGTGCGTGGTAGAGCGCCCCAGCGATAAAAACTGGAACATGTACTCGGATACAAGAAACCAGCTTAGACTGATCAGATAGAGCACGCGCGAGGCCATGGCATTGGTGAGCTTTTTGCGGATGGCCAAAAGAGTCAATAGCCCAAGGGCAAGAGCCACCACCGGTCTCATGACTGGTGCCGAAAATGCATTGATGGTATTAGCCCAAAACCAGTTTTTGCTCCACGAATAAATATATGCAGCGCCGATCGAGATCTTGTTAAATGGGGATTCGGGTCCAAACCAGTCAACGGCTGGTTCGCTGTACAACAGGATCGTGCCAAAGATAAAGAGAGCAAATACTAGAGGCCTGAGCAATCTTTCGCCGGCCATGTCCGAAAGCCCAGATGCGACTATCTTGCTACTCTTGAGTAGTTTAAAAATAATGCCGACCGAGAGTAGATACCAGATCGGCCAGAGGAAGCCCGCAGTGTAATGTATGCAGTTAAATGCCTGTGTTGCGGTCTTGGAAAGATCGCAGCGAGCTATCAAGCAGGCAATATTGAGTCCGATCAGGATGGTTGTGCTTTTAAAAATCCAGGCACTGCTGGATAAGGCCGGGGGGATCGTTCTGATCTTTTTTGCTAAAAAATACAGGCAGACTCCGATTGCGGCACCGCATGGCAATGATGCCATCAGGCTGCTGTACGGACCAAAATACGTGTATTGCTCCGGCATCTTAAATTGCAGCGCCGCCAGGACCCAGATGCCGGCAGGAGCTCCCGCAAGCGCGCAAAAAAGTCCCTGCAAGATCTTGTTTTTGTCGCTTTGGATAGCGTAGGCAAAGATTGCAGTATAGGCCGCGATTGGGATAAAAATATTGCTTATATCCTTGGCGCCGGCACCGGCTATGGTGCCAAACATAAATAGATAGGACAGCACTCCGACAAAGAGAGCTCCACCGTTTGCAAAGGCCGTGCCCGCAAGGAGAGCTCCCCATCCTGTGGCAAGAGAGATGAGCCAAAGCAGGACCGACCAGGTGGATACCTGGATTGCCTGGCTCCTGACGTTAGTCACCAGTGTAGAAGGGGCTTCCAGCAATGTAAAAGGTGTGAGAATGCATAAAGCAGCAGTAACCAAAAAGACCGGCCTCAATATGATGCGTGACTCTGGTGGGAGAGCTTGCAGATCGAGCTGGTCCTTGCTGTAGTCTCTAAAATAAAAGCGTTCGACTATCTTGTAGCCGCCCTGTATCATCCTGGATCGGGAGATGTGCTTATAGAGCTTGCGATTGTGCCGTACTTTCAATAGTTTGAGCCGCACACTTCTCAGGCCCCGATTGAGTCTTGTGAGGAGCCAGCCGAGCAGCGGAAACAATCCGATCAAAAAATAGCCAAATTTTCGCAGGGTTGCTAGCGCTTGAAGTGGATTCACTTTTAGATTTCCAGTTCCTGAATACCCTGATCGTCTACTTGCAGATCGAGTACTTTAGGTGGACGCTCTTGCTGATCTGCCCAGTGCGTTATTGTTTCCAGGACTTGAGACTTTTTTTTGGCATTGACAAAAATGCATATCGATGAGCCGCCACCCGATAGAGCACAGCCCATTATCGGGGAGCCCACCAGCAATTGTCTGAGCTGATTGAGCTCCGGCACCAATTGACTGCGATAAGGCTCGTGCAAACGATCGTCAAAGGATTCGCGCAATGCTACCTCGTCATTGCGAGCGATGGCTGCCACGAGCTGTGCGACTTTGCCGACATTGTGCTGAGCATCGGAGAGCTTGACGTTTTTGGGCAAGACCGAGCGAGACATGGCTGTGGTCAGCGAATACCACGGAGAGACGACTATAACATGCCAGTCTTTAGGCCAATTGAGTCTCTGTGTCACTATCCGCTTGCCGTCATTGGACTGGCCGCAGACAACGAGTCCACCCAGGAGAGATGCTGCAAGGGATTCGGCGTGCCCCTCCATTTCTCGGGCTTCGGCAAGCAAAGTCGCTGTGGTGGGGATGCGATCCTGCAGCACGCTGGCTGCCCAGAGCGCCCCAAGTATTGCCGTGGCACTGGATCCAAGACCTACACCAAGGGGTATATCCGAGTCGACAATGATCCTCACGCGCTCGAGGATGTGGTGGTCGCGCTGCCAGAGGCGCGAGAGTATCGTATAAGTGAGCTTGCCTTGATCTTGCGCCAGGCTGCTTTTGTCGATCGCTCCGCGGTAGCTTATCAGCGGTATGCCTGGGTCATTTGCGGGTAGCAAAAAAAAGGACATGCGACTATAAATATTTAGAGCCAGTCCCAGGCAGTCAAGACCTGCGCCAAGATTGGAAGTGCAGCCCGGCATCTTAAGCGTTATCTTGCGTCCCTTGCCGAGCAATTTGTCTAAGTCGCTCACTATTTATGTCTCACGCTCGATACTCGCACAATACTAGCAATATTTGGCCCAATAAATGGAGGCTCGCATCATGCGTCACCTGGTGACTGGCGGATCTGGTTTTTTGGGCCATTTACTGATCGAGCGTCTGGTCAGAGACGGGCACGATGTCATTGGCTTTGACATCCACCCTGAGAGCAATCCAGTAAATGGGGCAAAGTACATCATCGCAGACGTAACAGATGTGCAGGCAGTAGAGGCTGTTATGGCGCAAAATATAGATGTGGTGCATCATACAGCTGCATTAGTGCCTTTGACCAAGGCAGGAGAAAGATTTGAGACCGTCAATGTAGGCGGGACGAGGATTGTTGCAGAGGCTGCAGGAAAGGCCGGAGTGTCTGCCTTTGTCTTTACCAGCTCTTCTGCAATATTTGGAGCGCCACCATGCCCGGTGACTGCCGATACCCCCTGCCATCCTCTGGAGATCTATGGCCGGAGCAAGTTAGAAGCCGAGCGCGCGGCTATGGAGATTGCAAAAAAATACGGTATGGCATTTATTGCCATCAGACCACGCACCATAATTGCTGCCGGCAGACTAGGGATTTTTCAAGTACTGTTTGATTGGATCAGCCAGGACGTAGATATCTATGTGATCGGCTCGGGGCGCAACAAGATCCAGTTTTTGCATGCCGATGATCTTATCGATTGTCATATGAGGCTTCTGGCTCAAGAGCGATACGGCATCTTTAATGTTGGTACCTCTGAGTTTGGCACTCTGCAAGACGACCTGGAGACCCTGATTGCGCATGCTCGATCAAAGTCTCGCGTGCGTCATCTGCCTGCCTCTCTTGCCAGGGTTGGACTGGGTATTCTCGATCGTTTGCATTTGAGTCCTCTGGCCCCCTGGCACTATCTCACTTATGGCGAGGATTTTTATTTTGACCTTTCTCCTCTCGAGGAGATTGGGTTTAAGTGCAAATACAGCAATACACAGATGTTGATCCAGGCTTATGACTCATTTGTCGCTAGCAAGGGGGCAGATACGGAGAGCAAAGATCATGCTTCTCGACATCGAAGTCCCATTCAACAGGGGATTCTTCTTGGTCTAATAAAGGCTCTCTCGCGTCGCCCCGGCTCCTAGCAAAAATTTTTGGTGTAAAATCATTTTTCATACTTTCAAAAGGGGCTGGCTGTGGCAAAAAATACAAAATGGTCCCATCTAAAGGTCACAGCATGTGTTTTATTTGCTCTTGGGCCGCTAATGACTGGATGCGGCTCAAAAGGGGGCTCGCTCGTGCCGACTCAAACTCCACCAGCCCCTTCTGGTTATAGCTTTCAAAAAAATGACGATCCTGAGATGAGCAAGGCTGTGCAGCAGGCCAAAGACAGCCTGCCTGAGTTTGAGGCGGCTTTCAGAGCCCGTAAACCAGACGAAAAATTTGCAGTCAAAGCCATCATGCATGGTAACAATGGGTCCGAATACAAATGGATCAATGTCACTACTTTGCAAGAAAACAAGATGGTCGGTCGTCTCGAAAAAGACTCCGTAGTGATGCCCAGTGTTAAGGCAGGCATGACGGTCTCGGTTGCTAAAAACGATATAGAGGACTGGGCTTATATTGATTCCAAGCACGACCAGCACGGTGGATTTACTCAGGCTGTGCTGCAAAAGCGCGAAGGCAAATAATTCTTTTCACCTTTATATGACCGTGGATCTAGGGGCCCATGGGACCGACGGGACCGAGAGGCGCCAGGGGGGCGGCAGCGCCTGAACCTTTGCCGCTTAATTGCTCTAGATTGTATCTAGCGGCATCCATATCCTCATCTATCTTGAGAGCTCGGTTAAAGTCGTCCCTTGCTTCATTTTGCTCCCCCAGCCTCGCGGCTGCCAGCGCCTTATTGTAGGCTGCCTGGGCCATCTGTGGATCCAGATCGAGTGCTGCCTGATAGTTTTTAGCGGCCTTTCTCAAATGGCCGATGGCATCCAGTCTAGCGGCCTCTGATAATGGTCCGTCCCCGGCAAGCTGACGCTCAGCCAGTTGTTGGTGGGCCAGCCCCCTGTTGTACAATCCTTGCGCAAAGCATGCGGCGCCACTATCTATAGTGCTAACAGGGTGCCTGCCCTTATTGCCTGCTACAAGAGCGATTATTTTTTCGTTGAGCATAGAGGTCAGCAAGGTGATGGTGCGATCAAACTCCAAAAACTGTAGATTGAGTGCGCCTTGATTGTAACGGGCCTGGCAGAACCCGCCCTCGCCTCGGCCGGCAATATCGGCTTGCTTAAAAAAAGCCATGCCTTGATCGATATGATTTTGTGAAATGGCTTCGAGCCCTGCAGTGTAAGCATTTGCTGCCTGGCTTTGTTTTGTGGTCGGGCCGGCCAGTCCTGCACCGCCTGCAGTGCCAGACATAAAAGCGGTGGCCTCGCGTAGGGTCTTGAGCGGGGTGTCCTTGTCTCTGGGAGTGATGTTGTAAGACTCGCAGGCTGTGACCTGATTGAGATCCGGGACCTTAAACCCTGCTACTGCACCCTTGCCTGCTCCTGCAACCGATCGCCAGCTGGGTGCTTGCATATTGGCCAATAGGGCATAGCCTGCGACGAGACCTGAGATGACTATCGTCAGCCCGAGAGCCACGGCGCGATTTTTTGTATTGGGGCGCTCGCTGCGTGCGGCGGCGAGATCTTCGAGATGGTCATATTGCATATGTGCTGCAATTTCGGCTGCATTGATGAGCTCTTCGTCGATCACTGACAAGGTGGTCGCATCTACTGGGAGCTTGGAGCGGCTCATGATCTCGAGCTCTTGATCCCTGATCGCCTTGCCGGCAGCAAGAGATTGCTTGTAGACTGTCTGATAAAAATCGTCCGAATCAGGAAGTTTGCCGTGGCCGCTATCGCTGGCTCGGACTGCTTCAAAGATCTCCTGGGCTTTTTGCCGCACCGCATTGCCAGCCAGGGCGATCAATCTCTCTACTTTCTCCTGGGCTCTGGCCTCACGTCTGGCCCGGATCGACTCAGGCAGCGGCTTGATCTGCGCCTCGCCCAGCAATGCCTGCAACTGCTCTAACGGCGGGAGATCCTGTGGTCTGCCACTTTTTTGAAAAAGCCTGAACTTTTGAAAGTCGCTCAAGCAGTCATAGGCTAGATTGGTCACCGAAAGCCAGCTCTCGTACTTTGTCGCCTCTGCCGGGTCATTTGCCACAAGCCCTGCTGGGTCGGCGGCCTTGCTCTGAGCGGCAAGCAAGGCATTGCGCAATATGTCGGCCCTCTTGTCTCTTGCTTGCCTGAGTTGCTTGCGAGACGCACCGCCGGGCACATTGAGGGTGCGGCGAAAATAATTGCGCAGACTGGTTTCGTCGATGACCGAGGTTTCTATTGCGATATCCCCAATATAGAATCTATTATTTTGTTGCCCACAAATTTTGAATACTACACCTGAGAACCATTTTGACCACTGACAAGGCTTTGCATACCTTAATCGGTCTTGCCATCAGCATCGGCCTGACGGCAGCGGTGGTGTGCAACAGCCGCATCGATGCCAGTCACCTGACGCGAGCATTTGAGTCGGCGGATTATCTGCCATGGGTGCCGCTCGCCCTCCTGGCCTATGTTATAGGCATGCTCCTGCGAGGGGTGAGGCTGGCTGTATTGGTGGAGCGCGACAGCGTGTTGGGGACTATCGACGCTTCCAATATCGTGGCTATCGGTTACGCTGTCAACAATCTCTTGCCGGCCAGGTTAGGCGAACTCGCCCGAGCCTGGGTATTGTCGGAGCGTACAGGGCTGCCGTATGCACGGACCCTGGGTCTGACTTTTATCGAGCGCAGCATGGATGGTCTGGTTATAGTGGCTATCTTTGCTCTTTCGGCAGCCCGTTCGCAAGATGCGATGGCCCAGGGCATGGCCGTCGTGGCCATGAGTATTTTTATGGTGGCAAGTGGCATTGCCCTAACTATGGCGCTCTTGCCCGAAATGGCCGTTGATTTTGTATCGCTCTTGACGCAACCGCTAGGGAACAAGGCCCACGATGCGGCAGTTAGTGCCATGAGTGAAATGGTCAGGGGATTTACCGTGCTGCGGGATGGCGCGCGCGCCATGCGACTAGTCATATTGAGTTTTGCCGTCTGGGCAGCTGAGGCACTGATGTTTGCCTGCATCTTGCCATGCTTTGCGCTGGCTTCCAGCTATCTGGACTATGTCAAGGCCCTGGCAGTCATGAGTGCCACCAACCTGGGCATACTGCTGCCCTCTACGCCTGGATTTGTCGGGACCTATCATATGTTTTGCAGCTCTGCCATGCAGACCTTTTTTGCCGGGACCGGTATCACTGCCTCTGTTGCTCTATCTTATGCCGTGATCGTGCATTTTATATTTTTTGCGACAGTCACCATATGGGGTGCTTTGGCGATATCGGTCTATGGTATCGAGTTTAGTGCATTTGCCTCGCTCAATCGCAGCCTGATGAAGGCCCAGTCGACTCCTGTGCAAGCGACAGCACAAATTGATAAAGCCAGCCAGCCGGATGCTTTTTGGCTGGCGCTGACCGAAGCCATACTCAGTGATTGTGCAAATCATGGCCTGGATAAAGTACCAGTGGTATCGGTCGGTCAGATCCAGGAAGCCCGCCGCCAGAGTACCTGCTTTATGCTCAGGCAGCTGGAAGCTTTGCCGCGGTCGCTCAATCTCGCCTGTCGGCTCGCTGCAGCTTGTATCGCTTTTGCTGCAATATGCTCGACTCTCAAACCATTTGCCGATCTTTCGCTCGATACGCGTAAGCGTGCTGTAGACTGGCTATCGTATCGCGGACCGGGGTTTGGCAGACGGTTTTTCAAGCTCCTCCGCAGTTTGCTTCTGCTTGCCTATTTTGAAAACGCCAGCGTTATTCGTAGCCTGGAAGCGAGTGAAAGCACATGAAAAAATCCCAGGTCCTCATAATCGGTAGTGGCGCTGGTGGTGCAATCACTGCCCTGCGATTGGCCGAGGCTGGCTTTGACGTGACCGTGCTCGAAGACGGCCATGCCGTGCCCGAGCAAAAACCCTTAGCCGCTCTGGCTACCACGGACTTGATGGAACTCTATTATCGTAATCGAGGCATGACGCCTATCCTGGGGCCGGTGCCGATCGGTTTTGTGCAGGGACGCCTGCTTGGCGGTAGCACCGAGATTAACTCGGGCTTTTGGCATAGACTGCCACCCGAGTTTCTCCTGCGCTGGCGGTCTCGATTTGGCCTCGATGCTGCTGGCTTTGACGAGATGGAGCAATACTATGCTTATTTGGAGGATATCCTCAAAGTAGCAAGCTTGCCTCCTGAGCAATGGCCGCCATCGACACGCATCATGCAAGATGGTATTCAGGCCATGGGCTGGTCGCATCAGCAAGTACCCAGGTGCGCGAGCAGTACGCAGAGAGCGGGCTCTTTGCCTGGCAATCCAGGTCAGGGCATGAGTGCGACGATCATACCCAGGGCGCGTGATCTGGGCGTGAAATTTGTTACTGGCGCGCGTGCCCGGATGATTTTGCGTGATGGTCGCCGAGCTGTGGGAGTGCTGGCCGAGATGCTCGATCTGCAAGACAGAGCCACTCACCTGGAGAGGTGGTCCGCCGAGCACGTCTTTGTTTGTGCCGGTCCCACTCAGACTCCGGCATTGCTTAGGCGTTCCATGATTCGTCGTCACGTTGGCGATACTTTTCATATACATCCTATGCTCAAGATCTCAGCTCTTTTTGACGAGCACCTGGACGCTGACAAGACTGTCTTGCCTCTCTTGCAGATAAAGGAATTTTGGCCGGATGTCTCCATGGGCGGTGCTTTTTTTAGCCCCGGGCACCTCGCCCTCAATCTAGGCGACAACTTTGATGCCAATGCTCATTTAATGAGACGTTATCGAGACATGGCCACTTATTATGTAGCCGTGCGAGGCACCGGTGCCGGTACCGTACGATCATCATTGCTGGATGATGGAGAGCCTCGTCTGAGATACCGTCTATCGGCGCACGACGTGCACAATCTCAGTCAAGGCATGGCTCGCATGTCGATGCTCCTCCTCGAGGCAGGAGCCATCAGCGTGCATCCGTGTGTCTCCGGTCTGCCTGTCATCGATAGCAAATTGGCCGCTGCACGCTATCTGGACCAAGACCTCCGACCAGCCAGCATTAGTCTCACTACCGTCCATGCTTTTTCTGCCTGTCCGATCGGCAATAATCGCTCTATGTGCGCAGCCGACTCGTTTGGCAAAATATGGGACCTGGACAATCTCTATGTCAATGACGCCAGCATCCTGCCTGATTCGCCTGGCATCAATCCTCAGGGGACTATCATGGCACTTGCCATGCGAAATACAGAGAGATTTATCGAAAACAGGGGCAAAGATAAAACCGTACCGAGGATAACCGTGCCAGAGTTTGCAATACCAGTATTGTCGCCTCCTCCCAGTACTTGTGCCATCGTCACTGGTGCCCCCGGGTGGCTCGGCAACAGGTTAATCAGGGCTCTGGCTCTTGGTCTCGATCCTGATCTTTGTGGTCCAGACTTGATGGCTCTCAATGATAGACTGCCTCGCCCCATCAAGACTCTTACTCTCGCCGGTGCCAATGTTGGCGAGTTGAAGTCATACGCCGAGTCCATCGAGCCGG
Organism: Candidatus Melainabacteria bacterium; assembly: GCA_017307165.1. Taxonomy (GTDB): domain Bacteria; phylum Cyanobacteriota; class Vampirovibrionia; order Obscuribacterales; family Obscuribacteraceae; genus JAFKGK01. Next base: position 34,822 of record JAFKGK010000006.1, read on the forward strand.
TGTTAGGGGATCTAAGGACTGGTGAGGGCTTGGATAGTCTTTTTGCCGATAGCCGCGGTGCCACGGTTTTTCATATAGCTGGAGTGGTGCATCCGGGATCGTTTTTTGGCGCTAGTGATTTTGACGCGATCAATGCAAGGGGCACCGAAAAGCTTGTCCAGGCTGCCCTGACCGCAGGCGTCAAGCGACTCATTTATATTTCTTCCAACAGTCCCCTGGGGGTGAATAAATCCCGCGCTGCCACCGATTTTTTTGATGATTTTTCCTCCTACAGTCCTTATATGGGTTACGGCCGCTCCAAGCAAAAAGCCGAGCTCGCTATCAAGGCTGCCGCCGATCAAGGGCTGGAGGTAGTCATTTTGCGTCCGCCCTGGTTTTATGGGCCGGGTCAACCACCCAGGCAGAGCTTGTTTTTTAGCCTGATACGCCAGGGCAAGGCTCCAATCGTCGGTGATGGCCTCAATCTGCGCTCGATGGCCTATGTCGATAATATCTGCCAGGCGATGCTCCTGGCAGAGCGGGTCGACAGCGCGGCCGGGCAGACCTTTTGGATCTCCGATCGGCGACCATATACGATGGTGGAAATAGTCGATACTATCGAAGACCTTTTAGAAAGTGATTTTGGTCTAGCATGCAAGCATGGGCGCATGCACTTGCCCAATCTGGCCTCGGAGGTGGCTATGGCCATGGATGCAGGGCTGCAAGCCCTGGGGATGTATCATCAAAAGGTCCACGTTTTATCAGAAATGAATAAGACCATCGCTGGCACTATAATCGGAGCTGAAAGGGGGCTTGGATATCGGCCGCAAGTGGAATTAAAAGAGGGAATGCGTCGCAGTATCGCCTGGGTGCTCGAGCGCGGGGGCAAAATCTAGGTTTTAAAATAGGCTCTGATTTAAAATAGGCTCTTATTTAAAATAGGCTCTGATTTACAAATGATCGTAAGCAAGCAAATAACGGATTTGAGTGGACATGGCCGGTGGGCGGACCTTTTTGCGCCCATTCCCGACCTGACGCGTGCCATCTCCGATCTCAGGGCTGATTTGATGGACGTCCCCGTTATGACCGCTGCGGGTAAGGTCACCAATATTTTTTACAAGCTCGAGTCAGAGTCTGGGCTAAGCCGGCAAGACAAGGACGCCGTCTGGCACTGTCTCGCCCTGGTGCGTGACAACTACCTGAGACTTGAAGCGCTCGACAAGGAGAGCCCCAGCTCCGGCTATCAGCAGATGAACTGGAAGCATACCCGGGCCGAGCTAGATCAGGTGCTCGATGCGGCGCTGGTGTTGCGCCTCAGTCCTGCCGAGACTCGTGACGCTCTCATTGCCTCAATTTTTTCTGATGCCGTCAAGGACCGCAAAAATTTCATCATCCACAATATCCATGGCGCCGAGGCCGCAGTACAGGCCCTCTCGCTTGTGTGGGACCTGTCTCAGCCTCAACATATGGCGGCTGCCGAGCGTATCAATCTTGCCATCAAACAGCACCAGGTGGCACCACCCGAGTTTATGGCTCGCACCGTGGCCCTCATGCTCTGTCGCAAACTAGGCGTAGACTCATTTGATTCTTTTAGCCGGACAGGCCTGATGAATTTTGACGTGGACGGCAAGCGAGTTCCGCGAGTAAAGCACACTATCCTGTCCATCTATAGCAAGATCAAGAATCCTTACAACCGAGGCTATCTCACGGCTGATCTGGGGCGGATCGACTTTACTCCCGAAGAGCGCGAATACCTCCAGATGATCGATATAGAAGACTGGTACGTGCCGCATCCGGACGTGCCCGGTTCCCGTATTGCTCATGCTCTGATCGCCGGCGATCACTCGATCAATTACAACAATCCCGATGGATTTGCCAAGATCGCATTGATACGTGGCCCCAATACCGAGTCATATTTTGAGGATGCCACCATATATGATTCGCTAGAGTCTGCTATGGCTAGTTTTGCCGACTCCTTTGATCTCTTGCTGCCTGAGGTCAAACCTATGGCTCTCAGGGGCATCAGACGGACGCACGCTGCCGTCCAGCGTGTGCTCTGTATCATGACCGAGTTGCTCTCGGGTATCACCGTCGGTCCTCGTGAAGAGTCTCACAATCTCACCGGTCAGGATCGCATCGATCAAGCATGCAGTCGCGCACGCGAAAAGCACGCTGAGCTCTTTGCTCAGACCTCGGCATGCAGCTCGGAAGCCGGTCTCAAGTATTTTGAGCGCTCTAAAGCTCGCGTAGGTGTCATGCTGCAGGAGTGGTATCAGGAGTATGGTGGCATACCCTTTAGACCTGCCGAACATGGGCTCGTTGAGCCAGGACCCGGCAAGCTGCCTTTTTGGAATGTGCCACTTAAGTATCCAAAGGACAAAAATGGCCTGGCATCGCTGACGGTGCTCGAGCAGACGCAGTTTGCTTTTGCAATCTGTATCCGTGAAATCGCCGTGGAGCTTTTGCGGGCAGAGCAGTGGTTTTACTGATTTTGGCTCTGGATCGACTGAGCGAGGATGGAGACAAAGGTCTCGAGCAGCTTTTGCTTGTCTAGATCATAGTCGCTCTGCACTGGTTTGACCGCCACTACGCCTATTGTGACCGGGTCTTTGAGTGTCACGCGCATAGGCAGATATAGATATGGAGCCGCTGGCAGGGTGGACGTCGATAAGCCGGCTGCAATATTGTTTTTGAGCACCCAATCCACGATGGCTGGGTCCGCCTCGATACAGTCGCTAATATCGAGTGCGATCTCGCATCTACAGTCAAAGATCTCCTCGATATGTGCCTTGCCGAGAGCCATTACCTGCGCTCGGCTCGAAGCTGAGGCCAGTTGCCGTGAAAATGAGTAGAGACTGGATGTCTTGCGCTCTCTTTCGGCGACCGCGTGCGCTTGGTCTCGCATACGCGATGCAAGGGTAGTGATGGTGAGAGCGATCACCAGCATGATGATGAAAGTCACCAGGTATTGCGTGTCGGAAACAGCAAAAGTATAAAATGGCGGTACAAAGCAAAAATCAAAGACCGCTACGCTCAAAAAGCTGGCCATCACGGCCGGCCCTCGCCCGCAGTACAAGGCTGTAACCGTGACGGCCAGCATGTAGAGCATGATGAGATTGGCGGCTTCCAATTTATCTCTTAGCATTGTCGCTACGCACGAAGCAGCAAATATATAGATCAGAGATAGCGCATAGGCGCGTCCTCTGTGCCTTTTGCGCTTCAATTGCGTGGGTAGCTCGGGATACCTGGCGATTTGATCCGTCTCTCCGCCACCTATGACTAAGACATCGATTTCTCCACTCAATCTCACCAAGCGATCTACGAGCGAACCACCACTGAGTATTTCTCTCAGTCTCGATCCTGCAGTTTTGCCTATTACTATCCTGGAGGCATTTTTGCGTACGGCAAAATCCGCCAGGCAGCCAGCGATATCATCATCGAGCAACTCGACGACCTCGGCTCCCAAGAGTTCAGCCTGGCTCAGCGTGCGGTACAGCCTGGCTCGATCGCGTCGCGCGACATGCTCGTGATGGCCTGGCCGCGCGACAAATACGCAGATCCAGCGCGACTTGAGCGCGTCGGCCATACGCTTGCCGGCACGTACGAGGCGCATAGATTGAGGGCTTGCGCTAACGCAAACGAGTATACAATCGGAGGTCGGCCAGATGCGCTCGATGCCTTCGATTTCTTTGTATCGCAACATCTGCTTTTCGACATGGTTGGCAGTGTAACGCAGAGAGAGCTCGCGTAGCGCGATGAGGTTGCCCTTGCGAAAAAAATTTTGCATGGCCCGCTCGGCTCGATCGGCACCATATACGAGGCCATTGCGCAGTCTTTCCAGGAGCACATCTGGTGGCAGGTCTATGAGTTCGAGCTCGACTGCTTGCTCTATAAACGAATCAGGTACGCGCTCCTGGACCTTGACGCCTGTGATCTGGGCTACTATGTCGTGCAGACTCTCTACGTGCTGCACGTTGAGGCAGGTGTCGACATCGATGCCTGCCTCTAATAATTCACGAACGTCCTGCCAGCGCTTTTCGTTGCGAGAGCCACGCACATTGGTGTGTGCAAGCTCGTCCACCAGTATTTTTTGTGGCCGTCTGGCCAGGGCCATGTCTATGTCAAATTCGACTCCGGCGTGCTTGTCCTCGCCGGTCATATGACGCGGCGGGAGGACCTCCAGTCCCTGGATCAAACGAGCTGTCTCGGCCCTTCCATGACTCTCGACGATGCCCACGACCACGTCCGCGCCGGCGGCGACGGCCTTGCTGGCTTCCTGGAGCATCGCGCAGGTCTTGCCTACTCCAGCCGAATAACCAAGAAAGATTTTGAGCCGCCCTTTCTTGCGCTCCTGGCCTTCGTCATCCAGCCTCTGCAAAAAGGCTTCTGGTGGCAGTCTGCGTGGCTCATCTCTTGCTTTCATGATCTAGTGCCATATTGAGAGAAAGGATATTGATGCGCGGCTCCCCTAAGATACCGAGTTGAGGCTTGATGATGCAGCTGTCGATGAGGGCATGTATTTGTGTCTGACTCAGTCCCCGAGCCTTTGCTACTCGCCTTGCCTGGTAACGTGCCGCCGACACCGATATATCTGGATCCAGGCCCGAGCCCGAGGCACAAAGCAGGTCGGCAGGGCATGGACCAGACCCGGCATAAGCGATTTGGCGTGCCGCTATTGCCTTTTTAAATGCTGGATTAGAAGCTGCCAGATTGGAGGCACCCGAAGAGGCTGCATTGTACGGTGGAGTAGTGGCAGAAGGCCTGGAGGCAAAATAGTCCTCACGAGCAAGATCAAAGGCCTGGCCCAGGAGTGCTGAGCCGATGACCTTTCCGTCAGATGCTTTGATGAGCGAGCCATTGGCCTGGTATGGCATAGTCGCTTGAGCTATGGCAGTCATTGCGAGTGGATAGACGACCCCTGTGATCACTGTCAAGACTGCAAACACGGTGAGGGCCGGAGCGATGATCTTTGTGGTCTTTTTTTGAGCTTGCATTTTGTTTACCTCACTCAGATCAGGCGGAGCGCTGTCAGGATCATGTCGATCGCCTTGATGCCTATAAACGGTGCAATGATGCCGCCCAGGCCGTATATCAATAGATTGTCCCGCAATAGGATCTGTGCGCCGACTGCTCTGTATCTGACGCCACGCAGAGCTAGTGGCAAGAGCAGGAGGATGATCAGGGCATTAAATATGACCGCCGACATTACCGCGCTCTCTGGGCTGGATAGACGCATTATGTTGAGCCTGTCGAGGAGCGGGTAGGTGGAGGAGAAAGCAGCAGGGATGATGGCGAAATATTTGGCGATATCGTTGGCGATACTAAATGTGGTGAGAGATCCGCGAGTCATCAATAATTGCTTGCCGATCTCGACGATCGTGATTAGTTTAGTCGGACTCGAGTCGAGATCGACCATGTTGCAGGCTTCTTTTGCTGCTTGCGTGCCGGTATTCATCGCTACTGCCACATCTGCTTGAGCTAGTGCTGGGGCGTCATTGGTGCCGTCGCCAGTCATCGCTACGAGCCTGCCTCCGGCCTGAGTCTTGCGGATCAAAGCCAATTTGTCTTCTGGGGTGGCTTCGGCCAGATAGTCATCCACCCCAGCCTCAGCGGCGATAGCAGCGGCAGTCAGTGGGTTGTCTCCCGTGATCATAATGGTTTTGATGCCCATAGCCCTCAACTGGGCAAAGCGCTCTTTGATCCCGCCCTTTACGATATCCTTGAGATAGACTGCACCCATTACCCGATCGCCGTCTGCCACCAATAGTGGTGTGCCACCCTTGCGCGAGATGTCCTGAGCTATGGCTGAGATCTCAGCTGGCACCTTTCCTCCCAGAGACCGGATGTATTTTTCTATTGCATCCACCGCTCCCTTTCTAATTTTTCTCCCTGCACTTAGATCTGCTCCACTCATGCGTGTCTGGGCGGTAAAAGGCACAAAGCTGGCGCCGATCTCCGCTAGATCCACGGCTCTCAGATCAAATAGCTGTTTTGCGAGGACTACGATGCTGCGGCCTTCGGGGGTCTCGTCGGCAAGAGAGGCGATCTGTGCAGACCTCGCTAGGTCTTTAGCCTCTATGCCTGGTGCCGGTAAAAACTCAGCGGCCTGACGATTGCCTAGCGTTATTGTGCCTGTCTTGTCCAGGAGCAGTACGTCGACATCTCCGGCGGCTTCTACGGCTCTACCTGACATGGCGATGACATTGTTTTTGATCAACCTGTCCATGCCGGCAATACCGATCGCCGATAGCAAGCCGCCTATGGTAGTAGGTATGAGGCAGACCAGTAGAGCAATCAGCACAGTTAAAGTGATAGGTGAGCCCTTGCCAGCCAGTTGCACACTATAAGCAGAAAACGGATACAGGGTGCAGGTGACGAGGAGAAAGACCATGGTAAGCGCCGTCAGCAAGATGCTGAGCGCAATCTCGTTTGGCGTCCTTTGTCGCTTGGCGCCCTCGACCATGCCGATCATGCGATCGAGAAAGCTCTGCCCTGGCTCGCTCGTCACCTCTATCACCAGCCAGTCGGACAAGATCGTGGTACCGCCAGTAACGGCACTGCGATCCCCGCCGGCCTCTCTAATGACCGGTGCGCTTTCTCCTGTTATCGCACTCTCATCGACCGATGCAACTCCCGCTATGGCCTCGCCGTCGCAGGGGATGACATCTCCTACTTTCACTAGAACGATATCGCCCTTTTTGAGAGTGCTCGATGCGACTGTCTCTTGGGGGACCTTGCTAAAATCTCCGCTCTTGAGCGATTGCCTGTCCTGCTGCTGTTTGAGTCTGATTGCCGGTACTTCTTTGGCGGCCTCTTTCAAACTGGCAGCCTGCGCTTTGCCCCGCCCTTCGGCCAGAGACTCGGCAAAATTGGCAAAGAGTACTGTAAACCAGAGCCACAATGAAATTGCGGCAACAAATCCAAACGATGACTCACCAGTCCCACCGAACGCCATTAGAGCCAGCACTGTCGTCATAAGACTGCCGAGCTCGACGATAAACATGACGGGATTGCCCCATTGTTTGCGGGGATCCAGCTTTTGCACCGACTGGAGGATAGCTGGTATCAGCATTTGTTTGGACAGGAGGCTCGATTGCGGCTTGACGCTCATGGCTTGATCTCCATCAGATGCTCGACTATAGGGCCAAGTGCTAGAGCCGGTACAAAGGTCAAGCCTCCAAACACGATTACTACACCGATCAAAAGCATCACAAAGAGTGCATTGTCCGTTGGCATGGTACCCGCGCCCACGGGCACCGACCGTTTACGAGAGATACTGCCGGCGAGCGCGAGAACAGGTACGGCCAGCCAAAACCGCGAGATCCACATGGCGATCGCGAGCAGGACATTGTAAAAGACCGAGTTTGCACTCAAGCCAGCAAATGCACTGCCGTTGTTGTTGCCGGCGGACGAAAATGCATAGAGTATCTCGGAAAATGCATGCGGGCCCGTGTTGAGAACCGCCGACCGTCCTGCCTCGCACGATACGGCGATGGCGGTGCCGATCAATACGGCAATCGGTGGCACAAGTATGACGAGCGAGCACATTTTGATCTCAAAGGCTTCGATTTTTTTTGAGAGAAACTCGGGGGTGCGACCGACCATCAGGCCAGAGATAAACACTGTGATCAAGGCAAAAACGATCAGGCCGTAGAGTCCGGAGCCGACCCCGCCAAAGACCACTTCGCCGAGTTGCATCAAAAACATCGGCACCAGGCCGCCTAGAGGACTCAAGCTATCGTGCATGGCATTGACTGAGCCGTTTGAGGCGGCAGTGGTGGCGACGGCCCATAAGATGGACGCGTCCTCGCCGATGCGGACTTCTTTGCCTTCCATATTGACCATATTGCTGCCTGCGAGGGGGAGGGCATTTTCACCATAAATAGCTGCACATAATGCTGCGCCAAAGAGGATTAGCATCACCGCGAGCAAGGCCCATCCTTGTTTTTTTGCACCGGTCATCACACCAAATGTCTGGCAGAGCGCTGCAGGTATGAGCAGAATCGCCAGGGTCTCTAAAAAATTGGAGAGTGGAGTGGGGTTTTCATATGGATGTGCCGAATTGGTGTTGAAATAGCCACCTCCATTGGTGCCAAGTTGTTTGATCGCGATTTGAGACGCGATAGGCCCCATGGCGATTTGCTGTGTCTGCACTCCACTGGCATCGGCTTGCCTGGTCGAGAGATAGGGCGTATATGCCTGGCTGGGGGAAAGAGTCTGTGGGCAGCCCTGGCTCACGAGCAAAAGAGCAAATGCGATAGACAGAGGCATGAGTATGAGCAGGGTGCTCCGGCAAAGATCTCTCCAAAAATTGCCGAGGCCAGAAGGCTGCTTCTTAAAAGCTCTCGTCAATGCCGCTAAGATCGCAATGCCGGTAGCTGCCGAAAGAAAGTTTTGACTGGCGAGTGCTAGCATCTGTGTGAGATAAGACATTGTCGTCTCTCCACCATAAGCCTGCCAGTTGGTGTTGGTCACAAAGCTAACTGCTGTGTTTGTAGCGAGAGCGGGTGTCACCGAGACAAAATGCTGGGGATTGGCGGGCATGAGCGTAAGGCCTTGCAGTCTTTGGATGAGATAGACAAAGGCAAGCCCGATAAAGCTAAAGACCAGCATGGACATGCAATACTGACGCCAATCCATGTCTTGTTTTGCATCGATACCAATTAAGGCAAAAAATCTGTCCTCGATTTTGCTGAGCCAGTTCATGTGCAATATGGTGCCGTCAGCCTCTAGAACATGCGCTATGTAGCTGCCCATTGGGATGGCTAAAGCCACGAGCACAATCGTAAAAATGATGAATATCATGATGAAAAGCGCTCCGGATAAAGCAGAGCGACAAATAGATAGATCATTAGCAACGCAGATATCGCCGCGCTTAGATAGTAAAAGACAGACATGGCCGCCTCGGTTTCCGGTGTTTTGTTTATCTCGTCTCTGTATCAGGCATCAGGCGGGCACAGAGCGTAACCAAACCAACTGTGGTGGCACACATGGCCACCATGAGGATCACGCAGACTACATCTAGATCTAGTGTGTTATCCAAGGCTGGCACGACTGCTACTCTCCGTCTACCGGACGGCCTGAAGCCGAACGCTTTAATCAAACACCCAGTAGGATCAAGACGGTGTCAAAACAGTGGCACAAGCGTCAAGAAACGGTAAAGCTTGTGTACAAATGAGTATAACTTTGGCTTATGGCAACGAGGCAATAAAATCGTTATTGATTTTTTGGTATTGAAATGTCCAAAGTCGTACGCTTGGCTCCGGTGACGATATTAGTCTCGTCCAGGCCAACACTCTTGAGACTGAGATCCTCATAGCTACGATAATACAAGCGCTTGTTGCTGAGATCTTTGATCAGCGCCCATTGCGTGTAATCGCTATAGACTTTGCCGTCGATGACCTCGCGGATAGTGCCCAGCGGAATATCTACGGCATTGAGTATGTGCTCTGATAGATTGATCGCATGCGCTGCATCGGTGGGTTGATCGGCATATCTGACCAGCGCCGTCGTGCGCACGAATCGAGATGGTGGAGTCCAGTCTCCGGGCATGCCGAGAAATCCCGATCCCTGACCAGGTGGCTTGAGTTGTAGCGGTCCGATCTTGGTCGCTGGAGCGTTGTCTGCTTTTAGATTGAGATAGTTGGAAAGATTGATGATCTGCCAATCGAACGTAGGTGCATTGGTCATTACGCCATTGGGATTGTCGTAAATTTTTTGCTCTCCCCCGACAAACTCTAATACCAGATTTTGGCCGGTCGCATCGTGCAATGCCACATGGGCTGTCGGGACACCTCCAAAGCTAGGCACGTCTGGTGCCCAGATGCGCTTTTGAGCGATCGCTGCCTTGACCTCTGCCACTGTAGCAAAATTGCCCAGGACCCATGCTCCCAGATCGGTGATGGGAAGAGCTTGTGCAGCTTGATCCGGGCCAACAGTTTGATATTGTGTATAGCCAGGCAGCCAGAGCAGGCTGTAGGATAGCCCTTTTTCGTTTAGGCCATCGAGCGAGACATCCATACCATTTGCGTCAACGCCAAAATAGCCATATCGACTTTTGATCTCTCCAGTCTTTTTGCCGCCTGGTGCAGTTGTCGCCAGTGACTCTCCGCGAGGGTGAGTAACGATGCGAGAGTGCAGATCCGAACCCCACTCCATACTACGGCCGGTGACGACGCTGCCATCGCTGGCGGTGAGGACAAAATCAGTGCATGCCAGTGCCGGGAGCGGCATAGTGAGCAATGCAACAAGTACCAGCCGCGAAATGATATGTCTAAGAGTGTTGGAGGAGTTTGCTCGTATCGCCGAAAACACGAATGATTTCTTCATCACTCTCCTCTGCACTGAGCGCCATCCAATAAAAGCAAAATCGATCCTCAAAAAATTGTGGATTGCTCGATATGAGCGATTCCCAGCCTCGTTTGGCTCTCTGCCAATCGTAAATCGCCTTGCCAGGGGTAAATTTGTTTTCTTCGAAATTATGATGATAGGTCAGATAAGCATACATCTCGTCTCCTGCAATCGCGCCTTTGTCTTTTGCTATTTGATTCGATCGCTCCTCGACAAATTTTTCGACTTCGCCCTCATCTCCGTGCCAGCGTTGCAATAAGGCTATTTCTGCTGCGGAGTCAATCTGTTTGTATTCTGGCCAATGCTTGTGCACTCTATCTAAAAAATTGTAATATTCTTGTTGGCCAGGCCAGTGATTGAGATAAACAGCGCTGTAAATAGTCGCAGCTTGTGGATTCTTGTCTATGATGTTAGGAACGCTGTCCAACAGACTTGCTGCCTTAGCTAGCCTCTCGTCAAAAGCGTCAAATCCATCACTAGTTACTGTATCCGCAAATCCACTGCCACGGCCAAACCAGGCATATTGCTTGTATAACGATGCTAGCGCTACTTTTGCATGCAATGATTTTGGATTTGCTTTGAGCCATTGCTGTAGAGCCTCAATCTTGGCCTTGTAGCCTGCATCTGATTCTTGCCCTTCGCGTGTAGTCTGACCTAAAAGTGATTTGTAAAAGCGGTTGATATCGTCATCGCCGTCTGGATAACTGTGCCATTGCTTTAGGCAAGTTTCTCCAAGAGCATCAAGCTTGGTATAGTCCTTTGACGCAAGTAGGTCGCCCGCGACGCTTGCCTGAGTCTTTGGCTCCTGATAGTTGTATCTAAAAGTCCTGAGAAAATCACGCATATGGCCATAGGGGTTGCGCTCGGTGGTAGAGGTCTTGCGAGCCTTTAGTAGCCATTTGAGTCCTTCGAGAGGTTGCTTGTGATTGATTTCGCTGCAAGCTTTATCCTTGTAGAGCGTGGCAGGCTGCTGGGTCAATTTAGCATACTTTGGAATGGCAGCCATGGACTGTGCCATGAGCTCATCCCCTTCAGCCATTTTTCCTGTCTGTTGGAGCATTACTGCCAGCACACCAGTTTTGTAAAATCGATCTGGTTCATCAGTGCCAAAATGTTCATCACTCAAGGCTATCGATTTTTTTAGATCGTCGATGCCTGGATCACCTTTACGAGTGGATTCGTAACGTTTGTACTTTTCGTAGCCTCGATCGTAATAGATGTTGAGTACAAGCAAGGCCATATACTCGCCTTTCTCGAGATGTGGCGGCGCACAATCTATGGCTTTTTGCATTTGTATCTCGGCTTTTTGCCATTCGTTGGCATCATAAAGCAGGTAAGCATAATCGCGATACAGGGTCAGCATGTCAGCCGGATTGGTAATCTGACTCTTTGCGGTTTCGAGACACTTTTGTATGATGGCGTCCTGGCCATTGATCCCAGACCGCTTTGCCTTTAGAGCTGCATCAAACTCTCTTTTCCAAGATGGGCCGCCGGATAAAAGATCTACCATAGACTGCAATTGGGCGCTGGTCTTGGGTGCTGCTATCACCGCCACTGCGAGGCAGCTGGCACCGGCCAAAAAAGTAAGCCCCAAAGTAAGGGCGATCTTTTTTTTTGACTCTCTGTTTGAATTTGATTGCATAATGATCTTATACCTGCTCAAACGCAAAATATCTCATCGTCTAACGGTGAGTTTTGGGAGCCAAAAGGAGCAAATTTTGCTGAGTCTTTCAAAGCTGAGCTGCCTTTTGATTAAATTTGCAGTTATGGCGGTTTTGTTGGCTCAATCTGCGCCATCAGTATCGGCAGCTCAGCAACTTGTAGCAAAGCAATCATGGACATTGACAGATTTTGAGTGCATGCAAAGCATTAAATTAGTCGCATTGGTACAAAGGTCAGAGGAATATGGTTGGGGAAGGCTTCAGATTTGCAAGGACGAAGATACGGTCTTTACTTTTGACCCTGGTGCTATGTATCTGGAATCATTATTTTTGCTAGACAATAACAAGCTTGCAAGCAGGTGGTCATCAGGGATTGGCAGCGACAACAGATTAGTGGTTTTTGGTTGGGATAAAGGTAGTGTGCGTACATTGCTTGATCTTCATACGAAAGGGCTTATTCAAGAGTTCGTATATCCGATGCAAGGAGAGATATTGCTAACAGGCAATACTGGGCAAAAGGCATTTTCTCAAAGGATAATAAATCCATATGTTGCCTGGAGAGACGGACGTGAGATAGGCAAAAATAAGGTCGTTCCTCTTTTTGCAGACATTTATATTTGGGACGAGAAAAATGGGAATTATAAGGTGAAGAAGCACATACCCTGGCGTCAACGGTTTAGGGGCCTGTAAATGTTTGAAGACAAAGAAGCCGCGATCCAAGTCAATAAAGACATGTTAGCGGTCATAGCCTTGCTTAACGATAGCCTTATAAGCGTGCAATCATCGGCTACTCAAGACGAATTTCAAAACTATCGACGTGAGGTCGGTAAACTGATGGGCGCGATTTTTTTGAGGTTCTGGATGATGTCTGGGAAAAATATCCCGATCTCAAACCCGAGTCATTTAGGGATGACTAATCTCTCCCGTCCACATACAAGTTGTAGCGATCGCCACGCAAAAAAAAACCGATTAGAGTCATTTTGCATTCTCTTGCCAGGTCGATAGCCAGACTAGAGGGTGCTCCTACTGCGGCCATTGCAGAATAGATCCGATCGCCTTATCCAGAGGATTACTGAGAGACAAAAAAGCGGCGCCGAGTTGACAGATTTGGGCATACGTACGATGATACGTATAGGCGCAGTGCATTGCTTAGAGGCTTTTCATGAATTACAAAGGAAAAATCACCACAAGCGGTTCCTCCGAAGCAATTCGTTTTGAGAAAGAACTGTTCAAGCAAAATCCTGAATTTAAACAGCAGGCCGAAGTGCGTGCTGACATAATCGGGCCCGGCAAAATGTTGATTTCCGTCGTCGACAGACTTGAAATCGAGCAGGAGGAAGATCCCATAGTCGGAGCATTCCTCTCATTTTTAGAAAATGACTTGAACAAAAACCCTGCTGCAGTGTCTCCATTGGATGCTAAAACAATTGCTCGCGCCAAAGCATTGACCAAAGGGGTTGTTTACACCGATGATGACTTCAAATAGGTGTCCATGCAAGTAAACGGATTTCAACTCTTTCAGCACCCGTTGTTTAAATCTCAATTCGAAAAACTATTCGCAATCGCCAAAAAGGTGCGCGAACAACAACCAGAAAAGTATAAAGAGCACCCAACCGTCAAGCTTTTGGCGAAGATAACTGACTTGATCAGCGTAGAGATACCCGCTGAACCAGGGCATGACCGGTGGAACCAGGGCAACACGCTCGGCAAGGGGTACAAACACTGGAAGCGGGCTAAGTTTGGTCGCTTCCGGTTGTTTTTTCGTTACGGAAGTACAGGCGAAAATAAGGCTATCGTTTATGCCTGGATAAATGACGAAAAAACGCAACGAAAGGAAGGGGATAAAAACGATCCATATGTTCTTTTCGCAAAAGGTTTGGAACGCGGCCAGCCTCCAGATTGCTTTGTTGCGTTGCTCCAAGCGTCTGAAGAGCTAGATCTGTAATAATGGGTGAAACAACGTTGACTAGTCTCTCCCGTCCACATATAAGTTGTAGCGATCGCCACGCAAAAAACCGATTAGAGTCATTTTGCATTCTCTTGCCAGGTCGATAGCCAGACTAGAGGGTGCTCCTACTGCGGCCATCACTCTTATACCGGCCTGGCAAGCCTTTTGTACGAGCTCAAAACTCGCTCGACCACTCACCAATAGGACATGCTCGTTGAGTGGTACTTGCAAGTCCGAGTCGAGCAGAATAGATCCGATCGCCTTATCCAGTGCATTGTGTCTTCCGACGTCCTCTGCCATGGCAATGATGTTTTTGTCCGGATCAAATATTGCCGCTGCGTGTATGCCGCCTGTCGAGTCAAAATTTGCTTGTTTTGCTCTCAATCTCTCGGGCAGATCTAAAAAGAAGCACTCATCGATTTTGTCCCAAATTGTAGGTAGGCCTTGGTAATCTGATCTTGATTGTGCTTGGGTGATCGATCTGGCCATCACGTCTAGCACTGCTTCGATGGATCTTTTGCCGCAGACTCCGCAGCTGGACGCGACAAAGCTATGCCTGTCAAAGGCATCATCTCGCACTTGTACGCCCTCACTCAATATAACCTCGGCCTGGTTGCACTGATGCAAGATGATCTCTTTGACGTCGCTTGCACTAGATATGATGCCTTCTGTATATAAAAAGCCAGCAGCCAGCTGTACGTCTTGTCCTGGTGTCCTCATCGTAACGGCAACACTCTGGCTACGTCCGTCGGCAAAAGTCACGCCGATTTCCAAAGGTTCTTCGCTAGCGATAGCGTCATCGGCTTGGGTGATACGTGTTTTATTGCCGCCATCAAAATACAGCCGCTTTATTTTTGCGACTTTTTGATCTCGTGCTCGTTTGTCTGTGGGCGCACCGGTCATGTGGAGGCCTTGTGCGGCCTGACCTCTACTGCAACTTGCTTCATCGCAGGCTGGTCGCTCTCTCTGCTGTAGTCAATATTGGCGCATAGGACATTGAGCTCTGGCATATAGCCAAATACACACCCTTGAGGTACGTCGTACTTGACTGCGCGATATTCTGTGACTTTTCGTGTCGTGCCGTCTCTTGCAAAGCTCTCTATGTCGATCAGATCAAAGTTGTCGAGGTTAAGGGCCTGCATGTCGGCTTCCGACATAAAAAGCAAGGTGCGCAGATTTTTGACTCCTCGGTATCGATCATCATCAGAATAAATGGTGGTATTAAATTGATCGTGAGACCTCAATGTGCCGAGCATCAATCTGCCGGGTGGTAGACTCGTGTCTGGAAGCGCACCATCACTAAAGTTGGCTAATTTGGTCGGTGTCAAAAATTGCAGCTCTCGGGCTGGTTGCTGGATTCTAAATCCTAATTTTTCTCTGACTCTGGTATTGAAATTTTCGAATCCTGTCAGGGCATTTGCCATTACATCTCTGATGAGATCATAGTTGCCGACCCAGTCTTCCCAGGGAATGCGCGAGTCGGGCATGGTGGCGCGAGCGATACCAGCGATAATGGCCAGTTCGGATAAAAGATGCTCTGATGCTGGTGGTCTCAAGCCATTGGACAAATGCACATTGGACATGGAGTCTTCAACTGAGATTTTTTGCGGACCACTCTTTTGCATGTCTATCTCGGTCCGGCCGAGGCAGGGCAGGATCAGTGCCTCGCGTCCATGCACCAGGTGACTACGATTGAGTTTTGTAGATACATGCAGGGTCAGGTCGCAATTGCGCAGACCGGCAAATGTTCTCTCTGTGTCAGGGGTCGCTATGGCAAAATTGCCGCCCATGCCCATAAACACCTTGACCGATCCATCGAGCATGCCTTCGATCGTGCGTACCGTATCTAGGCCAGGTTGGCGTGGCGATCTGATGCCTGTTGCTTCATCCATCTTGGCCAGCCAGGCCTCCGACGGGCGGTGGTGGATGCCACAGGTGCGGTTGCCTTGTACGTTGCTGTGACCACGGATGGGGCAAGGGCCCGCTCCTAGGCGACCTAGATTGCCTCGAAGCAATAGGACGTTGACGATCTCGCGGATCGCTGATACTCCGTATTGCTGCTGGCTGACACCGAGACACCAGGCAATGATGGCTGATTTGGCGTTGCGATAGATATCGGCCGCCTTGCAGATCTCCTGCTTGCTCAGGGCTGATTCGCGTTCGATCTCCTCCCAGGTGGTCTTGCGGCAGGCAGCGACATAGTCGTCAAATCCTGAAGTGTATTTTTGGATGAAGGCGGTATCGATAACGGTGGCATCGTGCTCAGCAAGCTCGAGGAGATACTTGCCAAAGCCCCGCATAATGGCAAAGTCTCCGCCTATACGGGGTTGCATAATCATGCTGCTGATGGGCGTCGCCTTAAATAGCAGCATATCCATGATATCGTGAGGAATGATCGTCGATCCGGTGGCAGCTTCGACGAGTGGATTGATGTGCACTATTTTGAGATTGTTGTGCTTGACACCCTCCGACAAGGCGGTCAGCATGCGGGGGGCATTGGTCGCGGCGTTGACCCCCAACAAAAATATAGCATCCGCCTTGTGCCAGTCATCCATGTCGACGGTGCCTTTGCCGGTGCCTAGCGAGGCTGCCAGTGCCCGCCCGCTGGCTTCGTGACACATGTTGGAACAGTCGGGCAGATTGTTGGTGCCGAGCTCTCGCGCAAATAATTGATATAGGAAAGTGCCTTCGTTTGAGAGGCGGCCGGAGGTGTAAAAAGATGCTGCATTGGGTGTTGCAAGCCCGTTTATATGCCTGGCGACTGTCGCAAATGCGTCCGACCAGCTAATGGGCTTGTACTTATCGGTAGCGGCATCATAAACCATGGGATGAGTGAGGCGCCCGGCGTCTTCGAGCGCAAACTCGCTCCAGGTCGATAGCTCGGTCACGGTGTGCTCGGCAAAAAACTCCGGTCCTACCCTTTTAGGAGTCATCTCCCAGGTGACGTGCTTGATGCCGTTTTCGCAGATGTCCATCTTGAGGCCCTTGCGATCATCCGGCCAGGCACAGCCAGGACAATCATAGCCCTTGTTTTCCTGGTTCATCTCAAAGACTGCGCGGGTTCCCTCGATGAGTTCGCCTTGCTGGATGAGGATTTTGCCGACGCTCATCGCTGCTCCCCAGCCTGCTGCAGGGTGATGATAGTCTTTTTGGCTAAATTTGAGTTTGGAAAACCGATTATTGCTCTTGGGCCTGGACTCTGTCATTGCGACACCCCGTCTTTTTTGTCTATTTTATGCCCACTCTAATGCGCAAGGTCCAGTACCATCTCTGCATTTCCGGCCCCAATCTTTCATCCGCCAATCTGCGGAGTTGATCTATCTCCAGATCTTGCTCTGAGGCGCCATGCTTGAGTAGGGTCTGGGTGTGTCCCTGGCTCAGCAGCAAACCTACTAGACGCTCGGCATTGCCCTCATCTATCTGGTCGATTGCGATCTCACGAGTATGGGCAAACAGGCTGCTGGCCTCCATGCGTCCGAGATGACCGTCTTTGCTATAGCGCACGAGTCGGTCGGCATGTCCCTGTTCTTGCTCTAGCCTGCGGCCGAGCTCCATGCAATGCTTGTACATCTCATCGACCTGCCAGTCGCCGGTCACGGGCGGCCAGTCATAATCGCAGGCAGCAAAGAGCCCGCCTTTTTTGAGGAGACGGTGGACCTCCTTAAATGTGCTCTCAGGCTCCATCCAGTGCAATGCTTGATTGCAAGTGACCATATCGGCACAATCATTGCTGAGTCCTGTGGCGTGTGCAAAGCCTGCACGATAATAGACATTGTTGCCAGCCTGTGCCTCGGCAAGTTTGCGCATCTCGTCATTAGGCTCTATGCCGATGACCGCCTTGCCATATCTGCCCCAGAACCTGGTTGCAAGACCCGTACCCGAGCCCAGATCCACTATGAGAAAGGGTGATGGATTGCCCGCTATCTGTAATAGGAGATCGGCCAATTTAGTTTCTGGAGCAGGCCTAAAGCGGTCGTAATCGCCTGCAAAGCCAGTAAATCTCTCTATATTTGCGCCAAAGTCCGCTGCAACGTCCATTTCTGACATTTTTGACAATTCCTTCCGTTCAGTTATTTTATCAAACCCCGCAGACTTGTCCCGTCGTGTTATTTGCAGGCACAAAAACTCACCCATGGCGTCCAAAATATTTGTCGATCTAGTGCTCGATTTTGCTGCGGGACGATATCATGCGCGTCAAACAAGTGATAACTTTGTCGATGCTTGCCAGCTTGATGACTGGCTTTGTTTGTGTAGGTACTGCATGTGGTGCCGATCCTGTTTATAAAGCGCAAGACAACAAATATCTCGAGGCGCGCAGCGCTGCCATCACAGAAATGCAACAGAAATTGATGGAATTGAGAGATCATTATCGCCGTATGGAATTGTCAGAAAGGGAGAGGGCAAAGGCTGCCGAAGGAGCAGTCCCTCCAAGTGTGAGCGATCGCTATGGTTGAGAGATTGGAATTAGAGCGCAGTTTTAGCGATCGTTTGGGAGGGGTCGATGCGGTCGCTGCAGGTCTTGGTGCGCAGAGCGCATCTGGGATAGGCTCGGTACAACTGGTGGGCGAGCGCAGCAATTATTATGTGCGTACATACAAAAACTTTGGTGGCAATGATCAGTAAATCAAAATTGAAAACCGTTTTCTTTTGCATTGTATCGTCAAGATAAGCTATTCAAGCGCTTTTCGAGAGACATATTGTGATTGTGTGGGTATAATCCGGATATGCAAATCGATATGCTTACGCGATTATTTTTTGCTCCGGCCCTGTGGGTGGTGCGCATTATCGCCTGCGTTTTCATTATGATGTTTATCCTCACATCTCCGGCATCGGCACATGGAGATCATGGTGGTGACGATCTGGCCTTTGCTCAGGCAAGCAGTGTCGGGCCAAGTGTCGTCAGCAGGGACGATCTGGCTGATCGATCGATCGGTTTATCTATAGATAGAGTAAAGACTGTCGATGTCGGTGATCTGGACGCTGCGATACAGGCGACTGGCGAGGTCCAGGCTTCCGAAAATGAGTCATTTGACATCAATTGTGCCGTGAGCGGTGTGGTGCAGAGCGTTTTTGCAAGGCAAGGCGACATGGTGCGCAAAGGACAGGTTCTGGCGACTATTTTTAGTCCCGAGGTAGCAGCCGCTCTCGGCAATCTCATCAACGAAAAAAATCGAGTAGAGAGCGATATAGCCAGGCTGGAGGCCCAATACAAAGCAGACGTGGCTCTGCAAAAAAAATCAACTCGATCTTGCTCAAGTGGCATTTGATCGGGAAAAAGACCTATTACTAGAAGGGATTTCTGCTCGCAAAAATTATCAGACGGCAGAGACCGAGCTAAAAGCCGCACGCGTGCGACTGGAAGCCTTGCAAGCGCGTCGTCAGCAAGAAATATTGCTAGCCCGCAAACAATTGTCCATCGCCATCTCTGCGGGCAAAGATCAATTGGCGATAATGGGTTTTGCTCCTGCAAGAGTCGATGGTGTATTGGCTCGAGGTCATGTGAGCGCCGAGCTGGATGTCGTGTCGCCGCGTGACGGCTATGTAGTGACGCGCAATGTCACCCCTGGCGAGCGAGTGGATCAGACTAAAAAGATGTTTGCCATCATCAATCTTTCGCGTGTCTGGGTCATGGTCGATATCTATCAAGAGCAGATCGGGCAGATCCGAGAAGGGGCGCGTGCCGAGATAAAGACACCGACCGGCAGTATCGTCCAGGGCACCGTCTCCTCTGTTGGCTCGACCGTGGATGCCCAGACCAGAACCTCGCATTTGCGCATTGTCGTGCCTAACGATAAGCAAGCTTTGCGGCCCGGGATGTTTGTTACTGCCAGGGTTTTCAGGCAGGAGCAAACAGAGGGCAGCTCTCCGCGTGTCCTGGCTATACCGGGATCTGCTCTGGTAAAGATTCAGGATCGTGATTACGTATACAAAGTTTCGCCTGATGGCGATCGCTACGAGCCAGTGGCTGTCAAGGTCGGTCGCAGGGGCGGGGCAGGGACTCTAGTCGAAATAGTCAGTGGCTTGACTGATGGGCAGCAGATAGTAGTCAGTGGCGTTGCGCAGTTGTCCGGGCCCATCGATAGCAAAAAGCACCAGGCCGAAGACCATGACGATCACCAGGAGCATGAGCAGGATCAAATTTTAGAAGAAGCCCGCAATGCTGATACTCGCATTGCCGGTTTGACCATGTTTTTGGCTGGCGGCTTTTGCATGGCAATCGTAGGTCTGGTCGTGTATTTTTTTGGCAAAAGACGTGGAGCTAGACCGCGATGATCGATGCGGCGATCAAATGGTCGCTCGCCAATCGCTATGTGGTCTGCGTGCTGGCATTGATAGTTTTGATCTGGGGTGCTTGCACCACCGTGCGTATGCCTGTCGATGTTTTTCCTGATTTTGCTCCTGTACAGGTCGTAGTCATGACGGAGGCGCAGGGTTTTGCTCCTCTGGAGGTGGAAAGTCTGGTCACGCGTCCTCTCGAAGCTGCTTTGAGCGGGACGATCGGCGTCAAGACAGTGCGCTCTACGTCTACTATTGGACTGTCGGTGATCACTATCATCTTCAATGATGACACCAATATTTTTGTGGCCAGGCAACTAGTTGCCGAAAAGATCCAGACCGTACGAAAAAAATTGCCTGATGGCATTGATGAGCCAGCGCTCGCTCCTATTACCAGTGCATCCGGCGACGTGATCAAGTTTGGATTTTATCAAGAAGGTACAGATTTGCGGGCCTTGCGCACCCTCATAGATTATGAGCTCAAGATGCGCTTGCTTGCCGTCCAGGGTGTCAGTAACGTGGTCGTCATTGGAGGCGACCAAAAGCAATACCAGGTCCTGGTCGATCCACGCAAACTGCGCCAGTATGGTGTCTCCCTGGCTCAAGTCGCTCAGGCGTCCGGCGATAGCAACACAAATGCTGCAGGCGGCATCATGCGTGATCGTGAAAACGAGACACTAGTGCGCGGACTCGGGCGTGTAGTCGATCCTGCCGACATCGCCGATGCCGTGATAACTGCCCGTGACGGGACGCCCGTCGACATCGGCAATGTTGCTGACGTACGGATCGGATCACAGTTTAAAGTCGGAGATGCCATCGT
This sequence comes from Candidatus Melainabacteria bacterium, assembly GCA_017307165.1. Lineage (GTDB taxonomy): Bacteria > Cyanobacteriota > Vampirovibrionia > Obscuribacterales > Obscuribacteraceae > JAFKGK01. Next base: position 55,856 of record JAFKGK010000006.1, read on the forward strand.
CGATGGGCATCCAGGTATCGTCGTGACAGTCTTTAAGCAGCCTGGGGCCAATACTCTCGATCTCACCAGACGTATCGAGTCGGCCGTGCAGCAGGTTGTGGCCGCTTTTCCTGCAGATGCCAAAATGGTGGTGACATTTAGACAAGCCGATTTTATCGAGGTCGCCATCAAAAATGTAGCCGAGGCGGTAGCGATTGGAGCACTGCTAGTAGTGGCGGTACTACTCTTGTTTTTGCAGCAATGGCGTACCGCTTTTATTTCTCTGACGGCCATCCCTCTCTCTCTCCTGACGGCAATCATCGTCATGGATCGCCTTGGCCTTGGTATCAATACGATGACTCTTGGTGGGCTCGCTATTGCCATCGGCGAGGTCGTCGACGATGCCATCATCGATGTCGAAAACGTCCATCGACGCATGATCCTCAACGATAGCGCCCCCGCTGCGGACAAGAGGTCCTTGTGGCGCATCATCTTTGAGGCCAGTAGCGAGGTGCGCAGTTCTGTCGTCTACGCCACCTGTATCGTCGCCCTGGTGTTTTTGCCCATATTGTCCTTGAGTGGCCTCGAAGGCAAGATTTTTGCACCTCTCGCCTGGTCCTACCTGGCTGCGCTCATGGCATCGCTGGTAGTGGCGTTGACAGTCACTCCTGCTCTGTGTTTAATTCTCTTGCGTCATCAAGATGGACAGAGAGGTGAGGGCCGAGTGGCAGTGACTCTCAAAAGATGGTATCGACCAGTCCTTGCTTTTTGCATCCATCGGCCGCGTCTGGTCCTCTCCCTGGCTGGTTGCGCCTTGATATTGTCGATCGTACCCGTGTTTTTGATGGGCAAGAGCTTTTTGCCGAGCTTTGATGAAAACAACCTCGTCGTAGTCACTAGCTCCGCGCCTGGTACCAGTCTTGATACCACTCTCAACACCGGCAAGACTCTCATCAGCCACCTCGAAAAAGAGCATGGAGTAGTCGCTGCGGATCAGAGGGCCGGTCGAGCCGAAGGCGGCGAGGATTATGGAGGCAGTAACACCAGCGAATACGACATCAGGCTGCCGGTCAACCAGAGCAACAAAAAGGACGTGATGTATCATTTGCGGCACGAGTTTGCGCATGTCCCTGGCCTTGTCACAGACATGGGATCCTATCTGCAGCATCGCATGGATCACGCTTTATCGGGAGTCAATGCCGCTATTGCTATCAAGCTGTATGGCAACGACCTGGATATTTTGCATCAACGCGCCAAGCAGATCGAGGCCACTGTCAAAACTGTACGGGGAGCCGTAGATGTGCACGTAGAGCCAATCGTGCCAGTGCCTCAGATCTCTGTCAAGGTCGATCGTCTCGCTGCATCGCGTTATGGTATCTCGGTCAAGCAGCTTTCGCGTATCATCGAGACTGCCTTCAAAGGCGAGGTGGTCTCTCAGGTCATAGATGGACAAAAAGCCTTTGATATAGTCGTCTGGCTCAAACCAGAGTTCCGTGATTCGATCGAGTCCATCCAAAACATGTTGGTCGATGCCCCCGGTGGTATAAAAGTGCCAATCGGCTCTTTGGCCGAGATCAGTCGCGGGACTAGCCCAAATACCATCAGCCACGAAAATGTGTCTCGCCGGGTCATCGTACAGGCAAATATCTCCGGTCGGGATCTTGGCAGTGTCGTTCAGGACATCCGTGGAGCTATCGCCGCCAGAGTGCCGCTGCCCACTGGATGCTTCGTCGCTTATGGGGGTCAATTTGAAGCACAAGAAGAAGCCACCCGGCGTCTAGGATTGCTTTCGCTGGCTGCCCTGGTGGGGATGGTACTCTTGCTGATCATGGCCTTCAAATCGCTGAGGGCCGCTGCTCTAATAATGGCCAATCTCCCGCTGGCTCTAATCGGGGGCATATGGGCCGTATTTTTTACTGGTGCCGTACTGAGTGTAGGTTCTCTTGTGGGCTTCATTACTCTCTTTGGTATTTCTTGCCGCAACGGCATCATGCTGGTGACGCATTTTAACGCTTTGCTCAGCGAGGGGCGAAGTCTAGACGAGACCATCGAGCTCAGCGCTTTAGATCGTCTCAATGCCGTATTGATGACGGCTCTCACGGCAGCGCTCGGCGTTGCTCCCATCGCAGTCCTGGGCGGAGCCGGCCGCGAACTCGAGCAGCCGCTTGCCATCGTCATCCTGGGTGGCATGATTACTGCCACTCTATTGACACTGGTGGTGATACCTTCGTTACTCAAGCTTTACGGCTCGGATCTAAAACCCATCTCCTAGTGCTAGACTATCGCTGGAGGTGCTGGATGAACGACCTCATATACGCTAGATCGCAGATGGGCATGTCGCTGGCCTTTCACATACTGTTTGCGGTCGCTGGTATTACGCTGCCTTTGATGATGGTCATCGCTGAGTGGATGCACCTTAAGACTCGCGATCCCATATATGCCGAGATTGCCAAACGCTGGGCCACTGGCACTGCCGTTCTCTTTGCTATTGGCGCAGTCTCCGGGACGGTCTTGTCCTTCGAGCTAGGCTTATTATGGCCCGGATTTATGCAATGGGCCGGTTCGATCATTGGTCTGCCATTTTCGCTAGAAGGCTTTGCCTTTTTTACAGAGGCGATTTTTCTCGGAATCTATCTATATGGTCGCAAAATCGTCACGCCATCGATGCACTTGTTTGCCGGGATAGTAGTGGCTGTCAGTGGTGCTCTATCGGCAGTGTTTGTGGTCATCGCCAATGCCTGGATGAATTATCCGGTCGGATTTAAATTGCAAAACGGCATGCCCGTGGAGATAGACCCTATTGCTGCCATGACGAGTCCGGCTGCGGGGCCCCAAGTAGTACACATGCTCATCGCCAGCTATGCGGCCATCGGTTTTTTGGCGGCTGGCGTTCACGCTTATATGCTGCTCAAAGACAAGACTGATCAATTTCACCGCAAGGCAATGGCGATCGCTCTCGCAGTTGGCGCGACTGCGGCTATAGCTGAGCCTATTTCGGGCGATTTTATTGCTCGCATGGTGGCGCATACTCAGCCAGTCAAATTGGCTGCGCTAGAGGGGCAATTTGATACCGAAGACGGTGCACCTTTGCGTATCGGTGGTGTTCCAGATGTCAAAAATCGTGTCACTCCTTACTCGATCGAGTTGCCCAAATTGCTCAGCGTCCTTGCCTTTCATGATCCCAATGCCAGGGTGAAAGGGCTGAATGATTTTGCGCGCGATCTGTGGCCTCCAGTATTACTGGTACATCTCAATTTTCAAGTGATGGTGGCTTGTGGCGGAGCCATGGCCTTGATGTCGACCTGGGCTGCTTTGCTTTATCTCAAGACAAAGAGAGTGCCCGATCATGTTTTATTTTTGAAATGCATGGTTTTGGCCGCTCCATTGGGTTGTATTGCTGTCGAAGCAGGCTGGATGGTAACCGAATTTGGGAGGCAGCCATGGGTTATCTCCAACATCCTCCGCACGCACCACGCCGCGACTCCCGTCCCCGGGCTGCTCATACCCTTTCTCTTTTTTACCCTCGTTTACATCCTGCTCTCGATCTGCGTCATATGGCTGATGTTACGGTTGTTTAGCAATACCAATCCCGTCACTGCCCCCGTCGAGCCTGCGCCGGAGGGCTTAAGTGATGTCTGATAGCGCGCTGATCCTGGCCATTGTGATGATTTTTGCGCTCAATTTTTATGCCCTCATGGGTGGTGCCGATTATGGTAGCGGTGTCTGGGACTTATTGGCGATGGGACCTCGTCGAGACGAGCAACGCAAGCTCATCGCCGATGCAATCGCACCTATATGGGAGGCCAATCACGTCTGGCTGATCCTGGTAGTGGTGGTGCTTTTTTCTGCTTTTCCAAAAGCCTTTGCTCTTTTATCTGTATCTATGCACATACCGCTGACCTTGATACTCTTTGGCATCATCGCGCGTGGCACGGCGTTCATATTTCGCAAATACGACAGCCGGATCGACGAGGTGCAGAGGCGTTGGGGCACTATATTTGCCATTTCTAGCCTGATCACGCCAATGCTATTGGGAGTGGTAGTTGCCGCCATCTCCTCTGGCAATGTCTTGGCGGACCATGCCGGCAAGACCTTTGTCGATCTTTATATTGCACCCTGGTGCAGCTGGTTTTGCCTGGCGACTGGCATCTTTGCTGTCACGCTGTTTTCGTTTTTAGCTGCCAATTACCTTGCTTTCTATGCTGGTTCCGAAGAGCTTAAAACTGATTTTCGCAATCGTGCTATCGTCTCTCAGGTCCTCTGCGGCATTTCGGCTCTTTCTGTGTGGATATTGGCTGACCTTGAGGCGCCGGATCTAAGGACAGCGCTGGCTAACAGCCCCTGGAGTCTTGGATTGCAAGCTGCCACAGCTATGTGCGCTATGTTTTCACTCTATGCCCTGGTTGCGCGACGTTTTCAGATCGCACGTCTGGCTGCAGCTTTGCAAGTGTCATTGATTATCTGGGGCTGGGCTCTCTCCCAATACCCTTATATGATTCGTCCTGTCTATACAATTGCACAGGCTGCCGGACCTGCGAGTACTTGCAATATGCTCGTGATTGTCATCGCCCTTGGTGCATGTTTATTATTTCCGGCATTTTATTTTTTGTATTCGGTCTTTAATCACAAAAGCGAAAATTGAGATCGGTATAATCTGAAAGCCTGCTAATTGGCGGAACTTGTCGGTAAGGTCATAGTCCCAAGATACGGGAGCCCTAATCGGGCATTCTGTATATGCTGTATGAGGTCCGATCCGTAATGAAAAACCAGGATAATTTGGATAATGTTGAGGACAATGCCGAAGTAGTGATGCTCGGTCAGCTCGAGTTTGAGGGACCATTTGAAAGCGAAGGGGCATTTAAAGAGGATGCAGGGATCGTAGCCGTTTTTCATGCAACAGGCGAAGATGCAGAAATGGTCAATCTCTACGAAACCGCCAATGTCAAATTGAGCGCGCGTCAGGAGCTCAACAAAACTCATGAAGAAGAGCACATATATCTCGCTGCGCACTATAATGGCTCCGTGCCCTCCAAGGAGCGCTGCGATAGATTAAATGCCCTGTGGGCCGAGTTTAATGCTGCATGATGCGGCCAGATAAAAACCTTTACTCCGAAAACAACCAACAACAACAACAGAAAACGGGCCGATGCCAAGATCGACCCGTTTTTTGTTGATTGTGTTAATGCCGGCTATTTGACCTTGCTCAAATTGCTCGAAGCTTTGCGGCATTCGTTGGCGCAAGAAATCATATCTTTGTCGTCTTTAAATTGATCGCAGATCTTGGCTGCTTCGTTGCAAGCGTCAACGGTCATTGCAGCAGATTTTGGCACCAGGCGAGAGCCTCTTTCGAGAAATTGGCTGGTCGCTTTGCAGGCATCAATACAATCCTTAAGTGCATTTGTTGTGCTGGCCTGACCCATATTGCCTTTCTTTTCATTGCAATGGTCTACTGCTTTTTGGCATGCTGCCGAGGCCGCTTTGCAATTGCTCTTGGCGATTTCGCTGGTTGTTTGTGCCATTGCCGGTGCCGAAACAAGATTGATGACCGTCAGACCCAACATAGCCAGCAGCGTAAACTGCTTTTTCATAAAAACCTCCTGGTTTGCTAAATTTGTCGGATTTATGAGACCGGCAGATTTGCTCTCGGTTCCTGTTAACCCTCGAGATAGTTTTCGTCAAAATAAGATGGAACTAATCTTGGAGGGCCTGGTCTTAACAGCTGACCATGGAGGGCCTGATCATGACTACATTGACAGCCTATCAAAACCAGCGTCTTCATCGTGCCGAGGACACCGTCAACAGCGGTGAAGGGATGCGCGCATTGCTCTTTGCTCTAACGGCCATCGTACTTTTGTGTTTGGCCTTTATCTGCGCCAGTATGGGCAATCATACCGTCCCGATGCAAAACACTGATCCGATGATGTATCTGACGCAGCAGTTTTAGGTAAAAACAAAAAAGACCGGGCAATTAGCCCGGTCTTTTTTTTATTGAAAAAATCATCGATTGCTTAGACACGGCTCTAAATGTACTATCCATGCGGATTTTGGGAACCGGATTGGTGCTTTGTTGTCTTGGGGCGATAAGAGAATCTTGAAAGTTTCAAGAAAGAAAAGCCGGAGCCTTTATCTATATGAGCGAGAAGTCCAATCCAATCGAGAGTCTGAGCCCAGCCGAAAAAGAAGAGATCAGATCAACGATCTGCGAAGCTCCTCGCACTCAGGCGGCCAAGAGCGAGTCCCATCCCGTCAAAAGGTTTTTTAAGATATTAGGTCCTGGCCTCATAACTGGTGCGTCTGATGACGATCCTTCGGGCATAGTCACCTACAGCCAAGCTGGTGCTGCATTTGGATTGGCCACACTTTGGACGGCGCTTTTGACCTTTCCGATGACTAGTGTCATCCAGTATCTGTGCAGCAAAATCGGTCTAGTAACGGGCCAGGGGCTGGCAGTCATACTCAAGCGCAATTTTCCAAAGCCTGTCTTGTTGATAGCTCTGGGTCTGATGGCTATAGCAAATACTATTAATGCCGGCGCCAATCTTGGAGCGATCGGTGCAGCGGTCCACTTGATCTACAAGCCTGTCCAGGCGCATTATGCCATCATAGGCGCCACCGTTTTGCTCTTATTGGTAATTGTTTGTGGATCATACAACTTGATCGAAAAAATATTTAAATGGCTGACCCTAAGTCTCTTGGCCTATGTTTTTACGGCTTTTGCCCTACATGGAGACATTGGCAAGGTCCTTACGGCTAGCTTTATCCCAAATATCAAATGGTCTGCAGACTATTTGTCTGTCCTTGTGGCAATTTTGGGCACCACTATTTCTCCCTATCTTTTCTTTTGGCAAACCAATCTCGAAGTCGAGGAGCAAAAAAAAGACGGCAAAAATGCGCTGGAACGCGAAGGTGCATCAAAAGATGATCTCAAGTATGCTCTGATCGATGATGGTGCAGGTGTATTTTTTAGCAACGTCGTGATGTTTGCCATCATATATACTACCGCTCAGACCTTGTATGCCAAGGGCACGCATGACATAACCACAGCTGCCGAGGCTGCATCAGCGCTTAAACCAGTGGCCGGTCCCTGGGCAGAGGTAATCTTTGCGCTTGGTCTCATCGGCACAGGTTGTCTTGCCACGCCTGTATTGGTAGGATCTGCTGCGTATGCACTTTCCGAAGCTGCCGGCTGGAAGGCGGGATTAAACAAAAAACTTGGTCAGGCGCCCGGCTTTTATATGACCATCATCCTAGCTACTCTGATTGGTATGGCAATCAATTTTGTAAAGATCGACCCAATGAAGGCTTTGTTTGGCACTGCTGTCATCAATGGAGTCATAGCGCCGATACTCTTGACTCTTATCATGATCCTGACGAGCAGTAAAAAAGTAATGGGTGACGATAAGGTCAACAAACCACTCACCAATTTTATTGGTTGGTTGACGACAATTGTCATGTATCTTGCCTCGATAGCCATGTTTGTAGTGATGGCCATGGGTAAGGGCTGATCGCTCAAAATTTTTGTCGCAATCAGGATGCTTTTTTGCGAGGTCTAGTTGTGGAGCCAGTCTTCTTGATCCTGGCTCTACTTGCAGCCTTTGTCTTTTTAGGCCTTGGCTTTTTCTCAGCCTTTTCAACGCTGTCCTTGAGCGCCTTGAGCAGGTCGACGACCTTGGCAGAAGACCTTTTTGTAGCGCCAGCACTAGGTTTTTTGCCACCCGCCTTAGCTTCGATCAATTGCTCTAGTGCCTCTTTGTACTCGTTGTGATATTTTTGAGGCTCAAATGGCTCTGTGAGCATATCGACTAGTTTTTCGGCGATCAGCATTTGCTGTTTTTCTGGAGCTTTGTGACTACCTACTTCGCTTTCCATTATTTCCTCTGGAAACCACAATGTCTCCACCATTAATGCATTTTGATAGCATCTAATAGCGCACAATCGCTCACGTGTACGGATGGCAACCTTGCCGATGGCGACCAGGTTTTTCTTTTTAAGAACATTGTATAAGAGGGCATATGGCGTAGCACCTTTTGTGTCAGGCTCGAGAAAGTAGCTCGACTCAAAATAGATTGGATCGATCTCAGCCATATCCACAAAGCTGTCGACCGCCAGGACACTCTTAGTCGGCAGTGGCAATGACTCAAAGTCATTTTTGTCGACGACGACGTAATCGCCTTTCTCGTATTCCATCCCTTTAACTACATGTTTGTATTCGACCTCGACTTCGCAATTTGGACACCATTTTTTTTCTTCGATGCGATGATGGCACTTGTCGTGCAACATATGGAAAGAAATATTTTGCGAACGCGTAGCTACAGTCATGCGCACAGGTATGGAGACCAGACCAAAGCTTACGATCCCCGTCCATACTGAGTGCGCCATAATGAATGACCTCCGCCCTGCCTAGATTCTCAAATATCAGTAGCGGTATAGACCTGCTTGCCATATATAGGTTCCATATAGCGTTGCGGCACGTGCTTTCTTTATATTTTTGCCAATCGGGGAACCATTAGGGTCGACGTTTGTCAAACCTCGCAATAGAAGGTGAGGTTTTAGAAATGATCAGAAAATGCACCCTACTAGTCGCAATGTCGGTGATGCTCGCGGCTCCCGCATGTTTTGCAAAAGAGGATGCAGCAGACAATCGCCTGGCGAATGCATCTGTATCCGAGAAAGAAGCGAAAGCGCAAGTTACCAGCGAGCCGGACGCTATGATGGGCAAGTTTGAGGCAGACCATGCCGGCAATAAGGACACAGCCAAGAAAGTGGCTAAAGAAAAGGCCGCTGATGCTCAAAATAAGGCTGCAAGCAAGGTAGATAATGTCAAAGTCGAGGATGACCCGCTTTCTCCCGAAAACAAGAAAAAGTTTTCGCTCAATCCAATCAATTGGATTTTTAAGCCAGTCATAGATATGCAGAAACGCATCATCCATCTCGAAAAACAGATGATGAGACTAGAAGCACCTATCACTGGTTTGCAAAAGCCTATGGTTGGTCTGCGGGAAGACATGGGTGGCGTGCAGCAAGAGATGAAAGTCATGCATGAAGACATCAATCGCATCCACGAAGGCATGCACGACACCAATACCAAGATCAGTCACATCGAGAGCCAGTTGACTCGCATGTATGGTCCTGTCAGCGAACTCAAAAATCCTGTAATCGCGCTCAAAAAGCCAGTCACTGGCGTGGGTGATCAGTTGACGACACTCAAGAGCGATCTCAAAGAGCTAAAAGATGTTGTTGGTCTGACCAATACAGCGATATTGATAGCAGTGCTAGGCGTGGGCTTTTTGATTGTCGTCGGTACGCCTCTAGTCGCCATCATGGCCTGGAGACACCGTCACTGGATTATCGAAAAACTCGATCTGGCTAAAGATGATCCCAAGGCCGCTCCTATGAGCAATAGCCAAAATGATAAGGCCCATGAGGAAATGATCAAAAAAGCCAAGGCCCCTGGCAGCGAAGCCAAAACAGGGACCTATTGAATTAGATAAAGGTAGGAACTGGATCGACATAATTGCGTCCTTCAAAAGCGACAGGCTCAACGAGCTTGTCGCTTTTAGATAGAGGAGTTTGCAATATGGCTAAAGAAAAAGAATTTATTGCCAATGAGCAATTGGGATCAACCAGAAATGATTCATTTGGCGGTGAGGTCAGTTGCGAAGAATTGAAGAGCAGAGAAATGCAGCCGGATGAAGATGCTGCACGTAATCCTAAAAAATTAAAAAATTGGGATATGAGTTGTTTGGATGATCAGCCTAAGGAAATCAAGGATAAAGTCTGCCAATGGAAAGATTCGATAGTCGACGCATTGGAGAACGATCTAGACCAAAACATCGAGCTTGATTGTAAACCCGGACAAACTACACCCGAAGAAGATCCCGCCTTCAAAGCCTTTCAACAGTTGCTGCAAAAAAATGGTTTTTCGAGACCAGTTTTTTCGCTTAAAGGCCAGTCGGACAAGCAAGTTTTTGTAGTTACCGTAGCAGACGCTAAGTAAAGATTAGATGGAGTTTTAATGATGACTAACAATTTTGAGCGTATCCAAAAATTGATCACTCGGCTCGAGGTTGCTGCTGCCAAGCACGAAAATGCTCACGGCGGCGAGCCCGATCACATCGAATGCGCAGCCAAGTACGAACGTGCCATAGGCCAGCTACAGCAAGCTCTTCAAGACGAAGCCATGTTTGAAAATGGTACCGTTACCGCTCGTGGCGACGAATTGGAGCGCGCCCAACAGTTGGAGTTGATGGTGGCATCTTTAGAGGCCAGCGACCGCTACGGCGATGCCGAAGTGCTCAAGGAAAAAGTGGTAGCGGCAGTCGCCAAACAGCTCAACGAGCTTGATGGTTTTGATCGCTAAAATAAAGCATTTAAAATAAAGCATTTAAAATAAAGCATTTAAAATAAAGCATTTAAAATGATCAGAATAATCGAAATGATCAAAATTTATAATAGGACATTTATCTTGATGGCAGTGCTGCTTTTATGTGGCACTGCCGTCGGTGCAGAAGAAACCGACTCTGTTGATGAGAGCTTGCGCAAGACCGAGCTCAAGGTCAATAGATCGACCAAGGACTTTTCCAATGCCAAACTGCAAAAAATAGCCTTGCTCGCCAAAAATGTGGAAATGACACGCAACAAATACGCTCGCGCTCTGGCCCTCTATATCGATAAAATCGGCAGTGATAAAGAGGTCGATGCCAGTCGCATATCCTACGAAGAGGCGCAGATTAAACTAGCTGGCGAATGGGGATTAACCAGACAAGCGCTCGAATGTATTAAGGGTCAAGAAAAAATTGCCATGAAATGGTCTAGCGAAGCCAAACAAAATTGTGCTAGTAATGCTCAGTCCGTCGGACAGGGTGGTCCCGGCGCCTTAGGCAGTCCATCTTGCGCAACTGCCGAAGCCACGGATATGATCAAGGCTTCGACAAGCCAGCCCACTAAGCATCCCAACGCCGCTCAAAAAAAATGGCAGGATCAGGGCCTGAGCTCGCCTCACACGCTGCCCCCCTCCAATCTCGAAGAACCAGCTCCAGCGACGTCTTTGATACCAGGCCAAAAATGAAGAAAAACACCAGTGAACAGATCAAAAGCGTGTCCAGGCTCAAAAAGGCCGGCAATATCCTTGCCAAGCAAGTAAAGAAGCCAGACGTGCCAGCAATAGATCTCTCCGGTGTTACTGCCTTGGATCAAAAAAACCTGATCAAAGTGATTGTCGAAACATCCAAGGGCAGTCGAAATAAATACAAATACGATGCTTCTTCAGGACTTTTCGAGCATCTGTTCACTCTCAAATCTGGTTTGACCTTTCCCTTCAACTACGGCTTCATCCCGTCGACCATGGCCGAGGACGGCGATCCTCTGGATGTTGTCATCTTGATGGAAGAGCCAGTCTTGACTGGTTGCCTGATAAGAACCCGAGTGATCGGCATCTTAGAAGTAGAGCAGATCAAAGGCAACACCACCGTTCGCAATGACCGGATCATCGCTGTACACCCGCCATGTGAGACCTATGGAGACATCAATTCTTTTGGTCAGCTATCACAGGCCAGGATCGATGCAGTCGAGGAATTTTTTAAGACCTATCTGAGTACTCGCCATATCAAATTTGCTCCTCTAGGGTGGCTCAATTCGACGATTGCATTAGAAAAACTCGCAGAAAAAATTGTAGAATTCTAGATCTTTAATTGATTCTAATGTTCACCGTTTGTTCATCTCGGGGCCGATTTTGGCCGTCGTATGGCTGGCAGATCGATAGAATTCAACCCAGCCTGGGCATGACAAGTAGGCTTATCTGCTAATGTCTCTTATCAAAGGACACTTTTGCACTCTCTTTGGTCTCTCGACCTTTTTGGGGTCTCTTTGTACGCACGCGAGGCGCAAACACCAAATGGATCCAAAAGCTCGAATACTCATAGCAGATGGCCTACCAGGCCAAAAGTTTTTGGTCAATGCCTTGACCGGATACGAGCTAGTGCACGCGCTCGAATACGACCAGGCCGTGAGTTTATTGGATACTGAGGCACCCGATCTGGTTATTTGTGGGGTGCTTTTTGACGAGTCGCGCATGGTCGCACTATTCAATCATTTTCGCAAATTGCCGCAGTATACAGACGTACCCTTTTTACCCTTTAGAGCAGAGCATACAGAGTATCCGCGCATGCTCAAGGATCTCACTGCAGCATTGCAAAAAACCCTGGGACTGGGTTCGTATATCGAGCCAGACTGGTCTTTGTCCGCCACTGAGAGTCAATGGCAAGTGCGTCAAAAAGTAGAGCAATGCCTGCCTCCGCATAAACGGATCAACATTGCCAAAGAAACCGTCATGCGCTCTCTTTTAGAGTCTCCTCCAGCTACCGATGGCACTCGCCTGGACAAGCGCTTCAGGCGCCAATCCAAGGAGACTGACACTCTTTCTGGTGAGCACGAGCATAGCAATGCTTTGCTAACCAACGAAAATAGCAGTGGTTTGGATATCACCCTTTTCCCACCCAAATGATGTAGGCCGATCAAGATCTATATTATTTTCGCTCAGACTTCCTTGGTGATGCAGATGCCGCCGACTGCTCTACGCATGCAATTGGCAATGGAGTTTGCAAAATGCCTTGGCGTGCAAGCGCGATTGTCTAGATATCCTTGGCCGCCATACTGCAGCAAGAGATCGGAGACTCGCTTTTGATATCTTTCATCGATCGGATCGTTGTCCATGTGACAGCAAATGACCGGCACATCACTCTGGCATTTGTTGGTGCGTATTAGACGGAGAGCCTCAGCAATAGCCATTTCGTAGTTGGCAAAATTGTCCTGGCATAGTACAAGGTCGAATGGCATCTTGTTTAGATAATCCAGGGCCTCGGTAAATGAGCCTGCCATAAAGAGATCATACTCGTTGCGACGTAAGGATCTAAGCGGAGGCGCGTTATCAGGACAATTTAAAAGGGTCAACACTCTCATTCGCTCTCTCCGGATCTCGCCAGTTGCAAAACAACAGGTCGCAGCTGATAGCATCTTTTCTAACAGACCTCTTTCAGATCTGACTTATCTAGTATTCGATCGTTCCATTTATTGAACAAAACTGAAATGTTTTTATGCTTATTAATGTAGGTTTTGTGGCATTGGAACCAATATATCCACTGCTGGTCCTTTTAGGCCTACCGCAAACTGCACCAGAGGCTTTGGTAATGCAAAAGCTCAAGCGATATGCCGCAAAGAGGGATTTTTCCAAAACAGCCGAGCCAGGGCCCGGCAATAAATCCAGTAAAGCTCAAAGGCCTCTTATTTTTGTCGTCCAAAAGCATGCGGCCTCGCATCTGCATTATGATTTTCGTCTAGAGTCCGATGGCGTCTTGGTGTCATGGGCGGTGCCTAAGGGGCCTTCAAATGATACAAGCCTTAAGCGCCTGGCTGTGCATGTCGAGGATCATCCACTGGACTATGCCGATTTTGAGGGGCATATCCCGGAGGGGCAATATGGTGGCGGTGATGTGATCGTTTGGGATAACGGGACGTTTACTCTGGATGATCTCCCTGATGGCAGCAGAGCCGAGGTCGATAAGGCTTTTAAAGCCGGCCTAAAAAAAGGCAAATTGGCTTTTACTCTCAAGGGTAAAAAATTAAAGGGCTCCTGGGCTCTGGTCAAGTTTGGCAAGAGCGATAAAAACTGGCTTTTGATCAAGCATAAGGACGAGTATGCTGATCTCAGTCAGGACCTAGACGCAGAAAATGATTTGCTTGCAGACGACAAGTCCGTTATCAGTAGAAGGCGATTGAAAGACCCGGAAACTAGTGAAAAAATCGCGAAAATCAAGGTCAAATCCAAGACTAAATCAAAGACTAAAACAAACACCAAAACAAAGACCATAACAAAATCAAATTTGACAAAGAAAAAATCAGTTGAAAGCAAAGATTTTGCTCCCATGCTAGCCACGCTAGGAGATCAGCCTTTTGACTCACAGAGAAAGGGAAGTGAAAAGTGGACCTTCGAACCTAAGCTCGACGGTATTCGCGTCATAGCTTGCAAGTTTAACAAGGATGTAATCCTGCTTTCTCGTAATGGGATCGATATTACGGCAAAATTTCCCGAGATCGTCGAGGTGCTGGTTGGACAAAGGGACAATTTTGTAGTGGACGGCGAAATTGTCGCTATTGATGAGAACGGCAGGCCAAATTTTGAGGTCTTGCAGGCTGGATCTCTAGATCTGCGCTATGTCTTGTTTGATATCTTGCAGTCAGGTGCAATAGATGCCACCAACATGCCTCTCGTCGAAAGACGAAAGTTGCTAAGAAAAACTATCAAAGCAAGAGGACCTCTGGAGCTGATCAAGCCTTACAAATGTTCGGGGATCGAGGCTTTTGCAGAAGCAATGAAAGAAGGTCTGGAGGGAGTCGTGGCCAAGACTCTTGATGGTAGATACAGGCCCGGGCAGCGCGCAAAGGATTGGATCAAATGGAAAGGGCATAAGAGCGATGAGTTTATCGTATGCGGTTATACTCGGGGCGCTGGTGCTCGCAGTGCTCATTTTGGCGCCTTGCTGGTAGCTCGCAAAAGTGGCAAGACTCTTCAATTTGCCGGTAAAGTAGGCACCGGATTTAATGCCACCAATATGAAAACTCTCTTGGCCTCGTTTAAGCCTCTAATAAGAAAATCGGCTCCAATCGATTTGCCTGAGTCTGTCAAAGAGCCAGTCACCTGGCTTAAACCCCAGATAGTGGTCGAGGTCAAATATGCAGAGGCCACGAGCAAAGGGATGTTGCGGGCGCCAGTGTTTATGAGGGTCCGCGAGGATATCGACACTACCAGCGTCGGGTCTAAAGAGACTATTGCAAACAAGTCTGTCAAATCTTCTAAGTCAATTAAGACTATAAAGCCTATAAAGCACGAGCATCAGGACCTCATTGACCAAATTGGTGCTATGAGCAAGCAAGGATCGATCAAGGTTCAAGGCCACGAGATCAAGTTAACTAACCTGGATAAGGTTTTTTGGCCCAAGACCAAGGATCACCCTGCGTATACAAAGCGTGATTATTTGATCTATCTCGTAAAGATCTGGCCCTTCATCCACCCACACTTAAAGGACCGTCCTTTCACCTTGATCCGTCGTCCCGATGGTATCGAGGGACAGAGCTTTTTTCAAAAGCATAAAGGCAAGGGAGCGCCTGACTTTATCGATACTGTCAAAATGTTTTCAGAGCATGGCGATGACGATGGCGATTTTATGCTGTGCAACAGTCTGGCCACTTTATTGTGGTTTGGTCAAATGGGTGCGCTCGAATTGCATGCCACTCATACCCGCATTGCTAATGACAAGACTGGTCCAAGGCTGAGTCTAAATTGCACTGGCAGTGTAGAAAAAATACAGAAATGCGCGGCCAATTTTCCAGATTTTATGGTTATAGACCTTGATCCCTATTTGTATAGTGGTAAGGAAAAAGCAAAAGAAGAGCCCCAATTGCACGAAAAGGGCTTTAGAGCTGCGGCGACCTGTGCCCTATGGTTAAAGGATCTCCTGGATGAGATGGGCTTGATAGCCTACGTCAAGACAAGCGGCAAGACAGGTTTGCATATCTATATACCAATCGAACGAAGAGTCGCTTATGACCAGGTGCGCAAATGGGTGGAGACAATTGGTCGACACATGATGGACAGTCTGCCTGATCTCATCACCATGGATTGGGCCATCAAAAAGCGCACAGGCAAGGTGTTTTTTGATCATAATATGAATGCGCGCGGCAAGACTTTGCCCGTGCCGTATAGCCTACGTGCCAGTATCGATGCTACAGTCTCACTGCCGATTGCCTGGGATGAGTTGAGAGATAAAAACCTGTATCCGACCCAATTTACGATGATGTCTATTTGGGAGAGGTTGGCAAAAAAAGGCGATCTATGGGCAGATATTCTGCAGCACCGTAATAAGATCGATCCTAAAAAAATGGGGGATGTCTGACATGGCAGAAAAAGATGATCGACAAACAAAATATGTAAATGAGGCCAGGCGAGAGAGCGAACGCTTGGAAAAAGACTCGCGATGGCTCAATGTCTTTTCTATCGTCTTTGCTGTCATGACTTTAGTCTTTATGTTTGCAAAGGATATCTCGACGCCAGGTCAGGGCATGCGGGATCAAGAGCCTCAGAGATTTCCCCAGCAAACCAAGGCAAGACAGTCCTGGGGTGCAAGACAAGAATAAAATAAATCCCGACCTTAGCCAGCATCACCATATGATTGATAAAAACTTGGGCCATTCGACCCTAGATTTGCTGTTCCGTCGTCGGCCATGCCTTCAGAAAAACTGAGATGGAGCATTGCTCCAAAAAGTACCATGCCTAAAAACATCATTATCATCGCATAGCCGTGGTCGGGGGATTGAGCATGCGAGTTGGCATCGTTTGCTGGACGATAATGCGATTGCAAGTTTAGTGCGTTCATTGTGGATACCTCTCAGACTCTCTGTATTTACCAATACACAGTTGCTATTGACAAATGACAGTGCCGGGAGTTCCCGGTTTTATCTGGCCAATATGCCTTCTTCGGGGGATTGAGAGCGCACCTGGCAATCTTGTGCATTATTGCTGTGCAGGTGATTCCAGAGATCGTGCACGGTCTGCATGCGCCTGGTGTGGTCGAGTGCTCCGTTGTAGTGAGCAACGATCATCAAGCTGGCGGCATTGCACAGGACGCTCTCGGCTCCTGAGCACCTATTTTCGAACTCTAAACGAGCCGATGCTTTGACATCGGCTGTTTGATAGATATTGGTCGGTACAAAACCTCGATCGGTCATCACCAGAGTCGCGAGGATGCCAGGCTCGTTGAGAAAGGGATGCTCTGAAGCATACGGGCCTTGGAACGGCACTTTGTCGATCATGAATGGCAAATCTTTATCTACCATTGAGGCGGACATTTGCAAGTTTTCCACGATGAGACCCTCTGAGCGATGTGAAAATCTTTAGGACATTAGAGGCTATTAAGACTTTATCCTAGAAGGAAGGTTCCAGCACATAAAATTAAATTGGCCATAATGTTTTGCTTGCAGATGGCTTGGGAACTCGATTGTTTAATGTTTGTCTGGCGGGACGAAAGCCCTAAATCAGGTCGATGCATATCGGTTGGATATGCTTTTGACGAGGAGAAAACATGACTCAAAGACAAAAAGTCAGGTTTGCAGTGGTTGGTCTCGGACATATTGCGCAAATCGCAGTTTTGCCAGCCTTCAAGCATGCGCAGGATTTTTGTGAGCTGACGGCGCTCATCTCTGATGACAAGCAAAAAATAGATGAGATGACCAGAGAGTACAAAGAGTTTGGTATAAAACAATCTTTTTCATACGATCAATATGATGAGGCATTGCGCAGCGGTGTTTTTGACGCTGTGTACATTGCCTTGCCCAATGACATGCATCTCGATTTTGCACGTCGGGCTGCGGCTGCCGGCATACATATATTGTGCGAAAAGCCGATGGCTATGAGTGAGGATGAGTGCCGCCAGATGGTGGATGCTGCACGCAACAAAGTCAAATTGATGATTGCTTACCGTCTGCATTTTGAAAAGACCAATATGCATGCGGTCGATTTGATCGAAGCT
Source organism: Candidatus Melainabacteria bacterium (assembly GCA_017307165.1). Lineage (GTDB taxonomy): Bacteria > Cyanobacteriota > Vampirovibrionia > Obscuribacterales > Obscuribacteraceae > JAFKGK01. Next base: position 73,414 of record JAFKGK010000006.1, read on the forward strand.
GGCCGTATCGGTACACCAAGATTGTTCAATACGACTTTTTCGATGCAGGTGCGCGAAGGAAATATCAGGACGCAATCAGAACATGGTGGGGGGCCCTTGATGGATATCGGCATCTACTGCATCAATGCGGCGAGATATCTATTTAAGTCCGAGCCTATCGAAGTCACCGCCCTCAGTGCTGCCAGCACCGATCCTAGGTTTAGAGAAGTCGAGGAGTCTTTTGCGGCGGTTCTACGCTTCCCGGGTGAAAGACTGGCGACTTTTAATTGTAGCTTTGGCGCAGCAGATGTCTCTACCTATCAAGTCGTTGGCACTCGCGGATCGATCACTCTCGATCCTGCTTATGATTATGCTCTTTCACTGGAGATGAAGGTAAAGAGCGATGATAAGGTCGAACATGTAAAAACACCAAAGCGCGATCAGTTTGCACCTGAGCTCATACATTTTGCTCAATGCGTCATCAATGATGAGACACCCAATCCTGATGGTCGCGAAGGCCTGATGGATTTGCGTATCATCGATGCTTTGCGTCAATCTGCAAAGACAAAGCAGACCATTTGCCTGCCTGAGCCAGAGCTGGTCGATCGGCCTGATGCCTCGCTGGTTATCGAAAAACCTGGAGTGCCAAAGCCAAAGCTGGTCAATGTTGTTTCTGGTTCAAAATAAATAAAAAGAGAGGCGTTGGTAAAACGCCTCTCTTTTTTTAGATCATCAATTTGTTTTGGATCAACTAGCCTTTAGAAAGACCCCTGCCGGCCGCACCTTGCGTAATGCCGCCAGGTCGTCTCTGTCATCTATTCTAAAATCACTGCCTTCCTCGAAGACCCATAACCCGCCTTCCCGGGGCCGGGCTTGCAGAGTCGAATACAGTTCTTCTCGGTAATCCATTGTATCGATATTATTTGCCTTGGCGGCTAATGAGATGGCGCTGATTGGATCGTGGGCCATGCCATGCCAGAGGACACGATTGTTGTAATAGTCGACCACTGCATAAGGCACGTCGTCAGATCTGTTGATTTGCAGCTTGCCATTTTCGGCCCCGCGTAAAAAAAACTTGACGCGTTCATCATTTTCGGGCAATGGCAAGTCGTCAGGCACCATCTGAGCCTCGGCAAAAACTTTTTGCAGTTTCTCATGATATGACTTTGAATCCCAAAGCTCACTCTTATTTACCATCAAGCGCTCACCCAATTCCTCGGCGAGTTTAATGGCTACTTCCTGGTCGTCTGCGCTCAGTTCGTTCCATGGTGCCGTGAGCAGACGAGCATTTTCGGCAGTTCTCCAGTTGTAATTTGCTTGCATGATCTATTCTCCTGTAGCCATACGGCTATGACAAAGTCGGCGTGGGTCCGACTTTGTTCCGATACTGCAATTAGCGAGCGTAGTGCTTAAAAGTAGAGCACAACAGATTTTTTTGCTCATCCCAGTCCACTTGCTTATTGCAAATTGACGATCTTGGGCATGGGTCAGTTTATCTTTTGGGCAAGCATCCAGGCGCGCAACATAAGAAAAATCATGGTGCACCAACCTTTCAAGATTCTTTTGATTATTTCATCGGCCTTATGCAAAAATTGGTAGACGACTGGTCTAATTTTGCCTGAAGACGTGCTATAAAGAGCAGATATCCGTTTCCTGGACAGAGGAGATTTCACCATGCCTGACTCATCCGCGACCGTCGACAGATCCAAGCAGATTACTTCGCTTGCCAGTTATTACCTGCTTGGGCGATCGGGCTTGCGTGTATCGCCACTGGCTTTTGGCACGGGCACCTTTGGTAATGCCTGGGGACCGGAGTGGTCGAGCAAGGAGAGCAAACAAATCCTCACACGTTATATAGAGGCTGGCGGCAATTTTATCGATACTGCCGATACCTATCACGAAGGGGAGTCCGAAGAGATCACGGGTCAGCTGTTGCGTGACATCACAAAGCGCGATCAGGTGGTGATAGCGACCAAGTTTAGTTTTGGCATGCGTCCGGGTGACCCTAATGGTGGTGGCAATGGCCGCAAACATATGATGGAGGCGGTGGAGGCCTCATTGCGTCGTCTCAATACTGATTACATCGATCTGTATTGGGTGCACAACTGGGATACGATCACGCCTGCCGAAGAAGTCATGTCGTCGCTCAATCAGCTCGTGCAGGCAGGCAAGGTGAGGTACATCGGTCTGTCCAATCCGCCTGCCTGGTACCTCGGACGTGCACAGACCATTGCTGAGTGGAGGGGATGGGAAAAATTGGCTGCCATTCAGATGGAGTATTCGCTTGCTGTGCGCAATATCGAGCATGAGTATGTTGATGCCGCGCAAGAAATGGGTATGGCCATTGTCCCCTGGAGCCCGCTAGCCAATGGACTCTTGACCGGCAAATACAAAATCGAAGACAACAAGGTCAAAGGTGACGGCCGCATGGCAACGACCTGGGTCACTGATTCGACTGTCGATCCGGCCAGCAAAAAGATGGTCGATCTGGTCGACACCGTGCGTGCCGTCGCGCAAGAGCTCGGGCGCACACCTGCCCAGGTCGCGCTCAATTGGGTGACTAACAGGCCGGGTGTGGTCTCATCGATCATCGGTGCGACCAAGTTGTCTCAGCTTGAGGACAATATACAGGCTCTGGAGTTTACACTCACTCAAGATCAACTGGACCGGCTGGACAAGGCCTCCAGCCCGAGCGTAAGCTATCCATACTTTTTTCATCAGGGCGATCTCAAAGCCAACGTCAGCGCTCAATCGACGGTCATCAAAAGGCCAAAACATTATTTCTAAATCCTGGGCTGCATGCACAAAAATTCCATAGGCTTCACTATCCTCCTTGCCGGTCTCGGTGTCCTGCCACCGCTATCGATCGATATGGGATTACCAGCGCTCGCTCCCATCGCGCAATCTCTGCATACTAGCGATGCGCTGGCGGCCATGACTCTCAGTCTATTTTTGGTCGGCTTTGCGGTTGCTCCTCTATTTTGTGGACCGCTTTCCGATCGGTTCGGCCGTAGGCCGATCTTGATTGCAGGCTGCCTCACCTTTGCAATTTCTGCTGCAGGTTGCGCCTTTGCTCCAAGCATCCAACTCTTGCTTGCGTGCAGGCTCTTGCAGGGTTTGGGTTCGGGCGCCGCAACCGTGTTGAGCACCGCTCTGGTCAGAGATCTCTTTGAGGGCCATGAAGCCCGTGCTCGGCTCTCGCAGATAGGAGTGCTGCGGAGTTTTGCGCCGATGATCGCGCCGACTATCGGTGCGTGGATCCTGAGCTTTGCTCAGTGGCGATTTATCTATGGTCTGTTGGCTGTGGTCGGGGCCGTGCAGCTGTCCATTGTTTATTTTGGTTTTGTCGAGTCAGCCAAGCTCAACAAGTCTCCCTTGACTCTAAAAGCCCTGGCCAGTGACTATCTGCGCGTGGTCAAGCATCGTATCAGCTTTGGGTATGCAGTGATGAATGCCCTTTATTTTGGCGCGATCTTTACTTATGTGACTAATTCGCCATTACTGATGATGAAGCATTTTGGTCTCTCCCGGCAGGCTTTTGGCATCATGTTTGCTGGCACTGCCTTTGGTATCATGGCCGGCTCCTGGGTCAATGGCCAGATGAGCAAACGCAAAGTCTTACCAAAGGTCCCTCTATACATAGGCATGGGTCTGGCATCGGCTGCTGTGGCGACCAATCTCGCTTTGACTGCCTTGCATCTGGACAGTCCCATGACCCTCTTTCCATGTCTCTTTGCCTTTACTTTTAGCGCGGGCCTGCTCGCGCCAAATGTCACGCATGGTTGTGTCGAGCACATGCCCGATATCGCGGGCGTAGCATCAGCAGTCATGGCTTTTTCGCAGATGATGTCTGGAGCGCTGGCCGGGATGATCGTGTCTGCTGCTTATGACGAAAGCACATCCTGGGCCATGACCATCATCATGATGAGCTATGTCTTTGCCTCTGCCCTGGTCTTCTTTACTGTCGTGAGACCCGGCGAGCGAAAACTGGCTCGTGCCTAGCGTATACCTGGACAAAACGGGCATATATCTCTGGGTACTCAAATTAAATAGACTCCAAAAAGAGGATCGCCTTTTGTCCAAGTCTCTCATTGCCATCTTGGCCTGTGCGGTTTTATCGACAGGTGCTCTCGCTCGAGCCAGTGGTGGGCAGGCCGGCGGTTTTGCCGCTGCACAAAAGCTCTACAATGCTGGAAAGTATAGTGAGGCTCTAGCTAGTTTTAACCAATACGCTGCTGTTTATCCGACCAATGCCCTGACCCATTACTATTTGGCCATGTGTCAGCAACAACTCGGTCATGCCACACAGGCTCGCCAGGAATATACTCTTGCCGCGCAGTATGGTGATGCCAATCTCCAGGCGCAGAGTCAGAGAGCTATGGCAGCGCTAGGGGCGAGGGCCGGTACGCCGAGTGCTTCGCAGATGGCGGCTTCGAGCAGGGCCAATAGCATTGCTGCGGCATCGGCTCGGGCTGCGTCGGCATCTGCTGCCAGCGGGGGCATGCCCGGCAATGGCTATCAAAACGGGCCTAAAGTCGCAAAAGTGCTCAAGTTTTATGCTGATTGGTGTGGCCCGTGCAAACAATTTGCACCTGTGTTTGAGGCTGCAAAATCAAAATATCCCTCAGTCAGATTTGAAGAGATCAATATCGATGATCCAGGATCGATTGGACTCAAGCAACAGTACAATATCAGGGGCGTACCTACACTCGTCTATCTAGACACCAATGGACGCCTCATCAATAAGGCCGGCTCTGACTCCCTCGAATCGATGCTTTCGCAAAGCAAATAGGTGGTAGCAAAATCAATATGTGTAAATCAAGAGCCGCTGGTGTCATATGCGGTGTCGTTATCAGTTTAGCCTCGTTCTGCTCTGCGGTCGCGGCACCCGTCGATCAAAATAGTTTTGCTGCCGCGCAAGCCGATTACAATGCCGGGCGATATGCAGCTGCGCGTGACGCATTTGCCCGCTTTGCCCAAGCTTATCCTTCTAATTCGCTCTCGCATTACTATCTAGCGCTATGCCAGCAACAGACCGGCAATGTGGCTTCTGCCAAGCGCGAGTACCAGACCGTCATCGCCTTGGGTGATCCGCGTCTAAAAATCCAGGCCGAGGCTGCTTTGGCGGCTCTTTCTGGAGGTGCCAGGGCAAGATCCGGCCAATCGCCTATCGAGGTCGTCTCGCCTATTTTTAGTACAGAGGTCAAGCAAATCGATTACGGTGCACGTGGCAATATCGACAGGGTGCTCGAGTTTTATGCCGATTGGTGTGGTCCCTGCAAAAAATTTGCCCCTATTTACGATAAGGTCTCACGCAAGTTCAGTCGCATCAATTTTTCGCATCACAATGTGGATGCTCCTGGCGTCGCCCCTTTAAAAGCACAGTATGAGATACTCTCGATCCCAACCATGGTCTTTTTGGACAAAAATGGCAAGGTTTTGTTTAAGGGCAACTGCCCTGCAAGTGAACAGATTTTGACAAATCTGATCGCACAATACAACAGATAGCCCCACCTGTAGTGCCAGATGGGGCGGTCTGTTTTGTGTATTGTGATCTGATCTGATCTGATCTGATCTGATCTAATCTAATTTAGCCCAGGAGCGACTTGACCATTGCCACAATGTGGTTGGCTGTTATGCCAGCGGCATCCATGAGCTCTTCGGGAGTACCGGAGCCAGGCATGTCCTTAACGGCCATTTTGACGACCTTGGGAGCCTGCATTGGTTGCTTTGCCTTTTCTCCACGATTGAGAGGACCGCGGGTAGCAAAGGCGTCGAGCACTGCGTCGCCGAGACCGCCTTCGGGCCAGTGGTCTTCGACTACTACGAGTAGGCCGGTTTCTTTGGCGGCCTTTTCGAGGGTAGCTCTGTCTACAGGCTTGACCGAATACAGGTCGATAACACGAGCATCGATGCCCTGCGACTTGAGCTCTTCAAATGCCTTGAGGCACTCATGTAGTGTGATGCCGGCTCCGATCAGGGTGACCATGTCCTTGTCGCTCGATTTGAGCGTTTTGCTGCCGCCAATCTCAAAGGTCTCGTCATCTTTGTAGAGGATGCGTGTCTTTTCGCGAGTGGTGCGCATATAGGAGATGCCTGATTGTTTGTATTGGGCCTCGAGGAGTTTGGCTGTCGAGACTGCATCAGAAGGATACAAGACGGTCGAAGTATGTATAGCGCGCATCATGGCGATGTCTTCGAGTGCCATTTGAGAGGGGCCATCGGCACCGATCGAGCAGCCGGCGTGCGAGCCGCAGAGTTTGATCTCTGCGCGAGACACAGCGGCCATGCGGATAAAGTCATATGCACGTGAGAGAAATGCTGCAAAGGTTGACGAAAATGTCTTTTTGCCGCGTGTCGCTAGACCGATGGCTACTCCGACCATGAGCTGCTCGGCAATATACATCTCAAAAAATCTGTCGAGAAACGCCTTGCCAAATTTTTCGCTATATGTCGAGTTGCCGACCTCTGCGTCGAGCACGACTACGTCACTGTGAGCGGCGCCCAGAGCTTTTAGAGCGTCGCCGTATGCTTCGCGTGTGGCAGCCGGGCTAGAAAATACAGGCGCGAGATAGCGGCCGTTGCCTGAGATCTCGGCGCTTTGCTTGGGTTTGGCGGGAGCTGCATCGGGCTTGGCGACAGCGATCTTGATATCAGTCTTGCCACCCAACACTTTGAGAGCTTCTTGGGCTTGTTCTTTGTTGAGGGGCTTGCCGTGCCATCCATCCTGGTTGGCGGTAAGTTCGAGGCCATGACCTTTTTCGGTCTTGGCGACAATCATGGTCGGCTGTCCTTTAAAGTCATAGGCAGTCTTGAGGGCCTTATCGATCTGCTCGATATCATGACCATCTATCTCGATCACGTTCCAGCCAAAGGCTCGGGCGCGTTCGGCATAAACAGGGGAGTTCCAGCCTAGTGCTGTCTCGCCGCGTTGACCGAGGCGATTCATGTCGAGGATGGCGATCATATTGTCGAGCTTATAATGCGAGGCACAGGCCATGGCTTCCCAGACCGAGCCTTCGGCCATTTCGCTGTCGCCAAGCAAGGTCCATACTTTGTATGGCAGTTTATCGAGGTATTTGCCAGCGATAGCCATGCCGCAGCCCATAGCCAATCCTTGACCCAGAGAGCCGGTTGCGACATCGACCCATGGGATCACCTTGGGCACAGGGTGACCTTCCAGACGGCATCCAAATTTGCGCAGATCCATGAGTTCTTTGTCTTCGATGGCGCCAGCGGCTCTGTACATCGAGTAGAGCAATGGGCAAGCATGTCCTTTGCTAAAGATCAGCCTATCGTTCATCTTATTTTCGGGCTGATCAAAATCGTATTTCAAATAATTGGTCATCAAGACGGCCATGATGTCAGCAGCAGACATCGATGAGGTGGGGTGGCCGGACCCTGCCGCAGTGGTGCACCGGATACTGTCGACTCTCAATTGTCTGGCTAGATCCTTGAGCGTCTCGACCTTGGTGGCTTGCGCTTCTACCATGCTTGTACTCCTCTATATTCGCTGATAGCACAATATGCTAACCTCTTGGCCCGCAAATTGCCTTAATTTCGTAAGATACATAGTCACGATCCCCTGTGAGGAAAGCCCAATGTGCTCTAACGCCGGAATACTCGCCGCTTCGCCCTATCGTCTTTCGACGGCGGTCAAACCCAGCCATTATGAGATTGAACTCGACTGCGATATGGAGGGTTTTACCTATCAGGGCCGCGAGATCATCGATATAGAGGTGACGGGAGAGGAGTCAGTCGATCAGATCCTGCTCAATAGCGTGGACATCTCTTTTGTAGATGTGAAATTGACAGAGATGGCCGGTAGCAATAAAGAACATACTGGTAAATACACGGTGCAAGAAGGTACAGAGAGAGTTGCCTTTGATTTTGGCCAGCCGATTGCACCTGGTCACTATCGACTGCACATCCAGTTTGCAGGCGTCATCAATGACAAATTGCGTGGCTTTTATCGTAGCGCTCAGACCCTGCCTGATGGCTCCAAAAAATGGATCGGTGTCACGCAAATGGAGCCAACCGATGCTAGAAGGGTCTTTCCTTGCTTTGATGAGCCTGCCTTAAAGGCAACATTTAAGCTCACGCTGATAGTGGCGGAGCACCTCGATGCGATCTCCAATACTCCAGTCGCCAGCCAATCTGTCATTACAGCCGGCCGCAAAAAAGTAATATTCGAGCCGACTATGCATATGGCCACTTATATTGTGGCCTTTGTCGTAGGAGAGTTTGATAAGAGCGATACTGTAGATGTTGATGGAGTGCCTTTTACCATCTATGCTCCCCTCGGCAAAAAGCATCTGAGCTCTTTTGCCCTGCAAATTGGTGCATCTGCTCTTTCATTTTTTAATAAATACTATGGCATCAAATATCCAGGCGCAAAAATGGATATGATCGCCGTGCCTGACTTTGCTTTTGGAGCAATGGAAAATCTGGGCTGTGTGATCTATCGTGAAAATGCCTTGCTCGTGGATCCCGCCAGGGCCAGTCATGCCGAAGTCGAGCGCGTCGCCGATGTGGTGGCACACGAGCTGGCGCATATGTGGTTTGGCAATCTCACAACGATGAAGTGGTGGAACGGCATCTGGCTGAATGAGGCCTTTGCTACTTTTATGCAATTGGTGGCAGTCGACAATTTTAAACACGAATGGAAGCGCTTTGAGACTTTTGGCGTATCCCGCGCCATGGCCTTTGCTACCGATGGTTTGAGCGCTACGCGTCCAATCGAGTTTCCTGTCGATGCACCAGCGGAGTGCACTGGTATGTTTGATGTATTGACCTACGAAAAAGGCGCCTCTGTGCTGCGCATGCTCGAGCAATATATTGGACCTGATGTTTTTAAGATGGGCGTCAACAATTATTTGCAGACGCACAAATACTCTAATACAGAGACCGAGGATCTGTGGCTGGCCCTCGCTCAGGCTTCCGGTCTGCCTGTGCGAGAGATTATGAATAGCTGGATTTTTCAAAAGGGGCACCCACTGATCGATGTGACGATCAATGGTGAACGCGCAGTCAAGTTTACTCAAAAGCGATTTTTTTACCTGGCCTCAGAGCACGCCTCTGGTGCCGAGCACTATCAAGTACCGCTTTTGGTGCGCGCTAAAACAAAGCAAGCCGATGGCAGTACTAAGATCGAAAGCCATCACATGATCTTAAAACGGGGATGTGAAGGCGAATCAGCCGAAGGCATGGTTTTTGATGGCGAGATCCAATACGTGGTGGTAAACGCCGGTGGTCATGGTTTTTATCGCGTCGCTTACGATCAATCTTTGCTGCAGGGTTTGTATGCTGCTCTGCAAGCTGGGGACTTGTCGACACTCGAGAGATTCAATTTTGTCAGCGACATGTTTGCCCTAACGCAAAATGGCACCATGACTCTCGATCAGATGCTGGACGTACTGGAGCGATTCGATGCCGAGCGCGACAAAAATGTCTGGGCCGCCATATCTGGTGCCCTGATCTATGCGGATAGATTTTTGCCAGCGGGCTCCAGCAAAAGAGCAAGAGTCGCCGAAACTGCTCGTAAGCTGGCTCGCCCTGTATTTGATGAGTTGGGATTTGCTCCGGCGCAAGGCAAAGTAAATCAAGAAAATGAACTGACCCGTCAATTGCGTGGTATCGTCATTTCTCTTCTCGGTATCGTCGGTGGTGACGATGAGGTGCGTCGTATGGCCGCCGAGCTTTTTGATGCCGGGTCACACGAGGACCTCTCCGCTGATGTGCTCTCAGCTATCGTGATGATACTGGCCCATACTGGCGACGCGGCTCGTTATGCTGATTTTGTAGAGCGCTACAAAAAGGGTGACTCTCCGCAGGTACAGGAGCGATACATGTTTGCGCTCGCTGCTTTTCCTCATGCTGACTTATTGCAAAAGACCCTGTCCATGACTTTGAACGGAGAGATCAAGGGGCAAAATGCACCATATGTAGTGCGCAATCTTATGCTCAATCCTGCCGGTCGTCTGGTCGGTTGGCAATTTATGAGCCAAAAATGGGATGAGGTGACCAAACTTTTTCCAGCCATGATCCTCACTCGTCTGGTCGAAGGTGTGACTGGGCTTGCCGACCCAGTGTTGGCTCGTGAAGTCTTTGCCTTCTTTGCCGATCATAATGTGGAGGGTGGTGAAAAGACTGTGGCTCAGCATCTCGAAAAACTCCGCGTGGCGCTAGCGTTTGCGGAAGCAAATGCATAAAATAATGCGCAAGCCAAATGAGTCGCGGTCAATTTTTGTCTGTGATCAGTTGAGCGCCTTGCTTGTGCCCCAAAAAGGTCCAGAGCCACTGCAATGTGACGACAAAACGATTGCGAAAACCCACAAGAAACATCACGTGGATCAACAGCCAGCTAAACCATGCAGGTCCGCCGGTGATCACAGCCTTGAAAGGCCATTTGATATTGGCCACGGCTTTCATGCGGCCTATGGTTGCCATGTCGCCCTTGTCTCGATAGCAAAATGGTTTGCGAGCCTGTCCTCGCATGTCAGCCAGAATCTGTTGACCAGCGTAGGTACCCATCTGAATCGCTGTTTGCGCGACACCAGGGACTTGCTTGCCATCTTGCTCAAAGTGAGCTAGATCGCCGCAAACAAAGACATTTGGCTTGCCGGGCGGGTTGAGATTGGCGTCTACCATCACACAACCTCGCTTGTCGATCTCACCTCCAAGCATCTTGCCTAGCGGTGAGGCTTTGACTCCAGCGGCCCATAGCACCACCGTCGCGTCCAGATCACCAATATTGGTGCGCACCAGGCCGGGCTCGATGGCTGTTACTTGTGTATTGAGCATGACTTCTACGCCAATCTGCTTAAGTTGCTCCAGCGCCGAGGCACTCAGTTTATCGGGATAGGCTGCGAGGATTTTGGGTATGGCTTCGATTAGAAGCACGCGTGATTTGGATGCGTCGATGCCACGAAAATTTTTGCAGTACAGCCTGCAGCTATCCGCTAGAGCACCCGCCAGCTCTACTCCTGTCGGACCACCACCGATGACGATAAAATTGAGTGGCTTGTGATGCCCGCGCAGGAGCACTTCTCGTTCGGCTGCCTCAAAGGCAGTAAAGACCTGGCGTCTGATCTTGAGCGCGTCTTCGACAGTCTTGAGCCCGGGAGCAATGGGCTGCCATTCGTCGTGGCCAAAATAAGAATGAGTCGCGCCTGTGGCAAGGATGAGGTAGTCGTAGTCCAACAGGCTGCCATCGCTGAGATGTACGCAGTTGGTACGGCTATCGATGCCGTTCACTTCGCTCATCAAGACAGCTATATTGTCGGCCTGACCTACGATATTGCGGATGGGCTGAGCGATGTCGGCTGGGGTGAGAGTGGCGGTTGCAACTTGATAGAGGAGGGGTTGAAATGTATGGTGATTTTTGCGGTCGATGATAGTGACGATGGCGTCAGTGTTTTTGAGTTGCAGTGCCGCATTGAGACCGGCAAAGCCTCCGCCTATGATCAATACGCGTTTGCGACCGGTGGCCTTGAGTGGGCCCGGGGCTCTGTTGATTAGGGGCGATGATTGAGATGCTTGCGGTGTATTCATGATCATGATCTTGCTTGCTTTTTAGCAAAGATACTGTACGAGCGGCGCTCCCTACAAGTTAGATTATGATTGTTTGAGCAGGATAAAGTTTCTTTGCATGTGTATCCGGGTAAATTTGTCATAGTCAGCACAGTTGATCGCGAGGTGACCCATGCCTGCCAAATTGCGCAAAAAAGACGCTGATTGCGAGTTTCCCTTGCCCGCGGGGTGGCGGTCAGAGATATGTAATGACGGTAAGCCAAGATACAAGGTCAATGTCACGACTAACGAGTTTCATTCGGGTAGTCGCTGCGGTCAGATCGCTAGTCTAGCTGATCCAGCAGCCGAGTTTGAGCCAGGCGATTTTGCCCATATGTCTCAGGTTATAGATGCCGCACCATATAGGGGCAAGCATTTTGCTTTTTCTGCCTGGGTCAAGGCCAGCCAGGTCCAAGGTTGGGCAGGGCTCTGGGCCCGTGTGGATGGCGCTGGCGCGATACTTGCCTTTGACAATATGCAGGATCGTCCGATCAAGGGAGATAGCGACTGGCAAGAGCAGCAAATAGTGCTTGCAGTCCCACAAGAAGCCGAGTCCATCTATTTTGGCCTCTTGTTGTGCGGTCAGGGCCATGTCTATATCGACGATGCGAGCGTCGCAGAGAGTGATCTATTGCCCACAAGCGTGCCTTTGCCGAGATCTTGCGGCATCCAATATCAAAACCTGAGCCCGACCAATCTAGATTTTGGTGAGGGCATGGGTTGGGGATATAGGTTTCCCGAGCAATGCAGGGCGCCGGCAGGCTGGTTTATCACAGGCGAGGGCAACAACAATTACGAGATCGCACAAGACAAAAGCCAATCCGATGGCATTTGCCTGAGGTCGATCGACATATTTAGTGCAGATAAACCTGGTGGGGATGTCGATGCATTTAGCTCGGCCTATGTGCTGCAAGCATTGCACACCGACTATCTGCACGCAGGAGAGAGTGGTGAAAGGAGGGTTAAAGTCCTCAAGTTCTCTGCCCAGATCAAGACCTTTGACGTGCAGGGTATAGGGGGACAGGGCGCCGGACTCTGGCTGCGTGCCGATTGTGGACATCAATTGGCTGTAGAGAATGATTATATGGCTGACGCTCAGATCACAGGCACCACGGATTGGCAGACTTATACATGCTGTATCGATGTCCCGACAAATGCCGACAATATTTATTTTGGCTTTGGCCTGGTAGGTAGCGGAGCAATGTGGGTGCACGACCTCACCTTGCAATTTGATGATGCAAAGTCCTTGCGTCCCAGCAGCTCAAGGCAAAGTCGGACGCTAGAGCCGACCAATCTCGATTTTGGCGATGGCATGCAAGGTTGGATGATTTCTGGCAGCAAGCCCAAGCCATTTACTGTCGTAGTCAAACCCGATCAAATCGATAAGCCTGGAGCTCAGCTAGAGATCTCTCGCAAGGGCAGCAGCGTCAATGGTTTTGTCACGGTCATGCAGATGATCTCAGCAGAGGCTTATATTGGTAGCAAAATCAAGTTGAGCGCCGATCTGTCGGCTCTAGATGTCGATGGGGCAGCAGTCTGGCTGAGAGTCGATGGACCACAGCAAAAGACTCTGGGTTTTGACAATATGCATGGTCGCTCGTTGCGTGATACCTGTGGTTGGCAGCAGTGCGCCTGTGTGCTGGATGTGCCACCCGAGGCAGAGAGCATTGCATTTGGTGTCATGCTCGGCGATGTGGATGCAAATAAGAGTACTGGCAAACGTTCTGTCTATGCCCGCAATCTCCGCCTCCATAGTATCGATGGAGATAGTGAGTCTGTGACCGATCAAATGTTATCGCCTGTAGTGTATGATGCACGACCACTCAATATGGACTTTGAACAATAATTGGAAAAGAGCGAACTGCCACCGATCAAGATCGCAAGATCCGATACTGATTCTTTCTCCTCTGGTCTCATAGACCAGGTCGCTCTGCACACTCGTGTCCAGGACAAAAATAGTGATGTGCAAGACGATCCCAAGAAACAATACGAAAAAGCCCAGGCCGACCATCTAAAAAAATTAGATGGTTTTTGGGATGAGGCCAATCGTGACAAAAAATCGGGCAAGTGGGTGGATGAGTTTCCACCTATTTATGATGGACCAGCCAAGCCCGCAGGGTATGACAGGCCCCGGCCACCCAGCACGCTGCCCAATGTCGATCAAATGATCCACGGCAGTAAAAATCTCGAGCGCTATGCCAGTGGTGACTTGAGCAAAAATGATTTTAAATTGAGGCAGGTTTCCGAAAGCGACTTTAAAGATGCATATGTGAGAGAGGCCCTGCATGTGGGAGGTGAGCTCAAATTGAGCAAGGCCGAAGTGCAAAGGGTAGTGATGAGTATTTATGCCTTCGAGAATGGCGGGAAGGGCACTCACGATCTCATGTCGGGCGTGCCGCTGTCCTTGACTCGACCCGATGCTCCTGGTTCTCATGCCAATTTTGATGCCCGACGCAAGATCAATCCTCTGTCTTCTGCGATTGGCTATAACCAGATTATCATGAGCACAAATCTGGCTTTTTATGACACTCAGGGTAAGGTCATTGCCGCAAGAATCAAAGACATCGCTAAAGATGAAAACGATCCAAATCGAAGGCAAGAGCTGGTTGCTAAGGCCAGACTGATCGAAGATTTGCAAAAGACTTTGCATGCCAATCTAATGGAAATGGCTAATAAAGATACAGTGAGTAAAGCCAAATATCTCAAGGCCGATGGTAGCCCGCAATATGCATTGTATGCCGATTATGCAAAGTCTGGCGTTGCCACTAAGTCCGGTGTCACGGGGCGGCAGTTTGCCAGCGCAATGCATGCTCTCAATCTAGATGGAGACGTCGGACCAATAGTGCAGTCAAGGCAGTTGAGAGAAGTCTTGCTGCATTCATTAGATCCCAACACCAAAACACAATTACAAGTCAAGGCCAGTCACGACCGTCAATCAGCCCTGGCTTTTGATGGCTTGCCTCCAGCTAGTCGCAACAAGGCGATTGCCGAGGTCTTTGCTGCTGCAAAAATACAGGCGGAGCCAGGGATGCTTGCATTGCAGGCAAAGGTCCAGAAAATCGCGAACGATCGATCTGCAGTGCTTGGAGACAGACCTGATCTGCGCGCTCAAAACCTGCCTGAAAACGAAAGAAAATTTTTTGCTGCAAAAATCGCCGGTCTCAAAGCCGCTGGCGAGAATGAGGATGGCAAGCCGCTTTCGCCTGCAGCCAGGTTGTTGCTGGCTAAGCTCAATTATGAGTATTTTGGTCATCCTACAGGAACGAGCTATCTCGGGGCGGCAGTGGAGCTAGCTAATCTAGCAGGACAGGATCAGGCTACTCGCATGCTGCAGCCTGCAAATCGAGACAAAACCACAGTCAATTTTTTTGATAGAAAGGGTTACGAAGGCAATCCCATTGTGCAGAGGCGCACTGCTGATGAATTGCTCAAGGCAATCCACAGGAGTATGCGCGGACCAGGATCAGATGCCAGCAATTGGGGCAATGCTGAGTTTGTTAAAGCCTGGGCTAGACACTGAAAAAGTCTTATATCTAGCCATTTGATATTTGCCTGGCAAAAAATCCTCTAGTGGCCTCGATGGCATCTTGCACCTTGTCCCAGTTAAAGCAGTGCCCCTCTCCTGGATAGATCTTGCATATTGTCTCGATGCCCTTGTCGCGTAAAAATCTCTGCGATGCTTGCATTTTGGCAAGAGCTACGACTCTGTCCTTGGCTCCGTGCAAAAACAATACTCTCGCCTTTGCTGATTTTGGAGAGGGGCTGCCGATTAAATACCCTGACATACAACTCACGGCGGTGATCCGGGGATCTTGCAAGGTTTGCAATAATCCCAGCTCTGCACCTAGCGAATAGCCAAAAATAAAGATGGGGTGCTTGGTGCCGTATTTTTTGTTGATGTGGTCGACTGCATCTGCAATGGCCTTGCGAAATTTAGAAAAATTTTGAGACATTGCAGAAGCAGATGCTGACTCTATACCAGCAATATCAAAATAGTCGACGAGAGCTACGCTGGCCGGTCTGTTATCGATCGTTGCAAATCGAGATGCACAATATCTAAAAAATGCCGGATCGGTATTGCCACTAGAACCGTACAAAAATATGACTATTGGGCTGGCGTCATTGTCTGGCCTCTGTGCATCCCACTGGATGCGACAGGTCTTTTTGCTTGATGTAAAAGTCTCGGTCAAGCCCGGTCCCTTGGCTAGACACGGACTTTGCAAAAAGAGCACCAATGCGAGTAGCAAGACTAGGATTTGGCACATTTATAGACTCTCCAACTCTCTTTTGAGGATCTCTCTCTTGCGTTCGATACCCCAGCGATAGCCTGATCTTGTGCCGTCGTTGCGTACAACTCGATGGCACGGTATGGCAATGGCAATATGATTGGCCGCGCAGGCATTGGCTACAGCTCTAATTGCCCTGGGTGCGCCTGTGCGCTCTGCTAACTGAGCATACGTGATGGTGATACCGACCGGCAAGCCTCGCAGTACATCCCACACTCGCATCTGAAAAGGCGTACCTTTGATGTCTAGAGGTACAGGAAAATCTCTCTGCGGATTGTCGATGAAGTCGATGATACTCTTTAAGTCATCTCGTCTGCTCGGTGGTGCCTCCTCTATCTCTGCATGAGGATAGGCTTGTCTGAGATCGATTAAAAGATCATCTCGAGTAGCGCCCAGCGCCATGTAGCACACTCCGAGCTCGGAAAATGCAACAAGCACGGCACCGATATAGCATTTGACCACAGCAAACTCGAGGTGCCTTGGTTTTTGCGTATGGCGGATTTTTGCTGCTTGGTCTCGCAAAACCCTGACCTGCGTGCGACCCTCTGCCAGAGCCTCAGATACGACGGCAGCTATGGGAGGGTGGCAAGTTGGGCAGGCATGATAACCATCGGCAGATGCTATGCGAGCATTGGCATAAAAGCGCACATTGTGCCGATTTGGCAAAAGCATGGCACTAGCGCATGTGGGTTTGCAAAACATACCTGTCGTCGTTACGGCAAAGACAAACTCGTCTCTGGTCGCTGTATGCGACACTAGTCTCTGCCACCATACCTGCTCCAAATCGTGATCTTTTAAAATCATATGCGCCTCACTAACCCAAAGTGTCAAACTCTCAAGTTAGACTGGCGTCGCTCTGATTTAGTTCAATTTGATGCGTTTTGGCCTGGTGCGACCTGTGCTTTTATGCGTCTTGTGAGACAAGAGCGGCACAACATTGGTTTCGATGATTTTGGTTTCTGTGATTTGCTCTTCAGCTTCGAGAGTTTGTAGGCGGGCCAGCAATTCTTCCAATTCGGGTATGTCTGGCATTGGCTCCATCGGTGGGCATTCGGAGCTTTCTTCCCAGATCAGCTCTAAGTCTTGGCCTTTGATGATTTTTTCGACCGAGTCTGTCTTATGCCAATTATTCTCGCTATCCAAATCAAATTGTGTATCGGTGACTTGTTGATCGCATTGGAGCAAAGCGTATTTTGGATCTAGATGATTCGTTTGGTAGAGCTCTTGCAGATTTTGCCTGGTCTCGCCAATCTCTGCGATTTCGCTGGCAAACTCTGTTTCGATGTCTACATGCATCTGACGCATCCAGCTATTGGATTGTGATTGGGCAAATCTTTGCTGCAAGTCTTCTTCGTCTATCTGGCCCGGCTTAGTGACTCCAAACCAGCGCTTCATTGCCTGTCGGTCACGTTCTCTCAGGCTCAATTCTTGTGGTGCGGGACCATTTTCGATGCGTTTGCGAATGACTGCCAGATCAAAACTCCCGCTCTGGCTCTGAGCTTCCATGCTTTTTCGGGTTTCTTTGAGTTTGCTTTTTTCTAGACGCAGACTCTTTCTATCGACTTGTATCAGAGACTCTGACGCCCAGGTCTTAGCGATATTGCTAAAGATTTTAGCCAGGCCCCGGTTCTGATCTTTGCCCGATTTATTTTGCATGCATTAGCCCCCAATGCCTTTTTGCTTTCACGCATACCGTGGGATAGTCGATGCGGTGTCCACGACCCAAACATAATTATTGGCGGCAAAATAAGCAATGGGAATACCCGCAAAGCTGGAAACCCTTATGTGATAACACTTTTATAAACCATGCGGTCAATTGTCTATCGGTATCCCTGCATCCTTGAGTCGCTGACAGGCATCCAGACTGAGTTCTGACTTTAGTGCCGCTGGTTTGCTCAGATAATCGGTCGTGTATACACGCAAAGCAAATGTAACGTTCTTGTCTTTAAACTCATCAAAAATCACATCTGGAGCTGGTTCTTTCAAAACCCCTGGATGGTCGTCCACTACTTGTTGCAGGATCTTTTGTACTTGAGCGAGATCAGCATTGCGACTGACTGGCACGGGAAAGGAAAAACGAACGTTCGCGCCATTCATATTCCAGTTAGTCACTTTCCCTTTGATAAACTCCGAATTGGGAATGATGACGGCAAAATTGTCACCAGTGACGACTGTAGTGGCTCGCAATGATATTTTGACCACCTGCCCGCGCACCGCATCCAAATCGATGCGATCGCCTACTTTGATTGGTTTTTCTATCAATAAGATGAGACCGGATACGAGATTGGTCGTGATGGTCTGCAGGCCAAAGCTAATGCCAAGGCCGATGGCACCGGCAAAAATCGTCAGCGAAGAAATGTCTACGCCCGAGGTCTGCAAGATGATGAGAGAGCCGATAAAGATGATCGTATAGCGTGCTACGGACGAGAGCAGCTGGCGCAGTCCGATATCGAGAGTGGTCTTAGTTAGCAGTCGGTTGTCGATCCAGGCCTGCTGCTTGTTGACTATGAGGCACCAGATGATCAGGAGGGAAATAGTCGAGACCATGCCAAAGATCGAGACGTGGCTCTTGCCGATAGGCAAGAGAGGTGCATCCAGAAAGCGAATGATAGCAGGCCAGAGATCGTGCAATTGTCAGTCCTTTGCTAGTTGCTCTCGGTCTTTTTGACCGGGGGCTCGACGGCCTCAAAGCATTTTAGCTCAATGTCGTCATCCTTGACTGAGACTACGACCTTGCCGCCGTGCTCCAATTTGCCAAAGAGCAATTCTTCTGCGAGAGGTTCTCTGATTTTTTGCTTGACCAGGCGTGCCATTGGGCGTGCTCCGTATTGACGGTGATAGCCATGCGCTGCAAGCCAGGCGCGGCTGGGCTCGTCTATCTCTAGCACTACTTCTTTTTCGAGCAATTGCTCTTTGACTTCGTTGATAAATTTGTCGGTGACTCGCTCGACATCTTCGAAGCTCAAGGGGTTAAAGGCGATCCAGGCGTCGAGTCGATTGCGAAACTCTGGTGCGAAAGTGCGTTCGATGGCACCACGGCCGATGCCCATGCCTGAGCTGGTCTTGCCGGAAATGGTGCCTGTGGCTTCTTCTTTTTTTCTCTGCCTTTCAAACTCTGCGCGGTTTTTTTCGATCTCGGCTTGAGTCAGGGGGCGAGCGTTTTTGTCGTCTGCCTTAAAGCCAATAGCATCGCCCATCATATCGCGCGCACCGGCATTGGTGGTCATGATCAGTATGACATTGCGAAAATCGGCCTTTTTGCCGGTATTATCCGTTAGCGAGGCATGATCCATGACTTGCAGCAAGATATTAAAAAGGTCTGGATGAGCTTTTTCGATTTCGTCCAGGACTAGCACCGCATGTGGTGTTTTATTTATGGCGTCGGTGAGTTGACCGCCTTGATCGTAGCCCACATAGCCTGGCGGCGCGCCGATCAAACGCGAGACCGTGTGGTGCTCCATGTACTCCGACATGTCAAAGCGGATAAAGTTGATACCCAGCGCCCTCGCTAGTTGTTTGGCCAGCTCGGTCTTGCCGACTCCGGTTGGACCCGAAAACAGAAAGGAGCCGACAGGTTTAAGAGGATTGCCGAGGCCGGAACGCGAGAGCTTGATCGCGTGCACCAGATGATCGATTGCGTGGTTTTGCCCGTAGATGACCGATTTGAGCTCTTTGTCGAGATTCTTGAGTTTTTCTTTGTCGGAGCCGGATACGCTTTTGGGCGGGATTTTTGCCATACGCGACACGATGAGCTCGATGTCCAGAGGCGTGACCTCTTTGTGTGGTCGATCGTCCTCGCTAAGTTTTACGGCAGCACCCGCTTCGTCTATGACGTCGACTGCTTTGTCCGGTAGATATCTTTCGTTGATGTGCTTGGCGGCGAGTTCGGCCGCAGCGATGATGGCTTCTTGATGATATTTGACCTGGTGAAAGTCCTCATAATGCTTTTGCAAGCCCTGCAAGATCTTGATGGTATCGCCAATGGTGGGTTCAAATATTTCTATTTTTTGAAAACGACGCGATAGAGCCTTGTCTTTTTCAAACGACTTTTTAAATTCGTCAAAGGTGGTCGAGCCGATGCAGCGCAATTCTCCGGCAGCCAGAGCCGGTTTGAGTAGGTTAGAGGCATCCATGCTGCCACCTTCGACGGCGCCGGCACGTACCAGCTGATGAATCTCGTCGATAAAGAGGATGACGCCTGGTTTTTCTCTCAGTGCCTTGATGACTGCCTTGAGGCGCTTTTCAAAGTCGCCTCTGTATCGCGAACCAGCAACCAGTGCGCCGAGATCGAGCGCGTAGACCTGGCAATCTTTGAGTATATTTGGTACTTCGCCCCGGTGGATTTTGAGGGCGAGGCCTTCGGCTATAGCTGTTTTACCAACACCTGATTCGCCGACATAGATGGGATTGTTTTTGCGCCGGCGCGCGAGGACTTCGATGGTGCGTCTAACTTCGGCTTCACGACCGATGAGTGGATCGATCCTATCGTTTTTTGCCAACTCTAATAAATCGGTGCAAAAAGCCTCCAGCGGATCGGCCGGCATCTTGCCTTCACCCGGCTCGCCATGATCAGTGCCTTGACCATTAGCCTCGTCTGCGTATTGCTCTCCCATGCTGTCATCATCATCTTTGGCTATTCCATGAGAGATGTAATTGAGGACATCCAGGCGAGAAATGCCTGCCTTTTCTAGTACATACACCGCATGGCTGCGACGCTCTTGAAACATAGCTGCCAGTATATTGCCCGAATCTATGCTGTTCTGGCCTGCAGACTGGGCTTGCAAAAATGCACGCTCGACGACTCGTTCGAATGTCGCTGTCTGCTCTGGAGTAAAAGTAGCAGCACCAGGGAGCTTTTCGAGTTTTTCTTCGAGAAACTTGTCCAGTTCGTTTGCAATTGTCGTCACATCGCCGCCACAGTTGCGGATCACGTCGGCGCCTGTCTTTTCGTGGACGATGGCATAGAGCATATGCTCGAGTGTCAGGTATTCGTGGCGACGCTTGAGCGCATCCGAATAAGCCTCGTTTAGCGTGTTTTGCAGCTCTCTAGTAATCATCCGCTCACCTGTCTGTTTACCTGTCTTTTAATAAGATCTATTCTTTTTCGAGGGTGCATCTCAAGGGAAAGCCGTTGGATTTTGCTAGTTGACTGACCTTTTTTATCTTGGATTCGGCAATCTCGTAGGTATAGACCCCGGCTACGCCTACGCCCTGCCGGTGCACGGCTAGCATGATTGCCTCGGCAGAGCTTGCGTCTCTGTGAAAGACCGTGACGAGGATCATCACCACAAACTCCATGGTCGTGAAGTCGTCATTGTGCAACAAGACTTTGTAAAGAGGTGGGCGCTCCACCTGTTTTTTTGTATCCGGGTCCAGCATGGTGTTGCCGCCGCCCGGTCCTTCTTGATCTTGTTGCCAGTCTGCCATCGTTCCGATCTGTAGTGCACCGTCTCTTTTATGATAACAATTTGCTTTTTTAATTTGGTCATCAAGGCGGGCAAGCGCATAATTAGGTTGTGGAGACCAATAAGACCTCGATCAATGTAGCTGTATGGTGCGCACTTGGCGCGGCCTTTACATTTTCGATCATGTTTGGTCTGATCAAGATGCTCGGGTCCGGTTATCCGGCTGGCGAGACGCTCTTTTGCCGTAGCTTTTTTGCCCTTCTGCCCTTGTTGCCCCTTGTGGCTCGTCAGGGAGGCTTGGCAGTCTTTAAGACGAGGCATCCCTGGCATCACGTCCTGCGCTCTACCATCGGTCTTATATCGGCTTTCTGGTGCATCGAGTCTCTAAAACTTTTGCCTTTATCAGAAGCAACGAGCATTTTTTATTCGGCTCCCTTGATCACCACTGTGGTGGCCGTGCCTCTGCTCAAAGAAAAAGTCTCATTTGCCAAGGTACTGGCCGTCATTACGGGATTTTTTGGAGTGATAGTCATCCTCAATCCGCATGCTAATAGCAATTTTTTTGGTTTTTTGATGGCGCTAGGCTCGGCCGTGTTTAGCTCCCTTGTTGCAATCGAGTTGCGCAAGATGGGCCAGACCGAAAAGAGCATCACTATAGTCGTGTATTTTATGCTGGCCTGCTCTCTGGCCGGACTTTTGACCATGCCATTTCACTTTGTCATGCCGGATGCTCATGATGCCTTGATATTGCTAGGTGTCGGCGTCATAGGCGGATTAGCGCAGATCTGTATGACCGAGGCTTATCATCGTGCGCCAGCATCTATGGTGGCACCGCTAGGTTACACCTCGTTGATATGGGCTGCCATTATCGACATGATAATGTTTGACAAGATACCAACGCTCACGACCTGCCTGGGCGCTCTGCTGATCGCAGGTTCGGGGGTATTTGTGGTCACCATGGGTGGGACCGTAAAAAGCAATCAGGTCTCAATTGCCAGCAAGGTCTGAGGCCAGTCTCTGGCAAGCATTGGCTTGACTGATATCGCCCTGGACGATGAGCTTGTTTTGAAGGGTCTTTAGAGCTGCGATGGCTCGAGATTTGTCTTGAGCCGTGGCTAGACTCAAAGCCTCAAATATTGCCGTGTGCGTGCGGCAAAAACTATCTGCGGGCAGTTTTGCCGTCATGATGCTCATCTGCTTGGCAAGTGCAGGCAAAGCCGCATAGTCTTTTTTGTCCAGGCTGGATTCAAAGGCTTTTGCTTTGCCGGTTAGGGCTTCGAGGTCTATCTCGGTATCATTTGCCCAGAGATAAAGCGGGTCGATGAGCTCGATATGCTTGTTTTGGAGGCGGTGCGATGCCGGGATTGCTGCACGGCACATAGCGAGGCAGGCCTGACGATCAGTTTGAGCCTTAGCCATGCGTGCTCCGATCAATGCGGTCATCAAAACATAGTTTGTGTCCTGCGGAGGCTTTTCTGCCATCATGGCCATTGATTTTTGTGCCAGCGCTAGGCCTTCTTTGTTTTTGCCGACCGCGTCAAGCTCGTTGATGCGAGCAAGAGTGTTTTCGTAACTATGCTCGTCGATGGCATCGACATCGGCTTGATTGTGGCGAGTAAAGTGCTTGGTGTCATTGTTTGAGATCTTGAGCGCATCTTGAGCGATGGTGGCTGGATTAGCGCTATCCGGATCATTTTTGGCGAGTAGTTGGTTGACAGTGGCAAGGCCTGAGTTGCTAGTCTGGCTCTTGGTCTCTTTGCTGCTGCCAAAGCCAAAATGCTGAGGGTTTTCGATGTTTTCGTATTTGCCATCCGTGCGGATGCGGTCTTCGAGCGCTGCTTGCCTGGCCCTAGGAGGTGTCATCGCAGTGATGACTGGTGAAAGAGCAATGTAAAGGGCACCGGCAACGATCACGCCGATGATGATCTTGCCGGACTTGTTTTCCTGCTTGTCTTCGCTCATGCCTGGCTGGTCCATTTTAGTTCGGTAATGGCTTCGTCAAATGTCATTGCGTTTTTTCGAGAGTGGTTGAGAGCAATGATTGCTTGTTCCATGGTCAGTTTGTCGTCGCGTACCAGGTTGAGGGCCCGCAATGCACCATGCAAGGTGCCGTCATCGATTACCCCAGTCACAAGCAGGATCTTGCCAAGCAAGGCCGAATTGCGGCGAGCATCGCGCAGAGCTCTCTTTATATCCTGATCATTGACTATCCCCGATGCCTTGAGCATTTCGCCCAGACGCACTCTCTCCTTGCCCTCTGGATGATCGAGATCTAGCTCAGAAATAGCGCGAGCTAGTGAGATATTGCGATCCGAGACCTGACGCAGGGCCTCGGCGGCCTTGAGTGCTGAGAGCGAATGACTGGCGACTATCTCTTGCAGCTTGAGAGCCGAGTCGAGGATGCGCTTGGAGATAAAGCCGCCATCGACCAGCATCTGGCCGACTGGTTTTTCCTGGATCAGACCCATCTCTAGAGCTGTCATCAGATCCGGCTCGTTGACCAGGCCTGACAACACAAGGAGCTCTCCGATCTTGACTCTTTGGCGCGGCGGTGGGCGATAAAAGCCGAGGTCCATGAGGGAGACCTCGATATTGACTCGGCGAAATCGCGAAGACTTGAGGGCTTGCAAGGCCTGATCGCGAGAGATCTTTGTATCTCGTACCAAAACCTGCGCTGTGAGGGCTGCTGAAAGGGTTTCTTCGCTTATGGCGTTGGTAAGCACCAGGATGCGACCGAGAGGGAGTCCAGTCTCCTGGCTCGTCTTGAGCGCATCTTGTAATTGGCCCTTGGTGATGATCTCTGACTCGACCAATAGCTCTCCCAGGCGAGCCGTCGGGAGATGCTCCTCCTGGTTGATGCCGATCTCGGCCAGGCAATCATCAAAATCACTACCGTCGCGATCTTGCCTGCTCAGGGCCTGAGTAGCTTGCTCAAATGTGATGATGCCGCCCTTGACCATAGACTGTGCCTTGACGGCAGACTCTAACTGCCGGTCGCTGATATAGCCGCACATGACAAAAACACGTCCTAGGGGCAATCCGGTCTCGCCGGAGAGCTCGATGGCGTGCATCAACTCTTCTTCTTTTAGGATCCTCGCGCCTTGCAGCAATGCGCCCAGGCGATGGGATTGGGATTGTGGTGATTGAGAGCTAGGCTTCAATTGAAAATCTACCCCCAGGGGAATTCGAATCCCCGTTACCTCCGTGAAAGGGAGGTGTCCTAGGCCTCTAGACGATGGGGGCATAGTCTGCGAGGCCGAAGCCTCAGGCGTGCAAACAAAGTTACCAAACCAATCAGGACGGTGTCAACCGGCGATCAAAACCTTGGGACACAACCCGAAACATCAGCTGATCCAGGGCCAAAACATAGTAAAATACGCCACTTGACTAGGGCGCCCCTCACAGCCATACCACTACACGAGAAAAATCGAGCTATGTCCGAGCATTACCGCACCTTTAACAATTATCTCCGCGACCGCTTTGGTGAGAGAGTCTACAGGGTGCCACTCGACGCTGGTTTTACCTGTCCCAATCGCGACGGCACAAGAGCATTTGGTGGATGTACTTTTTGTGACGAGAGAGGCTCCGGTGCGCCTACTATTAAAAGCGCTTTAAATATCAAAGAACAGCTCGAGACGGGTATTGCCAGGATCCGCAAAAGGTTCAAGGCCAAAAAATTTCTTGCATATTTTCAGGCTTTCACCAATACCTACGCTCCAGAGGGCGTGCTCAAAGAGCTTTATGACACAGCCCTCGATCATCCGGATGTGGTGGGTTTATGCATAGGTACGAGGCCTGATAGCCTGCCGGACAATATCCTGGATCTCTTGGCCCAATACGATAAAAAGACCTTTCTCTTTTTAGAGGTCGGAGTGCAGACTGTGCATGATCGGACTCTTGCGGCCATCAACAGAGGACATACAGCCGGCGAGTTTTTTGATTGCGTGGAGAGAGCCAAGGCTCGTGGTTTGAGATTGGCGACACATCTCATCTTTGGCTTGCCTGGAGAAAGTCGAGAGGACATGCTCGAGACGGTTCGTCAGGTTGCACCTCTAGGACTCGATGCCATCAAGTTTCACCAGTTGTGCATATATAAGGGCACCCCGATGGAGTTTGACTACAAAGCCGGCACCCTGCCTGTACTGGACGAGGATTATTATGTCGATCTAGTCTGTGATGCCCTGGCAATGGTGCCCAAAGAAACCGTCATCATGCGTCTGGTCGCAGAGGGCTCGCAAGACGAGATTATTGCGCCAGCCTGGTGTTTTGAGAAAGAGACGACAATGAAGAAGATAGAGGCCAGATTGGCCGAGCGAAAGACTCACGTCTTTGTCACGTAAGCTTTTGTAGCATCTGAATACAGCTTTATTAATGACTTGAGCGCGGGGAGGCAAAAAGTTACATATATGCAGATGCAGTCAGACAAAAATGATACAGCAGCTCAAAGTGCTCACCAGTCTGCTTCTTTGGTCATCGAGAGTTTAAATGCCGCCATCCAATCGGTGGCTGTCACCGAAAAACGTAACCTGCAAAACCTTGCCGACATGTACAAGGTCCTCAAAGATAAACTGACTATAAGCTAAATAGCGGTTGGCACGGGCTTTTTGCGGGTATCTTATCCTTGGTTACCGAGGCATGAGATCAGTGAGTTCGCGTTCTGACAATCAAGACAAGCATGAGATATTTCCTCGCGAGGATGCAGGTGGCGACAATCCTCTGGCCTCCGAGTGGATGCACCTCGCTCAAGCTGGTGGCCGAGATATAGCCCAGCCAAAAGCAAATGCAGATGGCATCAACAAGACCCTTGCTCAGATCGACGGCAACAATCCTTTAGTCATCGATGGCTCGCTGGACTTTGATCGGCAGGCTCCACTCAGGCAGTTTGTCCAGGCAAAAGGGGCCGATGACGCGAGTGAGATCGATGATGCTTTGAGCAAAAAAGCCGACAATCAGTCGGCCCAGATCGACAAGATTGCGGATGCTAGGAGCAACAGCTTTACTAGCGACTGGTTTGGCAATAGTTGAAATCTTGGTACAAGCAAAGTCGGCTAAGATATCTTTTGCATGCTGGCTGAATCGATCTTTATAATCTTGCTCTTGATTAGTATCAACGCCCTGTTCGTTGCTGCCGAGTTTGCCTCTGTGAGCATCAGGCGAACGGCAGTCGATCAACTCGTGCTCAAAGGCGACAAACAGGCTATCGAGCTCAAAAAGATCCTTGATGATCCTGCTAAACTCGACAACCTCATCGCCAGCTGCCAGGTGGCCATAACTCTCTCAAGTCTTGTGCTTGGCGCTTACGCTGACGAAAATCTCTCGCCGCATATTGCTCGTTTCATTGCCGCCACCACTGGTGCTGATCTTTCTACCCTGACGATCACGTCTTTTGCCACCCTGGGCTGTCTTACTACATTACAGATCATCTTTGGTGAGCTTGTTCCTAAAGGCATGGCCTTGCAAAAGACCGAGCGCATCGCCTTGTCTTGCCTCGCCCCAGTACGGTTTGCGGCTATGATCCTCAAGCCTTTCGTCTTTTTTCTCAATGGTAGTGCCATGGCCGTGCTGCATTTGCTCGGACTTTCGCACTCGCCCCACCAGCACGTGCATTCGGCGCGTGAGATCAAGTACATTTTGTCTGAAGGCGTGGAGTCGGGCCTGATCAAAGAAATAGAGCAGGAAAGGCTGGAAAAGGCGCTCGATCTGTATAGCACCACGGTGTCCGAACTGATGACTCCAAGGCCTTTACTCTTTGCGATCAAAAAAGACCTCTCTGCTGCTCAAGCCATAGAGATTGCCTCTCATTGCCCATATACTCGCATACTCGTGATGGAGGACAATATCGATGATATTGTCGGTTATCTCCACGTCAAGCAATTGCTGGCAGCTTGCGCCATGGCTAGAGATGAAGAGACGCAACTAGATTTTGATTCTCTGGTGCGCAAGATCATGATAGTCCCCCCAAATCTCACCATAGACAAACTGCTCGAACAATTTAAAGCACACAAGCGACAAATAGCTCTCATAACCGATGAATTTGGTGGCACCCGTGGTGTCATCTCCATGGATGACGTCATGTCGGCGCTTTTTGGCGAGGTCGCCGACGAGTTTCAAAAGCCAATGGGAGCCGAGCCTCAGGCCGACGGCAGCATCAGGTTTATGGGTTACACCAAATTGACGAGAGTCGAAGAGCTCTTAGACATCGAGATCGAAAGCGAACGCAATACTATCAGCGGCCTCATCGTCGATCATCTCGGTCACGTACCTGAGGTCGGCTCTGTCCTTGTGATAGGCGAGATGTCGATCGAGATCGAGCAAGCGGATCATCGCACCGTGCTGGCGGCCCGGGTGCAAAAAATAAGCGTGGCTAC
This sequence comes from Candidatus Melainabacteria bacterium, assembly GCA_017307165.1. Classification (GTDB taxonomy): domain Bacteria; phylum Cyanobacteriota; class Vampirovibrionia; order Obscuribacterales; family Obscuribacteraceae; genus JAFKGK01. Next base: position 101,023 of record JAFKGK010000006.1, read on the forward strand.
AAAAGGACAGGGCGATGCAGGCTGAACCGATCACCATGCAGAGCGTTATGCAGACAGCCAGTACTTTGTGCGGCTTGATCGCTCTCAATGCTGTGTGCGTTTGCTCCGAATTTGCCCTGATCTCTGCTCCACGCGCCACACTGGATCAGCAACCGGCTCATCTGCGCTTTTTTGCCCGCCGCGTCCATGATGTAATCACCAATCCAATCAAACAGGATAGATACGTGGCTACTTCGCAGGTCGGTATCACCATAGCCAGTCTAGGCCTGGGTATGTTTGGCGAGCATGCCATTGCTCAATGGCTCGTGCATCTGGCTCAGTTGATGCATCTGGAGCTGCCACCGGCATTAGTGCATTCGGTTTCGGGCATTGCCGCTATCGGCAGTTTGACCTATATGCACATTGTATTTGGGGAGATGATACCAAAGGCTTTGGCCCTCAAATTTTCGGTCTATGCAGCAATGGCTGTCATCTTGCCGATGACTCTAGCATTGTTTGTCGCGTATCCGATAGTGCGCACGCTCAATGCCATATCAAATGCGGTGCTGTCTTTGTTTGGCATGCGCCGCGGCACGGTGAGCTTTGAGGGCTATACGGTAGACGAGATCCAGTTATTGGTTAAAGATAGCGAGGCCGCTGGCTTTCTCGATCCGCATACAAAAGATGTGGTGCGTGAGCTGGTGGATTTTAGCAGGCTGTCTGCGCACGACATCATGATCCCGCGTACGCATATACATGCCTTGCCTCTGGGAGCAGAAACTCAAGAATTGCGTGAGTGTGTCTCGGCCAGCTTGCACACACGTTATCCTGTATATCAGGAGACTCTGGATGAAATAGTGGGATATATCCACGTCAAAGATGTGCTTTATCTACTCAATGCCCGGGAGCCTCTGACAGACAAGTATTTGCACAAAGTGCCCTTCGTGCCTGAAACTACCTCGCTTGATGGCGTATTTGCGACTATCAAGCAGGAGGGCATCCAAATGGTCGTGATCATTGATGAGTTTGGTGGCACTTCGGGCATACTTACTCTGGCGGATCTTTTTAGTGAGGTAATCACTGCCGATCAAGTCGTGGATATGCCCGGTGCTGATGGTCAAGAGAGTCGTGACAGGGTGCTTACGGGCATGACGCGTGTCGATACTCTCAATCAGATGTTTGGCGTGCATATATCACACGAACATGTCAGCACCGTCAACGGTATCATTCAGGAAAAATTGCAGAGAGCCGCGCAAGTAGGCGATATCCTCGAGATCGACGATCTGCTGTTTGAGGTTGTGTCGGTCGAACACCATGCCGTGGCCACATGCAAGGTAAGTCTCAGAGATAATTTGCAAGAAGACGAAACAGAGAATCTTGAGCCTTAAGTAAAACTCATTTGTAGCATTGAACTTTCTTTCAATCAGCTTCGTCTCAAAAATCATTCAGTCATTCACTTTGAGGCGATATTTATGCGTTACATAAAAGCCACAGCCTTGATGCTACTGGTAGCATCCGCAGTCGCTGGAGGGATTAGTCCGGCGGAGGCTTACAAATATGGAGTCAATGCCAGACAGGAGCGCCAGCAAGACCGCATCTACAATGGAGTCGCCAATGGCTCTCTCAACCCTCGTGAGGCAGCAAGACTTGAGCGGCAGCAATATGCCCTCAATCAGAGAGAGGCCAGACTCAGACAGGGCGGTCTCACTCCGGCAGAGCGATATAAGTTGGAGAGACAGCAAAACCGCCTGAGCCAAAACATCCATAACCAAAAGCATGACGCACAGGGATTCAATTTTTCTCCTGCTCCTGCTCCTGGTCTTGGTCACGGCCCTGTTCCTGGTCCAGGCCCCAATCCGGCTAATTCATTGTTTGACATCAACAAAACCCAGGCCAACCAGCAAAACCGGATCTATAACGGCATCCAGTCTGGCCAGCTCACTCCTCAGGAGGCCGCTCGCCTGTCCAACCAACAGTCACGCCTTGATGCACGCGAAGCCCAAATGCGTGCCGACGGCTTGACCATGCAAGAGCGCTACAAGCTGGATCGGCAGCAAGACAGGCTCAGCCGCAATATCTACGAGCAAAAACACGATGCTCAGGGTATGCCCATACCCGGGCCCGTACCACCTCAATAGGCGTAGGGCTCCTTATTGAGCGACCATGAGAAGCGCGGCGTCAACTTGGCATTGCCTTTGGCGTCGTGCTTTATGTTTTGATTGTCCCGAGAGTCGAGCAGAGTGATCTTGTCATTTTGCCTGATCACCGAAAAATAAGTCCCGCACAGATCTTTATTGATGTATTTGAGCAATTCGTCGACGGTCTTGTGTCCCTTGCCATTGCCTGTCAATTTGTCGTTTTCGTTGGCGTCCTTGAGAGAGTGTCGCATGGCGATATTAAAATTGCCGTTGATGGCGATAAAGCTCGCAGCGTCTTTGGCGATTTTTTGGTAATGCTCATTACTATCCACCGAAGGATTGAGCTTGAGATCCGGTAACTTGGGGCCATCGAGACAAACGGCCTTTTTGTTGATGTCGTACTCCATCTTATTGAGTGGCGGCTTGTGAATGCCGTCAATATCATAAGTCACGGGAAAGCCACTCTTTTCGCCGGCCTTGTGGGCGTCCGACTGGTTTGAATGATTTTCGAATTTTGATGCCATCGCTCAAAGTCTCGCTAAAGGGACATGCTCCATGCATCATGCCCAATATAGAGCGCAGGTAATCAGGTTTTTGCTCGATGGTTTTGCTAGCGCGTCAATAAGGCTGCGCCAATTGATCCTGCATAATCGCCCAGTTCGGCTCTCACTATTTCTGTTTTGCGTCCAGGGATTTTGAGAGCCCTGCGTTTTGCTTCTTCCATGGCACGGTTTATATAATCGGGTATTGCTTCGATCAGGCCGCCACCAAGAATGATGCGTTGAGGATTGACAAAATTGATCACGGTGCTCAGGCCGATGCCCATATAGTAAGCGGCAGTCTCGATCGATCTGATCGTGACCATGTCCTGTGCTTCGATAGCTTGGGATATAGCCTTTGACCTCAAGATACCCTTGTCCTGATCGATACGATCTCGCAGCACAGAGTCAAATCCGCGACTGAGATCAAACAATATATTGCGTGCAATCGCAGTGCGTGACGAGTAGGCCTCCAGGCAGCCAAAGCCACCGCAGCCGCAAGGGCGGCCGTCAGGAATGACAGGGATGTGACCGATCTCTCCGGCCGTACCTGTAAATCCACGCTGGATCTTGCCGTCTACAACTAGGCCGGAACCTATGCCGGTGCCCACAAAGATGCAGACAAAATGCTTGCAGTCTCTGCCCGCGCCAAAGTTTTGCTCGCCGATAGTGGCTACTTCGACGTCATTGCCCAATGTGACCTTGAGACCAAAGCGCTCTTCGATGGGGGCCTTGAGTGGCACATCGTTGGCGCCTAGGTTGGCAGCAGCAAGCAAGATGCCTCTTTCTCGATCGACCATGCCTGCTGCCCCGATGCCTATACCTTGTAGCTTTTTATCGCCGATATCGGCAGCTTCCATGCATTCTTCGATGGTGGCGATGATGCGTTTAACCAGGTCCAGCCCATTTTCAACTGTGCGAGTCTTTTTTTTGGCAGAGACGATGATGCGCCCATTGTCGAGATTGACAAGTGATGCCAGTATCTTGGTACCGCCAAGATCAACGCCGATAGCGAGCTTTTCAGGCAAAGCAGGTCTCCTGTGAGATAGTCTCGCCTATTTTAAAAAACTTACTGCCGGTTGAATAGGCCCTTGAAAAGCCGTTTGGGCGAAAGCTTGGGGCTGTCTTTTTGTGGAGACTCGGCTTTTAGGCTTTGAGAGATCAAATCTGGGCTGCTTAGACCCTTGCCAGAGTCTACGACTTGACAGTCTGCGCCAGATAGTGGCTCGGTATCGATGACTCCGGCCTTGTCGGAGAGTGCTGCTACTTCGTTGGTGGCAGCATCAAATGCTGAAAGACTGTCGCCGTCTCCTTGTGGTTTGTAGGTGCTGGCGTTTTGCTCGGCCAGGGCTTGAGCACGCTCGGCCTTAAACACTCCCAGGGCCACTGCTACATGTCTTTGCGCAGCGCTGGCATTGGCTGTGACGGTGTTGCCCTCCACAACCATGGTGGTGGAGCCCCCTCCGTCGAGGTTCATGGCTTCGATGCAGTTTTGCGACACAAAAAATTTGGCAACATCGTATAAAGTGTGGGGGCCTTCGAATGTAGCCATCAAAAGGTGGTCGTCGGCAGTGATACCGCATGCAGTGCGGCGTGTGATCTGCGATCCGGTCCAATTGCTAGGAAAATGCTCGGACTTGAGGTCAAAGGCGATCTTGCCGTTTTGGATCAGGATGGGACCGCCCGAAATCGCCTGGTGGATGTTTTGCCAATTGCCTGGAGTGGTCTGCCAGGTGGCTTTGACCTGGTCGCCAACTGAGAGAGCACCTATCGCCGAGCGTTTGGAGTCAGCCACCACCATGCCGCCATAGGGTATGGCTATTTGCTTGAGTGCCTTGTCCACTACTCGGCCTTGAGCATCAATGGCTATTAGTGTGCCATCGTAGGGCAGTGATACTTTTGCTCCCCAGCGACGCGTGTAGAGGATGCAGCGCGATCCGGTACGCCTCGGCTGATTGATATTGTTGATCCAGATGGTCTCGTGACCAGGTATAGACGTATGCAAGACTCCATGCAATCCGAGGCGAGCGATACGAGCATAGCCACCACGGGTGAAACCAAGGGCCACACGATCGTAAAGAGGTCCGGATACCCATTCGCCGTCGATCATCACGGTGCCGAGCGGTACTCCGTCTTTTTTAAAGTAGTTGGCATTGATGGCAGCGATTGCTCCTGAGTCGCGCGAATGATCGCGCACATCCTTGAGTGAGCCAAAATTGTAGGACGGTATGATCGGACGCATCTGTACGGGAGATCTGGACATGTCTATGTCAATCAAGTTGATGCGCATCTTGTTTTTGATGACTTTGTATGTGACTCCTGGAGCTAATTGGCGACCAGTCGTGTTTTTTACGTTGTAAAACTGCGCAGGCTTGCTATTGGTCGGCTGCTTTTTGATCGGTTTGTTTTTGATCTGCTTGTCGATCTTGTGCAGAGTTTTTTGCCTATCTGGCAGTCTGGTAAAAGCACCAGGTTTGATAATGGGAGTGACCAAGTGAGATCCAGTGGCCTTGCGCTTTTTGCCTAGAGTAGTAAAACCCGTGCCGTGCTTGTGCAGACCGACTCCCGGAGTCGAAACCGACGCTCTGCTCAGATTGAGGGCGAGACCTGGTTGCGTGAGCGACATCAAGATACTGCCCGCCAAGAGGGCAGAGGCGCTCGAAATGCACACGATGCTCTTTGGAGATGAGGGCTTATTTTGCAAGGGCTTCCTCGAATGCAATAGATTGCCTGAAAATGGATAACAAAAAACTTACATGTTATGTACCCATTTCTAACCGATTTTAGTCGGTCGTGCAAATTAGATTGCTACGGATATAGCCCTATAGAGCCAGTTTGAGATCCCAGCCTATATATCTTATTTTTTGACGGTCAGATACTTGTCGCGATATTGCTGCACCAGAGTCTCGCGTGTGTCGTCTTTGATCAATGGGAAACCCATCTCAATGCGCTGCTCTAGATAGCCACGAGCCACGCGCTCTGCTAGCTTGCGGATCTTGAGGATATTGGCCATCCGTTCGTCCCTGCCAAGTACCCCTCGGGCATCGAGCATATTGAATGAATGCGAGCACTTGAGTATTTGTTCGTAGGCAGGCAGTACGAGTTTTTCGTCGAGCAATCTCTTGGCTTCTTCGTTGGCAAGATTGAAAAGAGTCTGAAGCATTTCCGGGTTGCTCTTTTCAAAGTTGTATGTCGACTGCTGCACTTCGTTAAAGTGATAGAGCTCGCCATAGGTGATATTGTCGTTCCATTTGAGATCATAGACACGATCTACATTTTGCAAGTACATCGAAAGACGTTCGATGCCATAGGTTATTTCAGCTGCTACTGGTCTAACTTCGAGACCACCTGCCTGTTGAAAATAAGTAAATTGGGTGATTTCTAGACCGTTGAGCCAGACTTCCCAGCCAACGCCCCATGCACCAAGGGTCGGGGACTCCCAGTTGTCTTCGACAAAGCGGATGTCGTGTTGCAAAGGATCGATACCGAGCTCTTTGAGGCTCTCGAGATAAAGCTCCTGCACATTGTCTGGGCTCGGCTTGAGGATAACCTGATATTGAAAATAGTGCTGCAAACGATTGGGATTTTCGCCATAGCGACCATCGGTTGGACGGCGACAGGGATCTGCGCAAGCCATATTCCATGGTTCGGGACCGAGGACACGTAAAAAAGTGCCGGGGCTCATGGTGGAGGCACCCTTTTCGAGATCAAAGGCCTGCATCACGGCGCATCCCTGGCGACCCCAAAAGTCATTGAGGGTGTGGATAACCTGCTGAAATGTCAAAGCCATCGATCTGGTGCCCTTTTAGAATATATACAGCGAGACTAGAGTCTAGCATCGGGGGGTTGGCAAGGGCAATTTGACGATCAGCAAAGTTAACGAGCTTTATTATTTAGATGAAAATTGAGAGAATAAAACCTACAAATCCGGAATGATGAGCGGAGTTAGAAGTAAATCAATATGGAAGATATGTCGGAGACCAGGCTGACGACGAGCAGCGCGCCGCAGGTGCATGACAGCGTCCTGGCATTGACGCCCAAAATCAGGTCGCTAGTCGACAATATCAACGGAGTCCTCGTAGGGCAGCAGCATGCAACCAGACTCTGCGTCATTGCCTTTTTGGCCGGCGGTCATGCCTTGATCGAGGATGTGCCCGGTGTCGGCAAGACGCTGATGGCAAAGACCCTGGCGATGAGCGTGCACGCCAAGTTTAAGCGCATTCAGTGTACTCCTGACCTTTTGCCTTCGGATATCTCGGGCGTCAGTGTCTTCGAAGCCAAAGAAGGCACATTTAAGTTTATGCCAGGCCCTTTGTTTACCAATATCCTGCTCGCCGACGAAATCAACCGAGCGACGCCTCGCACTCAATCCAGCCTACTCGAAGCCATGGAAGAAAACCAGGTCACTACAGACGGTGCCACTCGTCGATTGCCTGATCTCTTTTTTGTCATAGCTACAGAAAACCCGATCGAATATCACGGTACCTTCCCTCTGCCAGAGGCCCAGCTCGACCGTTTTATGATCTCACTGTCGCTCGGTTATCCCAAGCCGGCTCAAGAGGTGGAGATCCTCGACAAGAGTCTTTCCGAAGGTTCATTTAACGTCGATGCCGTCCTGACAGAGCGCGAGGTGCTCGAAGCCCGCCAGGTGGTCAAAACGATCGTCGTCGATCAATCGATCAAAAATTATATAGTTGCCATCACTGGTGCTACCAGAAAGCACCCCTCCATAGTCTTGGGCGTCAGTCCGCGTGGATCGCAGCTTTTGATGAGAGCAGCGCAGGCTGCGGCGCTCGTCGATGGCAGGCATTATGTCAAACCGGACGACGTCAAACTTTTGGCACCCTACGTGCTAGGTCACAGAGTCATCCCCAAGGTCAGGGACAATCGGGTCAGCCATGCTCAACTTATTGAAAGAATCCTCGAAGAAATCCCCGTACCGGTATAGGTTTGACGCTCAGGAGCAGTCCCGCAAGCGGCACGCTCTCGACGAGGAAAAGGTCAATGGCATCAGGATGTCCATGCCTTTGTCCGATGGTCGCCTCAAGCTGATACTCGAGCGGCGCTTTTTTGCAGCCGTCACCATCATCCTCGGTCTTTATATCTTTGCCGCGGAGACAGGCAACGAATGGGTGTATTTCCTCAGCGGTCTAGCGCTCAGCGCTTTGCTGATCGGCTTTTTCACCCCGCTGTTGCAGGTGCTGGAGACTGATCTGCACTTTAGCCTGCCATCTGAGACGGTCTCCAACGAGAGGCTGGCGCTGAGGATCAAAGTGGCTCGCAAAGGTTGGTGGGGAGCTTTTGCACGCTTTTTGCCTATCAAATGGATGCTTGTCCATATCGAGCTAAAGAGGCTGGGCGAGCCAGAAAATATGATCAAGCCTATCCTCGTCGAGCATCTGATCAAGGAGGCCTGGGTTGTGGCGCAGACTCCTCGCCTGCGGCGTGGGGTCTACAATCTCGAGGCTATCGAGATGATGTCCTGCTATCCCTTTGGTCTGGCCTGGTGGGTCAAGACCTATCCTTTATCCACACGTTTTTCGGAGCAAGATCAAGAAGTTCAATCTGAGACTAAAACCAATATTACCGCGGCCTCCAAGCTCTATGCCGGCAAGACTTATCCACAAATGGTCGTATTTCCGCGGACTGACAATATTGCCGGCAATTTTCTCTACAGGTTGAGAGCGGCAGGAGATGCGGCCTTGTTCTTTGCCTCCAGTAGACCGATGGCTGCTCTATCCTCCTCTTCGGTGCGGTCTCTGAGAGAGTTTAGGCTAGGAGATAGTCCTCGATTTATCCATTGGCCGACCAGCGCTAAAACCGGCAAGCTCATGATCCGCGAATTTGAGTCAGAAGGTCTGCCCGCCTTTGACTTATTGCTCGATCTCACGTCCGAATGGAAAACCGAAGAGCAATTCGAATTGGCTGTTTCGACTACTCTATCCCTGATGCAACTTGGTTTTCGCCTGGGGGGCTCTCCCGAATTATTCATCCTGCCATCAACTGAGAGCGACCTGGAAAAACTCCCGACTATACTCACCGATTTGCCCCCTGCCGCTCCCGGCATCGGTTGGGCATCGCAGATACTCGCTCGAGTCGAAGCTCTGCAGGTCCGCGACCCGGATTATATAGTGCCCGTGCCGCGTCTGTCCGAAAATAACAGCATGGCTCTCTTGTGTGTCCGACCCAGTGCAATGACTTATGCTGCCGATGGCACTACGGTCAATGACAAGGAATGCGATGTCTGGGTCTTGTCGCGGATCGCTCTGGAGGCTGACTCCGATATCTCCAATCGCGAGGCCAAGTCTAAACCGGCTGCGCTAAAACCGATCCCTCTGCATGCCCAAGGTTCGGAAGACCGTCGTGGCGGCGGAGAAAGCGCGCTTAATAATAGAATGGGACGAGTACTAGGCAGCATCAGCGAATTTGAGGAGATGGCCCACCTATGAGCATGGCCTCGAGTCTCAATACAATCTTGAAAGGACGTCCTGCAACAGCGGTGGTCAGGCCAGAGCATTCGCGAGGCATGCGTATCACGGCTCTCGCCATGGTGCTTTTGCTCGTGCTTGTGGCAGCTAGCTATGTGCCGACGAATCCGATCTTTCTCCTCATGGCGATCGCTACAGCCGGATGCGGTAGCTATCTTGCCTATATATATCGCGAAAAGCGGCCTGCCTTTATTGCAGCTATACCTACAGTAGGCATTTGCTTGCTCTTCACCAATTTCTTTTTTGAGCTGTATGCCGGCTATCTCTCCGGTGGTGCCGTAGCTGCAGGAGCTTTTGTGCATATGATGGTCGGTCTGATGACCTTGCATACTTTTGATTTGCGCACACGTACCGATTTTTCTATTTCTGCTTTGATCGGACTGGCCCTACTCACGGCTTTGACTGGCCTGGCGCGTGACTCGCTCTTTGCAGTCTATATCTTTATCTACAGTCTTTTAGGCGGGAGCCTGCTATTTTTTGACAGCGCCTCGCGTTCTCGAGATCTCGGACCGACTCGCAATACGGACAACGCTTCGAGCGCTGCCGGTGTTACTGCCTCTACCCTCGGTGGCATGCTTCCCATCGTCGCATTGCCGGTAATTAGCTTTATTGCTTTTATCGGCTTGCCCAGACCCGAATCATTTGTCGATCTTTTTGTCGACAATATGGTGCGTGCCAATTTTCCTATATCGGCCAATCTGGGCGGACAGCTAGGCAAGGGGGGGCGCAGTCAATCGATCAAGGGCGGCACTCCACACGACAAGCATCAATCCAGCTCCTCTTACATGGTGCAAGGCGGGGATCAAAAAGGTCAGGCGGGTGGCACCGGCAGTGGTGCCGGAGCACAGGGGCAGGGACACGGACTGGGCGGCAAAAATGGCATGCCGGGCGGTGGTAGCCCCGAGCAGGTCAAGGCTCAGCAAGCCGCTGAGCAAAAATTGCGGCAAGCTTATGACAGCGAGACAGTCGATCTCTCGCAGCGGACATTTGCAAATGCGCCTCAGGAGCTCTTGCTCAAGATAGCTTCCCCAAGCCCGACATACCTGCGCTTGTATGCGCTCAATTTTTTTGATGGCAGGACCTGGAGTCGTCGTCTGGATCTGCCACAGATCCCCATGACCGAGGATAAAAAGCTTGGATTTGACTTGACCAGGGCCGATGCATATTATGTGCCACCAAATCTACCTACCTTAGAAATGAAGCAGGAAGTACGTATCGAGGCCTCCCAGTCGCTTGGACACTTTCTGCCTGCAAGCTGGCTGCCCCAGATAGTAAAACTGGAGAAGCCACTCAAAAATGAACTCAGGACTGATGCCGATGGCTCGATCAAGCTAGTTGACGATCTCAAGAGAGGCTCTCGTTTTGACGTGATCTCGCAAGTGCCGGTCTACGATCTTGAAGTCATGCGGCATTTGCCGTTTGAAACTCTCGACCATGTCGACGAAGAACGGGCCAGCGAAATATTGGTGGCACGCGAATGTCTTGCCCTGCCACCGGGGCTGCCCGAGGATATGAGAGACATAGCCCTGAGTGCTGCCGGTCGAGAAGGCAACTGGTTTGTCAGAGCTGAAAATATCGCCAATTTTCTCAGAAAAAATTATGCTTACAGTAGCGAAAGGCAAGGCCCGACCATCGACGGTAATCTTTTGCACCGATTTATCGTCGACGATCGCAAGGGTGATTGCCGGCATTTTGCTGCAGCAATGGTAGTCATGTGTCGGGCCCAGGGCATTCCTGCACGCATGGTCGTAGGCTTTAAGCCAGGCACGCTCAACAAAGAATCGGGCTATTATCAAGTACATGGCAGGGATGCGCATGCTTGGGTCGAGGTCTATGTGCCCTATTGGAACTGGGTGCCTTTTGATGCCACTCCTGGTGGTGCGCTGCCCAGCCATCAGGAGGGGGACAATGCCCTCTCCAAATTTATCAAGAGTGGCCTCGCCAATCCCTTTGCCCAACCTTACAATCGCAAGGCTCATAATGATCGGGGTGGCTCGCGTTCTGATTTTGGCGATGGCAATAGTAATGCCAAAAAAAATCAGCAAAATCTCAAGGATTTTAACTTTGGCAAAAATCAGGGCAAGCAGCAGGATCGCAAGATCGACCTGCCCTTTTTAGGGGCCATCAATGGCCAGGCCGCTCAGGATGTCGTCAAATATCTTGTTGTCGCGCTCTTGTCCGTAGCACTCTTGGGTCTCAGCATTTTTTACTGGCTCGAGAGGATCAAGGCTCGACGTCTCTCCGATCGCAGCGATAAGCGTCCGGCCACAGTGATATTTCTCGATGTCCTCGACGAGTTAAAGCGATACCAGATTGTCAAGGGCGCGGATGAGACTGCCGACGAATTGGCTTCTAGACTTTCGGCTAAGTTGGGCGAAAGCACTCCCGGCATTCAGATGCCAGCCGAATTGCCCTATGTGGTCAATGAGTTTATGGGCTTGTATTACGCCGATCGCTTTGGCGGACAAGACAACCTAGACTCCTTGCAGGCAATGGCTCACAAAATCAAGACCCTGGCCGCTGCAAAAGCTCGCAAGTAACGGCACATAACGCTAATGGCCCTATTGATGCTAAGATTTGGTATATTTGGCTCTATCTATATTTTTGAGTGATTTTCGTTCAGTGAGGCTGATTAATGCAACAGGTTAGTAGAACGGGCGCCCAGCAGCAGCAGGAGTTTGTCCCTCCTTATCCGGCCACGATCGCCGAGACCGGGATGAAAGAAGGATTCCTCGAAGAGCTGGTCCTCAAGGACATCTACATGGTCAACTTTGCGCTAGGTCGCGAAATTGCCGCCAGGACCATGTTGCCCTTTAAGATCGTCGAAGAAATCCTCGAAGTGCTCAAGAAGCAGCTCCTTGTAGAAGTCAGAAGCTCCGGTGGCCTCGCCGACTACGAATACACCCCGACCGAAAAAGGTCGGGATCGCGCCAGAGCCTATTTTGATCACAATGCCTATGTCGGTGCTTGCCCGGTACCGTGGAGCCGTTACGTAGATTCGCTCAAGTATCAGACCATCAGACGTGAGCACGTTACACCTCGAGATCTCGAAGTAGCTTTTAGCGACATCATGGTCAACCGCCGCACCATCAATGCCGTCGGTCCAGCAATCAACTCGGGCCGCGGGATGTTTCTCTTTGGCGAAGCCGGCAACGGTAAGACTTCTATCGCCGAACGTATCGTACGCTCGTTCAAGGGCCACATCTTTATCCCCTATGCCGTAGAGATCGACGGTCAGATCATCCGTGTCTACGATAATCACAACCACGAGCAGGTCTCGGCTGCCAATTATCCGCGCGACTACGATCACCGCTGGATCAGGATCCAGCGACCTTGCGTAGTCGTGGGCGGCGAGTTGACAATCGACATGCTGGAGTTGCAGTTTGACTATGGCACTAAGCTATACGAAGCCCCCATCCAGCTCAAGAGCAATTGCGGCCTCCTGCTGATCGATGACTTTGGCAGACAGCGTATCGATCACAAATCGCTACTCAACAGATGGATCGTACCTCTCGAAAAGCGTGTCGACTATCTAACCCTTCACACAGGCAAAAAGCTCGAAGTCCCCTTCGAGCAGTTGATAGTGTTCTCGACCAACCTCAATCCAGCTGATCTGGTGGACGAGGCCTTTTTGAGAAGGATCCCCTATAAGATCAATATCTCCAATCCCACCGAAGACGAGTTTAAATGGATCTTTTTGCAGTACTGCCAGCGCACTGGCGTACCCTACAACGAAGAAGCAGTCAATTATCTGATCGAGTCCCAGTACCGCAATGGCAAGCGCATGATGCGTTGCTGCCACCCACGTGACATTGTCGATCAGGTCATCAATCTCTGCGCTTTCTTGCAGACGGACCCAAGACTCTCTAGAGAGTATCTGGATCACGCTTGCGCTGTTTACTTTGCTGCGATGGGCAAATAAAAGCCAGACTAGCCAAGTCGAGCGATTTGAGATGGCCAATTTGGTGTCGGATCTTGATTGATCCGGCACCATTTTTTATGGTTAATGATATGGTGGTTTTATGATCAGCATTACTATCGAATCGAGCAAGTTTTCGACGGCGCCTGAGGGTGATCTGGAGCGTTGCAATGGTCAGCCTGGTAGTCAGTTAGCTGATTGGTTGCAGCAAGGCATGATCGAACGTGGTTATCAATGCGATGAGCCTATGCAGGAAGATTACGGCTGGGGATACTGGACGACTGTCGATGGTTTTACAATCTGGACAGCTGTGTCCTTTATCGAAGAAAACCAGCACGCCACCATGTCTAGACTCGGTGCGGGCACTCAGGCCACCTGGAGCGTATCCTTTGCCTACGAGGCGCCTTTTATCTTGTTTAAGCCCAGTCTCTGGTTTAAAAAAAATGTCGGTCTCGAAAAAGAAGAGGAACTGCTCGAGGCCGCCCGCAAGTTGATCGCCTCCACGCGTGACGTAGTGCTGATTGAGGTAGACTCCAGCTCCAGATAGATCTAGATAATCTAGATTACTTTGAGACCGGCTTTGTTTAAGCTCTCTGTCACGACCTTGGTGAGTCCGTCATCGGTGACAAAGTACGATATCTCGTTTAGATCTGCCACCTTATATGGTGAGGCCTTGCCTACCTTGTCCGAGCCGGCCAAGACCAGTGACTCTGCCGACCGGCTTATCATCGCCCTTTTGACCATGGCATCATCTTGATTTGACACGCTGATGCCAAACTCGATATCGATCGCCTCGGCGCTCACTAATGATAGATCTGCCTGGATATTTTCTATCTCTTTTATCATCTGTGGACCAAAGGTCAAAAGCAGATCTGGAGCCACGCATCCTCCCAAGAGTTGCACTCTGAGCCTTGGATGGCAGGAAAGTCTCTCGGCGGTCGGCAGGCAGTTAGTGATGAAGGTGGCACGAAAATCTGCAGGCAGATAGTTTGCTATGGAAGCGGTGGTGGTACCTCCATCTATAAATACGACTGGATTGGACTTGCCGGATTTAGTCGCGTCGGCAAAGTATCCTGCGGCCTTTTGCGCTATCGTCGCCTTTGCCTGGGGCGCGACTTGTTCGCGTTGCGAAAACTGATAAATCACTCTGGTGACCGGCAAGGCGCCCCCGTGCACTCTTTTGAGCATGCCGGCCTCGGCTAGCTCTTTTAGGTCGCGCCTGATCGTATCCTCTGACACTTGCAGGTCCTGGACTAGCTGCGCAGACAAAACGCGCCCACTATCCTCTAATTGCCTGAGTATGCGCTCTTTTCTCTCTTCGTTAAGCATGTCGGTTGGTGATGTCTTGACTTGTGCGGGATATTGCGTATATTATCAGGTTTATGCAGTTTTGCAAGGGTTTTCCGCTATAGAGGTTCAGGTATGGCAGTGGCTACCAGTAGAGCATTTGACAAGAGCACCTTTGACATCAGTCACTACAAGCTAGCGGCCGTCGATCTGGACGGCACGCTACTGGGTCCGGATCGTCGCATCTCGAGCCAAAACAAAGAGGCCGTGATGCGTCTCAAGGACGCAGGTCTAGAGATCGTGATTGCTTCTGGGCGCCGGCATGAGGATATTTTGCGCTTTCACAAGGAGCTCGGCCTGACCACACCGGTGGTCTCATGCCATGGTGCCATGGTGCGTGATGTTATTTCCGATCGGGTACTGAGCCAGGCTCTTATCCCGCTCGATACTGTTCGTGGCCTCATCGAGGAGGCTCACAGTCTTTCTCTTAGCTGGATCGCTTACGATCAGAGAGGTGTGCATCTGAGCGACGATCCATATTGGCTCGGCGAGTACATCAAGCGTACTGCCTTTGATAGACCACAGGTGTATAAGGATGCTGAGTCATTTACCGGGGCTGCGATCGCTGCCGAAAAGCTTAATTGGATGGGCGAGCCAGAAATGATTATGGCCCTCTTTCGCAAGCTAGAGGATAAATACCGTCGCCAATTGACTCTTGTCGTGACTGATCCGGATCACTTGGAGTTTACTGCCGCTGGAGCTGATAAGGCTTTTGGCCTGGCTCGACTGGGCGAGGTACTGGGTATCAGAGCCGATCAGATCATGACCTTTGGCGATAGCAATAATGATGCTCCCATGCTGGCCTGGGCCGGATTGGGCGTGGCCATGACACACGGCACGGCGATGGCCCGAGAGGCCGCGGACTTCGTTTCCCCGCCCGGCGAGGAGCACGACAGTCTTGCACGTGCGATCGATTATCTATTGTCTTGAGCCAGTATTACTTCTTTTAGTCTTTCGATGCCTGACAGTCTGCTAGCCAACAATTGATTTGGACTTTCGCCTTTTTTTGCCAGATTTTTGTCACAGTGTGCTTCGTGCCAGTAAGACTGAGCGTTTAAAACAAAAGTAGCTCCATTTGAGACGAGTTCGCAAATCTCACCAGAGATGGCGAGATTGTTGGCTCGTCTAGCATTGTCTACGTATCGATAGCCTCCAACCGTGTTGACGATGCTCGATGCCATCGAAAACCCTGATATGAGCGGACCTTCGATGTTTGACTGCAAAGCGATCTTGCCGACGTGGCGGAGATATTTGAGGCGCTTGGCCTCATAGGTATCGACGTTTTGCGCCCAGTCACTAAAAAAATCAGCACGCAAATTCTCATCACCTTTTAAAAGAGACTTGAGTTTGGCGGCTGCCTGGTAAATAGGCTTTTCGTTATCGAGAGTGGGTGTGCGGATTTTTTTTTCGAGCACCTTCCAATAATGATCGTAAAGCTTGTTGGTGATGTATGTGTAGGCCGGACCCGAGGCCATGGAGATGCCATTACCGGCGATGCCAATAGCGCTTGAGGGTCCGTACTTTTCGGCACGGCTGAGTCCTTGCAAACTCACAATATATGAGGCGAGATAGCAGGCATTGAGTGATATATCCATGGCGTAAAAAGAGTTGTTGCCTGCCTGATATGATTTTGCATCGGCATAAGCATCGATGCATTCGTAGATGTGACGAGCCAAAATCAGGCGCAAGACCTCTTGCTCTTGTTGCAGGGCCTTTGCATCGTCAAAGGAGGCGCTGCTGATTGTCTCTGCTCTTTGATCCAGTATATTTTGCAGGGTCTTTTGATGTTGCATCAGTCTGGCAAGATAATCCTTTGGCGATCGATGCTCTTTTTTATTTTTGATTGCCGCAAGAGCATTGCTTGCCAATTCGATCGAAGAACTGCTCACGCCAACGGCGCTCCCTGCCAGTCCAGTTATATAGCCAGCCTTTAGTGTGGCATTGGAGATGAGATCGGGGGTTTTACGATTGCTTATGTATTCGGGTAGGAGGATGAAATTGGAGGCGAGAAAGGCCGAGGATGTGGTTTCCTGAGTGAGGAAATAGCGGAGATTGCGCCTTTTGGGATCGCTGGTGGCTTGCTTGTGATACTGGAGACAGTATGGCTCAAAATCAAGTATCTCTAGCATGAAGGCACGAGATAAAGTATTGGGGGCCGCCGCTTGTTTTTGTTGTGCCAGTGCAGGATTAGAGGCAAGAACAAATACCAGGCCACCTAGCGAAAATATCTTTGTTAGTCTTTGCCAAAAGCTTGCCAAAATTGTCTTCTAAAATCCGGTCATGCGAGTCGAGAGAACATTTGTAATATAAAGAACCCCCGGTTTTTCCCATGGGGTTTTTACCAATCGATTACAAAGTTTGCCGTATTCTCACAGCACCCCGAGTGAAACTTTCTTCACCTTTCCAATTTTCCTATTGAGGATACTTCAGTGGTTGCCCATAACGACGCTCCTGGCGATTTACCAGTCAAAAAGTCACACGAGGCCCATTCGCTTGGCCGTAGCGCCGAGTCGGGATTGCTCAGTTTTGAGCCCGCCGGTCACGCGGCTGCTGCGCGCGATCGATTGCAATCGGCATCTCTGGACGGTCGCGAGATCCTCTCTGTCGCTGGTCTCAGCGATGACACCAAAAAAAAGGGCGATAGTGCTGTTCCTCATCTTTCGATCATTGATAAGGACAAGCTCAAGCCGTCTGCTTCATTAGCCAGTCTAGCCGAGTCTGGTGTCATTACCGACAATCGTGCCAACAGCCCGGCGATTGAGGGGCGCCCGATCACATCCTACGAAAAGCCAGGCATAGAAGTAGCCTTTGCTGATAGTCTCGCCCAGAAAGGCAAGAATCCTGATTTGATCGTCAAGGCCGATGGACAGGTCGTCATGCTCAACGACGTAGAAAAAAACAGCACCGGTCAGATCACTATCGGTCTCGAGCGTGCTCAAGGTGCCATCAATCCTACGGATGCACAAAATCAATCCGTATCCGAGCTCTACAAGTATTTGGATGCCCGCCTCAAAGCACAAAATCCGGCTCTGGCCGAGCAAGGCATCGACCTAAAAAATGATCAAAACCTGGTGCCTCAGGATGCTGTCAAAGCAGCTCAGACTCGTGCACAGCAGCAGGCCAGAGAGCAAGCCGACAGCGAAGACCCCGGTGGTGCAGCGACTCGCGGCCAGGTCAACAACATGAATCGCTTTAGCGGCAACGGCGGTGGACGCATGTCGCGTGGCGAAGTCGAAGACATGTTCCCCAATCGTAACTTTGATCAGCGCAAAGGCAAGGCCGATGGCGTCGAAGTAATGAAGGATGTCCTGACCAACCTCAATGGCAGCAAGGGCGATTACGACAGTGTTTCCTATCGCAAAGGCAAGGGTTGGACTGTAGGCCCCTATGGTATGTCAGGCGACCAGATGTCGGCTTATATCATGGGTGTGGATCTAAATGATCTCGCCGAAAAAGAGGCCAAAGGACTCGTGCCTCCTGGCACTACCGAGCGTATGCGCAAAATGCAGGAGCAGCTCAAAAAAGGCGAGACTCCAGACATCATCAAAAAAATGAAGGAAGGCGATAAGGACCATCCGCCGGACAAAAAAGAGGTCAACCAGGCCTTTGGCAAAGAAGTCCAAGAGCTCGCCGCTACCGACCTGATCAACAAGTATGCCAAAGATATGGGCAAAGAAGGTCAGGAAGTCGATCCCAGCAAAATCGCTCTGGCCATGCACCTGGGACGCACTCCCAATGCCGAAGATCTCAAATCATCTGACAATCAAGACTACATGAAGGCAGCCGGCAATGCCTGGCAGATAGCTGCAGCGGCAAGCCTCAATGGTGCTGATGGCGTCGACTGGTCTGCCAAAAATGGCAGCATCCTCTCTGCAGCGCAGGACGCGCAGGGCCATCGTATGTGGACGAGATTCGCAGGTTCGGTACAGGGTGGTAGGCTCGGTTGCGCTGCTTCGGTCAGCGAAGTCCTCCTCAATGCTGGCGTCAAGGTCAATCCAGTAGCTGGCGCCCATGCCTTGCAAGCGCAGTTGAGAGAACGCGGCTGGCAAGTGTTGCCTCTCGACCAGGCTAAACCTGGCGATGTCATCTACGGTGGCAAGGCCAATGCAGCTAATGGTGGCGGCAATGCACACATCGGCATTATCGCCAGCAATCGCAACGGCGATATCAAAGTGTATGCAAACTCTTCCAGCTCTGGTACCTGGAAGTACAATAGTCTCGAAGCTGCTTTCAACAGAAACAGATTTGGAAACAATAGGTTTGTATTGAGACCGCCAGGCTCTGCCTAATTGAACAATAAAAATCTATCTTGCATGATGACGACCAGGGCAGGCTTGCTTGCTCTGGTCTTTTGCATGCAGCAAGTCTTGCCTGGCTACTCAGAGACTGCTGTTGGACCAGAATTAAAAAATTGACCAGGGTAGTTGAGGATGGTAACCCTGCCAAGGCGATCAAGCCTTTGAAAGAAATCATTGCCAAAGAGCCTGACAATTTTGCTGCTCATGTTTGTCTTGGCCGGGCATAAATTTCAGCAATTTGTTTTAGCTGCCAAGCTTAGACCAAATAATGGTAAGCCTTATTGCCATCTTGGCGAGGTCTGTGCTGCAGAAGGCAATTTTGATGAGGCCCTCCGCCAGTTCAAACGCTCTCTTGATGTCGCAAGACCCTATGTCGGCGCATATCGCTCGCTGGCTTTGACTTATTCGGATATGGGCAAGTTTGATCTCGCCCTCGAACACCTGGATAAGTATTTAGAGCTCAAACCACCCAAGCCAGGTGCATACAAACCATATGTATTGCGCGCCACCTTTCTCGAGCGTCTCAAGCGTTATGACGAAGCTGCTCTTGAGCTCGATAAGGCACTGAAAGTGCAAAACACAGATGATCTCAAATTGAAGAAGGCCCAATATCTGGCCAATGCCAAAAAGCCTAAGCAAGCAGTGGCGCTGCTGGACCAAGTGCTCAGGCTAAATCCACAAGATGAAACGGCTTATCTGGATCGTGCTCGATACAAATTGCAGGATGGTGATGCCAGAGGTGCCCTCATCGATTGCAATAAGGCCTTAACGCTCATGCCCAGCGCCTCCGCTTATAGATTGAGAGCTGCCATAAATGAAAAGCTTGGTAATAAGCAAGCGGCAGTATCAGATAAGCGTAGGTCTAATTGAGATGCTTACCGTGCGCCAATCTTGATTTGCATCAATTGTCTCGAGGCTCTCTTGTTTTGATCTATTGGATATCTAAAATAGACTGGCTTTAAAAACTGGCTTGCCCATGCAAGACGATGTCCTGCAGCGGGAATGAGCACTATATGCGGTGCCTGGTTGCGCAATCGTGGTCTGCTGCACCTTAGGATATATGGCGCTGCATCAAGTCTTACTTCGAGCTGATCTTTATCGCCAAAATGCAAGATCATATGCTTGTCGCCATCACGGATGGCTATCGAGTCGGGTCTGGTCTCTGCCTCGACAAATGCTCCACCCAGGAGGCACTGCAATAGTAAGATGCTTGCCAGCATACTCGCCAGCAAAAAATGCAGGGTAAGAGATCGAACTGCTTTGCTTGTATAACTCTTTCGGCATTGATGGTATCTGGTAGCAAAGCTGGCTAGACCCAGTCCGTATAGCACAATGGCCATATTGTCTGGAGGGGCCAGTGCTAGATCATGTAATGGTAGTCCAGCAAAAAAGTGCGCTATAGATAAGGCGGTATCAAGCAATGGAGAGGCAATGCCGTCCAGTAAAGAGCACAAAGGCTGGCAGTAAGTTGCATTGAGACAAAATAATATCGATGATGTAAAGCCAAGAATGGAGATGGGCACTACTAATGGTTCGATAAGAAAATTGGCGGCAAAGGTCCAGGCGGATGCAGTCTTAAAAATAGCTGCTTGAAAGGGCAGACAAGCCGCCAGGCTGCACGCAACCAATAAGAGAGGGTCGAGAGTCCATCTTTTGATCTTGTCTTTTAATAGGATGCTTGTATCCAGTATGTTTGCACTCAATAAATCTGTGCCTTTGAGTTGGATCAGATTGTCCAGGGCTGGGAGCAGATGAACGATCCCTGCGCAGGCTAAATACGAAAATACAAAGCCAAGATCCCCTAAGCCAGAGGGATCGATTGAGAGCGCGATAGCGGCCACTAGTGCAAAAATAAAGCCAGATGACATGCCAGGTATCAAAGGTCGCAGTAGATGACCTGCCAGACTCATCATAGCGGCCCTGCAGATAGACGAGCCGAAGCCGGCAAGAGATGCAAACAATCCCATGAGAGCAAGATGCAGTGCTAGATAAAACGTGCCCTTGTGTCTAAAGATAAGAGCGAGAGCCCCGGATAATATAGCAAGATTGAGACCTGATGCCGACAAAAGATGACTCAAGCCTGCCTGTCTAAAATCATCCACGATCTCTCGTGGCATGGCCACCACCTTATCCCCTATGACCATGGAGGTCATCAGGGCTCCACGATTGGCGCCCAGTGCCGTTACATGCATAGCGGCCAAAGATCGTCGCAATTTGTCCAGCACTAAATCTAGCTCTATCAGAGCTGATCTGGATCGAGCTATCTTGTTGACAGCGCGTACCTTGAGCACATAAAAAACTTTGAAATGCTGTAGGTAACTGCGCTGGTCGAAGCGGCCAGGAAAAATTGCAGACTGGGGTCTGGTGATTGGTTCTGCGATTGGAGCCGGTGTCAGCGTGATCGAGTCTCCAGTCGAAAAGGACCGATCGCCAGAGTATATCGAGTCGGTAAGACTCGGCATAAATGTCTCGATCTTGACTGTGTGACTGGATGCACACGTGCGCACGTGGGCCGACGGCATCTCTAGTCTGGCTAATAGCAGTCGTTTGCTTGGCTCTAGTCTGGCGATGGTGCCCTTGATCTGTTGGGACCGCGACCCGTCGATGATACTCCTCATAGCCGAGCAATCCTCTGCGATCAAGCGATGAAATTGCAAGATGCTGATGCAGAGATAAAATATCGATAGGGTCAATATCTGCCTGCCAGTCACTCCATGCAAGAGCATAAGGACCAAAACCCCCAGCATCAGGCTGGCTGCTGATATGGGGGTTGCTTGAGACAAGAGATAAGCCGATAGCGAAGCTAAAACAAAGACGATAGCGACTAGCTCGGCCTTGAGGGGGCGTGGCAGAGTTTGCGTTGTTGCGTATGGGGTCTGAGCAAAAGTGAGAAACAAGGCAAGCCTCCTTTCTCACTTATACGTTTGAGAACCTTAGTTGGTTCGATCGGTCTCTTGTATCAGCGATCAGCAGGCTGATGCTGATCTACCTGCCTGGTTTGGCAAAGCCATCCTGATAGCCAAGTATATTGGTCGAAGTACTGGTTAGCTGAATGCGTTTTTTATCGACCATCTCTTGAGCAAGGTCTTTGAATATATCATTTAGGCTGGCCATATTTGGGTTGTCCGGATAATATTTTTCGGCGAGCCTCAGAGCTCCCTGGGCTCCGTTATAACCCTTGCGTTGTCCGGTATTTTGATAGATATCCAGTTGATTTTTGCCGTCATCGATCAAGTAGTCTTCGGCGCCACCACCATCATTGCCACCATTCATTTTGGCTTTGGCCATGGCCATATAGACCAGAGCCTTGTCGCGGTGAACCTTGGCTAATACCTGGTTGTACTCAAAGATCCTTGCTTCTGCGCGACGCTGTAGATCAGTATCCCCGGATTGATTGGCGCTCTCGTAACGGCGCTGGGCTTCTGCGCGGCGTTGCGAATACTCTTGCAGGATCCGGTCCTGGCCCTGGATAAAGGTCTTGAGGAAGGTCTTATCGATGACTTTGGCGTTGTCTACCAGCTCGTCGAAGGCTTTTTTGACGTCTTGCTTGCTGGTGAGTATCTCGTTGATACGCTCATTGCGTTGCTCGATCACTTTGCCGAGGTCTTCCGATTCGGATTGTTTAGGTACCTTGCCGTCGACTGTGCCGTTGTTTTGGATTAGAGCATCGGTCATGGCCTTGGCTGATTGAGCACTGTCACGCGAGCGCATCAAGTAATAGAGACCACGAGTACCGATATCCATCTTGGTGTCGCCAAGTATATAGGTGGGCTCAGAGCCTTTGTCCGCCAATCTTGTACCTTTGGACAAGACATGATCGGCGATCGCTCCGGCTCCGGCCACGTCGTCTCTAAGACCCATCAGCTTTTGCTCTGGTGTAAGGCTTTCCCAGCGACCAGCCGGTTGGCCGGGCATCGGGCGAGAAGAACGCAGGGCATTAAAATTGGTGTCGGCAGAGTCTACGACCCAGTCTTCTTTTTTTGCAAGCACGCTCTTGAGGTCATCGGTCACGCGATTGAGCGAACTCATGGTCCTCTCGCTATGATCTGCCTTGATAGCGTCTCGCACGTCTTCGGTTCGGCCTTTGAGATTGCCGCCGATATTGTCTTGATAGGCATGCACTGCAAAAGGCAAGGCTTGACCAGCAGCTACCACTGCCACCTTGGCCCAAGGATTTTTGGTGAAGGCCGCAATGCCCAGACTGGCCGCAGTCGAGGCGGCATTCCAGCCATCATATACTCCAGTGGCAGCATTGATGCGATCTGGTGCTGTGATGCCAATCGCTGAGAGGCCGCGATCAAATACTTGGGAAGTCACCGCACCGCCTATAGCGGCAGCGGCTGTACGCTTGATCAAACCTCCTGGAGTCAGAGCGAATGCCATCGGTGCGGCAATCTGACTGAGGTTCCAGCTGTCGTTCTGATTTTTGTGGGTGGCAGCATTGATTTGACGATCGAGCCAGACACCAGTAAATGAACCACCAGCACCGACTATGCCAGCGCCTGCTCTTTTGAGAAAGCCAGGAGAATTTTCGGCTAGTTGAGCCAATTTACTGGCATTGACCTTTGCTGCTGCTTCTTGTGCTTCTCCTGCGATCACGCGCTTGTTGATGATGCCCAGTTCTTCTTGGGTAAATGCACGAGCAGTATTTTGGCCAAAAACCTTGGCTTCGGCTTCTTGGACTGTTCCAAAATTGCCGGCTCTCTGATTGAGAAAATTGAGCTTTTCTTTTGCAGCAAGGGCGGCTTCGTCAGTGCCTTCTGCTGTCTTGGCCAGGTTGGTCTTGAGTGCCTCGAAGCTATTGAATGCTTCTGCATGTTTTGGCGTGTTTTTGAGCAAATCGCCAGCATTTTGAAACTCGGGATTGAAATTGCGCTGCCAGCTGCGAGCCAGATCGCCTACCTTGCCTTCGGGATGGTTGGCTGCGAGCTTGTCTGCGCCTTTGTTTAGACCGTTGAGCATCCATGGTGTGGCGATGCCTGCGCCACCAGCAAAGATGGCATTGGTCACCGGTGTAGTGTCTCTTAAGACGCCCTTTTGACCACGATCATCGATGGCTTTTTGAGCCTTGGGATTAAAATAGTCTCCACCCTCAAAGGCGAGCTTCCAGCCGCTGCCGGCGCCACCGCCTCGGATTTGTTCAGAGACTTGTTTGCCTACATCGGATCGATCATAAGGCTGATTGGGGTCACGTGCCTTATCGCGGTGGTGATCTCTAAAGTTGGGCACCTGTTCGCCGGTGCCATCAGGGGTCTGATTGGTGCGTTGTCCGCCAGGAAAACCATCGGCTCCATAACCGGCTCTACCGCCATTTGGTTGCCTGGCCGGATCGCCTTGAAAGAACGGGTCTCTGGCTCCATTTTTGTTAGGGGTGCCATTGACTGCGTCATTGGCAAGCGGTGCAACACCGCCATAACCGGCTCTACCTGGATGAGGGTTTTGTTCTTGTAGACGCTGATTGAGCTGTTGCTGCGCATCCAGACTCAAACCGTTGTCTTTTTGGTCGTTAACGTCTCTGCGACCGTCACCCATGATTACCCCTCCTAGGAAAAATCCAACAAGTGGACCCTTGATTGGTATATTCCACCAATAGCTATATTAAATGCAGCCCATCTAGCGGTAAATCGTATTTTCCGCAGACCGAATGGGAATTTTCCCAGTCTTTGGGCATTTGAGGGGTGTCACTTGTTTGTAACTCGCAGAGGCGCAGTTGTCAAGCGTATTTTATCTTACAAGGAGCTTGGATTTAAAAAGTACTTGCTATGGGCGGCGGCTTTTTGGCCGTTGTACTTGGCACCTGGTTTTTTGTGATATGGCAGATCGCAGATCTCGGTCCTGGTAAAGACCATCTGGCCGATGCTCATGCCCGCATGTAGTCTCACCGGGCGGTTGCCTACATTGAGTATCTCGAGGGTGATCTTGGCCGGAGGATGGCTGAAGCCGGCATCAATAAAACCAGCAGTGACATGCACCATTACTCCCAGTCGAGCTAGGCTCGATTTGCCTGTCAATTGGCCGACGATGTCATCCGGTAGGCAGATGGCTTCGAGTGTTGCGCCTAAGATAAACTCGTATGGATTGAGGACGATGCTCTCTTCTTGTACTTCGATTACGCCGTCGAGGATACTATCTGATTGATAGGGATCGATAACAGCATCAGAGTCGGTGTGCCAGGAAAATTTGTCGTCCAGACGTACGTCATAAGAGTTGGGCTGGACCAGCCGGTCTTCGTAGGGGGTGATGATGAGTTTGCCGCTCTCTATTTCCTGACGAATCTCACGATCGACCAGAATGGTCATAACCACCTCATTTGTACGCTGTCAGCATTTAGTATAACCGCACGATGGGCACAGGTAGCATGATTCGTATTTTACGTGCAGATCGGATGGCGTATCACAGCCAGGGCAGCGCTCATCGAGCCTTATATCGCGGCTGTCATAAAGCATTGCAATACTAGCAATCTGATCAAGCAACAAGGCGGGAGCCGGAGAGTCAGTCGCACTCTCCTCTGGGCCAGCATTGAAAGGCTTTTTTGTTGGATCTGTCTTGCCTATATTGAGCACTTGAGATTGTCTGGAGGCGTCTCTGTACACTGTGATGCCCTTTAGGCCAAGATGCCATGCGCTCAGATAAGCTTGCTCGATCTGCAAGACGGTGGCCGAGCTGGGAAAATTGATGGTCTTGGAGACGGCATTGTCTGTGTATCTTTGGAAGGCGGCTTGCATCTCGACATGACTTATGTAGTCGATGTCGTGAGCACATCTAAATATCTCGCGTATATTACCTGGCACCTCGTCGTCGTGAGCAACTGTGCCTTGATGCGCTATGCGGGCCATCAAGGCAGTACTATAAAAACCGCCTGCATTTGCGGCTCGCTCAAAGAGTGGATTGACCTCGATGAGCTCGGTACCACCCATTACGCGTCGCACATAGGAGACGGCAAAGAGTGGCTCGATACCAGAACTGGTGCCAGCGATGATAGAAATAGTGCCTGTAGGAGCAATGGTAGTGACAGTGGCGTTGCGCATCTCGATGCCTTGTTGATACCAGGTGCTATACCGCCAATTGGGAAATACTCCTCTTTGCTTGGCTAAGAGACGAGACTGTTGATGAGCTCTCTCCTGAATGAAGGCCATGAGCTCTGCACCGCATTTGGTGCCTCGTTCGCTGTCGTATGCTATGCCTTGCATAATGAGAGCATCGGCAAAACCCATGATACCCAGGCCGATACGTCTATTGTTGTGGGTCGCCTCGTGGACAAAGTCAAAGGGGTAATGATTGGCCTCGATGACATCGTCGAGAAAGCGCACGGCAAGATCGACTGCTTGTCCCAAACTCTCCAGGTCGAAGCCGGATCCATCAGCTTTGACAAATCGCGCTACATTGATAGATCCAAGATTGCAAGCGTCTCCAGGGCCGAGGGGTTGTTCGCCGCAGGGATTGGTAGCCTCAATGTCCTCAGTGCCAGGGATCGGAGTCTTGCCGTCGTCACCCAGGGTCTGCCTGACCGGATCGGCTGCATTGATCCGATCGATAAAGACCATGCCCGGCTCGCCTGTGGCATGAGCATTGGCGACCATCATCTCAAAGACTGCGGGAGCCGAAAGCCTTTGTCCTGTTGGCTCTTTGGTGCGTGGATTGATCAGATCATAATCTGAGCGGTCTATGACAGCCTGCATGAAAGCATCCGTCACTGCTACTGAAATGTTGAAATTGTTGAGCTTGCTAGTATCGCGCTTGCATTGGATAAACTGTTGTATGTCTGGATGATCGACGCGCAACATGCCCATATTGGCACCACGCCTAGTGCCCCCCTGCCTGATCGCCTCAGTTGCAGCGTCAAAGACAGTCATAAAGCTGACTGGACCAGAAGCAACACCGATAGAAGAAGCCACTGGGTCGTTTTGCGGGCGCAATCGAGAGAAGGAAAAACCAGTGCCGCCACCGGTCTTGTGGATAAGTGCGGCGTGCTTGCAGGTCTCGAATATCCCAGCCAGATCGTCTGGTACTGGTAGAACGAAGCAGGCTGAGAGCTGCCCCTTAGGTTTACCGGCATTCATCAAGGTTGGGGAATTGGGCAAAAACTTGCGGTCGAGCATGAGGTCTTTGAATATCTCTGTGAGATCGTCAATCTCACTCTCGCTCAAACCAAATCTCGACTCGATTGAGGCTATTGCTCGAGCCACCCTTAAAAAAAGCTGCTCTGGATTTTCGCAGATGTGTCCGTCACCATCCCTGAGAAAATATCGTCTCTCCAGAACCTTGAGAGCATTAGCGGTAAAGTCGCCGTTGCGAGGGTCTACGGTGTGAGCTTGCTGCATCGATCGGGTTTACCTCCAGCATAATCTCATCCTAACGCATAGCTATATGCAATCGAGATACTTGCAGTCTATTACATTTGTATGGTATGCGCAAGCATTTCTAAAGACGGGATTAATGTTGCCGGGATCCCCAATTGCAACCCATAGCATAGATAAATCAACCCTCTTTGCAACCGAGCGTAAATCAATCATGCTTAGACAAGACAGTCATAAACTAAAAAAACTAAGAAGATCCGGCAACCCTCTTTTAGCTGCCAAAAACCTCGAATCTGAAAAGTTTGGTAGTGAGACAAGTCGATCGGAGGGAGGTGCCAATTGCATGACTCTCCAGGGCACCGTCTATAAGACTATGTTTCTAAGCTCTTTAGTTGGCGCCTCGGCAATCTTCACTTGGCAAAAGGCATTTTCGCTAGGGCTGGATGCTCGAAGTGATATGGCGCCATGGGTCATTGGCTCATCGATGATAGGCTTTATCATCGCCCTGTGCATTATTTGGACAAAGGACCTGGCGCCTGCCTTGAGTCCGTTTTATGCCATCTTTGAAGGCATGTGCATCGGATCTGTATCTGCTTTTGTCGAGCAAAGATATCCAGGTATCGTCATGCCCTGCGTTGGACTGACCTTTGCGACTCTGGCCAGCATGCTTGCTGCCTATTGCACAGGTTTGATCAAACCTACGCAGAGCTTCAGATTAGGCATATTTTCCGCCACCTGCGGCATCGCCATTCTCTACGCAGTCGATGCTTTGATGTCTATGTTCTTGCATGCGCCAATGCCGTTTCTCCATCAAGGTGGCTGGTCAGCTCTAGCTGTGAGCCTCGTGATCGTGTGCGTAGCTGCTCTCAATCTAGTCTGCGACTTTGGCAATATCAGCGAGGCGGTGCAAGCCAAGATGCCTAAATACATGGAGTGGTACGGTGCTTTTGGCCTGATTGTCAGTCTTGTCTGGTTGTATCTAGAGATATTGCGCATGATGGGCAAATCAAATTCCAATAGATAAGCCCTTATAAGTAAACGAACAAAATGAAAGAGAGGCCTTTTGGCCTCTCTTTCATTTTGTTTGCAATGCCTATGCAGTCTCTATTAAAGACTGAGATTGAGGTTGCTGGAATGGCCAGGAAAAGCCTTGGCCGAGGGATTGATAAAGGTCACGGCAAAGTTGACTGCAGTCGCTGCTTCGGCGGCGCCGGTGGCGATGAGTTTGAGCTTTGCTGCGTGAGCACAGATATCGCCTGCGGCATACACTCCAGGCAGACTCGTTTCCATTTTTTCGTTTACCGATATGGCATTGACTTCCATTTTGAGGCCCCAGCTCTTCAAAAAGTCGAGGTTGATGACGAAACCAATATTCATCAGGATCGCATCACAATCGATGGTTTCTTCTTTGCCAGTACGGTTATCAAAAATGATGGCTTGCTTGACCTGGTTGCCTTCGGATTTGATTTCCTTGAGCTCATAAAAGGTCTTGATGTCTACCTTGTTGCGCTTCATCTCTTCGACGGAGGTCTGCACGGCACGGAACTGATCTCTGCGGTGAATCAAGGTGACCTTTGAGGCCTTGTCCGAAAACTCGTTGGCCCAGTCAACTGCTGAGTCTCCGCCGCCTACGATCAAAACGTTTTTGCCACGGAATCTTTCTTTGTTTTTGACGGCATAGAAAATACTTTCGTTTTCTAGAGCCTTGTCATACTCGATGTCCAATTTTTTGGGGACGCATGCGCCAGCGCCGAGCGCGAGCAATACACTCTTGGTGTGGTGGTTGTCTGATTGATCGGTAGTGATCTGCCAGTGACCGTCTTCTTGTCTGGTCAGATTGGTTACTTTTTCGCCCAGTGTTATGGTGGGCTTAAACAGACCGGCTTGTGTAGCCAGGTTTTTTGCGAGGTCCTTGGCGAGGATCTTGGGGTGACCGGCTACGTCGTAAACATATTTTTCCGGGTAAAGCGCGGTGAGTTGTCCGCCCAATTCGGGCAGAACGTCGATGACTTTCACCTTCAGGCCGCGAAGACCTGCATAAAAGGCTCCGAAGAGGCCTGTCGGACCGCCACCAATAATGGTAATGTCAAATAGATCCATGAGCGAATCTCAGTCTCCAGCTTTATCTGATAATCAAGGGGTAATTGTAATACACTCAAGGCTCCATGTGCCCTTACGTTCACGAATAATGAATATCCTGAAACACAGAACTGCAATTTTTGTATGCATAAATGAAATATAGAGACTTTGGAGCTACGGGCATAAAAGTCTCGGAGATCGGCTTTGGCTGCTGGCAGATCGGTGGCAATGGTCGTGGCAATTCGTATGGACCGACCGATGATAAGGCTTCGAGTGAGGCTTTGCTCAAGGCCCTCGATCTGGGTATCAATTTTTTTGATACAGCTGATGTCTATGGCTTTGGTCATAGCGAAGAGATCTTAGGCAAGACCTTTAGAGGCAAACGCGACCGCGTTATATTGGCTACCAAAGTCGGTGCTGATTTTTACCAGGGTCAGGGCTTTCAGACCTTTACCCCTGACTATGTACGTTTTGCTCTCGAAAAGAGCCTCAAGCGTTTGCAAACTGAGTATATAGATGTCTATCTGCTGCACAATCCGCCCCTCAAGCTCATTGGCAAAGAAGAAACTTTTGAGATCCTCAAGGATCTCAAAAAGGAAGGCAAGATCAGGACATTTGGAGTTTCGATCTTTAAGCCGATCGAAGGATTGACCGCTCTCTCGGCAGGGCGTCCCGATTGCATAGAAGTGGCTTACAACATATTCAGCTATCGAGCTGAGGAAACGCTCTTCCCGCGTGCTTTTGAAGCTGGTTGCGCGATAATTGCACGAGAGCCGCTCGCCAATGGCTTTCTTACAGGCAAGTATGATAGTGCGCCGACATTTGCTTCCGGTGACTATCGCAAATCCTGGCCCATCGAGTACGTTCAAGCTCGATCAGAAGCCTGCCGCATGCTCGAGTTTCTTAAAAAAGATGGCGAGCGCTCGATGACTCAAGCCGCATTGAGGTTTGCTCTACAAGAAAGAGCTGTTTCGACTGTCATAGCTGGTATGAAGACGCCAGACCATGTACTCGAAAATGCAGGTGTATCGGATCTCAAGCAGATAAGCCGCGAAGACCTTTTGCGGGTGCGCGAATTGCAATTGCGCGGATTTAATAAGGCCTGAGATCTCAGCCTTATTTGTTGGTAAACATCTTGAGCCTCGACCCGCCTACGCTTTGATAAGGTTGTTGGATCGGAGCCCCTGGGGCGACTGCCGGTGCCATCTGGGGCGGAACCTGGGGCATTACGCCATCGCTCATAGGTGAGCCAAATTGGGCGCTGTACGCGGCCGGAGCTTGTTGATAGCCACCATTGGCCAGGCTCCATTGCGACTGTTGAAAAGCTTGTTGCTGTTGCATGAGTGCTTGCTGTTGAGCGCTCATAGGCTGCTGGTGAGCCGAAAAGAGCCTCTGTCCTCCAGCATGCATCTGGGGGGGGGCCATCATGTCTACTCCAGCCAGGCGCGCCGGAGCGTGAGGCTGCACCGGTATCTGAGCAGGCATTGGAGCTAAAGCTCCCATTGGAGGTGGAGCGGGCTGGCCATTATAGACATTTGAGCCGTGAATGCCGATGGGTGGAGTCCAGATCTGCCCAGAAGTCGGCGAGGTCCGAACAGGGTAGGCTTCTTTTACACCGTTGATCAGATGCCTATCTTGTTGAGCAGTAGGAGCAAAGGCATGGGATGAGCCAAGAACCTGATTGGCTAAGGGCTCGTTGTGCCTGATCCAGTAGACGACAAAGAGCCAGAAGAAGAAGAATCCAAATAGAAGGATGAGGAGGTGGTTTGGGGTGATATTGATGCCTTTGAAGAGGCTCATGAAATTGAACGAGCCGACCGCCGAGAGCAAATCCGGCATCTTGACCTTGGAAGCCGAACCTTTAAGAGTCTGGTGCTGGGCACTCAGATTAGGCTGAGTCGCGGACATGCCCTGGGTCTGGTCAAAGCTGAAGCCAAAACGTTTGGCGTCGCTGTTGTCGGGCGCGGCGCCTTCGCTATCAGATTTGCTATTTTTTTTGCCGGTTTCGCCGGTGGCGATGGTCATGCCAGAAACCTCTGCTTCCTGACATCATTGTATATATGAGTATCTCTCGGTTGTAAATAGGGAAAATACTCAAAAGTGCTGGAAATCGCTCCCAGCACTTTCAAAGTCTTTAATAAATCTGCTTATTGGGTCTCGATTCCTTCGAGTTCGGCGACTCTTTGTCTCAAGCTCTCGACCAGGCGGGGCAATTCGTATAGAGACGGCAATTTTTCTTCGATGCTGGTGATATGCCTGGTCAACTCGATGCTGCGCTCCATGAGCTTGATCAGAATCTGCTGGGTGGCTACCAGCTGGCGCTGGTTGTCTATCAATTGGCTGGCGATCTTGCTGGTCTCCACCCTCTGATCGACCGAGACTGCCATCAACTCGGTAAAGCGCTCGAGCAATTTTTCTACCTGCGCTTGGATCTGTTGATTGTGCGCGGTGGCTTCGGTGGTGCCTTGGGTAAAAAATTGGTCGAAGCCGTCAAGGCCGAGGTTGGATTTCGGTTGTTCCTCTGGGACTCGTTTGGGCTCGGCCATTAATAAAATCCTCCAACAATACTCATCTCAGGCACCCTGCAAAAATCAAGCACCAGGTATAGTGCAAAGCTCGTTCGCGAGACACGGTTATAAATCTACGCCGCCATCAATGGTGGCACTCTAAGAATTATAACTAAAGTGTTTTATATGGCAAGAGAAAACGCAAAAATTTTTTGACCAATTTTTGTCAGGCACCAAATACGGTCTTTCCAGCTTTCACCACTTTTGATACCGGATTAAATCCGATGTTGTAGGGGATCTCTTCGAGTCTATCAACAGAGTATATGTTGATATCGGCCTGGCATCCCGGTGCGATGATGCCTACTTTTGGCTTGCCTTTGCGATTGAGTCCTATTGCGGCACCTGCATTGATAGTCAAGGCACTGAGTGCTTCGGCGCAGGTCAATTTGAGATGCAGGCAGGAAAGGCCCCAGATGAAGGGTAGAGAAAATATATGGCATGAACCTGGATTGAAATCAGAACCCAATGCCACCGCTACGCCCTTTTCTATCATCAGACGGGCTCTGGCATGCTCTTTGAGATTGAGATAAAAAGATGTGCCAGGCAAAAGGGTTGCCACCGTATGTGATTTGGCCAGCAAGTCCATCTCTTTTTCGGATACGTTGAGCAGATGATCCGCCGAGTGAGCTCCCATTTGGCAAGCGAGGGTGGTGGCACCTAGATTGACAAACTCGTCAGCATGCACCTTGAGCAAAAAACCAAGATCCAGTGCTTTAGCAAAGATACGCCTGGTGTCATCGAGGGTGAAATAGCCGCGATCGCAAAAGACATCAACATAAGTATGGTGCCTGGCGGCTTCGTCCATCGAACAGAGCTCTTTTGCCGCCAAAAGCATATGGTTGATGATGTCATCGACATAGCTTTCGTGCTCGATATTTTTAGGCACCGCATGTGCTGGCATAAAAGTCGGTATGATCGATATCGGCTGAGAGCGACTGAGCTGCAAAATGCTTTGCAGCATGGTCAGCTCGGTTTGCTGATCCAAACCATATCCTGTCTTGATCTCGCAGGTAGTGGTGCCGGCTGCCAGCATGCGCTCGAGTCTGATCATGCCTAGTGCAAGCAGCCTCTCGAGCGTGGCACCACGGGTGGCGCTGGTACTGGCAACGATACCGCCACCGGCCTCCGCGATCTCTTGATACGACTTGCCCTGGCAACGCATGATAAACTCGTTTGCTCGGTTGCCATCAAAGATGGTGTGGGTGTGCGGATCGATTAGACCGGCGGTGACCAGGTGCCCGCCTGCATCGATCAGCTTGGCACCATTTGCGGTGGTCTCGCTCGCGAGCCTGCTACGCTTGCCTGCGTAGGTAATGACACCATCTTTGATGCCGATTGCTGCATCCTCCAGGCGTATTACATCGCCCATGGCACGGCCTTTTGCTACTAAGTCCAGATCCAAAAGATCTTTTGCGTGAGCTGTGGCGACTGGCGATATTATCCCGTCGTTGTCAATGGTAAATGCCTGGGACGGCAGACTGGTGGCGAGCTCCCCGATGTTAGTAATGATGGTGTCGCAGTCGATGATCTTCATATATGCATGTGTCTCATAAATAAAAGGGCCGCTTGCGCGGCCCTTTGTTGTATCTACGAATTGTCTCTGAGATACATTTCGAGTTCTTCGATGTGCTGGGCCTCTTCGACTATCACTTGTTCAAACATCAAGCGCAGAGGGGTATTGTCTTGCATGATTTCGTTGAGCTGTTTTTCGTAGAGCTCTAGATGCATTTTTTCGGCGTTGAGGTTTTCTTGTAGCATCTCTTTGATCGTTTGCTCTCCTGGCTCGTAGATCTCCTGGATCTTGACAGAAGGATGGCCTCCGAGGGCAACGATTTTTTCGCCGAGCTTGATTGCGTGATTCATCGAGTCGGTTGCCATGGTGCGAAACAATCCAGAAAGAGATCCTCTCAACGGTCCGGTGACGATGAGCGAATGGTGGAGATAGCGAATCATCGCCGACATCTCGTGCTCGAGGTCTAAATTGAGAGCTTCTAGTACTTTTGTTTTATCCATGATCCACCCATTTGACTATAAGACAAAGCGCATTATAGCCAAATGGATGGGATTGTTTGTGGATTTGTATATGCTTGTGCTATGTCAGGCCGATAGAGGCACTGGTCCGGGGGCTATGCCGGTATGCGGCATGCTTGCAGCCTCGCTCACCTTGAAATCTTGACGATTGTGGCGCTCGATGCTCGAGCAATACATACAATCGTGCTCTTGGTCTTGATCAAGATCCGACTCCAAGTTTAACTCCTTGGCGTGATCCATCGAGCTCATCAACTCGATAGTCTGTACTAGATCGGGAAACTGTCTTTCAAAGACTTGCTCGTCTAGGTTGACGGCGTAGCGTCTGTTTTCTGTGAGGCCGACACGAAAGAGAGTCAAAGTGAGTTTTTCGTAGGGATAGCGCATCTTGAGCCTTTGAGCCAGGTATTGGCGGATCAAAGTGGATGAGTCTGGAGCCAGAGGGTCGATCTGGCGATCGTTTTTTAGATAGTAGATGACTAACTCGAGACGCTTGTCGCGTGGATGCCAGAGGATCATGTCAAATGTATCCTCGAGATAGATCTTGTGGCCTGGTACTGCCGAGCGGATTTTTGTATTGATCGATACCAGCTCGGCGCCGGCTGGTCTGTAAGGATGGGCCAGATATTTGGCGAGTACTTTATATGTATTGAGAAAGGCTCTGGTAGCTGAGTCGCGGCCGCCTGGTTGGTCGTTGAGGCGGTCAAGGGGCCAATGCTGTCCCATAAACTTTTGAATCTGGCTCTGAGTGGTGATCTTGCCCTTATTGATCTCGCCGAGGCCTCTAAACAAGAAGCCCTTGACGATGCTGACTGCAGAATGTCTCTCGGGGGCCGATGTGCCGAATGCCAACCAATAAGCCTTGCGGCAGGATTTGAAAGTCTCGATCATCAAAGGAGAAAACAAAGTACGGTCCATGATGAACCCCCCGTTTTATGTGTTGCCATATTTTTGTATGTCATACTAATGTACGACAGAGCTGTCGGCCCCGTCAAATAAATTTGCTCCGGGACTTTGTCTTATGCTTGCAATCAAAAACTGTTTTTATAGTTACGACTAGTAAGACAGTTTGTTACTTATTCTGTTCCCTTTTTTGAAGCTCCAAAACTGGCTATCCATCGGGCTTTGAGTAGTATTGTGGTAAATAAAAACGACATCTTGTGTGTATCTTTTGCGTATCCGAAGAAGGGTAATTTTGGTCTATTGCGCATTTAAAGTCGTCTTGGCGGCAAAGCTATAAAATTAAGAAACCTGTTTGGACCAACATATAAATGTACAGTTTGAAAGACGGCAAAAATCCCCTAAACCCGGTACTGACCGTATCGGCCCTGACCAATAAGATTCGGGATACTCTCGAGTCGGACTTTGACAATGTTTTTGTCGTGGGCGAGATCTCTAATGCCAAGGTGTACCCATCTGGGCACTGGTATTTCTCGATGAAGGACCAGGAAGCCACGCTGCCTTGCGTCTGCTTCAAAAATTCAAATAGCTCGCTCAAATTTAAATTGGAAGATGGTTTGATGATGGTCGCTCGAGGCAAGCTCAGTGTTTATCCGCCGCGCGGCGCCTACCAGATGATAGTGACATCGCTCGAGCCCGTCGGTGTCGGTGAGTGGCAACTAGCCTTCGAGCAGCTCAAAGCTAAGCTTACTCAAGAAGGCCTGCTCGATCCTGCTCGTAAAAAAGCTATTCCTCTATTGCCAAGACGAGTCGGTGTCGTCACTAGTCCGGTCGGAGCAGCCTTGCGCGATATATTGAGTGCTATCTCACGGCGTAACAAGACCGTCTCGGTTTTGATATCTCCTGCCAAGGTCCAAGGGGATGGTAGTGCAGAAGATGTGGCACGCGCGATCAAATTATTAGAAGAAGAGTCTGATCTCGATGTAATTATCGTTGCAAGAGGGGGCGGCTCCATCGAAGACCTATGGTCTTTTAATACAGAAGTGGTGGCACGGGCGGTAGCACAATGCTCTATCCCGATCATATCAGGAGTCGGACACGAGACTGACACTACGATCTGCGATCTCGTGGCCGACTTGCGCGCTCCGACACCCACGGCCGCAGCAGAGTTGGTCGCGCGTGGCAGCGCAGAACTCCTCGAAAAGTGGTCCTTCCTCAATATTAGATTGCTTGGCAGCATGACTGATAGGTTGACCAGAGCTCGGCGCATGATCGAGCGACTTTCTCCAGCCAATGCTCTCAATCGATATGCTGATCGACTTGCTCTGGCTCAAGTCAATCTTGCACGCCGCAAGCAGCACATGATCAATCGTATAGAGAGGTTAGTGCAGGCACAATCATCGAGACGCAAGGAACTCTTTCAAGAGTTGCAGGCTCTCGGCCCCAAAAACGTCTTGACCAGGGGGTTTTCGGTCTTGCGATACTCAGACGGTCGCGTAATCAGGTCGATTGCTGATTTAAAGTGTGGTGACATAGTCGAAGCCATTTTGTCTAAAGGGAAAGTGAAATTGAAAGTGGAGGCGGTTGAAGATGCCGATTGGTGACGATGAGTTTGAGCCCAATGCCAATACAGAATCAGGGCGCGACCCCGCCAGCGATTTAACCGAGGAAGACAAAAAAAACTTCCAACAGCTTTCGTTTTTTCAATTAAAAGAGATAGAGACAAAAAAGATGATAGACGAAAAACAAATCCAGATAGAGACCAGCGAGTCTGTGGCCATAAGCAAAAAAGCTGCAGCGACAGTAAGTGCAAACAACAAGGTCGATTTTGAAGAGTCGCTCGCAGAGCTCGAAAATGTAGTGCGAGAGCTTGATGGCGAAATTAAACTAGATGAGGCCCTCAAATTGTTTGAAAGAGGAATGAAACTCTCTCAAGACTGTGAGACTTTTATCAAATCAGCAGAACAAAAAATCGAGATCCTCAAAAAGCAATCCGATGGCACGTACAAGGCGGAGCCTTTTGAACAAATGCTTGACAACGACACTTCCGACAACTAGCATTTGAAATAAAGCTCGAGCATATCAGCTCAAAGGCTCAAAATGCGCCTTCTTCTCATGATTTCAGAGACGCTGATCCTGGTATCAGCGACATTTTTGCTAATGCCGGAGCCTGCTCTGGCTTTGTTGTCCGGGGAGGTGGCAGAGAGCCGGCTTACAGGCTTTGAGACGAGACTTTTCAGGCGAGATTTTGGCGGGACTGCTGTAGCTCAACGTTTGAGCCGTCTCGAAAAAGCCGTCTTTGGGCAAATGCTCGAAGGTAGTGAAGAAGACAGGTTGGACAAACTGGACTCAGCTTTTGCGTCTTTGGATGCGGAAAAGAAGATAAGCAAAAGCCAGAGCAAGAGCACAAGCCAGAGCCACAGTCAGACAGAGGCAAAAGGCAAGCCAGGCATCACTTTCAGGCAGGCTTACAATGCCGCGATCAAAGATTTAAAATTGCGCCGATATCATGCAGCTGCTGATGGCTTTCTCGAGGCTATACGCCTCAATCCATATGATCCAGCCAGTTATGCCTATCTTGGAGAGACTTTGTTGGTGCTCAAAGATCGCGGAGGCGCTACAGAGTCATTCAAGGCTTGTTTCGAAGTAGCACCATCATCTACCTATGGCCGCTATGCCAAGGGTAAGCTCATGGCTCTTTCTGCTCAAAGTGCCTATCTCAAAGCCTCGCCTCAGGACTCGCCCAGGGTCGTGGCCAAAACGATAGAACAAATCAACAAGCAGTCCAAAGATCTAGGGCGTCGTTACAATACCGAGTTTCAAAATTGGTCAAAATGGCAAGCCGCTCTATACGGTATGCAGTCTGCGCGCATAGCTCGTACTGCAAACGGGCGATTGAGGCAGGTCTATGGCGATGATGTGGCTACTGGTAACGGCTGGCGGCAGGACGCGGAGTTTAGCAACCAGGCATCCATCCGCAATGTTCGCAATCAATCTGCAGGCATGACGCGCATGGTGCGCGAGCAAAACAATGCCAGACTCAAGGCGCTCTACGTGGCTGAGAGCGCAGCCAACCTCAAAGACCAGCTGCTCAAGGCCCCACGGCCAGGAGATGCGAGATTGCGAGCGCTGGGTACCAATTTGTATGTGAGATATTTTGGCGATGAAAGCAGTAGCGAAAAATCGATGCCAGTGCCAGATGATCCGCCAATAGAGTTGAGAGCGACGGCGCTCAAATTGAAGGAGTAGAGATATTGCGCGCACACACATATGCGATATTGATTTTGTTATTTGGCCAGGTTCCAGATTGTCCCGCCTTTGCTGAGGATCGCCAGGCAGTGCATTGCATTAGCGATGCTGAGTCTGAGCAATTGCAACCCGGTAGGGTCGAGTCTGCCAAGTGGCTGATTGCCGACGGCGATCAATTTAAACTCAATGCCTCGCAGTCGAGCGTGCAGATGCAAGAAGCGATCAAGCGTGCTCGAGGTTTGTCTGGACAGGGGCGCGGTCTAAAGGATGCCAATCAATACAAACTGGATGTACAGGCGTTCAATGATCACGTCAATGCTTATCGAGCCCACCTGGCTCAAGTCGAGAAGAGCCTGGGGCACTGCAAGGAAGCCGAAGCTCAGTATGAGGAGCATAAGCGCAAGCTTTCCTTGCACACCGAAAAATATCACATCCCCGAAATCCCGCCTCCTCACACCTGTCCAGGGATGATCTCGGCAGAATCGACCAACGATCAGATCGCTCATCAGCTCAAAAACGATCGCACCGAGCTCTATAAAGCAGAAGCCGAACTCGCAGGCACCGAAAAAAAGCTAGCACAGACTCTAGAGCGTAATAATCAGGCTGATGCTAGATTGGCTGATCGAAGTCGCATTCTCGAGGCTGAGCGCAAATTGCAGGGAGAGTTTGCTGCGCTCCAGACTGAGCTCGGCCTGCTCAATATCCAGCATGATCAACTCGTCAAAGGTGGCAATCTGCCGCAGCTAAAAATGCAAAGGGTGAGTGGCCGGGTCAAATAGATATGAGACCTGCTTGGGCATAAACATGATATGGCAGAGTTTCAACTAGTCGTCTCCTACAGGCCCGTCGAAACCAAAGCCGGGCTCGTGCTGGTCGTTGCTGGCCTGCCTGTCTGGTCTCTAGTCGCTCCATTTTGCCTGGGTGCATTTGTGGTCTTTGTCCTCAAATCACCTGAGTCCGTGATCTTCTGGCAAGCAATAGCTGTCTCGCTCTTCTTTCTCGCGGTGATCGTAGGCGGGTTTTTGGCTTCGGCGATGGCCGAAGACGACAAGATCCATTTCTCCAAAGAAGGACTGTGCTTTCCACCATTTTTGCTGCCGCGTCTGGGCTTTAAGCGCAATTGGTCCTGGCGAGAGCTAAAGAGCGCGACCCTGCACCTGCATGGTGGTCGAGACTATCTCGCTCTCAATCTCGGTGGTCATACACTGACTTTGGGCCTGCATGATATGCCCAGAGAAAAAATGGACGAATTTTTGCTGGCTCTGGAGCTCTGGGCGCCGGACTGCGATCGCAGTTTGCCGCTTTTGGAATATCACCGCAATTTGCAGAACGCGGGCAAGTCGGGATTGGCCGGACAGACTCAAATGTGGCAAGACGAATTGGGGCGCAGATTTACGGCTACTACATTTGTTCCTCTGGAGCCCGGCCGCAAGCTGCAGGGCGATAGGCTGGAAGTCGTACGGCAACTGGCTTTTGGTGGGCTTTCGGCAATTTATCTAGTGCAAAAAAACAAGACTGAGCTCTTTGTCTTAAAAGAAGCAGTGGTGCCTCCCAGTGCAGAAGCGGACGTCCGCGAAATGGCCGAGAAGCATCTGATCCGCGAAGCCGAGAT
This sequence comes from Candidatus Melainabacteria bacterium, assembly GCA_017307165.1. GTDB lineage: Bacteria > Cyanobacteriota > Vampirovibrionia > Obscuribacterales > Obscuribacteraceae > JAFKGK01. The sequence goes on from JAFKGK010000006.1 coordinate 140,463, forward strand.
ATTGTTTGCACTGTCGCATCCCAATATAGTCAAAGTCTTAGATCATTTTGTCGAAAATGATCGGCACTATTTATTGATGGATTATGTCAATGGTACCGATCTGAGACAGCTGGTCAAGCAAAACGGTGCACTGGGCGAAAAGCAAGTGATGGCCTGGGCGTCAAAGATCGCCCATATACTTGCTTATCTGCACAATAATCAACCGCCGGTAATCCATCGAGATCTCACTCCAGACAATCTTGTCCTTAAAAATGATGGCAGTATCGTATTGATAGATTTTGGTGCTTCCAATCAATTTATCGGCACTGCTACTGGTACCATGGTCGGCAAGCAGGCCTATATCGCCCCAGAGCAATTGCGAGGCAAGGCTGTGCCACAGAGTGATTTTTATGCCTTGGGCGGCACATTGTATTTTCTTTTGACCGCCCGTGATCCACGCCCTTTGAGTCAGTCAGACATCAAGGCTGTTTTGCCGGATATATCGGATGAAATGCACGACCTGATTGCATATCTAACGGCCTATGAGACCGAGGATCGCTGTCCCAATGCACAGGCCTTGATCGATCGACTCGATCATTTTAAATCAAGCAAAGCCGAGGATTATATCGATGTCTGAAACCAATATCTTTGTTGTCGACGATGAACAAGAATCTAAAAAAGTAGATCCAGGCGGGCAGATATCTGCGGCATCTTCGTCTTATATGGCTCTTGATCGACTGGACATGACCGAAAACATGCCTCGCCCCGCAGTCATGATGGCTGTATTATCGTGTCTTTTTGGCTATTTCTTTTTGCCATTTTATATTGCCTGCATAGCCATGAACGCTAGTGGTCTAATCCACAATCCGGTCGTGTTTTTCATAGTGACTCTCTTATGCTCGCCACATTTTGTGTGGATGATTTTTGCATATCGCAAGCTTTATGCCATATCAGATGCCTTGCATGCAATACCAAAGGACTGGCGTTCGCAAGCCGTCTCCAAAATAGCTTCTTTTTTGCCACTAGCGGCATATATTCTTTTTTCCTATGCGGTTTTCCAACCCTTCCATAGTTTTGGACTTTTTGGCAATAATCATTTTGCGCCCTTTTATATTTCTCTCTTATTGGCCTGCATCTATATCGGCCAGGTCGGCCGCAATATCAAGGCAATCAAGGATGCCTACAAGAGCGAGTTTGGTGATCGACTGGCAGGATCGTCGGCTATGCGCGCACTTGCCATGCTCAACCTCAGTCCCCTGGGATACACTCCCCTCATTTATCACTGGCGTAGCTGGATCGAACAAATGATTGCCGCTCGGCAGGAAAAATACGCTCCTCTCAAAGCCGCTCGCGAACTCGAAGTGCGGAACATTACGGTGATCAGATATGACTCTTTTGTCGCTTTTTCGCGCTGGATGCGACAGCGCAAAAGCTCGATGCGAGGTAGCAAAGGCGTTTTAAATGGGATTCTGGCCGCAGCGGCCGACCTTGTGCTCATATTTTTGTTAGTGGTCAATCAAGGCCGTATTTCCAAAATTTTGGATGAATTTATCCGCAATAGCCAGGGCGGCGGCGGCGGTGTAGGTGGTATCGTGGGCGGTATTGCCAATATCACTTATTTTATTTGTCTTGGTTTGTTCATAATGGCTGCAACAGCCCTGGCTTTTAGCCATATCAGCCGCCAACCCACAAATTACGAGTTTGGGCCGGATGGTTTTCGCTATATTATCAAACGACGCAGGCAAAGAGTTTTTGGTCCTCTGCATCGCTGGCAAGATGTAGCCGCAATCAGGCTGGTCAATACTCAGAGTGGGCTTTCTGAGCGGGACTCAGTGATTGAGTTTCACGTGCGCCATTTAGAGCCGATCCGGCTCAAGCTTGGTTGCATCGAATCCATCCAAGACCGCGAGGCCATCCTGCAGGCCATCGAAAAATGGGCACCGGCCATCAGTCGCGATGCCAGCCTTGTGCAGGCACTGCAGGCTCCGCCAGGCAATAGTTATACAGAGCTATGGTTGCAGGCCCTTGCAGCTCCTCCGCAAAGAGATCGATTGCAACCACTCGAAGCTGGCATGATGCTCGACCGGCAGCGTTATCGTGTGACAAGAGCTCTTGGCGTAGGCGGTCAGGGAGCCGCCTATGAGGCTATCGATCAGGACAGTCAGGAGCTAGTGGTGCTTAAGGAGTTCTTGCTACCGATCTATGTAGATGTGTCGATTCGCAAAGAGGTGCTCGAGCAATTTGAGTCGGAGGCTCGCATTCTCAAGCATCTAGATCACGAGCAGATAGTCAAATTGAGTAGTTTTTTTGTTGAGGATCATCGTGCTTATCTGGTGCTCGAGCATATCGATGGCATGAGTCTAAGAGAAAAAGTCAAAAAGGATGGGAGGTTTGCAGAACAAGATGTCTTGAGCCTGGCGGAGCAGATGTGCAATATTTTGGCTTACCTGCATTCGAGACAGCCGGTGGTAGTGCACCGCGATTTTACTCCGGACAATCTCATCCTACGCAAGGACGGCCTGCTCAAACTAATAGACTTTAACGTAGCGCGCCAGATCGAGTCTACGGCTACGGGCTCCGTGGTCGGCAAGCCTGCCTATCTGCCTCCTGAACAATTTAGAGGCGAGCCATGTGCCCAAAGCGACATCTATGCTCTCGGAGCCAGTCTCCACTATCTCTTGACCGGTCAGGATCCCGAGCCTATCACCGCCTCGCACCCGCGGACATTGAGGCCGGAGATCAGTATTGGCCTGGACGAGTTCGTGGCAAGAGCCACGGCTAGCGATCTGAGCAAACGTTATGCCAGCGCCGAGACGCTGCTGATTGATTTGCGATCTCTCATCGATGGTGTGCCACGACTAGATACGGGGAACTAAGTCGAGCTACTTTCGATCCTTAAGTCGAGCAATAGGTCCGTTGAGTAGCTAGAGACTAGAGAGGCATTAATGCGCATCGCAATCGTTGGGGGCGGGCCAGCAGGCTTATTGGCCTTTAAAAGACTTTTGGAGTCGAGTCATGGGTTAAGGGCATATGGTGACTTGTCAGTCACGATCATCGAGTCTGGAGATAGGCTTGGTTGTGGGATGCCTTATGGACCACAGGGAGCCAGGCTGGAGCATGTCACCAATGTGTCCGGCGACGAGTTGCCTTCTTTTGTCCAGAGTCTGTCGGAGTGGGTGGCGCAACAACCGAGGGCAAAGCTGGCTCAATATCTACCCCAGATCGATCCTGATGGTTTTCACGATAAGCAAGTAGTGCCAAGGCTTTTGTTTGGCTGGTATTTGAGTGATCAATTTGATCTATACATAAACCAGGCCAGGGAGCTTGGTATCGCTGTCGATATCATTAAGCAAGGCAATGTCGAGGATATAGATATAGATGTCGATCAAGGCACGGTCAGTCTTAGCCTCAAGCAAAATGGGAGTAGCAGCCGGATCCAAGTCGACCGCGTGATTGTTTGCACTGGACACAGCTGGTCGCAAAGCCGAGAAAAAAACGTGCCTGGGTATTTTGACTCGCCATATCCGCCGGACAAAATCGCATTGCGCACAGATCATACAGTACATTTGCGCGGTAGCTCGCTAACCGCCATGGATGCTCTGCGCACTCTCATGCGTTGCAATGGACGGTTCGTCGATGACGAACACACTAAATACGAAGTCGACCCAGAGAGCCCAAATTTTAAAATAGTCATGCATTCTCGCCAGGGCCTCTTGCCCTGCGTGCGGGTGCACATGGAGGAGCCTCATACTGCCTCAGACCCTGTTTTATCAGCCAGGCAGGTACAAGATCACATAGATGCAAATGGTGGCTTTCTCTCTCTGGATTATCTATTTGAAAATGGATTTAAAGAGCCCTTGCGGCATAGCGACCCGCGTGCCTGGAGATTGATCTCGGACATGGACCTGGAACAGTTTGTCGGTAAAATGATGGACCATCGCCAGGATATGGATGCCTTTGATCTTATGCGTAAGGAGTATGCCGAGGCCGAAGACTCTATAGAACAGGAGCGCCCGGTCTATTGGAAAGAACTATTGGCGGGCTTGAGCTTTGCAATGAATTATCCAGCAAAGCATATGTCGGCTGAGGACATGCTCAGGCTCAAAAAGATATTGCAACCGCTTATTTCGGTCGTCATTGCCTTTGTGCCGCAGTCCTCATGTCGCGAATTATTGGCTTTGCAGGAGGCGGGAAGACTGACACTAGTCGCTGACGGGGATCATGGCAAAGTCTCCATCGAACAAGAAGGCCATAAAAAAGTCATTTATTACGATTGGAGCGATGATGATGGACAGCACCACGAGCGGTGCGAGACATTTATCGATTGCACTGGGCAGCGCCCCATGTCTTTCGACCAATTTCCTTTCCCCTCTCTCATCAAAAATGAGCTAGTATCGCCTGCCTATCTTGATTTTGCCTCGACCTCCTCTGCTCGTGATGCTCTTGCAAATGGAGATGTCGATCCAGAGGATCTAGTCGAGGTCGATGGCCAGTACAAAATGCGAGTGCCGGGTTTGGCTATCTCTGATGATTTTGCCATAGTCGATCGCCAGGGCAAGGCCAGCGATCGAGTGTACATCATGGCTGTCCCTTATATCTCGGGCTATAATCCGGATTACAGCGGCCTGGATTTTTGTGAGAAAGCATCGCAGATGATAGTGGACAATATTGTTAAGACTTCTAAGGATCAAGCGTGCGCTTCTGGCTTGGCCAGGCCGAGATAATAGGCTGAGATTGCTTCGGCTTCGGGGCCATGACCATCTTTTTTCATCACGTCTACCAATAATGACATGGATCCACTCTCGTCTACGGGCATTTCGCTTGCGCGCATACCGTACTCCAAAAGACAGGCAGAGGCTATACGATCGGCATCGGATCTGGTGGCAGCTCTGGTGATGGATTGTATTTTTTCTTCGAGGACATCACTGTAGTTGATGCGGGTGACCTTGGCAATTGTCGAGCGACGACCGACCGATGCTCGGGAGTGCCAGATCTTGAGCGTCGCTCCGACCATGCCGATGATGATGGCCAGTGTGAGGACAAGCCAGTTTTGGTGGATGTGTTTGGCAAGACCAGCCAGGTGCATCGAAAGGGTGGGCAAGAACACGGTCACACCCGAAAGACAAAGTGCCACTGCGGCGAGACTGCGCCAGCTGCGTCCCATTTTGGACAATTGCGCAATGTATTGATAACCAAAATAGCCCCAAATCAGGGCGTTGAGGCCGAGGATGCTGTAAGCAAACAGCATCTTGGTGGTTTCGTTCTGCCCTTTTAATGTCTTGAGGAGAAAGGCTGTCGGTATATCGAGCAGAGCGATATAGACATGCTGCGTGTTGCTATTGAAAAAAGTCGAGATGGTCCAACCCAGGCCGAGAAAGAGGCAAAAGCAAACGACACGTTTGGGGATCTCTTTGACAATATCGAGCGAATAAGACATGTCTTTGTTTGCCATGGGGTCCTTTGGTAAATCTATCTCTTAGTTTTTTGCCCGCTTATCTGCTAAAAAATGCCTCGTAAATGCAGTGCATTTGACGAGGCATCTTGTTTTTGCATATCTAGACTTAGACGGCTGCGAGAGCGCCTTCGTGCAGGACTTCGAGTTGAAGCTCGGATTGGACGTCGGCAGCGACCTTTACGGTCACATTGTAGGTGCCGAGAGCGTTGACTTCGACGTCAGTCTTGACGCCGCGCTTGTCGATCTCTACGCCCTGTTCGTTGAGAGCTTGTTGGACAAGCAAGGCGATCTCCTTATTGGTGATCTTGCCGTAGAGCTTGCCGGCTTCGCCGACTTTGGCAGCGACTTTGACGGTGCCGAGGGCATTGATGCGCTCGGCCAGTGCGAGGGCAGCTTCGTGCGCCTTCTCGGCTTTCTTTCTAAGGGCGGCGAGATCTTCCTCACGTTTTTTGAGGGTGCCGCCGGTGGCTACAACGCCGTAACCGCGGGGCTGCAAATAATTACGGAAATAGCCTGGCTTGGCTTCGACAATATCTCCGGCTTTACCGAGCTTCGGAACGGAATGCAGCAAAATAACCTTCATGACATCTCCACGCGCTATTCAGCGTCTAGTACACCATATATACGGATTAGAGAATTTACCATGCGCAGCAACAAAAAGCCAACCGAAAAGGCTTTTATCGAGATATTAGTTAAACAATACTTTCTCTAAACATGCCGCGCACTCCCGAAGGGTCGATCAAAAAGCCAAACCTCTTGTAAAAGCCATCGGTGCCCGGGTCTGCGTATAAAGTGACCAGGGGGATTTGATACTGGTCTAACTCTTTGAGTAACTCCAGCATTACGAGCTTGCCGATGCCAAGGCGCTGAAAATCAGGTCTGACCACCATATCCCAGATAGTTGCGTTAAACACCTTGTCGCCGGTAGCTCTAGCAAAGCCGATCAGCTCTTCGTCATCCGAAAGAGCGCTAGTCTTGGCCCAGACGGAGACGACCACCAGCGAGTTGTGTAGTGCGCGTGTGATGAGCTCTGGCTCACGGCGACTCCAGCCGACGGAAGCACATAGATCCTGGACTGCCTCTGGCGGCACGGCCTTGTCATGCGAGGCACGTAAGCGGCCTGGCATGGGGTCTTTAAAATTGTCGTTTTTGCGCCAGATGCCCGATAACATTGCTGTGGATCTCTATTGCTGGATTGTGTATCTCTCGAGCAGGGCGACCGACTCGACGTGATAAGTCTGCGGAAACAAGTCTATCGGCTGTATCCGTATTGCTTTATACCCATATTTTGCGCCTTCTATTGGATGGCCCAAAAGCTTGATATCGCGCGCGAGTGATGCCGGGTTGCAACTCACATAGATAATGTGGTGGGGGCCAGAGCTGCGCAGGCACTCGATCACCGAGGGAGCCGCCCCTTTGCGAGGCGGATCTAAAACCAATAGGTCCATTTCGCCTGACTCTTCCAGGATTTTTTCGAGGGTGTCTTCGACCTTGCCCTGCACAAATTCGATGTTTTCGATTTCGTTCAGTTGGACGTTCATTTGGCCGTCTTGAACTGCGGCCTGGACTTCTTCGATAGCGATGACGTGCCTAGCGAAGGGCGAGAGCCACAGAGCGATGGTGCCCACACCTGCATAGGCATCTACTATCAATGCCTGTCCTTGCTTCTCGCCCAGGGCCTCGCGTGCATCTCTTGCGACTTCTTCGAGCAATCTCACAGCCTGTGGCGTATTGACCTGGAAAAATGAATTGGATGAAAGCCTGAAAGCTAGGCCCTCGCGCAATTTTGCAGGCATATCCTCTCGGCTGGTACGCAGAGTCTCGATGATGTGATCGGCTCCAAGCACAGTCAATGTGTCGTTGCCGAGGATACGATTGCCCCTGGCGGGATTAAAATTGATCACGACACCGGCCACTTCGCCAAAATTGTCCATGAGCTCTGCAGCCAGCCCACTGATGCGATACAACTCTGGTATTTGAGCAAATTTTTTGTATTTGACCGGGTCGTGATTGACCACAAAGGTCACAAGCACGCGTTTGGTTTCGTGACTGATACGCATATTGATATGGCGCACCAATCCGTTATGCCGCTCTTCGGAATAGATTGGGACTTTGTATTCTTTGAGCAGGACGCGCACTGCCTGTAGTAGCTCATCGATCAACTCTGGTTGGATCGGGCAGCTATCGATATTGACCAGGTCATGGCTGCCGCGCTCATAATAGCCGGCCAGGACCTGACCCATTTTGTGACTGGTGGGAAATTGCATCTTGTTGCGGTAGTGAAAGGGATCTGCGCAACCAATAGTAGTGGCAACCAGATCTTGCACTTTGGTGCGATCTGACCCTGGCTCGTCCAGTCCGGCGATATGCTGTAGCGACTCGACTACTAGATTGCGTTTAAAGACCAGTTGATCAGCATAGTCGATATGCTGCCATTGACAGCCGCCACAGCGCTCGTAGTGAAAGCACGGTGGCTTGGCGCGATGAGGCGATGGCTTGATCATCGTCTCGATAGCTCCATGGGCAAAATCCTTGCGTACGTCGTATAGCCGGACCTCTAGCTCGTCGCCGGGTGCTGCTCGCTCTACAAAGACAGGTACCCCCTCGACGCGGCCGACGGCATCGCCGCCATTGGCCATGGATGCAGCCGTGTAGCGCACCAGGTCGCCCTTGTTGAGTCCATGAGTAGATTTTATCTTGGCCACTGATCCCTCTTGCCTGCGATGCTAACGGGCGACATGCCCTCTTGTCCTGCGGCAAGAGCTATTTTAGCCTTTTCCAGCGCGATCGTCAGATCCGCATCGTTTTTAAAACGGGCGGCGTCTTCTGCAGCCAAGTACTGACGATAGCAATCGGTAATGTCGACGCCCATGGACTGCAGCTTTTGCATGCCTTGCAGCAATTCCCGTCTTTCGTCCATTTTTGCTCCATCAGCCAATCTGTTACTTTCTAGAGCCAGGATCTCTTTATATTTCAGATCCTTGTATCGGTCTTTCATCCCCAAGAGCTCATTGCTAAAGGCCTCGTGCGTAGAGATCTTGGACAAAAAATCGTGACGATCAATGGCTCCGGCGGCAAAGGCTCCCAGGTCCAGGCCTGAAATATGTATAGATGTATGATGGGATTGTTGTCGCTCGTCATAAAATGAAAAGCAAAACTCTTTAAAACAGCCGTCAAACCGTGCATTGATGTCTCGAGCCAAGAGAGCTGCGTCGATCTTGAGATCGTTGAGGCTAGCACCTTTGTGCTTGTAGATAGCGATAGACACCGTCTTTGTGGCCGTATCGATTACAGCGGTCGGCTCGCAAGACACAGGCACGTCTGTATTGCCTTTGATGATCGCTGTGATTTCTCTTGGAGCGATATGCTCGAGTTGACGATAATTGTCGAGAGCAAGCGCGCCAGGACATGTGCTTGCGATGAGGCTCGCAGTCACGCAATAAAGCACCGATGTCAATAATTGGCTCATGTACTGATCTATCTTTATGTGCCTGGCTTTATTAGACGAAATAAATCTAGCACGATCGAGCGCTTTATATATTATTTGGTGATGGCTATCAAGATCATCCATGTCTCCGACATCCACTTTGGTTCTGGCGAATCGCACGGGCGCATCAATCCGCAGACCGGTCTCAACGTGCGCTTTGAGGATTTTGTCTTAGCTCTGACCAAATGTGTCGATTTTGCGCTCGAGCAGAGTGTAGATGTGTTTTTGTTTTCGGGAGATGCCTACAAAAACGCTTCTCCCGAGCCGATCTATCAAAAATACTTTGCCGAACAAATGAAGCGCTTGAGCGATGCCGCAATCAAGACCATACTCGTCGTTGGCAATCACGATCAACTCTTGCGGGCGACGCAGAGTCATGCCATGTCGGTCTTTCAATCGTTAGAAGTGCCTGGAGTGATGACGATCGATCGGCCGATCTCGACAATAATCGAGACGCGCAACGGTCCTTTTCAATTGATCGGCTTGCCGCATATTACGAGGCATCAATTGATGACTCTCGACAAATACAAAGACCTGTCAGCCGTCGAGATCGATAAGGTGCTTGTCTCTCATATTACCGAGATTTTAAATAAGTACTATCTCGATCTCGATGCCACGATACCGTGCGTGGTGACAGCACACATGAGCACGGACTCGGCCCTCGCTGGGATCGAAGAAGAGCTATTGGTGGGGTATACATTGACTTTCCCGACAGAGATGTTTGTCAATGATCGAGTGGACTACGTGGCCCTGGGGCATATCCACAAGTATCAGGTATTGCGGGAGGCGGCACCTGCGGTGGTTTATGCCGGTTCTCTGGAACGCGTGGATTTTGGCGAAGAAAAAGAAGATAAGGGTTATGTCTTTGTCACTCTCGAGCGTGGCAATACAAGATTTGAGTACAAGTCTATAGATCCTCGTCCTTTTGTCACCGTCGACGCGGATCTTACGGGAATTGATGAAGCCGGGCTGCAAGAGGCTCTAGAGGCAAAGATCAAAAAGAGCCTCGTCCCTGGTTGCGTGATGCGGGTGCGTTACAAGATCAATCAGGATCAGATGGTGATGCTGGACGAGGAGCGCTTGCGGGCTATAGGCAAGGAGGCGCTCTCGTTTAAATTGTCGCCTGAGATCCTGCCTTCGCACCAAAGAGCGAGATTGCCGCAATTGACAGAGTCGGCCGTGCTTTCGCCTTTAAGCGCGGTCGAGACTTATTTGACCGAGGTTGCACCTGATAAGAAAGATCGCTTGCTAGGAAAGGCAAAAGAGATCATGGGGCGGGTGCAGGCAGAGCTGGCCGAAGGCAGTTAAAATCTGATCCTATAATTTTAATTGCGCTAGCCTTGCCGCGCATTCAGGAGTGTCTATATCTATTTCTCCACCTGCAAATGCCACCATCACTACGCCACCATCTTTTTGAGCGGCATTTTTTATGATTTTTTTTGCCCCTTCATCTCCTTTCAGAGACAATAGAGCTGCAAAATAGCTGGCTGGAAATATTGCAGGAATGCCCAGCGTATCGGCATAGGTAGAGGCAATGATGCAGTCTTGGTTTTGGAGGGACGCATTGCGCAAAGCCTCGATGTGACTGGCGCTCAGATGCGGTTGATCGCAGATAGATAGCAAGAGATGTGTCGCGTTTTGCGACATTGCCCATCGTACCGCGGTGTAAATTGACGACGACAAGCCATCTCGCCAGTCGCTGTTAAAGACCAATCCGGCGTCGCAATCATCGACGATCGCTGCGAGAGGCTCATGCAAGGCACCAGTGACGACTACGATATCCTGTCTGTCACCATGAGTACCATTTTTGACGGCAGAGATAGTGCCTTGCAACAGGGTCTTGCCTTGATGCTCTATCAACTGTTTTGCTTGTCCTAGCCTGGATGATGCCCCTGCGGCAAGGATCGCCGCAAGCAGAGTCTGGGAGCCATGATGGATGGGGCCGGTGCTATCGCGCAAATGTCGTGCTTGTCGATTGCGTGATACCGCGAGGATCTCGGCCATGATCGAGAGGGCTATTTCACCAGGGGTTTCGGCTGCGAGGTCGATACCGATCGGCGCATATATTGACAGTGATGTACTGAGTTGGTCCACATGCTCGAGAATTTTTTGCGTGCGGGATCTAGGACCTAATATGCCAAGATATTTGAGTTTTTGCTGCGTAAGGCGCTCGACAATCGCCCTATCAAGGTGTAGGTCGTGGGACATTACCACCTGATACGGAGAGGTGGGCATATTGGTCAGACCGGTGCGGATTGCCGATTTGCCGAGTCTCTCGACCCTGGCGCCACTCAAGATCGCAATCTGCTCGAGAGCCATGGCATCTTGACCGTCACCATATATGGTGAGCTCTATGGTCGGCTTGATGTGCTCGATCAAAACTTGAACGACCGCACTGCCGATTTGAAACGGCACCAAAGCCGTCCTCGGATTGATTTGGGCATTGACATGTCTCAGTATCTCAGCACCCAGCAGTGCGTGATCTTTAACTTGGTCTTGAGGCAAAAACCACTCTACATTTCCATCTGATATGCGTGCTCGATTGCCTGGCTTAATGATATGGTGGCCGGAGCTTGTAACTGTACAGAGGATACCCGCCTCGGTGAGATTGTCGCACCAGGCAAGCGCGGACATGGTATCACTGGCGATGCATGGGTCATTTAGCGGCTCCACCAGCACTATGACCTGACCGCCGCAGCCAAAGGGAAAACCCCTTGGATCATCCTCTTGCTCTGCCGTCAAATCGTAGTCAAGGCAAAATGGCTCAGTAGTAGAACTATCAAGGCGGCAGGCAATGTCTTTTTCGAGACAACCTGCCGATAGGCCACCGACGCTGGTGCCATTATCTACGATAAGTGCCCGCGAACCAGGGCGCCTGTACGATGACCCCTTTGCAGAGATGAGCGTGGCCAGAGCCAGTCGAGCTTGACTCGATGAGAGGCGCTTGTAGAGTAAAATGATGTCCTGGTTTTCGCTCATAAGGATTTTAAGGATTTGTTTGTCTAGACTTGGGAGGTAAGCAAGTCTTCGATCCTGATTGGCAGATCACGCACCCTCACACCTGTCGCATGATAGACAGCGTTGCAAGTCGCTGCGGCAAAACCAGCCAGGCCGATCTCGCCGATCCCGCGTGCGCCATAGGCATTGAGGTCAGTATTGGCAAACTCTAAAAAAGTCACGTCCAAGTCGGGGACATCAAGATGCACTGCCATCACGTAATCAGCAAAGTTGCTGTTGATGGGCGCGCCCAGCCTGGACTCGTAGCGGCCCCCCTCAAAGAGAGCCATGCCCATGCCCATGACGATCGAGCCTTCGATCTGGTTGCGTCCGGCCTTGGGATTGAGGATCTTGCCGGCGTCGATGACAGTCACCACTCTATTGATCCGCAGACGCGCCGTCTCTGGCTGCCAGGTCACTTCGACAAAGTGCGCACCATACGAGTGCCTCGACTCTTTGGGCTTGCCACCACCAAAGGTGCCTGCACTCTGCCCCTTGCCCGTAATAACCTTGTATTTGCAGGTCTTTAAAAGCTGGTCGAAAGGCACACCGGCTTTGGCATCCTCGCTTTTGCGATGCACCATGCCATCTTTAAAATCCAGCTCTTTTTCGTCGACTCCATTATAGGGCGAGTTGGGAGCAGTCGCTGCCGCGCTCAAGACGAGTTTGGCGGCCGTTTGTGCAGCTTGCTGCACGGCTGGTATCACAGAGCCAGTCACCATGCTGCCACCGGATAATGGTCCTGGCGGCAGAGTCGTATCGCCTAGCTTGACCTCTATCCGATCGAGCGGCACCTTGAGTTCTTCGGCTGCTATCTGTGCGAGGATGGTATAAGTGCCGGTGCCGATATCCTGCGTGCCGCACAGCACTTTGATGCTGCCGTCATGTCCGAGTTCGACGGATGCTTGGGCGGGGATGCGCTCGGCGATCCAACCCGCGCCGGCTGTGCCCCAGCCCAGGATCAAGCCGTCATTATTGCGCATCGAACCGACCTTAGGATTGCGTTTGTCCCAGCCAAACTTTTGAGCGCCGGTCTTGTAGCATTCTAAAAGATGTCTGGAGGCAAAGGGTATGTCCAGACCTTCGTCTTTTTGCGGCTCGTTTATGATCCTCAACTGTACAGGATCCATGCCCAGCTTGATTGCCAATTCGTCAAGGGCCGACTCTGTGGCAAACAAGCCTGGAACAGCTCCAGGACCACGCATTGATGTAGGGGAACCGACATTGCGTTTTGCTACTGCCGACGATATCTTGACGTTGGGGCAGCTATAAAAATATTTTGTCGCTTCTCCACAAGTCTCCACGTATTTGTCCAGCATCGCAGCATGGTTGATATAGTCGTGTTGTATGCTCGTCAGATGGCCTTGCGGCGTCGCGCTCAGCCGGATGCGCTGCTCGATCTCCGGTCTATGTCCGGATGTATGAAAGACCGCTTTGCGCGTATTGACCAGCTTGATCGGTCTACCAAGATCTCTTGCCAGGGTGCAAGCGAGGACGCTATGAGTCCAGGGCCAGAGCTTGCCACCAAATCCGGAGCCTAAAAATTTGCTGATCACCTTGACGTTTTGCACGTCGAGACCAAGCATGGCGGCAATTACATTGCGGTGAGTACCTATTGCTTGAGTCGTCTCATAAACGGTCAATTGTCGTCCATCATAATCTGCCACCGTGCCGTGCAATTCGATTGCCGAATGAAATTGGGCGGGGCTGCTATATATTTGCTCGATCTTGTGCGCAGCGGTAGCATTAGTAAATGCCTCGGTGGCATTGCCCCTTTCGCTTTCCACCTTGAGCTTTGGATTTTCCTCAAAAAACCGCCCTTTTACATTGGGCGTCTGAGCTTGATATTGCACCTTGACTCGCGATGCAGCATCGGTCGCTGCCTCTAGTGTCTCGGCTACGGCCACGGCTACGAATTGGCCATAATATCGCACAGTGTCGTCCTCGAATGGAGGCCTGGCTTCGTCTGTCTTAAAGTCAAATCCTTTATCCGGCGGTACTCGATATATTTGGCCGATATTGCCGCGATGGTAGATACCCAGTACTCCAGGGAGAGCCCTGGCCTCTCTATCATCGATCGATTGGATTGTGCCATTGGCTATGGTGGCACCGACCGGTACAGCGTAGAGCATCCCGGGCAGATGGCGGTCTGACGTGTATTTGGCCTGGCCCGTTACTTTCAGTGGGCCATCGATGCGGTCGGTCGCCTTACCGATGATGCGGTGTTCTATATTTTTAGCAGGCATTGTCTATCCCTTCGTTTTAGGAGCTGACCGTGGTCAAAGCATGTACCAGGCAGCGTTTGGCTAGTTCGACCTTAAAGGAGTTTTCTTTTAGAGGACGGGCACCCTGCAGGAGACGCGCGGCTGCAGCTTTAAATGTCGCCTGACCATCGGCGCCTCCTCGTTTGCCTTTTATAATTTGCTCTGCCTCAGCCACTCTCCATGGTTTCGTTCCGATACCACCCATGGCAAATCTGGCATCATTGATAGTATCGCCGTGCATTTCCACGATCACTGCTGCCGATGACACTGCAAACTCGTACGAAGCCCTATCGCGCAGTTTGAGATACAAGGACCTGGCTCCTGGCGCGAGCCCTTGCACAATGACATGCGTGATCAGATCTCCGGGCACTAGCACGGTCTCGATGTGCGGAGTATCGCCAGGCAAGGTGTAAAAATCGGCAATAGGTACAATGCGCTTGCCGTCTTTGCCTTCGATTACTATCTGGGCTTCCAGGGCCATAAGTGCGACATTCATGTCGGAAGGATTGCTGGCTATGCAATGCTCGCTGGTCCCTAAGATCGCAAGATTGCGGTGGTCTCCGTCGATCGCCGCGCAGCCAGAGCCCGGCTCGCGTTTGTTGCATGCAAAAGCAGTATCTCGATAATAGACGCAACGAGTCTTTTGCAAGAGATTGCCGCCAGTGGTGGCTTTGTTGCGCAATTGCGCCGAAGCGCCAGAGAGTATGGCCTGAGAAAGGACGGGATAATGAGATTGAACATAGGGGTGGCTGGCGAGATCCGAATTGCGAACCATGGCCCCGATGCACAAGCCTCCGTCACTGGTCGTCTCGATCTTGTCGAGCGGTAGCCCAGTGATGTCGACTAATTTGTCTGGGGTTTCGACATTGAGCTTCATCAGATCGATCAGGGTGGTGCCCCCGGCTATGTATCTGATGTCCGCGCCTTGCTGCGCTGTCCTGGCAGAGGCCGTATCAGCCACGGCTCCCTGGAGCTCATTTTGCTTGCTGTAGGCAAATAGTTTCACGATTTCACCTTGGTGGATTGTTTGCACATCTTGATTGCCGAAAGGATATTGGGATAAGCACCGCACCTGCAGATATTGCCGCTCATCGCCTCTTTGATGCCTTGATCGCTCGGAGGTAGCCCCTCTTCCATCAAAGCCGTGGCGGACATGATCTGGCCTGAGGTGCAGTAGCCGCACTGATATGCATCACAAGTGATAAAGGCTTGCTGCATGGGGTGCAAGTGTTCAGGTGTACCGAGTCCTTCGATTGTGGTGATCTCGTCTCCCTGGCACATGATGGCGAGTGTCAAGCAGCTGTTGACTCGCCGACCGTTGACGTGCACGGTGCAGGCGCCGCATTGGCCGTGATCGCAACCTTTTTTGGTGCCTGTCATATCGAGGTTTTCTCTAAGGCAATCCAGCAAGGTCGTCCTTGGATCGATCTTGAGCGAGCGCTGCTTTTTGTTGACTATAAATGTGAGCGGCACAGCCCCTGGCGGAGCCTTGACCATGCTATCGCCGGACTGATCATCTGCCTTGGCCTCGGCTGCCGGTTGAGCTCGACCTGGCGTGGTCAAGCTAGCCGCGGCCACACCAGCCACGCCTAGATGAGCCAAAAAACTACGCCTCGTGATACCTGATCCTGATTTGGTCACCTTTTTATCATCGGCGTCCATTGAGGCTCCTTTCGCATAAAATAAGAGATCACTTTAAACTCTTGTACCCGATGATTCAACATGACTGGTCTACTATTGTGGAAATTAATATGCGCGATTTTGCTATGATCTAGCAAATGTCCGTTAGAGATAGGGTTTTGTATGCTCCTGCCGTCCGGCTCCAAATATTTCTCCTTGATACTATGCTTGAGTTTGACTGCATGCGCATCTCTCGATGAAGAGATCAATAAAGATGTCACGGCCAATGGCACCGTGCCACTGGATAAGGTCCGCATCGGCAGCCCCGAAATGCTGCTCAAGGAGGCCAAGATCACTTTTGTCCAAGATGATAGTGCCCAGGCCAATGCAGGCGGTAAACGGCAGTATCTCAGCCGCGAAAAAACGCCGGCCGGTGGGCAATATATCGTGCAATGCATCGACAACAATGTTTTTGAGATAGATGTGGATTACAAGCCGGGGAGCATTACACGTCAGGCCGCCGAGGATCTGGCTGGCAAGCTCTTGCCTGCAGATGCACCAATCAAATTAGGCGTAGAAACCATACATATAGACAATCAAGCTACTGCGCGACTCAATTATGCTGATTCGCCAGCCGCATCGCCAGTGCCAGGTGGTGTCACTGGTGGTGGTGGCAATCTTGATTCTCCGCTTGCTTACAGGGTCGAGTTTGATCTGACGGGACCCAAGGATGGGCAAGTGAGCTATGTGCGCGCTGTCTATCTCAACAACAAGCTCGCAGCGGATGCTCGTAAAAAAGCAGAGATGGCCAAGCGCGCGGAGATGATCAAGCAGGTCAAAGGGGCGGGCGAGAGTTTTAGTCCAGAGAGATGAGGGGCTGGCCTAGCCTGATTTTTTTGTTTGCATTGCTTTTGAGCGTAATATCAAATTGACCGCCAAACATTGGTTTAATCGGTAGAGGCAAAGCTATGTCATGCACTCTTTGGCTGATGATGACATTTTTGCTGATTATGCTGCTTAGATCAGCGCTGCGTACTGTGATCTTAAATAGTCCTTTTGTGTCCTGTGGTACCTGCAGATTGGCATTAAAACTAGCTCGAGTATAACCGGCAGGGATGATTGCTTTCCAGGCAGCTTCGCCCTCGGTGCTTAAGTCAAGAGTGAGGCGTTGGGCTACGGCAGGTGATATTTTGCGTGCGTCCATATCCATGTTTTTATCTGCGTATGGATTTGTCCAGCACGCCGAGCGCGAGAGCTGCACTCTGTCTTTTAGGCCAGTATCGCCTTGCATCAGTATTTGTTGGTGCGCGCTAAAGGGGGGCAGTTTATGCTTCTTGAGGATTTCTGAAAAATGCTGCATATCCAGGCCGATGATCTTTGGACCAGTGTAGACTTTGAGATCGGGCATTGATTGAGGCTCTCTCAGCACTGAGACAAAAACAGGCGTGCGATTTGCTAAAAAAAACTCTTTATCGGCAAAATGTGGAGCAAACAAGGCGAAAGAAAGTACAGTCAGATAGGTAGTCGCGGTCAGGTACCTGTTGTCGCAGCGCGACGCCAGGGATAGTAGTGCTAGCCAAAAGTACATGGCGATCAAGCCATACCAGGGCAATATGAGACTGCGAAAAACCCCGATGATGCCGATCGTTACAACAGAATACGTGGCTAAGAGCAAGGCATGGAGATCCGCTGTTGCAAAGGTCTGTTTATGTTTGCGTGCATAGATGATCAGCACTACAGCCAGTACCAGACCAAAGCCTGTCATCGATGTGGCTGTATCCATATAACCATAGTGCCAGCCCGTTCCAGCCGCAAAATTGCGAGACAGCGTACTGGCAAAACGCATTATGTCGAGGCCAAAATACGTCTTGCTCAGGGCGTCGCTATTGGCTGCTCCAGTGTGCAGATACAAGAGATATGGCAGACATGCCAACACTGCTGCTGTCCCAAAAATAGTAATGTTTTTGCGGCTATTGTGCTTGTGCCACCAATACCAGGCTATAGTCAACGGTATCATTGGTAGTGCATCACCGACTGTGCCGGCATTGATCAGGAGACCTAGCGTGGCGATTGCGACCGACCATCGCTCTGTGTGCCTGGTCAATGCCCAGAGCATCAGAGTGGTGCCAAGAAGGCTGATTTGCCAAATGATCGCAAATGTACCATGCGACAAGATGCAGGCATTGTTTGGAGCAAAAAATACTGCACTCGTCAAGACCAGGGCAATCGTTTGCTTTAAGGACGAGGCTGGTTGCTTTGCGCGTGGCAAGAGCATGTCCTGCACGAGATAAAACCGGACCAGCATCAATACGATACCAATGATGATACCGGTATATTGATCGAGGCCGGCTGCAGCATAAGGCATAAAAAGCAATTGTCCCAGCCAGAAGCTATGCCCCTGGATAAAGGTGTCCTTAAAAAAATGCGTCCAGTCATAGCCTGGAGCTGTGACCCTATCCATGATCTGCAAAAAGATCATGTCATCATTGGAGGGGATATTTTCCCCAGCGGCAAAAAGATCTAGCACCAACCGCAAAGGGGGTATGGCGGCTAGCAATAAAAGTAATTTGCTTATCTGACTTGCTATTTGTCTGTCCTGCCTGAGCCATAGATATAGATCCAGAGGACATATTTTACTATTTATGCCAGGAGCTTATGCCAAGAGCTTGGACTCTGCGGTACGCCGCGCCAGCTTGCGCGAGTCACGCAAGGCTTTGAGCATAAATCGATCCGACTGTATCACCTTCGCGTCTCTGTCTCGTTTCTGCATGGCCTCACGTTCATCTCGTGATTTTTCGAGGTCGCGATAGTCAATGACCTCGTCTCCTGAGAGATGCCCCTCCATGCCTGACTCTATCAGGTGCTTAATCCGGGCAAAAAACTCGGCTGCTCTAAATTGGGTCATGACATTGGTATCAACCGACAGCTCCAAGAGCATCATGGGTCGCACGACGATTTTGTCATCGCGTACGACGGGGCGATCTTCTTGGGACCCCACACCAAAAATACAGGTCCGTACGCAAGGACCAATCACCGACCGCATGCCAAACTTGCCGAGCGATGTGAGACCAAAGGTCGCGCAATTGACCTCGCGCCTGATCAAAGGCACGCAAAGTCCTATTAGCATACCGATACGGCGGAGCAACCAGGGCCATTTGGTCAAAAAGACCTCCTTGGCCAATTGAGGTACGTCCTGGATGTCTCCTTTGCCATATTGCAATAGCTGTTTTGCTACCTGTTGCAAGGTCATGTGTTCGATACCAGGCATATTGGCAAAAAATACCACTGGTTGACCGTCGATTTGTCTCTCAACTGTAAATCCAGCCACGGGCACTGGGTCAACCACTCTTGCGCCCCAGGGCAAAAGATATGTGCGCGCATCAGGAAAATCCACTTGAGCAATCGAGATTGCTTTGAGCAGCGCAGCCGTGACCGTGATCGGTTTGCCTTGCTCCTTGAGCTTTTGGCGCAGCATTTCGATGCGACTCATATCCACATCGCAAAAAATATATGCAGGGCGTGTCGGCCGCGCGATCACTGTGATGAGGTCCAGGACATTCCATCTTTGATGTGGTAATACGCCCAGGTCGTATTCATCAGGATCGAGCAACATTGGGTTTTCGATCTCCATGAGTACTCCGTTTGTTTGGTAAGCGCCCTGATAGAAGCAAATTTACCCTAAAAGTTCCTTTTTTATCCATGCGATCTAGGTCTCTGCCAGACCATAGCCCATGCCGTGTACATTGCGTATGATCGAATGAGGGACACCCTCGTCCAGTTTTTTGCGCAACCTTTTGATTGTAGTAGTGACTGCGTCCTGTCCGGCGTCGGCTTCTGCCGACCAGACCCTTTGCAGGAGCTCCTCTGTGGTAAACAACTTGCCTGGATTGCGCATAAAAAAATCGAGCAGGGCGTATTCTTTAGGAACGAGCTTGATCGGTGCGGACCCACCTCGGCTTGCCGTGCCGGCATCGGGATCCAGGCTGAGCGATCCGACCTGCAATTGTTTATCGACTAAGACCTCTGGCCGGCGTAGCAAGGCGCGGACACGTGCAACTAGCTCCTTGCCGTGAAAAGGCTTGGTTAGATAATCATCCGCTCCGCTATCAAAACCCTCCAGCTTATCCTCGATCTCTCGCTTGCCCGTCAACATCAGGCATGGCTTGCTGCCGCCGCTAGCCCTGTATCCTCGCAGGATGTCGATGCCTGAGAGACCAGGCAGATCCCAGTCAAAAATCATCAGATCAAAGTGGCTGCTAGCAATCAATTGCCGCCCATCCAGGCCGTCGTGGACGACGTCGACCACATGATTTTCAAAGTCTAGCCAGTCGCATACAGTCTGGGCCAGCGCCTTGTCATCTTCTACTAAAAGTATCTTGGCCACGGCTGTTTACATTTGCCTCAAAATTATAGATAAACAAAAAATCGGCTGCCAGCACCAATATCACTTTCCACGCCGATGCGCCCTCCATGCAGATCGACGATCTTTTTGGCGATCGCTAGACCCAGGCCAGATCCTCGCATATTACTCGCATCTTCTCGGCTGTTCTGCTTAAATTTTTGAAAAATCTCGGCTTGTTTTTCTTTTGCGATCCCGCGCCCTTCGTCGATCACCTCGATCAATAAGCCTGTAGTTTGCTGTCTAGCACACAATCGGATGGTAGAACCCTCGGGGCTGAACTTAATGGCATTGCTCAAAAGATTGACCAGGACCTGCCCCATTCTTTCGTTATCGACATTGATTGTCTGTTGTGCATCGAGATCGGTTTGGATCTTGATTTCGATGCGCTTTGCCTGAGCCAGATCGTGCACTGCACTCGTCGCCTGGGACAACAATTTTGTCACTGCCACTGACTCTCTATACAAGGTCAAGGCGCCTGATTCGAGGCGCTCAAAATCGAGCAGATTGTTGACCAGATGCATGAGACGCGATAGTCCACTTTCGGCGCGCGCAACGGCGGCTTGACCCTTGTCGTTGAGATCTCCGTAGAGCCCGTCGCCGAGCGCTTCATGGATCATTTTGATGGATGATAGCGGAGCGCGCAGATCATGAGTGATCATGGCGATAAAGTCATTTTTGAGCTGTTCGAGCTCTTTTTGCGCGGAAATATCGTGCAGCACGCAATAATAACTGCGCTGTTTTTCGCTGTAGCTCACGCGCCATTCTAGTTGTTTGTGAGCCATGGCTGCCTCAAAAGTCTCGGCCATTTCTCTATCGCCGATCTTGAGCGCCTCAAGACGCGCCGCTACCTCAACGCGATCGCTCTCTGCGACCAGGCTGACTATGCGTCTGCCTAAAAGATCGTCGGCTGTTGCTTCAAGCAGTTTTTCGCCAGCTTTATTGATGTCGGTCACCATGAGGTATTGATCCATGGCGCATATGATGTCGGCGGCGTTTTCGAGGATGGCTCGCTCGCGGCTGCGCATCTCTGTCAGGTTTGCATGCAGTCTAGCAATGGTGGCGTCTACTTCGGCTAGATCATCTTTGCCTGAGAGCCGCTCAATCAACGGTTTATTGGCTGCGAGCCTGCGAGTGTTATTTACCACTATCTTGATACGTTTTTGATTTTGTTGATTGAAATACCATGCAAATGCTGCGGCCATCAAGATATTGGAGGCAAAGGCAAACCACAGTATGCATTGCAAAGTAAGTTTTTGAGTTTGCAATTTTGCTGTGACCTGCCGACTGATCTCGGATTCATCGGTCGCTATCAAATCGCTGTAGATGCGAAACTCCTCGAGCGTGCGGGTCACTTTGAACCAGGCTGCTGCAGTCTCTGCGCTACGGCCCTCTTTGTAATTGTTAAAAAACGCCTTGATGTCATCTTCGATCAGATCGGCAGCGTGCTTGATCTCGTTATAACGATTGGAGAGCTCCGGCGAACGATGAGAAAACTGCTCTGCCTCGACCAATTTTTCATGCATATGTTGCTTCAGCTGCAAGATGCGTGACTGCAGTGTCTGAGATGGCAGTTTGTGGTTGGCTATACTGACATACATGCGCTCCTGGTTAAGTGCCAAAATAGAATTGACTCGATTGGCAAAACCGCGCATGTCCTCCAGGCGCCTGGTCTCGATATCCATCTCTGACAAAAGTCCATGCATCGCCATAACGATCGCCAACTCAAATATGAGCGGAAAGGCCAATAGGATCAAGGTCTGGTGGGATAGCCTGAGCAAAGATGCACCTTATCGGGTCACACTTTTATGCCCATAAATCGCTCATGTACTCGGTCAATCAATTTTGGTCGGTGTCGGGGCTGCGATAGGATTTCTTCTATCGACTATCATAACTACGCCCACGATTGTGAGTATCCCTATTACTTCGATGGCGACTGTGGTCAAATTGGCCTCAATCGATTTGCTTGCAAACCTACCTTTTGTCGGATCCAGCTCGGGTTTTTGCCAGATAGGGTGATATCCCATCTGTATGTAATCTCTGATGTGATCGCCAGTATTGGAGTCGCTCACCTGCTGATACGGGACCAAAATACAAGCGAGCGCTATGGCTATGGCACCGACGACAAGAGCAATGACTGAGGATTTCACTGTGCACCATTTTTTTTGAGATTTTTAGTATATCGCAAATCATTGTCTTTGAAAGCCGCAGCCCAGCGGCTTTTTGGAGACTTTAATTTGTTTGGCAAACAGCGTGGTGCTTGTTTTTGGGTTATGCGTCCCGATTTATATCTTGCCTGGTCGATGAGTCTGAAAGAGTTTGATGTATTTGAGATTGTGTTTGAGCGTGTGTGTCTGATCACTTTGCGTCAGTTGCAAATAAAATCCCATTTGTTCGACCATTTGCGATACTGCCAGTGTTTTCTCTACTTCGAGTAAGCTATCTTTGTGCGGTAGGCGCCAGTGCCTCAAATCGCTCAAGGCTCTTTTGATCGCCGCGGCCTGAGACTCGGCGACCATCAAGATATTTTTGTGGATTTCTTCCATTGATTGGTTGTCATAGCCGCCGAGATTGAGAAAGAACAGCTTTTGTTTTTGGCCGGCAGGTTTTTGCCTGACGAGAGTCAGGTTATAGCCATCGACCTGGTCGACATGAGTGTAGCTGTCGATATGCAGACTCTCCGGCGTCCCCCACCATTGGGAGCGCAGTTGATCGTAGCAATCCTGATGAGTTTGGCCAATTGCAAAACGCACATCGTGCAATTCGATGATCGAATTGGCGCAATCGCCACCAATGTAAAACATGTATAGTTTAGGCTGCATTTGGAATCAATCGATCATTAGAGCCACAGTATTGCAAATCGCCAGGCTATTTGTTGATTTGGGCCGACAGTTCTTTTTTAGCGCATTCTTCATCAAGAAATCTCAGACTCTGGTTGTGATATTGTACGATCCAACCCTCTGCTCTAAATATTTGCGCGATTTGCTCCAGTATATCTGCCTGCGCGTAAATATCGGGCACTTGGTAGATGATGCTTGCTCCCTTTCGCCATCTGTTGATCAAAAAGTCATTGATCTCAGGTATCAAAGTCTTGAGGGAGTTGGCCAGGATCTCAGACCGATGGCCCTCGAGCAACTGCCTGTTGACTGGTTTTGCGCCTACGTTAAATGATCCTACTTTGGGGCACATCTCAGCGCGTTTGAGATTGTTGCCTTCGGTGTCATTTAACAAATTTTTGAACGGCATGATTTATCTCGCTACGAAGTGTCTTAGAGACATAGAGTCAAAACGTAAACGAGGATATTCTATGTGTACTTGGTCTTATTATGCCCCGCTATGCCAGGCATGTAACGACTGAACCAAATAATCTGCTCTAATCTAAGAAGATCCGCTGCACAAACTCTGCCACCACCTGTAGAGTCTCTTTCATGCGCTCCTTGTGAGGAGTATGCGCCGCACCATCGATCAAGCCCTTTTTTACTATCTGACTATCTACCTGACTGATTATACTGTCTAACTGAGCTGCACTGCCGTACTCATCGAGACTGCCCTGGATTGCCAGCACAGGACAGACAACGGACGGTAGAAGATGCTCGATATTGAAGTCTCTAAATTGCGGCGATTGCCAGATACCTACCCAGTTTGCAAACAATTGCTCGGTCTTATTGCCATGATATTTTTGCAGGCGTTGTTTTAAGTCTGTGCTTTGATAAAGCGCGACTGCATCCCGTATGCCTGCGAGCGTGATCTCTTCGTTAAAGACATGCGCACCCTCGGTCACTATAGCCTGCACTTTGTCGGCATGCAAAGCCGCGGTCAAGATAGCTATGGTGCCTCCATCCGAATGCCCAAACAAAATATATCTATCGGCTGAGTTGTTTGTCTTAGTCTCACGTTTGCTTTCGATTGCTTGTAATAGCTCAGATAATATGCGAGTCTCTTCAAACAAATAGTCCGGTCGACGTTCGCTGGTAAATTCGCAGGATAAGCCATGTCCTTGTCGATCGTAGATGATGGCATTGGCATTTACAATCTGGCACAGCTTTTGAGGAAAATCTCGCCAGATGCTGATCGAGCCAAGCGAGTCATGCAAAAAAACTATAGTCTTGTCTGCTCCTGGCGCTAAGATAATTCGGCACGCCAATTTGAGTTTGCCGATTTCGTAGTATTGAATGCTGTCGTTTAATTGTGTAGACATGATCTCGTCTGGCCTATGGCCTGAGGCTTATGGGTATTTTTTGCCATCTGCTATTAGTTATCAGCGGTCAGCCAGCAGCAAACTGAGCCTTGCTTGCAGACGGTCCTCAGTGGACAGCCAATCCAATCTGGCCTCCAGATATCGTAGCAGAGCAGCCATCAAAGGCAAGGCAAGGCCGAGATTTTTGTCTAAAAGCCTGCTAAACGCACCACCTCTCTGTATGACTTGTATCATGTCTTTGGCTCTTTGTTTTGCCAATACGGTGGAAAAATCAATATGCAAATGAGTCGCGGATCTGAGGCACAAAATTGAGATGTCTTGCTGTGGCTCGCAAATTGATGCAAAAATCGAGAGTATTGCCTTGAGCAACCTTGCCAATCTGTATTTTTCTGTTTCTACTTTGATGATAGTAATTTGATCTTGTCCGATCTCCAGAGCAAAATCTATGCGATCGCCAAGATCGAGCTCTTGTATGGTTTGCGTCAGTATCTGGCCGGTGATGGTTTTGAGATCTATTGCTTGCCAGTGCGACTTGTCTAACTGCAGTTTTTCGATCTCAAGGACATCATTGATCAGGCTTATGAGACCGTCCAGATCTCTTTCTCTCAGTTTAGTTTCGTCCAATGACTCTTTGCTTGCCTGCCCATACATGCCAGTCGGCAAAAGCTCCAAAAAGCCACCAACTGCCGTGAGCGGAGTTCGCAAGTCATGGCTGACCATGGCTACAAATGATCTTTTTAATTGTTCGAGTTTGACTTGAGATGTTACATCCTGGACTAGCAACAATCCATTTTCTCTTGAGACTACCTCATAATGACGGTTTCTGACTGCGATCCGATGCTCTTTTTTATAGCTTGGATCCTGGTTTTTGTGGCGTCGGACGGCTGCCACAATCTCGTGAGTCGCGCGTATATCACCGTCAGGCAATATCTTGTGCATCTCTGGGTTTACCTGCGCGACAGATCCAGATTCTTTTTTATTTTTATCAAGCACGATGATGCCGACTGGTATAGATTGGATGATCTGCTCAAATGTACGCTGATTTTGTGCTAGCAAGTCTTTTTCTGTTTGCAGATTTTTTTGTAGATCGATCAATTCTTTTTCTAGTGTTTCAATTATGTCCGGATGTGTCTGGCTAGTCTCTATTGCATTGGTAGACCACCCCTCATGATCAGATATGCTCTGGAGGCGATGCACGATCTGCTCCAGGCGCTCTCTTGCATACTTGCCAAAACGCTGCATAAAGAGCCAGAGTAGCAAAATATTGCCAAGTACGGCGATTGCAATGGCACTGTAGGTAATGACTCTCTGAGAGACCCGTCTTTCCTCTGCTTCTTGTCCCAATCTTTTTTGCAGCGCAATAAATGTCGAGGTATTTTTTACAAGTCTCACCAATAGATCTTGCATTTGTGCTTGTTTGCGCAGCCCATATTTGACAGTGAGGATGCGATCTGCCGTATTTTGGTTTTGATCGCAGACGCGTTTCAAATCTTTTAGGATGTCTACACCTTTCTGGACATCGGCATCAATTGCTTGTATGACCCTTGCTTGCTCTCCATCTGGATTTGTTTTGACGAGAGATTTGATCTCTGATAGCTCAATTTGTATAAGCTCGAGCGATCGATTATATTGAGAGGCCCATTGTTGGCTCGGTTCGACAAAGACATATTTGCTTATAGAGTCACCTGCGTGATAGAGGCTCTCCAAAAGATCGTTGGTCGTTGCGATTGTTCGTCTGCTATCCGCCTGCTTGAGTACTTGAGCAAACTCTGCTTCGGCGTTGATCACTATCATCCAAAATATGGCAAAATCAAAGGCGATGATGCAGCCTAAAAGAATGCACAATTGTCGGATAGTCTGTCCGCCTTTAGGCATGGTCTGTACTCAATGTCGGCCATTTTATTGTAAAGCAAGAGCCCTTGCCAAACTCGCTATCTACGATGATCGCGCCACCATGCGCAGTGATAATTTTTTTGCAGATGGCCAGCCCCAGGCCCGTGCCGCCCTTTTCGCTAGCGTCACTGGCCTCTACTTGTTTGTAGGGCTCAAATATCTCTGCCAATTTGTCTCTGGGTATACCTCTGCCCTGATCCTTGACCGCTATGACAATGGTGCCATCAGCCAATCTATCTGCTATGACATCCACAAAACTATGCGCATGCGAAAATTTTATGGCATTTCCCACCAGATTGATGAGCACCTGGATGATGCGGTCCGGGTCTGCTTTGATGTAAGGATCGCAATTTAGATCGCCAAACCGCAATTGTACTTTTTTGCTAGCAGCAAGCGCACTGGTTGCCGCTTGCGTGCGATCTAATATATCTGCAAGCGATGCCTCTCTGATTTCTACCCGCACATCGTCACTGTCCAGTGTATCTAGATCGAACAGATCGTTTATCATGCTCAAGAGACGGTCGATATTAGCACCCATCCGCAATGCTTGTTGACGGCCGTTATCATTTAATCCGGTAAGATCTACCCTGGCAAAATAATTGCCCAGTCTGAGCAATGGCGATCTTAGCTGATCGCGCACACCCTCTATATATGCTTGCCGCTGTTGCTCTGCTTGCATTTTTTCTTGGATATTTTGTACTGCCAAGACATGTTGATTGGCTAGATCAAAAGATCGAGTCTTGACTGCAATTGTGGTGCCGCTGCTGGTGGTGGCAATGCCATTGTTTATTTTGAGAACGCTCAACGATTTGCCGATCATTTTATGAGATCTTATCTGCAAATCTTTTTCAAGCTCGGCATTGATATACTCGATATTTTGATTTGCATCTGCTACCGCAATGCCTATGGGCATTTCTTCTATTAGTTTCCTGACAGCGGCTTCGTCGCTGCGCAGCCGGTCTCGAGCACTTTGCAGATTTTTGCGAGTGCGTTCGTAATGAGCATATAGATAATCTAGCTCGTCAAATCTCTTGCCGGCCGGATGTGACGCCGTCGGCAAAGGCTGCATGGTTTTGATGGCCTTTTTTAACTGATCTAAACGGACGTAGATAATAAAGATGAGCCCTCCAGCCAAAGTCAGGACACCAATGATGCAAGTGCCCAGTCCATTTAATGCCAGGGCATCAAATCGCCTATGCGCATCTATGTCTGCCTCGTATACACTTCGTTCTTTGCGTCTTGCTATCTGTGCGAGCTGCGGTAGGTCTCGCAAAAGATCGTTTACCTGTGGTTGGATCTCGTCTCTCCGCTGTCTCCATTGCGCCTTTATTTGTGGGTCATCGAGTTTGCCTGTCATTTTTTTAGAGTCTTTAAGGACCGGCAGGCAGATCGAGATATTGGTCTCTGCGTTGGCGATGAGTTGCATCGCGCGTGGATCTTGTGCAAGCTCTTTGCGCAGCAAATTGAATATGTTTTTGACCCTTGCAGGATCTGGCAGTGTCTTTCCGGGATCGAGAGATCTGGCTCTTGCAAATCTGCCGATGGCGTCTCCTGCGTCATAGACGATCAACATCAGGTCGTTGGCTGCTGCGGAGACTTCTTTTGCCCTTTTGAGCTCGTTTGCGATGATTTGGTCTTGTAGCGCGATGTATGTGATAGCACCACCAGCGATAGCTTGGGCGGCGATCAGTATCATGACCAGCACTCTGCCCTGTCGACCCAGGCTGCTATTTATAGCTGGTATGGTGGATTCGTCTCCCATCATTTCTTCTTAAAACGATCTGTCAGCCACCCGAGCAATGATTTATTGTCTTTTTCTGTTCCTTTGATGGACGAGATGCAGGCTGCAAGATCCTTTGCTATTTCGTCCATCGATTGATAGCGTTCGTCTGGATTTTTTGCCATGCATTTTTGGATGATCGAGTTGAGACGAGTATTTAGCTCCCTTGAAAGGCTCTCATCTACCTGTCCGTTGATGCGCACATCGCAATCTTTGAGCACCAATAAAGGTGGTGCCTCCTGCAGATGCTTCATCATGATCGACACGGGATCTCGTGCTGCAAAAGGCATGTCACCGTGCAAGACCTCAAATAGCGTACAGCCAAAGGAGTAAACGTCGGTGCGGTGGTCCACCTCGTGGCCTCGGCATTGTTCTGGGCTCATATATGGTGCACTGCCGACTACATTGCCCGCCATGGTCAGATTGAGATCCGTGTTGGCGGAGCCAAATGGCCTGGCCAGACCAAAATCGACGATTTTTACGACCAAACCGGTGGTATCGTCACCAGTGATCATTATATTGCTGGGTTTGATGTCTCGATGCACTATGCCAAGAGAGTGAGCATGCCCCAGACCATCGCAGG
This sequence comes from Candidatus Melainabacteria bacterium, assembly GCA_017307165.1. GTDB lineage: Bacteria > Cyanobacteriota > Vampirovibrionia > Obscuribacterales > Obscuribacteraceae > JAFKGK01. The sequence continues at coordinate 169,118 of JAFKGK010000006.1, forward strand.
CTTGCATAAAAAAGGCCAATAATGCGCTTAGCGTAGGTCGGCCGTGACTTTCCATTACTTCGGCTAAACTAAATCCTTGCAAGAGATCCATGGCTAGATATGGCTGTCCGCGCTCGCCTATGCCAAAGTCGATAACGCCGACGATATTGCGGTGATTGAGTTGTCCGTTGATGCGGGCCTCGCGCCTAAACCTTGCCCTGGTTTCTTCGCTGGTATCTGCATCATTGACCAGTACCTTGATCGCGAGGGTCTTACCGACTCCTATATGTCTGGACTCATAGACCAGGCTGGTACCGCCTCCTCCGATGAGACGATCGAGGCTGTATTTGCCATCGAGTATGGTGCCGAGATAAGGGTCTTGCTGTGAGCGATCCGAGCGCAATGCATTGGCCTTTTCAAACTCGCCAAACATAGTGGGAAAAATATGCTTCGATTGCTTGTCCAGTCTGGAGCGTAGCCGATTGACGAGTATGCCGAGTCGTTCGCGACTGAGATTGCTGCTCTTTTCCTGGTTGATAGCGTCGACCAGCTGGCCTTCGCTTAGATTGAGTTTGGCGCACCGCGATGCCATCTCGAGAATACCCATCTCGAGTTCGGTGACGATGTGCGTCAATCCGCCTTGAGTAGCTGTCAGATTTGCTCTGTCGAGCATGATGTCGCCTATTTGCATTGCCCTGTCCAATTCTCTTTGCGTACGCCTAAGCTGCGCTTTGACCCGCGCGTTTAATTCGGTCATTTTGAATGGTTTGGTCAAATAGTCATCGGCCCCGCCGTCGAGCCCCGCCTCTTTATCGGCTGCCTCGTCGCGCCCTGTCAGCATTATCACTGGCGCAGTGCCACCCTTATGACGGTATTCAGCCAGGACATCGATGCCAGTGATGCCCGGGATATCCCAGTCAAGTACGATGAGATCGATTGGTAGACTTGCCAGATGGGTCATAGCTGTGTGGCTGTCTGCCGCCATTGTGAGGCTATGTCCCTCAAATTCGAGAAAGGAACGGACCATATTGGCCAGTTCCAGATTGTCTTCGACTATTAAAATACGGGCCATCTAATATGCCGATCGGTTTAGGTCCTAGTAAGCATAGTTTTCACACCCATTTTGGCGAGATTTAAAACACGGGCGGCTTGGGCAGATAATCTGGGTGGGGATAGACGGAGAAGGCCATGAGCGACCATAAGCTTGGTGATGCCGTGTTTAACGACGATAGGGCTCGCGCTGGCGAGGGGCAGCGTGTGTTGCAAGCTGCCGAGGCCATCTGGGGCCGTCCCGAGGTCCCTAGCAAGCATGAGGCCCTGCACAGGCCCGAAACTCAGGGCAATCGACAGGAGCGTCTGGCTGAGGCCAGTCATCGCATCAAGGAGCTCAATAACAGTCTCCATGGGGCAGGTCAGCCGTTGCATGGCTCCAATCTCGAGTTGATCGGTTTTGACAAAAAAGGGCGTTTGCTCCTTCTAGAGCGGGAGAAAGATGGTGGAATACAAGGTAAGGTGCTGGTAGATAGCCTTACAGGCAAGATTGTTGCTAAGACAAAGCCTGGTGAGCTGGATAAATGGCAAAAAGGCCAGGATTATGAGCGCGATGCTCAGGGTGGCACGGTTGATCTCAGCAAAAACCAGGCCAAGCCTGATGTCTATAGATCGGTGCGGCACGAGTCGCACGATGGCGCGCGCATTGGCTTTGATGCGCACAATCACGTGATCACGCTGGAGACAGGCATGGGCGATCGGTTTGTATATGGCCGCGATGCCGCTGGCAGGCCGGATGCGATCACGATTTTGCGGCAAGGAGGCAAGCCGGAGATGTTTAGACGCGGTGCCGATATCGACGGCATCCACAATCCTCTCTGGTATGCAGTGGCCGCCGACGGCAAATTGCAGGTCGATCGACCTGGTTATAGATTTGAGGTGCGAGATGATGGTGCTCTGGTGCAGCACAAAAATGCAAAAGATCATCGCATCTATGGCGTTGATGGCTCGATCGTGGACGAGGCCGCCGGCAAGCAAAAAGTGGTGCGGGCCGGCGTAAAGCGCTAGAGCGTGGACTCAACGCGTGTTTTGCTCAAAATTTTTCCTGCTTGCAGGTCGACTTGCACGCGCACATCATCAGGAAGGTCTCGCCCAGTGCAAGACAAGACCGATCCCTCTATATTTTCTATTTCTAAAAAATCATCGACAATCTCGAGGGTCCATTGTCTGCCGTGTTCGTTCCAGAGCATGAGCGATTGCATGTCGCCAATAAGCAAGCAGTCCTGACCTGCAAGGCATATTTTTTGCAAGATCCAGACATAATCAAATTGATAAAAAATCGAGGGATTGTGCGGATCTACGATATGCAGCATGCCATTGGCGGCTACCGCAAACATTTTTTTGTCTGGCATCAAAACATTGTCGCAAAGGGCAAAGTCGCCAAAGACGAAACGCCCTAGCCATGCAGGCCGGTCGTTTGTCTCGACTCTAAAAACCACCCCGTCCTTTCGGTATGGGCCATCAGGAAACATGATCTCAGGCTCCGTCTCCAGGCCTGTCAGCTCGGGCATGGCCAGGACCTTAAAGGTTGGGGCATGCAGATCGTGCCATTTGTTCACGACGACAAACTCCTGCTCGTCAGTCTCGTTACGCCACCATCATCAATACCGACATAAGAAACCGCTCCGCTTTGCATGTCGAGGGTCAGATCGCGCACCTGCACTGTCCTGGGCATCCAGTCCTGAGCACTGGGCTCGGTTGCAAAAAACGACTCCTCTCCAAGGGCGCTGCGATATTGGTGTATGCGGTGGCCGGTATTTAAGAAGGCCGCGCTGTACGCGCCTTCATTGGCTTCGAGATAGATATTGCCAGTGGTCGGATCGACCACCAGAGCTGATAAGAGATAAAATTTTATATCGCCATCTACTGGTGACATCCATGAAAAAATAAAATCATCGCGCCCTTCTGCTTTTTTAATGATGCCACCATCGGCCATCGAGATGAGCTTTGGCCCTGTCGTGTCATAAAACACCTGCCAGAGCAAGGCACCACTCTCGGTGGTCACTCTTAGGGTCTCTGCTGGTGTCGATGTCTCATCGGCGGTCGAGGCAAAAATGGCATCGAGGATATTTGTGCTACTCGGTGCGTCATGACCGGTTTGGATGCCCTCTCGGACCCGATATCTTTCAAAATCGGTCTCGTCTATCACTGACAAATCCGATAGCATAAACTTGCGCTCTCCATCCTCAAAATAGACAGACAATACCTGCTCCACTCTACTGCTATCTGGTCTGTCCACGCTGATGCCGACAGGATCGCCGCTAAAGCTATCGACTTCGGTGCCAGCATCTTGCGGCACAAAATCAAGAGCTCCAGTGGCCAGTAGAGTCTCTGCCGCTCCGGCCAGGCCACCGATATTTCCCTCTACATTTTTCTCTATCTTAACTCTCAGTCTCTGTCCTGACTGCTGTACCTGGGTTTGTGTAGGTGGTTTTATTGCCATCACTTCTGGTGGCAATAAGTCGGCCGCGCGGCCAAAGATCGACGAAATGCCGGATGACTGGCCGCTCTTGAGGTCAGAAATATAATCCCGGTACTTTTTGAGGTGGTCGGCCATGATACTGCCCGACTCACCGTTTTGGGCATCGTTTTTTTTGTCTACCAAGAGTTCGTCCTTTGCATTGCCATTGTTTTGCCAAAATCCAGGGCTATATTTGTGCCATTACTAGACCTCAGTCCGACCTCTCCACCCGGGGGCGGGTTTAAAAGCCTAATATACCCGGGCAGATTTTTTCTAGCGGCTTTATGCGAGGGTTTATGGGTAAGAACAATTTGCCTGAAAAGCATGCAGAAAAGGGCGGTGATCACCATGCCGCGAGCGCGCATTCGATCGTCGATGTGATCGGCAAGCCCTTTGTCAAAGCCGTCAACTACGTCAAGGACACCGGTACCAAGATCTGCAAGCAATTTAGCAAAGCTGTCGAGAAGGGCCATCCCATACCGATTTCTTCGGGCAAGCACAGTGGCCGTATCGAGACCCATAAGGGCGAAAAGGCGGCGACTGCTCATAAAGCAGAAAAATCGCATGCCGGGGAAGGCGCCGCGAGGATGACGCCTCGTGAACGAGCAGACAAGGGCATCAAGACTTATCACGACGAGTCCAGCAAGCGCGACTATCACTACGATAAGCAAGGCCGTGTCAAAGAGGTCCATGCCGCTAATGGCACTGTCTCCAAGATCGAGTACAAGGGCAATGGACACGATGTCGCCAAAATTGACATGGTCAACGAAAAGACCGGGCGTGCTGTCATCGGCCGCATGGACCAAAAGGGTGATCGTACGCATTTGACCGTGGACCAGCGTACTGGCGATCTCACTGCTGTCATCCGCGACAATCCATCAGTCGTGACTGAGGCGCATATCTCACCAGAAGGCGCGAGGTCGCTGGTCCGCCGAGACAATAGCGGCAAGCGTCTGGATAAGTCCATCTACGGCCCAGATGGCCAGCCTCTGTCTCACCTGAGATACAAGCATCATGTGGACAAGCACGGTAGAGATGCCGGTGTGACGGCTGATCAAGTCGATGCGCAAGGTCGTCTGGCGCACAGGTTTCGTTTTGCCGATCATAATGCCGTGGAGACGCAAAAGCCGCACGAACGCACTGATTGGCGGCGCTCTCAAGGCAGTGGCAAGGAGATCGAGACGCGCGATGCCTACGATCTCAAAGGCCAAAAAGCAGAAAAGACCTATCACAGCCAAAAAACTCGCGATCTGGCTCATGGCGTGACTGAGGTGCAGGAGCAGCGTTTGCGTCACGGCCAGGTCTTTCAAGAAAAGAAGAGCCAGTTTGACCGTGATGGACGGCCACAGCGCCTGAGCTATCGCAACATGGATAACGGCATCGACGCGGCCTTTGCATTTGATAAAAACGGACGTCCTGTTGAAGTGGTCGGCAAGTTTGGCGATCAAGACGCCAAACGTCATAAAGACGAGCTATTGCAAGTCGCTCAACACGAGATTGCGGCGACCAGACTTATCAATCCTATTCGTCGAATCACTGAAGAAGAAGTACTAGCTAAGTCTCGTCCGACCGAGGCCCGCGAGGGCGATAAGGCCAACGGCGTACTGGCCTGGCGAGATGGCGACAAGATGGTGCAGGCGCGCGCGCGGGACGGCAAGATCTACGACTCTGCCAATAGGGTGATCGGCACGGTTAAGGACAATGGCGATGTCACCATTGGTGGTGCTAGATTCAATATCTTGCGCGATGGCAAGTATGGAGCCGTGTTTCATGGACAGGGCACTGATGGCGAGAGGCTAGACCTTTGCGATAGTCAGAGCAACGGTTGGGAGCTAAATGGCTTTTTTACAAACGGACGCCAAAAATTCGTCAGCGTAGGCTCCAATCTCTTTAAAGACGGTAGGTATTTTGGTCGCGTCAAAAACGACGGTACGATGGAGTTTGCTGCCGATCTCAAACAGAGGGAGCAAGATGGCACGTCTCTAGACAAGGTGCTTGGAGGCGGCTGGCAGTTTGTCGGAAATGATGGTGGTAAAGACAGAAAATTTGAGGTGGCTGGTGGCGCCAATGGCACCATAGTCCTCGGCAAGCCCGGAGAAGCCCATGGTGGCGAGCTGGACGTAAGATACAACATGCTTATCGATCGCAAGACCGGTCAGCAGGTAGGTACGATCGATGGAGTGCCTGCCGCTGGTGGCGCTGGATCGCGAGACATGCAAGATGCGCGAGTGGTGATCGACGGCAGGGAGCGCATGCTGTCAGATTATGATGGTGCGGTGTTTGACCTCAAAGATGCGTCCGGCCGCAAGATGAGAGGCGCAGTGGTTGGAGGGGCGGAGACCCAGGCGGATGGCTCCAGACGTCCAGATACTGGAGGCATCATCGATCTGGACAAATTGCTTATGCAGTCGACCAATCGTCGCAATCAGGCCAACAGTGCTGCACAGGCGGACGAGACGGATGCCATCAAGCGTCAAACTCTGGATTTGGCAGTAGCGCAGACAAAAAGAGACCATCAAGCGATCGATGCTATTTTTGCGGCAGGCAAACCAGCTGACACTGCTATGCTGCGCGACCTAAAAAAAATGGCCGATCTGGCCGACAATAACGAGCTAGATAGCGAAGCCCGCCTTAAAAAGGCCATAGACAATCCACAGCACGTGCTCGAGCGCGTACCTGCGCATGCTGACCTGAAATTGCGTATGCAGTCTCAAGACGGCGGCAGCATGGTCGAATTGCATGGTAGCAAAGGTATATTGCGCAGAGGCGACACCGTAGTTGGTAATTATGATGCATCCAGAGGCACCATGGTCTTGCTGGACGAGGCTGGTCGACCAGCCACTGCACGCATGTCGGACAAGGCCTTTGCAGGAGCCAGCATGCAGCTCACTTACACTGGCGATGATAAAAAGCACCATACCGCTTCATGGATCAACGATGGCCGTCAGAGACTAGTTAGTGTCGATCAGATGCGCAAGCAGGTTGCTCAAGAACGTGCATATGCCGAGCTCTGTGCTCGTGGCGTAATCGATCCCAATAGCGAGCCTCGGCAGCGTTTGGAGACGACCAAACGACTCGAACAAAATTTTGACAGGACTTTAAACGAAATCGAGGCCAACGGCGTCAAAGGATTATCTTCAGAGGTCGACGATCACGGTCGACCTCTAGCGCATTCGGTTTTGTCGATGCTGCAGCTGGGTCCGAGCCAGTACGTCCGAGCCGAAAATTTTAGTGCACTGCGACAACATCCGGCCTTTGCGGAGCGCAAACAAAAGGGTATGGATATGCCGGCCCTGGGGACAGCGCAAGATTGCAAAAAGGTCGAGGGTGCCATACGTCTCGGCCACGACCATTATTACGTGACTAAGGGCCAGGTTTTTCAGACCCTCTACAAAGACAATGCCTGGGAGCCTGTGGGTACGCCAGTGGGTACTCTCGAGCCTGGATACGTGCTCGATTTTGGTGGTCGTAAACAGTCTCTTGCTGGCCGTGAGCAAGTGTTATTTGAGTTTAGTGCCGATCGCAATAGCGACAAAAAATATCGTGTTGTAGGCGGCAACAGTCGTCTCGTCGATGCCAGCGAGTTGATCGCCGATGCAGAGGCCGCACGCAAGTCCACGCAGCAAGCCAGCCGTCTCTATCGCAATAGCGAGGGTTATGTCACGCTCGGAGTGCCTGATTATCTCATGGGTGGTCGTCGCAATCAGCTCGATCTGGTCGCATCTACGGTGGATCACCAAAAAACCGCCATGGGCAAGCAGCTCGATGTGCTCTTTGACAAAGGCTTGCATGGTGCGGATCTTTCAAGTGGCGAGATGCATCATGGCGTCGAGACTCTTGGACGCTACGCCAATGATCTGGGTCTGAGTACAAAAGATGCAAACGAGCTGTCCGATCAAGGCATCTCGATGCAAAAACAATCAAACGATGCGGTAGCCACTGTGGCCATGAGTGTCGTGCCTGGTGGTGCATTACGACTAGGCAGGGTCCTGGAGATGGGGGCTTTGGGTACGACTGGCATCGCCGCCACTGGTGGTGGTGTCATTTCTGTCGTGACTCGTGAGACAGTGGGCACTACTGCTGATGAGAGGGCTCGCAATTGGGCCGCCGGCAATTTTGAGGGGATGGCCTCGATGGTCGGTCAGGGTAGCCAAAAGATGCTGGATGAGACCAGGCTGGTTTCGGCAAATATCTTAAAACCAGATAATCTCAGAGCACTGGCCTCTGGTCCTGTCCTCAAGGCTTATGCTGAGCCTATGCTCAAGGAGCTTTCTATCCGCGGAGGCAGCGCTCTTGCGCAGACATTTGCCTTTGGCATGTCTGGCGCGGCCAGGACCGATGATTATAGTGAGCTGACTCCTGGCAAACTAGCCCAAGGTACCCTCCTCATGATGGCTGGCGAAGCCCTCGAATCAACCATTGGTCGTAAGGCGATACAAAAAGAGTTTACTCACGAAACCGAGCTGCTCTGGATGCGGCAAGCACAAAATTATGCCGAGCATGATGCCATCAGGTCGTTTAATGCTGCTTTCGTCAACAACTCGGTCAACAGTTTTATGGTGGCTCGACCTCAAGCAATAGAACAAGAAAAGCAGCACATCGCCGCTGAACGTGGTCTAGATCGGTCCATGGTTACTGATGAGGTTTTTGAGCGCTATAAGGACCAGAGCCGGATCAATGCGTATTTGCTCAACAGCGTGGCAGAAGCAGGATTGATTTCAACGATTTCTCACCCGATCAACTCTCGCCTCAGCGGTCTCATCAATCCTCATGATGTGTCGACTCCGCCAGGGCACGAGGGCGGCGAGGTTTTGATGCACGAGGGACGACCCAGACGCATTGTCGATGCTTTTGGCACTGAGGCCACTTTGACTTATGACGATCAGGGACGCCTGCATAGTATATTGGCGAGGTCCAATGATCAGTTCGATCATCTGCGCCGTATACAGGATGGAGAGAGCTGGCACATCGAGTCAGTCCGATTAGACGGTGAGTGCACTCATACTGCCAGCGCCAGGTTAGACTTTAAAAAAGGATTTAGCGTTGGTGCCGATGGCACTATTAGTTATACCGATCGAGATGGTGTCACTTATGCAAAGCGTCTGCATGATAGAGATTTTGCGGAGACCTCCACAAGCGCACCAGAGCTCATCGTCAATCACGATAAGGTCACAAAAATGGCCGAGTCTGCTCAAGATTTCGATAGCTTGGTCCGTGCTACAGTTTCAGATCTTAAAGCTCGCAATCATCTAGATACTGCGATGGATCATTTCCTCGAGCGCGTTGCTACAACAGACATGCCACACGAGCAGTTTGTCGAGGTTATGCGTCATGTCAACACTGCTCTCAGTCTGCCCGATGGCACAGCTATGATGAGCAGGCATGACAGACAAAGGATTGCAGCCGATCTCTTGCTGGCTTGCGCCAAGCCCACCTATTTGGTGCAAGAGCAGCGATCGACTTGTCTCCCGACTGCGGCTGCAGCCCGTCTTTTGACTGTTGATCCGGCTCAAGGTGCAAGGATCGTTTGCGAGGCAATGATATCCGGCAAGGTAAAAATGTCCGATGGTGCTGAGATCATCGTGCGGTCCAACGAAGACCTGCATCATTATGATAAAGACCCGACCCTATCACTATTGGAGCATGCCCTCATTGGCGCAGCCTATCACGACAGGACCAGTTATAAAGGCGTCGATTATGCACCTGGCCAGATCGGCTACTACAAAGATCGTCTGGTCGATATCACTCAACCTGAGCCAGTGCCTATAGAAAAGACGGCAGGCCCTAAGATACGCGCAATCGATCTACAAAAAGGCTATCAGAGACTGACTGGCGACACGAGTGAGTTTGTCCTCCAAAATCGCTTGCTTGCGCGGAGTGAGGCATCTGTTAAAGACAACAACAATATTTTTGCGAGTCCATATGACCTGGCGGAGCGCTTTTTGGCTCAAGCCCACAATAAAGACGGTCCTCTGCTCCTGGCTGTCGATGCCAGTCGAGAGCCGTTTTTGACTGACCTGGGTGGATATGCTGGCACGGCATCGCATATGGTGTCGGTGATCAAAATAGAGTTTGATGACCATATGGGGCATCTGCCTGCAAAAATGCCCGCCGATTTTGACCCTGATCACGTTTACGTCACCATCGACAATCAATGGGGCAAGGATGCAGACAATCCCTTCAAAAAGGTGAGATTGTCCGATCTTTTTCAAGCTACTAAATATGATACCGATCTCGATTATCTCAAATACGTCGAGCACCAGGTAGGCAAATACCCAAATGATCCCGCCTACCAGCTGGATTTGATCCATGCTCGTTATCAAAACTTTGGCAAGGGAGATCTGCCGTCTGCCTTGTTGCTGGAGGATACTACTAACTGGATCAAGGCCTATCGCGATCGACACCCCAAAGGTAGCTATGAGACTCTCCAAGAGCTTAAAGAAATGCAAAAGGCACAGTGGATCCTCGATTGCATAAAAAAACGAGAGTCGTTAGAGTATCCCCGAGATCGAGTAGACGACTCTGCTCCAGAGTCGGTGCGCGTGTCTAGAATTGCCAGACGCGAAAGACCACAAACCACATCTCTTGATGCATTAGCATATGATGCCCATGTGGTTTATCCTCGGCATTTGGAGCGAGATCGTGCCCTTTTTGCCGAAGCCCAATCAGCACGCATCAAAGCGACAACCTGCGAAAAGACCGGTGTGCCCAATAGACTGGCATTTGATCAAGATATGGGGAGGTACATACGCCAAACTGCCCTGGCCGGCAAGGAGCATTTTAAGCCTATCGTAGTGACCAATATCGACCTAATCGATTTTGGCAAGGTCAACAAGCAGTTTAGTCATGCGCTAGGCGATGTGGCGATCCAGCAGTACAGTCAGCAAGCGCTCGCTCTATTAAAAGATAACCATATCGATGCAACTCTCTATCGCCCAGGTGGTGACGAGTTTGTGCTTGTCACTCATGATGTCTCTCAGGCAGAGGCTGCAATGCGGCTGCTACAAAATATCCGCGTGGTCTTTAGAGACAACCCCGCCGCAGAGACATTTACAAATGCCCTTGGACAAGTCGTACACAAGCCTGATGTGCTTGTCTATACCGATCCCGAAAGGCTCGCAGATGATCATAGACGGTATCACGATGGTGGCAGATCGGGAGCGGATGTGTCCAGGGATCTCATCGTCTGGCCTTCGATGGGGGGCGTCACGACCCGTTATGGCGAGACCATGACTCAATTAGCCCAGCGTGCCGATATTGCTATGTATGCAAATAAGACCATGCTCAAGGCCGCAAAGGGTACACATGTATTTACCCAAGCAAGCGATATTCAGATGCTCGATCCCTATGTCGGTCATATCGAGCCTCATGTTGTCACCAAAGACAGGCGCAATAAGGATGACCGTCGTAATGACTATGACTCGACCGAGCAATTTAAAAATGACTTTGAAATGCGCGAATTTTACCTTAATAAATTGCGCGTAGAGAGGCTCACAAATCTACCGAATGATGCTGAGACTCGCAAGACCTTGCAGCAGGAGCTGGACTCTTTGGAAGCCGGACAAAAATTGCACATAGTGCGATTTTCAACCGATAATTTTAAACAGGTCAACGATAGGCTCGATCACTCTGCTGGAGACGAGGTGCTCCGGTTTATCGGCAAATATGTGAGCCAGGGACTCGATGGCCAATTTCACAAGTCTTATAAGTATGGCGCTATCGACGGTGACCCAGTCATCTTTGTCAAAAATCCACAGGACTTTAAGCATCTCCAGGATGTTTTAGATAGGACTGTCTATTTTGTAGACAAGGACGGCAATGTTAAGACCACTGGTGATACCACAAAAGATGTAAGGATTGGATTTAGTCATGGGGCACTGACACTCGAAAGACACCAACCATTGGATGCTCAGCTAAAAGATCTGTCCACTCGTCTCAATGACTGCAAAGATCAACACGAAGCCGAGGGCCGGAGGGATCCCAGAGAGGCGCCAGTGCATCATTACGTGCCCGAAATCAATTATGATGCCGCGCGACGAATATATTTTGAGCATCCCGATCTAGCTCAGTTGAGCGATAGCGGTCGTTTGGTCCTGCTCAAAAAGCATGCTCTTTTAGAACATCACAAAATGCTCGATCCCCAAATCATCGGGACTTTTGACCGTAATATAACCGAGCTCAAAAAGCAATGGGCCGACCAAAACCATCAGCAGGCTCAAATCAAAAAAAACAGCGAACCAGGGCTTTTGTCATCCTCAATCATTAAAGCGCAGAGACAATTGCAGCTGCAAAGCGTCATGCAAGATTTAGGTAGGCAGGTCGGTATCGACAATGTCCAATTGCGAGTGGTCGGCGACAATCATCTCCCTGGTCGGGCAAGGATGGCATACGATCCTGGCACAGGGACGTTTCTCATACGTCAATCCGACATCCTCAAGACCAATTGGCTGGATGCTCAATACCTGTATCACGAGATGATCCACGCCGAACAGGATGTATTGATGGCCAAAGTAGAGCTAGTCGACGCGGCTCGCAAAGCTGTATCGGATCAGGTCAAAGGTATCGGCATGTCACCTGAGCTACATCGAGAGATGTATATCAAAGAGATCGACAAATATGTAGATGATCTTGCCCAACGTGCGCGTGCTGCTGCCTCTGATCCAGGTCGTCAGGATGCAAGATCAAGATCCCTCGCCTTTATCTCAGACAATCTGATCAAGGCCCGGGATGATGGTTGGTTCGCTCGCAATTATAATGATCAAAATGACGCATTCCGAGCTCGCGTCTTACTCAATGCTATACATAATCCAGTCAATGTATCGGCTGCTCTCTACAAGGTTTTGGTCCAGGAGTCAGCTTTTGAGCGCAACAAGCCCTATCTGCAAGACCTAGATGTATTTATGGAGCAGATCCTGGACAAAGATTTAGGCCGCCAAAAGCAGATCGAGCTTTTTAGATATGATTTGCTGGATCCAAAATATGATCGCGATAATAGCGGCCCTGCCAAACACGAAAAGGCAGCTATTAGAAAAGATTTGCAAAAGCTCGTGCAGGACTATCAGCAAGACCCTCTCAGTCATAAGGACAAGCTCGCCGATAGATTGCATCAGATCTTGTATCGAGCCATGCAAGAAGGCCGCGTCCAAAAAGAGCGACTGGCATGGAAAGCCTATATTGGCAATGCACATGAGCTGGAGGCCAATTTTATCGCGCAGCAATTTGAAAAGGTCGCGCGTGACAACGGTGCCTTTAGGCAGCAACAACCTGATAAGGACAGGTGGGGCACTCGCGCGCATTTTGCCAATCAAAATGTAGACGGTACTCACGATGCTGCCGGTCGACGCCTGTGGCATGCCGAGACTGGTGGCGATCCCACCCCAGCTCATATGGTGGATTTATTGCAAGGGCTAAAGGATGCATATTTGCATGGCCAGACTGACTTGGATATTGCCAAAGTCCTGGACGAGATCAAAGACTACGAGCCGCATGACGAACAATTAGACATCCTCGAAACTGTGATCATAAAAGATAGTGCATCTACAAAAGGCCGTGACGGCCAGCCCCCTGAGCATCGTCAAAGTCATGGCGACATCCCGTCTAGCATCACAGATCATCGGCAAGAGCTGGATCCAGGCAAGACTACCGGCCCATCGATGCACAATCTCGACCCGCTCAATCAGGCAGCCAGAGACCAGGCGGCAAAAATAGAGGCACAAAGGTTGCAGAAGATCGAGGAGGCAAAAAAATTTAGGCCAGGCGGACCAAACAATCTAGGCATTTGACCTGATACATCCAGGACAAAATGTATCCGTCCCTTGCAACATTAAATGGTCTATACAGACTTTTCTTTCATTACGAGACATAATTACCGTCGGTAGTGCTTGACCACCGGCACAACCCGCCACGGGTTAACCAATGTGATAATTTTAGTGGCTGCAAATCAGGTGGTAAGGGAACTGCAAGATTTTTTCCCATAACATACTTCTCTTTCTCTCTTGCCCGCCTGGAGCCATTTTTCAAAGATATGCATTCAAGTCCCACCACTCCTGCACCTTATTCCACTTTTCCGGGTACCGAGGGCTTAAGCACTTTTAATGCTGGCCTGTCCGCTGCAAGTCCAAATGCATTTGATGGTCGCAATATCCTTTTGACTGGGGCTACCGGGCTAATCGGTGGAGAATTGCTCAAGGCGATAATCGAGCGCTATAACCCAAACGCCATATATACATTGGCACGTGGGCGGCACAATGCTACTCCAGAGTCGCGTGTAGTCACCAGGCTCGCCCATTGCACCAAATCGATACCTGAGTCTTTGCAGGTCATCGAAGGCGAGCTCACTACAGCCAATTGCGGTTTAAATCCGCAAGTGTACAAAACCATATGCGATACCACTGAGGTCATTCTGCATTGCGCTGCCGATACGAGTTTTCTTGATGGCGCAGGAGTACTCGAAGCCAACATCGAAAGCGTTCGCAATATCTTAGAGATGGCAAAGCAATGTGCTAAAATGCCTCTCTTTGTTTATGTCAGCACTGCCGCTAATGTCGGTCAGGTACAAAGCCGCACGATATGCGAGTCCGATGACGCTGAGACCGAGCATCACAACGAATACACGCAGTCCAAGGGCATGGCAGAAGCCCTGGTACGCGCCAGTGGCTTGCCTTATTTGATCCTCCGTCCCAGCATCGTACTTTCTGCTGGTATAACCGATCAAACCTTCGCCAAGAGTATTCTCTGGTGTGCTCCGCTTTTCACTTTGTTTAATGCTCTTCCTATGAATGCCGACTCACGGATCGATGTGATACCGGTGTCCTACGTCACCGACTCGATCATTGAGCTGCTCAACCAGCCCAGCCTGGAGCATGATTGCTATTACATCTCGGCTGGTGCCCATAACTGCACTCTGGCAGGTGAAGTCGTGCGTCTGGTCAAAGAATTTTATGCGATCGACTGTCCCAAGGCACTTGTGCATCCTGACAAGTGGACTGGCGCCGACTACAAGCAGTATGTCAAGAACAGCGATCAGCGCAAAGCTTTCTTCGCTCTCAGATATTATTTCCCTTTCATAAACATGGATGTGGCTTACTCCAATGAGCGCCTAAAACAGCAGCTCAAAGATCGTATGCCGGCGCTTCCTCCTCTTTCTAGCTATCTGGCACCTCTTCTACAACAAATTCCTGTATCTTTGAGTCTGGCTGAAGCAGCCCGCCCCTAAGAAGCAGGAAAGAAAATGCCTTATATAACTACCAAAGACGGTACTTCTATCTATTACAAAGATTGGGGTGCTGCTGACGGACAACCCGTGGTTTTTAGCCATGGTTGGCCGCTTTCATCCGATGCCTTCGAAGACCAGATGTTTTACCTGGCAGATCAAGGTTATCGCTGTATCGCCCACGATCGCCGTGGGCACGGTCGCTCATCGCAGCCCTGGTCTGGCAATGAGATGGATCAGTATGCTGATGATCTGTCAGAGCTTTTTGAAAAGCTCGATCTCAAAAAAGCAATCATGGTCGGTCACTCCACCGGTGGTGGCGAAGTGGTGCGCTACCTTGGGCGTCATGGCGAAAAACGAGTGGAAAAGATCGTGTTGATTGGTGCCGTACCACCGATCATGCTCAAGACACCGCAGTATCCTAAAGGCTTGCCGATCGAAAAATTTGACGAGATCAGGGCTGGAGTCTTATCCGATCGCTCTCAATTTTTTAAAGATCTAACAGAGCCCTTCTACGGTGCAAATCGTAAAGGTGCCAATGTTTCCCAGGGATTGAAAGATAGTTTTTGGATGCAAGGCATGATGGCAGGGCTCAAAGCATGCTTTGACTGCATCGAGGCATTTTCGGAAACCGATTTTACCGAGGACCTCAAAATGATCACCGTCCCTGCGCTCGTCATGCATGGCGATGATGATCAGATCGTGCCAATCGAGTCTAGCGCCAAAGAAACCGTCAAATTGCTGGCTCATAGCCAACTCGACATCGTCGAGGGCGCATCGCATGGACTTTGCTCGACTCATAAAGATCGTGTCAGCAAAGCGATCTATGAGTTTATTAGAGCCTAGGTCTGGTTTGGTTTTTGTAATCGATAGCATCGTATATGGTGCTATCGATTTTTTTATGCTTGTTTGAGCTGATAAGACAAATTGTGTTGCTTGCTTAGCGCAGCACTGGAAAAACGATATGCCCTCACAGCATCTGGGCACATAATGGTGTCCCTTTATTGGTGGTCTCATGTCCTCCAGCAAGAACGAAAATCTCTGGGTTGACCATTTGATGCGCCGTGCCGGGTTTGGTACGACACTTGTCGAACAGGCGTACTATCGCAATCTTGGTTTCGATGGCACTCTCAACGAGCTCTTGCATTTTGAAAACGTCAAAGACGATGCTCTCGAAAAAATCGTCTACGATCAAAATTTTGATTTTACCGACATCTCGGATCTTCGCCGTTGGTGGATCTATCGGATGATGTTTACCAAACGACCGCTCTTAGAAAAGACCGTGCTCTTCTGGCATGGACACTTTGCCACGTCAAATGCAGGCAAGGTCAATAATCCATATCAGATGTATCTACAAAACAATACCTTCCGCAAAAATGGCCTCGGCAACTTTGGCGAGCTCTTACTCAATGTTTCAAAAGATCCTGCCATGATTGTATGGTTGGACAATCAACAAAATACAAAAAACAAACCCAACGAAAATTATGCTCGTGAAGTAATGGAGCTCTTTACCATGGGCATCGGCAATTACACCGAAAAAGACGTAAAAGAAGCCGCTCGCGCTTTTACGGGTTGGATGGCCCCAAATGGTTTTTACTTTAACCGCAAGCAGCACGACACTCAAGACAAGACTTTTCTGGGCCAGACGGGCAATTTTGGTGGCGAAGATATCATCAAGATTTTGGTTGCACGCCCAGAGACAGCCAATTTTATCTCTCGTAAACTCATTTGTTTTTACTGCCTCGATAATCCCGATCAAAAATACATCGAACGTATCGCCGAGGTCTTTAGCAATAGCAAGCAAGACCTGCGCGCGACTTTAGAGGCTATTTTCAAATCTCCCGAGTTTAGGTCTGACAAAGCCTATCACGCCAAGATCAAGAGTCCTGCCGAGTACGTCATAGGCACTCTCAAGTCTCTACAGGTAGACAAACTCGACGGTGATCTGCCGGCCGTAATGGCTCGCATGGGCCAAAATCTATTTGAGCCTCCAAACGTTAAAGGCTGGGATGGAGGCATGTCCTGGATCGCCACCGATACCCTAATGGAAAGGTTTAATTTTGCTGCTCGCATAGCCACGCAAAAATTTGATGCCAAAGAAGGTTATATCAACCCAGTCGTCCTTGCCAATCAATTTGACGCAAAAAATGCACAAGATATGGTCGATCATTTTCTGGATCGCCTGGTCGACAAAGATGTACCGGCAAACGCCCGCAAGCAACTCCTGGCCTATGTCGCAGCTGCCGCACCGCCAACCGGCACGCAAAGCAGCAATGTCACTGCCAAACTAGACGCCAAAGCCCTCGAGGGCAAGATGCGCGGTCTCCTGCACTTGATTATGACCCTTCCCACCTACCAACTATCATGAACAAACAAACGCGCAGAGAATTTTTAAAAACTGGCCTTAGCACCATGGGCGCCATCATGAGTGCGCCTATGCTATTGTCATATCTGGCTCGTCAAGCTGAAGCTGCTCCACGCACCGTCGGCTCCTCAAAGATCCTGGTGCTAGTACAACTCTCTGGAGGCAATGACGGACTCAATACGGTCATCCCATATACCGACCCTGCCTATCTCAAATTACGCCCTGCGATCGGCATCAAGCCAGATGCTGTACTCAAGCTCAACGATAAGATCGGCCTCAATCCCAATATGGGGCCATTTCAGGATTTGCACAAGGCCGGCAAGCTCGCCATCATCCAGGGTGTCGGTTACCCAAATCCCAATCGATCTCATTTTAGATCTATCGAGATCTGGCAGACCGCTGAACCTGTGAAGGTAAAAGAGACGGGCTGGATAGGTCGTTATCTGGATCTGGCCAATAGCGGCAAATCCACTGCCGACAATATTTTTCCTGCCATCAATGTCGACCCGATTTTACCCAAGACACTTTCTGCGCAAAAAGTAGTGGTGCCGTCCATCAGCGATATCAAAAATTTTACTTTTAAGGCAGATCCTCGATATGAAGCTGATCGCGCCTTACGCTTGGAGACTTTTAACAACATCTATCAAAACTATCCAGCGGTCAAAGCGAATTCTCATCCTTATGTCGAAGAGCTGCGACGTGTCGGTCTTGATACCACCGAGGCGTCTCGTTCCATCGCCAAAATGGTGGCCGATTACAAATCAGACGTAAAATACCCTAACAATGGCTTTGGGCGCGGTCTGCAGTTTATCAGCCAGCTCATCGCCGGTGGTGTCAATTGCGGCATTTACAATATCACTCTTGGTGGATTTGATACTCATACCAATGAGCAACGCGGTCACGAAAATCTCTTTCGAACTCTCTGCCAGGGTATCCAGGCTTTTCAGAGCGATCTCGAAAACCACAATCTCGACAAAGACGTCATAGTGATGACCTTTAGTGAGTTTGGTAGACGCGTTGCCGAAAACGGTGGCCGTGGGACCGATCATGGTGCTGCTGCGCCGATGTTTGTCATCGGCTCCTCGGTCAAGGGAGGTATCATCGGGGATCAGCCCAGTCTCACCGATCTGGATGACGGCGATCTCAAGTACAAGATCGATTTTCGCTCCGTATATGCCACCATTTTAGACAAGTGGCTGCATGCGGACAGCAAGAGCATTCTCTTAGACAAATACGATCAACTGCCGCTATTTGCCTAGATTATTTTTTGTCTCCGACATAGCCGATGCGGGAGCCTCCACCCATCAGATTTACTTTCATTTGGCGCCTAAATCTCACATCTACCGCCATGCCGTTCGTCTCGTAAGTAGGCCGACGATTGGCATTGCTTGGCCCTTGAGAGTACATGTTGTAATAAGTAGCATTTGGCTGAAAAAAGCCCTTGTCGATTTGGTCTTCTCCAAAATCAGACTGCGAAGTAACCGAGGGAGGCTTGCCCTGACCTTTGCCAGGGGGAGTGTTGGCGCCCAGGCTGCCATTACCCAAATCATCTTGATTGGCCAGCCTGGCGGCCAAGGCGACAGGCATTTGCTCTTTATAGGCAGTTTTGTCAAAGTCCATGGGTTCGCCATTGTGATAATTGCCAGCGACTGAGCCTGGCTGATAGACCTGATCGCGGATATACACGTCCCATTTATCGGTTAGCTCGTATGGATTGAGAAAATTGATATTTTCTACGACAAACGCCTGATAGAGAGCCCCTGCAATACCGAGCAATGTCAGTTGAAACTTGGTTGATGTGGTACTGCCTGTGATTGCATTCATCGTCTCCATGTAGGCCTGGTTTTGCCCTGCTACGGAGAGTTTGACTGGGGTCAGATCTTTTTCGGTGTAGGTGATGGTGCCATTGCTAGGATCGACCTTGTAGATATGGATATTGCCTGAAGGCAATTTGCCGAGCTCCACTGGCGGGAGATTGCCGCTTTTGCTCAAGACGCGACTTTTCCAGGTCATCATCAAGGGCGTAGGCGTCTTAAAGGCAAAGGCTGGATCAGTTATCATCATCTGAGCTGATTGCATGTTGAGCTTGGTGCCTGCGCGCTTCCACCAGTCCAACAAAGCACGTCTAAAATAATTGCCGCAATTTTCGTTCATCGATGGATAAGGCCAGTTTTGGCTGGCTATGGCTGTTGTGGGACGGCCCATGGGAAAATCGCCATTAACAGATGTGAGAAAAGAAGAGGTAGAACCAGCATTGCTATTGAGCTGTGAGTTGGTCAGCATCGAGCCTGGATTGGTGATCTCGGCGCATAGACCGTCGGGAAAACTAAAGGTAAGCGCACCAGGGCTATTGTGCGGATCGATGATATTGGCTGGTTGTGCGCATGCAGCTGATTGGACATTCATCGCGGCATTGCCGGCCATATGTGCTTTGATGTCTTGGGAAGCCTCTGCCTTGACGATAGTGGGCAATTGATAGCTCAAACCTGTGGTTGCGCTTGTCCAATCCTTGGGGTCGACCAATTTGACAGCATCGCCGATGCCGGCAAAGACAAAGTCTTCGTTGTCGTAGGGGATGTTGACATATGAACGGTAAAAACCCCCAGTATTTGCAGCCGTCTGCACATTTGCCCAGGTTTCTGGTTGCGGCAATTTGATATTGGTCGGTGCTCCATTGGTTAGCGAGCCCAGCGAGAGTTTGAGGGAGTTGGCCTTATAGTTGGAAGTGCCGACCATGCGCTGGAGATTTTGTAGATAGGCTGTCTCAGCGTTTTTGTAGAGCTCAAAAGTCTGTCCATTGATGTCTTTGGAGCTATAGCCTGGATTCAGCGATTTGCGCAGCTCGGCTTCTAACGTCAATTGGGCGTTTTTGAGTTGCTTGAGGTCTTCTTTTACCATCACCTTGAGATTTTGGTCGCCTAGACGATCAGCAATGATGAGATCGAGTCTCAATGTGCCCATAAGTGAGTTGACCGAACGCACCGGTACTTTGTACTGGTCACCGGCGATGGTGGCAGTACCGGTGGGGGCCGAGTCCGAGAGAGACAACCAGCCCACTTCGGGAGTGTTGATTGCTATCTTGCCTAGATCTCGTGCCGCTGACATGGCGGCCGCCTCGATTGCTGTTTTTTGTTCGTTGCTGGAGCCTAATAAGCGGACATATGACAGGGCAAAAAAGGAAATAATCGCAAGTATGCCAATAGTCACTGCAGTGATGATCGCCAGCATATTGCCGCGTCGATTGCGAAATGATTTGCGAAAATCTCTTGCCATCTGTGTCTCGGCACCTCTCTGTACTTGTGGTAGAGATTATTGCAGGAACGAGAGAATCCAGAGCCTAAACAGGCATTATCTATATATTTTTTGCCCCATCCTGGCCATTTATAACTTTTCCCATAGTTATGGCCGCCACTCCAAATACAAGCGTGGCGGCACATTTGAGAATTTTACATTTTTAGCCAAGCGGGTAATAGTCAAGCGGAGCGTCTTACTGATTCGGCGAACAGTTTGAATGCCTCATCGGTCAAGCCGCGCTTTTGCAAACAGGTGGCCTTTAATCTCAGCAGTTCCGGCTCTTGCGATACTGAAAGTGCAGTATCAAAATCCTTTTCTGCCAGGACATAATCCTCCATATCCATCATCAGCCGACCCCGCTCCATAAGAGCTCCCATGTGACTGGGATCGAGTGATAGAGCCTTGTCCAGATCGTAGAGCGCCGCAAAATCCTCGTGCTCACTCTTGTGTACGAGAGCCTTGCAGACGTATGCATCGCTGGACTGGACATCGAGATTTTTGACCATGGCTATGTCAGCTTCAGCATCTGCTATCCGATCGAGCTGTTCGTAAGCGCATGCTCGCGAGAGGTAGGCCTGGCAAAACCGTGGCTCGAGGTCTATGGCTGTCGAAAAGTCCTGGATCGCATCCTCGAGATTGTCGTTGAGGGCGTAAAAAATGCCCCGCGAGTAATACAGATCGGCCTTTTCGGGATCAAGCCTGAGGGCCCGTTTAAAGTCGTTGAGAGCTAATTCGTTTTGTTCTGATTGTCCATAACAAATTGCCCGCTGTTGAAAGATGAGCGGGTCAAAAGGGTCTTGCCTGGCAGCTGCTGAAAAGTATTCGATAGCACGCTTATAGTCATCGCGATTTGAGTGCATGTAGCCAAGGTAAAAATTGGCCTCTACGTCGTCGCAATTGATTTCGGTGCAACGTCTAAAGGCTTTTTCTGCTTTTGCATTGTCATTGTCCAATAGAGCCTGCCTGCCTTGCAGGTAGTGCAAGTTGACTGACCGGGGATTGAGCTTGCAAGCATCCGTTAAAAACCGTGCTGCCTCTGGTCGATCAAAAAGCACCATCAAAAATGCCTTTAGCTCTACGAGTTGCCTCTGGCTGCTTTCTATTTTGACCTCGCTCATTTGTCTCAGTGCCTCGTCGCAACGACCTTGTTGCATGAGTTGCAATAGTCTGCGAGTTTCCGATGTAGGATCGGTCGGCACTATAAAGCGCATGTCCTTCATGATGTGTCTTCCTAGTTTTTGTCTTCCGGTTATCCCAATATGGGCAACTGATTTATTTGGCTGTATCGAGAGCGTCGGTGCGATTTTCGACGTTCTGATGGACTGCGCCGGGGCTGGCAAAGTTTTCTTCGACGTAGCGTTGTGATTTGTGGCTGGAGTTAATGAAACCAGCCATAAAGGCTACGACGATGACAGCGCATAGGATGCTCAGGCCCACTATGGACCGTACGTCTTTGCGATTAGGGATGCCGTCCATAGTATGGTGGGGCACATTTGCCTTGTCCAATTGTTGCATAGCCATGATTAATCTCCTTAATATCACCTTTGGTTCTGATGTTTTTCGAACCGACGGGAGGAGGCCATACAAGTTCCAATTTATAGATCCGCAAAGGCACTGGATTTGCGGACAATATTTAAAAATGCTCACTTTTGTCGCTTTTATGTTACTGGCCTGAATCGTTTGGGCAACCCAAATGTACAAACTTTTTTCATGGCAGCAATTTTTGAGGTCGTCCGTTATGTTCGCAGACAAATCACTAGAGTGTCAGGGCTGCAAAAAGTCCTTTGTGTTTTCTAGTTCGGAGCAGGAGTTTTACTCCCAAAAAAACCTCACTAATGAGCCAAAGCGTTGCCCTGACTGCCGATTGGCTCGCCGTATGAAAAATACGGGCAAGTCCATGGACCTATGCTCGCAGGTGCCATGCGACAAGTGCGGTATCAATTGCCTTGTCCCATTTAAACCTAGCGGTATCAAGCCTGTCCTATGCTCGTCATGCTTTCATGAGGCCAAGATTTCGGCAGCCAGCACTGGTTGATTGGTCTATTTGATAAGATGAAATACACAAAGGATGATGAAAGGGCCTGCGAAGGCCCTTTCTGTTTTTATATGCTGCGATGTCAGATTAGAGTCTGGAGCTAAGTTTTGGACGCTCAGCGGCCTACTTTGTAAAGCGCCGATACATCGCCCATCGAGATCTCTTTATCTCTAAAGATGATCGAATCAGCGTTGGCAATCGTATAAAACTGCTGCAAGATTTTGTTCATCATCTTGAGGTCTTTTTCGGATACCTTGGAGCCATCAGCAAATAAGAGCGTCTCGCAGGCCCTGAGCAATTCGGAGCTATCGATAGCTTTGTCATAGCCTCCGACGCTGACAAAGTGGTCCGTCAGCCACTGTCTAGCTTCTCGTGCGTCCTTAACCTCCATATTGTGGTCGCGTAGGCCTGGGATCAGTTGATCCTTGCCGATGCCTTCAGAAACAGAGAGATTGTCCCAGGCTCGTTTGTAGCGTTGTTCTTTCTCCATTTTTTCGTCGCTCCAGGGATTTGGGCGAAATGTGTCGATGCCTCCACCCGAGTTAAAAGCGCCCCCGCCAAATGGGTTGTCGCCAGATAAGGCCATGCCGCTAAAAGCATCAGCATGCAGAGCTGCTGCGGCACCTCCGGCGGCGGTGGTAGGAAGGGCTGCTTTTTCGGCTTGCAGTTGAGTGTCTTTATCTCTTGATTCGATGGCTGCTTGCGACATTGTCAATCTCCGCTTTTTGTAAATGGGTATTGGGGGTGGGGTGTTGTATGCAAAGATAGGGTCGCAATCTAACAGCCGTGTTACCAACCATATGTAGCCAATCTTACGGAACCTCAAATATGAGGGTGCGTCGCACAGGGCAGAGCGATGCAAATCAAAGGTAGTGGAGGAGATACATCATGTCTAGAGGTGATAAATCAAAATACACGGACAAGCAGCAGCGCATGGCAGAGCATATAGAGGAAAGTGTCAGAGAGCGTGGGGGCAGCAAGGAGCAAGCAGAGCGTATCGGCTGGGCGACTGTCAACAAAACCACAGGTGGTGGCTTAAAAAAAAGTGCTGGTGGTGGCAAAAAAAGGACTAGCAAGTCTAAAGCCACAAAAAAAGTACGCCAGATCTCTTCGGCGACTCGTAAAAAGCTTTCAGCCGCAGGCAAAAAAGGCGCAAAATCAAGATGGGGCAATAAGACAACAAAAAAAGCCGCTTAAAATAACGGGAACCATCTGATGGATTGACCATCAGCCTAATGGTAATTTGGTTCGCAATAGATCATATTACCTCCTGGCTCCGCCGCCCTAGCAGAAATGCTGAGGGCGGTGGAGTTGTTTTAGGGGTTATAAATTGAGGTACACTTAGTCCAGTCTCTCAGTCTTAGCCGGCAGGTAGGTGTAGATCACTCAATGGCAGATCGTGTCCTATTAGTCGAAGACGATTTTTTACTCCAGCTTGCTACCCGCAAGGCCTTGGAGTTGATTGGTTATAGTTGCGTGGTAGTCGATAACGGCGAAGCCGCCGTCCAAAAAGCCGACAAAGAGTTTGATATCGTATTTATGGACATCAATCTTCCTGGCATCGACGGCATAGAGGCAACCAGGCAGATCCGCAAAAACGAAGCCGATAATGCGACCAAACGTGTACCGATAGTGGCTTTGACTTCGACTACCAATATCAAGCAATGTTTGCAAGCTGGTATGGATGATTTTATGTCCAAGCCTGCTTTAATGGACGATCTCAAGTCTATGATCGCTAAATGGACGGTATGAGTCTGCGAGTAGACTCTATATATTCAATACCTTACATAGGAACATTAATGCAGTAGTACAGTCCCCGCCGGCAAGATGCGGGGGTTGAATGAACCATGGAAAATAATATTTATGCCGGCAAGGTTATTGTCATCACAGGTGCCTCATGTGGTTTCGGCCGCGGAGTCGCTCTCGATTTGGCGCGACGTCAGGCCAATCTTATCCTGGCCGCTCGCAGCAAAGACCTCATAGATGATCTGGCCGTGGAGTGCGAGGCAAGAGGTGCTCAAGCCCGAGCTATCTGTGCCGATGTTTCGACTTTAGAAGATATGAACGCTGTATTAAAGGCCGCCTTAGAATTTGGTGGCTTAGACGTCTGGATCAATAATGCAGGAGCGGCGGCTATTGGCAATTTTGCTGAGATACCGATTGCTGATCACCATAAAGTCATCGAGACAGATTTGTTGGGCACCATATACGGTAGCTATCTGGCGCTTGGCCAATTTCAACAACAAAAATTTGGTACCCTGATAAACGTTGCTTCGATGATAGGCAAGATATCTGCACCATATTATGCTTCTTATGCAGCAGCCAAACATGGTGTCGTTGGCCTGAGCGCTGCATTGAGGCAGGAAATGGCACAGAATGATTTGCCCGATATCAAAGTCTGCACTGTATTGCCGATGGCCATGGATACAGAGTTTTTTGAGCATGCCGCCAATTATAGCGGTCGCAAGGCAGTGCCTATCCCGCCTTTAAATGACGCAAATCAAGTTGTCGATGCCATCGTAAATCTCATTGCCGAGCCCAAAGACGAGGTTATGGTGGGCAAAGGATCGCAGACCTTTAGCTTGACTAACGCGCTCAATCCTGGATTGACTCAAAGCATGATGGCTGCGAATACTCACAAGGCGCAAATGCAAGATGCCGAGCCAGCCCCAAATACATCTGGCAATTTGCATCAGGCATCTGAGCTTGACTCTCGCGCAGATTTGCAAAAAATGGGGAACCGTACGCCGTTGTTGTTAGTCCCTGGCCGCGGTTTAAATGAAGGGCAATCATATACGACAGATGATGCAGGAGACGAGACGATGGATAAAGAAAAAGAAGGCGATGTCGATTTTGATGTCGAATTTGAAGCCGATGAAGAGGCAATCGGACAAATGCAGGAAGAAATACCAGAAAAAACGCAAATCGAAGGAGAAGAAATGAGCGCCACAACGAAAACTCGTGACGATCAAGAGGATAAAGAAATGTCGGAGACCGAATTTGCCAAAGATCGCGAAAAAGCTAAGCAGGAGCTCGAGACGCAGGAAGGCGACGTAATTGATCTCTTGATGGCCGATCACAGAAAAGTCGAAGGGCTTTTTGAAGAATTTGAGAACAGCCGTACCAAGATCCAACGACGTAAGTTGCTCGAGAAAATCATTACCGAGTTGAGTCTGCATGCGACTGCTGAAGAAAAGCATGTCTATCCTGCTTATATGCAAGAGGACGAAGATATGACGCAGGAGGCCATCGAAGAGCACCATGTCATTAAAATGGTATTGAAAGAGCTTTCGAGTTTTGATGGATCCGAAGAAAACGTCAAGGCCAAGGTCAAAGTATTGAGCGAAATGGTGCAGCATCACGTAGAAGAAGAAGAAAGCGAGATGTTTCCCGAGATGCGTAAAATGGATCTCGATCTGATGGAAATGGCCGAGGATGTGAAGGCCGAAAAAGAAAAGTTGTTGACGAAGATGAAAAAAGTAGGTAATAAGTCCAAGCGTAAGGACAACAACTTAACTAAGGGCAAGTCCAAAAAGTCCGCACAAAGCAAGGCCAACGTCAAGACTCTGCCTGTCAGGGGCAAGAGTAAGGCAAGCAATCAACGCCGCAAGGCCAGTTAGACCAGTTAAATTAGACTTAGCCAAAGGGTGAATGAGGAGAGCGTAAGCTCTCCTTTTTTCTTTGCCGATTTTGTTATGCTTTTTTATATGGACATTTCTGTTTTGGACCTGGTACCTATCGTCAGCGGCAAGTCGACCGCTTTATGTTTGCAGGACGCTGCCGCCCTGGCTCAACATGTAGAGGCCCTAGGGTACAAGCGTTTTTGGGTCGCCGAACATCACGACATGGACGGTATCGGCAGCTCGGCTCCTGAGGTCTTGATTGCCAATATAGCTGCTCGAACCAGTCGTCTTCGCGTAGGATCGGGCGGTATCATGTTGCCTAATCATTCCACCTATCACATGGCCGAGGTGTTTCGCACTCTCGAGGCCTTATATCCCGGTCGCATTGACTTTGGCGTCGGCAGAGCCCCCGGTTCAGGCAATAAGGCGACGCAAGCATTAAGACGCGGCAAATCAATGTACGCCGAGGATTTTCCAGAGGAAATGGAAGATATCATCGGCTATTTTAACGATGAGTTGTCTCTCAAAGCTGTACCGCAAGGGATTGGCATGCCAGAGATTTATATACTCGGTTCTAGTGATTTTGGTGCACAACTAGCTGCAAAAATGGGTTTACCTTTTGCTTTTGCCCAGCACTTTTCCCCGTTGAGCGCTTTTAAAATCGTCGATCTCTACCGCAAATTATTTAGACCTTCGCGTTGGCTGGATAAGCCCAAGGCCCTGGTGGGATGCCATGTCATTGTGGCGGATACCGATGCACAGGCCAGCGATCTCGCCCTATCATCTGATCTATTTCAAATATTGCTCAGACAAACCGGCAATCCTGGGATCTTGCAAAGTCCTGACGAGGTCAGACCGCTCAATATTTCATCCGATACTAGACAGGCTCTGCGTAGTCAGTTTCCAAAATTTGTCGGCTCTCCCGAAACAATTCAAAAATCCCTCGCAGGGCTTGCTGAGCTGGCCGATGAGCTGGTGGTATCGTGTATGGTGCATGACATCGAGGCGCGCAAACATAGCTATACATTACTAAAGGCACTTTTCGCTTAGACCTCTACCAGGGCATTTGGAAACGGGAGAGGCGAAAACCTCTCTTTTTTTTATCCAAATCGTCAAATCAGTGGGATCGTTTTTATCCTACGTCGGTCTAGGGGGCGGCAAGTATGGATTTGCGTCTCAAAATACAGGAAAAGACAATGTCAAAATCATCGGCTCGCATTTATTGCACGGTTCTAGCATCTCTCATGACAGCTTCTACGCTCAGCATTGGACTTCAAATACCTGGCCTGGCGCGGGACAGGGTGACCGGAGTCGAATACCCCGATCAAGGTACTCTAATGGAGGCCAAACCTGACGTCCGTAAAGGCCGTGCAGGCGAGATTCATCAAACCGCCAATGACAATGTCCCGACGATGACGACATCTCAAGGCTCCCCTGTTTCTGACGATCAAAATTCGCTCAAAGTAGGCGAACGCGGGCCGGTCTTACTCGAAGACTTTGTTATGCGGGACAAGATTTTTCACTTCGACCATGAGCGCATTCCCGAGCGCGTGGTGCATGCCAGAGGCTATGGCGCTCATGGCTATTTTCAGCTAGACAAGTCGTTATCCAATGTGACATGCGCAGACTTGTTTCAAAGGGTAGGTGAAAAGACACCGGTCTTTGTACGTTTTTCGACAGTCGCCGGCAACAAGGGTTCCGCTGATTTGCCCCGGGATGTCCGAGGGTTTGCTGTCAAATTTTATACAAAAGAAGGCAATTGGGATTTGGTCGGCAATAATATCCCTGTCTTCTTTATCCAGGATGGGATGAAATTTCCTGATCTCATCCATGCTGCAAAAGATGAGCCGGATAGGGGATTTCCTCAGGCGGCAACTGCTCACGACAATTTCTGGGATTTCATCTCTCTCACCCCAGAGTCTATGCACATGATTATGTGGGCAATGTCAGACCGCGCCATCCCACGCTCTTTACGCTTTATGGAAGGATTTGGCGTCCATACCTTTCGTCTAGTCGACAATAAGGGTAAGAGCACATTCGTCAAATTCCATTGGAAGCCCAGGCAGGGCATGCAGTCTGTCGTCTGGAACGAAGCTGTCAAAATTAATGGCGCTGACGCTGACTACCATCGTCGTGATCTCTGGAATGCCATTCATAAAGGTGACTATCCTATCTGGGATCTAGGAATGCAATTGTTTGACGAAGAGACCGCAAATAAGCTCGACTTTGATGTGCTTGATCCAACCAAGCTGATCCCCGAAGAAATTGTGCCAGTGCAAAAAGTAGGTCATATGGTCCTCGATAAGACAGTCGACAATTTTTTTGCTGAGACCGAACAAGTAGCATTTTGCACGAGCAACATGGTCCCGGGCATTGATACTACTAATGATCCCTTACTGCAGATTCGCAATTTTTCTTACCTCGACACACAACTCAAGCGCTTGGGCAGCACCAATTTCACCAAATTGCCTATTAATGCGCCTCGATGCCCCGTGATGAATTTTCAGCAAGACGGTCATATGGCCATGTCCAATCCACATGGTCGTGCAAACTACGAGCCAAATTCGTGGGGTGGCCCGCGCGAAAATCCCAATAAAGGTTATGTCAGCCATCCTTCGAACGAGCAAGGCCAAAAATTGCGTTTGAGGCCTGAGTCATTTGCCGATCACTATAGTCAAGCGAGACAATTTTATATCAGCCAGACTGCAGTAGAACAAGGCCACATCAAAGATGCGCTCATATTTGAATTGTCAAATGTCAAAACCCCTGAGATCAGAGAGCGTGTCGTCAGTCATTTGATCAATATCGATCAAAATCTTGCTCAGTCGGTTGCACAAGGCCTTGGTATGAAAACTATGCCTGCTGCAGCTAAAGCCGCAAAGCCAACGCATATGGATTTGCCACAGTCCCCTGCTTTGAGCATCCTTAAAAACGCCGGCGATTTTAAAGGTCGTAAGCTTGGAATTCTAGTATCAGAAGGAGCTAACTCTACAGTGGTCAAAGCTCTCAAAGATGCTGCTGTAGCCGTTGGTGCTGATGTTGAAATCGTCGCACCCACGGTAGGTGGAGTGACTGCGGCTGATGGTTCTCATATCGATGCTGATCGCAAATACGAAGGTGGGCCATCTGTGTTATTTGATGCTATCGCTGTAGTGACCTCTAAAAATGGAGCAGCGCAGTTGGCCAACCGACCTGCGGCAAAGGATTTTGTCTCTGATGCTTTTGCTCATTGCAAATTTATTGCATACAACGAGGACTCACTGGCCCTACTCGATAAGGCTGGCGTGGCTGCAGATAATGGGGTGATAAAGGTCGATTCCAGCGGAGAAGCCAAATCTTTTATCCAGGCTTGCAATAAACTGCGCCTATGGCAAAGAGAGGAGAAACTCAAGATGGCTGCTAAATAGCAGCCATCGAAGTCCAAAGATAAACAAAAGAGAAGGCACCAATACTGGTGCCTTTTCTTTTTAGCTCTCTCATAAAATTTGCTTGAACTCTAATACATCTTGGTGACTACACATTCTGTGCCTACGGCTTTGGACATCGTATTTTTGAGGATCGAGTCTACCCGACGTGAATGCACTTCTTTATAAGCCATCATGCCCTGGGCTCCAGCCTTACGCAGGCTATTTTCTAAATGCTTTTGCTGATGGTCGGTTAGCGGTTCTTGATTGAGACGACAACAGACCACTGGCAAATCGTATTGGGCATCGCTAGATCTGATCTTTTTAACCACGTCTAAGACTGCAAGCTGGGGATCCTGGTACTCATCCTGGCACAGAACGACATCAAAACGACTTTCTTTTAGATGAGCAAGGAGATCCGGCAAGCCATCTGCCAGCACTATTGTGTGCTCTCTTCGCCTGAGCGTTTTTAAAGGTGCGTCTTTGTCCATAGCATCAAGTAAGCTCAAAATTCTCATATAAAACCTCGGTGTGGTAGTCGGGGCAAGGCTTTCCATCACATCCAGGACTTATACCTGCATCCATTACTAGCCTGAGTCTTCTTCCCTGGGTAGGACACGACTTTACAATAGAGGTTCCATTTGCAAAGAATGTTTCGCCCATATGTCGGCCATTGAACTTAGTGCATAGCAAATATGGACTTAGCTCTTGCCTTGAGACAGACCATGAGAAATGGTATTAAATGTGGTGCACCTGCTCTCTGCGTTTCATCGTTACATATGGAACATTTTTGTCGTTCGTACGCCTCACGTACAAATCGAGGTTGAAGTCCATGAATGAGCCCACATACAAAAATCAGACTTTGGCAAAACTAAGTGCCCAAGATTTTCGTCTCTTTGCATCAGTGGCGGAAGAAACTTTTATAGAAGCCCAGGAAGTTGTTTTGGAGTATGGTAAACGGCCATCTCATCTTTATTTTCCAAACAGAGGCGTTTTGTCGTTGTGCATCATGTCGGATGACTCAAGGCGGTTGGAGTTGGCCACAATTGGACCTGAGAGTATCCAGGGCCTAGCTGGTCTCTTTGATTTACGGTTTGCCGATCACATAACGATTTGCCAGGTCGACAGTCCTTGTTGGATGATAAATATCGAGGACGCCAAGAGGCTGCTGGAAAAATCATCAGGCTTTAGGTCTATATGTGCTTATGCAAGCGGCTCGCTCATCAATCAAATTTGTGAAAACTATACTTGCCTCTGGTCTCATCAAGTTGAGCAAAGATTGGCAAAATGGATACTGCAAACAAGAGACCGGGTTTACAGCGACAAGTTTTATTTGACTCAAGAATTTTTGGCAACCATGCTCGGAACTTCTCGAGGCACGGTAAACGCCGCTGCTGGTTATCTCGCTGACAAAAATCTGATCACATACTCGAGAGGCAATATAGTCATATTAGACCCATTGGGCCTAGAAAAGACAAGTTGCAGTTGCTATGCCAAGATCAAACAATTTGCAGAGCATAATGCCGTACAACCTACCGGATAAAATGTGCGGAAGTGTACATATAGGTTTCTCTTTTGCTGGTGGTGCTAAAGCCTGCGATTCCTTTGAGCACACGCTTTTGAGTGTAAATTGAGGCATGTTAACAATACGTAACGGCTGTATGTAAGATTGCTTACATACAGCTTGCGCTTTGCCACTGTATGTGGTGTCAAAATGGCAGGTATGTCAGGTGGCGAACATAACGATTCTGTAGTTTTAGTGCGATCTTGATATACTTCAAATTCGTCCAAAATTAATGGCTCCGTCGAGATATAGTACAGGGGGACTATGGAAAATTTGGCATCGAGCAACGCCCTTCTAGCAAATATGCCGAGTGATATTCTTAACGATTTTATGTCCAGAGCAGAGCTGGTTCATTTTGATTTGAACGAGCCGGCCATGATGGAAAGCGAGTTTAGCGGGTTTGTTGAGTTTCCCACGGCAGGTTTGCTGTCTTACACCGTCAAACCAGATCCGGAAACGCACATCGAAATTGCTTCCATAGGACGAAATGGATTTTTAGGAGCAGCAGAGATTTTTGGTATGGGGAGTCTGCCTCAAGCTGCATTTTGGATGGTGGCCGGCAAGAGTTATCGACTGACTCGAGAAAATTTTGGGATTTTGCTGCGCCAACATTACGACTTTGCGCAGATCTGCAGACGTTATACCGGTCAGCTCTTTAGCGAGGTATGTCTAAATTTTGGCTGTGCTAGTAGGCACAATCTCGAAAATCGTTGCGCCAAGTGGCTTTTACTTACGCATGATCGAATAGGGATGGATCATTTTTATGTTACTCAAGAATTTCTCGCGAAAATCCTCGGGACTAAACGTGGCCGGATTAATTTTGTTGCCACGCAATTGCAGACCGCGGGGCTTATCCAGTATTCCCGCGGCAACATAAAAATCCTGGATAGAGCAGGGCTGATTAAAGTAAGTTGCCAGTGCTATCAAAAAATTTCTGGAGTAGCAGCTGGTATAGCAATGGCAGATCTCCATCTCAGTTAGCCCAATATCAGTGTCTACGAAAAGTGATCTGACTTGGTATGATCTGTGTGTTGTTGTTTCTCTCTTGTGGCAAATACTCTAAATGCCTTATTGTTCGACGTTTGTCAGATTGATATCCTCATGTACAGTGGTGGCGTCCGTGATGGCGCAGTCGCATGCATTAGCACAAGCAAGCGTCAAAAATTTTCATGAGGGTTCCGACTTTAAGATCGGTCCTGTGACTGACGATTCTAAGCTCATCAAGCCAGTTGCTGGAGAAAACAATAAGTCGCTAACGGATGACAAAAAAGAGCCGACCGACAAAAAGGCCAGCGAAGAACAAGCAGGCATGAAGGATCAGCGTAAGACTAATATTGAGTATGAGTTGGGCAATCAAAAGATTTCTGTGGGTGCTCTCCGGATCGCCAGAGAACTGGATATATACGATGATTTGCTAGAGCTCGAAAGACTTAAGTCTCAAAAACGTTATGGAAAAAAAGTCTATTCCCCCGAAACTTTGTCTTTGCGTCTGGATCTAGACGAACAATTATTTGCGGCTTTTATGCAAACAAGGCGTGTCATATCAGAGCTCGACCGACAGATATCTGGCTTTGCGGCAATACAAAAAGTCCTAGAAGATAAACGCGATCAGGCTATCAGAACCAACAACATCATCAATTTCAGCACCTCGGGTACGCTCGCGTCCACGCAAGGAGCGCTTTCCATCGGTACTCCCACAAGCTTTCAAAATACTGGCAATACTTTGGCCGCCATTGCAGGTGGATTGACTGTTTTGATCAGCACATATGCTCTCAAGCTGCAAAAGGGCGGCAAGCGCAGTGCAGGGCGCGACCCAAATATGTTGGCCCCTATTTTTGATCTTGCTCCTGTCGAACCTAACAAGTATCCGCCAGTTATCTGGAATTTTCTCAATGACTATGAGCCACAGCAAAAGCTAACAAGACGCGAGCAGTTGATCGAGCGCTGGAAGACTTTGAATTACATAGATAAGAAGGACAAGCATTTTGATGAGCATCTCGAGCAATTGGCTGGTACAGTGCCAATGCACAAGACTATCACCATAGATCTATTGCGGTCACGCATTCCAATGCTCGAAGATCTCAGGGCAACCGTTGCCGGGGTCAATGAGTATCTGGACGAGATCCTGACTGTAGTGCGCAATCCTAACAAGGTTGAGCTCAAGTATCATCAGCCGGGAACCTGGCGTCAGTAGATTGGTCTTGCGTCTAAGGTCGATGCCAATCGATCTATAGATAAGGATAGGACCATGAAAAAGCATTTGTTATTGGCTCTTACTGCATTTCTTATTACTACCCCAGCTATGGGGCAGACAGCCACTACCAATCCGGATAAGGCCCAAGCAAGGTTGGAGCAAGCCGAAAAGAAGGGTGTGAGTGCTGATGCAGGTGCTGCCAAAGCGGACAAGAATGACATCGAGCACGCAGTGCAGAAACAAAAAGAAGTGGACAGCTCGATGATAAAGGCCGTCAATCAGGTGCCGGGTGTGGATGTGGATGAGCAAGCCTTTAAGAATGATAAAAAGAAAGGCTCTTTTCTCGGCAATCTCAACCCTTTCAAGTGGATCTTTAAGCCTGTCACCGACATGCAGGATCGTATCGTGCATCTCGAAAAAAACATGATGCGCATGCAGGCTCCTATGGCTGCTCTCAATCCGCCGATCAAGGGACTGCGCCAGGATATGACCGGCGTGAGCCAAAAGATGAAAATCTTGCATTCTGACGTTAATAGCATATATGGTGGCATGGGTTCTGCCAGTAAAAAGATCACGCACATCGAAAATACTCTCGGGCAGATGTATGAGCCAGTGGTCACTCTCAAAAAGCCCGTCGAAGACCTGGCCAAGCCTGTAAACGGTATGGGTGATACCTTGGCCGAGTTGCAGAGTGATTTGAAAGAACTAAAAAATACCATTGCTTTTACCAATGCTGCGATCCTGATCGCCTTGATAGGTACAGGGCTAGTGGTAATGGTAGGCACGCCTGTGGCCGCAATCATTGGTTGGAGACACAGGCACACTATCGCTGATAAGCTCGATCTCAAAAAGCACAAGACAGGCGGCAATAGGGATGATGAGGCAGAAGATAAGGCTAAGCGCCATTTGCAATTGGCCTATAAGCGCGACACTGACTCAGACCAAGTAAAAAACGGCTGAGTATTGGTTGACTCTATTTGTCAACAAAGTCGGCCAATTCGCCGATATCAAAAAGCTGGCCCAGCTCCGCTGCTTGCTTCTGGATTGAGTCATCGAGCTGATCTAGATAAGTGATATTTTTTAAGCGCTCGTGGCTTATTTTTTGAATATTCTCGGAGACTTCGTTCTGTAGTTTTTTTGCAGCATCAATGTCGCTTTGTGCCCAATGACGACACATGCCTTTTACCTCGTCCTGCCAACTGTTAAAAGACAAACGCGGCGTGAGGCGGGTGGCGCCAGAAGGCAGATTTACTAGAGTCTTTGCTGTATCTGGATCCCCTGCCCAAGTGATAGAACGGGGCCATTCTCGTCTAAACCAAATAAACCAAGCGTCTTCTACTTTGACTGCGATAATGCCGGCAGCTGTTTCTGATAGTTCCTCGAGCTCTGGTATGTCTTTGCCTATTTGCTCGGTTATCAATGAGGGATCATCGCATTTTTGCAGGTGGTCTTGTAGAGATTCGAGTTGGCTGCGAGTCGGAGTGGCGCCATCCATCACAAAGTCAGTTTTTTCTAGGTAGGCAAAGCCATCGCATTTGATCATATTTTGTAGTGCTTTTTTGTGATCTCTTACTATCTCAATGAGCTTGTATTCGCGGGTAATCAGATTGGCAGAAAACTCCTTGATAAAAGCTGCTGCTTCGTTGGTCGATTTGAGGACTTCGCTGACCGATAGAGAAGTAAGCTTTGCAGATATCAATTTTGCGATCAGCGATAGTACTGCTCTCTGCTGGGCTTCGATACGCTTGGGCGCGTAGTGGTGGCATGCGATCAATCCCCACAATTTCCCATCGCAAATCAAAGACATTGTCAAAGATGCTTTGACGCCCATGTTTTGCAGATACTCGATGTGTATAGGAGATGCTGCGCGCAGAGCGCTGCGTGACAGGTCGATCGGTGTGGTATGAGCCTTGGCTGACTTGATCGGGTAGGTCGGAGCGTCCACGTCTGTGATTATTCGCACCCAGTTTTTGATAAAGAGCTCTCGGGCTGGTGCAGGGATATCGGATGCTGGGAAATGGTGACCAAGATAAGATGGGATGTTGGCTTTTAGATCGCGGGCTTCGGCAATAACCTCGCCATGCCAATCAGGTGCAAATCGGTAAACCATCACGCGGTCATATCCTGTAATGGTTTGGACATTTTCGGCCGCATATGACATGTATGACTCTATAGATTCGAGTCTATCCGTTTTAAATTTGACCGAGGGGACGGTGGCGCTGCTAGATAAAACCGGCTCCACTTCTGCTATATGCATGCCATCTACATGCAATAGACTGCAAGTCACCCATTGCCCGAGAGGCTGGCTTTTGATCAATAGAGGTGTTGAGCTTTCGCTGCGCTGTGACAGAGAGCTTTTGCCTAGGCGGTTGATGTCACCTACGACCTTATCTATGGTCTTACCGAGTGCATCCGTGGCCTTAATATTGATCGCAGGGCTGCTTGCAGCTCTGACTATGATGCCGTCGGAGTCGATGACAAATAAAGCTCCCCCATTTTGAATCGTCTCGATAAATTGGATTGGCTCTTTATCGCAACTAGAAAGGTCCACAGGCAGGTCTCCAACGATAATGTACAAATGAGAGGCCGGCTTTAAGCCGGCCTCTAAACTTTATTGTACTTGAGATTGTCAACAAATCTTACGCGAGAGCTTTGTAAGCCTCTTGTGGCTCCATTTGTTCGCGCTTGAGACGGGCAATGTTTTTGCGTGCGATACCGGAGAGCTTGCCAGCGCGGGCTGCTTCTTCGGAATTGAATCTATGGGCTCTTTGGCTAGCTTGAGCAGCCTTGCCGCCGGTCTTGGAGATGGACTTAAGAGTGTCCTTGTCCAAAAGAGCAAAACCTCTCTTGGCTTTGGGCTTTGTGGTTTGCTCAGGAGCCGGAGCTTCTGCAACGGTTTCATCAACGATGGTCTGATGGAGGTTTTGAAGTTCTTGCATGCTTATGTTCCTAAATTGGTTGCAAAACAATCGTGTGGGTTGTCTCTTATGAGGGGCAAGACGCAAGCTCAACCAGCCGGTTCCATGTTTTTTTTCAAAAACACAAAATTTGTTGTCAAGCAAGGCCGCTTGCTTTGATTTGGGGTTTCTTAGCTCTGTTTCACCTTTAGCAACTGGTTAGATAGTGACCGAAATATTTGTTGTCTAAAGCCGAATCTTTTTGATCAGTTTTGCGACTAGAATGCTCGAAAGCATGGTGAGCATAGTGTTTGAAAGTATACAAAAGCATAAGCCTCTCTTATGCCTGGCATCGGTTATCTCAACTCTGATGGCCTCGAGCTTTCTGGCCGGGAATGCCTACAAAAAAGAAGTGGTCCAGGATCTCGATGCCCCGTTGTCTATACCGGAGCTCCG
The DNA here is from genome assembly GCA_017307165.1 of Candidatus Melainabacteria bacterium. Lineage (GTDB taxonomy): Bacteria > Cyanobacteriota > Vampirovibrionia > Obscuribacterales > Obscuribacteraceae > JAFKGK01. Next base: position 205,652 of record JAFKGK010000006.1, read on the forward strand.
TGCGGGTGATCCTGGCGTTGCGTCTGGGGTTCAACCACCAGGGAGTAATCTCAAGGTTTTTCTCACACAGCGCTATCAGTACTATCACAAAATGTTGATGGCAGCCGACCTTCCTAACAAGATGGCGGCGATGCGAACGCAGCATCTGACTCATTTGATGGAAATGAGACAAAAGGCTCAACAGGCAAATGGAGTAAGCGAAAGACAGGTGTTTGCGCAGGCAAAATCACATATCGCAAGTGATCTAGTGGTGACGGATGTAATCCTTGGAGTAGATCAGGCGCAATTGATAGTGTCGTGTCGCGATCCAGAGCAAGCGGTAGGCAAGACTTCGGTAGTGACCTTGCGCAAACAAAAAAATGTCTGGCTGATTGATCGTGATCTCCTGGACATGTCGGCTTCTAGTGTGGCTGTCGCTCACATGCAATCTAATGCCTGGTGTGATGATGTCAAAGACCTCAAATATTCACAAGAAAAGGTCGCTGGCAATTTATTTGGCAAGCCTTTCAAATTGCAGTCGGCAAGCTTGTTTGACGATACTTTAACCTTGCGTGGCACCGATGGTATAAATGGTGGCAAAATTGTGAGAGTAAAATTTGGAAAGAAGCCACAATCATTTGTGGGTCGCCAATTTGTTGTGGCTGCAAGCAAAGAGGATCCCGCCATTGGTGCAGATATAGTGATTGGTGAAGGCAAGAGTGCCAAACACTATGGCACCGCAAGTGGTGTCGGTATGAAAATCTCTTTTGGCCATCCAATCGGTAAGATCATGAGCTGTTACCTCATTTTGAGATTACCTCGCAGTGGTAACAGCTATATACAGGGGTATTGTCATGTCACAGTGAAATAGCAAATAAATTTCAATCTGAATCTATCTATGAAAATTGTCTGACGGATTGACTGCTCCTGCCGGCATAGTCAGGCTGGTCGTGGCGCCTGTGTCGGCCATAGTGGTGCGGCTTTCGTCAGATCCGTCAGATCCGTTGACGGCGGTGGAACGCGCAGCCTTGGGGATCGTGACCTCCACCAGGCTATTGGGACTGCTGTATGCTTGCTGGGTCTTGTTTGGATATTCGGGGCGACTTGCTATTTGTCTACTGTATGCGGCGCGATTTTCGGTATTCACTATGGTGGGCATTGGAGTCATTTGTTGATAGCTCGTAGCAGGCTCCACCATCGGTATGGGTTGACTAGTGGCAATCGGAGCGCTCATCAGATCCTTAGGCGACTGCACCGACATGAGGTGAGCGTCACGAGCAGTTTTTTCGGATGTCGCAACGGCGCAGAGCACCCCAATCACTCCTACCACCGCCGCAACCAGGATCAGACCGGACTTGTTGCCCTTTTCTTCGACTCGTTTCTGTTCGATAGGCGATAGGTCTGATTTTGGTTGGTTGTCCAGACTCATTACATCAAAATCCTTATTCATCTCATTCACCTCGCAATCGCGGCACAAATAGCTTGCGTTAGGTCCGACTGCAAGTTTGCGTGCGAGTTCCCGGCTTTGTATGCATGGATATGACGATAAGTCACAACCGCGATTGAATGTGGCTGTGACTTATCTTGCTTGCTTACGTCGATTATTGGGTTGATTAGCCCTGCTTTTTGATTTCTATTTTGCGGACTTGTGCAGTCTGCTCTACAAGCTTGGGCAGGACAATGGTCAAAAGACCATTAGCAAACTGTGCTTCTGCCTTTTCGGCATCGACGCAGTATTCGGCTATGTGCAATGTACGGGAAAATTTTCCAAATGTTCTTTCCTTTCTATAGATGCCCTCCTTGCTGTCAGTGACTACTTCCTTTTTTTCTCCCGAGATAGTCAGTGCATCTTTGGTCAAGGTCAGTTCGACATCATTTTCATCGATGCCAGGCAGTTCGACTGTGATCGTAAATCGTTCTTGAGTCTCATGCACGTCAATCGCGGGTAAAAATGGCTTTCTCTCTGTTGCTGCTTCTACCTCCCATACAGACGGCAGTAAGCGTGTAAACAAATCATTTTTATTGACTGGTATCGTCCTTCTTATCATTAAAGACATTTTGCCTCCTTTGATTGTCTTTATTTTGCGGGTCTTAGATTATCGTCTCTGCGATAGTCGTTTAGCTGGGTAACAGGTTTTGATTTGCCGTATATTTTGAGAGTCCGATTGGCCTCCACGCTGACCCATGGGTTTTCGTCCGTAGATAGACGCTCGAGTAGATGAAGTGGAGTCTTGGGTTCTTGTGCAAGCCCATGTCTGACCATAAGATCTGTTTGCACCAAATGATCAACGACATCATCAGGTGAAGCTGGGTTGCACGCGACTGCCATACGCGTCTCTAGATATTCATCATAGGCCAATTTTCTTAGAGCTTTGGCTGGTGTAAATGGGTTTTCTGCAATACGCCTTCTGATCTTTGTATTAGGATGATTGGCCAGCTTGGCCAATTGTCTTGGCGGTGTCGTAGTCCGACCAGCCAAAATGTAGAGCTCTAATACATTGCTTATATGCTTTGATTCGTCCATAAAAACACCCCCAGGTAAACTCGAAAAGGTGAAATTGTGAATTGAATGAAAACGTATTTGATAGGCTTGTGTGGCAACGCCTCACATATAAATTGATAGCAAATTTTTTCAGGTGCGCAAGGGGTCTTTATGATTTTTAAACTTTTGTCTGGCATCTCATAGGAACTTTGTGCGTTATTGGCCGATCTGTTGGGCCCTGTTAATGCTAAGGGAAGGCAAAATATGATTAAGGCCGCGATTTTTGATATAGATGGTACTCTCGTCGACTCAGTCGATATACACGCCAAATGCTGGCAGGAGGCTTTTCGCGACTTTGACGTAGATGCGACCTTTGACGAGATCCGGACGCAGATAGGCAAGGGTGGGGACCAGCTCATGCCCGAGTTTTTGTCTAAAGACCAGCTCGATAGGATTGGCAAGGATCTCGAGGAGCATCGTTCTAAGATTTTTAAAGACAAGTACATGCATCAGATTAGGCCTTTTGCCCAGGTTCGTGAGTTGTTTGCGCGTATCAAAAAGGATGGGGTAAAGATTGCTGTCGGCTCGTCTGCTAAAAAAGATGAGGTTGATTATTATCTCGACCTGGTCGGTGTAACCGATCTGGTCGATGTGACTGCCAGTAGCGAGGACGCTGATAAGAGTAAGCCACACCCGGATATTTTTGAGGCTGTATTGGGCAAGCTGCATATCGCGGCCGCCGATGCTCTCGTTGTTGGAGATTCGCCGTATGACGCCGAGGCCGCAAAGCGGGCCGGTATCATTGCTTATGGTGTCTTGTGCGGTGGCTTTTGGGCTGAGGATCTGCAAAAAGCCGGCGCTAAGCAGATCTATGGTGGACCAGCAGAAATGCTAGAAAAATATGACCAGATCAAATGGTCAGAAGATCAGAAAAATGAGGCAGAAGAAAAAATGGCTTTTGAAAGGATGACTGAAAGCCGTCATTGATTTTTAGCTTGGATCGCCTTTGTTCTCTCGAGATATTGCGCTAGATCGGCCTTCAAATCGGGGTCTTCTTCGGGCACGAACGCTTGTACTTTATGTGCCTTGGAGATGTCGATCTCTGTTGGATCGGACACTGATACCAGAGGGTCATAAATATCGACTTGGCTCTGGCACACGTCTTTGAGGCCAGGTGCGTTGATGTCTTTAATAGTTATAGCGACGCGGTTTTTGGTGATCTTGGATATTTTGCCGGCTCGATTGATCTCGATCACGGTGCCATGCTTGCGCATACTAAATTGTTTGGGATTATCGATGATGATGTCGTCGATAAAATCAACGGCGGCTACGCGTGTGCCGTCATCGTATTTATTCCAGATTACACCTGGGGAGCCCGCCTTTAGCCAGACGCGTCCCTGCGAGTCGTAGAGCTGACCCTGCTTTTCGCGGGTATGGCGTTTGATCACGCGTCGCTGGTTGCCTGTGATGCAGACGTATTCTTTTTCTTCCCATGTGCCGGCGTACCACAGGGGGATCTGATACCAGTTAAAATGGGGTTGCGGCAGGATGGCGCGATCAAACTTAGAGCCAATTTTGAGTCTGCTCAGATGATCCTCGAAGGTCGTCTCCTGAGCAATGCCACCTTGTAGAGTCTCGGCGTAGACGGATGGCGGATAAGCTAAAATGATCGCGAGAAAGAGCAAAGTAGTTTGCAAAAATTGTCGCAATATCTGCATCCTGCGTCCGAGCTGTTCCTCGGGAGCATAGAGCCTGTGATGCAGTCGTCTCGAGGCTTCTCTTAATCGTGCGAGCTTTTGTGGAAAACGCACATAATCCGCAATTTTTGCGGCAATCTCACTCGGCGAATGATTTGTTATGACAATTTCTTCCCCATCTTTCATAAACCAATTTTCTTGCATATTATCAGTAGAAAAAATCGCAGAGCCTCTAATGGCAGCCTGTATAGCTGTGCCTGACGGAAAACCGTCAAAAGATCCACCGCCGGCTGTGCCAGAGCGATTGGGGGCTACAATGATGTGCATGCCATCGATGCTCTTGATAAAGTCATCGGTAGCAAGAGAGCCATAAAAAATCAAATCGGAACGCAAATCATAGTCATACCGCGTGCCAGCCCTTTGGCCTCCGATCACGTGAAATTTGCACTTGTCTGCCAAATCTTTATGCTGCCTTTTGAAAGATCTGACCACGTCCAAAAAAATGTCATATCCTTTGGAGACTCCACCATCGCCATAGTTGTGTGCGGCAAAGCAGATGTTGATGGCTTTTGAGTCTGCTGTAATTTGGGGAGCATCTGTAAAAAATTTGTCTGGGACTACCATGCCTTGTATGTGTTCTATTTTTGCAGCATCACAGAAGCCGCCATCGACAAGATAATCTTTGATAAAGATTTGGTTGACGATCACCTTGCAAAATAGTGGATGTCCCAACAGTTCGCGGAGCTTTTTGTTAGAGGCTTTGTCATAAGCATAAAATCCGCCGCCCGGATAAAGAGTAAAGACAAAAGGTACACGATGCTTTTCTATAAGTGGTAAGTAGCGATGTGCATTGCCCAAAAAGACAAAATAAAATAGATCGCTATCTTGGTCCAAATCGATCGTCTTGTCATCAAATGTGGTGACTCTATCTGCATACTCTGGATAAGCACTGCTAAAATCATGCAAGAGCTCATCGAGACTGCGGCCGTCATTGACGTTATCTAGAGATGAACCAGTGGTAAAGACTCGACTGTTTGGAAAATGTTGGAGATAGCTAAGGTATTCCTGGTAGCGAAAGGCCGAGAGCTCTAGTGGAAAAATATCATCGATGACGGTAAGGCGGCGCACTATTTACTCCTCAAATTTGTGCGATTGCTCCAGAGCTTGCCAAATGTCGATCGTTTGTTTGATTGGTTTGCTTCGTTTTTTGCGGCCAGCTCTGCTGCTGCCGCCAGTCCCGCCTGATATCCATTTTGATATGAGGTTTGCATAGCTTTATTTGCTATTTCGCTTTGTATGCCTTTCCACCAATTAAGATTTGCAACCATACGAGCCAGGATTGCCGCCAACCGACCGTAGTTTTCAGCTTTTTGAGCATCATCCAGCCAGTCCATATTTTTTATGGCAAATCTGGTGCGATCAGCCTTAAAATCATATGGTGGCAGTCGCTTGTCCAGTTGGGCGGATAGCGCTAGATATGCCGCCCCAATAGTGCCATGCCAATTTTTATCAAATACTTCATCATCATGGATAGTGGCATTTTTTATCGCAACATCCTGGTATTTATCATGCAATTGGATCAGCTCTATCAACCAGCTCAGAGATTCGTAATCGAGATTGTCTGAGTCTACTCTGCCTAAGCTCACGACTTGGACCACAGAGTGGGGGAGGTATAGGCAATATCCAGCAAGCGCTAATCTGATCAAAAAGTCAAAATCAGCATACAACCTCAAGTCCCTGGCAAATCCATCGGCGGCGACCTCCCTCCTAAAGCAGACAGCACTCAGTGGGCTTATGTCTTGCATACTGCGCATAGCCCTCTCGGCAATTGTCCTGCCTGGCAGCACGGTGTTTTGATCGCCATGCTCAAAATACTCGGGTTCTTCGTCGATGCTGAGGCCGTCGGCGGTGATGTTTTTTGCGCGTCCTATTGCCATGCTCAGGCCGTCGTACAGCGCAAATGCACGAGCAAAACGCTTGAGACTTTCAGGCAGCAGCCTTGCACCAGGCTCCAAAATCATAATGAGATCACCTGTGGCTGCTCTCAAACAAGCATCTCGCGCCTCAGTCCGACTGGTCGCCGAGGAGCAGATCTTTATAGCAGGATTGGTCTGGCAACAATATGCTGCATAATCATCGGATAAAGAAGCCACGATCTCGCAATCCTGGCCTACTTGTAGCGATATGCTCTCGAGAGTCGATTTTAGTTGATCTATCGCAATGCAGTCTGCGCTCATTGCAGCTATGCAGATCGAAAATTGCGGCATTGAACGGACTCCTCGAGCCTACGGGCATATTGTAAAATCATCCATGATTTTAGTAGTTTCGAGCATACCCGACAAGCTATGGCCTTTCTCAAACATTATCCTCTCGTGACTATTGTTACGCCTGCTTATCGACAAGGGCGTTTTGTGGCTACTCTCTGCGAATCTCTGCTGGCGCAGACTTATAGCAATATTCAGTACATCTTTTTAGATGATTGTAGTGATGACGATACTTTTGCTATTGCTCGAAGCTATGAGGATAGGTTGAGAGAAAAATTTGCTAGTGTGCGTATCGAGCGCAACGAGCGCAATTTGGGTATGTTGCCCAATCTTGCAAAGGCGTTTGCCCAAACGGATGGTGAGTTTTTGACTTTTTTAGAGGCAGATGATTACTATTTGCCGCGCAAAATCGAGCGCAATATAGAGTTTTTTGAGCTCAATCCAGATTTCGCTATGGTTTATTCGGATTCGGGTCGTTTGCGACAAGATTTTACTTATCAGGCCAAATTTAACGCCAATACCTTTAGTGATCGGGTCACAATGCCACATGGATGGATATTTGAGGATTTGCTGCAGTGCAATTACATCAATACCCCTACTACACTTGTGAGGCGTGAGGCTTTTTTGCGATCGTATCAGTTTGATTTATTTGCTCAGCGTAATTATATGATGGCTGATTACCCAGGCATACTCAACGTGGCCAGGATAGGACAGATTGGATATATTGCCGAGTCTCTGGCTGTGTATAGGCAATTGGACGAGTCGGCGAGTCACAGCAAAAATCCCGATAGATTGCGTATGTTCGCGGATGCAATCGCAAGAGTACGCATAGATGCCATGAAGTCAATCTTGCGACCTTTTCCTCAGGGTGATCCAGGCAGCAGAGAACATTTATTGCCTGCGATATAGTCGGCGATAGCTGTCACCAATTTAGCACCTCCATATCCGCACATGTGCAGGCCATCAACAAAATCACCAGCCTCAAAATTGCATCGACTTGCTGGATCAAAAAATGATACGTTTGGATATTGTTTGACTGCTGTCAGGGCTGAGTTGATCTTGTCGGATACGTGAGGCGATACGTGCACTCCAGGAAACATGGGCATTTTTACAATCAACACTTTTATGTGATTTTGACTTGTTAGATTTATCAATTTATACAGAGCTTTGATTTGTTGCTCTTGATAGGGTTTATCATCTACCGAAAGTGTGGCATTAGCGGATGGTAACAGGGTTGGCGGCAGCGGGATATTTGGTCCGTAGAGCGTACTAACATTAAAAGGAGGATTGGCCACTGCTTTGGCGTTGGCCATCAGATTTTTCAGAGGGGAACTCAAATCCAAAATGTCTCTAATAGGCTGTATCTGCCGCGTCAATACGCGCAATTTATATACAAAATAAAATCTTTCATCTTCCCAGACCCGAGCAGTCCTAGCGGGTCGTAAGTTAATCGCACAAACACGCATCAATGGGGCAAGGGGGGCAAACTTCACCAGGGGTGACGGAATGCCAATATCACGTATTTCGCGCTCGATTATACCGCCCTTGTCTAAGGCGTCTGGAGCTGGTGTAATTGCAAACTCGCGATCATTGATGCAAGCAATAATCAGTTTGGGACTCTTACCCATGATTAGCGCTTTGCGCAAGATGACCAACTGGTCGGATATGCTTGCCGCAGGCGTCGCTAGTATTTTGGCTGATATCCCCTTGATGCCTCGAGATGCGAGTGCGCGCAAAAATGCTTTGGGGTCTATGTAAGATTCACTCCATTTCTGCAATGACACAAAATCGGATGGTGTAGCAAAATTGCCTTGTCCCAGATCATGGGTTTCGAAAGGCACAAAACTCGTTGATGAACCGAGTATGAGTATTTGTGGATTCGCTCTCTGGTACATAAATTGTTCCAGCCGTCGAATCCATCTATCTGAAGTAATCTTGCGGACTAGCACGTCTACATGCGGCCGATTGGTGACCAAATTACTAAGGCAATAAAATAGTATGACAAATATCGCTATTGCTGCTGGTGCAGTGCCTGGATGGCTTTTTTTGTTGTGCACCCGCGCGGGTACTCCATAGGCGGTGGAGTAGTCGGGAATGTCTTTTATCACGACCGCTCCTGCGCCAATCACGGACCACATACCGACTCTAGCGCCTGGTCGCATTAGTGCACCTACGCTGATTAAGGAGCCTTCGCCAACATGATTGTTACTGGTTACTGCAGCTCTGGCACTGACATGAGCGTGGTCTTGAATAATTGAATCGTGATCTATCAATGACTGCGTATTTAAAATGACATTTTGGCCGATCTTTACAGCTATATGCACTGTTGCGTGCGGATGGATGACGGTACCTGCACCTATAGTGACTCCGCGTGCTATGTAAGCTGTTGGATGGATCAGGGTCGCTGGTTTGCACTGCTGGCAGTGCCGTAAAAATATTTCTTTGCGTGTCTTGTTATCTCCAATTGCCACAATAAAATGATCAGCGTCCAATTCTTCTAGCTTCTGTACGAGTCTATGGCCGTGAGCTTGATCTTGTGTAGCTCGATCGTAAACAAAACCGGCGATGTCTATTTTTTCTCCGGCTCTTGCCCCTTCGTTTAGATCTTGAATTATGTTTAGGACTACTCGAGCTTGAGACCCAGTCCCAAATATGGCGAGTCGCATTATTTGACTCCCATTTTGTTCAATCTTTCGGTGCTATGTCGGCGCCATAGATCAAGATGCTTTTGGGTGCGGGTATTTATGATCTGTGTGTATGTGAGTTGGCGCAGCTTTAGGTAAGCACGATGAGCGATGACTTTTGAGTGTTCTAAATCAAGTATGAAAGGAAAGGACATTTCCGCCTGGATGTATTCCTGGTCCGCTTGCAATCCGTCTATGCTGGGTGCAACCAGGCATGCCCCACAGATACCAGCTAGGATTGTCAGCCTTTTGAGATCCTTGGTCGAGGCTGGTTTAGGAGTAATGCAAAAGTCTATTTGCATCAAGGTCTCGGCTAGATGTTCGGCATCTATTGTGCCGGGATGTTGAACGAGCATGTCGTCGCTAATGTCAAATGTCCTGTCGCCCACAATATGAAGCCTTACAGAAGGGCTTATTGTTCGCAAATATTTTAAAAACGATGGGAGATAATGCCTTGTAAAATGGTCTGATTCACCAGCAAAATCAAGCAAAATGTCAATCATAGCCTTGCTTTCAGGTCTGCTATTCCAATCGACGTCGTCAAAAATGCGATCTATCAATTGTGGCTGTGTAAGGTCGATTTTGCCGGCGTATGAGGAGTATGCCTCAAAATTGTTCGCATATGGTTCGTCTTGCTCTGTGTAGCAGATCGTAAACGGACAATTATCAATTTTCTGATCTGCTGCTGCGGACCTTACGTCCATATAAATCCGTAAACTTGATTTTGGCTCGAGCTGCGCGTTGTAGAGATGCAGTCTTTCGGCGAGAGGAGGATAAAGAGCGCACACAGAAGTGAAGCGGTCATATTGTGTGGGATTGCCTTGCTCGTCGACATTGCCGACTACCAATATAGCGTTTGGCCATGTGTGCAGATAGCCGCATACTTCTCTTGCAATTGCATCATTATCAAGGTCTCGCAGCAAAAAATCACAATCGTAGATGGCTATGCGAGATCTTTCCAGATTGTCGGAGATGCCTTTGACTTTGATATTTTCGATAATTCTGAGGGGGCGCGTCAGGGACCATGAGGCGGAGCGCTTGATTTTGCTTATTTGCATCTCCAGTAATCTATCTTCGATGCGATTTAAAGGGAAATAACCCTTTTCGATCGGTTGTTTGGTGAGTGTCGATTTGATTTCTCGCAGCGGACGGGTAACGCGCCAAGAGCGAGATGAGAGCAAAAGCGAAAGTTCGTGGCGCAAAAGATCTGCATGCGAATAATTGTGAGCCAAATCCATTTCTTGTGGGCTTTTATGTTTCTCGTGGCTGCTTGCCATAGATCTTGTTTTCGTTTGATTGATGTAACTCTGCTCCAAATAATCATGCAGACCAGGGCCCCATTGAGACAAAATAGTCAGGATTTGCAATTCGCGTTTAGAAGCTCGGCGGCCGGGGCGGTTTTGCCATAGACTAAATAGCCCCGCGAATGTTTCGTAAAAATAGTGGGGTAAGCCGTATTGTTGGAGAGCCCTATAACAATTTGAATCGGCCATGAAAGCATATAAGATGTCGTGGGCAATATGTTTGAAGAGTGGATGAAAATAGCCGTTATGACCGGTTATTAGATAGATTGCTTTTTCAAGCTCAAGACAAAAATCGGGATCATTTTTTTCTTTAATGCTGCCAAAAGCCTCGATAAAATTGTCAGTGTCTAACCGGTTGAAAAGATTTGAGAATACAATCTCCGTCTCGTTAATGGTACGGACAGCATTTGAGGGTAGATCGCTGCTGGTGTTGCGTTTATGAGCAAGTCTTCTAAACTGAGTCAATCGATCTGGCAAGATGTAGATATCAAAATGCTGGATGACCCTCAGCCACATATCATAATCGGGAATCTGCCGCAGACGCAGGTCATAAAAGCCACATGAGGCGTACATTTGTCGTCTCGCCAGCATTGATGGATGGCAAAGGCAGTTGCCATTTTCGACAAGATGCTTCAGCCATGCTGATCGGGCCCTATTGGATTGTTTAAAGGCATCAAAAATCGGACTCTCGTCAGGCAATATCTTGCGTCCTGTTTCGTCGATCCACTCGACATTTGTAAAGACCGCAATATACTGAGGATTTTTTTGTAAAAATCTAGTCTGGATTTCGAGTTTTTCGGGCATCCAGACGTCATCCGAATTACACAGGGCTATAAGCGTAGTGTCTGGATGGATCGATTCGAACGCTCGTCTAAAGGAGGCTGCTCCGCCCAGGTTTACTGGTAAACATTCTAAGATGAGCTCTATATCTAAATTGGCGAGACTAGCGGCCAAATTGTTTTGCAAAGAGCGCAAGAGCTCTGCCGATCCGTCTGTCGATCCATCGTCGACTACAATAATGCGCTTTGGAGTGAGTGTTTGGCAAATTATCCCATCGATAGTTTGTTCGATAAATCTAGCGTGGTTATAGGAGGGCACGATGACGCTGATTATCTCGCCAATTTCTCGGGCGGGTCTTGATTTGCGGCTAGCGGTTTCCTTGATCACGGAGTGACCGCCTTGCAATCATTAATCTGGGTCGGGGTCTGAGATTGCTCTTTCAAATAGCATGCTCTCTCTAGGGCAAATGATTTGAGATTTTCGGGCAGGTGATTTGCAAGGTTTTGCAGCGTGGATACTATTTGCATGTGTTGTTGGGCTTTGGACAATCTTGTCCATGTGCCTGTCGAATGCAACGTATAAACTGATTTGGCCCCAGGAATATGAGCAAAACCTCCGTTTGCTGCAACAATGATATTGGTTGCCCAATCATAGCTGGGGCTATTTTGGAGGCTGGTGATGACAGTGCGAAATCGATTGGCGCGATAAAAACAATTGGAAAATGACGCCGAGTGATTGGCGAGGATCAGATCCTGAGCCTGAAAAATCTTATATTTGCCTGTCCATCCAGTGGGCGCCAGCCGTAATTTGCCATCAGATTGATCAAAGACATAAAAATCGCCAAAACATCCATTGATGTCTGGATGGTCATCCATGTATGCGACCATCGTCTCGAGTCTATCAGTTGAAAGCCAGAGATCGTCACCTTCTAAAGGTGCAATATATCGGCCATTGCATTTATCTACTAAATTTCTATAATTTCCCATTACTCCTAGATTTTTCTTATTGGTTAGTAGGGAAATATTGGAATGTTTGCTTGCATATTGCTCGACCACTTTAGTGGTGCTGTCATTTGAAGCATCGTCAGAGACAATGACTTCGCAATCTAAAAAGATGGTTTGCGCGATGATACTTTCTAAAGCCGCCGCAATTCGGCCTTCTTGATTGTAAGAAGGCAGGATTACGCTGACTGGTAGCACAGATAAATTGTCACAATTTGAGGAGGAAATGTTTTGCAAACCTTGTGCTGGCGGACGAAATGGGCATATTATATGCTACCCAATCGATAGTAGTCTTAAAGCCTTGTTATCCTCGCTCAAATTTGTAGTCGGTAAGCCAAACGTCCTAGACAAGGATCGTTTCATAGCGAGATTGCTAGAAATTATCGATAACGAAGTGCACACAAATGATGGACCATTTGTGAGAGAGCTCGAAGGAGCGCTGGCTAATTACCTTGGCGTGCCCCACTGCGTAGCTGTGGCCAATGCTACTCTGGGGCTGGAGTTAGTTTTAAATGCATTGCCGCGCAAGGGCCAAGTGATTGTGCCATCCTTTACATTTATCGCCTCAGCGCATGCCATTGTGCGTACTGGTCATACTCCCGTCTTTGTCGACGTTGACTCGCGTGGACTGATTGATCCTCAAGCTGTGGCTGCTGCGGTGGGGCCAGAGACGGTAGCTATCTTGCCCGTCAATCTCTTTGGTCTTGTATGTGATGTGGAGCGCCTTAGTGATATCGCCAGTAGTGCGCATGCGAGATTGATCTATGATTCGGCGCACGCGCTCGGCGTGAGATCGAATGGTAAAAATGTTGGTGGCTTTGGCTGGGCAGAGGTGTTTTCTTTGCATGCCACAAAAGTCGTAAGTGGATTTGAAGGTGGGTTTGTCACCACAAGCGATGGCGAGTTGGCAAGAGTATTGCGAGAGGCGCGCAATTTTGGTTTTGATAAAAAAGGCGTGATAGTCGCTCTCGGTACCAATGCCAAGATGTCTGAGGTGCACGCAGCTATGGCTCTCACCAATCTCGAAAAAATCGATTGGATTATCGAGCATAATGCTGCAAATTTTTGTGTTTACCAGTCTGAGTTGAGCGAGCTGTGCGCGTTGATAGAGCCTCAAGAGGGTGAGTCGTCAAACTATCAATACGTGCCGGTAATTGTAGCGACATCAGATTTGCGCGATAAAGTGTTTGCAAAATTGATCGCTAAAGGCATTGCAGCCAAGATTTATTTTAGTCCTGGGGTGCATAGCACGGTGCCGTATATCAGAAATAACATCTGCAGATCTCATGATCTAAGCAGGACAATCGATATTTCCTCCCGCATAATCTGTTTGCCTACTGGAGTACACGTAGATGCGAGCGGCGTGCGTGCAATCGCTCAGATTTTTAACGAGGCGCTGCTTTGATTTTTATTGTCCTATTTTGTCCGACACAGACTTTTGCGGATTAATAACTACTTTGGTGCACCCATGCTGGTGTTTGGCAAACATCTTGTAAGCTTCTGGTATTTGGTCCATCGTAATGCGGTGCGAAATGAGAAAGCGCGGATCAATTTTGCTTTGTACTATCAAGTCGAGCAAGTGCTTTGTGTATTTTTGGACGTGGGTCTGACCCATTTTAAAATTGAGCCCCTTGCCAAACGCCACACCAAATGGCAAATTTTGCACCATTCCGATGTATACGCCTGGGATAGAAATATTGCCGCCATTTCGACAACATTTAAAAATTTCTCTCAATACATGAGGTTTATCAGTCTCCAGTTTGACTGCCTGAAGGACATTATCCATGACGCCTTCGGCGCCATGACTGTGCGCTTCCATGCCCACGGCATCGATGCAAGCATCAGGGCCGCGACCTGAGGTTAGCAGTCTGGTCTTTTCATAGACGTCTTCTTTGCCAAAATTTAAAGGGATCGCTCCGGCATCTTCGGCAAGAGTGAGGCGAAGTGGATCATCATCGATCGCGATCACCGTTTGTGCGCCGAGCAAAAATGCTGATCTTATGGCAAATTGTCCCACGGGACCGCAACCCCATACGGCTATTGTTTGACCTGGTCTGATATCACAATTTTCTGCAGCCATATATCCGGTGGGAAAGATATCGGAGATGAAAAGTGCGTGTTCTTCTGAGATACCTTCGGGCAAGATCAAAGCGCCGGTGTCTACAAAAGGGACACGGACATATTGAGCCTGGCCTCCTGCAAAACCTCCATACATGTGCGAATATCCAAATAAACCGGCTGTTGGATATCCCATGAGTGGTAATTGGTTTGATCCTTTAGGATTTGACTCGCTGCAAAGCGAGTATAGGCCCTGCTTGCAAAAGAAACAGCCACCGCATGAGATGGTGAAAGGGACGACAACGCGATCACCTTTTTTTACCCTTTTGACTTCGGAGCCTAGCTCTATGACCTTGCCGGCAAACTCGTGACCAAGGATGTCACCTTTTTCCATCATTGGGATCAGGCCATGGTAGATGTGCAGATCCGACCCGCAGATGGCACTTGCAGTGATCTCTATAATTGCATCCGTGGGCGCCAATATCTCAGGATCCGGCACTGATTCGACTCTGACGTCATTGGTGCCATGCCATGTGAGTGCTTTCATACACACCTCCTCGCTATTTGCGGTCGGTCCTCTTCTAAAAAGAAAGAGATAAAATTTCTTGCGCTGTGCAAGAATTATTTGCTATTGATAGACGCTCCCCCATTGTTTTGCGTGGGATGATTGCCGCTCAATATGGCAAAAGTTGTGACAGCCAAGATGGCTAAGAACACGACTAGTTTTTTCGCATCGGTGTCTTCTGCTATTGTCGTTTTCATAAATCTATCCTCTCCGTAATCTGATGATGCTCAGAGACAGACCGGCCTGGTCGAGGTTCCAACAAAAACTATTGTAGAATTGGGTATCGGAAGTTTGGAGCGATAGACAGCCCATAAATGAGCAAAATATGAAAACCTACATTCGATCCACTATTTTAATAGCGATTTTGCCAGGCTTGCTGGTCAATATATGCTGGACACCAGCTGTGCAGGCAGAAACCAAAACCGAGCCCCAAATTGTCATCCAATCTACAAATCAGCCCGTATTGAGACTACATCTCGACAAATTGTTTGCTGATTACAAATCGATAGAAGGTGTCAGAGGCGGTGGCAATAGTAAAAAGCCCGTTGGGCAGTATCTAGTCGGTCAAACTCAATATAGATCCGGCTACGAAAAACTCACTCAAAAGGAGCTTATAGAATGGTATCAGGCGCTCTTCACTTTTCAAAAGGAGCATGCTGGGGGTTGGCGTGGGTTTAAACAAATCGCTGAAAGCAAAAATGAGTTGCCATCCGATGTCACTCTATTTGCCGAGCAAAATGCTGCAACTGGTGCTATGGAAAAGTCTTTTATCCCCTACAAGTATCAAGCGCAATATGCAAAAAAATGGTTTGAGATGTATAGCAAGCCCTACCGCGATGCCGTGATGAAAGACTGGTGGATCAACGATGCCATTCTGGACGGCAATTTGATGATCGGCCGCGTACATCTCAAAATAGCTCCGAGTGCCGATGGAGTTGCTTACGAGGATGCTGTCATGTCTTCGCTACAAAAAAAAGAATAGGCATAGGGTTCATTCGCTTTTTCTCCTCGCTTTGTCGGCAATTTTGCAATCAGGCTGGCTTAGTGCCGCTCACGCTGCCGAAAGCAATGCATCGGCTGCGCGTGATGCGTTTGCAATCCAGGTGAAAATGCAAAAATTAAACACGCAGTTGCATTTGCAAGCTGCTCTGGTTGGCTTTAAGAAGCAGCGCCGCACTTGGCTATGGGATTTTGGCAATGGCTCAGCAACAGAAGGTGGCTTGATCGCCGCGACATGTCTCTTTTGGAATCACAATCAGGACAAACTCGTCATACAGCATTTGCCTGATGCGAGACTGAGATATGTCCACAATCGCATCGATGGCAATGCCATCGCGGGCACCATCTATCCACAGATAGCAGGCCAAGGTGTGGGTTTAGCAGGAGCATTTTATGAGCTTATACGCGACTCTCAAAGATCCCTCTATCTACGCAAAAATGGTCTAAATGGAAAATCCGCAATCAAAAAAATGGTGGCACTCAATCATGAATTTGATAGTACATTGGCAGACAGTGATGATCTAAGTGATCCAGAAAGAAGACTTTTGTGTGCTCTGCGTGATGCAGCATTGCAAGAGTTTGTCCGGCTTGAGGGACGTGCGGGGCGCATTGCTACTGCAAATTATATCGAAGACGGAGTCAGCCTTACACGCAATACTGTTGGTATCGTGGGCAATGCTCTCAATGCGGCAGGCAATGTCAATTATGACAAGCATATGAATGCTAATGGCAATATTTTAAATGCAATTGCTGCATCGATGATTTCTCTACGTCCTCTTGCAACAAATAGTGCTTCGATTTTGTGCCAGCATGTCAACACTCAAAAGATCAGAAAGCATTTTGCTATCTATAAATCGGATCAAGACCCATTAGATGAGGCGGAGAAAGCGTTGGCCGATTTGAAAGATCTGAAAAATACAAGTACGGATATCGAGAATTACCAGCTGTATCTAGCATTTTTGCAAGAACAATCTGAGTTGAGCGATGCGGAGCGTCAAGCCGACGATCGTGCTGCAGTGCGTCGATACAGAGAGTCTGTATATGGGCCTACCAAACTTGCTCAATCAATACTGGGACTTAATATCGGCTTCCGGAAGTTGCATAATGCGACATCGGATAATCGCTTGGCCGCAATTGGCAACACTGTATACACCGCCGGTCAGGCGGGCAATCTCAGCGAGCTCATACGAGAGCGGATTGTCGATGAAATGGACCATCGAAATAAGAGCAGGCAAGGGCGTCTGCCCGAGCAGATTTTACAACGACAAGCCCAAATCTTAGGTGATTGAGATCAATGAACGCGCCAGCGTCATTGACGTCGCATTTAAGCCGTTCTAGACGCATTTATATTATGGTGCGTTGGAGATTTTTTGCGCAAGTATTCTGTTGGCACGATGAGATTGCCAGTCTGAGACTGTTTTTCGATCAGTTCATCTAGCGGATGCTTGCGCATTATTGGAAAGTGCTCGGCTACACCCGGTTTGGAGAGCAGATCTATTGCGGTCTGCTCCAGCAATTCGGCTGCAGATGGACTGCCGTGATCGGCTTGTACGGGCAGATTTTTTACATTCCAGTGCTCAATTGCCTGGAGATTGGTATGAGTGATTCGAGGCTGTTCTTTATCTTCTGGAGCAAAGTTTTCGCCATCTGACTCGGCGATAACGCCTGGATATCCTTGCGAAGAAAACAAATATCTAACTTGATCGCGACGATGAAATTTTGCGCGAATAGCTTCCAATTCTTCTTCTTTAGATTCGTCTTCGTCGTCGATATTGAGTCCGAGATTAGTAAAAACTTTTGCTAGTGTCTGCCACATGTGCGACCTCCTTAGGTTTGTACAAAAAACTTCCGTGTGATTTTGGACCTTGGGGTACGAAAGAAAGTTCCTGGCTAAACATATTTTTCCAAATGGTTAAACTTGGCTCCAATGCCTCATCTGTAACCAGTTCTTGTCTTTGAGGATAATGTACTCGAGGCTAGAGCGCAAATCGCCAGGCTGATATCTAGAAATGCAATATGCAGCTCTTTCGGGATAGTCAGGACATTAATGGCGATACCTGCAAGCATTGCTGCAAAAATTCTCATGCCAATCCGTGGCTTTAGAGCTATCAAAATGCCTACGAGTATTTCCACCGGGCCTGATGCCCACATAATCTGCTGAGCCGTAAATGGCAGGATAGCATTGGCGAAAGGTGACACATAATGCGGCCAGTCAGTGATTATATTGAAAAATTTGTCGATCCCAAAGAGGATTGGTATCGCGGCAAATAACGGCTGCATCATGCGAAAGGCAAGCACCGATTTCTGTTGGCGATCTCCGGATGTCTGCGAGCTGTCGGTGGTTATAGGTAGAGTATGCATGATGACCTCGCAGCTTTGATGTCTTTTGATTTGTGCGCTCTGTGATGGTCAGTAGCTTTGGAGGTTCCCGGATTTTGCTTTGGTCTCATGATCGAGACAACGATCATTTATAATCGACGCATGTCCAAGCACAAGCTCCTCCTAGTCGAAGACCAGCCCGAGCTCGGAGAACAAACACGCGATTGGCTCGAGCTCAACGACTACGCGGTCGACTGGGCGCTGAGCGGCCGGCAGGCTTTGGAGCGCCTCAGCAGAGCCGTATATGATTTGATCGTTCTAGATTTACACCTCGGCGATATAGATGGCAGTCAGGTGTGTGCCGAGTATAGGAAGATGGGCGGGACTGCTCGCATTTTGATACTCACCGGCCGAGACTCTGCCGCAGATAAAGAAATGTGTCTGGATATTGGTGCAGATGACTATCTAATCAAACCGGCGGAGCCTAAAGAGATGGCCGCAAGGCTCAGAGCCCTCATGAGAAGGTCACTGAGCCTTTCTGCACGGCTACTTAAAGTCGGCCCGGTACAGATTGACCTGGATGCTGCCAAAGTCTCTATACAGGGCTCAGAGATTGCTTTGCAGCCACAAGAATACGCACTGTTGGAGTTTTTGGCGCGACATCCTAATCGTATATTTGCTGCCGAAGTGCTCATCGATCGACTGTGGCGCGGTAACGCCTCGCCTGACACTGTCCGCACTTGCATCAAGACACTACGCAAAAAGCTCGAAAACGCAGGCTACGACAAGATCATCAAGACTGTCCATGGCATGGGTTATTGTCTCGAAAATCTGTAGAAACCCTTAAGATGCCCCGCTTAATCAAAAATCTTTTCGAAGGCGCTAAGATATGCGCACTTTCGGACAATCAATACTATATGCAATACATGCAAAACATGCAAAAACTCACTTTTTCTCTCCTGGGACTATGTGTTGCAGGCTGCACTTTCATCACCTCACCTGCCCAGGGCCAAGCAGTCGGCCAGGACGAGGTCGATAAGCATCTCAAGGCGCAGATCATGCAGGCTGTGCAAAAGTTTCAGGGAGGGGACAAGGATGGTGCCTTTGCTCTGCTCAACCAGATTTTGACGGTCGATCCCGCCAATCTTAACGCGCTCAATGCGCAGGCTGGCTTTATGCAAGCATCCGGCGACTTAAAGGGCGCACTGGCCTCGCTCGATAAGCTCATCGAGCTCTATCCCGAAAACCCCAAACTCCTCTTTAATCGCGGACGTGTATACACTGCCCTCAATGATCTGCCCAATGCGCTCAAAGATTACGACCGCTCGATCAAAGCCGATCCTGATTTTGCCATGGCCTATAGCAACCGCGGCATGACTCGTGGCGATCTCGGTCAGCTAGATGATGGTATCAAGGATTTGCAGCGGGCTTCCGAGCTTGCCCCCAATTTGCCGGATGCGCATAACAACCTCGGTATGATCTATGTAAAACAAAAGAAATGGCAAAATGCGCTCGATGAGTTTAGCAAAGCAATCCAATGCGGCAATCAGTCGGTGAGTTTTGTCAATCGCGCCCGCGTGAGAGTGATGATGGATGACCGCGACGGTGCGATATCGGATTATCGCAAGGCCATATCCCTGATGGAGAGTGGCCGGAGCGCTCAGACTGTCCCTGGCGGCGAAAACCTCGATGTCGTACGGCACGAGCTTAAGCTTGCCCAAAGTAGCACCAAATAAAGCAATATGACAAAAAAATCTATTAATAACGACCCCGACAATTTTCAGTTTGGTCTCGAAGGCGAGTTTATGCTGGTTTCGGAGACCGCACCTTTGTGGATCCACGATATGACTTTTGAGCATTTGCTCGATATCGTCGATGCAATCGATACCAGTGACTTGCGGATGGATGGCCTCAATAAAAAGCCTTTGCATCATCATCGCAATCATTATCTAATCGAGGGCTATACCCTCACCGATGCCTGTATGCAACCCGAAAAGCTCCTTCCTAAAGGCATCGAAGCCCGAACGCCGACGACAGCCACTATCGAGGAAGCCATAGCCACTCTCGATGACCTGCACACGCGATTGCGTACCGCCCTTGATGCCCAAGGCCTTGATACTGCTATCATCGGGCATCATCCTGTCTATTGTGATTTTGATTCGCCGCGCAATTATCATCGCGATGATTACTGGCAATGGGCGAGGACGGCCACTGCCACTTATGGTCCAGATATCAATATTTCGCTGCCATCGATGCTCGATCGCCAGATCGACACAGGTGCGCTCGCTCTCAAGTCCAATTACTATATGCCGGCAGCGGCCGCCCTATCTTTTGCTTCACCCTTTTTTGAAGGCACACTCTGGCAACCTGCGATAGCAGGCGGAGAGGGGCGCGCCACCGGTAGTGATATCATCAGCGGCGTGGGTTTTGTCAGCGATGCTGATGTCGATTTTGATAGCTCGATCCAGGGCCGCTCTGTCAGGGCTTTCAGACGCTGTCTCTGGGCTCCTGCTCATTATGTGCACAATGACGATCAGGATCGTCCGCGTTATGAGTTTAAGGCCTTTGAGATGGCCCAAGATTTGCGCGATTATCATGCTTATTTTCTTATCGGCCTGGCTATTTTGCTTGATGGCACTTTAAAAGGCGAGGCCACTCCGGTCGAGCATGTAACTCGCATGCGCCACACAGCTATTTATGGTCTTACCGATAGGCTCATAAGAGATACTGCCGCTGAGCTTATCGATTCTGCCGACCGTACTGCTAAAAAATATGGCTTTGCAAACACCGGTCTAGACGAGATGCAGAGGCGCATCGACACTCAAACTACGCCTGCCGATACGATGATCGCTCAGTACAAGAGATGCAGCAATGATCTGATGCTTTTTCTTGCAAGCAGAAAGGGCTTTACAGGTCGGCAGGGTGCCGAGAGTTTTGATGCTACTGCATTGACGACGACCGAATAATGCGTGAGGCGAGCCGGTCGGCGCCTATGGCGACCTTGTTGGCTGTCTATGCGGCTAAGGCCATCCGGACCGGAGCTTTTGGCGCAACCGCCGTGATCCTCGCGCCTTATCTGATCTTGCATGGTTTTGATGCAGTGCAGATAGGGGGTATTTTGTCGGCTACCCTAATCCAGGACGCCTTGCTCACGTCCCTGGTCTCAGCGTATGCAGCCAGGATCGGTCTAAAGCGTGTCCTTTTGTTTGCTGCTCTTGCCATAAGCGTCTCTGGTATCGTTCTGGCTGGCACCAGCAGCAGTGCTCTTATCGTCGGCTGCATTATTTTCGGCATCATTTCCCCTGCTGGCTACGAAGGTGGACCCTTTGGCCCTATCGAGCAAACCCTGCTTGCAGCGGATGATAATGGTGATCTGACGCGCAAGATGAGTCATTACAATCTCTGCGGCTTTGCCGGTGCAGCTATGGGAGCTGCTTTTGCGGCCTTGCTCACGGCTGGATGTATCGTCCGGGATCCTGCAGCAATGTCGGCTGCTCAGACTCTTCATGCCCACAATGCCTTTGGCCTGGTCATGATGGTTTATGCCGCGAGCGGCTTGGTGATGGCCTTGCTTTATGGTTTTTTACCGATAAATGAGACTTGTTCCAGCACAGCTCAACGCCCGACCCGCGCACCTTCGCCTGCAATTAAAGAGGGCAGGCGCAATATTTTTTGGCTTGCTGGTTTACAGAGCCTCGATGCCTTTGGTGGCGGTTTTGTCGTGCAAGCGCTTATTGCGCACTGGTTTATGATGCGCTATGGGGTCGATACTGCATTTGTCGGTACTGTTTTCTTTTGGGCAAATATCTTTGCGGCATGTTCCTTTTTTGCTGCGCCATCGATATCAAAGCGTTTTGGGCTGCTCAACACGATAGTTTTTACGCACCTGCCTTGCAGTCTGGCGCTTTGTGCAATGCCTTTGATGCCGACAGCTTGGGCCGCCGGAGCTCTCTTATTGTTGCGTAGTTTCTTTTCATCGATGGATATTCCTGCCAGGCAGGCTTATTCGATGCTGATTGTGCCTGTGCAGGATCGGCCCTTTGCTGCAGGTTTGACGACGAGTGCGCGTGCGGTATCACAGGCAATAGCGCCAGCTTTTTCTGGATGGGCGCTGGCCAATGCGACTTTGGGCCTGCCTTTTATCATTGGTGGCGCTGTCAAATCTATTTATGATCTGGCCTTATATTTTAGATTTAAAAACATCCAGCCGGTCACTAATGACAGTAGCGAGCCGATTGATCTTGCTCTCGAAAAGCCCGCAAAACTGGAGCAGGTCGCCAGCAAATGAGCATCAAAGCAATCGGCAGGGCTCGCAGTTTGGCCATTCATCGTTGTTTAGGCCTGGTGTTTGGTGCCTACCTCTGCATGATGGGTTTGACTGGTACGGTCATAGTATTTAAAGATGAAATATCAGAGAGCCATGTACTAAAGATGGTGACAGAAGGCGCTGGACATGCTCTGGATGTGCCTCTTGTGCCCTATGATAAATGCGATGATGCTTTTACAAGGATATGCAAAAACATAAAAACGGTAGAAAGTTCCACAAAGCGTAAGGTAGTTTTTTATAAATCTCTCGGTGCTCGGAATAATCTTAGTCTTTTGACCCTAGCCGAGAGCAAGACGGCAGGTGGTGCATCCTACGCTTTCGTAAAATGCGTAAATGACAGTGCTCAAGTTCGCTTGCTTGATAGCAGCGAGCCCGCCTGGTTGCAATTTATCATTGATCTCCACCACAATTTGTTGTGCGGCAAGCTCGGTCGCACCGTTAATGGTGTCATGGCTGTCTTACTTTTGATCTTGCTATTGTCTGGTGCTCTGGTCCTGACCTTCGAAAATGGCTATTGGAAAACCTTTGCGGCAGCCCATCGTTCACGCTGGCCATTGCGAGCGCGCAATCTTCATATTGCGCTCGGTGGTTGCAACGGGCCTTTTCTTGCTTTAATGGCCATTTGTGCTATTTATTTTGGATTTCCTGATCAAGTAAAAGCATTGTTGGGGGTTGATTTAAAGCCTGTAGCTTTGGATCTATCGACAAGTAATGACTTATCTAATGGTCTTGGGAAGGCCTTTAAATTGATTGCAAACACAAGCAATTTGTCTACGCCAGATTTGGACAGCATTGCCATGCCAAAAAAGAACAATCGAGCAGTCCGATATTGGTTTAAAGGGCAGATGGGTTTAAGCAATGAGATTTGGACGGATGGTTTCAATGGAGCTCAACTTGCCGGTACGACAGGGCCAGCGAGGTTTAGCTCTGAGTCATTATTGTTGTGGTTTGCTCGTTTTCACTTTGGTCAATGGGCAGGATTTTTTAGCAAATGTATGTGGGTGATACTGGGATGGATGCCCGTTGTGCTTTATGCGACTGGGTGTTGGATATGGTCCAAAAAGTTCAAAATGTCAAAAAAATCCAAAAAATCCGATAGCTGATTACTTAGTGGCAAGCGTCTGATCTGAAAGGCATTCGCGCAGGGCTTCTTCTACCTGGAGTGCACTTTGATAGCGATGATCGGGAGATTTGCTCAACAGTTTAAAGACGATTGTCTGGATTTGTTCGGGTACATCCGTGTCGAGCCTGAGAAATGGCAGTCTGGAGGGTGGCTCTTCGACGTGGCGGCAGATGACGTGATAGGAATTTTCGCTGACAAAAGGGACTTGGCCCGTCAATGCCTTATACATCACGCACCCGAGACTATATAGGTCACTGCGCCCATCGACGCGCATGCCCTGGCATTGTTCGGGACTCATATAGGCTGGCGAGCCAAAGACGTCTCCCGGCTTGGTCAAGCAAGCGCTAGTGTTTTCGAGTAGCTTTGCTATGCCGAGATCGACTATTTTGGCGTGAAAATTGTCATCATCATCCACTGACACCATGATATTGCCAGGTGTGACATCACGATGCACTATGCCTTTGGCATGAAAGGCCGCTAGTGCATTGCTGACTTGCATAAAGATCTGTATAAAAGCTTGGGTTGGCATGGTACCGTGCGCTTTGATCATATCGGCCAGATTGTTGCCTTCGACATAATCCATCACAAGATATGGAGATCCGGTCTGTGCATCGATATCGCAGTCATGTATGGAGACGATGGCAGGATGATCGATTGCTGCGGCTGCTCTGGCTTCGAGCTGCAAGCGATCGACAGAAGCCTTATTGGTAGCTAGATGGGGATGGATCAATTTAATAGCATACAATTTGTCCATCATGATATGCCGAGCCTTAAAGACAGTGCTCATGCCTCCACTGCCTAGCTTTTGCAGTATCTCATACTTGCCGGCAAAGACGTGGCCTGGCACTGCATGTGGTACTGATTGGTGCACAAGTTGGATGACTTGAGTTACATGCTCTTGGTCCATTTTTGATTCTGCATCTGCCTCTGCATACATAGACCGGGGAGGATGACTCAAAAACTGAGTTGATTCTTTGTCTTTGAGCAGATTCATGATGTTTCGTAGTTGGAGCTTGACTGAGTCGATAGAAAGATTGAGATTGATGGCAATTGCTTCCAGCTCTTTGCCTTCTTCGAGATATGCCAGGATCTTGTGTTGAGTTGTTGAGAAGAGCTCGGTGTTTGCTACCTTGCCCTTTTGCTTTGATAGGAGAGTGGCCGTGAGTCCGGAATCCAGCCATTTGGCTCCTTGCAGCACTGCCTGAATGGCGCTGGACAGCTGCTGTTCGCTGGCACTTTTGAGGCAGTAAGCGTCTGCACCGGCTTGTAAGCCTAAACGAAATGACTCTTCGTCTTCGATTGCGGTAAACATGATCACGCGCGTTTCGGGGACGCTGCGTTTGATTGCCTTGGTCGCCTGGATACCATCCAGCTCGGGCATACGGATATCCATAAGGACGATCGCAGGACGATATTGCTCGACCATCGCGATCGCTTCCTGGCCATTGGTAGCTTCGGCAACGACTGTAATGCCCGGGATGCCTTCCAGGGTCATCCTGAGGCCTAGACGCAAGATTTTTTCATCGTCGACTAAAACGATGGGTATTTTGAGGTTTTCAAACATGGAGCTGTCCGGAAGGGCCGTCGGGATGCCTTGTTTATACTTCAGCATAACATTGAGGCAACAATCGAACATCAATTTAGTTTGTCAGCCAAAATAATTTGTGCGCAATGTAGAGTGCCAAACACAGCTTATTATTGTTTTTTTGCGACCATTCGCGTTTCCAGTTTGTCAATTACTGCATCCATGGCTGCTTTGCCGGAGGCAATACCCTTGCGCAGCACATCAGCGTTTGTAGTGAGATACTCGATCCCGTCCACGTCTGGATAGATCAAGATATCGCTCGATGCTACCTGGCTACGGTCTGCATTGGCTAGCATGATATCCACGACTCTGCCGAGCACGGCTCTCTTGTGATCGAAGTGCTCTTTGGGCTGTGGTTTGATCGGGGCATCTGCCAGAGCTGCCAGCAGGATATCAGGGTGCATCCCACGTGCGAGTGTAGACGGCAAATTGGCCTTGATGCCGCCATCGACATAGAGGTGACCATTGATTTGGATCGGTCGGCAGACTATCGGGATGCAGTTGCTCGCTACTATGGCGCGCCTTAGATCGCCGGTTGCCAGTACATCCGATTTGCCCTCCATTAGATTTGTGGCAACGCAGGCAAATGGGATTTTGAGATCACTAAAATGAGCCGGCAGCATACCGTCTTTAGCCAGGTATTTTTCAAAGCTTTTGCCAGTCGCCCATCCGCCCTTGGCTTTGATCCCTACAGCACGGCATAATGGATCAAAAGGCATAGCCGCCACCCGCGGCCCTACTCCTTTAAACATGTGCCGTTGCAACCGACCACTCAAAAACATTTCCTCTATATCGTCGAGCGGCACTCCGGCTGCATATAACCCTCCAATCGTTGCCCCCATCGAAGTGCCGACGATGCCGTCGATTTTTATATGATGCTCCTCGAGGCTGCGCAATACGCCGATCTGTCCTATCGCCTTGCATCCCCCGCCAGATAGAGCAACGATGAGGCGAGGTTTGTATGCCGTGATCTTGGGGACGATTTCTACTTTATTTAAAGGCAATTGAGTGCTTTTTATATCCGGAGATAAAACCCCGATGTCCTTGCTTTCGGACACGACTTGTCCCTGCAATTTCATCGCATCGGCAGCTTGCTTGGCGGCAGCTTGTTCAGCCTGTGCATGCGGGTCCAGTTCGGTAGGTATCGTGGCTGCTTTTACAGGGAAATTGGCCAGAACAATCGTTGCAGCCGCGCAAAATGCGCCAATATTGAACTTTTTCATTCCCTTGAGCCCCATGCCTGCTTCTACCTTTCGCCAAGCTTGCAAAGGAGGATGGCGTGGTTGCTAGGACTCCTGGCGTTCGTGTTGGTTCCATGCCACGCATTAAATCACCTACATTAAAAAATGAAACTTTATGGAACCTGCCAAGTCCTGAGAATCACAGGTTGTTGAGGCTCTCACATGCACAAAGCTAATATTATGATCGTGCCTTCCGGACTACTCTGGGCACTAGAAGAAGAAGATTCGAATGAACCGGCCATATGTTTTACGCGGCTCGATGCTGCCATTGCTGCTGGCAAACAACTGGCAGTGCTGCGCAAATGCGAATTGATCGTCTGTGATGACAATGGATGCAGGGATTTGGCTGCTTGAGACATACACGGTAATAATTGTTTTTCTTGCTTGATTTCCATTTTATATTGCTCTGACAATTAAGGTGCGTGCAAGCCCGCTATAGGCTATTTAGGCATGATGAGCTTAACTCCCTGGTAAGTCGTCCGGGGTTTATGCGATGCTAGCTGAGCGCAACCGTTTTCGATATTTTGGAAATCATCGATGCAATTTATTGGCTTTCTTCGCACTTTGCCCGGGTTTGCTCACCTTTGCACCAATGCTGCCATCTCGATTAGCCTTATAAGCTCCACTTTGACCCTTAGCTGTCCGCAGGCACTGGGGCAGGCGCCCACTCCTGGATCTAATCTCGGCTCAAAAACCGGTTTGACTCAGACTGATCCCGTTACGGGGGATTTTGCGCCATCTCCGCTACCGGAGGATAAGCCTCGCACGCACGAGCAAAACAGCACGCTCTCCATGAGTCCTATCAAGCTTGGTGCCCTCATCCAGATCGCTCGCATGCGTCCGATCGAGCTCGATGCCAGCCAGGATATACCCATATCTCTGCAGGACGTGCTCGATTACACTATGCAAAACAGCCTGGATATCCAGATCTCACGCGAGAGTTATCGATATCAGCAAGCACAATTGGCCAGTCAGATTGCTGGTTTTGCGCCAAATTTGAACATGGGCTATACCTATACCAAGACCCACATCCTCGATCCAGAAACTCACTCCACGTCAAAGGTCTTTGCTCCGCGAGTTATTTATCCAGTCTTTACCGGCGGATCCGTGGTTTACGGTGTCTTGATTCAGATGTACCGCACACGCGGCTGGAAAAACAGCTATCGGACCACCGTCAACGATACCATTTTAAATGTATACAAAGCCTACACCCAGCTCGTCCTAAACCATGCTTTGCTCAAGATCCGCCTTAAGGCAGTCCAGGTGGACAAAGAACAATTAGCGATAAACGAGCAAAAATATGCCAGCGGGACTGGCACTAAGTATGAGATCGTGCAATCAAAAAGCCAACTCGCCAATGACGAGCAGGCCTTGCTTGCTCAGCAGATCACGACGCGCCAATCGGCACAGACTCTAGGCTACACAATCAATATGCCTTTGTCCGTCAATATGGTGCCACGCGATGAATCTCTCAGCGAAGCACGTCTTATCTCTCCGGATCTTTCTATCGATACGGCAATTAAAAAGACATTGGAAAATAGACCTGAGCTGAGACAGTACGAGATGTTTCGTCTGGCTGCAGATCGCAGTGTGCAGCAGGCCGGATCTGGCCTGTATCCGACTGTAGCCTTTTCACAAGTCTATAATCAGGCGGACACCGTTGCTACACAGAGCGGTTCCAATGGCAATAATGGTTCCGGCACCACTGCCGGTGCTGGCGTCTATGGTGGTTCTTTCAAGACGAGACAAAACGCTTTTTCGATCAACTGGACTCTGCAAAATATGGGCCTTTCTAATGCTGCTAATATCGTCGGCGCCAGAGCCCTTGCTCGCCAGTCGCTCATGCAGGCCAATCAAGAGTTGCAATTGGTCAGGCAAAACGTACGATCGTCATATATCGCAGTCAGATCAGCTCGGCAAAAAATAGACAGTGCTGCCGCCGCAGTCGACGCCGCCGGAGAAGCCCTGCGCATGGCCATGATCCGCCTCAAAGTCGGCAATGGCACCAATCTCGAGGTCATCCAGGCCGAAAATACCTATATCGCCGATCTTTACGCTCAGGCGCAGGCCATTATCGAGTCCAATCAAGCGCAGGCCCAACTCCTGCACGATATGGGGATGATCAGTGCTGAGCGTTTGCTGGCCAAGAGGCCCAGTCTATGACGATCGCGCTCGCTGGGCATAGGCCGCTGGCGACAGTTCTGGCAATGTGCCTGGCGCTACAAGCGGCGTATCCTGCTTTCGCGCAAGTGCAAAACCCTGCTGGTCCAACATATCTCCCTCCAGCCGGGAGCTCCCCTGGAGAGGCGTCTGTCCTGGTCCCCAGTACGCGCCAGGCCCTCACTGGCGACATGGCTATCTACGATCGTGACTTTATCAAGAGTCAACCTCTCAAATTTGGCTCTCTGCTAAACATCGCCTCTATGCGGCCATTAGCGATGGATGCCGACTACAGTCGACCGATCAGCCTCAAGCAAGCCCTGCAATATGGTATGGACAACAATCTCTCGATCAAGATCTCCAAAGAGAGCGAAAACTACTACAACGCTCTTTTTTACAATTATCTCGGCTATTTCGCTCCCTCTCTCAGCAGCAATACCTCGTTTGCGCATGCAAACATCAATAGCGCAACCAATACCTCTACCAGTGTCTTCCAAAATGTCATTACATTTCCACTCTTTACTGGCGGCAATCACTACCTCTTTGCTGTCGCGCAAAATTATCGACGCAAAGGTTGGAGACTAGCCACGACAGCCGCTCGCGAAGACGAGCTGTTAGCAATCTATAAAAAATACATGACTCTGGTGCTCGATCACCAGCTCCTCCGTATCAGACTCAAGGCCGTCGAATTGGCCAAGCAGCAGCTCGACCTCAAGCAAGCAGCGTTTAAGGCAGGCACAGCCACCCTGTACGAGATCAAGCTCGCAAAATCGCAACTCGAGACCGACAATCAAGCGCTTTTGACCCAGCAAGTGGCTACGCGCACGGCATCGCTGGATCTGTCTTACGAGCTCAATATGCCTTTAAATGTCAATCTCGTGCCCGACAATCTAGAGCTGGGCTCTGGCATCCTTATCCGTGGCAAGCCGCAAATCAATGCACTACTTAAAGTGGCATTTGAAAACCGCGTGGAACTCAAAGAGTATGAGTTGTTTCGTCTGGCTTCGGCGCGGGATGTGCAGATCGGTCTATCCAACTTGTATCCGACAGTCTCGATGTTTCTTGCCTATACTCGCACTTCGCTCAACTATCAAGGCAATGCGTCTGATTTGAGTGGTTTGGCCGTGACGCAGATCGCCCAGGGAGGCAACAATTTTGCCAATGGCACGGCTACCAATAACGCCCTGGGTCAGACAGCCAACTTTAGTGCTGCAAGTGGCTCGTCTTCGTCCAGTGGTGCCAATACCAGTTCATCCTCATCTGTGGCATCTGCAGGCGGTACTCCACAGTCGGCAGTGCAGGCCGGCACCTCGGTGACATCAGGCGCGGTGGCGCCATCTATCATTTCACCCATTGCCGTCGGTGTGGGCAACTCCTCCAATCTCAACGGCACAAACACAGCTACGCTCAATACGCCTGGAGTCTTTAACTCCTTGCAAGCAGGACTGTCGCTAAACTGGAGCCTACCTTCTAGCGGCCTCGTCGCGGCATCCAACACTGTTGCGCTGCGCACTCTTTCTCGGCGCGCTTTAATGCAGGCCAATCAAAAACTGCAACAAGTCGAAAACCAGGTACGCGCGGATTATACAAATGCTCTAAGCGTCCTTGGTCAGATCAAATACTCTAGCACCTTGCTCGATACAAACGAAGAAGCCCTGCGTATGGCCATGGTCAAGCTCAATGCAGGGCTTTCTACTCCTGCGGAGTTTGACCAGGCCAAGTCCACTTATTTAGATGGCCTGCGGACTGAAGCCGAAGCGCTCATCAATTCGAGAGTGGCGCAAGCGCAGCTTTTGAGAGATATCGGCATGATCTCGATCGACACTTTAACAATGGGTTTTTCGCTGGATGAGTCAGTCAGGAGAAAGAAAAAATCATGAGTCAGTGTGGTGTGATGGTAAGCCTGACGGCTTTGTTGGCTAGCTTTTATATATTGCATCCAGCTGCCTCAGCCGCTGATCCTCTATCGAACGAAAACGTCACCATAGACGATAGCGCGATAAATGCAATTATCGAGCAGCCTCAGCAGCAGCAGGCACCGCAAATAGTACCAAAATTGCAGGACCAATTGGCCAAGATCGCAGTCTCTTTTACGCCTGGTGAGAGCAAACTAGCCAATCACAAGGCGATTATGTGCACCGTTACAAACAATACGGACCATGCTGTTGTTGTATATGGCGAAAAGGCGGTTTTGGTCACGCCTCACGCCGATGCTAGAGCCGCAGGCCAGGCCGAGATCGACACCATTGGCCAGCCGCCTACGCATGGCATGCGTTTGATCGCGTCAAGTGTAGGTTCAGTGGCTCTGGCGGCTACTACTGTGGGTATGTATCAGACGCTCAAGGGCAAGCGCAAAGAGCACAAGCCGGTTTTGCAGCGCTATGAGTACGATGAGGAGCGCCGCATCAATGAGGCTGAGGCCTTTGGTCAGCGGCTTTTGTATCCAGGCGAGAGCACAACTGGCAAATTGTATTTTGCCGTAGGCGAGAGCCTCGAAAATGCCTGGTTTTTGTGCCCTGTCGCTTATTTTCACGAGGAGGCCAATAAGGCCGTTGTGCGTGTGCAATTTAAACTGCCGGAAGCAGCTCGATGAGGATGCTTATCATTGGTTGGATGTAGGATGCAAGCGCAGATAGATGAGTGCCATTGCAGCTGCTAAGAATCCAGCTACAGCACCCACTCCCAGCCCCCATCGCGGACCAAAATGATCGGCTATCCAGCCTGTGATCGGTGCGCCAATGGGCGTGCCGCCTAGAGCAACCGCCACGCGCAGAGCCATCACGCGTCCTCGCATGGTGCGGTCGACCGTAAGTTGCATCAATGCATTAGAAGTATTGATAAAGGTCAAAGCCGCGATGCCAATTATCACCAGGCATGCTGCAAACCACCAATACCCTGGAGAGATCGCGGCTAAAGCGCAGCCAACACCAAAAAGCAGAGTGGATGTCGCCATGCTGCCAAAAGCAGGCTTCTCACGCTGAGCAGCCAGGAGAGCTCCGCTTATGGTGCCGACTGCCATGATTGAGGACAATAAGCCAAATTGTTGTGAATCGCTGTGAAAAATGCGTACGGCCATCGTTGATATATAAATAGGAAAATTGAGGCCGAATGTACCGATAATCAGCAGCATGAGCATATTGATGCGCAAGTCGCCTCGCTGCCAGACATATCTACAGCCTGCGATAAAGTCGCCTTTGCTTTGAGTTTTGTTGCTCTTATGTGGTGCCAATCCTCGCAGCCCGGCCATCGATAACAGGACTGCTACAAAAGAAACTCCGTTAAATACAAATGCCCATCCGATACCCGTTTTTGCAATCAAAATGCCAGCGATGGCTGGGCCGACCATGCGGGCTGCGTTAAATGACGTAGAGTTGAGAGCGACTGCATTGCTAAGGTGCTGCTCCTGTACCAGGTCAGCGAGAAATGTCTGGCGGACTGGGGCATCTACGGCAGCTGCGCTACCGAACAAAAATGCAAAAACATACACGTGCCATAGCTGGATGTGACCTGTGATGGTCAATATACCGAGAACCAGCGCAAGGAGGCCAAGAACAGCCTGAGTGATCATGATCATTTTGCGCGGATCAAACCTGTCTGCAGCAGGGCCGATCCACGGTAAAAATAGAAATTGGGGAAGAAATTGCAGGGCCATGACGAGCCCAAGAGCGGATGCGTCATGATGGGTTAGTTGGGTGAGTACTAGCCAGTCTTGTGCCACCCTCTGCATCCAAGTGCCGATATTGGATACAAACGTGCCGGTGATCCAGATGCGATAATTGAAACTGCTGAGGGCGCGAAACGCCCCAGTCGGTGAGTTTTGCATAGACTAACAATAGCAGAGTCTGGGCCCCATGATTTTAGTCCTCAGCGTTTGCGGTTGAGCTCATTGACCGCCTGATAGAGATACGCTAAATTGAAATTATGTCGCTCTTTGACTTATAAGATTTTAGTTGATTTAAGGGTCCTCAAGGTCCAATGACTTATTTCTGGTATAAGCAATGTTCAACATCAACCTCAATAATGATGCCCTCTCAGATTATTTGTTGTTTGCCCGGTGGGACTCGCTGAGTCCTGCCGAAAAGACTCTCGCCATAGAAAAAGTCTCGTACAAAGTCAACATGCTTTTTGATTGCGGTCCAGTGCAAATCGACGATGCAGATTACTACGAATACGTCATTTCGCCTTTACTCGCATCGAGTATTGTCAGTGGCAATCACGGAGAATGGTGGAGGCGAGTAAAAAATAGCGAGATTTATAACCGTGAAGAAAGGGTGGTAGCATTTAAAGAGTGTTTAAAAGAGATTCGTAAAAAGGGCCACAGCATTGACACACAATGATTTCAGCGCTCGATCTTTTTGCTCTTTCTAATTATAGACAGTTTGACCAGGTCTGCTGCCGGTCTTATATCTGTCTTCAAATTTTTTGTTGTCTATAAGTGCCGATCGCGTCATAGCGTAGTAACTCCACATTGCCGGAGCGCATGATGGGTTTTTTACAGATTGGTTCTTATATTTTGGAACACACAAGTTCGGCAACTATGGTGGGTTTTTGTGTTGCCTCTAAAATAGGACTAAGCTGCTTTAGGAACTCAACGGTCAAAGATTCGTCTCATCAACTACTCTCCTATTAGTATTTCCATCAGCTTAATATGCATCCAAAGGCAACCCTAAATGGCATCAACAGATTCAGCACTTTCTAAGGACACTGATCTTCCTGTTTTGGTGGTAGACGACAATGCTATGGTTCGTCTCAGTACCAAAATGGCACTCGAGTCACTGGGCATCCAGGCTGAGGCTGTATCCGGCGGCCACGAGGCACTTCAAAAACTCAGCGAACGCAATTATGCTGCTGTCATCATGGATTACCGCATGCCCGAGATGAGTGGTGCCGATTGTACGCGCGAGATCCGCCGCCGCGAAAAGATCACGCATACTCGGATTCCTGTGATTGGATATTCCGCAGACAAGACCTCGCAAATTGGTGCCGATTGCAAGGATGCCGGTATGGATGCACTTCTTAGCAAAGAAGTGCCAATTGGCGCTCTGGTAGAAGTGATCAAATCTTTTAAAATTTAGATTCTAAAATTTAGATTTTAAAATTTAGATTTTGATGTATATTCATTTTCTTCCAATTGTCTCTCAGGAACCAGGGTTGCATTGTCGCGTCGCTAATGCGCTAGAGCAATTGCAAATAACAGAGGGACAATCATGAACCCTGAGACAAACAAAACAAAACTCGACGATCTGCTGGATCAACATGAGCTCTTGCCCATGGAGGCCAAGCTCATCTCAAAATTTCCTGAAACGCGGATGGGTGAGCTTTACTACGAGCCAAAGTGGGATGGATTTAGATGTATAGCTTATAAAGACGGTCAAGATATCGACCTTCGCTCCAAAAGCGGCCAGCCATTGGCTAGATATTTTCCTGAGATAGCAGAGGCATTGCGGGCAATACCATGCCGACGCTTTGTGCTCGACGGTGAGCTTTTGATAGCTGGCAAGCATGATTTTGACATGCTATTGCAAAGAGTCCATCCTGCGCAATCGCGTATCGACAAGCTATCTAAGTCAACTCCAGCCGTTTTTGTCATGTTTGATATTTTGGCGCTTAATCAGCGCAGTTTGCTCAAGAGGCCGCTTTCGACTCGCAGAGCAGAGCTAGAAATATTTGCCTCAAAGTACGTAGATGGCGGCAAGACGAGCCACCAAAACGAGCGTATGGCCCTTAGTCCTTTTAGCAAAAATCCAAAGACAGCAATGAAATGGCTCGAGCAAAAGAGTGCCAAGCTCGATGGAGTGATAATTAAGGATGCCACCATGTCCTATCAATCTGGTACTAGATACGGTATGCAAAAGATTAAAAAGATCCGCACTGCTGATTGTGTCGTCGGTGGCTTTCGCTATAAAGACGATGGCAAGACGGTTGGTTCGCTATTGCTAGGGCTCTATGACGATGACCATGAGTTTAAGCATGTGGGCTTTGTCGCTGGATTGACAGATGAGCAAAAACGGGCGCTGGCACCGCAGTTAGAGAAACTAAAAGCCCCCTCATCTTTTACAAAAAATGTCCCTGGTAAGCGTAGTCGTTGGAGCAAAAATACAGATGCTATTTGGGTCCCTCTCAAACAGCGGCTGGTGGTCGAAGTCAAATTTGACCAGGTCACACATGAGCGCTTCAGGCATGGCGCTGCACTGGTGCGTTTCAGGCCAGACAAAAAGCCAGACCAATGTACCATCGAGCAAATTGCCTAATGCAAGGGACCAAACAATTCTGGGGCAAACTGCGACCTTTCATTTTCGACTGACAATTTGATCTTGGGCATTTGGCTTCGCAACTTGCTTTCAGCGGTTTTGTTAAACGATACCGATAAGACCTGGAGCTTTGGAAATGATTTAAAGGTAGCAATACTCAAAGGAGTGATGCTCGTATTTTTTAAATCCAGATTGATCAGGTTTTTTAGAGTCTTCAATTTGGCAATATCTTTATCCGTCAGTTTGCCATTGCCCGATAGACAAAGCTCTTCGAGATTAGTCATTTGACTGATCGTGTCGATCGCCTGCTTGTCGATATTTGCATCGCTAAGATTGAGGATTTTTAAGGTTTTCATTTTGCAAAGCGGATGCAGATCCGAGTTTTTGAGATTTGTCATTCTGAGGTTTAGATTTGTCAAGCTCTTCAATTTTGTTATGTCTTCCAGGCCGGCGGCTGACACGTCAGTTTCGGCTAGCTGTATTTTTTTTAAATCGCTCATAGACGCCAGAGATGGCAGTCCTTTGTCTGACACGCTTGTATTGAGCAGGTACAGTTCGAGCAGTCCTTTGCACCGGCTTACCCGCGCAAGCGCCAAATCTCCAAAATTTTCCAAATTGCCACAATCAATACTGACTATCGCGCCAGAAGGCATATCTTTCAAACACTCTAAAAGCTCTGGTTTTGTGCCATCAAAGTTGAGCGAGAGTTTGAGCGACTGGCCCGATGCTAGTTTGACCCGCCCCTTCGCTCGAGCATACAAGTTTGGTTGGCTGGCCACTACCATGCCCTTATACAAGATCGCCTCGTGCAGATTGCCAATTGAGGTGTTGGCAAAGTTGAGCCAGAGGTCCGGAGCAGCTGCCCATACGGGCAAGGGCCGGGCTTTTATTGAGAGCATCCCAATTAGACGGGCCGCAATAGCCAGACCCGCAGCATGGGCTTTACATCCGCCCTTGTTCTGTATAAATGCTTTCATAGTGTACTAAAGCGACATCTTTCAACACATCCTGGACCATATCCACTAATATAATGGATCCGACAGCTCTCCAGATTTTGCTTGCAGCACTTTGCAGGTGGTAAATAACATTGCACATTTTGGTCGCACAAGATCCAGCCGTGATGTCTCCAGTCCTGGAGGCTTGTGCTGGTCATCAAGTGGACGAGGCAACGACAGTTTCGCAAGCCAAGGATTTGCTAGCTCATAATGTGTACGACGCCATCATAGTGGGAGTACATTTTGATGAGTCGAGGGCTATGGAGTTGATTGCCTGGCTCAGACAGGAGAGACCCAATATGCCCATCGTAATGGTGAGGCTCAAGCACTCCGATTTTGAAGAAACTTTTAGGAGAACCGCCAGAGCACTCAAAAAAGTCGGCTCTATTTGCAGTTATCTCGAGCTAGAGGGAGATAAGGCTTGGCGGGAGAAAATTCAAAAGGCTCTGCGCAAGTGCGTCGACCTCGAAATCAGTTTGTCTGATGCTCATTAAGCGCGCAGTCTTTTGAAGGCGCTAATGGCTATGATTGGCTTTGCGACAGGCATTGTGCTGCCCGTTGCTCTGGCAGCCGACTCCGATTTGCAACTAGCCGAGTCGGCCTACAAGCGTGATGACTGGACGACTGCAATCCCGGCATACCAGAGATATCTCAAAGAGCATCCCCGCGAAACCGGCGCCTATGTGCGGCTAGGGGACTGCCTGCGGCGGGTCCAGCGCAATAATGAAGCTATAGATGCTCTTACTGCTGCTATTAAGATAAAACCCTTGTGCCGTGCCCACGTTTTGAGGGCACGGGCTTACGCCGCTCAAAAGCAAAACGATAAAGCACTGAGCGATTTTCGTCGGGCCCTGGTCTTAGAACCCAGCGACTTTTACTTGTACATCGATCTCGTCGATCAAGAGCTCAAGCTGGGCCAATATTCCGCAGCAGTCTCTGATTGCACAAAAGGGATCGACGCTGCAACCAATCCATCATGCAAAATCCGCCTTTTGTACGCCCGTTCAAAGGCCTATACGGCTATGGGACAGAAGGCCCGAGCACTACAAGACCAGGCTTTAGCCGATAAATTATCTGTTGATACTTTATAAGTGTTGCCGATTCGACTCATTTAAAAATAAATATGCAACTTTCTTGCGCCCACCAGGTCTTAACCCTCGTGTTTATGAGTCTGAAAGGCCTATCTAATTGGTTAAGGGTGCATCATGAGTCCGAGCTTTCGTAATGTCTATGATGATATCGCAAAGGATGTCGTCGTCTTTAGAGAGTTATTTGATGCATTGCCGCAACCCTGTTGGAGTGCTCGTCTGGATGGACACGTCGATTTTTACAATAGCAGTTGGTATCAGTATACGGGCACTACCTTTGATCAAATGAAGGGCTGGGGCTGGGAGATTGTTCACGATCCGCAATTGCTGCCGCTCATCAAGCAAAAGCTCAATCACGCTATAAAATCCGAAGAGCCTTTCGAGATGGAGTTTCCCTTAAAGCGTTTTGATGGCGTTTACGAGACCTTTGTCACACAGGTCAAGCCTTTACGCAATGCTGAGGGCGAGATAGTGCGATGGGTTGGTATAGCAAACAACGTACAGGACATCAGGCAGACTCGGTTTGACCTCTCTCACCAGGAGAGAAAGTTTGCCACCATGGCAAACGCTTTGCCCAATATAGTCTGGAGTACGGATGCCAATCTCAATGCTGACTTCTTTAACGATCGCTGGTATCAATACACTGGTCTCACCGAAGCTGAGTCGCTGGGACAGGGATGGCGGCAAAGTTTTTCGGCCGAAATGCTCAAAAAAATGGATGAAGATTGGGGAAAGGCCATTGCTGAGGGATCCAGCTACGAAGCCGAACAGCTAGTGCGTTCGGCGGATGGTGAGTACAGATGGTTTTTGACTCGGGGCTATCCGTTCAAGGATAAGGACGGACGTATTATTTCTTGGTTTGGGACCACCACCGATATCCACGAGCAAAAGCGTGCTGCCGAACTATTAGAAAAACAAGTAGCCGAGCGTACCGCCCAATTGGTTAAAGAAAAAGACAACGCTGTGGCTGCTAGCATGTCCAAGTCCGCTTTTATAGCCACGGTCAGCCATGAAATAAGGTCGCCACTAGCAGGGATTATTGGCCTTTTGCAATGCTTGACCGATATTGCGCAAGATCCAGAAGAGCTCGAGCTTGCAACAGACAGCCTCGGTGCTGCAAACGGCTTATTGGCGATCCTCAACAATTTGCTAGACGAATCAAAACTCGAAGCCGGCAAAATAAAACTAGAAGATCGACCTTTCAACCTGGCTCAGGTGGTGCATGATACGGTCGTATTGACGCGCCCTCTAGCAGAGGCTAATAAAATCGATTTGACCACCAATATCGATAGTGATTTGCAAACGGTCATTGGGGACGAGTTGAGAGTGAGACAGATCTTTATCAATCTGGTCTCAAACGCGATCAAATTTACCAAAGATGGAGCAGTAGAAATTGTCGGAATGGTCGTGTCCAAAGATGATCAGCAAATCAATGCCAGATTTGAGATAAGAGATACAGGCATTGGTATCGATAATCTTAAGGCCAAGACATTGTTTGAACCCTATCATCAGATCGACCAATCCATCAGTCGGCAGTATGGTGGCACTGGTCTGGGATTGAGCATCTGCAAGAGTCTGGTGACTTTGATGGGTGGCCAGATTGGTTTCACCTCACAATTAGGCACGGGTAGTGTATTTTGGTTTGAGCTTCCGTTCAATTTTCCGTTCACTTGGGGTTCATAAAGACAGCTTATTCTGAGTAGGTCGGTAGCTCAGAAGTACCCTTATGCAGATACAACCGGGCATTGTGCGTGCCTTCAGGTGGCTTGACTCAGATAATGTGAGCGATGATCCTCGTTTGTCAGCCTCAGGTCCAGTTCGGACAGAGTATGACAGATGGATTCCCTTCCTCTTTTTGCACCTTGGTTGTTTTGGAGTCATTTTTACAGGGACCTCGTGGTTTGCTGTCACGACTTGCCTGGTGCTCTATTGCATAAGGATGTTTGCGATTACAGGCTTCTACCACCGCTATTTTTCGCATAGATCATTCAAAGCTTCGCGAATTGCTCAGGCCTTTTTTGCGATACTGGGTTTAACGGCTATGCAGCGCGGACCTTTATGGTGGGCGGCGCATCATAGGGCGCACCATAAGGAGGCGGATCGAGATAATGATCCTCACTCGCCGGTGGTGCGGGGCTTTTTATGGTCGCATCTAGGTTGGCTTACAGCCACTAAAAACATGCCTACTGATTACACAAAGGTGCCTGATTTTTTAAAGTATCCAGAGCTCCGATTTTTAAATCGATTTGATTGGGTGATACCATTGCTCCTTTTTATCGGTCTATATGGACTAGGTCAATATTTGCAAGCGACAATGCCTCAGTTTCAGACCAACGGTCTGCAGCTTATCGTATGGGGATTTTTTATCAGTACGACAATCTTGTTTCATGCGACCTGCTCTATCAATTCGTTTGCGCATATGTTTGGCTACAGGAGATTTGATATACCTGACGATAGTCGCAATAATCCGATCTTGGCTTTAGTGACGTTTGGCGAAGGCTGGCACAACAATCACCACAGATATAGCAACAGCGTCAGGCAGGGATTTGTCTGGTGGGAGCTGGATATTACCTATTTAATCCTTTTGTGTATGAGCAAGATTGGCTTGATTTATGACTTGCAACCGGTGCCGGACGCCGTTATGCGCAAAGTAGCGCTTAAAGAGCGTGAGTCGTGAAGAGAGTCGCCATAATCGGATGTGGTATTTCGGGTTTGGGTCTTGCCTATTATTTGAGAGACCTTGATTGCCAATTTGTCTTATATGAAATGGAAGATTATCTGGGAGGCCATGCCAATACCGTAATGGTGGATGAGGGACACCATACGATACCTGTGGACACAGGGTTTATGGTCTTTAACAAGGTGACCTATCCTCTGCTGCTCGATTTATTTAAGCAACTAAATGTACCTATCAAACAAACTGATATGTCGTTTTCTGTGCAAGATGCCCAAACTGGATTGCAGTATGCTGGTGCTAGCTTTAACAGATTGTTTGGGGATCGCAGCAATTTTTGCAAGCCATTTTTTTTGCGGCTTTTATTAGAGATCAATCGCTTTAACTGCCAGGGCAAGGCAGACCTGCTAGACAATAGCGTCAAAGCGATGAGCCTGGCACAATACGTGCAATATAAGCGATTTAGCAAAGATTTTGTAGACATGTATCTAGTGCCGATGAGCGCTGCTATCTGGTCTGCGCCCCCCGGCAAGATGATGGATTTTCCTGCAAGCACCTTGCTGCACTTTTTTGCCAATCATGGACTCTTGGGAGTGAGTACCCAGCATCAATGGTGGACGGTCGATGGTGGCTCCAGGCAATACGTCAAGCTCTTGCTTGATTGCGTCAAGGCCGATGTGCGCAAATGTGCAAAAGTCGTCAGCGTTGAGCGCAAATCGCAAGATGTCATGGTCAACTGCCGAGATGGGGACTGTCAATCTTATGATCAAGTGATCATGGCCTGCCATGCCGATCAGGCACTTGCTTTGCTCAGCCGACCAAGTACGCTGGAGTCCAGCCTTTTATCCGCATTTTCATATCAGCAAAACCACACCATCTTGCACACAGATAGTTCGGTCATGCCAAAGGCACCAAGATGTTGGGCCTCATGGAATTATCGCATCGACTCTGAAAGCGCAAGCACGCATTATTGGATGAATAATCTGCAGAATGTATCTCAAGAGAAAGATTATTTTGTTTCTCTTAACGCTGAACATTTGATAGACAAGGCTAAGATCGTCAGGCGGATTGTCTACCACCATCCTCTCTTTGACAAGCTTGCCATCAGTGCTCAAAGCGACTTGGCTCGTCTAAATAATGGCCCCGACCACGATCGCATCTCTTTTTGTGGTAGTTATTTTGGTTATGGCTTTCATGAGGATGGATTAAAGTCAGCTTGGGATTTGGCTCAGATTTTTAAGAGCAGACAATTATGATTGATGGCGCATACATTTATGATTGCCGCATTACTCATCATCGTTTGGTTCCCAGACGACACAGCTTTTCGCTGAGACATTTTATGTTTTTGCTACCGCTAATGCGATTGGATGGCTTAGCCTCTGCGTGCAAATTACTTAGCATAAATGCATTCAATATTTATTCTTTCCATCACATGGATTATCTTTCCTGTCCAGATTTGCGCGGCCTTTCTCTGATTGAAAGAGTGCAAAAGATAGTCAGAGACGCCGGCATCACTGTACAGCTCGGCTCTGTGTCCCTTTTGACCAATGTAAGAGTCCTCAATTATATTTTTAATCCGATCAGCTTTTATTATTGTTACGATGTCCAAGATCAGCTTGCGTGCTGTATTTGTGAGGTGTCCAATACCTTTAGGGAAAAAAAGATCTACGTAATCAATGCCAATGCACAGGGCCGTCTGCTTGATCAGCAAAAGAAATTGTTTTATGTCTCTCCCTTTGCTCGACCGGATGATGATTTTAAATTTGATATAGGTGTGCCTGGACTTGGATTTAGGACTGACATAACGACAGTGTCGCCTCGAGGCAATGTACTTGAGGCTCGTATGGTCGGTCAACAAAAACCATTGAGTGATGGGCAGCTGATTGGCGCGTTTTTTGTGCGGCCATTTGCTACAGCTCAAGTGATATGGGGGATTCATTTTCAAGCCTTGCTCTTGTGGCTAAAAGGCGTGCCATATCGCCGTAAGCAGCAGGACGCTGACCTGCAAATAGGCTATTGGAAAGCGCCTGGCAACAAAAATGAAGCAGACAGTGTTATCGGCAAGTAGGGATAGATAAAAATGAGCATGCAGTTGGATGAGCGCAAGATAAACACCGGTAATTCCTCATGGATGCGCAGGTTTGCAAAAGCAACCATAATCGCCTTATTGCAAAAAATGCCCAAGGGCAGATTGGAGATACAAATGCCCGATGGGCAATGCCAGACTTTTGGTGCAGGTATTGATAGTTTCAGTCCTGTGGCTAAAATCGTTGTGCACTCGGATGAGTTTTTTGAGCGCTGTCTACTTTTTGGTGACCTCGGGCTGGCCGAGGCATATCTCGACGGATTGTGCGATTTGCACTCTATCAGATCCGTCATAAGCTGGTTTTTGCTAAATCAGGATTCGGTTTTGCTCAATGAGTCCAAGACCGCCAATGCCATGTTTAACTTGCTAGGGGTGCTCAATAAGATAGGTCACGCGCTCAGGGATAATTCGATTGCCAAAAGCAAAACAAATATTGCTGAGCATTACGATCTCGGCAATGATTTTTTTAAGCTATTTTTGGATGAGTCCATGGCATATTCGAGCGGTTTGTACACCCGGGACTACTCGCTGCATGACGCTCAACTAGCCAAGTTTGAGAGGATTGCAAAGGAGCTCCGCATTGCTCCTGGTGATCGCGTATTAGATTTGGGCTGCGGCTGGGGTGGCTTGACTTGTTATCTAGCACAAAACTTTGACTGCTCTCTGACGGCCTTGACGATATCCCAACAACAATATGATTACACAAGCAAATTGATTGCCGATTTGGATCTCAAGCACAAAATCGATTTGCGGCTCGAAGATTACCGGCTGCACAGCGGGCTTTACGACAAGATAGTGTCAATCGAAATGATCGAGGCCGTAGGCGAAAAATATATGGACCAATTTATACAAAAAGTAGACTCTCTGCTAGTCCGTGATGGTTTATTGCTTATGCAAATGATCACCAGCGCGGATTCGCGGTACGACGTCCTGCGTTCCAATGTCGATTTTATCCAAAAGCATATTTTCCCGGGTTCGATTTTGCCTTCGCTCTATAGAGTTAATACGGCTATGGTCAAATGTGGTGAGCTCTTTCTGGTCGACTTGGCCGACCTTAGCAATTCTTATGTCAGGACCTTGCGTGCCTGGCAAGACAATTTTGTGAGCCATCGCGCGCAACTGCGTGCCATGGGTTTTGACGATCGATTTATGCGCAAGTGGCTTTATTATTTTGAGTACTGCCAGGCGGCCTTTGCTATGCGCAACGTTTCTGTTGTGCAAGCCCTCTATTCGCGACCAAATAATCCTACGCTATCTCATGAATGGAATAATATATGAGCATCATTCTATTTCTCTTAGCAGCTGGGTTACTAGCTATCAGTCTCTACATGATTGGATTCTGGGTGCTTGCATTAAAATTGCGCAACGCCGGTATAGTCGATGTTGGCTGGGCACTGGGTTTTATTTATTTATCGATTGTCTATAGTGTTCTGGCTCAGGTCTGCTTACCTGGGAGCATGCTTTTATCTGCTATGTATTGGATCTCTAGTGGCAGATTGTTTTTGCATTTATTAAAGCGGTTTTTGCGATCGTATCCTCAAGAAGACCCCAGATACACTCGGCTTAGAGCCGACATGGGAGCAAATGCCGATTTAAAAATGCTATTTGTTTTTTTGTTTCAAGGTGTTGTGTTGCTGATCATGACTGTGCCGATGATCATTGCAGTCGCCACCTTGCGTCCTGATTTTGGCATCTGGATGATCGCCGGCTTTTTCTTGTGGCTTGTGGCCTCGATTGGTGAGTCTTTGGCCGACCAACAGCTAACTGCTTTTGCAAATGACCCTGCCAACAAGGGCAAGACATGCCAAGTCGGTCTATGGCATTATTCCAGGCATCCAAACTATTTTTTTGAGTGGCTGACCTCAGTTGCCTTTGCCTTATACGTTATAGACGCGCCTTATGGTATCTGGGCTTTGATCTGCCCGACCTTGATTTTATACCTGCTTTTTTATGCGACTGGCATTAAGCCATCAGAAGCCCACTCTCTGCAAACCAGGAGTGATTATGCCGAATATGTGAGGACTACCAGCGTTTTTATCCCGCTTCCAAGGAGAAAGGTCTGATGTCATCGACATTAAATCAAAAAAGATATAGTGTGGATCAAAAATCCGATATGCTGATTTATGATCTCATAGCCACGGGGCTTGTGCCGCAATTTTTCATCCGCCGCGGTATCAGGCAGATGCTCAAGGCCAAATTGCAAGGGCTTAGGTTGGATAATGCAGAGCAGATAATGCAAGAGACTAGAGACTTTGCCGAGCAGCTAAAAGCATACCCAATCGCCATAGAGACAGATCGAGCCAATACTCAGCATTATGAGGTGCCAGTAGCCTTTTTTAGCAATATACTTGGACCTGCTATGAAATACAGCTGCTGCTTGTTCGAAGACGGTGACGATCTTGCTCGCGCCGAAGAGCGCA
Source organism: Candidatus Melainabacteria bacterium (assembly GCA_017307165.1). GTDB lineage: Bacteria > Cyanobacteriota > Vampirovibrionia > Obscuribacterales > Obscuribacteraceae > JAFKGK01. The sequence goes on from JAFKGK010000006.1 coordinate 249,734, forward strand.
TGCTGGCTTTGAGTTGTGAGCGGGCTGAGATCGCCAATGGGCACAGTATTTTGGATCTGGGGTGCGGCTGGGGGGCGATGACTCTCTTTTGCGCGCAAAGGTTTCCACAGTCTCAAGTGACGGCTGTTTCTAATTCACGTTTTCAGAGGCAATATATCGAGAGCAAAGCTGAGCGGCTAGGCCTGACAAATGTGCGAGTGATCACATGTGACATCAATGCTCTTTCATTTCCCAATGATACTTTCGATCGCATTGTTTCGATTGAGATGTTTGAGCATGTCAAAAATTATGCCGTGCTTTTAAAAAATATCTCCAGCTGGCTAAAGGCTCGAGGTAAATTATTTGTCCACATATTTACCCACGCTCACTATCAATATCACTTTGGGCAAGACAATAATGATTGGCTGGCTAAGTATTTTTTCAGTGGAGGCACCATGCCTTCTCACCAACTACTTGGTTGTTTTGACCAAGATATGAAGATCGTGAAGGATTGGAAAATTTCTGGCATTCACTATCAAAAGACTGCTGAGTGCTGGCTGCAAAATATGAACGCTCACAGTCAGGCGTTGATGCCAATCCTTGCGAGCACATACGGAGATCAGCAAGTCCGGAGATGGTGGATGTATTGGCGGCTGTTCTTTTTGGCTTGCTCAGAGTTGTGGGGGTATGAGCATGGGCAAGAGTGGGGCGTCTCGCATTATCTGTTTGAAAAGGCCTTGGATATCCCCCATTCGGGTTAGTATTTTCGGGGCATGCGTTTTTGAGGTCGGCCACCGATAATGGGTGCATGCGTACCGATCATCAAAAATTTTTGTTAGCAGCACCATGGCATAAGATGCCTGTTAAATTGAACTGAATTTGGATCGTATGAAGTAAAGAGCCGTTGATTACATCGATTGTACAAGATAATGATCAGCCGCATACATATATGTATGGTTGTTTAAAATGAAGTTTTAAAAGTAATGAATAAAGTCTTCTAAATTATTTGTTGGCTGATTGTGGCCCTGAGGCAGCTGCCGGCCGTCCTGGCTACAGGTCGCAAATTTGTATTCATTTAGGGCGTGTTCAAAATAAGGAAGGCGCTAATTAACCACAAATCAATTTTTTAGTAAGGCTTGGCTAAGCATTTGATTGTTGTAATGTGTTTATCGCATTTTTAAAAGCTTTTACACGCTCATCATATGCATATGTGGAGTTGTTTCTAATTGTGCTCCACCACTTTAGAATCTCTGGCGATGTCTCGTTGGGTTTCGCATATAGCCACATTTGTGTTACTACGTCAGTGTAATAATCCATTTCTCTTGTTGGTGGTCTTTGTGAATACGTCAATTCATAGGCTATTTGACACGCGTGTGCGATTGCGTGAGACTTGTCCTCAGCAGATAGGTCAGACCATGGTGATAGCAGCAAACGCTCGTCGTATTTCAAACTCCTGCCCATTTCAATAATTTCTCCGAAAAGAAAAACACTAAAATAAACTGCCAATTTGATTTGCTAATTTAGGAAAATTGCAATCTATAATCAGTGGATGCAGGAAAGAATCAGTGTCTACGTGTCTTATAAACCCAGCATCACATGTGATCGTGAACATTGCGGAAATTAAGCCGTCTATAGCGAATTTATCCGAATCGATTACCAATAGATGTGAACAACAACCAATAACGCATTATCATTATCAAGCACGCAAACAGTTCGTTTTTTGCTCCAAGCAGAGCAATTGGACGTTTATCTGAGTGGATACCAAATTTGTAAAAAGGAAGTTTGTATAGAATCAACATACACTTTTTTCTGGCAATCGTGGGGAATTTCAATATTAAGTTTTCAAGAGGTCGATCGGTCGCTATTTGCCTTCCAGCTGTATCGCATAGGCAGAGACGATTGCCTTTAACAGACCAGGGTAGCGTGCCTCCACTTCGGCATGGCGAGACGTATTACGCATCTCTACACCGCGTCGCTCTCCTCTGATCAAGCCGGCTTCGCGTAGTATGCGCATGTGCTGTGAAAGGGTCGACTTTGGAATTGCTTGATCTAGAACGCAGGATAGGGTAACGCAGCTGCTGGGATTGTCCTGGTGAAATATCTGGCTAAAAAGCGCGACGCGATGCCTGTCGGAGAGCGCATGTAGTATGGCTTCGACGGGGACGTCTTCTATTGCAGGATGAACGAGGGGCTTGGTCATGACTGTTGCTAAAGAGAAGATGCTTTTATCTTGGTAGTTCAGAGTTTCGGAACTAATGTACTATAATGAAGCTTGTCGGTAAAACTACATTGTAAGGTAAGGAGAGCAATGGCATGGGAAAACTCGACGGAAAAGTCGCGGTAATAACAGGCGCTACCAGCGGCATGGCGCTGGCCACTGCAAAACTTTTTGTACAAGAGGGTGCTTATGTCTTTATCACTGGTCGAAGGCAGGATGTCCTGGATGCTGCGGTGAAAGAGATTGGAGCCAATGTGACGGGTGTAAGGGGTGACGCGTCGAATCTCGACGATCTCGATCATTTGTACGAAACGGTGCGCAAATCCGGCAAAAGGATCGACATACTCTTTGCGAGCGCCGGGACCGGACAGTTTGCGTCTATCATGGATGTGACACCAGAGCAGTTTGATACTACTTTTAATCTCAATGCACGCGGTACGCTCTTTACTGTGCAAAAAGCATTGCCGCTATTCAACGATGGCGGTGCCATCATACTTAATGGCACAATTGCGGCAAGCCAGGGACATCCGGCATTTGGGGTGTATGGTGGCAGTAAGGCGGCGTTACGCATCTTTGCCCAAACGTGGGTTAACGAGCTCAAGGATCGCAAGATCAGGGTCAATGTCTTGAGTCCGGGTATGACCGATACCCCTGCTATTGCCACTGTCTTGACACCAAATATGAAGGCACAGTTTGAGCAAAAGATCCCGCGTGGCGAGATCGGAAAATCAGAAGAGATCGCTACTACAGCGCTCTTTTTAGCCTCCAGTGACTCGAGCTATGTCAATGGTGTCGAGCTCTATGTTGACGGTGGCACGATGGCGGCTCGGTATTAATCTAGTGTGCCAATAACACCGGCAATATCACAGGCGTAGAATACATCGATAGATGGAGGTACCGTTCCGATAGCTTAGCTCCTAGCTAATCACCTCGAGCAATCGCTCGATAAACTGCAACTGATCCGGATGGATTTTTTCTATAGCTTTTTTTAGGGGTACAAATTCGCAGCGGTCGATTTCCCATGAAGCTGGGTGGGGCTCAGCATTTTTAGGAGCCTTGCCATAAAAGCAGTGTACGCGCTTTTTACTCTTGGTGTAGTCTACATGCCCCAACTCTTTGAGTCTGGCAGGAGCTGATACGCCCGTTTCTTCTAGAGTTTCGCGGCGGGCGGCCAGCTCTAGAGACTCGCCATCCTCGGGCAAACCCTTGGGGATGCTCCATTTTGCCTTTTTGTTGTAGTTGCCGGACGCATGTACCAGCAAGATCTCGATCTTGTCGTTTTTGGTGCGGTAGAGCAGGGTGCCAGCGGTTTCTCTCATAAGCTAGTTATACAACTAAAGATCCAGCTTTGCAGATTTATATTTGCAAAGCTGATATATGCAATTTATATCACCGATCTCCTATGGACACGCAGGAGCTTTTATAGGATTATGAGCTCGGAATGATTTATTTAGTAGCAATTTATGAGCTTGTTTGCAAAAAATAGGACGATCAGATTTAGTGCCTGCTTGACACAGTGTATTTTGCTTTTGCTAGCCACTTTTATCTTGCAATGTGCTTTGATGCTGGAGGTGTCTGGTCAAACTAAATACGAAAATGCGGCAATGCAATATTTGCGCCAGAGGCAGTTTGATCAAGCCGCACAAGCCTGTGCAAAGGCACTCTCTTACAACCCTAGGTCTCCGATAGCATTGCAAGTGAGGGGCAGTGTAGATTTTGAGCGTGGCGAGTTTGAGCAAGCGGTCAAAGATATGCAATTAGGCCTGTCCAACGGCCAAGATTATTTGCAAGGCGAGGGGTACAACATACTTGGCCGTAGCTACGCTGAGCTACAAGACTTCCAAAAATCGCTTGCAGCCTTTGATGCAGGGATTAAGCGCTATCCCAATTACGCCCACCTGCACTTTAGACGAGGCATGCTATTGGGATACCAAAAAGACTATAAACAAGCATTAGCAGAAGTAGACAAGGCAATCGCCATGGGCAATCAAGATTGCTTTTGGATGCGCGAGCGCAGAGCTGATCTGTTGAGGCAAGCCGGTCAAACTGTTCGGTGGCTAAAAGAATTGGATTGGCTAATTAGCAAAGAGCCAAATATTTATAAATATAGATCTGATCGGGCGCAGGCTTACAAAATGCTGGGCAAAAATGGTTTGGCTGATGAGGAAATGATCCAGGCAAATAAATTGCGATCAGAGGGTTGGTAGGTTTATTAGTGGTCTTCGGTTATTTCCAGCAATAGCCCATTGATGTCTTCGCCTGCGATGACCGCAGTTATAGAATGAGCCTTTTTAAGTCCAGGTGGCACTGCAAAAAAACTGTCGTCAAGGTCTTTAGTGCCGATAGATTTGGTATCCAGTTGGACCCTTTCGCCCAAAGTTGAGGGAGTGTAGGCCTTGAGTATCACTCTCGCATAAAAGGGTGATAAATAAAATCCCTCGACAAACCGAGCTGCACCTGGTGCAAATGCAAAATCGCTTGATCCAATATATGTCGACGAAGCAGTAATGCCCTTGCCTTTGGCTATTTTGCCCCTGTAAAGCGTTTCAGAGCTATCAGCATATGCTGGGTCCAATTGACGCACCACTTTTATTGCTGATTTACCTAGATATTTTATTTTTGTATGTTTGTAGTCATTAAAAATATGCCTTTTAGAAGCCACCACATTATCGAGGCCTTGTGACTGCCATTGCGCAGACTTAAAATACACGGCGTACTTGTCCTTGTTAAACAGCGTCACGTCCCAGTTTGGTGCGGCCGCTACCATGGTGCAGTGATCGTTCATGCAATCGATGCGCGCATGATCTCGGCCTATGTATAAGGTCATCTTGCCGACTTTGGCATCCATTTGTTGGATGACTATACAGCGCTCTTTATTTGCGGCTTGTACATGATTTGCGTCACCCACAGCGACAATGATGCCAAGGCTTAAAGTAAAAAGACAGGCCAATATCCTTGCTGCAGCAAATGCCCTCGGCGTAGTCATCACTTCTCCACTCGGGTACTAGTTTTGAAATGATGGCATATTTGGGGGATAGGTGCAAAAAGCTATTTGCTTGGATTAAACAATCCCTTGCACATTTCCCAAAGGGTCTTTTGTTGTTTTTGATTTGTATCGACGTTTAGACTGATCGTTAGGGGCCGCCCGTCTAGCGAGACGCTGGCAAGATGCGCGTGCGCATTCAAGGCCTCTCCACGAGATGTCATCTCCACTATGGCAAATCCTCTGGATCGCCCTATGTCCGTTACCGGGATGTGTATCGATCTGACGCTACCGTATTTAGCAAACAAATCCTGTAGAGTCTCTACGTCCAGCTCTAAAGGGATGTTTCCAACTAATAGTTTAGCGCTCATAATAGATCCTCTTGCCCGATTGCGCACTTTCGCAACCATGCAACTATTATATACTATCTCTTGACTTTGGGCATACCCTCGCCTTCACACTTTCAGACTCTACAAATCAGGATCTGCGATGCCACAAACACCTCATATCGAGCGGCACTTTACCGCTGGCCAATCTGTCCGGGACATCGTCATTGGCATGTCGGATGGTTTGACCGTTCCTTTTGCTCTTGCAGCCGGCCTGAGCGGTGCAGTTAGCAATAGCGGGATCATTGTCACTGCCGGCCTGGCTGAGGTGGCGGCGGGCGCTATCGCTATGGGGCTGGGAGGATACCTGGCCACTAAAAGCGATCACGACCACTATTGCAAAGAAAAAGACCGTGAGTGGCGCGAAGTCCGTGATATACCAGAAGCAGAAAAAAAAGAAGTGAGCGAGATCTTTAAACAATACGGCATGACAGATGAGGACATTCAGCCCATACTTTTAGCCTTTCAAAAGCACCCAGACCATTGGGTCAATTTTATGATGCGCTTTGAGTTGGGGCTCGAGATGCCTGAACCTGGACAAGCCTTTCGTAGCGCCTTTACGATAGGGCTGGCCTATATTTTGGGAGGGATTATCCCGCTCATGCCGTACATGGTTTTAAAAGATACGCAGAGCGCATTGGGGACTTCGGTAGTCGTGACAATGATAGCGCTTGCGATTTTTGGCTATTTAAAAGGACGGTTTTCGAGTAATAGTCCTCTAAAAAGCTGCTGGCAAATGGTTTTAGTTGGAGGATTGGCTGCCGCAACAGCTTTTGGTATGACTGTATTGTTCAACCAATTTCACGCAATTTAGCTAAACAATTTATTCGCCACCAAAATTTTTATAGGTCCGTATGTAGTAGTTGCTCAGATCATTGACCAATTGCGAGCTGCCGACAGTTGACTCTTCTTGCAACTTGAGTCCTTTTGCGACTTCATCGACCTGCGCGAGCTTTTTCTGGGTCTCCTCAAATCTAGGTGTAGAGGCTTTAGCTCGACTGTAAAAAGGGCTTTGTATTTCAAAGCGCCGAGTCCTCGGCCCACTTGTGTCTTCGGTTAGTTGTTGGTTGATCCTTTGCTTTTCCCTCGCGACCTGTTGTTGTAAGTCATTAAAAGGGGGCGTGGACGGTCTGGCTGGAGGGCGATTTTCCTGTCTTTGCTTGATTGCAGCTATGTATGCCAGGCACCTCTGTTGCAGGATAAAATTCGAAGTCGCTTCCTTGGCCCTCTCAAAACATGTAAGTGCAAGAGGTATCTCACGCAATTGATAAGCGCAATCTCCCAACATGTAATAGCAATTAGCAAATCGACTGTCTGTCCTGGGCATCGAAGTGAGTGCCTTGGCAAGACTTGTTTGAGCGTCACCGTAACGACCGGCGCGATATGCTACTAGGCTTTCTTGGTAAATGGAGTTTAACTGCTTGTTGTCTGCTGCGTTTGCACAAATATCTGATTGCAACAATCCAAAGATGGTGCCGATCAATATCAGTCCGCTAAACCGCATTTTGCAAGCTGAGCCTCAGCCATGATCCAATAATCCAGGGATCTATTGTGGTGACGACCATCATTATGCCACAAAAAAAATGCCCGTTTTTGGATAGACTCTTGCGAGATTGTCGTTTCAGCCACAACCTGCGCAATGGGAGCATCACTCTTAGCTACGGCGGCCACCACTTCTTTTTTTTCGATAGTCTTTGCGGGAGCTTTTTTTCGTGTGGTCTTCTTTTGCATGACAATACTCCTGGTCACTAGTGCAAGCAATATTTTGCTGCGCTCATTATCAGGATGGTGTGCTTACAGTGTAAAGCTGCATACTAGATATGTTTTTGGTAGAGCGGCCGCAAAGGCACTAGACAGCCAATCTTTCATTTTGAGACAACAAAAGATATGGCTTCAAATTTCGACATTGATTTATTTTGTTGCTTCTGCCAGCATTTGCGGATCGACATCTTCAATATAGATCTTGCGAGGCTTGATCTTTATTTGTTGCCGCTTTAGTACCGTATCCGGGCCTTTCTCATGCATTTGGCGTCTCAATATGGTCCTATCTCCGGTCAGATAGTTTGTACTCATGATCTCGCTCTCGCCAGAGCCCCTATCGTAATGGTCAAAGTCTGCACCAATCAAAGCCACCCGGCCTGTAGGATCGATGCGATAGCGTAGCGTCGAGTCGCATGCCTCACGCGATCCCCAGAGCTGTTTGATGATGATGACTTTGTTTTTGACTGTGAAATCGACGGAGTCATCTGCCGGATTGGAAAGCATGCCGCCACATGTGGTGCAGAGGAGAGTCCTGGCCGAGACTCCAACCAATCTGTACAGGTCCCCTTTTTTGACTACTACAGCCATGCCCCGGCCGCGCGGCTCCTCCGGCTTTTTCCCATTGCTCTCGATCAAAAACAATACGGCGTCTGGATAGGGATCGCTATCCAGATTGCCGACGTATTTTTGCGCGATGCGCCACCCAGGCGGTGCAAACTGTTCCAGGCGAGTTGCTTGCTTTGGTACCTTACTGGTATCGAGCGTGGCGGCATCTCCATCATCTGCTAAAGCTAGTGGCTGTGATACCAGCAACCACAGTAACGCCCAAGCTAATGACCTAAGCATGTACTTTTGCCAAAAATTGATTGATGAGAGTGCCGATTGTTTCGCAGTCTTCTTCTAATGCAAAATGCCCCGTATCAAGCAGATGGTATTCGAGATTTTTTACGTCTCTCTTGTAGGGCTCAGCTCCTGCGGCAGGAAAGATCTCATCATTTTTGCCCCAAACGATGAGCATAGGCGGTTGATGCGTCCTAAAATACTCTTGCCACTGCGGGTAGAGCGGAGCGTTAGATCGGTAGTCGTGGAGCATATCCAGCTGTATTGCAGCGTTGCCCGGACGATCGAGACCGGCCTGATCATGAGACCAGGCGTCAGGACTGATGGCCTCGGGATTACGTACTCCATTTAGATACTGCCATTTGGTGGCATCAAGCGTGACCAAAAATGTCAGAGGTGCAGTAGTAGCCTCGGATCTATCAGCCCAAAACTCTTTGATCGGCTGCCAAAACTTGTTGTCGAGACCCTCGACATAGGCATTGCCGTTTTGCACGATGATGGCCTGGATGCGCTCCGGGTGTTTGGCAGCGATCCTGTAACCGATCGGCGCTCCATAGTCTTGTACGTACATGGCAAACTTGTCGAGGCCTATGGCGACGGTAAATTTGTCGATCAGGTCGGACATATTGTCAAAATTGTATTTAAACTCTGTGGTTGCCGGCATGGAGCTATACCCATATCCGGGATAATCCGGCGCGATCACGTGATAATGATCGGCTAGCATGGGGATCAAATTGCGAAACATATGCGAAGACGATGGAAAACCATGCAGCAACAATATATTGGGCAGATCCTTTGATCCGGCCTCTCTATAAAAAATGTCCTGACCATCGATATTGATGGTGCGGTACGAGATAGCGTGGGCGCTGTGTGTGGCTGTCGATGTCATTTGCGATGCTCCTTAGATTTAGCGGTCTTTTAGAATTCCATTTTATAAACGCATCTCATTGCTGAGCTCGGCAATCCTCTCTGCTGGCGGAGCTTGTGCAAAAATCCCATTACTCTCCTCGCAACCCACCTATGTAGACACCGCCATGATATCGCAAGCTGTGCATCTGTAGGTGATACTTGGGAAGCTTGTATGCATTTGCTGGCTGGGTTCGGAGCTGGTTCTAAAGCTACTTGACTGATGGTTGCATATATAGATATGCTAATGTTTGCACAAATATATTGGGGTCCTTATGCCTTATAGAGCTGTCGTCAGTGCCGAGTTGGCAAAACTCTTTGGTGTGCTTTCTCACCCAATGCGCATCCGCATAATCGAAGAGCTAAAAAAAGAAGATCTGACAGTAGGAGCTCTCAAGGACATTCTTGGTGCAACTCCCTCGGCGGTCTCCCAGCAGTTGGCTGTACTCCGGAGTCATCATCTTGTGGTAGAGATGAGACAGGGCAGAAATGTTTTTTATCACCTGCGGAGACCAGAATTGGCACAGTGGATCATGGAGGGAGTCAATTTTATCTCCCCTGATCCGTCCGAAGTGGAGCAGATGATGTCGGCAATCCAGAGCGCCAAGTCTGTATGGGGCGCCGAAAAACCTCTGGATAAGCGCAAAAAGCGCGGAGCATAGGTCTTTATGGCCACTGCCCTATCTCAAACACGGCTTTAACTCAGCCATTCTTGAAACTTGCATATATGCAAACTTTTGAAAGTTAAAACATGTAAACATGGTTTGCTTTATTCATTGATGCGATAACGAGACTGCGTGCCGTTTTGTATCTATTTTTTGCTCTTTGGAAGCTCGCGACAAATAGTTTGACAGCGCGAGGCAATGAGATATACTTGCATGTATTGCAACTTCCAAATATTCAAATATTTGCACACATCTGGGGTGATTATGTCAGCATCTTTTACCGCAAATGAGATACTTTACTCGACCAATAGTCACTTAAAGTCCGGGCATATTGACGAGGGTCGAGGAAGGATCGTCTGGCACTTACAAGATATCGAGCCTGGTGATTGGTTTATAGCTATCCCATCGCAGTCCAAGGATCCTCACGATCAATTAGGATTGGCGATCGAACGCGGTGCTAGAGGTCTGATCGTCAATCGGAGGGCGCAGTATAAATCAGCTCCAAAAGATGCAACCATCATAGCGGTGCCGGACACTAAAGCGGCCTTGCTGGAGATGGTCCGTTATTGGCGGCATTGTGTCAAGCCAAAGGTCGTCGGTGTCACAGGTAGCTCCGGTAGGCGTGCAACAATGATTTTGCTCAGTCAGTTGCTGCAAGAAAATCCACGCAAGACGCACTGTGCTTTTATGAATGATCTAAATTGGCTCGGATGCGTAAAAGATGTACTGGCCATGCCGAGAGACACTGACGTGCTCATTTTTGAAGCTGGCGCTGTTGAGCGAGGTGACATTGCCAGGATCGGGGGAGCTCTAGATCCCGATCTGGCAGTCCTGACAGAGGTCCAACATCCTCTACCCTCGCCAGAGAGAGATGAGTTTTTTGCCGCGATGTATTGCGAGCTGCTTGAGACCCTGCCCGAGCACAGTCAGGACAATCTTGCTGCAGTGGTCTATGACAAAAATCCAGCCGTTCAGCGCAAGGTACAGGCCTTGAGCGACGTACTGGTGCAGAGATTTAGCCAAAGCGGCCTTTCCCTCGCTCACCGAGTTTCAGAAGATGCGTTGAGCGCCTTGAGCAAAGCAATGGAATCATCTCTAGGTATCTCAGTGTCGCGTGCAGATCTATGGTGCGCCACAGAAGCAGCCAAAGCACTCGGGCTTTCACAAGAAGCGTTAGCACAAATGGTGCAGCTTCAAGCAGAGTCTGAGAGCGGTAATGAGGTTGAGAACTCGCTAAAGCAATTTGCTTAAACATTAAGCACTGAGGAAATAATGAAAACACCATTTTTTTTGGCAAATGAGCTAGCTGCATTTTTGCTGCCTTTACTTGCAATCACTTTTGCTCTAGCTGTAGAAAGCAGATGGCGCCGCAAAATACTTTTTGGAGGGCAACTGGCAGCTCTGTTCTGTGCCTTGATGGGATGGATGCTGGGGCTCATGCACGGGGCCAATCAGACATTGTTTGATACGGGCTTTTTATCCTGGCGTCTTGATGTGCTGACTAGCAGCATCGTCCTTGGTATTACTTTTATTGCAGCCGTAGTGTTTGCATTTAGTGAGCGTTATCTAGGCGGAGACCCGAGCCGCGACAAATTTCTCTGCATGCTGTCCCTCCTGGCTCCGTGTGCTGCTTGCTTGGTCTTGACAGATAATCTGATCCTGGCATTTGCCTGCTGGCATCTTTTATCCATAGGCCTCTTGCAGATCATGCTGCTCAATGCCGACAGTAGCAGGTCGCCTCAAACTGTTTTTAAATATCATCTATTCAGTGATCTTTTGTTTCTGTTGGCACTTGTATTGGTGGCGAGCAATACTCAGGACATAGGATTCAGCCACATGCAGGCCGTGTTGCCATCACTCAATAATTCTTTGAGAGTCTTTGGTCTTGCGATCCCAGTCAGCGTGGGTGCCTTCGCTAGCATTCTATTGGTCCTGTCATTCAGCATCAAGTCAGCGATCTTTCCTTTCAATGGCTGGCTCCTCGCGACTTTAAATGCGCCGACGCCTCTTTCTGGTTTGTTGCATGCAGGAGTCGTCAATGTATCCGCTGTGATGGCATGGCGTCTTGCTCCCCTCTTGCAGGAGCATCCTACGGTGCTTTTAGCTTGGGGCTTGCTCGCCGCTCTATCGGCACTGGTTGGTACATTGTGCATGTCGGCACAACCAGATGTAAAAAAGAAACTCGTTTATTCCACAGTTGGACAGATGGGTTTTATGGCTTTGCAATGCGCTTCAGGAGCGATAGGTGCTGCTCTTTTTCACCTCCTGGCGCATGGTTTGTTTAAGTGCTACATGTTTTTGCAATCGGGCAGCGCTGTTGCAGAAGGCCTCGACAAGCGCAAATTCGGATCCATCCAGGTTGATGCTGTGCATAGTGCGTCAAGTATATGGAGTAAGATTTTTGTGATGGCACTAGGTGCAGCAGCCAGCATTGGTCTCTATGTCCTTTGTGTCAACAACGGTTTTACCGGCATTTCTGCCGCCATTACGGCATGTGCACTTTTTTGTGGAATGCCTGCACTGGAACGGATCGACTTTAAAAGCCTCTCTCTCTTTTGGATAGCCGTTATGGGGATTGTGCTGGGAGGAGGTCTACTCAGTAGTACATTCGAACATCTTGTCCAGGTTGGGGCGAGTGCAAACCAGTGGTTATTGCCGCTTGTTCTGGCTTTGTTTGCTCTGATATCGATTGCTTTGCAGATCGGTCGAAATAGCAGTCTGGCCAAGGCATTGTATGTGCATAGTTTGAGCGGCTTTTATGTGGATGAAATCTCGTCAGGGCATTCAATAGCGATTGCGACTAGGCAGTAAAAGGAGTACAAAATGAAAGACAATAAAGTCGCTCTAGCTCAAAATCTCGATGATGCCATTAGTGAGGCGACCGCTTGCATCAATGCCTTTTATCCACTGACCAATTTTATTGCATGCAACGCTCTCAAAGGCTGGGAAAACATCCCCTTTGCTGAAGCTATGCGCAAATCGAGGGAGCTCTTTGGGGCCAGAGGATTTTTAAAGCTCTCAGATTACCGGGCTATGTACGAAACAGGTAGGATTGCGCCCCAGGACCTCGAGGACGCCTTTCACCGGAGTTATAGTGATAAGCAAGAAAGGCAGCCTGGCGCATTCACTCGACTGAGTGTTTCTGAAATGCTCGACCAAGTGCACGGTACTGATCTGGTTGAAATCATAAATAAGCAGATGATCAAATGGTGTGGTGCATATTTAGATCGCACTCAGGCTCAGTGGCGTCCCAATACCAAAGCGCAAGGCCTTTATGCATTTTGGAAAGACCTGGCAGGACATGACTTTTCGATGTGGTTGCGCGGGGTGTGGGACTGGTCGGATTCGGTTAGTGCTTTGCCTCAGCACTCCAGTTTAGCTCTCAATGAGCTTTTGACCGAGCTCCAAATCCAAGGCGATGTTGTAAGTCAGTATCTGCAAAGACATATAGCCAAATTGCCGGGTTTCGCCAGTCACCTCAAGTGGCTAGAGGCAGAACAGATGCAAAAAGGCATCATGCGGGATTTTCTTGCCATAAGGCTGCATTACGAAATAATGCTGGCAAATGCCGTATGTAAAAAACTCTACAAGAGTAGTGATCTTGCATGTGTTCTGTCGCTACTCGAGACAAAAATAGCGTCAATGGGCAACGCAGATCTGAGTGATCATGATGATTATGAACCGGTTTGGCAAGAAGCCTACGAACTAAATTATCGCAACCGGCTTTTGTCTGCGCTTGACACAAAATTGACAGTGACAAACGATAACGCGGCCTGTCAATTGGTTTTTTGTATTGATGTGCGCTCTGAACCAATGCGCAGAAAACTGGAGCAGCTTGGCCCATACTCGACCTATGGTTTTGCTGGATTTTTTGGCATGGCCATGCGCCTCACCGAAATAGGAAGCGCTTTGCCGATTGACCTCTGTCCTGTATTGATCAAGCCTCAAAAGCAGGTCGTCGAGACAGCCGCTGCTAACACAATCGCCAAGAGGATTAGCTGGCAAGCCTTAAAAGTTGGTGCACTACAATTGAAAAAGAAGCTCAAGTGCAACCTGGCTGGCGCTTTTGGATTAGTAGAGTTGCTTGGTCTTTGCTCTGCGGTGCCGCTCATTGCCAAAACATTTTCTCCATTGATGTCAAAAAGCTATTGGCGACAGATCGAACGATCGATTACAGAACCGCTTGATTCAAACCTAGATTTGTCCGCTTTTTCATTAGATGACAAAGTCTCTATGGCAGCAGGGGCAATCGCAGGAATCGGCCTGGCGCAATTTGGCAAAGTCGTCGTGCTGTGTGGCCACAAAAGCTCATCGACAAATAATCCATTTGCTTCTTCGCTTGATTGTGGGGCTTGTGGTGGAAATGGTGGTGGATATAGCGCGAGGTTGGCGGCGCAAATATTAAATGATAAAGCAGTGCGTGAGCAACTATCTCTAAAAGGCATCAATGTGCCGTCTGATTGTGTTTTTATCGCAGCAGAGCACAACACCACGACCGACGAGTTTGTATTTTTTGATGCTGAAGAGCTTACAGAGATGCAAGTTGCTATCGTTAGCAAGCTCAAAAACGATTTGCTGGTCGCTGGCAGATCTCTGGCCATGGAACGTGCACAGACACTACCTGAGAGCGCTCTCGATATCCTCAATGATCCGGCTCAACGAGCATGCGATTGGGCACAGATAGCTCCTGAGTGGGGACTTGCAGGCAATGCAGCGTTTATTGCGGGTCCAAGACAGCTCACCAAGTCGACAGACTTAAATGGACGTGTTTTTCTGCATTCTTACGAATACACTATGGACAAAGACGATAAAGTGCTCGAGTTGATCATGACTGCACCATTGGTAGTGGCGCAGTGGATCAATATGCAATATTATCTTTCTACGGTCGACAACTCCGTATTTGGCAGTGGTAGCAAGGTTGTGCACAATGTCATCGGTGACTTTGGGGTCATGCAAGGCGCCGCCAGCGATTTGCGTATCGGTTTGCCCCTGCAGTCCATAAAAAACGATGACCAGTATAGGCACGAACCATTGCGGTTGTTGTCCATTTTGCGGGCCCCTCTTGCTTCGATCGACAGAGTCCTGGCCAAACATGCCCAGGTGCGGCAGCTTGTTGCTAATCGGTGGATAAGACTGGTATCACTCAATCCTGCAGACAATAGATTTTATGAAGCCGACGACTGCGGCAAATGGCGTCAGATTGAGCTCAACCCGCATATTTTGTCCCCCTCCCCTGTGGCTCATTGCTGAGCTGAGGGCATTCGGCGACGGCCTATCTCTCGATGATAGTCAACAAGCTGCTTATGTACTGGATGCGCTGGCGGCAGGTCAAACCTCTCCCATCCGCCATTTTGTAAGACGATTGGCAAGCCATGCAGAGGCCGTGGATTATCGCAAGCCATCAAACCAAGTTTGAGCAAGTCAATCAGTCCATTCACATCTTCCGCCCCTGTGACAAAGATTGTTTCTTTGCTGCCGATGATTGCTACCGGATCTCCATTCATTTCCAATAAACCAAATAGATCAGTCAGCATCAACCGCGATGAGTCATAGGTGTCGCACCAACCGCCAATGTATACTCCAGGGGCGATCATCATAAATTCGGCTTCTTGTGTGATGCCAAGCAAATTGCTCATGGCGAGGGCGTTTAGCTCCTCCATTGTCCTGCCCCAAGCAGCTATATTTTTGTTGTCGGGGATGGTGGTGAAATCCTGGTGATCAACGCACAGAACTGTAGAGTGGTCCCAGCAATAGGGTGTGACCGTAAAATTTTCTTGGCCCATGCTGTAAAAGAGCGACGCGAAGGAGCTATTTGGACGTAAAGATGGGAGCAGCCGGCTTTTAACGTATTCAAAGTCAGAGTCGAGCTCCTGGTCAAGTGAAAAATAACTGGCCCATCTATTTAGCATTTGGCCATGATCTTGTGGATCAGCCTCTAGATAATCATGGTAGATGTTGTCTAACACCAAAGTGCCCATATTTTTGCTGTCTCGATAGCAAGATATGGAGTTATCATCGCGATCGTGGCACACATCTACAGAACTGCCCAAATTTGATTTTAAGTATTCAAAAACCATTTCTGCAAAATCGGACCTGTTCATTTGCACTCTCGCCTGCATGTGATAACTTGAATGATATCGTACTCATCCGTTAGACAGATTGTCGTTCAGAAACCGCCGTCTCGCATGCACATCTTGATTGCCGAAGAACTCACCACGATACCGACTCTGCTCGACGCCCTCGAGTCCTATGAGACGGCCGTTGCCACGACCATCAAGGACGCCAAGGCGCTACTTAGTGACCATGCATTCGACTTGGCCATCGTTGGATTTCATTTTGATGAGTCGCGCGCTATTGAGCTCATATCTTGGATGAAAAGCAATGCGGTAAATGTGCCAATCATTTTGGTACAAATGTCACCCTCCGATCTAGAACGCCCGTTCGATAAGACTGGTGCGTCGTTGGTCAAGGGAGGGGCTATTTGCCGATTTCTCAATCTAGAGCGTGCTCCTGAGTGGCAAGAGATCCTCAAAGCGGCCATACGCGAGTGTGGCAAACACGGTTGAGTTTTGTTAAGCAGTCTTATGGCGGTTTTAACCCTTTCACGCATTTGATTGCCAACATGACCCTAAAATGGTCATGTTAAGCGATTTGGCATTTGGTTAGTGAAGCGCAGCAAGATACTCATACTCGATGACGAGCGGGATGGCATCCAGCATCTGCATGATGCTCTAAGTCTCAAGCACGACCTCGTCTGGGGACGTAAGATCAGCGATGCTATCCAGCTATTGGATAATCCCGACAGCAATTTTGACCTCATCATTTGTGGGATACATTTGTTGCACGAAAGCATGTTCGACTTTTTGCGACAGGTCAGATCTCAGGCGGCCAACAAGCAAGTGCCTTTTATTTGTTTTCGCATCGCAAGTACGCAGTTTGCCGAAAACATGGATAAAAACATACAAAAGAGCGCCAAGCTGCTGGGTGCCAACGGCTATGTAATCATCGAAGACACGGAGGATCCAGTGACTCTGCTTAAAACGGTAGAGTCAAAGATAGGGACTCTCGTACCAGAACTCAAAGCACAAAAATGATTGCTGTCTAAATCCGCTAGTTTTTCATCAGATCCACGATATTGCTAGCTAGTAGATCAATCAGTTTGTGCCCACCAAAGACATTGAGGTGTACAGGGTCTTTGTAGCAACTGCGATCAAACTCTTTGCGATTTTGGAGATTGATAAATTTTGCACCATATTTGGTGCTGGTCTTTTGCAAGTCATCTAGATATGTTAGGTAAAAATCTTGAGGCAGTAGTGACACATTGCCAGCAGCCAGAGGCATATTGACCAACATGACTTTGATGCCTCGCTGTTTGGTTATGGCAAGGAGTGCTTGTAGCGCATGCATCTGGCGGTTGTAGCGTGGTTTGTCGATATACCAATATCTGATCGAGTATTGCAACAAGCCCTGCCGCCAGGCTTCTGTATCGTCTTGGGCATCCATCAATGCTTTTTGCATCCTGATCTGGCTGGCGATAGCTTCGGCCTTGAGCGTCTTGTCTTTGCGGACAGCTTCGACAAATTTTTTCTTTAATGGTCTGAGTATGTCTTCCCTGGTGGAGCTTTCATTTGTCGCGTCAAACGGATCTTGCTTTGTAGCTACGGGAGTAGTAACTGCATTTTGAGGGCGGTTAAACATTTGCGCCAATTTTTCCTGTACCGCCTTGCGCGCATCAAAATAAGGCAGAGCCTTGCTTGCCAGTACCTGCAACCATTGCCATCCACTCTCTGCAAATACATTGTAATAGCGCAAGCAATCGGCGAGATTTGCAAGCATATTAAACTCTTCGGTATTAGTCTCTGAAGGCAGCGTGTGGTCGAGAAAATCTCTCGGAGCTATGCCGTACACCAGCACCTTGGGCTTGTTTTTATCTTTGAGAAAATCGTTGACTATCAGCATCGCATCGCTGACCATCTCACCATCACGAGCAAAGTTGTATACCTTCTGCTCGCCATCGATTTTATCTATTGCTTTTTCGAGTGCGATAGATTTATTGTAATTTTCGTAGACCAAGCTCAGAGCTGGTCGCAGGTCGCAATAATAAAATGGTCCCCGCATGACAGATGAGCCCAGCAGCACGATGTCAGCCGGCCTGCCACCATATATAAGGTCGTCCCCTATGCGATTTTGTTTTGTCAATGCATAGGTCAAGGTTTTATTGCCAAGTGCGCCCAACACAACCGTATTGATCACCGCAAAAATGGCCAAGGACGCCATTGCTGGTGATTTCCAAAGATTGTAATCAGGTAGGCGCATTGTCAAAAAGCCCTATGTGTATGGTTTTCGACGTAGTAACCAGATGGTCAACAGTTTAACGATAACAGATCAGTACGGCGAAACTCGCTATATGGGCCAGTTTTTACATAGCGGCTTAGATTGGATTGTTGGATATTTACAAACCGCTCACATTTTGTTGGGCGTTCAAATATTTGCTTTACGCTCTGGCGGTTTAATCAAACAGTCTCCACTGGGATTATCGATGCAAAAGATTTTTGTGCTGATTGTGATCCTCGCTGCGATTTCTTTTAGCGAGTACTCCAATCATTTAGATCCACCTTATGATGAAAGATTTGACCCGAGCCGATTTTTGACTCAGTTGGCTTTAGAAGATAGGCAAATTGATATACCTGAGGCTGGTGCCACAGTCACCGAGCGCCTCAATGCATTTATATGCAGGGATGCGCCTGTCGATCTCGATGCATCTATCTATAATCAGGGTATCGATGAGATATCCGATAACGGCAAAACCATCAAATTTTTACGCCAAGACATCAAGTTCAATTCACAAAAATTTCTTTGTGTCTCCGCACATTTGCTCAAGCCTCTTTATGACTCCCGGCAAATCTTTAAACCATCTTGTGTGATGTGGTTGAGTAGTCATGGGGGTGGCGAAGAAATGCCTCTGAAATTGCTAAAGTTGGGTTGTGCGGTGCTGGTCGTAGATCAAGTGGGAACGGGGATCAGGCAGACTAAAGCCGAGTTTGAAAAGCATCCTTTTGGTTCGGAGACCGATGCCCTCGCAAAAAACCTGGCTTATCTCAACGAGAGCATAATCGCGCTGCGAGTAAAAGACGCTCAAGCCGCGATCGATTACCTGTACACGAGGGATGATCTCGACATTAGTGATCTGACAGTCGCTGGCTTTGATGCAGGTGGCATGACTGCCTTTTTGACTGCGGCAGTGGATGGCCGTGTGCGTAACACGATGGTATCTGGAGCGTTTTGCGATAGTCCAGCATTGCCACCAGGGCTTTCGATGGCGCAGATTGCACAAAATATCGCACCACGCAATCTTTGGATCGAGGTAGGCAATAAGGATGAGACTTTACCATTGAGCTGCGTATTTACTATGGCTCGTGAGGTGCAGCGTATATATGACGATAAGAGTGCTGAGACGGCATTCAATTTTTCGACCTTTGTCGGGGGGCATCAGTGCAATGGCGGTCCCTTTGTAGATTGGCTTTCCACTCAGCTCTTGCGATCAGGGCCTCAACGCCAGCTGCAAGTAGCCGGCAAGCCCAAAGTGTAGATAGGAACAGGCATCATGCTCTCAGCTTGGTTGGTCTTACCTTTAGTTCTATTGCTCCTTGCTACTATCGCTGCAGTTGGGCGAGGAGTATTTTGGTTATGTGCATTTGTCTGGCCTAAGGATTTTGATATGGATACCTGGCATGGTGGGCGCATATCGAGACCATCCGATGAGGACTCCAAGTGAGAAAGAGATCGGTAAATTATTGCAGGGAGATATTGATAGTTGTTATTGGGATCAATGGTCTTTAGTCTGATTGCAATTGGCCGAGAAAATTTGATTTTGATTGCGCCGCTCGTCTGCGGTGAGATCGGGAGACGGTACCATTCCCATAGATCATCTCTGGTGATACCCTTGGCCTGGCACGTGCAATCGATCATGTCCAACACCACATTTTTGTAGGGGAAATTTGCGCTTTCTATATAGCGCAAATTGCTCATAGGAAATGTCTGAGTTTTTTGCTCCTTGGCTAAGACGCAAGGGCTTATTGTGAGCATGACATCGCTTATATTTTTGCTGTCGATCAGATAATCCTCTGTGACTGAGCCACTCTGAGGCCTGATGGTTAAATCGATCTCGGAGATAGTGGTGGTGGTCAAATCAGTGTATGGATCTTTGCCGGACGACCAGAGCAAAAAAAATGCTAGAGCAATGACCAGGCTCACCCATATTATTTTATGAGATGGCCCCTGTTTGATTATGTTGTTTATCGCATATAGCCCCGCGATAATTAAAAGAGGATATGCCGAAAAAAAGTATCTGGGCTGAGATTCGAATGGTACAAAAATCAGATGATTGGCGGCCATTAGGAACACACTCAATAACATCAGGGATTTTGCGCTGATAAATCTTTGCAGTCGAATGCGTTGCCCTGTGTAAATTATCCCGATAAGGCCGATTGCCATATAAATAACATGCTGGATTTTGGGGATCAAATCAAATCGCCACCAGCTCAGTCGCCGCGCCGATATCCAGGGCGTATCTATTTCTCTGATTATTTTGCGTGCTGTCATTTGAGCAAATGATAAGGGGTGATCCTTGATTGTGACAGCTAAGGTCGTAATCGGCTTTTGAAAACCATATTGCTGCGTGATGAATGGCATGGGTTTGCATTCCCAAGCGTCCACTTGTAAGTCGCAACCAATTGACATATTCATACACGGATCCCGGGATGGCAATGGCTCAAATCGGCCGCACAGGCTTAGCAAGGCCAAGCCAAACAGCAAGGCGAGCGTTGAGGCGCTAATAGCTATGGTGCTCAATATGCTTATACACTTTTGATGATTGCTATTGGTTTGCCACACGGCTAAGGCTATCAGGATCGTGAGGCCGGGGAGGAGAGCTGTTTTGATCATGGCGATCAAACCTATGGCAAGTCCAAAAAGACTCGCGTAAATCAAAGTAGATCTTTTTTTGCGCACCTGTGCAACGATCAATGCAGGCAGAGCCGTTGCTGAGGCTAAGAGAAATGCAGTTGGCAGCTCAGTGAGAAAGAGTGCAGATGCAGTGTGCGCAGGAAGATATGCAAGAGTGGAAAATGCTCCTGTCAAAGCCACTTTTGTAGATCGAGTAAGAGAAAAAAGGGTCAGATAGATGACGCAGGCCGTTCCGCTTAAAAACATTGCTTCTATCGCCAGATCAATACAGAGAGGCGATGCTGGTAGCAGCGTGATCCCGATACCGCTCAATATCGGCATTAAGGGTCCGTTTAAACGCAAAGTCTCTGCTGCGAGGGCTTTTGCTACAGCTGCATCAGTCGCCAATGCGTCAAATATAGGTTTGGCGCATAGCTGGTAATGGCCGGCATCAAATATTTGCCAGTCTTGAGGAGATCGTGGCCCAATAACTTGAGTCATCAGCACGGCACAAGCCAATGCCACGATGATAAGCAGGTGAGTGATCTTCACATCAAATCGATGAGGCAATAGTGCCAGACTGTCTGTCGGCAAATTGCTTGCGTGGATTAGTCATTGGAACGGTGGCAAAGCCTACCAGCTCTGAGACGATAAATAAGGGGCGGGCTCTGACTTCGCCTATGATCCTGGCGATATATGGTGTGACTAGGCCAAGCGCGAGTAGGACAAAGCTGCAAAAGATCAGATTGAGACAGGCTAGCTGATTGGTGCTGAGCTCTATTGTCTTAGGGAAGTATGAAGTAAGCGCTAAAGCCGTCACACCGATCACCATTATGGTTAGCGCCACTGGCGTCATCAAGAAAAGAGGCTTGGTACTGCTGACTAAAACGGCTTGAAAAGCTAGTTTGAGTAATTTAATCGTATTGTAGCCGGACTCTCCGCTCGCACGATCAGCTCTGACAAACGGTAGCTCCATTTGTTTGAAGCCCATCCAGGGGACCATTTCGCGCATAAAACGAATGCGCTCTGGCATTTGATTGATGGCATCAATCACAGGGCGGCTGAGAAGCCTAAACTCCCCGACATCTACAGGTATTGGTCTGTCCGCCAAAAAATTGAGCACCCTATAAAAGACCGCAGAAGGAAATGTCTTGGAAATAGGCTCGTGTCTCACGGACTGTTTTGCCAACACAACGTCAAATCCGTTTTGCCATGCTTGTAGCATTTGCTCTATCAATGCTGGGGGATCTTGAAGGTCAGAGTCCAGATTGACCGAAACCAATCCCGAGCAATGCCGCAGACCAGCGCAAATAGCTGCCTGCTCCCCAAAGTTGCGTGACAGGACCACTAATTTGCAATGGGAATTATTAGCCACGATATCCCTGAGCACCATGTTTGTCTCGTGCTTGCCACCATCATCGACAAATAGGAGCTCGTAAGTAACCTGCAATGTAGTGAGGACGCGTTGGACCTCGGCCACGAGAGCATGCAGGGTGTGAGACTGCTCGTTATAAACGGGCACGATGACTGATACGTCGGGGGACATGGGCTTCCAAAAAATGCAAAACAAATGACTAGCCAAGTGTAGCGAAACGTACTCAACTTAGTCAATTTGGAGATACTGGAGAAATAAATCCATTTGTCCTCTACTAATAAATTAGTAGAGCGGCTTTCTATTTGCGGGTGCTGACGCGCTTTGGGTCTTGAGCTTTGATCAAGATCAATTGCTTTGTTTTTTTGTCGGAAGGGCTGAGATCATTTGAAATGTTTATTCTAATAGAGTTGGCTTTATTTGTTTTGGTGGCAAACTTTAGATCGTTACCAGTTTGAGTCTGGCTGTATACGATTCGATCTGGATCGAAGCCAAGTTCATCACTCTCTGCAGTTAATTCAATGGTTGTCGTTGCAATGCCACTTCCTTTTATCGAGATGCACTCGAGGTCAATAGGTTTTTTAAAGTGCATCAGTAGCCTTGTGTTGGTCCCATCTGGTTTGAGCAGCAAGTGCTTGGGAGGAAATACAAAATCGTAGGAGGCTTCATTTTTATCTACTTTGCTGGCATGCAGATCGGTCAAAATCGTGGGCACAGTATCGTTTATAGGTGAGTCTTTGGTATCGATATTGGTGCCAGATTGCTTCAGCGCCACCAAATGGGGATGGTGCGATATGGTCTCGGCAACCCGTTTTGCATAGTAGGTGGTCAAAGCAACCGAGGGATGGTAATTTGCTGGGTTTATTCGCAGTATATTGTGGAGTCGATTAAAATCAGCGAGATTGGATAATGGCAATTTGCGTTTGAGTTGCTCACAGTGATTTGCAAATCCCTGTGACAGGTCCAATATCGTGATGCCATTCTGTTGAGCGATTTTCACCACAGGTGCAAAGTGATCCATATTGTATTTATCGTCTGGCACTGTCGGCAGTGTCACGAGTTGAAATGGGATTTTGGCTCTGTCGCAAATATCTTTGAGAGACCGTAAGTTTTTGACAAACTGCCTACCGCTTTCGCCTTCTAAAAATTGTTGATCTAGATCCTTGCTGTTACCACCATCGTTAGTTGCGTCGGTGTTGCCACCAAGCTTGCTGGCGATAGCTACAATTTGTTCGATTTTGGGAAACAAAAACTCGCTCAGATAGGGCAGATATTTGCTGGTACGCAGTCGTGCCTTTTGTATCCATTGCGGTGGGCTGGTGCCTCTTACCAGTCCTGAGTCTGCATCATCAGGGATAAATTGGCATATGACATAGTCCGGCTTGACCTGTTCGATCAAGCTCGGCAAGACCTTTACCTGGCTCTTGATCGAAAACCCCGGGTGCCCAGAGCCAATGACCGAGCAGGGCAGTCCTTTTTCTTTAAGAGCGCGGGAGAGCTTCATCCACCAGAGATCATTGATATTGGCATAACCATCGCCCCAAACAAACGAATCTCCCAATACCAGGATGCGCGGCGAAGGGGCAGATTTGTCTATTGATAAAAATGCTGTTCTAAACAAGGGCTTTTCAGCGCCAGCCCAGTTGCGCATACAATTTGCATAAAATATCTGCTTGTTATGCTCCACTGCTTTTTGGCCGGCAAATAATCCACATTTTTCGGCTAAAGGAAGTGCGAAGTATTCGGATACAGGTATTGATAGGGCAAGTGCAACCAGTGCTGCGGACAGACGTTTGCCAGACCTGATCTTGAGAGTGGTGCTACTCGAGACTTTGGCTTTTAGCACTACTTTGGGTGGCTTGGTGTTTGTTGTTATCATTTGCTCGAGACCATTTCAGAGTCTTTTGCTGAGTCTGCAGCCATACTTATCTGAGAGGTTCTAGACTCTGGCAATGGATCAGACGAGTTTTTCTTGAGACGGAGAAATGGTTTTTCGATAAAGTGATATGAGCAGGCTGCGAAAGCAAGCGCAAAAAGGAGGTACGCCGTATCCAGTATTGCCCGATTGTGATCCAATTGCTGTAGTGAGTAGCGAGGCATTGCGTACTGGTTGACCAGCTCAAATGCCAGTATATGCCAGAGGTAAAGGCTATATGAAATCTTGCCGATATAGACTATGGGCGGCAGCGATAAAAATCTGGCCAACAAGCTTTTGGTGTTGAGGGTGAGAGAAACGCACAAGGATGCGATCAGCCAGTTGAATGCCGGCATCCAGGCCAACCAGTACAAGATCTGAGCTCCCAGGCCGTTGATCTCGGTAGGATGGTGCAATTTGCGCATAAAAACGATGGCTATGGTCCCAGCAGCCAGGCTGTACCAGTTGTTTTTTAGCAATGGCGCCAGGTATTTGCTTGTCGCTGGTTTTTGCAAGATCTGGTGCAGGATGATTGCTCCAAATACTCCAGCAAAGATGACGTCAAACCTGGTGTCAAAGGCGAGAGTCATCCTTTCCCAGTTGGTCTTTTGCGTCAACAAATAGGCTTTCCAGGCAAAAATGCTCAAATACGGTAACAGTAAGTAGATAAGCTTGCGTGATTTTAGATAGGCAAAAAACAAGAAAGGAAAACAGAGGTAAAACTTTTCCTCTACGCCTAGAGACCAGGTGATACCGAGGCCCGCGTGCTTGATCAGATCGGGAAAATAATCACCCATGAAGGTCGCGCCGATGAGCATTGGTAAAAAGAGGTCTTTTGAATTGACATGGAAAGGATTGAATATTGCTGTGATTGCCAGCAATGTGTATAGCGCTGGGATGATCCTCAATACTCGATTGAGGTAAAAGCTCTTAAGGCCCAGGTCGCCTTTATGCCAGGAGTTAAATAGTATCCGTGTGATCAGAAAACCGGAGATCACAAAAAATACGTCGACACCGAGCCATCCGCCCCGGCCAAAAAGGCCTTGCAATGTATGTACGCCGTGGCTCGAGATGACCGCCAAAATAGAGACGGTCCTCAATCCATCGATTGCAGGGATGTGCGAGCGAGTAGGCGTAGTGGACATTAGACTGATTGTCTCAAATCCACGTGGTTTTGACGTTATACGGCTCTTAGCAACCCGGGTCTCAGTGATGCTGTATGTTTAATCGTCTCTAATATTTTCTTTGTTGTCGCAGAGCCTCGCTAAGGTCTATCAATGGCAAGCCTGGATCGGATATCTGAAGCCTAAGGTCTCTGACTTCAAATGCTCGGCAAAATCGGTCTGGGCCATACAACGTATATTGCGGCCATTCTCGTGGGAATAATGCAACGCTGATCGAAGTCGGGATAAATTCGACGGCTGCCAGATTTATTAAGCCGTTGATAGCAAACAAGCGTTCTGTGCTGTGTGCCTTCAATCCCGAAGGGCAATAAGGCATTACTACCGATCGACCTGATTGTTCATCATTGAGAGTAATCAGGACTCCCATTGCACCGTCTCGACCTAGAGTGCGGAAGGCACCCATTAATCGAACGGTCATAAATTGTTGGTTTTGTGGGATTTGCTTGAGCTTAACTGTTGCCGCTACGTTGCGCGCCATTTTTAGCCTTGTTTTGTCTATTATCAGGCAGTTAGGCTTTTGCGAAGATCTAAAAATCGGATCAAAATTATCTGCAGACAGTAGAATGTCTGCGAATCTCAATTGCGATTGGGCATTGCTCGCTGGAATTTGCATTATGAATACTTGTGGTTGTGAATCAAGTGCTGTGTTTTTCTCTTGCATCGGCGACAGTTGTGTCGTCGCGGGCAGAGAAGTGACAAGTCTAGAGTCTTTAGAAACTGGTGTGTTACATAGCTTGCCAGAGCTGAAGTAGCGCCAATCTGATAAGTGGGGGCTATGTTTGTCGCGACTATATATTAGGTCGCAGTTTGAGATGCTTATATTTATAGGCCTCAATGGGGAGTGCCCAATACCTTTGGGTATTACGCAAGCATACCAATTAAAAAAATCAGTAGCAGGGCAATTATGTATTTCGGAATAGATGCGATTAAGATTAGCTAATTCTGCTGTTTTGGGGTCAAGCATGTGAAGTCGAATAAGATCGAGATTGGCTTGCGTTGCATCATTTTGAACTCTTATCTTGGTTTTGTCGGGGTTGAGTCGCGCATTTATTAGTAGTAAGGTCTCGGGGGCTTGGCTGTTTGCTTTAATTGTTTGATTTTCCGCTAGCAACCTTTCTTCTTTGCCTGAGACCGTCGAAACAAACTGGTATAGATCTGGATCTGTTATGCATCCAGCCGTAATTCCGAAAATTGCAAGCACTGCAAGGGCGTAAAAGAGTTTTTTATTTTGAGCGCCTAATTTTGGTAAAACCAATTTGCTTGTGATATATAGCCATGTAAATGCAATAAACACATAGACGGCAGCAAATAAAGTAACTATGACAGCGAGCGGATAATTGCAGTTTTTTATCATCGAATTTGTAATATTGATAACCACGCAGAATGTAGATGCTGCTGTAAACCATCCTACCGATAGCCTAAATTTGTACTTGTTAAGGAACAGGTGCCAGCTCGCGCAAAATACCAACAGTACTGGTTGTAATGGATAACCATACCTGCAGATGCCTTCAAATGGTAAATAGAGAGTCAAGGTGGAGGCGATGATAGCTGCCAGTAAGATTTGAAATATGCGTGTTCTTCTATCGATGCTGCCAAATATTGCTGCAGCTATTCCTGCCACCGCACTCAGCAGCACATAATAATGCAGAAGCCTAATAACAGAATCCGGGATACCAAAGGGTGTTTGCAGAAAATCATTCCATGGCGTCACAACTATTCTTTGAAGTTTTCGTAGATAGAGAGCTCCTAAATCTAAAGGAGCTTCGCTCCAGGTTTTTGTTAGGATTTTACTGATACTGCCGAGTTGTTCGAGTTTTTCGCTTGATATTGAGCTTGGATTTGAGCTGTATGCATCGACAGCAAGATCGTTACCTTTAGCAAGGTTAAACAATGGCATGCGCTCTGGGCTAAGGTGTATTTGCCCAGTTGCTTGCATAGTGTAAATGCACCAAGGTGCTAGAACGGTGCAAAGGCCGCAAAGCGTTAAAGCAATAACGCCTCCGACTTTCTTTTGTCTGCCTATATAAATTGCTCTTATTAGAACAAATGCTGGCAAAAGAAAATATGCAAGAGCGAGAGCGGGTTTGAGTAGAAAGCCGCAAATTGACAGAAAAGGAAGAGCGAAGTAAATGATGCTGTTGCTAATTGCTCCAATGCGGCGAAAAAATACTGTCGAAGACAATGCAGAAATCAAAGCCAATATTGTGGCCGATGGTAACTCGGTGAGAAACCTCGATCCTGCGATGAGTCCTTCGGGGCCTATTCCAGCTAATAGCGAAGTAAGGCACCCGGCCATTGCTAAATATTTTGATGGACGTGTGCAGTTTTCGACAGTTATTCCTACACAGCAACCCATAATGCCTAGACATGCGCTCAACACCATTGCAAGAGCTGGCCAATTGGTAGCCAAGGGTTGCATGCCGCTCAATATAAATCCCAAGGTACCTAGAGCAGGTAATATTGGCCCGTCTAGCATAACGTCAGCTGCTGTCGCCGGTGCGCAGAGTGCCGACCAGGCTTGAGCCATGTGACCACTTGATGCTTGTAGGCAAAAGGCGTGCAGATGTTGTGTAGTAATTAAATAGTGCGAGGAATCTAATAATAGAATTACTTTATTAGATAGCAGGTAACAGTTG
Organism: Candidatus Melainabacteria bacterium; assembly: GCA_017307165.1. Classification (GTDB taxonomy): domain Bacteria; phylum Cyanobacteriota; class Vampirovibrionia; order Obscuribacterales; family Obscuribacteraceae; genus JAFKGK01. Next base: position 277,523 of record JAFKGK010000006.1, read on the forward strand.
TAAATCGCTGACGTCGCAAAGATGATCGCAAATATGACTGTGTACCTTAGCCAAAATGCCATCTTAAAGGTTCCTTTGCGGGCTTAAACTCCTGGCAGCTTCCCGGCTGTCGAGTTTTTGCGTGATATGATCTGGGTTTCACCGATAAGTCTCGTATATTTTAGCAAAACAGTTATTCTCAAAAGTTGTAGACTTACTGATTGAAAAAGGTGGCGTATCCTTTTCGTTGCTTAGATCAAAAAGGAGGAACGCCTAGTGAAAAAGAATAGCGCAATGGAGCTCAAGAAACCAGAGGAAACCTCTAAGGATGCTCTTGACCCCACCCCCAAAACTAGAACCAAGTCAAGTAGACGGTTGAACTTATTTGAGTCATAGTTTCAATCAGTCAGCAGAAGGTCGAAATGAAAAAGAGTGGATTCAAGGATGAATCTTGATTAGTTGGAACACTTGAATTTCTGAAGCGGTTTCTCGAATAGCCTGAATGAAACCCATGCTGTAAGCAATGTTGTAAGAAACAAGCCTGATTGATGCATTAAATTGCTATTTGTGATGTTACCTTCCATAAATACCAGTCCGTGCCATAAATACAAGCTATAAGAGATTTTACCGATATGATTGATTGGAGGCAATTGTAGAATCCTTTGTATGGTAGTATCTTTTGCGTTGTTGCAAAAACTCAATAGCATGATGCCTGTGCATGCGCAGAATCCTGGCATAACCAAACACCAAAACATTACTTGCTGATGTTTTAAAATTAGCTCGCTCGGATGTGGAATTGCGTGAAATCCAACAAATATTACTATTAATGCCAGAACGCCTAGTAGCTCTTTGTGCGCAAAAGTCTTCTTTCTGAAGATATTTGAGTGTGTTGCAAGTGCGCACGCACAGCCGATCAGCAGTTCATCATATCTGGTGTCGAATGATGCTGCAATACGCAGCCACTCGACACCCAGTATGACTAATATCGCTTTCCATGTAATGCATCCAAATATAAGTACTATTATTTTCCAAAAATTATTTATGGGAGTGAATAATACAAAAGGCAGGAAAAAGTAAAATTTTTCCTCGATAGATAGAGACCAGCAGAACCCAAGTCCTGAAGACAGAATGTTTGACCAATTGAAAGCAATGTCATAATCGGCCAAATTAAGTAGAGCAATAATTACAGCTGTGTCATTTTTGCTACTATTTGAAGGATTGGTTATTATATAGCAACTAAGCATCACCAAAAAAGGTGGCATTATTCTAATAATGCGGTTGTAAAAAAAATGAATCAGTCGCGTTTTTAGGCTTTTTGAGGATCGATTGAGTAATATTCGAGTGATCAAGAAGCCGGATATCACAAAAAAAAATATCTACACCAAGCCATCCGCTTTTTCCGAAAACGGGCTTAAGTAAACTTAAGCCGTGGAAGGCCAGTACAGCAAGTATTGAAATAGCCCGCAATCCATCGACGCCACGAATATAGTTGGAATTGATTTGGTTGGCCAACTGTTTGCCTTAAAAGTTTGATCCATATAAATTAATACCTTGGATGTCTTGGCGCAAGTACTAGGGCTATTTGCGTTCTCTGATTTGAAAGTGCATTCGATATACGGATCGACGAAAAGCGTGATATGATCTGGGTTTCACCCAATAAGTCTCGTATACTTTAGTAAAATGGCTGTATCCGCTACTTCCGAGTCCTCGACGCAGGCTACTGCGATCAGGCCCTCTCGACCCAACGCTGACAACCCAGGTGGGTTGCGTGGGTTGTGGCTGGAGAAAAATTTATTGACGCTAATGGTTAAGCGAGATTGCATTGGCCGTTATAAGGGCAGTTTTCTCGGCATGCTCTGGCCTTTGATTAACCCGATCGGTCATTTGATCCTATATACGTTTTTGTTTGGCTATGTCCTCAAGGTCAAGTTTGGCGTCACGCAAAGCACAGGTAGCTTTGCTCTCTATCTGATGGCAGGACTATTGCCGTGGAGCGCGTTTTCAGAGTCCCTATCGAGATCCTCTACCGTTATCCTCGAGCACCCCAACCTCGTCAAACGAGTGGTTTTCCCTTTGCAGATACTGCCCCTCATCCCTATTTTTTCTGCCATCGTGACAGAATCGATCGCTTTTACATTTTTGCTCGTTGCTGTATTGATCAGTATGCACTACATCCCTGTCACTGCGCTTTTTGTGCCCCTCATTGTGGTGGCACAATTTTTGCTGACCAGTGGTATCTGTTGGATTATTGGCAGTCTTAGCGTTTTTGTCCGGGATATAAGGCACATGATGGCTCTGGGACTATCGGCCTGGATGTATGCGACTCCTATCGTCTACCCTGCATCTGCTTTGCCTGAGCCAGCCAGATTTTTGCTCTGGATCAATCCCATGGCTGGTATCGTGACCGACTATCGTCGTTGTTTATTGGATGGCATGCCGCCTGACTGGCCGCACTTTGCTATTTACGCAATGGCCGGATTGATATTGTTTGTCATTGGCTTGAACTTTTTTGAAAAAACCCAAAAGACCTTTGCTGATGTTATGTAGGGCTAAAGGTTGTAGACTAGGGCGTTGCGACTAAAACCTCGATAGAGAGACGATCTTGATGGCTAATCAGCATAAATTGTTCGGCGCATACGATATCCGCGGCATATACGGCGACGCGCTTAACGAAGAGTTTGCCGAAAAAATAGGGCATGCTTTTGGTATATATGTGATGAGTACCGTGGACAATGCTAGTTCGGCAAAAGTGCTCGTCGGCTTTGACGCTAGAGTCTCCTCCGATTCGCTGTCAAAGGCTTTTATGAAGGGTCTATCTGAGACTGGATGTTTGATCCGCAATGCTGGATTGACCTCTACGCCAATGGCTGTATGGTACGCCGCTCATCATGAGTTTGATGGATGTGCCGTGATCACAGCTAGCCATTTGTCTGCTCCTTATAATGGGTTCAAACTCTATGGCCGCAAAGCACAGCCGCTAGGGCTCAAAAATGGTCTGGGCGAGATCAAAAAGTCCTACGAAGAAAATCAGGTTTATAAAGGCCAGAAACAGAGCGTAGCGACTGATCTACGCATTGTAGAGTCTTATCTCGATCATCTGCTATGTCATCTAAAGCTCGATCGTCCGATCAAGATCGCGATTGATGCTGGTCATGGAGCAGCCGGACCAGAGTTAAAGGTATTGCAGCAAAAGGTCCAGGGCAACTACCCGTTGGATTTGATCCTGCTCAATACAGATCCAGACGGGACTTTTCCGACTCGGACACCTAATCCGCTTGATCCGGGATCTATTGATGCTTTGACAAGGGCTGTCATCGACAACAAATGTGACCTGGGCGTTTCATTTGATGGTGATGCCGATCGTGCGATATTTGTCGATGAGCATGGGGCTTTGGTCGATACCGACGTCATCATAGGCTTGATCGGTGCTGAAATGATAGACCGCAATGGTGGCGGCAAGGTCGTGTATGACTTGCGCGCTAGTCGTGCGGTGCCCGAGTACATCAGCAAAAAGGGCGGAGAGGCCATAAGGACCGGTGTGGGCACGCATTTTATGATGGGTGGCATCAAGGATAGCGGTGCTGTGTTTGCTGGAGAACTCTCAGGTCACTATTATTACGGCGATATGTACGGTACTGACAGCGCGATGCGCACTGTCATAGAGGTCATCACCTCGCTCTCTCAGTCCAGATGTGGTTTTAGCGAGCTAATTGCCCCTCTCAAGATCTATGCATCTAGCGGCGAGATAAACCTGAGAGTTGGCTCCATCCCGGAGACTTTGAATAAGCTCGAGTCTGCCATTACCGGTGGTGCCGCGGAGCACATCGATGGTCTGTCGATCAATTTTGACGACTGGTGGTTTTCGGCTCGTGGATCGCAGACGGAACCTCTGCTCAGATTGACGATCGGTGCCGTTTCAAGTGATGTTATGGAGCAGCGTAAAGTACAGTTGATCCAGCTCATCGCACCTGTCACTCAATAAGAGCATCCCAAAGATGCAGCTATTACAAAGATTTTGGCAGAGTCCGGCTTTACTGGTCATGCCTTTTATCTTGATAGTGTCTGCGGCTGCTAGCGCTGCCACCAGCATACCCGCTTTGAGGCATGCTGTTTATGGTCCAGAGGAAAGACTGTTTGTACTTAGTACTCTAGACAAAAATGCCAGATCGGCTGGCAAAGCTAATGATGCCAAGTCGGTGGTCATACTTAGCTCCTCCCTGGGCATTTATTCGGCTGCCATGACCGATGCGCTCAAATACAAAGAGCCTGATCTGAGCACGATCGATTTTATGAAATACAGCAAGTTTAGGGTGCTGGACGACAAATTTGCAGAACTAGGCAAAGTTAAGACGAGGACACTCAATCTCTCAAACTCGGCGATGATGATTTCCGAACAGGCATTGATGCTAAAAGAGCTATTGAGACAAGGATGCAAGCCGGATCTGGTGATATTGGAGATTGCACCACGAGATTTTTTGGATCACTACACAGCGGCTTATCATCGATCCCGGCTGTCTCAAATACTCATGATCAGGCAGTCTCCGCTCAGTTGGGATTTTGGCAGCTCAGCGAGTGACAATCTCAATCGATTGCTCGCCAAAATGTGGGGATATTACAGCCAGAGAGTGGAGTTTAGGGATTATCTCGTACAGGTGTTGACGGCGGCCTAAAAGCGCAGCAATTTGGGCGGCAAGAAATTACGCATCGCAAAATGAAAGGGCTGCCATCATTGGCAGCCCTTTCATTTTGATGTGGTGAAATCACTCAACCTGAATTCTGCTTGGCCATGGCCTCCAGCACAC
>JAFKGK010000019.1 GCA_017307165.1 Candidatus Melainabacteria bacterium
GATTTAAAGAGAGTGTCAGACGAAAGAAGAAAGCTTCAGCATCAGAAACAGCAGTACCTGAAACGAGGTCAAAGGCAAATGCAACCACAAAATGACCTGCTCAATATTCGCGGGCCAAACCTGATCAAATTTCGCTTGCCAAAATCATTTTGGCGTTATTGTCGGAGGAGCATCTATATGCCAATCTGTCAGATTGACTTCTGACGCTGGTTTTCCAGTTAGCTCAGTAAACCGTTTTTCGGCTGCGTCAAGAAAAGCTTGTGAATCTTGCAAGGCATTGCGCTTGAAACTCTCAAAATCAGCAGCTTTACGCTTCTCGATGTCGCTGATAGATGGGTCTGCAATTTTCGCCTCACAGTCGGCAATGTCTGAATTACAGCGGGCGATAGCTTTTCTGTACTTATCGATGTCCATTCGGCATTGATAAATATCTTGCTGCTTTTGCTTCTCAGCTTGTGCATCTCGAAGCCTCTGGTCAGCATCTTGCTGTTCCTTCCAAGAGTTTTGATCGCCGCCGGGAAATTTATTGTAAGGTGGTATATAGCCTGGATTACTAGGCTCTGTCGGTGTTTGAGACGCTGCCGGAGTAGATGGATGGTCGCGCTCCCACTTCCAAGAAAAGTCATGCCACCAGGATTTAGCGTTCATACTGACGCCGCCAAAAATATTGAGAGCTACCCAGACAATGACCATGCCAATACTTACCTTCCAGCGTAAACGTTCATCGTTCGCCAGTTTTGTCTGCTCCAAAGCAGACTGCATCGATTGTTCAGAGCTTGCTTTCTGAGCTGCGGCAGCAGCAGCTTTTGCTTTTGCATCTGCGGCTTCAGCAGCGCTCCGCCTAGCACGCTCTTCGTTGCGCTTGCGTGCCTCAGCTTCTTCTGCATTATTTTGCTGAGCAGTCTTTTGCTTGCTGGTATCAGATGTTTGACCGGTGCTTGTTTTTCCTTGGGTTTGACCGGAATTGCCAGCACCACGACAAGCGCAATAACCAGTCGCCTTGTGACTTTCAGAGAAGTGTTTTTTCAACAAATCACGCGCATTATTGATCTTTTTCATCTTCTCTTCGGCTTTTTGTCTTTTTTTACCGACTGGATAGCGGTCAGAATGCCAGGCCATGACTAAGTCTTTGTAGGCTTCGTTCACTTCTTCAAGCGAGGAGCCTCCTTCAAGACTGAATTCCAGATAGGCTTTTGCTAGTGATTCTTCTTCGGTCATTATTTGAAGACCACCGTTTTAATATCACCGAAAAGCGCAAGAAGGTTAAGGGCGCCCACTCCTATGACCCACCAGGGCGGTGCCGGCAGAGTGGTCTCAGCGGCGTTGCCGGCGTCGGTCCCCGGACCGAGGAGCGCCTCACAATCGCTAACCATGCCCCTTATGACAGAATCGCAAGCGGCCCAGTTCGCGCCTTCGACTTCAGGACGAAAATCGAATTGCACTACAACCGTGTCATTGGGCTCTTCTTTGAATTGAACGTCCATGACGATAAAGCGTTGTTTGCGTTCAGTTTTTGTATGTAGGCTGTTTACAGAGTTGCCTTCGAGGTGTGACTCCTCGTCGGTAAAACGGAGTGTGGCGTTGATTCGACGCTCTGTTGTATCGGCTGTTGGAACGCTCCATTTGTCGCCGAAGTTGTAAGCCTTTTCATCAAGATGTTTGCGAATTTTACCGAAAGCGTGTTTGACACTTGTGTTGTAGCGCCTGGGTACTGGATGCAGGAAGTTATAACGCTTAATTCCAGCCTGGTAAAAGAAAGGCCAAGACACACATATGGCGCTTAGAAGCCCCTCCATTACGCCTGTTTCCGGAGTCTGCAAAACCCAAAAACGGGTGCAGGCACCAACGATGAAGAAGGTAGCGATAGCAACGGCAATACCGGCACCCATCAGGAATTCACCTCATATATTGGTCTTAGAATCTGGCACATAAACGCCTCAAGGATCGTAATCTGGTGCGCCACCATCGCGCTTTGGAATAGGCCGCCGGTCATCATCCTCTTCTTTCGGTTTTTCTGGACGGCTGCCACGGTCAGGCTTTGCATCACTGCCAGTCGATACAATCGGTTTTACACTTTCTGGTTTTGGCTGTTCTTCTGGAGCATCATCCAACTCCACTTCGACAATTTGCTTCTCAGGTTCTGGTTTTGGTTCTGGTTTTTTCGGCTCTTCTTTAGGCGCAGGTGGCTCGTCTTCGACTTGCCCACGAGTTTTGACGAACTCAGAAATCTTGTGTTTTTCTCTGACTGGCGGGTCGTAAGACAATGCTTGTTCATACGCCAGTGGGTCTGTAAGTGACAGCTTGAGCGGTTTTGTGTCAGCAGTAAAAACAATTACCTGTTTATCAAGGCTTATTAGTTCATCGGGTGTAATCAGATGACGTCCTTGTATGCTCTCCTGGACGCGCCCGCTATCACCGACAGTTGCCTCTTCTACAGTCATGCGTCCAATAGCTTCGCTTAAATCGCGAGCCTCCTGGAAGTTTTTTTGCTTGAAATAAACTTGTGTTGCAGGCATGTCGATAATGATTTGTGCTTCGCGCTTGCTGTAGACCTGCTCTAGCTGCGCGTAGTTTTGAAAACCTAAAATCAAACCGATCTTGTTCTTCCGGATGATAGATAGGGTGTCACCGATACCAGAGATCTTGCCAAAGTTGGTGAACTCGTCAAGCAGCATGGTGAGCGGATATTTCATTCTTTCTCGAATCTCTAAAATGTGATCGAGCAAGAAATTCATCATCAAAGAGCCGATCAATTTGCTATCTTTTGACCGACTCGGCACAGCAAGATAGAAAGTAAAAAGCTGGCTAGCTAGGGCATCTAGGTCGATGTCTGTCGTTTCAGTCAAGGCGATCATCTGGTCGGTCATCCAGGGATTTAGCTTGGTGACGAGTCCTGAAAATACGCCATATTTGAAGTTTGTCTCTCCGGCAAGGCGCATCCAGCCTTGGAATTCCATACGCGCCACTCGTGATGGACTGTTCTTCAACACCTTTGCCAATTCGTCCGGACCTTCGGCGAGCAGCCACCTGAGCGCACCAAAGTGTCCTCGCTTTGGATCTCCGGCTGCTGCATGAAGCAGGAGTGGAATAAGCAAGAGTTTTTCGGACCGGTTCCAAGTTTGGTCCCCACGGGCTTCCGCGCTTTCACCATTCATGATTACGAGGTCCGCGAGCTTCTCGGCTACGCTGGCTTTTTCTTCTTCCGGAGCCCGTCTAATGCGGTCAATTGGGTTTATCCGGCAACTGCTCATATCCGAAGGATTGAAACAGTACACCTTGTGACCGGCCATTTTGCGCCAGCCAGAAGTGAGCTTATATAGCTCCCCATCTTCGTATCCGGGTGTTGCCTCGGTCACGATCATGCTAGTAGCTATACGTTCGATTAACTGTGGGAAGAAGAATCCACGGGACTTTCCGACTCCAGTACGCCCGCAGACAATGGCATGTGCATGGGTCCAAAATTCTGGTACCTGGATGTATTGATTGTCCGGAGTTCTGCCAATGATGAACCTTTTAGCGTCTGCTGTTTTTAGGAAGTAGCCTTTTGCTGCGAGGTCTTTGTCCGTTCCCCAACTCGCAGAGCCGTACACCGTGCTCTTTTCTTTGTAGGTCTTGGCTTCCTCGACTCGCTCAGCATCTTTCTGCAATTCCAACATGATGCGGTCACAACGGCGCTGGCAGTCGTTTTGACTCGCTCCGCCTTTGCGCTCTTCCATCTCTATTTGGACAAGCATGCCGCCCGAGCTCGCGACTCGCCACCGGAGGACGACCCTGTATTCCTGCCTCCACCAGTCTTTGCCGATTTGTTCGTCCAGGCGCTCAGTCGCAAGAATCTGGTCGAGCTGCTTACTAGCTCTGTCTACTTTGTAGCCAAGGCGGTCCAGGACGTTAACGGCCAGAATTGGAAAGTCTTTGGCATTCGTCTCGACGATGCCGGAGTCTTTGATCTGAACTGCCATCTAATACCGCCCCCACGGGTCATACTTATCCCAGGCTTCCTCGTCGTCACGTTCCCATTGCTTCCGCTTCTTGCTTTCTTTGATCTTGTCACGTCCTTCCTGGTTTTGCTCAAGAGCCTTATCGAGTTTTTCCAGCGCCTGTTTGTCTTTCTCCTTTTGCTCCTCCGACCGACCCGGCTGGACATGCTCCTGCAGTTTGTCGGCTTTTGCGGCTTCTAAGGCTTCCCTGCCCTCTTTCATAAAGTCTCTATTGCGGTCATCGAGCGGAATCCAGCGGACTAACTCGTTAGCAACCGAGGCTCCCTGCATGAAAAGCCCCATGACTGGGTGGCTCATGAAGTTCTCTTGCATCGGGTTTATCACTCGTCCACCCTCCTGGGCCTTGAGCTGCTCCATTGTTTTGCTGCGCTCAAATTGCTTGTGGGTGTTTGCCAGTTCTTTCTCCAAGACGCCCGACCAGCGGGCGCGGTCGGCGTGCTCCATCCACTGACGGAGCATTTGATATTCATCGATGGGCAACTTCTTATTGCCTTTTTCTCGCAGCTTGGCGGTCAACTCAAAGAGCTTTTCTGGCTTGGTGTCTTTGTCGTAGCGCTCGCCCTTGTACTCAAAGTGGTCTTTCTCTTTTTCCTTTTGCAGCTCTGTAGGCTTTTCAGGGTTTGCCGCGCGATCGCGCTCTCCATATTTTTCCTTGTCTTTCGTCCAGGTAATGAGCTTTTTGTACTCTGGGAGCGGTATTCGCTCGTCATAGTGGTCCCAGAGGTAGGTGTTCAACTCCCGCAGCTCTTTCAAAGTATTCGCTCGGCTCCACTCTTTTCCGGCAGCTTGAATTGTGTCCTGGAAATAGGGTTTTTCCGGCTGACTGGGTTCTAATTCCGGAGCGTTCGCGCGCTCTTTCTTCTCACGCTCCTGTTCGAGCTTCTTTGCCTTCCACTGGTCGTAGGGCTCTAATTGCTCCCGGATGATCTTTTTGTGTATCCAGGGAAGCTCCAGGCCGTCTCTAATGCGCTCCTGTTTGGCCAGGTCCTTCTCCCGTTGGCGTTCAGCCAGGCGCTTGCGCTCCCGCTCCTCCTTGTCCAGCCGGTAGCGCTCCATCTCCAATGGGTGAACCCGTTCCAGATATTGCCGCCCATATTCTTTGACTTTGTCGTAGTCCCTGACGTCTAGCCTGACTTGCTTGCCGTTCTTGTCTTTGCCCAAGATCTCCAAATGGGTGTGATGGTGGTCGGTATTGCTATGAGCCGTGCCGACCCACTTCAAATCCAAGCCCTTTTCAGATCCAAGCCGCTCCATCACTTCACGGGTCATAGCCTTTTGGCTCTCGGGATTGATTTCGGGCGAAAGGGTCATCTTGTGGGCGACCACATCGGTCCGGTTCATCTTCCGGATAGCCTTGCGAAACTCCTTTGCGTCGAGATTGTCGTTCTCGTCATCGAAAAGCTCACGCCCGCCCTTTTCTCGGTCTTCGCCTGGGCGGTGCTGGATGTATTTGAAATGCGCCAGAGCCTTACTGATAGCAATCACATTGCCGGTTTTGCCAGGAATTTTGGGCTGGCGCCGTGCCGAAATGTAGCTATGCCTGACGATCATTCGCTGGTTACTACCTTCTTGGTTCGAGCAGCCAGGTCAGCCTCATCACGCTCGACGTGCTTGCGCATCTTCTGCTTGGCGGTATTTGAGGCTGCCTCAAATGCGGCCCTAGCATTGTCGTCGTCCGGCAAGGCCATCCAGGAAAGCTCATAAAGCGTCCCGATGGCGGCACCTTGGCGGGCAAGCATCTTGCAGATTCGGTCCACTCCGTTGTTCGTAGCTCTGACGTGCTGGTCCGTTGCGTACCGGATAGCCTGGGCGACCTCCGCCTCCCGGTCGTCGTGGGTCAGCTTCTCCTGGTTGTCCAAGTACCAGAGAATTGCCTGTCGGGTGAAATCGGCTCGGGTCTTTTTTGCCACTTTGGCGGCTTCGTCCAGGCGCTTCAAGTCGGCTTGGTTAAGTCTGGTTTCGACCCGTGGGCCGACCCTCAAAGAATTTTTGGCTTCTGGCATGTGCGGCTACCTCTTCTATTGTCTTTACTGTAATATAGGAAGCGTGCGGCGGCTACCGGGTTAATCCTAAATAGCGTGCGGCGCACTTATTGCCCATGTAATGGGCTTTTATAAGGGCGTGCGTACGCTCTTTATCTTGCCTTACCGTACGGTGAAGCTCCGGCTAACGCCTACGCTCCCCTTCGTGTGCGGGCTTAGCAACCGAAGGTTGCGCGTCGTTGCCGACTCCGCGCGCTGCATCCGGGGACAAAAATCAACGCCAAATTGCCAGACCTCGAAAGAGGTCCAAAGGCAATCGACTAACTCAAAAATTTCTGGACAAGATTGTCGTAGGGGCAGACGCCGCACATAAAGTCTCCCGACTTTGGCTCTCCTCGTTTTTTTGCCTTACTCATCCCACCTGGTCGGTGGTGGCCCTGGTTTCTGACCAGACTCATTGTGTCGCCGACCGGGAAGCTTCACTGAGCCACCACCGACCCTGGACACTGCCCCCAGGACCTGGCTAACTCCCCGAAGGGCAAAGGTCAGCAGGCTCTCGACTATCCGGATGGCGGGGCGCATCAGCGAAGGGGCACGACCGCCGGCCATAACTCCGAAGGCAACAAAAATGATGATCAATAGACCCAGGGCGTTGATGACATCCATTGGTTTTTCCAAATGCTCTTTGAACTACCTTTCTCCAATGTAAGCGAAAGTGGAACCCTGGCGTGCTTTCGACGTCATAATCCTTGACGAAACGGGTTTTTTGAATTACATTGAAATTGCATAAGTCTATTGACAAGCGGTGTTTTATGTCCCTTCGACCAACAAAACAGCTATCTGAAAAAGCTACCGTGGAACTTTTAGAAGAGTTCTCCAAGCCAACTTGCACTCCTCAAATGAAGGCGCAGCAAAAGAAGGTCATCGCCATGGCGTCAAAAATGCAGAAAAAAGCAGAGGCTAAAAGTAGGCCATTGGCGACCTCAAGGTAAGCTAAAATAGCCACAGGTTTAAGGAAGACGAGATTCACCAAGATCTCGTCTTTTAGTTTCTGAGTGTGAGGGTTTCGTTGAAGATCGACTGGACGGAAAGCGACTTAGACATTGAGAAATTAGCCGAGGCCCCAAAGTCTTTCGAATGTCCTGGCACTGAGCAAACCGACTACTTTCTCAAGTCAGCATGGGACCATCAAAACCAAGGCATAGCAGTCACCTATGTGCTTCTCCTCAAAGGGGAATTGATTGGCTACGTCACCGTCACTATGGACGAAATTCCACTGGCAAAACCTGAAAGACCGGAAGGCATTCCGTTTGCAAGACTGCCCGCAATGAAAATTGCTCAATTGGGAGTTCGCTCTGACTTAAATGGCAATGGTTTCGGACAATATCTAGTCACCTACGCAATTACCGTAGCTCTAGAACTGAAAAAGCAAGTTGGCTGTAGGTACGTGACACTCGATGCCAAAGGTGACCTGGTGGAGTGGTACGAAGAGCAGGGCTTTGTGCGAAATGAAAAGGATCAGAAAGAGAGAGTCGCGGCAATAGAAAACATGCAAGGTCTCAAGCCAGCAAAAAAAGAAGCGCGTCTTGCTGAACTGTCCATAAGCATGCGCTTCGATTTGCACTGCTTTGGCAGCTAGCAGCCCTGATGAACTAAAAAAAAAGCCCCAGGCACGAATGCCCGGGGCGACGTTTCTAGCTTACTCGGTAGACTGTCGGGTCTCCCGTCTCCGCGAGCATCCGAAGCCCTTTGCGCATCAACTCGCAACCGTCACAAGCTCTCTCCGGCGAGTCGCAGGTATGATGCTCGGCCAGGCGAGATTGTCTGATGTACTTTTCAGCAAGTTCGCGTTTTTGTTCATCTGTCATGTTCGTCACCTCGTTATCCGGCGCCTTCACCGGCTGCATATGGGATATCGCCCAAAGTTTTGCTGTCAGGACTGGCGCAGCCACCCCGGAGGGGCTTGGTCTTGATAGCAAAACTTTTGGTGATACCCTCAAAAAAGCCGGGGAGGAGAGGGCAATGGCCCAGTGGAGAGCGGCTTTAGTCGCTTGAAACGGTGTGGGGGTGCACAACAAAAAATGCCGCAGGCACACAAGCGCATTTGATTCGACCAGGGCGAGCGCTCCCCTACCCCTGATTGGCGCAGGGTTTCAAGACCAACAATTGCAATTAACAAAAAGGCACTTTAACTAGCACCGTATATGGTGCCCAAGCATTGCTTCCTGATTCAACCGCAAGAACATAACCGCATGGGCGGGGTAATCGGTTTTTGCGGACTTAACTGGAGATGACGGGAATCGAACCCGCATCCGATGGTCTCTGAATCCACGGAGCCAACCATGGCGCATCCCCAGCGTGGACAGAAATCGCAAACAGCCTCCCGGCCCCGTTTGCGATATTATCCAGGGCAAGGGGATGCGCGCTTCGGCTCCGTGGCGACAGACCAATAGACGGGTTCGATTCCCCGAGGTCTATAACTTCCGCAAGAACCAACCTTAGCTGGGGTGGGGGCGGTTAGGGGTCCAACTCGTTTGGTAAATAGCCCACAAGACGTATAATTGAAGTATCCGAGGTCTCTGAATCCTCAGGAAAGGAGCTGCCAAATAAGGCAGCTCCTTTCCCGTATGTTTCAGTTGTAAAGGAACCAAAAGCGTTATGAGCTGGTCATCTTGACGGATGACAAAATGTATGACAAGCTGTCATACACGTGAGGTGACGAATATGCCCACAATAAAAGAGAAAAGAAGCAAATTTACCGCCAGCGTAAAAGAACGGGTGGTGGCAAAAGTCGACGAGCAGGCTGAGAAGCTCAAAGTCAGCAGAAGCGACATTGTCGAAGAAGCCATGGAAATGTGGCTGAAGAACAAATTAGAGCTAGAAGAAGAGCAATATTTCGCCATGGCAGCAGCGGAGATGAATGCTGATGCAAAAGCCTGGAATGCCTTAACCAGCAAAACCGTCAAGGATAACTGGGAGCAATAATGCAGCAACCCGCTGGTCCCGTTTCTCCACGTCGCGGCGAAGTATGGCTGATAGTCACAAATCCAATCACACCGGGCGATCCTCATTTGCCTCGTCCGGTCGTGATTGTGTCGTCAAATGCGCGTAATCGCACCTGGGATAGCGTAATAGTTGTCCCTCTGAGCACTGGCTTGGAACTCCCGAACCAGGCCTTTCACAAACCGATTCCGGCAGGTCAAGGTGGTTTGGATAGAGATACGCATGCAAGATGTGACCTGGTCAGCAACCTGGAAAAAAACTGTCTTGACCAGTCCCGTGGTCCTTTAGGTACAGAGATTTCGGACAAATTCATGTGGGATATCGTGCGCGGTATCAGAACTTCAATCGGAGATCCACCCTAACTGCTGTGGCTCAAGACTTCTTGGAACGGTTGATGTTATTGCCGCGCAAGAGCCTTGAAATCGAGTCCCTTATTGCTTTACCTGGTTCTGGATTGTTTTCCACTTCCAGGTACTCAGACACAGTGCCGACTTTTTCAGCGAATCGATAGTCGTTCGCAAGAGGCTGGTAATGCGGATTGAGGATTGTCGAAGGAGAACAATCGGAGTGGATTTGTGTTTTCGGTCTTTGCGGATTTCGTTGACCAGCTCGATTGCACGAGATTCGTCAAAATGGACACCGATAACGAAAAGCTTGATGCCGTCTTCTTTTATCAAGCTGACGGCGGCATCGAGAGTACTGACCACAACCAAGTCGTAGCCTGTAAGGGCGCCTATGATGACCTGCGATCTCCCCGGCTCATGGGCGATCATGATTCGAACGTGTTGCATGGAACTATTGTAGTTGCTTGACTTACAGCGTTGTCGACAATTCTGTACCAAGAGCTAGAAGGCCGACTGCGGCTTTCTAGCTCTTGAGAAGTTCGACTTGCTTCCTGGTTACTACTTGCAGGAATCAGAGCAACTACTGCACTCCTCGATGCAACTCTCCAGATTGCTATCGTTAGCCGCTTTGCACTCGGACGCGCATCTTGCGCATGCTTCGGCACAAAGACCTTTTACTTTTTCGAAGAGCGCAGAGCCACGTTTTTCGAACTCTTCTCTTAACTGGCAAAGCGAGATGCAATCTTCGATAGTTTTTGCTAGTTTCTCGAAGCCAGCGCCTTTTCCTTTAACATAGGTAAGAGCAGTTCCACACGCGGAGACGCAAGTTGTTTGACTCATTTTTTCACCTCAAAACTGTAACTGACCACACTATACACTATTACACGGATTAATGTACAATGTCATCTAGCCGCACTTCAGAGCAACAAATGAATTACTGCAAGCAGCTTACAAAAGAAGAGATCAACTCCCGTTTGATTAGCGTTGAAAAGGCGGCAGACCTTGAAGACCTCTTCAAAACATTGGCTAATGAGACGAGATTGCGTATTTTGCACGCTCTCAGCATCAGCGGCGAATTGTGCGTAAACGATTTATCTGCACTCCTGGAGATGAAAACGCAAGCAGTGTCCAATCAACTGCAGAAGCTCGCACTGTATAAAGTCGTGAGCACTAGGCGTAGTGGGGTCAACATCTTCTACAGGATTACGGATCCCTGCGTCGAGCTTCTTCTTGAGAGAGGTGTCTGTATGCTTGAAAGCACCAACGACCCTCTAGCGGCAGACACGAATACCGCCGAAACAGTGAAGGCGGCTCAAATCGGAGACGAATAACCGTCCCACTTTCCGACTTGTTCTGAGGTAGAAGTATATGCCGGACTTGAAAATCACTGACAAGGACGAACGTTCACTTATCCTGAACGCCTTGATTAGTCACGCTCACAAGTGCAAAGACACGATCAAATTGCACGAACAAACCAAAGACGCTTTGAAAACCAACGCTATCGAATTGACTGCCACCCGTGCCAAAAACGAGCTGCAATCAGCACTTACGATGATCGCAAAATATTACGGTGTCCACCTCGGCGGCTCGAAATTTTACTGTCTGCGTTGCGCGCCTAGCGCAGGCGCTGAGCACGACAGGATGATCGAAGCGGACTTTGCCTGGATGAATGAGTGCACTCAGTGTGGAAATGGTGCCTACTATTTTGTAAAGCCGGACTTAGAATAACTGTCATCTTGCAGCAATGGCGGCGAGCGGGTAGCCAGGCGGCTGGCCACGCTCAGGCAAAAAGGTCTGTGAAATTATTGCGCATAAAATACCCGCAAACGAAGGCATCACCAGCGGTGCTTTCCGCTTGCAGGGTATCTATCCAGCTTCGCCTCTTTGGCGCAGCCAGCCTAAAGCGCCGCACTCGTTGAACCAAATAACAAAAATACCACCAGGAGAAATACAAACCATATACGCAGTATATACCGCACCGCATATGGTGTAATTTTAATCTTGCCGACAGCCTTAACTGCCTGGCCGGTCACAGATAGACGAAAACTCAAAACGCTCATGGGAGCACCTCTTAATGTAACGAGAGTACTCTAATGCTTATTTTTTCCTGCTCAAAAATTTTTTTGTCGGAAAAATTTTCTGGTATCATTCAATGTGAGTGTCTCCATGCCGATGCGAAATGCAGCATGAAGCCTACGACAACAGCGCTGTCACTATCTCGCTGTATGTCGCTCCCAGTGCGGTTCTTTAAATGGCACTCTCAAAATAATAGCATAACAGAGCAACGTGATAATCTGCTGGTTTAAGGCAGTGGCAGCCGCTTTGCGGCGATGTGTAAGCGTCGTCAGGGCGGCGGGTGGGTAGCCACGCGACTGGTCGCGCCCTGGACTCGTAGCAAGCAGAAAGCCGCCTGGCGGCGGCTTTCGAGACTTCAAAAAGTATATGATGAACAGTGCAATATTTTTTTTGCACTGTGACTAAGCGCCCCTCCAAATTTCTGGGTGACTTTCTCTGATGCTTCGATGACCGTTAGAGCTGACTATGATGTGGTCAATGACCTGTATTCCTAGAAGCTTTCCGGCATCAACGAGAGTTTTAGTTGTCTCGATGTCTTCGGAGCTTGGCGTCAAAGAGCCCGCCGGGTGGTTATGAGCGACGATGAGCGCATAAGAGTTAGACAAAATTGCGGCTTTGAAAACTTCGCGTGGATGTACAAGACTGGCTGATAGTGTGCCGTGCGATACGATTTGATGACCGACAACCTCAAACTTTGCGTTGAGGTGAAAAGCTACAAAATGCTCTTCGGCGTAGTGTTTGAGCGGCTCTATAAATTGCTCGATGTCAGCCGGGCAGGCAATATTTTTTGGTGCCGCCCCTGGCTCTTTAACCAGCACAAGCCGATATTGCGGTATCAAATATTTGAGATGCTTCTTCAGCGGTCTGGCTTCTCTCTTTGCCCTGGCGCTCTGACTGCCAGTCTTACCCGTCTTGTCAGTTGACTTTCTTTCTACTGAAATCATGTGCATACCTCCGATATCGGGTGCCCGCGCACCCCATGCAGCACATGCCTGCTACACGCCAGCCATGGGACCCGGTATCAAGCCTCGCGAAGCGACCCCGAAGGGGCTTGGGCTGGATACTGGGTGGCGGCGTGTAGGCTTCTGTGCCAGGCATGGAGGAGAGCGGGTAGCACTGAGAGAGTCGTGGCCGACTGCGGGGCAGTTTTGACCAATGCCCGAGACATTCCCGTGGCGACAGAGCCGTTACTTAAAACTTGAAATTAGCCGTAGTAGTTAAACGGTGGATGCTTCGACGCACTATCAATGATGCTTTGTTCGATAGTTGCGTCAGCAAAAATTTTGTCGATCGCGACACCGATGTCTTGCACGAATGGTTCAAGAATGAGTCTACAAGCATCAAAGCCATGTTCTTTGTAAGCTTTGCAGTTTTCAGAAGCAACCAACTCTGGAGTGTCTTTCAAAGAATTGAAGACAATAGATTTGGCTCGTGCCCCTCTTGCTATTCCTTTGCTATCGGGCGTCAGACTGAATCCATGAAGGAGCCCACACCTGTAGGTGTGATAGATCTGCACTGGCAAATCTTGTTTCCCGTTTTGATAGATAAATGCGTTGTACTTTGGATTGATGTATTTGGAGGCAAAAAAATCCTTGTACTTTTGAGGACTGCTATCTCCGCTATGGAGCAACTGGGTCACGTATTCGAGCAAGGCAGCAGCGCCAACGAAGCCCCAGATGGAGTGATTTATTGACGTGAGTTCAGAGACTCGGTCTTGAAAATACTGATGATAGTGAGCTTTATCGAAGGTCATCGTCAAGCCTTTCAACGAAGAAATAAGGGGATATGGTACTGCAAGCGAAACGATTGCAGATCTACCTTCGGTCAAAATGCAGAAATTGGCGAGGGCTTGCGCCCCCGCCGTCCTGCCATTAAGCGACTTTGACCTTTTTGGTCGCAGGTTTCACTTCGCTATCTCTAGGATCAGACTTGGGCTTCGGACCACAGAGGTGGAAGCCGGAGAGCTTTACGATGGGACGCTTCATCTCGACTTTTACACCGTTGATTTCCTTGGTGTACTTGGAGATTGAGAGCCTGCCCGAAATTGCGACTTCGCGCCCTTCGGTGATGGTCTTCATGACCCGGTCAGCTAGACCGTTCCAGGATTCGACATCGATCCACATTGGCTCCGGATTATCCGTTTTAGAGGAGAAATCAGCAACAGCCAGGGAGAATTTGGCGAGCTTGTTGTCCGTATCAGTGAAAGTGGTTGAGGTAGGAGCTTGACCGACACGACCGATGAGAGTGATTTGGTTATTCATAAGATGGCACCTCCAAGTGCTGTGTTTGTGTGCCAAAAGATCAGCACTTGTTTTCGAGAGTGCAAGGACGCGCAGCGCGGAACGCAGTGCAGTTTATCCTTGCACGGTAGAAAACTGGTGCGAGAGTTAGGCACAGACCTAAACACAAGTGCTTGGGGGTAGCCAGATATGAATGACTAAATACCAAATACGGTGGCACAGGTCTTGCCCGAGCTCACGACAAACACAATAACGGGCTTCAAGCTACAACCGGCTTTAAGAGCGGTTTTCTCTTGAATAGGACAATCCGGCAACCATTAGATGCGATGTCGAAATACAAAAAAGAGGACTGACCGGACTACAAAAGGAGATCATCACAAAAGCTTAAACGCGCAATCAGGCTCTCAATCGGCTTATATCAAGGAAACAACGCTCATCGAGATGGAGTGCCCAGACGGCTCTTCTGCTTCCTCAAGGGAGGCAGAAAGCACAAGCCTGACAGGGGCGAAGCGAGTCCTTCTGGGGTGATAAAGGCAAACTACCGATGACAGCAGGACATACGGTTAGTAAGGGATTTCGCAAAGGTTCTGCATGTCGACCGCTCCTGTGATGCGGAAAACTGACAATATCTAGCTCCATTTCGAGCCCGTGCAGCGAAGGGATGACACCGGAAGCCAGCTCACTGTCCTGCAACAACGCCAGCTTCCAGACCGCTGCAGGAGCTTTGCACAGAGCAAGTATCCCCTGTTCGTAGTTCTCAGAATCGACGGATAGCCAGCCCTGGCAGTTCGGAAGAGACGCAAACTTTGTGAGAGTATCGAACAATTCATCAGGCGCAAAGCTTCGAGTATAGAACCAGAACTTACACTCAGTATACTTCGTGGCAGTCAGGGTCCAGGCTTTGACATAATCCGCACAATAGAAATCACCGATATCATGGACCCGCATAGTCCACGGAATTGCCGTTTTTCTTCCGGAGATTCGCGCCGCCAGCCAATCGCGTGGACGGGCTTGCTCCACAAGCATTGAAAGGTTCTCCGCCAGAAGTTCAGGGCCGCCTTCGGCAAGCAGAAACTCACAAGTCCGGAAGTTTCGTGCCCGTTTGTCTTTCTGACCGTTGGTTTGATAACGGACGCCATTGCCATAGCAAAGTCTCTTGCACAAGGCGGTAGCGTTCACACAAGTCTCAGTTCGCGGAAGGCTGAATGCCCAACCTACTTTGCTGTTGTTAGTTAGTTCCAAACCATAGTCAAAATTTGCCATCTCCAATTCTCCAGAGAGCCTCAACTGACAGCACGCGCTGCTGGAGAAGCCCACCGGCTTGGCTCCGGCGCGGCAATGTGGAGAATCGACAAACATCAAACGAAACAGGTACCGTGTCGGTGGCGCCGAGACGGGATAATGGGCGAGCCAGCGCGGGGAAAAGCCAACAAATTGAGCTTTATGGGCTATTATTTCTGGCTCTTTAGACGGTGAAGGTCAATGGACAGTAAATTTGGAACTGGTAGCTGGCACAAACGTGATGGCTATAAGAATCAATTTGAACGAACATACAGATGGCTAGTGCGTCTTCAGGACCTGGAGTCAGGCCAGTTCGTCCAGGTTCGGCCAGACCATAGCTTGCAGAGAGACTATCTTCTCGCCTTTTTCAATGCGTGTTTTTCAATCAGGGACTGGGTTAAGGGCGAAGCTGGTTGGCACAAAATTGCAGCTCGCGTCGATAGTGACGTACAGCTTTTGCTCTGTAGAGACATTGCAAATGGCTCGAAACACATGACTCTGACTCATCCAAGCGTTGACGCAGACTTTGGTTTTGCAACTCGAGTCGGACCAGAAGGGCACAAAATTGCATTCGCTGTATCGAGCGAAAAATTAGTCAAGGCAACGGAAATCGCTTACGAGAAAATTGCGAACACTTATGGTGGATCTATAGATGTCGCATCATTACACGCTGAATTAAAAAGCAACGGCATTCACAACGTACCCGGTCTACCAATTTTCATGGATGCGATGAAACTTGCAGCGGACTGCTTAGCGGCATGGGAACTCTATTTGGAAAAGGCAGACCTTTTAACGAAAGAAGATATTGCCAAGCTCAAAGAGAATGCGTTTAACCACAAAGGCTTCTAGGTAGCGAGACTTGGAGGGCCTTGCCTTGCGCCAAATTCTTTTTGAAGATGTTGTATGTAGGGCAAAAGAGACCGAGCGTCCTCCTCATATGGGGCGATGCTCAACAAACCTCGAAGAATAAATAATCGAGCTTTGATTTCACCAATAGAAAGTGATGGAGGGGAGGTTGAAATGAGAGCGGCAACTCTAGACCTCCAGTCATTCTCGGCAGCTTCGCGAGCTTGGTCGGAAGCTTTAGAAGACTTTTGCATATCCCTTTTGGACCTCATGGACATCTCGGAGACAATGCGACGAGCAGCAAGGAGCCCAGGCGGCGTAATTTTTTGAGTAGTTGTGGAAGGAGGCTCGCTTTTTGGACAAGCAGCCTCCACCACAGCGTTATATTCGTCTGGACAGATTGCAAAGAAGCCAGCAGCAAGGTCCTCATAGTCTTGGCGCCAGATATCTGAGTGCTTGTACAGGGTGTCTCTTGCGCACTCTGCGGCCTCTTGTAATTCGACCGTCGTGAAAGATCGGCCAAGCTTTTTCAATCCATCAAGCGCATCTTGAATCCGCCGACGTGCACTAGTCTTGCGTTTCTTGTTCTCAAGAACCCATGAGATAGGGACAGCGGCAGTGTAGGTCTTGGTGTCAGCGCCACGCTTGCTCGGAGGGCGCCAATGAGCGGCACGAGCGGATTGCTCGAGCGCGTCGGCACGTCCTTGGCTAATATCGCTACTATGCCCATTGTGGCGGCTCTCCAAAAACTCTTTGATCGCCCAGTCGCGTTCTTCTTCGTAGCCATATCCCATTGGGAGCAGGTTTCGGCTTGGGTCACCGTAGAAGAGGTAATGGTTGAGGCTGAATATAGCTTCGGCTCGCTGTGATGGGCCGGTCAAACCTTCGATAGAAAACTGCCGGCCACGGCACCAGTTTTCGGCGTTCAAACCCGTAGGCTGGTGACCAAAGATTGAAATCACCAGATGACCATCGGCATTATCAGTCAATGTAACAGTTGCTCTGAGTGGTACCACATTCGGCGGCATTGAGGCAGGGAGCTTGGCCTTTTCGCGTTTGTTTTCTAGTTTGGAGACATGATCTTTGAGGAGGCGGAAAGCTTTGTAGGTATTGGCGTCGGAGTCGAGCAAATCAAGAAAATACGTCAGGGCTTTTGTGGGCGACATCTGCTCGCGATAGTGATCGACATCGAGAGTTCGTTTATCGAGCCAGGCAAAACCGTGCTGTAGTGGGAGCCGCAATCCCATACCCTGTGAGTTTTTACCAGGATTTGGGAAAACTTCGAGTGTCCCTTTGGAAACGACAAAATCATTCAATTTCAAAAGTGCAACTAGTTGATGATGCAATTCTGCACTACTTATAGGTTCATCGAAAAACAAGTAAAGATGCCAACCTTCACTGTGACTGGAGCGAAAAAGCGATGACCTTGATAGACCAGCGCGGCTCAGAATCAGAAGCAACTTGTCCAAATATTTCTGATTGTGGTATCGGCTATCAGTGTCAATGTCGAGGACTGCAAACCGGGTTGTTTTGCCAGCCCTGGTGCCTAAAATAAACTTCTCGTGAACATTGGAAATAGCCTTGATAATTTCGGTGTCGGTAAGACCCCACTTCTCATTGGCGGAAGCCCATGTGCCACCAGCCAATGGACGGTAGATGTATCCATAGCGGTGGAACAATGCAACAAAGCGGTCCAAGTCAGCTTCCCAACCGCTGGGGAAGTATTTGGCGCGTGCAAATTTAGGCCGCACATTCGTGACAGACGAATGCGCTTGAGCAAGTCCTGAAATGGTAGTTCATCCTGTAAATGGACGTGTTGACCTATTCAGGCATTTGCCTTATTCTGGAATCACTTCGCGGAAACCGACCAAGTAAACGCGACGACAATCGAATAAGAGGCCCAAAAAAGGTCTCGCAACTAAGACATCGCCTTAAGCGATGTTTTTTTGTTAGCGCTGGCTGGTCCCTTCTAGGAGGCTGCTTTAGCCTCGATATATACTTCGGATATTCGCAATAGTGGTGGCGTAGCCGATACCACGTTCGATACTATAACCAGTCCCTTTTATTCGCGCAAGTAGGCAAATTGCTCGAAACGCTCAAGGGCTGGCAGTAGCCGGACTTCCGGAATTCCGGCTGAATCTCAGGCTCCCTTCCGGAAGTGTCCGGCAAATATATACTGGTAGGCATTCGCCGACTTCCGCAAGATCCGGATTTCCGGCAGGCACCACTCTAAAATTTATCAGCCAAATAACTGTATTCAACAGAATCCGCATGCACAGCTAGAAAGAGCCCGTTCCGGAACACCGCGCTCCCACTTCCGGACGACTTCCGGACCAATCCGGAAGTCGTCACTTCGACCACAAAAGATCCGGAAGTCCCGCAAACCGAACAGCCGCAAACTCCCCAGAACGCCAACAGATACCAGCTCGCCACACTTCCGGAGCGGTCCGGAAGTGTGGCGGAATTTGCCATATGGCTCATCCATGTCGCCCAAAACGGTCCATTCGCTGTAGACGCCGGACTTCCGGATGCCACTGCCAAAAGTGCGGAATAACTTCCGGAAGTGATTGTTTTGAACCGAAATTATTCCTATAATTGATTCGTCAAAAGCCCGAGCCTGTGGCAGATACAGAACGATAGCGAGCGCATATCCAATGAATAAACACCCAATGTTATCAGTCAAAGAAGCAGCCAACTTGATGGGCTGTGATGAACGCTGGGTGCGTGAAAGATTGAACCAGGGGCAACTCAAGGGCGAGAAGAAAAGCATTGGGCTCAAAGACAAATGGTTCGTTTACGCGGGCGAAGTTGAAGCGGCTATAGCAAAACGGGCCGGCAATAGCTTGAACTCTTCTGAATATTTGGCCTCCAAAGCTGCCGCACCGCATGTAGAACCAGGTGCTCAAAGAGTGGAGCCTGAAACGGTCGTTGTGGATACTGATTGGAGTGACGCCGACGAGCCCGAGGTAGCAAGCAGTAACGATGAGGCGCGTCTTGTCTGGCTTCAAAGTCAGAGAGAAGCTCTCGTAGAAGTTGCAGAAGAAATGATGCGGCCGATCTTGCTTCAACTGGAAGAAAAAAACTTGCTGATTCAGCAGAAAGAGGAGGCTCTTCAAGCAGCAACCTACCAGCTGGGCTACGCCAAAGGGCGCATGCAAGAGCAAGAAGAGAAGATAAAGTTGCTTCCCGATTTTCAAGCTAGAGCTGAACAAGCAGCGAAACTTGAACGTGAAGCAGCGGAGGCCAAAGATCGAGCAGACTCTCTGGAAAAGGCCCTGGCTGAGCGCACTCTTGCTGAGGAAAACGCCCGCAGCATTATCGAGTCGACCACTTCGGAGCTTCAGACGGTGAAAGAGCAGCGCGAAATCGAAGCAAATCTCAATGCAGCCAAGCTTGAGGAACTGGAGAAGGTGGTAAGCGAATTGAAAAAGCCGAAACCAACTTTCTGGCAAAAAATGTTTGGCGTCTAAACGAGCTGATTATGCTTTTGTCAGAGTTCACTCGAATTTATCCAATGCGCGCAAAGGGGATTATGTGGCTCTTTGGCGCCGGAGCATCGGCCACAGCCGGAATAGCAACAGCATGGGATATGTTGTGGGATTTTAAACGCTCACTTTACTGCTCATTGGAGAAAATCTCTCCAAAAAGTTGTGGGGATTTGAGCGATGAGAAAGTTCAATATCGAATCCAAAGTTATTTAGAAGCACATCTTGCGGGTTGCCCAAAACCAGGCGCAGAAGACGAATATGCTTTCTTCTTCGAACAGGCTTATGCTAGCGACAAAGATCGCCGTACTTACATTGAAACCAAAGTGAAGACAGGAACTCCCTCATTTGGGCACGAATGTTTAGGCATTTTGATGCACATGGGGCTTGTCCGGCTGATTTGGACAACGAATTTTGACCGAGTCATCGAAGATGTTGCTGTAAAAGCTTTGGGCGGGACCGGAAAGATTGTTATTGCGGCTCTGGAAAATGCTCAACTAGGAATTCAGGCAGTCAATGAAGACCGCTGGCCAGTCTACTTCAAAATTCATGGAGACTTTCAATCACGAAAGCTCAAAAACATCGGAAGTGAGCTTCTGACTCAAGATGAGAATATGCGCCAATCTTTGATTGATTGTAGTCGAAGGTTTGGTTTAGCGGTCGTTGGTTATAGTGGCCGAGATGATTCCGTAATGGATGCACTCGAAAAGTCTTTGAGCAAAGGCGCGTTTCCAGAGGGCTTGTTTTGGTTTAGGCGTAATGCCAAAAGTACTTATCCTCGGGTATCAGATTTTATCGAAAAAGCGAAAAGTCTTGGTATCGAAGCTGATTTCGTTGAAGCTGAGTCTTTCGACGAGTTGTTTAATGACATAGTGACTCAAATTCCGGACATTCCAGACGGAACATTGCAAACTTTGCGGGCTCAAAAGCCAAAATTGACAGAAGCGCCCATGGCTGGCGCGGGTACCCTCGGCTCTTACCCTGTTCTGAGGCTGAACGCTATTCCTGTTATCGAATACCCATCAGTTATGCGATTGATTGAATGCGGAATTGGTGGCACGAAAGAAGTAAATGAGGCACTGACTGCTATAGGTTCGAAGGCAATCGCTGTAAGAAGTAAACCCGGTGTGTTGTGCTTCGGCTCTGACGCAGAGTTGAAGCAAGCGTTCGCAAAATACAGGATTGCCAACTTTGATGTGAAACAGATTGACGCCGACCGCTTGAAATTTCACTCGGCTGAGTTTGGGCTTCTATATGACGCGATTATCGCAGCGATTCTTAGATCTCGCCCTCTTGTCACAGACCATAAGCGAGGCACCAGGTTGCTTTATATAAATAAAGCCAGACAGCTTGAACCAGCTCTTATCCCCTTAAAAGATTGTGTGCGGAATTTGACTGGCACTGTCGGTGGTGTCAATTGGGCGGAGGGAATTCGCCTTAAACTTGACTATAAATTTGGAAAGCTTTGGCTTCTTTTTGAGCCCGCAATCTGGATTGCAGACGAAAGCTTGAAGGAGTTTGTCAGAAAACGAATGGCCTCAAGGTATAACCAAGATTGGAACGGTCTTTTGGCTAGTTGGTCACGCATTTTAGCTGGCCCAGATGGATCAGACCCTTTGCGCGCACTGGGTATTGGGGATGGACTTGATGCGGTTTTCCGTCTCGACGCTACCACGGCATTCTCAAGGATAGCTAAATGACGACGAATCAAAGCGCCACCATACCCGCCTTCTCAATTCTTCCTGAGCCGGAACTACTATTTCATTGCGACCGTTTCCAGGACAAAAGTCTTCACCCGCTCAAAGGCTTAGTTGAATTTGGGCCTTACAGCCGCTCGCAATTGAATAGCGTTATTGATCCTGTCAGGGTCGCGATTGTTGCTCCAAAAGACCAAGCAAATCGATTATCCAATCTGGTTAAGGAGCTAGAATCCAGTGCCAAGCCAATAGAACGCAAAAATTACCTTGTCGATTTTCCAGGCTTTTCACGTGTTTTTGGAGTTCGTGTTATCCAATCTGATGTTGTAGTGGAACTTTCGGGCGACATCGATAAAGCTATTTCGAAAGCTCAAAAACCGCATTTAGAGCTGTTAAGCAAACTCGTTCAAGCATTATCAGTGCTCCGTTCTAGACGTAGCGAATTTGATATCGCGATGCTGCTGTTACCATCAAAATGGCAGGCTTGCTTTACTGGTGGCGATGACGACGATTTCGATTTACACGATTTTTTGAAGGCCACTACAGCAAGCTGGGGCATTCCAATTCAAATAATCAGAGAAAATAGCGCTCTGACCTATCCATGCAGATGCAGCGTTCTATGGCGATTAAGCATTGCTATGTATTGCAAAGCGGGAGGCATTCCATGGAAATTAGCAGACTCTGACCAAGAGACTGCCTTTATCGGCTTAAGCTATGCACTTAAAAAGCCTGGCTCTGACAATAGGTTTGTAACTTGCTGTAGCCAAGTTTTCGACTCAGATGGAGCAGGTCTCGAATTTTTGGCATATGAAACTACTCAGGCTGTTATTGAACAAAGAAACCCATTTCTAACTCGTTCTGAGATGCGAAAAGTCATGTCGAGAAGCCTCATGCTGTATCAGAAACGACATGGCGGCCGAGCGCCAAAGAAGTTGATAATTCATAAGAACAACTTGTTCAAGAAAGACGAAGTTGAAGGGGTCTTTGATATTTTCGAGGCAGCCGAAAGCATAGATTTATTACACGTTCAGCCTCATGCGGCTTGGCGCGGTGTGAAGCTAGAGAAGCCCAGAAGGGAAGGTCAAAAAGCTGCCCCTGCCATGTATCCCTGCGAAAGGGGTACGATGTTGCAATTAAGCGGCACCGAGACGCTTTTATGGGTCCAAGGTAACGCTCCTACAATCACTGGCCGTGATTTTTTCAAAGAGGGAAAAGGGATCCCGAGTGCTATTTTGCTGACTCGCTATGCTGGTCATGGAAGTTTTAATGACTCCTGCAAATCGGCACTTGCACTTACGAAAATGGACTGGAATAGTGACAGTCTCTATAGCAAAGAGCCTGTAACAATCAAGTATGCGGGCGTCTTGGCAGATATCGCAAAACGTATGGACACAGTAGGCTCTGCACCCTACGAATTTCGCTTTTTCATGTGACCGGTTGTGGTTGGTCGTCAAAATCGAACCTAGCATTTGTTACACCAAACCTTTGCCTCAGGAGAGAAACAAGGCTATGTCCGATGCTGAGACGTAGCTCTGCACCACACACACTATTTAAAAAACCTACGGTTATAAACGAATAGAAATCATGTGCGAACTCTATTACTTGCTCGGTTTCAGCGATACTAGGAAGCATATATTGCCTTGGAGTCACCGAGTGAGTCAGGTGGGCAATTCGATTGTTTCTAAGCGCGGAGGTCAGTTTTATAGCTTTACCGATCCGCGCTCGCTCCTTCGAAAGTATTTTCTCCACATCACTGTGCCAATCGTCTGATGGTTCGCCACCGTATTTAGTGACAAAAGAAATTAGAGCCTGTTTGTTCTTTATTTTGAGGGGCTTTGCAAGACGCATAAGCCCCCGAATTGAGCAAAGTCCTTCACCATCTCCAAGTTTTTCAAATAGATTTTCCAAACCTGTCACGATAGTTCGTTGGGCAAGTAGCTGTGAAAAGTTGATAAATTCAGCGCCTGCGCCGCGATATTTTTTTGCATTTAGCCCGATGACACGGTATACCAGATGACTGGCATGCACCATATACAACTCCTTCAAAAACACCGAGGTTGCTTCATAAAGAAGGTTTTCAATCTCAACAGGATCATTGGTAGGAGGTGATTCAATATGGTTCAAATCTTCACCAGCAAACTTTAAGTTGATTCGAAGTTTTGGTTTCCCGTCATAACCAGCAGCGGCGGACTGAATAACGACACCTTTATCTTTAAGTGCTTTCATGGCGCGGCTGAAATTTGAATCGCTGAGTTCTAGCTTCTTCAAAATTTCTGCCTTATCAATCCAAATTTCGTCCTCAAACTCTTTTGACATGAGGCAGAACAGAACGCGCGATTGCTCTCCAGTTAGGCGAGCACTGGCAATGGCTGAAAAAAAAGCGTGATACTTTGACATAAACCACCGATTTGAATCCGACGCTTTTATCATAAGTGACAAAAGGTAATCAGTCAAACGGCTGGTTGCCGCCCAAAACAAGCATTAAACCGGACTAATAATAATTGCCAGCTGTAGTGTTTTTGATTTTCATAACTGTGCTTTTACTGATTGCTAATTCTGCTGCAATTGCCCTGATACTTTTACCTTGAGCTAAAAGAGCGCAGACCGTTTCTTTTTGTCCGAGTGGTGGTCTTCCTATAGCCTTTCCACTTTTAGTGCCCTTAGAACGGGCGTGAGCGATGCCAGATTTGATTCTCTCGCGCAGAAGGTCTCGCTCGAATTCAGATATTGCGGCAAGCATATTTAGCATCAGTTTGCCTTGGGCGCTTGATACATCCAGGTCGGGTCCATTCAGAGCACGCAGACCAACACCTTTGGCAGCCAAATCGTCGATTGTCGTGCGGAGGTCCGAGGTACTGCGCCCCCAACGCGAAAGCTCGGACACCAAAACCAGGTCTATAAGTCGCTTCCTGGCCAAATCGAGCACTTTATTTCGCTCGACGCGGTCGCTCTTCGCCCCGGTGCCAGTCTCAGCGAACGTGCCGACGATTTCAAACCCACAACGGGCCGCATACTCAGCAAGCTCAGTCAGTTGCCTCGCGCATGACTGGTCGGATGTGCTAACCCTGGCATACACCGCTACACGCTGTACCAAAAACCCTCCTCGAAATCTGGGGCTCTGTTGCAAAAACTTCCGGAGGGTGGTCAAGCGAAAGCGCCGGACCAATTTTTTCGGTCCGGTAAGTGTGGCAAATCAATGCGGGCGCTCCAGCATCGCCGTGTTTGATTCAGAAGTGCGTTAGAAACTAATGGTTATGGCTAGAAAGCCGGAATGTGCTGAGTATAAATTCCAAACTGTTTGTTGATCAGGCATATTTCAGCCTGGGTGCCGGGCGAACAAGAGCAGGTATGCCAGGATTTGAGCTGACCTTTTCTAAAAATGCGCATCAGCTCGAAGCCTCGCAGTGTGGCAAATGCTGTCTTCATGGTTTTGAAGCCCCTCACTGGATTTAGGAGAAGCTTTAATTTGCCGTGGTCAGACTCAAGCCGATTATTTAAATACTTCACTTGCGAGTGTTCCAGCTCGTTCTCGCATTTGCCGGACTCTTTCATCATCGAGATCGCGCGCCCGTAAGCTTTATGTTTGTCCGTATTTATCTTGCTCGGCGGATCGTTGACACCATTTAAGGCCTTGCACAAAAACTTTTTGGCCATCGCTGTATTTCGTGAGTGCGACAAATAAAAATCGACGGTGCGGCCTTGCCGATCAATAGCTCTAAAAATATATTTCAGTTGTCCTTTCACTTTGATGCATGTTTCGTCGACCCGCCAGGACGAATCAAAAGACTGCCGCCAGTACCATCTCATTCGCTTTTCCATTTCCGGCGCATACTTTTGTACCCATCGATAAATCGTTGAGTGGTTCACTTCAATGCCCCGTTCTGCCATCATCTCCGCCAGGTCACGGTAACTGATCCCATATTTGCAGTACCAGCGAACGCATTGCAAAATGAATTCACCATCGAAGTGACGCCATTTAAAATCGCTCATTGCAAACCCTCGATATGCACTGTTGACGGCGGTTTAATGAAGCAGCTTTCTTGACGGCAGAGCGCCGAAGTATATGCAACGCATATCCGCCTTAGGGATTGTCTGTCGCCGGTTGATTTGAGAGATTAGGGATTGGCAAAAAGGTCAAGGGCTCAAGCGGTAACTTGA
>JAFKGK010000020.1 GCA_017307165.1 Candidatus Melainabacteria bacterium
CAGTGACCCACCTTTCAAACGCCCGCCTAAAAAGATGAAGGAAAAGTCTGCTAAACCACGGGGTGGTCAGGTTGGTCATAACCGTCATACCTGAGAACTACTTCCTATCGAAGCGGTTGACGAAGTAATCGAGATTTATCCCCACGAATACGACCAGTGCCTTTCTCCTTTACGCGCCAGTGACCAACTGGGCGAACCGCTACGCCATCAAGTCTGGGAATTACCTCAAGGTAAAGCCAGCGTTACGGAATGCCAGTTCTTCTCGCGCCAGTGCAGCGGGTGTAATCATCTGACTAAAAGTGAAAAACACTGGCCTCAACAAATACCGACCGCTCAGTTCGGCCCCCAGTTAGTGGCAACACTTGGCGTTCTACACGGTCAATATCAACTCAGCCTGCGCCAGACCCAGCAAATAGCCTTTGACTTGTGGCAGTTGCCCCTTTCTGTGGGAGGGGTAGCGGATAGCTGTCAAAAAACAAGTACGGCTCTCGCGGCGAGCTACCAAGAAATTGAAAGACGGGTGCAGGACCATCCAACCAACCATGTGGATGAAACGGGCTGGAAACGCGAAGGCAAGTTACGCTGGTTATGGGTCGCCACCAATGAAGCAGCCAGCCTATTCAAACTAAGAAATAACCGGGATGGGCAAAGCCTCAAAGAACTGCTAGGTGAAAACTACGCTGGCCTTATTCATTCGGACCGGCATAGACCTTACCTCAAAGTGGACGCCGCGAGGCATCAACTATGTTGGGCACATCTCATTCGTAACCTACGGGGTTTGTCGCAAAGGTCCGGTTCTGCCGAGAAGTGGGCCAACGAATGCCTGGGCGAGAGTGAAAAGCTCTTTAGGGAGTGGCACCGCTTCAAAGGCGCGCAAATAAGCCGGGCCGAACTCATTGAAGCAGTTGAACCTATACGAGCCGCCTTCAAAGAACAGTTGAAAGTTGGTCAAAGGTTAGGTGACGGGGCGGTGGGGGCATTCAGCCACGAGTTACTCAGGCTAGAAGACCGTCTATATCATTTTATTAAAGAGCGTGGGGTCGAGCCGACCAACAATGCCGCTGAGCAAGCTTTACGCTGCGCGGTAATCTGGCGCAAGAAGTGTTTTGGCAATCAAAGCGATTGGGGCGAACGCTTTGTTGAGCGAATGTTGTCAGTAAAGGCGACAGTTCAAAAGCAAGGGCGAGGCTTTCTGAACTATCTGACTGAATGTTTACAAGCCGAGTGGTACAAGACCCCTGCCCCGACCATTTTTGCTACCCCGTGAACGGATACCATTCTTTTTCAATTTTTTAAAGTTAAACCCGCTAAACCGCTACAGGCTTATAGCCTATTATCTCTAATAACACCTTTCCCCTCGCAAAAGCGGCTTTTATTTTCCAGCCGGGTTAAGAGTCATTTATCCAGAATCTATAGGCTACAGGCAGGTCGCTGGCAATTTTTGTAAAATTGAAAGTTAGGGATTTGCTCTGGCAATCCAGCCCTGTCTGAATGCGGTGAGGGTAATTAAGCCCGTCGCAAGCATCACAATTAAACTTACTGCCAGGGGTACCACTGAAGTCAGTTGGGGCGCTTCCGTATAGAGTAAGGCTATCAATACAATTGTCCCTACCAACCCACCTGTTATCCCCAGGGTTACTATGCCTGCCGGGAGCAAGATCAGGTCTAGAAGAGGCTTATCCAGTTGACTTTTCTTGAGGCATAAAGTTATTGAAACCAGGCTGGCAATAACTCCTGCCAGTAACAAAATAACAAATCCCATCTGTAATAAAAAGGCGAGGGGGGTTAAAGAAGCCTCCGGGGCGGTATTACCATTTACTTTTTGGGTTGAAGCGGGGCCCAGCACCAAAAGATAGCCGACAAGCGTAATAAAGGCCAGGGGGGGCACAGCCAGTAAACCTAAAATATCCCACCGCTTTTTCTTAAAGGCAAAGGCAAATATTGTAATTAAAAGAGGGAGAGCGCCTGCTGCCACCCCCAGCAGGGCCAGGCCTTCCAGCCCGTCAACTATATTCAAGGTTATTTTAATTTCGGGATGCTGTTGGGTGGCCTGTTGCCAGGCGGCCAGGGGATCGCGCACAAGTCGAACGGCTAGCCAGGCGAGGGTGTAAAAAACAAAAGCACAAAAAATAACGATTTCGCTGTTGCGCAGGCGATAAGTCATAGCGGTTAATCTCCCTGGAATTAGATTTACATGCAAATGAGCGTCAATTGACCCTAAAAACAAATCGATTAAAGTCCAGTTTGTTAGAGGATGCTCCTGCAAGAGCTCTTCCATTTCGGCAAGGTAGCGTTCCCGCCAGACCTGGGGATAGAGCCAGAGCAGGTAGCGCGCCAACCTTCGCCTTTTATTCTTATTTGAACCTTTGTCCAAACCAGTTTCCACTCCTAATTTAGGGCCAGGCGTTGTTTTCCGACATTCACCAGTTGCTCTAAGGTGTTGAACTGGTGAGAGAAAGCTTCCTGACCGGTCGGAGTAATCCGGTAAGGATGGCGGCGCTCTTGTGCCTCTAAAGCCTCAATCCAGCCTTTATTTTCTAATCGCAACAGAGCGCCATAAAGGGTACCCGGTTCGAACTGAACTCCACTAAAGGCTTTGATGTCTTCAATAATGACATAGCCGTGTTTTGGCCCATTTGCCAGGCTTAAAAGAATAAGAAAGGCGACATCCGTAAAGCGCCCAAGTTCCGCAGATTGTTTTGGTGACATCGTGACTTTCCAGCACTTACATAAAAAAGAAAAAATGGTAATATTCAGTTATACTTACTAAGTATAACTGAATATTACCATTGAATGATTATTTTGTCAACTGTTTTGAAAGCGCCGCCCTGGTAGCGCAGTTAGAGCAGGGGGTCGCCGGTATCCAGAGTAGCGACGACTTCAAGCGGTGGCTCAGGGTAGCGAGCCGGTTCCACAGCTACAGTGTCAACAACCAGCTCCTGATCCTCTTCCAGTTTCCGACCGCGACCCGGGTGGCCGGGTACCGGACCTGGCAGAGCCTCGGCCGTCAGGTAAAGCGCGGGTCAAAGGGCATAAACATCCTGGCGCCCCGGCCTTTCGAACGAGCCGTCGAGGACAAGGACGGCAGTAGCGAGAGCAGCACAGGCACCCAGGAAGTCGTGCGCGGTATATACTTCAAGACTGTGAGCGTCTTCGACATAAGCCAGACTGAGGGAGCCGAGCTGCCGAACATCACCCCCGATCAGCTCCAGGGTGAGGAAGGCACCGAGCTCTACCAGCGGCTGGACGAACTGGCCGACGCCGAAGGTCTTAAGGTCACCCACTACGACCTGCAGGGTGAGGGTGCCGAGGCCGACCCTGAGTACAACGGCTACTACCTGCCGGGTTCGAAGCTGATCTACGTCAAGCGGGCCAGCACCAGCCAGATGGTCAAGACGCTGGCTCACGAACTCGGTCATCACTTCGACGCGGGCCGGGAAGGCAGCAGCCGGGACGAGCGCGAGACAGTAGCCGAGGCTGTGGCCTTCGTGATAAACAGCTTCTACGGCCTGGACACCACCAGTTACACCTTCCTGTACGTGGCGGGTTGGGCCGCGAAGCGCGACGGAGCCGAAATCATGAGGACGGTGATGACCCGGATCCAGCAAACCGCCCACCGGATGCTCAACCTCCTGGACGGGGCTACTGACCCCTGGGAGGGTAGCGAGCAACCGGAAGCTTAACGGCAACAGCCGGTGCCGGTCGGTGGTCCAGAGATGGGCTGCCGTCCGGCTTTTTTTATGGGTGCGACCTTTAAATCTTTATCTTTATCTCTCTCCTCTTTTAAGAATTTCTCTTGCTCAACCTGGTGGTTGTCTTTGCCAGTGGTATATAAAGCAGCCTGGCAATAGAACAAATGTACGGTTTAATATAATTCCTTTTCCTATTGTTGTTTCTCTTTTTAAGAAAAATCTCAAACCCGGAGATTTTAAGGGGCCACTCCCACTATGAATATAAGAATTCCTGACTACCCTGACTACACCCAGATTGAGTGTGATGTTTACGATGCCAGCCATAGTTATCTCCAGGATAATACCCTTCTTCCTATTAAAGAGGTGGTAGCCACCTTCAGATCGGCCAGCCGGTTCTATAAATTCGATAGCGCGGTGTATGCGGCAGTAGAACATATCGAGTTGAAACTGAAGGCGTTTATTCCAGGCAGCATAATGCCACCTCAGTTTCCCCACAAGCCATTAGAGTGACCCTATAGCGGACAAGATGATCTTTTCGAGTAAAACGGCATAAAATGAGTGCCGTAGCTTATCGAGCCAAGCTGCAGGAGCAATTTACGATCTGGGATGAAGTAACAAAGCTTTCTATGGCTGCCTAAAAGCTAACTACTGACTGAATTTTTTGCCAGGAGAGCCTTGAAGAAGATCATCCCTCTAATTGTCTATTCAAAAATTTTAACTTGACAATACCCGCCAGACCCCAAATTCAGTTGGTTAGCTGTTACAACTATAACGATCTAGGGATCCACTTATAAATCCGCCGGAATTAAACGATTTACACGCTTACGGATAAACATTTGAAGTTATTACCTTTAGAATGATTAAGGTTTAACGTTATACCGGTGGTATGCACATTAGAAAATATCAACCCTTGCAGGAAATTATTTCCTGATAATGTCAGGCCGCCCGGCAACGATACTAACCCTGTTCCCAGCGAAAAGGTTACACGCTGGTTGCAGCCTGCAACCAGGTAGATCCCGGCAGGTATATTCACGGCGTTGTGAAGCTTTACTGTCTGAGTGGAAAACCCGATGGCGTGCGTGGCGTGACTGACTGCATAGGAAAAGGTACCCGTACTACCGGTGTCCTCCTGGGTACTAACTATCTGGTCAAGAGGACTAACCGTAAAGTTAACACTACCGCTATTACCCCCTCCTGGGGTAGGGTTGGTTACAAGGACAAGAAAAGTGCCTGTAGTCGAAAGGGCCGTCTTATTGAACGTAACTCTTAGCTGGGTGGGACTGATATATTGGGTTTCCTGGTCTACTCCATTAAACTTAACCACCGAATTGAGGGTAAAGTTTGTACCTGTGGCCAGAGTAGTCAAAGAGTCCATTTGCTGGTAACCTGTACTAAGGTCCAGGCTGGTAAGGGTTGGTACGGGGTTATTTAGGGTAAGGTTCCCGCTACCCTGGCTGGCTAAATAAGAGCTATTGCCGTTAAAACTGGCGGTAATCCCACCTGGGTAATTCCCCGCGGAAATTCCTGAAAGGTTAACATTATTTAAGGTGGCAACCCCGCTACCATTTGTTGTGGCAGTACCGACATTTTTGTTATTCAGGCTAAAACCGATCGTTACCCCACTTACTCCGGCACTGTTACTACTAAGTGTAGCCGTAAGATTGGTAAGACTATTTACTGTCGCTGTAACATTACCGACCGCCAGAGAAGTAGCTTGAGGGATATTTAGCAGAGCAAAAGCAGAAGTTCCTACCGGACCACTAAAGAAACCACCGATACCGTACCCTCCTGTCAAAGCAGCAGGAACTGGAACCGTCCGGTTTAACACCGTATTATCGCCCAATCTACCGTCCTGGTTATAGCCAAAAGCATAAAGCTTATTGTCATTTCCAAGCGCAAGGCTAAACCCGTCAGCAGCTCTTATAGCTGTGAAATGGAAGCCCGCCCCGGTACCAGTTGGGTTACTTACCTGGACCGGTCGACTGCTATCGGTAGTATTGCCGTTACCGAGTTGTCCGTAAGCATTAAAACCCCAGGCGTAAAGCTTTCCATCGTTACCCAGGGCCAGGCTAAACAAATTCCCCGCTGAAAAATCGGTATAATTAAAACTCCCTGAAGCTCCGGTTGGGGCAGGGACAGCTGCCGGAGAAGGCCTGTTGGTAGTATTGCCGTTGCCAAGTTCACCGTGCGAATTATCGCCCCAGCTATAGAGTTTGCCATCACTACCTTTGGCAAGAGCATGTTTAGCACCTGCCGCGATAGCCACAAAATGAACCCCTACTGGATTAGAAACTGCTCCAGGAGTTTTGGAAACGTTAGTAGTACCGTTACCGAGTTGCCCGCTGCCGTTTTGTCCCCAGCTGTAGACATTGTTATTACTCGCCAGGGCCAGGCTAAACCGGTCTCCTGCCGAAATGGCACTAAAGGTTAAGCCACCGGGCAAGCCACTTACGTCTACCGGAGAGGGTGAAGATTTTTCACCACCATCACCGTTACCTAGCTCGTTATAGTAATCATGCCCCCAGGCATACAAAGCGCCACCGGTAGTAAGGCCGAGGCTAAATTCATTTCCAGCTGAAATTGCTTGAAAAAGAGGACTGCCGGTACTTACGGGGAAAGGTAAATTTAAATCTAAATTCACACCGTTACCCAGTTCTCCATTATAACCGTGGCCCCAGGCATATACGACTCCGTCGTTACCAAGACCCAGGTTATGGACAGCTCCCGCTGAAATTGCTGTAAACTTGAAACCGTTACCTGCCCCAGGAGGTAACAAAACTTTGGCCGGGTGGCTGTTACTGCCGTAATCGGTGCCACCACCCAACTGGTAGGTGCTATTCTCACCCCAGGCGTA
Organism: Candidatus Melainabacteria bacterium; assembly: GCA_017307165.1. Lineage (GTDB taxonomy): Bacteria > Cyanobacteriota > Vampirovibrionia > Obscuribacterales > Obscuribacteraceae > JAFKGK01. The sequence continues at coordinate 6,547 of JAFKGK010000020.1, forward strand.
GAGATTTCCATCACTGCCCAGGGCCAGGCCAAATTGGAGGCCCGCTTTCGCGGATACAAAATGGAAACCTGCGGCTACTCCTGTAGGTAACTGGACCGGAAGTGGCGACAGTAGTTTGTAAGGTTCGGCGGGCCGGTTCCAATAGCCGCCGTTGCCAAGTTGATTTATATAGTTGCCACCCCAGCTATAAAGCGTGCCGTCAGAGCCGAAACCGAGACTGTAGAGGTTACCAGCCGCCAGGTTCGTCATTCCCAAACCATCCAGCACTCCCAGGTCGATAGGGTGGTTGACAGCATTCTCGCTCCCGATGCCCAGTTCACCGTTTCCATAAGAGCCCCAACCATAAATTTTTCCATCGCTGCCGTAACCAAAGGTATGACCGACACCCATAACCACACCGGTAAAGCTTACTCCAATTGGAGCGGCTACGGGGAGGGGTGTTACGATAGGCCCATTCACGCCATCGCCTAACCCCAATTCATTGTTATTATCGTGACCCCAACCATAAAGCTTGTTGTCGCTGCCCAGCGCCAGGCTGTTATCGCTGTTAGCCCATATCTTGGTAAAATGAAACCCAACAGGAACGCCAGTTGGCAGACTCACAGGCAAAGGGACAAAACTCGCGTCCCGCGAGCCGTTTCCAAGCTGACCCCAACTGTTATTACCCCATGAATACAAATTTAAATCGTTACCAAGGGCCAGGACATGCCCGTCACCAACGGCAAAGGAAGAGAAGCTAAATCCGGCGGTTGTGCCAGTCGGATTATCTACCGGGACAGGGAGGTTTGAGTTACTGCTATCGGGATGACCCAGGTAACCCGCCCCCCACATATATAATTTACCATCACTTCCTTTTGCCACGTTTATACTTCCTCTTGCTTCAAAGGAAGTGTAATGAAAACCACCGGGTGCTCCTGATGGAAGACTTACCGGAACCGGTACTTTGCTGTCAACGTTTGTGCCATTGCCAAGTTCGGAGGCATAATTGCGACCCCAGGCATAAAGTTTATTGTCACTACCCATCCCGAGGGCATGGTTGGAAGCCGGGAAATAAGAGGTGAAAGTTACACCGGGGGTTGGATTGGTTACTTGTTGGGGAATCGAAGCCGAGGTGCGGGAAGTTCCCTGACCAAGGTTGCCATACTGGTTATTCCCCCAGCTAAAAGTGGTAAGCAAGGGCGGCGAGGGCGGATTACTCAGGTTTGAACTGGTTGCTAGAGTTGATACCAGGGGTTGGATGAACCCTATTGAAAGTAACATGCATACCAGGCTTAAACTTCCTATCAATTTTTTGGTGTTAAAAGGACTGAAAAACCCCCAGTGAATAATTTTCATTGCTTCCTCACTTATTTTTAGGCACAATGTCCACGCTAAAATAGTCGTAAAGTAAAAATTAGGTTTCAGCTTTTTGGGTGGCAAATATTGGGAATGCTAATAAGCCGGGCAAGAGGGTTATTCCTTGCTAGTGAAATACTCTTTGATAGGTCAAAGCTCTGAATTTCGCTTTACCCTTAAATAGAAACCCCGGAGATAACTATATTTAAGTAAATTTAGCGGCTGTCCATCAACATAAAAATTTCGGGTTTATTTCGGGTTTTACCAAAACATCGTGAAATCAAGTTTGAGGTAAGGTTACCTTCTTTCAAAAGCCAGTCAGTGATTTGTTTTGTGGAGATTTGAAAAACCTGGATTGATTTTTTTAATACTTTTTTGGTAAAATTTCCCTACATATTAATTTTTTTACTTACATTGCAACAAAATGACACCCACGCATAAACTATTAAGACTCTACCGGAGCCGGGCTAATCTTACCCAGGAGGAGTTAGCCCACCTATTGGGTTTAACCGGTCCCAGGATGCTACAAACCTGGGAGAATGGGTTTTCCTTGCCCCCGGCCAAACGGTTACAAAGGTTACTTGAAATTTTTCACGAGCGTTTGGCTTTTTCCCCTGACCAGGAAGTTGAAGAGGCTGCCCGGTTATGGCAGTCGGTTAAAACCACCTTTGAAGTAGAAGATACCAACCTCCGGGGTTATCCAAATTTTGATGCCGGTTGGTTTATTGAAAAAGTACTTAAATTGGAAAAGATGGCTCTTCCGGCCCTGGCAACCTCCAAAAACGTGCCTTTAATGGGCCGCCAGGAAGAACTGGCGGAGTTGCGGGATTTGTTGGTCAAAGAGCGCGTTCCCCTTATTTGTATGTGGGGGTTAGGAGGTGTCGGAAAAACTCGCCTGGCCCGTGAATTGATTTCAACTTTAAGCCCCTTTTTTGCTGATGGTATTCATTTTATCGGGTTAGAAACCCTGGATAACCCTGCCTTCCTGTTAGCCACCATTGCCAGAAGTCTGAATTTGCCTCTGACCGAAAATACAGACCCCTTTGAAATACTGAAAGCTTATCTGGGTAACCGTGAATTATTACTGATTCTGGATAATTTCGAACACCTGCTAACGGCTTCTTCCCTTGTCCAAAGCCTTCTTGAGAATTCGCCCCACCTTCAGCTTCTAATTACCAGCCGGGAAGCCTTAAGACTGCCCCAGGAAAGGATCTTTTCGCTGGCACCTCTTCCTGCGCCTCTTCCTGAGGGTGAAGATTCCCTGGCTAATAACCCAGCTATAATGCTCTTTTTTGCTTATGCTCAGCAGGCTGAACCCTCATTCAAATTAAAAACGGGAAACCTATCTGTAATTGCCCAAATTTGTTTGAAACTGGATAACCTGCCCCTTGCAATCGAGCTTGCGGCAAGCCGGGTGGGCGTTCTGTCGGTTGAGCAGATAAATGAACGCCTGAATAACGCCCTCAGGTTACTTAATTCACCCCGCCACTCTATTTTCCCGGAACGCCATAAATCGCTCCGAGCCACTCTCGAATGGAGTTACCAGCTACTCCAACCCGCCGACAGGCAACTCCTGGCTTACCTGGCCCTGTTTCGAAATGGTTGTACTGCCGAAGCGGCTGAGGTTATAACCGACCTGGATACTTACCAGGTTTTGGATGGGCTGGGTGCGTTATATAACCAGAATTTGATAATGCGCCTACAGGAAGGGGAAAGCCCGGTCCGTTTTACAATGTTACAGGTTATCCGGGAGTTTGCCTTACAAAAATTTGCAGCAGAACCCCAAAATGAAGCGGCAGAAAGCCGGTTTATCAATTTTTATCTTCAGCTAGTAGAAGAAATAGAACCCAACATTCAGGGAGAAAAGGAGAAGGCAAATTTAGATCGTCTTGAGTTGGAATATCCCAATATCCGGGAAGCTCTCAGCCGGGCCATAAATCGTGGGGATACAAACCTGGCCCTCCGCCTGGGTGGTGCCATCTGGATTTTCTGGTGGCGGCGCGGCTACGTAACGGAAGGTCGGACTTTGCTCGAACAGGCTCTGCGATTATCAGATGCAACTCCATCTACGCTTGGGAAAGCACGGGCCTTGAATGCCGCCGGTAATTTAGCCGATATTCAGGGGGACATAACCTCTGCCAAAGATTATTTCGAGAAAAGCCTCAGCGTTTATGGCGAGCTGGTTGATCTGCGCGGGCAATCGAACGCTCTTAACAACCTGGGCAACCTGTATTCAGTTTTAGGTGAATATGAATTAAGCCGGTCCTGCCTGGAAAAAGCCCTGGAATTGCGGGTAAAAATTGGTAACCCCCAACTTATCGCGGTCGCGCTGCATAACCTGGGACGCCTGGCCCGCTTAACAGGTGATAATATTAACGGTCGGAAGTATTATGAACAGGCCCTGCAATATTTCCGGCAATCCGGTGAAAACAGCTCTCTTTTGGCCCAATTACTGGCCAACCTGGCGAATTTATCGCTAGACCTCGATGACCTTGCGGCAGCACAACAATATGGCGAGGAAAGTTTGGAGTTAGCCCGTTTTCAAAATAATAAAACCATTCAAATATATGCCTTACAGGCCCTGGCCGAAATTGCCCTGGATAGAAAAGATTGGTCAACCGCCTATCAGAACTACAAGCTTGGTTCTGAAATGGCTACCGCAATAGATGATCATATGTGTATGGGAATAACTCTTAATGGACTGGGACGGGCTCATACGGAGCTGGGTGATTTTGAGAACGGGGCACGCTGTTTTTTACAAAGTCGCAAACTCTTCGAAACCATACAATCAAAAGAGGGAATCCTGAATGTGCTGATTAACCAGGCCTATCTTTTGTACCGGCAAGGCGAGCCTCAACGGGCTCTAAAACGGTTGGAGTTTCTTCAAAAACAGGCGGAAAAATGGCATACACCCCTGGGCCCTCGCAACCGGCGTGAAATTGAAAACCTGATTGCCTATTGCTCAAATTCCGGTTAGTTGGCAGAAGAATGAGAATTTGAAAGTTATCAGACGTCCGTTGGTCTTAAAACTTAACAACCCCCTCATAGAAAACCATTACAACTTATTTACGGGGTAACCTTATAGATGTACGGCTCTCAAATACGAGGGATCTAGAAGCAGCGGAACTCTTCTTCAAACAGGCAAGGGCAACGCTCGCCCATAGACCCGAAAAGGTCTCGACCGACGGTCACGACAGCTACCCCCAAAGCCATTCGGAAAACTTTAGGGCTGAATGTTGAGCACCGGACCAACCGGTATGTAAACAATCTGGTAGAGCAATCACACCGAAAAATAAAGCAACGGTACTATGTGATGAAGAATTTTAAGAGCTTTGAAGCAGCTAGTCGGTTTACGAGGGCCTTCGAGGAGCAGAACGACTTCTTTCGATTCCAGACCTACAAGAATGAGAAAATACCTCTTCTGCGGCAGCGGAAGCTCTTAAAGCTGCGATTTGCAGATATTAAAAGGGAATTTTTAGCTGCATGATTCAACTTGGATTATTTTAGCTACCCTCGCCAAATCTGGCTTACTGAGCCTGATTCTGACAAAACTCATTTCTCATTCTCAAATCAATTTACTGGAATCCCCTGGCAATTACACTAATCGGCTCGGTGACACACACGCCCATACCAGTAACTCTATTTATCCAATAATAGGGGACTTGCGTACCCATTCGTTGCGGATTAATTGAGCCACCATCCACTGCGCCAAATCTGAGCGTGTCATACTATGTTTTATACCTTTACCGTCAACCGAGGCGTGTACTTCCCCGCGAGCTGGTTTGTTAAGCAACCGTCCCGGACATACGTTTACATAATCGAGATTCGAAGCAAAGAGGATCTTTTCACCTCGATTTTTGTCTTTAAAAATGTTATGCAAGAGCACACCCTGTAGAAACAATTGCAACCACCTGGTCGGTAGGGCCATGTCCTTTGCACGCCAGGCCGAGAGATTAACCAACCGCTTTACACCATGCTTTGTCATTGCCGCGACAAGGTTTCGCATCAAAACTTCCTGGATGTCGTCCTTTGCCAACGAACGTGGCCCAAAGGCACAGATTACCGCATCTTGCCCTTTTACAGCTCGGTCTACTACATCTGGATCGCGTACGCTGCCTGGTAGGACAATCATATGTTCATTGGTGACTATAAGGGCTTCCGGTCGACGCACAAGCGCTGTTACCGTATGGCCTTCTTTAAGCAAAAGAGGGAGTATTTCCTGACCCGTACCACCGGTTGCGCCAACAACTAAAATGTTCATATATAATCCTTTACATCAAGAGCGTATAATTTATTGCCATAGTTTAAAAAATGTGTTGGGCTATCTACAAACTGTGTGATAATATATGTTATTGTATCATTCAAACGATATGATAACATATATTATCGTATGGAGTCAATGGAGTATTTATGAGAGACTGGACGCCCGATCATCCAAAGGCGAAACTTATGGCCCGCAAGCAGGCAGCAATCCTCGAGGCCGCCCGTCAGGCTTTTTTGCGCGATGGTTATGAGGGTACGAGTATGGAAAGGATTGCTAGCGACGCAGGGGTCTCGATTATGACCCTTTATCGACATGCCGGGGGGAAAGATACGCTCTTCGCCGCTGTTGTTGAAAGCGCCTGCCATCCTGCAGACCAGGTCGAACAAGCGAAGCTCGAAAATTCCCTGAAGAAATCGTTGGGAGATGTGTTGGTTTTTGTTGGTGTGATGTTTCAGGAGCGTCTGGCTAATCCAACAACGACAGCACTATTGCGGGTCGTTATGATGGAGACTTTGCACCACCCGCACCTTGTGGACATGGCCTATAATGGCCTAATCGCTACCCACGAGGACGCACTCGACACCTTTCTAAGCCAAAGAAGTGAAACGGCGGCACTCCCCGCTGAGCAACGTCGAAAGCTCTGCGAAACCTTTTTCAATCACCTTGTGGGTATAGATACTCTCCGGGTTCTATTGGGAATGAAGGGACTCTCCGAACCGGAGATGTTGAGCCGAGCAAAATTCGCAACTACCGAACTGCTGTCTGCATTGGTATCTTAATATGGATGCAGTCCAGTGCGAAGTAGTTTATCTTAAGGAATATCAGACTTACCAGGAAGCTTTAGAAAATATTGGTGAATTTATTGAGAAGATTTACAACACCAAGCGGTTACATTCTGGCATTGGCTACCTGCCGCCAGTAGAGTTTGAGGCAGCCTTTGCAGCCTGAGAAGTTAGCTTTGAAATTGGTCCTGTTAAATGGGTGCAGTCCACAGGAGCGCGAACCCCGCGAACCAGACCAGGGAAAATTAAAAGTACTGCCAGGGGACATTGTCGGTAAACTCACCGGCCACAGTTAGTTGCATCGAACTGTAAGAGGGGAAAAACTTCAGGAATTCCTTGTTAGCCGCCGGGTTGCCTACCGGATTTTGCAACAATGTATCCATCAGGCTGATCATCATTACCAGAAAAAATCCCTCCAGTTCTCCCTTCAGCAATACCCCCAGTAAGAGACCCAGCCCGCCATAGATAAGGCCCTCGCTGAAAAACCCCAGCCAGATTCCTCGGTCTGGTCTTGCTACTAGCCGAGCGGTTTGCCCGTCACCAGCGCCCCATGGCTTATATCACCCTCAAAGATACCCTGATTATCGGGTTCGCGCAGGCTCTGGCGGTTATCCCGGGAATATCCCGCAGCGGCTCGACCATTACGGCCGGCCTGGCTCTGGGGCTTACCCGCGACACGGCGGCCCGGTTCTCCTTTCTTTTGGGGACGCCGATTATTGCCGGGGCCGGGGTCAAAAAGCTGCTCGATATTGCCCGGGCCGGGATCACCGCCGAACAAATCGGATTGCTGATCGCCGGATTTCTTTCTGCGGCGGTAGTTGGTTATTTTTGTATTCGCGTCCTCCTGGCCTATTTGCGCAAAGGTAAAACCTATATCTTTGTCGGCTACCGCTGGGCGATGGCCCTCCTGGTGGTGATTCTGTTGCTAATCAGAGGTTAGAAATTCGCATCAAGTGGCGTTAAGCGAAAGGATTTTTGAAGTTAGGAAGGTTGTGGTTTGTTAAAAGGCCTGGAAAACGCCCTGATTGATTTTGTAAAAGGGTTTTACAGCAATGTCGGCTGGTGGGGCGTCATTGTGATGATGGCAATCGAGAGTACGATGATACCCTTGCCAAGCGAAATTATTATGCCGCTGGCTGGTTGGATTTTGATCCATAATTTGGCTGGAAATTAGCCGGGGTGGCTGCAACTGGTCTGGTCCGGGGTGGTCGGTGGGGTGGACAGCCTCTCGTTCTCAAATACGGCTGCTACGTTTTGAAAAAAGCGGAGCACCTGGAAATAGCCGAACGCTGGTTCGCTCGCTGGGGTGCCCTGGCGGTTTTTATCAGCCGCTTTATGCCGGTGGTGCGTACTTTTATCAGTCTGCCCGCCGGGGTGGTCCACTCCCCTTTTATAGGTTTTTCTGTGCTCACTTTCGACGGGTGAATACCACTTAACTTCCACCCTCCCCACCTTTTACTATACTGACAATGTAAGGGACAGTATAGTATTATTGTACAGCTTGTGGCTAAATTCGAGGGTTGCATATCATCAAGTTATTTCCACCAGTCGTTATAGTCCTGCTTCGTTATATAGCGATAGAGCGTTTGTAAAGGTGGAAACTCCCGGGGGAGATAGAATACCCATAATTCGATTCTTAATACATAGAAAACTTTGTTTAGGATGTCTATGGCAAATTGTAAAAGGAGGAACTGCTACCTTTCTTTTACAATCTTATGTTCTTCCTTCTGCGACTTCTGCGAGTACTTATAGCCTACTACTATAGGGTGATAACAAGATGGGGTACGTAGGGTAGGTAGTAGGAAGGAATGGTGCTTACCAGGCAGTAGACTAATACTGCAACCGCACTTAATTAGAAAGTAACCAATCCCGGTTAGATTCGTAAATTTTACCTGGTGAAGATGCAAATAGGAATAAGCAAGTTAGTTGATGCTCCTCTGCCCGTCGAAGAAGGCATGCTTAAAAACTGTGCTGTTGGCTTAAGCACCTTACATCAACAAATTCCCCATCGCTTTAGATAAGCAAAACGCAAAACCAAGACAAAGAGTTTACGACTTTTCACAGGGCTGATTGGCTCAACTGAGCGTAAAAATGGCTGACAACTGGCTGAACAAGCTGGTGAAACTACTCCAAATGGCATGTAGAGCTTACTTAACCAGGCTTTTTGGGATGCCGATGAGGTTAAAAACGATCTTCAAAACTACTTGGTCAAATATTTAGGCCTTTCCCATGCAGTATTAGTTTGAATGAGACTGGCTTCCTTTAGGAAAGTGACAAGTCAATCGAAGTTAAGCGCCAGTAAAGTGGTACCACTGGCCGGGGTGAAAACTGCCAGATTGGTATTTTTCTAGCTTAAGCTGGCCCTGGATAAAGCCGCACTTTATTTGATCGGGAATTTAACCTACCTAAAGAGTCAATCGAGAATAAAAAACGGTGTAAAGCCGCGGATTTCTCATTTGAGAGTACTTTTGTCCCAAAACCTGAGTTAGCTCGAAAGTTGGTGGCGTGTGCTATAGCGGCAAATACACCTTTCAAATAGGTAACCGGAGACTAGGTTTTTGGAGGGGATCGCAAATTAAGATGATGCCTCAAAAAGCGTGGTAAATTCAACTCATAGAAATTAAAATGAAATTTAAGATACCTTTTCAATTCTCTGCGGAAATAATCACAAATCGCCGGATACCCCGCTTTACAGCCCGGCTGATAACAATAGGACTTATTTTAGTTGTTATCTCGTTGTCCAGCTTATCTTTATGGATAGCTTTTTCAAACCAACAGGCAATTAGTAAAGTTCAAACCTCAATATCCTTGGACAACCTGCTAAGCCAGGCGCTTTTAACAGTCCACAAGGAAGAGTTATTTTTCCGGGATAACCAAATCAGACCGGGCACTGAAGTAAGATCCAGTAGTAAGAATGCTAGCGCTGAATTAATATCTCACCTTAACGAAATCCGTACAAAAGTTAATGCTACCGAACAGGTCTTGATTGATGGCGTGCTGGCAACCCATCAGATTTACCTTGCAAAGATTGAACAGCTTTATGCCGCGGTTGATGCTAATTATACAACTTCCGTATTAGCATTATATGCAGAAGAAGACCTGCTCTTAAACAAAATAGTAAATCAGATCAATCAGATTACCCAAGATCACATAACCCGAACCAATTTCTATCTGGCAGAATTGGAGGGATCACAACAGTTTATTTTGATAGCTACTCCGATTGTACTAATTTGTGGTTTAGGAATGATCGCCTTTTTCTCTTTTTTGTTGCGAACCTACTGGCGGCAGAGTCTTGCAGACAAAATATTAAATAAAGAGTTGCAGTTGGTCAACGAGTCTATAACCAGAACGTTAGAAAAAGAAAAAGAGCTTAATGAGCTCAAATCTCGCTTTATTACAATGGCTTCTCATGAATTCCGTACTCCTTTAACAGGAATATTAGCAACGGCTGAACTGCTTGACCACTACTGCCACAAATGGTCAGTTGAAAAAAGAAAGGAACTTTTTGGCCGCATACAAAAAGCTGGCGGAAATCTGGCCCGAATGCTGGATGATGTGCTAATAATTGGCAAAGCCGAGGCAGGCAAGCTGGAATTTCAGCCAACCTGGCTTAATTTAACCCGGTTTTGCCAGGCGGTGGTAGAGGAAATTCAGGTTAGTATTACCAGTGGCTCTTTCATCCACTTTGTTAGCGAACCTGAAAGTATAGAGGGGTTATTCGATGAAAGGTTGTTGCACAGAATTCTGAATAATTTACTCATAAATGCTATTAAGTATTCCGTTACGGGGAACCCCGTGTACTTTAAACTTTCTTGCCAGGATAACCAGGTCGTCTTTGAAATAAAAGACCAGGGAATAGGCATACCGCCTCTTGACCAATCGAAGGTCTTTGAGAACTTCCATCGGGCCAGCAATGTTGGTACGATTGCCGGCACGGGGTTAGGATTAGCCATCGTCAAAAAAGCAGTTGATGCCCACGCTGGTCAAATTGCCTTGACAAGCGAAGTAGGCGTTGGTACCACTTTTACGGTAAGGTTGCCGCTTATGGTTCTGTCACTTAGCAACTCACAGTAAATTGATTTTAGGTGAACATATTAGTATTGAGGAGCAGAGTAATTTGGGTCAGGTTCAACAAAGTAGATTTTTTGGGTTGACTCAAAAAACTTAATTTTTATTGAATTAAAAATATCTAACCTCTTTGCAAGTTGTTGGTGCAGACCCCAGCAACCAGAAGGTAATGTCTGTGCAGGACGGAACGCCTTACCACACAGCGGGGCGATAAAAGGGTTTATTGCCGCCTACCTTTTCCATCGAGCGTTTACTAATTACCGGCTTTTTCACCAGGCTACAATTCTACCTGCCATTTATGGCAGGCGCAGGATTAAATGAAAAGCAACCCCCGACCGCTATTTTGAGAAGTTAAAGATTTGATAGGGAGGGTAGAGGCTGCTTGAGCCGAGTTAGTGGCTAATCCAGGCGAAGTGCTGGACCTGGTCAGCAATGTTGCGGATAAGTGACTTGTCATTCATCCGCCTTACTTTCCGATTTTTTCTGATGATTTATATAGTTAAGAATGAGTGATTTGGAAAAGATGACGAAGATTCTGATAATTGAAGATGATGATATTATTATTGCGACCGCCAGGGACTTATTGGAGGCGGAAGGTTATGAGGTAATTACTGCCGAAACTGGCCAACAGGGTATAGACCTTGCCCAGCAGCAAATACCTGACTTGATTATATGTGACGTAATGATGCCGGGAGTGGACGGCCATCACGTCTTGGGGGCCTTGCGCACGATACCCGAAACCAACGCTATCCCTTTTATTTTCCTTACCGCAAAAGCCGATAAATCGGATATTCGCCAGGGCATGAAATTGGGAGCAGACGATTACCTGACCAAACCCTATAACCGCATAGATTTGCTTGACGCCATATCCAGCCGCCTTACCAAACAAAATGTTCTCAACCAGCGGTTTTACGACCAGGTTCAACAGGTTGAAGCCCGTCTGAATTATGCGCTCTATTACGATACCCTGACCGGCCTACCTAACCGGCTGCTTTTCAGAGAACAGTTCTTAAAAATTCTCGCGGCCAAACCCATCGCCGACCCGGTAGTTGCGGTCATTTATCTTTCCCTTGATCGTTATAGTCAGATTAGAAATAACCTGGGGTTAAACTCTGCAAATTTGCTGCTCAAAGCTGTGGCAGTGCGCCTTAAAGAAACGCTAGGCGAGAATGCTAGTATTTCCCGGCTACAGGCAGATGAGTTTGTCCTTTTTATTTCCGGCAATTCGGCCAGTTTGAACGCTGCTCAGACCTGCCAGGCTATCCTCGGAAAGCTAGCCTTACCCTACGAGCTGAACCAGTTGGAAGTTTACACTACCGCCAGCCTCGGTATCGGTTTATATCCTGAAAACGGCACCGAACTTGAAGAATTGCTGGATAATGCCCGTATTTCTATGCTGTACACGCGGGAAAGGGGCGGCAACAATTTTGAGTTCTACAAAGCTGAGAAGTTCACGCGCTCGCTAGAGCTGGTCAAACTCGAAACGAGCCTCCACCACGCCCTCGAACGTAATGAGCTCGAAATACATTATCAACCCCAGGTTTCAATCCAGCAGGGTAACATTGTGGGGGCGGAAGCTCTTTTACGCTGGAAACATCCAGAAAAAGGCTTTGTGCCGCCGGTTACTTTTATCCCGTTAGCCGAGGAGAATGGCCTTATTCACGAAATTGGCGATTGGGTGCTTAAAACAGCTTGCTTAAAGGTGAAAAGTTGGCAGAAAGCCGGGCTGCCGCCTATACGCATCTCTGTAAATGTTTCAAGCCACCAAATTTACCGCCCAGATTTTTTGGATAAAGTTAGGCGGATTACCCAGCAAACCGGTCTGCCGCTGGAAAATCTCGAGCTGGAATTAACCGAAAGCACTCTGCTGCACGAGGTATCTATCGCTAATATTGTCCTGCGCCGGTTGCGGGCGGTCGGGATAAAGATTGCAATTGATGACTTTGGCACGGGCTATTCGTCCCTTAGCTATCTTAAACAATTCCCGTTTGATACTCTCAAGATTGACCGGCAGTTCGTCCAGAACATCGGGCAAGATCCCGAAAGTTCAGCAATAACCCTGGCGACCATCCAGATGGCGCATAATCTTAACCTTAAAGTTATCGCCGAGGGGGTTGAAACCGAAAGCGAACTTGAATTTCTTCGCAAGCATGCTTGCGAAGAAATTCAAGGTTATTACTATAGCCGCCCACTACCTGAGGGAGAGTTTGAAAAATTGCTAGCCTCCAACAAACGGCTGGAAGATGTAAGCTACCCTTTTCAGGAAGTTTTGTAAAGAAAAGAGTAGCCTAACAGTTTAGAGCTTTTTAGATAATCTCCGGGCCTCCCCAACCCTTACGATATTTCAACTAAGGGCCTATCCGAAAATATTAGAAAGGATAAAACAAGCCAAAACCTAAGCATTCTCTCACAAATAGCATTTGCTTTCGGGGCGGCTATTGGCGTTTTTAAGATTTCAATTCCGGCTCCTTTGGCTACTCGTTCAAATTCTGGACCGAATTTTCGGTCATTATCCCTTATCAAATATTTTGGCCTTTGTCCAAAGGGAATAGCTTCCCTGAGCTGCTGAGCTACCCATTGGTCAGTTGGATGCCGGGTTACTCCGAAATGGATTATGCGCCTGGAAGAGTGTTCTATCGGGAAGAACGCGTAAATTTGTCGGAAGAAAATATTAGTCACTGGTAGAAAATTACACGACTAAATATCACCAGCGTGGTTTTTAAGGAAGGTTTTCCAATTCTGACCACTAGGGCGGGGAGACCTGCCAGGTTGCATATATTTGAGGACAGTTTTTTTTGAAACCTTGATATTAAGCTTGAGGAGTTCTCCCCTGATACGTTCGGCTCCCCAAAGGGGGTTGACACGAGCCATTTGCTCAATGAGTGCTTTGGTTTCAGTACCAATTCTTGGCTTGTAGGATTTAGGTCGAGATTTAAACTTTCAGAAAAGGCGAAAGCCCTCTCGATACCAGCGAAGAAGCGTATCTGGTTTCAAGATGAATAAAACTTGCTGCCACCTCTTTGACCGGCTGGCTAGAATTGAGAGTAAGAACCGGTCGAGTGGTCTGAATAAAGGCTTCTTTATCTGACGGTTGAGCACAATAAGTTGTTGCCTGAGCAAGGCATTTTCGACAATTAACTCCGATTATAGCGATTCAAATCGGAAATGGTTTCAATTACTTGGGAAGATCTAGCTGGTTTAGTGATTTCCAAGAACCATTTTTGGATCCGCTCCAAACCTTGGCTAACCATCTTTATCAAAGCTCCAATCAACAACTTTTCCTATCTTCTTTTTACCCCCAATAGTTAATAAATGCTAAAGATATTATACTCGGATCTGAAAAGTATCCATGACAGGTGCAACATCATAGGTGAATTTCTGGATGAAGACCCATAAACGGATCCATTCCTCGCTGGGCTATCTAACACCAGCCGAGTTTGAGAGCCAATGGCAGGGTCAGCAGCAAGCCTAGAAAGCTACTCAACCAGATTTTGATTGTTAAAGTACAGAAGCAAGGGCGCATTACAAAAGTGAAATCACCGGAAATTCAAACTTTAGGTGCAAGATTACTGAATGTGCCCCCTAACTTCTTCTCGATTGCAATGGGTTTGTTCGGTCTGGCAGGAGTCTGGCGATTGACCACTAATTATTACAGTTTGCCCGGTCCCGTAAGTGACTTTTTGTATATTGTGGCTGCCATCGTATT
>JAFKGK010000021.1 GCA_017307165.1 Candidatus Melainabacteria bacterium
ATTGGCGCGCCTTTCAGAAAATGAAACGATAACATAACGGACCATATCAGACGCTGGCAGATAATTGTGTCGCCAAATATGGTGTCAGTTAATTCACAAAGCTAAAGGCAAAGAAAATTTTGAAAACGCGGAGGTCGAACGGACACACAAAAGTAGAAGCCATTTAATAAGAAAGCCCTCAATGACCCAGGGATAATCTAATCAATTGCACGCTCTGACGTAAGCCTACCCAAGGGAAGGGATCAAAGCACTTTAAGCCTCGATCCCGATCCACCGCTTTGCACACGCCTGACCGTGGCATATTTGATGTAGTTATCACGGAGAGTCTGGCACACATGCAGCTACGCGAAAGATTGTTTTTGGCAGCACTGCTATTGGTGGCAGCTTGCATTTTTGCATTGCCTCATCTCGTCCAGTATTGGGGAGAAAATGTCAAAGTCGAGGGAGATGACGAGTTTTGCGGCTTGATGGACAAAACTGGCAAAAATATCACAACGATACGCAATCACGACGACATTTTTGGAGAGCTGCACGAGGGCATCATACGCCTTTACAACGCAAATGCATGCTCCTACTTTAACGATAAGGGCGGCTTGATAGTGGGCAATTTGCAGGCCGGTAATGATTTTGAGGAAGGTAGAGCCGCAGCTCAGGATCGCCAACAAAAATGGGGATTTTTGGGTCCTGATGGCAAATGGCTTATAGAGCCGCAATTTCAAGAGGTAGGTCGCTTTGGCGAGGGTCTGGTAGCCGTAAAAAACAAAGGGGAACGCTGGCAATACATCGATGCCAACCAGAAAGTGGTGATCCCGCCTCGCTTTGCCAGCGCTGGACGTTTTGTCGACGGCTTGTCGCCTGCCTCCGAAGACACAAAAAAATGGGGCTATATCGACAAACAGGGCCAGTGGCGGATCGAGCAGCAGTACTCAGAAGAGTCGGATTTTTGTGGTGGCACGGCCGTCGTGACTCTGGAGACCCATGGTGAGACTGGAGCCACAAACACGCTCAAGGTGATCGACACTACAGGTCGTGTGCTCCTGTCCTATGCCGTCCCGCTCGATCTGCGCGATCTGACTCGCAAGGCTATGCAGGGCACGCTAGCCGATTGGCACGATGACGACCCGCTCTCTTGTTACAATCTGGTCGATGGGCTGGCTGTGCGTTTGCAAAATGACAGATTTGGCCTTACCGATGTCACTGGCAAATGGGTAGTCCCAGCTGATTACAAGGCTTTGCGGAGGGTCGGCAAAGACTTGTACGTAGCAAAAAAAGATGAAAATCATGTGGGCGTCATCAATGGCGCTGGTCGCACGGTGGTGCCTTTTGACTATCAGGCGATCGGTGATTTTGATGGCGCGAGTGGTCTGGCAAAGGCTATAGATCGCGAGGGCGGGCCGCTTTACATCAACAGCAATGGCAGGGTGGCGATCAAAAATAAAATCTATTGGGAAAAAGTTGGCAATTTTAGTGAGGGATATGCTGCTGTGCAATCGTTCGAGAAGCCAATGGTGTTGCCGTAATTATTTGTACCATTGGAAGGTCGCAGATCTGATCAATTTGTCTTTGATCTTTTGTTGATCAACATACTTATTGTATTGCTCGATCAGTTGATGTGGGTCACTTTGCTTACTTACAATGAGCTGCAATCCGTTGCAGTCAATCCAGTAGGTGACATCATTTGCATTAGCCTTTGCGATGGCCTCTTTTATAAAAGCATCGATCGTCATGTGCTTTTTGCTCGGCACGATTTGTTCTAGTCTTGGTTTTGGCAGAAAAAGCTGAGGACCTACATTGAAACGCTTAGCCAAAATCATGATTTGATCTTGAGATAACATGCGAACGCCATTTATCAACTCGCTCGCTCGTCCTTGCGGTATCCCTAAGAGCTTTTGTAAATCGGCTTGCTTCATCTCGTGGTCTTGCATCAACGCCTTAAGATGCTGATGTGGAGCCAATTGGGGAAATGAAAAATGAGTTTGCTCGTAATCATCAATGAGATGATTGAGAACATCATAATAGTCTTGCTGATCTATCGTCCTAGTTTTATAGGATGAGATTTCTTCAGATACCTTTAAAGCACCATCCAGGTCCTGATCATTTTTGATTGGGCGTAATGGAAATTGTTCGATAAGGTCTTTGTAGCTCTTAGGCTGATTCTTCATCGTATTACCTCAAAAACGCTCTTTGTCATATTGTGCATGAGTCATGATTTTTATGATTGTGACCATGCCATCGCGGATGTGTACGAAAGCCAAAAGTCTGTATTTGTTGCCACCGATGTTGAAAATCCATCTATCATGTCCTAAATAATCTGCCTTCGGAAATGTAAGCCTAACCGCAGCTGGAGTACGCCATGTAACGGATCTTACAACCGCTATAAAATGCGACAAGCTCGTTTGGCTATCAGGATGTTGTTCTGCAAACTGGCGAGCTAGCTGTAAATTTCTAATTTGCATAACTAGATCATAACCCAATATCCCAATTTGGGATACCTCTATGCTTGGCCGACCCATCTCATTTTCAAATGCCTGCAACTGATCAAAAAATTGGTGACAACAGTGTACAAGCGGCGACAACTTAGTCACCTTTAGTCCACTATTGTCACCAATTTTTAGGATAATTGAGCGATTTTAAAAACAAAACACCCCCTCCCCTCCCGCGAGACTCCAGGCCAATTTCCCCAAAAATCTAACACACACACATACCCAACACCACGCCATCATATAGTAGCAAACCAAAATAAAGAAAGCCCCAGTGTGACGCCACCACAGGTGACACCAATCCGGGAGCTTTCCAAAATCAAATCACTCACTCACCTTTGCGCAAACCCACCGCCGACATCACCGACCGCCCCAGCAACCGCCAAAAACTCGGCCTATCAGCCTCCTCGCGCAGCAACATCTCACGATACGCCGCATCGATGTATTGATTGCCGGCACGCTCCTCGCCGATCGAAGTCTCCGGTCCATGCCCCGGGATCACATGCGTTTCATCCGGCAACTCCATCAACCGATCGACCGAAGCAAAGATCTGCTGGATATTGCCGCCCGGATACCGCCACTGACCGATCGAGCCAGCAAACAAGGTATCACCAGAAAACAACAGCCGCTCCTCCTCCAGATGAAAGCAACACGCTCCCGGCGAATGCCCCGGCGTATGCATCACCCTGGCCAAGAGCTCGCCCGTCTTGATCACGTCGCCTTCAGCAAGCCATCGATCAGGACGAGGCGGCATCGTCCCACGAAACGCCCCGCCAAACAGCTTGCTCTGCACCGGCGTGATGCGATAAAGCCAGCGATCCTTGCGATGGATTGCGATTTTTGCACCCGTTGCCTTTTTGACAGCACGCGCCGCCAGCACATGGTCAAAGTGCCCATGCGTGATCAGGATCTGCCGCACATTGAGGCCGAGGTCCTTGACGCGAGCGATGATCTCCTCAGCGTCACCGCCGGGATCCACGATCAAGGCCTCACGAGTATGCGAGCAACCCACGATCGAGCAATTGCAGCGCACCGGGCCGGTCTCGAAAGTTTGTATGATCATGATATTTCCAATCTTGTTTAGCCTTATGCCATCCCGATTGCCGACTGTCGCGACAAAAAATAGAGATGATCGATAGAGGCTGTTGGTTTTGGTTGGCTGAAAGATAACGAAGACATTGTAGAGATTATTTGAGCCTATGTATTTAGAGTCTCATGACCAAGCAATATAGCGCTCTATTAATTTAGCTGTCTCTAACAAACAGCAGGCCAGGTTGCGCGGCTAGCGCAAATCACAATAGTGTCTACCGGACCTCGCTCCTGCAAACCCTCATCTACGATAAAATAGCTCAAATGAACACACAAACTCACACCTGGTACCAGGACTTTTTTACTGGCATGGCGCTCGAAGCCTGGACCCGCGGCATATCACCCCAACAAACCGCCGACGAAGTGGAGTTTGTAGCTCGCAATCTCAACGTCAAGCCCGGCGCCAACATACTTGACGCCCCCTGCGGCAACGGCCGACTATCTCACCCACTCGCTGCAATCGGCCTCAATGTCACCGGCATCGATACCAGCACACACTACATAGCACAAGCCGAACAAGCCAAGCGAGACAGGCCTCCACAAAGCAAAAAGGCCGGCATGACGCGCTTTATCTCTGCCGACATGCAAACCTACCAAACAGACAACCCCTTTGATGGCGCGATCTGCATGGGCAATAGCTTTGGCTATTTCGACCGCACCAACACCTCCGCCTTTTTCTCCCAGATGGCCTCCAACCTCAAGACAGGCGGCCGCTTTATCCTCGACTCGATGATGATAGCCGAGACCTTTTTGGTCAATGGCGGCGAGCGCGAATGGCTCCAGCTGGACGACATGCGCATGCTCATCCAAAACGACTACGACTGCCGCAACAATCGCCTCACAACTCAATATACTTTTTTGCGAGGCGGACAAGAAGAAACCCGCACCGCCACCCACTACATCTACACCTGCGGTGAGCTCTGCCACATGCTCGAGACAGCCGGTTTTGCAGTCATGGAGCTGCTCGACGACGCCAGCCCAGACGCCCAGTCATACACTCTCGGCGCCGACCGCCTCGTCGCAATCTGCCGCAAAGTCTAGCCAGCATGAACATCAAAGATTTTGGCAGACTACAATCACGATACGCCGACCTCGTCAACGATCTCGACCACCGCCCCTACCCTCTCAGCAGCAGCCCATGGATCATGCGTCAGACCTGGGCCAACCTCCTCTTTGCCCACTGGGAGCTCCCCATAGAGCGCGCCCGTGAGCTGGTCCCCGACTGCCTCGAACTCGACCTCTACGATGGACGAGCCTATGTCGGAGTTGTGCCCTTCGAGATGCACCAAGTAGCACCGCGCATGGTGCCCGCCGTGCGGGGGCTGTCATTTTTTCCTGAGCTAAACGTCCGCCTCTACGTCAAACACGGCGACCGACCTGGTGTGTACTTTTTGAGCCTCGATGCCGCCAACCCTATCGCCGTCTGGATAGCAATTACCCTCTACCACCTGCCTTATTACTATGCAGAGATGCGATCGACCACCATAAATAATGGCGATGGACAAGACAAGACAGATATCGCGTATTTTTCGCGACGCGTGACTAGACTAGCGAGCAGAGGCATACACAGCCCCGCCTGCCTGTTTGAGGCACGCTATGGCCCTGTAGGCGAGGTCTTTGCCAGCGAACGCGGCTCACTGGAATACTTTTTGACCGAACGCTACTGCCTCTACACGACCTGGACCAACCGCCTCTACAGAGGCGAGATCCAGCACAAACCTTGGCCCCTGCAAAAAGCCCACGCCACTTTTGCAACTAACACGATGCTCGACGTGCACGGCATCAAGCCTGTACACACCGAGCCGCACCTGCTGTTTGCGCGCAGCATCGATACTATAGAGTGGGCGATAGAGCCTATTTGATCGCCTTATCGATCTCGCTGATCAGCTCGCTCTTGGGGAGCAAACCCATACGATCGGTAACGATCTTGCCACCTTTAAAAATCTTGATGGCCGGGATGCCGGTGATGTTGTACTTGGCGGCTGTTTCTTTATTGTTGTCGATATTGATTTTGACAAACTTGACCTTGCCCTCGTAGGACTTGGAGACCTCGTCGATGATCGGCGACAGTCGGCGGCAAGGACCGCACCAGTCAGCATAAAAATCGACCAACACAGGCTTGGAGGAGTCGAGCACTTCTTCTTTAAATTTTGCATCGGAGGTCGCATTGACCTCGGCTAGAGCAGCCAGCCCGCAACTAGCAGCAATCAAGACTGCAACACCAGCGAGCACAAGGGTTTTCAATTTCATATTTCACCTATCAAACATCTGCTGCAAACATTTCCCACAATACTCTAGTGCATTTTTCCCACAAATGCTCCACCACAAAAAATCTGGGAATAAACCCGCGACAGCCTACGTATACTCAAAGTATCCATGAGGCGACCTTACAGATGAGTTGGGCACATAATAAAAGATTTTTGGATCGGACCATGGCACTGGCGGTGCTTTGCACCACCCTGACCTTGTCAGGTTGCGGCAGCGCACCAATAGGAGCCGCACAACCGGTAAAATCAGATAATGACGGTACAGACAACACCAAAGGCAAGACTATGAGCACCGAGAGCAAGGCCAAATACCAAGAGCTATCCGAAAAACAATGGCGCGAGAAGCTTACCCCAGAGCAATACCACGTCGCTAGAGAAAAGGGCACCGAACGCGCCTTTACCGGCAAATACTGGGACAACCACGAGGCCGGCTCCTACAAGTGCATCGGCTGCGGACAAGAGCTCTTTGACAGCAAGACCAAGTTTGACTCCGGCACCGGCTGGCCCAGCTTTTACCAGCCCACCGCCAAGGGCACGGTCGATGTCGAACGCGATATGAGCCACGGCATGGTCCGCGACGAGGTCGTGTGCAGCAATTGCGGCTCCCATCTCGGCCACGTCTTTACCGACGGCCCTCAGCCTACCGGCCTCAGATACTGCATCAACTCAGCCTCTCTGGCTTTTGCTCCCAAAACCGAAGACGCCCCGACTGCCAAGAGTGGCTCAGGAGCTGACGCAGGCGCCTACCACAAGGGCAAGGAGCTCCCCATCTATGACGCCTCCACCGACGCAAAAGAACGCGCCAACGGGCACGAAGTCGCTTATTTTGGAGCCGGCTGCTTTTGGGGCGTCGAAGATGCCTTTAAAGCCGTGCCCGGCGTCCTCGACACCACCGTCGGCTACGGTGGCGGCATCACCGAAAACCCGACCTACCAACAAGTCTGCTCGCACAGCACTAAGCACGCCGAGCTAGTCCGCGTAGTCTTTAACCCTAAGCAGGTCACTTATAAAAGCCTCCTCAAGGAGTTTTTTGAAATCCACGACCCCACAACCAAGGACAGACAGGGACCGGATGTAGGCGATCAGTACCGTTCCGCCATCTTTTATGGCTCACCCCAGGAGCTAGAGACGGCAAAACAAGTCATCGCCTCGCTCCAACCGGAGTTTGGCAACAAGATAGTCACCACCCTCGAGCCACTCACCAAGTTTTACACGGCCGAAGACTACCACCAGGACTACTTTGCCAAGCATCCCGGCATGGGCTGCCACGTACCTCGCAACCACTGACGCCATGAATTTGCGAGACAGCGCCAGCAAAAAGACTATCGAAAACTGGGTCCACCAGTACTCGCGAGAGTTTTTTGCCTATGCGTTTTTTCGTCTCAAAAAGCACGAAGACGCCGAAGATGCGGTGCAGACGACCTTTATCAAAGCCTACAGGTCGCTCCACACATATCGCCCCGGCTCAAACCAACGCGCCTGGCTCTACGCAATCCTCGGCAACACCATCAAAGACACCATCCGCAAGGACGCCGCCGCAGCTCTCGTCACACCATTTAGCACTCTCGAGAGCCAGGAGGAGGGAAATGTCGAGGATCTATTTGTAGACGCCAGAGACACACCGGATGTGGTGGCAGCTCGCGAGATCGACTATCAAAAGCTCGCCGACGGTATCGCCGCACTGCCCGAACACTTTGCCGCACCGCTCCTGATGCGCGAAGTTTCCGATATGAGCTACAAAGACATAGCCGAACATCTCAGCGTGCCTATTGGTACGGTGATGTCGAGGCTTTCACGGGCTAGAAGGGCTTTGTGGGAGGTGTTGGTGGGGGCTGGCTCGGGCGGGTCGGGCTCGGGCGAGGGGTCGCGATCCGGCGGGTCGGGCTCTGGCGGTGCGACTGGATCGGGCGGTGCGACTGGCTCCGGCGAGGGGCGTGAGAAATCCAGCAAAAAATCTAACAATCGCTCCACAGACGCGAGAGGTGACAAAAATGACGCAGTGTGAAAAGACCAGAGCATTGATAGACACTGCGGCCGATAACGAGCTGCCCAATGCCGACGCCGCCCTGGTCGCCGACCACATCAATGACTGCAGCACCTGCCGAGCTCAGTGGGACGCCATCCTGCATCTGCGCTCAGGCATATCTAAGATAAAAAGCGACAATCAGCCCGACCAAGACTTTGAAAAACGCATAATTGCCGGCCTAGATAAAGCAATAGCCAATGATAGCTCGTCTGCCGTCTCCTATGACAAACCCCGCAACGGCGTCGTCCGCTGGATCGTCATGGGCACCGCCGCCGCCATCGCCCTCACAGTAGCTGCCGCATCGACTTTTAATCTCAGACCTTCGTTCAACGAGCGCACCATGGTCGGCGCAGAACGCCTGATAGAAGCCACCGCGCATCACAGCATGGCACCTTCCGACCCCGGCATCGACGTCCAATACCTTGGCAGAGAGCCCAATCTCTACAAGATCGCCGCACGCACCGGCTTTACCACCCGCCTCAGCAAGCTAGGATCTTTTGCCATCCACGGCGCCGACGTTATCGATATGGGTGGCGACAAAACCCTCCTCAGACTGTGCTACACACCCCCTGGAGACGACAAAATCTGCATCGACTGCTATCAGGCACCCAAAGGCATGATTGCCTTTAAAAACGCCGATTTGAAACTCATCGAAGGTAAACCCGTTCAGGTTGCCACAGTAGCGGGGCAGTCGGCAATCATGCTATCTAATAACGGAGTCGACTTACTCTACGTCAGTCCCCTGCCTCAGGAAAAACTCCTTGCCCTGGTCGCTCCCAACGTCTAAGCCATCAAAGTCACATATTTGGCTGGTGACCGGTATCTCGATCGTAGCGGGATTGTGCGCGCTAGCACCCGCCTGGCTCGACGCCAACTCGCCCGATACCTGTGCCTGGGCACGCGGCAAGACAACAGACGATGTAGGAGTGAGAGCTCGCGAGATCCTCAAGTTAGCGCCCAGGACCAGTGACAAAGACCTTGCGCGCATTGTCGAGGCCCGCTCGCTCGGTTTGCCCGATAACGCCAGCCCTAAACAAATACTAGAAGCCCAGGAGCAAAGCGAGCTCGAGACGCTTGCTCTACGCCGAGGATGGCCTTTAGGACTCGACCTGGACACGCTGAGATCTAAACAACGCGATTATCTGACGGCGCAAAAATGCAAGGGATTTGGGCTGAAAACGGATGCGAGCCCAAAGATGCTCCAGGAAGCGCAAAAGTCCTACGACAAGACCGAGGACAAGATACAGGAGCAGTACTATCGCGACCTGGCGAAAGTGCGACCGGAGGCGGGGGGAGAGCAAACCAAGCTCTTTCAAAATATGCAGGACAACTGGCGCGAACACACACGCCCCATCGCCGCCCGCAAACTAGACCTACCCGAAACCAGCAGCTGGGACCAGATAAACAAAGCTCACTCCGAACAAACACGCCGCGACCTTTGCCGCCAATACGGCCTGCCTGACACCGCCAAATACAGCGAGATAAACCACGCCGAGCGCCAACAAAGCCACAAAGAACGCATCCTGATGATGTGCAAGATCTTGCAGATCACCGCACCGGCTGATGGCGTAGTAACCGATGAGGCATACGACCAGATGCGCGACCAACTGCGCGTAGTGGCTCACGCCCTGGGCTACCCATCGCGCACGGGACAAGTCAAAAACATCGCTAGCGAGGAGCACCATCTGACTGTGCAAACCCTCCTCAATACAGTATCTCGCGCCGACTGACACATTTTTTCAAAATATTTCTCCTACCGCTGTCAAAAAAAACTGGCGAGCGCATAGATCAATGCACGCAGAGAAAACCAGAGGAAGAGTCATGCAAAATTTTGAAAACAAAGACATCAAATCGATCGAAAACAAATCCGCAGACAACGATAAGTCTTTTGCACCAAATTTTGATGAGTACATCATGGGCAGTGCTGCCAGCAAAATAGGCAAAGGCGCCGGCACCGCAGCCGTCCTGGGCTTAGGCGCTGTCGCAGAAGCAGCCGCAAAAGCCGGTGGCGCCTCCAAACTCGACGAGCACGACGGCAAAGCAATGGGCGAAGCCATCGGCAAGAGCGCTGGCTCAATGGCTGGTGGACTCGCTGGACGCATGGCCGATGCCGCCCGCAACCTCGTCCGCGAAGGCGCACACAATCAGGCCACCGACCTGCATAAAGAAAAATCGCTCAATAATGTCGAGCGCAACGACAAGACCCACGACAAGCAAGGAAAAGTCGAGCAGAAACAAAATCTGGATCAAAACGATAGTAAACTCGAACAAATGGAAAAAAGCCTGCAAAAATCGCAGCAGCACAGTCATCTAGAGCAAGGCGCCAGCAAGCTCTCGACCAAGTGGATCACGCCACACGCCGAACAATCGATGCAAAAGTCACAATATGATCAAGTGCTTAAATCACTCGGCAAAGCCGCAGGGGCTGGTGCCGCCGGTGGTGCCGCCGGAGCCGGCATCCGCTCCATGAGCGAGATCATGCGCCACGCCGGCGGCCATTAATCTAATTGCCTGCCCCCACGGGCTTACGTGCCTGAGCGGCTTTCATCATGCCATCGACATCATCCATCAAATCGACTCCCCGCTTGCCGGGATCAAATTTGAGAGTGTCATTGAGCAAGGCGAGCCGCTCAGGCAGGTGCTTGTCATAATACACCTGGCCAAAAACACGCTTTTCGCACCAGCCGACCTTTGTCAAAAGCCTTGTCGTCGACTTGGGCATGTCGGGAGAGTTGATAATCGCATCGTCCTGATGCAATTTTTCATTATCCGCCTGCGACTCTTGATCGCTGATCACAGCACTGCGAGGGCGGACTCTCACACCTCCAAATGCGCCAAAGCCCGGCACTGCAAAAGAAGGCCCATTGCCCTGCCCCGGAGCAGGCAGACCAAACAATGCGCTACCCACCTTAGCCAGTAACGAACCACCTCCGCCCCCTGCACTACCGGCAGTACCACCATCTTGACCATCGTAGTCAGAGACAGGAGACGACTGGCCCAATATTTTTTTATGCAATTTCTTTTCTGCATAATCCTCCAGCGCATCCGTCCGATCGCCGAGCGCCATCTGCGGCATTGCATTGCCAAAAGCCTTTTGCTCCATCCGCGACAACCGATCGGCCAGCGCCTCCGATGTATAGGACTGGCCCAGGATGGCTTGTTCGAGCGCCGTCACCCGCGGATAATCGTTTTGCGATGCAGAGCCGGACTGCGATTGCTGTGCTTGTCCTGGCTGTGTCGATTGATTGGGCGCCTGATCATCGTCTGTCTGCGCGTCCTCATAATCGGCACCGGGGGCGATCAGAGGCTTTTTGGTGGTTTTTTCGACATAATCTTGCAGCTTGTCCGTGCGGTCGGACAGGTCGCCCTTGTCGTCTGACTTGCCAAATGCCTTTTGCTCGAGTCGCCCCAGACGCTGAGCGAGCGGCTGCGCGGGATAAGTCGCCCCCAATAGAGCGGTCTCCATCGCCGAGATACGCGGGTACTGGTCGTCGGCAAATGCTGCCGATCCAATAGAAATGGTCAGGGCCAGAGGCAGCAAACGGGGAATGAAATGCTGGAAAGCTTTGATCACGGGACATCTTTGTTGGGGCAGCCGCAATTGTATCGCACCAACATTGCTGGATGTGGTATATCAAAAATGGGAGTAAAATTAGTATTGGTATCTCTGGGTCAACAATCAGATGAATAGCGATTCTATAGAGTCACTGGAGCAGTTTCTCAAGCTCCAGAAAAGCCTGCATGGACCGCGCAGCACCGAAGCCGCAAGAGTGGTGGGTCGTATGGCGCAGGCCTATTGCACGCGCAAGGATTATCGAACGGCCGAACGGTTGTTTAATCAAGCCTTGCAGATCCTGCGCGAGCACGCCAAGCCATCGCAGACGATCATCCGCGAATTTATGTCGCAACTGGCCGAGATAGAGCGGCTACAAAACTCACCGCCCGATGACCTACAAGACGATATGCAATGGCTAAGGGTAAGCACGGATCGCCTCCCGGCCTTCACGCCAGAGAGCCATCTCCATCTGCCTCCTGAACCTGCCGAGCATACCGAGCCCAGAGAGGCTGGAGCCAATACGCCATCTCCCAAGGCACGCCCAGCCGGCGGCGTGAGCGATCGCGCAATCGCCGACGCCAAGCTGCACGTACACAAATTGCAGCAAGCCACCGGTCACGACACTAAAGAAGTGGCAGATGCCTTGCGCAAACTGGCCGACCTTTACGCGCGCCGCGAACAACTCGACGAGATGGAACCATTGCTGATCGAAGCCCTACGCATCCGCGAAACAGTCTGTGGCGAACAACATCTCAATGTCTCTACCGATCTCAAAAACCTGGGCCGTCTCTATTATTTCAAACGTGATTATGCAAAGGCCGATGCGCTGCTGGCCCGCGCCCGTGCCATCCGCGAAAAAGCGCTCGGCCGCGATCATTCGCTAGTCGCAGATGTGGTGGAGTGGCAGGCGCGAGTGATGCGCAAAACATTTAGATTGAGCGAGGCGGAGCAGGCCGAGGCCTTTGTGGCTATCAGCCGTGAGCGCAACAAATCGGATTGGGACAAGTTTAAGGATCTAGGCGAAAAATTGTACGATGAAGGCATGCTGCTAGAGTCGCAGGCAATGTGGATGGCGGCACTCGAAGAATGCGCGGATTTTAGGTTTGACGATCCGCGACTGAGTCTAACGCTCGAAAATCTGGCCGAGATATACTGGCGCCGCCGCAAGTTTGACAAGGCAGAGCCGCTCTGCAAGCAGATCTTGCAAATAGTGGAGACTCTCCTCGGTCCGGACCATCCCGATGTCGGTATGGCCGCAAACAATCTAGCCATATTATGCGAAAAACAAGGCAAGCACGCCGAGGCCGCGATCCTGTATCAACAAGCACTCGCTATCACACAAAACTGGATGCCGGCTGATAGCGACGAGATCAAGACGATGCGAGAGAGCCATGCGCGTGCGCGAAATGCCGCTCAACGCCAGGTGGAGCAAAAGCTGGAAGACAGTCGCAATGGTGGGCGGTGGACCAAGTCTGGATGGTGGAAGGCCTATGCGGAGTGAGGGCTATGCGCAAGAATTTTGATCTCAGCGAGCAGCTTTCGCCCTTGAGGCGAACAGATCGCTGGTTTCGCCTTGCTGGGCCTATCCGCGTCCGCCCTTTTAAAAACCTGACAACTTGAAAAAAATTTTTTCTGAGGGGTAAGAGATCTCTTTGCGATGTCTCAAAGGTGCAGATAGCACACTTTGAGGAGTCAACAAAATGAATTCGTCTTCAAACGTCCCCCAACACACTAATAATGAAACCTTTTCTGCGGAGATATTCGCGAAGAAAGCAAATGCGATCAGTTACTTCTCATTGACACTAACAATAGGATGGATAGGCATTCTAAAATTCACGGCACCTGAATCTGAGGCAATCGCACCATTTGTCGCACATAGCCCTTTTATGAGTTGGACTTACAACTTTATGAGTCATCAAGCACTCTCAAACACTTTAGGCTTAATCGAACTGGTGGTGGCAGGTCTAATAGCCATGCGATTTCTAAATCCAAAACTATCTGCGATTGGAGGTTTTCTCTCCACTGGAATGTTTTTAACCACCCTAACCTTTATGTTCTCAACGCCAGGCGCAATAAGCGGTGTCATATTTGGTTTCGTGCCTGAACTTTCCGTACCAGGTCAGTTCATTTTGAAAGACACTGTTCTGCTAGGAGTAGCGCTACAAATACTGACTGAATCAATTGCAGCAATCCGAAGGCCACATTGAGGGCATATCCGCAGACGGCAATTTTCTTCATTAAAACACTCACCAAGCAACTGGATATAGACAGCCGCATAAAAATTGTGGTGTTAATCTCCGTCTCTTGCCCAGAAAAACATGCACGTTTTAGAAAGAGGCAATGTATCATATCCCATGCATTGTGAGTGCTGTAAACGCTGTCGCAAAGGGTCTCGGCTTTTGTGACTAAAGACATAACAGGAGGTTGCTAGTTTTGACTTTGGATGGCGATATGTTGATATCCCTCAGGCACACCGGGCCATCTAGAGATCAAGCCTTTTCACAACTTCGAACAAAGCTAGTGAAATCTATGGGGCCAAAGCTAAAATCGACTTATGGGGTTGATGATGCCTTCGTCGAAGATGTAGCGCAGGAAACAATGATTATAGTTCTACAAAAGCTCAATACATTTCGCGGTGAGAGCTCATTATATACCTGGGTTTGTTCGATTGCAGTAAGGCTCGCGCTAGGTGAAATTCGTCGTAAGCGTTGGTCCGACCAATCATTAGATGCCATGTGTGCAGATGACGCCTTTGGGTTACCGTCTACTCTTGCTGATTTCACCGACCGAATCGCAGCAACTGAAATTCTAAATATTGTCAAACTATCCATAAATACAGCGTTGACTGAAAAACAGAGAACAGCATTATTGGCTGAGCTTTACGGATTAACAACGGACGAAATTGCTCGCCGTTTTCACACAACAGCTGGGGCAATCTATAAACTAACTCACGATGCCAGAAGAGCATTGCTTAAAGATTTGCGGAAAAAAGGATTCGACATGGAGGCTGCTCTTGGCTGAATTACCTGAAAAAATGACCGAGTTGCTGAAGCTCCTCAAAATGACCAATACCACGGAAATTGATTGTGATGCATTCTGGGAAAAGGCAGCAGAACTTTCAGAGCGAGAAACACTAGATGCCGATGATTTGAAAGATTATTTGCATCATCTCCAGCTATGTCCCGGCTGCGCTGAGCAGTTTGCGCTACTCAAAGCTGTAATTGACGGTCATAATGACAACGATAGTATTTAGATTTCTCAATCAGCATTAAACAATTAGACCGGTCTACTCCAGATGCCCTTTTTCAAAAAATGACCTAGATTAACCGACCCTCCCGATTATCCGAGAGGGTCGGCTTATCATCGTTGCTATGCAATCCGATGCAGGTTTTGATAAAACTGCTCGGCACATTTACGCCATGACTTGGTCAGGGCAAACTCTCGGCAGCGTGCACCATCCAGCTTGAGTGCCTGCAAGGCCGCAGTCTGCAGATCATCGTCGAGGGCGCCAAGATCGTCGCTCTCGATGATGTCCTTCGGACCAGTGACAGGATAGGCAGCCACCGGGACACCGGAGGAGAGAGCTTCGAGTACGACAAGGCCAAAGGTGTCGGTCTTGCTCGGAAAGACGAAAACGTCGGCAGCCGCATAGTGCCTTGCGAGGTCTTCGCCCTTTTTTGCTCCGACAAACACGGCCTGCTTAAATCTAGCCTGCATCGATTGCATGGCGGGCCCATCTCCGACCACTACCTTGGTGCCCGGCAGATCGAGACTCAAAAACGCCTCGATGTTTTTCTCTACGGACACGCGACCTACGTTGATAAAGATCGGCCGGGGCAGATCCAAAAACGCCTTTTCGCGCGGCTTAAAAAGCTCGGTATCCACGCCACGAGTCCACTGGCGCACACGTTTAAAGCCATGGCTCTCGAGCTCGGCCTGCATGGATGGCGTGGGCACCATGATGCAGCGCGAAGGGCCATGAAAGCGCCTCAGCACGGCGTAAGTGAGGGCCTCAGGCACGCCATACTGGGCCTTAAGATATTCGGGAAACCTCGTGTGAAAGGCCGTCGTAAAGGGCAACTTGCGCCGCAGACAATACCGACGCCCCTTGATGCCGAGAGGTCCCTCGGTGGAAATATGCACCGCATCTGGTGCAAAAGCATCCAGCATGCGGGCGACCTTGCTGCCGACGCGATAAGCGAGCCTGATCTCGGCATAGCCAGGACAGGCGATGGAGGCAAACAGATCGGGACTGATCACCAGGACATCGTGCCCCATGGCGCGCAGTTCGGTGGTCAGGTGCGTGAGCGTGCGGACGACGCCATTCACCTGCGGATGCCAGGCATCCGTGACGATTGCGATCTTCATTTGTAGATCTTTCGGTTTGGGTTATTGCGGGGGGAGGGAGGCGAGCACCTGTGGCTCGCCGTCGATGGCCCATTTGAGGAGCTTGAGGGTGCCGTCCATCTCTTCTACGAGAGCGCTGCCGGTCTCGACCCAGTCGCCATCGTTGAGGTAGATAATGCCGCTCATCTCGCGCATCGAAGGATGGTGGATGTGGCCGCAGACGACCCCATCAAAGCCTTCTTCGACTGCCTGACGAGCGACGGCGTCTTCAAAGTTGGTGATAAATTTGACTGCCTCTTTGACGCGCTTCTTGAGAAAAGCGGACAGAGACCAGTACGGCAGGCCGATCTTGCGGCGCACGTAGTTGAGCAAGCCGTTAAAGACGACGGTCATGTCGTAGGCCCAACTGCCGAGCATGGCCAGCCATTTGTGATAGCGCACCACACCATCAAACTCATCACCATGGATGACGAGGATGCGGCGGCCATCGGCGGTGGTGTGAACGGTGCGTTCAAAGACCTGGATCTCGCCGACGACGAGGCCCGAATAATCTCGCGCAAACTCATCGTGGTTACCGGGCACAAAGACGACGCGGGTGCCTTTGCGGGCCTTACGCAGCAGCTTTTGCAGCACGTCGTTGTGCGCCTGAGGCCAAAACCACCGCTTTCTCAGCCGCCAACCATCGATGATGTCACCGACCAGATAGAGATTTTCACTCTCGGTACGCTTAAAAAAATCGAGCAGCAAATCGGCCTGGCAGCCGGGGGTGCCGAGGTGCACGTCTGAGATAAAAATAGTGCGGTATTTGCTTTTAAAAACTTCACGTTCTTGCATGGTGTCATGAGCTTGCATGGTGATGCTCCACACGTTTGCGTTGAAAGGACTCTGCTCGCAGGCAGCCAAAACCCTGGCAGGCAGCGCGACACGCGATGTCTGTGGGGGTCGGCTGTTAGGAAAGAAAGGATGTGAGGTGGTAGTAAATGACTCAGGACGAAGAAAAATACGAGCAGATACTAAAAGCCTAGCAATGGGGGCGCTACGCGCCCTGCCCCAATATGCTTTTGCAAAGAAAAAGTGGCGGTTGCGCGGATAAAAAGTCTGTTTTTTGCCTCTTGGCCTGACCTTTTGAACTCGCCCAGCTAGCGCTAAGGCACCACATACGGCACTAGCCTATTTAGGTTATGGTTGGGTAAAGAGTTGACGATCATTTTTGCTACCAGTATTTGTTACAGGCACGCAATAGCTAGTGCAACCGTGCCAATCAGAAGTGTGCAAATGAGCGAGAGCTAACAATATCTCTTTTCATCCTGCTTGTTTCTGGGGCATATTTATCTTTAGGGTCGAGATATCACTGCTAATTACATCTCTCTTAGAGCAAGCCGCGCAAAACAATACCCAGCATACTCTCCAATGATTTGCGGATAACGTCGTTATCGCGCATGCGGCCGTGTTTTTAGCAGAGACAAACAAATAGCACTGGAAACATCGTCACCCAGTTTGGGCGCATCTTGGATCGTGGTGCAAAAAACAACGAAAGGTAATCGCATGTCCAAAAAAATCTCGACGCAGGACTGCAAGGCTGCTCTGATCGCGGCGTGGCCGGCGACTTTTGGCGACGATCTCGCCGAGGTCGCGAGCAAGTGGAAGCGCGTGTCAAAACGCGGCAAAAGGGGCGAGCCGATCGAGCGGGTGTTTTTTCATGACACACTGCCGCTGCAGGCGCTCGTCATCGAAAACGATGGCGCCATCGTCGATACCATCTTGCGGGGCTTTGCTCCGTTCGATGCAAGCGAAGAGAACGCTACCGATGCCGAGTACAAGATGGCCGAGCGTGCGCAGAGCAACGCTGGCTTCGAGTTTCTCGGCAAGTATCGGTTGTTTCGTCCGAGCGATTTTCTCTTTCGCGTGTGCTCGCCGGAAGAAGCCGCGCGAGACGGGCACACCTGGTACGAGTTGTATCCCACGACCGACTTTGGTCGCGGAGATGCGCAATACGACGACCAGCTGGACTACCTGATCCAGAGCTATCTGCCCGAGGGCGATGGCGAGGTGATGGAAGGCACGTTTGCCAGCCAGCTGGGCGTGGCGGAGTGCGAGGCAGAGCTGCGGGCCGCAGGCTTTGTGAGCGCGGACGAGTGGACGGCGACGTCCAAAAAGTCGTCGGGCGGCGACGACGATTGATCGGGATAATCCGATCGGCCGAGTCTCGCTGGAGCCAGGACGATAGATCACAACAATCAAGCAGCTATCAGGGCAAGACCTGGAGCAGAAAGTAACGACATGTCCGGTGAAAAAACCGAACAAAATCAGCCGACAGCGATGTCGCTGGAGGACCTCAAGGCGGTGCGTGCGCGTCTGGTGACGCATCTCGAAACCGAGTTTGGGTCGCTGGCCAAAAAGATCGCGACGGGGCTCGGCTGGGCTGATGGTGGCAAGCGTGCCATAACGGTGATGGTGCAGACTACTGAGGTGCAGATGCGCAATCGGCGTGTCGGCTCGCTGTCATTTGCGCAAATCGAAAAGCGCATGCCCAAGGACTTTGAGGGCGTGGAGATCAAGCTGTCCTTTACCGGTCCAGCAGTGGCCTTCTAAAAAAAAGGTGCGGGGGCCAGGATTGACGAAAACCTGGCTCCTGCATTATTTATTCGAATGCTCCGTGAGAAATAGGATCCCTTTATGACGGTCCCCAATTTTTTCGGACAGTGGTCCAGGGCAAAGTTGCTCTAGGCCACTGTTTCCACTAGTTCTATTTTTTCCTCCGGCGTGAGATATCCAATCGCCGAATTCCGGCGTTGTTTGTTGAAAAAAATCTCTATGTAGCTAAAG
>JAFKGK010000007.1 GCA_017307165.1 Candidatus Melainabacteria bacterium
CGCCGCGAATCGCTTCCAAAGCCAGCTTGGCTTTGAATTCAGCGCTGAATTTCTTTCTGCCTCTAGTCATTTCGCCTCACCTTAGCAACTGCTATTCTAGAAGCAAAAAACCACCTTAGCTACTGGTCCGAAATCTGGGGTCCGCCATCGTCCCACCACATGTAATAGAAATTTTCATAGAATAATGCATCGGTTTGTAATTGGGAAAGTGGACTTTTCGCAAGAAATTCAAAGGGTTTTGCCATCTCTAAAATGCATGTCTTGCGCAAGAGATTTAGATTATCGGTGTCGGCATCATCGATTTTAAAGAGAACATCTAGAAATTCTGTGCAACCCCCAGATGACAATATAAACCAAAAGAGACTATTGATTTGTGACCAGCTGTAGTGCGCAGCCAGATAGTCAAATGAGTTAAATAGTTGGATCAGGTTGTCGATCTCGATTGCGGTATCACCTAAATCATAGAAGCCCTCAAAGTCTGCAATTTGAGCCTGCTCCATCAGAGTGGAGATCCAATTCTTCAAAGTCTCATCAGGGTCCGTTTGCATTATTGATTTACCGATGGGAGAACGGGGGCTGATATCTTTATCTAAGATCGTGCGAGGCATCGCTCTCTGATAAATTGTTCAAAGTTTCGCGCAATCTTTTTGTTGATCTGGACCTTCTCATAGCAGAGGATTGCTTCGTGATAAAGCATGACTATCGCAGGCTCGCCTTTCTTGCACTCATTGAGGTCAAAGCACAAAGGATCGTAGTTGTAATCGGCTCCTTTGCCAAAAGGTAAAAAATTGGCTTTGACGCACGTGTCAAATAAAAACTGGTCTCTTTTGATTTTGTCAACCAGACCTTGCCAGCCGCCGGATGTGGTGCAACCATAGAAACAGCACTCGTCGATTTCCGCATCTGGCCAATGATATGTCAGCAGCAACTTTTCATAGAGCTTCGAAAACCGCAAAGGGATCTGTTTGTATATTTCTTCCAGAGACTCTGCTGTTAGCGTGCTCGGTCCGATAGTGAGATCTAGGCCTTCGTCCAGACAATCTTCCTCTATTTCAAGCCTATCGATAAACGGTTTCAAGAGCTCTGATCTATTCATTGTGATCATCTCCTTGGTCGTTGATGATTGGTGATATTTATTCGGATTCGATCGCAGCTTTGAGACTGGCCAAAAATTGATTTAGATAGCTCTGATCTACTTCCAGATCTACCCTTTCTGGCATCAGACACTTATTGATCCAAAAATAGACTTTGACAAACATCGTCCCCGTTTTGCTAATCGCGATATGCACAGTCGCATGCGGGCTCAGCCCTATCTTAAATAGACTCGAACCGTTTATCGCCGCATGGACTTTTTTTAGTTCGTCATGCCAATGGCAAATGTCCTGACGAGGCACATTTCCAGAGATTTTGATCCGGTTGTTTTCGTCTTTGCTTATTAGTTCAAATGCCAGGTCCTTTTGATCGTTATAGGCGCGTGGATCCGCAGCCAATTTTAGTTCGAATGTTTCGATACTACAGACCGTCCAGGCCATATCGACACTCTCGCGACAATATTGTGCAAGATCCATTTGTTGAGCAAAGGCGGTCAGCTGTTGGTCCCAGGCTAGATTGTCGGTTGCTATCCCATCACAAAATGCCCAGGCTAGCGCATATCGCATGCTTTCTGACTTTTGAGCATCTTGCATCGCTGCTTGCACAATCAAGCTTGTCGGGGCATCAAACAATTTTTGCATGTGGCTTATCGCTGCCATTTTGATTACAGCATATGGCCCACGCTCGATAATGGCGGTGAGGTATTTGTATGCCAATGGTTTGTCGTTGACTACCAGATCATCCAGCAACTCATCGACCCAGGAGTATTCCTCGAGATCGTGCAGCCATCGCATGACAAAGGCCTCTGCGATTGTATCGATCAGATTTTGGTCGTCACTCACTGATACTTGAGGCATTTGTGATCCTGCTCTCGCTCGCGTTTGATACCATCGGCTACCAACAGGTTTCCATACAATCTCTCATACTGCGGGATGATCGATGCGGCACTAAATCTCTCGTGCGCAGCCGCCCGCGCAGCCTCTCCATATCTTTCCCTCAAATCCTTATCCTCTACCAGCCGCTGCAGGGCAGCGCCCAGCGCATCGATATCGGCAAATGGCGCGAGCAGGCCGGTCTTGCCGTCCTCCACGACTTCGGGGATGCCGCCCACGCGCGTCGCCACGCTAGGGCAGCCAAAAAACATGGCCTCCAGTATGCTCAAGCAAAAACTCTCGGTCTCCGAGGTGTAGAGCGCGATGTCGGCGGCCTGGAGGTATTCTTCGATTTCGAGGACATTTTCTTTGATGATGATGCGGTCCATGATGCCGAGCCTCTGCGCCTGGTCGCGATAGGGCTCAAAGGGGCCGCCGGCGAGGAGCACCAGTTTGTAAGCGTCATGCGGCTGGATGCGCGCGACGCTCTGCAAGAGGTGGTCGATGCGCTTGACGGTGCGGAGATTGGAGGAGTGCAAGATCATGATCTCGTCGTCGGCGATGCCTAGATCTGCTCTGGTCTTGGCGCGATCGTTGCGAGGGGGTGAGGGTTCGAAAAAATTGTAGATGACCTCCATGGGACCATCAAAACCCAGTACGGAGTGGCTTTCTGCTTTGAGAAATGATGAGACTGTTGTCACTGCATCCGATTGCATGAGGGCGTGGTGGATGGCGGGACCGTAGCCGGGATCGCGGCCGAGGAGCGTGGTGTCGGTGCCATGCAGAGTCGTGACTATGCGGGGCTGGAGATGGGGCGGCAGCATGCAGCGCGCGAGGATGGCGGCGGTGGCGTGGGGGACTGCGTAGTGGACGTGCAATATGTCGAGGGAGTGTTCGCTGCTGACTTCGGACATTTTGACCGAGAGGGGCAGGGTGTAGTCGGGGTATTTAAAGAGGCCGTAGTCGTTGATCTTGACCTGGTGAAAGAACGTGCGGGGCGCGCCGTCGGTGTAGCGAAAGGGTTTTTCGTAGGCGATAAAGTGCACCTCGTGGCCGCGCTCGGCGAGTTGCCGGCCGAGGGTAGAGGCGATGACGCCAGAGCCTCCGACTGAGGGGTAGCAGCTGATGCCGATCTTGAGGGGGCGTTTGGTGGCGATCTGTCGTGTCAAAATCGACGAGCTCCTTTGCCGGCCTGGGCCAGCTTGTCGATGACCATGGGTTCGTTGGGATAGACGGCCATCGCGTACTCGATGCCGGCGCGGGTGCCGAGGAGGCGGGCGCGGGACATTTGCAGGTCGATGTAGTTGCGGCTGGTGACCTGGGTCACGTGGGCTTGCATGGCTGCTTGCCAGGTCGATAC
This sequence comes from Candidatus Melainabacteria bacterium, assembly GCA_017307165.1. Taxonomy (GTDB): domain Bacteria; phylum Cyanobacteriota; class Vampirovibrionia; order Obscuribacterales; family Obscuribacteraceae; genus JAFKGK01. The sequence goes on from JAFKGK010000007.1 coordinate 3,325, forward strand.
CACCTCTGGTGCGCTGATATCGATGTAGATGGGGGTGACGTCGCGGGGCTCGCCGTCTGGGGTGACTGCATAAAAGAAAAGCTGCTCGATCGCGTGCGCGGGCTGATCGATGAGCTCCTTGAGGCCGCCGTAGCGTGCGAGGCGGGCGGCATCGCGGACGATCTCGCCGAGGCGGGCGTGGTCGGGGTGCTGGTTTTTGACGGTGGTGGTGGCGAGGATGGTGCTCGGTTTGATCGAGCGTATCAGGCGCGCGAGCTTGATAGTGTGGCTCACGCTGGTCTCGAGGTGGGCGTCGCCGTCGAGCTCGACAAAGTCAAGGTCGACGCGCATGATCTCCGCTGCCTTCCTTGACTCCGACAATCTCTCATCTGGGCTGCCGTGTGATGCTGTTTCTCCTCTGCTGCACACAACTAGATGCACGGGCCTGCCTGCAAGGGCCTCGGCAATGACTATGGCGCCGCAACCAAACTCGATATCATCTGGGTGCGCACCAAAGACCAGCAAAGGGCGCATGTCTTGCTTAGAGGATTGTGTAGGCGGCATCCGAATGATCGATCTCCTGGCGAGTGATAAAGGTGATGGACGGAGTCTGAGCGGTATCCAGGTATTGGCGCTCTCCCATGCCTGCGATGTAATGCGTGCAGCCTATTATCGACTGCATCCAGACTAGTCTACTATCGCGCGCAGGCGAGACCTGCCGCTTGGTGTAGTCTTGCATGGGCACCTCGATAAATGCATTGCCACCCTCATGCAGCACAAATTTATCATTACTATAGCGCGCCCTCACGATCTCGTCCTGAAACGGCACATCGACAAAAAACTCCCCGTTTGTGATGTCGGTGGCGCGTTCGCGGAGCTCTGGGTCGGAGGAGCGGACGATGCGGATGCCGTCGAGCAGGCCCATTTTGCGGTACATCTCCAGGCAATACTCGCTCTGGATGGGCTCGTCGACTGATTTAAAGATGTCGATCAGCGGATGGTCCACGTAATTGGTGAGCTGGGAGATGGTCTTTTCGCGCCAACCGGCGGCGACACGTTTGAGATAGACGGGCACAAACTTGCGCTGGAGCTTGTTGTCGTAGGTAAAGTTGAGCTGCGCCGGCTCGCCAGTCTTGCGGTGCGGCAGGATGGTGCGGGTCTCGCGCGGATCGTGGTCGCTGTCGTGATAAAAGAAAACTATCTCGCCACCGATCTCGGCTTGCAGCTTGCGGGCGGTCTCGATCTTGGCGACGAGAAAGCGTTTGGGCAAAAAACCGCATGGTTGCTGGCCAAAGCAGATGATCGGTTGGGTGGTCATTTAGATGTTTCCTCGAGGATGGCCGAGAGCACGAGACAGAGTGCGCAGCCGATGAGCGGATACCAGAGATAGGAGATGGGCAGGGTGAAATACATGATGATGACCGCGAGTTGGGAGATGATCGCTGCCCAAAACATGGCGGTGCCGCGGATGTGTTTGACAAAAAAGCCGACGATAAAGAGGCCGAGCATGACGCCATAAAAGATGGAGCCGAGGATGTTGACGGCCTGGATGAGGTTTTCGGCCATGTGGGCAAAGAGGGCAAAGGCGATGGCGATGAGGCCCCAGATGGCAGTAAAGTAGCGGGTCATGGAGACCGTGTGATCGTCGGTCGAGTCGTCCTTAAAAATGCGGCGGTAGATGTCGATGGTGGTGCAGGTGCCGAGGGCGTTTAGCTCTGCGGCTTTAGAGGCGAGGGCTGCGGCAAAAAATGCAGCCATGAGGAGGCCGATGACGCCATGGGGCAGCTCGTTGAGGATAAAGGTGATAAAGACGTAGTCGGCCTCTTGTGATTTTGATTTTTCGGGGAGGGTTTTGCGGGCCTGGTCCTTGAGCGCCTCGCTGCTTTGCTGCAGGGTGCGGGCGCGTTGGAGGGCTTGAGAGGCGCGGGCCTCGTCGCCCTGGTGGCGGGCTATGACGTAGGCGCCTAGACTATCGGAGAGCTCGCGGCGCCTGGCAGCAAACTGGGCCTCGATCTCTTTTATCTGTGGGCTCTGTGCTTTGTGGATGGCATCAAAAAACATGGGTGGCGTATGAAACTGATAAAAGACAAACATCAAGACGCCGATCATCAGGATGCCGAGCTGCATGGGGATCTTGCAGATGGCGTTAAACAGTAGGCCGAGACGGCTTTCGCGCATGGAGGAGCCGGAGATGTAGCGCTGCACCTGGGATTGGTCGGTGCCAAAATAGGAGAGCATGAGAAAGGTGCCGCCGATGAGTCCAGACCAGAGCGTATAGCGCTCGTTGAGGTCAAAGCGCGGGTCGATGGCCTGGAGCTTGCCAAACTCGCCGGCCAGGTGCATGGTATCGGATATGGTGAGACCGGTCGGGAGCTTGGCGATCAATAGGTAGGTGGCGACGAGCATGCCGACAAAGATGATGCCGAGCTGGTATTTTTGCGTGATATTCACGGCAGCCGAGCCGCCCATGACGGTGTAGACGATGACGAGCAGGCCGCAGGAGATGATGGTGAGCTCGAGTGGCCAGCCGCAGACCGAGGTCAGCACTATGGCTGGTGCATAGATGGTGAGACCGGCACCGAGGCCGCGTTGCAGGAGAAAGAGTCCGGCGCCCAGCAGGCGGGTCTTGGTGTCAAAGCGCTTTTCGAGGTATTCGTAGGCTGTGTAGATATTGAGATTGTGAAAGGCAGGGAGAAAGTAGCGGGAGATGATGAGGAGGGCGATGGGGACGCCAAAATAGATCTGGACGAAGCCGAGACCGGACAGGTAGCCCTGGCCGGGTGTGGAGAGAAAAGTGATGGCGCTCGCCTGCGTGGCCATGACGGAGAGGCCGATGGTGAGCCAGGGCGTTTGTTTTTTGCCTTTGACATAGGTGTCGAGATCGGCCGGGTGCCTGGTATGCCAGATGCCGTAGAGAGCTATGCCTACGAGGGATACGAGCAGTACTGCCAGGTCGAGCCAGTTCATTTATCTTGCTTGCTCTGGGCGCCGAGCGCGATCATGTTGGCGAGCAATCGATAGGCTCCGGGGACGCCGGCCGGGAGCTGTCTAAAGAGTGAAAGGCCGGTATATATGTAGTGCCCCTTGCCGTAAGGAGCGACTAGAAGGCCGCCTTGCAATGGAGCTTCGTCGGCGTCGTTGCAGGCGAGGATGGGTTTAAAATGCTCATCCCACGAGCCGGCAAAATACAGGCCTCGCTCCTGGACCCAGCCATCAAAATCGGCCTTTGTCAGTTTGTTTGGCGTATTGAGGATGGGGCTCGCCGGCTCCAATATCTGCATGGGTGCAGTCTCATCAGTGACGCGACCGGACGAGATCGTGAGCTTGTAGGGTGCGATGTTTTGCGTCATGAGCTTGTCGGGGCGGTTGTATTGCGCGATGAGCGTACCGCCTTGCTCGACATAGGACATGAGCAGAGGCATCCAGGAGTCTATGCTCTGGCGGACGTTAAAGGCTCTGACACCGAGTATGATGGCATCGCATTTTTGCAGGTCGGTCAGTTGTGGTTTGTCTTTGTCAAAGACGATTACTTTGTAGCCCATCTGTTGGAGCTGCTCTGGTAGGCTCTCGCCAGCGCCGGGGATAAATCCGACGGTGGTGCCACTCGTGACTAGATCGAGTTTGACTGCGCGGACAGCGGCTGGTGCATGCAGGATCTGGGTGGGCAGGTGGCTGTAGGCCACGGTTTCGCGGCGGGTCTTGTATTCGACATCTTTTATCTTGGCGCTGGCTATTATGCGTGCTTGCCAATCGGCACTGCCATTGGTGTTATCTGGAGCCTGGATCGTAAATGTGTAGCGTTTGGACTCGCCGATCTTGTCAAAGGCGATCGGTGTGGATGCTGGCGTGATATGCCAGGCGGCTGGGGCCTCGAGACGCAATGTGCCTGCGATCGGAGCGCGGGCAGCGGTGGCTTCGACGGTGATTGTTTTGGCCTGACCGGCAGTGGCTATGAGAGTCTCTACGTCCAGATGCAGTGATATAGGAGAGATGACGGCCAGGGGCTGGCGGATGGTGCCGAGTTCGGCGGTCTTTATGTGTACAGGAAAGTCTGCCAGATCAAAAGATTGTCCGTTGATCTTGAAGCGATAGATGATGGGAAAGGTCGGGGCGTTGACGGCGGTGCCGATCAATTTAGGATCATCGACCTCGACCAGTCCGGCCGTGCCTTCAACGCGTAGCCACCAGGGTTGTTCGAGCAAAGCTGTCGATGGCAGCGATTGCTTGCTGGTAAATGAAGCAGGCTGTCCGGCAACGAGATTTTGTTTGTGATCGATGGTTTTTTCTATTTCTGGTAGTCTGGCGCCTAGCCACTGGATATGGATCTTGTCGCTTTCTTTTGTTTTTTCGATGAGTGCGGTGTGTGTCAATTGCACTTCGTCGCCAGGCACCACATCGGCCTGGGCGATGGTGGTCTCGACGCGCAGACCGATGGCATGCTGGATGATGGCGTCGAGGGCGTGTTGCTTTTCGTGGATGACGCTGAGCATTCCAGAGTGCGCGCTGGAGTCCGATGCCGCCAGTGCAGCCAGATCCTTGCGTAGTGCAAATAGCTTGTCGACTGAGGCGGCGGGATCTTTGAGGTCGTAGGAGGCGATTATGGCTTCGATCTCTGTGCCGATTTTTTCACCACCCTTGATGCGAGCCCAGGATGTGTCGATGCCGTCCATGATGTCGGTCTCGGCGCGGTCGCCTGAGATGTGTTGAAATGATTCGGTGCGTGGGCCGGGATCGATGGGGAGCTTAAACTGATCAAATCCCTGTGTCTTGTGCATAGATCGGCTGCGTTCGGCGATATCGACAAAGGATTCGCCTGTGATGGCATCTTTGCCATCAGTCAGGATCTTAAGTGTCGGTGCCTTTGGATCGATTTTTTCTTTTTGCCAGCGTGAAGTATTCCAAATGACGCGCTTGGGCTGCCAAGGCTCGAGGCCTTGCTTTATCTGATCGGGATAGGCCTTGGGGTCGCCTGCAAGTGCAAAGGCTTCTTTGGCGAGGACGGCGCTAGCTGTGTGGTGACCGTGCGTGCCACCAGGAGAGGTGGCAAAGCGAGTGATCAGTATATCTGGCTTAAACTGTCTGATGACGCGCACTACATCCGACAATACTGCGTCCTTGTCCCAGACTTTGAGGGTCTCGATGTAGTTTTTGCTAAAGCCAAAATCTATCGCGCGCGAAAAAAACTGTTGAGCACCATCGATTTGCCTGGCGGCCATGAGCTCTTGAGTGCGAGCCATGCCGAGCTTGGAACCGAGGTCTGCGCCAAGGACGTTTTGGCCGCCGTCTCCCCGAGTGAGCGAGAGGTAGGCGGTGCGATAGTTGCGGCCTCTGGCGAGATAGGCGAGTAGCTCGGTGTTTTCGTCATCGGGGTGAGCGGCGATATAGAGGACGCTGCCCATTTGCTGCAAGCGCTTGAGGTCGTGCAGTATCGCCTGTGGTGAGGGTGTGCTCAATGTCGGTGCCTGGATATTGGGTGTTGGTGCGGCCATCGTGGCGCATGGCGCCGCGCTCAACACCAGACAGCATAGTGTGCCGGTGAGAGCGCGACGCGCTAGGTCGTTTAATCTATATCTATTTAAAGCTCTAAAAAACTCTATCACTTGAGTCCAGCGAGAAAATCATTGTTGAGCTTGATATAGGCATAGTCATTGGCTTGCTTGGAGAGCTCGAGGGAGCGTTCGGCAGCAGCTTTGGCTCCGGCTTTATCGCCGAGCTTCTTAAGGATCTGGGCCTTCTGGTGGACGATGTAAAAGGCTTCTTTTTCGGCGATCGCTTGATCGATCCATTTTTTTGCTTTTTCTAGCTCATGATCGTGAGCGTTGTAAAAAGCGGCTGCCCAAAAGTAAGGCTTGTCCTTGCCATCGCCTGCCATTGTTTTTTCGATGTCGGCGTAGAGCTGGTCGATAAAGTCGACTTCGAGCTTGAGCGGTACAGCGAGGTTGCCCCAGGAGATGGTGAGGTCGCCAGCGCTTTCGCGTAGATTTTGCATGTCGATGGTAAAGGTCTCGACACTCTGAGCGAGCTTGACTGGCTTGGCTTTAAACTCGGCGACATTGCCTGCTGCATCGTATTTGTAAGGACCGGTCTGCTCGACGTTTTTGTTGATCATCACCGACCACTCGTCTTTGTTGGGGACGGTGAGCAAAACATAGGTGCCGGCGGGGATCTCTTTGCCGTTGAGCTTGACCTTGGTGCTAAAGACTAGTTTGGTGGCGGCATTGGCGCCGGTGCGCCAGACCTGACCGTAGGGGACTACATTTCCCCAGATCTCGCGGCCTTTGGCGCTAGGACGCGAATAATTGATTTCGACATCGGTCAAGCCTACTTTTTGCTTGAGAGTACTTGCCGGACTGGGTTGCGGAAACTCGAGCTTTTGTGCTGATTGGGCCATTGCATTTGTTGCCATTACGACTCCGGCGCCTACTGCGCAAGTGAGTGAGAGTAGCTTGGTATTCATGATGTAGGTAGTTTTCCTCAAACGGATACGGGCTTTATTTTAACCTGGCATACATTAGACCGGTCGTCTAAATAGAGCAAGCCTTAATGCCACAGTTCTGTTTATTTGCTTATTTAGAAGGGCATCATATAGATATGAAATGGAAAGATCTCGAACAATCCAAAAACATAGAGCTCGAGTGTCTGGGTCAGCGTACTCAGATTGACAGTCCCGAGGCTGAGGCTGCATTAAAATGCCAGACGGAGGTGAGGGATCTCAGGCAGTATGTCGTTCAAGAGAGTGCAGTGCGGGGGCTCATCTCCGGTACGGCAACTGACCAATATGATATCGCCTTGGAAAAGGCCAAGGCCATGGCTCAATTTGATAATCAACTCTCGATGTTCGCTATTACCAACGGAGATGTAGGCAGCCCTCTGCTCGATGGCAAGTCCGATACACAAAAGGGCGCTGGCTTAACTGATAGCGAGCATAAGCCAAATCGATTTGAAAAGGCTTATGAGGATTTTGAGAGCATCATTTTGCAAAAACCTGACCAATGATTTTAAGAGCTTATCTTTAGCCGTGCGAGAGCTTGAGTCCGATCAAGCCTGCCAGGATCAATAAGACGCTGCATATGCGCCCGATGGTGGGTGGTTCGTTAAAGCAGACGATGCCTACGACAAAGGCGCCGAGAGCACCTATGCCGGTCCAGATGGCGTAAGCGGTGCCGAGCGGAATGTTTTTCATTGCCACTGCGAGCAATACCATACTGGCGACGATGGCCAGGCCCGTGCCGATTACGATCAAGGGCCTGGGATCGGCTGATGCTGCCTTGAGGCCCACCGACCAGGCGACTTCAAAGAGTCCAGCGACTACTAGTATGACCCAGGACACAAAAGCGTCCTACCACTTGAGCAGGTTAAACCTGTTCATGTCTACAGTGGAGGTGTTGCGATAGAGCTGGAGCACGATGGCCAGACCGACGGCTGCTTCTGCTGCAGCTACGGTCAGGACAAAGATGGCAAAGAGCTGGCCCTTGAGCTGGATTGGATCGACATAGCGCGAAAAAGCAATCAGGTTGAGGTTGACGGCATTGAGCATGAGCTCGATGGAGATCAGCACTCTGACTGCGTTGCGTGACTGACCCATGCCGTACATGCCCATGGAAAAGAGCAGTGCGGAGAGGGAAAGATAGCGCACCAATTGGCCCTGGTTGAGGGTCAAGATGATGAAGCAGGAGAGAATGGTCATGGTGATGATGGCGCCCTTGTGGCCGCCGACACTACGAAACACCCAGCCTACCAGGGCGAGACCGACGCAAAACCACAGATCGTAGTGGTTGGCGACGACTAGCTCAAAGCCATTTGGTGCAAATGATTTGCCGGCAAAGGTACCGACTACTGCAGCTGCAAAGACACTGTAAGCGATGGCAAGATTGATGCCGAGCTTGGTGGTTTTAGGCTTCAACGCGTTAGGAGCGACTACTGATTGTTGTTGCGTGATCACTTGGTCTACCTCGTCAATGCCAGATTGTTTTCTTGGGTCTTAGAGTCTTCGATGGCTTTTTTGGGCTCTTCGTCGGGATCGTGCAAGGGTTCGTTCTTGGCGATCATGATGGCGCCCATCAAAGCTGCGAGGAGCAAGACCGACGAAAATTCGAAGGGAATGGAATAAGTTGTGGTCAGCGCTTCGCCGATCACTTTGACTTGATCTTTGGCGACAGGCAATCCGGCTACAGGCCAGCGGTTTTCGCCTGAGATGGCTACGTAGAGAGTGATAAAGCTAAAAGCTGAGATCCAGAGAGTCATGTTGCGCTTGCAGCTAGCAAAAAACTTGGCCATTGCAGGCATATTGTCGTCATCCGGCTCGGCAGTGCGCTCTGCTTCGAGTCTGGGGTTGGTGAGCATCAGGGCGATGACCACTACCAGAGTGATGGCGACTGCGTAGATCATGATCTGCGCCATCGCCAGAAACTGAGCGGAGAGCAAAAGAAAGAAACCAGCTATGGTGCCAAAGACGCCGATCAGGATAAAGCCCGATCTGATCACGACTCTGTCGTGCAGCACTCCGACGCCCAGGCAGATGGCCAGTGCGCTCAGCACGTAAAACATCCAGGTCTCCATGACCGGGAGGCTGAGCAGGGCAGTAAGGTTATCGTAGGACATTTGCGTGGTGACCTTTTTGATTAAGCTTTGGGCTCTTCTTTGTTTTCTTCGGGCTTTGCTTCTGGTTTGGCTTCTTCGGACTTTGCTTCTTCTTTTTTAGCTTCTTCTGCTTTTACTGCATTTTCCAACCCCTCGCCCTTGGGAGCATTGGGGCTGAGAGCTGCAGTATCGGCGTCGTTTTTAGCGGCGCCTTCGGCAGCTGCCTTGGCGACATCAGCACTTGGGGCAGCAGGAGCTGGAGCAGCGGGAGTAGCAGGGGCGGCTGCAGGGGCAGCAGCAGCTGGAGCCCCTGCTGCCGCAGGCTTGGCTGGAGCGGCAGCGCCGGCAGCAGGAGCCGCCGCGGCTGGCTTAGCTGGTTTTGGCTTGGGCAGCGGGTTTTCTTTGCCAGCAAAGTAATATGCCGACTCTTCTTGAGAGAGCGTGAGCTTTTTGAGATCGTAGATCAAGGCTTCGCGTGAGTAGTCGGACATCTCAAAATCATTTGTATTGATGATGCAAAATGTCGGGCAGACCTCGGTGCACAGACCGCAAAACATGCAGAGACCGTGATCGATCTCAAAATTGATCAACTCAAGTTTATTGGTCTCAGCGCTCTTGGCGGATGTGATCTTGATGCACTTATCCGGGCATACTCTTTCGCATTGACGGCAGGAGATGCAGAGGTGTTCGCCTGACTCGGGATTGACTGTGAGAGCCAATCTACCGCGGAAGAACGGCGAGAGGGTCGGCATTTCGTCCGGATAGTTTTTGGTGATCGGTTCTCTAAAGGTGTGTTTGAACACCGTGGAGAGACCCTGGCGAATGGCATTGAAGCCATCTACGGCTCGATTGAGGAGACTAGCCATGACTGATTACGAACCCCCGGGCAAAGACTACCAAAACAAAGATGATGAGAGAGAGCGGAATGAGACGCTTCCAGCCAAAATTCATCAGTTGGTCGATGCGGAAACGGGGCAGTGTGCCGCGGATCAGGATAGCAAAGAAGACCAGCGAATAGACTTTGGCAATGACCCAGAAGGTAGCGAACAAGGTCTCGGGATTGATCAAGTGCAGGTCTTTGACCAGAGGAGTCTCGCGGAGGGCGGCGATCATCTGGGGGAAAGGCGTGAACTTGTCGAGGAGATAGGGAGGGATGGGATTGTCGCCGCCACCGAGAAACATCACGGTGGTGATGCTGGCAACCACAAAGAGGTTGGTAAATTCGGCGAGAAAGAAGATCGCGAATTTGATGCCTGAGTACTCGGTGTTGTAACCGGAGACCAGCTCGGACTCGGCTTCGGGAAGGTCAAAGGGGATGCGGTTGATCTCAGCGCAAGCGCTGGTGAGATAGAGGCAAAAGCTCATAAATACGCAGGGCACCAGGACTAGTGCTGCTACATAGGAGAGACCGCCATAGGGGTAAAAGGCTGCGAGTGCCTTGTCAGCGCCTTGACCGGAGATAATAGCCGCAAAAAACTGATTGAGGCCAGCGAGAGCGCCACCACCGAGGATATTCCAGTTGAGGATACCGCCTGCTTGTTGCTGAGCGATCTTGACCACATCGAGGGTGCCTGCCATCAGGCAGACAGTGATGAGAGAAAAGACCAGGGGGATCTCATATGAAATGGCTTGAGCTGCAGATCTCAGGCCGCCAACGAGGGAGTATTTGTTGTTGGAAGACCACCCGGCCATGACCAGTGCCACCACAGGCAGTGAGGCGGAGGCGAGGATGTAAAAAATACCGGTGGGCAGATTGAGGATCTTAAAGAGATCGTGATTGTTGGTGACGGCTGCCAGAAGAGGCAGGGAGCCAAAGATCGAAGGAGCAAAAAAGAGGATCGGAGCCAGGGTAAACATAAAGGCATCAGCCCCGGTAGGGGTGATGTCTTCTTTTAAGAGGAGCTTGACGGCATCGGCCATGGTCTGGAGATTGCCATCCGGTCCCACTCTGTTAGGGCCCTTTCTTACTGTAAAGATAGCCAGGGCACGGCGCTCGATCAGTACCATAAACATCGCGTTGATCGGGATAAAGACCAGGATGGCCACGATCGGTGTGACTGCTTTGAGGATCTCGTTGATGAGCGTGACGCGCTCGCCAAACTGTCCTTCGAGCAGCATCGGCAGACCGACTCCGATAGACCAGCACACGGCCCAGACGATACCAAAGATGATCGAAAGCCAGGCTATCGACAATCTCGATAATTTAAAAACTTCAGCTCCGTTGGGAATCATGAATTGGTGTCCTTATCTCCAAGTATTGCGTGGGCAAGAGTGTCGGTCTTATCTGTCGACGTCGGGGAGGATGACGTCGATTGATCCAAAGATAGCCATGATGTCGGCGATGGGTGCGCCGACCAGCAACTCGGGCAGGACCGAGAGATTGCAAAAAGAGGGGTTGCGCCATCTGAAACGATACGGTTTGTCCGTACCGGTGGAGATGACATAGCAGCCGAGGATGCCGCGGGGCGATTCGACTGCGGCAAAGCCTTCGCCTGCCTTGACGCGCATGCCAGCTGCTTGCTTTTTGGCGATGATATCGCCTTCGGGGATTTTTGCCAGACACTGTCTGATGATCTTGATGGACTCTCTCATCTCGAGGATGCGAGCCATATAACGATCCCAGGTGTCGCCATCCTTGTTGTAGCCGATGGACTCAAACTCGATCTCAGGATAGATCGAGTAAGGCTTGTCTTTGCGCAGATCGATAGGGATGCCCGAGCATCTGGCGCAAGGGCCGGTGACTGCATAATCTTTTGCGACGCTTTGCTTGAGGATGCCGATGCCCTTAGTTCGATTTAAAAAGATCGGGTTTTCGGTGACGATGGCTTCGTATTCGTCGATGCGATCGGGAAACTCATCGAGAAACTTGCTCAATTTGTCAAACCATTGCGGCTTGGGATCGCGCAGTACGCCACCGATGCGGATGTAGTTGTACATCATGCGCTGACCGGCGATTTCTTCAAAGAGATCAAAGAGTTTTTCGCGTTCGCGGAAAGGATAGAAGGGAAAGCCGAACATGGCGCCCAAGTCGATCAGGTAGGTGCCGAGCCAGAGCAGGTGCGAAGTGATGCGGTTCATTTCACCTACGATGACGCGGAGATACTCAGCGCGAGGCGGTACCACCATGCCATCGATTGATTCGCAAGCGCGCGCCATGGCCCATGAGGTAAACATGCCGGAGAGATAATCGACGCGATCGATCAGGGCCTGGTATTGAAACCAGGTGCGGTTTTGACCTTGCCATTCTTGAGCGCGGTGCAAGTGGCCCAGTACGGGCTCGACGTGCTTGACGGTCTCGCCGTCGAGATTGAGCAAGAGACGCAATACACCGTGGGTCGCAGGGTGCTGCGGTCCCATGTTGATGATCATCTCGTCTGTCTTGAGGTCGACTCTATCTTGAAATTCGGTAGCCATTGCTGTGGTCCTTGGGGATTGTTTTAACGGAAGCTGTGGGGATTTTTGTCGTTGAGGCAATCCACCGGTTGCTTGTAATCGCGTCTCAAGGGATGTCCGTCCCAGTCCCAGGGATTGAGGATGCGCCTCATATAGGGATGGCCGGTAAACCTGATGCCGACGAGATCGTAAGTCTCTCTCTCGTGCCAGTTGGCCGAAGGCCAAAATCTAGCGATGCTGGGCACAGTAGGTAGTTGATCTTGAGGGATCTCTGTCTTGAGCGCACGGACCTTGATCACGAGCTCGCCTTTGTGGCTGTAAGACCAGAGGTGATAGACCGCGTCGATGGAGTCGGCCATGTCGACACCAGATATGGTGATCAAGAGATCGAGATTGATCTCGGACGAATTGCGCAAAAGCTTGATTGCTGAGTCCAGATCTTGCTTGGCGAGGACTATGGTCTCGGCGCCGAGAGAGTCGGGCAGGCGCTCGCTATTGATGCCGTGCTCGCTCAGAAACTGGCCATACTGTCCTGCCGGCAATGGTGCCTGTGGCTCGGGTGGCTTGGTTTCGGTACTCATGGTGTCTAAGGCTCCTGGCTTGTCTTATTGGTTAGCTTGAGGCTGGGAATTATCTGGTTGAGCTGCTGCTTGTGCAGGATCTGCTTGATCGGGAGCCGCCGCTTGCTCTGTTGGTGCTGGATTGGCGATAGCTGCCTTACGCTTTAGCGAGGCCTCGGCTTCGGCTTCGGCCTCAGCCAAGAGGTCGGCCATGGGGCGCCCGGTATCATAGTCCACGTGGCGGACCGACATCTGAGCATAGGCACGCTTTTTGCGGTCCATATAGTTTTCGGTGCGGATCTTTTGCTGCAATTTGAGCAGGGCGTCGAGGATGGACTCGGGTCTGGGCGGGCAGCCGGGCAAGTAGACGTCCACGGGGATGATGCGGTCTACGCCTTGCACTACGGAGTATGAGTCGTTGAACATGCCACCAGTAATGGTGCAGGCGCCCATGGCGATCACGTATTTGGGTTCGGGCATCTGATCGTAGAGAGTGATCAGAGCAGGTGCCATCTTGCGGGTGATGGTGCCGGCGGTCAGGATCATGTCGGCCTGACGCGGAGTAGCTCTAAATACTTCGGAGCCAAATCTCGAGATGTCAAAGGCAGACATGCCTACAGACATCATCTCGATAGCGCAGCAAGAAGTGCCAAAGGTCAGAGGCCAGACCGAGTTGGAGCGGGCCAGATTGCCGATCGGAGTCATGATCGGGTTGAGAGCTTGGCCGAGCAGATCGATGACGTGCTCGAGATTGCTGACGGTGACCGAGTCTTTGAGCTCTTCGGGCACTTCGGGAAAATTCCCTCTAATTAGATTGGTTTCAGTCATGATTTCCGTGCCTTTAGCCTTAGTTCTTGTCCCATTCGAGTGCGCCTTTTTTCCAGGCGTAGACCAGTCCAACGACCAGTATGGTCAAAAAGATACTGATCTCTATCGGCCCGATCATCTTGTATCCGATCAACTCCATGGCCTTGCCGTTGGCCATCATGCTTTTGACGGTGTCGGCACCGAGGAGGAGATTGGGGAGGTTGTCGGTAGCGAGCAACCACGGAATGATAAAGATGACTTCGATATCAAAGAGGATAAATAGAAGTGCATATAAGTAGTAACGGACGTCAAATTGCACCAGCGCTTCTTGTAAGGGGCGCATGCCGCACTCATAAGGCTGGTTTTTGAGTCGGTTTGGTCTGTGATAGCCGAGTGCCAATTGCAGCACCCAGGCCAAGAGCACCATTCCCAGGGCCGGCAATGCAAAACCGACGATGACAAAGACGACTATCTGTGCAAGTTGTAAGTAGCTCGGATCCATCTTACTTCCTATTATGATCTCCCAGCAGTAAAGCATAGCAGGCTCAAACCCAAACGGCATGAGGCGGAGATTATAGCGAGATAAGCCTCAAAGGCACGCAACGTGATGGAAAGCCGGTCATTGAGAAAAGGTTTACGAAGTAGAAGCGGAACTTATCACTTTTTTAAGAGTCGAGAATGGCGTCAGCACTGGAAAATTAGCAATTTGCACCAGAAATAAAGGTTAACAAAGCAGGCGCTCTCAGGCCCTACTCTTGTACTCTCGAAGGAGGTAGGCAAGAGGCGCAGGTATCCCTTGAAATCACTGACAATCACCAACGTTATCACCAATCCTCGATCCATGGACATGGACACGGACCTAGAGGCATCCACTGGAAACACTAATATGACCGCACCATCAATGACTCCCAAGCGCCATAAAGAGCTCGATCAGCTCTGCGCCAAGCTGGGCGTCACATGTGGTCGGATGGGACTAGTCCACGAGGCGCTCACACATAGCTCGTATGCTGCCGAAAACGAAGGCGTGCGCGATTATGAAAAACTAGAGTTTTTTGGTGATGCAGTCTTGCGTTTCGTCATGAGCGAGTATCTGCTCGAGCGTTTTCCCGAATACGATGAAGGCAAGCTGACAGAGATCAGATCAGTACTGGTGTCCGACAAGGTGCTTGGAGAAATTGCCGCCGAGATAGGTCTTGGTAAATACATCCTTCTCGGTCAAAAGGTGCAGATGCGTCCATCTATCATGGCTCAGGCCATGGAGGCCCTCATCGGTGCCATCTATCAGGATCTTGGTCTGTTTCAAGTGCAGACTCTCTTGGTAAAGCTCTTTGGCAAGCAGACTACAATAGTCGATCGTGACGCCATCAAAGACAATTACAAGGCGCAATTGCAAGAACTCACTCAAGGACGTGGTCAGGGTACTCCGAGCTATCAAGTGCTCTCTACCGACGGTCCCCCGCACGAGCCGATGTTTACAGTGCAAGTGCTGGTCGGTGGTCAATCCTATGGCGAAGGCTCCGGCAAATCTAAAAAAGCAGCCGAGCAAGAAGCAGCAAAAGTAGCCTATGAGCGCCTGCTCGTGGATACGGCAGCGGCTGTATAAAAGCTTTGGCGAGGCCAAAGCTGCTTAAAGCAAGACCTATTTGAGCTTATAAAAAAAGAGGTGGCCTGGCCACCTCTTTTTTGCTATCAAACTTACATATTTGGTGCAAGGTCCTGCAGGGTCGGCGCTCCAGCTGGTGCCGGAGCAGCAATCGAACCCGAACCAGAGGCTGCGCCAGGCACTGGAGCAGTGGTGGTTTCGGCAGGAATGGTCGAAGAGGCGAGGCTCTTGGGGTTTGCCTGGAGATCTCGGCCATTGGCCTCCGAAGCCAGGGCATTGGCGTGAGTACGAAGAGCGAGGGCTTCGCGGTCGGCCTGGGCTGCTCGCAATTCGGCTTGAGCGGCTTTGAGATGGGCCTTGGATGCATCGAGCTGTTTTTGCGCTTGATCTACCTTGTGTTTGAGGTCGCCGATCTTGCCATCGGCAGCTTCGAGCTCGGCAGTGGTGGCCGGTGCAGCTGAGGTCTCTTTTTTGTCAGCCTTGCTCAAGAGGTTGAGCGGGCCGGCCATGACTGCCTGGGCTGCGAGGCTCGATACGGTCGCAGCAAGCATGCTTGCCATGGACATTTTAAATACTTTGTTGCTCAGCCCTGTCATTTGGTCCCCCCGGTCGCTAGGCGCGGCTATTGATATCTTGGACATTATAAGGATGCGGAGGCTGATATAAAATATCTGCATATGACAATGTAAAAGCGCATAGCAAGCCCATTGCCGCATGGTGGACATGTCTAAAAGTTGCGCAAAGGATACGCGTGCAATATCATTGCCATCTCCGTCTGGTGCCCATTGCATATTGCGCTCTCTTTTTGCCATTGCGTTTATTTTGTGCAATTTTTTCTTAAATGAGCCAATTTTTACTTGTCGGATAAACTAAAGGTTCGCTTAAAGCTAGGACCTTTCTCTTGAAAGCTGCATATGATTGCCATTGTCTCTGCGTAAAGCTGTGCAAAGCCCTACGCAAATAAATGGCGGGTTTACCGGCCAGGGGCAGTACACTATATCGACCACACATGCGTGTGTTGCGTCGTCTTCAAAGAACGGATGCGTACCCCGCTCCGTCATCCTGGGAGATGGCGTTGTTGGTGACTCTTGCGAGAGTCGCAAATTTTTAGAGGACAAGGGAGTGACAATTTCAGTGACTGAACAACAATTAGAGGCCAACTCTAAATCCGAATTTGAAAAACTGCTCGAAGAGTCGTTGAACATCAAATTCGAACAGGGCGATATCGTTCCTGGCCATGTAGTACGCATCGAACGTGACGGCTTGCTCGTCGATGTTGGTGGCAAATCCGAAGGCTTTGTGCCGCAAAAGGAAGTGACCAATATCGGTGTCGATCGTATCGAAGAAGTGGTCAAAGTAGGTGAACAACTCGAGTTCTATATCCTGCGCGAAGAGAACGAGAACGGCCAGCTCACACTTTCACTGAAGCGCGTCGCCCAAGCCCGCGGCTGGGTACAGCTAGAAAACATGAAGCGCAACGACGAAACCATCCGCGCCAAGATCTCTCAAGTGGTCAAAGGCGGCGTAGTGGTAGACGTTTATGGCTTGCGCGGTTTCGTACCAGCCAGCCAATTGCGTGTAAAGGGCACCACCCCCGAAGAGCTGATCGGCATGGAAATCCCCATGAAGATCCTCGAAACCGACACCAAGCGCAACAAGCTCATCTTGAGCCAACGTCTGGCTGTCCAAGAAGAAAAAGCAGCACAAAGAGAAAAGATCCTCTCCACCCTCGAATCCGGTCAAGTCGTTACCGGCGAAGTGGTGCGTATCGCCGACTTTGGTGCCTTTATCGACCTCGGCGGTCTCGATGGTCTCTTGCCCATCTCCGAGATCTCGTGGGAACGCGTTTCGCATCCTTCGGACGTCCTGAAGGTCGGTCAAATGGTCACCACCAAGGTCTTGAAAGTAGACCAGGAAAAGGGCCATATCAGCTTGTCCCTCAAGCAGATGCAGCCTGATCCATGGAAAGAGATCGAAGACAAGTTTAACGAAGGACAGACCGTCAACGGTACCGTCCGCAAGATCCAGAGCTTTGGTGCATTTGTCCAGATCTATCCTGGCGTAGATGCTCTCTTGCCCACCGTCGAAATGAGCGATCAACCTACTGCTAAACCAGAAGAAATCGTCCAGGTCGGCCAGCAAGTCAAGGCCGTCATCAAAAAGTTCTCGCCCAAGGAGCACAAGATCTCCCTCAGCTTGAAAGGCATGGATGTAGCCGATCTGCTCGGCTAGACATCAATCTGGACTTACAGCCTAGAAAGAGAAGCGACCCCTTATCAAAAGGGGTCGTTTTATATTTAGGGTAAACCCGGGTGCATGACAACCTCGCGACGCTATATAACTGACATGCCAGTGTCATGTCAGGTGAGCGTTCATGTCTTCAGCTTTGCAAGCAGCACCCTATAGAGTCTCTGTCAGGTTTTTGTCTTACAGAGCCATGATAGGCGTGGCCCTCTCTTTGATCTTTTGCTCTATTTTGGTGCGAGTTGCATTTGGGCAGGCTGCCTTCGAATTAGTCGGCATTTTGATGGCAATAATTGGCATACCACTGGTGCTGTTTTTTTGTAGTCGATGCAATCTCGCGCTAAACGACCAAAAGATCATTGTCAGGAGCCGACTCTACGAGTCCATGCTCTACGGACGCAAAGAGAGAAGCTGGCAAGATATTGCCTGTATCAGGCTGCGCAATGCCAGGTTTCTCATTTTTGATTTCAAATCGGGAGGCATGCTACCTCTGCCTCTAGATGGTTTTGACAGTGCCAATCTGGAGCAGATCTTTTGGGCTATTTCTCGATTTGCCGATCCTCTCACCCTCAATCCAGATGTTTTGGCCATGCAGCGCACTATTTTTATTGGTGGTGCCAAGCAAGATAGCTGTACTCAGATTTTTACTCAGATGTGGCTAGACTCGATGTCACAGAGTTTTGAGGTGACCAATTTTGTGCCGCTCAAGGGTGGACAGACTTTGAGAGACGGGCAACTGTCTGTGATGATGCCGCTGGCTAGTGGTGGCATGTCGTCGGTTTATCTCGTGCGTGATCGAGATGACAGGCGCATGGTCCTCAAAGAGCTGGCCGTGAGCGGTGTCGGGGAGTCGGAGGCCAAGATGCATGATCTCTTTTGTCGCGAGGCTACATTGCTTGCCAGGCTTGCACATCCAAATATTGTTGCCGTCCTCGATCATTTTGTAGAGAACGATCGTGATTATCTCCTTTTGGATTTTGTCAAAGGCCTAAACCTCAGACAGCATGTCATGCTCTATGGCAGCATGAAGTCGCCGCAAATATGGAAGATCGCTAGCGTGGTGGCCGATATCCTGGACTACCTGCATGGCCTGTCACCACAGATAGTGCATCGTGATTTGACTCCAGACAACCTCATTTTTGCCGATGGCAAGATCACCTTGATTGATTTTGGTGCCGCCAGCGATTATGTCAGCGGGCTGACTGGTACGATGATCGGTAAGCAATGCTACATACCACCCGAGCAGTTTCAAGGGCATGCCACCACCAAGAGTGACCTTTATGCTCTAGGTTGTACTCTCTACTTTATAGCCACAGGCAAAGACCCAGAGCCTATCGAACAGAGTATGCCTGAGACCGGCGATCGGCTATTGGACTTACTCATTGCTGATCTCACTGTGCTCGATCCGGACCAAAGATTGGCTGATGCACGCACCGTGATAAATAGGGCGAGGAGTCGCGTAGCAAAGATCGCAGAGGTCGTATCGGTATGAGCCAGAGCAGACTGGGACTAGGACCAGGACTGGGACTAGGATTAGATCCATCTCAGAGCGATGAGTCCATGTGCGATATGACGGTTAATCCTCATGTGGGCAAGGAGCGAGGCAAGAAGTCTGGGCGGGTTGGTGGCGATCATAGTAAAAGAGGCATAGATACGCTCAATCGGAGCATTGGTCTTGTTCCTTGGCTAGTCTTGCTTGTCTTATGGATTAATGGGATTAATAGTGTCGTTATCCCACTTTTTATTGCAATGTCAATTGTGCAATTGTGCTTGCAAACCAATGCGCATCCTACCAATATCATTGTCGATGCTCTAGGGCTCAGTCTTGCCTGGCGTAGTCAGACCGACCAATACTCCTTGAGGCTTGCATGGTCGGATCTAAAGCAAGTGGAGTTTGTGCCGGCAATCGGGGCGGCTTGTGATGACCCCGCCGGCGGTGTGCTCGTCTTGAGCTATCAAAGACCCAAAAACTTATTTTCGAGTTGGCCGATCTATCTCGATTTTGATAGCCTTGCCCAAAGCGGTGGTTTGATGACATTGTGGAGATTGGTGGTGGACGCAAGGCTGCAGCTGGCCATCCCTCTTGATATTTTTACACTCGAGAGCGATATGGAGCGATTTGTCCGCTTTGTGGGCAAGCACCTGGCAGCTGACAGATTTGATTGGGATCCGGCTTTTGCTGCTCTCATCGGTGGACAGGCACAGGTCAGCTATACACGCATGTGGCTGGACGATATGAGTTCTTTTAGACGGCGCCGCGAGGGAGCTTTGCCGGAGGCAGCCCTCGTCCTGGATGGTCGCTATCGCATCGAGGGACAAATTGCACGTGGAGGACAGGCGAGAGTCTATCGGGCCTGGGATCTGATTGAGTCCACCTCGGTGGTATTGAAAGAATTTGTTTTGCCTGTGGATGCAGGAGTCGAGACTAGAGGCCGGTCTTTTGCCTCGGTAAAAAATGAAGCCTTGCTGCTGGCAAGTCTAAATCATCCAGGTATAGTGCGCTTGCTTGACCATTTTGTCGAGGACCATCGAGCTTATCTGGTGATGCAAGATTTGCCCGGCCGTTCGATCAAGCAGATCGTAGAGGAGTCAGGTCCTTTGTCGCATGATATGGTCGTGTCTATTGCAAAGCAGATGCTGGGTATACTCGCGTATTTGCACGGCTTGCCATCACCAATAGTGCATCGTGATATCAGTCCGGACAATATCATGGTGACCGATGATGGACGTGTGGTGCTGCTAGACTTTAATGTGGCACTCACACTCGAATCAAATAGCACAAGGACTGTTGTAGGCAAGCACAATTATATGGCGCCTGAGCAATTTAAGGGGCGCGCCAATTGCCAGAGCGATCTTTATGGTCTTGGAGCGACTTTGGCTTTTGCCATTACTGGATGTGCACCAAAGGCCTTGACCCAATCTACAGGTGCTATCTTGCATGACTTACCTCTCTCTCGACTCATTGCCGATCTCACTGCGCTCGATTGCGCCGAGAGGTGTTGCGATGCAAATGCGGCAGAAATGCTTTTAGACGATATTACCAGCGACGCGACCGGTGATGATGGCCTGGATCAGACCCTGGACGGCGGCTGGATCAAATTGCTTGCCAGCGAGTCCCACTAAGGCCTCTTGTACTTTTGCCGGATCTTCGCCTGGACCGGTCAGCTTTTCGGCGATACGTTCGTGATAGTAGTTGGCGAGACCGACGATGCGAGATGCCACTGGGATCTGATCGCCTTTGAGTCCAAGAGGAAAACCGTTGCCGTCGTATTCTTCGTGGTGAGCTCTGACGATCGGTGCCAGGTGTTGTAGATCAGGAAAGGAGTCCAGCAGTTCGGCACCATCCATAGGGTGATTCATGACGAGCAAAAACTCGGCATCGGATAACTGGCTTTCGTCTTTTTGCAGGATCTGGCCGGATGTGCCTAGTTTGCCGAGATCGTGTACCAGGCTTGCCTGTCTGATGATATCTATATCGGCTTGTGACAATCCCATTTCTTTGGCGATGGCCTGAGCGTATTCGGCTACTGCGCGGGCGTGTCCATTTTTGTATTTGTCCTTGCCTTCGATCTGGGAGACCCAGCCATCGATGCGGCCGAGCATTCGCATATCCAGACCTGGTGTGGCAAAGATATAGTCCGAGGTGAGATCTTTGTTGTTATTGCTATTACCCTTGGACATGAGGGCTTCGAGTTTTTTCTTGGCTGCTTCGTCGTCAAAAGGAGTGTCCGGTGATGCAGCGGCTGGAGCACTGGCCGCCTGTCCAGGTGGAGGTGCGGGAGGTTCGGCTTGTGCCCGACTGGCCTTGGATTTGAGCAAACCTGCTCCAGCGGAGCCGCGCGCCTTGCCCATGAGAGAGCCGCCAAGGCCGCCGCCGCGCGGAGGAGGCGCTGCTGTAGGCGCTGGTATATCGTCTAGATTGCCCCAGGCATTGCCACCGCCTGTGGTATTGGGCGATGGAGCTGAGGGTGTCTGGATCGCGTCGAGGTCGCCCCACTGGCTTTTGCCTGTCTCGGCTGGAGCGGGCTCTGCAACTGGCTCTGCAACTGGTTGTGGAACTGGTGCAGGATCTGCAATGGGCTCAGCTTTTTGTACTGGTGTGATGACCGGTGCCGGAGCTACAACTGGCTCTGGTGCTGGTTCTGGCTTGGGTGGTGGTGCAGCCTTTGCCTCGACCGCCGCCTCTGGGCCGATCCATGGATTGGCATCTGCACTGGGAGCAGGGGCTGCTTCGGGAGTGCTGCTTGCTGGCAGATCACCAAAATCGCCAAAGTCCAGATCGGCATATGGGTCGTTTTCGACCGGCACATAGGCTTGATCGCCAAGAGTCACACCCTTGGGTACCGATGCAATGCTCGGCGCCTGAGTCGGGATTTCTCCAGTGATGTTTTGCTCGATGGCCTGAGGTGAATTTGGAGAGTTTGCCTGGTCTGGGGCGACAACTGATGGTGTCGCATCCGGCGCTGTCGGCTGTGCTGGTATTGCCTGAGCTGCTGCCGCTGGTGGTGTCGCACTTGGTGCTGGAGCTGCAGGTGGAGGTGCCTCTGGTGCTTGTGCTGGAGCTGGTGCAGACGCCTGTGCTGGAGCGGGTGCTGGTTTTGGAGCAGGAGCTGGAGCTGGAGCCGGTGCCGGCTCTGCTTTGGGGGCAGCGGGCGGTTTAGGCTTAGGTGGAGCGGGCGGGGCCTGACCAGTTTTGAGAGCTTGTGGGATGGCTTCCTGTCCCATCGCACCCTTGAGTGCGCGGCGTACATCGACAGATGACTTGGCCTCGCTTGCTCCTGGCGTATTGACGATGCGCTGGTGCAATTGCATGATCGGCTCGCGAGCCTTCTTTTCGGCCGGCAGTCTGTAGAGGGCTTCTGCTACGCGATCGGCTACGTTCTGGACCATGTCGATTTCGTTGCGTGTAAAGGCACGACGATAATCGCATTGCTGCAAGACCACGCAACCATGAGTGCCGTGCTGGCTTCGGAGCGCGACGCCTAATTGTGATTTGACGCCGATTAGATTGAGTTCTTCTTGGGCAGGTGAGCTGTACGAGTTGGCCTGTCCTTCAAACAATTTGAGAGGTTCACGGGTGAGCAAGGTCTGAGCGACCAGGGCCGAGTCTGCCGAAGGCCAATGCAGTTGTTGCAGACTTTCTACTTTGTCCTGCTGCCAAAACTCATAGCATTTCCATCCTGCCTGCTGATCGTCCGTGCAGATAAACAAGCAACGGCTGACCTGCAAGGCCTTGCCTAAAATATTGACGACCATAAAGAGCGCATCGCCGATACCTAGCGAGTACGTCATGAGGTTGCCGATCTCTACGAGAAAGGTGTCTCTAAAAGTATCGCGCTGGACGACATCGTTGATCTGGGCAAGCCTGATGATCTCGCCGAGCTCTCCTAATATGATGCGTAAAAAATTGAGCTCGTCGT
Source organism: Candidatus Melainabacteria bacterium (assembly GCA_017307165.1). GTDB lineage: Bacteria > Cyanobacteriota > Vampirovibrionia > Obscuribacterales > Obscuribacteraceae > JAFKGK01. The sequence continues at coordinate 25,911 of JAFKGK010000007.1, forward strand.
TGGAGACATCGGTCGAACGACTGAGCGTCAGAGCGCCAAAGGTCCGACCTTGCAAGACCAGAGGGAGGGTATGCGAACGGCCGGGGATGACCGGTGAGCCGGTAGCGCGATATTCGCAGATGGCGGTGGTATTGGGATCAAGCGGATTGGCCAGGGTGACCTGGCAGGCATCGGCGTTAAATTGGTCGCCAAGCTCCTTGACCGTGGTCTCGAGGATCCTTTTGAGATCCCTGACTCCCGTCAATTTTTGCAGCAGTGGATTGTTGACCGGCATTATCTGAGCTTATCTATGACCATTTCCCTAATAATAGTACTTCCTTCATACCAAGTCTTGAGAGCCCGCAAACCCGCAAAGTATGCCTTTCTACAAGGTCGATAGATTATAGGTCGCTCTTGCTAACTCTACTATCTCGAGCACATTGCGAGCTAGAGGGAGGGTCTCTATCTCCTCGAGGGCGACCCAGCGGGCATTGTGCACTTCATCGAGGGCGGCTGTAGGCGGGGGCAGGCCGTCCGATAATCGTGGATAAAATCTAGCATCGAGCTTGCACATATAAGCCAGATCAAAATGCACTACGCTCTGGCCTTTTTCAAATGCGACCACACGATGGACGCAAAGAGGGGCAGGCATGAGATAGGCGACATCGTCTTGTGGCTGTGTGGGTGCTGTATTGGCGAGAATACAGACAAGACCGGTTTCTTCGGTTATCTCCCGTAGCGCTGTCGCATGCGGTTCTTCGCCCTGGTCGAGGTCGAGATGGCCGCCTGGTGGGAGCCAGGCTCCGATTTTCTTGTGGTGCACGAGTAGGATATGATTTCTTTCTATCAGCACCGCTGAGGCAGTGAAATGCGCCGATAAAGGTATATGATTTTTGGGCGTATTCATATTATTTGGTTTTGGCTTTGGCTCTGGCAAGATTTTGCAGGTAAGGTTTTAGTGTATTCCAATGACAATCTGGCCAGCTCTATGCCTTTGACTGCTGGCGACATCGTCGGTCGAGCTTACCGGATCGTGAGATCCAATATCAAATTGACATTTTTGACGGTACTTGGGCCGACGCTTTTGATCTGCGCAGCCAAGATCGCCATTGCCCTGGGTTTTGGTTCTGGGGCATTGAGCGGTGCTGTCAAGACTATTAATAATCCCGCAGGCATAGTGGCGGCAGTTGTGGGCTTTGTGACATTGCTCATTGCAGCCTACTGGTTTTATATGACCCAGCTAGGTCTCGCCCGGGTCTTTATGGGCTATGAGTCCGACATCAAGGCTGCCCTCAAATTTGTAAACAAACAGTGGTTTACGCTGATCAATCTGACCCTGCTCAGTATCGTCAGTGTCTTTGCAGTTTTGCTCCCTTATATGTTGACGGCTGTCATGGTCGCGATGGCATTTAAAGGCAATAAGTCGGCTAGCGCTATGATCGGCCTCGGCTTTGGACTCGGCGCTATCCTACCTTTTATCCTTATCTGCATGATATCGGTTGCCGTGTCCATGGCCATGGTCAGCATTGCCTTCGATAAAGACAGCGCCTTCACAAAGTTCAAGCATGCCATCGGCATGGTGGCGCGTGCTCCTTTCCGTACTTTTGGCTTTTTGTGCCTTGCTCTGATCTCTATGTCTCTGTTGACGGCGCCCCTATCTACACCGCTTATGGTGGCAGTCTTTGCCGAGGCCTTTTTTGCAAAGCTCGTGGACGGTACTATGAGCAAAGCGCATGAGGTGCCAATCTTTTTGAGCATATTTATCCAGATCTGGGAGAGTTGCGTCAATGTCATCGCCAGTCCTCTCTATCACGTGGCTGTGGCACTTTTTTATCGTGATCTCTTGATCAGGCAAGAGGGTGTAGACCTATCGGCTCGGCTGGCTGCTTTAGATGGAGCATAGGGACGTCTCGCCGATACTCAAGGACCTGGCGCCGGATTATCGGTTTCCCGATCCACCCAAGGAAGTCCTGGCTGCACAGCAATGGCTGACTGATTTTTGGCGTTTTATCGGCGAGTTGCTCAACAATCTGCACATGCCTCAGGCATTGCCAGCCGACAGCTCCGCCCTCGGTGATCTGCTGCACGTCCTTTTGGTACTACTGGCGGTGATAGCTATCATTGTCTCGGCCTTTTTTGTCCTGCGCAGGCTCAAGTATCTAGACCTGCAAAGGCGGCAAGCCCAGGGTGAAATAGTCGATGACATGCGCTTGGATGCACAGGGGCATCGCAAAAATGCAGAGATGCTCCGTGCTCGTGGCGACATGCGTGGTGCCGTGAGATCGCTATATATGAGTGTTCTATTGACACTTTCGGAGCGCAATATCATTGATTATGCTCCGACCAGAACCAATTACGAGTATTACTACATGCTCAAAGCCGATACCAGAGCTCGCCATGTCATCGATCGATTTAGATCCATGGTGGATGGTTTCGAGCTGGTCTGGTACGGTTTTCATGACGCAAGCGAAGCCCTCTATCAAACCATGCTTGCAGATCTCATTGCTGTCTGCGATGCCACTGAGGTGAGATCGTGAGCAAGCGTGGCTTTGTTGTGCAATTGGGTCTTTTGGTCGCGATCAGCGCGGGCATGGTCTTTGCCTCGGTAGGTTCGGATCGGGAGATGAGCCGGGTCTGGCCGGAGAGCACCATTGATGGTAGCATCGCCAATATCAAGCGTAGTGGGTCCCATGGCTTTTATGCCTTTTTAAAAAAGACCTTTGGCCAGCGAGTCGGCCAGTGGAGAGCGTCCTATCGTCTATTGACTCATGGCAAAAATAATTATTTCAAAATGCCGGCAGACAGCACCTTGATCCTGGTCGCACCTGCGGAGAGGCCCGATACTACGGCGAGTGACTATCTTTTGGATTGGATTAAGAAGGGCAACAATCTCGTCTATATAGACTCGCTTGCCATGAGCTACGGCAAGAGCCTTATAAGCAAAATAGGTCTGACCTGCAAAAAGTTGCCTGTAGCGCTCGTCGACGCTGATCTTGCTCCTTATTTGGCGGCCATGTCTGGCAGCGATGCTGGTTTATTTGATCATGTCGATCATGTGCGTGTCTCGCAAGATGGTTTTTTAAAAGGCGGTACCACTCTATTTGCAAACGGAGATAAGGCGCTGATCGTGCACAAGCAAATCGGCAAGGGGCATGTGCTGGTGATTGCCAATCCATCTTTCGTTTCCAATCGCTCTATCGGGCTTTCGGCTTATCGAGGTAATTTTCAGTTTCTGGCCAATTGGCTCGCCGATCACAAAGGCAAGATCCTGGTCGATCAGTATTGCCATGGGGTCAGTGAGAGCGACAATGTTTTTACCTATGTCTTGCGAGGTCCCCTTGGTCTGGCGGCCCTGCAGTCGATCTTGTTGTTGATCGTGGCTATCCTTAGTTTTCATCAGCGTTTTGGCCGTGTGATCCAATATAGTCCAAGTCGCAAGATATCCAGCCTGGAGCATGTGGATGGTCTGGCTTCGGTCTTTGAGCGAGGCCGAGCAAGGATTGCAATCCTCGAAATATACTTTCAGCAAGCCCGGCTGGTGCTCTGCCGCAAAATTGGTATTTCGCCTCATGTAGATGATGAGACTCTTTTGAACGAACTCCAAAAGCACGGAGCCGATCCTGCTTTTGTCCTTATAGATAAAAAGACCCGCGCTGTGATGGCGGCTCTGTCAGGCACCATTAGCAGTGACGAGCAATTGCGTGAGCTATCGGCTGACTGCGATGAAATCATCCAGACTCTCCAGACTGTTTACACTGCCACAAACAACCCCAATCCCCTAGCAAAGGCCAGATAAAAGATGCAAGAAACTGAGCAATCAATCCAATTTGTCAAAGAGACTTTTGATAAGCTCCGATCGGCTTTGACTGCACATATAGTGGGGCAGGACATGGTCATAGATCAGCTCCTTTTGGCCATGCTGGCCGATGGGCACGTCTTGCTCGAGGGAGTGCCCGGGACGGCCAAGACCTTTCTCGTCAAGACTCTCGCTGCTCTTGTCGGCGTCGAGTTTGGCCGGATCCAGCTGACACCTGATATGCTGCCGTCGGACATCGTCGGCACCAATATTTTTGACCTCAATACGAGGCAATTTACTCTGCGCAAAGGGCCGATCTTTACCTCGCTCTTGCTCGCAGACGAGATCAACAGAACACCGCCCAAGACACAGTCGGCCTTACTAGAAGCCATGGAGGAGAGACAGGTCACTCTCGATGGACAGTCCGAAAAGCTTTCCGAACTCTTTATGGTCGTCGCTACCCAGAATCCTGTCGAGTTTGAAGGTACCTATCCATTGCCGGAGGCGCAATTGGATAGATTTATGATCAAGATCCTGATCGGCTATCCGCAAAAAGATGCCGAAAAGCAGATGCTGCGTAACTGGCAAGAAGGCCATTATCGCAGGCACACGGTTACTCTCGCTCCAGTGGCTAGGCCTGAGGACATCATCGAGTCTCGTCGACTCCTGACTCATGTCAAAGTCCAGGAATCCATCATCGATTATCTAAGTGCTCTTGTGCATAAGTCGCGCAATATTTCCGACCTGCAATTGGGAGCCAGTCCCAGAGCGGCTCTTGCATGGCTGGCAGCGGCCAAGGCACATGCCGCCATGGAAGGCCGGGATTTTATCACTCCAGACAATATCAAGTTTGTTGCCGAGCCTGTCTTGCGCCATCGTCTGCTTTTAACAGCAGAAGCCGAACTCGATGGAGTCAATATATCGCAGGTGATCGGCAATATGCTCAAGCAAGTTGAAGTGCCGCGCTAGATGATCGCTACAGGTAGACTCTATTTATTGCTTTTTGCGGGGCTGGCTTTGTTTTGCCTCTCGCCCTTTTTGCCTGTAGCTCAGCCTTTCGGCATTACCCTGGATGTGATCATATTGTTGCTGGTCGCGATCGACTGGCAATTTACTCCCAGAGCAAAATTGTTCAAGGTGGAGCGAAAATGCGAAGATCGCCTCAGCATAGGGCGTCACAATACTGTCCAAATCACAGTCGCATATGATGGCAATACACCGGTCCGCTGCGTGCTGCGCGATGACGCACCACAAATGGTGCATGCCTTTTTGGGGCGGATAGATATTGCCAAGTCGGTGGAGACTTTTGCTTTCACTCTCGCTGGTCAGTCTGCAAGGCAACTGGAGTATGCTTTGTTTCCGCTGAGGCGTGGTGCCTATGTCTTTGGGCCGATCTCTCTCAGATACACGAGTTTTTTGGGGCTCTTCCAGCGCGAGATAGTGTTTGCAGATCAGGCCAGGCCGGTAAAAGTATTTAGCGATCTCAAGGCTTTGCGCGATCTTTCGATCAAGCTCTCCCATAGCAATGAGCTAGGCGAGCTGGCTCAGCGCAAACGAGGTCAGGGCACCGATTTTTCTGCTTTGCGCGAGTATGCGATCGGAGACGACAGCAAGGCCGTAGATTGGAATGCCACTGCTCGCCGTGATCGGCCCGTGGTGCGCACCTACGAAGCAGAGCAAGATCAACGCATGACGATCTTGATCGACGCCGGTCGCATGATGGTCAGCGATCTCGATGGTCTCACTCGTTATGATCGAGCTCTCAATGCAGCTCTATGTTTAGCGATGACTGGATTGCATCACAACGACCAGGTCGGTATAGGCATTTTTGCCGATAAACCTCTATTGTATCTGCCTCCCAAGCGCGGTAAGTCGCAGATGACTCGCATACTCGAAGCCACTTTCCCAATCGAGCCAAAGATGGTCGAGCCTGATTATGTATCTTTGCTCGCTCATTTTGCGGCCTGTCAAAAGGGGCGTTCTTTGATCGTGGTGCTCACCGACCTGACCGATGCCTATGGATCGCAGGCCCTGTTAAACGGTCTGGCAAGGCTGTCCCCCAGGCATCTCCCCTTTTGCGTGACCCTCAAGGATAAGTCGATAGAGACTCTAGCCGTGATGCCTATTGGGGAAATGCCGCAAAAGGAGACGCAATTGCTATATAAGCGTGCCGCAGCTATAGATCTAAAAAATCAAAGAGAACTAGCTCTCAGTCATTTGCAGCGCAGAGGCTGCGTGGTGCTCGATAGCGCTCCGCAGGATCTATCTACACGGATCGTCGATAGCTATCTGGACCTCAAGGCAAGGGCCAGGCTCTAACAAATCCAAGCCATCCGCGCGCTGTGGGTGCTCAGGCCAGGCCATGTTCGCAGGCGTATTTGACCAGCGCCGTGCGACTTTTTTGATTGAGTTTTTTGCGGATACGCGAGGCGTGCAATTCGACTGTCGATTCGGTCAAAAACATTTTTTTTGCGATTTCTTTGTTGGTGAGGCCGGTGGCAATGAAGCGTAAGACTTCCAACTCTCTGGTGCTGAGTCCTGCGGCCTCGGAGTTGTTGTCGAAGGATGGTTTTTCATCGGCCCTTGGAGGCGGACTCTTTGCTGCGACTTCGAGAGCAGTGGTCAATTGTTGTGTGAGATTGGCCAGGAGGCTCATGTGAAAGAGCTGGTCCTTGACCTGGTGAAAGGCATGCACGTGGTTGAGCGCCACCGAAGCTTGACTGAGCACGGCATCCAATAATTCGAGCTCTTCGGGTTTAAAGGTGCGAATCTTGCCATTATCGACCATGAGGACGACACCAAATACGGTATTTTGATAGATCAATGGTCCGCCAGTCATGCTGCGAATCCCATTGTCTTTGAGCAGTTCGAGTTCCCCTTCGGAGAGCTTGCCCTCGAGTTCGTTGATATCAGGATAGCTCCTGGTTTTGCGATCAAATAGCTTGATGGCAAAGACCGGAAATTGTGTCGTGCGTCCCAGGCCCAGGGGCGATAATTCGGGATCTACGTATTCGTGGGTGACATGAGGATTGGGGGCGCCTTCGATACGGATGATCAGGCATCGGGTCACTTTAAAAGCTCTGCCGAGACTGTCGGCGATGCTCTGCAAAAGATGGTCTCGATCGAGAGAGGCGTGCATCTTGCAGATGACCTGTCTCAGCCAGCGTTCGTGTCCTAGTCTGCGACTGAGGTCATCGATCGAGAGCTCTGACTGCTGATCGTCGGTATCGGTAGTATCGCTGTTGCGGGCAGCATGCGTGGACTCTAGCTTGTCTTTGGTCTCATGTGTATTGTCGTCATTGAGGTTGGAGGAGATAAATTGCAGGCTGATGATTTTTTGGTCTTCGGAGATCGAGACCAGGACAGCGGATACTCCGTACTGTTGGAGGTCATCGCTCGATACCGAATAGCATTTGAAATTGCTCGACCGCGAAAGAGAAATGTCGAGACTGCTCAAAAAATGCTTGGCCCTGGGCATCAAGTTTTTGAGTTGGGCATTTGTTTTGTTGGCGCTGGCCGATTTGCCCTGGGCTTTAAAAAAGTTTTTGGCGGCTGGGTTGAGCTCTAAAATATGACGAGTCTTGAAGTCAAGAATGACGGTGGGCAATAGCGATGTAGCAAAGGAGTCCTGGATGAGGCCTGGTAATTTGTTGCCAGCACCGGATTTGAGGGTTGCAGTGCTGCTTTGATTGTCGAGCAGCATCGTCGAGATTAGCTTGGCGACCAGGGCGGCTTGCTGGATGATGGAATCGTTAAAATCTCCGGTGGCTTTTTCTAGGATCATCAAGCCGAGGATCTGATCGAGTATGGCTGAAAGAGGAAAGACCACAAAGGCGCTCTTGCGCTTGCTATCAGCCTGTAGATTGTCGAGAATGATCGGCTCACCGGATTTGGTGCCCTGAAAAATACTCTTATTGAGAAATACGTGCTGGCCCTGCTGCAAAAGTCGCGACAGATCTTGTCCAGAGGCGATCTGGCAGGCAAGAGGCTTTTTGCTCTTATTGCTGGATGAGCCGGATTTTTTGGAGACAGCCGAGACCTCATAGGTCCCGTAGCTATTGCCAGGCAAAAAGATGCCGCAGGCTTGAAGGTCGAGAGCCTGGCAGACATGATTGAGATCCACTGTCGCGATGGCCTCGCGATCTGTCTTGCTCTTGCCACGGGCGCGGTGATCTTGAAAGAGTTTTTCTAGGAGTTTGAGCATGGCCGATTGAGCAGCCATGGCATTTTCCTTATGAGCATTGGACTCTTTGAGAGATTTTTTTTCCGGGCCATTCATAAAAAACTTGTCGCTCGCTTTATATCGCATGGCTGCTTGCTTAAAGTCACCATAGCTCACAAATCTGAAGTAGACGTGAAGTATTTGGCTGGTGAGCGCTATCGCTGCCCATTTTGATTATCAAAATAACGAAATAGGGCTCTATAAATAAGGCTACCCCTTAATCGCCAAAATGCTAAGCCCATGGCTCTTGCAAGTAAAGAAAGGATGGTGATCCCGAGTCCATTGGGGCACTTAGATTTGCAGAATCCAAGTGTGCTTTTGCCCTTCAATCGTTCTGAGAATTAATCTAAAATGGGCGAGCTTTGCCCATGCACTTCGTCTTTTGAAATGGCCTTTCTGGTTTGAAAATTAATATAGATTGGTATAAGTGTATATGTAATCGTATATATAGATCGGATTTATTCTCGGAGTCCAGACCAGATGCCCGGCAAAAAGCAGAGCAAAGCCCCAGCGGCTGATAAGGTCAATGCCAAGTCAGTCAGCCCCAAAGTCTCTCAAGCTGTTTCCATGCGCAATCTCAAACGTCAGTTTGGTAAGCGTATGGTCGAGACCTTGCTCATGTCGCCTACTCTTGTCGAGGATATGGAGCAGATCCGCGAGGCCGGAGTCAAAATCAGGCTAGTTGACGGTCCATGTCGCGCCTATTACGACCGCAAAAAACGCACCATTTATATCGGTCGCTGGTGCCCGCGCAATTATAAGCTCATTTCGATCGCACACGAGTTTGTGCATGCGCTGGTGCGACCAACCAATGATCCGATCCCTGGGGAGACTGGTCGTCAGGAGTTTATCGACCGCTGCCTGGAGGAGGAGTGCGAGGCTATCGTGCATGAGATAGAGATCGTCAAGGATCTCATCAAGGCAGGCATCCCAGTCGATCCCAAAGAGCTCGAGTGGCTCAATCGCTATAAGAGAGGCGGACGCAAGGCCATCAAAAAGGCTCTGCAAAAGACCATCACCTCTACTACAGGCGAGGACTATCCAGAGTATTACGGTAGCTGGTATGACGAGATCGTGCCGCCAGCAAAGCGATTACCCTGATTGTCTAGACAGAGTAAGCAAGACTCGGAAAATCACTTTCTTCTTGCATGCCGTCTAGCTCAAAGGGCTCGCTCGTGAGAGCTGAGGCCTCTGGCATGATCTGGCGGAGTTCTTCGGCTATCGATCTAGCTTGAGCCATGCGACTGTGTATGTGCAGGGTTTCAAACTCGAGTTTAATGCGTGTGCCATCGGCTGCCGTGACTTCTTGATAATTGATCAATTGCTGAGCCTGTCTCAAGATGTCATGCTGGCTCTTGAGCACTGCTCGGGAATGAGTGTGAGGCAATAGGGTGCCAGTGGCGTCATAGGCACGATCGATCCAGGCTTCGCCAGCGACACGGATGCCTGCTCTTTCGCCTGCTTGCAAGAGAGTGTTGCCTGCAGGACCGAGTAGCACCAACCAGCGATCATACTCGGCAATGGCTTTGGCGACGATGGTCGCGATGCGTATATCGTGATTCATCTGGCGATAAAGAAAACCATGAGGTCTGACCTGAGTGATCTCCAGCCCGCAAGTGCGTGCCAGACCTGAAAGAGCGCCAATCTGGTAAAGAATGGAAGCACGAAGCTCGCTGGAAGTAAGATGTATCTCGCGTCTGCCAAAGCCAGCCAGATCCGGATAGCCGATATGGGCTCCGAGAGCGAGGCCATAATAACGGATGCTCTCAAGGGCGGACTCCATCAAGAGAGGATCGCCAGAATGTGCTCCACAAGCGACGTTAGCCGAAGTAACATAGGGCAGGATCTCGGCTTCGCCATCCATGCGATAAGGGCCAAAACCCTCGCCAATATTGGTATTGATGTCAAAACCACGCGCGATCAGGATGCGCGAATTGCTCGCTGCCTGGGTCGGAACGGCGGGCATGGCAGCCTCTCTCGGTCCTCTTTGTTTTTGATGCTTGGTACGGCGCATCTGTCTGCTCCCGATATCGATTGTGATTTGATCTTGCAAAAGGACGATTTTAGCAATAAATCGCCTGGAATAAACCTCTAGGCTTTACCCCATGGCGTTTCGTGAAGAGACTATTAGAATCGAGTATCATTGCATTACAAGGTCGAGACAGGCATGGCACTACATCGCAGGCCGACAATCTATCGCCTTTTGGTACTTGGCTCGGGTCTGGGTGCTATTTTTTGCCTTGGCAAAATAAGCCCCTCTCGCGCGGCGATGCCCTTATCCGAAAATCCCGCTCAACTACGTATCGCTGCAATGGACTATGCGCTCAGGGGAGATCCGCGCAATGCGCTAGATCTTTACGATAGTGCGGCAGAGGCTGCCCAAAAATATTACGGACCTAATTCGAGTTTTCTCTTTGATATCAATTACGAGGCTGGAGTCGTCGCGCTCGAGCAAGATCAATTTAATAAGGCCGAGACCTATCTCAGGCGTGCCGTCAAGCTCAATCCTTATTCGGCCATGGCCAAGATCAAATTGGCGGAGCTCTACGACAAAAGACAAAGGCCAAATGATGCTAAAAACCTCATCGAGGATGCCATCGATCTCAATCCGAGCTCTCTAGTCTCGCGACACAAGATGGTTGCCTGGATTACCAACAATAGCCGAGATCCAGTAGAAAAGGCAATGGCCGTGCAGGAGTCTCTGAGCATAGGCAATATACGCAATAAGCTCAGCGGACAGGACTCAAATGTCCCAGGTCTGCCAGTCTCAAATAACCTCGGCAAAAAAAGCTCAAACATCCCCCAACCACTGCCTGCACAAAGCGATCAGGCATCCTCGCTCAAGGCATCGCTCATGCGCATGCGCAATCTCAAAGATCCTAAAAAAATAGCCGAAGAAAAAAAAGCTGAAGAAGCCAGGAAACTCGAGGAAGCACGTAAGGCAAAAGAAGCCGAAGCCAAAAATCAAGCTGAAATGAAAAGGCAGGCCGAACTAGTTGCCAGGCAGATCGAGACTGCTCGCGAGCAAGCCAGAGAACAGGAAAGAAAGCGGCAGGCAGCTAAGGCCAAAAAGACTCCACCTAAAAAGCAAGAGCCAAAAGAAGCAGTCGAAAGCAAGACAAAGCCAGCAGAAAGCCAGGTCGTACCTAGCGCTCCTGTTTATGCGCCGGTGCCTGTGATTATGCCTCAGCAGCTGGCTCAACCCGCCAGACCAAAGCCAAAACCTGTCTTTGTGCCGCCACCACCATCGGTGCCTATTGGTATGCCGGTATTTCCTGGTGTGGTGCAGGCACCTGTGCAGCAGGTCGCTAAGCCAAAACCAAAGAGCAAGCCAAAGCCCAAGGCAGTCGAAGAAAAATCGGTCGACGAAAAGCCAGTCGATGAAAAGCCCGCCGCCATGCCCTCAAATGCAGAGGATCCGTCATTTATCCTCGATTGGGGTGGAGTCAGCCAGACCAAAAAGACTGGTCGCGGTCGTTAGTTTTTGCTGGGTAGAGATTTGCCGGCGATCGGCTGGCGGTGCGCGCCGCCTGGCTTGAGCTCGGGTAGGTGCTTGAGCTGATCGCCGGTCAATACGCCCTTGATCGAGAGGAAATCCTGGATCATCAGATCTCCAAGCTCGCCCTGGAGCTTGCGGACCTCTGCATGCTTGGCCTTGAGAGCGCTATCAGTGGTCTCGGGGTCGAACATCATGTCGAACATCTCGCCGCGACTTTTTTTGATGGCTACCTTGAGATTTTTGGCTTTGCCCGCCGTATTTTGGCGCATTGTCTTGATTTTATTTTTTTGGTCTTCGCTTAGGTTGAGTACCGACAGATCCAAAGGGCCACGGCCAAAACCACCAAACTGGCCGAGCCCTCCGCCGCCTGGTCTGCGCATCCTCAAGCCAGGTCCTGAGGCACTGGGGGGGCCTGGAGGAGGCATGGCATCGCTATCGTCTGGCGGCTCTGGTTGAGCCATTGCAGATGATGGGATCGATAGAGCCAGAGCAAAGAGCAAAGAGATAATGGGCTTGGTCGATGCTCTCTTAGAGCTTGATTGCATAAAGACCGTCCTCGTTGGTGCTGATGCCATATGTGCTGGAGTCGTCGTTGAGGTCATCATCGTACAATGCGACCAGGTTGTCGGTATTGCCTCGCTCGCTGGGCGCAGGCATAACAAAGTATGCGAGAGATCCAATAGCGGCGATCGATGCTGCGACGCAGGAAAAGGCGATGAGACGATTTGGCGGACGTCTCTTGCTGGTGATAGGGATAACAGGAGCAAGCTGAGGCTGAGCGATCCTATCGATGATGAGGTCGCTCAGATCGCGCTGCAACTCAGGTACTGGTGCACGTTTAAGAGTGCCGATCAGTGACTCGAGATCGCTCAGGCGAGACAGGCAGGCATCGCAATCCTGGATGTGCTGCTCTACCTGTGCCTTGAGGTGGCCCTCGAGCTCATTGTCAAAATAAGCATCGATCTCGTCTGTATAAAGGTGGCATTGGTCGGTCTGCATGGCTGTATCCTGCTATAGAGGGCTGATCTTGGCTCGTGAGCCTTTGTTGTCTTTGGGGGACTGGGCGGAGGGAAAATATGGTGCTAAAAGCTCCTTGAGCTTGAGGCGGCCATAGTGCAAACGGGATCTCACGGTGCCGATATTGGTATGGCTGATATCGGCAATGTCTTGATAAGAAAGACCCTCGAGATCGTGCATGACCAGGACGAGCTTTTGTGGCTCGGGCAAGTTGTTGAGGCAATCCTGTATTACCTGGCTCTGCTCCTTGATGTCGAGCATCTGAGATGGGTCGGGACGATAATCTGCAAGCTGGCTGACCGGCCCGCCGGGATTGGTGCGGAGATCATCCTCTGGAGCAGCCTGTGGATCAAAGGCTACCAGGTTGGACTCGCGTCTGCGTTGCTTGGACCTGAGCACGTCCATCGATACATTGTGGGCGATGCGAAAGAGCCAGGACGAGAACGAAGCACTTGCTTTGAACTTGTCGAGGTTTTGATGCACTTTGATAAAGGTATCTTGCACCACTTCTTCGGCCTCGTCACTATTGCCCAATACACGGTATGCGGTGGCATACACTCGAGCCTGGTGGCGTTGTACCAGGACCTTGAAAAGGCTCAGGTCGCCATTGGCTCGAAATTTTTGGATGATGTCCTCGTCGTTAGAATGCGAACTTGAATCTGAATCCACGGCGATCTCCAACCTTGCGGTTTGGTTACAGGGTAATAAACGTCTTTGACCTGGAAAAAGTTCAATATATAAGCAGCATTTTTTGCATAAGGCGCTTTTTTAATCTTTGCCTTCCAGTCTTTAGAACCATAAATCCTTTTGGTCTAGAGATTTAGGTGCGAAAGCACCTAGAATAAAACCAATCGATGTCTTTGGGAGCATAGTAAATGAAACCTGGTCGGCACTTTTTGTTCCACAATGTATTTTGTGAAGAGCTTATTCTAAAGCCGATTCAAAAATCATTGATCAAATCAGCTCTGGGCATGATTTTGCTTGCACATTGCAGCGGAGCCGTCTATGCCCAGGGCGAGGCGCAACACACAATGCAAGAGCAAACTAGCAAGGGCCTTGCCGACACCAGGTCTGCCACTCGGTCCGTGTCTGGAGATGGCGGAGTCAGTAAAAAGAGCATCAATTCCCGAGTGCCTACCGAGCTGGATTCTATTCTCAATTTTCACAAGGTGCATTCTTACCTTTATCGCGGCGGCGCTCCAGATGAGGAGGCGCTAAAAGATCTGGCTGGCAAGTTTAGGGTCAAGACTCTGATCGATCTGCGTAATATCGGCGAGCGCAAAATCGATGAAGCAGCCATTGCCAAAGGTCTCGGCATGCAGTATGTCAGCATGCCGATGTCATCAGCTGCGCCTACACAAAAGCAAGTCGATAGATTTTTGCAGATAGTCGAGGCTGCAAAAAGAGATGATGCCCCGGTCTACGTGCACTGTGCTCATGGCTCAGACCGTACTGGATGCCTGGTCGGTATATGGCGTGTTACGCATGATGGCTACGATTATGATCGTGCCTATAAAGAAATGCGCAAATACTTTTTTGGACCCAAATACACAAATCTTTCTGGAGCTGTCAGGGAGAGGGTTTTGTCTCCAGAGAGCTAGATTGGCTCTCCATCTGTTTTAGCTTGTCCTGTGCCAACCTCGATGCTGGATAAAATCTCAGTATGTCCTTGAGGGTCGCCTGATATTTTTTTGCGTCGCTAAATGTCTCCGCGAGCTTGACCTGGTACCAGAGCGCCTGCCAATTGCTAGGCTCTAAAAACAAGGCTTTATCGATGTAGCGCTGCATATCCGAAAACTGTCTCGTGCGCGAGAGATGCACGGCATAGTCGACATTGACATTTGGGTCGTTAGGAGCGAGCACTGCAGCCCGGTCCATAGTCTGCTTGGCCGAGACGGCCTGGCCCTGCTCAAGGTAGAGCAGGCTCCAATCTGCAAGTATGCGGCCTTCGACGTCATTGGCGCCGATCTTTTTAGCCAGGGCCTGACCTCGGACATAGTAGTCATAAGCGGCTTTTAAATGCTCGGGGCGATTGAGATCCTTGGCCATTATCCTTCGGAGGTTGCCGAGCCGACCAAGGGCCGCGGCTTCATTGCGCTTGTCCTGGCTTGACTGCGCTGCCATCAGCGCCTTGTTGTAAGACAATTCGGCGGCTCTAAAGTCCCGTTTTTGCACTAGTTCTCTATCACCAGAAACAAGGCCCTGATCTACTTCGCTCTTGGTCCTGACTGCATTTGATGGCTTGAGTAAAAGCCTTTGAAACTTGTAATCGATATAAACAAGAAAATTTTCGAGGAAAGGATTGCCGAGAATACCTAGATTGTCACTCTGGAAAAAGCCTTGGTTGTCTTTTTTGGCGGTTTGAGCCGTGGTCTGGGTGTAAGTAAAATCTACTCGCTTGAGCGAACGGGCCGTGTTGCCGTTGCCAATGCCGACATTATCAATAGTCACCTTGCCCAGACGTACAGGGCGTCCATCCAGTCCTGTACCTTCGATTGTTGCTCCTGGTTGGCCAGTGGCAGCAAACCTCTGCGCTACCTGGGCCGGCAGATTGTTAAAGGCTGCGCCCGTGTCTACGAGCATGGCCTGTTCGAATGCGTTGTTTAGTCTTATTTTGACTACTGGGGCAGAGCGCTTGGTAAAGGTCAGTTGGGCTGCATCTACAGGCCGCGGATAAGTGTCTGCGTCATGAAAGGATAAGCGTGACTTGCCATAATCTATGACCGTGACAAAGCGTGATATGACATTGGTGCCGATGATACCGCCCAGTCGCCTGCCGAGGTGCCTTGATTGGCCGGATAGATCCATTATGCGGGCTTCTACATCGTTGAGGATGAGACTGCCTACCTCTAAACGATCGATGCTGGTGGTGTTGGTCGTGATACTGCCATTGATGGCATTTATAGCGACCTCGCCTTGCTTTACCAGCCCATTGTCGAGAGCGACGCGTCTATCTATGATGGTTTCGCTGGCACCAGTATCAAAGAGAAAATCAATCTCCTCGCCCTGGTTCAAGCGGCATTTGACGAGTATTTCTTTATGCGCGTATTCAAAGTTTGTGTCGATGGAGCGATTGAGATGCTGCGATCCACCGGGTCTATCAAACTCCATGTCCTTGAGCTCTATGCTCGATATGTCGGCAACAGTTCGCGACACGGCGATCTGCCCATCGATCTTGCGCAATATCTTTTGCGGATACATAGAGTTGTTGGTAGGTTTGTACTCGGCATACTCTATGGCTACATTGCGCTGCTGGCCTGCGGCGTTTATATCTTTAAAGGTCAAGGCCACCATCATGTAGTTGCGTTGGTCGAGATAGATCTCAAAACTATCGCTCCCGCTCTTGCTCTTAAATTGGAGCACGTGCACCGGCACGCCCTGGTAGTTAGCGTCAGGTAATTGTTCGACTGAGATCGGGCCAGACAGGTCCGGCTGCGAAATAGCACGGAGTGCTTCGAGCAAAAAACTGCCGGGTGCGGTGGTCTCGAGATTGAGCAAGCGCGCCGTCGGTAGATTGAGGTCCTGGGCCTTTTTACCCCTCGCTATCCAGGCCTCTTCGGTATTGAAACCTTCGCTGAAACCCTTGTTGCTCAGGTTAGATCCGTTGTTAGTCGCATAATCGGTATCATGATCCAGTCGCCACTTGGCTCCGTGACGCAAGAGCCTGTAGGGGCTATTGGTTTGACCTTCTGCCTCTTGGCCGACGACGGTGAGATTGGCGCCGAGGCGAGAGATGTTTTCGTCGCCACCATATGCGGTGAGAGCTTTTTGCAAGATGTCCGCAGTCTCGGCTATGGCCATCTGGGCAAAGCCGAGCTGAGTCGTGATGACCAGACCTAGCCCTGAGATAGCGAGCTTAGTAGCGATGCGCAAGCGCGGCATCCGGCTAGATCTTGGCCAGCTGAGGCTCTACGCCGCACTGTCCGGGAGCTGGCAACTGGATATCGGGATAGGTTTTGACTACGTTATAGAGGCCGACGCATTGTTTGATCAATTCTTCGACTCTATTTAGCGGGACCTGGTTGGGGCCATCACTCTTGGCCACGTCTGGGTTGGGGTGGACTTCCATAAACATACCGTTGGCGCCGGCAACGACTGCCGCACGCGCCAGAGTCGGGATGTACTGGCGTAGCCCGCTGCTCGAGTCGCCCTGGCCACCGGGGATCTGCACCGAGTGAGTAGCGTCAAAGATGACCGGATAGCCGGTCTCTTTCATGATCGGGATAGCGCGAAAATCGACGACGAGATTGTTGTAACCAAATGTGGTGCCGCGTTCGGTTAACAGGATGTCATTGCATCCGCTATCCACTAGTTTTTTTACGGCATTTTTCATGTCAGCCGGTGCGAGGAACTGGCCTTTTTTGATATTGACGGCCTTGCCTGTTTTTGCGGCAGCGACGAGTAAGTCGGTCTGACGGCAGAGAAAGGCAGGTATTTGCAAGATGTCGAGCACCCTGGCCGCAGGTGCACATTGCTCGGTCTCGTGGATGTCTGAGAGCACAGGCAGGTCTAGCTTGCGCTTGATGTCAGCAAGCATCTCCAGGCCTTTCTCCAGACCTGGGCCCCTGAAGCCATTGACGGAGGTGCGATTGGCCTTGTCAAAGCTCGACTTAAAGACCAGGTTGAAATCATAGACCTTGCTCAATCTCTTGAGTTCGGTCGCAGTCGTTTCGAGGGTTTCAAAATTTTCGATCACGCAGGGACCAGCGATGATAAAAAATTTGCCGCCTTCCTGGATGGTGTGGCCACCGGCCGTGACTTTGTTGATTGCTACCATGGTCTAAACCTTTTCCCCTGCTCGTCTAAGTGCAGATATATTAGCAAACAGGCGCAGGTCAGCGGCGGCCCAGGTGCTTGACCAGCTTATAGACCGTGTGTCCAGCGCGCTGTGATACGGGCATGACCAGACCGCCCTGTATAGCTTGTTGCAACTGCGGTCTGAGGGTGCGGATGCGTTTGAGCTGTCTAGGGCCTCCAGCCATCTCAGGCAGGGTCAAGCCAAGCGGATTTTTTTCGAGTAGTTTGACGACTTTGTTTTCGGCTGGTTTTTCTGCTTGATTACTACTGCGTGCGCCATCTTGAGTCTGATCCTGGACACTATTGCTCTTGCCCGAACCTGGCGGGCGGCCACGTTTTTTGACTGGTTCGACTATCTCGATTGGGATTTCTTCGCTCATGCCGTCACAAACTTCACACAATTTTGTGAAAGCATAGCGCAAACGATTAGAAAAAACGCTACTAAAGAATCATTACGTTTGGCCCTAAATAAAGGACCCGCCACGCTCGGTCTTGCTATATTCCTGGGTGTTTCTTTAGGACCTAAGCCCATAGGGTTCTGGCGTCCATTCACTGGTTCCAAAGATTTACCCATTTTGAAAAAATTGAGGTCAGGACCTTGAGCATCGGCTCTTTTGTATTTATGTTGCACAGCCACCTTCCTTACTACAGAAAGGCTGGCATGTGGCCGTTCGGAGAAGAATCGGTCTACGAATGTATGGCCGAGACCTACATACCTCTGCTCAATGCGGTCGACGATCTCTTGCAAGAAGGGCTCCAGGCCAAATTGACCGTGGGTCTTACTCCCGTGCTGTGCGAGCAACTTGCGGACGAGCATACAAAAAAAGGTTTTGAGACCTACCTCACCCAGCGCATCACGGCTGCCGAAAAGGATGAGGCCAAGTATCGCAATATGGGTACTGCTCCTAATCCGGAGTATCACCACCTCGCACGTTTTTACCTCAACTGGTTCAAGTCCATCGAGCGTGACTTTAAAGAGCGCTGGGGCCGTGATTTGATTGCTGGCTTCAAAAAGATGCAGGATGCTGGCGCTATCGAGATCACTACCTCGGCTGCCACCCATTGTTTTTCGCCTTTGCTCGAGCAGGATGATTCGATCCTCGGTCAATACAAGACCGGCGTAGCAAATTACAAAAAATTCTTTGGCAAAGACCCCAAGGGTTTTTGGCTGCCTGAGTGCGCCTACCGCCCTGCTCAAAATGGTCGCGCAGGTGTCGACAAATGGCTATATGAAGCTGGACTCAAATACTTCTTTACCGAATCCTTTGTCATCCAGGGCTCCAAGAGCGCAGAGTCGAGACGCATGATCGGGCCCTATGGTTCGATCCAGCATATCCCTACTCGTGGAGTGAAAGATTCGGGCAACGATACTTTTGAGGCCTTTTGGCTCAAAGAGTACCCGGTAGCAGTCATGGGCCGTCACGAGCAAGCCGGTTACCAGGTCTGGTCCGCTGATCATGGATATCCTGGCGATCCAAACTATAGAGAGTTTCACAAAAAGGACGACAGCTCCGGCCTGCATTTTTGGAGATTGACCTCCAAAAATACCGATCTAGGCGCTAAGGAACTCTACAATCCCGAGACTGCCGCCAATCAGATCAAGCAAAATGCTGATCATTACGTGGGCTTTGTACAACAAGCCCTAACGGATCACCTCAAGGAGACCGGTAAGCCTGGCATGATCATGGTGTCCTTTGACACCGAGCTCTTTGGTCACTGGTGGTTTGAAGGCGTAAGCTGGCTCAAGGATGTCATCCGCAAGCTCAAGACTTATACGGCTGTGACTATGAAGACTGCTGGCGAGTATCTCGAAGAGTGCCCGCCCGAGCGTTCGATCGAATTGCCCGAATCCTCCTGGGGTTCTGGTGGCCACTATCAAGTCTGGCTCAATCCGCAGACCGAATTTATGTGGCCCATTATCCATAGCTGCGAAAAGCGCACTATCGACATCTTGCACAAATACGAAGGTCAAAAGCCCGATGCGCTTACACAAAAGGCGCTCGATCAGTTGGTCCGCGAAAAAGTATTGCTCGAGTCTTCTGACTGGCCATTTTTGGTTACCACCGGCCAGGCCAAGGATTATGCGACCGAAAGATTTGAGGAGCACGTCGAGCGTTTCAATCAAGTGGCCGACATGCTCGAATCGGGCAAGATCGACGAGTCAAAACTGGCTGCTATTGCCGACATCGACATCATCTTTGCCGAGATAGACACAGCCAATTTTGTGCTGGCCGAAAAACTGCCAGCCGAAGCCGCAGCTTCCCATCACATAACTCAGCTCAATTAATCAATAAACCACAGGAAACAGCGTGATGAAGATCACTCGTACAAAGATTATCGCGACTATCGGTCCGGCTTGTAGAGATCCCGAAGTCTTGTCCGAAATGATCTCGGCTGGCATGGATGTCGCCCGCATCAACTGTTCGCATTCCACACCCGAATTTATCGAATCGGTGGTGGCTGATGTGAGAGAGATCAGCGCCAAGATGGATGTGCCGGTCGGCATTTTGCTGGATTTATCCGGTCCCAAATTGCGTACCGGCAAGTTGAAAGACGGCACACCGGTCAAGCTAGTGAAAGGCAATCGCTTTACGCTCACCGCCAACAAGATCGAAGGCGACGAGACCATTGTTTCGACCAGCTATGCCACTCTGGCCGCCGATGTTAAGCCTGGCGATACCATCCTCCTCGATGATGGTTTGATAGAGTTGCGAGTGGTCACCACCAATGGTACCGATGCCGAGTGCGAGGTCATCACCGGCGGCGTCCTCAAAAATCATCAAGGGCTCAATATCCCTGGTGTCAAGCTTTCTATCCCTGCACTGACCGAAAAAGACCGTGCCGATCTCAAGGTCGGTCTAAAATGCGAAGTCGACTTTGTCGCTCTCTCTTTTGTGCGCGATGCACAGGACATCATCGATCTCAAGGATGCTATCGGCGATCACTGGCCGCCGGTCATGGTCATCGCCAAACTCGAAAAACCAGAGGCTGTCGATCATCTCGAAGAAATCCTTGATGTCACAGATGGTGTCATGATCGCTCGTGGCGATCTGGGCGTAGAGCTTCCGCCGGAGCGAGTCCCGCCCGTGCAAAAGCTCATCACCAGTCGAGCCAATGCCAAGGGTAAGCCAGTCATCACTGCTACGCAGATGCTCGACTCTATGGCCAATAATCCGCGTCCGACCCGAGCCGAAGCCTCGGACGTGGCTAACGCTGTATTTGAAGGCACGGATGCCGTCATGCTTTCCGAAGAATCCGCCATGGGTTCGTATCCTGTCGAAACCGTGACGATGATGGATCGCATCTGCTTTGCCGCTGAGTCTTCTCAAGATCGTAGCAAGCTCCATGAGCATCCTCTGCGTACCAGTGCCCATGCTATCGCTCACGCCGCTTGCGCCATGGCCGTCGACATGAATGCCCGCGTCATTGCTGCCTTCACAAAATCAGGCTCGACTGCGCGGCTCATCTCACAATTTAAGCCTCCTGCGCCAATCATCGCTTTGACTCAGTTGACACATGTATACCGTCAGTTGACCCTGACCTGGGGCACAACTCCAGTGATGCTCACCGAGGTCTCCGACTCAGAGTCCACCCTGGCTATGGTCGAAGAGACCCTGTTGCGTCACAATTTTGTGACACCGCAGGACAATATAATCATCTCTGGCGGCTTGCCCATCGCAGCTCGTGGTCCGGCAAACTTTGTCAAATTGTCCACAGTCTCGCCCAAGACCCCTGCTGCTTTTTGGCAGCTCAAAGGCATCTAAAATATATAACTAGACCTGCTCTTGCGGCTTGATCACGTAGGCGCAAATCGGATCATTGCGCAGGATGTATTTTTCGCGCGTCACTGGGACCTGGAGCAAAGATTCCATCATCTGGGGCTCCATGGCGCAAAGCTGGCGATATTTGTCGGCCATCTCGTGCACTGCGCAGTGCCTTTGATAGACAATAAAATTGCCGTTGGGCAGAGCTTCCCATTCGGTCATGTAGCCTTCTTCGGAAAAAATCTTGGCTACTTCTGCGACCCTCTCAGCTAAAGTTTTGTTTTCGACTCTTGCCTTCAATCTTTCCAATCTTTTCTTATTGCGAATGCTCAAGAGATCCATCACGCCCTTGGAACCCGATTGCTCATAAATCGCATCCAAAAGATCAAGGGCCAGGGTCGAGCCTGCTTGAGGAAAAAGACTCGCGGCCTTGTCCGAAAGTTTGTACTTATATGTAGGACGACCACGCTCTTGTCTGACCATGCGCGAAAGGATCAGACCGTCCTTTTGCAGGCCCACCAGATGGCGGCGGACGGCCATGCTTGTGATCTTGAGCATGTCGCAGAGATCGTTGACCGTGAGCTCGCCTGCTTTTTTGAGGTGCAGCAGGATGGCTTCCTGGGTCTTGGCTGGGCTGTCGCTGAGATTGGTGATCATGTGCCTGGGTGTCAAAGTCATAAGGGAAGCTAAATATGCCAGCTAAGGCACTGTATTTTTGATAATATACTTTTGATACTATTTTATCTATAAAATGCCAGGCCGCAAAGGTTGGAAACCTTTAAGGTAGTTGCCAGGGGAAATGGCAGGCATTTAAAGATATGATTTGACAGCTATATACGCTATACGAGGACTCAGGCATGACCGCCAAACAACCGATACTACAAATCATCGATTTGCACGCCAAAGTCGAGGACAAAGAGATCCTCAAAGGCGTCAATCTGACGATCAATGGCGGCGAAGTCCACGCGATCATGGGGCGCAATGGCTCCGGCAAATCCACTCTTTCTTATACATTGATGGGCCATCCGCGTTATCAGGTGACCTCCGGCAAGATGCTCTACAAGGGCCAGGAGATCTCCGAGATGAGCCCCGACGAGCGTGCCAAGCTCGGTCTCGCATTAGCTTTTCAGTATCCCGTGGCAATCCCTGGCGTTTCGGTCTCCAACTTTTTGAGAGCTACGACCAAGGCTGTCCGTGGCAAGGAGATTCCCGTCAAAGAGTTCCGCCAAGAGCTCAAGGCCCAGATGGCCAAATTGGGCGTCAAGGACGAGTTTCTTTCGCGCTACATCAATGATGGTTTTAGCGGTGGCGAAAAGAAACGCATCGAGATCCTCCAGTTGTCTTTGCTCAAGCCTGCTCTCGCTATCCTGGACGAGACCGATTCCGGCCTCGACATCGACGCCCTCAAGACCGTATCCGAAGGCATCAATGCTCTTGCTACCCCAGAGACCGGCATCCTATTGATCACGCACTACCAGCGTCTCCTCAACTATGTCCAACCCCAGTTTGTCCATGTCTTCCAGGACGGTCAGATCCTCAAGTCCGGCGGTCCAGACTTGGCCCTCGAGCTCGAAGAACGCGGCTATGACTGGGTACAGCCAAGTCCTGCAGTTGCCGCCAAGTAAGGGGTCAGGCTAGCTAGAAGCTAGAAAATTTCGATTTATCCACGAGGAATTCCACATGTCGACAGATCTCACCCAGGGCAAGGCATCTCTCAATGAGATGGGCAATGACTACCAGTATGGTTTTAGAGACAAAGAAGACTATGTCTTTAAGTCTGGTCGCGGCCTGACAAAGGAGATCGTCACCAAGATTTCTGAAATGAAAAATGAGCCGCAGTGGATGCTCGATTTTCGTCTCAAGGCTCTCGATGTATTTCTCAAGAAGCCCATGCCGACCTGGGGCAATTGCGATCTGCTCAATGCCATCGATTTCGAAAATATCTACTACTACATCAAGCCTTCCGAAAAGCAAGAAAAGAGTTGGGATGAAGTGCCCGAGGGGATCAAGAATACCTTCGATCGTCTGGGTATTCCCGAAGCCGAACGCAAGTTTTTGGCCGGGGTAACCGCTCAATACGAGTCCGAAGTCGTCTATCACTCCATCCGCGAAGACCTCGAAGCTCAGGGCGTTGTCTTTCTCGACATGGACTCAGGCTTGAGAGAGCACGAAGAAATCGTCAAAAAGCACTTTGCCTCTGTTATTCCAATCGCCGACAACAAATTTAGCGCTCTCAACTCTGCCGTTTGGTCTGGTGGGTCTTTTGTCTGGGTGCCTGCTGGCGTCAAAGTCGAGATACCCTTGCAAGCATATTTTCGTATCAATGCCGAAAACATGGGGCAATTTGAACGCACCCTGATTATTGCCGAGCCTGGTTCTTTTGTGCACTATATCGAGGGCTGCACGGCGCCTACTTATTCGACTGACTCTCTGCACTCGGCAGTGGTCGAATTGATCGCTAAGCCCGGCGCTCACATCCGTTACACCACCATTCAAAACTGGTCGCGCAATGTCTACAATCTAGTGACCAAGCGTGCTGTGGCTCAGGCTGATGCAAAAGTCGAGTGGGTCGACGGTAATTTGGGCAGCAAACTGACCATGAAATATCCTGCCATCTATCTGACTGGACCTAGAGCTCATGGAGAGGTGCTTTCTATCGCCTTTGCCGGCAACGATCAACACCAGGATGCAGGCGCCAAGATCATCCACGCTGCGCCTGATACCTCATCCATGATCGTGTCCAAGTCCATCTCCAAAAATGGCGGTCGTACCAGCTATCGCGGTCTGATCAAAGTGGCTCCCAATGCCACTGGAGTCAAGTCTTCGGTCAAGTGCGATGCTCTCCTTTTGGATGAGGACTCACGCTCCGATACATACCCGACGATGGAAATAGACGAGAAGAACGTCACCATCGAGCACGAAGCCTCCGTCTCCAAGGTTGGCGAAGAGCAGCTCTTTTATCTGATGAGCCGCGGCCTGAGTCAAGATGAGGCCACAGCCATGATTGTCAACGGTTTCTTTGAGCCTTTTACAAAAGAACTGCCCCTCGAATACGCCGTTGAGCTCAATCGACTGATCCAGCTCGAAATGGAAGGCTCGGTCGGTTAATCATTAGTGCGGTTCTAGTTTTAAAACAATTTTGCTTGGGAGATAAAAGGGAAATGGCAGAGAATGCAGCCAACACGATTGCCAAAGAACGGGTCTGCGACCTGGCTACGCGCAATGGTGAACCCAGATGGCTCAAAGATTTGAGACTCAATGCCTGGGAAGCTTATTTAAAATTGCCTGCACCCAATCATCGTCACGAAGAATGGCATAAGACCGGCATTGAAAAGCTCGATCTCAGCCAGTATGGTCTGCTCGAAGAAAGCAAGTCCGCTCCAGGCAAAGCCAGGGACAAGTCCGAGCTTGTGGCCAAATCTATAGAGGCTGCTGCTACTCTGACCCAGGGATATGGAGCGACTGGTACTTTTGTCGAGCTCGATGCCGAGCTTGCGAGCAAGGGCGTTATCTTTAAGTCCCTGTCCTCTGCCATCGAAGAAAATGAAGACCTGCTCAAGACTATTTTGACTGGCGACAAATACGTGCCTGAGAGTGATAAGCCCGACAAGTTTGCCTTGCTCAATCGCGCTTTGTTTCAAGGCGGAGTTCTGCTCTATGTACCTGCCGGAGTCGTGATCGACAAGCCTTTCGTTTTTAACGTCGATATGCCTGCCGTGGCTTCCAAGTTGGCGATTTTCCCTCGTGTGATCGTCATACTCGAGAGCAATGCCCAGGCCCAAGTCGTCACCGTATCTGGTGACCAGGCTGCGAGTGCCGACGGCGGTCTCTTTGTCGATATGCTCACAGAGGTCTATCTTGGAGCCAATGCCCGTCTATCGGGAGTCAACGTCGACAAGTTGAGCGATACCACTTATCAGATGTCCAAGACTCGTACTCACGTAGAGCGTGATGCTCACTTTGACTATCTCACTTGCGGGCTAGGTGCCAAGCAGATCAAGAGCGATTTTGAGACCGTCATGGCTGGTCCTGGCTCCTACAGCAGGGTGCAGGGGCTTGTGCTGGGGTCCGGTAGCGAGCAGTACTCGTACAACACCACCCAGGCGCATAAAACTCCCAATGCTAGCTCCGATATCATTTTTAGAGTAGCGCTCAAGGACAAGGCTCAATCGATCTATCAGGGCAATGTACTGGTAGATAAGATCGCGCAAAAGACCAGTGCTTTTCAGTCCAATAAAAACCTCCTGCTCGGTCAAAAGGCCAAGGCTGATTCGATCCCCAGGCTCGAGATCCTTGCCGATGACGTCAAATGCTCTCATGGTGCCACTGTCGGTCCTGTCGATCCAGAGCAGCTGTTTTACTTGCAGTGTCGTGGTTTGAGCGTACAAGAAGCTCAAGAATTTATCGTTTCTGGATTTTTTGTCCAGGTCCTCGATACAGTCAATATCACCGGTGCGGCAGCCTGGATCGGCGAGTTGGTCGCGCAAAAGATCCATAGCTAGTTGCACAGGTCATGTATAAGATAGAGTCGATAGATCCAGCACAGATAAAAGAAGGCGAGGCTCGTGCCGTCGAGGTCCTCGGTGACTCGTCTGAGCCAAAATCTATTTTGCTCTGCCGTTGGCAGGGCGAGCTGCATGCCTTTGAAAATATCTGCTCGCACGATCACGCTCCTTTATGTAATATCGACCATGACGGCAAGCTCGAAACTGCCACCATCAATGATGGACAAATCGAATGCCCACGGCATGGAGCGCGATTTGATGTCACTACCGGCCAGGCTATGTGCCTGCCTGCTATTGCCCCGATCGAGACCTATGGCATAAGAGTCAGCCAGGGCAAGATCGAACTGGATATATAAAAATACCGACCTAAGATAAAAGCAAGTGAAAGAAATGGCACAAACAAGCAAAGACATAGACAGTAAGACAGGCGAGATCAGAGCCGATTTTGCCATACTCGATCGAGTCATACACGGCAAAAAACTTGTCTACCTAGACAATGCCGCAACATCGCAAAAACCCAAAGCAGTAGTGGATGCGCTTGTCGATTACTACAACAATTACAATGCTAACGTGCATCGCGGTATCCACACAATGTCCGAAGAAGCCACTGCTGCCTACGAGGGAGTGCGGGAGACGATCAAGGGCTTTATCAATGCTGTGGATACCTGCGAGGTGATCTATACGCGTGGCACCACAGAAGGTATCAATCTCGTTGCTCAGACCTGGGGGCGGATCAATATATTGCCGGGAGACGAGATCGTCCTCTCGCCTATGGAGCATCATTCAAACCTGGTGCCGTGGCAGGTCCTCGCAGCCGAGCGCGATGCTCGTCTGGTATTTCTCAAGCTCGATGATCAAGGCCGCATTGATATGGAGCACGCCAGTGCCACCATCAATGCCAAAACCAAACTCCTGGCTATTTCTCATATGTCCAATGTGCTGGGCACTATCAATCCCGTCAAAGAGCTCGCTCAGATGGCGCACGCGCATGGCGCGGTCGTCATCGCCGATGGTGCGCAGTCGGTCCCGCATATGGCCTGCGATGTGCAAGATCTCGGTGTCGACTTTTTTGTTTTTTCATTTCACAAGATGCTCGGACCCACCGGTGTCGGCGTGCTCTGGGGCAAAAAGCAATTACTCGAAGCTATGCCTCCCTACCAATATGGTGGCGATATGATCGCCTCCGTGCAGCGTGAAAAGAGCCGCTATAACCAATTGCCCTGGAAATTTGAGGCGGGTACTCCCAATGTCGCGGATGTCATCGCCGCCGGCAAAGCCATCGAATACCTGCAGACCCTCGGCATGGATTGGGTCAGAGACCATGAGGTCGAGCTCACGGCCTATGCCATGCAAAAGCTCGGCACTCTCAAGGGCATAGAGATCTATGGGCCTCGCGATGCCAAAGAGAGAGGCGGCGTTATTTCATTTAATATCAAGGGACTACATCCTCACGACCTGGGCCAGATCCTCAACGAGTCTGGCATAGCCATCAGAGCCGGGCATCATTGCTGCCAGCCTTTGATGAAAGATCTAGGCGTGATGGGCACGGCCCGGGCAAGTTTTTATATCTACAACACAAAGGCAGAAGTGGACGTCCTTGCCGCGGCCCTCTGCGAAGCAGACAAGGTTTTAGGCAATGTCGCTCTCAGATGATCTTTACCGGGAAACAATCCTCGATCACTATCACAATCCGCGCAACAATGGCACCATAGATGATGCCACGGCCAAGATCGAGGGCGTCAATCCTCTTTGCGGCGATGAGTTGACTCTTTATCTCAATGTGTCCGAGGACGGCAAGATCCAGGATGTCAAACTGCAGGCGCATGGCTGCTCGATCAATATGGCTTCCGGTTCGATGATGTCTGAGGCCGTGATGGGCCAGTCGGTGGAAAGGGCTAAGGAGATCATCGAGACTTTTAAGGAGATGATGCTCAATAAGGAGCAGGACGTACCGCTCGAGGACGATCTCGAAGATTTGGAAGCCCTGCGTGGAGTCAAAAAATATCCGGTACGCATCAAGTGTGCGCTCTTGCCCTGGAATACCCTCTTGGACGGCCTGGCCGAAGCCTGCGCAGCTAAAAAGTAGTGACGATTGCAAATTTGGAGGCAAATATCATGATGACGTCTTTGCAAGAGGATCTCGTCCTCGAAAATCTCCGCACCGTGGTAGACCCTGAGCTCGGCATCAATATCGTCGATCTTGGCCTGGTCTATGAGGTAAAAGTCGAAGACGGCAATGTAAAAGTCAAGATGACTCTGACCAGCCCTGGCTGCCCGATCGGGCCTGCGATCCAGGCTCAATGCCATGCGGCTGTAAAAAAATTGCCCTGGGCCAAGGACGTCCACGTACAATTAGTCTGGACCCCACGCTGGGATCCCAAGACCATGGCATCCGAAGACGCCAAGATGGATCTGGGCATCCTTTGATTTTTGGACTGCGATAAAGACAAATGCATAAGCCAGTTATTCATGACCATGACGGACACGTAGACGATCTGATCAGCTGCATGCTCTTGTGGCTAGCGCCCGAGATAGACCTGCAGGCGGTTGGTATCACCAATGGTGATTGCTATGCCAACGAGATCTTTGATGCCACTCTCAAAATGGCTACTTACCTTGATCTCGAAGGGCCTGAGATCTCCGTTACCGAAGACGAGGTGCCCAATCCTTTTCCCGATAACTGGCGCAGAGAGTCCTTTATCATCAATGAACTGCCGCTCTTTCGCGACAATCTCTTTAAAAAGACCTACCAGCATGGTCGGCCGCGTCGCAATGAAGCCGTTTTTGCTGATTGTCTCGCCAACAGCAAACAACCTTTCACCTTTGTGACGACCGGGCCTCTGACCAATGTCGCGCGGCTTTTGGCAAGCAATCCCGAGGTCAAAGATAAAATAAAAGAATTTATCATTATGGGAGGCGCGGTCAACGTCAAAGGCAATGTCGAAGAAAGTGGTCATGACGGCTCGGCCGAATGGAATGTCTACGCTGATGCCGCAGCCTTTAAGGCCGTGGTGGAGAGCCGCATTCCGATCAAACTGATTACTCTGGATTTGACCAACGAATTGCCGGTAACTAAAGAATTTCTCGACAGATTGGCAGCACAAGGGGAGACCAGCAAGGCTTCGGCTCTCGCCCACAAACTGTGGTCTTTGGTTAAAGGCTTTGATTATTACTTTTGGGATACCATTACCGCTGCCTGCGCTATTGATCCCAATCTCTTTACCTTTCGTGAGGTCAAGCTCGATGTTTCGGTCTCGGGCAAAAGCACAGGGCGGACCAATGCCTCGCTCTTTGGCGGTCGCAAGGTCCAGGTGGCAAATCAGATCAACAAAGAAGGCTTCGAAAATCTCATATTAGCGACACTGGCTCTGCGTTGATGCGGTTAAAGACCAGATCGTCCTAAGTTTTTATTAGCAATAGGCTCATGAGGGGCCTGTTTGGCTATCATTAGGGCAGTTACTACACTGTCGGTGGTCACTTTTATGTTTGGAACTAAAAAAGACAAGCTCACTGAAGAGCAAGTCAAACAAGCCCTGTCCAAGGTCATGGACCCGGACCTCAATATCGATGTCGTCACACTCGGCATGATCTCCGATATCAAGATCGATGGAGACAAGGTCCACTTTAAGCTCACTTTGACCACTCCTGCCTGCCCGGTCAAAGAAAAGATGGAGACCGATTGCAAAGAAGCCGTGGCTGCTTTGCCAGGCGTCCAAGAGGTCACCATGGAATCTACGGCTAGCGTCGCCGGCCTCAAGAAGGCTAATGGCAAAGAGCCTGTCCCTGGCATCAAGCACATCATTGCCGTTACCTCAGGCAAGGGTGGTGTGGGCAAGTCGACCGTATCCGTCAACCTGGCCTGCTCGTTGGCCAAGCTCGGAGCCAAGGTCGGTCTGCTCGACGCTGATGTTACTGGTCCCAATATCCCGCTCATGATGGGTGTCGAAGGGTTTGAACCCCAGGCCAAGGAAAATAGGATTCTTCCCGCTATCAACCATGGCGTCAAATGCATTTCCATGGCCTTCTTTGTCTCTCAAGACACTCCTCTCATCTGGCGTGGACCCATGCTGGACAAAGCGATCAAGCAGTTTTTGCGCGACGTCGAATGGGGCGAGCTAGATTATCTAATCGTCGACATGCCGCCTGGCACCAGTGACGCCCAGATCTCGCTCGTACAGACGACCGATGTGTCCGGCGGCGTGATCGTCACCACTCCTCAGGATGTGGCCCTGCTCGATGGCCGCAAGGGACTGTCGATGTTTCAACGCATGGAGGTCAAAATCTTTGGCTTCGTCGAAAACATGTCGTACTTTCAACCCAAGGGCTCGTCAGAGCAATATGAGATCTTTGGCCGTGGTGGTGGTAAAAAACTCGCCGAAGAATACAGTGTGCCGTTTCTTGGCGAAGTACCCATCGATCCGGATGTGCGTATAGGTGGAGATATTGGTACGCCTATCTCGATCTCCCAGCCAGACTCTCCAGTTTCGCAAGCATTTTTGGAAATAGCTAAAAATGTGGCAGCTCAGATCAGTATCCATGCCCTGACCAATGGTTCCTGATGCCCTATTTTTTGGGTCTAGCTTAAGGCGGACTTTTTAGGCGGCAATTAAATAAATGAGCAAAAAGGGCCGGCACTGGATATGGTGCCGGTTCTTTTTGTGATATCTTTGCTCGTATAGCCGATAATCTTGAACGGCATTGATCCGCTACCCATCGACCCTATATACGGTGCATGCTAAAACATATAAGCATTAGAGATTTTGCTCTGATCGAGTCCACCGCAGTCCAATGGACGCCTGGGCTCAATGTCTTGACTGGCGAGACCGGTGCAGGCAAGTCCATCTTGATGGACGCTCTCGATGGAGTGCTCGGGGGGCGCCTCAATGCCTCCGTCATCAGAGCCGGCAAGGATAAGGCTTATCTGGAGGCGACTTTTGAGACCAATGCACAGGTCGTAGCCTGGCTCAAGGCGCAAGAATTGATCGACCAACAAACAGACGAAGTCGTGATTGCTCGCGAGATCGGCAAGTCCGGGAGCAAGATAAGAGTCAATGGGACCTTGATCAATCAGCAACTCATTACCGAGCTGCGTGCTTTGATGATCACATTTCATGCGCAGCATGAGGCGCGCACCCTGATGGCTCCTCATCTTCAGCTAGACCTGCTCGATTCTCTGGGTGGCGATGGCCATCGCAAGCAGCTGGAGGGTATGGCTACTCTATATGCTCGCAAAAGAGACCTGCAAACCCGTATCGAATCAATGAAAATGTCCGAAGAAGAGCGCGCTCGCAAGCTCGATTTTGGCCAATTTCAATTAGAAGAGCTCAATGCTGCTCAACTGCATGATCCCGATGAAGACGAGCAGATTGCACGCGAAGTCTTGATCCTCGCTAATGCCATCGAGCTCAAGGAGCAGGCGGACGCGGCCCAGGCTTATCTAAACGGAGATGGGGATGCCAACGTTGACGAGTCTACCTGTGCCGTAGACCTCGTACAAAAAGCTCTGGTAGAGATAGAGAGAGCGCTCAAATATGACCCTGTTGCCCTGGATCTGATACATGAGTCCATGACCGGTGCTCTTGCTGCGCTACAAGAGTCGGCGACCGCTATTCGGAGGTACAAGGACAGTCTGGATACCGATCCGGAGACTCTGCAGTCGATGCAAGATCGTCAGGCGCTGTTATCGACGATCAAACGCAAATATGGTCCTAGCCTGGCTGACGCCGTCGCCAGACGCGATACGCTGTCACAGGAGCTCGAGGAGCTACAAAATAGCCTGGCCAATGCGGATGCTCTGCAAGCCGAGCTGGACGATCTGTCTCAGTCTGCAAGCGACCTGGCCCTCATCATCAGGAGCACCCGTCAAGATCTTGCCAGAGGGCTATCTAAAGAGATCCAAAAGGAGCTGGCTGATCTAGGCATGGAAAAATGCCGTTTTGAGATCAGCTTTAGCCAATTGGCCAATGTGACCGCCGACGGTGCCGACAAGATTGAGTTTTTGATTGCACCCAATCCTGGGCAACCCGCTATGCCGCTTGGCAAGATAGCCTCGGGCGGCGAATTGTCTCGCATCATGCTCTCGCTCAAGACCATTTTTGCCAATGCCGATAAGGTGAGTACAGTGGTTTTTGACGAGATCGATACCGGACTGTCTGGACGAGTGCTCAATGCGGTGCGAGACAAGCTCTTACGTCTTTCTCGCTCGCATCAGATACTCTGTATCACTCACCAGCCAATTGTGGCTTCGATTGCTGACAACTATTTAGAAGTAAAAAAAGAACACTTGAACGACCAGACCACTGTGACCGTGGTTGCATTGGATGATGACAAGCGTCTCAAGTCTCTAGCCGCCATGGCTTCTGGCAATGCCGACGAGGCAGCATCTTTGAGCTTTGCCAGATCGCTCGTGGAGCAGGCAACTCAGGCCAGATCCATTTCGTGATTGCTCGGCGATTTGTCTTTCATAATCTTTCATAACATAATCTTTCATAAAATCGAATCGGTGTTGACACGAACGTATATGTTTAAATAGAATCTTTGTCTTGGCTCGGCCACCATGTGGCTTGAGATCTTGAGATTGGGGTGTCGCCAAGCGGTAAGGCAGCTGGTTTTGGTCCAGCCATTCCGAGGTTCGAATCCTTGCACCCCAGTTCTATTTTTTTATACAAATCAAGGTTATAGCAATGGAAAAGATCAAGCTCAAAATCTCCAAGCGCGAGGAAAAAACTCCTAACCAGTTGCGCAGAGAAGGGCTCATCCCCGCCACCCTCTATGGTGCCAATGTGGCATCCGAGAGCGTCCAGCTCTGCGCCAAGGACTTTAGCAGATTGCCTGCTGGCGTCACTTCGCACATGCTCGAGCTCGACTACGAAGGCAAGGCTACCAATGCCATCATCCGCAAGGTCCAGCGCAAGTCCACCAAAGACTTTGTCTACAATATCGAGTTTTACAAGGTCGATATGCAGCGCAAGGTATCGATGTCTGTACCGCTCAGATTTGGCGGCATATCTGCCGCTGTACAAGCTGGTGGCAAGCTCGAAGAAAACTATCAAAACATCCAAATCGAAGTATTGCCTGATGCCATACCTGATGCAGTCGAAGTAGACCTCGGTATGCTCGATGGCAACAAGACTTCGATCCACTTTGCCGATCTCAAGCTAGCTGATGGCATCAAGTGCCTCAACCCTCTCGACGAAATCGTCATCAAGGTCAAGGCAGCCAAGGCTGTTAAAGAAACTCCAGGTAAATAGTCAGCTATTTGTTCTGATTGATAAACCAATTCTGATCGATAGACAAATTAAGAGCGGCTTTTTTAAAAAGCCGCTCTTCTTGTTTCGGGGCCAATCTCATTCTTTGTCTTGCGGGCGAGGACTACGCGCCGGCGCCACCGTGGGTGGTGTAGACTTTTCGGTCACTGGTAGCTTGACCGTAAAAGTCGAACCCTTGTTTAGCTCGCTCTCTAGCTCGATCTGACCACCGTGCGCCTTGATGATAGTCAAGGCAATCGCCAGTCCCAGACCTGTCCCGCCGCCATACAAGCGACTGCGCGTTCGCGATCTTTCGACTCGATAAAATCGATCAAAAATACGTTGCTGATCTGCTGGGGCGATGCCTATCCCCGTGTCTATGACGCGAATGATGGCTTCGTTATTGCTTGCGCGCAAGGTGACAGTGACCTTGCCTCCAGCCTGGGTTGCCTTGATCGCATTATTTGTCAGATTGAGAAAGACTTGCTTTAGTCTATCCGCATCGGCAAAGACCCATATAGGTGTAGCCGGGATGATAAATTTGACTTCTATTTGTTCTGGCGCGATCACTGTCACTGTGTCGCCTACGCTTTGCAAGACATCACGCATGTCTACTACTTCTTGCTGGTTGATGATGGCCTGTCCCGCATCGGCTCTGGCCAATTGCAAGAGATCGGATACCAATCTGATCAATCTGCCAGACTCATCAGAAATTGTCTGCAGCGCCTCTGCAAGCAGGTTGGCGTCAATATTGGGACCACGTCTCATCAAGAGCTTGGTGTAGCCCTGGATAGATGTGAGTGGTGTCCTCAATTCGTGGCTGGCATCCGCTACAAACTGGCACTGTATATTGAGTGATTCTTCGAGTCTATTGAGCAATTTGTTAAATGAACGGCGCAATTCCATGGTTTCTATTGGCTCGTGGTTGTCCACGTCCAGGCGAGTACGCATGTCCATATTGGCAAGGCGAGTCGTCGAAGATAAGAGCTGAGTGATAGGACGCAAAATGATATCGGCCAAAAACCAATTAAAGACGCCCAATATCAGCAAGAGTGGGATGTAAAGCGGGATGTAGCGCAAAAAATCTTGGATCGGGCCGCCGCTATTGCTAAAGACAATGACGTGGCAGATGACGATAGGCAAGATGCCTGACAATGTCATTACGACTGCCATGCGAGCTTTGACAGATTTTGACCAGCCAGTCTTATCCATTTACAAAGATGTCCTTGAAGGCATTGGCCACGTTTTTGTTGGAGACGATGCAAGAACCAGGATAGATGCTTTTACCGCCTGATAGGTCAAAAAATATGCCACCTGCTTCTTCGACTATGATTTTCATCGGTGCCAGATCCCAGGGTTTGACTCCAGTCTCGAGCATGGCTTCGGATTTGCCCTCAAAGACATGGGCGAAGCCGAGATAGTCTCCATAACCTCTCTGCCTTTCGGTGGCTAATACAGCTCTGGTAAATGCGTCCCACTTGCCGATCTTGTGGATGCGATCGGGGGTACCAAAATTAAACCCAGATTTGTCGAGTGAGTCATTGTCCGAGACTCTTATTGACCGTGGATTTTGAAAACTCTGCTCTTGGCTCAGATCGCCTGATATTTTGAAGGCGCCTTGTCCCTTGCAAGCATAAAAACACTCGTGCATGGCTGGTGCGGCGACTACTCCCATGACTATCTCACCTTCTGATTCGAGAGCGATCAGAGTCGACCAGATCGGAATGTGACGGGCAAAATTGTAGGTACCATCGATCGGATCTACGATCCATTTGCGGCTCGCCTTTTCAGCGGTCGTTTCTCCGCCTTCTTCGCCGAGTATAGAATCATCCGGATATTTTTGGGCAATTGCATTGCGGATAGTGTTTTCTACTTCTTTGTCTGCAATGGTTACTGGGCTGCCATCGGATTTGGCAACTACACTTACTCCCTGGTCAAAGTACTGCAAGACGACCCTGGCAGTAGCTCTGACGAGAGAAAGGGCAAAGTCCAGCTCTTGCTGGTAGCTTTTTGTCATGATATCGGTACCCAAGGCCTCTGGCCCCCTGGTTTATTTTAAAACAAAACCCCCGGCGGCAGAATGCCGCCAGGAGCTCTATTTAGATCAGGTCAGGTTCAAGCTTGCGCTTTGAGAGTCTTAGAACAAGAACTCGTAGACGCCTCTGGCGCCACGACCAATGCCCACACCTATGTCACGTACATCGATGAATGTACCTTTGACCAGGCGCTCCCAAATGAATCCTTTCTGTCTTTCGGCATATGCCAAACGCATGTCTTGTTCGATGTTTTTCTCTTCGACAAGCTTCATACGTCTTTCGAGATCGTCGACACGAGCCTTGAGCTGGTTCAATTCGCCACGGAACTCTTCGAGAAGAGCAGCAAATTTTTCCAGATCGGCCTTGTCGGCTTTCTTGGCTAGGCGTTCTTGAATGCACTGCTCGTACTTGTAAAGTGCGGCAGCCAATTCAAAACGGGTAGTGGACTTTTGACCACGATAGGTCCTGTCAGGGTAACCAACGAGTACGTGGCACTCGCCGTTTACCAGTTCTTTAAGGGCGTTGTAGGCCCATTCATTTCCCACTACATCCGTCAATTCGCTGATGTTAGTGGCACCTTGAGCATTAGCAGAGTTTGCATTGATCAAGGTGCTCGCGCTTACGGCAGCTACGGCTGTAAGTAAGGTTGCAAACCCCTTTTTCATAATAGTAATCACTCCTTCAGCAATGACCTGACTCTAACGGTCGCAATCATAACTTAAATGTTCCAAGTGCTAGTAGTAGTAAAACGCTCAAAAATCAAACGATTTACAATGCAGTGCGAAAACCGGCATGTGGTGGGCAATTTGCGTATTCTTAAATAACGTTAATATTTTACAAAACAGATGGCAAAAATATATCGGTCACAGATCTGGAAAACCGCATGCCGCTTGGCTTCTTGGCGATTTGCCTCTTGGCGGGTTCGTGTCGGCGCGCACCCAAATTATCAGACTTGGCAAGGCGTATTTGCGTGCTATAAAGCGCTTAAAAGCCGCTTGTCATGAGGCTGGGCGCAACCTAGTCATTATTTGACGCACAACCACTAGTGGTGCCTTTCTCTTGAAATGCCAGATATCACCATATATAGTGCTGTATATCGATCCCATTCTTTTCAAGAGCGCCGGGCTTTGTCTGTATTGCGTACTTGTGTTTCGTAATAAAATGATTTGCAGATGAATTGCATTTGACTTGCAGATGATTTGCAAGTCATTTTGCAAATCACTTGCGAAAATCCAAATCGGAAACATATAAATGGAATTGCGGATCGCCCATCTCTACGCACATTTTCTAAATATCTATGGCGATCGAGGCAATATCGTCGCCTTGAGCAAGAGGGCCATGTGGCGCGACATCGATGTCGAGATCAAGGCCATCGACCTCAAAGATGAAATAGATCCTGACTACTGGGATTTGTATTTTATCGGCGGTGGTCAAGACAAGCAGCAGATTGTGATTGCTGAGGATCTGCTTGCCAAAGCCGAACGATTACGCGACGCTGCCAATCAAAAAGCTGTCTTTCTCACTGTCTGCGGCGGCTACCAACTGCTGGGCCATTATTATCGGCCGCATCAGGGACCTGAGCTCAGGGGCATTTCGCTTATAGACGCCTACACTGTCGCCGGCAATCGCCGAATGATCGGCAATGTGGTCGTAAAGCGCAATGATGGCTCCACTCTTGTTGGTTTTGAAAATCATAGTGGCAAGACTTTTCTCGGAAAAGATGTACAATCGCTTGGCAAGGTCGTCGTCGGGAATGGCAACAATGGCGAGGACAAACAAGAGGGCGCTCAGGCTGGCACCGTATATGGTACCTATCTCCACGGTTCGCTCCTTCCTAAAAATCCTGCTTTTACCGATAATTTGATCCAGCAAGCCCTGGCTCGTAGATATGGCGATGTCAAGCTCAGACAGCTAAACGATACTCTCGAGGAGCAGGCTCACAAGCGAGCTCTTGTTTTGCCGGCTTAGTTTTTGAGCTTTTTTGTAAGCCAGCAACTTGCCAGGCAGGTGAAAATCTTCTAAGCTGCAAGCATGCAGTACATTATCCAACCAGGACGTCTAAGTGCCATAGCCGCTATGGCTGCAACTGCTTTGATCCTTTTGAGTGCCAGCGCAGCCGAGGCCCAGCAATACGACTATCGATCTGGTGGGGCTCGAGTAATCCAAAACAGTGGGGGACTGGCCACGCCCAGCAATACCTATATCACTAGAGGTACTTTGAGCCCCAGTGCCCAGGTACCGATCCTTGGTTCGCCGGGCTATGTCAATTCGTCCTTGCCATCTGGGGCCATCAAATACCCGGGACGAGACGCTCAGGGCAATCCTATCCAGCAGTCATCAGGACCGAGTGGCTTGCCTGCGGCTCGTATGGGGGCGACTGTCGGCCAGCCTGGCGATTATATGCGCTCAGACCTCAATCCCAATTTTAGCTACACACAAAGGCAGGGCACTCAGGCTCGATATATAACCATGCCGGCGCGTGGCCGCAACCAAAAGACCAAGATCTACAGCTACCAGGGCGATAGACCGGCCTCGAGCGGGCGAGCCAATACAGTCTCTGGTGCGAGCACTTACGGTACGACGACCAATAGTCCAGCCAGCGGTTATCGAGGCTACTGAGGTAAAATCAAGTCGTTTCCTCAAGGCTTTTTTGCAATGGCTGATAAAACTCGAGATGCAGGTGCGCGTGTGGTCGTCATCGGTGGCGCCGGTGCGATGGGGCAGGTAATCGTACGCGACCTGGTCGAGTCCGGGGTAGCGCAAGTGGTCATCGCCGATTTTGATTTAGGGCGAGCCCGATCGGCAGTAACTCATCTTGCTCCTGTCATTGCTAACAAAAACGGCAGTGTCGATTTGACCGCGGCCTTTACAGATATCACCAGTCATCAAGCCATGGTCGAGACTTTGACCGGGGCAAGTTGCGTGATCAACAGCACTCCATACTATCGGAATGTGGATGTCATGCAAGCAGCTCTGGCGGCACGGTGCAATTACATCGATCTCGGTGGTCTTTTTCATGTGACGAGAGAGCAGCTAAAACTCCACGATCAATTTGCCGCTGCCGGACTGACTGCTATCTTGGGTATGGGAGCGGCGCCAGGCATGACCAACATCATGGCCGCTGATGCTCAGGTAGATCTTGATACTGTAGATAGTATCGAGATTTTTGTCGGCTCTATCGACAATGTCAAATACGATCATCCTTTTCTCGTGCCGTATTCGATTGAGACCCTGATAGACGAATATACAAAAGAGCCGATGGTCTTTGAAGACGGCGCTTTCAAGTCCGTGCCCGCCCTTTCTGGTGCTTGCATGGTCAATTTCCCTCAGCCGGTCGGCCGTCAGGAAGCCATCTACACCTTGCATTCCGAAGTGCTTACTCTGCCCATGACTTTTGGGCCAAAGGGCATCAAAAAGGCTACTTTCAGATTGGGACTGCCTCTGGACTTTCACCAAAAGATGAAGTTTTTGATGGCTTTGGGGCTAGGCTCGCAGGAGCCTATCCCCACGCGCGACAAAAAAGGCAGCTATACTCCGAGAGAGGCGCTTGCTGCAATCCTGGCAAAGTTTGATCTGCCCGCGCAAGAACCGGACGATTGCGAAGTGGTGCGTGTGGACGTCATCGGCACCCGTGATGGCGAGAGCCAGTTGGTCAGGTTGGAGACCATAGTCAATGCTAACAAAGATTGGCGGGTATCGTGCGGAGCACTAGACACTGGTGTGCCACCATCTATAGTGGCGCAAATGCTTTTGCGGGGCGAGATCGTAGCGCAAGGTGTGCTACCACCAGAAGTGGCAGTTCCGGCGGCGCCATTTTTTGTCGAACTGGCTCGTCGGCAGATCGTGATGACCCGTAGCGTGCACCAGGTCTAGACTAAAATAGCTAGACAGCCACTTGCTTGAGCTGATCGACAGCTGCTTTGAGACTGTCCGAGTCCGAGACGTTTATCAACTGGATATTTTTGTCGATCTTTTTGATCAGGCCTGTGAGTACCTTGCCCGGTCCGATTTCGATAATAGTATCTACTCCCAGACTCGCCAGGCGCTCGACTATTTCGACCCATCTGACTGGGCTTTCCATTTGCTTGGCCAGTGTGGCTTTGAGTGCATCACCAGAGGTTTTGGGCTCGGCGTCGACGTTTTGCACGACAGGGCAAGAGGCATCTTTAAAAGTGCATTTCGACAGGGCCGTCTCAAACTCCCTTGCTGCAGGACTCATCAAGGGACTATGAAATGCTCCACCGACTGGCAGGGGGATGGCCTTGCCGCCACGCTCCTTGACGAGTGCGCCAGCTCTGGCTACGGCTTCGGGATTGCCCGATATGACGAGTTGATCGCGAGTATTGAGATTGGCGATGACTACTATTTCTTCATCCGTGGATGCATCCTTGCAGACGATCTCCAGAGTTTCTTTGGGCATTGCCAAAACTGCTGTCATGGCTCCCTTATCGCAGTTTTCCATCAAGGTCGCACGCTTTTGCACTAGTCTCACGGCGTCAGCGATCGATAGAGCGCCAGCGGCGACAAGGGCGGTGATCTCACCGAGACTGTGCCCGGCTACATAATCTGGAGTGATGCCCGATTGTTGTTGAAAGGCTGCCCAGGCCGCCAGTGAAGCTGCCAGGATCGTAGGCTGAGTATTGATGGTGCGTTTGAGATCGGCCTCTGCGCCTTGAAAACACATAGTGCTCAAGTCTTGACCGGCTACATTGTCGATTTGGACAAAGGTATCGCGGGCTATTTCATACGAATCGTGCAGGGACTTGCCCATGCCGACGGCTTGCGAGCCCTGTCCTGGAAAAACGCATGCGATCTTGCCCATTTATCTATAACTCCCCTCAGACTGCGGCTTCTGTGCCGGTTTTCTGCTTTTCGTCCTTAAAAGCTTCTTTTATTTTTGCGACTATGTCGGCGCGCACCATGTCGCAGGCGACGCGGATGGCGTTTTTGACGGCAGTATGCCTGGAGCCGCCATGAGCGATGACGCATACGCCCTTGAGGCCTACGAGCAGAGCTCCGCCAAATTCATCGTGGTCTACGCGACGCTTCATTGCAGCAAAAGCAGGTTTGCAGATCATGCCGCCGACCTTGCCGCGCATGGAGGACAGGAGCTCCTGACGCAGCATGTGCGTGGTCATCTTGGCTATGCCTTCGGCGGTCTTGAGCGAGACATTGCCGGTAAAGCCATCGGTCACGACGACATCGACCTTGCCCATGGGGTAGTCGCGGCCTTCGACGAAGCCGATAAAGTTGACGTCCTTGCGTGCCTTTAAGAGAGTGTAGGCGCCCTGCACGAGCTCGTTGCCCTTGGTCTCTTCGGCGCCGATATTGAGGACGCCGACGCGAGGCGATTTGACATTGTGCAGACCGCTGTAGACGATCGATCCCATCAAGCCAAACTGCTCCAGCATCTTGGCGTCGCAGTCGACATTGGCACCTGCATCTACTATGAGGCAGCGACGGGGATTGATTGTGGGCATTTCGCAGGCGATGGCCGATCGCGATACATTGGGCAATCGCCCGATATTAAACTGTGCGGCGACGGCTGCCGCTCCTGTGGAGCCGCAAGCGACGACAGCGTCAGCCAGCCCTTCGGCAACCTGACGCATCGACTTGACTATGGAGGAGTCTTTCTTTTTTAGGATTGCCTTGCTGGGCTTCTCGTCCATGGCCACTACTTCGGTAGCGCCAACGATCGAGATATTGAGTCCGGCGGTCTCGTGCCGGGCCAGTTCGGCTTCGATAACGTTGGGGATACCGACGAGCTGTATCGAGATGCCATATTCGCGAGCCGCGAGCACTGCGCCATGCACTACTTCGCGTGGTGCATTGTCGCCACCCATGGCATCAATTGCGACTCGAATCATGCTCTACTCCCAAACGCTGGTGTATTTATTGAGCGCTGGCCTGTGTCTTGCGGCTGATTACGCGACCGCGGTAGAAGCCACAAACACCGCAAACGGTGTGGGGTCTGACGTTAGCGCCGCAATTGGTGCAATTGCCTACTGAAAACTGAGCTGCTTTCCAGTGGGCTCTGCGCTGATGCTGCTTCTGGTGCGAAGTCTTCTTCTTTGGCTGAGCCATGACTGTATAAGTCCTCCATATGCGAACCGACCTAAATGATTATTTGGCCGGACCAATTATTATCTACGAAAAACAGCTCATTCCTGATTAGGAAAGAGAGTCTTTAGGTTTTTCCATCGAGGATCGATGGCTTTTTCTTCTGCCTTTTCTTTCTTGGCAACTGGATTTTCCGGCCGCGGTGGGCCGGGACAATCAGCCCCGCAGTGAGTAAACACTGGCGCGGCTAATGTTACAGCTTGATACACAACGTCCGTGATGTCAATAAAACCATCCTCAGAAACTTCATCATAGAAATCATTCTTAAGAAGTTCTTTCTCGCGCGACGCCCCCATCTCAAAATCTTCTTTAAATGGTCGATAAGGTGCAAAGAGTTCGTCGAGCTCCACGCCGATCTGCTGAAAATAAGGCCTGAGGCAGGTATGGCAGGTGAGTTTTAAGAGGGTCTTGATATGTCCGGTCACCTTGTAACCGCCAGAGGCGCGGCCGACAAAGAGTTGGCCCACGCAGGGCTTGACTGCTTCTGGCATGTCGATGTTTTCGTTAAAATCGATGATTAGTCTCTGGCCTGGCAGGGCGCTGATTTCGTCGACGGAGATTTTCATGATGGCGAGGCTATGTCCCAAAACAATGTAAATATAGAATATCTCATCGCGGGAGGCGCCGTCGTAGTGCCTGCCGAGCAAGGCGAGTCCTTGAGGGTCATAGAGGGCGGTGCGGTCTGGGTGAAAGGCCCCGAGATCTTGGCCATACTCGAGATGGATCAAGCAAGGACAAAAATGGAGTCTGGTGCGCTCTATGTAGTGCATCGTCCAGATCATTGGATCGTGCCTGGCCTGATCAACCTGCACTGTCATCTCGACTACTCCGGCATCACCGACATCGACGAGAGCCTGTCTCTCTTTGACTGGCTCGAGGTGCTCGTTGCGCGATCTCGAGCGCTCTCGCCGGACGAGCTATCGTCTAGCGCCCTGGCGGGTGCTCGAGAGGCCCTGTCTTTTGGCACGACCTGCCTTGTGGATAGCTCGTTTACCGGCTTTGCGGCACTGGCCCTGATGAAAGCCGGCATGCGGGGCCTGGTCGGTCTCGAGCTCTTTGGCCTGGATCAGAGCGATGCTCATGCCGCCTGGCAAGCCTGGTGCGCGAGGATGGACGCCTTGCAAGCCACTATAGATGGTGCGGTGGCCGCAGGCGAGATCGATCCTGCGGCGCGCGAACGCGTCGCTCTCACTGTCGCTCCTCATGCACCTTATACTGTCTCTCCGGCTCTCTGGCGGCTCGCCGACGAGTGGTCGCGTAGTCGGGACCTGCTCTATACGGCGCACGTAGCCGAGACCCAAGACGAATTGGACTGGCTCTGTGGCGCCGGGCAGAGGGTGCATGACTATCTCCATGCCATCCTTCCTCCTTTCAAGCATCATGTGCTTTCGGCTATAGACTGGCGCTCCAATGATCCAAGGCATACGGATGGTGCGGTCGATCACCTTGCTCGTCATGGTCTATTGTCGGAGCGTCTCCTGGCTGCGCACGTCGTGCATATAGACGAGAGACAAGCAGTATTGCTAGCGCAGAGCGGGAGCCGTGCGGCTCTCTGTCCGCGTAGCAATGCGCGTCTGGGCTCGCGCGGTCCCGATGCCAGGCTCTTGCAGAGCGCTGGAGTGCGGTTTGGCCTTGGTACCGACAGCCGTGCCAGCACGAGCGATCTCAGTCTCCTGCAAGAGGTCATGGCTCTCGACCCGAGTCGAGACAAGGATAAAAACATACTGGACCTCTTGCCGAGAGTGACTATCCAGGCTGCTCGCGCCCTGGGGCTGGATCATCGGATCGGCTCTCTGGAGCCTGGCAAGGCTGCCGACATCGCTATTTTTGATCGATTATCGGCCACCGCTAGTGCTTGCGATGTCTTTGTCGACGGTCTATCCATCCACAAATAATGGGTGGGTCCGTTTGATCTCGTCTATACTTGGGGTAAAACCTATAGGACCAGTACAAAAAAAAGGCTCAATCTATGACAGCTCGGATGGATCACATATGTAGCGGCAGGACTTGCATGTTTTGTCGGGTCCTCGAAAATCCGCAAAGAGGCAATCTATCCGGCTCGCGTGCCTATATGGACAATCAGGTCATCGAGCGCGTCAAGGAGCTCGAGCAGCGCTCACTCTTGACGGCCACCCAGGCCAGTCTGACCAATGCCTCAGGCGAGGAGATCGAGCGTCTGGCCTTGCTCGACACTCTGACCGAGCTCTACAACTCCAGGACCTTCAACAAAGAGATCCGCGACGAGCTCAAGAGAGCAAAAAGATACAAACGTCCAGTTTCGCTGGTCATGGTCTCCGTCGATGGTTTCAAAGACCTGCAGCGCACCTACGGCGCTCTGACCACCGATGCCGTTCTCAAGGTGGTTGGCAGCGTCTTGCGTGGAGTCGTGCGAGATGTTGACATCCCAGCGCGTTATAGCAGCGAGGAGTTTGCCATCATCCTGCCAGAGACCAATGCCTCTGGCGCCATGATCGTCGCCGATCGCATCCGCACTCGCATGGCCAATGCCGGTGTCACCCACAACTGGCACAATCTAAAGGTGACTGCCTCCGTCGGCGTGGCGGCCTTTCCAACTCACGCTCGCGAGCACGACGAGCTTTTGGGCCGCTGTATCCAGGCTCTGGAGACCGCCATCCAAAAAGGCGGCGACCAGGTAGCCTCGGCCTGAGCAAAGGGCCTGATTTAATATACTGCTCATCTATATTTGCTTTGTCTGTGCCTGCTTGTGGCATGCGCTAAAATCTCTTGTTTGGATATTTCAGTGCAATTTGATATGGGCAGCTTTTATAAATGAGTACTAATCGATCCCGCTCGGGCAAAAAGTTTTGGACCGACTGGAAGACCATCTCCGTCATCGCGGTCCTGATCTGGTCCGTGGT
This sequence comes from Candidatus Melainabacteria bacterium, assembly GCA_017307165.1. GTDB lineage: Bacteria > Cyanobacteriota > Vampirovibrionia > Obscuribacterales > Obscuribacteraceae > JAFKGK01. Next base: position 69,772 of record JAFKGK010000007.1, read on the forward strand.
CAATCTTTTTGAGATCAAGCCAAATGCCGAGTACAAAGAGATGCTGCGCATGGCCGACCTTTCCGGTACGGCCCTCCACGCCGAAGTAATCGAAAAAGTCAAAAAGCTCCCTGGCTGGGAAAAGTACAACGAATACCAGAAAGAAGACGCCATCAAGCGCGAATACGATGATGCTGCCCGCGGCAACAACGTACAGCCTATCGCCACCATCCGTGGTTATAAGCTCTTTACCAACCTCAAGCTCGGCCTCGATCTGAGAGGTGGTTCGCAATTGCTATTGCAAGCGTTGCCTGCACCGCCTGTAGTGCCGGAGATCACGCCTCAGGTAATGGAGGGCGTGCAAAATATCATCAACAACCGGATCAACTCATTGGGCGTATCGGAGACCATCATCCAGCGTGCCGGACGCGATCGACTGATCGTCGAGATGCCGGGCATCAAGGATCCGCAACAAGCCAAGGACCGTATCGGTACTACCGCTTTGCTCGAGTTTAAAGAGCTCGGTTTTTCATCCGAGGGTATCCCCTTATGGAAAGATACCGGTCTGACCGGCAAAGATTTTAAGCGCGCAGCCGCCACCAGGATCGGTGGCAGCAACAGCTGGCAAGTCGAATTTGAATTTAAACCAGAAGGCGCCAAAAAATTTGGCGATCTCACCAAGCGTCTCACCGGCCAATACATTGGGATCTTTCTCGACGGTCAGCCTACCGACCGTGGTGCCGATGGCAAGCCAGTACCGATCGAGCATTATCCAGGCGTGCGCGTCAACGAGCCGATCACTGGCGGGCGCGGTCAGATCACCGGCAGCTTTACTCAGGATCAGGCCCTCGATCTGATGCAAAAACTCAATGCTGGCTCGCTGCCAGTGCCCGTCCGCATCCTCGAAGAGCGCTCGGTCGGAGCGACCCTCGGTCAAGACTCCATCGAAAAATCAGTCATCGCCGGTGGTGTCGGCATCGCTGCCGTCATGATCTTTATGGTCCTGGTCTACGGCCTGCCCGGCCTCATCGCCGACCTCGCCCTCATCCTCTATACCCTGGCTACGCTGGCGATCTTTAAAGCCATCCCCGTCACCTTGACCCTGGCTGGCATCGCTGGTTTTATTCTCTCGATCGGTATGGCGGTCGACGCCAATATCCTCATCTTTGAGCGTACAAAAGAAGAGCTCGACCAGGGCCGCAATATCTGGCAGGCCGTCGAAAATGGCTTTGGCCGCGCCATGTCATCGATCTTTGACTCCAACGTCAATAGCTTGATTGCCTGCGCGGTCTTGATGATGTTTGGTACATCGGTGGTCAAAGGCTTTGCCGTGACCCTGGCGATCGGTGTCGCCGTCTCGATGTTTACCGCAGTCACCGCTACTCGTACTCTCTTGCACCTCATCCCCGCCTCATGGGGCCTATTTGGTCACAAGCCCGCAGGCACGCAAAAAAAGAAAGTCATGACCAAGGAGGCCGTCTAGATGTCCGCCCACAAAAATATCGTCGATATCGTCAAATATCGCAGCATCTGGCTGGGCATCTCCTTGCTCCTAACCCTGCCTGGTCTGGTCTTTATCGGCCTCTGCTACCAAAAGTACGGCGCTCCGCTCAAGCCGGGCATCGACTTTACTGGTGGCAGCATCCTGCAATATCAGTTTGAGCGTCCAGTCGAGCTCGAACAAGTGCACAAGGTCCTAGAGGATGCAGGTTTTGCCGGCTCTCAGGTGCAGCAGGCCAGCATATCCGGCAAGCCCGCCGTAGTGATGCGCACCAAGTCTATCGATAGCGAAACCGAAAAACGTGCTCTGGACCAAAAACTAGAGACCGAGCTCGGTCCATACAAGCAGATCTCGGTGGACAAGGTGACTGCCACCATCGGTCCCGAGCTCTTGAGCAATGGCTTATTGGCTCTCTTTGTGACTTTTGGCGGCATGGTGGCATATATCACCTATCGCTTCAAGTTTGACTATGCCATCTGCGCGATCGCTGCTCTGGTGCACGACGTACTGGTCTTGATCGGTGTTTTTGCGGCATTGGGATATCTCTTTCAGACCGAGGTCGATTCGCTCTTTATCTCCGCCGTCCTCACCGTCATCGGCTTTTCCGTCCACGATACGATCGTCGTATTTGACCGGGTCCGCGAAAACTCCAAGTCGGTCGGCACCAAGATCATCGATCCTGTCACCAACGAGGAGCGCAAAAAGACCTTTGGCGAAGTCGCCAACGACTCGGTCAATCAGACTCTCGCTCGCTCTTTGTATACCTCTTTGACCGTCGTCATCACCTTGCTCGCTCTCTTTTTGCTCGGCGGAGTCACCACGCGCGACTTTGTGCTGGCCATGCTGATCGGTATCATATCCGGTACCTATTCTTCGATCTTTAATGCGAGCTGCTTGCTCGTCTGGTTGCGGGAGAAAAGGCAGGGTGCAATGCAAAAAAAGAGTCTCAAGACCGCATAAAAAGAAAGCAGAAAACACAGGACCAATCACATGGACAATGCTAACTGGCACAATCTGACCGACGAAGAAAAATGGGAGCGCCTCACCCGCGTCGAAAAGCTCGGCGAGGTCCTGCTCAAGTTGGGCAAACTCAATCTGCACCAGCTCGAGGAGCTGATCGCCGAACAAGGCAAATCCGAGGCACCACTAGGCGAATTGATCCTGTCCAAGGGGCTGATGTCTCGCCAGGAGCTGCTTGGCGCCCTCGATCTGCAGCACAAGACCGATCAGGCGATCATCGACTCTCTCACCGAGATGATGCCAAAATCCGACGATTAGATTTATAGTATCTTGGCCACCTGCATGCCCAGCCAGACGCAGACCAGGCCGAGCACGAGCTGACCGCCGGCATTGAGTAGTGCCAGGGTGAGATGGCCATCGCGCAAGAGCGTGACCGTCTCATAGCCAAAGCTCGAAAAAGTAGTGTAGCCGCCGAGTATCCCGACTACCAAAAATGTCCTCATCTCTTGCGAGAGATAGGATCTAGTCTCGGCTAGATGCGCGATCAGGCCGATCAAGAGGCAGCCGATCATATTGACGGTAAAAGTGCCAAAAGGAAATGATGGGCCGAGAGCCCTGAGCATGGCAGTGGAGCAAAAATATCTCATGATGCCGCCGAGACCGGCGCCGATAAAGACTAGCAAGTAGAGCATATTTATCTATTTATCCATCTATCCCAAAATAACTGTCGGCTCTGTCACGATCGTCTGGCTCCAGTCTCGCTCGATCAAATCCGGCGATCAAATCACTGGCCCTATCGTCTCCTCTCTCTCCGGCCTGGGCCAGGGCCCAGAGCGCGTGCTCGAGCAGCATGCTCTCGCGATCCTGCATTATATACGTACCGATCGCCTCGACGATCTCCTCGTGCCACCTGGACCTGTCCGCCTCGCTCGCGGCCCTGCCACCCAGCCAATTGCCCAGCACCACCAGGGCATTGCGCGTGAGTCCACGTCTTTTGGGGCGGCGCAAGGGCGACTTGCCGACCATGCGTCTATACGACTCATCGTCCGGCAGGGCGATCAAGCCCAAAAGATCGAGATAGTGACCGACTCCGGCCTCCGGTCTGAGCTCCGGCCAGACTCTCTGCTCCGCACTTGTAGCATCGAGTCGGGCGATCTGGGAGTTGTATGGGCAGACCTCCTGACAGATGTCGCAGCCAAAAGCCCAATCGCCGAGTCTGGCTCTCAAAGCCGGATCTATGCCGTATTTGTTTTCGATGGTGAGATAGCTGATGCAGAGATTGCTATCGACTGTGCCACTATCGACGATGGCATCGGTGGGGCAGGCCGTACCACATCTAAAACACGATCCGCAGGTGCCGACGTACTCGGTATCCGGCTCGAGCTCCAGATCGACAAAGAGCTCGGCGATAAAGTGATAGGAGCCGGACATCTTTGGTCCGATCAAGAGCGAGTTTTTGCCGATAAAGCCAGCTCCATGACGGCGAGCCAGAGCCTGCTCGTAGAGAGCGAGGTCGTCGGTGGCGGCGCGTGCGCTCGCAGGCAGGATGCAGAGAGCCTCGCAGAGCCTCTCCAGTCTCGCCCTGATGATCTCGTGATAATCGAGTCCGACTGCATAGCGTGCGACCCTGCCCCAGACGCGATCGTCGGGCGGAGCCTGGCAGGTGCTGGTATAGGGGACCTTGAGGATCAACACGCTACGAGCCTGAGGCGCAGACATGGCCGGGTGCACTCTCCTGGCCGGATCTCGCTTTAGATAGGCCATGTCGGCTGCATAGCCCTTGTCGAGCCAGGCCTGATAGGTCGCGAGATCCTCGTGCATCGCCTCGGTGGATGCGACCTTGATATCGTGAAAGCCTTGGCTGGCCCCCACCTCGATGATCCTCGCCTTTAGCTCCCGACTCGACACTCAGACTCCGCGATATTTTAAAGTACAATTGAGTTTACTATGCAATACACCATCCAGGACTTTCAATACGATCTGCCCGAGTCGCAGATCGCGCAAAAACCTCTAGACAAAAAAGACGAGTCGCGGCTATTTGTCCTCGACCGGGCCACGGGTACATTTAGACATCAGCATTTTTATGATCTGCCCGATCTCTTGCGCCAGGGCGATCTTTTGGTGGTCAACGATACGCGTGTCCTGCCCTCGCGTTTCATCACGCGCAGGCATTCTGGTGGCATGGTCAAGATTCTCCTGCTCAAGCCTCATATCGCCGGCAACAACTCGCTCTGGGAGGCCATGGTCACGCCGATCAAGCGCCTCAAGCCAGGTGAGTCACTCGACGTGGTGGTCGATGATAGCGACGAGGTCCTCGCCACCATCAAGGTCTACGACATCATCCTCGGCCCGGATGGCTTTAAGCGGCTCTTAGTCGATCTCGGCGAGCCAGAGCACGTCTATCAGCTCTTGCAGCGCTCGGGCTTTGCGCCTCTGCCGCCTTACATACATCGTGACTACAATCAGGGCGTAGAACGCGAAGCCGACATCTATCAGTATCAGACGGTCTATGCCACCAATCCTGGTGCGGTGGCCGCGCCTACAGCGGGATTGCACTTTACCGATGAGGTGCTCGAGAGGCTGGAGGAGAAAGGCATAGAGGTGGTGCGCCTCACACTGCATGTCGGAGCCGGGACTTTTAAACCGATCGAAGACTCTCTGGAGTCGCATACAATCGAAGAAGAAACCTACACCATCTCTCCAGAGACCGCAGCAAAAATCAATGCCGCAAAGCAATCCGGTCGCCGTGTCATCGCCGTCGGTACCACCAGTCTGCGCACCCTGGAGACTGCCGGTGCGACCGGAGTCCTGCAGGCGGCCGACAATGCGTCCACCAGTCTATACATCCGTCCGGGCCACGAGTTTAAGATGGCCGATGCGATGATCACCAATTTTCACTTGAGCCGATCGAGTCTTTTGGTGCTAGTCGCGGCCTTTGCCGGACGAGATCTGATCATGTCCGCTTATCAGCACGCAGTCCAAGAGGGTTATCGCTTTTATAGCTATGGCGATTCGATGCTCATAGAGTAGAGTGATCGATAGGCTGTTTATTCTGCCAGTGCCTGCCCCAAAAAGCCCATCGCCCAGCCGATCAATTGATTCCAGCCGATCGTCTGCCGCATGCCGACCATGCGATTGTGCTTTTCTTCCCATGTAAGCGAAAGTGCTTGAGCAAAGGCCGCACTGATGGCGGCAGGATCGGTGGGGTCGACGAGGATGGCTCCCTGCCCCAATTCTTCGGCTGCGCCTGTGGCCTTTGACAGTATCAATACGCCAGACTCGTCGATCCGCGACGCCACAAATTCTTTTGCAAGCAGATTGAGGCCGTCGCTGAGCGAGTTGATGGACAGTGCAGTCGCTGACTGATACCAGGCCGAGAGCTTGGCGTGTCCGAGATGCTCTTTGATATGCAGTATGGGCTGCCAGTCGGCATCGCCAAAGCGAGTATTGATGGCCGAGATGCGCTTGTCGACGAGGATCTCGTATTGCTTGTGCTCCTCTGATGCACCTTGATTGGGTTGCGAGAGCTGTACATAATGAAAGCGTTTGAGCATCTCGGGATGAGTGGCGAGAAAGAGGTCGAGGCCGTTGAGACGCTCGATGATGCCCTTGGTGTAATCGAGTTTGTCGATGCCGACTATGTATTGCTGGGCGAGCCCATGGGTGCGTGCGAGCGCCTCTGCGTGCGGTTTGCTGTCCATGGCTAGTTTTTGCCAGTAGCTGGAGTCGACGCCCAGAGGCATGACTGCGACCCTGGTCTGCTTGCGACCGAGTGATACCACTTTTAGTGCGCGGTCGATCTTTGCCTCGGGAAAAAACGCTTCTACCGTATCGAGAAAATTGCTTGCGTATCTTTCGGTATGAAAGCCGATCAGTTTGTTTTGCAAGAGAGCCTGCGTCAGCTCCGCACCGATGGGCGACTGCTGCATGACGGCAGCGCTGGGAAAGGGCACGTGCCAAAACTGGCAGAGGATGATGCCTGATTGGGAGGCGAGCGCAGGAGCTCCCATGGCCAGTTGATAGTCATGCAGCCAGCATAGACTGGGAAAGCTCATCGTGGACGAATTGAGGCACTCACCAGCCACTGCTTGAGAGAGTTGTTTGAATGATTTCCAGATTTTGAGGTCAAAAGGATACTTGTGCGGATCGCCATGCAATAGAGACCAGAGATAGCCCTGGGCCATGGTCTTGTAGTCGTCCAAAAGACGGGCCATCAAGCCTGTGGAGAGCTTTGGCGTGTAATAGGAAAACCCCGGCCCTGATCCCTTTTTCCGGGATTCTGCCTGGTTTTCTGCCTGGTCTTGGGGATGATCGGTCAGGGCAAACCAGTTGACCCTGGCATTTAGTCTTTTGACGACTGGTTCTAGACTGGCAGACATGCCTTGTTTCATACCAGGTCCGGCAAACGATACGACATTGACTGCCGGCAAAAATTGATATTGGGCATCTAACAGGTTTGCTGTGGGGGCAGTTGCTGTCATTAAACGCGCGTCCTCATGATCGAAAGATTTTGGCGACGGGGTTTCCTCTATCTATAGGTTTATAGATAGAGTCTAGGCTATCGCCGCAAGTTTTCAAGAGGAAAATATTTAAGCTATAAAAATCAGGCGATCCCTAGGACGCGCATTTCTTCCATTTCGCGTGGGGTCGCTTTGATATTTGTGCCAAGGATAAAATCAGCGAAAGGAAAGACCACATTGAAATTTTTGTTGGGATGGCGGTGATGCAACCAGTGATACTGGGCGAGCATCTTGTAGATGGGCCAGCGGCTAAATCCGCGTGCCTCGGGTTTGTGCATCTCTAAATGGATCTTGTTCCAGATCCAGTGGTGCATCGTGACTACGAGGATAAACATCAATCCACCGACCCACGAGACCAGTGATATGACGATCGCAAAGGGCAGAGCCTTGATAGGGGCCTTTCTCACCGTCAGCTGGATCTCTTTGTCCTCGCCTGGCGGCACGGGCTCATCGTAAAATTTTTCGGAATAATGCTTGTGGTGATCCAGGGCATGAGCCATATAGGTCTTTTTAAAGGCAGGTATGCTCGCTTTATGCATGAGCCTGGCGTGGACCTGATGCTCGATAAAAGACATCAGTATGCAGGATGCTACGAACCAACCCAGGCAGTAAAAAATTTCCATCATGATCCCTTGAGTAAGCCAATCTTAAAAGAGACGACTGTCACCACAAATAGTGGCAGATCAGAGGCTGTAAAGACATTATACTTTTTAAACAGTTGATCGAAGGCAAGGTTGTGCTACGGGTCGAGCAACGAGCACGATCTCAACATTCAATTTTCTCATTCTCCTATCGGTGATAGGAGATGCGGTTGTGAGATTTGCTCTTTCACCTTTTTGTTTGCGTTTGTTAGCGCACTTCTAAGATTTCAAATTTGCTTGGCAGCGATCGTCGTATGTTCCAAGTTTTGGCTGTTTTCATATTTGGCTGTAAGTGGCTTGAATTGCAGCACCATCTGTTTGTCTTTGTTAGCACAGATATAAATTGCGCTCCTTTTCTCAATAGTGAAAATAAAGAAATGAATCATTATTTTCCTATCAAGCATCCGTATTGGCAGCTTTATATGTCCTTGCTGGCTGTGGATTCTTTAGACAGATCCGATGCTAAGCAATTGCTTCGCAGATTAGCCGCAGAGGTCGACTTTTCGCCAGTCGACAGATTGTATCTCGAGATGCAGATGTGTTCGCCTTGGTTTATTCCTACCAAATGCCATTATTTGTTTTTCGAACGAATGCGCGAAAAATATTGCTATTCAGTCATGCATCCCGACACTATCGATTTGCTCAAACAGCTTTCTCCAATTGTCGAGCTTGGTGCTGGCAACGGTTACAATGCCTGGTTGTTAGCACAAGCGGGTGTAGACGTTGTTGCTTTAGAAGCATACCCTCCTCATGAAGGAAAGAATTGGTTTTTTGGTACAAATATTTTTGGTCTGCCAAAGAAAAACTTCATTAGCTGGACTGATGTAATTAAGGGCACTAGTATCGACTTGCTACAGTACCCACGACATAACCTCTTTATCAGTTGGCCGCCTCTCAATGAGATGGCTTTTGATGCCTTGCGCTTTTATCGTGGCAATATCGTTATCCTGATTGCCAATCGTGCCAACTGTGGATCACCAAGATTTTATAGAAAATTAGAAAAGGATTGGCACCTTGTATATGCCAAGGAGACCGGCGGGTGGTCGGGTTTTCAGAATGAACGCCTTGAGATTTATTGCCGAGACAAGCATTTGTTTCTCAGCGAGAGGGCAAATAAATTCGAATTGATAAACCCTTAGGATTGACACCTTGGTCGTCACAGCATTATGAACATCTGGGTCAGAAGAACGTGGCCTGCTCTATCGTCAGCTTGATCCGATCTGTTGACGTATTGAAACTGATAGCCGCATTCTACATTGACTTTTTTACCAATCCTACGACCGATGCCAGCGAAATACCTGTTTTGGTCGATGCCCGCTTGGGGACCACCTGGAATAGAATTGAAATTGACAAATAGCTCGTCAAAGCTTGCAAGATAGTAGTTTTTTGTTATTGGTAAAGCAGCTCTCAAGAAATATCGGCCACGAACGCTGCAATTGCCGTTAAGGCCCTGGATAAATCGCTCCTCCAGTCTAAATCTATGATTGATCAAGATTTTTTTGCCCAGGCTATGATTGTAGCCAAATTGTTGGAAGACGCGGTTTTCGTAAACGCTGCTGGGTTGAAAGGTTTTGTTGAATGCATAGCCAGCATATACAGAAGTGTTGTAGCGAAAACGCCTGCCTATTGCCGTACGCAAGATCAATTGGCCCATGCCGTTGAGGCTGTCTCCTAGACGAGGATTGGCTTCGAAGTACAGGCGGTTATTTTGATCCTTGCTCAATGGCATGTCCATGTAAACAGGGGTCCACCATTGGAAAGCATGCTGCAAACCGCCAGCGCTGCTGGCACTACTAACGGTGGTCGGTAGCGTAATCGGCGAGAGATCTACTGTTTGAGCGCTTGCTTTTTGGTAAGCCCCATTGGATACTGCCAGAGCAAGCAAAATTATTAATCGACCATTTTGGCGCATTTAAGGTGTTAAAAAATCTAGAGGTTAGTGGCATCTGGAGTTAGATTGTTGACCGCTAGGTCAAATAGTCCAGATAATAAATTGGTGATACCGCCTAATGGATTTATGTCGCCAATGTTTATCATGTTGCCACCAATATCAGTTGGAGACATCCCTTGTGGCGCACTAGCAGCGGTTTGATCGATAGTAAGATTTGGAAGCTTGTCGTTGATGTTGTTATCGGCTGAGAAAAATTGCCTGGCTGATTTGATATCACCATCAGAGGCAATGCTGGCATTTTTGTCGCCGATGGACATCTCGTCCGAAAGACGGAGCATCTCGCCACCGTGCGCGAGGCCTATGCACTCATCAAAACTTTCTGCTGCACCTATGCTCATTGATGCCTCCTCGGACTTTGCTTGTCTTCTCAAAGATAGGCGCGGATTTGAATTCTGTCAAAGTAAATCAGCGCTAACATCGTTAACTTAGAATGTCGACTTTTTGATTTTTTCAAAATGCTGCTCGATTTTTCGGTTGAGATCCTCAACCGTTCTAAGCAGTCTTTCCGACCTTAAAATCATTTGGTGAAGATCGTCTTGCTTGGAAGAGAGATCGTATAACACACCCAATACTTGCGCTTCTTTATCCGCCAATGTTTCATTGAGGTTTGCTTCTAATGCGAGTTCTATGAGCCTTCTTGCAATAGTGCCTGGGGCGTCGCCACTTGCTTTGCCAAGCCTGCACAACACTAGGTAACTCGATTCTTCTAGCCGGATTCCGACCATGTGCTTTTTCATTTTTGATTCCTCATTGCCTGCGTTTTATTGGCGCCAGATCTGCGCCGAAAAGTTTTAGCATCGCTGGTATTACCAAAAGGGTAAGCACTGTTGAGGTCAACATCCCCCCTAAAATAACTATGGCGAGCGGTTGTTCTAATTCGCGACCAGCTCCCCCAAGCACAGCTATTGGGAGTACTCCCAATGCTGCAGTCAACGCCGTCATGAGCACTGGACTAAGCCTGTCTAAAGCGCTTGACTCGATGGCATCATCGAGAGACTTAGAATGAGGTAGCATCTCGTTAAAATGAGAAATGAGCATGATACCGTTGCGAGTCGAAATGCCAAACAATGTGATGAAACCGACAAGGGATCCTACGCTGATTACTCCACCAGTAAAGAAAATCGCCCAGACACCCCCAATGAGCGCAAGTGGGAGATTGGCCATGATTAGTATCGCTGCTCTTAGAGATTTGAAAGCCATGATCAACAGCAAAATCATGCCAACGAGCGCGGCGCCAGAAAGCCAGAGTAGCTGGCGGGTGGCTTCTTCTTGTGCTTCAAATTGGCCGCCAAATACGATGTAGTACCCATTGGGCAGCTTTATCGCTTTGCCTATTCTTTGTCGAGCCTCGTTTACCACGCCTCCGAGGTCACGACCAACTACGTTTGCTTGTACGTAAACCCTCCGAGAGATATTTTCGTGACTAATGTTGTTTGGGCTATCTGAAATTTTGATTTCGGCCAGATTTTTCAGGGGGATCTTGGTGCCTAGCGGCGTGTCCACTAAAGTATTTTCGATAACGTCAAGGCGATTGCGATACTCTGGCAAAAACCACACATACATGTCAAAAGCTTTTTGACCTTCGAGGACCTGACTCGTGGCCGTTCCTCTAAAGGCAGCCTGAATTGTTTGTGAAAGGTCCTTGATTGTCAGACCATATCTGGCCGCAACCAATCTATCTATGCGAATGGAAATTTGTGGCACCGGTATAATAGGCTCCACATGCACGTCCACAGCACCCTTTACTTGTTTAAACTCGGTCTCGACTTGTCTGGCTAGTTCATGCAATTTGTCGAGATCAGCGCCGTATATTTTGACTGCAATTGCAGCGTTGACCCCCGAAAGAGCATGATCCATTCGGTGTTGTAAGTATGAGCCAGAGTCAGAGACTAACCCAGGAACGTGAGCAAACTCGTGACGCAAATGATAGAGGATATCTTTGCGATTGGAATCCTCTGACTTAAGGCGAATGTCGTACTCAGAAAAATTACCCGCACCAAAATCTTCTCCTCCTTCTGCACGACCAGCTCTTTGGCTTGCGGCAAGCACCCCATGCGCATTTTCTAAATGTTTAAGTAGCGACCGACCTGTTTCCATCGTCGTTTGCAAGCTGGTGCCAGGCATAGAGTTTGTGACTACAATAATATTGTTTTCGTCAAACTCGGGTAGAAAAGTTGATCCCATAATGGTCAAAGGTGTAAGCGAGATCAGAAAGATGATTGTGCTTGCCCATAAAACCGTTCTGGGATTGGCAATGCTCAAATCTACAAGTGGTTTGTATGCTGATTTTAACCAGACTACAAAAGATGTTTCTTCGGATGGTAGGTTTTTGAGATTGCGAAGCAACAAATAGCACAAGGCTGGCGTCACCGTCAGAGCTATACCTAAAGAGCAAAATAAGGAAATCAAATATGCCCAAGCAAGAGGTGCAAAGATTTTGCCTTCGAGGCCGGAGAGTGATAGGACTGGCAAAAATACTAAACCCACTATGAAAGTGGCGTAGACGACAGAGCTCCGTACTTCGGCTGACCCTTCATAAACCACTTTCCACGCAGATTTTGGCTTCTCTGCATATTTGTTTTCTCTCAATCTCCTGTAGACGTTTTCGACATCGATAATGGCATCGTCTACTACTTCGCCTATTGCAATGGCAATACCTCCAAGAGTCATGGTATTGATCGTATAGCCCTGCCACTTCATGAAAATGATTGCAGATAGCAGCGAAAGCGGTATGGCAGTGAGAGAAATAAACGCTGTTCTCCAGTTCTGGAGAAATACGAACAGGATTATCACCACCAGGACTCCACCCAAAATAACTGCTTCGCTGACATTTTTAACGGCTGTCTCGATAAAGTCAGCCTGGCGAAAAGTGGTGATTACTTTGACGTCTGAGGGTAGTCCTGATCTGAGTTCCTGCATGGCACTCTCGAGATCGGTAGTTGTTTTGAGAGTATTTGACCAGGGTTGCTTGAAGACAGTCAGGACTATCCCTTCATGCCCATCGACGATAGCGTCGCCGATTTTAAACTCAGCCCCGATTTTGACATCTGCGACGTTTTTTAGGTAAACAGGTGTGCCGTTACGGCTTACAATCACCGAATCAGCAATTTCTTGAGGAGAATTGACTCTCCCTAATCCTCTGACTAGATATTCTTTTTCCGATGTGCGTAAGACTCCTCCGGCAGCGTTTACATTGCTGCTATTCGCTGCGTTTAGAACCTGAGCGAGTGTTACGTCGTACTGTCTGAGTTTTTCAGGGTTGACCAGGATTTGATATTGTTTGACTTCGCCGCCAATCACCACCACGTTTGATACGCCTTGTACGGCAAGAAATCTCATCTTGATCGTCCAGTCGATTAAGCTTCTCAACTCCATAAGACTGGTTTGTCCAGTCGGATAAAATCCTAGTTTCAAGATGTCGCCAGCAGCACTGGTGATTGGTGCCAGGGTCGGCTCAGGAACGCCCTCTGGTAGTTTCGATCTGATTGACTGTATTTTTTCTGCGACCAGTTGTCTCGCCGTAAAAATGTTCGTTCCATCTTGAAAAATAACAGTAATAACGGAGAGGCCTATTGTTGAAATAGAGCGCACGGTTTTGACGTTGGCGGTGCCGTTGAGGCCTACTTCGATGGGTCTTGTGACAAGGCTTTCAACCTCTTCCGGAGCATATCCCGGAGACTCGGTCAGCACCACTACCTGTATTGGTGCAAAGTCCGGAAAAACATCTACCGGCATATTGAATGTCGTGTAGATGCCCAGGATAAACCATATCAAGGCCAATATATTTACAATCCAGCGATTGTTGATCGACCACTTAATTATTAGGTTGAGCATGTTCTCTATCTCTGACTATGCGATTGCGTTTTCTCGCCCAAACAAATCCAAGTACCAGGGTTAAGGCAAAGACACAGCCTCCAAGAAAAATCATTAGCATAACGGTTGTCGGAGCTGGCTCCTTTTCGGCCTCCTTATTGTGCGCGGCGTGGTCCTCATGGCTCTCTTTGTCATGCTGAGCTTGAGCCTGTGGTTTCAATAGACTTTGCGCTTTTAATTGTTCTGCACCCTGGGTGACAACGATGTCCCCTTCCTTAAGACCTGTGAGAATCGCTACGTCTTGAGCATAACGGCCTCCAATCTGCACCTGAGTCGGCTCAAACTTTCGATCTTTTGGATCGAGTACGTATGCAAACGGTCTTTCATTCTGGTAAACGATCGAAGTTTCGGGAATACTTATCTGTTTTTTGTTTTCCTTCCCAAAGGCGATCTGCGCAACTACAAACATTCCTGGGCGTAATGTTGCTTTCTTGTTGTCGACGACTATTCTTACGTGCAGCGTCTTTGTTGCAACGTCAACCACCGATCCTATAGATGATATTTTTCCCTCCATTAGATCTTTGGATGGAGTTTCGACAACCACATGATCTCCGATGTGGACCTGGGGTATCTGTTCTTGGTAGACATCTACCATCACCCAAATCGGATCAAGATTGACTATAGAAAACAGTTTTCGAGTCGGGTCCACTTTTTCGCCGATCGTTACTGCTCTGAGTGTCACATAGCCTGCAAGTGGAGCAATGACATTGAGGTCTGCTTTGACATGCTTGCTCTCAATGGCTTTGTAAATTTCCTTATTGCTCAAACCCATTATTCGTAGCTGATCTTTGCTGGTCTGGATCAGGATTTCTCTTTGGCGATCTAATAACTCCAGCTCCTGTTGCAAGCGCATTTTTAGAGCCTGCAATTTGACCGATGCCGACTCTTCAGCATTTTCGGTTTCTTGAAATGTCTTTCTGGCGGTTATGCCCTCTGCGAGTAGTTCTTTCTCTCGCTTGTATGCAATTATGCTAAGCTTGAGCTGATTCTCTTGCAATTTGATGTCATTCTGGTATTGCACTCGAATGCGAGCTTTTTCGGCTTCTATTCTCGTGGTTTCATTGACTAATTGCGCAAGTGCAGTTGCTACTTCTGGACTATAGATAGAAGCTAAGATCTGCCCCTTTTTTACCAGATCTCCTTGCTTTACATATACTGATTGCACAACGCCAGAAACTGGAGTATTGACCTCGAAAGAGCGCGTTTCTGCTGCCTGTACCTCACCGGTGGCTCTGAGAAAACTGCTCATTGTCTTGTTTTCGACTCTCTGGGTTTTAAGACCTATTGAGTCTTTTGAAAGATCGTCCATGTCCAGCTCGAGAAGTCTAGCGGCTTCATCTGTCGGTGCAAATGCACCACCATCATCACCGTGCGCTAGAGTAGCTAGACCTGGGTATAAGGTCCAAATGCAAATGATCCATGCTAGGCAAAATTTTGTATGGTTGCGCATAATAAATCCAAAAAGAAAGGAACGCTGCGAGCGGACATTCTTTTTGGATTAAATGAGCAATGAGTTTTTGCGTATACAGACGATCTTGCCAGTCGTTTTATCTGGAGGACCACGAAATGGGGGGCGCGACGCAATTGCTGGGTGGAAGGGCGCAACCGTAACGAGTAGAGGCGCATGGCCTGGATCAGCAATAACTTCATCAGGAAATTGTTGAGATCTAGTCTGAGTCAGGCTTGCAGGCAGCTCTCTGCAGCAATCCGAACAACACGCGTCATGCATGGAAGGAGCCTGATCTCCCGAAAGAAAGCGCTCCGATTGCATCGTCCCTGTGCTTGCAAGTCCGTCAGCTAGCTGTGCAGTAATACAGCTATCATCGCAAAAGCAGATGTTGCTGACAAATGCCGCCAGCAAAAAACAAATTGCAATAAGCCGAGATACTACTTCTTTCAACTGAGTCACCGCTACCTTGATGCCATCTTACACAAGCTGGCGATGTTTGCAAAGTCCCTTGTGCAGCTGCTTTACACGCCGCAGTATAGCAATTGATAATCATTATCATTTTCTTTTGGCGCATAGAAAAAGTTTTTTTGCGCTTGCTAACAGGTGGGTAAGTTTAAGCTTGCGTGTGCGCAAATTGGCTCTGGGTGCGGCTTTTGTTGAGCGGCTTACTGCTTAAGATCTTTCGGTGTAAACATTGTTAGCATAATTAGTCGAGGATTGAATTGCAACTTGGGTGTATTTTGATGATATAGGTTTCCGAACGCAGTCAAAAACATGGTGACATTCAAATCTTTATTTAGGCTACTCGTGCCTGGTGGCATGCGCTTGATCTGGTCACTCACAGGCGCGGTGCTTTACTCATCTCTCGTTTGCTATATAGACAGTCACGCAGTGCCAAGTGCTCAGATTTTCAACGCGAGTGCAGCGCTTTCGATAAGTGTAGTCTTTGGTTTGCTTTTGATCTTTAGAAATAACAGTGCTTATGAACGCTGGTGGGAAGGGAGGAAACTTTGGGGACAGCTGGTAAATGATTCTCGCAACTTGGCTATCAAACTCAAATGTACGGTTGAACCGATAGATAGAGTGGATTTGATTATCGCTTCTAATTTGATGAGCAGCTTTGCCGAATCCCTAAAGACCCACCTCAGACTCGAGAGATCTGGACATCGCCTAACTCAGCTCGGAATCAGCGATCTGGGGCAGCATGTGCCAATTGCAATTGCGCAAAGGCTATATAGATTGATTGCGATTTTGCGTCAAAGGGAAAAAATCAGCGACTGGGAGAGATTGCAGTTAGATACTCATGCCAAAGCATTGATGGATATATGCGGTGCCTGCGAACGGATTGTCAAATCGCCGATTTCTGCATCTTACAAACTACTTTTGTGGTTTGGTCTCATCCTCAATATCGGGTGCTTGCCCTGGCTTCTCGCTCCTGTCTTTCATTGGCTTGTGCCACTTATAGTGCTCGTCAGTGGCTATTTTTTGTTTGGGCTGGAGATGCTCGCAGAAGAGGTTGAGAGACCTTTTGACGACCTGCCCAACGATTTGCCTCTGGATGCGATTTGCCTCACGATAAATACATCAATGATAGAGATTTTGGAGAATGAGTATGGGACATAGTCACGAGCATAACAATATGGAGACATTGCGTACCAAAGGTGCGAAGGCTATGGAGGTCACTTTTTATCTGACCGTTGCTTTTTTGGTTGCAGAGATTGTTGGTGGTTTTTGGACCAAGAGTCTCGCATTGCTTGCTGACGCCGGCCATATGCTGGGTGATGCCGCAGCGCTTGGTTTGGCCTTAATTGCAATCCGGTTTGCCAAGCGAGCCTCTTCTCCTGAAAAAACCTATGGCTATTATCGTAGTGAGATCCTGGCCGCATTTCTCAACTGCTTGTTTTTGCTGCTGATGTCTTGCTTTATCTTGTATGAGGCTGTCGGGCGATTGTGGAAACCACAGGAAATTATGTCTGGCCCGATGGTGATCATCGCGGTGCTGGGGCTGATTGTCAATCTGATTGGTATCGGACTTTTGACCCGGGTTTCCGGCAATTCGCTAAATGTGAAGGCTGCTTATTTTGAGGTGCTGAGTGATCTGCTCGGTTCGATAGCGGTTATAGTGGCCGGGGTTGTGATTGGCTTTACCAATTGGTATTGGATCGATCCTGTCATCAGCGGCATTATCGGAGTCTTTATATTACCTCGCACCTGGCTATTACTGAGAGAGTGCGTTCATATATTGATGCAAGGGACACCGGAACGAATAAAGGTGCAAGCGTTAGAGTCTGAGATCTTGCAAATCACGGGAGTATTAGGCATACACAGCATCCACGTCTGGACGCTTACGCAAGGGCATGACGTGCTCTCGTGTCATATCTTGGGCTTGCCCGATCAAAATGTGGATGTCTTGCGTTCTAGCATTCAATCAGTTTTGCACGACAAGTTTGATATCGACAACTCAACAATCCAAATTGAGTTTGCAAAATGTGAGCAGGCCGCTGCGTGAGCGTATCTTTGCATGTTCGATCAATGATGCTTAGTATTTCGATCTGCGATTTTATTTGCGGCATTCTTAAGCATTGTCCAAAGTAAGGCAATCGCTGCGATCTACTTGCTGAGAAGATCCAATATGAAGAGAGCTAGAAAACCCAAAAAGAAACACGCGGTATGAAACGGGGTTTCTTCCTCGGTATGAGCTTCCACGAGTAATTCTTCGGTTACGAGAAACAGCAATGCCGCCAGGCTGAAAGATAGAACGATTTCGAGATTGTTGCTGTCTAGTATTCTCAAAGCAGCTGAGCTAGCGATGCTGGCTATGATAAAGATGCTAGAACAGATGCCGACCAAGTAAAATGTTCTTTTCTTTGAAAGCAATTTGGCTTGCAAGCTTGCGCTTACTGCCAATCCGAGAGCGAACAATTCCACCGATAAGGCTATCGTGAGCATGGTGCCTATGGGCCCGGTTGTAGCAAACCCAATTCCTAAGAGTAGACCGTCCACTATGATGTCTATGAGAATGCCGAAGAGGAAGCTCACGGGTAAGCGATCGGTTTTCGTTTGCTCATCTGCGGCTTTTTCTGCTCGCCTACTTAGCGTCCTCAGTGCCAACATCGTAGCTATTCCAAGTGAAAATCCAATGATTATCTGGATCGGTGCATGGCGCTTTATGATGTCTGGCAATAGCTCTACTGATACCACCGAAAACACCACTCCTGCGGCGAAATGTAAGATCATGCTGCGAATAGAGTCGTTGATGGGTTTTATTAGCGTGAGCCCACCCCCTGCCACCATGGCAAAAGTCGGTATTAAGGACCATATGACTATAGGTGCAAATGAGTTCAAGCTAGTGATTCTCCGATTTGAGGGCCTGACACAATAAAGCTAGTTGTGGTCGTCCGATTTATGATTTTTCTTTGCAATTAGGTTCCAGCCTGGTAGATGGTGAGAGGCGAGAAGGATAAAAATGATTGCTGCAGTGAGCGTGCCCAGAAGGTACATTCCAAACGCTATGGCGAGACCTACTGCAGCCGTGGACCAAACCGTGGCGGCTGTGGTCAAGCCGGTCACCTTGCCTTGCTCGCGCATTATTACGCCAGCGCCTAAAAAGCCAACTCCAGATACTACCTGGCCGGCTATTCTTGTATCGACGCCGCTGGTACCGAGGGCATGTGCCGAAATCAATCCAAAAACACAAGCTCCGAGAGCTACTGCTCCATAGGTGCGGATACCAGCATCCTGGCCGTGTCGTTCGCGTTCTGCCCCTATAAAGCCACCAAGAACTGCTGCAATCACCGCGCGCAGTGCCATGATGAGTTCGACTTGCCAATCCATTGTTTAATCCTCCACCGATATTTAACTTGTGATATGGTTTATGAATATCGAGTCAGATGCAGTTATACTGCAAGTGTCAGTGCCACCACTTTTAGTGCGCGCCCTCTGAGCTTTATCAATCATAGGGGAGGTGCACGGTGAAAGCGCTGTTTGTTAGCATTGATTGCGGCAATTTTATGTGGTGGGATTGTTGCTTCAGTTTATTTGATGATGGGATTTGCGATACCCTCAATGCGGTTTCACCGATGAAACCAAGTTCAGATCCCATGTCAATCTGAGGATTTTTCGGTTTGTCTAGGGTATTTGTCTGTTTGGTTTGGTGCCCTGCACTATATGCTACTTTAAGACTTTTCCCTGGAGCAACCATTTTAATTTTGCTGTATCTAGAAGTAAAATCGCGTCAACTTGTTTCCCTGTAGGATGCTCCTTGTGTAAAGTCAGGCTTTCAGATATAAGAAATATCTTCTCCTGTTCTTTGAGAATTTCATGCAGGGATAAGGTCTTTCGAGGTAGGTTGCTAAATTTTCCAATTTTCATGGCCGACTTGTTGTTAGAGCAAGGAGAACCAAGAGCATTATCAATTACTTCGGTATTTCCGAAAGCCCTAACTGTCCCTGTCTCAAGATCATTTGGGAGAGCTAGCATCGCAGTTGCTCGTACAATTGGAATTAATTGTTGCTTGTAATTTAATTTGATCAGCATAATTTCAAAATGCTTTGTTTTGCGAGCAAAATGAAAAACACATGTCTGAAACAAGCATGGGTCTTTAGGATCAGATATCGGCCACTTGAATGCAGGTCTGTTTTGAAACGCTTTAATAAATTCATTTTCCAGGTGCTTTGATAGCTCTTCCGCGTACACGTAAATGCTGTCGTCTAGATCTTGCATCCTCAGATAAGAAGCTGCGCTTTCATTGGCGTCAAATAAAGGTGATAATTCGAGTGAGGCCGGTGTCGCATTGATGATTTGCGAAAACACTGGTCGGCCTGTGCTTGCAACCGCCGTGCATTGGCCAATTGCAAGAATTTTGGATGGACCATTGATTTTCCCGCGTATAGAATCTTTCGTAAGTCTATCAGCTACAATCAGCATTCCCTTCTTGCAGGTGGTAGCAGTCACGAGCGTGCCCGAACACTCACTTATCTGGTGGCCGGAAACTGAGATTAAAGTGATTAGTGATAGAAAGTGCGACATTGTCTCACAAATTGTGCTCTGAAATGACCATTTGAAAATACTGCTGTTTTTGCGTGTCTCAACGTGAATATTATCGGAAAAGCTCCTGCCAGGTGGCGCTGGACCAATTATTATTGAATCCTGGTTGACTCGGGCGTCCGTCCCTCCCACCTTTGCCTGGTAGTCCAAACTTGCCAGATTTGCCCGGAACACCCATCTTTCCTGGTAAGCCCGGACCACCGCGTGATAATTCGGAAAACAAAACACATTGGCCTTGATGATCTCTTATCCAGCCATCTTTAAGCCATCCTAAATGACGTCCCGGAAAGGAATAAATATCTTCATCATTGATATAAGCTAAAGGCTTTCCGTCAAAGCTGAAAATATGTGTGCCATCATCACAATAACAAAGTGGTTTCCCTTTTTTGTCATAATATACAACGTCCATAACTTCTCCCTTGGGATTTAATTGGAGTTGAGATTTGTTAGAATCGCTGCCTTTTGCGAATCGAAGAGAGGGAGACTGTTATCTCCCAGAATGGGCCATCTGCCAATAGCTGATCATATTCAACTTTCTCTTTGTGAAGTTCAACTATCTTTTTGCAAATTTTGTAGGGAAAGTCTCGCCAAAATTTTTGCTTTTTCTGGGAATAATTTAGTGCCGAGAATCTAATCTCAGGCATCAGTTGCGCAAATAGTTGCGGTTGGCCATTTGAATATATCAAGGGCGCGTGCCTTAGCGTTTCAAAGACCTTTTGTCTGTAAGATGGTCGCTTGTGCAAATCAAAATCACTGTCTCTATTGTCACTGATAGTGTGGAAGGTTTGGCGTTGTGAAACAAACCTATGGGATGTTTGATATTCCATTCCATTGTAATTGGTGATTAAAAATAACTCGGGAATCAAGTTTCCGTCTATCTTTTCGAGGCTTGTGAAGTGCAGTCCGATACCCCGTTGTTTCTCCAGGTGGCTTTCTTTTAACAGATAGGTGAGCTCGTCTGCTAAAGAGTCTGCGAAATTGTCCACGCTCATCTTCTCGCGTACGTCCAATCTAGATATAACTTCTTCGAGCCAGTTTTTTGCATTCCAAGTATCGGTGCCGACTAAGCCCCACCATGATATTGCACCATGAAATTTTGGACAGCTAATGATTTTAGCCATTCCAGAGCCTTCTACACGCTCCCTCCTTCCATCTGTTTTTCTGGTTAGTAAAGAGTCAGAGCAATGAATCGATCTGCCGGTTTGAAGTTGCGCCAAGATTACTGTCATTAGGCTTCTCCATACATGGGCAAATGCTGCATTGTTGGTGTCTTCGAGTATGAACTAGCATACTTTAGAGCGGTTCATATTCTAGGTCTCTATGTGGGGAGTGTCTAACAGCTTTAACCATTTCCGTGCTTCGGTTTCAATTTGAGTTCACAATTTCAGATGTCTATTTCCATAAGTCAATCGCTTAGTAGACCCGGAATGGCATTAATAATTAATTTTCCATTTTTTATATCTACATCTGGTACTAGTGCTTTAACAAAAGGCACTAGTACCTCTTTGCTCTCGTAGACGATGGTTAAGATGGTTGTGGCCTGTACCTCTACATCTTTTACCTTGCCGACATGAGTACCCTCGGTATCGAAACAATCGAGACCGATGAGATCGGTGAGAAACCACTCGTCTTCGAGCAATTGCGCCAATTCGCTGCGTTTTAGATGGACTGAGGCACCGATGATCGACTCTGCTGCCGTCCGATCGGGATATTGATCGAGCTTGAGGATGACTGTGCCCCGATCGGCATATGCACCGCCAATGGTGCAGTCGCTATCTGGGCGCTGCGTCATCTTGCCTTTTTCGTCGCGTTGGGGTTTAAATTTTAAAAGAGCATGCTTTGCGCCTTTGACTAGCTCAGCACGGCAATCGTTCTTGATTTTTACTTCGCCTTTGAGCCCTTTTACCGCCACGATCGGACCGAGAGCAAAGTCATAGTCATCCATTGTTTTTTGTGTCCCACAATTCTGTTTCGCTCTTCCATCTTTTAAAAAGAGCATTGTCAAAATCAAACTGATCGAGCACGCGGCCGACGACAAAGTCTATCTGATCCTGTATCGTCTGCGGTCGATGATAAAAACCTGGAGAGGCGCAGGCGACGATGCCACCGGCTTCGGATACGGCGGTCATGTTTTTGAGCTGGATGTGACCAAAAGGCATCTCGCGCACGAGTATCAAGAGTCTGCGCTTTTCTTTTAGAGTCACTGCCGCCGCCCTGTGTATGAGGTTTTCGGTCAGGCCTGCCGCGATAGCGCCTAGCGTGCCCAGAGAGCAGGGTACTACCGCCATGCCGCATGTCTTGTAGGATCCGGAGGCGATGGACGCACCATAGTCTCCGAGGTCGTGCACTATCAGTGGTGCTTCTTGCGCGATCCCGAGATGATCGAGCAGCTCTTTTTTTATTTCACTGCCAAAGACCAGATCGTGCTCCTCGAGCATGACGCGCCTGGCCGCGCGCGATAGAGCCAGGTCTACGGGCTGCTCGATGGACAGGAGAAATTGCAGTAGTCTGAGGCCATAAATGGCTCCAGAGGCTCCTGTGATAGCCAGGACAAATGGTTTTGCCTGAGTCATCTAAAAGTCGCTCGATGCGCCAGATCCAGCTCCCGCGCCTGACCCAGCGGGACTGCCGCCAGCGCTTGGATCGGGACCCTCTGGTGCTTTTTCTTTTTTGCTCTTGCTAAAGCGTTTGCCACCAGATGCAGTGTTACTTTTATTTGCATCGCCCTCTGGGGCATTGCTCTGGCCCGCGTTTTGATCACCGCTGGTTTGCGTGATGTGGTCTGCCTCCATCGATGCGCGTCCCTGCGAAGCTGCATAAGTCATCTTGAGTGGGGCATCCAATCTGATCGACAGCGAAGACCCCGAATATATGTAGAGATCACGGCCTTTCTTGACCAGGGCTCTCACTGGACCGTTAAAGGTCTGATTGCGTTGTTGGCTATTGCCCAGTATCTCGTCGCGCAAAAATTCGTCTTTTTTCATTACTGCCAGTTTGCCGTTGCGATCGCGGCTGCCGCGACCTTGCAGAGCGGGATTGACTGCGTTAAATCCTGCTTCGGAGCCGACATAGGCTACGCTGGACTGTCTGGATTTGAGGCCGGCCGCGCCTCTGGCATCGGTGGCGCTATCGGGTGCGAGCGATGCGACGACAGGAAATGACGCCCCATCGGGCAAGGTGATGGTCATGAGCTGGGTGCGCAATTTGCCTAGAGGCCGGGGCATGCCTTTTTCTTTTGGCTGTCTCCCGGAGGATATGGCTTCTACGACTTCTCCTGATATTTCTGCTCCTGAGGGGATCAGGACCTCGGTGCCGTTGGCCATCACTGGCGAAAAGACCTCGACGGTAAATCTGTCGCCAGGACGAGAGGCAGAGGATCCTATGGTCCTGGAAATGCGACCCTCAAAGACAAAGCCCGAGGGGATGACCACGACCTTGCCGGAGAGGCTCGTGGGCTTTTGATAATAATTGGGCGGTGGCTCGGCCTTGCGCGCGGCCTGGGCCGATGCTGTCATGGCCAGTGCCAGACAGGCTGAGAGTGCGAGGCTCGCTAGATTGGCAGTGGTCTTCCTGGACTTGTTCATAGATCTTGATTTTTCTCTTGTACTTTCTCTTGGTCTCTAACTTTTGGTTTCTTGCTCATCACCGACCAGACTTTCATCACCAGATACGCCACCACTACCGTGCTCACTATCATCGTCAGGATGCGGGTCACGCCGGCCAGATAATCAAAGACCTCTCGCAGCATCAGACTGGCAGCAAAGGCGATGACCAGGCCACCGGCGATGAGCTTCCAGTTTTTTGCGACGACATCTTTCATGATGATTATTGCTTGTTGAGATAGGGCGTGAGCCTGTCGATGACTGCCGGTGCGATAAATTTGGCGGCAGCGATCCAGGCGATCGCGACCACCAGAGGAAAGGATATGACGCGCAGAGGCAGGATCAGGACTGAGTAAAAGCATTGCAGCGCGACGACGCCGATGCCGATGGCAAAGACCTGGCAAAATCTGCTGATCATGTTTTCCTGGTCTTCGCGGGACATGTTGGCAAAGGACTTGGCGAGGATATTGAGATAGGACTGCCAAAACTGAGCCAGTTTGTTTTGGGCCTTGCCCCAGCCTTTGGTCTCTTGCAGATTGCGTGGGCGTCCCTGATCGTCGGGACTGGGCCCGGGACTCGCATCAAAAGTATCGCCGGGTTTAGCGACCTTGCCTGCATTTTTGTTTTTAAAACCGGCCATCTAGACCACCCCTTTGTCGACGATAAAAAAAATCAGTTTTTGCCGGAGCCTTTTTTTAGTTTAGCAATCACGCTTTCGACGGTCTTTCTTTGAGGATTGGTATCATCGGAGACCTCGAGAAAGCCCTGGCCAAATTTGATTGCCTGAGCAGAGTCGGATTTGTTGTATAGATTGAAGAGGCCAAAATAGGCTGGCGGGTACTGTGGATCGGCTGCCAGAGCCTGATTGTAATGGTCGATCGCTACCTCCGGTATCTTGCCGGTGGCATCTCCCAATTTGGTATGGCGGGCTGCTTCGTTGCGCTGGTTGCTGATCTTGCTGATGCCCTGATCGGCACGCGTGGAGACTTCGGGAAAATCTTTTGCGTAGTTGTAGGCTTTTTCGGCTGAGCGATAATCGCCCTCCAGATAGCACTGGTCGGCAAGTGTAAGCAATTCGAAGGGGTCTTCTTTGTGTTTGTCGATGACCTCGAGAAACTTGGAGGTGGCATCTCTAAACTGACCCTGAGTCAGCGATTTGGTTGCCTCGGTCAGAGCCATTTTTTCTTCGAGGGATCGTTTGCCATCCACGACCTTGCCCTGCACCGACTGCTCGGAGACCACGTTTTGGAGCTTGTCCATCAACTGCGTAAACTCGGGTGGGTAGGCACCATCCTTGCGATAGCGTCTAAATCCGCAGCGTGCCAGGCCCAAAAGCGCCTTGGGGTCTTCGGGTTTGGATTGGAGGATCACCTTAAACTCGCTCTCTGCCACATCGAGCTTGTCCTGACGGAGGGCCAGCTCGGCCAGGGCCGCGCGCATCTCAAAGTCGTTGGGCAAGATATCCAGAGCATTGTGAAACTCCGAGATCGCCATCTCCCCATCTCCACGCATGGCATAAAACTCGGCCTTGCTGCGGTAGGGCAGAGGATTGCGGGGATCCTCGGCGATGGACTTGCTCCAGGCCGCGACCGCAGATGGGCCATCGCCCTGCCTCTGGTAGATATTGCCCTCCACGGCGTGCCACTCGCTCGAGCGCGCGCTATCGGGGATATTGTGCAGCTCCATAAAGGCTTCTTCGTGTTTGCCTTGATTGGTCAGCATGATGGCTTTTTGCAGGTGCGCGAGCGGATAGTCGCCCTTGAGCTTGAGCGCCTTGTCGACTAGTTCTTCGGCTTCTTTGTCGCGAGGATCGACGCGCAAAAGTGCCTGGGCGAGGAGGGTCAGATTGACAAAATTGTCGGCGAGATTGGCTGCCTGTCTCAAGGGTTCGATGGCGCCCTCGACATCGTCCTGAGCATATTTGACCAGGCCGAGGGTCTGCTGCGCGATGACGATATTGGGATTTTTTGCGATGGCCTTGGAGCAGAGGTTTTCGGCGGCAGTGAGATAGAGGTCGCGCTTGGCTGGCGAGGCCACGGACTTGCTATGTACAAAAGATACGTAACCTGCCGCAGCCATGAGATTGGGATTGTCGGCGTGGGTCTCTTTAGCCTTGCGCAGGATTTTTTCGGCTTCTAGTATTTTTGCAGGCGTATTTTGCTTGGCCAGTGCCACTGCCAGACCAGCCGCCACATCTCCGCTTTCGTCCTCTCCCAATAGCTCTCTATATGACTCCTCGGCCTGCCGCAATTTCCCCTGGATCAAGAGCTCATCAGCCTCGGCGAGGGTGGTGGCCATGGCCGGACCAGTCAGGATCGTGCAGGGCAATGTCGTATGCAGCACCATTTGGGTGCAGAGAGAAAGAGTTAGGGATAGTGTGAAGAGTTTAGGATTTTTCATGACTTTATAGACATCATAACTATTCATTTTTGTTTGTCGAGATCGTTTGCCTTGTTTAGCAAGCGCTCGGCTTCTTTTGTATCGCCCATCTGCTTGAGCACATCGGCGAGTTGCTTGTAGGGGCCGGGCAACGAAGGCGCGAGGATCGTGATCTCACGCAGCACTGACGCGGCTTCGGGGAGGTTTTTGTCGGCGACAAATTTGTCGGCATCTTTTTGTAGGGGCTGGATGCGCGCAAGGTTGATCTGTCTCAATTGCGAGTCGGCATCAGCTATGCCAAGGCCAGCGGCCTGTCGGTAGTCGGTGGCGGCGTCGTCCAGATTGCCTTTCTTTTCCTGGATCGCGCCTTTAAATTGCCAGGCCTTGCCTTCGCGAGGATTGGTCGCGAGTATCTTGTCGGCTTCTTGGTCTGCCTCGTCCAGCTTGCCATCACGCAAGAGACCCTCGACCTTGCTCAAGGCTGCAGCACTGGCTGCACTGGCGTCTGGGGTCTTGGTCGCGCCTGCACCGGTGCCAGTCGCAGCCCCGGCCCCAGTAAGATTGGCCGATGCGATGGGCTTGCCATCCGCACCGACAGCTGGCTTGCCATCAGGCGTGGTCGGAGGTGCCTGACCAGTCAAACGGGCAAGCGAGGCCTGTATCTCTGGATTGGCGTATTTGTTGATCGAGAGGGCTTTTTGCAAGAGGGCGACGGCTTCGCCGGTCTCTCCCAATTTTTCTTTGCCGCGTGCTACCAGATAGAGGATCTCGGTGTCCTCTGGATTTTTTTTGAGCTCGGCCTCCAGTTTTTGTACCGAGTCAGCGACCCGCGTGATCGGCACGATGGCCGAAGAGACTACGTTTTGGTGATAGACCCGACGAGCCTTGGCCAGCATGGCATTGGCGGGATCGAGCTTCCAGGCTTTTTCGTAGTTGGCCTTGGCGCGATCAAAGTCTCCAGACAAAACATAGCCGCCACCCAGGGTCAGGTAGTTGTTAAATGTAGGAGAGATCGAGATCGCCTCCAGCGTGACCTCGATCAGGCCGCGCACGGCCTGCATGTTGTTGGGAGCGATGGTGGCCGCGCGACGATACTCGACTGCGGAGTTGTTGAGGCGCTTTACGTATTTGGTGCGATCGGCGTAGTTTTTTGCCTTGTAGGCAAAATCCTTGAGCGTGTCGGCTATCAGGAGATGGCACTCGACGAGCTGATCTTGCTCGTTTTCGCCCCAGCTTTTGCGGACGGCCGTGAGGAGCTCCTTGTAGCCAGAGACTATGTCCTGGTCTCGATTGCCACGCAAGAGGCAGCGTCCCAGGCGAAAATATGCGGGGCCGCTGTTTTCCTGGAGCTTGGTGCATTTGCGGTATTCGACTACTGCTTCGGTAAAGTGACCTGGCGTGCGTTCGGCGCTTTCCGCCAGACTCTGTCTATAGCCAGGATCGCCAGCCGACTTGCCCAGGGCCTGCAAGCATCTATCCAGACTGTAGTCGGCCTGGCCGTTGTTTGGATCTACATAGAGTGCGCTGCGATAGTGCTGGATCGCGGCCGTGTAGTTTTTTTTGCCTGCCAGAATGTCCGCATATCTAAGGTGAGCGGAGGACAGGTTGCGACGAAACATCTCGACGTCCGGAGCACCGTCCAGGGCTATCTCGTGCTCCTGGATGGCTTGATCCCAGAGCCCCTTGCTCCCCAATTCGACGGCGCGATTGTTGTGCTCGATCGGTGTGGTCGGATTGGGCGTGGTCAGATAGACGCTGCCGCCACCTCTAGCAGCTGGCTTTGCCAGGGCTTGAGGTCCGATACCCATGAGCAATAGCGAACAAGGCATGGTCGCAGCAATAAAGAGAGCTAGTGATGGCCTCAAAAAATGGATCCTTATATTTATGAGAGCAGTGCGCCCGTCTGATAAAAAAGCCGATAAAGGCTCTGCGAGCGGATCTAGGCTGTAGTCCGGAGATTACATAATTTGTAATACCCATTCTAGCGACGATACAAAATCACGCTTGGTCAAATCTCAGATTTTTCACATATTTGGATTAAATGGGAGATCCACCATTGGCCCACAATGTTGTCTAGATTACATTTTGTCTGAGACAAGGTTAATTTTATGTTGACAAGGGGGCTCAAATCAATGAGAATGGGGCGCTAAGCAAAAATATGCGCTAAGCAAAAATATGCGTTTCGCAATATCGCTCTGATGGCCTTCCAGCCTGATGGAGCTTACCAATCAGTCCGATTTACTACCAATTGCATAGAGATAGCCGAGGCGAGACCTTCTAAAACCGCATACAATTCAGTTGTCAAGCCCGTTGTGAGTCCTAATATTTTCTCATCGACGCTTTCTTACTATATAAAACGGGCATGAAATAAGCGAAACCCAATTGTCCCCCGGAGGGATGAGTCGTGCACACCCCAAACCAAAGTGACAGCCAGAGAGTCTTTTGCGCTAGCAAATCGACTGTAAGCAGCCTGTCTATGACTGTGACATTATTGGTCGCTGGCCTCTTGGCTTCTTCTGCTGTGCCGGCTTATGCCCAGTTGCCTCCAGTCAATATGGGCAAATTTATCCATCAACCAGGTGACAACCAGTATTCTTCGCAGACTCAGCAAGCACGGCATGGTGCTCCTGGGGCAGGTGCGCCTGTCATCCAGCAGCCGATGGTGCAGATGAGGCCAATGGCTCGCACACAACCCAAGGCTGATATCTCGCTCGATCCTGTTGTTTGTGACGAACCAGTTCCCAAGTCCAATTTTCCTCCGCTGCCTGACAGGCTTGATCTGCCTGGCATGATCGCAAGTACCAGTGGAGCCTCCAGCAGCCGACCCGGCGGTGGAGGCTTTAGCTCTACTTATGGCGGAGGCTCCAGTGGCATCACCATAGGCAGCCCAACTGGTGGACCGATCAAAGTCGAGACCCATCAAAACTACCAGCACGTAACACCAGGAGCTTTTGCTCCTCCGCGCACCTTTGGCAAAAAGCAAGACGCAAGCTCCAGTGGTGATGTTTACTCTAGTGGTGATGGCTCGGCCATGAGCGATACCCAGCGTCAGCTCAAGCAGCTTGGACGTGAGCCTGGTCTAGCTAAGACTGAGGCCGCAGCTCCCGAAGCTCCCCAGGCAGTTCAGGTCAACCAGTCGAGTACACAGGATCTGTCTTTGCCCGATGATGAGTACAAAAATCGGGGATCTGCCCGCTCCCAGAGTCAGGCTGGTAAGGTCCTCAAAAATGTCACACGTAGAGCTGGTAGTCGCATGATGAACCAGATCTATCGAATGCCCATGGGTTTTTGATTTTGGTTGATAAGGCAATGGCGCTTGTAAATGGCGTTTCAAAAATGGCGCGTAAAGAGGGAAATAAAATGTGTACTAATCACAAAATATATCTGGCTTCTTTTTTGAGCATTTGTGCTTTTGCGGTCCAGGCTGGTTTTAGCGAGGCCAAGGCCCAGTCGGTCAATATTAAGCGCGGGCAATTGCAGCAAGCAGGCTGGTACAAGTCAAATCTCCAGGTGCAGATCGTCGACGATGGTCCTATCGTCAATGACATGAGGCGTGCACCGGCGCAAGACCGCGGATTTGAGATCCCGATCGGCGCTCCCACAGGCGGCAATCGCATCCCCGAAGGTGGTATCCCCCTCGGCTCAGGACCAGCAGCCGTGCGTATGGCTCCCAATACCTTGCCGACTGCAGGATTTGGTTCCAATATCCCGGCTCGCGGCATTATGGCTCCCAACAACCTACAGCAAGCCAAGATGGGTGGTCTGGGCGACAAGTACGCCCAACAACAAAAATCAGCCAGCACCAATACCAGTGCACGTCCTTTGCTCGGCAAGCCTACTGCCGCTGCCAGAGCAGTACCTGCCGCAGGTCCTGCCAGCTATAGCAACAGCTACGGCGGCGGTGGTGCAGCGGTTGGAACGGGTGGCGGTTCCAGCAGTAGCGTCCGAGGCAAATTGCTAGGCAAGTAATCACAATTTTGGAGTTTGATCAAAACAAAATGCGTTCTGGGATACTACCACTGATGGCTCTTTCCACCCTGTTGCTTACTGGGTGCAATCCTTTTGGTGGTGGTAGCTCCAGCTCGGACAACAAGACCGGTAGTAGCGTATCCGGTGGCATCCTGGGGCAGATGCGACCAAAGATAGACCCTCGATATGTTCAAAAAGCCAAGCAAGCCGATCTCGAGACATTGCAGCGGCAATATGCTATGCAAGAGGGCAATCCTCAGCAAGCCAATGGCTCCAACGTGGATGGCTTTGGCCGACTCTTGCCGCAAGTCTCGATGAATCCCATTTCCGGTAGTGCCTTTGGTGGGATGTTTGGCTCTTCGGCTAATGCGGCCACGAGCAATAACGGACAGCATGTCCCCGTTGATCAATCGCGCAATAGCACTGCAAGCATACTTGGTGGCTTCAACAACAATGGTGGAGCTGCCGATGCCAATGCCAACAATAACAATGCAGGCAACAGCCCCAATCTCATCGCTGCTTTGCCCGGCAATACGACCGAGATTGCCACTTATGGCAGCTCTTACGGTGGTGGCACCGTGCCTCCTCCACCTCCCGGCTCGCTCATGGCTGCGCCACCGCCAGCGGTGACATTGTCTACGCAAGCGCAGATGGGTGATCCTGGCGCGGCAATGTACGCGAGCCCTTATGCCAATCCTTACGCCAACCCTTATGCCAATCCCTACCTCAATCCTTATGCTGCCATGCCATATCAAGGCTATCCAGCGCAGATGCCCGGCGTTCCTCAACCCGAGGCACGTCCTGCCGGTCTGTTTGGCTCTGGTCAAGGTAATGCGCCCAGACCCCAAGCCGAGCCCGACAAAAAAAAATCAACTTTTGTGCCCATCACTCCGACTGGTATGGAGTCTCGTTCTCCTTACAAGCAGCGCGATGATCTCAAAATACTATGGAAAGGTGCTCTCAGTACCAATCAAATGCAAGGCATCCTGAGCCGCGATGCTCATGCCGCCGAGGTGCTCAGTAAGCTGGAGATCGGCCTGCCATCGGATTCTTCAAAGGGTAGTTTTAGCGTCGGGCAGAGACAGATAGATACTATCTTTAAACCGGTTGCTTTGGACAAGCGCTCAGCTCCAGGCGTCAAGCGCGTTCAGGCTGATCTGGCTCAGGCTTATTATCGTTACTTGTACACTTACAACAAGTATTCACTGGCTCAGCAGACTTATGCAGCTCGCAAACAAGAAGTAGAGATCGCCACCAGCGATGTCGAGCGTCAGAGAGGAGCTGCAGACCTGGCGCAGAGCCAAAATGATGCAGAGTCTAGCAAAGAGGACATGAAATCAGCCCAGCAAGAGCTTGCTGCTGTCGCTGGAGCGCAAGCGGCTCGCTCCATCATCTCCAAGGTCTCTGGTATTGCTCCGTCGATCGAGTCGCTCGCACAAGCCGAGCCTCAAGCAGCTCCAAAAGAAGAAAAGGCTGGCGGCTTTGGTTTCAATTTTGGCCTGGGTGGCTTGTTTGGTGGCGGCAAAAAAGCCGAAAGCGAGAACGCTGGATTGACTGCTTCAGCCGCAAGAGCTCTGGTACAGCCACAAGAAGCACCCAAAGCCGATAAAAAGGGCAAGGACAAGCCCGGCAAAGCTGACAAAGACAGCAAAGATAACAAAAAAACAGCCAAGCCAACCAAGCCAGCCAAAAATGAATCTAAGGCAGAAGCCGACAAATCCGAAGGCGATCTAGCTCCTGCCCCTGCCCGCTTAGAGGCTTCAAGCCCCAAAGCCGAGTCTTCCGGGCTTTCTTTTGAGCTCAAAAACGTCAATCTGACTGCTCGCAAATGCGTACTTGCTGTTGCCATCAAAAACAATGGCTCATCTGACTTCTCTTTCACCAATGATTCTTTCACTGTCATGGAAAACAATCAAAAGTTAGCAGAAGCAGCCATGAGAGCTGATTTTGACACGACATTGGTGCAGCCCAACCAAGAGGTCAAAGGTACGATCACAATCTTTGGTAGGCCCTGGAATGACAAGATGACTGTCTCGCTATCCGAAGGAGGCAAGTTCCTGCAGATGAGACGATGAGTCTCGCCAATCACGTGAGAGCGACACTTTCTCAAAATTTTCTTTTGCGCCGTTACTATTTTTTTTGTTCAGAGAGATACGACAGATGACAGCCAGAGCGACTAGCAAAAATAAAATAGATCTCCTGCGTTTTATCTTGGTCGCTCTTCTGGCCATGGTTGTTCCCGCTTTTTGCCAGCAGGCTGCTTTTGCGCAACGAGTCGCGGCCGGTACTACGAGTCAGGGCACAGACGTTAACGGTGGCGGCAACTTTGATATACGCCAAAACTACTTTAAGCGTTATCCTTTTGCGTCTGCTTTTTGGAATGCGGACGCTCGCGAAAAATACAACAACACCAATCTCGACCAGGCAGTAGCTGGCCGTGCTCACACCTATCAAGCCTTTGCTCCTGTCTGCAAAAACTGCGATGCCGGCTACGGTATCGCTTACATGCAGCCACCAGGCATGATAGCCAATTCGACTCCAGCGGGCCGTCGTGATGACGAGCTATTTAACAACACTCTGACTACCTTTGGTCTGCCGATGTCCGATACCCAGTATCAGATGATCTCGCGCGAAAACAACCAAAGAATGCTCGAATTAGCAGGCGACCCCGAGCGTATGATGTGGACGGCTACTGCAACAGCGCAGCAACAAGCCTCCGCTGCTTCTAACAGCCTTGCCGGTGTAGCCGAGCAGAGCTTTGGTACTGCCATCGATCGCATCATCAACGCAGACGGTACCGGTACCCTGATCAACGTAGCCAACGAAGGCTCCGTGACTGGACTTTCCTTCAGCCCTGGAGCTGCCGACCGTGCTGTCGGTCAGGCTATCTACATGGTCCAGAGGATGTACAAGCAGGTCTTTATCCCGATTGCTGTACTCTTTTTACTGCCTGGCGCTATCATCACTCACGCTGTCGGTATTGTCAGGCGGGGTTTTGCCATTGGTGGCCCAGAGACTCAAAACCCCTTTGATGGCATCATGCGCGCCATAGTCGCTGTCTTTCTCATCCCTGGGACCCAGGTCATCGTCAGTTGGTCGATCGACGCAGGCAATAGTATGACCTACTCAGTGCGGGACTGGGTAGACGCTCGCGCCATTGCTGACTGGGCGCATCAATTGAGCTTTAATACCAGTCTCAAAGACAATGCCATGCTGCCCCCGCGGCCCCAGCCCGGTGCGAGCAGCGGCAATGCTAATTCATCTAAAGCCGGTGGCGTGGCAGGTAGCTTTTTTGCCTCTCTCGGGCCTATCGGCAATCTCATCAACCAAGCTCTCGGAGGCCTTGGTCTGTCTATCACTGGTGAAGGTCTGGCCGTACAACAGCCCGAGACCAATACAGTGCAAGAGCGGCAGGCATTTTTGTCGATCATGATGCAGTCAGGCTTCAACGCCATGATGTTTTTGGCTTCCCTGACTCTTACAGTGCTCGGTGCTTTTCAGCTCGTACTCATGTGCTATCTCTTTTTGCTCGGACCTCTCGCTGCGGCTTTCTACTGCTGGCCCCAGATAGGCATGGCTTCGGTTATGGGTTCTACATCGTGGTTTAGAGGCATTTTTGGTAGCTGGGTAGTGGGCGTCATCCACCTGTCTCTCTGGAGGTTTTTGTGGATGGTAGTCCTGGCAGTCATGACTCAGAGACTAATATATGTCGGGGGCAGCACTGGTGATTTGCAATGGGAAGTAGCCATGTTTACCTGCTTTATGGGTATCTTGCTCTACGCTCCATCCAGCTTTTTCGATTTTTCGCCCAATGGTGCGTTTGGTCAAGCCAGCCAGCTCAACGAGCAGTTTAACAAGCCCAAGGGCGGTGGTGGCGGCGGCGGTAGCAAGGGCGGCAGTGACAGCCCTGGTACCAGCGGCAATTCTGACGATAAGCCGCAATCTCTACCCAATGCCGATCCAAATCAGCAACAAAACCAACAACAGCAAAACACTGCTTCGAGCAGTGGTCCTGATGATGGTGGCAATGACAAGGGAGCCGGCAAAAATGATGCTCTGCAGGGTGGCGACAAGGCCGGCAGTGCAAGTCCAGAAGCCAAGGATAAAGATGGTGGCACGGGCGGCAAGACTGATGTCGGCGGTCTGCCTCCATCGGCAGGCGGTGGTGGCACCAGCGGTGGTCAGGGCCAAGGCGGCAATGCCGGTGGCATTCCAGGAGCAGGTCCTGGTGGAGTTACTCAAGGCATGGCTGCCGGAGCTCAAGGCACTGCCGGGGCCGGTGTTGGAGCTGGTCAGGGCAATGGTGGCAATGGCAGCAAGATGGCCAGCGGCATGCCTCCGATCAGTCTCAACGGCGCCGGTGGCGGTGGCGACGAAGGTGGCGGCGGTGGAGGCGGCTCCAAGGTCAAGACCAATCCCAATGCCAGCCAGGCACAAGTCAACAATGGACAAAACGATGCTCAAAAGGTAGTGGCAAGCGTGCCCCAATCTGGTGGCGGCGGTAACAAGGGTGGCGGCGGCGAGGGCGGCGGTCAGTCGATCAGCGCCCAGGCCAGTGCCCAGATCAATACGCAAGCTGGCAATGCCAACCAGGGCGACCTACCACCATCCGCCGAAAATAAAGGAGGCAAATAAATGCAGATGCCTCTGATAGAGCCGACCGGTAAAAAAAACAACAATAAAAAAGTGCAAGTAATGCAAGCGATCCAAAAAGGTAAAGTCGAGATGTTTAAAGGCCAGACAAAGAAAATAGGGCAGGAGGCAAAGAAATTTGTCCTGTTTGCTCTTTCTCTCTGTGCTTTAGCGACGGTCGCGCCTCAGGATGTTCTGGCCCAAAACCAGGGAAATGGTGGCAATCAACAGCAAGCCATGGACAGCCGTTATGACAGTAACAAGGGTGCTTCGTGGGATATCCGGGCCAACTACCTGCGCCGTAGCCCTGCGGCTCAACAGGCATTTGATGCAGACAAGATTCAAGATCAGCGCTCCGTGGGACCTGGTACTGTCTCTCACTCTTCTTCTGGGCCTGTGTATATGTGGCCTACGACTATTCCGACTGCGCAATCACAAGTGCCCAGTATGCGGGATACATCGATTACCAAAAACCTTTTCCAGACCTTTGGTTATCCGATCTCCGATACGCAGTTTCAGTTGATCGAAAGATACAACCAAAACCGTATGCTGGAGCAGTTGTTTGATCCGGAAAGAGCCATGTGGACCAGTACGGCGACAGCTGGTATCGGTGCCAATGCTGCAGCCAACGGCATGGCCTCTTTTGCCGTCAACCAGTGCTTTAGCGCTATCGATTACTGCAAGCAATTTCTCAATAATTTTACTGCCGAGCAGGGCAATATCTGGCACCAGATCCTGCAACAGCTTTTTATACCCATGGCCTTGCTCTTGCTCTTGCCTGGCGCTGTCCTGGCGCAAGTGAGAGCAATCATCGCTCAGGGGTCTCCTGTACTCGTAGGCGGTCAAGAGGTCCACCCCTTCGAAGGCATAATGCGTTCGATCGTGGCTATCTTTTTGATCCCGGCGACTTTTTTGGTCATCAACTATGGTATCGACGTAGCCAACTCCATTACCTTTACCATTGCCGACGAATACTCGCGCATGTTTGGCTCAGATATGTATGAGGACGCAAAATGCGCCATCATCAGAGCCTTTCCTGTCAACAAAAAAGAATGGAA
Organism: Candidatus Melainabacteria bacterium; assembly: GCA_017307165.1. Lineage (GTDB taxonomy): Bacteria > Cyanobacteriota > Vampirovibrionia > Obscuribacterales > Obscuribacteraceae > JAFKGK01. Next base: position 105,333 of record JAFKGK010000007.1, read on the forward strand.
TAGCAATGCCATGGGCAAGACCGAGACTCCTCGCTTTGAGGGGCAAGGCAACTGGGCATGGCTCGAAGGCTTTACTCTAGTTACTGCCAAGATCGACCCTTGCGCTGGTATTGAGATGTCTCGAGTACCTGACGAAGAAGTCGTTCAGGCAAAAAATATCAACAGATTGCTGCTCAATGGGGTAAACGACACCACTGCAGCTACCTGGAATCTATCCTGTGCCTTCCAGATGGCCTTCCTCTATTACCTGTGGTGCATGGGACCTATCGCGGCCGCTCTCTGGGTATGGCCTCTCTATCAGATGCGCATGGCCTTGAGTAGCTGGATCATGGGCGTATTGACCATTTGCTTCTGGAGTTTATTCTGGAACACGGTCATATTATTGATGGCATGCTTCCGTGGTGTCGGCGACTCCGGTACCATCATCATGACCGCTTTGATCAGTCTCGCTGTGCTCTCTATCAAACATGCTTTCAGCTTTTCATCTCTGGTCTCGGCAGCAGCATCCGAGGCAGGCGCCATTGCCAGTAAGATGGCTGCCAATGCCAAAGGTGGCGCTGGTGGCGGCGGGGGTAACACTGGCGGAGCTGGAAATTCTGCTCAACCAGGAAGTCAACAGTCTGGCACGCGTTCTCATGTCGCAAGTGATGGTAGCAATCACGCTGCAGCAGCGATCGGTGCTGGTCAAGACGGAAATGCTGTGGGTAGTTCCTCGATTGGTAATGCGGCCGGTAATAGCCCCGTGGGTTCTGACAGTTCTGCCTCTGCTATCAACAATACTGGTAGCAATAGCAACATCGGTGGTGCCAATGGCAACGACAATCTGACTGGCAATGGCTCAGGCAATGGTGGCGCCGATGGTGCAGCTGCGGCTGGTCTCGCTGGTGCCCTAGCGGGTGCTGCAGGTGGCCACGATGGCAAAGGCAAGAGCAAGGACAAGGACGATAAAGATGGCGGAGATGGCGGCATAGGTGCACCTCCTGGAGAAGGCTCCAAAGGTGGCGCAGGCGGCGGCGCGGTCGATATCGCAGGTGGTGCTCCTCCTGGCGAAGGCGGAGCCGGTGCTGGAGTTGGCGCAAACAATACATTGACAGGTAGCTTGTCGCTCACAGGGCATATGTCAGGCACTGTCAACCACACTGGCGGTGGAGGCGGTGGTGGTGCCGACGGCATCAGAAGCGGTGTCGGCGATATACCTCTAGCCGGCAATCAAGGCCAGGCAGGTAGTACTGGAGCCAATGGCCTCGGTACGGATATGAAGTCCGCCGTGGTCGGTGAAGGCATGACTAATGCCACAGGTTCAGGTCTGCCGTTTGGTGACAGAGGCATGACCAGCGATGCGCTCTTTGGACATGACGGCAAAGTCAATGCAGCTGCAGATCTTTCTGGAGGCAAGACTCTCGACGTATCCAATGCTGGCCCGACCCCGGGTCTCAGTACAAGCGGCAGTGCAGACAATCAATTGCAGATCCCTGGTAATGGCAGTGGCAAAAATGACCCTGGTGCTGCCAGCCTCACAGATCCCAAGACCGGTCAGTCCTTTGACAATCCTGCCTTCCTCAAGACAGGAGCCGACGGACAGCCGATCGGTGGGGCCGGAGCTGCGCTGGATACGAGCAGAGTCGGCAATATACCGCCTCTGACGACAGAGATGGCCAATACTCCTGGTGCTAGCCAAGCGAGAGAAGCCGCTGTGGACATGATGGCAATGTCCGGCAAGACCTACGATCAACTATCCGCAGCGGTAGCCAATCCAAGTGGAGCTGAAGCCAAGGCCTTCCAAAACGACATGAATGTCAATCCTGGTTTGCTCAAGGCCGCGGTTGACGGCAACTATGGCGCGGCTGTCGTTGCGTCTACCGGCTTTGGGGAGACTGCGACGGCGAGAGCCTTTAGCGGTAGTTTTGACCAAGCGGGCATGTCTACCAGCATGGCTAGACAGGCCGAGACTTGCATGACTCCAGACGCTATCAGGAGTGCCTCGGTTGATATGAATACTTCTGCCGGAGCGCAGATGTTTTCCAATACCGAGTCCGGTACTCAAGCCGCGGCTCAGTATCAACAAGCAGTGTCGAGTATTGGTGCTCAATATGATGCTGGTGGCAATTATCACGGCGGTGCCCACATGACGTCTTCTGGCGCTTATGTGGCTGATTCCGGCAATAATTATGCCAGCGGTGGCAACAATAACTACACCGGTGGAGCCGTAACAGCTGCTGATTATGCCTCAAATGTTGGCTATAACAGCAATAGCGGTTCTGTTTCTTCGTTTACCGATGGTGGGTTCCATAGAGGATCCGTCGACGGTGGCGCGGGTAGTCCAATAGCAGGATCCAGCACCCAAGGCTATAGTGGCAGTGGCGGACAGACCACTGGCTACACCGGCGATCAGGCCAGCGGCTACAGCAGCCAGGCAAGCGGCTATACTGGCGGTGATGCTGGTATAGGCTCCATAGGAGCCTCGGGTTCGGCCAATTGGTCGACTTCTGGTGGCGCTTATGGTGGTAGTACCGATGGTGGTGCTAGTGGTGGCGGTGTTTTCAATACCGGTGCTGCGCCTGTGTCGCATCTAGGAGCAAGTAATACCAGTAACGATGGCGGCGGCTACTCCAATACCGGATCAGCCGGTGGTGGATCTCAGCCGGTTATCGGCAATAGTGGTGGCGATAGTGGCAGTGTCTTTAACACTGGTGCTGCACCCATCTCTCATGTCGGCAATAGTGGTGGCGATCCCGGCAGCGTGAGCAGTGCTCCCTGGAGTGGTGCTGGGTATACTGCCAATACCGGCAATGCGAGCTTCTCAGATCCTAGTGGCGGTTTTGCCAACACACACAACCCAGGTAACGCTGGTGGCACCTATAATGCGCCGGCATCGGGAGGCAGCGTCGATTATGGCGCCAGCCAATCGCTAGGCGGAGTATCAGGCAATAGCAGTGGCTACCAGAGCAGTCAAGCCCCAAGTAGCGGGGATGTCGGTTATGGCACCATAGGCAATGCTGGTACTGCCAACTGGTCTGGATCTGCCCCTGTTTCCTTCAATAGCGATGCTGGTGCTGGCACAGGTGGTGGACCCGTATTTAACACTGGTTCGGCGCCCATCAATCACGGCAATATCAGCGGTAGTGGGGGTAGCGCGACCTTTGACAATGGTAGTGCTGGATCTGCACCGATTAGCTATACCGGCGGTGGAGCAGCCAATTACACCGGTGGAGGATCCGTCAACTATACCGGCGGAGATGCTGGGGCTAGCGGTGGTTATAGCTTGCCTGCAAGCGGTAGCGCCAATCCTGGTTACGGTGTCGCAAGCGGTGGCTCTGGAACTGTTGATGCTGGTGGTACCGGTGGTGCGGGCAGCGCTATGAGCGGTGGTCCGATCCATACTGGTGGCCAAGCTGCATTTACAGGCGGCAGTGATGCCAGCATGTCTCGGCCAGTAGTCAATGACGGGTCGGGATCAGGATCTGGATCTGGCAGCAGTTCCTTTACTGCTGCTCTAGGCAGTGGCTACAATGTCTCTTCGGAGCGAGCCCCAGACCATCATCAGGCCGTGCAAAGTGGTAATGGTGGTGAAGTCAGATCGGCCGAGGCCTATCCGACAAATCAAGCATCGTATCCAAGCCAGGGCAGTTATGGTTCGTCCGAGGTCAGATCGGCAGAAGCCTATCCCACCCAGGGCAATTATGGTGGCGGCTCCGAAAACAGATCTGCCGAAGCCTACCCCTCACCAGGTGGTTACGGCGGTGGTGCTGAAGCCCGATCGGTCGAGTCCAGGCCTGTCGAGTCGAGACCTGCAGAAGGTGGATCTGATTACCGGGTAGCTGATGCCGGTTGGAACGTGGAACAACCCACGACCCCCAACAGCTTTACTGGAGATCAGGGTGCTGGCTATGGCTACGAACAAGCCCATCGGACGGAGACTGCCAGCAATGGCAGCTATCAATCCGACGCTGTGACTGGCTATATCGATCAATCGAGGACGAGCGGATATTCCAATACCACTGGTAGTGGCGGAGCCGCAAATACATCTGGCAATGCCAATCCGGGTAATTCGGGTGGCAGCAAGATGATGGCTGCCCTTGGAGGGGCTTATGGTGGAGCAATAGCTCGCAACAATGCAAACAACGCCAACAAGCCTGTCAACAAGACCCCTGATGCCAAGCCTGCAAACGCTCAACCAAGCTCTGGAGGCGGCAAGGCTCAAACTCCGACTCCTCAATCCCAATCAAAAGATGGAGCCATGGGTACGACTGCCAAAAAATCCGGCGAATCAGAGGATGCAAGGAGAAAGCGTCTCAAGAAACAACTCGAAGAGCAGCAGTTCCCGCCTGGACATGACGGAGGCCCCATGGATGCCTGATGATCTATAATGCTTAGATTTTCAGACTGACCTGATTTTTTTAAAGGGCCGCTATGTCTATGTACTTAGCCGATATCGGAGTAAAGTGTCCAAATTGCGGAGTCAAATTTAATAGCAGGCAATTGCCGCTGGTTGTCGATACTGGCTTGCGCAACAGCGAGTTGCGTCAGCATGTAGGTGAGACCAAGCCGCAGTATGAGCAGTACTCGATTTGTACCTGCCCGAGCTGCGGTATGGCCGATTGGACCTTGTCCTTTCCTGCTACGGATGAAGTCTGCGTACTCAACCAACCCAATAGCCCACCGCATCTGCAGTACAGGCAGGCCGCTCTCTGGGCCGAAAAGCAAGGCAAAAATTTTTACGGTGTCGGTATGTTTTATCTCTACGCCGCCTGGTGTGCCGATGACATCAATGCCTCACCGCAAAATCGTGAGTACAGGCGCCTGGCTATCGATGCTCTGCACAAATCCTTGATAGACGTGTCCTGTCCGATGGAGGAGAGGCCAGACGTGGAATATTTAATAGGTGAGTTGACTCGTCGTGTCGGTGATTTTGAAGCCTGCAAAAACTATTTCAATCGAGTTATCTCGCGTTTGCCTGCGAGATTGAGTACGATGGCTCGTAAGTCGATGAAACTAGCGGATATGCAATCAACAGAGCTTTTTGACTTTGACTGATTTGCCAGACTAAAGAGGTAAGAGTCGTTGTCCAGGATCAACAAGGTCATCATCCTCAACAAGCCCTTTAAGCTGATGGACTTTACCATCAGGCAGATCTTGTTATTGGTGGTCATCATTGGGCTTGGCCTGTTGGTTTTTTCGCGCATACCCCAACAATGGAAGCTAGGCCATTTGCCGGTCAATTTTCTCGTCTTGCTCGGTTTTGTCTGCGTCGGCCTGCCTATGGTCAAATTTACAGATCTCAAGCCCATGGCCTGGTGGAAAAACGTTGTCCTTTACAAGCTCAAGCTAGTACCTGCCGTTTTTATCCCTAAACCCGAAAAGGGGCATATCTATCCCGATCCCACCATCGTCGAGGTCAACACCAAAAAAGACGAGTTTTACATTGGTTCTGGCTAGACTTTTGCTGTTGACAACAAAAGAAAAATTGTCAATCGGGTAAATGGTCTTTTAATGCAGGATCGCAGAGATTAAACTAATCTCTAATTAGGTAAGGGGCTATTATTCGTGTCCAGTGGCGATTCATCTTTCTCGGCAATCAGGCGACCCGGTGCAAAGCGCGCCAATTCGCTATCGCGTCCGCTTGAGAAAAAATCGCAAAAGCGCTCTCCCGAACCCGAAGTTGATCTAGATGATTATGATGATGACTTTGATGAGGATGAAGACGAGGACATCGATGGCGGGCGTAGCTCCGAAAGGCCACAAAAAAAACTAGGCTCGAGGTCTAGTGCCGGTCGGCTCAGCGAAGGCCTCAATCGCCCTGAGGGCAAGCTCATGCCTCTCACGCCCAATCCGAGCTTCAACAATGTGTTGGCAGGTTTTTATAATGGCCTGCCCTCCGCTCTAAGGGACAAGCTACCATTTGGTGAAGGATCATCGGGTGGCAATGGAGACGGTCCCCCTTCCGATAGACGCGGCAGTGGCGGTAGCTGGGAAGATGTCACATTTATACATTCGATCCCTGGTGAAGACGAAGAGCAGGGCCTTGTCGTGCTGCTCGACGGATCATTCCGCAAATATATCGCCTGCAAAGGCATCAATGCCTTGTTATTTGACGAAGCCGAGCGCAACCAGATGGCCAGGGCCTTTGCCAATTTTGCCAACTCATGCGAGTCTGACATACAGATCATCATCAAGTCGCGCAACCTGTCTGTAGATGAGTATCTATCTCGCTATCAGATCTTGCTCAAGACCGACAATGACTACCTCAAATGGTATGCCAACTACACCGACAAATGGTTTAGGGGCGTGCAAGACGTGTCCTTCGTGCCTCAGCGCGAGTTTTATGTCGTAGTCAGCTATCATCCACCCGACTGCAAGTCTGGCAAGGCCTGGAACGGTCGCCGATCGATCCAGCGTCACGAAGAATATCTAGAAAACCTCAATCGACTGGTCAAGACTGCTTTCGAGCAATTGCGCAGCAGCAACCTGCGTCCACACATACTTTCACGCAAAGAAGTCCGCAATCTCATTTATTCGGATCTCAATCCGAGCCTCTACGAAAAAGACAATGAGGCCCCACCAAGTAAGCCCAATGTCTCTGAAGCCTCTATTTTGGCCGGGTCTGCGCTCAAGGTCACAGACGAGCATCTCTGGCTCGATGGCAAGTTTATAGGCACGCAGTACATGTTTGCTATGCCGCATGAGTCCTGGCTTGGGTGGCTCGTTGACCTGCTTACTCTCTCAAACGAATACACTGTTTCATTTTTTATCCACCAGTGCGATCAGGACAAGGTCAGACGAGACCTCAAATTTAAATACAGAGTCGGCCACGTCGCTTCGACTCAGCTAGCCACTCCCGACCTGGAGAGTATCGAGTCGACTCGATCGGCAGCTATTGCTATTCAGGAGTTTCTCCGGAGCGCCAACAAAGCCTTCGATATTTCCATGTATATTTCTACTTCTGCCGACTCCCCGGAGGCGCTGGCAAGCGCCATGGACGAGATCAGGCGAGTCTTTAAAAACAAAGGCGCGCAGATGGATCGCGGCCAGATGCTGCAACTCGATCTCTGGCAATCGGCGATCTCGGTCGGTGTAGACCGGATGGCTGTAGTGCATCGCGTCATGTCGCCCATAGTCGGTGACATGTGGCCCTTCTTTACGGCTAGTTGCGGTACTCCGGACGGCGTGCCATTTGGTTTTGCTCTTGCCTCGGGCGAGCCGGTTTTGCTCAATCCCTTTTTTAGAGGACAGGGCAAAGACGCCAACAATATGTTTGTAGTAGGCACCACTGGTGCTGGCAAATCTTTTGCCGTATCTATGATGATCCTCCGCCTCTTGCCTCTAGGCACGCGCTTTGTGTTGATAGACAAAACCGTAGACAAATTTGGCGCCTATAGATTTATCACCGAGCTTTTAGGTCCAGAGCTTTGCGCCTATGTCGATCTGGGACCCAATTCGGGCTTTATCCTCAACCCCTTTGACCTCGGTCCAGAAGACAAGCCCGGTGAACCATCGGCCGACAAGGTCAGCTCTTTGTTGGCATTGCTCGACTTGATGCTTGCGCCCGAAGGTCGCGAAGAACTCAATGTCGAAGAAAAATCTCTTTTGGACGGCTTGATCAAAGTTGCTTACATGGACTGCAACTTTAGAGGACAGACGCCGACTATGAGTGACTTGGCGCGTGTCACTGCTCAGGCCGCAGCTGATGAAATCGACTCTGTACAACGCGACAGGCTGCAGATGTTTGCCAGAGGTTTGTCCTTGTTTACCAGGGCAGGGGCCTTTGGCGGCCTGGTCGATGGCCAGACCAATGTCGACACCGAAAAATTGTTTATCGTCTTTGATACAAGAGAGGTCAATGAACCTCGGCTGGAGCGGATCGCTGTCTATATCCTCGCTGACTTTATTCGCCGGCGGGCAGCAGAGTCCAAGGCGCGTGGCGTGCGATTTGCCGCTATCATCGACGAAGCAGCGACACTCATGCGCTTTAAGGCCGGGGCCAGGCTATTGGACGATCTTTCGAGACGAGCACGTCACTACGGTATGATGTTGGTTTCCATCACTCAGCAGCTCAAGGACTTTTTTAGACAGGCGGAGCAAGCTGACTCAGTCGTCAAAAACTCGCATATGAAGATCCTCTTGAGACAGGATCCATCCGATCTCAAAATGCTAAAAGAGACCTTGCGTCTCACCGACGCCGAAACCGTCGCCATCGAAAACTTTAGCAAGAGCGAAGAAAAACGTAGAGATAGCCAATGTCTCTTGATCGTAGGCTCAGTCCATGGCACCATAAGGCTCGTTCCCAGTCCGATGGATTATTGGATCTGCACGTCTGAGCCGATCAGAGATATTCCTAGACGTCTCGAGATGATACGCGAAGTCCGCAATAAGACGCAAAAACTCTCGCATACGGATGCTTGTCGTCAGGCCGTCTATTATCTGGGGTTGCAGCATTCCTGATGGAAAAATTTTTTTCGCCCAGCAAATGGTTTGTCGGTTTTTGCGGCCTCTTTATCATAGTGTGGTTGGCACTGGGCTATATCCGCGATCAACGTATAAAAGAAGAAGCAATGTTGCTCGTAGACAAGCATTTTAGCTATCGCTATCCAATTGGCGATGGCAGTAAAAAAGTGCTTTGCGAGGCGCAATCAGAAAATGCAAAGATAATCAGACGTACTACTACTGATGCCCAGGTGCAAGTATCAGGCAAGCAAGTACGCACCATAGATGGTGTCAAGACCGAGTCACCGTTTAAAGGCAATATCACCCTCTACAAAAACGAAAACATCTGGCGGGTAGGCCAGTTGCAGTCAATAGAATAGATTTTAAAACAAATATCGAGACAAAAGGCAGGTAGTGGACCAATGTATTGGAAGGTGCAAAAAGTAGGCCCAGCGGAGTTTCTTCGTGCTTACGGCGTGCACGTGGCTCTGGCATTTAGCTTGGTCTGCAACCTTATTTTGTTTGCTACGGCACCCAAAAAATCCTTGCCTACCGAGGTCAAGCAAAACGTAGAAGCCTTTGCCAGGCAGGTAACCACGCACTTGCTCGACACGAGCTATATCGTCTGCGAAAGCAATGTCACTGCTCTAGTAAAAGAATTAGCGCCCAACGTGGCCAATATGCTGCGCAAAGAAGAAATGCTGCCCCGCACCCAGCAAGATCTCAAGGCTCTGACAATGGACATGGCCGAGCGCAAGCAGATCTGCTCTGTGCGCATCGATAGAGTGAGTGCTGGAGATCCAGACCCTAAGGGCCTGATACCGGTAGAGGTCTCTGGCGTCTGTGCCATACATTCGGCATCTGAGACCGGCGAGAGACCATTTAGATTTATCTATATGCTTGGTACTATTGAGGGCAATCTTGTCGTAGCCGACTGGCGGGATCTCTCCCCTCAAGGCTAGGGATTGCATTTTGGAGAGCGGATTATGTTTTCAGGTATCGTCGAAGAAGTAGGCTCGATCATTGAGATCGCCGAAAATGCCGATGGAGCGCGTATCAAGATCAAGGCAGCAGCCGATGGCATCATGGCCGACGCCAAGATGGGCGAGTCGATAGCTGTCATGGGTTGCTGTTTGACTGTCGTAGATTTTGGCAAAGACTGGTTTAGTGTCGATGCTGTGATCGAGACCTTGCGCAGGACCAAGCTCGGCGAGCTCAAGACCGGCTCCAGAGTCAATCTCGAAAAGGCACTCAAGGTCTCGGACCGATTGGGCGGGCACATAGTCACCGGCCATATCGATACCGTGGGGACGATACAAGAGGTAGTCCAAGAAGGGTTTTCCTATGTTATCACCTGTGCTCTAGATCCAAAATGGTCTCCATTTTTTGTAGAAAAAGGCTCGGTGACAATCGATGGCGTTTCGCTGACTGTGGCCGATTGCTCTCCAGAGGTCATGGGTGAGTCTTTTTGGTTTAAAGTGGCTCTCATCCCCCATACCTGGCAAGTTACGACCCTCCATGAGCTCAAGGCCGGATCCAGGGTCAATCTGGAGACCGACATTATTGCTCGATATGTGGCGCGGATGACCAATTCGCAATTTTTGGCAAGCGTTTCCTGACATCTCTATTATTTCATTAATAAAGCTATGCATTTTGAGTATATGGACCTCATTGCGGCTATGCTTTGCTTGTATCTTGACATATCTTGTCGGGCAGACAAAGGCGGTAACAATGAGAGATGGCTACTTTGACTCGGTGCAAGAGGCGATCGAGGACATCAGGGCCGGCAAATGCATCGTCGTCTCCGACGACGAAGGCAGAGAAAACGAAGGCGATCTGATTTGTGCAGCCGAGTTGATTACGCCTGAGACGATCAATTTTATGGCTTCCGAGGCTCGCGGTTACATATGCCTTTCGCTGACCGCCGAAAAGGCCAGGGCTCTCGATCTGCCGATGATGGTGGATAACAATACCGAAGGGCAGAGCACTGCTTTTACCGTCACCATCGACGCCGATCCGCGATTTGGTGTCACCACCGGTATCAGCTCCTATGATCGCGCCACCACAGTAAAGGTCGCAGTGGATGACAATGCGCGTCCTTCTGATCTGCGTAGACCTGGGCATATCAATCCTCTAGTCGCTAAGGCCGGCGGTGTTTTGCAGAGAGCAGGGCACACCGAAGCAGCCGTAGATGTGGCTCGCCTGGCAGGTCTCAATCCATCCGGCGTCATCTGCGAAATCATGAATGCCGACGGCACCATGGCTCGCGTGCCGCAGCTCAGAGAGTTTGCAGACAAGCACGGACTCAAGTTTATCAATATCGCTCAGTTGATCTCCTATCGTCTAAAGAGCGAAAGATTTGTCGTGCGCGAGGCCCAATGCGTGCTGCCTTCTGCCTATGGTGAGTTTAAGCTCTATGCCTATCGCAACACCCTGGACGGTCGTGAGCATATTGCCGTGGTCAAGGGCGATGTAGCAGAGCGCAAGGATGTTTTGATCCGTGTGCACTCCGAATGCTTGACCGGAGATGTCTTTGCTTCCCTTCGCTGTGATTGCGGTCCGCAACTCGAGGCCGCCATGGCCATGCTTGCAAAAGAAGAAGCAGGAGTGCTTGTCTATCTGCGCCAAGAAGGCCGCGGTATTGGTCTTTTAAACAAGATCAAGGCCTATGCCTTGCAAGAGTCCGGTCAGGACACAGTCGAGGCCAACGAAGCTCTCGGCTTTAAGCCCGACCTGCGCGACTATGGTGTCGGTGCCCAAATCCTATGCGATCTGGGTCTTACATCTGTTCGCATCATCACAAACAATCCACGCAAGATTGTTGGCCTAGAGGGATACGGCCTCGAGGTCACCGATCGCGTGGCCATGCCAGCAGCATGCAACAGCCACAATCTCAGCTATTTGCTTACCAAAAAAGAAAAAATGGGGCATTGGCTGGAATTATCGCAAGAAGAAACCAAAGTACTTTAAAGGAGTAAGAAATGGCCAAGGGACAACCCGAAGTGATCGAAGGTAGATTGATCGGCACTGGATTGAGATTTGGCATCATCGTCAGCCGCTTTAATGATTTTATTACCAAGCCTTTGCTGGATGGCGCGCTGGAGACTCTTAAAAGACATGGAGTCGAGCTCTCAGATGTAGATGTGATGTGGTGCCCGGGAGCTTTTGAAATACCTTGCGTGGCCAAGCAGGCTGCGAGTACCGAGCGCTATGATGCTTTGATCTGCCTGGGCGCAGTTATCCGTGGAGCTACTGCCCACTTTGATTTTGTTGCCGGACAGAGCTCCTCTGGTGTAGCGCAGGTGGCTGTCGATTCAGGTTTGCCTGTCATCAACGGCATTTTGACGGTTGATTCGATAGAGCAAGCAATCGAGCGTGCTGGCACCAAGGCCGGCAACAAGGGTTCCGAAGCCGCAGCCTGTGCCATCGAAATGGCCAATTTGCTCTCCGCCATCAAGAGCAAGGCTCAAGTCTAATCTAGAGATATTCTTGAGGGATGTCTCTTGCGCTCAAGGGATTGTCCCTCAAAAATTTATCTATGGTGCCGGACAATTTGAGCACCTGGAGCATATTGCCTTCTACGTCTATCTCGCGCATCAAAAGAGCCCGATGCAAGAGCATCTTGTGCTGGATAAGTCGAGTCAGGGCCATGCCCGAAAAATTGAAGGTAATATCCGGCTTTTCGTCCGTCTGAGTCATTGTTGTGGGGTCCAGGCGGCTGACTGTAGGATTGCCGTCCTCGTCCACCTGGATCATCCAGCCGTATATGCTGCCAGATCTAAGATGAAATCCTACTTTGAGCGTATTGAGCCTTGCGTTTTTGAGCGCACCTTGCGCAATTTTTTCGGGTAGCCATTTTTCAAAATAAAAATGCGCGATCTGCTCCGTGTATTGGATTTGCTCACCGCAGGCGGTGCCTCTCGTGCCACAAGACTGTCCCTGTTGGCTTGCAGCGTCGATTTTAGCGCTCTGCGCGCCAAAATTGATCTTGCGGGCGGATTGTAGCAAACGCTCAAAATAATCTTTATCGATGGGCGTTGGTTGGATCTTGTAGCGGCCGGCTACTTCGAAAAGGCTGCGCGTCTTGACTTGCACGGGCTCGATCAGGAGCCTGCGTAGAGTGGCAGGGAGATCCAGGCCGTCATGCTCGTCCGGCACTATGTCATGCACACCCAGAGCGCCGGCGAGATCGTGGAGCCACTCTCGATTGAGAGTCATCTGAGTGGAAAGTAGATTGAAGACGCGAGGGCGGCCGGAGTCTTCTAGAAAATTGGTAAAAGTAGAGACAGCCACATCAATGGGCAAAAAGGGCAGGCTGCAGTCGGGATTATAGGCTAGCTTGACTGGAGTGTTGCCAGAGGCGAAGGTTGGTTTGCCGATCTGATCGACAAGAGCTTTAAATAAGCCGTTGAGGCCAGAGGGTTTGAGCAGGTCACCGGATCTGGTGTCGCCACTCAAAATCGGCAATCGCACCAGGTACCACGGTGCCTCAAAGCCCGTCAGACTCTCGAGTATGCGCTGCTCATACTGCTGGCAGGTGGCTTCCCATGCAGTCGAAGGTTTGCGTCTGGCAAATTCCAGCTCTTCGGGGATGACGTTGTCTTTTTGTACGCCGCCCCAGAGCGAGGATATGATAAAAGTAGAGACGCCTTTGCAGTGCTTGCCCAGATTGCGAAAGTCTGCCGCCGACCATGGTGCTCGAGGAACACGCGCCTCATCAAAATTGGGAGGCAGCGCACCAAATATGATGGCATCATACTTAAAGGCCTTGAGGCCCTCTCCTGGCTCTACAAACTTGTATCTGTCCTGAAAGGTCTTGGCCATTTCTTTACCGCCAAGAGCAGCCTCCAGAGTCTGTTGCGCGTGACTGGAGAGGTCGAGAGGGGAAAGACTGAGAAAATTGAGGGACGATTTGCAGGCAAAATGGACATGCCAGCCCTTAATCATGAGATGCGCGGCCAACGAGCCATTGAAAGAGCTCATCGGGCCCCAGATATAAGCTGTCTTGGTCGTCGACATAATTAAAAGTTGCTTCCTGCTTAAAAAAACTATCTTGACATGGGGTTGCTAAAATCCATCCCGGCTTTGATTAGACAGGTGCCTGCCCATTCGTCGCCGAGCCTCATACTATCTTCTCTCTGGTAAATCCTGTAGATCTCGATCGGTAAAATTACCAATACGTAAAGGCCGATGATCAAATTGATAATCTGGCCGATGGCGTTCGTGATGTTGTAGTTGACGATCTGATTGATGGGCAGGGCTTGCAAGATAAGGGCCAAGAGCCTGAGTGCAAAGAGTGGGCCGAGATAGATGAGATTGCGATCCAGGGCCTGGCGAAAGCTCGGAGCACCACCGGTGGCCATATCTACCACGCGCAGGCCCATGAGGTTTTTGCCGACGCCGCGTCCTTCAAAGAGATAATCTCGGACTAATAAGAAAACGATGATAACGAGCGAATAGTCGAACAAACGACCGACAAAAGGGATGGGCATGATGATGAAGCTGATCATATAGCCCGCAAAAAAATCGATGCCCAGGGCGATCAGGCGGCTGCCAAACTCTATCCGTTCTGGTTCGATGGAGGCAGTCTCGCGGTTGGCGGCAGCTCGCTCATTAAATCGAGCCATCAAAGAGCTCTTTGGTGCACTTATTTTTGAGCTTGAGCCTGAACCGGGACGTCTGGGTGCAGGGCGTCTAGATGCTGCGCCATAGCTTGGACGGCTTTGAGAGGAGTCTGTCTCTGTATCGAGATCGACCTCATCATCGTCATCAATGGGAAAACTGTCGTGGGCGTTATAGCGTTTCATTGCCCTATTTTAAACCCCAAGGGGGCCACAGGGTGTTGGCAAGTGCTCGATTGGAGACCAAAACGGAACAATATATGAGATCTTGGCTAAGCCGCAATATTTACCGTTACGATTTATGAGTCTGTATTTCTCGCTTATGAGGCTTTAGATCGTGGTTGAGACAGTAATCGTTGATGGTTTGAGAACTCCCTTCGGCCGTATGGGCGGAGCATTGAGCAATTTGAGCGCGGTCAAATTGGCCAGCCCTCTGATCAAAGAATTGATAGCAAAGAACAAGATCGGCGCCGATCAAGTCGATGAAGTGATCATCGGTCAGGTCGTCCAGGCTGGTTGTGGCCAGATTCCTTCGCGTCAAGCGCTTTTGGCCGCCGGTCTCGCCAATACGACAGAGTCCACCACCGTCAACAAAGTCTGTGCCTCGGGCATGCGCGCCGTCACCCTTGGCGATCTGCGCATCAAGGCCGGAGATGCTGACATCATTTTGGCTGGCGGTATGGAGTCCATGTCCCAGGCTCCTTATCTAGTTGATGCCAATTCGGCTCGTTTTGGTAAGCGTATGGGCCATGTGGCCTTTTCGGACAGCATGCTGGTCGATGGCCTCGAGTGCCCGATCACAGGCGTGCACATGGCAGTGCATGGAGCAAAGGTCGCAGAAGAATTTGGTCTCAGCCGCGAAGATCAGGACAAATGGGCCCTGAGAAGCCACCAGAGGGCAGTCAAGGCCATGGAAAATGGTGCGTTTGCCAGTGAGATCCTCCCGGTCCAGGTGCCCGCAGGCAAGGGCCAGACAAAAATCGTGGATAAGGACGAAGCGCCAAGAGCAGATAGCTCGCTCGAGGCCCTCAGCAAACTCAAGCCGGTATTTTACGACAAGGGCACCATCACTGCTGGTAATGCTCCTGGCGTCAACGACGGTGCCTGCATGCTCTTGATCATGTCTGCCGACAAGGCCAAGGAACTCGGTCTCAAGCCTCTCGCCAAGATCGTCTCTCATGCCTCGATCGGCCAGGATGTCCCCTATCTCGCTACTGTGCCCGCTCTCGCCACCGAAAAGGCTCTCAAGAAAGCCAATATGAAGGTCGAAGATCTAGACCTGATGGAGATAAACGAGGCATTTTCGGCTGTGGCGCTCAAATCTACTAGCATGCTCGGCATCGATGAAGAAAAGGTCAATGTCAATGGTGGTGCGGTAGCTCTCGGCCATCCGATCGGTGCATCCGGTGCTCGTATCCTCTTGACCCTCGCTCGCGAGATGCAGAGACGTGGTGCCAAATTTGGTGCTGCTGCGATCTGTTCCGGTCTCGCACAAGGCGATTGCGTCATCCTCTCGCGTGAAGGCCTCGACTAGCTTGAGTACTTATGCCTCCAGCCTCCAGGATGCGCAAAAACGCATCGAGCATCTGCGCAAAGAAATCGAGCATCATCGATTTTTGTATTACACGCTCTCTGCACCCGACTTGTCGGATGCTGAGTTTGATGCGCTCTATCATGAGCTCGAGGATCTGGAGACCAGATATCCTGACTTGATCACTGAGGACAGCCCTACTCAAAAAGTAGGAGCTGTCCCCAGTACTGATTTTAAAGAAGTCAGGCACAAGATAGCCATGCTATCGCTGTCCAATGCCATGAGCGAGACCGATCTCGAGCACTGGCAGGACAGGCTGGTCAAGGCTCTCGATGGCGAGATAGAGCCGACCGATCTCAAATATGTGGTCGAGCACAAAATAGATGGGCTGTCGATCGCGCTCACCTACGAGGACGGCGTGCTCGTGCGTGGTGCCACCAGAGGCAATGGCGAGTCCGGTGAGGATGTCACCGGCAATCTCAAAACGATCAAGGGTCTGCCGATCAAGCTCAAGCCAGTCCCTATCAGAGATGATGGTACTTTTGCTCTGGACGACGATAAGTGCCCGAGCCGCATGCCCCGCTCGATCGAGGTGCGTGGCGAAGTCTATATGCCTATATCTAGTTTTAGCGAGCTCAATCAGGGGCTGATCGAAGAAAATGGCCAGGGCTTTGCCAATCCTCGCAATGCCGCATCCGGCTCGCTGAGGCAAAAAGACCCGCGAGTCACCGCCAAGCGCAAGCTCGCAGTCTGGACCTATTTTATTTATATACTTGATCCCGAGCTCAAAGCGCCTGCATCGCAATACCAGAACATGCGTCTGCTCCAAGCGCTTGGTTTGCCGGTCGAGCCTAATCGACGACTGGTGGATGATCTCGACGGCATCAAGCAGTTTATCGACGAGTGGAGCGTCACTCGTCACGGTCTCGATTACCAGACCGATGGTGTTGTCGTTAAGCTCGACGATCGCACCATCTGGACCCGTTTAGGCGCGACATCGCATAGTCCACGTTGGGCCATCGCTTACAAGTATCCACCCGAAGAAGCCGAGACCAGAGTCCTGGATATAGTGTTTGATGTCGGCCGTACTGGAGCCGTGACGCCGACTGCCATGCTCGATCCCGTCAAGCTTGCAGGCACCACGGTCAAGCGCGCGACTCTGCATAATGCCGATCAGATCAAGCGGCTAGATGTAAGGATTGGTGACACTGTACTGGTGAGAAAGGCCGGAGAGATCATCCCCGAGATAGTCTGCGTCAAGTTTGATAAGCGACCCGCCGACTCGTCGCCCTTTGTCTATGCCTCTACATGTCCTGCTTGCGGCAGCCAACTGATCAAAGCAAATGATGAGGTAGTCTTGCGCTGTCTCAATTATTACAATTGTCCGGCGCAAAAAACGCGCAGGCTCATCCACTGGGTGTCTCGCGAAGCGCTTGATATAGAGGGAGTCGGCGAGAGTCTCATTGCAGATCTGGTGGCAAAAGAAATGGTTTCTACTCCCGCCGACTTTTATGAGCTTACTGCGGATCGTTTGCTCACTCTCGAGCGAATGGGCAAAAAGTCAGCGCAAAATATATTAGATGCATTGCAAGCATCCAAGACACGTACTCTAGCCCAGTTTATCTTTGGACTGGGTATTCGCCATGTCGGAGCATCCACAGCCGATTTGCTCGCCAATCACTTTGGCTCACTGGAAGCTCTCAGTGCGGCTGCTGCTCTAGGAGAAGATGATCTATCCAATGCTCAGGCTATTGCCGGTATTGGTCCTGTCACCTGGAAAAACGTGGTCGAGTTTTTTGCGCTCGAGCAAAATCGTCACTTGCTTGCCAGGCTTCGTGAGCTAGGAGTAGAGCCAGTATCGGTGGACGCTGGTGCTAATCGAGATCTGCCCCAGACTCTGGCTGGCATGTCTTTTGTCATCACCGGCACTCTCAATTCAATAGACAGGCTCGAGGCCGAAAAAGCGATCAAGGCCAGAGGCGGTAAGGCCAGCGGATCAGTATCAAAAAAGACGACCTATCTGGTTGTCGGTGACAGCCCGGGCTCCAAATTGGCTAAGGCCCAAGAACTTGGTATAACCATTATTGATGAAGCCGCCTTTCTGGAGTTGCTCGCTTAGATGCCTCATGTACGCATTAGCTCGAGATCCCTTTGTCTGGGGATCGTCTTTTGCATTTTCACCTCCATCTCGATCGATGGAGATTTGTCCCTTGTCCCAGTCGCTCATGCTCGTGCCGGTAAAGAAAATACTGCCGATCCTGCCAATAAAAATCTCAAGCTCGGTCGTTCTTTGTACAACAAAAAAGATTATGACGGCGCCATCGATGCTCTCTTGCAGGCTACTTACTTTGCCCGCAACGGCTATAATCCAGAGGCTTTCTTTTATCTAGGCATGGCCTACAAAGAAAAAGGCGATTATCGTAAGGCTGTCGAGGCCCTGCGCAAGCATTGCGAACAAGCTACAGACAAGGCCGCTCTCGGTCATATCGAGTTGGCCGAATGCTATATCGCCCTGAAAGAATATGACGAGGCCGAAAAACATATCTGGGCTGCTCAAAATGCTGCAGACTGGCAATCGCCTCTTTTTTATCGCTGCCACTATGTCTACGCTAAGTTTTATGAGGCGCAAGGCAAAAATGATCAGGCCCTGGACAAGTTTGGTGCCGCTCTTGGTGACAAACCCTGGAAATATTATGAAGCCTGGATCAACTACTGCGAATGTTTTATGAAGGCTAAAAAATGGGTCGAGGCCTACAAAAATCTGGATGAGCTATTGCACAGTCGCGAACCGATGAAGGGCATGAGCTACGATCGCATCCACCTGGATATCGGCATATGTCTGCTCAACAAAGGCGACCATCAAGGCGCTATAGACAACTGGCACCGTTGTCTCGAGTACAATCCCCAAAATCGCGAGGCGCACATACAGCTTGCTCTCTTGTTTGAGCTCGAAAAACACTATGCCTCGGCAATCAAAGAATACCGAGAATTTATCCGCTTGAGTCCCGATAGCCAGGACGGCAAAAAAGACGAAAGGGCGAGACAGGCCGAGATGCGCATCGCTATGATCGAGCAAAAGCTCAAGGAGCCAGGAGTACCTTTGCCTACGACCGAGTCCCCCTTGCAAGAACAGGCACGACAACACCAGTACAGACAGAGGACGCAGCAGGCGGACGCCGAGCGCCGCAGACAGGCGCAAGAGCGTGAACGCATCATTGAGCAGGGCGAGACGGGCTTTTAAAATATCTTGATGCGATCAGGTTTGTAGTCGGCTGGTTTTATAAACAGGCCTGGCTTGGGCTCGCGAGGGATGTATTTGCTCAGGATGTATTTTGAGTCCTGAGTGATGCTCACCATTAAAACTCCGGTGGAGGCATCAAACCAGGATTCGATTTGTTTGGCATCCTCGACGGGAAATTGCGTCTTGTAGCCACGGCATTTGCGTCCATTGATGACACGCTCACCGAGATCTTGTGCCTTAGAAGAAACAAACATCTGTTCGTCGAAAGCGCCCAGGCCCATGGAAGTGAGGGGGCCTTCGTAGTATGTCTTTTTGTCATCTTTGAGAAAATATTTTTTGCCTGCGATAAAGTCCACGATCGTTACCGATTGTCCCTTTGACGTAGGCGAATTGGTCTCGATGCGCACCTGGCCCCGACCATTGCTATCGACTACTGCCAGGCCTTCGCCAGTCCCTGTATCCTGCCTGTAGATGGCTTCGTAGGGTAGTTGAGGATAGCTGGTTTTGAGGTCTCGCTTAAAGGCGTCGTTATTTGCCGAGATCCGTGAAAACTGCGAAAAGATGTAGAGGCCGATACAAAACAATAGCACCACAGCTAGTGGCGTATAGCGTCCCATGTCAAAGTCTTTCATTTTGTGCCTCCGGGATGCCAGATCTTGGACAGGGCTCTCTTGGTCCTGGGCTTGCTGCCATTGCCCGGCTCGATGGAGGCGACCAGGGCCTGCATTACGTTTTGATGCACGGTCGCAGGAGCATTGGTGGTCAAGGTGAGATTGAGTCGGAGCTTACGATTGAGGGGCAATAAGATCGTCTCAAATGTATAGCTGCCGTCCTCGCTGTCTGCTGTTGCTATGAGATGCCTGCAAGTGGTTTTTTGCTCGTGTATTAAAAGCTCGAGGTCTTCTTTTTTGATCTGCTTGTAGTTTTTGAGATTGTCGCTCATCTGTGCGACCAGATCTTGCTCTGCTTTTTGTAGATCGCCCGGGATCTCTGTGATCTTGATCGATGACTGAAACTGCGATTCGTCCTCGCTCTGCAGGCCGTCATTGGTATAGCCGGGCAGCACCACTACTTTCCAGTGCCTGGGCATGAGGTAGGTGAAATTGCCGGAAAAGTCGATGCGGCGATTTTGAGTAGATTGTTCGGGATTGGATGTTGGCTGGCAATTAGCATTTTGTAAAAATAAAATGCTGAGGACCAATGCAGTAACAAGGGCGCCAATATTTTTGTTTGACTTGGTGAGAGCAGGGAGCAGCAAAATGGTTCTGGATGCTTTCATGTGTTTTTACCGATCGCATTATTTTCGACTGAAACCTTCGGTTTGGGAAGTGTGGTTTTTATCATTCTCAGGGTTTCTCCCGGATTATTTTGTTAATAGCAGTGGAATACTTGATATGGAGCCTCTTTGCATTTTTTACATGACATAGGGTATGCGTAATGCCAGAAACAGAGGCTCTACAGGAGTCTACGGATCTTTTGACTCTTTCTCCTCTTGCGCCTGTCCAGGGCATTGTCGTGACTGATCTGGTCAAGACCTACAAGGGCGGCAAAAAGAGGGCACTCAATGGTTTGAGCCTTTCGGTCGCTCCTGGCGAGGCAGTTGGTCTAGTCGGACCCAATGGAGCCGGCAAGACGACTTTTTTGAGCTGCTTGATGGGATTTTTGCGTTATGACTCGGGCAATATCGAGATCGATGGTCTACCTCCCGACTGCCTCGAGGCCCGACGCCTGGTTGGCTACCTGCCCGAGCGCTTGACTTTTGACCGCTGGATGACCGGTCGAGATTATATGCATTATCACCACGAGCTGGCAGGGATGCCTGAGAGTGTCCGCAAGTATGAGTGCGAGGAGCTCTTGCGTCGAGTAGAGTTGGACGCTGCGGCCTGGGGACAAGCAGTCAAAAAGTATTCGCGTGGTATGTTGCAGCGTCTAGGCTTTGCTCAAGCGCTCTTGAGCAAACCAAAGTATCTTTTGCTCGATGAGCCGGCATCCGGCATGGACCCGGGCGGAGTATTGGTTGTACGCAATCTGCTAAAAGAGCTCCGCAAAGAGGGATTGACCATTATCCTCAACTCGCACCAGCTCGACCAAATCGAAAAAGTATGCGATAGAGTGATCATGATCGAGGCTGGAGCAGCCAAGCCCATTGATACTGCTAGCGATAGCGCCGTCGACACTACCTTTGATTTTTGCATTAAATGGCTTAATGGCAGCCACGACGGGCACAGGGCCGAGGACCTTGGTGCTTTGGTGCAGCGGCATGTGATCGCAATCAAAGACCTCAATGATGGTCAAGCCATCTTGACCTTGCACTCTGATCGCGAAGCCGCCACTATACTCAAGATGATGGTGCAGTCTGGTTTCGAGGTGCACAATCTTTCTTTGCTGGAGACCAGACTCGAAAAATTGTTTGCTAAAAAATCATCATGAGGGCCCGAGCAAAATGAGGCTAATTATATGAATAAAGCAATATGCGCCACCACATGGCGAGAGTTTAAGGCAAATAAGGTGCGATGCTCCATACTCACACTGCTCGTGCTCTTGCCTCTGGCTTTTTATACATTGATCAGACTCAACTGGGAGTACTCCTTACAGGTCGATATGCTCACGCCGCCCATCATCGCCCTGGCCTATACTTTATTGTGGTCGGTCGGAGTGATCGGACGCGAAGTGCAAAACGGCACCATCGGCCTGGTTTTTACCCGACCGATCACCATCGCCAACTACGTCACCAGCAAGTGGTTTGCAGTATCTTTTGCCGCCGCTATCTGCTCGGTCCAGGCTGGCGTGATCGAGCATCTCATCAGTTCTTTTTACAACCCATCGCTCTTGTTTTCGCTCGAGTTTTTTAGCAATTGCTGCGAGCGGGTCTTTATCTGTTTTGGCTTTGCGGCGGTGATGGTGGTGCTATCCAGCCTGGTCTCCGGTCTCAAGGACATCGCCGTCCTGGCTGGCTTTGGTCTCTTGTGGGGCATCACCGCCATCGTCGGAGGCATGTTGCGCTCCGACCTCGGGCATTTCAACCAGTATGCCAATATCATCTATCCTCTCAAAGGCCTGGTAGACCTCTTCAATGCAGTGATGCTGCAGGTCTTTTTCCCCAGCCTCTCTATAGAGCCCATTCTCGACCTCAATTTTCTCTATCTGCCTGCGATTCTCAATTATGGTGCGCTGGTGACTTGTTGTCTGGCATCCAGCATCTTTCTCCTCAACCGCAAGGAGTTTTCTTATGCAGCAGATTAGCAAGGGTGCTGCCAGCACTGGCAGTGGTACCAGACAATACGTGAGCATGCGCCGACAGCCTCTCTGGCTCTATCGCTCAGCCTGCTTGCTGCTCGCTCTCTCTGGCGTCATGATGATCTTTGAGCGCGTCAATGCCAGGGCTTATTACGATACCCTCAAGCTCATGCTCGGACCCGATCTGATCAAGTGGGTGCCGATCAAGGACGCTGCCGCAAAGGCCAGGGCTGACAAAAAGCCTGTCTTGCTGGTTAATATGGTACGCAACGATTATTACAGCAATCGCGCCGAGTCGTCCGTCCTGAGAGACCGTCACAACGCCGATATCATCAATCAGCATTATGTGCCGGTGCTCGTCGATGGCGATATATCCAATGCCGCGTCCATGTCTCCGATCATGGATCAGGCGCCGTTTACGAGCGAATACAATCGGGGTTTTGGCATGGTCGCCGTACCCTACAAGCTCATCGGCTCCAATTATAGTGACGTCATGTCCACCGACAATACCGATGATTTGTCGAGGCTAGATGCAGAGAGCAATAACGAGCGCTACAACAATTATTATGATTACGGATCCGGTGCCAATCTCGCACCGGTCAGCCGCAATCTACAGGGCTACAACTGGGGTGGCCGCGAAAAACGCATCGCCAGATATTTTCCTGCTCTCTACTGGTTCGAGACCAATGGAGACGTGACAAACTTTCTCGATCGTGCCTACAAGTGGCATATCGGCAAGCCATATCGCGGCACCATCAGATGGCAGCCAGAGACCGCACAAATAGATCCCGCCAGGCCGAGGCTCCTGACCTTTGCCATGGATTGCGGCTCCGAGAGCGATCAGTTGCGCAATCTACTCTTTAGAGACGAAAACGCGACCTTCGTCAACAAAAAGTTTGAGCCTGTGCTCTATGACGTCAAGCGCGAAAACGAGGAGCTCAAAATCACTCACATAGCCGAGCGCACCAAAGGCGATCATATCGATCTGCGCAAGGCCTACAAGATCAAGCAATTGCCAGCCATGGTGATCGTCTGGCCCTCTGGCCAATCGAGAGTGGTGTATTGCGAGCGCGGGGTCTACAATATCAAGGAGGATCTGACCCAGGCTCTCCAAGAAGGCCCCCTGTGGGAGACCAGCGAGGATCCCGATACGGTCAAGTGCTCGCATGACAGACTGTGCCGTATCAAAGGGCACAATCACTTTTCTAGATAAAATGGAGGCTAATTGGATCAGCAAGACCAAAAGCAAAAGCTTTTAGGCCGTATCATGAGCGCACTCACCTGGTTTAACTGGGTCGCCGCGCTGACCGTAGTAAATGCCCTGATGGCAGTTTTTGATATCGATATGTCGCTGGCCTTTGGCCTGACATCCGTGAGCCTTGTGGAGGCTATATTGATGCAGGTGCATCAAGCCACCAAACTCAGTATCAACGATGCAGTCATCGTATTTGTCTATGCAGCCATCTCCGCTGGCATATTTTATGGACTTGGACGAGCAGCCGGTGCGGGTCGCATTTGGCCTATAGTGCTTGCGCTTGTCTTGTATAGCGGCGACACCTTACTGACGCTTTTGGCTCAGATGTGGATCGGTCTGGCTTGCCATGCCTATGTCACCTATCGATTTGTCGATGCCGTCATCGCCAATATCAAGCTCGCGCGCCTGCTCAAAACTGAGAGTGCGCAGGAGGTTGCAGGCTAGATGCTTTCCACTACTCACACTACTCTTGATATCGATGGCTCTCGTTTGCATGTACCGCAGGGCTTCAACTATAGTTGCTCCGGCTGTGGCCGCTGCTGCAAGGGCGTAGCGGTGCCAATGACTCAGGAGGATTACGAGCGCGTCTCGGCGATAGACTGGAGCAAGGATGAGGCTACGGCAGGTTTTGATTGGGAGAGGCAATTTAGGCAGCTAGGTAAAAAAGAAAACGACTCGACTACCTATACTCATGCTATCCGACCAACCGACACAGGCCACTGTCCTTTTCTCATCAACAATCTCTGCCATATCCACGCCAAGTATGGCGAGCATGTAAAGCCTCTGATCTGCGGTCTCTTTCCTTATTCTTTCAACCGTACACCATCTGGTGTCTATCTCACCGTGAGCTTTCGCAGCAATGCCGTGCTTGCTAATACGGGGACGCCCCTGGCCGAGCAGCCGGACACCTTAGCCGAAAAATTGCGCGTGTATGAAACACTCTACAATGCCCGATCGACCATCTGGGATCAGTGCAAGCTGACTGTCGACAAGCCTATCATTTGGGACGACTATCTCAAGCTCGAAGAGCGCTTGATCGGTGCGATCGTAAAGCCCGATGCAAAAATCAAGCAGATCTTTGAGGATTGCATAGCAATTTTATTTGCCGAGCTAGGGAGACCCCTGCCGGCTAGTAATAATGGTGACTTTTTTGCAAAAGCCGGTGCCATGCCAATCAAGGGTGCCGACAAAAAGTTTTTGAGTCAGCTCTATGAGCTCTATTATCCGAGCGATCCGCGCATGGTCAATCGCGACGTGATCTTCAACGGTATTTCTTTCGCTCTGGGGCTGGCTTTCAAAGGGCCAAAGTTTCGCTATATCAACAAATCTTACTCTTTTGAGACACTGATGGCGGTGCCCTGGCCCGAGGATAGAGAGATCAACGACCTGCTCGTGAGATTTTTGTATTCGCGTGTTTTTGGCAAGTGGTACTTTGGTGGCGGCTTCGCACAGCTCAGTGTCATATCAGGCTTTCACCATTTGCTTCTTTCTTTCATCTTGATCCGCCTGCACGCTACAGCGTCAGCTCTCTATCGTGGGGAGCCAAAAGCAAGTATGCTCGACGTGATGACCTCGGTCAGACAGATCGAAGAAAAAATAAGCGTCGCCGAGCTGGATGGCTACAGCGCTGCTCTGTGGGAGTTGATGCTCTTTAGCCCCGGGCGTATGGCAAGACTATTGCAAAAGGCATTTTAGATCTGTATCTGATGCAAAAATGGCTCTATTATAAAATGACTCTATTACAAAATGGCTCTATTTGCCCTTGTATTGAGGGGGGCGTTTTTCGACGAAGGCTTTGACGCCTTCTTCAAAGTCTTCGGAGCGGCCGGCTATCTCTTGCAAGGTCGCTTCGTACTCGAGCAGCTCCTCCAGATCGTCAAAAATGGCCTTGTTGATTGCGCGCTTTGTGAGAGCAAAAGCCTTGGTCGGGCCCTGGGCCAGGCGCTCGGCGAGTGCTGTAGCTGTGGTCATCAGATCGGCTTCGTCTACGACCTTGTTGATCACGCCGAGATCAAAAGCCTCTTGTGCAGTCAACTTGTCGGCGCTGAGCATGAGATCAAAGGCCTTGGTGGCGCCGATCAGGCGGGGCAATATAAAAGTCGCGCCTGAGTCGGGAATGAGGCCGACTTTTGTAAAGGACTGGATAAAGGCAACCTTGTCGGTAATGATGCGAAAATCGCAGGCAAAGGCAAGCGAGGCACCGGCACCGGCAGCGACACCATTGACGGCAGCGATGATGGGTTTTTCCATGCGGCGCAGCTTGGTGACGATTGGATTGTACCGACGTCGGATAGAATCACCGAGCGAGGGTTTTTGGCCCATCTCCTGAGCAATGGAGCGGCTCTGTAGATCTTGTCCGGCACAAAAACCGCGTCCGGAGCCGGTCAGGATGATGGCTTTGACTTCTTTGTCTTTTTCCATTTCTTTCAATGCATCTTGCAATTGAAAGGACAGCTCGTCGTTGAAGCTATTGAGCTTGTCTGGACGATTGAGAGTGATTATGCCTACACCGTTCTTTTTTTCGGTGAGCAAGATTTTGTCGTTGATCTGAGACATTTTTTTTCCTTGTGTTTTAACGACCGACAAACTTGGCTTTGCGTTTTTCCATAAAGGCCTTCATGCCTTCTTTCTGGTCTTCGCTGCTAAAGAGCATGTAAAAGTTTTTGCGCTCAAAGCGCAGTCCATCGTCGAGCGAACCATCGAAGGCCTTGAGGATGGCTTCTTTTGCAAGCTGGGTGGCGACTGGGGACTTGGATGCTATCTGGATGGCTAGATTCTTTGCTTCTTCGAGATAGAGCTCAACCGGCACTACTTTATTGACCAGACCAGCTTGGAGAGCCTCGTTAGCAGTCATTGGGCGACCAGTAAGGATGATCTCCATGGCCTTGTACTTACCCAGGGCATGGGTCAATCTTTGCGTGCCGCCTGCACCAGGGATGACACCGATGTTTACTTCGGGTTGTCCAAATTGTGCAGTTTCTGAAGCCACGATCATGTCACACATCATCATCAACTCGCAGCCACCACCAAGAGCAAAGCCGGAGACAGCTGCGACGATTGGTTTTTTGACTGCCTTGACGCGATCCCAGGTTGCAAAATTGTCCTTGGACATGATCGACACGGTGGTCTCGTCAGCCATCTCCTTGATATCGGCACCAGCGGCGAAGGCACGCTCGCTGCCGGAGAGGACGATGGCTCTGACTGTGTCGTCCTTGTCAAAAGCTTGCATTGCTTCGACGAGTTCTTGCATCAGGTGGTTGTTGAGCGCATTGAGAGCACTGGGGCGATTGAGCGCGACCAGGCCGATATAGATGCCAGAGCCGGGGCTAGTTTCTTGCTTTTCTACCAGGATATTTGTATAGGTCATGGTCGTAGTCGTCATCCTCATTCTTCCCTTTTGAGCTTGCGTTTTTTTGCATATTCGCGGATTTTTTTGTAGTCCATCGGTCTTTTCTCGGCAAAGGATGCCAGGCCTTCGGAGGTCTCAAAGTGCCCGGCGTGGCTGGATAGCCAGTCGCGAGCATGACCGATGGTCATGCTCCACGAAAAATCACGCCAGAGATTGAGCTGTTGCTTGGTATAGCGGGTGCATTCAGGTAGCTTGTTGTAGAGTTTTTGCGCCATCTCGGCCACGGCACTGTCCAAATGATCTTGTGGCACGACTTGATTGACCAGACCCCAATCGAGTGCCGTTTGAGCGTCTATGGGCTCGCACAAGAGCAGCATCTGCCTGGCACGGCGATCGCCGATGATCAGCGGCAGCCACTGTGTGGCGCCACCAGCTGCGACACTACCGCGTGCCGCGCCGACCTGTCTAATCGTGACGTGGTCGGCAGCGATTGCCAGGTCGCAAGCCATATTGAGCTCGTTGCCTCCACCCACGACCATGCCGTTCAGACGGGCTATGGTGGGTTTGCCAAGATTGCGCAAGCGATCATGCATCTCTATAAAAGAGTACATCCACTTGTAATAATCGTTGGGCTTGGTCAGGATGTGGTCTTGTTGCTCTTTGAGATCTGCTCCAGTGCAAAAAGCACGATCGCCCGCGCCAGTGATGACGAGCACGGCGATATCATCGTCGGCGGCGACATCGAGATAGGCCTGACCGAGCTCTTTGAGCGTTAGCGTATCAAAGCAATTGAGCACTTCCGGGCGATTGATGGTGATAGTGGCCGTATAGCCTGTCTTTTGATAGAGGATGCGCTCAAAGCCAAAATCGGCTGCATCGCGACCTTCAAATACATCTTTTGCAATGGTGCTGGTGTGCGTTTTTGTCATTTGCGTTTGTCCACTACTCGTACTGCCTTGCCTTCGGATCGGGGGATGGAGCCTGGTTTCATTAAGACGAGGCTGGCCGTCAAACCTAGTGAATCCTTGAGCAATTTTTTTATTTCTCCACTCAATGCCTTGAGGTGCATTTCTCCATCTTCAAAACATCCCCATTTCTGTATCATCGCCTCAGTCACCTCAACATGTATGTCCAGGGTATCCAGGGCTTTCTGCCTGTCCACCACCAATTGGTAGTGGGGGGCGATCTCTTCGAGTGAGAGCAGGCATTTTTCGATTTCGCTAGGGTAGAGATTGACACCGCGGATGATGAGCATATCGTCCAGACGTGCACGCACTCTCGCCATGCGACGCATGGTGCGACCGCAGGGGCAGGGCTCGCTGGTGAGGGTGGAAAGATCACCGGTGCGATAGCGGATCACAGGGATCGCTTCTTTTTGCAAGCTGGTAAAGACTAGTTCGCCTTCTGAGCCTTCGGGCAAGACCTCGCCTGAGACAGGGTCGATGATCTCGGGGAGAAAGAAGTCTTCCCATATATGCAAGCCCTGACGACCGTGATAGCACTCGATGGAGACACCGGGGCCCATCACCTCGCTCAGGCCATAAATATCGAGAGCCTTGATCTGGAGTACGTTTTCGAGTTGCTGGCGCATCTCTTCGGTCCATGGCTCGGCGCCAAAGATACCGACCTCGAGCTTGATCGAGTCACGTGCCACGCCCATCTCCGCCATGGTATAGGCCATATTGAGCGCATAGCTGGGAGTGGAAAGCAATATGCGGGAGCCAAAATCCTGCAGGAGCATGATCTGTTGCTGAGTGCGGCCACCGGATGCCGGTACGACTGTGGCCCCCAGGCGCTCGGCGCCGTAATGCATACCCATGCCGCCGGTAAAAAGTCCATAGCCATAGCTATTGTGTATGAGGTCCGATGGTCTCGCCGATGCCGCGGCCAGGGAGCGAGCACAAGCCTCGGCCCAGGTCTCGATGTCTTTGTGGGTGTATCCAACAACTGTGGGCTTGCCCTTTGTGCCGGATGAGGCGTGCAAGCGCACGATGTCATCCATGGGGCGTGCAAAGAGGCCAAAGGGGTAATTTTCGCGTAGATCGGTCTTGCGCGTGAAAGGCAGGTGCTTGAGATCTTGCAGGCTCATGCCATCTATCTGCTTCTGGCCAAAGCCACAGTCGTCCATGCGCCTTGCTATGGTAGGCACGCTCGCGTACACGTCAGTCAGGGTCTTTTTGAGGCGGGCGAGCTGCAGCTCTTGCAGATCGGCGCGCGAGATGGTCTCAGCTGCGCGATTCCACATGTAAATATCGCTTTTTGTATTCATAGGTAACAAAATATAGAGCAAAAAATATTTACAGGCGCATAAGTTAAGGTCTTATTCTTTTTCTAAATAGCGTGCTAGATTGCCTTAAGGCAAAGGCAATAATGACATCAGGCTCAGAGTTAAACAGACAATCGGGAGTGCCCGGTAAAAAAGGTTGGATCGTCTTTGCGATCCTAGCTTTTATGGGCATGGCTGTGTACTTTACTCTGGGTGACCGCGTCTTTCCGGCGGCCTCCATAGATCTCAAGCTCAGCCGCAACGAGGTGCGTCAAAAGGCCCGCGAGTATTCATCGCGCTTTGGTTATCCAGTAGACAAGACCATCCAGTCGAGCAGCTTTACTTATTACAACGAAGCCAAGACTTTTTTAGAGTACGAGCTCGGTCTTGACAAGGTTTCTGAGCTTATGCGTTCCGAAATACCTGTCTGGTGCTGGTCATCGGCTTTCAGGCGCGAGCTGTCTTTTGAGCAGATGCGGGTCTGGTTTTGGCCGAGTGGGCAGCTCATGGGCTTTAGCCATGATATCGAGCAGGAGCGCAAATTACCCACCATCACACATGCTGTGGCTCTAGACAGAGCAAGGCGTTTTCTGAGCGAGCAGGGTGTAGTTCTCGATCACCTGGCGCTCAAGTCCGATCAAAACGTAAGCAAGGCCAATCGCGAAGACCACTCTTTTAGTTTCGAGGACAAGACTCGCGACTATAAAGGCGGCAGGATCCGGTATGACGTG
Source organism: Candidatus Melainabacteria bacterium (assembly GCA_017307165.1). GTDB lineage: Bacteria > Cyanobacteriota > Vampirovibrionia > Obscuribacterales > Obscuribacteraceae > JAFKGK01. The sequence continues at coordinate 134,985 of JAFKGK010000007.1, forward strand.
ACGATCTCTGGCGACTTGCTCACTGATTACTCTACTTATCTCAAAGTCCCCGATGCCTTTACCCGCAAGTACGACCGCATGCGGTCGTATAACGATCTCTTGCAAAGCATCGCCTCCATTTTTTACAACACTCTCACGATCATTTCCTATCTCGTCGTGCCATGGGCAATCTCGCGCAAGCAGATGCGCTATAGAGTCGCTATATTTGGTGGCATTCTCATGGCGGTCATCCAGCTTGCTTCGTCTATCAATGACTATGATTCGGTACTGGAGTCCTATGACACCACGCGCCCATTTCGCGATTTCATCATCACTTATTACTTGCAACAGCTGGTCGAGGTCGGCAAAAACTTTCTCTCGGGCGCTATCACCTTTGGTGCATGCGATACGGTTTTTCGCCTCGTCTACCCCAAACGCGTCGCCCTCGAAAACTATCTCGGCTGGCGAGGCTTTGCCACACGCGAGGGCCAGAGCGCAGTCATCCTCGGGACCTTGCTCTTTGCCGTGCACCTTGGCTGGATTGTCTTTTATTATCTTATCGGCGAGAGGCTCAATTTTTGGTGCCCTCTCGGTGTCGAAAACTATCAGGTCCTCGGGAGTTTCTTGCCTGCTCTATCGGCTCTGGCCATCGGCGTACAGGCTGCTAGCGCCGAAGAAACCATCGCCCGCGTGGTGGCGCTGTCGCTCTTTGAAAAGCTCACCAAAAGGTTTTGGCTGGCTAATCTCATGCAGGCTGCGGCCTGGGGCTTCATGCATTCGAGCTATCCACAACAACCTGCCTATGCGCGCGGCATAGAGCTCACCCTCGCCGGGATGCTCTACGGCTTTGTGATCAAACGCTACGGTGTATTGCCGTGCATCATCGGTCACTATCTAGTCGACGCCTTTTTGACGGCCAAGCCGTTGTTGTCTGCCGATGATCCGCTCTTGCGCCTGCAAGGTTGGATGCCGCTCATAGTCTTTGCTTTGATGGCATTGATAGGAAAGATCATGGGCAGATTGCGGGGCCCGGTGGATGAGGCCGCCCAGACCAATCAGGCCCTGCCCATGCCGGATGCGGCTATCCAGCCTGTCGAAGAAAGCAGAGAGTTTGATTATGCTCCTTTTGCCCCGGCCAAAAAGTGGGCACTCGCCTTTATCGGATTGGCAGGCATAGTCTTTGCCTTTTGCATCACCCCACCCGAGCCGGGAGACCACTCGCGCATCCTCATCGATCGCGAGCAAGCCATCGCTCGCGGCAAAGAGATATTGGCCGTCAACAATATCGACGCGACCGGGTATCAGTGCGTGGCTTCTCTGAGCAACAGCACGTCCGAGACCGACTATCAGTACGTCAACGAAAAACTCGGCCGCAAGAGCGCCAACGAAATGGCTAAAAAAGTCAAGGAAGACTACGTGTGGTCGCTGAGATTTTTTAAGTTTCTCGATCCTACAGTCTATGCAGTAAGACTCAATGGTGGGGGCAAGGAAAACAGCTTTGATGCCACCATGGACGATGATGCTGCCGTCAAGTCGGTGGATAAGGCAGAGGCTGAGAGTATAGCGAGAGCCTATGTCAAAAAGCTGTATCCGCATTTTGCAGATATCAGGCTCGATAAGATCAGCACTGACGAAAAGCAAGCTCGCACCGACTACCGCATAAGTTTTATCGTGCCTTCGGTCAAGGTGGGCGAGGCATCGTATATAGTGGCGATCAATGTCATCGGCGACCGGCCCTGCAATGTGGTGGAGTCCTGGCAGATCCCATCGAGCTGGCATTACGAGCGCAATAAGGAGCCGGTCTACAAAAACTATCTCGATGTGGCCCGCTCTGTCGTCACCGGCGTCATTGGCTTGCTTGTGCTCATCTGGGGCATCGGCGTTCTGCGAACAGGAGGCGTCAAACTACGCATCCCTATACTTGCTGCGCTCTTGTGCGCCATCCTCAATATACTCGAGCAGGTCAATCACTGGCCGACATTTTTTGGAGGCTACAGCTCGAGCACGGCCATGGAAACTTATATCTTTAACAGTCTGACCCAGCGCGCGGCGGGCCTCGCGCCCAGTGTGATCAAGACCTTTTTTATCCTGGCCTTTGGCCTGGCGGCCTTTAAAATCCTTTCGCCTCGCATCGACTTTATCACTGTCCTCCGTACCTGCTTTAAACCCCAGGGAGTCAAGGATAGGCTCACGCAGGAGCAGTTATGGCTGGACGGCATACTGATCGCTGTCTTTTGGTCCGGCCTCACTCTGACTCTGAGCACCACATGCGACATCATTGCCTATAGATTTTCACCTGAGATAAAAGTCTCCTCAATCTGGGCCATCACCCAGTTGCCCGGCTATCTATCGCCCATGGCCTCAGATCTGCTCGAGCTCGTGCCCTCGCTCATCAACTCATTGATGTCGGCAGCCATCCTCGCTGGCGTTTTTGCTCGTTACATCCCCAGGCCCTGGATCTTTATCGCCCTTGTCGTGCCCTACCAGCTCCTTATGGCGTCCAGCGCACGCAATGTGCCCGATTTTGCCATAAACAGTGCGCAAGCCATTGGAGCCAATATCCTCTATGCTTTTATCGTCTTTCGTCTGGCTAAGTTTAATCCCGTCGCCTACCTCGTCAAGATCGTGCTCGACGACGCCCTGCCCTATATCTGGTCGATCTGGGTCTATGCCTTTCCAGCGATGAGCTCCGACTTTTTTGAGTTGATCGTATATGGGCTCAGTCCAGTCTTTATCTATCTATACCTGCGCACTCGCAACCGCAAGCTCAAAAAGCTCAACGCAAGCCTCGAGTCTAGCGCTCCACCAGAGGCGGTTTGAAACTCCGCATCACCAGCCTTTCTCCGTTTGCCATCTCGAGGACGGGGTCGGAGAGGACAAAATGAAAGACCGTAAAAGGATGTATCTGATCGTGGCGCACCATGTGCAGGCGCAAGGTGGCAGAGGCCAGCCGCGGCAGCTTTTGCGATAGATCTGGATCGGATAGTGGGACGGTCTTGCCAGGTGCGATCTCGATCAAACCAGGAGCGCGCGGTGTGATATAGCGAGTGGCTGGGTCTTTAGGATTGTCTCCCAGGGCCTGGTTGATGATGCCCAGCTCTGCCATGCGTTTTTTGTTGCGGGTGATGAGCTTTTGAGCAGCAGGGGAAATATCGCAGGATGTAGGCGAGAGGTCGTTGCGCATACGAAGAGTCAGACCTTGCCAGGCCTTTTGATCTGGGTTTGCAATAAAAGCATCAAAGGCTGCCTTGTCGATCGTGTAACCATATGCGGTGTCAAGGGGCAAAAACCAGGGGCCCTGTCCTGGAGCAAAGGAGATCGGCACCGAGACTTCATAGTCTTGTGGTTTATCAAGCACCGTTTTGATCTGGGCCTTTGACGTCATCTTTTTGCATTTCATCCCACCTGAGACAAAATCTCTACCAAAGAGCGCGGCTAGATTGGGCTCCTCACCTGAGCCGTAGATGAGATAGGAGACCCAGCCTAGTTCGGCTGGGCAGCGGCAGGTATTGCCGCCAAAATCCTTGACTGTATCCTCGTAATTTGCCGACTTGAGATGTCTCACAAATACGGCCGCTCTGGCCTCGGCTTGCTGGGCTGCGCCGTCTCGGCCAGCAAAAAAGACAAAGCAAGCTACTCCTATAAAGATCAGGATAAAGGCCACAGGCAGGATGATGGATACTAGCGGTATTGATTTAGGTCGAGATGATGGAGGCATCGAGGCGGTAAGGTAAAATCTATATTTAGCATTATTTTAAACGCACACTCACGGACCCGCAAACACAAATATGGAACAGCTACTGAAACCACTGGCAGACATTTTTGGCACAGTCACCGCAAACGGGCTTGCTCCGATCACGGCAGCGACCTGCGTGTTTGTGCTTTTATTTGATGTCTGCCGCCGCAAGGCCCTGAGCACCGAAAAGGTCGGATTTAAATCCAGCCTGCCCTCTCTATATGTGTCCATCGCAGCCATCGCCCTGCTCAAGATCACCGGCGTACTGCTCAATGTGCCTGCTATTTCCAGTCCGATCTTTTATGGAGTAGCTCTGGCTGCCGTCGGCATCGGTTATCTTATGGCGGCCTCGCCGCTCAAGCCTGGGGTCGTGGCCTTCGTGCATCTGGCCATCGCCGCCATCATCAACTCTCTCGACTCGCATCCGGCTGGATTATTGCCATACGCTACCGGGCTCTTGTTGATCCGGACCTGTCTCAATTTTTCTCAAGGCAATAAGATCGGCATCGAGCTGCAAGACATCGCCTCGGCCGTGGTCTATATCTCTGCCGCCCTCTTTGCCGACCAGACCTCGGGCCTATCCGGCGTGCCGGTGCAAAAGGCTCGTGCTCTAGTCGAGTGTGCTTTCATCACGACTGCCTTGATCACTGTCTTTCAGAGGCCGTTTACCTTTGGCGATCGCATATGGGTCAAGCGCCTGACACTCTGCGTGACGGCTGCCATATTTTTTCTAGTGCTCGTCACAAAGATCGTGCTTGCTCCTGAATATCTCAATCTTGCTGTCATCTTTGGCTTTAGCATGGCAGCTTTTTATGCTGTGGACGGCTTTACCGACAAGACCACGCCTACAGACGAGCGCACTGGCACCGTCCGTGCCATCATGCAAGTCTTGATGCTGGGCATCATCACTCTGGCCGCCTCGCGTCTCTACGGCAATATCGGCCTGGGCTGTGTGGCAGCCTGTACTATGGTAGGTCTGCATGGCTTTGGGCGTGGCGTCGTCACTGCCGCTATGGCTCTATTTATCGCTGCTCGTATTTTTGAGCAGTACTTTGCGCTCAATCTAGTCTCCAATGTTACCGGCGTAAACATGCAGCATGCTTATGTCTCGGCTGCCAATTATTTTGGCTTTTTTGTCGTTATGGCCCTGGCTCTCTTGCTTAAGGAGACGACTGCCACCAACGCTCGGGTCTTGCGTCTCTTTGACGAGGCCAATAAGCAGCAAGAGATCAAGGTCGGGCTGGATGTGCCCGAGGTCGAAAAATTTGAAAATGGAAATGAGACCAAGCCCGAGTCCAAGCCCGAAATTATTGCCGAGCCAGTTGCCAGGCCGATTTTGCACAGTGCCAATTGGTCCAATCTCTCGGTCGCCATCGCCCTCTGGTCGACTATGGGCGTTGTAGCCGTCAATTACTTTCTCCATGCCGAGGCCTCGGCTGCTTACCTGATATCGCTGGCAGTGGCGGGCATCTTGTTTGGCGTTTTAGGACAGAGCTATTTTGTCGATCGCGAGAGACGCGTGCTCTCGCTTGCTCTCATCCCGGCCCTCAGCTCAGCCGCGGCGATACTCGGCGGCGATCTTTTGGCGACGGGCGAGACAGCCACCATCAATACTCGCCTCACTATCATCGGTGTGCTCGCGGCTCTAGCTGCTATCTCGCTGGTGATCGGCATCATCATGGATAAGCAAAAAAAAGACGAGCCTGTTAGCGCGACCTCCAGCAATGCCTAGAGCTTGTATTTGTCCCTACTGATGGTTTTGTCCCGATTGCGACTTGCCAGTTGCACCTCAACCAGTAGGGTGTCGCCCCGCCGACCGATCTCGCGCCGGTCGAGCCGGTAGCCTGCTGCAGCTACCCTTTGTCCCAGGTCCTTATCGCCAGCGAAGCCGATCTCGAGATCTGCCTTGCCGGTATCGTCGCCTCTGGTCCGGGCAATGATTTGCACAGGCCTGTCGTATGGATTTTTGACGATTAGATCGGTCTGTCCGTACCAAACAGTTGCATCCAGCCCTGGAGGTACTGAGGCAACGCGCTTGCCGTGGGGAGTCCGCGAGGTGACCTCGAGCCCAGAGAGCAAGGCTGCTTGATAGAGCATGCTAGAGACCAGGCAGATGCCTCCGCCTTCGGTGCTCAAGACCTCATTGCCGACAAAGCCCCTGGCCGGGACAAAGCCCCTTTTGACTGTACGAGGACCTACGCATCGGTTAAACGAAAACGACTCGCCGGGCCTGATCATCTGGCCATCCAGCTGGCGTGCGGCAGTCGCAAAATTGAGCCTGTTATCGCTCTTGTAGGCGTCCAGATCGATATGGCGCGAGGCAAGAGTCTGGCTAAAGGGATGCGTGTCCTGCAAGTAGAGCGCAAGGCCGATAGGCACCATGGCCAGTGCGACAAGCGGCAGAGCCTTATTTAACGATCTTGAGGCTAGAAACATTGCTAAATGCCCTCACGGCCTTGCTATACATTGTCTCCATGCTGACCGGGCTGATCCTGACCGTCCCTGGGTTTTCCATGCGCAAGAGAGTGGTAAACTCCGACTTGCCTGCGCGCAGATCGCTGCCAAAATAGACGATACGATCGTCCAGTACGTCCTGATGCGTCCACCAGGGTACCTGCCAGTCGCCTGAAATGTAGTTGTTTTCGTTTTCGGCCTTATCCACTGCAGCACTCCGATCCCCGTCAGTGATGACTTCGGCGCCGGATGGCAGAGCGGCCTCGACCATGACATAGGGCAATGCTCTGCCTGTCTCTACTGTGGTCTTCATGAGGATAGTCTCGCCGCTCTTGATGGGAGCATCGCCCAGGGGCACGGACTTGAGGTGTATGGTGCCATCCGAGGTATTGGCCACCGATTGCAAGCGATAAAAACTCCTCTCGATCTTGAGGTCGTCGGGTCTATTTTTGATGATGTTGGCGCCAGGTTTTGTGAGATCGACAAAAAAGCTGGCTGCCAGATTGTAAAAGAGCCTGCCGGGGCCTGACTTTTGTAGGTTGATAGCTTTTTGCCTGCTATCGGGGACCTTGCCTTCGGGGATCTTTATCGATCGATAAGCCAATCTGTCGGGCAGAATCACCGGATCAGAGAGACCCAGATCGATCGACATGCTGGAGACCAGATCAGATGCGCCTTGTTTGCAAAAGGTCAGCTCGTCTAACAATAAGGCCTTAAATACTTGAGCGGTGGTCTTGGTCGTATACCAGCCGTCTTTTTGCGTGCCTCTATGCGCCATCAAATATGCCTTGCATTTATCGATGTCGGAGCTGTCGGCAGGATCGATCTCTAGCACTGCTTGTAGTGTCAGCGCCGTGAGCTCGGCCTGAGTAAATCTATACTGCTGATATTTGAGGTTTTCAAAGGAAAGATAATCTCCCGATCGATCGGCCTTAGCGAGCAGCTTTTGCAAATAGCGTTGAGCATCTGCCTTTTGGCCGGCCAATCTGGCCGCGCGAGCCAGGTAGCTCAGAGCCTCTGGCGGCATGTCATCGATCTGCCCGTCTAGATATTTTTTACAGGTATCAAGCGACTTGCTCTTGTTGCGATTGGCTGTGCCGGGCCAGAGGTATTGTGTGTAGAGACAATAAGCCAGATCGGTCTTGTAGCTATAGTCCTGCCACTCGTCGCGATTTTTTTCTTTGACTCGCTTGGGATCTGCCATCTGCTTGGCGAGATCGCCCATGGCCTTGGCCTGCCAGTCGAGCCCTCGACCTGTCATGTCAGTGGGCACGGCATAGCCTGCCTGCTTGAGACCATCGAGACCGTCCAATACAAGAGCAGTCAGATACAGACTTGTATTATCGTTGGGCCACCAGCCCCAGCCTCCATCGCCATGCTGGTAGGACGAGATCTTGTCCATCGAGGCTTTGTAGACCTTGTCAAATTTGGCCATGTCCTGGGCGCTGAGAGGCGCGCCAAGCTTTTTATGCAATTGCATTGCCACCGTGGATGGTGTCAGTCTGCTCATCGTCTGCTCGGTGCAGCCATAGGGGTAATCGATCAAAGCAGAAAAATTGCCGAGTACTGGAGCGATGGTGGAGGCGGCCAGATCCAGGGTGGAGGTGAATGTCCCCGGCACGATCAGATCTCGTGCCGGCAGATTATCTAGAGCAATCGAGCCCTGTGTCTTGCCGTCCTGTATCACCCCGACCTTGATAGCATCTGCACGCACGCCCATGGGCAAGACATCTATCTCTTTTTCGAGGGCATCTGCTGCGGTCTTGCCTACGGCTTTGAGGGAGACACGAGCTCTGCCAACCCGACCGGCCTCGATGGGCCAGGCAAGACGAGCGGCTTTTTGAGGCTCTATCCTCACATTTTGTGTCAGAGGCAGGCTCTGAGCTAGTTTGATATTGTCTGAAATAGATAGATCAAGGCGCACGTCCTGAGCGGTGGTACTGTAGTTGTGGACTACTGCCGTGAGGTCGCTCTGGTCGCCGGTGCGATAGAAGCGAGGCAGAGCCAGGCGCGCGATCAGGTCCTGAGTAGACACGACCTTAGAGATGGCCGAGCCAAAATTGTTGCCGGTGCTGGCACCGCGGACGGTGGCGCGCCAGGTGGTTAGGTTGTCTGGCAGTGGCACGCTGGCAGTTGCTATCCCCTGAGCATCGGTCTTAAGTACGGGTAACCAGGCGGCAGTATCTTTAAAGTTTTTGCGGACTCGGGGCTCGAGCTTATCAGGCCCGCCCGAATACTGTTCTGGAAAGCTGTAAGTGGTGGTGACAGCGTTGGCTATCTGCGAAAAGAAATACTTATTGATATCGGGAGCCGTCTCTGCTCTGATCGAATAGATGCTTTCGTCCACCAATCCAAGCGAGAGCTCTACATCGCTTGCTGGCTTGCCGTCGGCCCTGGTGGCCTTGATCGTATAGTGTGCGGTCTCGCCTGGTTTATAGCGATCCTTATCGCTCTCCACGGCTAGTTTGAGAAAATTGGACTCAGGGCTGACCATGACCATTTTCTCTTCGTTATAAAACTGCTTTTTTGCTGTGACGACAGTTGCCGTCACATAAAAATTGGGTATGTACTCAGGCTTGATGGGGATCTCCACGAGCTGCGCAGAGCTGGTCAAGGGCACGATCTTGATTTCGTGCAGGCGGGTGCCTTCGATGGAGACGATGGCATCCATGCGATTGGCTTCTTTGCCTGTAAACGGTCCCGAGATGATGACCTTGGCAATATCGCCGGCCTTGTACACTCTCTTATCTAGTCGTACTTGCAGGGGCTCTTTGACAGCCTCTCGTGGGCTAAAGAAAAATGGCTGCTCGCCCGAGGCCACCCAGATGGAGCTGGACGAGAGCACAGTGTGCCCTGAGGCATCTCGCGAAACAGCTATGACCTCGTAGTTGTCTGAGGCCCATTGATCTTCGCTCTTGAAGGCAAAATGTAATCGGCCTTGATCGTCGGTCTTTGCAGTTTGTTTGGCGACCTGTATGCCTTTTTTGTACTCGTAGTTAAAACTATCCCAGGGGTAGCGCATGACATAGAGATCGACCTGCTGGCCTGGCATCGGCTTGCCCTTATAGTCCCTGGCGACCACGTCGCAGGCCATGGTATGGCCAGGTGTGACGACGTAGTTTTGCGGTGCGACATCGACAAAAAAGTCGCCGGCCGTCATCGGTACAAAGCCCGATCCCACTGCTGACTGACGGCTCAGGTCGGTGACCTCGGCTTCTATCTTTAGTTTTTTGTCGCCAAAATTGTTGCCTGGCGGCTGATCGGAGATATTGATCGCTTCATTGCCTGTGGTGGCAAATTCGATCACGGCCTCACCGTTCTCATCGGTGACAGCATACCCTTCGGTCACAAGGTCGCCGGAGCCTTCGTAGTATTCGTCCTCGCCATCGCCGTGCCAACCGTCAAAAAAGGCATAATACTCGGGTCTATCGCTGAGCTTGTTGCGCGTGCCCCAATCGCTTGAGCTATAGATGCTGTACTTGACTCGGGCATTGGCTACGGGGCCACCAAAGTAATACGAGGCCTGTACCCGTGCCTTGCCTTTTTGGCCGGCTGTGACACGATCGGTAATGGGCACCACTTCGACGAGGTATTCGGGTTTGCGGTACTCGGCTACCTCAAAGCTCTGGTAGCTGGTATAGCCGTCCGGATAGTTGATGGTCACCTGATAACCGCCAGTCTTGGCGTCTTTGGGAATATCGATGACTCCATTGAATGTGCCATTTTTAGTGGTCGTAAAATTGTAAGTCGCGATCTGGTTGTTGTCCGGATCTTCTACGTTGACGGTGAGTTTTTCTTTGCCGCCCTGGTCGTTGACGAGACCCTTGTCGCTGTCGATCGAGCGTGATATGCCCTTGAAGCAGACCGTCTGCCCCAGTCTGTAAACGGGGCGGTCGGTATAAAAATAAGTACGGTGCTTGTCGGCATCATTGCGCCAGACGTTATAGCCAGCATAGGCGCGGTTGTCCTTGATCACGCCGTAGACATTGAGGTCAAAGCCGCTCTTGCCTGCCAGTGCCTGAGGCATGGCAATGCGAGCCAGACCGTCCTTGCCGGTGCGTGCCAGTGGTTTGGTGGCAGCGACGCCTGCGCTCTTTTCGCCGCGCTCAGCGACTCGTATCTCGACATCAGGCAGGCCCTGCAGTGTATTGAGATCGATGGCGCGCACCACGGTTTCTTTTGGCGCTTGCTTGATGACCAGACCCAGGTCGGAGACCGAAAACCACGTCATAGAGTGGGTTTCGTTCTTGCCAAACAGATCTTTTGCCGTCACTACGGCAAAATAGTCTCCTGCGGGCAGCGGCTTGTCGTTTTGAAACTCGGCATGCGCACTATCGGTGGAGTCCTGGGTCAATTTGCGATCAAATGTAGCAATCGGTTGCAGGCCCATCTTGGCAAAAGGGTCGACAAAGGCAGCGGCATTGCTGATAAAGAAACCAAAATCAGTCGCAACCTCGACACCATATTTGGTATTGCCCTTTTCTTTGAGCAAGGGCAAAAAGTCCTGCTTGTAGAGCTTGACCTTGGCTTGCGAAGCGCCGGTGGCATTGACCCAGAAGTGAGGTTTTTCTTTGGTCGTAAAGACTCGCGAGTTGGAGGCGATATTGACTGAAGGCGCCAGAAGCGAGAGTCTGATCGCCTTGGGCGGAGACTTGGTCTTGCCTTCTTCGACCAATACTCCATAGATGTTTTCGGTGCCAAAGCCAGGCGCCCGCAATTTGAGCGAGTACTCGCCTACAGGCAACTGGTTTATCTCGAAGGTCCCGTCATTATTGACCCAGACGCCGCGCTCCTGTGCATTTTTGCCGCGCGGTCCGAAGGCCATGGCATAGACCTTGTTGTCACGCAGATTGTATGTATAGAGATCAAAGCCTTTTTCGGCAAGGGCCACAGTGCCGGAAATGGAGCCGACGGGGCGGTCGAGAGCTACGGCGACAGCGGCGATGAGACAGAGCTTGAGAGCGGCAAGCTGCCAGCCGAGCCGCTTGCTAAACCATTTGACCTTGCCCGATCCGCTACCTGATGACATGCGCTTTGATCCTATATAACTGACACGGCTCGCTGGGCTTTATACCAGCTTTGAGTTTGCACTGCATTACTTGAAAATAGGGGTCCTTCGCCTCCCCCGGTAAAAGTATCCCCGATTTGCCTTGACTCCTTGCCATCAGCCCATCCACCATCGGTTGCAGGCTCCCGGTCGCTCTGCCCTTGCCGGTGATCGGCTCTATGGCCTCTATCAGGGTGACCTGCGGTTTGATATCGACGAGCTCGCTCGATTTAATAGGAGGATGCCTGTATTCTTTGGTCAGCGCTAGTTCGGTCGTATAGACGACTGCTTCGAGGTCATCGCGGTATTGATTGGTCAGATTGCCCCAGCAGGCGCGTGTCTCGCCATGCTTACTGAGGGTGACAAAAAGGCCCATCTTGCGCACGCTCGGCCTGTAGCCTGGTCTTTTGCGGAGCTTGGCGATGACTTGCTCCCAGGTCTGGGGATGGGAAGAAAAATGATTATCAACCGCCGCCCCAGCCGCGAGGACCAGAGGCTCGCTCCCTGCGGCCCATGTGGGCGTCTGGCTCACTGTGCAGAGAGCGACGGAGAAATACAAGATTTTGCGCGTAATGTTTTGCATGCTGTGATTGTAAAAAATATCGGCGCCCTGCTGTGTCAAAATTAGTGCTTGCAATGTTAGACTCTTGTCAAGCGTTTTGGTCTTAGGTTTCGTTTAGTCCATGGAAAATATCAACAGGCGCGGTTTTATCCGCTCGATCTTTAGTCTCGGCTCGCTCTTGCCGCAGTCGGTGCAGGATGCCGAGGCCAGCAAGGGCCACGAGCAAAAAGGTGCCGGTAAGAGCGTTGATTTTTCATATTTCTGGAGCGATCTCAAGACCGGTCAGGTTGGTTTTCCCAGTGGCCTGATCGTGCCGCGCACCCAGCCTGGCTCGGTGATGAAAATAGTCACGGCCGCCTGTCTCATCGACGATCTCCATCACAATCAAAACGAGACGCACGAATGTACCGGCACTGCCGTGATCGGTCGACACAAGATCCATTGCCAGCATGCACACGGCAAGATTGCTCTGGTGGATGCGCTGGGCATGTCTTGCAATATCTATTTTGCTCTGGCCTCGCAAAAGCTCAGCATGCACATGCTGCTCGACAAGGCGCGCGCCTTTGGTCTCGATCGTGCCTGTGCCGGGACGCCTGCCGGTAGTTTTCCTCAAACCCGGGACGGCGCGCCGTCTTTGACCTATGCCCTGGGGCTTGCTCCGGATCTTGAGCCCAACCTCCTGCAGCTCATGCGTCTGGCCGCACTGGTCGGATTGGCTCCAGGAGCGGCTCTGCCTATCCTGCACTCGGCCGAAAACCTCGATCTAATCCCCAAAGAACAAGCCCTCAAGAGTCCGCTCACCGAGCGCTCGCATGGTCTTATCGTCGAGGGGATGCGACTTGCTGCACGCAAGGGCACGGCGCGCAAGCTCGATCCAGAGGATCAATTGCATGTGGCGGTTAAGACTGGCACGGTGCCCCATGGTGCGCGTTTTCAGTCTTGTGCCGTGGGTTTCTTTCCTATCGACAAACCGCGTCACGCCTTTGCCATCTTTGCACCGGCAGGCACTTCGCAAGATGCAGCCATACCCCGCTTGCACCAGTTTCTTTTTTCGACGACCTGGCCCTCATAGTGTCCTGTAAACACTCAAAGCCGTATGTCCTGTGGCTCTTTGTCTGTCTGGGCCTGTTCTTCAGTATATTTTTGCTGCCTCCAGCCCATGCCCTGCCTGCTCGAGTCACAGTGCAGCTCTTTACTTTTCTGCCTCGCATCGACAAGGTCGTGATCTCTGGTCGCTGCCGTCTTGTCCCTCCCAGCGGCAATGCAGTCTTTGGCGCAGCCAGTCCAGTCGTATTTAGCCAGGATCCCAAAAATAACAGCCGCATCATCCTTGGTGCCTCATCGCGTCAGAGCAATCGGCAAAACTCAAGAGGGGCGCTCTGCCGCCAGGCCTTTTATCTCGATACTGACAATCTACCGGTACAGATCAAGGTCTTGGGCCCTGACGGCGTAAGCAAGACAGCGCGCTATGCCGGGTCGCTCAAGATCTATGCCACTGCAGGCGGTATTGCCATCCAAAACCGCTTGCCGATCAAGCAATACCTGGCAGCGGTCGTCGGGAGCGAATGCCCTCCTGGCTTCAGCCAGTCCTCGCTTAAAGCGCAGGCTGTGCTGGCCACTAATGTCTTGCACCAGGCGCTAAAAAACTCGAGTGACGGTTGCATCCCTGACAGCACCCAACTGCAGTCCTTTGGCGGTCTGGATCACGCAAACAGCAGGACTATAGCGGCAGTCGATGCGGTCTTTCCGCGCATGCTCTGCGACCAGTCTACGGGCCAGCCGATCGAGGTCTATTATTCGTCCACTTGCGCAGGCGGCACCAGTGATGCGCTCAAAATATTTGGATCTGCACACAACGCAAGTCCTATCTCGAGTAAAAGAGGCGGCGTCCCCTGCACGTATTGTCAGGCCTCGCCTTTTTACAAACCGCAAATCTACACTATCGATCGCTATGCCTTGCAAGGCAAGCTCGGCTACCAGCCCATGAGTATCGAGGCTCGCGACGAGCGCGGTCGGCCTCTTAAGATCAAAATCCAGACTGCCCCGGCTTCTGTGCATGATATCAAGACCATTTCCGGCTATGCATTTTGGCTCGATCTGGGCAAGGCGCTTGGTTGGGGCAAAATCCCCGGCAATCTTTACGATATGCGGACTGACAATGCCAATTTCATCTTTACTTCGCGTGGCTGCGGCCATGGCGTCGGCTTTTGCCAGTGGGGTGGCGAGGGGCTGGCACTAAAAAAAGGCTTTCATTATCAACGCATGCTCTACTATTATTTCCCCCGGACCAAAATTAAAGACTGAGTCGAGCCCTAAACAATAGGTTTATCATGCAGACACGCGCGATCAAGACGGCATCCCAGAGAGCAGACCGGTTTCAAGAGTCGGTGATCAGAGAGATGTCACGACTGGCGGCTCAGTACAAGGCTGTCAATCTGGCCCAGGGCCTGCCTGATTTTGCCTGCCCTCCAGAGCTCAAGGCCGCTGCCAGCAAGGCTACCCATGACGATATCAACCAATATGCGATAACCTGGGGCGACAAGCTCCTGCGCGATGCTATATCTGCCAAAGCCGCCAGGTTTAACGGCATGACCGTCGATCCCGATACCGAGATCACTGTCTGCTGCGGCGCGACAGAGGCCATGGTGGCTACGATGATGGCCCTGGTCGATGTGGGCGATGAGGCCATCGTCTTTGAGCCTTTTTACGAAAACTACGGTCCCGATGCCATCTTATCTGGTGCCACTCCACGCTATGTGCGTCTGCACGCGCCCGACTGGACCTTTGACGAGGCAGAGCTGGAGGCGGCATTTAACGACAAGACTCGCTGCATCATCATCAATACCCCGCACAATCCTACAGGCAAGGTCTTTACCCGCGCAGAGCTCGAGACCATAGCGCGTCTATGCCGCAAGCACAACGTGATCTGCATTACCGATGAGATCTACGAGCATATTGTCTTTGACGATGGACAGGCTCGCAAGCACGTATCCATGGCTTCGCTCGAGGGCATGGCCGATCTGACAATCACCATCAACAGCTTGTCCAAGACTTATAGCATTACCGGCTGGCGCGTGGGCTGGGCGATCGCGAGGCCTGAGTTTACCTTATCCATCCGCAAGGTCCACGACTTTTTGACCGTGGGTGCTCCGGCTCCGCTGCAACGTGCAGGGGGGGCGGCTATTGAGATGGGACAGAAATATTATGATGAATTGGCGGCAGAATATACCGATCGCCGCCGCAAGATGATGAATATATTGGATGAGGTCGGTATCGATTATTACAAGCCTCAAGGGGCTTATTATCTTTTTAGCGACATATCGAGACTGGGGCACGAGAGTGATCTGGCCTTTACCAAATACATGGTAAAAGAGGTCGGAGTGGCAGTGGTGCCTGGTGCGAGCTTTTTTAGCCCAGACAACACTCATCGCCACGACTACGTGCGGTTTTGTTTTAGCAGGCGTGATACCACACTTGATGCCGCCCACGCTAAGATGCGTGCAGCCAAAATCAAGCTCTAAAGCACAGGTCTTACTTTAAGGCCGACACAATCAAGCCGCCGGTGATTAGCGAAAGCACCAGCATCATGCCGGCGGGCATCATCTTTTTGGTCTTGGCGAGTCTCATGCCAAAGACTATGTCGAGCAGGACGGTGATGACGAGAGCCGCAGTCAAACCGCCTTTGGCGTCGTTCTGCGCAACGGCAAAGCACAGGCCCAGGGCGATGCCGCTCACTGTGCCGGCGATGAGTGAAGGCTTGCTCTTAGCCTTTTTGAAGCCGATGATGCCGCCGACTATGCTAAAGACTCCGAGAGCCGCTGTTGCTATCTTTGCTACTTCGAGCATTTGTTTATCTCCTTTGCGTTTGTGTCGCCATACTCATTGATTTGTTGTATCTTGTACTGTCCTGAGCCTACGTCCTTGCGCGCGATCCAGGTGCCGTGTATCGACTTTAGTCCGGGTACCTGCGGATTGATAAACCACATGCCGTGCAAGGTCAAATGATCCTCGTCCATGGTGCCCGTGTATTCGACTGGGTCTAGCTCGGGATTGATATAGTGCTTGATAAAATTGAGATTGGGGTATTTAAAGGTGCCGCTAAAATTGGCCTCCCCAAACTGGCTGTCATCCACGATATTGCCTTCGATTGTTTCGCCGGCCTCAGCAAAAAATATCTCAAAAGCATTGCCTGTGGTATCACCACTATAAAAGTACCGGCCCCGCCAGGTGCCGGCCAAAATATTGGCTCTGTCGTCTTGCGTCATTTGCTCACCACAAATCTGTCCATGGTCTTGCCGTCCTCGTCGATCTGCGTGATGGTCGCTCTGGTGCCGTCGAGATCGAGACTGGTAAAGCTATGCTTGGACGAGTCGTAGTGCAGCATATAATCGCTGGACTTGTCGGGAAAGTATGCTCCTTTGGGATAGAGCGGAGCGCCACCACCTCCGGTGACGATATGGATGATGCCTCGCGGCCTGGTCTTTTTGATGCCGTCATAGTCATTGTCGATATCAAAGCGCCCGGTGACTTTTTTGTCCCAGCTCATGGCAAAGGCTTTTTGGCCTTTGAGCGGGTTAAATACTATGGGCCTGGTGCGTTCGTAGCAATGCGAGTGACCGGCAAAGATCACATCTACGCCCTTGGCTTGCACCACATCCAGTATCAGTCTCGTCTGATCCTCGATGGCGTGCGGCGCATCGATTGTAAAAGCCGGCTGGTGCATCACGACAAAACGCCAGACGATGGATTTATCGGCACGTGATCTATCCAGGTCTGCCTCCAGCCATCGCTTGAGCGCCGGGGTATTCCAGAGCATGTACTCGTTGCCGTCGAGGACTGTAAAATGCGCGTTGGCATAGTCGAAGCTAAAATTGCTCATCTTTGGAAAAGCATCGCCAAGCGCTCTCTGCACTAAGTCAACCTTGCTCGGCTCGCCCAGCATAAAAGGCTTGTTGCTAAAGTCGCGTGTATATGTCTTGCCGTCCAGGCCCTTATAAGTATTGGTGCCGGGCTGGTCGACTGCAAATCCATTTAGCGGCTGGTCTATAAATAAGAAAAAGCCCAAAGCATCAGGATAGCGATCAATATTGATGCCTGTGTCGGACTTGGCGATGTCGTGATTGCCCAGGGCAGCGACAAAGGGTATGCGTCGCAAAAGCTCGACCGATTGCAGGCCCTTTGCATTGTATATGGGAAAAAACTTTGTCAGATATTCGCTGATCAAGCCCCAGCGATAGACAACGTCACCAGGGATAATAACAAAGTCCGGTTTTGCCCTGTCGCATTGCAGGGCGACCTTGCGCTGTCCGGGAGTGTTGGCGCCACAATCGCCAAAGATAGCGATGCGAGCTTTTTGATCCGCCGCTTTGCGGGCAATACCGCTTGCAGCAAAAACTATCTTGTTGCCCGGCATAGTCACCAGTCGATAGTCAAATGACTCGCCAGGGACGAGGCCGGTCATCGTGCCAGCAAATTTGTAAAAGGCCTCTGCCGTGCCGGGCATCTTGATCTCGCGTCGTCTGATTGGCTCGCAGACCCTATAATCAGCGTCCTTGCTGGTCTTGACGAGGATCTTGTACTCGCCGGCCTGCGCTCGTCTCGTAAACCAGAGCAGGTCGAGACTGTCACTGCATCTGGTATCGGTCCCATAGCCAAGCTGGAGATAGGGAGCTACGACAAAATCGCCGACGCTCTTGTCGAGCTCCTTTTGCAATTGGGCATTGCGAGCCTCTTTAGATGCAAAGTCTATATTGAGGCGGCTGACGTCAGCGCAGCCGCAAAGCATGAGGAGCGGCACGAGCAGAGCCAAAGAAAGCAAACGTGCTCGATCTTTCTCCATGCCTCGATACCTATTAAATTTTGAAAAGTGGTGCCGAGAGGCGGACTTGAACCGCCGACACAAGGATTTTCAGTCCTCCGCTCTACCGACTGAGCTACCTCGGCAAACATCCGAGACCAGAGGTCTCAAAGACGAAACCCAATATACCATAACCTCGGATCAGGTTGTCTCAAGACACCGCACTATTAATTTATGGGGGTGCTGGCTCTCTGAGCAAAATCTATGATGCGGTAACCGTCGTCTTCTTTGAGCACTTGAAAATCAAGAGTCAGCTTTACGCTTTGGGGAGCGGCACCGGTCATCTGGTAGACCAGAGCCCCCTCGGCTTCGACTACGATCGAGCCATCCGGATTGCGATGTGTGGCCTTGACTGTGGTTAGAGCAAAATTGGAGGCGAGACTGCCTTCGCGGATGCCCTGCAAAGTGCTTTCTTGCCAAAATAGAGTTTCAAACTTGCGTCTGGCTATCTCCTTGATAAAGCCACGGGCTCTCTTGTGCGCTTGGTCCATGGTGTTGCCGCTATAGTCAAGGGCTTCCGTCAGCCACCAGTGGACAAATTTGGTGGACTCCACCGGGTCGGTACCTTGCTGCATTTGGGCTTGCGGCATTTGACCTTGCATCTGGCCTTGCATTTGGCCTTGCGGCATCTGACCGGTTTGCATATTTTGACCCTGCTGCATATTTTGGGCCTGCTGATGCTGCACCCTATCTTCGGCCATTTCTTTTTTGCCGCCGTCGGCAACAAGTGCGACCAGGCCTACAAGCACCAGGGCGCCTACTAACATGAGCATTTTTTTCTTGTTGTTGTTGTTATTGTCGGCTGCTTGGGTCACGCCATTGCCCTTCTCTTTAAAGTACAATCTAAAAAAATCGGTTATGTTAGTGCTTATTTTAGCAAGATAAGGTCGGGTAGCGCTTTTGGATAGTCAGGATAAAAATACAAAAGATATCCATAGCGACGACGACAATGAGCATGTCGATGAGATCGGCTATATAAAGCCGGATAATATCCCGATGATTCCAGGTTTTGAGGAGGTCTCGAGCAATTCGACCAGCTCGAGTCGTCCTGTATCCAGCTCGCAAAAATACGTTGCCTATACAATCAAACTGCCGGCCGATCAACTCGCTGCCTTGCAGTCGATCTGGCTCGAGCTCAAGAGACTATATGGTGCTCATTCTCCCGACAAGTCAGGCATGATCCAGCAAGCCGTCCAGGACTGGCTCAAGCGCTGGGATGGCCCCGATCGTCAAAAGCTGCTCAACGAGCTGCTCGAGATCCGCGAAGACACTCGCCGCAGGCAATACAAAAAAAACTAGTCGTGCTTTAAGTGCCTGTACAGGTAGTAGCCAAAGCCGGCCACGCATACGACTACGATCAAGAGATCAAACTTGTGCCAGTAGTCGCGAAAGACTTCCATATGTTCGCCAAAGACCATGCCAACCCAGGTCAAGAAATAGCACCAGATCAATGAACCGATAAAGGTGTAGAGGTTGAACATCCAGAAGTGGGCCTTGAGCACACCTGCCGGAAAGGAGATAAAGGTCCGCACCACAGGCAGCATGCGGCAGACAAAAAATGTCATGTCGCCATACTTTTCGACCCATTTGGTGGCTATTTCCATGTCTTTCTCGCGTAGCAGCAAATACCTGCCGTACTTTTTGAGAAATGGCCTGCCGCCATAGAGGCCGAGAAAATACGAGGGGATGGAGCCAAGCACGCAGCCGATCGCCCCAGCAAGAGCCGAGAGGTGCATGTTGAGCTTGCCTTCGTGCACCAAAATACCGGCTGTCGGCATGATGGCTTCTGAAGGCAGAGGTATATTGGCCGACTCGATGGCCATCATGATCATCACGGCCCAGTAGCCGCCTGCTGCGACCTGATCCTTGATCATTTGCAATATGGGATCGATGAGTTGGTGTAGCACGATGACCTCGTTGGCTTTTGCTTGTTTGAGACTGACAGTTTACCGGTTTTGCAGCGATTAATCGACCGCCACGACGATGTGATCGCTGGCGATGCCGCGCTGGCCTTGCGTGCCGCTTGCGCTCTTGCTAAGCACAGGCCAGAGTCGGACCTCGTAGATGCCTACTTTCTTTAAGACGCTCTTATCGAGCGGCACCACGCCGCGTACTCCCTCTATCCGATAGGGTGGATCGGCCACGCGCGAGAGCGCTGCACAGTTTTGCTCCTCAAAGAGCAGATTATTGCGACTGATCTCTACATCCACGCCGGTGGCACCGGCGATGCCTGAGACATCAAAGGCGAGCTTTTGCACTGGGTCTTTGGCGGTCAGATGCATATAGCCCTTGGAGCCCAGGTAGCCGGAATTGGCAAAATCGATGGCTGGTATCAGTGTAGCGGCCGATGTTACGCGCACTGCATCCAGTGTGCCTTTAAAATTGTGCGGCAATTTGAGGATAAATCCTCTGGCCTTGCCGCCTAGAGCCCACTCAGGCAGGCCTCTCAGGGGAAAATGCAAGGTGATCTTGCCATCTTTCATCTCGTCCGGCATGCTTGTATGGGTACGTTTGCGCAATTCAAATTGTTGCGTGAGATCGGAGGTGTAAAGCAGGTCTGCGCCTTCTTTTTTATATGCAGGATCTGTTTTTGCCTGGCCTGTGAGAGTGAGATCGCAAGTGACAAACTCGGTCGTAAAACAAGGCAATCCCAGGGCAGCCACATCCAGCTCTATCTCCGGCCTGCCCCATCTATCTTGGGTTCCAGAGATCTCGAGCTTTTGACCCTTGTATTCTGCCTTATTAAGCGGCTTTGCCATTTTGCGCAGGCTCTCACCGCTAAAAGAAAGGCTCGCGGCTTGAGCAGGTGACATTGGATAGGCAGGGATTTGTTTGAGATCGATAGCAACAAAATCGCGCTTGCCCTGGTCCCAGCGATAGAGCAAGACCTTGTCCTGGTCTCGGTAAAGCGATGCTTTAATATGACCAAAAGGCAGGATGGGCTCGTAGCGATCGACCATGAGGCAGTTGACTACATCACGCTCCAGCTGTGGCTTGCGCGTCATACCCGGTAAGGCGTTGCGGCAGATATAGGCACCATCTATCTGATCGGGGAGGCCGACAAACATGATCTGCGGATCGCCCGCAATGCTCTTGTAGAGCCGACCTAGTGCCGATCTTATATCGTTGGCTGTCTTGCCGGCATTGACCCAGATATCGTTATTGATCGAGAGAGCCCACCAATTAAATGCCACCATGGTCAGAGCCAGGACACTCTTAAAGATGATCTCGGGCTTGTGCAGTTTTTTGCCTGTGGCTGTAAGGGATACAAGGCCGAGCGTGAGGATAAAGGCCAGAGGCACGCTGGCGAGATAGGCAAGGCGGCTGCCCTGCAGATCGTTGGCGATGGCAAAGATCTTGTAGACCGGCAAGAGCGAGAGCACGAGCCACCCGGCGATAAACAAATAAAGTCGGCGCAGGCGGGGCTCGGCGATCAGTGCCACCACATTGCAGATAGTACCTAGTGCTAGCACGGTGTTCCATCCGCGTGTCAGAGGGCTGCGCGCGCTTACCAGATCGTGGTTGATCGGCTCGATAAAGAGCCTGAGACCATTGAGCCAGGTCTTGATAAAAGCCTTGATGTCAGGGATGAAAGACAGAGAGTCGTCGTAGCCGCCGACAAAGGTGCCCAGGGCAAAGTATCTGAGGACAAAGTAAGCAATGATGATGCCGAGATAGACCAGGGTGTGCTTGACGGCCTGGATGACGCGATTGATGAGACCGGTCTTTTCGCGAGGATACAAGAGCTCCAGAAAGCCCAGCACCACCGGCAGTGTTATGGCCATTTCCTTTGACAAGAGTCCCAGGACAAAAGACAGGCAGGCCAGGCCAAAATACAGTCCCTGCCTTGGTCCGGCATCGCGGGCCTTGAGATGAAAAAATATCCCGGCCGTGATAAAGGCCGTCACGATCGAGTCGACGCGCCCGGTGATCCAGGACACAGTCTCGGTGTGCAGGGGATAGATGCCAAATATGGTGGCAGCCATCGCCGGCCAGGCGAGTGTCGCTGACCAGTGGTTAAGGCCGCTCAAGAGCGCCAGGCGGCGCGCGATGTAATAGATAAAAAAGACCGAGGCGGCATGAAAGAGGATATTGGTCAGGTGAAAGCCCCAGCCATCTCGATTGTAGATGAGGTAGTCGGTGACCATGAAGACCGAGATGAGCGGACGATAAAACTTGGTCGTCGTGCCGTCCAGCCACGATGTATAAAAATTGCGCCAGATCAACTCGGGGTGCACCACTGCTTCTTTGAGCCAGATCAGATGCACATAGTCATCGCCTACAAACCAGTCAAAAAGACATGATGAGTAGGCGACGATGGTGATCGCCACTGCGACGATCGGCAACACTGGATATCGGGCCAGTAGGGAGTTGACCATTGCTGGCTCTTGATCTCGATTGCTTCGGATCTAGCCGAGCGCTACGGCTGGAGCGACAGCAGGCATGACCGGCATGGGCTCGACCAATGCTGGTGCAAAGGTCGTGATCGACTTGCCGACGACATCCTTGATGGCAGCGGCTACGCTATCGACCTGCTCCTCGGTGAGCTCCGGATACAGAGGCAGGGAGAGGACTTCGCGTGAGAGTTGTTCTGAGATCGGGAAGTCTCCCATCTTGTAGCCGAGATACTTGAAGGCTTCTTGCAGGTGGAGAGGTACAGGGTAGTAGCACATCGATCCGATGCCGCGACTATTGAGCTCGGCGATAAGCTTGTCGCGATTGGGGTTTTCGAGGGTCTGTTCGCGATCGGGTGAAAGGATGCGGATGGTGTACTGGTGATATACGTGGGTGACACTGTCGCGGCCGGAGTTGCGAGCGTTACCGGCGAGATTGATCGAAGGCGTGATGACGCCGGGGATATTGGCCAGAGCAGCATCATAGATGGCGGCGAGTGCGGCGCGGCGAGCATTCCATTTAGGCAGATGCGGTACTTTGACATTGAGGATGGCTGCTTGGAGCTCGTCCAGTCTAGAGTTGACGCCAAGCTCGTCATGATAATAACGACGACGCATGCCGTGGGCACGGATAGCTCGGATACGCTCGTTGAGTTTTTCGTCGGAGGTGACGATCATACCGGCATCACCGGCTGCGCCCAGGTTTTTGGTGGGATAAAAGCTAGTGCAGGCTACATCGCCGAGACTGCCGGTCGGGCGGCCTTTGTACATAGCGCCGATGCCCTGGGCGTTGTCTTCGATGATCTTGAGGCCAAAGCGGTCGGCGATCGACTTGATCGGGTCCATATGTGCCGGCAAGCCGTAGAGGTGGACCGGCATGATGGCCTTGGTCTTGGGGGTAATGGCTTTTTCGATGGCATGTACGTCTATGTTGAAGCTTTCGGGATCGATGTCTACAAAGACGGGACGGGCGCCACGCAGGCAGATGGCCTCGAGGGTGGCGGCAAAGGTAAAGGGAGTGGTGATGACTTCGTCACCGGGGCCGATATCGAGGGCCCAGAGAGCGATCAAGAGGGCGTCGGTGCCGTTGGCCACGCCTATGCCGTATTTGGCGCCGCAGATCTCGGCGACGCTTTCTTCGAGGGTGGTGACATGCTTGCCGAGGATATAGTTGCCGCTGCGCAAGACGTCGAGGACGGTTGATTCGACTTGGGTCTGGATCGCCTCGAATTGAGCTTTGAGGTTGAGGATTGGGATGTTTTGACTCATCTATATGGTTCCTTTGCCAACATGATGAGTCTAGAACTAATGCGGCAGGATTCAAAGGTGCTAGAAATAAACTTAGGACCCTTTAGATTAAGTCCGACTTATTTTTGATAGGTTTTGCTTTTTGCACCCGGCAACAGTCTGGATCTGGTGGGCCTTTTTTATTTTGCCCCGGCCTGGAGCCTGACTATTAAAAATCCTCAATTATTTCGAAAACTAAAATCGGCACTAAACACTAAAATCGGCACTAAAATCGGCACTAAAATCGGCACTAAAAAGGAAGAGCAGTGCTCTTCCTTTCTAGTAATGGTCTATAAGAGATGAGACTATCTCTTTTTGCCAGCGCCGCCTACGGTTCTCGAGAGAGCATTGGTGACGAAAAGGTTGAGGCTGACGCCTTCTTTTTCGGCTCTGTCTACGAGCAGTTGGTGCAGGGACTTGGGCAAGCGGACGGTAAATTTGCCAGAAAACTTGAGGTAGTTATCGTCGCCGCCGCGCGAAGCTGCGGGAGCCTTGGCCTTGGTGGTGTGCTTGGTAGCAGCTTTGCGGGGGGCCAATTTGCGGCCGCCGGAGAGCTTTTTGTGGGCTGCAGACTTTGCGGGCTTAGCTGCTTTAGCAGCGGGCTTCTTAGCTTTGCTAGCAGCTTTACGTACAGTTCCTGCCATGTTTCACTCCTTAGTATTTTAGTTGGGACAGCATGACCCGTCCGCGAAAACCCGAGGGGATTTTCGAAGTAGGTTCAGGAATAGACAGAGAGAGAGTTTGCTATTTCCTGGGAGCGGTCTGCGAATACCGCTCTCTGCTTTTGTGCGGTGGTCATTTTTTGCTGCCACCGTTTTATACGGTCACCACCACTCTAGGTGGCATAAGAATTATACCAAAGAAGTATCCGTTTATAACCTAGTTTATAACCTGTTGTATATAGATTTTTGTATGGCCCGTGTGATGGGCCTTTCGAGATTTTGATACCACGATAAAGTGACACCAGGGGTGGGATTGACCCCGATTATGGTGCCGCACCATAGTTAATGGCTATTATCGGAGCCGATCCATTACAATCTCAGAGGTCTTGAGCCCTCGTGCCAAGGCTGCAATGCCCCACTGATTGGGCTTTTTTACCGGTGATACCATCTAGATGAATATTTTGATAGTCAAGCTTAGTGCCATCGGTGATGTCGTTCATTGCCTCCCTCTTGCGGCAAAACTCAAAGAGGTTTTTGCTGGATGCCGATTGAGCTGGCTCGTAGAACCCGCCGCAGCGGATCTTTTAAGAGATAACGGCTGCGTCGACGAGGTGATCGAGTTTAGTAAAAAGCGGTGGCTGGATGGTATCAAGGATCCCGCTCGGATCATCTCCATCCTTGGTGCCATAAAAAAGTATGTGTCTTTGCTCCGCGGCCGTCATTTTGATCTGGCCATAGATGCCCAGGGGCTCCTCAAGAGCGGTCTTTTGACCTGGGCCAGTGGTGCGCCGGTGCGTATCGGTTTGAGCACCGCCCGAGAAGGCGCCTCTCTTTTTTACACCGACAAGCTCGACTCGATCGGTTATCGCGATAACAAGATGCACGTGGTCGACTGGAATCTCGCCCTTGGAAAACTCGCTGCCCAAAAATTTGGAAAAGGCTGGGAAATAAGTCCCGTGCGCTTTCCCCTGCCTCGACCGACTGATGACAGTCTAACCAGAGTCGGTGCCTTGTTGAGCGGCGCAGGTGGTGGCTCGACGGCACCAGATCTGATGATGGAGGGTAGTGGCGCAAAAGCACCATGGTCTGAAGGGCAGGCACCGCTAATAGTAGTGATACCAGGAACCACCTGGAGTACCAAGATCTGGCCGCAAGAGTCCTGGGCGAGTCTCTGCCGCGACCTGCTCAAACGCTACAAGGCCCATCTGGTCATAGTTGGCGGTCCAAAGGAGGCTGAGGATAACGCTCGGCTTGTGCAATCTATATATAGTATGTCTAGTGGCGATATCAAAGAGGGCACCGCCGGTAGGGTGAGCGACCTGACAGGTAAGACCGGTTTAATCGATCTGATTGCACTTTTTGGCAAGGCTGAGGCAGTGATCGGTCTCGATACCGGCCCTATGCACCTGGCAGTGGCTGTGCAGCGTCCTCTGGTGGCCGCCATCCATGGTGCCAGTCCCTGGCATCGCAATGGCCCCTATGGCCATCTGGGCAAGGCCATTCATCTCGATCTCGATTGCCAGCCTTGCTTTGACAAGCATTGCCGCCTAAAAACCATTGCATGCTTAAAAGACCTCTCCGCAGGAAAGGTCTTTCAAGAGCTGATCGAGTTTTGGGATCCTGTACTTATTCGGTGATCCACTTGTCGCAGGCGCGATTCCATTCTTTGAGGAGTTCGCCATCCTTAAAAAAGATGCCGAGCTCACGCACGCCGGATTCGGGGCTATCGCTGCCGTGTACTACATTGCGGCCGATATCCAGGGCCAGGTCGCCACGGATGGTGCCTTGAGGAGACTGGGCCGGATTGGTGGCGCCTATGACGTTACGGGCGATGGCGGCAGCATTTTTGCCTTCCCAGGCCATGGCGACTATGGGACCGGAGGTGATGAAAGAAACCAGACCATCAAAGAAAGGCTTGCCTTTGTGCTCGCCGTAATGGGTCTCGGCTGTTTCCTTGCTGACGACCATCTGCTTGAGGCCGACGAGCTTGAGGCCCTTGCGCTCAAAGCGTCCGATAATTTCTCCGACCAGACCGCGCTCGACGCCGTCAGGCTTGATTGCTACAAAAGTTCTTTCCACTGTGGCCACTGTGCCCCCTATATCTAAATAACTGACCTTGTGCAGGTCAGTCATTTATACCTAACTGAGAGGCCAAAGCAGGCAGACTTAAGAGAGCTTTATGAGTTTTGCAAACTTAGGATCGAGTGTGCGCTTGGTCTGACCCTCAAACAGGACGTCATACAGCTCTTTTTGGCCTTCACCGATGATTTGCACAACTTCACCAAGTCCAAACTTGACATGCTGCACCTTGTCGCCGACTTTGAGCTTCTCGTATTCGACCACTTTTTCTTCGGGCTGAGCGTTGCCGCCCGGCACATTGAGTCGCATCGCCCTCGGCTTGGTAAAGCTATCGGGTCTGGCATTGGGGCCGAGGTTGTTGGCTTCCATGCGGCGCTGGGCAAATTTGTTGCCTGATCCGGAGCCAGAGCTAGAGGGTCTGTTGCCACCATAGCTTTTGCCATAGTTGTCGTTGCCGTATTTTGAGCCGCCACCATCGTAATGTGACTTGCGACCAAAACGACCGCCATTGTCGTCGTCAAAATTGGAATTAGAATTAGAACCAAAATTGGATCCATATTTTGATTGTCCGCCAAAGCCGCCTTTTTGCGTGGGCGTCTCCATCCGCTCGTCGCCACCAGGATAGTAGCCGGTCACGAGCCCTGGTTTGATTTCTTTGAGGAAACGGCTGGGGATGGTGTACGAGGATGAGAAACCCCCCGAAGAAAATCCACGGCCGATCATGGTGCGCTTGCGTGCGAGAGTCATATATAAATTGTCCCCGGCACGGGTGACGGCCACGTACATCAGGCGCCTTTCTTCTTCTATGGCAGCATCCGACTCCAGGGATCTGATATGAGGGAAAAGGCCCTCTTCGAGGCCCATAATAAAGGCCACAGGAAACTCCAGTCCCTTGCTCGAGTGGATGGTCATGAGCTTGACTGCATCATCGCCTAGATTTTTGTTGTCCAGGTCGCTGACGAGAGAGATCCGTGTCAAAAAGGACTCTAGGTCAGGCTCATCGGCGGAGTTTTCAAACTCTTTAGCCACGGCCACAAGTTCTCTGACGTTGTCGATGCGGCCGAGAGTGGCTTCATCTTTAGTGGTGGCGGCTTCTTCTTCGAGTTTGTCGATATATCTGGTGCCACGCAGGATTGCTTCTAGCAGTTGCGAGACTGGCACTTGCTGCGACTCTTGATTCCATTGAGCAACTTGAGTGGCAAACTCCTTGAGACCGGCCTGAGCCTTGGCCGAGAGATCGCCAATGCGCTCCACCTCGAGGCAGGCCTCGAGAGGTGAAATATTGCGTGACTCCGCATACGATACCACTTTGTCGAGCGTGGTCTTGCCCAATCCGCGCTTGGGCACGTTGATGACGCGGTTAAAAGACTGACCGTCCTTGGGATTGTAGACCAGCTTGAGGTAGCCGATCATGTCCTTGATCTCCTGGCGATCATAAAACCTGGTGCCACCGACCACCACATAAGGTAGATGGCTGCGCACCAGGACTTCTTCTATTGCGCGCGACTGCGAGTTGGTGCGGTAGAGGATGACGCAATCGGCGAGGTTGCGACCACGACTACGATGATTTTTGAGCTCTTTGACGATGTAATAGGCTTCGTCTATTTCATCCTGAGCTTCGTAGCAATTGACCTTGCCGCCCTGCCCTTTATTGCAGCGGAGAGTCTTTTCGATACGCTCGGAATTGTTGGCGATGATGCTATTGGCTACTTCGAGGATGGTGCCGGTGGAGCGGTAGTTTTCTTCGAGTTTGATCAGTCGGCAACCTGCATAGTCTTTTTGAAAACCGAGAATAATCCTGAAGTCAGCTTTGCGCCACGAGTAGATCGACTGGTCGACATCGCCGACCACCATGAGCGAGCGCTCGTGCCAGAGTCTATCTGTGTTTTCGATCCAGCCGCCTTCGATGGCTTCGCGACCGATGATATGCTCCTTGCTGTCGACCTTGGTGATGATCGAGATCAAGTCGTACTGTGATTTGTTCGTATCCTGAAACTCATCTACCAAGACATGGCGAAAACGTCTCTGCATGCGCTCGCGCACGGCTTGGTTTTGCTGGATCAGGTCGGTAAAGACGAGGATCAGATCGTCAAAGTCGAGCGCATTGTTGCGGGCGAGTTCTTGCTGATAGGCGCAGAACAGCTCGGAGATGCGGCCTTCGCGATAGTTTTTGGCTTCACGTGAATAAGTCTGGTGCGTGTAGCCGTCGTTTTTGAGAGCCGAGATGGTGTGGCGCAATTCCTTGGGTACAAAGACCTTGTCGTCGAGATTCATCTTGAGTACGAGATTTTTAACCAGGCTCTGGGTGTCGGTCTCGTCATAGATGACAAAGTTTTTGTCCCAGCGCAGACCGTCCTCGGTCACATAGTTGTCGATCTCAAAGCGCAAAAAGCGTGCGCAGACCGAGTGAAATGTACCGATCGAAATGCGGCGTGCCTGCTCTGGCCCGACGATCTTTGTGATCCTTTCTCTCATCTCGGCAGCAGCCTTGTTGGTAAAGGTCACTGATAGGATCGACTCGGGTTCTTGATGCAGTTTGGTGATCAGATAGGCGATACGCTTGGTCAGGACAGTAGTCTTGCCAGACCCGGCCCCGGCGATGACCAGAGACGGCCCCCACTTTTGGATGACTGTCTCTTTTTGCTCGGGATTTAGTTTGTTGAGGAGCTCGGCTTCCATTTCCTCTGGGGTCTTGGTCGGCCCAAAGCTATAGTCAAAACCAGTCGGTCTTTTGTGCTCGGACACGCTACCACCCGCTGTATTGCCGCTCTTTCCGGCTGCAGCCGCGCTATAGGTCCCGGCCGCTCTGGCCAGGGCGCGCTCGGCAGCTGCTGTCACCCCTGAGGGCTTTTGTGCTTCTTTATTTATTGTGGCAGCATTTTGCTCTGGTTTTGGCTTGGGCTTCGGCACGACCGGAGCCTTTACCTCAGGATCGAGGCCGTCGGGCCCAAAAAGGCCGAGTTGCTTATTTTGAGTGTCGCTAACCACTTAGTTTCCTCATGTGATGTCAAGCCCGAGGTCTCCCTCGAGGCGCGGCGCATTTTTTACTTAGGCTCTCCCCTGCCTGCTTACACCGGTCGATATATCGATAGTGCACCCATGGCATATCGCCAAGAATGGCTCAGGAGGCTGTCATCCACATAATTGTCAGGCATCTTTGGCTCATCGTTAATTAAAACTTGTAAACAGCCGCCGATTAATCCTTAAAAAGGTCACCTGCGCCCTGTAATCTTAAATATCGCGATTAAAATCTCAATTTGCAGATCATAAATAGGAAGAAGAGCCCACATGAGTCCACTCGATCCCGCCGCAACCACCATCCCTACTGTAGATGAACTGGCCCAGGAGCTGTTGCTGATCCAGCAATCAGGCCCCCGCAAAGTGGCGATAATCGGTACTCGTAACCTGCCTCTCACCCATCAGCAATTGGTAGAAATGCTCTCCTATGCCCTGGTCCTCTCCGGCAATCAGGTCGTCACCAGTGGCGGTGCAAATGGTTGTAATATGGCCGTCATCCGCGGCGCCCAGCGCGCCAACCCCGATCGCCTCAGCATTATTTTGCCTCAGACCATCGGTCAGCAGCCCGGCGAAGTCCAGGATCTGCTCATCGGCATCAAGAGCATCCACGAGTATCCCGAGCGCCGCACCATGACCCTGGCCGATGCCAGCCGCCTTTGCAACCACGAGATCATCGACAGATGCCAACAGGTCATTTGCTTCCTTTATCACACAAGCCATACGCTATTAGAATCGGTCACTTATGCTAAAGAACATCGTAAGATTGTTACTAGCTTCTACCTCGACTAATGCGGACATTTGTCACCCTATACTTCTGACATCCAAATAGCCTCGTCTATCAGTCTAGTCATGGACCTGT
Organism: Candidatus Melainabacteria bacterium; assembly: GCA_017307165.1. GTDB lineage: Bacteria > Cyanobacteriota > Vampirovibrionia > Obscuribacterales > Obscuribacteraceae > JAFKGK01. Next base: position 164,919 of record JAFKGK010000007.1, read on the forward strand.
TCCTGCCTGGGGCTATCGCCATGGTGCTGACTGCTGTTTGCATGCCGCCATATATCAATTGGCTCAAGGGGCTGCAGATTAATCAGTTTTTGCGTGAAGAAGGCCCCAAGAGCCACGCGCACAAGGCCAAGACACCGACCATGGGTGGTCTGGTTTTTATCTTGACTACTGTGGCGGCCGTGATAATCGATAGCGTCCTGCGCTCCACCGCATTATTGGGGCCGAGACATGCGCCCTTTCCACATGAAATGGTCACGATAGCTGTGATAGGCACAGGTTTTTTGTGTGGCATTATCGGGGCAGTCGATGATGGGGCAAAAGTAAAGCAAAAGTCCAATGCCGGGATAAAGGGGCAGATCAGACTCGCGATCGAGACATTGCTCGGCGGGCTACTCGGGTTGGTGCTCGTTATCTTGCCCGACTACTATCCCAATCTGGTCTTGCCTGGTTTTATCCTTGGTTTACCTGACCCGATGCATCTTGTCTTTTTGCAGATCCATCCTGTCATTTTTATCCTGCTCGGGGCCTTTCTCGCTGCCGCCACCACCAATGCCGTCAATTTGCACGATGGCATGGACGGTCTGGCTGCGGGCACTGCCGCTCAGGTTTTTGCTACTCTCGCCGTCATGCTTTATGCCACCGGTCAGCCAGCGCTGGCCGCTGTGGCTGCCACTGCTGGTGGTGCATTGCTCGGCTTTCTCCTTTTTAACAAAAACCCTGCCAAGATCTTTATGGGAGATACAGGCTCGCTGTTTATTGGCGGTCTGATCGCTTGCCTGGTCCTAGCCGGCGGCCTCACACTCTGGTTTGTCCCTCTGAGTGCCATCTATATAGCTGAGTCCATTTCGGTCATGGCCCAGGTTACGTATTTTAAGCTCACCAAGCCTTATGATCCGCCCACTCCCATGAGTGCTCTTGCTCTGGCTCGCTACAAGCTTACGCACAAGCTGCCTGGCGAAGGCAAGCGCATCTTTCGTATGGCTCCTCTGCATCACCACTACGAAGCCGTGATGGCCGAAAAAGGCTGGCCCGAATGGCAAGTGGTGGCAGCATTTTGGATCGTGCAGTTTTTGCTCTGCGTCGCGACTCTCGGCTGTTTCAGCCTCTTTTTGCACTGTTGAGGTAGATGATGTCAGCCACATCTCAACTCAGCGGCATCGACCTGGCGAGCCTCAATAATCCCGCGATCACGCAGATGGTATCGGATATGGTATCGCAGAGCAAGTGGGATGAGGCCTATGCTGCCCTCGTGCGTGTAGGTCAGCAAAACCCGGCTGCCGCCAATCAAGACTCGATGTTTCAATACTCGGCCGGACTCCTGGCCTTTAACAGCGGCAAGATGGCTGAGGCCGAGTTGCATTTTAAGACAGCGCTCTCGATCCGGGCCGACTTTGCCGATGCGCACTATCAGCTTGGACTGGTGATGCTTAAAGAAAAGCGCGCCGAAGAAGCCATGCCCGAGTTTCGCGAAGCATGCGAACACAAAGAAGGTTTTGCTGTCGGACATCTGCATTGGGGCATGGCCTTGATGGAGATGGGGAGTTTTCGTGGTGCGCTGGGGCAGTTTAACCAGGCAATCAAGCTGGATCCTAAGCTCGTTGCTGCCTATATACAAGGTGGGCTGGCAAGTTTTAGGGTCGGGCAATTTCTCGAGGCAGCGCAGTATTTTCAGGCTGCTGTCAATAACGACCCGGATCTGCCGGAGCCGCTTGTCTGCCTCGGCATCGCTCTTGCCGCACTGGGCAACGACGTGGATGCTGGCAAGTGCTTTGTGCGAGCCTGGCAGATGGACGGCAAGGACATCGCCATCTTGCGCTACGCGGCCTCGACCCTTGCCACCACCGGTCGTATCGAAGACGCCGTCAAGCTATACCAGGAAGCCGTCAATCTAGGTCATCGCAATCTCACTGCCCAGGAGCGAGCCCTGATCTATAACGATTGGGGCGCAAGTCTCTTTAAGGTAGGTCGCACTGAGGATGCAGGCGAAAAATTGCTGGAGGCGGCCGAGATGGACCCGGGCTCCATCGAGCCTTCGATGAACAGCGGTTTGGTCTCGGTCAATCTAGGCGAATACGAACGTGCTGTCGCTGCCTTCAAACGTGCAGCCAGTATTCAACCAGAAAACAACGAGATCAAGGTCTACCTGGCCGTCACCCAGATCCTGCTCAACCAGTGCGGTGACGCGCTGCGCACACTCAAGGCTGGCGATGGCGAAAACCGCTTTGCTTTTTGGATCGGTCACGCCTATCTAGGGGCAGGCGATTATCGTGGTGCCATCGAGTCCTTTCAAAAAGTGCTTGCCGATCAGCCTAACAATTTTCAAGCGCATGATGGCCTGGGCTGCGCTTATTTGTTGTCCGGCGATTACCAGGCTGCCATCGATCGCTTTATGAATGCTATCCAGATCCGTGGTGACTATGCCCTCGGGCACCTGCATCTGTCCCGCGCCCTGGAAGAAACCGGTAATAACGAGCTCGCCAAGCGACATCTGGCCGAGGCGATCAATTACGATCCTACCTGTCTTACCCCACAAAAAGAAGCCCTCGACCTGCTCGTCAAGGCCGCGCATTATGAGATGGTCGAAAATCGATCTCGCATCATCCTCTCGGTCTGTCCTGATGATCAGGATGTAAAAGTCGCTCTGGCTCAGGCTTTTCGTGAGCAAGGCCGGCACGACGAGGCACTCGAGCTCGTCTCGGCCGTCATCAATGCCAATCCTGGCAATGCCACCGCTCGCATTGTCGCCGGACAGGTCTATCTCTTACAAGGTAGATTTATGGAGGCTGACGAGATGTTTCGCGAAGCCGATCAAGCCTCGGATGGTGACCCTGATCCAGGACTTTTCTTTTACTGGGGCAAGGCGCTCGCCCTGCTGGGCATGCACGAGCTGGCTCTCGAAAAATACGAAAAAGCATCCGAACTCGATCCCTACGACGCCGACGTCTACGATGCCTGGGGGGCTGCACTCAAGACCCTGGGCCGTTTTGGCGATGCAGCCGAAGTCTATCGTCGCGCTGCCGACTATATCTAGCCTATGACAGCGAGTCTGGGCTCCCGAGTATCGATTGTCACTAAGGCCAGAGAGTCTGCCGCCGAGCTATTTCTCAAGTCGGAGCAATTACTGCGTTTTCGCATTGCCTTTGCCCTGGTTTCGCTTGTCCTCTGCGTCGGTATCGCGACTCTGGCAGGTAGCGAGTTGGCCGTCGAAAAAGTCGCTGCCATCGTCGGTGGTGTCAGTATCTATAGCTTCATCGGCCTGGCCTTCATCGTCAAGCGCCTGCGCAATGAGACCGGCAAACTACGTGCATTTAACGCATTATTGATCACTCTGGATACCATGGCACTCACCTGCCTGGTGCATTTCACCCGTGGCATCGAGTCTGACCTCTACGTCCTCTATCTCTTGCCCATCCTGCTCTCCAGCTACACTTTTGGCAAGCGTGGCATTTACTTTAGCGCCTTGCTGGTGACTATCTCTTATATAGGTCTGCTCGTCTTTGAAAATGCAGAGCTCTTGCCTTATGTGCTCTCCGCGCGCGAAGACAACGGCCTGGCCGCCGCATACTCCGGCAATCTCTGGCGGCGCATACTCGGCCGGGCTTTTTTCTTTGCATCTGTATCTTTGCTCTGGGCGCGCTTTTGCGACTATATGTCGCGTGTGGCGCGCAAGGGTGCCGAGCGCCTGCTCGAACAACTCGACGCCAACGAAAAACTCGTCGCAGACTCAGAAGCCCGCGCCAAGCGCGAAAGGCTGATCAACTCCATCAACAAGGCCGTGCGTAGCACCATCGAGACCGATAAGGTCTTTGAGATCGCCGTGATGCAACTGGCTCAGGCAGTCAAAGCCGATGTCGTGGCCATTGTGTGCATGCCCTTTGCCAATCCTGTCTCCAACCCTTTTAGCAATCTTTATAAGAGTGGGGAAAAAGGCGGTGGCAGGAGACAAGAAGAGCTCGTCATCGTCGAGGAGACCACCGACAAAAAGAGCGATCAGACTTTTTTGCCGCCAAATCTCTGCATGTTTCTCCTGGGCCAAAAAGGGGCCTATGAAGTAGAGAAGGGTGAAAAAGTAAAGACCTTTAACTTTACCGATCCGGCCGACAATCCGATGTTTGCCCCGGTCAAGAGCGAGTTGCAAAATATCGGGCTGCGCTCTCTGGTCGTGCAGCCGATGATGTATGGCGAGGTCAGCCGCGGCATCATCATCCTTGGCGATCGCGATGGTTATCGCAACTTTAATGAGTCCGACCTGGTCTTGACCAAGGTGGTCGCTGGTCAGGTGGCCGTGGCTATCGAGCATGCCAATCTAGTAGCCGAGCTGTCACGCAAAAACCGCGACCTCGTTGGCAAAAACATCAATCTCGACGCTAAAAATAGCGAGCTCAAGACCATGCAGTCGCAGTTGATCCATCACGAAAAGATGGCTTCGCTGGGTAGGCTTGTGGCTGGTATTGCGCACGAGCTAAACAATCCGATCAACTTTGTGCACGGCAACCTGCCCTATCTGAGGCAGTACGTCGACGAGCTCAAAAAAGTGATCGAGGCCATGGACCAAGTGCCCGAGGAGCATCGCAAGCCGGTAGAGGATCTCAAAAACAAGCTCAAATACGATTTTCTCGTGACTGATCTGGACAATATCATTGCCGACCTCAACGAAGGTGCAGAGCGGATCAGGCATATCATCAAAAATCTCCGCTCTTTCTCCCGTCTCGATGAGGCCGAGCTCAAAGAAGCTTCCGTGCGGGAGGGGATCGAGTCGACGCTCAAGATCCTCTCGCAATACTATGGCAAGGACAAAATCGCTGTGGGTGCCAATTTTGACGACTTGCCGCAGATTTTGTGCTATCCCGGCCAGCTCAATCAGGTCTGGATGAACCTCCTGGGCAATGCGGCTCAAGCCATGTCCCACCTGCCTGAACCGGTTTTGCAACTATCGGGCACCCTCGAGGGCGACTTTATCCTTGTATCGATAAAAGACTCAGGGACTGGAATTAAACCCGAAGTTCAGAGTAAAATCTTTGATCCGTTCTTTACTACCAAGCCGGTAGGACAGGGGACCGGATTGGGGCTCTCGATCTGCCATTCGATCATCGAGAGGCATGGTGGCCAGATCTGGTTCGAATCACAAGAAAACAAAGGCACGACCTTTTTTGTGAGATTGCCTCTGGTAGCCCGTAAGCAAGAGCTCGAAAAAATCGGCGGCGATTTGTTTAGTGATCCGGATTGATGTCAAACACTGATAGGGCAAGACGATGAGACGGCACAAGATACTGGTAGTAGATGACGAAGTACCCAACCTGCGCCTCTTGCGCCGCGTACTCTCTGCCGATCACGATATCATCGAAGCCCAGAGCGGAGCCGAAGCTCTCGAGATCCTCAAGGCCGAGGAGATCAGCCTGATCATCACCGACCAGCGCATGCCCGCTATGACCGGCGTGCAGTTGCTAGAGCAATCGCTGTCCATCAGACCTGATGCGATCAAGATCTTGCTCACCGGCTACACCGATGTGCAGGCTCTTATAGATGCCATTAACGCAGGGCACGTCTACAAGTACATTCCCAAGCCCTGGGACGCCGAAGAACTCAAGCTCACCGTGCGCCGGGCCCTCGAAAACTACGAGCTCAAAGAGAGCCACGATCAACTCGTGGTTGCCTTGCGCAATGCCTTGCTCGATCTGGAGGCCGTCTCTGTCGGCACCATACGTGCCCTGGCCGATGCTCTCGACGCTAAATGCGACTACACGGCCGGCCACTCTGTCCGCGTCAGCCGTATCTCGGTCCTGATCGGACGCGAGCTTGGCTTGAGCGATGAGCTATTGCGCGACATCGAGCTTGGCGGCATCTTGCACGACATCGGCAAGATCGGCGTGCCGGAGTCTATCTTGTGGAAGGCAGAGGCTCTTACACCCGAAGAACGCGAGATCATGTCCAAGCACCCGGTGACTTCTGCCGAGATCATTGGCGACCTCAAGGGGCTCTTGCGTGCACGCGAGTACGTGCGCCATCACCACGAGCACTATAACGGCCAGGGTTATCCCTCTGGTCTGTCAGGCAAAGAAATCCCGATCGGTGCGAGCATTATCCTCGTCTCCGATGCTTATGATGCCATGACCACCGATCGTCCCTATCGCAAGGCCATTGGTCACCAGAAGGCAATCGAGGAGCTTTCCAAGCAATCAGGCAATCAGTTTGATCCCGAGATCGTCGACGCCCTCATGCGCGTTTTAGAAAAAGCCGGTCACGAGATCGACAAATTGATCCAGGAAGAGTTTTCGCAGGGCTTTATCGGGCTCAATCTGCCTTCAGTAGATCCTGCAAAGACTGGTAAACGCTATCTGGAAGAAGTCGAACGCCGAGGCCGTCTGTAAAATGCCTGGCCGGCTCGTCGGCCGGTCGATCAGCTAGCACCTTAAAGTGCGGTTGGTCGGGAATGAGTTTTTGTGGATCGGTCGGACCAAAGAGTGCCACCATAGGCTTGTCGAGACCGACACCCACGTGCATCGGCGCCGAATCTACGCAGACCATGACGTCGACCAGATCGATGAGTGCCGCTAGATCTGCAAGACTCTTTGTCTTGCCGTTGGCATCGATGAGATTGAGCGGGGCACCACCGGTGGTGATGGTAGCCGTGCTGTGGCTTTCGCTGGTGCGGTTGTCGTTGTTGCGCTCAGGTGTGGAGACCCGCATGGAAAGCTCTTTGAGCAGGTCTTGTATGACCTCTTTGTCGTCCGGCCCGCCAGCAAGTATGACTCGAGTCTGCACTGGCAGATCACGTTGCTCCGAGAGACGCTCGATCAACTGTAGCCAGCATTTGCTCGGCCAGTGCTTGATGATGCCCTTGGATACGGCCATGCGACTGGTGCCAGGATGGATGAGGACTGTCTTGATGGGCCGATCGTCTTTGATCCCTGCTTCATTTCGCCTGTCGTCTAATCTTGCGTGCTCCTCTTTGAGCATTTCTCCCATATCTGCCTGGCTAGCCGCTTTGAGAGTGACACGCGGAGTCGACTTGGTAATGGTATCGGAGCCGATCTGTACTCTGGCATTGGCCTTGAGACGCAAAAAATTGGCGAGACCACGAGTGAGATCGTGGTACATGTCAGCGGCGTATTGATTGCGTTTTAGCTTGACCGGGTGCGTCAAGAGTCGCTTAAATAGCTTGCTTGTATAATATCCCACTCTAATGGGGATGCCGGACAGGTAGAGCAGCATTGCCACCATGGGTGAGGACCCCGATGATATGACCAGATCGTAGCGACCCTTGCGAATCAGCATGAGCAGCGAGGCCATGTCAAAGGGTGTCAGGGGTTGCTTTTTGATATCAAAAGTAATGATCTCGTCGATCAGGTCGGTGACTTGCTCGATGGACCGCGATCTGGGCTCGACCAGCAACGTGAGCTTGCTCTCAGGTAGCAGCTGCTTGATGGTGGCAAGGGTAGGCAAAAAGAGGACTTCGTCGCCGATGCCGCCGAAGTTGATCGTCAAAACATTTTTTGGGACGTATGAGTGCGTCTCGTCTGGCATGGTCGGGGGCTCGAGAAAATGGGATTCCTGGGAGTATAATAGCCCAGAGCATTGGGTATCCATAGAATAAATTGAAAGCCAAGTCCTGGATTTATATTTTCATATTATGTGCGCTTGTAGGGGTAGGAGCCGCCTACACGGCCGTCTACCTGACCAGGCCCAACCTCCTGCCGCCGCAGTTGAGAATTGCTTCATTGAAAGATCCGACCACCATCCTCTTTTTAGGAGTGGACGTGGTCTATACCGAGCAAGGTCGGCGCAGCAAAAAAATAGATAAAGATGCTTTCACCGGCCGCTCCGACACCATCGTCGTCGGTCGCTTTGATCCGATCGCCAATACCATCCGCACTATTTCCATCCCGCGTGACACCCAAGTCGAGATACCAAACAACGGCACGCAAAAGATAAACGCCGCAAACGCAATCGGTGGGCCGGCTCTGGCCAAGGTGACCGTGGAGAGATTTCTCGGGATCCCGATCGATCATTATGTAGTGCTAAACGTGCATGGTCTCGTGGACCTGGTCAACGAGCTCGGTGGCGTTACTCTCGAAGTGCCCAAAAAGATGGCTTACATGGATTGGACCGCCAAGCTCAAGATCGATCTGGAGCCGGGCGTGCACACTCTCACCGGTAATCAAGCGATGGGCTTTGTGCGCTTTAGGCATGATGCGCTCGGTGATATCGGTCGTGTGCAGAGGCAGGAGATCTTTTTGCGCGCCGTCCTGGACAAGGCAATCAATCCAACGTCCTGGCCGCATGTGCCAAAGCTTTTGGAGATTGCACAAAATTATCTGGACAGTGACCTCAGTATGAGAGACATGATGGGCATTGCAAACTTTGTGCGTGGAGTGCCTAAGTCTAACCAGCTTTTAACAATGATGCCCGGATCGTTCACCAGCAGTGGTGACTGGTCGGTCGCGCGCTCTGATGTGCGGAGAATGGTGGCACGACTAAATGGTGCCAACTTTGTCGAGTCGAGTCGCGACGATATCCGGCTCAGCATCGAAAACAACAGCTCCGTCGAGGGCATGGGCTTTAGGCTCGCCAAGATCATGGGCATCAAAGGCTACAAAAATGTAGTGGTGCTCAAATCCAATCTCGAATTATCTGAACCTGTCAAACGCACTCGGATATTCGCTCAAAAAGCCAATCCCGAAGATGCGGGTTTAGTAAAAGTCGATCTGGGAAATATAGGTGATATCCACAACGTTAGCGTCGGCAATCTTGATAGCTCAGTGACCATCATTATAGGCGACGATCTTGCTAAAAAAATCCAAGAGCAAGAAGCACTAGTACAACACTAAAGCTAATACGTAAAAGGATGTAGGAAACTGCTACGCTCTAAATAGGTAGTGGCAGTTTGCGGATATCCGCTAAATAAGCGGAAATTACGATGTCATGATTGTGCGAATCTGATATCTGGCGTACATTGTCGGTTGTGGGGATGAATTGTTTAGACAATGTTATGTTTTCTCTTTGAAACATCCGCACACACGTAGTATTTCCTGGTGTACATTTGACGCACATGGAAATAAGACAAAGAGAGATTACACGCTTCTCACTGTTCTACTTGGTTTCCATTGGTATCTAGAAGTTCTAGAAAGGCAGGCGGCATGATTCATTATGTTTACTCTACTCGCGGCGGCTACCTCTATTTGGTAGGCAAATACAACCAAATGCCCAAGGTTGATGGTATCAACGAGTTTGTTTTGTCAGTACCCGAAAAGACCTCGCAAACCCAGATCGACACCCTCGCTCACAAGCGCTTTATGGACCACCTCAGACGTCCCCGCAAAGTGGCTACCACTCAGCACCGCGAACTCGCCGCCGTCTAATCGGAGCGGTTGGCAGACCAGATGCCCGCAAATCTATAGGCTTGCTTGTAAGAGTCATTAATAGATCCAAAAGGCTAAATGATGAACAAATATTAAGCCGCTCTCAGTAATGAGGGCGGTTTTTTGTTATCGGCAATTAGCCCCTGGGCAATATCAAAACAACCAATTGAATCTTCTGCTGGGTGGATTCGGGTTTGAAAAAACAGACGGGGCTCATGGAGTCGGGCTTGTGTTGGGCTTGCCGGATTTGATGAGGGGTCTATAAAAGACCCAGCACCTTTTGCTCAAATCTATATAGAGCGATCGTTCGTAGCCACTGGCCGGATTATTATCGGTCGCGGTTGGGTCCAGGGGCGATCTATTTTAAGGAAAATATGGTGGCTGCCCTAGTGTTAGAGCAGTCTCAGGCGGGATAATATGGTTTATACGGCTTGCTACTGGGCAAGTTTGTAAGCAATGGGGCTTAATTGAGGGTCGTAAATAATGACTAAGCGGCGCAATGCTGTATTTACAGGGCGGAAACCTCGCTCGAATAGGGGTTTTACTCTGATCGAGCTCTTGGTCGTCGTGATTATCATCGGTATCCTTGCTGCGATTGCGCTGCCAAACTTTGTGGGTGCGCAGGACAAGGCGAGGGAGGCGTCGGTTAAGGGCAATATGCGGACGGCGCAGATTGCGGCGGAAAGTTTTGCGACTGATCAAGGTAATTATCCAAGTAGTTCTGATGCTGGCGGTACCAGATATCAATCTTATTTTCCAGGTGGTGGCAATGATGGACAGACCATAGGTACCGCAAAAGGATTCGTCAATCCGTTGACTAATGTCGTGGAATTTCCAATCCTTGGCTCTATTTCTGATGTTCAAACCTTGAGACAGGGCGCTCCAGCCTCTATTGGAGGGGGACCTGGGCAAGTCATTTATTGCCCTCTCACTGCTCAAAACTCTTATGCCATTTTGGGCAATAACAAAAAATCAATTCCGTTAGCTGGACCAAACAATACAACCCTCGTATTTTCCAACCAATAATTGAACTCTTCTCAAAAGCTATCAGCGCCCGGGACCGCCATCAATCTGATGGCCCTGGGCCTTTTACTTTGTGGGCTTATTTACTCTAAGCAGATCGCGCGCCAGTTTCAAACGCCACCAGAAACCCAAATCTCCTTTGCAAGGATTCCCGCATTTGGTTTTGATCGCCTGAAGGCAGACCTGCTCTGGATTTCGTTCGTGCTATACATCGGTGACTCCGAACAACGCGCCAAAACTGGCTTAGTTGAGGCTCCATCCCGCCTCTCGAGCATCATCGATGCCGATCCCACACTCATGCCGCCATATTGGTTTGCCGCATTTACACTCGGTGGCGATCTCAAAAAACCCAGCGCCGCCGCGACCATCCTCGATCGAGGCATTCAAGCCAATCCAGACAATTGGTATCTCTATTACATCGCCGGTTTCAATCAATATCTCTGGGCACACGATGAGGTTCGAGCCAGCAAATACTACGCAAAGGCCGCAACGCTGCCCGGCGCCCCGGATTGGATGATGCGTCAGGCTCAGATTCTGCGCGCGCAGATACCATCTACTCTCAAGCGCATCAATGTATTGGAAAGCATCTTGGAGACCGGTAGAGGGGGAGTAGATTTGAGCAAAGTAAAAGCCGAGCTCATCAAGCTCTACACCCATGTCTTGCAGACCACGCCAAATCAAAAGCAAAAAGATGCGATGGCCGAAAGGCTCAGAGAGTTGCAGGTCTCAAAGTAGGGTAGCCATATCTCTTTTTTGGATTGGCCAGGCAAGTCAAAAAAACGGTGACAACCGGTGACAACTGGTGACGAAGTCGTCGCCACTTGTACATTGTTGTCGCCGATTTTTGCCCCTCCAAACCATTTTCAAAAACAAGACATACCCCCGGCGCCTCTCAAAACAGCCCGCCGCAACCCAAAATCCATCCACCCTGGCCACAAACCCTTAAACAACTCCAAGCCTCGAGATAAATAGTTCAGACCTCTCTACAATGAGATTTGAGACTCAAGTAAAAAAACGCACGGAGCAAACTGCATCATGAAACACGGCAATTTTGAACTCTCCATCCTCCGTGAATGCAAGTTTCGCCTGGACGGCGGCGCCATGTATGGCGTAGTGCCCAAGACTCTCTGGGCAAAACAGGCTCAGGCAGACGATCTCAATCGGGTGCTCCTGGCCTGCAACCTCCTCCTCATCGACACTGGTGCAGCAAAAGTCCTCGTCGAAACCGGCATGGGCAGCCGTTGGCCCCAAAAGGAGGCCGAGCGATATGATCTCCACACCCTTGGCACCGCCGACCAACTCCTCGATCAAGTGGGGCTCACCGTCGATGACATCGACTTTGTCATCATTTCCCATCTCCATTTTGATCACGCTGGCGGCGCCACCATCGAACGCGACGGCAAAATTATTCCTACATTTCCTAATGCAAAATACATCGCACAGCAAGGTGAGTTCGATTTTTCCTTTAAAGCAAATGCCCGCGCCAAGGCCAGCTATCGCAAGGACGACTATGTGCCTTTGCAAGAGCACGGCCAGCTCGTGCTAGTTGATGGCGATCATGAGGTGACACCAGGAGTGTGGGTGAAAGTGACGGGAGGTCATACCAGTCATCACCAGGTAGTCTACTGGGAGTCAGCTGGTCAGAAGGGCGTTTACTTTGCCGACATCATTCCTACCAAATCTCACGTCACTCCGCCCTGGGTCATGGGTTACGATCATTTTCCGCTTGCGAGCTGCGATATCAAGTCAGAATGGTTGTCTAAGGCTGCCGCCGAAAACTGGCTCGTAGTCTTTGATCACGAGCCCGGTATTCCCTGGGGGCATGTCTCGCTTTCTGACAAAGGCAAATTTGATTTTGCCACTCTCGATGCATCCTCGCTCGAGTTTGCATCAGGCAAAGGCAGAGCCCTGGCCAGTGTTGTCTAGGTCTAAAAACCGCGTCTCAGACTAGGTCTGGCCTAAGACATACTTGTTGTGCAATTGCCCGCATGCCGCGTCAATATCGGTGCCTCGCTCCAGCCTGATGGTGACTGTCTTGCCGGTGCGCCCTGCTATATCGCGAAATCTCTTTTGCCTATCGATCGAAGGTCTCGCATACAAGATCTCGCCAGCGTTGTTGCGAGTAGGGTTAAATGGTATGAGATTGACGTTGCAATGCAGGTCCTGCACCATGTCGGCCAGCATGCGGGCCTGCTCGTCGCTGTCGTTTATGCCTTTGAGCAGTACGTACTCGATTGTTACGCGTCTGCGTGTAGTATTGATATAGTCGCGCACCGACTGCATTACAGCCGGGATGGAGTATTTTTTTGTGATCGGTACGATCTCTTCGCGCGTGAGTCTATCCGGTGCGTGCAATGAGAGCGCGAGGGTGACCGGTAGATTGGCAGCGGCCAATTGATTGATGCCGGGGACGATGCCGCTCGTCGAGACGGTGATGTGACGTGCTCCGATACCGACGCTATTTAAAATCAATTTGATTGACTCGACCACATTGTCGCAGTTGAGCAGAGGCTCGCCCTGGCCCATATAAACCAGGTTGGCGACTCGCTCTCCGGACTCGCGCTGTATGCACAGGACCTGATCGACGATCTCTTGCACAGTGAGGTTGCGTTTAAAACCTAGATAGCCGGTCGCACAAAAAGTACAGCCTACAGCACAACCGACTTGCGATGAAACACAGGCCGTCAGCGTGTCGCGGTCTTCAAATCGCATCAAGACAGATTCGACTAGTTTGCCGTCAGGCAATTTAAAAAGATATTTGCGTGTGCCATCGCGACTGACTTCGAGATCGGCGATCTCTAGCAGAGGCACTCTAAAAGATGCTTCTAATTTTTCGCGCAGGTCCTTGGACAAATCGGTCATCTCGGCAAAGCTGCGAGCGTTTTTGGCGTAGATCCAGGTGTGGAGCTGCTTTGCCCTAAACTTTGGCAGGCCCAGATCGAGGACGCATTTTTCGAGTTGGGCGAGCGATAATCCAGACAGGGCCGGCTTTTGCGCCTGATCATTTTTATCTATCGATACTGCAATCGTTTCGGCCATTTCCTCTTTACCTGTCTGATTGTCCAAATTTAATATCAAGCTTAGTAACCGGTTTTGAGCCGGTCCGACGATCTTAGATCTAAATTAATAGTGTCGTCGCTGCCGGGCTCGCCGTCGTCGCAAAGGCCGACAGGTCGGCGCGCGGTCTGCTTGAAAACCGCATATTGCAGAGCAGATTAGATGATATCAGGCTTTGCGCCGCCCGCCGTGCTTATCAAGAGCAATGCTGCAAGATGTTAAAATATGCGGGTCGGGGCCGTGTCTTGATCAAAAGGCAGAGGAGGCCCCAGTCGGTGTTATAGAGGATATTTTTGCAATGTCTGAGGACGGCCTCAAGGGTTTTTTAAAAAAACTATTCGGCGATACCAACGAAAAGCGCGTAAAAGAGCTGCAGCCTTACGTCGACCGGGCCAATAGTTTTGAAGCAGCGATGCAAAAATTGACTGACGAAGAGCTCAAAGGCAAGACCGCCGAGTTTAAGCTCAAAATCGAAAACGCGCTCAAGGACGTGCCCGATGTGCGCTTGCTGCCAGAGGACGCCCCCAAGATGCCGGGGCAATTGCGCACGCAAAAAGACAAAGTGCTCGGTGAAATCCTCGAGCAGATATTGCCTGAGGCCTTTGCTGTTTGCCGCGAGGCTTCGGTCCGTGTACTGGGCATGCGTCACTTTGACGTACAGTTTATGGGTGGTGCGGCTCTGCACTTTAACAAGATCGCCGAGATGCGCACAGGCGAGGGCAAGACTCTCGTGGCCACTCTCCCGACCTATCTCAATGCCCTGGCCGGACGTGGTGTCCATGTCGTCACCGTCAACGACTATCTCGCTCGTCGTGACTCCGAGTGGATGGGCCGTCTCTATGGCTTTCTCGGTCTGACTACCGGCCTGGTATACAGTCATCAGCCTGACTGGGAAAAATATGATGCTTATCGCGCCGATATCACATATGGTACCAACCACGAGTTTGGCTTCGACTACCTGCGCGACAATATGCGCAAGTCACTCGATGAGCTGGTGCAGCGTCCCTATTATTTTGCGATCGTCGACGAAGTCGACAATATCTTGATTGATGAGGCTCGTACTCCTCTGATCATCTCTGGTTTCCCGCGCGACTCAAATGCCGAGCTCTATGTGCGCATGTCGCAGATCGCTCCTCTATTGGAGCGTGGCAAGGACAAGGATGATGAGGATTGCGATTACTGGGTCGACGAAAAGCAGCGCAGTGTGCTGCTCACCGAGCGCGGTATCATCAACGCCGAAAAATTGCTGGGCGTGGGCGATCTCTTTGATATGCACCACAACTATGCACACCATTTGTCTCAGGCTTTGAGAGCAAAAGAGCTCTATCGTCTGGACACCGAATACATGATTGTGCCAAACGAAGAAGGCAAGCCCGAGATCTGCATCGTAGACGAGTTTACCGGTCGTATGATGCAGGGTCGCCGTTGGAGCGATGGTCTGCACCAGGCTATCGAAGCCAAGGAGCGCGTGCCGATCCAAGAAGAAACCATGACCTATGCGTCCATCACCTATCAAAACCTATTCCGCCTGTATCCCAAGCTCTCGGGTATGACAGGTACGGCGATGACCGAAGCGGCCGAGTTTAGCAAGATCTACAACCTCGATGTGGTGCAGATCCCAACTAACCGTAGCGCTGTGCGTATCGACCATGCCGACGTGATCTACAAGACTGAGATGATGAAATACATCGCTGTAGTCGAAGAAATCGTCGACATGCACGAGCAAGGCAGGCCGGTGCTGGTCGGTACAGTATCGATCGAAAAATCTGAGCTCATCGACGAGTTGCTCAGCAAGCCGCATCGGATCTCAGAGTATTTGCAGTGGAAATTGAAGAAACTGCAGGATGTGATGAAGAATCGCAATCTGAGCGGTGAGACTGTTGCTGCCATGCACAAGATATTTGAGCGTCCGGGTCAGATCGATGCCGAAAAGCTCGAGCCTTTGGTCCATGCCTTTGCAAAAGAATCACCCAAAGAAGAAGACGCCATCGATCGCATGTACTCGGTATTGCGCACGGCCAAAGTCGTAGCTGCCATCCGCAAGGGTATCAATCATGCCGTTCTAAATGCTAAGCACCACGAAAAAGAAGCCATGATCGTCGCACAGGCCGGTCGTAAGGGCGCAGTGACTGTCGCTACCAACATGGCTGGCCGTGGTACCGACATCCTTTTGGGTGGCAACGCCGAGTATCTCGCCAAAGAAAAACTGGCCAAAGAATACCCTAACGAGCACGAGATCTACGACGATCCCGAAAAGCTCGCTGAGTACGACGAAAAACTCAAGGCTCTGACTAAAGAGATGAAGGTGCAGACAGATAAGGATCACGACGAAGTGGTCCAGATGGGTGGCCTGCATATCATCGGTACCGAGCGCCACGAGGCGCGTCGTATCGACAACCAGCTCAGAGGTCGTGCCGGCCGTCAGGGCGACCCTGGTACCACGAGATTTTTCTTGAGTCTCGAGGACCAATTGATGAAAATCTTTGGTGGCCAGAAGATCTCGCAGATCATGGACTTTATCAAGGCCGATGAGGACATGCCTATCGAGTCCGGCATGGTGACCAAGTCTATCGAAGGCGCGCAGAAGAAAGTCGAAGCGCACCACTTTGATATGAGAAAGCACGTCTTGCAGTACGACGATGTGCTCAATACGCAGCGCGAAGTTATCTACAGAGAACGTCGCCGCCTGCTCGAAAAAGCCGACTTGCGCGACAATGTCCTGTCCATGCTGCGCGAGCACCTGGATCTCTTGCTCGAGGCCTATATCGATCCCGATAGCCCGCAAGGCGTATGGGAAGAAAAAGAACTGCCCGAGGTCCTCGCATCCCTCGCAGTCGATGTGCCGATGATCTCCGAGATCAAGGCCGAGGAGTTGCACGGGCTGTCATACGACGATCTCTACGAAAAACTCTGGGAAGCTCTCGAGCTTGCCTATAAGGTCCGCGAGGAACACCTCGGCCTCGAAAACATGCGTGATTTTGAGCGTCAGGTCCTCTTGCACAATATCGACTCCAAGTGGGTCGACTACCTGCACAACATTGACCTGCTGCGCGAAGGCATCCAACTGCGCGCCTACGGTCAAAAAGATCCATTGCAGGAGTACAAGCGCGAAGCATTTAACATGTTTAACCAGCTATTGCGCAGTATCCAGCACGAGTCGATCCAGCAGATCTTTAGAGCGCAGCCTCAGCCGCCTCAAGGCGATGAGTTTGATCCATCCATGATGGAGATGCCTGATCTGAGGTTTGAGGATCTACCCGAAGGCATCACCCCTGAGGCCTTTATGGAAATGATCATCGGCGCTCAAAATGGCATGCCCATCGATGAAGACATGCTCCGCAAGCTCATTGAGAGCGGTCATGTTGAGGTATTGCAGCACAGCCCTGAAGAAATGGCCGAGATGGCTGAGATGGGCGAAATGGCTGAGGCGGCTGAAGTGCCTGAGACTATCCAGATGGCTCCAGATCAGCAGTCCGTTACTGCCGACAAGAGCGAAAAATAGAGAGATCCGCACAAATTGAAGCTGCTCTCTTTTGATACCAGCAGTCGCGAATTGACGGTGGCCGTATATGACGGCCGCCGTCTTTTAGCCAGTCACAGGCTGGATTATGCAGACGAAAAAATAGAGCCTGCACCATCTGTGGAGGCACCAGTCAATAGCGGTGCTAAAAAAAAGGCCGATCGTCTCAAAAAAAAGAAACCAGTCAACAGGCAAGAGACCATCAGCAAGCTTGTGCCGACGATAGATCTAGTGGTGCACGAGTCAGGGCTGGACAAGCGTGAGATCGAGGGCATCTGTGTCGGTATAGGGCCGGGCAGTTTTACTGGAGTGCGCGTCGCCGTGGTCACAGCTCGTACTCTGGCCCAGGCGCTCCACTTGCCCCTGGTCGGCGTCAGTTCATTGGAGACCATGGCTCTCGATGCTTGCGAAAGACAAAATGTGTCCAGGTGTGGCGTCATCATGCAGGCCTCACCCACCCACGTCTTTTATGCTGCATACGCCTTCGATATTTCCTCTCCTGATTGTCCTGCACTCAAAGAGATCCTGGTGCAGCCAGGCTATGCGGCTCTGGATGCAATCCGCGAGGATCTTGATGGATCTCTCTCATCTATAGATCTAGTCGATTGCTGGGCCGTCGATCAAAAATGCATTGCTGCACTGGACAGGGGCGAGGATCCACGCATCCAAAATTGTGCCTGGCCTCTTAACAATGTGGCTGTAACTCAAGCAAAATTGGCCATCGATAGGTTATCTTTGGAAAAGCCAAGTTATCTCGATGTCTTTCCCCTATATTTGCGAGGCGCGTCGGTGACGCTGAAAACGGGTGACGCAGTACAAAGAGTTGAAAGCCATTGAGATCGACGCTCTGACGCTCGATGATCTCGAAGAAGTGATGGAGATCGAACCGATCGCTTTTGGTTCGCATCACTGGTCGCGTGACTCATTTATAAACGAATTGCTCAATCCGGCTGGCTTTTATTTTGCGGCGCGAGAGCGTGAGACTGGGCGGCTGATCGGGTATTCGGGTTTTTGGCTGATCGGCGAAGAGGCGCATATCACTACTCTTGCCGTGCACCCCGAACACAGGCGCAAGCGAGTCGGAGAGCAACTCTTGATCAACGATATCGTCAAGGCGCGACAGTTGCAGGCCGACTGGATGACACTCGAGGTCAGGGTTTCCAATGAGTCGGCGCAGAGGCTCTACAGCAAGTACAGCTTCAAGAGTCTCGGAGTCAGGCGCAATTATTACCAGGACAATAGCGAGGACGCCCTTGTATTGTGGACGGAGCGGCTTTCGACCAGTGATTTTGTCGATGTTTTTAAGGTCTGTCTGGCTGAGCAAAAGATCACAGAGGCTGACTTAAATATTGATTCTCTGGATAAATTATTTCTTGGCAACCCCACCGATAGGCCTCAATAGCAAATTTTGTCCATTTCGGGGCTTGACTTGTCATAAGGCTTGAAACGACAATATGGTGGTGATTTTCTCGAGGTAGGCTTTTTGCGTCTGGTGGCCAGGAGTGGGCAGATAAATAGCGATGACTTGCCGCGTTTGCGCAAGCCGTCGATGATCGGCCAGTTTGTCCTGACTGTATTAGGCGTGCAGCTGATGTTTATGGCTGCTTTTACCTCTTTTGATTTGCCGGTGGCCACGCAGCGCAACCTGGTCAACTTTGCCGAAAATCAGACTCGTTGGGCTCTTAAAGCTATCCCTGCCAAGTTTCAGGACAAGGTCGAGAGATATTTTCCGCTAGTGACCGAGCAATCGCGTCCGGTCCGCAAGGCCACCTATACGCCGGTCATCGTAGCAGCCATGTTTGTAGGCTACGTGCTTGGGCCGAGCCTGGGTGCCGTTGCCTGTCTGGGTTTTGTCGTACTGGGTGTGCTCGGGCCCTTTTTTGGCGTGCATCCTTTTGCTGATGGCGGCGGTGTCGGCTATTATGCCGAGCCTGGCTTTGGCTACTTGCTTTCACTGGTGCCTGGCGCCTGGGTCATGGGCTATCTGACCGCCAAAAAGCGTACCTCGATCAAGCAAATCGGCGGTACTGTCGCGGCTCTCACCCTCGTCCATCTCACCGGTCTCGCCTATCTGATGGGCAGCTGTCTGGTGGCATTTCTCATCGATGGCACTCGTGCCAATCTCGCCTGGCAGCCCTGGGCCTTTGAGCTCGCCCGCAACATGACCTGGAATGTACTGCCCTGGGATTTTGTCTTTACACTCGGTGCAGTCGGGGCTGGTTTCCCTGCACGCTGGCTCTTTAAGACCCTTACTGCCCCTGACTCTCTGCCTGTCGGCAATAACGGACGCCAGGCCGACCTGCAAACCGCTCTAGAGGATTCCCGTCCTCCTGTTAACACACGTCCTGTGCCAGGTATAGATGCGGCTCAGGCCCGTCGCCAACGCAGCATGCCTGTTGCTCTCGCCAGATCGAGCGGCTATCAGGAGATCGAGCCTGCCTTGGCTCCGGCTCCCGCTCCTGCTCCCATCAACAGACGTCCGACAGCCTTTAACAATATGCGTCGCACCCCCGCCAATGTCACCTCTACCATGTCTGGAGTGCCCATTGCTGCCATGTCGCGTGCGACTCAAGACAAGTTTCTCGAGCGTACCTATCCTCTCGCCATGAGCGAGGATGAGAGCTATGGCTCGTCCAGTAGCAGCAGTGGCCGCCGCAGACGCAATCGCATGCATGTGGTAGATGAGCTTGAATAAACCCGCCAACAACAAAAAATGGCTCCTCTGGGGTGGCCTCGGCGTGCTCGCTCTGGGGGCCGGGCTTTTTTGGTGGGGGACACGAGTGGAGACGCGCAGATATCGTCTGGAGACGATCAAATTGCGCACCAATAGTCTCGTGCCTGCCGGCAAGGCCGGTCTGGATCTGGGGCCTGCCGACAAAAACGGCATGATCACTCGTCGCCTGCGCATCCTGCATCTCTCAGATCTGCACTTGTGCGGAGATGACGATCACAAAGTAGATTTTATCCGTGGTATCACCGATGATGACTATGACATGGTCGTCCTGTCAGGCGATGTCTTTGAGTATCTAGATGGACTCAAGTACGGGCCACGTCTTTTGACGCGCCGCCCGCGTCTTGGTGCTTATGCCGTCATGGGCAACCATGATTATTACGACTACAGTATCTTTAACAAGACCTTTGGCCGTATCCTGCGGTCCAAGAGACATCCGCGCGAGCGCAACGATATCACCCCTCATCGCATTGCACTCGAGGCAGGTGGCTGGACAGTCCTGGTCAACGAGACCGTCGATCTGAGTCTTGGTGCCGAGGACAATATCTTTGTAGTAGGCATAGATTATCCGGGCATTTCCGATGATGATCTGCAAGCACTGATGTCCAAAGCACCTGAGGGTGCGCTCAAGCTTTCTGTCTTTCACCTCCCCTATCAGTTGCAGCAAATGGTGAGAGCGGGCATCCATCTCGGTTTTGGAGGACACACTCATGGTGGCCAGGTGCGTCTGCCTGGCGTGGGTGCCTTGATCACCGATTCGGAGTTGCCGCGTCATGAGGCGAGCGGCTTGGTGCGCCGGGGCGAGAGCAATTTTCATATTTCGCGCGGATTGGGTGCCGATCCACGCAGCAATATCAGGCTGTTTTGCCCGCCGGCCGCCACAGTGGTAGAGCTGGAGCATACCTATATGCTGGCGACGGCCCCGACTGCGGTCCAGCAATCTACTATTTAGATTTTGCCGGCTTTTGTCCTTGGTTAAAGACAGGCTTTTTGGTCTCTGACATTTTGCGTGAGAGCTCGCTTTGATTGACCCATGAGGGCGGATCGGGCGGCCTAAAATTGGGGATATGCGATTGAAACTGGCGAAAGAGCGATGTGATCACGTTTTTTTCGAGTGAGAGTTTGTGTATGCCATAGGCATCGACGAGCAGACCCTGTAGCTTGCCATTTTGGATGGTGCCTTCAAAGGTGGCGCCGGATTTTTTGTGAAATTTGGCAGCCATAGCATCGCTTGTCGCAAAGGTCAGCCGTGTCTTGCCGTTGTTGGAAATCTCGCTAGCGACGAGGTCCATGGGAGCCGAGCGTCGGTAGCTCAGCTCGCCTTCCCAGTTGGTGGCGCGTCTGATCAAGGAGACTTTGATGGTGCCCATCACTGGATCTTGCTTGACGTAGTCGCCGCTGGAGTCTGTTGCCATCCAGTTTGCTCCGGAGATCATGCCAAAGAGGATCAGCAAGCAGAGTAACTCAGCTCCGATCAGCCTGATGAGCTTGAGCTGTTTGAGTTCCTGAGCGTCCAGCTCGTCATCCAGGACCGGATTGTTAAAGAGACCCCACAAAAAGCGGCGCTTGCGGGGCTCAGTCTTGAGGTCTACGATCTCGCGGGGGATGCCCTGTCCGGCGTGCCTGCGCTGCCCTCGCGACTTGCCATAAACTGGTGCGGGTGCGGGCAATTGGCCATTACCGCTGTCTATCGGACTCTCGATTAATTCGGGAGTCTCGCCGCTGACTGTAGGCGGCAGGTCCAGATCGCTTTGATAGGCAGGTCTGCGCTTTGGTCTACGAAGATAGTCGGATCGGTCTGGCATGCTATGGTATCAAATCCGGTGTCAAGCGGTAGAGGTGTCTCAGGGTCGCTGCGTCGCTTGGCGAGATGACTCCGCGTCCGTAGTATACGCTCATCAGATCCTGAGGGTTGGTGCTGTGTCCCTCTATGCCTAGAGCATGTCCAAACTCGTGCGTCGCGGCGGCCTTCATCTTGCCGGGAGACATGCTCTGTCCTTGCGCGTCTGTGGTGCGCAAGACGATCACGACTGGCTTAAAGTCTGCCCTCGCGCCGGACAAAATGGCCTTGTAGGGAAAATTGGTCTTGGAAGTGTATCCGCGGATATCGTTGGCAAAAAGCGCCATGCCGAGCTTGTTGACAAAGTGGTGCGTAAAAAAGACATAGATGTCTGCTTCGCCTGGGTCGTTGACGATATCAAATGAGATGATGCCTTCGTTTTGGAGTGGTTTCCAGGCGAGTATGCCCTCGTATGCCGCTTGAAAATGCGATTGATTGTAGCCTGCGGCTTGTTTGAGGCCTGCCAGAGGCGGATCTTGATCGATCGCCTGAGCGGCCACATTGGGCCAGGCAGGCAGGTTGTCGATATTGGCGATGGGCGCGCCGAGCTGCGGGTCCATGATCGCATCGAGCGAGAGTCCAGGTGTAATGTACACACGCAATGGCATCTGCTCCTTGAGCCAATGGATGACGCCAAAATTGCTGCGATATTGTGGGTAGACTGTAGCCCCTGGTGTAGCGCCGGGTCTAGCGCCTGGTCGGGCTGGTGCAGCCAGGGCAGGGGCGCAGGGGCTCATCGCGATGAGCGAGGACAGCGACGAGAGCGACAAGGAAATGCCGATGATAGCGGTGAGTGCTTTAATTTTGAGCAACAATCCGACTCCCTGTGCGTCATATAAAAAACGCCGAGCGCTTTGAAACGTAATAGATCTCAATACTTGTCCAATATTCCACGCTAGATTACAGGCATAATAAACGAAAGGTTAAAGCTCAAACCATTTTGGACCAACGCTAATATAAATATAGAGTCTATCGCAGACACTCCAGTAAGAGAGGCACAAGGGATTGAGCCTGTTGGGGCAGCACCAACCCTGCGACCATTTAAACGAAACCCCGCCAAACGGCGGGGTTTTTTCTATATAATTCTGATAATTTTGCTGCCGCCAATTTTAAATCGAGGTGTCTATGTCCGATGTGAGAGCAATCGTCCTGGCTGCCGGTCAGGGCAAGCGCATGAAGTCGACCACTCCTAAGGTGCTGCATCAGGTCCTCGGCAAGCCGATCTTGCAAAGAGTACTGGGAGCGATTTTGCAAGCCTTTGGCGGGGAGCTCTCTCGGGTGCATGTCATAGTCGGACATTCTGCTGACGTGGTGCGCGGCTTTGTGGAGCAATTGGCTGCCTCAGGATCTCGCGATGCTGCCATGCCGATTGAGACGCATCTGCAAGAGCCTCAGCTTGGTACAGGTCATGCTGTGATGCAAGCCCAGAGCGGATTGGCTGGTTTTAAAGGCACAGTTTTTGTTACGGTCGGCGATGCACCTGTCATACAAGCTCGCACACTCTCGGCTTTGCTCGATCATCATCGAGCCTCCGGTGCGGCCATCACTGCACTCACTGCCAATATCGCAAACCCTCATGGATACGGGCGCATGGTGCGAGATGCCCACGGGGCGATCAAGGGCATAGTAGAGGAAAAAGATGCGACGGATGAAGAAAGAAAGATAACAGAGGTCAATACTGGGATCTATTGTCTGGAATGGCCAGCGATGGAAGCCGGCCTTGCATCACTATCTTGCGACAACAAGCAAAAAGAGTACTACCTCACCGATCTGATCTCCTGGGCCTATGACCAAAAGATGCAGACCGAGAGCCTGGTGCTCGATGATTATCGCGAGGTAGTAGGCATCAACTCTCGCATCGAACTAGCCGAAGCCGCGCGTCATCTGCGCGATATCACTAATACCAGACTCTCTCTCGAATCCGGTGTCACTATCTTTGATCCTCAGAGCACATTTATCGCGCCCGAAGTCACAATCGGCCAGGAGACTGTGATTATGCCAGGCTGCACGCTCCAAGGTGATATCACGATCGGGCGCGATTGCGTCATTGGTCCCAATACAATCATCAAAGGCAAATGCTCTGTGGGTGATGGCACATCCATCATCAGCTCTTTCGTCAATGACTCAATCATCGGACAAAAGGCCAAGATCGGTCCATTTGCGCATCTCCGCGAGGGCAATACTGTTGGCGATAGCGCTAAGGTCGGCAATTTTGTAGAGCTCAAAAAAGCAGTACTGGGCACCAAGGCCAGTTGCGGTCATCTCTCTTATATAGGCGACGCCACCTTAGGCGACCACGTCAATATTGGTGCCGGCACCATCACTGCCAATTACGACCATCTGACCAAGCAAAAGAGCAGGACTATCATCGAGGATGGCGCCTCCACCGGGTCTAACTCGGTTCTGGTGGCACCTGTGACTGTTGGTGCAGAGGCAGTCGTTGCTGCTGGGACGTCCGTGACTGACGACGTGCCAAAAGGCGCCCTGGCTGTAGGTCGGACGCGGCAAAAAAATCTCGAAGGTTGGAGCGATAAGAGGCGCAAGGCTCATCTCTCGAGCTCGGGCATCCCCTCATGATTGGCATCGGCGTCATGATCTATCGTCGATAGATAGTCGAGGCGCTTGCGCTCGGCGTTGGCAAAGGAGCTCGACTCGACTGTAAGGTACTTGATCAGTCCGAGTGGTATGAGGTGCTTGGAATAATCAGGTTGGGTCTTTGTAGCATCTCCATAGGACTCGACCTCGATGTAGTCGTGGCCTAAACGAATCACGCGTCCGGTCAAGCTCGTACCATCGGCGAAGTGCAGCCTTACCCAGGCCTTATAGTCACAAAGTCGCTCTAGTCTAAGTTTGAGGTTCATAGGCGGGTTACCTGCGGTCAGCGTATATACTTGATCATAGCTAAAATACCCAATTTTTCCCATTTTTTAATCTTTGTGGCACATCGACCTCAAAAAAATAGGACGTGTTTATCCAAAACACCCAAAAATATCCAGAGGGCTCCATGTGATGGTCGGCAAAATATACAGTAGCTCTGATTGCCAAACTCTAACACTTTAAATCATTTCCCCCTCCCGCAAAGCCCGCAATGGTGCGGGTCTCTGATGTATATACGCGGTAGTCAAGCATTGCCATTTGCAAGCGAGAAACTAAACTAGAAAAACGATCCATTTTTGAAATCGGTGATTTCAAACTAGAACAAGGTAAATAATGCAAGACGAGTTGATTAGTGCAGGACTCCGCAAACGCCTAGAAGAATTGCAGGGTAGAGAAGCCAGCTACTGGCACGACGAAATGTACTCGGTAGAAGCCTTGACCAATATGGCCTACAGACAGGAGCTCGAAAAAGCCTTTAGTCTCGATCCCCTCGGAGCATTGCCGCCTCGCCAAGATATCTGACGCCTTTGAGCGTCAACTGTACGTCGATCTCGCTAAACAGATCGGCGTGTGGTGCTATCAGTGGTGCCAGACCACCGGTGGCTATGGCTTTGGTGCCCTTTGGCAGATTGGCCATAGCGCGCTCTAGCCAGTATCTGACGAGGCCTATATGACCGATGACGCAACCGCGTTCGATCGCTCTTTGCGTGTCAAAGGCCAGGGGGTTTGACAATATCTCTGCTTCCTGGACCGACAGCTCGGGTAGCTGTGCCGTGGCCGCATGCAATGCTGCAAATGTCTTGCTCAGGCCGAGGGTGATCATGCCACCCATAAATTGGCCTGTGGCATCCACTGCCGTCAGGGTCGTGGCCGTGCCAAAGTCGACTACCACTATGGCCGGTGCCACATCGCGATAGAGGTAATAAGCGGCGACGGCGTTGGCAAGCCGATCTGTGCCCATAGTCTTGTAGACGCCGACGATCACGTGCTGCTTTTGCGGATGCAGGACGGTGATGTTTTTTTTGTCGTATTTGAGGTCTTGCAATAAGACGCGGCTGGCTTCTGGTACTACCGAGGACAGGGTGATGTGGCCGCCCTTGAGGCGATGAGTCTGGCTATTGAGGTGAAAAGCCGCAGTTGCCGGGTCATTGGTGGCATAATTCCAGGTTTCTATCAAATCCTCGCCGGCAAAAAGGCCGCAGGTAAGGCGCGAATTGCCGATGTCTATGGCAAGATGCAAATCAGGGGCGGGCATAGTAGGCCTTTACTGCATTGGTGATGGATATAGCTGCTTTTTCCTGTGTTTCTGGGTTTTCGAGAGCCGCAAACTCGTCGGGATTGACCATGAAACCTACTTCGAGCAGCACTGCTTGCATTTTTGAGGGCCGACAGAGGGCCAGATTTTGATAGCGTGCCTTTAGATCAGGCAGGCCGAGACCCTTTACCATGCCGTCCTTGAGTAGGCGGGCCATCTCTTGAGACTGAGGCTGATACCAGTATGTTGAGGTGCCGTGCTCGGTCATGGGATTGCGTCCATCCGGCAGTGCATTGTTGTGCACCGAAAGCAAGAGATCTGCATTTTGACGCTCGGCTATTTTGACCCGATCGTTCAGGCTCACGTCGCGATCGTCGCTGCGCGTCATCACCACTCTTGCACCGGCGGCTTCCAGGCGCGCCTTGAGCTTGAGAGCAATAGCGAGATTGAGATCTTTTTCGGGCATGCCGGAGCAGCCGATCGAGCCTTTTTCATTGCCGCCGTGACCAGGGTCGACGCAGATCAGCATGTTTTCGAAGTTTGGTCTTTTTTTGATATGCAGGCGGAGCTCGTCGTCCTGATAATCGGCATAAAAACCATACTGGCGGTTGCCGGAGAGCGAGACATCGAGTTGGTAGACACTGTCTTCGGGTTGCTTGAAGGCGATATTGTCGATGATATCTTTATCTTGAGACGCCCCGTTGAGCGGT
The DNA here is from genome assembly GCA_017307165.1 of Candidatus Melainabacteria bacterium. Lineage (GTDB taxonomy): Bacteria > Cyanobacteriota > Vampirovibrionia > Obscuribacterales > Obscuribacteraceae > JAFKGK01. Next base: position 191,291 of record JAFKGK010000007.1, read on the forward strand.
TCTTGCTGCATCCAGTCGGTATCGGCGGCGCAGCCAAACAGCTTGAGCGTGAGCTTGTTGGGATTGAGCTGCTGATCGATGGTAAATGGCAGTTTTTGACTGAGAGGGATACTGATTGTCTCGCCATAATCGTCCTTGAGCACGGTGACGGCGCGCGCCACTGCATGCGGTGCCGGTGCGCCTGCTTGCTCAAAGGCCAGATCGTCGCGTTTAAACCATACGTGCTTATTGGCCCCGAGCAGGACTCTGATATTGTCACCCTTGACTCCATCCACCAGGAGTCTGACTCCGGCAGGTTGCTGGGTTAGTCTCGCTTGATCGGGAGCGACGCGCATGATCGTGTCATCGTGCACCGTCTGTGCTACCTGGGGCTGGCGGGCCACGGTTATCGGTATGGCGGAGACATGCGAGACAGGCTTGCCAGGCGAGCTCGGATGTGTCAGGACAAAGCGCGGCTGTGCTGCTTGAAAATTGTCCTGGGGCTCGATCTTGTAGATGCCAACGTAAAGATCTGCTTGATTGGCGGGAAATCTCTGAAAGACCTTGCCATAAGCCGCATCGAGGCCTGTATTGATGCTGGTCTGTGCTCCGGCCTTGCCGGACCGTGCCCTGGCCTGGCCGATCTGTAGCATGGGGATGGTCTTGTTGCCTAGCGTAACGTGCATGGTGCCGCCTGGAGTGGCACGCGCCGCAAACTCGATGATCTCCCCGCCAGACAGGACGAGCGGCACTCGCGGTTCTATGCTGGAAGGGATGATTTGCGGCTCGGCACCGGCAGATGTGCTCATAATAGCTGCTAAAGGCTTGTTGACCTTTTCGCGATTGATGGTGTATGTGCGTGTGGTTTGATTGGGACCCAGAGCATTGAGCACAAATCTGTTACTGCCTCGCTCTAGGTTGACGACGTGGGCAAAATAACCTTTTGCATTGACTGGTACTGGAGCACCATTTATGGTGAGTGTATAGCCCGGCTGGACAGCACCGATAAAAAAGCTGGATGCGGCCTGGATAGTAGCATTGTCGGATGGATAGACGACTAGCAATGGCGATGTTGCAACTGGAGGTTTTTGCGCTTGTGCTATGAGCGTTTGGTGCTCTTGCGGACCAGCGCAGGCCGTAAGGTTGATGGTGGCTAGGGCAGCGACGAGGACAGAGGCCGATGAGGCAAAAATAGCCAGGGCCAGAGATCTAATCATTGGTTCTCCGTTGTATTGATATCGTTGAGCCGCCAGTCAAAGTCTTTATTGAAGGTGTAGAAAGGCATTGTGCCCGAATAATTTTTTGACTCCAGATCCTGGTAATAGAGAACAAACTGAAAGGCATCGCTGAAATGTCTCTCGATGATATCGCTGTTCCATTGAAAATACGGCGAGATCGACATATAAGATCCGTCGTCGGTCTCGTTGACATTGTTTTTGTCGCGTACATATAAAAAGGTATTGGCGGCAAGATCCTTGCTGTAGATCTTGGCCGTGACGCAATGATCGAGCACGGGTGGATCGCCCATGGCGCCGCTATTGACGAGCATGATGGCACGCGGATCATTGATGAGGGCTTTTTCGGGTGACATTAGATAGGGTTTGATCTTTGTGAGCCAGATGTCCTGAGCCGACATAGCCTTGCCCCCGACAACATACCTTGTACCGTTGAGATCGCGGCCTAGTGGTTTTGCTGAGTTATTGCGTATCGGATATTTGTCTGCGATTGTCTTGATCGTGATCAAAGACTTGGCATTGATCCAATAGCAAAGCACATCCAGTGGTTTGGCAAATTTGTCTGGTGCGGTGTGGGCAAGTTGATCCAGAGCTTGCTTGAGATCGGCATTGTTTTTTGCGGCTTGATAATCGACACGGCCGTTTTTTACTAGTGCGGCGAGTGCCTTGTCCGCTGCCTGATAATCTGGTTGCGTCGGATGTGTCACCGATGTATTAATGGCCATGAGCCATTCGGGAGCATTGGCCAGGCTAAACATGACGAGCGATGCTGCACCCAGTAGCAGGGCTCCGGCAGCGACGATATAGAGGATCAGCTTTGGTCCGATTTTCATAGATCTGATATAGCATTTTTGCCAAAAAAAAGCCCTCCAGATTTGCAAATCTGGAGGGCCAAAAAATGGTGGAGCGTACGAGAGTCGAACTCGTGACCTCTTCAATGCCATTGAAGCGCGCTACCAACTGCGCTAACGCCCCGGACATTGCAATTTATACCATCCTGCCGCTGATTTAGTCTGTGTTTTTTTTAAATGTATCTAGAGTCTTTATGTATGTGTATTCATCTATTTACCTGCCCAGCCTGTTAGTCTCTATCTGTATCGGTTTATCCCGCCCCACGGCCCATTTTGAGAGCGATATCCCATATGTCGACTGTCGATCGTCACAAAGATCTATTAGAACGAGATCAGGCTGTACTGGTCGTTGTAGACGTGCAAGAGCGTTTTGTCGATCATATTTTTGAGTTTGATGCCATGGTCGATGTCATCGATAAGGCTATCCATGGGGCTCAGATACTGGGTTTACCCGTCCTCGTCACCGAGCAATATCCTGCCGGCCTGGGGCGAACGGTAAAAAAATTGACGAGTAGATTGGCTGGTAGTGCGGTTTTTGAAAAAACCAGGTTTTCCAGTGCTGGAGCCCCCGATTTTTTGCAGGCGCTTGAGTCTTTAAACCGCCGCCAGGTAATGCTTTGCGGGATCGAGACCCATGTGTGTATTTCGCAGACTGCTCACGATCTGATTGCCCGAGGCTATGATGTTCACTTGCTCGAAGACGGGATTTCAAGTAGACACTTTGAAAACAAAACTATAGGTTTGAAAAAAATATATAAAGCAGGGGGGATCCCGTCATCCCTTGAAATGGCTATGTTTGAGCTCTTGCAAGACGCGAGAGCCGACAAATTTAAGCTCATACAGGCATTAATAAAGTAAAAATGGACCGGTCGGCTAGTTTATCATTATCAACGTGTCAAATTTGGAAACCCAGGTAAAGAACATCCCCATGGCATCGCACAGACTAATAAGCAAATCTGTTTTTACTGCTTTATCGCTCTTGATTTCGGTCGGTGCGGCATATGGACAGGACAGTCTCAAAGATCCAAATGCTGTTGCGGATCCAAGCAAGGCCACAGTCACTGCCGATCCAAACAGCAAGACTGGCACCATGCATAGTGCGCCCGATGTCACCACAGGTGGTCCCAGTCGTGTCGCCAGTCCTGCAGCCCCTGCCGATCCTGCTACAGGCGATCGCTCTCCGGTACCGGTCACCCCGAGCAACAGTCCGGTCTCTCGGGACTACAATGCTGTACCTCCGCAAAATCCCAGCAACAAATTTCAAAATCCGCTAGATGACATCTATCAGCTAGCTCAACCAGGTCCTGGTCCTACTACAGCGACCACCGGTCTGCCACCAGATCAGCAAAATGCTCCGGTCGATGCATCAGGTCTCAGCAATAACCAGCGCGCCGATGATTATGGCGTGGTCAATACTCAGGCCGAAGAGTTTAGACAGAGATTTCTCCAGGGCGAAGCTATAGAATTGCGCCTGCCGCGGGGCGAAGAGCTCATGCCGCTGGGCGATCACTTGCCGCCGATCAGGTTGGAGGCATCATATACTGCACCTGTCGCTTTGCGAGATGTGGTCTCCTACAATCTAAACAACAACCTCGATATCCGTATCCAGAACGAGCAAGTACTAAATACAAAGTGGCTTGCAGTCGGAGCCTTTACGCGCTTTTTGCCTGATGCCCTGATGAGCTATCGCTCGCAGTATCAGGCAGGTACGACACTCATCGGCGGTATCCTGCCCTTGACCTACGGCAACCCCTTTGTCACCGTCAGCGCAGGCTTTAGATATTATGGGTTTAGAGGCGGCAGCGTGCTTTTTGGCGCTCTGCAAAACCTGCACCAGTACCGTGCAGCCAAGCAAGCCTATCGTGCCACCATCAATGATTCGCTCTTTAACGTCACGCAAAACTATTATGATCTGGTGCGCAACCAGGCTCTCTTGCAGATCCAGACTCGAGCCGTCGAAGTAGCAAAGGCTCAGGTCCTGCTCAACCGCCAGTTAGAACGCGCAGGTACAGGCACCCGGTTTCAAGTACTGCAGTCGGAGACTCAGCTCGCTCGTGACGAGCAAGCGCTCCTGACTCAAGAAGTAGCCCTGCGCCGTGCTTCTATCGATCTAGCTACCAGACTCAATTTTAATACCACGGTCAATTTACTTTCGGTCGAAAAAGAAGTGCGCAAGGTCAGACTGATCGATCCAAGCGCTGACATCAATCGATTGATCAATGTCTCCTTTGCCAATCGTCCAGAACTCAAGCAATTTGAGCAATTACGCATTGCCGCCAAGCGCAACATACAGGTGCAGGCCGCTCCTCTCTACCCGCAGTTTCAGTTTTTTGGCCAGTATGCAGGCAATGGCCAGACATTGAGCCGCGACATAGTACTGTCTCAGCCCTCAGTGTCAGCAGTGCCTCTGGCTGGGCCTTACACATCGAGTTCGGTCATCAGTAATGCCACCTCAGGCAATCCGTCCGTAGTGACCAATAACACTCTGCCTGCGGGTTATGTCTACAATCCCCCGACCTACGTCAACAGGCAGGTACGCAAGTCTTATCAGATCGGGATGGAACTCGACTGGAACTTTATTGGCATGGGCGGACCGGATGTCGCTAATATCCAGGCTGCTCGCGCTACTGCAAGGCAGGCCTCTCTGCGCGTCAACCAGACCATCATGAACGTCATCCAGCAGGTCCGCACAAGCTATCTGCAGAGTCAGACCGCAGAGCGCCAGATCGAAGTAGCCACCAAAGAAGTCGTATCCTCGGCCGAAGAGTTGCGCCTCTCACGTGTGCGTCTGGCCAATGGCGTAGGCACCAACATCGACGTCATCAACGCGCAGCGTGACTTTATCCAGGCTCTGGTGCGCAAGGCCGAAGCCATCATTCAGTTTAATATCCAGCAAGCCCAACTCTTGAGAGATATCGGCGTCATCAGTTATGACACCCTGACCTCGGGCCGTCTGACCAAATAGCTCATAGCCTAGGGGATGTAATACATCCTGTTTGGCAGTTTTTCGCAGTCCATGGCGTGACCGCCGGATAGGTCGGAGCATTGGTCGCCTATATTGAGGGCGATCGTAAATCCCATATCCTCGATACTCTTGCGCACCTGGCTCTTGTATTCGGAGGCATGGCGCTTGTCTCCGTCCGGACGCAAGTACAGCCCATCGTAGGCGATATCAGCACGCAGGAGGTTTTCGATGGTAGGCTTGCGCAATTTTTCCATGCGACCAGTCACAAAAAAGACAGCTACTTTTTTGGATCTTGCGTAGGCAAGCAAGCGCACCGTTGGTTCTAGTGGTTTAGCTCGTGCTTCGATGGCCCAGTTTTCAAATTTGCCCCAGTCCACGTCAGATTGGCCTGTCGTGACCTTTTTTGCCTTATCTTCGAGATATTGGCGATTGTCCAGTACGGTCTCATCGATGTCCGATACTACAGCAAAGGCTTGCCCATGCTTGGCGGTCTTGAGAGCCTCATCTATGGCCCTTTTGCCATCGGCCACCGCTGCTTCAAACTCTTGTTTGCAGGCCTCTGTCTTGCTGTAAGCCAAACCCATTTCGAGGTCCATTGGTGTGGTCTTCATCTCGAGAGCCTGAGATAGAGCCATCTCGTCGGCTTTTTGCGAGGTAAAAGAATGCGCTGCACCATTGGTGGAGGCAAAAGTTATGGAAAGGGACGATAAAATTAGCGAAAGTGAGAGGTAGAGTGGCAGTGATGCCTTGAGATTATTTGTCTGCATGCTCTGCTTTGTTGTTTTTGCTTGATTTGCTTAGCTGCTGAGTCTAACCCTGACCGCTCATCTTGACGCCACGACCGGCAGCATAGGTGCCGGAGCCGGCGATAAACTTTTGCTTGCCAGGGAGTGGTTTGACCTCTACCTGGCCGACGATATCCTCTGCTGCCACACCGTCATAGACTCCCCAGGCATTGGACTGGGCATGCTTGGACTTGGGTTTGAACAGAGCCAGTAGCCGATCCGACTCAGCGATCGACAGGAGTATGAGGGCTCCGCAAAGAAAGGCCGCGCTGTAAAAAATGAAGTCTGCAATAGTCGTCATCGCCTTGTCCCATCTAGGTATCCCCAAGATAGTGGAGGTGAGATGCGATGTAAATGGGAAAACCACGTGGTGAAAAAATCCCAATGAAAAGGCCCCTGCAGGGCAGGGGCCTGAAATCAAGTCTAAAAGCCTGTATCAGGCCTTGACGATCAGAGCGAGGTCTTTGTAGAGACCGGCGATCATCAGAGTAATCGAGGCGGTCTTGGGGTTTTCGTCGCTGTATTTGGCAAACTCTTGCGCCTTGGTCTCAAAGATGGAGAGCAGTCGCTTATCGAGGGCACGGGCGTGTTCGTTGTGGATCATATTTTGCATTTCTTTTGCATTTCTAGGCTGGGCAGCAGTAAAGACTAAATAAAATATTACTAAAAATATAGAGATGCACAATAGCCTGAGCAAAAAAAGATGCCCAAAATCCTAAGTTTTATCTTTGAGCTTAAGCGGTTAAGATAAGGCATATGTCAAATAGCTATGCCTTACAGCCGAGCGTCCGTCAGGTGCTTTCCGCCGATACTCTGGCGGAGGCTCAGGTGGTCGCAGGGCAAGATCATCTCGAAAAGCAGATCATGCAAGTGGTCTCGTCTCTTTCCACTCAGCCGAGGCCGGGCAGTCTTTTGGTCCTGGACGCCGATCATCTGGCTACTCTCGACAAAAATGCCATCAAAGAGCTGGCAGGGCTGGTGCTGATCCGCACGCAGGTCGATGTCGCCCTCAAGGGTACCGGCACCGGTGGCGATATCAAAGCCAATACCACCAGTCTCAGCGACCAGGCACTCAAACAATTGGTCAAGCGTTGCAACGAGGCGCAGACTCCTTTGATCCTCTATCCAGGCTATGGCGAGGTCGGCCAGATAGTCGAGGATTTCAGGTATTCATTTTTGCAAGAGCTTAAAAATCTGAGTGCCAGACTCTACTCGACGATGCTCAATATTGCCCTCGAAGAAGGCCTGGACGGCCTGGTCGAGACTGTCTCGTCCTGGCTCAATCGCCCTCTTGCCGTGGAGAGCGCTGACTTTAAGCTTTTAGCTGCCCGCAATATGGGGTCCACCCCCGCCAACCAGCAAAAGGCCTTGCAAGACGAGGCTGCCGAACTGCTCAAGGCACAGCAAAAGAGCCATCTCGCGCACGATTTGCATACTGGTATCGGATCTGGTGTGGGGAGCGCGCTCGAGGTGAGCGATGATGCGCTCAATCACATCAAGCTGGGTCGGCGCCTGGTATTTCCGGTAGTGCTGAGCGAGATAGTGATGGGTTATGTCTCGGTCATGGTCAGACAGCAAGACGAGCCTGCCACACTGGCCGAGTACATGCACGCGCTCACTCTTGCTTGCAAAGTCGGTTTTAGCCACAGGCTAAAAGATACTCCTGTGCTCACTATCACCATGAAGAGCCTCCTCAAGGACCTATTGGCCGGCAGTCCTCTGTCATCCAGCGATCAGGAGCGAGTCGAGAGACATTTTGGCTTTGATCTCTGCGATGGTTTTCTCGTCCTTGCTCTGGAGATGAAGGTAGTCAAAAAAAACGGTAAGGCCACTGCGGGCGAGACTACGTCCAATGCGTCCAACATATCACTGCCGGACGATCGGTATGTTTCGGTGGATGTCGATGGGATCAGGGCCTTTGTCTTGCCGCAATCGGAGAGAGACAAGACCACTTGGATTGAGGCTGCCGAGGGTCTGGTAGCAGTGCTCAAAGACAAAAATCCGCATCTGCATGTAAAACTAGGCGCTTCTCGCGAGGTCGCCACCATGCTGGAGCTTTCTGATGCTTTTCGTGAGGCCAGGCAGACTCTTTTGATCGGCTCTATGATGGCCAACGATCAAAATGATGAGTTTATGCTCTGCTATCGCGATCTAGGAGTCAAGAGATTGCTGTATCTGGTGCTCGATCACCCCGAGCTCGATCGCTTCTTGCAAGAGACCCTGGAGCCCCTCGAAGCCTACGACGAAGAATGGGAGTCTGAGCTTGTAGATACTCTGCGTGGTTATCTCGAGCAAGGTGCCAATCTCAACAGCACGGCCAGAGCCTTGTTTATCCACAGGCACACTCTGCGTTACAGGCTGGAGCAGATCGCCGACATCCTCAAGGTCGACATAGACTCGCAGATAGTCTTGCTCAATCTACAGATCGCTTTTCTCATCAGGGATATGCGTGGAGACAGTCGCAAGAGGAACGCATAGGTATGCCTGGAACACAGGTTTCTCAAAGCTGCCTCGAGGCGCGCGATATCTACAAGCGCTTTGCCGGTCAGGAGATCGCTGCCGTCAATGGTGTCAGTCTCGATATTAAGCAAGGCGAGTTTTATAGCCTGCTCGGACCTTCCGGTTGCGGCAAGACCACTCTCTTGCGCATCATGGCCGGTCTGGAGTCGCCCGATCGTGGAGAGATCAGGATCGAAGGTAAAGACGTCACTGCCAGTCCGCCATTCAAGCGGCCGGTCAATATGGTATTTCAGAGCTATGCTCTTTTTCCGCATCTGAGCGTGCTGGACAATGTCGCCTTTGGCCTCAGGCATCGCAAGATCGAAAAAAATGCCAGGCCCAGTCGCGCGGACATGGCCGCCATGGCCAGAGAAGCACTCGAGAGAGTGCGCATGGGGGGCTTTGCCGATCGGTTGCCGGCGCAGCTTTCAGGTGGCCAGCAGCAGCGCGTGGCTCTTGCTCGCGCTCTCGTCCTCAAGCCCGCGGCTCTCCTGCTTGACGAGCCGCTTTCGGCTCTGGATGTACAGATCAGGGATGAAATGCAAGAGGAGCTCAAGAGGATCAATAGAGACTCGGGCATCGCCTTTGTCATGGTCACGCATGATCAGGCCGAAGCCCTGGCGATGTCGGAGCAGATAGCTGTCTTTAACTCAGGCAATATCGAGCAGCTCGGCTCTCCGGCCGATATCTATGCGCGTCCTCGCACCGAGTTTGTCGCTAGATTTATCGGCAATAGCAATGTGGTTACCGGTATCATTAATGGTGCTGCTTGTGATACTGCTTTTGGTGCTGTACCGGTCGATTTGTCTACAGCCACGACAGCCGGTCTGGCCTGCACTCTTTGCTTTAAGCCCGAGGCCGTTAGACTAATGGTCGATGGAGCCGCAGGAGGATTAGAGGACGAGGCGGACTCTGTGCTCCTTAATGGTATGGTCTCATCCTGCAATTATCAGGGCTCGAGTGTCGAGATCAAGATGGTGCCTAAAAGCGCACCAAGCGGAGAGGCTAATCAGACAGAGATAACGGCAGTCTTGCCCATAGGCAGAGGACTTTTGCCGACCGATCTGATGAGGCCTGTAGGCACGCCGGTCGAGGTCGTCGTAGCTCGTCGGGATATCTTGATGCTCGGTGCCAAATGATGCCGCAAAATGCGATAAATCAATCGCGGCGACGCTTTTGCTCTGACATCCTCCGCCTTTGGGGTGGTCTTGCGCTCACTGGCCCTCTCCTAAATGGCTGCACCAATCAACAAGACTCTTTCCCCAAGCAGCTCAATATACTCAACTGGGCAGACTGTCTGCACCCGGATGCCATCCCGGAGTTTGAGCGGCGCACCGGCATAAAAGTGGTCTATGATACCTTTGCCTCCAATGAGGCACTCCTGGCAAAGATCAGCGCCGGTGGCACCAGATATGATATCGTCGTGCCCTCCAGCTATATGGTCAAGCAACTGATCAAGCTAGACCTGCTCTACCCGCTGGATGCCGATAGACTGCCAGGTCGCAAGAGTCTGATGGACAGATTTTTGCATTCGACCTTTGATCCGGGTCTGGCACACTGCGTCCCCTACACCTGGGGCACCACAGGCATGGCTTATGATAAAAATGCGCGCTTTGCCTCTCGACCAAAAAGCTGGCAGATGTTTTTTGACGGATCGGCCAGGCATCGCATGACCCTGCTAGATGATGCTCGCGAGGCGATCGGCATGGCGGCCAAGTCTCTCGGCTTTTCATACAATACTCGTGATCTGGGACAATTGCGTCAGTCCGTCGATAGACTCATTGCACACAAGGCTGATGCCATGTGCTTTAGCTCGGATCAGGTCATCACTGCCCTTGCCTCCGGTGATGCGCATCTGTCGCAGGTCTTTAGCGGTGATGCCTATCAAGCCATGCGCGAAAACAAAAACATTGGCTACGCCATTCCGATCGAGGGTGCTTCGATCTGGACCGACAATTTTTGTATTTTGGCTACTGCGCCGCACAAAGATGCTGCCTATGCCTGGATCCAGTACATGCTGGAGCCGGCCGTGGCCGCGGCTTGCGCCAATTACACCCGCTACGCCATTGCTAATGCTCTGGCTCTCCCTTTGATCGAGAGCTCGCTGCGCGATGATCCCAATCTCTATCCACCTGATGCCGTTATGGCCCGGCTCGAGGAATTGGCCGAAATAGGGTCTTTTGTCTCTGTCTATGACAGACTCTGGACCGAGCTCAAGTGTGCTTGAGATAGTGCCTTTTAAAACTTATTTGCGTGCGATGACCATCAAGGACTCGTTGTCGACTGTCAGCATTTCGACTGTCGCAAAATGTGCAAAGAGCTCGGTCAGCTCATTTTTGCTAAAGCGCCTCAGGAGCATGCCTTTGCGAGCCTTGTCGGTATAGACATGCGTGCCGTCGGGCAGGGTGTAGTACTCGCCAGGGCCGCCGCCGACCTTGTCAAAGCAACCGACAAATACACCATCAGGTGTGAGCATGTCGTGCACCTTGCGGGTCATGGACTCGGCCTGACTGAGGGTAAAGTGCTCAAATATGCTGTTGGCCACGATGCCGTCAAAGCTAGCATCGGCATAGGTGAGACTGGCGATGTCCGAGACATCAAAAGCAATCTTGAGGTCTTCTTGTAGGGCCCAGGTCTCGGCCAGCTTGATGGCCTGGGCGGCAACGTCGACGCCGATGACTTCGAAGCCTTGACGGGCCAGATAGACGGAAAGCCAGCCGGAGCCGCAGCCAAAATCGAGGATCTTGCGGGCGCCTTGAGTGCTAAAGATCTCTGGAATACGCGGCAGATAACCTAGATTGGGCAATTGCGTATAGGGAGACTTGACCATGTTCCAGGCGTTTTCCCAAAATATGATGTTTTGATCGTAGACTGATTTTTCTGAATAGTTTTGAGTCTCTTTATCAGTCTCTTGTCTGGTGTTTTCCACGTCTTGGCTATACCTGTTGTTTGACGGCTTTTTTGTCTTTCGTGCTAAAGACCTCTAGCCTAGCACCTGAGATAGCCATCTAAGCGCAATTATGCCTCGATGTAAAGGGTAACATTAACAACACACAGGGTTATCAGTAGATAAATGGCAGGCGTATGGTGGTATTGATAAATGGAGTATCTTTAGATACTGGTTTCAGGAGACAAAAGTGATCGAACCCGGCAGGGTGCAATTGCAGATGATGTTGGTCCAGCAGTCTGGACCAGGTGCTTTGCCGTTGAGTATTTTGCCGCCGGATCTCTTTTTGCCTTTCATTCGTGAGATGGAGAGGCTGTCTCTAAGCGAAAAATTGGCGCCCGTCATCGTCTACTGGTCGCGCCAGAGTGCTGCTCGCTTGTTACCCATGGGCAAGAGCTTTGGTACCTTGCTGCGCGAATCGACATGCGTGTCTTGCTTTTCTGAAGACCGGCCGGAGGCCCCTGACGAGTGGTGCGTGCTCATGGAGTCGCCCGGTTTGTCTGTCGTCATTTATGGCCAGCAAGCTCTCGAGTCGCCCAACAGCGAAAAATACCAGTGCGTAGGTTCCATCGATCCAACTGTCGTCCGTGAGGCATTTAACCGATTGCTGCCGATCTGGCAGACGCTCGATCCAGCGGAGAGCAATAGGCTCGAGGATTGTCGCGTCTCGCTCGGGCCTGGTGGCAGTGCACCACATCTGGTGCCTATCATCAAGGCCGTCTGGCCAGTCGTCAAGGCGCCCATCCAGCAGAGCCTGCTCTTGCAAGGCGACGAAGACTTTGAAAACAGCTATTACGATCTGCCCCAATCGCAGTTTACGACCGGGCCCAACAAGATCCAGCCTATTGCCGTCACCCCCCCTGAGGCTTCGACGAGCGAGATGCAGCGCGTCAATGCTGTATTTGCTGCCGAGTTTGGTTCGGACTTTCCTCTTGATGCCTATGTAGGCGGGCCTCTGCCCGGAGCCCTACCGAGCGCCGATATACAAGTACCGGCGCCCATCTCACCGGATATCACCGATCATATGATGGGTCAGCAACTGCCTGCTGCTCTCGATAACGCTTTGTCTACTCCAGATACGGCTGCTCGGCGCAAGCGGAGCGACAATACTCGTACCGGGATGAAGGCCGCCCGCGTGGACGAGGCCAAAAACATCATCCCTTTGATTGCGCAATCGATCATCTCCGACATCATCGGACAGCTCAGGCATTCGAGCGATCTACATTCCATCCTCCAATACGCCATCGAGACTCTGACCCAGGAGCTCAAGGCCGATCGGGGCCTTATCTGGAAGATTTCGGGCGACCAGCTCGTGGTCACCAATGAGTTTTCGACGACCGGGATGAATTGCTTTGTCGACAACCAGCTCAATTCGCAGGAGTCGACTTCTATAGTGCTGGAGTTTCTCTCTCGCTTCCCGGACGAGTCGGGAGCCGGGGTGATCTCAGTGCCGGACACTGCTCAGGACAACGATCTTCACAAGGTTTCGCGGACTCTTTCCTCTCTGCTCGAGTTGGGCGATGTCCGTGGACGCTTGATGGTCCAGCTCAGGTCACGCAGCAAGTTTTCGGGCTTTCTCGAGCTGCAGCAATGCGGTCAGCCGCGCGAATGGACCACTGAGGACGCAGTCGTCTTGCAAAAAGTAGCCGAGATGCTTTCTGTTGTCGTACAGCAGAGCATCGACCAAAACAAGATCGAGATGGACGCTCACGAGATGAAGCTCATCAACGAGATCGCCAGTCTCTTTCGTGAGTCCAAGGGCGAGTCGGGACGCGAGTCTCTAGTCAAGTCAGTCATGCTCGTGGCCGATCATATGGGCTTTATACATTCGCAGATCTATCTGTACAATCAGGATTCCGGCCAGCTCGATCCGCAGATCCGCGACTCCGGAGAGCAGTCAGTCGACCTATCCGACAAGGACAATCCCTTTGTCTCGGTATTTGAATCTGGACGCGGCAAAGTGGTCAATATGGAGTTTTCTCGCAAAGGCGATAGCTTTTTTGGGCAGGACATGGCCCTGGTATTGCCTTTGATATCGGAGGCTTCGCGTCTAGGCGTCATCGGACTCTGGCAGAGACAGCCAAAGCGCCCCGTATTCAGAGCACAGGACCGAGAGCTGGGTCTGACCATCGCCGGGCACTTATCCAATGTGATCCGTGCCGATATGGCCGTGCAACAAATCCGTGCCGACCAGATCAGAGACGCATTGATCAACAAGGTATCCGTCGAGATCAAAAGATCACTCAAAGAAACAGACGTGATCATGGATACTTTGGTCCGCTCGCTAGCTGATTATTTTCACCTCGATCTCTGCGTAGTATCACTCTTCGAGATTGGCAAAGATACAGCCAGCAAGGCCAAGTTTGCTGGATCTGCCGATGAGTTTCCTATGCCCGAGCTGCCTTCTATAGACGAAGACCCTGAAGACAGGGAGCTGCCTCTCGCCCAACGCATTGCCGATAGACTCTTTCAGCCCAGTCTAGATGCATTAAAAGAAGGGCTCACCATGCACATCTCGAGCGATGACATCCGAGAACGCCTGGGCGAGGACCTTTATACCGACAAATGGAAAAATAGATCGGCCCTCTGCGTGCCATTGGGACAGGGCAACAACTTTAAGGCTGCACTGCTATTGGTATCAAACGGGCCGAGCAGTTATCTGCCGGACAAGGACATGCGCATGGTCATCGATCTTGCCGATCGGGTCGGCGTCGTGGTCTCCCACGCCGAGCTCTTTGCCACGGTCGAGCGGCAGGCAGTCACCGATCCCATGACCGGACTCTTTAATCGTCGATACTTCGAAGAACAACTATCCAAAGAAATCGACCGCTTTCAGCGTTTCGGCCATGCATTTTCTTTTATCATCGTCGATCTGGACTATCTCAAAAAGATCAACGACACCAAAGGCCACCACGTTGGCGACGCTGCCATCATCCATACGGGCAATGTGGTGCGGCGCAGCGTGCGTGAGATCGATACAGTCGGCAGATTTGGCGGCGAAGAATTTGTGGTGCTATTGCCCGAGACCGATCTCAAATGGGCCAAGATGGTGGCAGAACGTATTTGCGCGGCTATCCGCGAAAAGCCAGTCGAAGGCTGGGGACCTGTGACAGGTTCGATTGGCGTGGCGACTTTCCCCAATGATGCCGAAGACAAGGACAGACTCTTTGAGCTTGCCGACCAGGCCCTCTTTCTCGCCAAGCACCGCGGGCGCAACCAGGTATGCACGGTCACCGAGGATCTCTTGCCCACTCTAGCCCAAGAAGGCGAAGAAAAGATCCGCCAGGCCATGAAGCAAGACATGCGCATGGGCCCGCCTGAGGTCAAGCAACTCGAGAGCGTGCAGGCGGATAGCCTCAATGGTGACGGCAAGTTTGACGTCGAGGTGATCAAGGAGAAAGGCATACTCGGTCTCCTTGCTCAGCTCATCTCGATAGTCGAGGCGCGGTCCAGCTATAGCTCCGATCGGTCCACCCGTGCTTATGGCTATGCCAATCGCATCGCTCAAGCTCTCAGGCTCGGCAAGGACCATACCGAAGTCGTGTCCCTCGGTGCCGTGCTCTGCAATCTCGGTAAGATGGCGGTGCCGGAGGAGATCCTTAAAAAGCCCGAACCTCTCAGCGACGAAGACCTCGTCTATATCAATCAGGTCCCGCATACCGGTGCCAAGTTTCTCGAGCCCAGCAAGATACTCTCCAAGATCTCGCCTATCGTCGAGGCCTATCAGGAGCATTGGGACGGCTCCGGTTATCCCAATGGCATCAAAGGCGACGTGATACCCATCGAGGCGCGTATCGTAGCCCTTGTCGACGCTTATACCGCGATCACCAGCGATAGGCCTTATAGACCGGCTTATTCGCACCAGGACGCCATACGCATCATCCAGGAAGGGGCCGGAAAAGAGTGGGATCCCCGCCTGGTCAAGATCTTTGTGTCTCTCTTGCAAAAGGACCAACAGATTTAATTTTTCATGACGTATTTTGGGCTTTTCAACCTCTTGCCAAGATGGGGGTGGAGGCTGATAATAAAAACATATCGACCGACGCGAAACATCCTGTCAGCGGGCTCCCTACAAGGTTCCCGGATAAATCTCAATCAAACGGATTTCGACAGCGGCCTGATTGCAATGGTCCTGCCGTGAGGCAGTTTCATATTAGGAGCAGACCTCTGTGGGCCCGGTGGGTGAACCGGCACAGAGGTCTGGTTTTTGGGCATTTTTGCCAGTATTTGCTATCATTGGCCTTTTGCAGTCGAGATATCTATCTGGGGAGTTTTGTTTGAGAGGGCAGACGACAGTTTCGAGCTTTCTTGCGGCTCTGATCTTGTTTTGCCTGGCCAATGTCCTCGCTCTCTCATTGCCGCGCACTATATCCGATGGCATCGTCCGTGGTGACGACTCTATCTTTGCCCTCGACCCCAAGGTCTTGCAGGATGGGCGACCGGCTAGTTTTTGGATTGCCCGTGCCTTTGCCCTTGCTGATCCCAGGCCGAGCGTGGTCGTCTTTGGCTCGAGTCAGATCGGAGGACTGCAGGCAGCCGATGCCAATCTAAAGCAAAGGACTCTCGACTGATCGTGATTGCCCTTCGATCGAGCGTCATCTGGTCACGAGCAGCGATGATCAAAAGAGACATAAAGTATTTTTGCTTGCCACCGCTGGTGCTGTCATGTCCGATCATTTTTTTGCCCAACGAGCCTTGTTTGTGGGCAGATTGGCGCCACTTACAGTCGTATTGACCGTGTCGCCGCGCGACTTTATCGACAATTCTCTGCCTTGTGCCGGCGCCACCGAACCTTACCGTTTTTATTCAAAATACAGTGATTTCTCTCCTTACGATGGCCTTGCTTTTGACAAACCTCTAGAATATTTCAATCATTTCGTCAGCTCTAACCTACCTTTGATGCGGGTCTCGTCTCTCTTTAATCGACTCGGCTTGCACAAGCAATCAACCAAGGCTGATGTCGGTACTAAAGATAATCTCGACAAGCAAAAAGCCCTGGCCGAGGCCCAGCTAAAATTTGTCACCGGTGGCTTTGACGGCAATCTCGTGCCTGGCATGGCTACGGTCGCGCCTCTTGCCCCGGCCATCTTTGTCGACAATGTGCGCGACTATCGGCGTCGCTACAAAAATCTCGACTCGCCCATGTACAAAACACAGATGCGGTTTTTGCATATGTTGCTTGCCGATCTCAAGGCAAAACATATCCGGACCTTCATCGTCGCCATGCCTTTGACGGCTGCCAATCGAGCTCTTTTGCCCGAGAAATTTACCACTCGCATGGCGCACGACCTCGCCGAGGCCGCGCATGATGCTAATGCGGATTTTGTCGACCTCAGTGCCGATCCTGCATTCACTCTTGCCGATTTTTGCGACTCGGTGCATCTAAATGCACGCGGTGGCGAGCGCCTGGCGGCAAAAATCAGTCAGATAATCAAGTAATTAAAGAGGCTAGCTTGTTTTTTCGTAGGCAGTGCAAGACATGGCGCGTGGCCTCTCTGCCTTGTGGCAGGACTCGATATCGTTAAAGCGACAATCATCGCAGAGATAGGTCCCAACGGCCTTGACCTTTGAAATGGCTGCAAAGGTGAGAGCCGCTGCCAGTAAACTGAGCACTACCACCGGCAGTACCATGTCCAGGGTCAGCATGTGCAGCAATTGGCTCATCGATTGCCTGCCAGTTTAGGATCGAGTACGTCGCGTAGCACGTCGCCGATAGAGTTGAAGCACAGGATAGTAATAAAGATCATGATGCCTGGTGCCACCAGCCAGGGCTGGTTGAGCAATTCGTGAGGCTGGTCCATGGCTGCTTGCAGCATATTGCCCCAGCTAGCGTCTGGTTGCTGGATGCCCAGACCGATCAGGCTCAAGCTGGACTCGGCCAGGATAAAATTTGGTACTTGCAGTGTAGCTGCGATGACAACGTAGCTGGCAGTCTGCGGGATGACGTGAATGATCACGTTTTTGATTTCTGACAAGCCGACGGCGCGAGCCGCCTGGACAAACTCTTCTTCGCGGATGCGCAGCACCATGCCCCGGATGACCCGAGCCAGGCCGGGCCAGCTGATAAACGAAAGTATCAGGGTGATCAAGGCAAAGCGCTCTGAGCTGGACATACCCAGGGGCAGGACCGCAGCCAGTCCGATCAAGAGATAAAAGGAGGGGATGGACATGACTGCTTCGGCAAAACGCATCATGGCATTGTCGGCCTTGCCGCCGAGATAGCCGGAGATGCCACCATACATGATGCCGATCGGAAAGGCGATAAAGAGGCCAAGAAATCCGATGGTCAGACTCTTTTGCGCTCCAAAAAAGAGCCTGGAAAAATTGTCTCGCCCGTTCATGTCGCCGCCAAATAGATAGATGCGGGCGGGCGAGTCGACGCCAAATAAGTGCACATCGGCATCGATCAGGCCAAAGAGCTTGTATGGTTCGCCCTTGTGCAACAACTTGATCGGGTACTCCGTGCCTTCGATCTCTTTAAAGACCTGCTTAAAAGTGGCGATGTCGTTCTCTTGTCGAGACGCCAGCACGAAGGGCCGGCAGAGATCGGCATTATCGTCCCAGATATGGATAAGAGTCGCTGGTGCATTGCCCATCTTTGGATCGCTGTATTCCATCGGATAAGGTGCTAAAAAATCAGCAAAGAGGGCACAGCCATAGAGCAAACCAAGCATAACGAGTGCGCAGCGCGCAATCTTGTCGCGCCAGATGAGTCTCATTTTTGATTTTGCTGCTTGAGCCATTTTGTCGTTTTCCTGAGGACTTGAGGTCAAATCTGGTCTAATCGAGGGTGATGCGCGGATCGGTGAGTTTGAGCAGGAGATCGGCAAAGAGATTGCCGGCAACGAGCATCACGGCGCCGAGCATGAGCGAAGCCATGACGAGGTTGATGTCTTGAGTCTGCACTGCTTCTAGAGTCAGGCGACCGAGTCCGGGGTAAGAAAGAATCATCTCGGTGATGGCGGCACCACTCAAGAGGGCTGCAAACTCAAACCCCAGTAGAGTGATGAGAGGATTGACGGCATTGCGCAAGGCATGCTTGTAGATGACTCGGTTTTCGGGTAGGCCCTTGGCCCTGGCCGTACGCACGTAGTCAGCACGCAAAACGTCGAGGAGGTTGGACCGTGCCTGTCTCTGGATGGAGGCGAGAGAGACAAAAGTCAGCACCGTCACTGGTATCACCAGGTGATGCGCGATGTCGAGTATTTGACCGAGCGCGTCTTTTTGGGCAAAGTCAGCCGAGGTCATGCCACCGATAGGGAGCAATTTTGTGGCGAGTGCCACCATCAGCATCAAAAATGCCAAAAGAAAGGCAGGCATGGACATACCGATGGATGTTAGCAAGCCAAAAAACTTGTCCAGCAGCCGCCCGCGATGCACAGCTGCGTATACCCCAGCCGGCAGGGCGATCGCCCAGGTGCAGATCAGGGTGATGACATTGAGCAAGAGAGTATTGCCGGCATGGGCGGCCAGTCTGTCTGCGACCTGGCCGCCCGTGGATGACATGCCAAGATTGCCGCGCATGACGTTGGACAGCCAGATAAAGTACTGCTCGTGATTGGGCTTATCCAGGCCGAGGCGCCTGTACTCGGCATCGATAGCCGCTTGCGATATGGATGGATTGGAGCGCATGGCCGCTAGAGGATCGATAGGCGAGGCCTTGAGCATGGCAAAGGCCATGATGGAAATGATCAGCAGCAAAGGCAGAGCCTGAAGGCAGCGTTTGAAAAAATATGCAGGCAGAGACATTATTTGAAATAGATCTCCTCTAGATTGTGCAAGCTGCCCTTGGGAGTGTAATACAGACCATAGGGTGTCGGCTTGTAATTGCCTACGGTGTTGCGCATGGCAGGCAGGAGCATATTGGCATAGAGATAGATGATTGGCTCTTGTTCGTAGGCGATCTGCTGAAATCTCTCATAATTTTGCCTGCGCACGCCTTCGTCCATCGAACGAGCCGCATTGATAAAGCACTGGTCGATTTCTTTTTCCCATGGTCTGGCATCAGTTACTCGCACAATGCCATCTTTGTCCGGCAGGCGCGTGTCAAACATATGCATGCGTCCTTCAGATTTCCAGACATTTGCACCACTATAGGGCTCAAAACGCGAGCCTGACAGCCCCATGACGAGAGACTGCCATTCGAGCGAGGTGTGCACCTTATTGATCATGGCATTAAATTCAATGGCTTGATAGTTGACCTTTATGCCTAGTTTTTTGAGCTCTTCTTTGATCATGATGCAGCAGGCGTCACGGACAGTGTTGCCGGCATTGGTCAGCAGATCAAACTCTACACGGTGACCGGTCGAGTCGTAGAGCATGTTGTTTTTGAGGACAAAACCAGAGTCGGCAAGCATTTTGCGTGACTTTTGCAGATCGTAGTCGATCGGTTGCAGGCTCTTATTGGCGTATACTGCTGCATCCGTTTCGCAGGTGGATAGCGGGTAGCCGATACCCTTTAAGACATTGGAGACGATGCGTTTGCGATCGATGGCATGCGATACGGCATGTCTAAAATTGGCATCGTTGAACCAGGCTGACTTGATCGGATCGACATAGGGTTTTTGGGTCTTGGGATTGACTCGTCGAGCCATGTTAAACATGATAAAGACCGTACCGTCATCGGGACCAAGGTCATACAGTTTAAAATCGCCCTTCCTTTCTTCGGCTTTTAGCATGCCTGCATCATTGCCGCGTACCGATCTAATATCGAGAAAGTCGACTTCTTTGCCGAGAAACTGAAAAATCTGAGTTTCTTGTCTGGGCACGATGCCGATAACGAGCTTGTCGAGATAGGGCAATCTGCGCCCTTGCTTGTCCACCATCGCATAATGCGGATTGCGTCTAAATGTGATCCTCTGACTCGGCACATAAGACTCTAGGATAAAGGGCCCACAACCGACCATGGTCTTGGGATCGGTATTGATATTCCAAAAGGTCTTAAACTCTTTGTTGCCTGCCTTTGCTATCGGCTCCAGCACGTGCTTAGGCGCTATACATACGGCATTGAGATTGGCGAGAAAAGGCGAAAATGTCTCTTTGAACGTGAAGGTGACGGTATCATCGCCTTGTTTGCTTATCTGCGGGTAGTCATCCGGCGTGGCTATGGTGTCTTTGCTACTGCCTTCGCCCAGACTTTTTTTGACGATCACATCAAAGGTAAAGACCACGTCGTCTGCCGTAAGTGGCTTGCCATCCGACCATTTGAGACCCTTGCGAATGATAAAGGATACAGACTTGCCGTCCGGGCTGACTTTTATATCGCGAGCGATCTTAGGGATCGGCTTGCCGGTCCAGGGATCGATATCGACGAGCGAGTCAAATTGCAGCATGCCGATGCCGTGGCTCTCTACATCAGATGCATCCCAGGGATTGAAAGTCTTGGGACCGCCCCCAAAACTGGAAAGATGCAGAGTGCCGCCAAAGCGCCCGAGGTCTCCGCGCGCCTGCCACATCTCCTCACCATCTTTGGTGACCAATTTGAATGGGCCGGGATTAGCAAATTTGAGAGCAGAGCCAGTATCAGAATTATTGCGAGAATCGCTAGAGGCGCCGCCAGCAACGTTCACGCTACCATCGGTCTTTTTCTTTTTGACTGTGGGTCTGGGTGCTATGCAACCGCTCGTTACTCCGACTGCAAGAGCCAGAGCCATTATCTGCTGTATTTTCAATTTATTTCTCTTGCTTGTAGAGCTCGTCCAGATTGTGCAGGCCCATGCTCTCTTGCGAAAGCGGGCTCGGACTGTAGTTTTGGAGAGTGTTGCGAGCAGCGACTATGACCTTGGGCGTCGGCACCAGGATCATTGGCACCTGATCGTAGAGGATCTGCTGCATCTCCGAATACAGTGCGCGCCGCTTGGCTTTGTCAAACTCCAGTGCGCCTTGATTCATCACTTGATCGATGCGTTTTTCCCAGTCGCGGGCATCGCTGGTTATGATATCGCCCTTGGTATCGGCCAGCCTCTGATCGAACAGGTGCAGCCTGCCGTTGCTCTTGTAGACATTGGACGAGTCATTGGGCTCGAGCGGATCGCCTCCTGTCAAAGAAAAGAAGCAAGCATCCCAGTCGAGCGAATTGGAGATCTTGTCGCCAAGGAGGTTGAAATTGAGCTCTTGATAGTTGACCTTGATCCCGAGTTTTTTTAGCTCATCGCGGAAACCATTGCAGACAAAGCCAGCAAAGGTGCCACCGGCCGGTGCAAAGAGATTAAACTCGACATGATGACCATCCTTATCGACAAGCTGTTTTTGCGCATCTAGCTTAAATCCAGAGTCGGCAAGCAGTTTGCGCGACATCTCCAGATCTTGATCAAAGGGCTTGAGCTCGGTGTTGTAAAAGGGGCTGGACTTGAGAAAGGGCGATACCGACACCTCGCCGAGGCCCTTAAAATAATTGGAGATGATCGCCTGCCTGTCGACGGCATGATTGATCGCCTGTCTAAAGTTGAGATCGTTAAACCATGCCGATTTGATCGGATCTACATATGGTTTTTTTGTCTTAAGATTGGCTCTGCGATTGAGATTGAACATGATGAAGGACGAGCCCTGGCTCGGCCCAAAGTCGTACAGCTTAAAATTGCCTTTGCTGGCTTCTTGTACAAGATCGCCTGCATCGCGCGGCCTGACTGGGGTTATGTCGATCTCGCCGCCCTTAAACTTGAGCAGGTTGGCGTCGACCTTAGGTACGATGATATATGTGAGTTGCGCGAGGTAGGGCAGAGGTGCTCCCTTGGCGCTGATGCCGTAATAAGTATTGGAGCGTTTGAGGACCACGCGTTGACTGGGGACATACGACTCAAAGCGATAGGGGCCGGATGTCACAAAGGACTCGGGCTTGGCATTCATCGACCACAAGCCGTCAAAGGCCTTGCGCCCATCCTTGCCTTTGACGATGGGCTCGATTACGTGTTTGGGGGCTGGAGGTAGACCGAGTACTCGGGAGAAAGGCACGAATGGTTTGGCAGTGGTAAAGCGGTTGGTGAGCTCGTCGATTACTTCTACCTTTGTCGGAACGCCATCGACGGTGGTGATGTCACGCAAGGAGCTATTGCCGAGGCCTTCTTTGACTATGGTATTCCAGGTGTAGGCTACGTCTTCGGCCGTGATCGGATGGCCGTCCGACCACTTTAGTCCCTTGCGCAATCTTGTCGTATAGGTGCGTCCGTCCGGCGAGGCTGTAAAGCTCTCGGCTAGATCAGGAATGACTTCGCCGGTATAGGGGTCGATGCTGAGCAGGCCGCTAAACATATTGCTGGCGAGCTCTCTGGAAGTGGAATCATTGGCGGCCCAGTAATTGAGAGTCTTGGGATCAGAGGCAACGATGGATTTGATCAGATAGCCGCCTGGCTTGCCCTCGCCAAAGCGTCCTTGCTTGTACTCGACTCCGTCTTTTAAGACTGTTTTGTAGTTGCCAGGTGAGACGCTGTTGGCGCCTATTATAAAAGGATTGCCCGGGCTGGCTGCCGTGGTGGCCGTATTGCTCGCATTTGTATTTGCATCCGATGGAGAGGCTCCAGGCTCGGTGTTGCGCACGCAAGCACTCAGCGACAGGGACAAAATCGAAGCTAGCGAAACAAGCGCCGCAGTCCCTGCAACCGCACGGGTTTTTGAGTCCGTCATTTAGATCTCCATTGTTTAAATGCACCAGACAAATTATATAACTCGGTCTTTATATAAAGAGCTTATAGCGAGTCTATGAAGGGCATCAAAACCGCTTGAAAAGCGGATCGGACACACTGATGTCAAGCGAAAATTTTAATATGAGAAAAAATAACGACTGATAAGAAAAGGGTTTACCATAGTGCTTTCGGTAATAGTTAAATTCTACCTACACGACGGTTTTAATCTATGAGCGCTGCGTCCGGGATTATTTTCATCGACATGTTCGTCCGTCCTTTGTTGCGTTTCAGTTTCAAGTTTTACTTTGTCGGTTTTATCCTGCTCTTTATCGTCTATGGCTTTATTGCCTACAAGGCACTCAAGTCCGCCTACCTATCCGAAAACTATTAGGTATAATCGGGGTCTAGACTCGTCCCGGTGACCCCTTGCGATCTCGTTTCTATCTTAGTCTTTTGCTTTCTCTAGGTATTGCTTTGCAGTCAGGAGCAAACCCGTGCATTGCAGCAACAGAGGCAAGGCAGACATCGGGTTTTAGCCGCAGTCCGCAGTATGTCTCGATCGAACAGCTTGCAAGGCAAGGCCGTTTTGCCGATGCCTACACTAGATTGCAGCAAGTCAAAAGCACCACGGGTGGAGGCGCGGCCCTCGTCGCACTCTCTGCGGTGGTCACTGCCGAATCAGGCCATCATCTCCTGCAATCACTCGAAGATGCCCGTGCCGCGGCTAAAGGTTTTGCTGCACCTGGATTTAGCGCTACTGCCAGGGAACGTTCGATAGTGGTCTCCAATCTCGGGGTGCTATTGCAGCAAAACGGCGAAAAAGGCCCTGCCCTGGACAAGTACAAACAAGCGATCGCTCTCGACAATACCAATTGGCGCGCGCATCTGGGTTATGCGCAAATGATGGCCGTCGATGGATTTGAAGGCAGAGCCCTTGCCGAAAAGGAGCTCTCCGAGCCCGAGATGATATCGGCTGCTAGATCCGATCTAGATGCTGCCGATGAGATCGCCTCTACATATCTCGTTTTGCATATGCCAAAGCAAGCCCAGCAGATCATCCAATCGGCAACCAGGTCCAACCCGGCTTATCCGGCCAGTCTCCAGCGGTCTTCGACCCGTCGACTCTATATAAAGGCTTGCTTGCAGATCATCGAGTCGAGTACAAATCCAAAAACAAATACAAATATCGATCTCGCTCAGCTTTCTAGCTTGATTTCTCAAGCTATTGCTGCCAAAGACTTTGACATGTCGCTTGCACTTTCATTGGCTGCCCCGGCTTGTCGCAAGGCTCTGGGCCCGGAGCTCATACAGGAAATGATGAAGGTGTTGGCAGCCAGCCGCGATCATATGTTTACCGGACAGGTGGATTTTTATCAGAGTCTGGGATATGCCCTGGAGTCGCCCGATATTGACGGTAGCATTGATGCAGTCTCTGCCGAGCAGGCTTATCGTACTGCCTTGATGTGGTCGCAAGGAGCGCCCCGTGAGACGATCTCCCTCATGGGCAATTTGCATCTGCAAGGCAAGCCGCTGGAGATCCCGGCTATAATCGGCACCAAATCCAGTGCTGATAGTACTGCTAAAAAGACCTATAAAGATCGCCTGGAGCGCACCCTCGAGCGAGTCTTGCGCCTTATCGCTACAGGCGAAATCGAAAAAGGCCGCGTCCATGCCTGGCAGGGAGTCCTCAAAAATCTCAAGTGTGGCTGTCGTATCTCTGTGATCGAGTACAAGCTCGAATCTAACGAAGGCATATTGCTTGCCCGCATCGAAGACAAAAAGGAGCCCGGAGCCACTGTGATCTATGACACTGGCAAGATAGATGCCCAGGGATTGATGCCACTCTTTAAGGGCGCTACTAAAGAGCTCGAAGCCATGGAAACACGTGACGATCAGCCCATAACGAGCGTCCATCAATTGGTGCGGGTCCTGCAAAAAGCAGAGCGCGAAGGCAAGGGAGGTACTAATGCCAGCAATGCCAACGCTTATACCTTCAATTACTGGAGCTTTGCTCATCCCTCACTGCAATTACCCTAGACAAATCAATACAACTAGCCGAGACCTCTAATGAACAAACTATCTATAGTCCAAGCATGTGCATCGATCGTGGCAGTCTGCCTCGGATCGGCACCATTGGCGGTGGCGGCTCCCGGCGCCAATGCGCCCGATGCCAAGCAAATCAAAGTCTGGCAGCTATATCAGACTACCGGGCAGTTTGGGCCGATGACCATGCTCGTCGGCAAGAGCGCGATCAAGATGTCTGTCGACAAGCTGGGTCTGACATGGACTGCTCATGCCCCTGGATGGGGCTCTGCGTTTTATAGCGACGAAAACAAATGCATCATCAAGCGCGACTACGATACCTGGAAGAACAAACTCTTTGACATGCCCGGAAGCAAGTCTCGCAACAAGGGGCGTCAGCCGGACAAGCTCGATCTGCGCGACCTGCACAAAACCGAAAAAATCCTGGGCTTTAAATGCCAAAAGCATGCCATATACAAATCAGTGGACGGCAGGCCTGCCACCCATGCCGGCAATGTCTGGATCACTCACGACATTGCCTGCCCGCCGCAGATGCGCGAAGTCTTGCTCAACATGGTCAAGATCGACGTCAAGGATGGCATGCTGATCAAGGCCGAGGGGCAAAGACCTACAGCTCCCGGCAGTACCGTTGGCGCTACTGCCAGAGACAAAGAATTTAAACCTATGTTTGACACGGTCAAGGCCGTGAGCAATACAGTGCCATCCTCTACCTTTGATGCTCCCCTCGGGTACAAGACCGTATCCAACGAGCTCGAGCTCATGATGGGCCCAGATAGCGGTGTCGGCGGCATGGACGACATGCAATTTATCAAAAAATCCCGGTGATGAGCTTGTATAGCTCAGCGGACAAATAGCTCGGGCGCAAAAGACTGCAAGGCCTGAGCCGAGATGGCGCCACCAAAATTGGTGAGCTCCTGGCCGCTGGCATTGCGTGCTCTGCGCACGGCAACACCGATGACCTTGCCTTTTTGATTGATCACCGGTGCGCCGCTATTGCCATTGGTCATGGCAGCATCGACCTGGATCGATCGTGGTCCGACGCGACTGACGCGCCCGGTTGAAAAAGTCGGCGCAAAATATTTTGAGGAGTCGGTATCGAGCATTTCGCTGGCTTCCGGATACCCGACCACTTGCACTTCCTGGCCTTCGCTGGCACTGGCCAGATCTAGCTCGAGTGGTGCCAGTCTTGCTTTATCAATGCTAAGGATGGCCAGATCAGGATCGCTGGCGCCGCGTGCATTTTTAAAGATCTTGGCATTGTAAGGCGTCTGGGATACCGGTCCGGCGGGATGGATAAAATATCCGAGCTCAAAAGATACCTGCATGGCGCTCAAATACTTGTTAAATGACTTGCGCGACGGATCCTGCCGCATGGACAGATGCGTCTCGTATACATCCCAGATCGAGTCGACAGTCGATTGGTAGGTGGCCAACTCAGTGGTCGATCTGTCTTTTTTACGCGAGATATTGACGAGTTGCATGAGCTCTTTCAGCCTGCCGTCCACATCTCCGCGCTCGGCGGTCTGCTCTGCCATCAAGCGCATGGCAGCATAAAAACGCTGACATTCTTTGATTATTTCGTCACCCGACTCCACCACATGGCGATTGGTCACCAATATGGTCTTGTCGGTATTTGTGATGGTTTTGATTGGAAATGCCGTACCAAAGCCCACCACGCGATAGCCGGGATCTTGAGCGGAGGCAGAAAAAACAGGAAACCGGTTTTTGGGAGAAAGGTCAGCCAGAGTCACATAGAGTGAGTCCTTGACCTTCATCTTGAGTCCGACATTGATCTGGTAGACCTGGGATTTTACTCTCTTATCGATTTTTTCCCAGGTCTCGGCCGGCGCGGCCATTGCAGATTGCA
Source organism: Candidatus Melainabacteria bacterium (assembly GCA_017307165.1). Classification (GTDB taxonomy): domain Bacteria; phylum Cyanobacteriota; class Vampirovibrionia; order Obscuribacterales; family Obscuribacteraceae; genus JAFKGK01. The sequence continues at coordinate 218,080 of JAFKGK010000007.1, forward strand.
CTGCATGCGGTGCGGTCTGCAAGATGCATGCAAGGACAAGAGCGAGGCCGGCTCTGGATATTTGCATACGCTCTAACCTCCCTCAAATCCGATCTCTATCTCAAAGGTGCGCTTCCAGGGAAAGGACAATCTTACCGGTGGCTCCATATCGAGAAATCTCGCCACTTGCTTGATCGTCGGGGCGATCGCTTCGGCTAGTTTTTGCGTAGAAGGATCGCCGTTTAGAGTCTTGCGGGCCAGGCTCTGATAAGCGTAGTCGTCGACAAGGCGAGTAAAGAGACAGCGATTGAGGGCTTCTTTTTGTCTGGGCACGCCTGCCTTTTGGCCAAAGAGATATGCCGCGGCCAGGGCGAGCGCCGAGCCGACCGTATTGCCGGAGGTATTCCAGCCGGCAAAGCCGATGATCTTGTTGCTGGCAGGCTTGTCGGCGATGAGTGCCTGCATTAATAGTGGGTCGGCACCGTTGGCGTAGGCGAGATCGACTAGTACCACAGGCAGTGTCGCTGCCTCGATCTCGGCCATGGTTGCCTTGACCGATTTTTGCGTATCTAACTGGCTGAGGTCAGGCAGGCCAGGCAAGGTGATGTGGTCGCCTTGCTTTTCGAGGCCGCCATGCACGATCAGCAATAGATCGGCTTGCGCAGCATCTGGTGTAGCGTCTCTTCTTATCATGCCTGCTGCCTTGATCTGCGCCTCGATAGTAGTACCAATCGATTGGCCTTCATAGCGGCTTGCCACCTGCTCGACCTCAGGTACGGCATATCGAGTGTCGATGACAAATCGTTTGCCATTGGCTCTGGCTGCGCGATCGCTCAAAAAGCGCGAGATCATCGAGAGCAAGACCTCATCGGCACCAGCATAAATATTGATCCGCTTTTCTAGACTGGCATTGCGGGTCATCGACTCTAATCTTTCTTTTTCGGAGACGTTAAGTCCAAATGCTCCAGAATCATCCTGAGAAAAGACTGCATAATCGAAGCTGCCGTCCTCGACCGACTTGAGTACGGCTTGATTGATGGTAAAGTTGCGAAATCTCGTATCGAGATAGTCCTGTCTGATATCTTGCGGGATCCTGCGTTCCAGCGACTCTAACAGGCCAGGTGCGATCGACTCGCGTTTTGCCAGTCTGTGCAGACAGGTCGACCACTCAAAGAGCTCCCGGCCATACCTGGCCCAGTAGTCTTTTTCTTCGGTATTGTCATAATTATCCGAGATCCGCATGATCGCGGATTGCACATAGATAGGCAAGGGCTCGCGGCTGAGCGACTTAAATTTTTTGATTTGATCCAGCCTGGCCGAGATATCCTTGACTGTCGCGTCGGTGCGCCGGGATGTGATCAAACCACCATAGAGCAAGCTGTCCAGGCATATTAGAGCCGCGTCGACTTCGCCTTGCTTGATGGCATTTTGGCAAAAATTGATCAGATCTTGCGAGTTGGCCGCCTTTTGCAGAGAGCCCATCATCGCCCGCGGCGGCATGATGACTTCTTGACCGGCCACAGCCGCCACCATTTGCGGATATGTATAGGTGATGGGGCGATCGTCCAGTGGTACCAGTAATAGTTTCATTTGCCGTCTTGTCTGTCTTATGGGTGTCCGGAGTCTAGAGTCATTCCTGATTGGGCGTTACGTACCGAAATCGGCGCTACTGTATTGGGTACGATGCGTACGCCGTGCTTGCGCTCGGCCGGTGCCGAGACCAGCACGCCATTGCCGTTATTGCTGCCTTCTTGCGGTTCTACCTGGATAGTCTGGGCGATCTCCGCGTGGGTTGGATCTCCGTCCTTCCATAAGGCAGCCTCAAAATACAAATTGCTGCCGAGCAGATCGCCTGCTATTGGTGTATAGGCCTCCAATGTCAGGACCTGATTTTCTGGGATGCGACCCAATGCGATGACCTTGCGGTCCGGCCCTAAGCGGATTTCGTTGCCTGCGACTGGTTTTGCGCCGGTATTGCGGTTGGCCATGGCGATGGCGACCCAGAGCCCGGCCTTGCCTTTGACTGTAAACTGGGATGGTTTGCCAAGGATCATGCGGCTTGGCAGGTAGAGCCTGGGTGGTAGTAGCCTGTCCTGCAGGCTTTTGGGACGCTTTTTGCCTGCGCCTAGGGTAACTGCTTGTAGATTGCCAGAGCCCGTGGCTTCTGCCTGGTCCTGCATGGGCCCACCCAGAGTAAAGGGGGTCTTGGTTTCTTTGAGGGCCTTTTGCAGCTGAGACTGGTACTCATTGTAGAGACGTTCTTCTTCGGCTAGTTCCGGATCTTCTTTTTTTGCCTTCTCTTCTTCTTTTCTAGCTTTCTCCTCGTCTTTGCGAGCCTTTTCTTCTTCTTTGCTTTCGCTTGTCTTGCAAAGCGCAGGCATTGGCGCGACGATTTGAGCGCTTGCAGGCGCCAAAATCGCCATGCATAGGGCCAGAGTCAAATAGTTTTTTGGGGAGGGGAGTGAAATATTTGAAGACATAGGCAGGAGAATCGGTCCATTAGAGCCATATTTGGATGCGTATTATTATAATCTCAAATCATAAGCTCAGTTTAAATCTCCATTTTTGATCGAAACCATGGGAGAAGGCCATCAGTTCGCTTTTTGAGATAGCAAGAGATAAGTCCATCGAATGGTACGAGAGCAATCTGACTCTCATACAGATGTTTTTTGTCGCTCTGAGCATGCACGTGGCATTTTTTCCAATACTATGGATCGTCGGCTGGGCCTTGCCGTGGCCGCGCTCGCCGATCGTCACGACAGTGGTCGAGTACGATCTGCGCAACTGGCCCAATATCGCCAAGCCCAAAAAGATTATCAATTTTGTAGATCCAGATCTCAATCGATAGTTTTTGCATATCCAATCATGCATGTCGCTGCGCCCGGGTATATGCGGATGAACTATCTGGCGCGATAGTGCGTATAGTTTTTATATGTCCAGCAGAGGTGTGTCATGCGGTCGATCATAGATCGCTAAAATGCTCTCAGGGTGTGGGTTTGCGCATCTTTTCATGTTAGGATGACTTTAGTGAAATGGAAAAATAAATAGCAATGGTAGATAGCATTCCCAAGTCCACCAGCACCGACCAGGCTCCCAGAGCCTTGGCGCTCAAGAGCTGGATACTCCCAGATGATGCCGATCTCGACGATGAGTACGTCGCTGCATCCAATCGCTCTGCCGTGCTCGCGCGTGTATTACGTCGTCGTGGTCTTGCTGATGTCGACAGCGTCCGTCGCTTTCTCGACGAGACGATCTACACGCCTGCCGATCCTTTTACCCTGCCCAATTGTGATAAGGCTGTAGAGCGTCTGCTCAAAGCAATCCAAACAAAAGAAAAAATCACCGTATATGGTGATTACGATGTCGATGGCGTGACGGGCACATCTGTCTTGCTGACAGTCCTGCGCGATCTCGGCGCCAATGTCGATTTTTACATCCCCAATCGCTCGACCGAGGGCTATGGCCTCAATCTAAAAGCAGTCTCCGTTCTCGCCAGTAAGCATCGCACCAAGCTCATGGTGACATGTGATTGCGGCGTCTCCAATTTTGCTGAGATCAATCTAGCCAAGTCTCTTGGCGTAGACACTCTCGTTCTCGATCACCACACCATGCCTGAGGTCTTGCCTCCGGCACTAGCTGTGGTGCATCCCAAGCTATTGACCGAGGATCATCCTCTCTACAATCTTCCTGGTGTCGGCGTCGCCTACAAGGTCTGCGAGGCCTTGCTCGGGCATCTCGGCCAGGGACATCTCGCAGCCAGTCTGCACGACTATGTCACCCTCGGCATGATTGCTGACTTGGTGCCTCTGATCGACGAAAACCGCTATCTGGTCAAGATCGGTCTGCCTGCACTGGTCAAGTCCCCACGTCCTGGCATCAAGGCCCTGCTCCAACAAGTCGGCAGCAAAGAAGACACCGATATAGTCGGCTTTGGGCTCGCTCCACGCATCAATGCAGTCGGCCGTCTTGCTGATGCCTCTGTCGCCGTAGAGCTGTTGACCACCACCGATGCCGATCGCGCACAGGAGCTCGCTCAGGCTCTCGAGCGTGACAATGCTCGGAGACAGGCTCTCTGTGAGCAGATTTACACCGATGCCGAGCACACTGTGCTCACGACTTGCGATCTCGACAACGACAAGGGTATTGCTATCTACAAAGAGGGCTGGCACCATGGAGTTGTAGGTATTGTCGCTTCGCGTCTGGTCGAGCGTTTTCAGAGACCGGTCTTTATCGGCGAGCTCGATCCCGAAGAAGGCATGATCAGAGGATCGGCCCGTGGCGTCGACCAGATCGATCTGTATGAGGTCCTCAAGCAAAACGAGCATCTCCTCGCTCGCTGGGGCGGACACAAGATGGCTGCTGGTTTTGCCATCGAGGCCGCACGTGGCGAGGCCGCATGCAAGGGCATCGTCAACGCCTGCAATCGCTTTCTCGCCTCCAAGACCCTGCGCGGCAAGGTCGAGGTCGATGCCTGCGTCGCTCCAGCCGAGATCACACTGCCTCTAGTACGCGAGCTCAACGCCATGGCACCTTTTGGTATGGCCAATCGCAAGCCCATCCTCTACCTCCAAAATGTCATCGTCATCCAGTCGCGTCCTCTAGGTAAAGAAGGCAAGCACGCCCGCATCATCATGCAAGATAGAGCGACTGCCAGAGAGTTCGAGGCTGTCATGTGGAATACCCGTGGGCGAGTCCCCGCTGACGGTCAGGCAATCGATCTAGTCTTTAATGCAGACATCAACAATTTCAACAACCGCGAGCGCCTCCAGCTAGTCTTGATCGACTGGAGAGAGCATGGTGCACCGGATCTCGATGATGTCGCCCCACCTGTCGCTGTGGCAAAAGATGTCCCCACTCCTGTTATCGCCTCTCGCGATCTCGATGATCTGGCTCTCAATGCCAGGGACCTCGTACAAGGGCTCGATGCTACCGGGGCTCAACGGCACGCCGACGCAGTCGCCAGCACTATCCGTCTATCCTTCAAAGACCTGCGCAATTATGCTGGTGATGCTGATGTCGTCATCCGAGCCAAAAACAAATTGCAAGATGCATTGACCGTCTACAACGAGTCAGGCTCTAGTCTAAAAGGACACGGCATCACGGTTTACGATCGATCGGGAGCTGTCGAGCGTGGTCGCGAGCATCTCATGCTCTGGCAATATCCACCCAACCTCGAGCATTTCCAGGCTTTGGTCCGTGATTGCAAAGCCAGCTCGATCTATCTCGTCGGCTGCGACGATGATGATTCGCATGAGGCCTCGGTTTTTCTCAAGCGGCTGCTTGGCTTGATCAGATATGCGATCAACCAAAAAGAAGGCCAGGTCGAGGCACACGTACTCGCCAGCGTCATGGGTACGACCAAGATGGCCGTGGCCCTCGCACTCACCAGCCTCAAGCAGGTACACTGGATCGACTGGTTTACAGAGCAAGGCGTGATTTATCTCGATCTGCTCGGCGAGCCGGCTTTTTCTGTCGAAGAAACCGCCGAATACAAGCAGCTCAAGCAAGTCCTCTCTCAGATCGCGGCATTTCGCCAGTGGTGCGCTGAGGCATCGATGCAGGAGCTGCAAGCCGCATTGCTATCCAATCGCATTGCAGTGCAGGAGGCCGACGAGCCCGATCTAGATGCAGATAGTCAAGACGGATTGCCTGATAAAATCGATATGGTGATTTTAAAGGACCTCTAATGAAAATCGACAAAACGCAAGAGCAATGGATCAAGTCCGTAATTCGCGAAGTGGCGGATTTTCCCAAGCCAGGCATCGGCTTCAAAGATCTAACTACACTTTTTGCAGATCCCAAGGCCTTTGGCTTTGTCCTCGATGCCATGACCGAGTCGGCCCGTGAGCTTAATCCCACTGCCATAGTCGGTATTGAGGCTCGCGGCTTTATCCTTGCTCCCTACATCGCACAAAAGCTAGGCGTAGCCTTTGTGCCCGTCCGCAAGCCCGGCAAATTGCCCTGGCAGGTCGAGCGCCAATCATATGCGCTGGAGTACGGCGAGGACACGGTAGAGATGCACAAAGACGCGGTCGGCAAGGATGATAGAGTCGTTATCATCGACGATTTGATGGCCACAGGCGGGACTGCTTGCGCCACCAAGATGCTGGTACAAAAAGTCGGCGCCACCGTAGTTGGTGCGGGCTTTGTCATCGAGCTCGGTTTCCTCGATGGCCGCAAGGCTCTGGGCGACACCAAGGTTTTTAGCGTCATCACCTATTAGCAATAGCTGCCATCTGCCATGCGCAGGCTGATCTCGCCTGCGTGCAGGCGATGTTGCTCGCCCTGGGCGTCTTGGATCAGGAGCGCACCATCTCGATCGATATCGACTGCGCGTCCCGATAGAGTCAGATTGCCTGCTGTCGCCTCGACATCCTTGCCGAGAGTGACCGAGTAGACTTTCCAGGCAGAGGTGATGGCTGCCTGATTGCCTTTTGCTAGCTCATCGATACAGATCTCCAGCTGCTTGATGAGATTGGCGACAAGTATATTGGGATCGACTGGCACGCCGACTATGCGCTCGAGCCACTCTATTTTTTGTGAGAGATCGTCCGGCAGCTCCACATCATCAAAACGCAGATTGATACCGATGCCTATGACCAGCGCCGGACCATTCATTTCTGCCAGGATGCCGGCGAGCTTGCGGCCGTTATAGACCACATCATTGACCCACTTGAGCCCTGGTTTAAAACCCAGCACCGCCTCTATCGCTCTCGCCACGGCCACGCCTGCTGCCATCGTGATCAGGCTCAACTGCTGCGTATCAAAATCCGGCTTGATCAACAAAGAAAAAGCAATCCCTGCATCTCTGGGTGTCTCCCACTTGCGACCGAGCCGGCCACGACCGGCGACTTGCTGCCTGGCAGCCACAAAAAAATCGGTTCTACCCTCAACACGCGCCAATTCGAGCGCGCGCGTATTGGTAGAACCGATCTCTAGCCAGACTTCGTTGGTCGTATTGCGACATAGCTCTCTGGATCCAAGCTGAGCCTCGATCGATTGCAGGTCGAGGACCAAAAAAGCGTCTTGCATTTGTATCTTATTTAGCGTGGCTGACTTCGGTAGCGATCTCTTTCTGACCTTCGAGCAGTTTGTGGATCGGGCACTTGTCGGCGATGGCCTTGAGGCTCTGCACTTGTTCGTCGGTGAGGTCGCCAGCGAGTTCGATTTGGCGATTGATCCTGTTGATCTTGCCACCAGGAGCATCGGCTTTTTCGACTTGTTCTTCGGATAGCGATATCTTGACACCCTTTACATCCCAGCCCTTACGCTTGGCGTACATCTGGATGGTGATGGAGGTGCAGGCGCCCAGAGAGCCCAGCAGGAGTTCGTGAGGATTGGGAGCTGATTCCATGCCGCCGTGCTCTTTGCCGGCGTCGGAGGCAAAATTGAACGATCCGGCCTTGATCTCTTGACGATAAACCTGTTCGGGCTTTGCTTCCACTTGTACGGTTGCCATTGGTTTTCCCCCTCTTTATATAGTGGTTCTAATCACTTTTTAGCAGATCGAAAGTAGCGAAGGGAAAAAGATTGTCTTTCATTAATAGGGATCGTGACAGAGCTTTAGAAAGTCCGTTTTGGCGAGATGAATATCGATTTTGCGTGGCGAGACGCTATATCTAGTGTTTGCCCTGCGCATCCATTACTTTTTGTCGGCGCAACCGAGCTGATGCAGCCTGCTGTATTTGCATCGCATACTGCGATGCATAGTGGATGTGCAGTCAATGAGGTCAATGCAGACATAAGTTCGTTGAGTTCCGATGTTCAGATTCTTCTAACAGGAGCCGCCGAAAGCGTGATGCCGGTATTGGTGAGGCTTGTAACGCTCCCTTAGATCGGTCTAGCTTTGTGATGTATGCATCGCATCTGGTATCGCCATCTTTTGTATATATTGGATATATCAAATCGGCTTTCAAATTTAATATTGAGCAGCCCAAGTGAGTCGCTATCGCTCTTATGAGTTGCGCATATACGGTGCGCTATATATGGTGCCCAAACGCAAATATTTTTGTCTACAGGTTTTTGAACAGCCTTTGAAGACCGGCTTAAAATGGGCATTCTACGAAACACTAGATGTGGTCGGTAGTCCGCTTGTTTCTTGCTTTAGAGAGTGTTACCTTTCTGTCATTGCGAAACGACTGAAGGAGATAACGCAATTTATCAGCTGAGCAATCACTAATCTGACTATCAGCACGTCCTCCCACTCATGTCGTTCAAAACACAATCAAATATCTGCCCCCGGTGCACTATATATGGTGTGTGGGGGTAGAAAAATCTCTGTCCTCTTTATACTCAGAATTAGATCTCTCGATTTAAACCCCTCGATACAGTCCAATCGCATCCCAGGAGAAACCATAAGCAATGAGTCAGGTGCTAACTCCCACTCCCGCTGAAACCTCGACCTTCGGCCTCGCCGACAGCCTCGTCGCCCAGTTTGTACTCTACAAAGTGCTGCGCCGCAACGGCAATGTCGTCGAGTTTGATCCGCAGAAGATCGCCGTCGCCATGACCAAAGCTTTTCTCGCTGTAGAAGGCACTCACGGCAATGACTCCTCCAAGGTGCGCGACATCGTCAACAAGCTCACCGGTCAGGTCGTTGAAACCCTCCTGCGTCGTCTCCCCGGCGGTGGCGTACTGCATATCGAACACATCCAGGACCAGGTCGAGCTCGCCCTCATGCGCACCGGCGAACAAGAAGTAGCCCGTCGTTACGTCATCTATAGAGAGACTAGATCTCGTGAACGCGCCGAAAAAGAAGCCATGCAACCACAGGCAGTGCAAGCTCCCGTTGGTCCCAGCGTCACGCGCGCCGATGGCGTCAAGGTCACTCTCAAGGATCTCCGCCTCGAAGAAACCATCAAAGAAGCCTGCGAAAATCTCGGCCCCGCCGTCGACTATAAGCGCATCTACGAATCCACGGTCGAATGCCTCTACGAAGGCGTCACCGAAGACGAAGTGATCAAGTCAGCCATCATGTCGGCCCGCGCCCTCGTCGAAGTCGACCCGACCTATAGCTATGTCACTGCCCATCTGCTCTTGCACCAAGTACGCCTCGAAGTACTCGGCGAAGCCGCCAGCCAGGCCGAAATGAAGACCCGTTATGCGACGTATTTTCCTGAATACATCAAGCGCGGCATCGACGCCGGTTTGCTCGATCCCAGATTAGCTACCTTTGATCTCGCTAAGATCGGTGCCGCTCTCGACTCTGATCGCGACCTCAAGTTTCAATATCTCGGTCTCCAGACCCTGACCGACCGCTACCTGCTCCACACGGACGGCAAGCGTTTTGAATTGCCGCAGGCATTTTGGATGCGCGTAGCCATGGGCCTCGCCATCGAAGAAATCGAACGCGAAGAAAGAGCCATCGAGTTTTACAACCTCCTCTCTTCCTTTGACTTCGTCTCTTCCACCCCCACCCTCTTCAACTCCGGCACACACAGACCGCAACTTTCTTCCTGCTTCCTCACCACCGTCAATGACGATCTTTCCTCCATCTATGAAGCAGTAAAAGAAAACGCCCTCTTGTCCAAGTTTAGTGGTGGCCTCGGCAACGACTGGACTCCCGTCCGCTCGCTCGGATCGCACATCAGTGGCACCAATGGCAAGAGCCAGGGCGTAGTGCCCTTCCTCAAAGTAGTCAACGACACAGCCGTCGCCGTCAACCAGGGCGGCAAGCGCAAAGGCGCTGTCTGCTGCTATCTCGAAACCTGGCACATGGATATCGAGGAATTTCTCGAGCTCCGCAAAAACACCGGTGACGATCGTCGTCGTACCCACGACATGAACACCGCCAACTGGATCCCCGACCTCTTTATGCAACGCGTGCTCGAAGACGGCCAATGGACCCTCTTTAGCCCCGACGAAACTCCCGACCTGCACAATCTCTACGGCGAAAAATTTAAAGAAGCCTACGAGCGCTACGAAAAACTCGCCGAGCAAGGTCTGCTCAAACTCTCCAAAAAGATCCCCGCGGTCTCCCTCTGGAGAAAAATGCTCACCATGTTGTTTGAGACCGGCCATCCCTGGATGACCTTTAAAGATCCCTGCAACCTCAGAAGCCCTCAGCAGCACGTCGGCGTAGTGCACTCCTCCAACCTCTGCACCGAGATCACCCTCAACACCTCAGACACCGAAACCGCTGTCTGCAACCTCGGCTCCATCAACCTGGTCAACCACCTCAAAGATGGCAAGCTCGATCTCGAAAAGCTTGGCAAGACCTGCAAAACCGCCATGCGCATGCTCGATAACGTCATCGACATCAACTATTACAGCGTGCCCAAGGCCAGACAAGCCAATGTCAGACACCGCCCCGTCGGCCTCGGCGTCATGGGCTTCCAGGATGCGCTCCTGACCCTGCGCATCGCCTACTCTTCCGATGAAGCCGTGCAATTTGCCGACTACTGCCAGGAAGCCGTCAGCTACAACGCCATCCTCGCCTCCAGCGAACTGGCCAAAGAACGCGGCGCCTACAACTCCTACAAAGGCTCGCTCTGGGATCGCGGCATCCTCCCGCAGGACTCGCTCGCCATCCTCGCTCAAGCCCGCGGCGGCAAGCTTGATGTCGACACCAGCAGCAAGCTCGACTGGACCCCAGTCCGCGAGAGCATCGCTCGCCACGGCATGAGAAACTCCAACTGCCTGGCAATCGCTCCGACTGCCACCATATCCAATATCATCGGCGTTTCTCAATCAATCGAACCTACGTTCCAAAATCTCTACGTAAAATCCAACCTCTCCGGCGAATTTACCGTGATCAACACCTATCTGGTCGAAGATCTCAAGAGACTGGGCCTCTGGGACGAAGTAATGGTACACGACCTCAAGTACTTTGATGGTTCCGTGATGCCTATCGAACGTATTCCCGCCGAACTCAAAGCCCTCTACGCCACCGCCTTTGAAGTCGAGCCAAAATGGTTGATCGAAGCTGCCTCACGCAGACAAAAATGGATCGATCAAGCACAAAGTCTCAACCTCTATATGGCTCAACCATCGGGCAAGAAAATGGACGAGACCTACAAAATGGCTTGGACCAAAGGCCTCAAGACCACCTATTACCTGCGTACCGCTGCTGCGACTGCACCCGAAAAATCGACCACCGACATCGGTGTGCTCAATAAGGTGCCTAGCAAGGCCGGTCAATCGTCGATCCCTGTACAAGCTCCCAAGGCTTGCTTGATCACCGATCCTGACTGCGAAGCCTGCCAGTAAGCCAATCGTCAAACATCAAACTAGAGAAGGAAATCAATAAATGCTCAATTTCGACGATGCTCCAGTCGCACCCGCAGCAACAACTAATGCAGCTGGCACCGCTACCGGTACCACCATGGACTTTACTCCTGGTACCGCTGCAGCAGCCGCCGCCGGCATCACCAGCGTAAGCGTGGTGCCAGGTCAAGCCGCCGGCGCAACTGGTCTGGAAGAAATCGAATTTAACTCTCGCCGTATCACCGTTGACGAAAAGCGCATCATCAACTGCCGCGCAGACGTCAACCAACTGGTGCCTTTCAAATACGAATGGGCCTGGCAAAAATACCTGGATGCCTGCGCCAACCACTGGATGCCGCAAGAAATCTCGATGTCCCGCGACATCGCTCTCTGGAAAGACCCCAACGGCCTGACCGACGACGAGCGCATGATCATCAAGCGCAACCTCGGATTTTTCTCCACTGCTGACTCCCTCGTGGCCAACAACCTGGTGCTCGCGATCTATCGCCACATCACCAATCCCGAGTGCCGCCAGTACCTCTTGCGCCAATCCTTTGAAGAAGCCCTGCACACCCACGCCTACCAGTACATCGTCGAAAGCCTCGGCCTGGACGAAGGCGAGATCTTTAACATGTATCGCGAGATCCCGTCGATCCATAAAAAAGACGTATTTCAACTGCAGTTTACCGATGAGTTGGCCAACCCCGATTTTCACACCGGCACACCCGAAACCGACCAGCGCTTTTTGCGCAACCTGATCGGCTACTACATCATCATGGAAGGCATCTTCTTTTATGTAGGCTTCGTGCAGATGTTGAGCTTTGGCAGACAAAACAAAATGACTGGTGCCAGCGAGCAGTTTCAGTACATCATGCGCGACGAGTCGATGCACCTCAACTACGGTGTCGACCTCATCAATGCCATCAAGATCGAAAATCCGCATTTGTGGACCGAAGAATTTCAGAACGAAATTTGCGCATTGATCCGCGAAGGCGTCGAACTCGAGTTTAACTACGCTCAAGACACCATGCCGCGTGGCGTACTCGGCCTCAACTCGCAGATGTTTTCGGAATACCTGCGCTTTATCGCCAACCGTCGCTGCCGTCAGATCGGATTGCCCGAGCAATATCCCGGTGCCAAGAATCCTTTCCCGTGGATGTCTGAAATGATCGACCTCAAGAAAGAAAAGAATTTCTTTGAGACTCGCGTAATCGACTATCAAACAGGTGGTGCTCTGTCCTGGGACTAAGCCCAGACTCTGAGTCAATCATCTGAGATAGGCTAAAGTGAAATAGGAGGCAGTCTACGGGCTGCCTCTTTGTTTTGTATCACGGGATTGAGTAAGTCGAGTATGTTTAGTGACGGTAGAGAGAGAGGACAGATTGCCGGCCGCTGGTGCTGCGCAAGGCGGCCTACACAATCTGCCCTCTCTCTCTGGATGCTCTAACAACCATTTTGAATATCAATGGATGTTCAATAGGCTAAAGTAAAACTAGATCAGAGGTGAGTGGCATGAACATTACTGTGTGGAGAGCCCGGAAGCACCCAGTGATAGCCTGGCTGTTTATCATGTTTTGGCCCACGGTCTGGGCATTGTTGGTGTGTGGATTAGCTCCTAAATCCGCGCAAAAAAATTGTCTTTTTGACTATCACGTTGCTGTTACTCTCGTCGCGATATTGGTGATGCCATTGATTTTAGGACTGGGGTCGCGTTGGTTTAGAGCCAGGGCTTTA
>JAFKGK010000022.1 GCA_017307165.1 Candidatus Melainabacteria bacterium
GCGCACCATCACTGAGGAATGGAGGCAGGACTACAACACGATCAGACCGCATGGATCGCTGGGAAGAATCGCACCTTCGGTATTCGCTCAGCAATTTCGAGAACAGCAATTGTCTGCTTGACGTGGTACAAGAAAATGGGTGGGGTCAACAGAAACAAAGAATGACTGCTACAAGCCAAATAACGCACGAAGCAGGTGCGGCAAATTAAGACTGTAAATCCTTAGTAGGATTAGGGCTGGGGGTAGAGTTTGCTCCGTCTCAATTTTTGCGATTGTCTACCAGGCGCAAACCAAAGATGGTTTCTATAGAACGACGCGCATATCGATCCGAAAAATAGAGTGTAAAGGCACCGATAAAAGCAGAGAGTATGGCGACAATCAAGATATTGAGCGGAGATAGAGCGATATCAGAAAACTTTGCTAAACCAGAACTGACGCCGACACCAAAAATGATCATCAGAGTGAGATAGACAGTATCAAACAATCCATAAAAAAACTGTCGCACTCGCGGATATCGATGGGTCTCGAGCCCGGTCCCAGTCCCCATCACAACTAAAGAGCACTTGATCAGCCGATCTCCGATCGTCCCTCCAGCAATGCCATCTCGCATCATTGCACAATAGGAGCCATAGACAAGCAAAACAGCAAGGTAAATGTTGATTGTAGCCATTGTAAATCCTTCGCTATCAAACAGATCCCAATGCAAAACATAAACGAGCCCTCCTGCTATGAGAAAGACTGGAGTTGACGCCACTAAAAAGTCGACCAGATAGCCCGATGCCCTATCGGCAGCCAGTATAATCCTCTGCCTGAGCGTGAGTTGGACAATCTTTGAGAGCTCGCCCTGTACGACAACTAGAGCATCGTGATCGATCTGGCTAGCAATGAGATGCGAGCGAGAAAATCGAGGCAGGACTTCGTATTGCATTTGCATATCGATAAAGCTGGTAAAAAAACTGGAGACTGCCATTTTTTTGAACAACCAGAAAAACGAAATAACCGCTACAAGCCAAATAATGCACGAGTGGAAAATCGAAACATTGCCAAAGCTAAGCGCGCACGATACGCCGATTACGACGACTCCGAACAGAACGGCATAGCTCAAAAACTGAAACCATGACTGCAAGCTGTACTGGATCTCGAGCCATACACGTCTTTCGGGAAAAGTAGCCTGCACTACATGTATCCCCATCATTGCTTCACCTGGCGTCGGCATATTGTTTGCGATCTTAAACATATAGCGCAAAACTATTATCGGAAGAGGGCTTGCAAGCACAGCCCCGAGCCAGGGCGAGCAGGCTGCCCCGTCAACTCCAAATAAAATGAAAGGCAGCAAGGCCAGTACAAAGATCGCCCCGGCAGCCATATTGTCGATGATCACGCTAAAGGCCTGACGATAATGGCTTGATTGCCAGAAGGCCTGCAAAGGCGCGATTTTCATATGTCACTTCGATGCTCGCTCACTGTAATCAGAGACTTCTCCATTTTTTGATTATATGTCAAACATCTGGCTTCACGTCTTTCTGAGCCAGCCATCTATCAGATTGAGTAAGGCCTGAGCGATCAGGCCTCCAGATCAAAGTGCCTATTATGGCAAATACTAAAAATGCCGGGGCTATGCTCCAGATCTGCATCTCCGCCACTCTAAACACAATCCAGAACCCATATAATGGAAACAACAAGGAAAAGTAAGCAATATAGAAAAAGAAGTATTCTCGCAAAAGATTGTCGCTTGACCAATCTCGCGCCTCTACATAATACAATTTGGATCGAGAGATCAATTGGCCAAGGGTTGGCCAATGCAACACATTTTGCGAAAAGCGACGATAAAGCATCAAGGGTACAGGAAGGCCTATAGGCAATATCAAGCACAATACTAAAAACCAGTGCTGCAAAATACAGGCGACTACGAACGGCACGTACACAAGGATACAATCGACAGCTATCGCGCAGGATCTCTTGCAACCCAACACATAGGATCGCGTGAGGCTAACGGGAGGGTTTTCTTCTCTCTCGAGTTGCAGTTGTCCGAGCCGCTCATAATCCACTTGATTGATGATTGCAGTCGTCTTACTGGGTCGCTCGTGGATGCGCTCCAGCATGTCCGCATGAGGCTTGCTAAACAGTGAGTCAAAAAGTCGGATAAATACATAGATAAAGGCAATTGCCACTATATTTAGCCAGGCGGCATAATCGACTTTGTTGTAAGCGACCACCATCACATACACGATAAGAGAGCCCACCACGACGAGCAGTGCGACCGACAGCCATTGCCAAAAAGCATAAGCAGTCTCCGCGTCTTTGGTACGCAGCGGATAGGTTTCCTGTACTACATGGATTCCTGAGATGGCTTCGCCCGGAGTCGGCATATTGTTCCAGACTTTAAAAAACAAACGAAAATAAATGATAGGCAACGGCGAAATTGCCAGCGCGATGATTATCCATTGCCAATTGAGATTTGCACGGCTAACAAAGATACTGGCCAGGGGTATGAGCATCAGACCACTAGCCAGCATATTGTCGATGATTATGCTGGTAGCCCTTCTAGCCGTGGTCTTGAGAGACCTTGCAGTCGAGACGGCAGGTTGAGTTCTTTCCTCGACCATTTACTTACCCGATCGGGCCTTTTCTTTCTCTTTGGCTTTTTCCCTTTTGATTTGACGCTTGGCCTCTGCTCTGGCTTCTTCTTCGGCGAGTTCGCGGGCTTCTTTCTGTCGTGCCTTAAACTCGAGATAGTAAGCGTAGTTGCCATGGAACAATGTCATCTTGCCGTCTTCGATTTCGACGATCTTGTTAGCCACCTGGCTCAAAAAGTATCTATCGTGAGACACGACTATGAGAGCTCCAGGAAAGGAGATCAAGGCTTCTTCTAGGGTTTCTTTGGCGGGTATGTCGAGGTGGTTGGTAGGTTCGTCCAATACCAAAAAATTGTTGGGGCCAGTCAGCATTTTGGCGAGAGCCAGACGTGCCTTTTCGCCACCACTGAGAGTACTGACTTTTTTAAAGACGCTATCGCCGCTAAACAAAAACTTGCCCAGCAATCCGCGGACTTCTTTTGTTTCCCAGGTAGGGACCTGTTCCTGGATGGTATCGAGTACGGTGATCTCGAGATCTAGAGCCTCGGCCTGATTTTGCTCAAAATAAGCCAGATTGACATTGTGCTCGCCTATCTTTACTTCACCGTCAAAAGGCTTTTCTTTGCCGCACAATAGCCTCAAAAAGGTCGACTTGCCGCAACCATTTTTGCCAAGGATAGCTATCTTGTCGCCTCTCTCAACCATGAGATTGGCGCCAGTAAAGATGATCTTGTCGTCGTACATGTGCGATACGTCGCGAGCCACTGCGACTTCGCGGCCGCTGCGCGGTGCATCTGCAAACTGAAATTGCAAAGTCCGCTCTTCTGATTCGGGAGCGTCGACCAATTCTACTTTTTCTAGTTGCTTTTCGCGACTCTTAGCCTGGGTAGACCTGGTAGCAGATGCCCTAAATCTATCCACAAAGGTCTGTTGCTTGGCCATCTCTTTTTGCTGGCGCTCAAAGGCAGCTAACTGCGCATCGCGATTGAGCTGCCGCTGCTCGATATAGCTCGAATAATTGCCGTGATAGACAGTGGACACTCCACGCTCCATTTCGACAATCGAAGTGCAGACTCGATCGAGAAAATGTCTGTCGTGCGAGATGACCGCCATGGGCGTGGTGCTTGAGCGCAAATAATTTTCGAGCCATTCGATGGTCTCGAGATCGATGTGGTTGGTAGGCTCGTCGAGGAGCAATACATCGGGCTTCTGCAAAAGGACCTTGCCGAGATTCATCCGCATCTGCCAGCCACCACTAAACTCGGACACCAGCCTATCGCTATCGCCAGGAGCAAAGCCCATGTCCTGCAGCATCTTGTCGATCTTGCCGTCTTGCAGATAGCCACCCTTGGTCTCAAACTCGTGCTGCAAATTGTCCATGCGCTTGAGGAGCTTGTCCAACTCTTCGGGGGTCGCGGTCTCGAGCTTTTTATGCACTTCGTGCAGATCGTGCTGGATAGCATTGAGCTCGACAAAACTACGAAAAAACTCATCTTTGACCGTATTGGTCTCGATCACGTCAAACTCTTGCTCGAGATAGCCGATCTTGCAATTGTTGGCCTTCATCACCTGTCCCGATGTAGGCTCGATGAGGCCCATGATGATTTTGAACTGAGTCGATTTGCCGCCGCCATTGGGGCCGACCAGGCCAATCCGATCGCCTGGCTTGATCTCCCAGGTGACATCGCTCAACACTTCGCCATGCGGGTAGATTTTACTGATACTGTCGAGCCTGAGCACTGCCGGTTTCCTTTTTGCGATCGATATATGTAAGAGCTTGTTTAACAGTTTAAGAGACCAAAGAGTCCAAACGCAATTAAAGCCTTTAAAATAATGCCATGAACAACCCTCGTACCCAGCAAAATCAGGGCAGTGCTGACGCCCAGGACGCGCTTGCCGAGCGCATCAAGCCCCTCAGAGACGATGTGCGCGCCCTTGGCGTAATATTGGGTGACACTATTAAGCGCTTTGAAGGAGAGGGGGTCTTTGCCGAAGTGGAAAGACTGAGGCATTTGTTCAAGCAAATCCACCGCACCCCCGATGCTGCAGAGGCGGCGAGCTTGAGAGAGGAAGCGGTAAAACTCATCAAAAGCCTTGATCTGGATGATGCAATTCGCATTACCAAGGCCTTTCTCACTTATTTTGACCTGATCAATATTGCCGAGCAAAACCATCGTCTCAGGCGGCTTGCGCAAGCAACTGAGACAAAAAAGGACGGCACGCTGGAGAGTCTGTACGAGCGCATGCCTGAGCCTGGCCAGGACTTTCTCGATGTGCTGGAGCATTTAGACATCCAGGTGGTCTTTACGGCGCATCCGACCGAAATCACTAGACGGACTGTGCTGCTCAAGCAGCTCACGCTGTCGGCCTTACTGTACAAGCAGGACCACGCCTTGCTATCACGGGCGGAGCGCAAGCAGATCGAGGATGGGCTCAAGGCAGTCGTAGAGTCGCTTTGGCTGACGGATCACGTGATTCATTTCAAGCCATCGGTAATGGACGAAGTCAAATATGGCATATATCACTTTCACAATGTTGTGATCGATGCGGTGTTGGACGTCCATGAGTCATTGCTGCACAAGGCTTTTGAGATCATTGACGCGAGTGAGCGCAACACACAGGACAAAGACGAGCTCAAAAAGCGGCTGCAGGGCTCGACCTTTATTACTTTTGGATCATGGATCGGTGGCGATCGCGATGGCAACCCCTTTGTGACGCCTCAAGTGACGCGCAATACTCTGGCCTATCAGCGGCAGGTAATCCTCAATCATTATCTCAAGGATCTCGAGACTCTCTTTGATGATCTGAGCACTTCCAGCAATTGGTCCAGACCGAGCGAGGAGTTTTATCGGGGGCTGGAGGCAGATGCTCAACTCTTGCCGGAGATCAGCGCAAAATATGGAGAGCGTTATGCCCTCGAGCCCTATCGTCTCAAGCTGTTATTTATCCAGGCAAAATTGCGCAAGACATTGGACTGCAGCATAGGCGGCTATGGGCTGGCACAAGACCTAAAAGCCGATCTCGGCCTTATTCTGAGCGATATGGATGGTAAAGGCCTGGAGTATTCGCTCACCAGTCTCAGGCGCTTGATGCATGCTGTCACCATATTTGGTTTTCATCTAGCCAAGCTCGATATGCGACAGCACTCCAATCGCCACAGGCAAGCCATGCACGAGATCTTGCAGCAGATGCAGATCGGCCCGCAAAGCTTTATCGACCTGGACGAAGAACAAAAAATCAAAGTCCTCCTCGACGAGATCCAGACAAAGAGGCCACTTGTGCCATGGCATCTTGATTTTTCGCCAGAGACCAATGAGACCATCGAGACTTTCAGGACCATGGCAGAGATGCAGGATCTCCATGGGACAAAGGCCATCGATACATATATCGTCAGCATGACCGAAGAGGCCTCCGATCTATTGCTGGTGCTGGCCCTGGGCAAGTCTCAGGGATTGTTTCAAAAAGGTCGCACTATCTCGGTCGTCCCGCTATTCGAGACGATCAACGACTTGCGCAGGGCGCCTGAGATATTTAAGACCTTGCTAGACCATCCGGACTGCGGTCCTTTCTACCGTGAGTATCTAGCCAGGCGCGGTAATCTGCAGGAGATCATGATCGGATACTCCGACTCAGGCAAAAATGGTGGCATAGTCACGGCCAACTGGGAGCTCTACAAGGCACAGCGCAAATTGGTCGAGGAAGCTTCGGCCATGGGCATCAAGCTCCGGCTGTTCCACGGTCGAGGTGGCACCATAGGCAGAGGCGGTGGCCCAACGCACCAGGCTATACTCGCTCAACCGCGAGGCACCGTGGATGCCACTATCAAGATCACCGAACAGGGCGAGGTCATTAGCTCAAAATATGCCTTGCACGATATAGCCACTCGCAACTTTAGCCGACTTGCAGCAGCAGTAGTGGAGGCTTCGCTCCCCCATCAGAGCGATCCGCACAAAGACATGTCGCAATGGCGGACCATCATGGCCGATCTGTCAGAAAAAGCCTTTCATGCATTTCGTGGCACAGTCTACGACAATCCTGATTTTGTGCACTTCTTTAACCAGGCAACGCCAATCTCCGAGATCGCCAAGCTCAATATGGGCAGCCGCCCGACGAGGCGCAACACTGGCTCTGCGGCAATAGAGGATCTCAGGGCGATTCCCTGGGTCTTTGCCTGGACTCAAAACCGCTTTATGCTGCCCGCATGGTTTGGTCTGGGCAAGGCCTACGAGCAATTGATTGCCGAGCAGCCCGAGGTCTTGCCTGTCATGCAAAAAATGTACCAGGGCTGGCCGTTCTTTAGAGGTTTGATCCGCAAGATCGAAACAGCTCTAGCTGTAGCAGACTTTGATATTGCCGAGCACTATGCCAAAAGCCTGGCTGATGACAAGACAAGAGCCACTGTCTTTAAGCCCATCGAGGCCGAGTTTGCAGCCACGCGGCAAGCAGTGCTGGAGATCTCCCAGCAACAAAGACTCTTGCAAAACGTGCCCTATCTCGATCATTCAATTGGTCTGCGCAATCCTTATGTAGATCCGCTCAGCTATCTGCAGGTGCATTTGATAGAGCGTCTGCGCAAATTTCAGGATCAGAATCAGGATCAAGATCAGGATCAGGACGGCCCCGATCGAGAGATGCTTACCGAAGCCGTATTGATGACCATCAACGGCATTGCCGAAGGTCTGCAAAATACAGGCTGAGCTCAGGCCATATAAACTAGTCTTATTGCAAGGCCTGCATCTTTTGCATCATCTTTGTTGCCATTTCATTTTGCTTGGTCATCTGCAGATATGGCACGTAGGCATTGAGCAATTGCTTGACGCCAGCCTTATTGCCGCTTTTTTCGAGCATCGGCAGAGACTTGGCAAAATACTGGCCGGCCAGTGGATAATTGCGAGTCAATAAGGCAAAATTGGCCAAGCTGGCATACAGCGCGCCCAGCGCGTTGGCGACTGCCTTATTATCAGGCTCGGCTTTTTGCGCAGCGAGCAATTTTTGCTCGGCATCGACAAACCGGCCTTGCTGCATTAGCTTGCTAGCATCGTTGATCTGACCGGCGACTCCCACATAAGCCGTGCTGGCCTGCTTTACGAGCTTGCCATTATTGGCGGTGGCGAGAGTAGGATGGCGATAGATGGCTGCTATTGTGGCTTTATCAGCAGCACTGAGCCCCTCTCGCTTGTCATCGACTTGCGATCTGTAATACATGATGTCGCTTGTATTTGCACTATGCCCGGTGACACCCAATGCGTGCCCGATCTCATGCAAGGCAAGATTGTAAAAATACCTGTCTGTCAAAGTAGAAGTAGTCGACCAGGACGGAGGCTTAGTCAAATACAAGATACGCCCAGTGATGATGCCGTTGTTGTCGTGCAGCATCTGGGCTTCGCCTAACTCGTCTTGTGATTGCATCTTGCTGGCATCATCGGTAAATGCCACCACCAATGATGCACCAGCCGCGGTCTCTGCATATTTAAATACGACCTTTCCTCCCAGCGCCGCCTGCCACTCTGCCATGGCCTTTCTCACCAGGGCCTGCAGCTCGGGCCGATACCCCGGCACTCCCTCAGCCGGCTCAAAATAGACGGTCACCGGCCGCCGATCGGCTGGCCAGTAAGAAGGCACTTGCCGATCCAGCTCGCCATAATACCCCTCTGACTCTGCTGCAGAGCACAATGACTGCATATTGCCGAAGCACAGCCCTGCCAACAAGATAGATATTTTAAGAGTGTTTGTGCACCTGGGCCAAATCATCGCTTAATCGCCCCCATATCGCTAAAATCATATCTGCCCCGCCTTCGAGTGATTTCATCATGCCTTTCGACCCTAATAGCCTCGCTCAAAAAGACTCCAATATCTTTGGTCTGCCCTTTACCGAGCAAGAGGCGCAGATAGTCATCATTCCAGTGCCCTGGGAGGTGACAGTGTCCTACAATGCAGGGACAGCAGCGGGTCCGGATGCCATTTTTGAGGCCTCTTCCCAGGTCGACCTCTACGATCCGGTCCTGGCCGATGCCTGGCGGATCGGCGTTCATATGCAAAAAAAGGACGAGGTGATCCAGCAGCTCAATGACGAGATGCGGCCAAAGGCCGAGGAGTATATCGCGATGCTCGAGGATGGCCGGTCGCCTGAGGAGGATGCGCATATGCGGGTTTTGCTGGGGGAAATAAACGAAGCCTGCGCGACCATGAACCATAAGGTGCAATCGCGGGCGGAGGCTCTACTCAAAGCGCAAAAGATCCCCTGCCTGGTCGGTGGCGACCATAGTACTCCGCTTGGCCTGATGCGCGCCTTGCGTGCAAAGCATCCGACTTTTAGCATCCTGCATATCGACGCGCACGCCGATTTGCGCGATGCTTACGAGGGTTTTGAGTATAGCCATGCCTCTATCATGTTTAATGCACTTAAAGAAAAGCACATCGATCGCATCGTGCAGGTGGGCATCCGTGACTATTGCCAGGCCGAAAAAGAACTGATCGATAGCTCCAATGGCCGCGTCGTGACATATTTTGACCGCGATCTCAAATCTCTGGTCTTTGATGGCAAGTCTTTCAAACAAGTCTGTGGCGAGATCGTCTCGCACCTTAGTCCGGATGTCTATATCAGCTTTGATATAGACGGGCTCGATCCGCGCTTTTGCCCCAATACGGGCACACCGGTGCCAGGCGGTCTGGACTTTGATCAAGTGCTGTATCTCTTTGAGCAGGTAGTGGAGTCGGGTCGCAGGATCATCGCCTTTGATCTCAACGAAGTGGCTCCAGGCAAAGAAAGCGAGTGGGACGCCAATGTCGGTGCACGGGCGATTTATCGACTCGCCAATCTTTTGGCAAAATCTAATGGTCTGGCAGGCCTGGACCTTGACTGAGCTCTGGCGACCATGGCTGTTTTAAGCAAAATTAAGATAGATTGGCTCTCAGACTTTCATTTAGCCTTTGATGATACTATTGAAAACTAACCTTTCAATCTGCTTATCTCAAACCAGAGCCGCTTGTCGTGAAATATATTCTTTCGTTTAGATCTTCTGTCCTTTGCTCTATTGCCATTTCTTTGACGCTTGGCTCCTCGGCATATGGGATGAATCTCAAAGGTGATGCAGCAGGCAATAAGGCCGATCTGCAGACAGGGATCGAGATCAATGATTTTGCAAAAAAGCAGATCAAGCTCGATGGTTCTACGATTGGTTCTCCCGATCTAAAGTGCATAGAGTTTCCGCCGACGAGCGATCCTTTTCAAGAAGCGGTCAATAACGCAGCGATAACTGCTATGGCTCGGGACCCCGAGCTAGTCGAGGTAGACAATACTCTTTCCAAGATGAGGGGAAAGGGCCAAAAGTCCAACGAAGTAGCACGCAATTTTGCGCATTATCTGCTCAATTATCGTGGCGTAGGTCCATCCAGTGATGGTGCCAATGCTTTGATGGAGCGCAAGATCAAAGCCAGCAATACGATCACGACCGAGCTCAAATGGGAAAAAGCAATCGACGAAAAATACGTCGAGACAGTGATGGCTTGCGCCGAGTTGGCCGATGCCCTCGATCGCACCAATGATGCCGATCGCCAAAAGGCACTGGCAGCAGTGACCACCAAGCTCGATAGGTTGCTGGGTGCAGAGGGTGCACTATCGGTGGTGACAAAGTTTAAGGCCCTAAAAAACGTCATGCCCGTCGCCCCGGTCACAGAGAGTACCAGTAGTCTTGGGGTGTCTGTTGAGCGGGAGCGCATTGCCGCACTGACCGAATCAGTGATGAAAAACGACGAGGTGGTAGCAGAAGTCGCCAAAAAGCTGAGCAATTTTACAGTCACCGACAAGACTCAAGCCGTGACAGGCCTGGCTCAGGGTGTACTGGGCGTGGCCGGTCTGGCGCCTAGCTTTGTCGGCCCGGCCGCACAGGTGCTCAAGACTGTGCTCATCCTGAGCACAGGTGGCTCCGAAGAAAACAAGCTCTTCAAAGAGGTATTTCTCTTTAAGCGTCTCGAAGTCCGCACCCGCACCATCTCCAACCTGGCGACCACGGCCGTGCGCAGTCACAACCTGGCGACTCTGACCAACCGCCCCTTTCTCAAGGCCTATTCAGAAGCCATGATGCGACAACTAGGCGACGATGAGCTAGTCAAAGACCTGCTAGCCGGCAAGTATGATGATGGCAAGTATCTCGAAGAGCAAACGCAAAAGGACTCTCAAGAGCTAGCTGTCAAATTGGCGAGCGAAGCACAAAAAGAGCCTGTGAGCCAGGCTACCGCAGAGTCCATAGATAAAGATAAAGATCCAGAGCAGCTGACCCAATAGTCTTAAAGATTGCCTGATCTGCTAAAGTTTTTAGCATGCAAAACAGACTTCACGCATTTATTTTATTGGCGACTATCGTCAATATCGGCTTACCATCTGCGGCACTGGCCAAGGTCGATCTAAACTACATCCAGCAAAATCTGCCGGACGACGAAAAGCGCTTTCAAGATCGCTTTCAAACCGCTATCCTCGATAAGTCTTATACCTGTATCCTGCGCTACAAACGCCGCCCCAATGGTAGCTTTTGCGACCTCAAGGTGATCACGCCTTCAGGTAATGCACGTGTGGACTCGCAGGCGCGGAGCGCTCTGGAGGCCGGTATACCGTATTTTCGTTTCGACGCCAATGAAGACGAGTTTTTTCTCTGCCAGGCCAATTGCACGGCCGGTCCGCGTGGCACCTCGGTGTCTTTGAGCCTGCCCGGCATTGCCGGCGGGTCTTCTAAGGCAGATCGTGTGATAGCGGCCAAACGCCTTGGCCAATTGCGCGATATCAAGCTGATGCAGGATCGGATAGCGACGGCTACCAAGACACTGGGCGCAAATAGCCCCAAGATGTGGGAGTCTTACAACTTTACTGCCAATCTATATCGCGAGGTCGGCCAGCAGCAGCAAGCACTGGACATGTACCAAAAGGCTATGGCCACTCAAGCTAAAACGCCAGACTCTTCCCAGGCAGCTCGAACGATGAGCGACCGGGCCGAGTACTATCTGGCCCTGGGGGAGACCGACAAAGCCCTGGCTGATTTTGAGGCAGTAAGCAAAATGCAGGCCCTGGCAGATGCAAAGGATGCAAATTATCTCCTCAATCTAGAGCGCCTGGCCAAATATCATTTTAAAGCCGGTCGCACGGCCGAAGCCGATGCGCTCTATGCAAAGATCAAAGAAATAAAAGACGGACAAAAGCAATAATCTGTCCTACAATCCTTAGGATGAAAGGCAAAGACGACAGCCCCAGATATTGGCTCCTCAAATCGGAGCCCGATGTTTTTTCGATCGAGGATCTGGCTAAGGCAAAAAACAAGACCACTCATTGGGACGGTGTGCGCAACTATCAAGCACGCAATTTTCTGCGCGACTCGATAAAAAAGGGCGACCTCGTCTTCTTTTACCATAGCAATAGCGAGCCTTCGGCCATCGCCGGCATTGCAGAGGTCGTAAAAGAAGGCTACCCCGACTTTACAGCCTTTGATCCTGACGACCCACATTTTGATCCTAAGAGCAAAAAAGACCAGCCTACCTGGTACATGGTCGATATCAAGCATGTGGAGACCTTCAAAAAACCTCTCTCTCTAGATGATCTCAGGGGGGTGAAAGGCCTGGAGGATATGGTGCTCTTGCAAAAAGGCTCGAGGCTTTCGGTGCAGCCGGTGTCACCCAAAGAATGGGCGCTCATCTGTGGAATGAAGAAAAAATGAGCGATCAATCTCTCAATCTCGTCGACCCAGTCGCCGTCATCTACAAGCACATCGGCTCCAACGAGCCGTATTTTGCTCTGGTCGAGGAGTTTTACAAGGGTGTGCAGCAAGATTTTCTCTTGAGGCCGATGTATCCAGAGGATCTAGAGGAGCCCAAACGCAAACTGGCGCTTTTTCTCATCCAGCGCACCGGTGGCGAGACCACATACAGCGATGAGCGCGGCCATCCTCGCATGCGGGCTCGTCATATGCCCTTCAAGATCGGCATGGCCGAGCGCGACGCCTGGATGCGCATCATGACCAGAGCACTGGATGCGGTACCACAATTTCATCCGCATCGAGAGTCGCTGCTAGAGTTTTTTGATGGCTTCTCGCTTTTTATGATCAATCAGCATCAATAATAGACACAAGACCAAGCGGGCGACATCTTTGGATAATCAAGACAATCAAGCAGATCTATTGGCCAAAGCCCGAACGGCTATGGAGATTCAGGACGCCCCTGCCAAGGACGCTCTCCTCACCGAGATCATCCAGGCTCTAGAAGTCGTGCATGGCGACAATCAAAAAGAAATAGCGGCGAGATTGCAAGAGCTCGCCAGAAAGATCGAGACCTCTGGAGAGGTCGACAAGGCAATGGATTTTAAGCAGACCACCACTGCCATCATGATGCGTCTGAGCATGGAAAGACGTCGCGGCAAGCAGGCTTTGCTGGAGCAACCAGCGCGCAGAATGGCAGCGCCGACTTCGACTTTCAGCGCCCTGGCCGCTATGCCTATCAAATCCTCTGGCTCACTCTTTCAAGCCATGGTGTATCTTTTGATCCCGACCAGCAATATAGTGAGATCGCGCCAGCTGTACGTAGACATACTAAATGGACGGGAATCCTGGACACATACGGACGGGCATTATCCCTCGCACAAACTGGTGGCCATTGCTCTGGACAGCGGTCCTCGCATGGTCCTTGTACAGGGTTATGAGCTGAGCAAGCAGACCCCGGTCTTTGCTACTGCCGAGTTTGGCGCAGCAGCGATCCATCTCGAGGACAACGGCTTCAAACGCACCACCAGTCTGCACACTCCTAAAGGACCTATACAGTTGTTTGTACGAGAGTCCGGAGAACACGAACAGATCGGCCTGATCCGCTCCAACGCCTGATTTGCTAAAATCCTGTCGGTATCGCTAGGACTCCTCTTTTCAAGCACGAATCATAACAAAACAGAAAAGGATCATTACTTTATGGATTTTGTCAGAGTACTGGGCGCGAGCTTGCTCGTGTGCGGCATGGTTGGTCTGCAAGCAGCACCTGCCCAAGCTGCAAAAACAGCAAAAAAGGCCAGGACGGTCAGATCAAATGGAGACAATGCGGCTCTGGAAGCCGCCAAAAGCGAGCTCAAGGCGCAGGCGGATACATATCTCGACCTCTTTAAAAAAGGCGATGCCCATGGTCTTTCTCAGATGTGGACGCCCAATGGCTCGATGATCTGCACCGATGGACGGATATTGAGCGGTCAAAAAGAAATAGAGAAAGATTTTGCCGCCCTATTTGCCCACACGGGACCGAGAGAAATGGAAGCCTTGCGCTCCCTTAAAGTACAACAAGAATCCTTGCAATTGGTAGCACCGGATGTGGTGCTGGAGCGGGGCACCAATATCATTGGCTTTGCGCCCGATCAGCCTACCGTCAAGACACGATATATGGCGGTGCAAAAAAAGATCGACGGCAAGTGGTTGATGGAGAGTCTGGTCGAAACCAATATCGATGAATCTCCCATCAAGCTGGATGATCTGGCCTTTCTCATTGGACAATGGAAGGCCTCAGGCGAAAATGGCCAGAAAGAAGTGACACTAAACGGTCGCTGGCAAGCACATCATCATTTTTTGATTGTCGAGTTTGACTATAAAGATGGCGAAAAACACGAACGCGAAATGCTGATCAACACTTTTGATCCGAGATTTGGCACGATTACGTCCTGGATTTTTGACTCGCAAGGCGGCTTTGGTCGCGCAATCTGGACCAAGGTAGCAGGCGGCTGGCAGATGAAGGCAATAAGGACCGAGCCTAGCGGATCGATTGTGCATACTCGCAATATGATCGGCATCAACTCAGCAAGCGATCGCAAACTGACCTGGCAAGCACTCGAAAGAAGAGTGGATGACGTGGATCTCGGCGGCACAGCCAAGATCGAAGTCGACAAGGTCTCAGATACGCCCGCAGTCCCATTTTTTGCCACAGAACAACAAGGCAGGTAAGATCAAATGCATAAAAAAGAAATCTACAGATTGGCCTGCATGATTTTGGCTGGCGGTGCTTTATCGAGCAATCTCATGCTCTGGACCGGCGTCACTATGCCCGTCTCGGCACGTGGTGGTTTTGGCGGTGGTGGCCGGAGCTTTGGTGGCTTTGGCGGCGGAGACCGTGGCTTTGGCGGCGGAGATCGTGGCTTTGGTGGCGGAGACCGCG
Source organism: Candidatus Melainabacteria bacterium (assembly GCA_017307165.1). Classification (GTDB taxonomy): domain Bacteria; phylum Cyanobacteriota; class Vampirovibrionia; order Obscuribacterales; family Obscuribacteraceae; genus JAFKGK01. The sequence goes on from JAFKGK010000022.1 coordinate 14,739, forward strand.
ACTTTGGCGGTGGCGATCGCGGCTGGGGTGGCGGAGACCGCGACTTTGGCAATAGAGACTTTGGCGGTGGGGACAGAGGCTTTGGCGACGGCGATCGCTTTGGTGGAGACCACGACTTTGGCAACTACACCAGCAATCCTGGCATGCAGATCCGCAATTATGGTAGTGGCGGCTTGGCCGGCAATACGCATGGAGACTTTGGCTTCGACAAGCTCAATGGCAATTTTTCTCACGATGGCGACCGATATCTCAACACTGGGCACAACACCTACAATTATTGTTACGCACAACGTAATTCTGCGTTTAGCGAACAACTTAATTCTGCCAACGAAAAAAATTTGGCCTTTCGTTTATGAAATCCGACTAATGCCAACCATTGGTATCGCATACAGCGCCAAAATTATCGGCGGCGTCTGGTAATCTCACT
>JAFKGK010000023.1 GCA_017307165.1 Candidatus Melainabacteria bacterium
ATCGACGACGGCCGTCGCGACCAACAAGCCGCACTTGCAGTTTAGGAGCATCTTCATCCATGATTTGGTGTCCACCTATTTCGGGTGGAAACTTCATGCATCAGAGCACCGCCCTTCAGAAGGCGCACAGAAATTCGCGCTTACGATTGTGATGAGACATCAGCGTCCTTCAGCAATCTTGCCAAAGCATGCAGGCTCACGAGATCGACGTGCGGAACCGGCAGGCTGCGCCAGCATCCACTCATGGAGCGGTCGAACATCCATGCTGGGACCTCAAGAAGTCGACCAGAAGAAGAACCAGAAAGGCTGCAGCGGAAAATATGCGTCCCTTTGGACAGCGCCTCATGGATGTGAACGAGCCGCCCGAACCAGGGATGCCACGGATACAAAAGCTCGCGAACCTCGGTCCCGTGGGTGTTGTGTCGTCGTGTTGTACAACGATCATCGACCACACTCTGGACTCGGCTGGATGACACCTGCCGAGTTCGCTCAGACAATCAACCCGCGACGTGATGCAGTACTGCGCAGCCGGAATGGCTCCACACGGCAAGCCGTCGCGACCGGCCCGAATACATCAACTCAAAATCGCTGGAGCGAACTCAGAACTGGATAAAACTTGAGGGCAAGGTCAACCTGCATGACACGAAAATTACCTTTCTATCCGAGCGCCACCCAAATCTAGACGTATTTATGACCCTAATCAGACAATATAGCAGCTTCAGTACTATAAGATGCTTCACCTACTCGGAGCTTTGGGCTATCTCTCCTCGCGAGAATGTATCGTCGCTGAAAGGAATTTACGATTACATGACACATCAAAAACTCCAGATTGCAGTAAAAGTTTCAACGCTCACTCGGACATCGGCCGATTGCCTACTGCGCTAGAATCTACTTCATTGATAACGAGGCAAACGTCAATTACATCTTCCGATCTAGAATAGAGCTTGCTTGTGTGAGTTGCGATGATCGAAACATCTGACAAGTCTTCATTGCAAGTTTGCGTCTTACGCCCAAATAATCCTGTTGACATGCTCCGCAAAGTTGTGATCAACAGCGCTGATTTTACTCGTTTTGATGCACTGGGATAGAAAACTATGGAGAGAAATTCTGAGTTCGGCGGCAATCGAAAAATTGGCCTTGTTCGTGGAGAAGAGTTCGGAGCAAAACCGAGAGTAAATTCGCGAGAATTTCACTCTGACATTCCGCAATTCGACATTTCTATTATACTTACGACACATAACGAAGCAAGATACCTCTCTAGAACGCTGCAATCTATCGGAGAGGCCGTCACCTACATACGTCCCTTTGATGTCACGGTTGAAATTGTCGTCGTACTTGATAACGCTGATACTCAGACGAGTAAATTAATACATACACACGATTACCAATGTTTTGATGCAAATCAAATAATCGAAACGCATCACGGCGCGCCAGGTCTCTCCCGAAACAGTGGCATCTCCATCAGTCGTGGCGAGTATATTTTAACTCTCGACGGGGATGATCTAATCGGCTTCGACTTCCTAATGCGGATGTATTTTACAGCAACGTCGAGTCCGCGAAAAACAATAGTATTTCCCGAATTCTGCATGGGGTTTGGTGAGATTTGCTATGTATATCAGATTTTTGGCAAGAACCTAATAAGGAACTCCTTACTATTCGACACCCATCCATACGTCGCGAGAATCTTATTTCCACGTTTCCTCTTCGATCACATACAGAATGCAGACATTTCCGTAGCGAACGGTTACGCGCATGAAGATTGGCATTTCAATTCTCAATGCATTGCCTATGGGTTTGATATAGTTATAGCGTCCGACGCTGTCTTTTTCTATCGTGAACGCAAAGGGAGTATGCGAAGGCTTTTTGAAAGCCAAACCACTGGACTGATTCCGCCAAGCCCGTTCTTTAATCCGCAAACATATTTGCGTCTAACATGGGCGGATTTCACCACAGAGTCCCACAACGTCGTCCCGCCTTTCACCGTTCGAGATTTTCTGGAAAGACCAGGAATTCCCGACGTGGTTCACCATGCGAATCAAATCGAACCGTTTGTAAGCTTGGGAATCCTAAAGTATCAGCACGCTTTCAGCAACTTTAGAGAGCCAAGCTCAGCTGCCAGGGCGTATTTTGATGCGTGCAAATTTGTTGCAGGCGAAAAATTCACTGAGGTGCTCATTGTTCCCTTTTTTGTGAGAGGCGGAGCAGAGAAATACATTTTATCGCTCCTTGATGTAATCCAGAAGTCCGATCCAAATTTTCAGCTACTTGTGATTTCAGCACATCCACATGCAAAGCACGAATGGGTTGATAAATTTCCTTCTGGAACCGTCTATCTAGATCTGCAGACGCTCGGTACGTCACAGTTACCACTGGAAAACTTAGAGGAAATTACGTTACGCCTACTTCAACATATTCCTACAATTAATAGAATTTTCTTTAAGAATTGCGAATTTGTCGATTCATTTTTGCGAAAATACATCCGGTACATTGCGCACCTGGACCTTAATTACTTCCATTTTAGTGATCCGCGAGTAGAAGTAGGCGGATACATGTTCACAAACGGACAGAGCTTTGATCTTGTCAGCGAAATTGGCTCTAATTTGAACCGCGTAATTTCGGACCATAAAACTTGTTTCACAGCATTCGAAAGCTTGATCGGCTCTGCCCAGTCGCCCGATTTGGAGGTGCTCTATAACGTGTGTGAGTTACCGGAGATGCCTCTTCGGCTTCAACGTGAGCCAACCAAAAAATTACTATGGGCGGCCCGCATCTCGGAAGAAAAGCGTCCTATGCTCGTGCGAAAGATAGCACAAAAATTAAGCGATCTCGGAATGGACATCTGCATAGAGGCATACGGCAGCCCAACCTATGTTTCAATGAACAGCGAAGTCTTTGATGGGGCAATCGGGTTGAACTATCGAGGTCCGTTCAACGGATTTTCCACGCTCCCGATCGACAACTACGACGCCCTAGTTTACACGACAGCATATGACGGTTTGCCAAACGTAGTGCTGGAGGCACTTGCATTTGGCATGCCCGTTATCGCCCCAGATGTTGGTGGGATCTCAGAAGTAGTAACTGCCGACACGGGCTTTTTGCTCCAAGATGCCGCGAGCGAAGAGGTTTTGGCTAACTCGTTTGTGGAGGCGATTGAAGTGTTATATGACGACTGGTCAGCGGCCGTAACACGCGGGAATGCGGGACGTAACCTCATAGCAGAGCAACATTCGGCACAACGGCATGAGGCGCGAGTAAAAGCTATCTTTAGCCTACCCAGCGTTTCCGACAACGACAACCTACATATCTCTTCCGGAGCAATCAATGCGAACTAGACGCGATACCTCTACGACGACTTCGCAAAGCCGTGTCTCTCAATCAAAAGAGACCCGTGAGGTGCAATCTTCTTCGCTTGAAGAGCTCACCGCAGCAAAGCGAGAAATATGTGATTTACGACAAAAGATCACGGAACAGTATCTGCCAGAAATGCAGAGGTTGAGAGAAATAATAAGCCGCAATCAGTTCGAGAGAAACGCGCAGTTTGCTTTGAGAAAAGCAATGACCTATGCAGATCAAGTAAAGCATTTAAAGCTACAAATAGTAGCACTGGAATCTCGCCTCGCAGAGGCGGAGCGGCTTCGCGAAGAATGGTTCAAACCCGAAATAGAGCGCTTGAATGAGACTCTCGGTATCTTCGAGAAGACCAAGCATGAGTGGTGGGACCCTCAACTGGAATTGAGGGAAGCGAGAATAGTGTTTTTAGAAGGGCAACTAAAGGATGCGCTCGAGCGGTTGAGCCCTAAGGTAGTTGGCACAACGTCCGCAAAAAAGCCTCGTATATTCTCATTCAGCCGGAAATAGAATTCGCAGGCGGTACCTTTACCCTCAGTACTACCCGTGAGCAACATATAGAGCAGACATAAAGATGACAACGAAAATCGGAATCATTGGTGCCGGCTGGTATGGATGCCATATCGGCCTTTCGTTGAGAGCGCTCGGGTTTGAAGTTCAAATCTTTGAAAAGAATAAGCGCGTGCTCCACGAGGCGTCTGGGAACAATCAGTTTCGGCTGCATTTGGGTTTTCATTATGCTCGCCATCATAGCACCCGCATACAAAGCCGTGACGGATTCATGCGTTTTATTGAGCGCTATCCTGGCTTTAGTCGCGAAGTCCCAGACAATATATATGCCGTACCGCGCTTGGAGAGCCTGATCGATTTTCAGACATACCGCCTTATCATGAGCTCGTCCGGCCTCGACTACACAGAGACGAAAGAAAACAATCTCGGCTTGAGAAATATTGATGGAATAATAATTTCACCAGAGAGAGTATTGTTAATAGCACAAGCAAGAAAATATTTTACGGAATCACTTTCAAAAGATTTGCAATTAAATACAGATGTGACCAATCTTGAAATAAACTCAAAGAATATAAAGATAAATGGATCACCTTTCGATTTTGTTATAGATTGCACATGGGGTCATTTCAGCTCATTACCAATTAACTGCTACTACGAGCCTACACTGTTATTGTACTATGAGTGCGGCACACAGTTTCCCGCGTTGACTCTCGTAGATGGCCCCCTTGGTTCCCTTTACCCAACAGAGGATCCCAATATCTACACGCTATCGAGTGTGCCTCATACACCAATTGGACGATACAAGACGGCTCTGGAGGCGAGAGCCGCGCTAGCTGCTTTGTCGCAGCAGGAGATCAATAAAAAGCGGCTTTTGATGGAAGATCAGATTAAATACTATCTTCCGTCTTTTGGAGATCATATGCGATACATCGGTCCGCAGTTTGCGATTAAAACAAAGCCCGTAGGTAACGCAGACGATCGCAGCTGTTATGTATTCAGATCTGACCGACTAATGACAGTTTTGTCTGGGAAAATTGACACCATTTTCCATGCACAGGAACGGGTGTTGAATTTTCTCGAAACAGCATTGACTGGGATCTCAATGCGAGCTGAAAGCTCGCTAAGGCGTGAAATTGAAATTGGAGCTTTTTGAATATGACGAACGCGCTTATAGGTCACACGGGATTCGTTGGCGGAAATCTCCTAGCGCAAACACATTTCGATTTTGTATATAACTCTTCTAACATCTCAGAAATAGATGGCCGCTCGTTTCAGACGGTAGTATGCGCTGGAGTACGAGCGGTAAAATGGTGGGCGAACAAAAACCCACAGGAAGATTGGCAAGGTATTGCGAACCTTATTCACCATCTGTCAAGAGTGCAAACAGATAAGTTCGTGTTGATTTCTACTGTTGATGTTTACAACGTGGCTGAAAATGTCACCGAAGATGACTTGCCATGCGAACAATTCCTGCACGCTTATGGGCTCAATCGCCTCAAATTAGAAAGCTTTGTCCAAACCCATTTTTCAAATCATCAGATTATACGTCTTCCTGCGTTGTTCGGCCCTGGTCTGAAGAAAAATGTGATTTATGATCTCATGAATAATAATATGATCGAAGCGATTAACCCGGCGTCGGCCTTTCAGTGGTATCCAGTTCGACGGCTAACAGATGATCTTGCGCGCGCATCCGCCAGTGATGCCAAGCTAATCAACTTTGCCACCCCGCCAGTATCGGTCGCCAAAATCCACGAGCGCTTTTTTTCAGCACTAAAAATGGGCGCGCACCCCAATCCCCCCGCAGTATATGATATTCACACAAAACATGCAGCATTGTTTAGCAGTAACGGCGATTATATTATGCAAGAAGCCGAGATCTTCGACGAGCTTGCGCATTTTCTTCAAGGTAATCGACTGTGATGAGATTAGCGGTTAGCAATTTAGCTTGGGACAGAGGCGTTGAGCAAGAAGCCTTTTCACTCGTGCAGAGAGCCGGATTTGCCGGGATTGAGGTCGCTCCGACAAAGATTGCGGATTGGAAAGAACTAAATAGGAATACACTTGAATCTTACAGACTTAAGTGCGAAGCAGCCATGCTTGAGGTCCCATCCTTGCAGGCAATATTCTACGGATGCGCCGACGCTCAGCTTTTAGGCGACCGAACAGGCTTTATCAAAATGCACGAGCATTTAAAGCATGTTGTGGACATTGCATTTCACTTAGGTGCTTCGATAGCGGTATTTGGGGCACCCAAGAATCGTCAACGGGCGGAGCTCAACGAGCAGGAGGCCAGTTTGCTTGCCGTCGAACGGCTTAGGCTGTTAGGTGATACGTGCCTTGATGGCGGCTTGGTCTTGGCAATTGAACCAGTGCCTAAATATTATGGTTCAGACTTTTTGACTACAGCCTCCGAGGTTGAGTCAGTCGTTTTGGCTTGCGATCATGCAGCAGTCCGCATTCATTTAGACTGCGCATGTATTCAACTCGCCGGCGACGATCCTGTCGAAGTCACTCGCCGGTTGGGAAAAAGAGCGGCCCACTATCACATTGCAGAACCAGATCTTGCATCGTTTGCTGAACCAAAGTGTGATCATAAAGCAATAGCGCACTCACTCAAAACCAGTGGGTACGCTGGTTGGGGGGCGATTGAAATGCGGCAGCAAGGTGAAAACGACCTTCTTGCGCTTCAAAGCGCTCTTGAGTTCGCTGTCGCAGTTTACCGTTAGTAGGTAATGACTTATAGTCCGACAGTTTAGGAATATGCCATGTATATTATGGGGGGATTATGACCGATAATATCGGCCGTTTGAACGAGTTGCTTGCCGCCGGAGATTGGGCGAGCTCTCTGGAGTTAGTTCAACGTAGTGAGATCCAAACCTCAACGATGAGCAAGACAATCGCGGATTGGGCGAGAGATGCTGGGTTAAGAAAAATCGAAGCCCAGGCATTAGCAATGTATGTGAGGAATTCACCCTCTCCAGAGGAGAGTATATGCACGCAAGCTATACTTACTACATATGAAAATGGATTGCTATCTCTGTCTGCGCTGGTTGGAGCCATTGGAGTAAGACTCTATCGAGATAATCCTGTTCTTCGGGCGTATTCTAGCCTTTCTAACGCCCTATTGGAAGGAGATCTCGAAAATCTAGCTGTATTACGCAAAGCTCTGATTGAGTTTCCTGATCAGTACGGAAGCTTTTATGCTGGTTACGAAGAGGTTATGTTCCGCCGAGGCGCTATTGCGGCTGCGATTGAGGATTTGGAGCAAGCAACGCTAAAGTTGGAAACGCTGAATCCCTCGGGTACCGCGTGCCGCAGCTCAAAGATCTCACTGATAAGAATGCTCCGTGTGGCTGGGCATGTTCATCGGATGGTTGCACTTGCATTTGAGATGCTGGATCAAGACGTACCTGATCTCCACGGCGAACTTCTACAACTTTTAGCAACCGCTCTAGTTGCGGACGGGAATACTGTGGTAGATCACCCGCCCACCGAAGACGTGGGACGGTTTCTCTCGGATTTATTGCACGGTCGTACGTCACTTGGCAAAGTACCAACCTTGTCAGAGCTAGCAGCGTTTGTTTTCTGCGATTTTCAGTTTGTTGACTTATCCGCACGTGACTTCCCGTACAGCAGTCATAACATTTCGAGCGACTTTGTTTCTATCGCAAACGACGGGCCAAAGTCGATCGCAAAAGCACTCCGACGATATGAAAGAGTGAGGCCTTGGCATGATGAGCCAACACTCTCTGATCGTGTGAAAGACGTGCTTGACACCGTAGAAAATGGAAGAAAGAAGATACTCTCACCATATACAGGAAGTACGGTATATACCGAGCATATGATCGATGAAGAGTGCTTTGTATTTAAAGACAAAGATCGGGTAGGTTTAGCTACCCAATGGACTGAGACGGAGTATGCATTTGCGGACACGACCTATATTCTTCTTGATGAAAAGATCGTGCTATTCTCAGAAAATGCCGGAATCGAACCGCGGTATCTAGCGTGTTCGCTGTTCAAGCTGCTCAGAAAAATTGTCAGCAGGCGTGACGATGTCGTTATACATCTGCAGCGCAGCAACAAGGAGGTTGGGGTCGCCGAATTCTTAGTCCCACATGTAGGGCATTACATTTGGAATTCGATATCAGCTTGGGAACCTTTCTTCAAATATGGCGGGAATGATAAAGCTGACTTGTATGTGGTACGTGATAACTTCAGAACGCTTGGCGGTGTAGACGTCTTGTATGCAGCTGACATCGGCCCCAGCAAAGAAATTATTCTTTCGAGTGATGAAGCCGATATTCAATCCACAATACTTGATCGCAAAGCGATGGTTCTAACCTTGAAGAACAACTATATTTCGGCCGAACTGGCGCCGCGAGTTAGTGCATGGGCTCGTTCGCGTCTGGAACCAAATCACCTTGATAAACTCCAGAAGCTTAGAGCGGAATTTTCGCCAATGATTCTGGTTACCATTCGGCTCGATAATCGCTCTTGGGTAGATCAAGAAGAAGGATGGCCAAGACTATTTGAAGCGCTGAACGAGCGCTATCCACGCGCTTGCTTTATCCTCGACGGCGTAAACGGGAACGTCACCCAGGGATGGACCCACGCGTCTATGAGTGTTGATGACGAGTTTTTGCTTGCCGAACGAATAATTAAACGATGCCCCACGTTACAGATCTATAATTCCATAGGTTGTTCCATTGAGGAAAGCTGTATCTTGGCCGAGCTATCAGATTTCTATATAGCCCCGGTTGGTGCAGGGATGGCTAAGTATCGCTGGATCACCAATCTACCAGGTGTGGCGTTCTCGAACGAGAGCTTCTCGAAGCCCGATAGTGAACACGGACGCCTATATGATCACTATAGGGATGATGCGATAAAGGCACTTCACGTGGACCAATCTGCAGTTAAGGACGTGGCACAGGGCAATACCAGCGGTGGCAGGGCGAATTTCACTATGGATTGGCATGAGCTACTACCATTGGCGTCAGAACTATGCGAGAGGAAGGCCTTATCGTTGTAGTTTTAGATATATGGTTTCAACAATGATCATCAAATGGATTGGGGAATGTGGACCGGTGAAAAATGCACATGCCCAAGATGACGGAAGCCAAATGGGATACGAGTTGCTGCTCACAATGATATATTGTTATGGGGCGCGAGATTGGTAGTGATACGATTGCTCAAAAGCATGTCATTCACGCGCCGGCGTATCTTCGCGTCGGGTTTATTCGATGTGGATTGGTATAAATTAGCCCACCCTTACGTAGTGCGCGACAAAATTGACCCGCTCACTCATTTCCTAAAGCATGGTAGACGGCTGAGACTGGCGCCTAGTCGATTGTTCGACGCGGGTCGATATCTTGATGATTCGGCCTTAGCGAGTAGGTCGCGTTTGAATCCTCTCGTACACTACCTAGCGTACGGCAAGAAGCTTAACATTCCAATTCACCAAGCTCCTGCGAGTGGTGCGGATCGTATCCTTGAATCTGGCTTATTCGATAGCAACTGGTATTTGCGGGAGAACCCAGACGTCTTAGCTAATGGATACCCCCCTCTTCTTCACTATATGGTTCATGGCGCACTGGAAGGCAGATCTCCAGGCCCCGATTTCGATGCGAAATGGTATCTCCACCGTTATCCCGATATTGTAGGTATTAACCCACTACTACACTACATCGATTTTGGGCAAGAAGAGGGTCGCACAGCAGTTCGGCCAGAACGCGTTTTTTCCATTGCGAGAGAGACGATAGCAGGGATTGAAGATCTCGATCCTGACCTTTATGCCACCGACTACTTTGATGATATCGATCATATTGATGTAGTTGACGGGCGTCCGCGTACTCGGATGGCAAGAGCATTTGAGAAGTTGATAGCAACGATTGATACGCCGCCGAAGGCAATCGTTTTTTTGCCGTGGCTAGTTCATGGGGGCGCTGATCTGGTCGCCGCGCATGCTATTCGCGCGATGAGCGACAAACACGGGTCGGAATCGGTAGTTGCTGTAATTTGCGACCATGACCGTCTGGAGGCGATACATTTACTGCCAAAGGGCGTTAAGCATCTATCTTTACTGCAGATTGAGCCGAACTTGTCGCATGTCGAACGCATCGAATTAATAGATCTAATAATCCGCGGCTTGCGACCCAGTACAGTTCTCAACGTCAATAGCCGGTCTTGCTGGGATGCGATTAAGCGTTATGGCAACCGTTTGCAAAACTTCACACGGCTTTATGCCATGCTATTTTGTCCTGACTTCTCTGTCAGCGGGCGGCGTAGTGGGTATGCTGATCTCTACCTACGTCAATGCCTTCCTTTCTTGGCAGGAGTATACTTTGACAATAGCTCATACATCGATCAACTCACCCAACAATTCAGCGTTCCGGCGGAATTACAGAGTAAACTAGTGACTCTGTATCAGCCTGCCCCAAATGTTGCGAGAAATAACACCTCGCGACACGGCAATTCTCGCCTTCGTGTAATGTGGGCAGGGCGGTTAATGCCCCAAAAGAATGTTGATCTACTGATGAGAATTGCAGAACAAACGCAGCAATTTGAGTTTCATATATGGGGGCGTGGCAGCCATGCACTTGAACTGCAATTAAGTGACCTGTCGCGACGTATCCCCTACATACATTTTCACGGTCCATTCGAACGGTTTGAGGCATTACCAACTTCCAACTATGATGTACTGCTATATACCTCGCTATGGGACGGACTTCCAAATGTCTTATTGGAAGCAGCAGCGGCAGGTTTGACGATCGTCGCTTCTAACGTTGGGGGGATTAGCGAACTTATCGATGGAAGCACAGGATGGTTAGTTAACATCAGTGATGAAGCGTCGCACTACATCGATGCTCTTAGCGAGATCGCCATGCATCCAGCGGAAGCTCAAAGACGTATCGATGCAATGGATGAACGCTTGGCGGCACGTCACAACTGGGAGCGTTACCAACGAGTTCTCACCCAGGAGCCTACTGTGAGCAAGGGTTTTTTGTATGTCTCAACCAACGATTACGGCGATTTTAAATGCTCACCGGGAGGGAATGCTTGCCAAATCGTCGATAGCTAGCTTAGTTCGCTCGATAGCGCATGCGGAACAATCTGGATTTGCGGTTGAGGTCCTGGTTATTCTTGACCGTTCGGAAACGGTGACGCGACAGGTGATCAGCGATCACAGCTCATACCAGTTCCGCATCGTAGAGACCGATTTTGGTGATCCTGCGCGGGCGCGCAATTATGCGATATCTCAAGCGAAGGGCAAATATGTCGCTTTTTTGGATGCTGACGATCTTTGGGGGGTGAATTGGCTGACACAAGCTACGCTCGCCGCGCAGTCTCGTCACGACGCGGTAATTTGGCACCCTGAGGTTTGCGTCTACTTTGGTTCGGCTCACCATATTTTTGTTCATCTCGATATGGAGGAACCCGATTTTTGTCCAAGCGGACTTATGATTGAAAATTATTGGACAGCCCTTAGTTTTGGCGCGCGCGAAGTTTACCTGCAGAACTCCTATCCGGAGACAGATCTTAAGGCAGGATTTGGCTATGAAGATTGGGCCTGGAATATGTTGACCATCAGCCGTGGAGTTAAACATAAGATTGTTTCTGGTACCGGTCACGCGATTCGCCGGCGGGAGCAGTCCGTCTCTCGCGACACGTTATCCGTCCAAGCGGTCCCACGGCCCAACCCTTATCTGGTCGCCTATCTGCAATCAAAACAAAATCGGCCCCCTCCCATATCGGAGGCTCCTTTAGATATGGAATTGGCCGATGATCTTTCTTGAATTCATAGAAATGTCTGACCAGCGAGCAATAGAATGGGTTGTTGGTGATCTACATTTCATCCAACATGATCCTTCGCGAAAGTCTCTCCGCGATAAGACCAATGAACAAGCAACCACACCCAACAAAAACTAGATAGCTCCTATCTAACAGCTTATCGCTATAGTTATCGAAATAGGCCACTCTCATCCATTCGACACATTGAACAACGGGGCTATAGGACATAGGGATCGCAAGCTGATCCGGTAAGTTGGACACAACAAATAGCGCGCCAGAGGAGATATAGAATAATATCCCCATCAATGCATATATTGTTGCAAACATCGGAAGAAACATACTAACAACTCCGACGATCATCCCAACACCAACCGCCAGCAAAATTGTTGCAAGATACGCAAATAACGCCTCACTCAAATCGAGTGGATAGTAATAAACCCCCAACGCTACAAATATAATCCAAAGAAAAAGCAAAGATACACAACCGGCAAAAACTTCCAATATTGCCCTGCCGAATAAAACATCTGTTAATTGAACAATTGGAAACGACAACATCGGTTTATTCATAAGCAGCGAAAGTGACATAAACCGCGAGATGTAAATAAAAGTCAAAACCGGTACCAAGCCGGTCGCAAAAAACAACATAGGATCGCCGTAGGGTGCAGCTCGCCCGGCGACGATATTGATGACCATGATGATCAAGAGGTGCGCAAGAGGCCAAAGGCACTGAACAACGAAACCTAAACCGTTGTTAAAAAATCGAGAGCGCATATCACGCATGATGACAGCGTGCATAACATGCTGTTTTCTCTTTAAGGCTGCCAAGGCGAGATTCCTCTTTGAGCTCTTTTCTATACGAGACACTGACGCATCCTCAAAGATTATCTAACCTCAACCCACGTAGACTAACCCCGATGTCAAAGTAAATTTTATTGCCCACCGAGAGCACCTTCAGATTAGCCAGCTACAGATTCAAACTTGCCAATCTTATTCATGCCTATCGCCGATCAGGGTTTCCTCTATCAAAATTCGAAATGCAATAACATCCATTTTCCCTGTGTCCATCTCAACAGCAATCCGCGCAGGCAAGGGTATGGAACAAAGCTAATTAAGCCATAAGCTCTTTTACTAACCACTACATCCTAGTGCGTAAGCACTAGACCGATCAAGGCGTATACCCGCCAGCACATCTTGATCCACCTTAGCAACACTTTGCGATGACGATCTCTCCGGTTTAAGGCTTACCGAACGCAAGAGCAACTCCCCCAAGTTTCTCGACATCTTGAAGAGCACGTCCCTTCTTTAGGACTTTGAACGTTCTCGATGCCCGTTAGGGCCAATCCTTGCAGTTCACAACTTCGGGCAGTTCGCCAACAAACATATCGCACCCTTCATTTCGTCAATTCTACCAGTAGTGACGTCCGCGAAGCAACGTCTTAATGTCGGTCCTTTATGTAAGCGGCAAGCTGAGGCCGTTCAGTGGAGTGCTCCCCGTTTCACCGGACAGTCGGCTAGTTTGATTTAGCCCTGATGAACTGCCGTGATGAAACCATTTCGAGGGCGGAACATGGATGGATTTCGTTGTAGTATCGACGCTAATCCCCCATCTTGTCGCGGACATCCGCAAGGGTGAGGAACCAATGCTGGTTCAGGCACTCCGCCTGGAAGCGGCCATTGAAAACTTCAATATAGGCGTTATCCGTAGGCTTGCCTAGGCGAGAGAAGTTCAGGGTGACGCCTTTGGTATAGGCACAGAGGTCAAGATCGCGTGACACAAATTCCGTGCCCTGATCGACACGGATCGTCTTCGGATAGCCAACTTTCCAGCATACTCGTTCCGGGTTTTGCACGACATCTTCACCGCGATAGCTATGACGTGGATCGAGCATCGGCACATAGCGAAAGAAGGTATCGACGACCGTCAAGACGCGCAGCTTCTTCCCAGTCGCGAGTTGGTCGTGAACAAAGTTCCATGGCCCAGACATCGTTCGGACCAACTGCCATTTGACAATCCTCCTGCAGCTTCGCTTTGACCCTACGCTTCGGCGTCTTGTTGTGCAGTTGAAGACCCAAGCCCCTGTAAATGGGTTAGGTTTTCTTGATATTGGTGCTCCAACCCTTGCGTTCCAACAGCACATACACGCGGCGATATCCGTATCGCACACGGATCTCGCAAATGTCGCGAATGCGATGTTCCAGAGCGGCCCGATCGGCACGCCGGATCGAGATTGCCTAATCCCCGCACATACCCTTCACCACCTCTCACTTGCGAGCAGGCCTTAGAGCTTTCGCCGAATAACATCCTGCAACATCTCACGGTCCAATGTCAGGTCCGCGACGATCTTTTTCAGTCGCGTGTTCTCGTCCTCCAGCTTCTTCATCTCCGGCGGCAACGTTCCCGCGTATTTTTTCTTCTAGTTGAAATAGGTCGCCTGGTTAATCCCTGCCTTCCGGCAGATCTCCGCCACCGGCACACTTTCATCAGCTTTATCTAAAATAAACGCCTTTTGTGCATTCGAAAACTGCGCTGCCTTCATCGTCTTCCGTTCCTTTCCCAGCCAGGAAACTGTACCGGAAAACTCTAGGTCACATACCCATAAAATAGTTTTAGATTTGAGCGGTTTGTGATTCACTTTCTTCAGCGATTGGAGGCTGTGATGGCGCGCTTTGATTTGACGGATTTCGAATGGTCGGTGATTGAACCGCTTCTTCCGACCAAAGTGCGCGGC